>NZ_CP174341.1:2015000-4807731 GCF_052468275.1 Microbulbifer mixtoriginis (SeqCode) | reverse complement strand
TAGTAACAGCCTGTTAATGGAATGGTCATCAGCAGGAAACAGAAATATGCCTTGCTGTTGTGGGTAACTTGGAGAATGGTACGAATAGGGTAGTTGGCAGGTGAGGTATAAAGAGCCGCCTCAGGGGAGGCTCTTGTCGTGGTTGTTAGGTGCTTAGTTTATTCTTTTATTTTTGAGGGAATTCGGCCGAGGTCATCTTCCATCTCGGTAGCAAGGAAGGACATCACCACCCAGGCTGCGACGTTCTGGCGCAGGTTCTCTGGCTTCACCTTATCGAGGGTATCGTTAGGGGTATGGTGATAGTCGAAGTAGTCGGTACCATCCTGGTAGAGACCGAAGGCAGGGACTCCTTCGGCGACAAACACACTACTGTCTGGTCCGCCATAGGATTTGTTATGTCCGCGCTCGATGCCAAGAGGTGCTAGTAATTGCATTATTTGGTCGGCAATATCGAATTTACTCTCAGGCAAACGAGTATCAAATCTCCAGATCTTACCTGCGCCAAAGTCAGACTCAGAGATGGCAATAATATTATCCAGCTCGTGACGATGTGCATCTAAATACTGCTTGGCACCGACCAGGCCAATTTCTTCGGCGCCGAAGAGAACTACGCGCAGGGTACGGCGAGGACGCTTGGGGAGCTCGGCAATCAGGCGAGCGGTCTCCATTACTATGGCGACTCCGGCGCCATCATCCAGCGCTCCGGTGCCTTCATCCCAAGAATCCAAATGGGCGCCAATAATCATGACTTCTTCAGGTTTCTCGCGGCCAGTAATTTCTCCAATAACGTTAAATGATGGGCCATCACTGTGACGCTGGTTATCTATATCGAGCTTAACTTCTACCGGCTTGCCACGTTTCAACATGGCTTCTAAAAGGTTGGCATCCGGGGCTGACAGTGCCAGTGCGGGAACTGGGTTTTCGACATCATTAATAGACATCATGCCGGTATGGGCAAAGCGGTCAGAGTCTGTGCCCACGGACCTTAGGAGCAGTGCGGCAGCACCTTTCTCAGCGGCTGCACGCATACCTTTACTGCGCCCTTGCACTGCAGGGCCGTAGCCTTCACCCGTACGAGCTTTTTCCATACGCTTGTTGATGAAGGCTATTTTCCCTTTTACCTGTTTAGGGGAGGCTTGCAGTAGGGCTTCAACATCGGGAAACTCGACGATTTCCGCAGTAAGGCCACCTTTGGGGGTTGCTACGCTATAGCCCAGGGAAGACACCACCAGTGGTTGGGGGTAGGGCGAAACCACCTGGGCGTGGGCATGTCCACGTGTCCAGCGGGGTACTTCAATTTGCTCTGTATAAACCCGATCGAACCCCAGGGATTTCATTTTTTCCTGGGCCCAAGCCACTGCACGCCGATCACCTTCCGTACCTGCGCGACGGGGGCCCACTTCTACCGTCAAGGATTCAACGATGCTATAGGCATCGGAAGAAGCCAGGGCGCGATCACGCAATACTTCTGCCACGGACAGATCTTCCTGGGGTAGTGGCTTCGCCTGGGCGATGCTGATCGCTGTGGTTGCAATAAAGGCCCCAGTGAGGGTCAGTAGTGGTTTAAACATATGTTTATCCTTGATTAAAGCTCGTTGACTCAAGATCTAGGTTGTTAGTTAGGTGTGTTGATAAGTAGCCTACTGCGAATATGCCGCAGTTGTTCCAGCCCCTTCTCGGTAAATAAATAGGGCGAGTGATCACTGGACTCGTGCTCTTCTATTTCGAGACACTTGAGTCGCATTGCTTCCAGCTCAGGATCATGGCGCATTGGTATCGCCACTAGGGCACGCCATTCACTCTCGCTAGCCTGACCGGTGATGGCATCCTCCAGGCCTTTAATAAAGCTGGCTCTGTCCATACGAAATCGCGGAGTGCGCAGATGCATTAATGTCCAGATCACAATGACAAAAGCACAGAAGGACAGCAGCAGAGTGAGGAACAGGGTCACTTTCTAGGGCTCCAGCAGTAATTTTATCGCGATGGTCATAGTAACGAGAATAACTACAGGCTTAATCAGTTTGGCTCCATGGGAAATGACCAGATTAGATCCTAATCTTGCACCGATAATCTGGGTGCCCGCCATAGTGATACCGACTATCAGTGAAAAGTATCCGCCCAGTATAAATATAACCAGTGAGGTGATATTGGTGGCCAATACCAGTGGTTTGCTTGATGCCGTGGCTTTACGCATGTTGTAACCCAGTAGAGCGGCGAATGCCAGGGCATAGAAGGCCCCTATTCCAGGACCAAAAAAACCTCCATAAAAACCAATCCCGCCACCAATTAGAATGTTAAATAGCCCAGGGCTTATTCTGGATTTAGAGTCAATATCAGAAATTCGCGGCGAAAATGCGAAGTAGAGGGCGATGACGATAATTAATATCGGCAGTAGTGTATCGAGTATGTCTCCCCCGACTTTGGTGACTGCCCAGGTACCCAGGGCGGAACCAAAAACGGCCGCTATCAAGCCCGGCCACAGGGGTTTCAGTTGTAAGTGCCCTTTTCGAAAGTAGTTGAAGCTGGATGAGAGAGTACCGAAAACGGCCTGGAATTTATTCGTGCCGAGGGCTTCTAGGGGGGGGAGGCCAGCCCATAAGAGCGTGGGCAGGGTTAGCAGGCCTCCGCCGCCGGAGATGGCGTTGATAAAGCCAGCGGTGAAAGCCACCGCGGCGAGTATCAAATATGTGCTAAGGGTTAAATCGCTACTGAATTCTATCACGGGAGGAATCACTGCCCTCCAAGAGATCGGTTTGCATATTGTGGTGGAACCCTTGGTATTTACTGAAGCGACGCTGGATTTCCGTCATATCCTCTTCCAGGTTTCCTGTGGGATGGTAGAGGGAGTCCAGGCAGAAGCGCTTGCGAGAAAAGTCCCAGGCAACCAGTAAAATTGGTACCTCGGCAGCATAAGCAATTCGCAGGAAGCCACTTTTCCACTTGGTGACTTTCTTGCGAGTTCCCTCGGGAGTGATGCCGACCCACATTTTTTCGTTATTGCGGTATTGCCTAGCTACCTGTTTGGCGATGCCTCCTGCAGAACCACGATTGGTGGGTACACCACCGAGCCACATAAAGAGGTTTTTAAAGGGGAAGAAAAAAGCTTCCTTCTTCATGAGCCAGGAAATTTTTACCCTATAGGCCATGATAAAAGGCATGGCCACGACAAAATCCCAGTTGGAAGTGTGCGGGGCCAGGGCCACCATCACTTTTTTTTCCGGAGGGAAGCTACCTTCCAGGCGCCATCCCATCAGCCGGATCAGCAGCCTACCAATAGCAGCGGTCAGGCCGTTGCCTAGGCGGGGCATTTCTTCCGGTAATTCTTTCTGCTGACTCATTATTGATCTCTCTGTCTACTGCTCAAACATCCTGGAACTGACAAGCGATTTCAGGAAAAGTCTACCCAAGTTAATGTTCGCGGGTGGCGTAGAAGCGAATATCCGGATAACGCTCCTCTGCCAACTGCAAATTCACACGGGTAGGCGCTAGGTAGGTCAGGTGTCCACTGCCATCTATGGCGAGGTTGGTACTTGCTTTGCGTTTAAAGTTTTCCAACTCTTTCATGCTCTCGCTTTCCACCCAGCGAGCAGTATTTACATTTACATTTTCATAAATGGCTTCCACCTTATATTCGTCCTTGAGGCGATAGGCGACCACTTCAAACTGCAGGACACCGACGGCGCCGACAATAATGTCGTTGTTATCCAGTGGGAAAAATACCTGGGTAGAGCCCTCTTCGGAGAGCTGCTGCAAGCCCTTTTGCAGTTGCTTTAGTTTTAAAGGATCTTTCAGGCGAATACGACGGAATAACTCCGGGGCGAAATTGGGAATGCCGGTAAACTTTAGAGACTCACCTTCAGTAAAGGCATCTCCGATCTGGATAGTGCCATGGTTGTGCAGGCCGATAATATCGCCGGCAATAGCCTCTTCCACGTGGGTTCGGTCGCCAGCCATAAATGTTACGGCGTCGGCAATTTTTATATCTTTGCCGATGCGTACATGTTTCATTTTCATGCCACGGCTATAAGTACCGGAACAGACGCGCATAAAGGCAATACGGTCGCGGTGTTTGGGGTCCATATTGGCCTGAATCTTAAACACAAAACCAGAGAACTTTTCTTCGTTTGGCTCTACCTGGCGCTCCTGGGTGGCGCGAGGCTGGGGACCCGGGGCCCATTCGACAAATCCATCGAGCATTTCACGTACGCCAAAATTACCAAGCGCTGTACCGAAAAATACCGGAGTCAGTTCGCCAGCTAAATAAGCTTCCAGATTGAATTCGTGGGTAGCGCCGCGTACCAGTTCGATTTCCTCGCGGATGTCCTCGGCATATTCGCCGAGTAGCTCATCGGCCTCAGCGGAGTCGAGCCCTTTGATCTGGATATCGTCGGGAATTGTGTGACCCTGGCCTTGAGTAAATACGTGAATTGTATCGGTGTAGAGGTTGTATACCCCTTTAAAATTTTTACCGGAGCTCAGTGGCCAATTGATGGGGGCGGCTTGGATATTCAAGACTTCTTCAATTTCATCCATCACTTCGATGGGGTCGCGAATATCCCGATCCAGTTTGTTGATAAAGGAGAGAATCGGCGTAGTGCGCAGTCGGCACACATTCATCAATTTGATGGTGCGGTCTTCGACACCCTTGGCGCCGTCAATCACCATCAGCGCAGAGTCGACTGCAGTGAGTACCCGGTAGGTGTCTTCGGAGAAGTCTTCGTGCCCGGGGGTGTCCAGCAGGTTAACCGTGCGCTCCTTGTAGGGAAACTGCATCACCGAGGAGGTGACGGAGATACCCCTTTCTTGTTCCATGGTCATCCAGTCGGAGCGCGCGTGAGGACCTTTTTTCCCCTTAACCGAACCTGCCAGCTGAATGGCATTTCCGAATAAAAGTAGCTTTTCGGTCACGGTTGTTTTACCGGCGTCCGGGTGGGAAATAATAGCGAAGGTGCGGCGGCCGGCGTAGCCCGCCAGGGAAGAACTCTGGCCCATATTTTAAGATTCGATCACTCGATATTCGGAATAAAAACAGGTCTGCATTATACACGCCGGCGCTGATACAAGGGTGGGGTATACTGCGAAATTGGCCTCTGAAATTGGGGCATAAAAACCATTTCGGCAGTGTCAATAGGCGGAGCTGCCAGCACTGCTGGCACTCCAGAACATCTTTTTGAATAAATTCGACTTTTTAGTCGAGTCAAGGTCATCACAAAGAACAGTGACTAAGCATGGGGCTGCAGAAGTGGCTCGGGTGCTGGAAAACCATGGGGGAAGTATGAGTCAGGAACGATTACAGCGAGTGCGGGAGGAGTTGCGGCGACAGGGCGTGGAGGCTTTCCTGGTTCCCCGCGCCGATGAGTATCAGAATGAATATGTGCCCGCAGCAGATGAGCGTTTGGCCTGGATTACTGGCTTTACTGGATCTGCGGGCATGGCGGTGATTGGCCTGGATAAAGCTGCTCTTTTTGTAGATGGTCGCTATACCCTGCAAGGCCAGCAGCAATTGGGAGACCTGCCCATAGCCCTGGAGGATCTAAATAGCGAGGTTATTGCCCGTTGGGTGGGTGATCAGCTGCGCTCGGGTCAGTCTCTGGGCTTTGATCCTCTCCTGCATACGGACCCGGGGTTGGCGCTGTTGAAAGAGTATTTGGGTGAACGAGATATTGCCCTAAAGCCCTTGGAACAGAATCCCATTGATACGATTTGGCTCGACCGGCCAGCATCTCCCTGTGGCCAAGCCTGCCCCCACCCCTATGTGTTTACTGGTGAGCACTCCGGTGAAAAGCGCCAGCGCATCGCCACTCTTCTCGCCGAAAAGCGTGTAGATGCTCTATGGCTGGCAAATCCCGAGAGCTGTTCCTGGCTGTTCAATATTCGTGGAGACGACATTCCCCATTTACCTGTAGCACTATCCAGTGGAGTGCTCTTCAGAGACGGCAGCGCAATTTTGTATCTGGCCGAACCGGCAGTTGGTGAGGGGCTTTTGGAGCACCTTAATCGGGAAGTGATGGTGGTAACCGAGAAGGGCCAGCTGTTTGAAGGTCTGCGCCGCCGCCACGTGAACAGGATTTGGGTAGACCCCACAATTAGTAACTGTTGGACTCTGCAGCAGCTACGCGCTCTGGATTTACAATTGCTATTGGAGCGTGACCCTGTGACCCAGGCCAAGGCGTGTAAAAATTCCGTAGAGCTGGCGGGCTCCAGGGCAGCGCATGAGCGTGATGGTGCAGCGCTGTGTGAATTCCTAGCCGAACTGCCCACTGCAGTGGCAGAAGGTTTGGATGAGCTGGCTGCGGTGAAGCTGCTTTACAGCAAGCGTCAGCAGCGCGAAGGCTTTCGCGGCAATAGCTTTGAAACTATTTCGGGCTATGGTCCCAATGGTGCCATAGTGCACTACCGGGTGAGCGAGGAGTCGAGCTTGCCGATGGCTCCTGAGGGAATTTTCCTGTGCGACTCGGGCGCTCAATATCCCGATGGCACCACGGATGTGACTCGTACAGTGGCCCTGGGAGAAATTCCTGCACTTGCACGAGAGCACTTTACCCGTGTGCTCAAAGGACATATTGCCATCGCTACCCTACGCTTTCCGCAGGGTACCTGTGGAGAGCAGATCGATGCGATTGCACGTAGATCTCTATGGGATGCCGGCTTGGATTACGCCCACGGAACAGGTCATGGTGTTGGTAGTTTCCTAAGTGTGCACGAAGGGCCACAGCGTATCGGCAAAGCGGTTACCAATACCCCGTTACAGCCCGGTATGATTCTCTCCAATGAACCGGGTTTTTATCTCACCGGTCAATACGGTATTCGTATTGAAAACCTGGTGTTTGTAAAAGAGAGTGTGGATTACCAAGGTTTTTTGCAGTTTGAGGAATTAACGCTGGCGCCGATCGATCGGAGTCTGATTGATACTACACTTCTCACCGCGCAAGAGCTGCAATGGTTGAACTGTTACCACCAGCGTGTGCGGAAGATCATTACGCCTCTGGTGAATGAAAAAACGGCTTCCTGGTTACAGAAAGCCACCGAGGCTTTGTAATTTGATCGCTGGGAGCTCAGCTCCCAGCATCTCTTTTGCGGCTCTATCAAAATACAGAGTACTACGCGTTTACACTGAAATAATTACTGCACCTCAAATTTGTATCCCGCACCGTAAACTGAATGGATTAATTCTTTATCCGGCAGCAAGGCCGCAATTTTCTTGCGCACTTTTTTTATGTGGCTATCGATAGTTCGATCGCTGATTACCCGGTAGTCGGAATAAATACGATCCATGATTTGTTCTCGGGAAAAAATACGGCCGGGCTCACTGTAGAGAAGCTCGAAGAGATGAAATTCCAGGGCCGTTAAGCCCACGTCTTGGCCCCCGATCAACAGTTGACCGGTGTTGCGCTGCAGCTGGATCTCCCCGAGTTTTTGTTGCTCGGAACTGTGCGTACGACGCAGAACGGCTTTGACCCGCGCCACGATTTCCCTGGGGCTATAGGGTTTACACACATAGTCGTCCGCTCCAATTTCCAAGCCGCGCAAGCGGTCAGCCTCTTCAATTCTGGCGGTCAGCATAATAATCGGTACGTTGCTGTAGCGGCGGATTGCCGTGCAGATCTCCAATCCGCCTTTCCCCGGTAACATCAGATCGAGCAAAATCAGGTCTGGGGGTTGGGCCTCGACATGGGGGATGACCTCATTGCCATTGGTGAGTATATCGGCCTGATAGCCAGCTGCTTCAAGGTAATCCAGCAGCAAGTTGGCCAGTTCTATTTCATCTTCGACAATTAAAATCCTTGCGCCCATTATTCCTACCATTTGATCCTCTCGCTGAGAGGGAGATAAATACTAATTTCCAGGCCGCCCAGGCGAGACGGGCCAGCGGAAATACTGCCCTCGTGGGCTTGGACAATATTCTGGCAAATCGACAGCCCCAGGCCCGCCCCCCCGGTTTCTCGGCTGCGCGAGACTTCGGTGCGATAGAGACGATCGAAAAGATGAGGCATATCTGCACTGGTGACTCCCGGAGAGGAATCAGCAAAGGTGATAATAGCCGTTTGCGCTTCCGCGCGGGCATGTATTTTAAGTTGGCCACCGCTATCGGTATAACGCAAGCTATTGGTGAGGAGGTTGCCAAACAATTGTTGTAGACGTGCCTCATCAGCGTAAATTAGTTTGTTTTCGGCCAACTCACACTGCAATTGCAAATCGATATTTTTCTCGGCAAAGGCACTGTGAAAATCCTCAACTACCTTGATCAGCAATGGGCCCAATGAGAGGTCGGATTTGCAATAGTTCAAGGCCCCGGCATCGGATAGCGAAAGCTCATAGAGGTCGTTTATCAAGCGGCTGAGCTGGCGAATTTTATCGTGCAAAATATTGAGATTTTCCGGTGTGGCGGTGCGTACACCATCCTGCAGGGCTTCAATTTGCCCTTTGAGTACTGCCAGTGGAGTGCGCAGCTCATGGGAGATATCGGCCATCCAGCGATTGCGTGCGTGCTCGTTGGCCTCTAGGGTTGCCGCCAAGCGGTTGAAGTCTGCACTCAGCTGGCCAAGTTCGTCGCGCCGCTCGATATCAATTCGGGTTTTATAATCTCCCGAAGTGAGGCGGTGGGTGGCTTCGGCCAGGCGTTGGATAGGGCGTACCAGCTGCCAGGCCAGGGGTAGGGCAATGGCTAGGGCAACGAGAAAAGTGGCGATGGAGATCAGCGCAAAAGTGCGGGATAACTCCTGGATAAAACCCTGTTCATAATTATTGGAGAGCTCGGGCGGTGGATTGATAGTGAGGTAGCCAACAGTTTTATCTGCTACTTTAATTGGCTGATAGAGCAATTCTTTTTCCGGTGCTGGTCGACCAATTACGAGTCGCTTTTCACTGTCAAAAAGGCTTAGGCGTGGCCCCAAGCGGTTACCCATAGGCGGGCGATGGCCTGGCCCGAACATGCCTCGCGGTGGCCTGCCATCAGGTGGTGGGGGTGGCGGTAAGCGGTCGAAGCGACGAAAGATTGTTTGTCTGTGCAGGTCAATCCACTCGGAGCCATTCGCTTCTAGAGATTTCCAGCTGCCCTTACGACGGTAAAAGCGTTCCAGTGCCTGGACCAGTCCTTCCACATCGCGCAACTCTTGTGCACGCATATAAGCCTGAAAACCGTGGCTGAAACTCCACTGGAAAAAAATAAACATACCACCGACAGTAATCGCCGTGGTGAGTAAAAAAGCCAGGCTGAGTTTGTTGCGAATATTTAACGACATCTTTCTAGCAGTCCTTCCTACGGACAGTGGGTATGCGGACTCTCCCGTTCCACCATTTTGGGCTTTGCCCGTTCGGATGATTCTCCAAGCGTACACTTACAGCAAAAGGGGAGGCAATCTCAGTGGCCAATTACTTACTGTTTATGACCAAGAATACAAAGCAGTTCAGGTACTTTGCGAAAAATTGCGCTGAATAAATACAGCGGGAAAACCTCCAGCGGCTTACTGGCTAATGTGCGCTAAATCTCGTGGCCTCTTACTTTCTTCTCTCCTTTCACCCTGAGATAAAGGCGATGTGGAAAAATGGTGCAGGACAAAGTTATCTCTGTCGCGCTGAATAAATAGAGTTGCCAAAACCCGCTTGCCCCCGCGACTCCAGGTACTGTGGTCGTGCGCATTGAGAGTCACTGTGATTTGGTTGAAGCCAGGCTTCAGCAGTTTTTTTGGCAGATGCACGTCGGCGGCGTAGAGGCGCTGTATTTTTTCCCCATTGATGTAGAGGTGTGCGTGCCCTTCGAGGAAACGCTGTGGCTTATTGCTGGCGTAGCGGGGGGATTCCAGTTCGAAGCGGTCGTAGCCGATATGTAAATTGAAACCGGACAGGCTATCTCTGCTGATGTCCAGTTCAATTCTCGGTACGGCTATATGCACGGGTATCTCTATGACCGGATGTTGATCGCCGTTGTGGCCGGCGTGGGGGTTGGCTTGGGCGGTCAGTGCGGGGCTGCCCGATACCATCAGACCGAAGAGGGAGCCAATAAGAAAATACCCGATTATTTTCATAGAAAGTTCGCCTTTAATGATGCTCGATATCAGCGCCCAATGGTTGAAGAACACCGGTTTACAATGGTTTGCTCATCCAGTTTTCCGTAAAAGCGTGGTCCAAAAGTGAAGGGGAATGCGGGCACCAATTGGGCGTCATCGCTAAGTGTGACAGTCAAGTGATAATGGTAGCCGCGTTCTTCATCTGTATGGCCGTTGTACTGGTCCAGGTATGCACCACCCTGGGCTAACAGTTCAGGATCCCAGTAATAGTCCTCGTAAAAAAAGCCGGCCGTAGTATCGAATTCGTTACCGGATAGGGAGGTATAACTGCCGTTGGTGGATGGGCCGGTATTGTTGGTATTTGCAACGCCCTTGCTAGTGTCGTATTCGTCAACCAATAGGCATGAGCGCTCGCCGGCGACGCCACAACCGGTTTCTGAGCTGGGATCGTCGTAGTCGCGTATTGCCCAGCTGCTTATTGCCAATTGTTCGTCGCCTTCCCAGGGCCCGTAAATCGGGTAGCCATCGGCGGTATAACCATAAATTGGTGAGTGGGCATCACCTACATCCCCCACCAGATTTGCCAGGCAGTCGCTGTAGAAATGATGATGGTAATCACCGTTGGCGGCATGACCACCACAGACATCCACATCATAGACTTCGGCCAGAGGGGCTAGGGTGTGCCAGGTGTTGTTGACAGACTGGCCGTCGCTCCACTGATAGATAGAGGTGCCATTTACCCAGTAGCCCTGCACGCCAAGGCTAGTTTCACAGTCTTCTGTTGCAGCTTCCGGGGATTTGGGGATGTAGCCCTGATGCGAGACATTCTCCGGGCAGACGGGGCCGGGGGGCCAAAAGCCATAGCCTGCTTCGGCACCACAGGAGGCGTTGCTGCGATAACCGATATTCTGACCAAAACTGATGAAGTCACCCACTTGCACATTGGGGCTGCCGTTTAGGAAATCACTGTTAACCTTGGGGCGGGTGAGCAGGGCACTGAGGATATTTTCGGTGATCAGAATTTCGTAGTCGGGAATTCCGCTCGCGGATACCCGGGTGTATTCCTTGCCGCTTACAGTAATGGATTCAACACTCTGCACATTGACCAGAACTTGCTCATTACTGTTGTTCTCGTAGATATAGGGCGCGCGCTCTCCGGTGGTATTGACGACCCAGACCCCGGTGTCTTCCGTACTGCTGTCGGCTCCTCCAGTGTCTTCGTCCCCACTGCTGTCATCACCGCTGTCGCTGCCGGTTGAGGAGTCACTGCCCTCGCTGCTGATTTCTGTATCAGAGGAAGAACCCCCTCCGCCACCGCATCCCTGTAAGGCACCGGTGATCAGTGTAAGGGCGATGGCGCAGGATAAAAGCGAGCGCTGGTCCGGGAGGAGCATTTCTATTCTTTTCATGGGTAACCCTGACATCAAAGGAGAAGCCACCTGAAAGTACTGAAGAAAAGAGGACAAAATATGGACAATATGCAGACTTGCGCAGCTGGTTTTCCCGATGAGAAATGCCTTTCACTATTGCGCTAAAACAGACCATTGCGTGAAAGCGTCTATGTCTGCAAAAACCTTTCTCCCCAATGGGTATGGGGAAGCCATTCATTCCCCCTCTGCCGATTTTTTAACGCGATGAAAAAAATATGATGCCGCTCTCTGGCAGAGATCGGCACTGTTAAATTTTGCAAAGTTTGCCTTGGGGAATAGTCTTCAAGCGTAGTGACAGTTGTGCGGGTGAGATTGCCACCACGCTGTGGGGGAATCCCGCAGCGCGGTTTAATTGCAGCAGCGCTTAAAAATAAATGCAAAACCTTAAGGTGTTTCGGCTTACCTTGGTGGGGGTCCCGGCGGAGTACCGCCCCCGACCTCATCGGAACAGACACTGACGATCGTCTGGCTATCCAGCTTACCGTAGAAGCGCGGCCCGAAGGTATAGGGAAAGGCCGGAATAAGCTGCCCGTCTTCGGCCTGGGTCACGGTGAGGTGATAGTGGTAACCGCGTTCACTATCGCTGTGACCGTTGTATTGATCCAGATGGGCACCGCCGAGCGCAGTAAGGACGCTGTCCCAATAATAATCCTCATAGAAAAAACCAGACCTGGTAATAAACGTATTGCCCGATAGAGAAGTGAAAACATCACTGGTGCTGGGACCTCTATTGTTTAGTACTTCAGTGCCTTTAGTGAAATCGTACTCATCGATCAACAAGCAGCTGCGCTCCCCGGCTATGCCGCAACCACTCGGTGCGCTGGGGTCGTCGTAATTGCGAATGGCCCAGCTGCTTATGGCCAGCTCTCCATCGGCTTCCCAGGGGCCGTAGATGGGATAGCCATCGGCGGTAAAGCCGTAAATCGGGGAGTGAGTACCGCCTGAGTCCCCAACCAGATCCGCCAGGCAGCCGCTGTAAAAATGGTGATGGTAATCCCCCCTAGCCGCATGGCCTCCGCAGATATCTACATCGTACTTTTCTGCCACCGGTGCCAAGGTGTGCCAAGTGCCATCCACTACCTGGCCATCGCTCCACTGATAGATGGAAGTGCCGTTGACCCAGTAGCCCTGTGCTCCAAGCCCGCTTTCACAGCTTTCATCGGACATTTCTGGTGCCAGTGGGAAGTAGCCTTGATGAGAGACGTTCTCAGGGCATACGGGACCGGGAGGCCAGTAGCCGTATCCCGCATTCGTAGCACAACTCTGCGTGTTACTGCGGTAGCCGATATCCTGGCCAAAGCTGACGACATCGCCAACCTGCACAATGGGGCTACCGCTGACGAAATCAGTGGCGGCCTTGGGGCGATTGATCAGCCAATCGTATAGGTTGTCAGTGATTTCGGTTTCGTAATCGGGGATGCCTGTCGCCGTTATCAGAGCGTAATCTTTGCCGTCCACCATGACTGACTCCACACTCTGGATGTTCACCAATACCTGTTCGTTGCTATCGCTTTCGTAGATATAGGGTGCGCGGACGCCAGTGGTGTTCAGAATCCAGGGCTCGTGGTTCCCGTTGTCACCGCCGCCGTTATCTCCGGGATCATCTTTTGGAGGGGTATCGGGGTCGTCCTGATCGCAGCCCATTAGGCTTGTTGAAACCAGGGTCGAGAGCAGAGCTGACAGGACTGTGTTGCGCCACAGTTGCCAGCGAAGCGGTGCACTTTCCTTTTCTTGCATAAATCACCGTCCTTGCTGCGGAGTAAGTAGGCGTGACCAGACTCTGGGTTCGGCTACGGCTGAAACTAACGTGCAAAGTGGGAAGTAATATGCAAGCTCACTAATGTGGCGGATAATTCATTATGAAGGCGGCAGAGTGAAATACAGCGCTGTAAAGTTGAACAAGAGGCAGCCTCATGGACGGGAGAGTTGCGCAATGAGGCTGTCGCTTGTGTTTTCCTGAACTGAAATTAACTGGCCGATAGGGGTTCTGTTGTGTCGACTTCCGCACTGCGCTTGCTGGTATCGTGGCGCAGCCACCACCAGGATAGGGCGCCGAGCAACAGGTTGGATGCGGCGGTAGCGGCAAACAATCCGGTCATGCCCCAGAAATAGTTGCCGACCCACGCTAGGGGGAGATAGATACCGAGTACCCGCAGGAACGAGATCATGGTTGCAGGCAATGGCCGACCCAGGCCGTTGAAGGCGGCATTGGCCGACATTACAAAACCGTAACCGGCATAGCTGAACGGCACCAGGCTCAGGTAGGCGACAGCCACGGCGATAACTTCTGGGGAGTCGCTGAACAAGCGCACTACTGGCTCGCCGATCAAATAAAGCAACACCGCCAACCCCGTCCCCAGTATCAGGCAGAAGCGCGCCAGTACACTGACGGTTTCCCGCAGCCGGTCGGTGTTGCCGGCCCCGGCGTTTTGTCCCATAAAGGGGCCGACGACTGCAGAAAGTGCATAAAAAATAATCAGGGCGACCGGCTCGATACGCAGGGCCACGCCGAGTCCGGCCACGGCCTCGTCGCCGTGTACGGCCACCAGTGCTACTACAACACCGCCGGCCATGGGGATAATGACATTGGTGAGTACCGCCGGCAGCCCCACGGCGAGGACTTTGCGCCAGGATTCGACTAGGGTACCGAAGTGCCATTGGGGCGCGGCCACAAGATTTTCCCGGCGGATCAAGTAATAGAAGGCGAAGAAGAAACTGATGGCGCGCACGATGACAGTGGCGATCGCTGCGCCCTGTAATTCCAGCCGGGGAAACCCTAGCAGGCCAAAAATTAGAATAGGATCGAGGATCACATTGAACAGGGCCACCCCCACCATGATTCGACCGGTCAGCGCGCTGTTGCCGATTGCGCGCAGAGCCGAAAGGGCAATGGTGGGGACTATCACGAAGATGGTGCCGATGTACCAGGGCACCATGTAGTCCTCAATCAGTGGCATCAGCTCTTCGCTGGCACCGAGCAGGGAAAACAGGGGGCGAATGCTCAACAGGCCGGCGACAGTAATCAGCAGAGAAATGAGGAGCGCCAATACCGAGGCGTCTGTTACTAATCTGCGCACATTCCCTACATCTCCAGCACCGTAGGCACGGGCTACCGCGGAGGAGGTGCCGGCGCCGAGACCAATGGAGAAACTGTTGATGACCATCACAACCGGGAAGGTGAAGCTCATAGCCGCTAGAGGGGCACTGCCCAGCTGTGAGACAAAATAGGTATCCACGATATTGAAGGACATTACCGCGAGGATACCCCACACCATGGGCAGAGCCAGTCTCTGCAGGTGGCCGGAAACCGAGCCTTCTAGGAGTGAGGGACTGCTTTTAGATAGCGACATTCGATAACTCTTTCCAACAAATCGGTTGTTTGGGCAGATTTTCTGATACTGCTCAGGCAATGAAGATATGGTTCGGCAGCATCCCCTGCGGAAAACTGCGTGGGATGGCACGGCGAGAAATTTGGGCCAAAAACGCCCGCTGACTGTTTTAAGCTACGGTTGCGGCTCTGCCAGGGCGAGGCTCATGAGTACAGCATTCTCGCGTTTGCCGTTTTCCGCGGGATAGTAATTCTTGCGCAAGCCATCCTCAGAAAAACCCAGTTTGCGATAGAGTGACTGCGCGGCGAGATTGGAGGCCCGCACCTCCAGCAATAGCCGCCGGATATCTTTGTGTCGCTCGTCGATAAGGCGGCGCAACAGCGTTTCCGCCAAGCCATGCCGGCGCCACTGGGGTACCACGGCCACATCGAGAATTTCCGCTTCGTCAAACAGCTGGCTGATTACACAGCAGGCGACAGTCTCACTGCCGCTGTTGAGTAGCCAGCACTGGTGCCCGGCTTTTAGGCTCTGCAGATATTGTGTCTCACTCCAGGGGTGGCTGTGGGCACTGAGCGCCAGATTGGCCAGAGCGGCACAGTCAGTCTCCTCAGCGAGGCGTAAATCCAATTTGGTGTTGGACAACATCATTGAGCGCGGGTCTCTGCGGGATAGGCTTTGCGCAGCAGCTGCCAGAGTTCGCGCTTGCGTTGGGGCTGTTGTAGCAGTTGCGACAGACTGGGCATGGGAAGGATGCGTATACCATCCCAGTGGTTGATATCGCTTTCCAGAGGCTGAGGTGTACAGAATTCCTGTGCCTCTTGCCCCATCAACCAGATCGACCGCACTGGATAGCGCGAGCAGGAGGCCTCCAGCCAACTGGAAAAGGTATCGCGGGCCTCCGAGGCGTCTGCCGCCGGGCCGAAGCGGTTTTCTGCCATTGGCCAATGCAGACGCTCTTGCTGGCGCGGTAGCTCGTGCCAGTTAAGCGCTCGAACGATATTGCCGAAAAGAGCCTCCAGTGGCAGTGCGGCACCGGGCTCGTGGCTGTCTACTGCCAGCAGGGTTTCGCCGAGACGCCAGCAGTTGAGTACAAAGGGTTTCACTGGCTGGCTCGGCGCCGCCACCGGTATGGCAATAGTAGGTTTTGCCGGAGCCTGTGCTTTTGTCGCGCTAGTTAGTGCGTTGATCTCCGCCGCGACAGTATCACGCTCTTTGGTTGCCGGTGCGTCAACAATCTGTGCCGCAGACTGCGGCAGGGGGTTGAAAGGTAACGGCAGCGGTTGGTCAGTAGCGGCATCCGGCTCCGCCGGCGGCAGCTTGGCCTGGCGGGGCTCGGGAGCGAGCGGTAATACAAAGCGCGGCACATAGCTGGCTATACCCAGTACCGATAGATATTCCGCTCGCTGCAGCTCGTTCACTTACACGCCCTGTTTCTTACTCTCACTGATGGCGAGCAAGTTTAACGCATCCAGGTAGGCTTGTGCCGAGGCAATCAAAATATCGGTATCGGCGCCAACACCATTGACAAGACGGCCATCTCTCTCCAATCGCACGGTGACAGAGCCCTGGGAATCTGTTCCCTGAGTGACGGCGTTGACGGAATACAGTTTTAAATCTGCACCACTATCTACGATATGCTCGATAGCTTTGAAAGTGGCATCTACCGGTCCGCCGCCTTGAGCCTCAGTCTGGTGGGGCACACCATCGATGGATAGTTCGATAAAGGCTTGTGGCGCACTGCCGATTTTAGTGCGTACGTCCAGGTCGAGCAGCTTGAAGCGCTCGGCGGGTTCCTCGCGCAGGGCCACCAGAGAGTGCAGGTCCTCGTCGAAAATTTCGTGCTTCTTATCGGCCAGTTCCTTAAAGCGCTGGAATACCAGTTGGAACTCTTCGCCATCGCTAAAGGCGATGCCCAGCTCCTCATAGCGGGCACGTACCGCGGCTCTGCCGGAATGTTTACCGAGCACCAGGCGGTTTTGCCCCCAGCCCACATCTTCGGCACGCATGATTTCGTAGGTTTCGCGGTGTTTGAGTACCCCGTCCTGATGGATGCCGGACTCATGGGCGAAGGCGTTGGCACCGACAATGGCCTTGTTGGGTTGTACTGGGAAGCCGGTTACCGACGAGACCATGCGTGAGGTGGGCACAATATGGCTGGTGTCGATGCCGGTGTGTACCGGGTAGAGATCCTGGCGGGTCTGTACCGCCATCACGATTTCTTCCAGAGAGGCGTTGCCGGCGCGCTCACCCAAGCCGTTGATGGTGCACTCTACCTGGCGTACGCCGTTCATAACGGCCGACAGGGAGTTGGCCACTGCCAGACCCAGGTCGTTGTGACAGTGGGTAGAAAAGATGGCTTTGTCGGAGTTGGGGACACTCTCGATAACCCGGCGGAACATGGCACCGTACTCGCCCGGTTCACCATAACCGACAGTATCGGGGATATTGATAGTGCCGGCACCGGCGGCGATCACCGCCTCGATAATGCGATACATAAACTCCGGTTCAGAGCGACTGCCATCCTCCAGAGAGAATTCAACATCGTCGGTAAACTGGCGCGCGGTCTTTACGGCTTTCACCGCTTGCTGCAGCACATCCTCCGGATCCATCTGCAGCTTGTACTGCATATGAATTGGGGAGGTGGCGATAAATGTGTGAATACGCGAGGCGTTGGCTTTTTTCAGGGCCTCTCCGGCGCGCACTATATCGGCGTTGACGGCGCGAGCGAGGCTGCAGATACGAGACTCGGTCACGGCTTCGGCAACCGCCTGAACAGCTTCAAAATCTCCGGGGCTGGCAATGGCGAAGCCAGCTTCAATCACATCTACACGCATGCGTTCCAGCATACGGGCTATGCGCACCTTCTCCTCTTTGGTCATAGAGGCGCCGGGACTCTGCTCTCCATCGCGCAGAGTGGTATCAAAAATGACTAACTTATCTTTTTTGGTGCTCATTTCTGTTTTTTCTCCTTATTTGTTTCGAGGCTAAACAAGGGGCTTCGCCGCTGTCTACGCAACGTCCAAATAAAGTTGGGAATTCTGTTGAGGGTGGGGGGGAGAAAAATTATATGCCGCGCAAGGGCAGTCGTAGCGAGGAAGCTAGGGCGAAATGGCGAGGCTGAAAAGTACAGTTGTCAGTCTTCATGTGTGGCGATACCGGCAGCGGACTGGATTTCGCATATTATGGAGGTTTTTTAAGTTTGAGGTCAATGCTCATCCTAAATATTCATTAAAATCGTTTTTTATGGGTAATCACGTCCTAATAATTATGCTATTTGTTGGCTTGTTTTCTCTCTTGGGGTGTTTGCCCCAAGGATGAAGGATCCCGGGGGCGATGAGGAAAATATTGTTTCTACTTTGCAGTCCCTATGGGATTGCTGCCTTCCAGCTTGTTTAGAAATTGCCAGAGGTCACTGTGAAGCTGTTCCACCTCAGTACGAGTAATGGCTGAGTTTTGGATGTTTTGCTGCACCCACTGCTTGGCCCGTGGCTTTAATGCCAGACCAGCACTGGTGGCCGCCACTAGGGTGACCCGTTCATCCCATGGAGCGCGTTTTCTCTCTACCAGTCCATGTTCTTGCATGCGCTTCAAGAGGGGGGTGAGGGTGCCGGAATCGAGCATCAAGCGCTGCCCGAGAGCGCCGAGGCTTCTCTCATTATCCTTTCCGTCTTTTTCGACTTCGTAGTTTTCATCTTCACGTGCCCACTCCCAGAGCACCATCAACACAAGGTACTGGGGGTAGGTGATGCCCAGGTCTTGCAGCATGGGCTGATAGGCTTTCGTCATAGCCCTGGAGGCAGCGTAGAGGGCAAAACAGAGCTGGCGGTTGAGAGCCAGCTCGGAATCTTCGTCGCAAATCACAGTTACAACATCCGTTCGATTTCTTCCTGCAGGGACTCAGGGGTGTCTTTTGGGGCGTAGCGTTTAATTTCCTTGCCATCCTTACTGATCAGAAATTTGGTGAAGTTCCACTTGATGCCTTCGGTGCCAAGGAGGCCCGGTGCTCTTTTCTTCAGCTCCACAAACAGTGGGTGAGCCGTGGGGCCATTGACATCGAGTTTGGCGTAAACGGGAAAGCTGACGCCAAAATTCAGTTCACAGAACTCTTGGATTTCATCGTCACTGCCGGGTTCCTGTTTGCCGAACTGGTTACAGGGGAAGCCAAGCACGGTTAGGCCGCGGTCTTTATATTGATCGTAGAGGGCTTCGAGTCCTTTGTACTGCTTGGTGAATCCACACTTGCTGGCAGTGTTTACCACAAGGATCAGTTTGCCCTTGTAGTCCTCAAGGGAAGTGGTTTCGCCGCTGGCGGTCTTTACGGGGATTGAGTACAGGTCTGTCATGGTGTGCTCCGCTTTTTACATTGCACACAATTTTATTGTGCACAATTTGAAAAGCAAGGCTTTTTCAACTCAATGAATATAGGTGAGTTTAAGCATGGGGTTTATTATGAGAATGATTATCAATAATATTGTGCACTCCATAACGAATATTGTTTGTAGCAACTGAAAAGGACACTCCATGCGCCTTTCCCACTATCTGGCTTGCTTGTTTATAGCGTTGCTGGCCATTTCGATTACCCCCGTCCAGGCCCATCAAGGGGGGCTCTCAGATCAGGAACTGCGCCAGTTGATGCAAATGGCGGAGTATATTGGCGTTGATTACCCGGAGGCTGTGGCCGGAGGCAAGATAATCAATGCTGACGAATTTGCTGAAATGGAGGAGTTCGCCGGGCTGCTGATCGACCGTGGGCAGCAGCTAAAAGATTCCACCGAGGCCAGTGTTATTCGCGCAGAGGCCCAGGCCTTACAGGCGGCAATCCAGCGCAAAGCGGATATTGATGAAGTGCAGGTGCACACAGTCAGTTTGCGCCAGGGGTTGCTAGCTATTGCTCCGGCATTATCACTGCCAAGTGGATTAGTCAGTACTGAAGAGACTCTCGCGCTCTATCAGGCCCAGTGTATTGCGTGTCACGGTGTGGAGGGCCACGGCGACGGCCCCCTGGCGGCGAATCTGGAGCCTGCGCCGACCAATTTCCACGAGCACGAGCGCGCTGTTAATCGTTCTCTGTTGGGGCTTTACGATGCGATCAGCAATGGTATTGATGGCACCGCCATGACTGCTTTTGCTAATCTCACCGAGCAGCAGCGCTGGTCTCTCGCTTTTTACGTGGGTGGCTTGGCATTTGCCGGTGAAAGGGACCCGGCTGCGGAAATGAAACCTAGCTTGCAAGATATGGTGATGTATAGCCCACAGGTGCTGCGCAATGATCGTCCGGAAATTTCCTCGCAGACGGTGGCGGCACTACGCGCTGATCCGAGTGTGCTGTTTACCGCAGAGGCTTCGGTAGGCAGCACTCCCATTGATGTGGCGCGCACACAATTACAGGCGTCGCTACGGGCCTATCAACAGAGCGACTTCGCCAAAGCTCGCACACTGGCAATCAGCGCCTATCTCGATGGTTTTGAGATGGCGGAAAATTCCCTGAACTCTCTGGATGCAGACCTGCGCTTGGCCACTGAACGTGAATTGCTGGGTTTGCGCGCGCAACTTCACGCTGATAGCGACCCCCAACAGGTTCGGGCGCAGATTGAGACAATCCTGCAGCAACTAGCTCAAGCGGAGTCGCTAATGCAGGAGGGCAACCTGTCTGGTGCTGCTCTATTTATTGCCAGTCTGGTGATTCTTCTGCGTGAAGGGTTGGAGGCGCTATTGGTGGTGATTGCTCTGACTACCATCCTGGTAAAAACTGGCCGTCGCGATGCCCTCAAATTTGTGCATGTGGGCTGGGTCGGTGCCTTTGCCGCCGGCTTTGCCACCTGGATTGCGGCGCAGACACTGATCACCATTAGTGGCGCCGGCCGTGAGGTGATGGAGGGCGTGGCCGCCCTGTTGGCCGCGGTAGTGCTCTTCTATGTGGGCTTCTGGATGCATAGCAAAACACAAGCGGACGAGTGGCAGAAATATATCCGTGAAAGCATCAACCGCAGCCTGAGTACCGGTGCCCTTTGGGGTATTACAGGGCTGGCATTTATCGCAGTTTACCGTGAGATCTTCGAGACCATCCTGTTCTATCAATCTCTACTGGCGCAGACTTCTGCAGGTCATTATGGCACTTTGTGGACAGGGGTTGGCGCTGGTGTAGTTTTACTGGCGGTGATTGGTTTTGCCCTAGTGCGTTACTCGGTAAGCCTGCCGATCGGTAAATTCTTCAGCGTGACCACTTATGTATTGCTGGCACTGTCATTCGTACTTGCAGGCAAGGCGGTTGCCGCGTTGCAGGAGGCGGCCTGGATTGGTATTTCACCGCTGCCGGTGCAGTTTAGCTTCGACTGGCTGGGTATTTACCCAACTTGGCAGGGGATTGGCTTGCAAGCCTTGGTGCTTATCGGAGCGCTTTGGCTGATGAGAAAGGGGAGTGCTTCTACTGAGGCTCCAGCTAAGGTTGCTTAATAAAACACAGCCTGAAAGTATTGAAAATACCCGCTCCTAGAAGCGGGTATTTTTTTGCTAAAGAAGCCCCACTTAGAATCTGAATATGCCAATTACCCTATTTGGGTGTGGAGTTCGCAGCTGTTGCTGGACTTGAGCGAGATTAAACTCTGAATTTGGGGTTCGAATAAGGCACATTTTTTACTGGTGGTTAGTGACTACTGGTTAAATCGATGAATTAAGTATCACTTTGGTTGAGTTGCTCAGCTAAGGCTGATCTGTTTATATCCTTCGCTGCAATAGGCTGCCCTACGCTGATATGTACTTTGGGAAAAAAACTCATTTTTTTATGATTGGAGCTGCCTGAAATCTCATCGTGCAATCCCTTCAAAGTAAGGGGGAATATGGGGGTGGCCGTATGGGTTAAGACCTCCTTTAGTTGTCTTTCAATATCAGTAAATTCACTGTCACAGTGATCTTTAACGGGAAAGAAGCAGATTAATTCACCATTCCCTACAGCTCGACGTATTTCAGCTGAGAACTTCTCTTTATCTCCTGTTGCGTCGTAAAAAATGGGCGCAAGACTGTAATTGTTAAAAATAAATCGCAGCAAAGGAAATTGGTTAAACCCCTGGGGCAGAATAAAGCGAATCGGCCTCAGTAGAGTATCCATAAGCAGTTGGGGCGCCAGCCGGGCTGCTGGGCTGCAGACTAGCAATGCAGCTCCTGTGGCGGGAATGTGCTTGAGTTCTCCGTAGGAGGTACGGGCGAATAGATGCGAGGAAAGCCACACAAGTAAGTGCACAATAAATTCTGGTTGTTTGAAAAACAATAAAGCCATTACTGTACAGTTCACCAGAGCCATCAGGATAAATAGCTGCGGAATTGTAATTTTCAGTACGTCGAGAAAAAAAATACTAAGCAGCGAGATCAGTACAATAAATAGGGCGTTTAAAACATTGTTTAGGGATAGGACTTGCGCACGCACAGCGTAGTCGGTCCTGTCCTGCATGATTGTATAAAGCGGTACAATGAAGATACCGCCAAATATGCCCAGTAAAGCGGTATATATGAGTACGGCATAAGCGCCATCACTTTGCAGGTATTCGCTGATAGATGCCCCGGACAAGGTGTCAAACTGTGCAGTGGTTATACCGAGGCCCAGCCCACCTAGAGTGATCCCCAAGGCGCCGATAGGTACTATGCCAAATGTGATGCGCCCTCTGGAGAGTGCTTCGCACATCAGGGAGCCCGCCGCCACACCAATGGATAGGCAGCACAGAATAATGGTGATAACTGGCTCGCTCGCGCCTAGTACATTCTTGGTGAGGCTGGGCACCTGTGCTAGATAGGCTGAACTGACCAGCCAGAACCAGGAGCAGGCGAGAATAGCGTAAAAAACTGATGGATTCTTAACCGTTAGCCGCATTATACGCCAAGCTTGGGATATGGGGTTCCAGTCGATGCGTAAGTCTGGGGTCGGGGGGGGTGCTTGTGGGATCATTCGGCTGGCAAGATAGCCTAAGACGGCTATCACAACCATGATGGCTCCCAATTCCTCCAGTCCCGGTTGGCCCGGTTTTGTGTAACCGGCGAGTAGGGTACCGGCAATAGTCCCGACTAACACCCCGGCAAAGGAAGCCATCTGTGCCAATCCATTGCCTCCCATCAACTCGCTGCGCTTGAGGTGTTGGGGTAGTAGGGCATACTGCACAGGGCTGAATATAGCGGTGTGTGTTGCCATTAAAAACAACACAATAAAGTTCAGGATTTGGTTGTTATAAATAAGGCTATAGGCTCCCAGCAAGACAAAAAATATTTCCGCTAACTTCAATATCCTGATAATTCGGCTCTTGTCATATTTATCCGCTAGCTGGCCGGCCGTTACCGAAAAGAGAAAATACGGCAGTATATAAAAGCCCGTTGCGAGATTGATTAAGGCATTGGCCTCGGACTCCGCCAGACGAAATGCCAGCATCACCAGGAGTGCATTTTTGAAAATATTGTCGTTGAAGGCGGCACTGATCAATGAGAGAAACAGTGGCAGGAAGCGGCGCTTGGTAAAAAGGGTGAATTGGTTTTGCTGGGCCATTGGCGCCTTTCTTTAGTTGGGTTGCTTCCCTTGAACAAATCCAGTGACTAAACCATTGTATCAGTGCAAAAGTGAGTAACTAATAGCATAGGGTAAAGCTGAATCAGTGGATGCTTGGAGAGTAGGAGGAACTGCTGCCAACTAGTAGATGGAATCTGGTTTTATAGTGTTGATTGTTATTGTAAAAGAGTAGTTGTGGTTTTTGAGGTCTTTATCCTTAAATGGTGAGGCTGTCTTTGTAGGTTTTCTTTTTAAATATCGTCTTCTTTGTAAATGTTTTTTAAGGTTAATAATGTTCTTCTACTTAACTGGCTTTTTGTCTTCTTGATCTGTAATAGGGCTTGAGTAATGGGAGCGTTCTGATTCCTAAATATGCCCCATAACTGTTTTCTTCTTTTCATGGTTGTACTTGAATGATCTTGCTTGTCTATAAATAGACACAAAAGTTCCTCTTTTTTTATTGCATTTTCTATTTCGTTGAGAAGGTTGATATTCTTTTCTGTTTTTTCTGAATTGTAAATTATAGGTTGTGTGCCCCCCTTGCTAAGGGCAAAGCGTATTAATTTATGGTTGAATAATGATTGCGGTAAGATAAAACGAACGGGGCGCGGTATTATCTCATATAGGATTAGAGGTGCCCGGTAATTCATGGACGTGCAGATGATGAGAGTGGCTCCTTGTTCCGGTATCAGTTTCAAGTTTTCTCCTTGCACTCGAGCCACGACATTTGTATAGGCCCAGGTGGTTAGGTGCACTAACAGCTCGGGTAATTTGAAACAGATAAAAATTAATGCAAGGAGATTTAAAATTGCAAGGAATATTATAAGTTGGGTGATAGATATCTTTGCCGCATCTAGTAATATAATATTGACTATTGAGATTATGACAACGAATAGGGCGTAGGACATGTTATTCAGTGCAAGAATTTGTCCGCGTATTTGCTTTTCTGCCCGGTCTTGAATGATGGTGTAGAGTGGCACGATAAAGATCCCCCCGGAGAAACCCACCAATACTGTGTAGAGCAAAATTGAAACTGCATTGTCGCTCATCATAAATTCAGATATGGAAGCTCCAGATATAGTATGAAAACCTAGTGCGCTAAAACCCAGACCAAGCCCGCCCAGAGTTATTCCAAGGCCACCGATGGGTACTATGCCAAGTGTAATGCGGCCTCGAGATAAGGTATTGCACATAAGGGATCCAAGCGAAATACCAATTGTTAAGCAGCAAATCATCAGGGTAACCACGGGTTCGCTGGCGCCCAGTGTGTTTTTGGTGAAACTGGGAATTTGCGCAATAAAAGTTGTGCTGATTAGCCAAAACCAAGAACAGGCGATGATGGAATAAAAAACCGAAGGGTTCTTCATTGTTTGCTGTAAAATTTTCAGAGTTTGCTTTACTGGGTTCCAATTCACTTTTAAGCGGGGTGACAATGGTGGTGCTGGAGGTATTGCGCGGCTGCTTAAATAACCGAAAACTGCGATACCAGACATGACAAGGCTAAGATATAAAACCCCATGTTGTCCCGGCTTGATAAAATCTGCGAGTAGAGCGCCTACGATTGCACCGCTAAGGCTGCCAGCAAAAATTGCCATTTGTGCCAACCCATTAGCACCCATCAGTTCTTTTCGTTTCAGGTGTTGGGGCATAACTGCATAGCGGGCAGGGCCGTAGAAAGTCTCGTGGGTTGCTAATAGGAATAAAACTAAGAAGCTTAGCATCTTACTGTTGGCATACAGCGCAACAGCCCCCAGAAGTACAATGGGGATTTCTAGCAGCTTAATCAGCCTAATAAATTTGCTTTTATCGAACCTATCTGCCAATTGTCCCGCTGTGATAGAAAACAGGAAAAAAGGTAAAAGATAAAGTGCGGTTGCCAGATTGATCAGAGTATTGGCTTCGTTTTTTGCCAGCTGGAAAGCGAGAATAACTAAGAGAGCATTTCTGAAGATATTGTTGTTGAAATAGACAGTGATCAGAGTAAGGAATAGGGGGAGGAAGCGGCGTTTTCCCAATAGCTGAAACTGATTCTGTCGAGCCATTGCCACTTCCTTACATGAGACAGCCTATATCTGATTGGTTATCAGTCGGGGATTCATATTTGTTGAGTGATGCTGCGAATATTCCTTGTTAGACCCGTATTCGGTCATCGTGCTTTATAAGGTTCTGAAGATGGGGTTACATTGAAGGAAGTTTGGTTAAGCATAGGACAGCAGTAAGACTACAGTAGCCTTGGTCTGGTCAAATATCCTGGCGCGTAAGGGTTTTGATGACAGGGCTGGTGTTATCCCAGCCCCAAAATATGTGTTGATCTATTTTAATTCCCCGCGCAACTCCAGTACCTCATCGTGTAATGCCTCTACCTTGGCTTCAGGCGCTTTAATCGGAGCGCCTGCCACGACACTGACTTTGGACCAGAAGCGCTTTGGCAGGGTGGTGAAGGCGTGTCCACCTTTATGACTGAAGAAGCTGCCCCAAAGTCCGCGTAGGGCCATGGGGATTACTGGCACAGGGGTGCGCGCAAGGATTTTTTCAATGCCGGCTTTAAACGGTTGCATCTCTCCGTCTTTAGTGAGTTGTCCCTCTGGGAAAATACATAGCAGGTCACCATCTTGCAAACCCTGCTCAATGTCCTTGAATGCCTGATCATAGCCTGCAGGATCCCGTGACTTGGAGCAGATGGGAATGGCGCGCCCAGTGCGGAAGATAAAGTGTAGTACCGGGATTTCGTAAATCGGCTTATACATGATAAAGCGTATTGGGCGGCGTACGGCGCCGGCTAACAGTAGGGCATCCACATAACTTACATGGTTACACACGATCAGGGCTGGTCCCTCTGCGGGAATCTGCTCTAACCCTTGATGCTTAACCCGATACATTGTGTGGGAGAGCATCCAGATAAGTAGACGCATCGCGAATTCGGGAACCTTGGTGAATACAAAGATAGCCACGGCGGCGTTCATCAGGGCGATGACCAGGAAAAACTGTGGAATCGTGGCTCCTAGGATATTCAGGAACAAAATACCCAGCAGCGCTGAAACAACCATAAACAGCGCGTTAAGAATATTGTTGACCGAGATAATCTGTGCGCGAATTTCTCGAGGCGATCGGTCTTGCATCATAGCGTAGAGAGGCACAATGTAGAGGCCACCAAAAATACCTAACAATACGATGCAGATAAGAATAGTGAGGGCGCCATCGCTGTTGAAGAAAGCGCTTAAGGTGGGCTCTTGCAGTTCCTGAAAGCCCCCCCCGGCACTGGAAAGGGCGATTCCGGCAATGGTGAGACCGGCGGCACCCAGTGGTACTAGGCCCAATTCGATATGGCCGTTGGATAAACGCTCGCACAGCATGGAGCCCAGGGCAATACCGATGGTAAAGGCACACAACAATAGGGTGACAAGGGATTCATCTCCCCCCAGTACATTATTCGTAAAACTGGGTATCTGCGTCAGATAAGCCGCGCCCAATAGCCAAAACCAGGAGATGCCGATAATGGCATAGAAAATTGATGGGGTTTTGGCAGTAGTGCGCAGGATTTTGTTGGTTTGGGTGATGGGGTTTGGGTTGATATGCAAATTTGGCGAGGGCGCTGGACTTTGAGGAATCCAGCGGCTTGCCAAGTAACCGAATATCGCGGCCCCCATAATAATCAGGCTGAGGTAGAAGAGACCGTGTTCCCCTTGCCCGGTCAGTCCGGCGAGTAGGCCGCCCACAATGGTGCCGGCGAGGATACCAACAAAAGTACCCATCTCTACCAGGGCGTTACCACCGACCAGTTCAGAGCGTTTCAAGGATTGTGGCAGGATGGCGTACTTCACCGGGCCAAAGAAGGCGGACTGCACTCCGAGCAGGAACAAAACGGCAAGGCAGAGCAGATTACTGCCACTATAAAGCGCACCTATACCGAGGGAGCCAATAACGATCTCTCCCAGCTTGATCAGTCTAATTAAGCGGCTCTTATCAAATTTGTCCGCCAACTGACCTGCAGAGGCGGAAAATAGGAAAAACGGCAGAATAAACAGGCCGGCGGCGATATTAATTAGAGCATTGGCTTCGCTTTCCACCAAGCGAAAGGCGATCATCACGATCAACGCATTTTTATATACGTTATCGTTAAAGGCACCTAAAAACTGGGTGATAAAGAAGGGCAGAAAGCGGCGGCTGGCAAGCAGTTGGAACTGGGTGCGATGGGCCATTGGTGGTATCTCTTATGAAAGCACGCCATCCATCTTAAGCTATTGCGGCAAAGATTTGTCCATCCTGTAGTGTTGATGAAATGGATGGTACAAGAATGAGGAAATATTAGGAGAGAGGGAAACTTCGAGGAAAATATTGAGAGAAACCGGCCGCCGGGGCGGCCGGTAGAGTGGAAAGCCGGTAACAGATGGCAGGATTATTGCCAGCGATTACCAGATCTTCACGCGCTCCTCTTTCGGCAGGTACATACCGTCACCTTCTTTAATATCAAAAGCTTCGTAGAAAGCTTCGATATTGGGGAGGACCCCTTTCACTCGGTACTCCGCAGGAGAATGGGTATCCACCTTCATACGGCCGCTCAGAGCTTCATCGCGGATCTTGCTACGCCAAACCTGTGCCCAGCCCATAAATACGCGCTGATCGCCGGTGAAACCGTCGATGACCGGTGCTTCTTTGCCGTTCAGGGACATTTTGTAGGCTTTATAGGCGATGCCGAGGCCGGACAAGTCGCCGATGTTTTCACCCAGAGTCAGCTTGCCGTTGATGTGCTCATCTTCTAAGGGTTCGTAGGCGTCGTATTGGGAGACCAGCTTACTGGTAAGGCTCTCAAAGTTATTGCGGTCAGAGTCAGTCCACCAGTTATTTAGATAGCCCTTGCCATCGAATTTACTGCCCTTGTCATCGAAGCCGTGGCCGATTTCATGGCCGATCACACCACCGATACCGCCGTAGTTCACTGCATCGTCGGCATTCATATTAAAGAATGGTGGTTGCAAAATTGCTGCGGGGAACACGATCTCGTTCATTGCCGGGTTGTAGTAGGCATTCACGGTCTGTGGGCTCATGCCCCACTCACCGCGGTCGATGGGCTTGCCCAGCTTGTTGCGATCATAACTGGCCTCAAACATATTGGCTGCCAGCACATTGCCCACCAGGTTATCGGCATCTACCTTGAGTGCGGAGTAGTCACGCCACTTGTCCGGGTAGCCAATCTTGGTGGTGAAGTTTTCCAGCTTAAACAATGCCTGTTTGCGGGTGTCCTCACCCATCCACTCCAAGGACTCGATGGATTCACGGTAGGCGGCTTTCAGGTTGTCCACCAGCACAGTCATGCGCGCTTTAGCTTCCGGTGGGAAGTACTTTTCAACGTAGCGCTTGCCGACCAGCTCACCCACTGCGCCATTCACAAACTGGGTGCCGCGCTTCCAGCGGGGTTCCATCTGCTCTACGCCGTGGAGTTTGGTGTTGTAAAAATCGAAATGTGCCTGGGCAATCTCACTGTGCATGTAAGGCGCCATGGCGGAAAGTACCTTGACCTTCAGGTAGCGCTTCCAGGTGGCCATATCGGTGTCGACAATGATCTGATTAGCGGCTTCCAGGTACTCGGGCTGGCCCACAATAAAGCTGTCAGCCTTGGCCAGTTTGGCTGCGCTTAGGTAGCTGTTCCAGTCAACTGCGGGCATCAGCTTTTTCAGCTCCGCAGTGGATTTCTTGTTGTAATACTTTTCGGGGTCGCGGTTGTCCAGGCGTGTACGGTGATGCTTGGCGAGGCTCTCTTCCAGCTTGAAGATTTTCTTGGAGAACGCTTCGGCATTATCCAGCTGGCCTAACTTTTGGATTTCTACCAGATACTCTTTATAGGCCTTGCGCAGCCCCTTGCTCTTCTCGGTATCTTCGAAATAGTAGTCGCGGTCCGGCATACCCAGGCCGGCCTGCCACAGGTAGAAAATATAGTTTTCGACCTCTTTCAGGTCTTGGTAGATGCCACCACCGAAGGGTACGTCGTAGCCGGCGACATCAGCGTAGGCGAAATAGTTAGTCAGATCCTTGCGGGTCTTAATTGCGTCGATTTTGGCGAGTTCGGAGGAGACAGCGGTAATGCCTTTCTTTTCAATCAGCTTTTCATTCATAAAGCTGTTGTAGAGGTCACCGATCTGCTTGGCATCTTTGCTGCTGGCGCCTTTACTGGCCTCCATGATCAGTGTTTTAACTTGTTCTGTGCTTTTGTCTCTCAGGGTTGTAAAGCCGCCCCAGAGGGATTTATCTGCTGGAATTTCGGTGTTCTTTAGCCAGGTGCCGTTTACATAGGCGAAGAAGTCATCCTGTGGGCGAACACTAGTATCCATCGCGGTGAGGTCGATACCGGAAGTGAGCTGCTGCTGTTCAGCAGTGGCCTTATGGTGGCTGGAGCCACTGTGATCGTGGGCGTGGGCTGTTAGTGACAGCTGGGTGCCGGCGAGAATGCCTGCAATAGCGACAGGTAGTAATAGTTTTTTCATTTCGGCTCTTTTGGCTAAATTTTGCACAGTTGTATCAAACGTACATGGTAAAAGGGGACAGTAAGGTTGGGCAAGAGGGCTGCGTTTAGCGGCGGATGGATTGCGGCAGATGGTGGCTTGGCTAATTTGGTTAGGAGTTACAAATTTAGCGAAATTTCTTAGTAAAAAGCCCCACAGAGTGGGGCTTTTGCGAAAGAGTGGGTCAGTCGGGTAGATTGAAGGTAATCGGCAGTGAGAAGCTGAAAGTCTCCTCGCCCAGCTGGGAGGGTACTGCGGGGTATGGCGCCGCTCTCTCTACCGCAGCGCGAGCTTCACGGTTGAGAGTTCCAAAGCGGGATTCTTGCACTGCCTGAATCTCCTCTACTTCGCCGCGGGTGTTAATAACCACATTCAGGCGCACACTACCTTCCTGGCCCCGCTCCTGGGCGCGTTTCGGATAGCGAATATGACGGTAGGTGTGGCGCAGTAGGTTGGAAGTGTAAATTTGGCGAGCCAAGATCATACCGGCGGTTAGGGGGGCCTCTTCTTCCTCCTCAAACTCCTCATCCATTTCTGCCAGCGCTATATCCTCGGGGCCGTTTGCGGCTAGTTGGATAGGCTCGCCGCTACTTTCGTTTTCCTGCTGCAGGGGGGCTTCCTCTGTCTGTGAGAGCCCATCGGTGGCTTCAGTCTGAGCTACCTGCTCTGTGATTTGCTCGGCCACCTCCAACACTTCGGAGCTTGCCGGAGTCAGAGTCATGGTGGGCGGGGCGAGATCCACCTCAACCAGTGTGGGCTTGGATAGCTCCTCCTCTTTCTGTGGTGCCTGCGCCGCCGCCAGGGCTTCCTCTTGGCTAATCAACTTCAACTGCAGCTCGGCGATCCGCTCGCTGCTGGGCTCTAGGCTCTCAAAAGTGGAGCGCAGGGAGTCGGGAATATTTCCGGCAGAGAGCAGTCCGTCACGAAAATCTGTCGAGGGGGGGACAGGGCCGATCCAGGCGCGCAGCAGGGTATTGAAGAAATCCGGATTGGCTATCTCACCGAGGGTAATGCCATTTAGGGAAACCGAGGTGATACCGCTGTCGGCAGCAAAATCGATGGCTAACTGGTCCCCGCGGTGTAGGCGGCCTTTAAACAGGTTGGCGAAGGTCACCATATCCTCCGCCTGACTGCTCAGGGTGTCACCGCGGTTATTGATGGCGATACTTTCCATCCACTGGTTGCGGAAACGGCGCGCGGGCAGGCTTTTGGCGAGCACCCGTACTTCCAGGCGCCGCGGTGTCTCTGGGTTGTAAAGGCCGGCTGAATCACTAGAAAGACTCTCCGAGTAGACAGCGGCTATATAGAGTTCTTTGTTAAATTGTTGTTCGAGCGCAAGGCCATTTAAGAGCGGTGCAGCTGAGGTAGTTACAGCAAATGTTAACACCCAAAGTGAGAAGACAATTTTTATCGATTTCATTGTTCTATGGTGTCTGCATATCCGGACACTCGGGTCCCGGTAATTAAGATTGAGGTGTCCCTCCCCGGTGCACACAAATCAGATGAAATAGTGCGCATTCAAAGTGTGAGTGAGCACACTGTACTCAACACTTCGCCTAACTCTACTGCAACTGGAATGGAGTTCAAGCCTGGAGAGGTTAGAATGCCCCCCTTCGCAGGATCGCGGGTGCCGAGTGGGAAACGATTGTCATAGCCAACGATGTGTGTGGCAGATCGATATCGTTTAGAATCCAGCATCGCCAAGTGGCATCGGCCACACTTTTAGAAAAAATGGAAAAGTTTTCACTAATTTTGCGGTATCTATGGAAACCAAGCCCCTTATTGACTATCCGCGGGAAGCTGTCGATAAGCTTCTTAACGTCATTCATCTGTTTCGAGATATTCGTGCGGCCAGTGAGTGGCAGTACGATGTATTGTTAAAGCGCTCCCGACTTTTGAGTTTGGAACCTGGTGAACAGCTGCTGCGCGCCGGCGACGTGGATCAGTGGGTTTTTTTCCTTTTGCGGGGAGAACTGCAGGTTCAAGTGGAGGGCAATGGGCTTAATGGCGAGCGTCCCCTGGCGGTTATTCGCCCAGGGGAATTATTTGGCGATCTCTCTATGTTGTTGGCAGAGCCTCGTAGCGCGAATATTTTTGCTGCGCACAATAGCCGCGAGACCCAGGTGCTCGGGCTCGATTGCTCCCTGTTTGGGGATCTTGAAGATTTCACTCTGCTGCAGTTGCCAACAAAATTGACGTTTTATCGCAATATGGTGCATTCGCTGCGCTGGAAGTTGGAAGTGTATCGCTCTAAGTACCCCAGCCATCAACTGGCCGACAGCCATCGCAAATTAAAGCTTTACACCGGGCCAAAGAATAGCCGCGAAGAGTTAGTTGCCCTGGCCGAACAGGCAAGGGCTCTGGCCAGAATACTTCTCGATTGGAATGCGGAATTTGGTTCCGGTGAACTGATTGATGATGAGTCAGACATGCTGGGTTTTTTGGAATCGATGCTGTCTTAATTCTCACTAAATGATGCGGTTGGAGTGCCCTGTGAAGACAGTCTGACCGATTTCCCCTCTTTGCTCCACGCGAAGCACCTGTCCCTTCTTATACTCAATTTACTCAGACATCGACTGATGTTACCGGCCCCGCAGCCTTGTCAGCTGGTCTATTTCTCTGAAAATTCAATTTAGGAATACGACTGGGCTGTGTAAAATTTGGCCTACTCAAAACACTGCGCCAGCGTTGCTGCCGGCCGCTTTATTTGTGCCTGACAGGTTTCTATTTATGAGTGCACTGGTATCTATCTGGTCTAACCGAAATTATCGAATCGCATTACTCGTTACCCTACTGGCCCTTGCCTGGCTATTCAGTGGAGTTTTGCTACCTGAAGAGGATAGTGAGAGTGCGAATTCCGCCGAAAAAGCGGGGATTGTTCCCGAGGCGGCGATGCGGGTTCAGGCCCGGCGGATTGAGGCTCAGTCCTACGCGACACGGGTGTTGGTCAATGGGCATACCGAAGCAAATCGCAGCGTGCGCCTGAGAGCGGAACTGGATGGTGTTATAGCCCGGCTGCCAGTGCCAGAGGGAAGCCAAGTACAACAGGGTGAGGTGATCTGTGAAATCGAAGCGGAGGACCGTCTGGAAAAACTGGCCCTGGCCGAAGCCGCGCTCAATAAAGCGCGTCTGGATTATGCTGGCGCTGAGCGGCTAAAAAAGAAAGGCTTGCAGTCCGATACGGCCATGGCTCAGCAGAATGTTGCTCTGGCGCAAGCGCAGGCGGATTTCACCTCGGCCAAGGTGATGGTGGATAACTTGAAAATCCGCGCGCCTTTTGCCGGCGTGGTCAATAAGCGCGCAGTAGAGCTGGGTGATTTTATTCGCCGGGGAGAAGAATGTGCGACCCTGCTGGATTTGGATCCAATTCTGGTAGTTGGTGAGGTCTCCGAGAATCAAGTGGGCAATTTAGTGCCCGAGGGCCCGGCCAGTGCAGAATTACAACGTGGTATTCCGGTTCAGGGTAAATTGCGTTACATCAGCCAGCAGGCTCAAGAGATCACCCGCGCTTACCGTGTCGAGGTGGCAGTGAATAATCCCGGCAACTTGCTGCGCGGTGGTTTAAGTGGTCGCTTGGCTCTGCCCACCGGTGAAATACTGGCACACCATATTAACTCCTCACTACTGACTCTGGATGACAGCGGCACACTGGGTGTGCGGGTGCTCAATGAAAACAATCGGGTCGATTTTATCAATGTCACTTTGGTGGGTGATGGAGACGGGGGTGTTTGGGTCAGTGGCCTGCCGGACCCGGTTACTCTGATCACCGTCGGTCAGGAATATGTGAGCCAGGGCGATATTGTCAAGGTGGAAATGTCTCCACCAGAACCTGCACTCAGTGTGCAATCCCAGCCTGTGGATATCACCCCTGAGCCGGTTTCAGTGCCCAGTGCACAGGATGATCAGGAAGGTAACTAGCGATGAAATTATTGGAGAATGCGATTGCGCGCAATCGCAGTGCCATTTGCCTGATGTTGCTGATTGTCTTAGTGGGGCTTGTGGCCCGCGGTGCTATGACAATTGAATCTAGCCCTGAAGTGAATCCGCCATTTGTTATGGTGCAGGTTACCCATGAGGGGATTTCTCCCGAGGATGGCGTGCGCCTTTTGGTGCGCCCTTTGGAGCAGGAAATCCGTGCGGTCGAGGGAGTTGTCGAGGTGATTGCAGTCGCCCGTGAGTCCCTGGCCTATATCGTGGTGGAATTTGACTCCGCAATTGATGTGGATGATGCGGTGGATGATATACGCAACGCGGTGGAGAGGGCCCGTGCAGAGCTGCCAAGGGATGCGGAAGAACCCACCGTTGAGGAGGCATCGGCGCAACCTTTTCCCACCATTGTGGTTACCCTCTCTGGGGAAAAAGTTAGTGAGCGGGTACTGCTCAGTAGTGCCCAGTTACTTAAGCGCAAAATAGAAAATATCAGCGATGTATTGAGCGCAGATCTACACGGCAATCGCGAAGAGGTAGTCGAGGCAACTATTGATCCGGTGCGCCTTGAGCACTATCAGGTGACCAGTGCAGAGCTGATTAACGCAGTGCTGGGCAATAACTTGCTGATTCCCGCAGGAGAATTGGATACGGATCGCGGGCGCTTTTCTGTCAAAGTTCCCGGCCTGATTGAGAGTGCACAGGATGTTTATGAGATCCCGTTAAAGAATTCGGCAGATGGCGTCGTTACCCTGGGTGATGTGACCGATATTCGCCGCACCTTCAAGGATGCTGTGAGTTTTACCAGCATCAACGGTCGCCCCGGTCTCGCTATTAATGTCGAGAAACGCAATGACGCCAGCTCCGTAAATGTGGCAGATCGGGTCAGATCGGTTGTGCAAGAGGAGCTGGGAGCTTTACCCCAAGGCGTAAAAGTGGAGTTTGTTTTTGACCAGTCCAACTTTGCGCGGGATATGGTCAGTGAAATGCAGGGCAATATTCTTACCGCAATGCTGCTGGTAATGATTATTGTGGTGGCTGCCCTGGGTTTCCGCTCAGGCATTCTGGTTGGATTGGGGGTGCCATTCTCGCTGCTGTTCGGTTCTATCGTCACCTGGTATCTGGGGTACTCCTTTAATTTTATGGTGATGTTCGGCATGTTACTGGCCCTCGGTATGCTGATTGATGGTTCCATCGTGATTACCGAATTTGCCGATCGAAAAATGGCTGAGGGTTTGAGTGCTCGTAACGCTTATATCGCATCGGTCAGTCGTATGTTTTGGCCGGTTGTCGCCTCAACGGCAACAACGCTCGCCGCTTTTCTTCCGATAATGCTGTGGCCGGGAGTGGTCGGCGAGTTTATGCGCTACCTGCCGGTGACTGTCTTTGCGGTATTAGCGGGATCACTGCTCTATGCACTGTTTTTTGCTCCGGTGCTGGGTGCTTTATTTGGCAAAAGTAATTTAACAGCTTCAACGCGTAGTTACTTAAAGCAGTTAGAGGAGGGGCAGCCCACGCTCCTACCGGGAATTACCGGTTACTATGCCCGCCTCTTGGCTTTTGTCTTGCGTCGCCCAGGGATGGCCTTTACCACCACAATTGTTCTCTTGGTCTGCATATTTATTGCTTTTGGCCGCTTTGGTGCCGGGGTTGAATTTTTCACCGAGACCGAAGAGCAGTACGGCAATGTTGAGATTAGAGCGCAGGGCAATCTCTCCATGGCGGAGAAGAAAGTGCTGGTCGCCCAAGTGGAAAAAGCGGTCCTGAGTATTCCAGAAGTACGTATAGCGCACACGACAATCGGTTCCGGTGGAATTTCCGGTAACTCCGATCGTGCCCCGGACCAGATTGCCAATATGTTGGTGGAGCTGCTGCCGGCTGAGGAGCGCGAGCGGCGCAGCCGGGAAGTTTTCGAAGATATTCGTGCACGCACAGCAAATTTTGCAGGGATCAAGGTTACGGCTAACGTAATGGAAGGCGGCCCGCCAGTTGGCAAAGATATTGTGTTAGAGCTACGCGGGCAGAACTATGAAAAATTATTGGCCGAGACTTGGCGACTACACCGGGCAATGGAAGATGATTTCGGTGGTTTACGAGATATTGTCAATACTGCACCACTCCCAGGGATTCAGTGGGAGGTGCGGGTGGATCGTGCCAAGGCCTCCTTGTATGGAGCTGATCTGACTGAAGTAGGACGAGCGGTTCAGCTGGTAACCAACGGTGTGCGAGTGGCTGAATACCGTCCCGATGATACTGATGAAGAGGTGGATATTCGTATTCGTTACCCGCAAAGTGCTCGCGGTATAGCCGCTCTTGATCAACTCAAGGTCAACACTCCGCGCGGTACAGTGCCTATCAGCAGCTTTGTACATACAGTGGCCATGCCGAAAGTAGACAAAATTGAAAGGATCGACGGCATTACCCGCATGCAAGTAAAAGCTGACGCTCAGGAGGGTGTGTTGCCAGACGATAAGGTCAAAGAAATCCGGGCTTGGCTTGAGCAGAATCCGGTAGATCCAAGCGTGGAGTTATTATTTCGCGGTGCGGATGAAGAGCAGAGTGAGTCCTTTCAGTTTCTAGGGGTGGCTTTTCTACTTTCACTGTTTTTGATGTTTATCCTGTTAGTAACCCAATTCAACAGTTTTTATCAGTCATTGCTGATCTTGTCTTCGGTGATTATGTCGACGATTGGTGTGATGTTGGGTTTATTGCTTAGCCAGAGCACCTTCAGTGTCATCATGACTGGAGTAGGGATTGTTGCCCTCGCGGGGATTGTGGTTAACAACAATATTGTTTTGATCGATACCTATAACTTTGTACGTAAAAGTGAGCCTGACCTTAGCCCCGCAGAGGCTGCCCTCAAAGCTTCCACGCAGAGGTTACGCCCGGTATTTCTCACTACTGCGACGACGATTTTAGGTTTGTTGCCGCTAGCCCTAGGTGTGAGTGTCGACATGGTAGGACGAAATGTTGTGGTCGACGGTGTAATCGCATCATTCTGGGTCAAACTGGCCAGTGCTATCGTCTATGGATTGTCCTTCTCCACACTCCTGACGTTACTGGTGACCCCGGTTCTTTTGGTTTTGCCTGGGCATTTGCGCAGCAAACTCTCTTGGAGAAAGTTAGCAGGTCCTCGATTGAGCTAGCAAATTCAGTATTAAATTATTCTTGTGATCACTTTTTGCGGGGGCCATAGCCCCCGTTTCTTTATGGTGAATAAGAGGCTTGATTAAAAATTGGAGCAGAATCTGGAGGGAAGGTTGGGAAACAAGTTAGAGACTGGAATATGTCGCTGGCCGGAGGAAATTATCAAACTTAGCCGTGAATTAGCAGGGACAAGTCTACGGCAAGTGATTGGTAGTTTTATCCAGAAGCACCAACTGCCAGCAGATTTTTCTCATGAGATAGAGGCCTATTACTTGCCATTGGCTTTATGGCTCATGAAAAGACACAAGGAAGGGCAGACCCTGGTTGTGGGGATTAGTGGTGGGCAGGGCACTGGCAAGTCAACGTTATCAGACTTTATTTGCCTGATACTGGCGAAACAGGGGTTCAACTGCTGCACTTTTTCTTTGGATGACATTTACCTGACTCATTCCCAGCGGCTGCAGCTCTCCGAAGAGGTTCACCCGCTCTTGCGCACCCGAGGAGTACCGGGCACTCACGATGTTCAATTGGGGTTAGATACTCTGGATGCTCTTTGCAGTGCTGGAGATCAGTCACAAGTTTATCTGCCGCGTTTTGATAAATCCAAAGATGACAGGGTGCCCAGTAACCTTTGGCCTGTGCATAGTGGCAAGGTGGATATTGTATTGCTTGAGGGATGGTGTCTCGGCGCTAAGTCATCGATAACACCAATTCAGCCTATTAATTCATTGGAGAGGTTAGAGGACACTTCCGGCAGCTGGAGACGTTTTATTAATCAGCAACTGGCAGGGATCTATCGCGAACTATTTCAGCGCGTGGATATCATGGTGATGCTGTGTGCTCCTGGAATGGAGTCAATTTTTGAGTGGCGCAAACTACAGGAACAAAAGTTACATAAACGTACAGGGGCGGGGATGGAGGAGTCTGAGCTGGACCGCTTTATTGAGCACTATGAACGGATAACACGAAATCTGTTAATTGATATGCCTAACTGGGCCGATTGCATTTTGTATTTGGGGAAGGATCACCACATACGCGCGGTCAGTATTGGTGTTCAAATCGGTGAGTACAAAGGATAGCCCCCGGGCTTGCCGGGGGCGGTTCAGCGGGCGCTGTTGTTCCCGCTGAACAAGCTAAGTGAGTTACTTATTACTTAGCCTTGGGCGGACGACCACGGCCGCGCTTTACAGGAGCAGCTTCAGTTGCAGCTGGGGCTGCGGCTTCGACTTTTTTGGGGCGCCCTGGCTTTTTCTTGGCTGCTTCGCTTTTAGCCGGGCGACCGGGCTTCTTTTTCGCAGTTTCTGCCTTTGGCGGGCGGCCGCGACCGCGTTTTACAGGAGCAGCTTCAGTTGCTGCGGCTTCTGTTTCTGCTTTCTTTGGACGGCCAGGCTTTTTCTTGGCAGCTTCGGTTTTGGCTGGACGACCGGGCTTTTTAGCTTCTTCGGTTTTCTTTGGGCGCCCCGGCTTTTTCTTGGGCTCTTCAGTAGTGGCTGCAGCCTTAGGAGGACGGCCTGGCTTCTTCTTAGCTGAGTCAGCTTTGGCTGGGCGACCGGGCTTTTTCTTTACCGCAGCAGCTTTTTTCTTCTCTGCAGTGGCAGCTTTCTTGGCAGCAGCTGCAGCTTTTTTGGCTTCTGCTGTAGCTTGCTTCTTCTCTTCGGTTGCCAGCTTCTTGGCGATAGCGGCTTCCTCTTTAGCGACGACTTTGGCTACTTTAGCTGCAAGCTTGTTTGCAGCTTTAATGCCGGCCAGCTCTTCTTTTGCTTCTGCAGCGGCAGTTTTGGCCTCTGCAGCGGCAGTTTTGGCTGCAGCAGCAGCATCACGCGCTTTTTTCAGCTGGTTTTGCTGGGCCGGGGTTTTCTTCTTAGCGCGGACAGCGGCAACTTTTTCTTGAGTCGCTTTAGCTTTTTCTGCGGTTTTCTTGGCACTGTTTGCCAACTTTTCTACTTTAGCGGTCAGGTCCTTCTCTTGTTTGAGACGGGCACTTTCCAGTTTTGCGGTAAGGGAGCGAAGCTCCGCTTCCAGCTGTGTAACATCGCTAGTGGCGACTGCGGATACTTTTTTTGTAGCCATTTAAATTTCCCTGCAAATGTATTGTTTTGTTAAATGGGGGCATTCCTATCAATTATTCTCAGCCATCTTCCCAGTGAAATGCACTGTCGAAGACGTCTGTTTTCGGCAGAAAACAATTGATAGTGAGTCCCCCCAAGTGAGCGGCGCTAATTGCAGCTTATTTGTATACCTAAATGCAAGTGTTTTATATGGAATTTTGCTATTTCATGTAAAAAAAATCGTTTTTTTTTATATATTTTCAATTTGAGGACCTAAAAAGAGAGTCGTAGTAGGTATTTGCGCAGTAAAGAAGACTTTTGTTTTACTCTCGTTGCATAAACTGAAAGGTGTAATTGCAAGTGAATAGTTGAGTAATTTCCTATGGTTTATTGATGACTCTCGTTTTTGTACAAGAGATTAAACTGGAGAGCACTTACAGTTCCGATTTAGCGCAAACCCAGGTAGTGGGGTTAGTGTGTTGAGCAAGTAAAGAGTTAACAAAACTTAACGGACTGTTATCGACAAATGCTTAAGCTCGGAGCCTGCGACTATGAATCATTGCAGTCTTTATCAGATGTAACCCTACCGCGCTGAGTTAATGTGGCTGAATACTGTTTTCACTATAGTGAAAGTGACTCTAACCATGCCTTAAAAGCTCTGGCTTCTTAAGTGGAGTAAAAGTAGTGGCTGGCTCTGGAGAAATGCCCACTCTTTTCATGGGCTTCTAGTCTGGATGCACTGTCTAACAGAAGAACTTCGAAAGCCGTGGATATTACTATCCTGCACCTGCGAGAGGTTAGTGATGTACAACGCCTTCAAGGTTCAGCTGAGCCGTCGCGGATCAGTAAGGCACTTCTTATACGTGTACATGTAGGCTTTGATTAATTAGATAGCCTCTTTATTTATGGGGATATTACTCTGTTTAGGTGAGTTAAGAGAAAAGCTCGGTGGTTAAGCTGGATATTGGCCAAGAATTTTCCCATTGATGCCAACAGCCGATCTGAATTCTGGTTGAGTTTTGAGTGTTTGTGGCTATCTTGAAATAGTCGTAGGAACTAATCGCTTTGTTGCAGACTAACTCAACTGGTCTGTTAACTAAGTATCAAAAAGTTAGTGGGTATTTGCTGAGTGTTAAAACGCTCAAGAACATTCACTTGGGTAACTGGGATAATGAAGGCTTTAAAGTAAATTCTTTGTTATCTAGTGACAGGTTGAGTCTTTTGTAGAGTCATCACTTCCTGGAGCTAAAAGTATGCTTCCTAAGTAGGCATTGCTATGAATAGCCTTAGGGGGCTCAGTTTAATGCTGGGCAGAGAATTCTAGGTTAACAAGATATTCCCTTGCAGTGGTTTCTGATAGTGATGGCGATTGCGGTGAATTAGCTGAAAGTTTTCAAGCTATCTTAATAGCGCTTGGAGATGGATTCTTCTTTATAAAGAGTTGATAACTTAAGCAGAGACTTTGGTGATAGAGGAAGGAATTGCGGCTCTATCACCGTGTCTTGGTATCTAAAGGTTACAGTGGCCCGTAGGGAAGGTAGCGGTTATTGGAGTGTTGACGAATCCAGAGAAGTTGTTCTTTTTGTAATGGTGCTTTGCGTTGGCGCAGCTCTTTGGCCAGGGGAATGACAGCAGACTCTGCCCCGGCATCCCAGCCGGTCAGTTCCATTTCTGCAAGGGTGAAGAAGCGTATGAGTTGCCATAACTGCTCGTTGTCCCAGTGTTGGCTCTCTTCTAACCATTGCTGTGACGGCAGGCGAATCAGCTTTGAGGCCTTTAAGTCATCTTTATTTAGATTTGCGCTTAGGCTGTTTTCAGAGGCGGCAACACTGATAAGCCTCTGCAATTGATCCCGGTCGAATTCCCACTGGTTTTCTTCTTGCCGGCCACTCACCTGTGGCTCCCAGGCTCCTACACTCATATTCTCTCCTTACTTAGGTACGAGGTTTTCACCATTATACCGAGGTGAACCTACTTCTGTGGGGAGCAATTCCTTAATACTTCGTGGGGTGGAGTAGAGGGAACAACTTCCGTGTGATTGAGATAATATAGAAGAGTTACTTTTTATTGAGGTCCTTATGGAATTTATCTCTAAGGCGTTACCCGCGAGTAAACGGATCGCCCTGGTCGCCCACGACAACCGCAAGGGGACCTTGATACAGTGGTGTCTTCGTCACCGTTATCTTCTGGAGAAGCACAGTCTTCTGGCTACGGGCACAACTGGCGGTAAGATAGAGGAAGCTACCGGTCTCAAAGTAGAGAAGCTATTGAGCGGTCCCCTAGGGGGGGATCAGCAACTTGGAGCCCGAATCAGTGAAGGCAAGGTAGACTTGCTAGTCTTTTTCTGGGACCCCTTTGAGCCTATGCCTCACGATCCAGATGTCAAAGCACTGTTACGTATTGCTGCTGCTTGGAATATACCCGTGGCCTGCAATTCGAGTAGTGCAGACATGATTGTTCAGTCGACCCTAATGGAGCGTGAGTTTGACCGGGAGGTACCGGATTACCAGCGTTATCTGCAGCAGCGATAGTCGGATCTTTCGATCAAAAAATGATCTGATTATTCAGTTGGCTTTCTTAACTTATTGATTTTTAAGGGTTATTTCTATTGGTTATAGGTTGTACTTGCAATGCCTGGCGATTCGCGGCAATCTTGCCCACCAGATGAGACCGGTTAAACCGGCACCCTTGGTATTTGATAACAGCACGGTGTTTTATGAGTAGACGACGCGGAAAGGCCGTAGAAGAAGAGAAGGCGGATATCGACCTAACGCCCATGCTGGACGTAGTGTTCATCATGTTGATCTTCTTTATCGTAACGGCGTCCTTTGTAAAAGAGAAAGCGTTGGACGTAAATGTGCCTGATCCGAACCAGACCCAGGACAACCCGCCTGATTCAGATAAGCAAAACATCCTGCTGGTTGTGAACGCCAACGATGAGATCAGTCTTGCTGGTAGCCGTATTGATAGTCGCGCTGTTCGTGCCCGTATCGCGCAGCTGTATGCCGAGAACCCTCAAGCTATTGTGATTGTACGTGCGCATAACAAGTCGAGTGCGGATACTTATGTACAGATCGCGGATGCTGCTAAGGAAGTGAATCCGGCTATTCAAGTTTCCCTGGTGCCTTTCGAGAAGTAAACCAGAGAGAAGCGAGCGAGCCTTCGCATTGCATAAAAAAAGCCAGCAATATGCTGGCTTTTTTTATGCCTGCTGCTAATTACTGAGACCCCGCAACGGGAGCCTTCAATAGCGCAGGAAAGGCAAACGGTAAAAATTGCTTTTTGCCCGCTCATGGCCGATCCGCCAGTGCCTGCTTTGCTTCCATCCTTCGCTCTACCATTATTGTTGTAAAGAACAGTCGATATCGAGCAGCCCTCACAGATCTCATTCAGCAGGGGATCATTGTGATAGATACCAATCAGAACCTTTATCTCGCAGAACTGAAATGACTGAAAGCCGCTAGCGGTTGAGAGCCGGTCCCTGAAGGATAAGAATTCCAGTAGTGTCAGCGTTTCAAGAATATCCACTTATTGAATCAGCGTGCGGTAAATTTTACCCACTCGCTTAAGGGGATGTAAGGCGCGGTCAACTGAAGAGCCATACCAGGAAGCTCTGTTCATGTAACATCTGCTTAAACCAGAGCTCGAAGCTCTGGTGTTTCACAATAAACAGAGGTTCATCGTGCTTAGAGCCATCTGATAGGGGCTTCTGGCACCCTAGCAGCTCGTCTATTTTCAAGTATGAGCTATAAGTGAGAGTCATTTGGTAAATTCTGGTCGAGTTTTGATCAACGGCGAAATAATGCTCTCTTTAATCTGTAAGGATCAAAACATAACTTTTGCCAAAGTGATTAATATGATCCTCAATATCAGGCCCGGAGCTTTTTGAATGGAAAACCCCGCACAACAATTGCGTATTGATGGCACACGTCTCTGGCAAAGTCTTATGCAAATGGCTGAAATTGGTGCAACTCCTGCTGGGGGTTGTAACCGGCAGGCTCTGACTGATGAGGATCGTAAAGGGCGCGACCTGTTTGTACGCTGGTGCCGGGAAATCGGTTGTGAAATTCGCGTGGATCGCATGGGGAATATCTTTGCTCGCCGTTCCGGTACCGACAATGACCTCCCCGCAGTGATTACAGGATCGCATCTGGATACCCAGCCCACTGGCGGCAAGTTTGATGGAGTTTACGGTGTGCTGGCCGGCCTCGAAGTATTGCGCACCCTTGAGGAGGGTAGGGTTCGAACCAAGGCACCCCTGGAAGTGGTGGTGTGGACTAACGAAGAAGGGGCTCGCTTTTCACCAGCCATGGTCGGATCCGGTGTTTGGGCGGGGGAGTTTAGCCTCGATTATGGCCACAGCCGCATGGATAAATCTGGCATAACCATTGGCCAGGAGCTGGAGCGTATTGGGTATTTAGGTCCTGAACCGGTCCAGCCGGCACCTATCAAAGCGGCCTTTGAGGCGCATATTGAGCAGGGACCTATTCTGGAAAAACAGGATCAAGTGATTGGAGTCGTTACCGGGGTGCAGGGAATCCGCTGGTACGATGTGACCTTCTTTGGTACCCCCTGTCATGCAGGGCCCACCCCAATGGAGGATCGTCGCGACCCTGTCCAGGCCATGGCGTGGCTGTGCGAGAAACTATATGGGGAAGTGAAGGCTTACTCCGAGGATGCCCGGATTACCTGTGGCGACTTGCGTGCAGAACCGGGTAGCCGCAATACCGTACCGGAAAAAGTAGTGCTCGCATTGGATTTACGCCACCCAACACCGGAGGGGCTGGAGCATTTACACCGCACTCTCTACCGGGTAGCCGAGCAGGCGCAAGAGGCCAGCGGTGTTGTCATCGATGTACGCGAAGAGTGGTTCTCACCACCGGTGGCTTTTGATAAAGACTGTATTGAGGCGGTTGACAGTGCGGTACAAAACCTGGGTTATAGCAATCGTAAGATGGTTTCTGGAGCTGGGCACGACTCGGTCTATATCTCGCGGGTTGCACCCGTGTCTATGATTTTCGTTCCCTGTGCCGGGGGGCTTTCACACAATGAAGCAGAGTCGGCTGAGCCAGGCCACTTGGAAGCGGGCTGTAATGTTTTGTTGCACGCCATGTTAAATAGCGCCGAAGCGGGCTGATTATCCTTACTAGCCAATATGCAATAAGAACGCCTGGTAAGCCTAAAAGGTTGGCTGGGTTCCTATCAATAGATTTAGGTTGATCATGAGTGAATTTACCTTGAAGTACCGCAAGGATAACGGTGGTACAGCTCCACTGACTAACTGGGGAATGGACTCGGAGTACGGCGTATTGCGCGATGTACTCATCGGGCCGGTGGATAACTTCAGCTGGCGAACGGGAAATGCCAGTGCACGCCGAGCTGAACGCTTAGGCATGCAGTTCGATCACAAAGTGGCTGAGATGCAGCATAAAGAAATGCTGGATGCCTATCGCCATGCGGGAGTGACTACCCATTTGATTCCGGCAGACAGCAGCTTGCCCTATCAGATCTACGGACGTGATTCTTCGGTAATGACGCCCTGGGGACCTATTGTTACGCAAATGTTTAGCCCTTGGCGCCGGGGGGAGTGGGCCCCTATCGTTAAGAAGTATGCGGAACTGGATATCCCCATTTATGATGTCATCACCGCCGGCTCTCTGGAAGGTGGTGACTTTATGGTGCTTGAGCCGGGAGTGATTCTGTGCGGTTATTCTGGTGAGCGCACCAGTCCTCAGGGCTTTGCGCAGATGAAGAGCTGGGTAGAGAAGGAGGGTTGGGAGGTAAAGGGCTACCAGTTTGACCCCTTCTTCCTGCATATCGATGTTATGGTGGCAATGCTGGCGGAAAAGCTTGCGGCCATCTGTGTTGATGCCGTCGAGCCGGAGCTGGTGCAGTGGTTTAAGAGTCGCAATATAGAGATTATCGATATTCCTTTCCCGCAAGTACTTGAACTGGGAGTTAATGTGGTGGCCCTGGGGAATGACCGAGTGATGCTACCCAAAGCCAATACTGGCCTCGCGGAGAAGTGTCGGGCTCATGGTCTTGAGGTAATTGATCCGGATATCTCCATGATTACTCCCGGAGGTGGTGGTGTTCACTGTATGTGCCAGCCTCTGCGTAGAGAGTCCGCGCTAAAGCCCTAACAAGTGCCCTGAAAGAATAGCTCGGTGATCTATGAGCCACCGGGTTATTCCCGTCAACGAATGTGGTTGGTTATGAACTCGCCTCTGGGCTTATAGTCGTTAATATTAATCGCCTGTCAAAGGCGGCTCGCGGCTATACACCCGGTTATCAAGCCTTTTGTGCTAACTAATAAGATAAAAGTGGTTTCCCTTGGGAAAGGCATAGAAATTTCGCGCTAATCAACGGAAATCTGTTTATTTGTGGTTGCACACTTAGGCCAAGATCCTATTAGTATTCCGGAAGCACTATCAGAAGCTCTGCGTTTACTCACAGCTCTGTTTTTTTGGCCGCTGCGGCTGTCTATCAGTCTTAAATGATTCGAACCCGGAGAACATTATGCAAAGCGCATGTGCGGAAATTCAGGCCCAGGTAAACGAGCGTATCCTGGAAATAACCATCAATCGCCCTGAGCGCAAAAATGCACTGACTATGGCTATGTATACTGCCATGGCAGAGTTGCTCAATAGTGCAGTCAATAATAGTGAAATCCGCGTAGTTATTCTCACTGGTGCCGAGGGCATTTTTACCAGTGGCAACGATTTGACAGATTTTCTCGGTGGCTCTGCAGAGGGTGAGGAGTCTCCGGTATTCCAGTTTATGAGCGCACTTTACAACTTTCCCAAGCCAGTGGTTGCAGCAGTGAATGGCCCTGCAGTGGGTATCGGTACCACTATGCTGTTGCACTGTGATCTGTCATTTGCCGGACATGATGCCCTGTTCCAAATGCCGTTTGTCAACCTGGGGTTATGCCCTGAGTATGGTTCCAGTTACTTATTGCCTCGTATTGCCGGCCACGCAAAAGCATCGGAATTATTGCTATTGGGCAAAAAGTTTAGTGCTCAGGAAGCTGTGGAGATCGGTATCTGTAATGCGGCGGTGGAGCCGGAGCAGGCGATTGTTCGGGCCCGAGAGGTGGCCGCTGAGCTAGCGGCGAAGGCACCGGCTGCCGTGCGGCTTTCCAAGCAGTTATTGCGTCGCGCAACCCAGGAAAAGGGTTTGGAGATTATTCAGGAGGAGGGTCGCCATTTCCAGGACCGCCTCACTTCTGAGGAGTTTAAAGAGGCGGCTACTGCCTTTATGGAGAAGCGCCCTGCAGATTTCTCAAAGTTTGATTAAAAAAGTGGCCGCTGATGCGGCTACTTTTTTGTTTGCTTAATATCTGCGTTTTCTATGGTGAGGGCGGGAAAGGTAATTGACAGCTTGATCGGGCTGGTCAGTAAAAATTCCATCGACGCGCAGTTGGTAGGTGGCAAAGTGGAGGAATTGGTTAAAACTATCGAATTCCTCTGGAAGCTTCTCCGGGTCGGCGCGAAAAGTATAGGGGTGAACTTGGAGATCCCTGCGATGGGCACGGCGGACGATATTATTGGCCCTTGGCTTACCATCCTCAACTTCTATTAACATGGGGTACCAAGGGCCGATGCCATCGGCATAGCTGGTGATTTTGCGCATGCCGCCAGGCTCCAGCATCCAATCGTAATCATAATTTTGAATTATGCCATCAATCTCAATCAGTTTTTCCCCCCAGCTGGTTGCAGCAATAAGCTGAACGAGGGAAAGATCCATCCCCATGGCGGGCATTAGTTCAAACTTGATACGTTGTAACTCTTCTGCATCGAAGCACTGTAAAAAAACTTTTTGTTGTTTGTCGCTATAGCCGTATTCCTTAAGTTTTTGCAAAGCGATTGTGGCGATATCTTTTCCTTCCCAGTGGTGGAAGTATGGTTTTTTTATTTCTGGATAAATACCAATTTTATATCCAAGGGATTTATTTAAACCCTGGATGAGTTCTATTTCTTCTTCGAAAGTGGATAGTTGAAAACTGGATTTCCATAGGGGGAAGCGATGCGGATATTTTGCCTGAGGCCCATCCTCGCCTATTGAGAAAGCTTCGCTAACACGGAGCTTTTTTAATTCTTCCAGCGTGAAATCGATAGTGTAGTAATGCCCATCTTCACGAGCTCGTCCAGGAAATATCTCTGCAACATTGGTGGTGCTATCGAGGTAGATATCATGCATCACGATCAGGTGATTATCTTTGCTAAGAACCAGATCCTGCTCAATATAATCTGGTCGCATAGCATAGGCCATGGCCTTTGCTTCGAGAGTGTGCTCTGGTAAGTAAGCAGAGGCACCACGATGAGCGATAACCAAGGGGGATTCGGCTCCAGCGGTACTGTTTTCAGCACAGGTGATATTTGCACTGGCAGAGCCAATGAGTAATAAGGTAGACAGAATTCTTTTGAACATTTGCAAGAGATCCCAAATAAGTGTGGGAAGCTTTCTAGCAAAAGAATATGACAGAGATATATCAATGCTAAAGTGGTTAAATATAGTGTGAACCATAGGGCATTTAGATTTGCTCAACGGTTTCAAGTGGCAAACCGGGCTTATTGCCCGGTTGAACTGGTTGCTAAGATGCTTGCCTTTCTGATGGCAATTTATACTGATACTTCTTGAGGCCAGAGGTGTTGTGCAAATTGCTGCCGCAAGTCTTTCTTGCTAATTTTTCCCGTAGCGGTATGGGGGATTTCTGAGGTGATAATACAGTCATCAGGAATCCACCATTTTGCGAAGCGCCCGTGAAAAGCGGCGAGAATCTGCTTGGCTTCGAGCTTTCCGTCGGTCTCTGGCACCACGATCAATAGTGGCCGTTCGGCCCATTTTTCATGAGCGACACCTATAACTGCTGCCTCGGCAACTCCATCAAGGGTTATAGCGAAATTTTCAAGCTCAATGGAAGATATCCATTCTCCCCCAGATTTAATCACATCCTTGGTTCGGTCGGTGATGGTCAGATAGCCTAAAGAGTCTATAGTGGCCACATCGCCGGTATCAAACCATCCGTCCACCGTGAGCGCAGACTCTTCGGCTTTATAGTAGCGTTCGCAAACCCAAGGGCCTCTTACCTGTAGTGTGCCAAAAGCAATACCATCGTGAGGAAGGGGGCTGCCGAGAGGGTCTACAATTCGCATTTCTACTCCAAACCCCGCACGGCCCTGCTTCAGGCGCAGGGCCTTGGCTTCATTCTTAGGTAAATATTCATCTATGCGGGCATTGTAGGTACCAAGTGGGCTCATCTCTGTCATACCCCAGGCATGATGGGTATAGACACCATGCTTTTCTTCAAACTCTTCCATGATACTCCAAGGGCAGGCAGAGCCGCCGACGACCACACGGTTCAAGCTAGAGACCTTTTCTCCACTTTCACGCAAATATTTGAGAAGTGCTAGCCAAACGGTGGGCACGCCAGCGGCGATGGTGACTGACTCTTGTTGTATAAGTCTACTAAGCGTTTCACCACAACCCATTTTAGGGCCTGGTAAAACTAACTTAGCGCCAACAGCAGGTGCCGCGTAGGGAATGGACCAAGCATTAACATGAAACATGGGCACTACGGGAAGGATGGCTTCATCGCGGCGTATGGCGAAGACATCGGGCATTAGTACCCCGTAGGTGTGCAGTGTCATTGCTCGGTGAGAGTAGAGGACTCCCTTAGGGTTCCCTGTGGTGCCGGAGGTATAACATAGAGCGGCGGCACTTTGCTCATTCAGTTCCGGCCAGTGGAAATCGCCAGAATGATTATCGAGAAGCTCTTCATAGCAGTAGTAATTATGTAGAGTGCTTTGGGGCATATGAGCCCTGTCGGTTAAAACGATGAAACCCTCTACGCTGTTGAGTCTATCAACCATTTTTTCAATAAGCGGAACAAACATTGGGTCGATAAACAGCCAGCGATCTTCGGCATGCTCGACAATATAATGAATTTGTTCAGGAAATAAGCGTGGATTGATGGTATGGCAAACAAATCCGCTACAGGAAGTCGCATAGTAGAGTTCAAAATGACGATGGTCATTCCAGGCCAGAGTGCCGATACGATCTCCATTGTTAGCTCCAAGTCTGGCTAGGGCCTGGGCAAGTTGGGCAGAGCGTTTAAAGGCCTCTTTGTAGGTGTAGCGAAACTGAGGATTATCCTTAGTAATGGAGACAATTTCACTATTGGGTGAATTACTCAAGGCGTGCTGCATGATACCGGTTAGGGTAAGTTGTGACTGCATCATCATGCCGTTCATTTAAAGCTCCTATTATTATGGTTTTTAGCACTTGATCTATATAGAGTTGTGCGGATCGATATTTATGCCTTGCTATGAATGAAGAATAAAAAGAATACATAGTGCTGTGCATAAGTTGTGAATATGTTTCTATGCACTTAATTAAAGTATCCATACACCACTGATGTTACTGGCATAGAGTGTTCTTCAATTGTGAGTAAGGTAGACCAGTGGGTCTCTATGGAGAATGAAAAATTCTGCACGTATAGTGAATTCCGTAAGTTATTATTTAATTTTCCATACGGTATTTCTCAGGTATACAGAATATTGCTACAAATGCCAAGAATAATTCAAAGGTGGTAGCTTTTTTACTGGATTATTTTGATCCATTCACCGGGCTCTGGTTCGCCCCGAGGATAATAACCATTGAGAAGTCGCAGCTGTTCCTCAGCATATTCACCAATTTCCATGTGTCGTGCCAGGGAGGAAAAGGTAGTTTTTTCTGTGGCTTTTACGTAGCGCAGTCGTCTTATATCCTTCTCTACAATATCGGTTTCCCGCAAGGGTCTGAAACTGCGAATACTGGTTAAAAATAGTGTGTCATAATGTTCAAGATCATCCTTTTTCTGCGATGATGCATTGGCCACTTTACCTTCCAGCATAAATTGACGGCTGCCATAGTAGATAATTGCAACTCGATCTAGATCAATATTATTCTTTTCAAGTGGTGGGACTTTACCTGTGTGTCCCTCTAGTCGGTATTGATTTAGTTTTTCATCTTGTTCCAGCTTGCGTAAATCGTACTGCTCACGCAAGGCCATATCTGCGGGTTGATTCCCCTCACGCTTAGCGACCTTAATCGTAATTGTTGCTGATTGGTCAGGAGCTGTGCCTACGATGGAGGAGCGTTGATTGGCTACTGTCCAACCATCAGGAAACAGCAGTGAGAAGCCTAAACGTTTATGATTAAAACGATTTTTATTGGATTGCCTGGCATTATCACCGTAAACAAGACCATCAGTTTTTTCACGGTAATAGGCTACTTTAACATCCTTGCTCTCTTCAGGTAGGGTACCTGCGGCCTTGACTACTTCCTGTAGACGAATATCGTTGCGTGGGTGAGTAGAAAAAACGCCATGATATGTCTGCGGTTTTTTACCCTCCACACGCGCCCGTCTGCGGGCGAAGATTTCCTGATCTTTTAGTATGCCAATTACATTGAGCATTGCGGTGGGATCATAACCGGCTTTGAACATATACTGCGCACCAAAGCGGTCTGCCTCCAACTCCATTTCCCTCCCATAACCTTTCACCGCAGCAGTACTCCAGAGATTTGCTGCATCACCAACAACGCGGCTGCCTGTTACCAATACAGATAATACTGATGCGGCACTGGCACCAGTGGCAGCAGTTTTTTGACGAACGGCATGGCGTGCAGTGATATGGCCGATCTCATGGGCGAGCACAGCTGCCATTTCTGCTTCGGAGTGAAGGTAAGTCAGCAGGCCGCGATTGATATATACATAGCCTCCAGGTAGGGCAAAAGCGTTGATATCCTGGCTATCGATAATCGTGAAGTGATACTTGATGTCGGGCCTATCGCTGGCTGCCGCTACTTTTTGCCCTACGTGGTCAACATAGGCGGTGAGTACTGGATCCTGGTAGATAGGGGTGCTTTCGATCAGCTTTTCATGCATTTCTTTGCCGATAGAAATCTCTTTATCCTCGGACATCAAGACCAGATCGGGTCGGTTGGTGGCCGGGTTGAAAGCACATGCAGTACATACAAGGACCAATAAAAAGATGTACCACCGAAAGAAATTTTGCATTAACCCTGCCTCCCTACTTATTTATTGTTTAAGAACTGGTGCCTGCTGCGGGTACCAAAAATTGCTGTAGTTGCACGGCCATCCCTTTGCAAGCATTGTTTTGTACCCGTGCGATCAGGGGGATTGGTATTACGATGGCGGGCATATAAGATGTGCCTTTGGCATCTGCGCTCAGTTTTCCGGACAGCTCTCGATCGCGAAAATCCCATACTGATGCTTCATAATCAGATTCCTTATCCCAGGTACCGAAACCGAAACAACCAGCTCCGCCAGTACTGATCGTGCAGCTTATAGAGCCGGCACTGGCAGTGGTTTCTGTGGAGCCGTCTATCCAGACGATGTATTTCACCCCATAAGACTCCATTCGTTCACGGACCTCTTTGTTTTCCATAAGGCGATCGAGTGAACGCACATGCATGGGGGCGGTTCTTGGCTCGAACCAGGGATACATAAGATCAACAAACTCTTTTTCGGGAATAATATTAACCCCCATCTCAGGGTTGTGTAATTCTCTACCGACACAGTCGATAAGATTGGGTTCCGTTTCGTAATCACTGGAATGGCGACGCCCTAATATCACCACGGAATCCCCAGCCGCAAGTTCACCATCGCTACGTCTGTATTCATCAATAACTACAGTGGTGCATCCGCTAAGGATGAGCAGGGATATAACAATTAATGGCTTGAACACGATGAAACCCTCTATTCAGCCTGTGGGGACTTTACTTTAAATTCCTGTAATGATGCAGATCTAATCCTGCCAGAGAGAAATGCCTGTAGCTCGGGAACCTTTTCGAAACCTGTATATAAGGTTGCACCTGCATCGCGAAGAGCAATATTGATTGCCTGGGTTAAGGCCTGCTCTTGGGACTGTAAAAAGGCGGTTGGTGTTTTACCGTAAGCAGTTATCACCCAGTTGGCAACTTGGTTTCCCTGGGAGTCATAGGCGTTCATATCATATTTGATCCACACCTCAAAAATATTGACTCTTGTTTCTCTGGGCATGGTGAACTGAAGTTCACGGACTTCCGGAACTATAACAAGCTCAACATTAGCGGGGACATCCTTAGGGTATTCAGAAAGTGAGATAGTATTGACAAACATAGAGCGGAGAACTGTTTCAAATAGATTTCCCTGTGCTCTGCCAGTATTTATTTTCCATTCCTCTCGGTCCTCACTATCCTCCTGATAGGTATAATTTTTGAAATCCTCGCTCAGATAGATACCCACTGAGAGTGGAAATTGATGACCTACAGGGGCGGGATAGTTTCCTTCAACCTGAACCGTATGGGAGCAGGCCGTAACCATTAGAGAGAGAAAAACCACAATCGCCAGATGAAATGTGGGTGTCTCCTTTATACTGTGCTTCATGCATGACTCCTGATAACAATCAGCTAGCGAAAATCATTAAGTCCAACAAAAGTGCCACCATTACGATAGGTTAGTTCTCTCATCAGCGCGGCAAAACGTAATCCGGTAGTTTGCAAATGCGGAGGCCTGGAAAACTGTATTGGGAACCCTACTGCGTGGATGCGAATATTGCGTTTTCCCTCTCCATGTTGGGCATTGACTCGATCCACAGCCAACATGACATTGCGAATTGATTTCCCTGTAAATTCATCACCTAATACATAGATGCTAATTTTTTTACTGGGATCGTAGAAACTACGCACGGCTTTTTGTATGCCCTCTACAGGACTAGAGTTACTGAAAGGGTTCCATGTTTTTAATCGTTGGAGGATCGCCTGGCGACGTCCAGGGGTATCGGGGATCCACTTGTTGCGGTAATTGAAAAACATGTAATCCCCCATGTCATTCATTACCTGAATACCTTTGACGTTGGGATACAGGTCTAAAGTATTGACCATTTCCGCCATCATGCGGTCCCAACCATAGTTAAACATACTGCCGGAGGTGTCGATAATGAAAAGAATGTATTCACTGTCGACTGGTATACCACCTATGACATTATTTTTACGCTGGTAGTTTTCGCCGAGTAGGCGACGCATTTCTTCGGTCATCGTCTGAAGAGCGATAGTCAATTTACCCTTCAACTTGCCTTCCTGGCTTTGTCCTTCCGTTTTACTGGCGTAGACGGCCTGCAGAGCTTGAAGTTCTCCACGTAGATTGGCAATGCGCTTGCGCTCAATGTCAATCTGCTCGCGCTTGGCGTTGAGGTCCCGGTTGAGGACGGTGGTTTCACCACGAATTTCTGCGATTTGTTCTTGAAGCTCTATAACCTGAGCCTCCAGATCTATCTCCGCTTCTTCCAATACAATGGGCTCGGCTGTTTTGGCAATCATTAACAGCAATACAATAGCGCCAAATCCACAGCAAATGACATCGAGAAAGGAGATGCTGAATTCTTCTTGGCGTTTTTTCTTTGAAGAACCAATCATGGCCAATCCCTTGATGGGGCGAGAAAAGATCCTTGAGTTTGCATAGCCAGTTTCCAGTATTCACTGGCCGCGAAAGGGTCGCCTTCCATTGGAGTGAGAATGATATTGATCGGAACATTCTTGGGAAGCACTTTCACCGCACGTTTGAATAAATTACGGCGTTCCCTACCTGAGATAGTGGCACTTCTGGGTGGCTTCATACCTTGTGTAGGCAGGCCATCGGTGATCAAAATAATGTTATCGGGTAAAGGTGTCATGGCGTGAATGGCATTGAATACCCTTTCTAAACTAGTGCCATTTTCTGGCACGATTTCATCCAATTGTTTGATTGCTTTATCCAACTGGTCACGATCATCTACATTGAGCCAGCGATCTTCCGTCCCGGTGATTGCGGCGCGAAAAGATGTATTGAAAGTATAGATCTGGTACTGACTGTCTGGTGGTAACTGGGCGGTGAGCCAGGAAACGGTATTTATGGCCCGACGCCATTTTTCTGTCTGACGTTTAACCCTTGATGACATATTGCGGGCGCGAATAACTTTGATAAGTTCATCACCGAGCATTGAAGCAGAGGCATCAAGTAAAATCAGGATACGATTACCACCAAGTCGAAGCCCTGTAAGATACTGACGGTCACCATCTCCACTATATTTGCGCACATTGTTACCGAGCTTCTTATTTTCTTCCTCTAAGTCCTTTTTGGCCTGTTCTAATTTTTTGAGTTTGTCTTGTAATCTTTTTATGTCTTCCTTTTCATCAATACTGTCCACTTCGGCAATATTGCCTTTTACCTCCTCTATTTGTTCGAGTATACGATGTGCAAGTCCTTGTGCCTCTGCTAGTTCATCGCTGACGATATCCAAGGTGTTGCGCGCCAAGACAAGGTGCTCCTCCCCAATTTCAACTTCTTCTTGTAGCAGGTTGACTTCAGCGCTCAAGTCCTCAGTTTCTACTTCGATTTCGTGATCGGAGCCATGCTTAATAATTAGAAAAATCAGTGCAACCGCACCAAATCCACAGGACATGATGTCTAGAAAGGATAAGCTGAAGGTAGAAAAGCGACGCTGTTTACGTCTCATAGCGTTCCACACTGATTGCAGTTATGACGTCATGGCGATCCGCAATTCCGATCTTATCTCCGGCGTTTAGGTTAACCGGTGCTGCAATTTCCTCACCGTTAAGCATCAGACGAATTCCCGCATCTACTCTTAACGCAAGACGCCCCGAATGGTTGGTAACCGTTGCTGCTGGGTGCTCAGGAGGGGTGGGAGTAACCTGAAATTTATCTTCGTGCCAGAAAACAAATAGTGGCTGTTGTGCGGCAAGGGCGCGATGGCCATATAAAAGATGTGTGGCTACGGCTTCTGAAGGTGCTTCTAAATGCAGGCTGATCTCACTTTCTGGGGCGGCTCTGACACTGCTCACTAATCGCAAAGCAGAGTCAGGACTGCGCAACTCTTTCCAGCGATTCTTAATAGATTGGGCAGTGCTGTCCCTGGATAGAAGGTGCATACGCTGGGCTATCTGCAGACCACCGGGAATTTCTGCCCAGCGATGGGATATAAAGCTCACACTGCCACTATCTGCAAGGTTTTCAATCATTGCCCGAACACGGGAAAGAATAGGAGCTGTAGCGTCCTGAAGTTGGCGCAAAGATATTTTTGCCGTACGATCATCTAACTCTGCAAGAACTTCCCCCTGACTCATTGCGCGGCTGACCCACTGGGGCATCAAATCATAGAGTTGCTGTTCGGATTCTGCAGAGTGCAGTGGATCAAAACGGCACTGCATAACGAAAGCATCCGTGAAAACTCTTGCCCAGGCCTCTTGAAAATGACATAGGCCTGCATCTGCAACACTCTCCGATGATTTTACGGTGGCTTGGTTATCCACCGAAATACGGGAAACGAGAGTTTGATGTAGTTGCAGTTCTACATGCATTTGCAATCCAGCGGGGGCCAAGTCACCAATAGCAGCACTGGCAGAGTCAACCAGGCCAACCACATTCATATTGCTTTCTTTAATAATCCCGAGTAACAGCGCTAATTGCTCGCGAGTAAAATTGCCTGGTACTGCTAGCACCAGTTCTTCGGGAAGATCACAGTGTTCGGATATTTCTTGTAAGTGGCAGTAGGCAAGATCGGCATGGTGGCGGCAGCGCTGGTTGGTTGACTTTAAAGATTCTAAACTCAGCCTTCGCCAAAACTGGTTGTTGACTTGGGTGGGGTGACTGCGGGCACGCATTTGCGCTGCGGTGCCTATGTGAATACGTCCCGGTTCAATTACCGCAATACCGGGGCTTTCCAGAACTTCCGTGGTATCGATAAAAACTCTTAAACCACAGTCATTGATTTCAAGGACACCTTGTCCCATGGAGTATTCCTCGCGGCGAATATCCGAGATGATAATTTTGAGTTCGGCTAGCTGATTTTGAGAAATCTCAGCAGGCGGTTATCGCAATAGTTCTGAGTATCCAAGACCAGTCTCTCTTGCATAAGCTGTAACTGATGGGTAAAAAACATAATGACAATGCTGATCACCAGGGCAATAAAAGTTGAGTTGAAGGCGACCCCAAGGCTTACGGTAACCCCGGCAATATCACCCTCTACTGCTTTATGGGCTTGAGAAAGTGCCTCGCCGATGCCGCGCACGGTTCCGATAAACCCGATCGAGGGAATTGCCCAAGTGATATAGCGCACCATTGCTAATTCCGAGTCGAGCCGATCGCCCTCTGTTTCGCATACTTCTTTTACCGAATTGGAAACTGCAGCCACATTTTTGGTAGAGCCGAATCTTTGTAGCGCGGTGAGCAGTGCTCTTGGCACGAGATAACTGCGCTCCTCTTCGGGTAGTGCTTGTATGGGACGGGACAGGTCGCGGGTGTCTTCGGGTAAGATAGGTGTGCCTTCGCTGATATTAAGAAGGGCTTTATCGAGCAGTTTGCGCTCGCGTATGCTGCGGTGTGCCTTTAGGCCCATGATTGCCATGGCCCACAGCATCAGTACAAAGCAAGCTTCCTGCTCGTAGTCTTTCATCACAATATAAATGGAACGTTGCTGAACATAGGTTTCTCCTGCTGCCTCCCGTGCAAGCTGTTCTTCTATCAAGGCATCTGCGTTAGGGCGAATGATGGCAACATAAATGGCGTGAACCAGGATAATAGATCCCAGCAGAGCAAATATCTGGAACACAAAGTCTGAGGATTTGAATTTCATGGTGGTGCCCTTGGCGGCTTCTCTTTTAAATATCCACAGGATAGGAAACAGATAAATCTTCAGAAATTTCTTCTGAAGACTTGTAATCATCTGAACGATTGCCCCTGCGTTTGTTTTTTTCTGTTTTCTCCTTGTTCGCCTGAGCAACGGTCATCTCATTGGTATCTTCTTTCTCCTGGGCAAATAAGTAAGAGGGTAAAAGAATGATGAGTATTAAAATGATCCTGAACATCTTCACTCCTTCTTTAATTAATCCAGCGCGCGACCCTAAATCCAATATCATTGCGGGGAGCTTCGCCATAATCACGGTAAGATAAACGCAGTTCGGTTAACCCTGAATGACGCCAGCTGGAGCCGCGAATTACATGGTAGTCGCCATCCTGTGGGCCAATCGGATTTTCTTCCAGGCGCGATGAGAGTCCGGTACCAATGGTATAGAGGTCGTGAATCCACTCAGAAACATTGCCACCCAAGTCGTATATACCAAGAGGATTTGGACCGTAACTGCCGACGGGAGCTGTGGCTGCATAGCGATCGCTATAGGTACGTAATACTGCCGGGACCAGCTTGGCAGCGTGGCTGTCGGCATAGTTACCAGAGTTGGCGCCGATAGGTAGCTCATTGCCCCAGGGGTATTTACGCATGGTGCCCTTATCATAGCGTGCCAACCAGGCCCATTCGGCTTCTGTGGGAAGACGATAGCCATCTGCCGCTGAATCAAACCCAACTATTTTGCCGCGCTCGGTTAGGTATACAGGGTTAAGACCTTCACGTTCACTGAGCCAGTTGCAAAATAAAGCCGCATCGGCCCAACTGACATTGACGACAGGCAGGTTGTCATTATCCAGGCTAACTCCATTCACATGCCTTGAGGTATGCATACGTTTAAAGCGTCTGAATTCTCCATTAGTGACTTCGGTGGCTCCGATATAAAAAGGACGATTTAGAGCGACTTGGCGCATCACCTCATTGGCACGGCGCCCTTGTTCACGTCGTGAGGATCCCATAGTGAATACAGCATTGGGGCGCATCAACTTCATGGTTCCATTCGCGCCATGTTGATAGGATGCCGGAACCTGCTGCCAGCGAGCCTGCTCTTTGGTCAACAATACTGCGCGTACCGTCTGCTCCAGCTTGTCGCTTGGGATTACTCTGGTATCAAATGCTTGGTAGCCATTCTTCCTCACTTCAATTTTGTGACTTTTCGTTGGGAGGTTGAATGACTGTCCGCTTTTACCCGCATATTGCCCATCAATATAAACCTCTGCATCAGTGGGTACACTCGTTACAAATACCCTACCGTACACGGCGTTTAAGTTAACGCTGAGATCCCGTTCCATTCCGGCGGAAAGGTCTATGGTGTGTACTACAGAGGCGTAACCTTCTTTAAAAAAGCGTAATCGATGAGCTTCTCCTGATGACAATTCAAGTTCAAGAGGAGTGTGTCCGCGGAACTCCCCATCAACAGTTACACTAGCGCCTTCGGGAATTGAAACAACTCGTAATAGTCCATCGGCTGGGCCCAGATTTACCGTGGGAAGGGCTTGGTCCACACCGGCGGTAACGGCTATTGGGACATCGACAGTTTTATGTTCTGGTAGGGAGATGGAGACAACCCTATCCCCTTGCACCAGCTCTGTATTGAGAGGTGTTGTGCCAAGAGTTTTTCCATTGGAGGTGACAGTGGCACCTGGGGGATTACTACTAATACGTATATTGGCCCAGGCTGGACGAAGTTTTGCTTGCAAGCGATGAGTGTTGTCGAGTCCCTCGACTTTGATTACTTGGGTATAGGGGAGATAACGATCGGAGAGAATTGTTACCCGAAGGGAACCTGGACGTATATTTTCCACCAGTCCGTTTGTATTGGGCACTTCACCGCCATTGATTATTATTTTGACTGGAACCGGGGGGTCTGTTTCAACTTGCAGATGGCCTGGCAGCTTATCCAGGGTCACTGCATGGCGGCTGTGCCCATCGCTGCCGACTTCAACCTCACCACTCTTGGATAAATAACCATCTGCACTGATGGTGTAACTGTAGTTGCCGGGAAGCACCAGATGTCCATCTCCCAGTGGCAGGGCAAAGCCATTAATATTGACTTTTGCATTGTTAGGCACGGTTTCAAATATGAGGGAGCGGGCGATGACTAAGTAGGTCAGCGCCAAGAGACTTAATAACAGGCAGGCCGCTACTACCAGTGCACGCTTGGACAGGAACAGGCGAGCACGGTTAGAGCTGACTTGAACCGGTGTGAAACCTATAGGTTCGATGAGAGGTGAGTCATCGACTACAGGCTCATTATCACGAACTGAGACCGCCTCTTTCACTGCCATTTACACTTCCCTATTGCTGTGTCGTTATGGAGTTATCGCAATAATCTGGCACCGATGAAATACGCGCTAAAGCGCAGCCGATACCAAGGCTGGGTTTGATGTTTTTTTGTGTGAAATAAAGCTTAGCTCGCTGCCACCGGAGGGTTGGCGATCAGCGAGCCGTTTGTCACAGAACACCTCTTTTCCTGTGAATGAATCTTCTGATTCATCTCAGGATTTGCCCCTTGCGAATATCTTCTTTATTGGATTTTCATCTCGCTCAGGGGTTCTTGTCTTCAGCTATTATTAGCGCCGTTTACTTTCTCTGCGCACTGAATGACCACTTCGGTGACAGGTTTTCCGGGTTTTACAATGAACTCACGCCGTACATCCCGATACCCATCGCGGGTACCAATGGCTGTGTAGCGACCGGGTTTTAAGGCGATTTCTCGTTGGTCAAAATTACCCAGACGTCCAACATGGTAAATCGTGACACTGGTACTACGATCGGATTTGAAACGAACGGGTAGAGGTATCAGAGCTTGGGTAAGCGCATTTTCTAGGTCTTCTATTTGCTGAACTAAGCGTGGTGTTTGACCGTTTACTTTACGTGCATCGGCTAAGACAGTGCGGGCAAAGTGGTTGCGCTTACCTTCACTAAGGGTAAGGGGGTCTTTGAGTAATTCTTGTAACTGATCATCTAATTTGGCCCTGGCAGAAGAGCGTGCCTTCCCCGTAACTGCAGCAACCAGGCTACTATCCTTTTTCAGCAAGGCCGTATAACTTTTAAGAGCATCACGCCAATCTTCTTTTTTTTCCTGTGAGCGTGCCAAGCTCAGTAGTTTATTAATTTTCTCCCGCTCCATACCATTTTTTGCCTGCTGTAGGCCGATGGTCGGTGCTTTAGCAGTAGGCTTTAATGCTTGCGCTTGATTGAAGAATTGTTTAGCGGATGTGTAATTTTTATCGGCAATCGCTGCGTAGCCAGAAGACATAGCCTTTTGGTAGTCTCTCTCAGTGATTTCTATTTCAACCTTTGCCAGTAATGCTTGAGCTTCAACAGTCTCAGGGTCAACCGAGAGTGATTGCTCAAGAGATGACTTAGCCTGGTCTAGGTCGGAATCGGAGTAGGCGTCTTTTGCCTGAATATATCTCCACCAGGCAGAGGGTAATTTATCGGTCCGCTCAAGTCCCTTGAGACCTCTTGGGTGATCTTTAGAGATAGTAAGTACTAGATTAAATGCATCTAGTGCAGAATCCTTATCCCCTATATCCAAAGCACGTTTACCCTCGCTAAGGTGTAACTCAATTCGCTCGGGAATACTGTCACGCAATGTCTCTAGTGCTTGTAAGGATTCCCGGTACTTTTCCAGGGCTTGCATGAATTGTCTTTTTCGATAAAGGCTATCAGCCTTTAGAGCTAGGTCTTCAGCGGAGTAGTAATCTTCGAATGCCCATAACTCAACTTGACGTTCTTGTAGCTCCTCTTTAAGGGCGAGAATATCTTGCAGAATTTTTTGCACATCCCTGCGTTGCTGCATGATTTCAGCATCGGAGTAGGGGGATGCGTGTGCCGGATCTTCCTCTGGTGTATTTATTGTTTTGGCAACAGCCATTTTATCGGTTTGTAATTTTGGAGTTTGCACAACTTGGGGAAGTCCCCAGAAAACCCCTACCAAGCCACTGAGCATTACTGCCCCCAGCAAAAAAGGCCAGTATGAATTTTCCCTTTCCGGCTTGTCAGTTTTAGGGCTGGTTTTCTTGGGGATGCGAGCTTCCTCACCGCCAAAGCTAAACTCTGCGGGCTCGATCGGAGTTGAATCTTCCTTGGTGTTATTGCGGTGCTGCATAGTGATTCCGCCGTTTTATTAAGTTACCCAGTGAAGATCTTGGGTGCTTGCTAAGGGTTAAAATCTGACCGGTTTACCTCGATAAGGTCTGCACTTCATATACTGGTTTCGGAAGACGCTGTTTCGGCTTCATAAATTTCTTTCAAGATTTCCCTCCACTGACGATATTGGTTCTCTACTGTGCCGCTCAGGGTGACGGTGCGATCTTCCAGTTCGACAATTTGTGGTTCGACTTCAGCCTCCATTGAGTCTCCCAATTCCTGCAGAGCTTCCAGATGCATCTTGGCATCTGCGCGACGATCAAAGCCGCTCTTAATTAAATAACCGCCAGCACCAATACCTACCTGTCCCGCAGCCTGGGCACTGCCTCCTCCTGCACCGGCTGCGGCGATACCGCCGATAATGGCCGCGGCTCCCATGATGGTGTGGTTGCGGGCTTTACGCTTGAGTTCGCGCATTTGCCGAACTTCCTCATAACTCCGTGCTCGCCACTCCTGGTAGGGTACTTCCATGGTTTTGGCAAAAGTGCCGTAATATTCCTGTAGTGTGTCCACAAATAGATAATCGCGCTCACGGATTTTTCGTACTCGCTGCAACATAGGATCATTTTCTGCAGGTAAAGCGCTCAGGTAGTAAATACCTTCCTGGCTTTGCTGCAGATAGCGCGTAAAGGCTTCGGGGGAAAAGCTCCTGGCGAAGCGCATCTCAGAGATAGTGCGGATTTCAGCAATCTGTTGATTGGATAGCCCTTGTCGATAATTCAACATGTCATTGGAAACCCGGTTATAGATTCCCTGAAAGGCATCTCCTTCAGTAGGGTGCTTACGATCATAGGCGTAGTGAGAAGCGTATTCCGAATATTCCTTGGTAAACCAGCGTTGACCACGGGAATCGGTAACGGTCACTTCCATGGTGAGAATTTCACCATCGGATTGGATTATTTTTCCAGAAACCGTTACATCAATATTGGTGCGGGCAGATGGGATAACTCTCACTGCCCCCCAACCCAGGCTGGACTGCAATGAGTCAGCCAGGGTGACTGCCATAAAGCGGGACTCAGCCTGGCGTAATTCGGGAAAGACCAGGGTGTCTTCGTCAACTTCAACAGTGTCTATACCGGGATCGAACTGGATAACGCCGACGTCCAGCAGGCGCTCTTCCGCAATATTTTTGTCCTCAATGGTGAGGGGGGTAAATGCAGTAGTTCGTACTTCGGTTGTGGTACATCCGCTAAGTAGTACTAGCAGTAACCCAGCAGTTATCAATGCGAGCCGAGCTGTAAATAAACAGCGATAGTTTTTTCGAGTTAAAAGTGCCATCTATGCGTCCTCTGTAACTACTTCGTCGCATTTTTATATTTTCGATACTCTTCCCAGAGCTTTTCCCGTAATTCAGGATCGGTCTCCCGTGTGGCGGCTTCACGAATTTGTCTTGCCACTACATCGTCATCGGTACCACTGGGAATATCTGCAGGCACCACTGGCTGTGAGCCGCTGTGGTTGTACTCCCCTTGGCGCCCCTTAGTGGGTAAACCGGGGCCTGTTACCTGGCCGCTGGAATTGTTTTGCTGTGGGCCCCCGCCGCTGGGTGCTCCGCTTCCGGGTGGAGGGGGGATTTCGGCTTCCGCAGATTCAATGAGATCTTCCAGTGATTCTCCCGGTGGCGCTTCATCCATTGCCTCTTCCTCGCCCTCTTTTGAAGCGGAACCAGGCCTGTTACGGACATAGTCCCGTTCACGCAGGATCATGCCGTCGTAGCTCACCATGGTGGATTCGAAGCGGCCCTCAAGCTCTGCGACTCTCTCCGCGGCTGTACTGGGAACTTCATTGGGCGCACTGCCAGCGCGAGTAGAGCCATTACTGGGTTGACCGTTGGTGGACGCATTGCTATTTGAGGCCGAACTACTCGACGAGGAGCTGTTCGAGGAAGAACTACTTGATGAGGAGCTACTTGAAGCCGAAGCTGTTTGCTCCTCCTCGGAGAAGTCGATCTCATCCGGTGGGGTGCCGTCCTGGCTAGAAGAGGGATCTGGAGGCGTACGTCTTTCATCCGGAGATTGCTGTGAATCACTGTAGACAGGGGATGATGGAGAGCGATTGCGGGAATCTGCCTCCGGCATGCTATCACCTGCTGAGGGTTCACGGGAGGAACGTTGATTTTCACTGGAAGCTGTTCCGGACTTTTGTTGGGACTCTCGCTGTGCCGTTGGCATATTCGCGCTGGGTTGGCTCGAAGAACGACTACTGGGTTGCCCACCACTGCTACTGGACTGTGACTGGCTAGAGCTCTGTGAACTACTGCTAGAACTGCTGCTTGATGAGGCGCTGCTCTGAGACTGAGATTGCGAGCTGGAAGAGGGCATCGCCGGTGGTTGCGATTGGGTTTGCTGGCTTTTACATCCAGTAATCACTGTAGTCAGTACAACGACAGAGAACAGAGTGTGCCAGCTAATGCCCTGGCGGTGACTTTTTCGTACCGCTTTCCGAGTTGTCATCTCTTTTCTCCTAGAAGGGCTTGGCGTTATGCCGGGAGGCCGCGATCAATTCTGCGACTCCCCAGCTGCCCGGAAAATGGCTGGTGTGGAAATTTAAAAGTAGTTGTTATTTGATTATTTGCGCGCTCTCCACAACACATCACTCAGTGTCTTTTCAGTGAATCACTCAATCGAAAACAAAGCGCTGAACAATACCGCGTGTTGCTACCGCTTCACCATCTTCAAAGCGCGGCCGGAATTTGGCGCGTTTAAGTATGTTTCGGACTTTGGAGCGAATCTGTACTTTATCGGATGGGTAGGCTCTGAGGATTTTAATATTGCGTGCTTTGCCAAAGGCAGTGACATCGTAAGAAACAGTGATATGTGAGTTGGCCAGGGCTTTGCTTTCCGATTCCAAAATCGGCAGGGCAGGAAGTGCAATCGGGCGACCAAAAATATCCTCAATTTCATCGCTGGAGGCACCATTGTCCCACAGAGATTTATAAGCCTCTCCATAAGTGCGGCGCGCGGAATGCCATTTATTGAACATCATATACCAGTCGCCCAACTCGACTTTTGCTTTTGCAGATGCGGCCGGGGGTGATTGAGGGTTGCGCTGGTAGACATCGACGATTCGGGTAATCGCTTTTTTGCCAGTATTGAAGCTCTTCATTCGATAGTGATCTACCATACTGCGCTGACTTACATCGGGGCCGCCGCCAAAGCTGGTATTGACGACGAGCGGCGCCTGGGCCTCTCCTTTGTAATTGGCGAGATAGTAATTCGTTGCTTTCAGCCCGCGTAGTGCGTCCACTAGACGCAGATCGTTGGAGCCAAAATTTTTGCTGATGATATCGACCGCGAGGGTGTAGAGCTTGGTGGCGTTGATTAGGTGCTCGACCAGAGTCTCACCTTTCTTCTCAACATAAGATTGTAGGTGCCAGCGACTCAGGTTATTGATTACAGGCAACATCCGCGGATCTTTTTTACCGTAATTTTTTTCGTGCAACCAGTAGAGATACTGTTGGTTGTCGTTGGCTTCTTCCCATTGATTCAACGCAATCTGGCTTTCTATCAAGCGTTCAATCATCGGTATCTGACTGAGGGAATAGAGGCCCTCATTCACTCTATTAACTAACATTGCACGGCGGAATTCGGTGGCGGCTTCCTCATGGGCTCCAGCTTTCTGCAGTGCAGTGGCCAGGCCCAGCAGCTGCTCATCAATACCGATACCATAGGCACCATACTCAGCTTCAAGATCTTCAATGCGTTCACGATAATATTCGACAGCCTCTGAGGGGCGCAGCTGTCTTCGGTTTTTTTTCAGCGGTTTGGAAGCGGCTTCAATAAAGGCCTGGGGAGGGCCTTTCGGATCTGGATTCGCAGTGGCGTCATCTGCGGCAATGGCGCCGTTACACAGCAGTGCTGTGGCTGTAAACATCAAGCCGATAGCAAGGCGATTGCAGGTATCTATCTGTGTCACGATTGAACCACTTCCATTCCGGTTTACTTTGCCCACAGCTGTGCAATAGGCCTTAGCCATCACGCAGGGGTGTGGATCTCGTCTCCGCCCGATCGCCGGAAAACCGACAGATACGGTGGAAGCTCTCTCCTGAAATGTGGTTCTGTTACAACTCTGAAGGCACGTCTTTTTTACTCATAGCCGCTCAGAGAAGCCGCATCCGGAGGCTTATTTTTGCGCTCCTGGCTGCGTATTAAACAGTATAGCCAGCACAGTCTGTCATCAGAGGGATTGTGACGGAGACTTCAACCAACCGGTGAATAGGTTACCGGGATGCCTGCGGGCACTCTTTCGGTTTAGCAGCTGGGGAGAAATAGCAGTGCCGAAGGTCGGCAAGTAAGTGCCAAAAATTTTTAGAGTAAATTTAAGTGACTACTCGATGGCTCTGCGCTGCAGGGGTAAGAACAGGAGTATTTGGATTTTCATCCTATATGAATAGGTTTGATTAGGTGAAAACGGCTAAAGCCATGGGGTCTGTGGTCACTACATTTGGATTGCTGGCCGGCAGGCGCCATAATCAGCCGATTCGAATGAGAGGAGAGTGCCGGTGAGCATCAATATCGATCCCGAAGTGGCCGCAAGCCTGCGTGGATATGAAGTACCCGAGAGGCTGGGCTTCGGGACGGCAATGGCCCCTATAATGTTTCGTGCAGTTTATCAGGACGGTTGTTGGAGTCAGGGTGAGTTGATTCCCTATGCACCCTTGTCGATAGATCCTGCAGCAAAAGTGCTGCACTACGCTCAATCGTGTTTTGAAGGAATGAAGGCCTACCGGACCCAGGCTGGTGGTATTGCTCTATTCCGTCCCGAGAAAAATGCTGAGCGAATGGCCTATTCTGCCAAACGCTTGTGTATGCCCCCGGTGCCAGAATCCCTGTTTCTCGGTGCCGTGCGTACTGTTGCTTCCTATTGTGCCAACCTGGTACCCGGTAATAGCGGCGAGTCTCTCTACTTGCGGCCGTTTCTGATTGGCACCCAGGCGGACCTTACCGTATCTGCTAGCAGCTCTTATGAGTTCTATGTGATTGCCAGTCCCTCAGAGGCTTACCACTCCGGTAGCATGCGTCTTTGGGTGGAGAGGGAAGATGCACGCGCCGCAGTGGGTGGCACAGGGGATGCCAAGGTTGGCGGTAACTACGCGGCCTCTCTATTGAGCGTAGGGCGGCTCAAGGAGCGCGGTTATGATCAGTCTCTATGGCTCAATCCGTCTGACCGAAACAGCGTAGATGAACTCTCTGGCATGAACTTCTTTGCGGTAATTGAAGGGACATTGCATACGCCAGCACTGACCGGCTCCATCTTGGAGGGTATTACCCGTTATTCACTATTGGAGCTGGCCGAAAGCCTGGGCTACCAGGTCGTAGAGGAGTCCATTCCGGTTGATCGATTACTCAGCCAGATAGCTTCTGGCAGCTGCACAGAGGCTTTTGCCTGCGGTACTGCTGCTATTATCAGCCCTATTAGCGTTATTGGTGATGCAGAGCATTGCTATGAGCTGCAGCAGGCTCCAGGTCCTGTGGCCGAAGCTTTACGTCAGGCGCTTCTTGATATTCAAGAGGGGCGGACAGAGGACCGCTTTGGCTGGATGCAGACTGTTGAACCTGCGAGCTTCTGAGCTTATCTAAATAATTAAAAGTAACCGGCTGTGGGTTGGTGGCTGGTTACTTTTTTAATTAGCGAAATTAGCATGGCAGCATTTGATTTTTCTCTACTTCTGCCTCTTTCCCTTTAGTCTGGGGTTGTTTGGTATCACCTCACGCTTTAAAAATGTTTCCGCGAGAAACGTGCATGTAAGCATTCCCGCCAATCTCTTTTCTACGGTTGACTTGAACGACTGTTGCTCCTACAAGTAACTCGATACAAGAAGAAACGCACTGGAGCTTTTGGGGTGGCCTTTTGGTAGTACCTTCATATTGACCGGCAGTTCCAAGATCAATTTGACTAGATAGGTCGCACTCAGAGTTCCCTAGAACCTGAGGAAAACAGAATGTTGACCCATATGTTCGGCCTGATGCTCCAACCTCGCAAGCAGTGGGAGTTGATTAGCTGCCTCCCCGAGAAAAAACTTCGCCGACAAATCTCCTACGTTATTATTTTGGCACTATTCCCTGCAATCGCCTGGTATTTTGGCACTACTCAGGTGGGTTGGAGTATCGGCAATGGGAATCCGGTAAGAATAACCGGCCAGAGTGCGTTGGAATTGGTAGCGGTTTTCTATTGTACGATGGTATTGGCGGTTGTCTCAATTGGTTACTTAATTCACTGGATGGCGAGAACCTATGGTGCAGAAACGCACCCGATGAAAGGTGTAGTCGTGGCAGGGTTTACAGCGACTCCAATATTTTTGGCAGGTATTGCGGGGATCTATCCGGTGTTGTGGTTGGATATTTTGTTGGCAACTGTGGCGGTAGCTTATGCGGTGTATCTACTTTACCTGGGGATTCCTATTGTTATGGGTGTCTCAGAGGAGCGAGGATTTCTTTTTGCCAGTGCAATTATTACTGTTTCCCTGGTTATCGCTGTAATAATTATGGTAGGCACGGTATTGTTCTGGAGCTATGTGTCCGCTCCTGTTTTCCACTGATTTTATTTTTCACAGATCACTACCTGTGAATTTTTGTGTTTATCTGCCAGTCGGTTTTACTTGAGCCGGCTGGCTTACCCCTTCATTTATCAGCTTGTCTTGAATCAATTTTATCTCAACTCAATTGTAATATTCCTTTTTGCACCAAAACACTATGGGTGCTGTTACTCTTTGGAGGTCTCTTTTGAGGAAAGTAAATCCGAACCTCTCTGAATTTCTCAGAGTATGCAATGAGTTGTTATCAGAGCGTACAGCCAAAGGTCATGCCTTTAGTGTTATCGACTCTCGCGAGAGGTCGGAAAGGATAATACAGGAATATGTTACAGACATCCCAGACATTGACCAGGTGATAGATGATGAAATCTATACCAGTGGATACAATGTCCCTGTGAGGATATTTAACCCTAATTCGAGCTTGGCACTACCGGTTCTTTTATATCTGCACGGGGGTGGTCATATGCTGGATAGTGTTAAAGCCTATGACCCTATTTGTCGTAAAATGGCGATAGCTACACAGCATATTGTGGTGGCACCAGAATATCGGCTTGCTCCAGAAAATCCTTATCCAGCCAATATTGAAGATACTTGCGCTGTAGCTCGTGGAGTTTGGGCGAGCCTTTCCCGACACAAGATCGACTATCAAAAGTTACTCTCAGTAGCGGGAGACTCTGCAGGTGGTTCTTTATCGGCAACTTTGTCGCATATAGCACAATTTGACACTGGCATTTATATAGACAAACAAATTCTCATTTATCCTTGTGTTGACTATACGGCAGGCTGTCAATCTTACCAAAAATACGGGAAAGGATATTTTCTAGAAGCTGAGAAATGTTACTGGTTCTTTGAAAAATATTTCCGGGATGGCCAGTGTAGAAAGTCGGCATCTCCACTTTATATGGATTTTACTCAAAGGCTGCCAAAAACTCTGGTGATAACAGCAGAGTTTTGCCCCTTGTGTGATGAGGGTAAACTTTACTTTGAGAGGGTGAGGTCAGTTGGTGTGCACGCTGAATATATACACTTTGAGGGTGTTATACATGGATTTTTAAATGTTGAAGATTTGCTCAAAGATATTTGTGCAGATGCTTATGAAAAAATAGGTAGGTTTCTGAACAGCTAAATTATTGTAAATTCTTCAGCCAGGCTTGTAATGGTACTTAAGAATATAGCCATTGCTGAGCTCCAATTGCTCAGAAGCTTCTTTTCCAATAGTGAGTTCAATTTCAGTGATCGCATTGATTATCTGTGTGGGCTCGACATCAATGCATTGAATACTCATTGAATAAATGGCACCTTCTTTACTGTCAACAGAATATTCAATAACTTGCAGAAAAAGACTACCTGTCCCATATAAGATTTTAATGCCGGGGCCCTTTAATAGGGGGATAGTATATTTTACAGCCCCCCAGGGGCCATCGCAGCGAATTGCCTGGTACTCCGAGGGCGCTGTTTGGGCAGATGTAGACTTAGATTCCTTACTTAGGGTTAATTTACTCAATATCTGTCGAGTATGAAACTGCCATCCCTCTGGGGTTGTAATCTCAATCTTTAAAGTCGGTTGAGCAAGCACCTGAAAACTTAGAAGGGCAAATGGCATTAAAATCAACTTACGAAATTCCATCTTGATTGCGATTCCTTAGGGAATGTGGGGTACGGGCAAACGTGCTTTCAATAATTGGTTGCATGAAGCGCCAAGCTGGTACCCTATATGTTTTCTAGTCTTTCAAATAATAATAGTGTCTTGAAGGGTATCTAGGGGTCAGATAGTATGCAGAAGCTTGCCTAGCAAGTTTTTTTGCGCGACTTAATTGGTACATTCGTACCTACCAAAGCCAGATGTAGTAGCTACAAACAATAATTCAAACAAAGGGTGAAGCATGAAGACCTTGTCCTACATCGGGGTGGCTCTCACGTTATTACTAGTCTCCGCCTGCGGAGAGAAGAAAGCCCCTCAATCAAATCCTGCAACTAATGACGTTGATTTTCAGAAAAAACTGTTGAGGCAACTTATTGCTGCTAAGCCAGGTGATGTCATTATTGTTCCTGAAGGGGAATTTCAGATTGATCGTAGTCTTTCTCTAAATGTTGATGATGTCACTATTCGTGGTATGGGAATGGATAAATCTATCCTCTCATTTAAAAGTCAAATTCAAGGGGCTGAGGGACTGTTGGTCAATGCCAACGATTTCACGATAGAAAACTTGGCAATAGAGGATACGGTGGGTGATGCCTTAAAAATTAATGAAGGGCAAAACATTATTATTCGTAATATTCGTGTTGAGTGGACTAATGGTCCATCTACAGAAAATGGTGCCTATGGAATTTATCCGGTGCAGACACGAAACACCTTGGTGGAAGGTTCAGTAGCTATTGGCGCCTCAGATGCTGGCATTTATGTCGGTCAGTCTCGCAATGTGATTGTGCGAAACAATCGCGCTGAGTTTAATGTGGCGGGCATCGAAATAGAAAATACTATCGGTGCTGATGTGTATGGTAATGTGGCAACCAATAATACGGGGGGTATTCTGGTTTTTAATATGCCAAATTTGCCTCAGCCTGGGCATAGTACGCGTATTTATGATAACGATATATTTAAAAACAATGTAAAAAACTTTGGGCATGAAGGAACCCCTGTGGCTGCAGTTCCTGCAGGATCGGGTATCGTGATTAATTCCAATGATCAGGTTGAGATATTTGATAACAAGATTGCGGATAATGATACTGCTAATATTATCGTGAGTAGCTACTTTACTGCGGGTTATTACAGCGATAAGTCGACTCAGGCAGACTTCGATCCATATCCGGAAGGTATTTATATCTATAACAATCACTTTGCAGGAGGTGGTTCATCACCAGACCACTTGGAACTTAAGGCGCTAAAGTTAGCGCGTTTTGGACTGGGTGGAAGCTTGCCCGATGTACTTTGGGATGGTGTTGTGGATAGCAAGAAAATGTTTGAGGGCGCCCTGCCAGACCACCTTCGGCTATGCATTGACAACACGGATGTGGGCATATTGAATATTGATTTCCAAAATAACTATCAGAATATTTCCACCGATATTTCTGCTCATCAGTGCCGTCTGAAAAAGCTACCAGAGGTCGTTTTGAAATTTGACCGGCCAGATAAAGAAAAAAACGCGGGAGATCATTTGGCTGTCTTGGAGGGGGGGAATGAATAAGTGGAAATGTTTGGTGGGCTCTTTCCTTCTCCTTATTGCTACATTAATGGTCACCCTTAGTGGCTGCGAGAAAGCCCAAGCCCCAGTTCAACTATTTGCCGAAGATGCTATTCCTGAGAGGCTTAGTGACTGGAATCTGGTCAATATTATTGATAACGGTTTGACCCCCAACGCAGGTGTGCTGCCGTACGATTTAAATACTGGGCTTTTTACCGATTACGCCCATAAACTGCGAACCGTGTGGATGCCCGCAGGCACCTCGGCAGAGTATGGTGAGGAGCAGTTTGAGTATCCGGTGGGTACGGTACTTACCAAGACTTTTTACTATCCAAGAGGAGAGGGTGATACAGTTCTGCGCACCGATAATTTTACTCGGGACTACCTGGAAGGGCGCAGTGGAGAAGCTTTGGATATGCGGGCTGTGCGCTTGATTGAGACCCGTCTGCTAGTAAAACGTCAGAGGGGCTGGCAGGCGATCCCCTATATTTGGAATGCGGCTCAAACTGAAGCCGTTTATGAAATCGCTGGTGATACCACACATTTTAAACTGGTGAACGACTCTGGGGATGTCTCAGAATTTACTTATGTGGTGCCCGATGCCAATCAATGCGCCGGTTGCCATGCTGACAACTTTACTGGAAAGAAGATTTCCCCACTCGGCCCGAGAGCAAGACACTTAAATCGAGATTTTACCTATCTTAGTGGAACAGAGAATCAGTTATCCCACTGGCAGAAAGTGGGATATCTGAAAGGGCTTCCCGCGCTGATATCACTACCAAGCCAGGCTAGTTATGCAGATACTTCAAAATCGCTAGAAGATAGAGCTCGTGCCTACCTCGATATCAACTGCGGTCACTGTCATAACCCGGCCGGTGCCGCTGACACATCGGGGCTGATGCTTCATCACAGTGAAACAGACTGGCGCAAGATGGGCTTGTGTAAACCACCAGTAGCGGCGGGTACTGGCAGTGGAGGGCGGGTATTTGCCATAGTACCGGGAGAGCCGGATCACTCAATTTTGAATTTCCGTGTAGAGTCCAGCGATCCGGGCGCGATGATGCCGGAGTTAGGGCGAAGTTTGGTACATGAAGAGGGGGTGAGCTTACTACGCCAGTGGGTGGCGGCTATGTCGGGAAGCTGCTCATAGTGCAGTGAGTGATATCAGGCTGGCCATTTAAGGAAGAAGGCGGCACAGTGTTTGGGCACCGTGCCGCTAACCTGTGAGATAGTCTTTATATTTCAGCCGTATGCTGCGGTCTCGGTAACTTGGGTAGCTGTTGCAGGAATTAAGCCGCGAACCATCATGGTGACTGTGCGCTCAAGCAATGGAGAATCCAGTGCAATGGAGCCACTTAAAATTTCATATTCCAACTTGAGAATAGTGCCGTGAGCGATTTGCGCAGCGGCTTCTGGATCAACAACTCCCAGCAAGTGGAAGAATTCCTGAATTAGGGACTCTCTCGCATGGCTTGACATGCGTACCGCCCGCGTCAGTTGCTCGTTGCGCAGCGCCTCATTGCGGAAGGCCAACTCAACCAAACGGCGGTCACGATCTTCAGCCTGGTTGCGCACATGTGTGAGGATGAAGCGGGTGAGCTGCTGCACCAGCAGTTTGTGACTACTACTCGATGCGCGCTCTTGTGAAGAGAGGTTGCGAGCCGCATTGAAACTTTCTTCTTGAAGTTGGCGTGTGCTTTCCAATCCCTGCTCAACGAAATAAGTGAATGAATCACTGATCAGATCGTTGAGGTCTTTAAAATAGTAGGTAGTGGCGGCCAGTGGTACATTCGCTTCGCGAGCTACGGCGCGGTGGCGGATACCGCGAATCCCCTCTTTTACGATTAGTCGCAGGGTGGCCTCTAGGATGGCCTTGCGGCGCAGGCGGCTGTCGGCTCGCTGTGCGCGGCGGCCGTGATAGACCAGATCAGACTTTCCATTGTCTACAGTCATAGCAGTATCCCTGTTCTTTTTGTGTTGGCTCCGATCGCTCTAGCAAGCTGTTCGGTCGTGCCATTCTAGCCAAACGAATTCAAAAAGAGAGAATAAAGCTATTACATTCGATTACACGAAGATTGCACAAGTCAGAGGCTTCACTTGTGGTTTTTCTACGTGAATCTCCTCAATATGGTGCACTTTTGTATAGGGGGCTTTTATTGAATCAGAAAATAAAGATTTAGGCGTCAATCCTAGGTCTTTTTCTCACCGGAATATGACAATTACTCGGCAAGTGGGTCAGCGACAATCGAATAGCTTTCGCTACACTAAACGATTGTCGTAGGGAATAAGGGCTTGTTTGGGGCAATCTTAAGAGATTTTTCCAGTAACGCGCACCCGTTTGGAGCCAGGTACAATTCTGATTTGCTGACTGCGGCGCCGTTCAATACCCGTATCAATAGCATTTTTCGCTGCAATCAGTAGACCGGCTACCAGAAATGCACCGGGCGGTAACACCGCCACCAGCACACCGGGATAATTACTTCCCAGCAAGTTTAGGCTCCAGTCTTTGGCCATAGGCCCCAATAGCAAATCCATATCCGAAAACAAAGTGCCCTGGCCGAGTATTTCCCGCACGGCGCCGATAGCAATCAGCACTGCGGTAAAGCCAACCCCCATCATAAAACCATCGACCAGTGACGGCAGTACTGGATTTTTACTGGCGAAGGCATCGGCGCGGCCGAGGATGGCGCAGTTGGTAACAATCAATGGAATAAAAATTCCCAGCACCAGGTAGAGCTCATAAGTGAAAGCCTTCATCAAGAGTTCGACACAGGTGACGAAGGTGGCGATGATCATTACCGAGGCGGGTAAACGCACGGTGTCGGGCATCTGTTTCCGTACTAGGGAAACTGCCAAGTTGGAACAGGTGAGTACACCAGTGGTGGCGAGCCCCAGACCAATAGCGTTGACCACTGAGCCGGTAACTGCCAATAAGGGGCAGAGCCCCAAAAGCTGAACTAGGGCGGGGTTATTTTTCCAGAGTCCGTTGTGGGTAATTTCTGCGTAACCGGGGGTCGCCATTAATTCTGCTCCGTATTGGGCTGAGCCTCATCAGTATTTTCCGCTTCAGGATTTTCCACCTCAACGGCTCGCTTGGACACCGGTGCACTGAATATTTGCTGATGGTTGTTGGCGACAAACTCCAGCACCTGATGTACTTCAGCAACCACTGCGCGGGGGGTGATCGTTGCACCGGTAAATTGGTCGAAGACCCCGCCATCTTTTTGAACTCTCCACTCACTAGAGGGAGGGTTTTTCAGTGAGAGGCCATCGAACTGAAGAATCCAATCACTTTTTTTAAGTTCGACCTTATCACCAAGGCCCGGCGTTTCGCTGTGGCTGGTGACCCGTACACCAGCTATGGTGCCATCGCGGTTGACGCCTACCAGCATTTTGATCGGGCCTGAGTAACCGTCTGGTGCCACCGCCGGTACAATGACCGCTGAAATCTTACCGTCTTTGCCACGCGCTAAGTTGATATCGCCACCCTGAGAGAGCCCTAGTTGATTCCAGTAGGTCTTGGGAATTGGATAGGTGTCCACAAGTAGGTCATTGCTGTGGCGATCCAGAGGAATAATTTCCAGCAGGGCTTTGGCAGAGGCTGCGCGTATCGCCCGTTCAATGGGCTCTCGGGTGGTGATCTGGGTCACTGCCAGAGTGCCTGCAGTGACCAGGGCAAACAGGGTCAGCACAACGGCATTGGTGGCCATAGACTGCTTGAGCATCAGTGCTCCTCCAAGTCAGTAGCGCGACGCGCCCGCTTGTGACCATAAGTGCGTGGCAGGGTGTAATTATCAATGGTGGGTGCGGCAAAGTTCATCAGCAGTACCGCAAAGGCCACGGCATCCGGGTAGCTGCCCCAGGCGCGGATAATATAAGTGAAGAGTCCAACACCGGCGCCGAAGATCAGGCGCCCCTTATTACTGGTACAGCCACTGACCGGATCTGTGATGATGAAAAAGGCCCCGAACATGGTAGCGCCGGAGAACAGGTGCAGCAGTGGTGAGCCCTCGGAAAGAGAGCTGCCGCTGTCGTAGAAAAACAGAGAGATCAGGGTCAGGGTTGCGAGCATGGCTACTGGCGCGTGCCAAGTGATAATGCCGCGAAACAATAGAAAAAGCCCGCCCAACAGGAACCCGAAACTGATGGTTTCCCAGCCGGCCCCGGCAAAAGTCCCCTGGCTGAAAACCGGTTCCATCTCGTAGAGTTGTGACAGCAACACTGACTCGTTGAGGCGCACGATTTCCAGGGGGGTGGCACGGGTGAAACCATCCACGTTGTAACTGCCAAAGACCAGGGAGATGGCCTCGCCAATATCCGGTGCACCACCGATCACATCCGCCGCGCCAACCCAGCGGGTCATATCCACCGGGAAACTGATCAGCAAAACCACATAACCCACCATGGCTGGATTGAAAGGGTTGTACCCCATGCCGCCATATAGCTGTTTAGCCAATACGATGGCCACGGCGCTGCCGACTACCGGCAACCACCAGGCACAGTATGGAGGCAGAGCAATGCCCAGTAAGAGTGCCGTGACCATGGCACTGTAGTCACGCAGGTAGAAAGCCACGGGTCTGCCCCGCAGTTTCATGATTGCGGCTTCGCACAGCAGAGCGGTAATTACAGAGAAGGCAATATTGATCAACACGCCGATGCCGAAATAAATCACCATGGCCAGAACACCTGGTGCGGTGGCGGCCGCTACCTGCAACATCACTTTGGCCGTGTTATCGCCGGAGCGGGCGTGGGGGGAGGTGGCTCGCATCAAGGACATTACTGGCGACCATCCTGTGCGGCTTTTTGCTCTTGCATCTTGTCTTCCAACTTTTTCTGCAGCTTTTCCAAGGCAGTCTCAAAGGCCGCCAGGTTGGCATCATTTTCATTTTTGGCTTTTTGCAACCTTGCCTCGGCTTTGCCGAGACGCTTCTGCAGAGCCTCGATATCTGCGGCGAGTCGCTCGGCATCGCTCATTTGAGAGCGAGCTTCTGCCGAGGCACGCGCCTTAGTGATAGCGCGCACGGCGGCACTGGTCTCTTCCTGGCTGGGTTCCCTGGCGGGATCGCGATCGGCGCGACGCCTGGCCAGGGTGAGCTTGTGTTCGGCTTCCTGCAGTTTTAACTCGGCAGCCTTGAGTTGGGCTGCCAGCTGGTCGCGTTGGCCTTCTTCTGCGGCCTCCACCTTATTGCGCAGGCGTTCGACGCGGCTTTCGGCGCTGGAGAAGGTGCGCTGGGCACGGGCGAGCAGCTGCTGGGGATCTTCCTGGCGGGATTTAACCCGGGCCAGGGCAGCGGCGACGATATCTGCTTGTTGCTTGCTCTCTTTGGCTTCCTCGGACTCAGGGCTCTGCTCGCGCTGTTGGCGCGCCAGTTCGGCTGCCTTGCGGCGTGCCTCACGTTTGGCTTCTTTTTCTTTCTCGGCCTTTTCCAGACGGAGCTTGCGGAACTCAAAACGATCGCGGGCGCGGTCGGACTTTTCTTTCTCCTCCTCCGCCAAGCGTATTGCCCCTTTGGCAGCGCGGTAATACTGCACCAGCGGAATCGTACTGGGGCAGACATAGGAGCAGGCGCCGCATTCGATGCAGTCGAACAGGTTATAAGCTTGCAGCTTTTCGCGCTCATCGGCGCGTGCATACCAGTACAGCTGCTGTGGCAGCAGTGAAGCTGGGCAGGCCTCGGCGCAGTAACCGCAGCGAATACAAGCCTTGGCTACCGGTGCTGGTGGCAACTCCTGGTTGGTAGGCACCAATAGGCAGTTGGTGGTTTTGACTACAGGGGCGCGCTCATCGTCAATGGTGTAACCCATCATGGGACCACCGATAATCACCTTTTGCATCTGGCCGCGGTGGATACCGTGGTGTTTGAGAATATGGTGAATGGGAGTACCGATGGGCACATCGATATTGCGCTGGCGCTCCAGGGCTTGCCCAACAACTGTGGTTACCCGGCTGATTAGAGGTTCACCATAGCGAACGGCGCGATAAATGGCCCTGGCGGTACCCACGTTCTGGCAGACGATGCCGACATTGGCCGGCAGGCCCTGATTGGGTACTTCGCGGCCGGTGAGAATCTGGATAAGTTGCTTTTCCCCACCAGAGGGGTACTTGGTGGGGAACACCACGATATCAAAGCGGGTATCTCTGGCGGCTTCGCGCATGGCGGCAATGGCCTGCGGCTTATTGTCCTCAATCCCGATCAATACGCGCTCGGGCTCATCAAGGATATAAGAGATGATGCCAATCCCGGCGATAATCTCTTCAGCGCGCTCGCGCATCAGCATATCGTCGGCGGTAATGTAAGGCTCGCACTCTGTCCCGTTAATGATCAGTGTGTCGATTTCCGCCCCGCCGTGGGGATCGAGCTTTACCGCGGTGGGGAAGCCCGCACCGCCCATGCCGGCGATGCCGCAGTCGCGAATTTTCTCCAGAAGCTCAACAGGCGAAAGCTGGGTGTAATCCTCACAGGGTTGCAGTTCACACCAGTGCTCCTCGCCGTCGGTACGGATCACAATACTGTCCTCGGCGAGCCCCGAAGGGTGGGGGACGGCGCAGGGCTCTATGGCCATGACTTTACCGGAACTGGGGGCGTGCACAGGGCTGCTGATCAGGCCATCCGCCTCGGCAATTTTTTGGCCCTTTAGTACATCATCGCCGAGTTTGACCAGGGGCAATGCAGTGGCACCACTGTGTTGCAGCAGAGGCACAATCAAATCCTCGGACAGGGGAATGCTGCCAATGGGTTCGCCGGTACTCTGTTGCTTGTTTTCCGGTGGATGTACGCCGCCGTGGAAATCGTTGGGGCGCAGTTCCCGCGCCTTTTCGCTGGCGATTAGTTGTGCCTCGCGGGCGGCGCGACGCTCCTCTACCGCTTCGCGCCGCTGGTTTTTTTCCTGTAGCGCTGTGCGGTTTTCATTTTCGGGGTTCAAACTGCACCTCCCCGTTGATCTGTTTGCTGCGGGCGACGGTCGGTGGCAATCAGCTGGATACCGTCTTCGGGCTTTTGTGGATGCCAATCTTGTAGCGGCATATCTACGGGCACCATATCAATACAATCCACGGGGCAGGGCTCTACGCAGAGATCGCATCCAGTACATTCGTCGGCAATTACGGTGTGCATATATTTGGCTGCGCCGGCGATGGCATCCACCGGGCAGGCCTGAATGCACTTGGTGCAGCCAATACATTCGGCTTCGCGAATAAAGGCCACTCTTTTTACATCTTCGACCCCGTGCTCTGCATCCAGGGGCATGGGTTCCATATCCAGCAGGTTGGCCAGCTCGTTGATGGTGGCTTGACCGCCTGGGGGGCATTTGTTGATGGCGTCGCCATGCACAATTGCTTCGGCATAGGGACGGCAACCGGGATAGCCACACTGCCCGCACTGAGTTTGCGGCAGCAGGGCATCGACCTGTTCTACCAGAGGGTCCCCCTCCACCTTAAAGCGAATGGCGGCAAATCCCAGCAGGGCGCCAAACACCAGAGCCATACCGCCGAGTACCAGCAGGGGGGAGGAAATTTCAGAAATCCAGTCCAGCATCACGTAACCCTATACCAGACCGCTAAAGCCCATAAATGCCAGGGACATCAGCCCTGCGGTGACCATGCCAATAGCGGCGCCGCGAAATGGCAGCGGTACATCCGCGGCAAACAATCGCTCGCGCATGGAGGAAAAAAGAATCAATACCAAGGAGAAACCTACCGCGGCGCCAAAGCCATACAGGGTGGACTGTATAAATGTGTGGGCCTTCATGGTGTTTTGCAGCGCTACGCCCAGTACGGCACAGTTCGTGGTAATTAGCGGCAGAAAAACGCCCAAAACCTTGTACATCAGTGGGCTGGTTTTTTCGATAAACATACGGGCGAATTGCACCACTACCGCGATCACCAGAATAAAGGAAATAGTGCGCAGGTATTCGATGCCAAAGGGCTCAAGCAAATAGGTATTCACCAGGTAAGAGCAGATTGAGGCCAGTGTGAGTACAAAAGTGGTGGCGCCAGCCATACCCACGGCGGTCTCCAGTTTGTTGGAGACACCCATAAAGGGACACAGCCCAAGAAACTGCACCAACACATAGTTGTTGACCAGGATGGTGCTGAGCAGGATGACTGCAAATTCGGTCATATCAGGTCCGGTTGAAGCCCAGGAACAAAATGATGCTAGCGCCTTGGCGGAGTCGAGGTGCCCCGGTGAGAGGCAGAGGGCCTGGGGCTCCGTCGAATGTCGCGCAGGGCCGGTATTATGGGTGAGTCGCGGGGGGCCTTCAACTCAGTCGGGGATCTTCTGGCAGCAGAGGACCCCTGCAAGGCGCCAAGCTAGGTTCTGGCTTTGAGAATAGTGGGTACCTCTGGGCTAGTGCGCGATGCTTGCGAGAGGCGATTTAAGGTTTCCATGGATTTATTGGCGCGACCCTTTACTCTCGGGGAGTATGCCCTTATCTCTATTGGATTAACCCGTAACACCAGTTGGAGCTCTGTAATGCCGGATCAACCCTATACTCCGCCCAAGGTTTGGAAGTGGGATGCGGAAAGTGGTGGGCAGTTTGCCAAAATTAACCGCCCTATAGCGGGTGCCACCCATGATAAAGAATTACCTCGGGGCAAGCACCCGATGCAACTGTACTCCCTGGGAACCCCCAATGGTGCCAAGGCTACGATTATGCTGGAGGAGCTTCTGGCACTGGGGGTTGAAGGGGCGGAATACGATGCCCACTTGATTCGCATCACTGAGGGTGAGCAATTCGGCAGTGGTTTTGTGGATATCAATCCGAATTCAAAGATCCCAGCCCTGGTGGACCACAGTACGACACCACCAATTCGGGTTTTTGAAAGCGGATCAATTCTTCTGTATCTGGGAGAGAAATTTGGCGCCTTTCTGCCGCATACACCGGAGCAGCGTACCGAGACTCTCAATTGGCTGTTTTGGCAGATGGGGGCGGCGCCCTATCTCGGTGGAGGCTTTGGGCATTTTTATGCCTATGCGCCCGAGAAACTGGAGTACCCCATCAATCGTTTTGCCATGGAGGTAAAGCGGCAGATGGATGTATTGAACCGGCAACTGGCTAAGCACCAGTTTATCGCTGGGCGTGAATACACCATTGCAGATATAGCCATCTGGCCCTGGTACGGAGCCCTGATCCGTAATGAGGCCTATGATGCCAGTGAATTCCTGCAGACCGAGAGTTACAAACACCTTGTGCGCTGGTCTGATGAAATTGCACAGCGACCGGCGGTACAGCGTGGGCGTATGGTGAACCGCACCTGGGGGGATCCCAGTAAGCAGCTTCATGAACGCCATGACGCCAGTGATTTTGATAAAAAAACCCAGGACAAAATGGCGCAAAAAGACAGCTGAGCAGGATTGAATGACAGTTTTGTCTATTGCACCCCCAGGGTGGGATGGTTGTCTCTCTGCTTATTTAGCTTTAGCGAAATAGCTTATAGGGCGCGCATAGAGAGTGCGAATTGAATGATTTGTGAAGTGTGTGGCAGCTGCCAGAGTTTTTCGGTAATAAAGCCGGCGGCAAAAGCGACGCCGAGAATGGCCACTATAGGAATTTTGCCCAGCTGCTGGTTAATTTGCCTTTGCTGTTGATCAAACAAGCGCAACGCACTGCGACGCTGTTTTTCAGCGTCCACACGGCATTGTGTAATTTCTCTATTTAATTGTCTCAGCGACATCTTGTATGGCCTCTTTTACCTGCCGTTTGGTTTCTTCAAATCCCAGCAGAGGGCGCAGCTTTTGCTGATAAAGCAACACACCGAGGAAAAGGGCAATTTGTATCAGTACAAATACAAGGAAACCGATATAGATCGATTGGCTAAAATAGTAGGCAATCAAACCAATGCCACCGCAAAGGCTGACGAGTAGTGCGGTTCCCAGGGGTACCAGCATCAACTGCAGAAAAATCAGCCTTTTCCCGGCTGTTAGGGTTCTTTCCAGCTCTAGCTGAAATAAGCGCTGAATATTACCCATCCATGCAGTTATAAGAGTTAGAGTGGCTTCAACACGAGCCATAGTCTCCTCTAAACTGCCGCCAGTGTCGCTACTATCACCGTTACCGCTGCCTTCAGCGGAACCGTCCCGCCCGCGCTGTTGCGCGGTCGGGTCGGAATTCTGGTCAGTTCCCTGGCGTTTTTCTCCATTGCCCATCGGCGGTTTCCTTACCGGTTAAAACGGCAAACGCTTTGGCTTTATTTAAAAAGCTTGGCGATTGCCCAGCCGACCACAAAAGCACAGCCGACTGCGAGGATCGGTCTTTCCCGCAGGGAAGACTCCGCTTTTTCCATAACCTCTGAAGCGCGTTGCCTCTGTTGCTGGACAGAAGATCTCGCTCTCTGTCTCAGGTTTTCAGCAGCATCAGAAGCGGCCTCTCCTGCGAGATTATAGGCCTGTTGCAGCTTATCCCTGCTGGAGTTATGTGGAGATCTTGCAGTTGCCATCGGGTTGCTCCTTTTCAGGGGATGATTGCCGCAGAATTTTATAGTCGCAGCAATCAATTCACAGGCGCATTGGCTCTTTATTTAGGGTATTAAAAAATAACTCCGAATTGTTTTGGTGAATTTAGTTATATCGCTATTGATCGGTGTCTCTACAGGGGGGCTGATGGCATTTATGGTGTGAGTGTCCGTTTCCAGGCCTCAATATTGTTTACCACACCATCGAGTAAGCGCTGGCGGCTCTCACGGCTGATCCAAGCGTTGTGAGGCGTGATAATCAGGTTGGGAATATCAGTGGCCAGTAGGGGGTGACTCGCCGGTGGGGGCTCTTCACTCAAAACATCCAGTGCGGCGCCGCCGAGCTTTCCACTGCGCAGTGCGTTGGCTACGGCCTCCTCATCCACCAAACCGCCCCGCGCGGTATTGATCAACAGTGCGCCGGATTTCATGTTGGCGATAAAATCGCGATCGATCAATTTCTCCGTCTGCTTCGTGAGGGGGCAGTGCAGACTGATTACATCGGATTCCTTTGTAAGTTGCGCCAGTGGTGCCCGGTCAGCGCGTTTTTCTCCACTGAAGGATTCCGCCACCAAAATCTGCATATCCAGGGCTTCCCCCAGTTTGGCGACCCTTTGCCCTAATTCACCATAACCGATTATTCCCAGGGTTTTACCGGCGAGTTCTACGACAGGATGATCGAGTAAACAGAAAATTTCCGACTGACTCCAGCGGCCGGTTATGACGTCCTGATGGTAGTGATGCCAGCGGGAAGCGAGGGCGAGAATTAGTGCCAGGGTGTGCTGTGGTACCGAAGCGCCGGCGTATCCCTGCACGTTGCGCACAGGAATACCCAAGTCCTGTGCGGCTTGCAGGTCAATATTATTCGTGCCTGTAGCGCACACACAGATCAGCTTGAGAGAGCGGGCCTGCTCCAGAAGCGTGCGGTCCAAAACCACTTTATTAGTAATAACTACGTCCGCATCGGCGATACGTTCGGCGGTTTGCTTGGCTGAGGTGGTCTCATAGAAATCCCAATGATCTAGACTGTTTTTTAGGGACTGTATATTCAACTCCCCAAGTTTCATGGTCATTGCGTCCAGAAATACTCCGCGCATGGAATCTCCTCAATTTCCTGTGTGAGATAGCGGCATGCTACGTCAGCAGAGGTCGAATGCAATGGCTTTTATAGGACGGCTGCAGATCTTGTAGGGTTGGCTACGGTTTGTTTACGGGCCTTTCTGTCACAAATGAAGAGGGCCTTTATGGGAATATCGATAACTGCAGCATCATTGGTTTTAATCTCGGCATTTCTTCATGCGGGCTGGAATTTACTGGGAAAATCCCGCACCCCCTCCCCAGCTTTTTTTTGTATCGCCACCCTCAGTGTGGGTCTACTACTTCTCCCCCTTGGCCTCTGGGTCCTGTTACAGGCTCAATCACTGCCGCGTGCTTTCTGGTTGTTGTTACTGGCCAGCGGTTTTTTTCAGATGATTTATATGGGGGGGCTGGCATTGGCCTATCAGCGCGCCGATATCAGCCTGGTTTACCCCATCGCACGGGCTCTGCCGGTACTCCTTGTGGCGCTGGCAACGGTGCTGTTGGGGCAGGTTCTGCCCTGGCAAGCCTGGCTGGGCATGTTGTTGGTGACGATCGGCTGTTTGTTGGTGCCGCTGGTGTATTTTCGTCAATGGCACTGGAGCGTGTACTGGAGAGCGGACTGCGCCTGGGCTCTGGTAGCGGCACTGGGTACGGTGGGATATTCATTGGCAGATAAGGGCGCACTGCTTTATTTGGAAGAGGCGCTTGGCGACGCGGTAACACCTGCTGTGGTGGCGTATAGCTACTTGGGCTTGCAGTTTTTTGTCAGTGGAGTCTGGTTACTATGTGGCTGTATGAGTCGAGTGGGACGCGGACAATTATTAGAAAATCTGCGGGATTTGAAGGTTGGTATCTTGACCGGCTTGATGATGGGAGCGACTTATGGACTGGTGCTGCTGGCGATGACGATGACGGAAAATGTGAGCTACGTGGTCGCTTTACGCCAGCTCAGTATTCCATTGGGAGTGGGATTTGCTATCTGGCTGTTGGGAGAGCCGGCACACAGACCCCAGCTGTTAGGCGTGGGGCTGGTATGTGCCGGTTTAATTGCGGTATCGCTGCGCTAGGGTGGACAGTGCCCACCCCAAAAATAAATTACATTACGCGCATACCGGGCTTGGCGCCTGTGTGGGGTTCGAGAATCCACAGGTCTTTACCGCCTGGACCGGCGGCCAGCACCATGCCTTCACTCACGCCAAAACGCATTTTGCGCGGCGCCAGGTTAGCGACCATAACGGTGTGCTTGCCCACCAGCTCTTCCGGCGCATAGGCACTCTTGATACCGGCGAATACCTGGCGGGTCTCTCCGCCCAGGTCCAATGTCAAACGCAGCAGTTTGCCGGCACCCTCGACGTGTTCCGCCTTGGCGATCAGGGCAATGCGTAAGTCCACTTTGGCGAAATCGTCGAACTGGATCTGCTCGGCGATAGGGTCTTCTGCCAGCGGGCCACAGGCCGCTTTGACTTCAGCCTGTAGCTGGGCCAGTGATTCCTGCGCGGCTTCCATCACCGCATCTACCTGGGTTTTTTCCACCCGTTGTAGCAGCGGTTTGAACTTTTTGATCTCGTGGTCCGCCAGCGGTGTGGTGGCCTGGGTCCAATCCAGTTCACTGTTGAGGAATTCCGCTGCCTTTTGCGCGGTATTGGGTAGTACCGGTGCCAGCCAGGTGATCAGGGCGCGGAACATATTTACGCCTTGAGAGCAAATCGCCAGTACTTCGGCTTCAGTGCCTTCCTGTTTGGCAAGGGACCAGGGCGCTTTGTCGGCGATCCAGGCATTGGCAGCATCGGCCAGGGCCATAATGTCGCGCATGGCGCGTGCGTATTCGCGCTGCTCGTAGTAATCGGTAATACGCGGTGCGGCCTCGACAAATTGATTCCACAGCTGCTCATCGGCTAGCTCGGTGGCGAGCTTGCCACCGGCCTTACTGACAAACTTGGCGGTGCGTGAAGCGATATTGACCACTTTGCCCACCAGGTCGGAATTTACCTTGGCGATAAAGTCATCGAGGTTGAGGTCCAGATCATCCACGCCGGCTGTGAGTTTGGCGGCGAAGTAATAGCGCAAATATTCCGGGCTCAGGTGGTCCAGGTAGTTGCGGGCATTAATAAAGGTGCCGCGGGACTTGGACATTTTCTTGCCGTTTACGGTGAGGAAGCCGTGTACGCACACCTTATTGGGGGTGCGGAAATCGGCGGAGTCCAGCATGGCAGGCCAGAACAGGGCGTGGAAATTGACGATATCCTTGCCGATAAAGTGATATACCTCGGCATCGCTGTCTTTTTTCCAGTAATCGAGCCAGTCGCTACCATTTTTATCACAGTAATTTTTCAGGCTGGCCATATAGCCGATGGGGGCGTCCAGCCATACGTAAAAGTATTTGCCCGGCGCATCGGGGATTTCAAAACCGAAGTAAGGCGCATCGCGAGAGATGTCCCACTCCTGCAATCCCTCTTCGAGCCACTCGGCTAGCTTATTGGCCACTTCATCTTGCAGGGTTCCGGAGCGGGTCCAGTTGCGCAGGAATTCGTTAAAGGCGGGGAGAGTGAAAAAGAAGTGTTCTGACTCTTTTTCCACCGGCGTGGCGCCAGAGATGGCGGACACTGGATCAATCAACTCCGTGGGGCTGTAAGTGGCACCACAGGCCTCGCAGTTGTCACCGTACTGATCGGGAGTGCTACAACGGGGGCAGGTGCCCTTGATATAGCGATCCGCCAAGAAGAGTTGTTTCTCCGGATCGAAGGCCTGAGTGATGGTGCGCGAAGCGATGTGGCCATTTTCACTGAGGCGGCGATAGATCATAGCGGACAGCTCGCGGTTCTCCTCCGAATGGGTGGAGTGGTAGTTGTCCACGCCGATTAGGAAGTCGGCGAAATCCCGCTCGTGCTCCGCCTGCATATTGGCGATATGTTGCTCCGGTGTCAGACCCAGCTGCTCAGCTTTGAGCATGATTGCGGTGCCGTGCGCATCATCGGCGCAAATGTACAGGCAGTTGTTACCGCGGGAGCGCTGAAAACGCGCCCAGATATCGGTCTGAATATATTCGAGTATGTGGCCCAGGTGCAGGGAGCCGTTGGCGTAAGGGAGTGCGCTGGTGACTAGGATTTTGCGCGTATCGGGCATCGGTTTTTCCATCGCTGTGGGGTTGCGGCCGGAGGCTCCGCTGGAGTGGCCGGAGATCGTCAAAAGACGGCGAAATATAGCAGATTTGTACTATGCCGGGGAGGTGTGGGCCATGCTCGTGTATAAAGCGGTCGGGATTGAGCCCGTCGCTGGCGCTAGGCCGCTTCATCCGACACAATGCGGTTTCTGACAAGAAGCACCTAGAGGGAGATACCGTGAGCGATCACCACCACGATCATGAAGAGTTATCAAAGGAAGTGCAGGCCGAACTGGAGCGTCTGGCAGAGTGCCTTGGTCAGTTGCAGGACCCGGCCAGTGGCCTGCCGCTGGATCAACTGGATGCAGATATTGAGGTGGGCTACGAAGATGATACCGTGTACGTCGGTATTACCCTCGGCTACCCCTGCGCAAGCCAGGAAGTACATTGGCGCAAGCGGGTTACCGAGGCCTGTGAGCCCCTGATGAAGAGTGGTCCCCTAGGCGGCCATGGCTTGCAATTTGAATTATTCAGCGATATCCCTGCCACCTCATCGGCCAACGCTCCAGAGCCATTGCGTGGCGTAAAGAATATTGTCGCAGTTGCTTCTGGTAAGGGTGGCGTCGGCAAGTCCACCACAGCCGTGAACCTGGCCTTGGCGCTGGCGGCAGAGGGTGCGCGAGTCGGGTTACTTGATGCGGATATCTATGGTCCCAGCCTGCCCACCATGCTTGGTACTGAAGGGGTCCGCCCGCATGTGAAGGAACAGAAGTTCTTCGTGCCGGTGGATGCATTAGGTATCGAGACAATGTCTTTGGGGTACTTGATGACTGAGGATACCCCGGCAGTTTGGCGTGGCCCCATGGCCAGTGGTGCACTCAATCAAATTCTCACACAAACACTTTGGTGTGATGCCAAAGAAGAGCTGGATTATTTAATTGTGGATATGCCCCCGGGTACCGGAGATATCCAGCTGACTCTGGCGCAAAAAACCACTTTAGCTGGTGCGGTGATTGTTACTACACCACAGGATTTGGCGTTGAAGGATGCTATCAAAGGCGTGGAGATGTTCCGCAAGGTGTCGGTACCAGTGCTTGGCATTGTTGAGAATATGGCCCTTCATACCTGTTCCAAGTGTGGCCATAGTGAGCCGATCTTCGGCATAGGTGGTGGTGAGCGTATCGCTGAGGAATACGATACCCATCTGCTTGGCGAATTGCCTCTGGCACAGAAAATTCGCGCCGATATCGACAGTGGTCGCCCCAGTGTAACCGCAGACCCCGAGGGTGAAATTGCCGGTTTCTACCGGGAAATTGCCCGCAAAGCCGCAGCCCAGGTTTGGTTGAATGCCAGCAGCGACGAGGAACTGCCGGAAATCGAAATTAGTTGAACCCAACCGCGATATTGATCACAAAGCATTAACTTTTTATTTTTTGTGGTTTTTTAAAGGGGCAAAACTCCCTATATTGAACTCCTTCGGGCGCCTCTGTGAAATTTCGTTTTTGCAGGAGCGCTCAATCTTGATAAGCCAGAATTTAACGCAGGCTTTTCATGTCTCTGTAAAGATTCGTAATAATGGCTTGTGTTGATGGCTCGCAGTTGAGCCATTGAAAAATGGGTCTTTAAATAATTTATTTATTGCGATTTTGTATTTACGGCGCCTTCGCTCGCGCTAGCGTGCCTGTTAGCCTTTATTGGTACGCTGCCGAGTTAATCGTCAGGGTTTTAGTATTTTTTTAACAGACCCAATTTATTCTGTAGATACTTATGGCAGTTTTGCCTATGACTGCTCGAATTCAGCCTCTGCGGTAAAAAGAGTAAGTATTCCTGCTGAATATCCTTTGGCAATCGTCAAGGTATTTATGTGATTTTACTTTTATTGGAGGGACAACCCGGATAATCAGAAAAGCCGCGATAATCCACGGAATATACCGGGAGATGTTTAGTCGGTTCGTGGATAACACTCGGTTGCGTGGTACAGACATACTGCGCCGAGGGCCATAATATCAGGAGTGCAAACCTGTGGTGGCCACCGTGTTGTTGGTCTCAGGTAGGGCATACATCAGGCATTGCAGTAGCTGTAGTCGATAAAAATAACAAAGACAAAAGCGCGAGTGCTTTCATCCATGAATTTTAATATTAGCTATCGACCGATAGGGGGTATAGCGCGGGTTTTATTTTATGGGCCCGTGGGATTTGCAGAAAAAATGGAGGCGGCTGCCCGATTGGTAGAAAAGTACCGCCACCGTGTACCTTTGCGGGTATTACTGGATATGCGCTATGCGCGCACGAGGGTTACCCTGGAGGAGCAGCGGCAGTTCACCAGCTTTATAGCCGAGCACCCGGTGTTGCGCTGCGCTTATATTGCCGTTTTACATCCGCGCAACCGCTGTACTTCCCCCCTGTCGACCGACGGCACCTGCCTGTGCCGGCATAGCTCGCGGGAATTCGTTGCCGAAGCTGAGGCTGAGGCCTGGCTCACCCAGATCAAGGGCACTCCCAGGCCGGTACTTCGCTGATTACTACGCCTGCTGGGCTTTGGCCTGCTGAGCTTCCACCTGGCGGCGCCGCTCTTCTTTTTTCTGCAGGCGTTTAGCGGTAGTCATATCGCGGGCATCTTGTCCCATGTGTTTTTCCCCGCGTTTTTTCGCCAGTTGAATCTGCTTCTCACGCTCGCGGAAGCGGTGGCGATCGGCGTCACTCACTTTGTCATAGCAATGCGGACAGCTAACTCCCTGCTCAAACTGTTCTGACTGCTGGTCCTCCTTGGTGATAGGCATACGGCAGGCATTGCACTGATCGTACTGGCCTCGCTCCAGATCGTGGTTGACGGTGACGCGCTCATCGAAAACAAAGCACTCCCCCTCCCACAGAGATTCCTCTTTGGGTACTTCCTCCAAGTACTTGAGGATGCCACCGTGCAGGTGGTAAACCTCTTCAAAGCCCTGTTCTTTCAAATAGGCGGTGGACTTTTCACAGCGGATACCACCAGTGCAGAACATGGCGACTTTTTTGTGTTTGGCTGGATTCAGGTTCTCTTTGACGTACTGGGGAAACTCTCGGAAGGTTTCGGTATTGGGGTTGAGAGAATCTTTGAAAGTACCTACCTGGAATTCATAGTCGTTGCGGGTATCCACAACAACGACTTCTGGGTCGCTGATTAGGGCGTTCCAGTCTTTTGGTTTGACGTAGGTGCCAACCACTCGGCGGGGGTCAATGCCCTCTACGCCCATAGTGACAATCTCTCTCTTCAATTTGACCTTGCTGCGCAGAAACGGCATCTCGCCAGTGTAGGACTCCTTGTAATCCAGCTCGGCAAGGCGCTCGTCTGACTTCAAGTAGGCGAGGATGGTGTCGATGCCCTCGCGGGAACCAGCAACAGTGCCGTTAATGCCCTCTCGGGCCAAGAGTAGGGTGCCGCGCACTTGGTTTTCCAGCATAACGTCAAGCAGGGGAGTGCGCAGAGACTCAAAGTCCTCCAGAGTGACGAACTTGTAGAGTGCACAGACAACGAATTGATTCATGGTACTTCCTTAAATGCAGTCCGGAGCGTAAATCCGGGGCAGAAAAAATCGCCGCGCATTTTATCGCAAAAAAAACAGCTTGTCGTACATTTAGCAAGCGCTCCAGCTGTTGTCCCAGCACACCAATATTTGTTGACCGGGGAGCCGCAACTTGTCAAAGTTCTGGCCGAATTTTCAGGGTCATAGCGAGGTGAACCCCATGGGCGAAGAATTTGCACCGAAAGAGTCAGAATTGAGCCAGATCTACCGCGAGGGCGAGGTATCTGTGCAAATCGATATATTCGAGGATGGTGAGGGCGGTTGGCTGCTCGAAATTGTCGATGAGAATAACAACTCCACCGTGTGGGAGGATGCCTTTGAGACAGAGCAGGATGCCCTTGAGGAAGCCTTGGACGCTTTGCGGGAAGAGGGCATCTCTACTTTTGTCGGCCCTGTTCAAGAAGCGGATGGCGGCTGGTAGATAGTTTTGCTGTGACCTCAAAGGGCACCTGCTGCTGGTGGATGTCTTCCCGGTAGTCCTGGGAGGCGGCTCTTTGCGCCCAATATGCCGATAACTGCTATGGTTATGGTGAAGGGAATCGCGACTGTGTGACAGCACACCCCAATCACAGCGCCGTCGCGAGGCAACTGTGGAGCTTTTGTCTCCGGCGGTGCTACCAAACCAGCGGTTGCCTTCCCCATGATAATGCGCGATATTTTTATCATGGTCTGCTTGCAGATCCCGCCCCTTCCCCTCCATGCCGACCCCTTGGTGCCAATTGTCCAACAGCAGCTTTATGCAGACCTCAAGGAGGTTCGCCTAGTTGCGAAGCTGCATGGCTACGCAATAGTGGCAGGGCGCCACTGCATTGATTGCGATGAGAATCTAGCGATTTATATACGACGTATTGCCAGGCCGGGTGAAGTAGTTGGTAATAACCAGTCAGATGGTGATCGTTATACCTATCCGGGTAGGTATCTCGACTATATGACGAAAAAGCTGGTAGAAAAAACCCGTATGTTTTACGGCTATTGCTATGAGGGGCTGCCTTCACTGTTATGGTTGACCGAGTACCGGTCGGGGGATGTTTGGATCAAGTCTGAATACCTGCTTTTACTCACGGGTGAAAATCTGGAGCACCGTTACGTAGAGGGGCATCAGCCGAGTGTTTTCCATTTGGAGAGTGCGAACTGTAAGGAATTACCGGGGATTTTGATGGAAATGGAGCCCTAGAAATTGTGGCCTTTTTCAGTCATTTGAGGAGAGAGTGAGCCGGCATTGTTTCAGGGGCTTCTTTGCATAAGGGCCTCGAGAGAACAATTATAGTGCTCTCTAATCAAGTCCTTATTAATAATGGACCGGTATGTAATTAGCGGTCATCCACTTTTTACTCTGATTCCTACTTAACGACAGAAATAAAAAAACCCCGCTGGAGGGCGGGGCCAAAAGGGTCGTTGAAATCAGTTCTGCTTTACTTTACCGGTTCAAAAACAATTTTCAGTTTCTTCTTACCCCAGGCGCGAGCCTTGCGGATATCTTTTTCCATCCAAACATCAATACGGTTTGTGAAGCGTTTGTTCATGCGGTCACGCACAGTGTAAGTACCGGGCAGACCTTCAATCTGTACTTTAGCGCCGTTGGTCAGGCCATGCTTTTCCAAGTCACGGGAAACGGCAATGATTTTATCGCCTGGACGCAGGCGGTTGTTCCAGGCAGCTACCCAAGGGTCGCTATCTGTCTGGCCGGGCACCGAGTTATACGCGGTAGCGTCGACAACCATGGTTTTCTTAAGAGCGGCTGATGCATTGACACTTACACCAATAGCAAGCAGGGCGGCGATGAAAAAAGCAGTGTTACGCAGAGTCTGTTTCATGATGTCCCATTACCTCCAGGAATCAAATGGTCGCAAGCCAAAAGGTGCTTACGAAATTTCCAAGTGCTTTTGGAAATGGTTGATCAATATTTAATCAACGCTGGTTATATTACTGGGGATTTGGGTTGAGGCAACTTTTTCTTATTTGGCGACAAAAGGCCTTAAAGAATGGCTGGTTATTGTGAGTGCTTAAAACCAATAACCCTTTTTAGTCTTACTTTTAAGATTTTTGTTTGTGCTTAGGCGCTACTACCGGTTACAGAATTCCTATTTTTTTCTGATTAAGAAATTTCATTTTTTAGGTGGGATTTGCAGTGACAGCGATGTCATTCTACGGTTTACAAACTATTTTCTTGGATTGGCTTTCTAATTCGTACGAGAAAAGTAAAAAATTTCCCTGAAACTATTTGTGACCATTCCGCCAAAACTGTCTGGTTTGAAGGGAAAACCTGATTTTAGGTGGAAAAACTGCTTCGTCACTGATTTTTTTGGCAAAGAAATGGAGTAAATAAGAGCTAAAGGGTGGCTACCCAACTCTGTTGTAGAGGCTCGACTATCTGTGGTGAGACTATAGGAAGTAGACTCTGCTGCAGAGATACAGAGATACAGAGATGCAGAGATGCAGGGATGCAGGGATGCAAAGATCTCTTCTTTCAACGTTCCAAGCGCATAAGTTTGAATAAGCCTCTAACTAATCATTACTAATAATCGATGGCATAAAGTTAGAGAGCAGTAATTCTCTCTATTGATTGTTTACCTAACGGCAGAAATAAAAAAACCCCGCTGGAGGGCGGGGCCAAAAGGGTCGTTGAAATCAGTTCTGCTTTACTTTACCGGTTCAAAAACAATTTTCAGTTTCTTCTTACCCCAGGCGCGAGCCTTGCGGATATCTTTTTCCATCCAAACATCAATACGGTTTGTGAAGCGTTTGTTCATGCGGTCACGCACAGTGTAAGTACCGGGCAGACCTTCAATCTGTACTTTAGCGCCGTTGGTCAGGCCGTGTTTTTCCAAATCACGGGAAACGGCAATGATTTTATCGCCTGGACGCAGGCGGTTGTTCCAGGCAGCTACCCAAGGGTCGCTATCTGTCTGGCCGGGCACCGAGTTATACGCGGTAGCGTCGACAATCATGGTTTTCTTAAGAGCGGCTGATGCATTGACACTCACACCAATAGCAAGCAGGGCGGCGATGAAAAAAGCAGTGTTACGCAGAGTCTGTTTCATGATGTCCCATTACCTCCAGGAATCAAATGGTCGCAAGCCAAAAGGTGCTTACGAAATTTCCAAGTGCTTTTGGAAATGGTTGATCAATATTTAATCAACGCTGGTTATATTACTGGGGATTTGGGTTGAGGCAACTTTTTCTTATTTGGCGACAAAAGGCCTTAAAGAATTGCTGATTATTTTGAGTGCTTGAAATCAATAACCCTTTTTATTTTTATATTTAAGGGTTTTGTTCGCACTTATACGCTATTGATGGTTACATAATTCGTATTTTTTTATGATTAAGAAATTTCATTTTTTAGGTGGGATTTACAGTGACAGCGATGTCATCCTACAGTTAACAAGCTATTTTTCCGGATCGGCTTTCTAATTCGTACGAGAAAAGTAAAAAATTTCCCTGAAACTATTTGTGACTGCCCCACCAAATTAGTCTGAATTGAAGAAAAAACGTGGTTTAACGCAGCAAAACGGCTTCGTCGATTCATTTTCTGGCAAACAATTTGGGGAAAAGTGAGGGCTAAAGGGTGGTTCCCCGGTTCTGCTGTACCGGCTCTACCTGCTGGCGAAGCGCGGCCAAATAGTCACTATCCTCTTTTAGGTCGGGTAATTTGTGCTGTAAATCCAGTTCTACCGCTTTCTCCAGCCAACGAATGGCCTCTTCAATATTTCCTTGCCACTCACAAACCTGCCCAAGATTGAAATAAGTAATAGAAAGGTTGTGCCATTCCTCCTGATTGAGCAGACCTTCAAGGGCACTTTTATAGAGGAGATAAGCAGTGCTGAGGAGGTGTTCACGCTGCGTGGCCAACTCTTCGCTGGCAGCTTGGCGGTGGTAAGTGTGTGCCAGGGCAGAGCGCACTCTTGCGCTGGAGTGAGGTAGTTGTGCACCTGAATCCAGGTAGCGCAGAACTGATTGAAACTGGGCCCGCGCCAGCGGGTAGAGATCTGGCCTCGATTTGGCCCCCAAGGCATTTAGTACTATGCCGTAGCGGTAGCGCAGGGTGTGCTGCTGGGAGGGATAGGCGCCGAGAGCGGAAATGGCTTTTTCATAGAGTGGCAAGGCATCGCCAAAATTACCCTCGCGGGCGAGTGCCTCCGCTTCGTTGACCCAGTGGATCGCCCCTAGGGTTTCTCCCCCGTGAGATTGAGCTCTGTGAGTCTGGGTATTGTTGGGGAGAACGTCCGAAATAAGGGAGACTGCCGCTAATAGTGCGGTTAGGCAGAAAAGTGCATAAAAAAATATGTATAAATGAGGCAGTGGTTTATGCATAGGGATTTTCGCGCTTGGCCCGATGACGTATGGGGCCATAGTTACGGCCCTCATACGTCAGTAAATCCCTAGTTATCGAGTTGTGCCAGTAATCCCTGCAGAGGATGGCGCAGACTAACACCTGCAAAGCGGCTGGCTTGGCAGCGGCAGGAGTATCCGGTGGCGAGTTGGTTGTGCTCCCCACCATTGAGTTTGGGAGCCCAGGACTGCTGGAAGATCACCCGCGATGTTTCCTTATGCGCGGTCTCGTGGCCATAGGTCCCAGCCATACCACAGCAGCCGAGATTTTCACTCTGCAGCTCCAGGCCCAAGGCGGCGAATACTGTTTGCCAATCCTTGAGTGAGGCGGCGGCATTGGTTTGCTCGGTGCAGTGCGGCAGTAGTTGAAAGCTGCCAGGTTTTACCCGAGCGCGCTGTTGCTGCAGGTGATCTTCTTGTTGAACCAGCCATTCTTGTAACAAATGTACTTTCGGGGCGCGTTCCCCTAGGAGTTTCTTGTATTCAGAGCGATAGGTAAGGGTCATGGAGGGATCAATGCCCACCAGGGGGATGCCGCTCTCCGCCAGGTTGTTAAGCATCTCACTATTGCCTTCGGCAATTCGTTGGAACTGGCGTAAAAAACCATGAACGTGGAGGGGTTTGCCGTTGGCCCGATAGGGAGCGAGAATCGGCACAAAGTCCAATTGTTTGAGCAGGCGCAAAATATCCGCTACCACTTCGGCATCAAAATAGCTGGTGAAGGCATCCTGCACAATGATGACCGCGCGGCTGCGCTGGGAGGGCCCCAGAGTATCCAGGCAGGCTTTTGTAGCGGTGGGTACTCCCAGTTCTCTCATGCTGGTTTGCAGGGTTTTTTGTGAGAGCTGTGGGCTATCCACCATGCCGAAAACACGCTCCATCAAAAAAGATACAGGCTTCAGCTTTAGCGGCCAGTTGTACAATTGCGGTAGTCTGGCTAGATGCGGCATCAGGAATTCCAGTCCGCCCACGGCGTAATCCTTTAGCGGGCGTAGGTAGCGGCTGTAATAAAGCTCCAAAAACTTGCTGCGAAATTCTGGTACATCCACGCGAATAGGGCATTGCCCTACACAGGATTTACAGGCTAGGCAGCCCTGCATGGCTTCATTGACTTCGTGGTTGAAGTCGTACTCGCCGCGGGTTTTTGCCAGGGTATTTACGATGCGTTTGGGCAGGCCGACAAAAAAAGAGCGCTCGCGGTATTTACGCGCGCTGGCTACTGCGTCTACACCGTGTTTACTCAATAGACGCAACCATTCTCGCATCAGCGAGGCACGCCCTTTGGGGGAATGGATCCGGTTGCGCGTGGCCTTGTAGGAAGGGCACATGGCATCGTCTGGATTCCAATTAAAACAGGCACCGTTGCCGTTGCAGTGCACACCCTCGTCGTATCCCTCCCATACTTGCGCGGGAATTTGTCGATCGTGTTCACCGCGGGTGCTCACCACATCAATTTTCAGCAGGCTGGCGCTGTCATCGGGTGTGGCAATTTTGCCGGGATTTAATTGATTGCGTGGATCGAAAGCGGATTTAATTTTCTGCAGCTCTGGATACAGCTCGCCGAAAAATTCCGGGGCATATTCGGAACGAACACCTTTGCCGTGTTCTCCCCACAGCAGCCCTTTATATTTTTGTGTCAGTGCCACCACCCGGTCGGTGATGGGGCGAATTTGTGCGGCCTGTTGTGGATCTTTCATATCAATTGCCGGGCGTACATGTAATACGCCGGCATCCACATGGCCGAACATACCGTAGTCGAGGCCGGCCTCATCTAGCACTGCGCGGAATTCGGCAATAAAATCGGCCAGGTTTTCTGGTGGTACGGCAGTATCTTCTACAAAGGGAATCGGGCGCTTTTCCCCCTGGGCGTTGCCCAGCAAACCCACTGCGCGTTTGCGCATGGCCCAGATACGATTCACCTCGGCGTGGCCGCGGGCGATAGAATAGCCGAAGCTCTTGCCTGGCTGGCCAATGGCAGCCTCGATATGTGCAATAAATTGCTGCAGAGCTTTTTCCAGTTCCTCCTCGGTATCTGCAGCGTACTCCACCAGGTTGATACCCTTGACCGGGCGATCCTCTGCGGGAAAAAATTCACTGACGCTGTGCCAGACGATATCTTCCATGGCCAGCTGCAGTACTTTGCTGTCCACTGTTTCGATCGACATGGGGCCTGCGCCCATTAGGTCCTTGGCATCGCGCAGCGCTTCCTGGAAGTGGTCGTATTTTAAATTGACCAGAGCCACACACTTGGGAATGGGCAGCAGATTGAGTTTGGCTTCAGCAATAAATCCGAGGGTGCCTTCGGAACCGCACAATACGCTGTTGAGATTAAAGCGATTGCCTTCACGAATATGGGCCAGGTCGTAGCCGGTGAGGCAGCGATTGAGCTTGGGGAATTTCTGCTCGATGAGTTCGGCTTTTTCCCTGGCAATCTTGTCACAGGTTTTATGCACCTCTGCGACGCGGCTATTTTCAGCGCATATTTCTTGTAGCTGAGCGTCCCCTATAACAGTGGAGTGCCACAGCTCCCCGCCCATTAATACTGTGTGTAATTCCAACACGTGATCGCGGGTCTTGCCGTAAACACAGGATCCCTGGCCTGAGGCATCCGTATTGATCATGCCACCGATGGTAGCGCGGTTGCTGGTAGAAAGTTCTGGCGCAAAAAACAGGCCGTGGGGTTTAAGTGCGGCATTCAACTGGTCTTTGACCACGCCAGCCTGTACGCGAACCCAGCGCTCTTCCACATTGATCTCAAGGATCTGGTTCATATGGCGGGAGATATCCACCACCAGCCCATCGGTAAGCGATTGGCCGTTAGTACCGGTGCCACCGCCTCTGGGTGAGAGCACTACGGAGTGGAACTCCTCCCGTTCGGCCAGTTCCGCCAGTAGTTGCAGGTCGCGGTGATTACGTGGGTATACCACTGCCTGAGGTAGAACCTGGTAAATAGAGTTATCGGTCGCTAAAACGGTGCGGCTGGCGTAACTGGGTGTGGTGTCACCGCGGAAACCCGCGTCTGCAAGCTCCTGCAAAAACTGCAAATAGAGCGCCTGAACCTCGTCGACTTCGCGCAATGCTGGAATCATGAGCTAATCCGTACTTTCGGGGAGGAGGAGGCCGCAAATTGCCGGGGTAGCTGGTGAGATAAAGAATCACAGCCCTGCCGCTCGGTAAAAATGCGGCCCTGCATTGTAGCTATGGTGTGTATGGGCGCAAGCGGCCATAGAGACTTGATTACTTTCCAAAAGTTGTACAAAGCTATCTCTTGTACAACTAGTTGTGAGAGTCTATAAAAGAAGAACGTGAACCGATTCTGCGCAGCAAAACTATGCATATACAGCTCTTGTCTCAAAAAATTCCGGTGGGCATTAGCCGCTGTGCCGTGGGTGATCCGGTGCGTTACAACGGCAGCCACAAGCACAGTAAAGTCTGCACCCAACTGCTGGGCAATTGTTTTGAGTTGCAGGCTTACTGCCCGGAGGTTGCCATTGGCATGGGCGTGCCCAGACCGCCTATTCACCTTATTGTGAGTGACCGGTTGCGTGCGGTTGGCCGGGAAGACCCCAACTTAGATGTTACCGAGGCTCTAGAGGGCTACGCGGATACGATTGTCCCTGAAGTGGAGAATCTGCGTGGTTTTATTCTGATGCAGAAATCTCCCAGCTGTGGAGTGCGAACCACTCCCCACTATAAAGAAGATGGTACCGGGGTGCTGGCGCACGACTCCGGCTTATTCGCGGCACGCCTGCGCCAGCATTTTCCCCATTTGCCGATGGAAGAAGTGGGGCGGCTCAATGCCAGCGATTTGCGCGAGAATTTCCTCACCCGTGTTTTTGCTTACGACGCCTGGCATCGCTATGTGGCCACCGACCTGCGCCCAGCCAGGGTCATTGAATTTTACACCGCTTATAAATATCTACTGTTGGCGCACAGTCAGCCAATGACCCGTGCATTGGGTCAGTTTGTTTCTAACTCGCGCGCATTGCCGGTGGAGGAGTTTGCCTATGAGGTGAGAGGTAAAATAATGGAGATTCTCAGCCAGTTGGCCAGCCGAAAGGACCGCACTAACGCTCTGATGCACAGCCAGGGTCACCTGAAGAGCTACCTGAGCAAAGAGGAGAGAGCCGAACTGGCGCTACTTATTGACGAATACCGTCAGGGTAATAAGCCTCTGTCGGCAGTGCTTACCATGTTGCGCCATTATTTGCCGCGCACTCCTCACCAGTTTATCCACAGCCAGGTGTTGCTCGCCGCTGAGCCGGCAGAGCTGGGTCTGTGTGAATTTCGCTGAGAATTGTGATGGTTGAGATTGCCCCCCGTTCTGAAGCCAGCTTACCAATTCGTGAGGTAGCGCGTCGTACCGGCGTGCACCCTGTCACCCTTCGAGCCTGGGAGCGGCGCTACGGCCTGTTAACACCGGCCAGAACCAGCAAGGGGCACCGACTTTATAGTGAAGAAGAGGTCAGGCGTATCGAAGAGGTACTGGCCTGCCTGGCCCGAGGTGTAGCTATTGGACAGGTGCGGAAATTATTGGCACGTGGTCCAGCCTCCCTGTCTGCCAAAGAGAGAGAGGCAAACACTGCAGGTGGTTGGCATGAGATGATCGATGAAGCCTTAAACTTGTCACAAAACTTTGACGAGCCAAAGCTTCGCCAGCAACTGGACCACTGGATTTCCACCTTACCGGCATCACTATTACTCGATCATTGGCTCAAGCCGCTGCATACCGAGTTGGCTAGGCTGAGGCGATCGCAAGCCGCGCAAGGTTTCTTTTGGCAGCTGGTTAATGAACAGTTGTTATTGGCCAACGGCATAGCTCGCAGAAATTTAAATAAAGATCGTTTGGCTTGCGAGAGTCGAGTCCTATTGCTGGATTTCCCCGGTGAAGATCAGCGGGCCTTTGTGCAATTATTTTGCGCCACACTTTTGGCTGCCGGTATTGGCGTAGTGGTTTTGAATTATCGGGCCGTTCTGCCGGGGCTTACTGAAAATGTGAGAAAGCTGGATGTGCATGCGCTGCTCTGGTACAGCCATCGGGCACTGCCAAAACCCTTACTTGAGGAGGAATTACCACGTTCATTTCAGGAGCTAAGCAAGCCTCTTAGGCTTGTGGGGGATTTCGTAGAGTTACAGTCTGCCAGCTTGGATAACCTAAAGAAAATACCGATGATATCAGTATTATCAGGTACTACAGACTTCGTGGTAACGCAACTGCGGGAGCAGCTGAAGCGATGAGCCGACAAATATCAATACAGCGGGGCCTAGTCTGGTTCCGCAGCGATTTGCGTATACAGGATAATTCGGCGCTGTATCATGCCAGTACTCGATGCGAACAATTGGCCGCAATTTTTATCGCCTGTCCAGAAACCTGGAAAAACCACGATGAAGGCGATGCACTGGTTTCTTTTCGTATGGCCTGCTTGCAGAAACTCCAAGGGCAGTTGCAAACTTGCAATATTCCCCTGTACTTCCTCGAAGTCCCTGAGTTTTCTCTGGTTCCGGAGGCGCTGCAGCAAATTATTCAGCGTCTGAAAGTAGAGGCATTGTTTGCCAATGCTGAGTATCCTCTGAATGAGCTGCGTCGAGACAATGCCGTTCGAGAAAAATTGCTGGAACACAATGTTTCGGTTGAATACTACAGTGACCGCACCTTATTACCGCCAGGAGCAGTGAGAACGGCGAGTGGTGATCCCTACAAAGTGTTTACCCCTTTCAAGCGTGCCCTAATCCAGTTATGTGCAGGGAGCGAGGTTAAGCCCTTGCCCACGCCCAGGAAAATACCACCTTCTGCCAATAGCAAACATTGGCCGAAGTGGTTCGCAGTGGATGTAAAAGGAAATCGAAAACTAACGCAGAAAATACCTAACCAGTTATTGGGCTACTCACTCAATATTGATGGATCAGGTAGGGTTAAAGGTTGGGAGAGTGGTGAGCAAGCTGCGCAAAAGTGCTTGAAAGTTTTTGCCAAAATTATTGATCAATATCAGGCCGAACGAGATTTTCCAGCGAAAGATAGTACCTCTCGCCTTTCCCCTTATTTAAATAGTGGAGCTATTTCTATTCGCCAGTGCGTCAAGATGGCCCTCAGCCAGAATAAAGGCCTTTGGCAGGGTGGAGATGAAGGGATTGCCTGCTGGATCAGCGAACTTATCTGGCGGGAATTCTATACACATTTACTGACTGACTTTCCCCGCTTGAGTATGGGCAGGCCATTTAAAGAGGAAACAGAACAAATTCCTTGGCGCTATGATGAAGGATTATTTTCCCTTTGGGCAAGTGGCGAAACCGGAGTGCCTATTGTCGATGCTGCAATGCGCCAGCTAAATGAAACCGGCTGGATGCACAACCGCTTACGAATGATTGTCGCCTCGTTCTTGAGTAAAAATATGCTGATCGACTGGCGTTGGGGTGAACGCTATTTTATGCAGCACTTGATTGATGGTGACTTTGCCTCAAACAATGGCGGTTGGCAATGGACCGCCTCAACCGGTACGGATGCAGCACCTTATTTTCGGGTATTTAACCCTTATAGCCAGTCGCAGAAGTTCGATTCTAACGGAGAGTTTATTCGACATTATGTGCCGGAAATTTCCTCACTAAGTAATAAGGAGATTCATGAGCCCCCAATGATTGAAGGGTATCCCCAAGTAATTTGTGATGTGAGTGCCGGGCGCAAGCGAGCGATAGAGGTATTTGCCAACCTTAAATAACCATGTTCAGAGGCAGGTTGGTAGGCAGAGATAAGTTTTGTAGAGCAGGTACTCTAGATAAATAGAAGAGAACTATGTCGACTATTTGATAGTATTCAAAACGACTCATCCTCCCTGTATAAATTGATAGAAATAGAGCCCTCTAGGTCAGCGGTAACGTGAAAAACTATGGGCTTACAGCAGACCTGGCAGTCTTCTATATATTCTTGCGGAAGTAAAGAAATATCAATGAGTGTACTAAAGTGTTCGCCGCAGTAAGGACATTGAATAGTTTCTTCTAGAATTGGGTTCATTTTAATCTCTAATAAAGCAATATTTACTTTTGTGTAAATTTTTCCCTTATGAGCTGTTTGTCAGGCTTTAGAGGCTTATTAAAATCGTGAGTTGTTATTGTCATATATTTAATTGTAAGGTGATTAAATTGTCTCATGGATGAGCATTATTACTTGATCTAGTTGTTGTTTTGCTAGGGTAGTTTTCCCCTCTTTACTCCTAAGAGGATAGCCACAGTTAATTCTAAAGTAGTCGTGATATAAATCATTAGTGCTGAACTCCTTTCCAAAGTATAAGTCTATCCCCATTTCCAAAAGCTTATTGGCCATGTCTTCAGTATTTAGGCCGGGAACTTGAACCCATAAAACTAACCCACCCTCTGGAGAGCTAACTCGTATATTCCTAGGTAAATTCTTAATGAGATACTGGCGGTACTCTTGCACTTGTTGATGCAGGTTAGATCGAAGACTGTTTATGTGTCTGGCATACTGCCCGCTGCTAATGAAGTCAGCTAAAGCGAGTTGTGTTGGGCTACTGATGCCTAGGTTCTCATGAAGGAGCCGATCTTGGTAGCGTTCTAGATATCGCCCTGGTAAGCACCAACCTACTCGATAACCAGCAATTAAAGTCTTTGAAACGGAACTGCACCAGAGCACATAGCCTTCCTGATCCCAATGGTAGGCTGGAAGTGGCAGATTAGGCTGATGGCTAAGCTCTATATAAATATCATCTTCGATAATAGGTATCTGGTATTGAGTTGCCAGGCTTGCAAGCTTTTGCTTTTGGGACTTGCATAGGGAAATACCTGTAGGGTTTATATTACTGCAATTAAATAAGCCAGCATTAATAGTTCTCATATACATGTGCTGCTCGAGTTGTTCCAAGTCTATTCCACTCTCAGTCAAAGGAATCTCTAGAACTTTCCGGCGAAGCTTTACCAGCAGATGTATTAATGTAGTAAAACAGGGCGAGCAAACAGCGACCGTATCACCTGGTTTAGTAGTGACCTCTACAGCTATACGTACTGCATCCAGGCAACCATTTGAGATAACGATTTCGTGCTCACTAAAATTAAAACCGCTGTTTGAAAAATGTCGACTAAGTGCTTGTCTTAGGTGGGGTTCACCTAAGGGGTCAGGATAAAAATGGACTTTATTTCCTTGATCTCGAATTGATCTGTACATACTGCGTTGCAGGGCCTCTGTGGGTAATAGATCTATAGCGGGTAGCGAAATACCAAGAGGCCCTGAATTAGTTAGCAGGCGGCGTTTGGGAAATTTGGTCAAATCATTGGATGGTTTTGTAATGGCGGATTGATTGCGAGTGGTGGAGACAAGCGGCTCCGAGGCAAAAAAACCAGACTTAGGTCTTGAGCGCACCCACCCGAGTTCTTCCAAGTAACGATAGCAATTGACGGCTGTAGTTAAGCTTACCTCTTGCTGTGTAGCAAAGCTGCGTAGAGAAGGTAAGCGTTGTCCTGGTTGTACACGTTTTTGTTGGACATCGTCGATAAATTGTTTGGCTAATATTTTATATCTCACACATCTTACTCCTGTGAATAGGCATGGGAAGCCTACCGCTTTGAATCTTAGGTTGTACCCTTTTAATATTTTTGATCTGTATCTGTTTTTTTTGTGTAAATTTATCATACTTGAAATAAGTGAAGGTTAGGTATTTTTTTATTGGGTGAATTTATTTTGGCTGGATATGTTTTAAATGAGGCAGGATTTGAGGGGCTGTATTGGTTGGTTTAGTATATTTTTGTAGTTAATTTTTTGGTTATCTAGTACTTGTGTTTGAAGAATGGTGTGAACTAGGCATTCCCGGATAGGAGATGACTGGCTGAAGTTAATAATAAAGGTATATTCTGGAGTTTTTGTTAATCTTTATGTGAAATATTTATTTTTCTTCGTTTGATTTTATATGAATATGTATTTTTTAAAGCTTGTTTTTTGCTCGGGTAAGGGGGTAGGTTAAATATTTATTGCTTTTAAATCTTAATCCATGGCTTTGTTGGCGTAGTGGCGGTTTATTTGTTGCCTGTAATCGTCCTTGTGATTTAGGAATGTAAGATCTATTTATTTTTCTATAAATAGGCTTCTGCTTAATTGGCGTATGATGTCAGGGGTAGCGCTGTGTTAAACGGTTTATCTGATAGTTTTTGGTGAGCAGTTTATAGCAGGCTTATTTTTGTCTAGGTAAGGTGCAACATTAGGATTAAATAATGTTAAGTTTATTTAGAAGTTTGATTGCATTACAGTTTTTTTTTGCTAGTGCCGTTGTGTTTGCAAATTCTTTGAGCGGTCCAAGTTATGATGTCGATGGAGGTTTCAATTTATCTGTTGATGAAAGTGGTCTTGATGATATTGTTTTTTTGAATGAAATTTATTTGGAGGAATATAAGGATGGGGAGTATTCAAGAAAGATTAATCTTCCATCGCATGCTTCTAGCTTTCCTTATGCAAAAAAAATAACCGTTTCTGGTGAGGGTGTGTACTCTTATAAATACAAGTACGATTATAAATATTGTAAATCAAATATTAGGCATAGTTCCTCTAATGCTAAAACACTTATCCCTATTTGCGATGAATGGAGTGATACCACGTCTATAGTGGGGCAGCACTCTGTTAATGTTTTTTTCAGTCTTTCTCCTCCCGGTAGTATGAGTTATAGCACTTTCGATAGTGATGGCGACTACAAAGTAAGTTGGGATACCAGTGATAATGCCGGAATCTATGAGGTTTTTCGAAGTGCTAGTGATGGGTCATGGGATCCAGTTTATAGTGGTGCAAATACCAGTTTTTCTGAGAGCGGTAGATCTAATGGTGAATACATGTATAAGGTGCGTGCTTGCACCTCAAGTCAGCATGAATTGTGCAGTACCTATAAAACTGGTGGAACAGTTGAAGTAGAAATAACTCCGACTGTACCACTTTCAATTTCAGTACCTAGAAAAGGTACATCTAGCACGGTTGATGTTAGCTGGAGGGCTAGTAATGGTGCTACCAAGTATGAATTACAGTATCGTAAAGATGGTGGGATTTGGTCTAATACTATTTATTCAGGCTCAGGAACTAGTACGCCAATTCAGTTTTTGAACCACGGTAGTATTTATCAGTTTAGGGTTCGTGCTTGTAACACAACTTGTTCTGATTACCGTGAAAGTAGTGACATGGCAGTTTACTTCAAGCCTGGCATGCCTACACCAAGTATCTCTACTAGCTACAGTCCTGATGGTAAATATACAATCAGTTGGGGGGCGGTCGACTTTGCAACTAATTACGAAATTGTACAATCTCTAGGCTGGGGAACCCCCCCTAAAACTATTTATTTTGGTCAAGAGTTAGAAGAAACATTCACAGGAATGGATGCAGGCTCTTACAATTATCAGGTTCGGGCCTGTAATGCTATTGGTACTTGCTCTGAATTTTCCTCAAGAGTAAGTGTACAGGTCGACCTCGCGGTTGGTGTCCCAATTTTAACAGTAACTCCAGAAGATAGTTGGAATGGTACTGCTGAATTGAGCTGGACTCAGATTGATAAAGGTAGTTTAGAAGTAAGTTATGAAGTTTTGGATAGTGATGATAATCAAGCTTACTATGGCAGAAGGTCTGGATTTTCTTTAGCAAGCCTAATTAATGGATTTTATTGTTATCGAGTCCGTGCGATAACTATTAAGGAGTCCTCGAAGTTTTCACCTGAAGCATGCGTCACCGTACAGCTACTACAGCCGCCAGCAGCCCCAAGCAATATTTTTATACCAGCGTCCCCATCAGAAGCATATCAAGTATCGTGGTCGCCCGTTGATAATGCGGAAAGTTATTTATTAGAGCGACGTATTAAACCTGCTGGAAATAATAGTTGGGGTGAGTGGACTGAAGCGTATTCCGGTACTGATACTAAATCTCAATATGATGAAGACCCTTTAATTTTTGGTTTTCACGAGTACCGTGTAAAGGCAATCAATAAGGCAGGATCATCCGATTTTAGCGATACAAAGACGCTCACTATGGAGTTGGATCCAACCGTACAAATACGCAAAATACTCTACTATAACGAAGCGGATGTTGTACCTGCAGAGGATGAAAATCCAGCTCAAGGAATTTTTTCTCGAGATCTGGCAGCGTTCCGTTATTTGGATTTAATGTATGTAATAGATACTGATAATGCAATTATCAATGCCTATGCTAGTGGAAATGCTACAGAGCCCTTTTCTACACTTTACGGTGTTAATGAGCGCGAACGCGCAAGTCAGGTTGAATCGTTTATTTTAGAGCAATTGGCAATCTATCCTGACAATGAAAATCTGCAACGGTTTACGTTAGATGTTTACTATGATCGTGCTGTGGCAGAGATGATACTCGCTAATGAGGGGATCGATCATGCTCGTATAGGCCGTCTGGGTGGAGACCCAAGGGAGAATGAGATTGAGCATCTAGAGACCGCTCACGTTTTATTGTCTCAGGCGCTTCTTCAATATGAGTCCTTACTTAAATTTAACCCCCAGTTTTTGGCGGAGTGGGGTGCATCTCGGGGACAGACTAGCCCTCGCTATTACGATCCAGATGATTTTGCGCAGAAGGATGTAATTCCTGCTGATCAGCTATTTAGTGGTTACAAAGATGTTGTCATGCTTTATAAGCTGATGAGTAAGCTAGCAGAAACAAAAGTAAACCAGGTGCGTTTGTCTGTTATTGATGGCCAAACTAATACAACGCTATTAGCACAGATGATGAATGATGTTGCTAATTTGTATGAAAAGTTGATTGCAGTAGATAGCTTAGTACAGGATATCTTTGTAGATATTGATTTCACTAAGGCACAGGGACACTCTGGTTTACCAGAAACAGTACAGGAGTTCGGAATCCAACTTTCTGCTCTTAGTAATACAATTAGTTGGTTGAGTGGTGATACCAATATTTTAGGTATTCCTGACGATACACTGTTAATTGTGCAGGGTTATGGTGTTGACAGTGATACTGGATTTGACTCCTATGATGTCTTGAGTGAGTTTCTAGATGGTGGGTTAATTGCCTCTGCTAAACAACAGTTTATAGATGCAGAAAATAGCTACGATAATTATCGTCATCGAATAGACACCTTATCTACAGAGTATACTGATCGTCATCAGCAGTTGAGCGACTGGATTTTTGAGCTCTTGGGAATGGAGGTTGACCCGGGTTGCCATCAATCTTCTTGTGTGGTTGTGGGTGATAATGCTGAATATGGCAGTGCGATTGCATTACAGGCATCAAATATTGAGTCGGCACAGCTTGCTTTGGATCGAAATTTACAGCGTATGGAAAACCTGACCAGTTCGATTCAAATTGAAATTGAACGGCGTGGTAAGGAGGAGGGTATTACAGATGCGATGTCCCAGGTTAAGTTGGCCTATGGCGATAAAAAGGTGAAAATTGCAGAACGAATGAAGGCGATAAAGAAAAAGGCGGAAAAGAGGAACCTTTGGAATAGCATTGGGGATACTGTTAAAGGTGTAGTTCAAGTAATTTATACAGGGAATCCTAGTACTTTAGCTCAGGGTGCAAGTGGGATTGTTTCTAGTTTAAATAATATTAAGGATATTGAAGATATTGGTAACTTAGAAGAGATGAGTATTCGTCTTGCCGCAGAGGAGCAAGCTGAACTCAATGACTTAAGTAATCAGTTATTAGATGTTGAGAGTAAGGCGCGTATCCGTGCTATGTGGCTAGAGGCACACACTATCGCGCTGGATATTGCCCAGTCAGAAGTAACGCTGAAACAAGAAATTGAGCGGTTGGCCGGTATGTTGAATGAAGCACAGAGGGTGCTCAATCAAATCTTTACTACCAATAAAAATCTGGCGGAGCGTTATTTTGCCGATCCGATTCACGGCGTACGTTTAACAACAGATATGTTACGTGCTGAACGAAGCTTTGATGAAGTACAAAAATGGTTGTTTTATGCTGTAAATGCACTGGAGTACAAATGGCAGGAGGCTTTCGAATACGGTGTTTTTAATAAGAATACTCTTTTCAGTTTACGTAATGTACAAGAGTTATATGACTTTTATTCTGCTATGCAGAGCTTTGATCAAATAAGCAGTTTGAACGGGGTCCAAAAGGCAGAAGACACTATATCCATCAAAGAACATATTTTTGGATACTATGATTTTATTAATGGACAGGAACAAGAATATGATCACCCTGATCCAGAGCAACAAGTAGATGGGGCGAAATTAAGTGCCCAAGAAGCATTTAAAGAGAAATTACTTCTGCTCATGCGTGACGTAGGTGGCGATACTTGGGTAACTGTGAACTTTAGTACGGTTATGGAATTGCCTAATGGAAATTTCTTTGAGGGTCCGTTGGTTGTAAATAGCGGAAGCGAAAGTTGTGTGGCCTCGGGAGGTTCTTATGGAGACAAGATAGAAAAAATAGCTTTGAATGTCCCCGTGTCTAGCAGTAATAATGGAGAAACTACAACTAAAGCGAAGCTAACCTATGGCGGTACTAGTTTCTTACGAAATAAAACCCCAGGTATATGGGTTGAAAATGATGAAGGGTTTGGTGTTATAGACGAATTTTCAACTCATACTGCGCGTTTTTGGGACTTTGAGAAAGGAGTTGGTTTGCATTTTGATGACTCTTACACTGTTCCTATGTCTGCAAATTTGAAGCTATTTGGCAATCAAGAAATTCCAACGTCAGCTATAACCAGTATTTTTAAGGAGCGTAGTGTTGCATCTTCAAATTGGCGATTATCTTTGAAGTTAGTAGATAAGAGTGGCTATGAAATCTTAGATATAAATGCTATTGAGGATATTGAGTTGATTTTTAGTCATCGTTATATACCTAGAAACTACTCTGATTGTGATGATCCTCTGGTTATTCCTAAGGGATCAATCATCCACTAATTTTATCTATACAATTCACTAAGAGTTATAAAAATTAAATATGTTTGTCAGCAACTCAGTAAAAGTATTTCACTGAGTTGCTTTTTTAAATTTAGAGGGCAAGGTTATCCTGGTCTATCTATATTTAGATCCTGTTTATACATCAGGCTACACCTTAAATTTTTTCTCTAAATTTCCGTCTTAAACTGGGAATATTTATGTTGCGCAATATATTGCTCTATTGCAGTTTGCTTGTGTTTCCGACGTTATCATTTGCAGTAGACGAACACACCGCTTTACAAGCTCCAATTCTTAACTTACCCACGGGCCCTGGTACTATTTCCGGCCTGGGTGAGGCTTTTACCCCCAATTTAAATACCGGTACCAGCTCGCGTTTAATCAAACTGGAAGTGCCCCCAGGACGTAATGGTTTGATTCCAGAAATATCTTTGGAATATAACAGTGGTTTTGGTAATGGATTGCTGGGGTTGGGGCATCAGCTAGTGATTCCCTATATCCAGAGGCAGACCGATCAGGGCTTACCTAATTATTCTGAGTGGGGGGAAAGCGATGGTTCAGATAATGATGCGGATGGGGTTACGGATGAATTTGATGAATTTGATACATTTATCAATCACCGAGGTGAGGAGCTAGTTCTTGTCGAGGATGGCGTTTACCGCACTAAAAATGCCACAGATTATGCTCGTTATCAGCGTTTAAAAAATGGTTGGCTGGTGACCCAATCCAATGGGTTACGTTGGTATCTCGGTCAGGATTCTGCTAGCCGTATTAGTGACTTTAATGATGAAGCAGTATTTTCCTGGTATTTACAGGCGATAGAAGACGCTCACGGCAATCGCATTGAATATCAGTACCGCAAGCTGGATAACAGCGAGCAGATTTATCTGGATACTATTCAATATAATAGTAATGGAGATATGGCGGTAAACTTTCACTACGAAGAGCGCCCCGATATCCTTACAAGCTATAAAGCCGGCTTTGAAGTTAAAACTGCTTATCGCCTACAGCGTATTGAAACGCAAATTGCTGAGCGGCATTTGCGCCGCTATGAATTTGCTTACAAACCTTTGACTGAGTGGCAAAGCCTTTCCCTATTACAGGAGATTCACTCCAGTGCCGGCGAAGGGGATTCAATTGTCCTCTTACCTACGATCCACTACGACTATACCCACTACCAGCAGGGTGAAGTATTGATGTCGTCAATTCCGGCGGCCAGCCAGATACCGCTCAATAGTGCCGATGTGGCCTTTCTGGATATGAACCGCGATGGCCTACCGGATGTGATTAATACCGGGCCCAACCGGGATGCCTACTGGATCAACTTGGGTCCCGGTGAGGATGGCCTGCCGCAATGGCAGAGCTACCGGCAGATGAGCACTTATTCCACCAGCCGTATTTCCAATGACTCGGTTACCTGGGCGGATATCGATGGCGATGGTCGGGTCAATATGCTGCAGTACAATTCTGGCAACACGGCATACTTCCATCTTGATGACGAGCAAAATTGGCAGTACAGCGGCACTCTCAGCGGGCTCTATATTCCTCTGAATAGCCCACGCGTTGCGATGCTGGATATCAATAATGATAAGCGTGTCGATGTATTGGCAACCACCACTAACAGCAGCGGTATGGTGACTTCGCATACTGTACAACTTAACCTGCCCGGTGGTTGGTCACAGCCGATTCAATTGCCGATACCCGTGGGCAGCCAGGGGGTGCGCCTGGGTGACCCCAACGTATTCCTGCGGGATATGAATGGCGATGGTATGGCAGACCTGGTGTGGGTCAATAAAGGCTATGCCGCTTACTTTGCCAATCGCGGCCTAAATGGTTTTGCCCCCGCGGTAGAATTTACCAACACTCCGGCTACGTTGTATAACCTGAACAATGTGCGGGTGACCGATATCAATGCCGATGGCCGCAGCGATTTGCTGTATCTCAATGGGATCCAGGTATCGATTTGGTTGAACCAGGGCCTGACAAGCGGTGATCACCAGAAAGCCCAATTTAGCCAAAAACAATTAATCCAGGCCCAAGGCAATATCTCTGCTGAAGAAGTGCGCTTGGTGGATATTAATGGTAACGGTTCCACCGATATTGTCTGGTACAGCCCTGGTCGCGGCAGCAATACTTTTTACTTTGCCGAGCTATTTCCCTCCGAACAACCGAACCAACTAAAACGTATCGACAATGGCTTGGGTGCTGTAACAACTTTGGAGTACGGCACCGTTGTCGAGGAAATGGTAAGGGACCGCGATGCCGGCAATCCCTGGTCGCTGAATGTACCGGTGGCGATGCAGGTCTTAAAGCGCATGCTGGTGGAAGATGGCCGGGGTGGTGAGCCGCAAACCACGGAAATGGATTATTGGGATGGTTTCTACGATGCCACCGATAAAGAGTTCCAGGGCTTTGCCCACAGTGAAGAGCGCCGTATCGGCGATGCCAGTACCCCGACACTGGTTACCCGCTACGAATATCACCTGGGGCAAACTGCCGATGGTATCGATCAGGAAGCCCTGCAAGGCAAAGTGAAACAAGTGGAGGCCCGCGATGCTTTCGGCGGGGTTTTCTGGCGAGAGGAAAAACAGTGGGAGTTACGCCAGCTACTGCCGGGTTATGGTGGAGAGAGTCGCAATGTAGCGTTTGCGGCCATGACCGAACGCCAGCAGCATCTATTGGAGCGAAATAACGGCACCCCGGTAACCCTGTCGTGGGAATACGATTACGACAATTACGGCAACACCACTTACATCAAAGAGTTAGGGCGTACTGATGGCAACTGGCAGGATGAACGCATTACCCACTGGCGCTTTAGTGCCGAATCGGCATCGGCGCGGGAAAGCGGGTTTCTAAACCTGCCTATAGAACGCCGGGTTACCGACCTCAGTGGTCAGCTGGTCGGTAAAGAGCAGTGGTTCTACGACGATGAAAGTTTTACCGGTGGCAATCTCGGTGAAATTTCCAAGGGCAACCTGACCCTGCGTCGCGCCTGGCGCGATGCAAATAGTGGGGATGCCTATATTGCTGCAGAGCGACACCATTACGATGAGTATGGTAACCGTATTCAGAGTTACGACCCCTTATGGGGGAAGGCGGCGGGCCACGAGACCAAAATTACTTACGACCCGCAGTATCACACCTTTCCCACGGAGGTCAGTGTAAATACCGGCAGCCGCTGGCTCAGCGCTCAGGCCAGTTATGATCAAGGCCTGGGTGTCTTGACGGATTACACCGACTTTAACGGCCAGGTCACCCAGTACCGTTACGATGCCCACGCGCGTCTAACCGCCATCGCTAAACCGGGGGATAGCCTGCACTTCCCCACAGTTGAGTACGATTATCAGCTGGCGAAAATAGTGGATGGTCACCATATCAGTTGGGTGGAAACACGTCAGCGTGAAAAGAGTGGCACTGGAGGCACGATCGATAGCCGCCAGTTTTACGATGGCCTGGGCCGTGCCTTAATGGTACGCAGTGAAGCCGAGCAACCGGGGCAAGTTGTTGTGAGCGAACACAGCAGCTTCAATGCTCGGGGCCAGGTAACACGGACAGCTTTGCCGTATTTTGCCCAAGGCCTTGCCTATCAGGCTAGTGATAAAGGCCAGCACTTCCGCCAATATCTCTACGATGCCCAGGGGCGTCCCCAAGAGGTGTATCAACCCTACTCCGCGCAAAGCGGCGAGACGGTCTTTAGCCGTATTACCTATTTGCCCATGGCGCAGATCCATAAAGATGAAGAGCAGACCCGAGCAAACAGTGCCCATACTGGCGCCGCTAAAAAACTGGTTTTTGATGGGCTGCAAAATGACGAGGGTGAATATCGCCTGCGGCAACTGGATGAAATCGTTGGGGCCAGCACCCAGGGCGGTGCCGGTGGTGCAACCTGGTCGACCTATTACGATTATGACCTTAATAACAACTTCACCCGCCTGCAGGATGCACAAAACAATGTGCGCAGCATGCACTATGACCATCTGGGTCGGCTGCTGTATTTAAATGATCCCAATCGCGGGCAGCGCTGGCAGTATTTTGATGATGCGGGCAACCAATTAGCCACTCGCGATGCATTGGGCCAAGAGCGATACTATCGCTACGACGGCGCCAATCGCCTATCTGCAGAATATCAGCGCACACCGCAAGGAGACCCACCGGAAGGCGCAGATTGGCAACCCAGTTTGGAGTTAGACTCTGCCAATCCTGTGGTCAGTTACCTGTACGACCAACGCGATGAAGAGAGCAGTGCTCGATTGCTGGGCCGCTTGGCAAAAGTTATTGACCAAGCTGGCTATACGCAGTGGAGTTACGATGCGCGCGGCCAGGTTACCCAGCGCCAACGCAAAATTACCGGCCCACAAATTGATAGCCCCCTCTACACCACGGGTTTTGCCTATGACAGCGCCGGGCGGATTACCCAGCGGTATTATCCCGACAACTCCCGCGTAGACTTTGAATACAATACCCGTGGTTTACTCGAGCGCATCCCTGGGGTTGTTGAGCGGCTGGATTACAGTGCCAATGGGGCTTTGCAGTACCAGGCATTGAGCAATGGTATTGAGACAAATTGGGACTTTGATGAGCGCCAAAGGCTCACCGGCCTGCGTACTCTGCGTACTGGTGATGCAATCCCTCTACAGCAGTGGGGCTATCAGTTTGATGCGGTCTCTAATGTCAGTGCCATTGATGACCAGCGCCCCGCCGGTGCCATCGCTGCTGTGGCCGCAGAGTTGGGGATCACCAGTGCCCAGGTTGCCTTGCTGAACAAGAATGTTGTCTACGGCTATGACGATGCCTATCGCCTCACGGGTGTTGCCGATGACAGCGAGCAGGTGTTTTACAGCTACGACAAAATTGGCAACCTACTGCAAGTTAGCCGTGAGAGTAGTGGACTATCGGAAATAGCCGCTGGCGGTCTCAGCGAGGTGACCGACCTGCGCTACGGCGGCAGCAGTGACAGCAACAATACCGGCGCTTCCAATCGTATCGGTCGCGGCAATTTGCCCGGCCCTCAAGCACTGAGCTGGGCAGAGGGGGATATTGGTTACGACGCTAATGGCAATCAGACCCAGGCTGGTGATCAGCTCTACCGCTGGGACTACAATCAGCGCCTGATCTATGCCGGAAATACCCGGGTTGCCGATCAATATGGTTATGATTTTAAACATCAGCGCCGCTATAAGATCACCGAGCGCGAGGGCGGAGCACGCAGCGTCACCCTGTATATTGACGAAGGCAGTGAGGTGCGCGACGGCCAGCTGTTTAAGTACATCCAGGTGGGCCAGCGCCGTATAGCGCGCAGCGATCAAGATGGTGAGCTCTTCTCCCCCAGCGAGTACTACCTGCATACCCATTTGGGCTCTACTTCCATTACCCTGGACGAAGCGGGCAGGGTTGTGAATGCCTTTAGCTATAAATCTTATGGTGATGTTGAGGCTAGCTTCGGCGATAGCACTCATGCACCCTACGGTTACATAGGCAAGGAGCGGGATGAGTCAACCGGGCTCAATTACTTTGAGCGGCGTTATTTACAATCCACCGTAGGTACTTTTATTAGTCCGGACCCGGTGCTGAATCATGAGGGTCGCTTTAGGGATCCACAGCGCTGGACACCGTACCGTTATGCGCGAAATAACCCGATTAATTTTGTTGATCCGAAAGGGGAGTGGGTTGTAGGTGTTGGGGGTGGAGATGGAGATCATACTCCTGGTTTCGGGGGTGGTTTTCAGGGGGCTTTTTGTGGTGCGGGGGCTGGATGTGATAGTGGCCACTCAAAAGTTAAAGATATCGCCCCTTTTCCACAAAAGAGTGCCAAATTATCGCTTGTTGAGGGGGTAAAGGTTTACCGAAAAGATATCGATATTGGTGGTGAAGATAAATACGGCCATTGGTGGATAGAGATTGATGGTCAAGAAAGTTATGGGTGGTGGCCGAAGAATCCTGTTAACCTAAAAGGCACGCTGCTCGGTATTGATGGTGAACTGAATGGTCAAACGAGTTTTGGTGGAACAGCCACAAAAGATCCACATCATGGTGATAGGAGTAGTGGTGTAAATATTTTTGATGTTTACAGCATGCAGTCTAAAGATGTTGTGATTAAGTCTATAAGAAGTTTTGCTAATGATTATAATGGTAGTTGGAGTTGGCCTATTGGGCAAAATTGTCACTCGTTTCAAGATGATCTTTTAGATAAGTATGATATGGCCATAAGGAGTGCGCCATGATTTTTTTACGGCGCTTTATTTTCGGGTGTACACTCATAGCAAGTTGTTTATTTGCTATTGGGTGTCAAGCTGAAATGAGTGATTCTGAAAATAAAATGAGCGATAAAGTTTATTTCTCTAGTTTTTCTGGCTATTCAATACCTTTGAATTTGATAGGTGAGATCACCAAGGATGAAGCTGCTTCTCTTGATTCGTATTATGTCGCTTACTTTGACGATAAAGGAGTATTGCTCAGTGTGGAAAAATATTTTCGTGGGAGTTTGTTCTTTAAGCATGATTACTTTTACCATAAAAATGGTTCTTTGAAAGAAAGTCGCGTTGTTAATGCGGATGGCAAAGAAACAGTTAGTTTCTTTGATGGAGAAGGAAAAGCAATTAAAAAAGACTGAGCCTAAAGCAAATTAGTAGGAGAGCCTGTTTCTGGGTCTCCATAAAGAGCCCTGCTAGTGATTCCGGCGGGGCTTTTTATTGTAACCACTCAACACGCAGTCGCTCACGTTTGTCTAATCAGCGCTTCGTACATAGCGCAACTGTGATAAAAGTACCAAGTCCCATACCAGCAGCAATCGTAAACATAATTAAAATCTGATATTTCACTGCGATGGTAGGAGAGGTGCCGGCTTGTATCTGCTCGGTCATCATACCAGCCAGAAATACAATCCCTGCTGAGGACATCGAATTGATCGTTGGCATCAACCCCGCGCGCATCGCATCCCTTCGAAATTCAATACTGGCTTGTCGCCAGATTTCGCTAAGCATTAAACGATTTTCTAGCAAATCCTGAGCACCCATAGAATAGAGAGAGGCGCTAGCAGTGTTGCTGGCGCCAGTTCCATTGTCTGTTTCTTCCTGTTTGCTAGTTAAGTTGAGGTGAAGCGCTGAAGATCTATGCTGGCCTTAGAAAAATTGCGGTTATGGGTGAGCGTGGGAAACAGTATCGAGAGAATGGAGGGGAATTAGCAGGGTGTTGTAGAAAGGTAGCGCTGACAATCGCTTATGCCATGTACCCAGCGTTTATTGAGTCGCCTGCAAGCGTTTCGTACGGTCCCAGCAGACCCTATCAAGCCTTTAAAGCGGCTTTCAAAATTTCGGTTGAGATAGAGCCAGTGTCTTGGTGGAATACCCAGTCGCTTGAGTATGGGAGGAGTATTTTCAGCAATGGCCCCACGCTTTCTAGGGTCTAGGTGCCGCCCGCACCAATCGACTAGCTCTAAATAATGATCCAGCCGAAAAGGAAGTCCTTTAGGCATATTCAGCCGCTCACCGCCTACAAGTGGAAGTAGTTTTTTGGGCTGCTCGCCCAAGATTGCTGCACGAATACCCTGTTGAATGGAAGTGTGATCAGAATCTTCTGGGGTTTTTGCCATATTGGCGCGGATGGGGTTGAGGTCGACATAGGCCATGCAGGCGGCAAAAGCCCTTTCATCCAGTAAAGCTTGAGATTTAAAGCGACCTTCCCAGAAGCGCCCCATGCACTTGCCTTCAGCATTGGCTTGGCGAGCGATAGACTCATTTAAGCAGCGCATAAACCAGCTGATATCCGTTAAGCGTTCTCGCCATATCGAAGCGACATCTTCTAGTGCCTTAAGCTCGCAGGGATCAAGAGTATCGCCGTTTAGATAGCGCTGAGCCAAATTAGAGGCCTTGAATATTTTTTGCCAGCGATCAATCACCTCGAAAAGAGACCACTTATCAGCAGATTTTTTGTCAATATAGAGTACCACATGATAGTGATTGCTCATTACTGCATAGGCGGCAAGATCCAGGGCAAAAACCTCAGCCAAATTATGCATACGATTTTCAATCCACTCGCGCCGATACTGGTAATCTTTCCCGGATACAGTATCCCGACCGCAAAGGAATGCTCGCCGTACACAGCGGGATACGCAGTGGTAATAAGGCGTTGCGTCAAGAGATATCTGGGTGCTTCGCGGTAGAGTCATTGATTACACGCGCATTAATCTGGATGAATATCCAGTATATTGTAGGTTCGTACTCTTTTGTCAATGGTGTTGGCGGTTTATACTTTATGTTTGATGGGTGTCCAGAAATGTCATGTGTGTTCTCATTATGCTATTTGCTTTTATTGATTGTGTGACTAGGTTTTGTTACTTAAAAATTTAAATTCAAGGTGTTTTCAATTTTTTATGAGCGATTTTGTTAAATGGGAAGTCTGATCGGGTTGGGATTTGTCGGTCTTTTTATTTCAGCTTTCTTAGCGGCCACAATATTGCCTGTGAGTTCAGAGGTTGTATTAACTGTTTTGCTGACCAATGGTTTCTCACCAGTTGCATTGGTGGCTGTCGCAACAATTGGTAATGTGGCTGGCTCATTGGTGAATTATGCTCTTGGCTATTGGGCAAGTTTGGGTCTTATAAAAAAATGGTTGAGGATGTCAGAAAATGAATTTGTAAAGGCTGAGCAGCGTTTTAAAAAATATGGTCTGATTTCATTAGCTTTTGCTTGGGTTCCAGTTGTCGGAGATCCATTAACCGTTATGGCAGGGGTGTTAAGAATACGGCTGTTATGGTTTTTGATTTTGGTGACGGTAGGTAAGCTTTTGCGCTATGTAGTTATTAGTTATATGGTGTTGCAGGTTTCCTGAATTTGGGAGGCTTGACTGTGTTGTTTGCTGAGCTATAAGCGAGTAAGTTTCATATAAAATCCATGAGTGTTATATTCTGGCTATATGTACTAAATGGTCGGTCCTCATCAGTTGATGGGGTGCTGAGGGGAAAGCGCCCTCAGTTACTCAAGTCAGCTATTTAGAAAAGAGTCTTTTCCCCTGATTTGATAAAACAGTGAAGCCAGGCCAAAAATAAAGCCTATGGGCGAAGTTATTAGGCTGAGTAATGCAGCAATAATGCCGGGAATTTTATAAATTCTAGCCCCGCTTTTTATCTTTCCTCCTATGCTGATAAGTGCTACACACCAGCTTAAAAATAAAATAGCTGGGGCTGCTGCTTTGATAGTAAAGGCTGCCCCCTGACTGTATATATAAATGGCAGTTAATAATATGCCAAACAAAAGTGTTAGCCATCCATTGAATTGAAGGAGCTTGCCTGCGACTCTTAAGTCTTTCATAGTTTAAACCGAATATTTTTTTGTCTAAATTTGCTTAAATCTTTGTTTTAAAAGTTGATATGTTTGTCAGTTTCCCCACTTAACCAATTTCTCCAGTTGATTTCCAGGCCTCTGATCCCGCCAATATAGTCTTTATCGACCAGATAATACGAGTGCGTACGATCCCCACGCTCCAGCTTATGGACTAAACGAATTACAAAGCTTTTACCGACTGGCGTTGATAATAAAAAGTACAAAAATTGCCCGGCCTGTGCTTGTAAAGGCGCAGTCCCATTTCTTTGTGCATGTCGCCATCTTGTGTTAGGGAGCCTGAGGAATGTACTGATATCCATAAGCCTCTCATGGCGTTTAAGAGGATTTACCCATTTATAATTTTCCCAGTGACTAGTGATGCGCAGTTGCCCGTTCACTTTAGTGAGGGTTTCCATCTGCTCGGCCAAACCTTCATTTAACCAGGATTGGGCGTAGGGAGTGACAGTATCGGTTATTGCATGACTAACCTCGTGTTTAATAGTGCGGAATGTTCTGGCTCTATCCTCTTGGATGTAAACAATAATTTGGTTATCTTGAGAGAAATATATCCCATAAGAGGCTGATGGTTCTTTTCCCATTCTCTTTCTTAGGTGTTCGTAGTAGGCCTTTTTATCTTTTAGAACCAAGACCTTAACGGGTACCGTTTTATAAAAGTCAAAAAACAGAACGCGATCGTAAAACTCATAGACGAGATTGACGTCTGTAACAATCTTGTTTAATTCCTGATTGCTCAGGTTGGTGTCAATGGCTTCGACGGAAATTTCATATCGAGACCAATCAGACTTGTGCTTTCTAGGCTTAATAACTTCTTGTTTAACATGTTCTATTTTCTTGTCACTGAAGTGAACTTGACCATTCTCATCGGTCCACTTGTAGATATTGGCTATCGCGCTTAGTGGAATTAGAGACAGAAGAATAGCTAATACAGCTGGTAGGTGAGGAGTCACTGCTTGAAACTTTTAACTAATTGAAAGTTGGTACTATGATTCTTTGACTGACACCTGACTCAAGAGGCTACAATCGCCTCTTTTATCGCGGCCTCAGCTAAAAGGTGGTTAGAGTTTAACGTTGGTAACGCAGAATTACTATCATCGATAATCAATGGTATTTCGGTGCAACCCAAGACTACTGCATCACATCCATCCTGTTTGAGGTTGTTAATAGTGTCCTGGAAGTATTGCACTGTTTCCTGTCGAAATACCCCAGTGACTAACTCGCCCATAATCAGCTGCCCGATCCGTTTAACAGCCTTCTTAGGCGGCCGTAACCAACCTATGTTTGCGGTCTCTAGTTTGGACGGATAAACGTCGCTCTCAACTAACCATCGGGTACCGAGTAGGCCCAGCTTTCTATAGCCCTTGATGGTGGCTTCAGCAATAACACTGTCGGCAATATGTAGCCAGGGTAGGGGGGATCTCTCTATTACATAGTCAAAGGCTTGGTGAATAGTATTATCGGGGCAGATCAGAAAACAGACCCCCTGGGATTTGAGCTTGTCAGCGGAAGAGAGCATTAGATCGCCAACTCTTTGAAGATCATTGGAATCTAAATATTCTACATATCGAGCCAGTGAATGAGTGTGCATGGATATCTCGGGATGAGCATGTTCACCAAGATATTTACCACTCTCTGTGCAAATTGTTTTATAGCACAGGGCTGCACCCTCAGAGGAGCAGCCAACAATACCAATATGTTTTGTCTGATTAAAATTCTTCATTCGAGGAAATCACTCAGGCTGAAGTTGATCTAGTTGAGTCTTTCTTTGTTAGTCAATACTTCTAACTGTTCACTAACTTCCTTGAGTTGTTGTGGGTTGTTTGTTGTGTTTTGAATGATATGTAGAGACTTTTGGTAAGCAATATCAAAAGCCTCCTCTTTTGAAGCGATAATATCTGGTAAAACGCCGGTACCTTCCCAGTTGCTTTTGGTAATTGGATTTACAGCTCTTGCGATTGGAATTGATACCTTGAACTCCTTATCAAGGCTGAGAAATTGTATGGGATGGGCTCCACCTTTGGTGACTTCGCCAATAATTGTGGCTCGTTTAAGATGTTTTAGATAATAAGTAAATGCTTCCGCGGCCGAAAAGGTATCTTTACTGGTTAAAACGAAGACTGGCACTTTGGCTTTTCTTTTGCCATTGAGGGTTTCGAAAGTCCAGAATTCGGTGGTGCTATCTGTTGCTCTCCAGTAAATACTGTTCAGGTGGGTGGGCTTCTCAAAAAGATAACTGCTAATTAGGCGGCCCATATTGCCATCACCGCCGCCATTATTTCTAAGATCGAAGATGATGGCATCGGTATCTTCAATCAAGGTCATTACGGCTTCTAGACGTTTCTTTGAGACTTCGTTGACATGATCAAAGCCCCAGAAATCGATATAGCCAATGTTACCTTCGAGTACTTCAACGCGCGTAAAACCAGAATTTTTCCTGGCTAGTTTACTGAACCAATCCTCTCGCTTCGGTTGTTTCTTTGGGATGTTTGGATCGTACCAACGCACACCAAAATGCTTATCGTGTTTTTCCAGTGCCTTAGTAAGTAGATCGGCTGTTTGTTTTGGAGTTTTAATTTTTTTTAGGGCCTCGGAGTGTGCAATTTTTTGCAAGCTTTCACGAATTGAGGGGATGTTCTCCTGAAGTATATAGCGGTTGGAAATCTCAAGCTCAAGGGCATCGATGAGAGACTTTTTTTGCTCTGCTGAGAAGGTGGCGGAGAAGCCGTGCGATGAGATAAGCAAGAATACAACCGCTAGATATTTTTTCATTACAGTAACCCTCTGTTTTCGTTATTCCCTCGAAATCAATATATGGGCCTGGATTGCAGAAAAAAGAGGCCGCCAAAGATAATTTCTGGCACATTTGCCTCAGTTAAGTCGGTAGGGAGGGGTTGACTGGGGGCTTGGCTGTAAGTGAAGGATGTATGACTCTTATCTTTTCTTTTGCTGTTGAAATGCGCCTTAAACTGAGCGCCATCTTTGGAGTCTGGGTTCGTTTATAGAGCCAGTTTGGAGAATCTGTTTCTGTGTGTGATCGGAGGGAGCAGATGTACTGGCATCTGCCTGATAGGCTGTTCGGTCGCCTGCGATAGATATTTTGTGACCTATTGGTGCCAAACAGTCTATCCCGCCTTTATGCGTAGACAATGTCTTCAGAATTTTCTGCGGTAATCCCCATAGAAACTCCTGAGTAATGCGAAATATGCGGCTATATAGCGGTATAGATTACTTTGATGGTTGCTACCTTAGCAGGCATAAATGGCAGATAAATAGTGAAAAACGTGACAGATTTTACCCCCCAATTCAGCCTTCAAAGCGAGGCTCTGAACTGTGAGGATTCCAATGTCTGGGCGGTCAGTGACCGGGCCCATGATCTTGCCGATAAGGGGGAGGATGTCATTTTCCTCTGTGTGGGGGACCCCAACTTCGATACCCCCGAGCCAATTCTGGATTTTGCCCGCGCTCGCCTGGGTGTCGGGCGGACTCATTACTCTCCCGCCGCCGGTGAGCCGGTGTTGCGCAGAGCTATCGCGGATATCGAGAGTAAGGTATCGCCCCATCCCTGCAATCCCGATGATGTTGTGGTGTTTCCCGGCGGTACCAATGCTATCTACGCGGTACTTTCCTGCCTGTTGAACCCTGGTGAGGAGATTGTTATCCCTGAACCGATGTATATCGGTTATGTCCCCATTTGCGACAGTCTCAGGCTGTCTGTAAAGCGGGTGGCCTGCCCGGCGGAACAGAATTTTGCGTTCGATGTGGATTCGATCAAAGCGGCAGTCACTGAAGAGACCCGAGTGGTCATGATCAATACCCCGGTCAATCCCACCGGTGCAATGGCAACCCCCGAGCAGTTGCGTGAACTGGCTGCCTTTTGCCGTGAGCGCAACATCTGGCTGGTGTCCGATGAAATGTACTCCATGATCACTTTTGCCCGCCGCCATACCTCATTGCGCACAGCAGCAGAGTCTCTGGACAATATTGTGGTGATTGATGGTCTGTCTAAGTCTCATGCCATGAGTGGTTGGCGTCTGGGCTGGGCGGTAGCGCGCGGCCCCCTGGTGGAGCGCCTTGCGGCATTCGCCGGAGCCACTATCTTCGGCTGCCCACAGTTTATCCAGGAAGCTGCGGCTTTTGCCCTGGAGTTCGATACCTATTTCGTGAAACAGATGCGTGACGCCTATGAACGTCGCCGCAACTTGATCGTTGAGAGAATCGGCAAAATTCCGGGGCTTAGCTGTTACAGCCCGGATGCGGGTATGTTTGTGATGGTCAATGTTTCCGAGTTGGCCAGCTCTGGTCAGGTATTCGCCGAGGCCCTGCTAGAAGCCGAGCGGGTATCAGTATTGCCGGGTACACCTTTTGGTGAAAGTGCGGTGAATCATGTGCGTTTGACGCTAGCGGCCGATGACAGTGAGTTGTCGCGCGCTCTGGACCGAATCGAGCGTTTTGTCACCTGCGCTAATCGCCAGGCTAGTTAACCCAAGTGGCGGTAGCCAGCTCTCAGCCTCTCTTGCCGGGGGCTGGCTTTTTCATCTCTGGAGGTTATAGAGTTTCAGCCTCCGGCGATTACCGCTATCCTTGCCCCCTTTCAGATTCAAAAGAAATCAGTTCCGTGAAAATTGACCGGCATAATTTGCGTATTTTGCAGGCTCTGCAAACTAACGCCCGTATTAGCAACCTGAATTTGAGTGAACAAATTGGCTTGTCGGAGAGCGCCTGCCTGGCCAGGGTGAAGCGCCTTACCAGTGAGCGTTATATCCGTGAGTTCCTTGCCGAGATCAATCTGGACAAGGTGCGCCATGCTGAGTTTTATGTGAATGTGGCCCTGAAGCGCCAGGATGCGCGCACCAGTGAAAACTTCCGGCGAATTATCAGTGATATCCCACAGATCGTTTCCTGCGTGAAGATGTCTGGTGAATTCGATTATATGCTGCGCTTTATTTGCCCTGATGCGGCAGACTTCAACCGGGTTTCCGAGCAGTTACTGGCCAATGAGGAGGCCGCTATCTCGCGTATGACTTCGCATTTGGTGATCGAGAAAACCAAGCCTTTTACCGGTTATCCACTGGAGCTTCTCTTCCAGGATTAGGAACAGGCCAGGCAGTGGGCAGGTTTAATGCCACTGTCTGCTCCTTATTTGTGGTGCGGCTTTCGTTTGCACTTTCTGACATGCTGGTCAAAAAGTGATCCTTATTCTTCGGCGATACCTACAGCGAATAGAGACTGTTGCCAGCTGGTCAAGAATCCTTTCTCTTGCTTTCCTTGCTGTTTGTTCAATAGCTTGAAGCGCCCCAGCTCAAAGAGTTGAGCATGATTAATAGTTATCCTGCCTAGAGATTGCGGAGAGCTGCTCAGTCTGCGCCATGCGTATGACAATTTTGTTGCGGTAAGCCCTGCCTTCTTGTACAAGCGTGTTAAATGTGGTGTCTCTAGTCGGCCAGATTAATTTCCGGCTGGCCTAGGTGGCGGGTACCCATGCTGTTTTGAGCCGTTTTCTTCGGGGATTCTAATCGGTTGAATTAGCTGTCAGGCGGGTGGTCTGGCTTGATCCTGTGCGGAATTTAAAGGACTTACCTCCCTTTTATGTCCATTTTGTGAGGTTGGTGATCCAATTGAAAGAGTGGCGGCTGTAACCTCATATATACTTTAGACAGGCTTCTGTGCAGCGACAGTGGTTGGAAAGCTGCTATCCAGAGGCTGGTAATCACCGCTGGTGCAGGGGAGTGGCAGTTGAAATATTTAGGGCGAGTCTACCTGACTCTCAATTTATTGGCTTTTGCGTCTATCGGTCTTGGGGCCCTGTTTAATCCGGAGTCGTTTGCTGCGGCTATCGGGTTTTCATTTACCTCACCTACCGCTGTGCCCGAGTTTCTTGCAACTTACGCCGGCTTTATGTTGGCAATCGCCGTTCTCTTACTGATTGCGTTGGCCATGCGCCCTCACCGCCGTGCCGCCTATGCTTCACTCTCAATCTCTTACATTGGATTTGCGGCTGGCCGTCTCTTTGGCATGTTTTCCAGCGGTAGCTTCGATGAACGTAATTTACTGTTCTTCGCCCTGGAAGTGATCATGGTAATTTGGGGGCTCTACTGTTATCGGGAATCTCGTTGGCTTCCCCTGCAACACGGGCATTAATCCAAAACAGCTAAATACAGGGATCGTCCTTAGCTCTGTTCACCGGTGACTTTGGCCTGTGGGCAGTTCTTACTTTTCGCGTTAATACTGAGAGAAGTTTGGCCTGTGTTCAAAGGCTTTGGCCTGGTGTTTGCCGCATCCTGTCACAGATGGATATGAGTCATGTCTCAATTCCAAAGTTTGGTGGAAGCTCTGGTTATCCTGGTTGCGCTCTGTGCCTGCGCGATTTGGCTGCGAAGTCGCGGGGTGATTCTTAGAGAAGAACAAGGAGTATTTGGGCGTCTGGCAACAGACTTTGCGTTGCCCGCAGTAATTTTACATAGCTTGATTAAAGTCCCTTTCTCTTCCCAGGCTCTTCTTCCCGCACTGGCCTTATTTGCTGTGAGTATTGCAATCATGGTGCCTGCGTGGGCAGTGGGTAAATTGATGGGGCTGGGGCGTAAGACCCTCGGCTCGATCGTGTTGGTTGCGGGTTTTGGCGGCTCTTCGACTTTAGGGTTATCGCTGATTCGTCGGATTTTTCACGATAACCCTCTGGTTATGAGAGACAGTGTTCTCATTGGTGAATATGGCGCACTTTTATCTGTATTTACTGTCGGTGTTGCTGTGGCCATTTATTTCGGCCGGGATGAGGGAGAGCAGGTCAATGTTTGGCAGGCCTGTAAGCCTTTCTTTGTATCACCAATTTTTATCACGATGGTTTTAGGCACAATTATTTCCCTATTTGGCCTGCCCCAGGGGAATGTTACTGTGCAGCTGCTGGAGGATATATTACGGATTTCCGGACAATCCTTGATCGTGCTGGTGGCATTTAGTATCGGTCTGGCCCTGCGCCCCATCGCTGTGCGCCAACTGGCGGGCCTGATCCTGGTGGTCGTCCTGTTAAAGCTGGTGGCAGAGCCTATGGTGGCATGGGCTCTGGCAATGCCAATTGAGTTACCGCACATCGAGCGGGAGCTATTGGTTTTACAGGCGGCAATGCCCTCTGGGGCGATCGCCGCCGTACTGGCGAAACGCTATGGATGCGATGGCGGCGTTGCATCCGCAATGGTGGTTGCCACCTCTTTTATCAGTTTGATAACACTTCCGTTGACTCTCTACTTTGAAAGCCAGTGATTGCACTGCAGCCATTGATCAGGCGGTTATTTTCCCAGAGTTGTCATCGCTGGAGTGCTGTTCCAGCGTGGTAGTTTCCACCTGCTGTCCGCCGTGTAGTTTACCGTCTACAGCCTGACGGAAAACTTCTTTGTAGTCCTTAAATTCCGTGCCCATTAGGCGGTCCCACCAAGTGAAGTAAAAACCGTAATTGCCCTGAAAACGCTGGTGATGCAGATCGTGATGAGTTGTGGTGGTCATATTATCCAGCACGCCATCGACCCAGCTGCGTGGGTGGAATTCGCGGCCTGTATGCAGCATGGCGTTGCGGAAAATCATTATGAAAAGGAAGCTAAGCCAGATACTTGGGTGCAATGGTATCGTTAGGGCGATCAGTGGAGAGAAAAGTCCGTTGATAAATATTTCACCGATAGAAAAGCTATAGGCAGTCCAGGGAGTTGGGGTTCGCGACATATGGTGTAGCTTGTGGAAGTGCTTAAACAGCTTTGGGTGGTGCATTGCCCGATGGGTCCAGTAGAAATAGGCGTCATGCAGGAGAATTACCACAGGCAGGCTCAAGATGCTCCACCAGAGCGGGTAGTCATTCCAGTTCCAATACAGCTTGGCGATCCCCATATCCTGTAGCAAATTTATGCTGATGCCAAACAGGGTGAAAATACAAACGGTCAGCATGGAGTAGCTGACTTCCCGGCGAATATCCCCCCAGCTAGCATGCCGTTTTTGGATGCGGCGCCGGTTCATCCAGGCGCGAAACAGCCAGCTCGCGCAGATACTCATCACAGAAGCCGCCAACACATAGCGAAATAGGGTCAATTTAAAGTGGGTGGTTCCGTAATCAGCCACATCTGCGAAGAAATCCATCTTTTTCACCATCCTTTTTCATCGGCGTTGCTAAAGGGGCAGCGTTGGATATTGAGGATCTTTTGGGATTCTAAGTGCTACCCACATGGGGAGCTTTTGCATCAGTGCTTGCAGTCTGGGGGGCTTTGCTGACTGAGGCTTACGGAAAATGAAAAAATGCTGACGAATTCCGAATTGCTGCCCTCTTAGGCGGGCAGCTTGTCGCGACGGTACTCGGTTGGGGTCTGGTTGTGACGGCGCTTAAAAGCGGCATTAAACGGGCTGAGAGATCGGTAGCCGATATCCAGGGCGATGGTCAGCACTGGTAGATGCGCCTGTTCCGGATCGGCCAGACGAGCGCTGGCCTCATCAATGCGAAATTGATTGAGATATTCGTTGAAGTTTCGATAGCCCAAGTGGCGGTTTATCAGTGTACGCAGCAGGTGCTCGCGGGTATCCAGTTGCTCCGCCAGTTCGCGAATGGTCAACCCGGTGTGTCGATAGCCTCCACCTTCCATATGCTTTTGCAATTTAGCCAATTGCATCTGCTGCTGCTCATCCAAGGTTGGTACAGGTGCTGGAGGTGGGGCTTCCTCTTCAGGGATATCTGTTGCTGGTTGTGGTAGAGAGTCGCCCAGGGCGCTGGGTGAGAGCGCAAGCAGCCATAAACAGGCTGCCAGGGACAGCAGGCTGGCGAGTAGGGCGTGAAGAGTTGGCACACCATTGGGGACGGGGCGGTAGGCAAACAATGATTCAGCACTGATAACGATCAGCATATAAGTGCCCACCGCAATCAACAGTATGGCGCGCAAGCGACGACGCTCCTCCACCAAATCTGAGTGAAATTGCCCGAGTAGGGTGAGCATGCCCAGGCCAATCAGGCCTAAGCGGGTAAATTGGGACAGATTAAAAAAAACCTCTTCGGCGCTATTGCCTAAAGGGATTGGCGAGTGACTAGCGGCGACACTAAAGGCAATGGAGAGGCCGATAGGCATCCAGCCCCAGCGGGGAAAGGGTTCTTCCTCGCGACAGAGCAAGTGGGTAAACAACCAGAAGGCGGCGGGCACCAGAATCACCGGCAGGTGAATCAGCAGCCCCATAAGCCCGACAAGGGGAGGGAGTGTCGGTAACAGTAAATAACAGATAACACCGATCAAAACCAAGATCAGCCAGCGGCCCGCCGCGAGACGTCGGTGATTGACGGAAACCTTGGTTGCGGCCAGTAAGAGTAAGGCGCAGGCCCCGCCGGAAAAAAATAAATAGCCTGAAGTCACGACTTATCTCCAGCGGTTGGCCCAGGCATCCAGCACCTTACTGCTATAGGTGTGGCGGCCATAGCTGCCGTTGTAGTAGGCGAGGGCGTTGGCCAGATTGCCCTTCGCTTTTTTGATGTAGTGCTTGAGGATGGTGCAGCCGTAACGAAGGTTGGTATCCATATCAATCAGGTTGTCACCGGGACGGCCGATCTCTTTCTTCCAAAATGGCATTACCTGCATCATGCCTTGCGCGCCTACCCGGGATACTGCGTAGGGGTTAAAGGCACTCTCGATCTGGATTACCGCTAGAACAATTTCCGGGCGTAAACCCGCTCGGGTTGCCTCGCGATGAACAGCCTTAAGAACGTGCATGCGCCTTTTAGGGTCTTTGATGTAGCGTGCTAAGGGCTGGGATTTTGACATCAGCCACACCTCCGCATCGAAGCGATCGACAAAGCTGTCTGCCTGAGTAATGGCCTCGCGCAGGGCGAGCCGCAACTCGGGGTCCACTTGCTTGGTGTTAGTCTGGGATATCGCACCGCAGCAGATAAGGCAGAACCCCATCGCGGTAATAGCTTTTCTTATCATGTTGGGAATTTTACGAGATCCAGGGAGATTGGGTAGCGCCTTTTATGGACCTTTTACGCAAATCTGGACAGGGAGAGGCATTTGAATTGAATGGGGCTGTGAAATACCAACGGACTTAAAGTGCTGTGTTGGCATTTCACGGAGGTATTTTGAGATAGATAAAGAAAATCTATCTCATCATCAGATTAGCGCAGGCCGAATTTCTCCAGCAGTACTTCCTCCAGCTGGGATACCGCAAACTCCTGGCTCTCAGCATCGGCGCGGCCCTTGTATTCCACAATGCCTTTCTCCAGGCCGCGGTCGCCGATAACGATGCGGTGGGGGATACCGATTAATTCGACATCTGCGAGCATGCCACCCAAGCGAGCCTTGGGCTCATCCATTAGCAGTACATCGACGCCTTTGCTGCGCAGGGATTCATACAGGTGCTCACACTTTTCCCGTACCACATCGCTCTTGTGCATATTGATGGGCACAATTGCCAACTGGAACGGCGCTATGGCGTCTGGCCAGATAATGCCAGAGTCGTCGTGGTTTTGCTCAATAGCGGCGGCGACAATCCGGGATACTCCAATGCCGTAACAGCCCATGGACATGACCTGCTCCTTGCCGTTCTCATCGAGTACGGTGGCGTTCATGGCGCGGCTGTATTTGTCACCCAGCTGGAAAATATGGCCGACTTCGATTCCGCGTTTGATTTCCAGGGTGCCCTGGCCGTCGGGGCTGGCGTCACCGGCAACGACATTGCGCAGGTCTTCAACGCGGCCAAGTTCCACGTCGCGGCCCCAGTTCACGCCGGTGAAGTGGTAATCGTCGCGGTTGGCGCCACAGATAAAGTCCGCCAGGTGTGCCGCAGCTCGGTCCACAATGGTTTCGAGCTTCATGCCAACGGGTCCTAAAGAACCGATATTGCAGCCCAGTTCATCGGCAATACGCTGCTCTGGGGCGAACTGCAATGGGCTGGCGATGCCGGCCAACTTTTCTGCTTTCAGTTCGTTCAGTTCATGGTCGCCACGCAGCACCAGCGCAACCAGGGGCGCGGTTTCACCCTCTTCGCATTCACCCAGCACGATCAGGGTTTTTACCGAATGGGTGGGGTCGCTGTTCAGGAATTCGCTGACATCGGCGATGGTTTTTTGCCCTGGTGTGTGTACTTCCTGCATTTCCTGGCTCGGTGCAGCGTGCTCGCCAGCAGGGGCCAAGGCTTCGGCCAGCTCAACATTGGCGGCGTAGCGGGATTCGGTGGAGAAAGCGATATCATCTTCACCGCTCTGTGCCAGAACGTGGAACTCATGGGAGCTGGAACCGCCGATAGAGCCGGTATCCGCCAGCACCGGGCGGTAGTCCAGGCCAATACGATCAAAAATGCGGCAGTAGGCGCCGTGCATAATGTCGTAAGTCTCCTGCAGGGAATCCGCATCGATGTGGAAGGAGTAGGCATCCTTCATGGTGAATTCACGCGCGCGCATCACACCAAAACGCGGGCGAATTTCATCGCGGAATTTTGTCTGTACCTGGTAGAAATTGGCAGGCAGCTGCTTGTAGCTTTTGATCTCATTGCGGATCAGGTCGGTAATAACTTCCTCGTGGGTTGGGCCCAGGCAGAAGTTATTGGAGTGGCGATCCTGGATACGCAGTAATTCCGGGCCGTACTGCTGCCAGCGGCCGGACTCCTCCCACAGCTCCGCCGGCTGCACTACCGGCATTAATACTTCCAGGGAACCGGCACTATTCATCTCTTCACGCACAATACGCTCTACTTTGCGCAGTACGCGCAGGCCGGTGGGCAGCCAGGTGTAGAGGCCGGAGGAGAGACGGCGGATCATACCGGCGCGCAGCATCAGCTGATGGCTGATTACTACCGCGTCGTTGGGCGTTTCTTTCTGGGTGGCGATAAGGTAACGGGATGCGCGCATAGGAATAAACTGGGTTCAATTATCGGTAAGCTGGTTATTTTACGCTATTCATCAGCTAATAAATATTGCCGGATAGACTCCCGTATGGGATCGGTTATTTTTTGTGGAAGCTACACCCTGCTGAAATTGATAAGGGCGTGGTTAAAGGGGAAATTGGTGTAGCTAAGAATGGGGCTATGGCCAATCTTTAGATGATATATAGGGGCATAAAAAAACCCCGCAGTTGCGGGGTTTAGTGCCTGAGGCTGGGAGTCTTAGGACTCAGCCATTTCCTTCAGCTTCTTCAGCGGGCGAACTTTTACCTGGATGCTTGCAGGCTTGGCCTTGAAGACAGTCTCTTCACCAGTGAAGGGGTTGATACCTTTACGGGCTTTTTTGGCTGGCTTCTTCACAGTGGTGATTTTCATCAGGCCCGGCAGGGAGAATTCGCCAACAGCGCGCTTCTTGATGTGGCCTTCAATAATATCGCTCAGCTCGTCCAGAACAGACTGTACCTGCTTGCGGGACAGTTCAGTATTTTCTGCGATCTGGTTCAGCACCTGGGTTTTGGTGAACTTCTCTTTGATCGCTTTTACTTTCTTAACTGGAGCGGCAGCGGCTTTCTTGGCTGGAGCCTTTTTGGCAGCAGTGGTTTTGCTGGCAGCTTTCTTGGCGATTGCCATAGCTTACTTCCTTCTTTGTTGTTCGGTGTATATCCGGTAAAAGTGTGTTCGGTCTCCCGCTGCGCTGCATCCACAAAACGGCGTCTCAGCGGGTGATGGTGGGAAGTATATATAGTTTTTGTTTGGCCGCACGGGAAAATACTAGAAAAATAGTGCTTTTTCCTTATTTTGTACCTGTTTTGAGATCCCAAACCCCTTCTACAAAGGCCAAAAGGGGGTGCCTGCTTCTTCCCTCTGGGGGGCTCATGTATACTCTGTCCCCCTTTTTCCAGCATCGGGTACCGAGTAATGCCGATCTATGAATACCAGTGCAATGCCTGCGGCCACGAGATGGAGGCCTTGCAGCGCATGAGCGACAACCCCCTCAAAGACTGTCCAGCCTGTGACAAGGCCGAGTTGCACAAGAAGATTTCAGCAGCGGGATTTCGTCTCAAGGGCGGCGGCTGGTACGAGACAGATTTTAAGACCGGCAGTAAGAAAAATTTGGCCGGTGATGCGGCCAATGGCAGTAAAGCTAAAAGTGGCCAGCCGGCAAAAACGGCGAAGACGGCTTAAACCCGCTGTGCGGAGCCGCTTGTGCGGTGTACTCTCTATTTAACCTTTTTACCTATCGATAACGGGAATTTTCATCCATGCGCAGCGACTACTGTGGCGTCCTTCGTTCCGCGGACATAGACCGTGTAGTAACCCTCTGTGGCTGGGTCGACCGCCGCCGCGATCACGGCGGTGTAATCTTTATCGACCTGCGCGACCGCGAGGGAATTGTTCAGGTGGTATTCGACCCGGATGCGGCCGAGCATTTCGAAATGGCCGATCGCGTGCGCAGCGAATATGTCCTCAAGGTGACCGGCCGTGTGCGCGCCCGCGCCCCCGAAGCCCTCAACCCGAATATGGTGACCGGCGAAGTTGAGGTTTACGGCACCGAACTGGAAATTCTCAATACCGCCGAGACGGTGCCTTTCCAGCTGGATGAGCACACCGCTGTGGGTGAGGACGTGCGCCTCAAGTACCGCTACCTGGACCTGCGTCGCAACGAGATGCAGAACAATCTGTATTTCCGCTCCAAGCTCACCACGGCCATTCGCAATTATCTGGATGAGCACGGTTTCCTCGATATCGAAACCCCGATCCTGACCCGCGCCACCCCCGAAGGCGCGCGCGATTACCTGGTGCCGAGCCGCACCCACGATGGCAAATTCTTTGCCCTGCCGCAGTCTCCGCAGCTGTTTAAACAGTTGTTGATGGTGTCCGGCTTCGATCGTTACTACCAGATTGCCAAGTGTTTCCGTGATGAAGACCTGCGCGCCGATCGCCAGCCGGAATTCACTCAGATCGATATCGAGACTTCTTTCCTCGACGAAGAAGAGATTATGTCGATCACTGAGGGCATGGTGCGCAAGCTGTTCAAGGAATTGAAAGGCATTGAGTTGGGTGAATTCCCACGTATGTCCCATTACCAGGCGATGTTGCGCTACGGCTCTGACAAGCCGGATCTGCGCATTCCGCTGGAAATGGTAGAGATCAAAGACCTGATGACCGAAGTGGACTTCAAGGTGTTCTCTGGACCGGCCAATGATCCCAAAGGTCGCGTAGCGGCTATCAAGGTGAGCGGTGGTTGCGACAAGCTGACCCGCAAGCAGATCGATGACTACGGCAAGTTTGTGGGCATCTACGGTGCCAAGGGTCTGGCCTATGTGAAGGTGAACGACCGCTCCGATCTGGAGAATGGCCTGCAGTCGCCGATCGTGAAATTCCTGCCTATTGAGACTCGTGCTGCCATTCTGGATCGGCTTGAGGCTGAGAGCGGCGATATTATTTTCTTCGGCGCGGATACTGCCAAAGTGGTCTCCGAAGCGCTGGGTGCGCTGCGCTGCAAGTTGGGTGAAGACCTCAATCTGTACACCAGTGAGTGGGCGCCCCTATGGGTAGTGGCCTTCCCAATGTTTGAGGAAAATGATGACGGCAGCCTCACCGCGTTGCACCATCCGTTTACTGCACCTTCCTGTAGCCCCGAAGAGTTAGAGCAAAACCCACTGGGGGCACTGTCGCGCGCCTACGATATGGTGCTGAATGGTACCGAGCTGGGTGGCGGTTCTGTGCGTATCCACGATCAGGCCATGCAGCAAGCGGTGTTCCGTATTCTCGGTATCGATGAAGAAGAGCAGCGCGAGAAATTCGGCTTCCTGTTGGATGCTCTCAAGTATGGTGCGCCGCCCCATGGAGGCCTGGCCTTTGGTCTGGACCGCTTGGTAATGTTGATGACTGGCAGCGATTCTATTCGCGATGTGATTGCCTTCCCCAAAACCCAGAGTGCCGCCTGTGTCATGACGGATGCTCCGGGCACGGTGGATGCCAAGCAGTTGCGCGAGCTGAATATTCGCCTGCGCCAGAAAGAAGAAAAAATCAGCTGATTTTCCCCCGACGGGCTGGGCGAAGCGGGCCTGTCAAATCGTGGTGATGGGCATTTCGCTTCGCTTATTGGCCCATCCCTCGCACAGATTGAAGAGAGACGGAACATGGCCGGACATAGTAAATGGGCCAATATCAAGCATCGTAAAGCGGCTCAGGATGCCAAGCGCGGCAAGATCTTTACCAAGATCATTCGTGAGCTGACCGTAGCTGCCAAGGCGGGCCCCAACCCGGACGATAACCCGACATTGCGCGCGACTATCGACAAGGCTCTGGGCGCGAACATGAAGCGCGACACCATCGATAAAGCCATTGCCCGCGGCGCCGGCAATGCGGAAGGTGATAACTATGAAGCTGTGGTTTATGAAGGTTACGGTGTCGGCGGTGTCGCAGTACTGGTGGAGTGTTTGACCGACAACCGCAACCGTACAGTGGCCGAGGTTCGCCACGCTTTCTCCAAGCGCGGCGGCAACCTGGGTACCGATGGCTCCGTAAGCTACCTGTTCACCCGCAAAGGCCAGATGTTTTACGACATTGGCGTGGATGAAGACGCGCTGATGGAAGCGGCCCTGGAAGCGGGTGCTGAGGATATCGAAACCAACGATGATGGCAGCGTTGAGGTGACCACTGAATTCCAGGATTACCTCACGGTGAAAGATGCGCTGGTAGCCGCAGGCTTCACGCCGGACAGCGCTGAAATCGCCATGATTCCGTCCACCACTATCCCGTTGGATAAAGAGGGGGCAGAGAAGGTGTTGGCCCTGATCGAGATGCTGGAGGATCTCGACGATGTGCAAAATGTTTACACCAACGCGGATATTCCCGCAGAGATGATGGAAGAGCTGGGCTGAGTCCCGGTTCAGGCCGGCCGGGGCAGACGGTGTTTGCTCCGGTTTACCCTCATATCGCTTCAGCAGATAGCCACTTTTTCTATGCTGTCTGCGATCTCTCTTGACGCCTCGCTCCCACCTTGGGACACTCCCGCCACTATATAAACATACAGATATTTGGGGAACACCTCTTGACCCGAATCCTGGGTATTGACCCCGGCTCGCGTAAAACCGGCTATGGAATTATCGATGTAGAACGGGGTAAGGCCCGCTATGTGGCCAGTGGGGTAATTCGTATTCCCGAAGGCCCCCTACCTGAACGCCTAAAGCTGATTTTCGACGCGGTTTCTCAGATCGCTCAGCAATACCAACCGGCGCAGATGGCAATTGAAAATGTATTTATGTCTAAGAGTGCGGGCTCAGCCCTGAAACTGGGCCAGGCGCGCGGTGCAGCCATAGTGGCCGGGGCCAATAGTGGTCTCGCCGTGGCTGAGTATGAAGCGCGCAAGGTCAAACAAGCGGTGGTGGGCAGTGGTGCAGCCGATAAGCTGCAGGTGCAGCACATGGTCAAAACCTTGCTGTCACTACCGGGGACTCCCCAGGAGGATGCCGCCGATGCACTCGCCGTGGCTCTCTGCCATATGCACACGGAGCAGACTCTGCTATTTACCGCCGGCGGAGCGCGCAGCCGCTTTCGCCGCGGTCGCCTCAGCGTTTAGAAAACTCTGCAGAACTTGGCCCTCATTGTGGGCAGCGATAGATAAACCTGGAACAACACATGATTGGAAGACTGAGTGGCACTCTGGCCGCGGTACAGCCCCCTTTGTTACTGATTGATGTGCAAGGGGTGGGCTACGAAGTACTCGCGCCTATGACCACAATTTTTGAATTGCCCGCCCTGGGACAGCCGGTTCAAGTACACACGCACTTGGCGGTTTCCGAAACGGCCCAGCAACTCTACGGCTTTATCCGCGACGCCGATCGCAAACTGTTCAGAACCTTGATCAAGGTTAGTGGTGTGGGCCCCAAGATGGCCCTGGCAATTTTATCCGGTCTCGATGGTGCGGCTTTGGCACGCTGTGTGGCTGAGGATAATGTTGCGGCACTGGTAAAGGTACCAGGCGTTGGCAAGAAGACGGCCGAGCGTTTGATTGTAGAGCTGCGCGATAAGTTGACCCCGGATTTCGGTGATTCCAACGATATTCCATTGATGGCGGCAGCCACAGCACCCAAGGTAGATCATACCGGCGAGGCGGAGAGCGCCCTGGTGGCCCTGGGTTACAAGCCCACTGAGGCCAGCAAAATGGTGGCCCGCGCGAGCAAGGAGCAGCCGGAAGCCGACAGTGCCACCCTTATCCGCCTGGCCCTAAAGGGCATGGCACCCGCCTAAAGCGGGAGGCTTGGAGTTGTTGCGATGATTGAAGCCGATCGTTTAGTAGCCCCCGAACCAGCGGGGCCCTCTGGGCAGGAAGAGCAGTACGACCGCGCTGTGCGCCCTAAAGCACTGGCCGACTATGTGGGTCAGCCAGTGGTGCGCGAGCAGATGGAGATCTTTATTCAGGCGGCCAAACTGCGCAAAGAGGCCCTGGATCACACATTGGTATTCGGTCCTCCAGGTCTGGGTAAAACCACTCTGGCCAATATTATTGCCGCAGAGATGGGTGTTGCGATCAAGACTACCTCGGGGCCGGTGCTGGAGAAGGCCGGTGATCTGGCCGCGCTAATGACGAATTTGGAACCTGGGGACGTACTGTTTATCGACGAGATTCACAGGCTCAGCCCCCATGTAGAAGAGGTTTTGTATCCGGCCATGGAGGATTACCAGCTGGATATTATGATCGGCGAGGGGCCGGCGGCGCGTTCAATCAAGTTGGATCTGCCACCCTTTACTCTGGTGGGGGCCACTACCAGAGCGGGCCTGCTCACCTCGCCCCTACGCGATCGATTCGGCATAGTGCAGCGGCTGGAATTCTACAACGTGCAAGACCTCACCAGTATCGTGCGTCGCTCCGCTAGGTTGATGGGGGTTGAGATGGATGAAGGCGGAGCCTTACAAGTGGCGCGTCGCGCCCGCGGTACCCCGAGGATTGCCAATCGCCTGCTGCGCCGTGTGCGCGATTACGCAGATGTTAAGGGCGATGGTGCGGTGGATACTGATATCGCCGATGCCGCTTTGAATATGCTCAATGTGGATGCAAAAGGCTTCGACTCTCTGGATCGACGTATGCTGTTGGCGATGATCGAGAAATTTGATGGTGGTCCCGTGGGGGTGGATAGTCTCGCCGCTGCTGTGAGCGAAGAGCGGGATACTTTGGAAGATGTATTGGAGCCCTACCTGATCCAGCAGGGCTATATTGCCCGGACACCCCGTGGGCGAGTAGTTACCGGGCTCGCCTATGAGCATTTTGGCCTGCCTAAGCCGGATAAGATCAGTTGATGATTCAGCACCTGGTGCTTTTGGGTTGGGTGCTGTGGAAGTGAGGGAAATTCAATGAAGGAAGAGTTCGGTATTCCTGTAAGGGTTTATATCGAAGATACCGATGCGGCCGGCATCGTGTATTACGTGAATTATTTGAAGTATATGGAGCGCGCGCGCACAGAACTGTTGCGCTCCCTCGGGTATGATAAGCCGGCAATGCCGCAGGAAGGTGTACTGTTGGTGGTACATTCCGCCGAGGTCCAGTACCGTCGTTCCGCCAGGCTCGATGACGCATTGCGCGCCACGGCGGCGATTGGCAAACTGGGGCGTGCCGCAGTGACTTTTGAGCAAAAAATTTGGCGCGGCGATGAGCTAATTTGCGAAGGCGTGGTCAAAGTGGCCTGTGTCGCTGACGACAGCCGCAGGCCCTGTGCCCTGCCGGAACCTATTTATTCAGCATTAAAGGCAGTTATTTAAGAAGATGAACGCCGGTGAACAACTTTCTCTTTGGGGGCTAATTCAGAACGCCAGCCTGTTGGTACAGCTCGTCATGTTGCTGCTGTTACTGGCTTCTGTGGTGTCCTGGGTCATGATTATCCAGCGCGGGCTCTACTTATCCCAGGCCAAACGCGCGCTCAATAATTTTGAACGTCGTTTCTGGTCCGGTGCAGATCTGAACAAACTTTTTCGCGAGGGCAACGAGCGCGCCGAAAAAGGAAAGACCGATGGGGTCGAATCCCTGTTTCGCGCTGGCTTTACTGAGTTTACCCGCCTGCGCCAGCAGGGCAGTAGTGGCCCGGAAGCGGTTATGGAAGGTACCGAGCGCGCCATGCGCGTGGCCATGTCCCGGGAACAGGAAAAGGTAGAGATGAACCTGCCGTTTCTGGCGACTGTAGGCTCCGTTAGCCCCTATATCGGCCTGTTCGGCACCGTTTGGGGGATTATGAACTCCTTCCGCGGTCTCGCCACTATGCACCAAGCCACCATTGCCACTGTAGCCCCGGGTATCAGTGAGGCACTGGTGGCAACGGCCATGGGTTTGTTCGCGGCGATTCCCGCGGTAATGGCCTACAACCGTTACTCGGCCAAGGCGGAGTGGCTGTTGTCCAGCTACGAAACTTTCGCCGAGGAGTTTTCCTCTATCCTGCACCGCAAAGTGCACTCCGGCTGAGTAGTGAGTAGGCGAACCCTATGAGTGTGTTTCGCAAGGGAACCAAGAAAAAGCTGGTCTCCGAGATCAATGTGGTGCCCTACATCGATGTGATGCTGGTGCTGTTGATTGTCTTTATGGTCACGGCACCATTGTTGATGCAAGGGGTCAAAGTGGACCTGCCAAATGCGCCCTCGGCGCCGATGGAGGACACCGATGAGGAGCCTTTGATTATTTCGGTGCGTGCCGATGGCACCTACTACCTAAATCTGGGTACCGATGAGCAGGAGGCCAAGTCTCTCACTGAGATCAAGGAGACGGTGGCCAAGGTGTTGCGGCAAAAGCCGAAAACCCCGGTGCTGGTGTGGGGCGATAGCGAGGCCCGCTATGGCTTGATCGTCAATGCCATGACCGAGCTGCAGCAGGCGGGTGCACCCAGTGTCGGCCTGGTGACAGAGCCACCGCAGGGGTAGGGTGCCGGTGAATAAAGGCTTTTATGTATTGGCGATAATAATTAGCCTCCTGTTACACGGGGCGCTAATCACTGCCATTACCTATGGTTGGGAAGCCAGCAGTATGCCCGAGCGCAAACCGATGCCGAAGTTTGTGCAGGCCAAGCTGGTAACCATTGAGGCGGCGACGCCAAAGAAGAAACTGCCCAAAAAAGTAGACAAAATTCAGCAGCGCGCCCAGCGCGAGGCTGAGCAAAAACGCAAGGCCGAAGTTGAGCGCAAGCGCCGCGCGGCCCTGGAGCAAAAGAAAAAGCAGGAAGCGGAGAAAAAGCGCAAGGCCAAAGTCGAAGCCGATCGCAAGGCTAAGCAGGAGAAGGCCCAGCGCGAGAAAGAACGCAAAGAAAAAGAGCGTAAGGAAAAAGAACTCAAGGAGCAGCTGGCCAAAGAGCGAGAGAGCTCTTTCAATGAAGCGCTGGAGGATGAACAGGAGCTGCTTGATGCCAATGATGGGCAGCAGGCGGTGATGTCTGTAGCCCAAGCGATTCAACAGCAAATTGAAGCCGTGTGGAGTCGCCCACCGAGTGCCCGTAACGGCATGTTGACCAAGGTAAAAATAAATTTTGTCCCCACCGGCCGGGTGGTGGCAACTAATATCGTCGAGGGCAGTGGTAATGCGGCCCTGGATCGATCGGTACTCACCGCCATCCGTCGGGTGGAAGTCTTTCCTGAAGTGGCCAAGTTGGCCCAGGAGGAGCCGGTGATATTTGAGCGGGAAGTCCGCACCACAATTTTGAACTTTAAAGTCGAAGATCTGCGCCAATGATCAAGAGTTTACTGAAGACAGTCGTCATTATTGCAATCGCCTCGGTGAGCCTGGGGGCTCGCGCCCAGCTGGTGGTGGATATCACCAGTGGTATCGATGACCCCACCCCGATCGCGGTATCCCCATTCAGCTGGTCAGGCGGTGGTGTCCTCAAAGAGGATGTCTCTGGAATTATTTCCGCCGACCTGCGCCGCAGCGGCCTTTTTTCTCCGGTACCCAAGGAGGACATGCTGTCCTTCCCTAAAACTCCGGAAGATGTGGTGTTCCGCGATTGGCGTATCCTCGGCACCGAGTACATTGTTACCGGTCGTATCGAGCCCCAGGCCTCGGGCTACCTGCTGACTTTTGACCTGGTTAATGTTTTCGGCCAGCACAAGATGTTCACCAAACAGGTACGTGGCGGCCAAACCCAGTTGCGCGATATCGCCCACCGCGCCGCCGATGAAATCTTTGAGGCCATCACTGGTATTCGCGGCGCCTTCTCCACAGAGATGGTGTATGTGCAGGAAGAGAAGCGCGGCGGCAAGCCCAGCTATGTGCTGATGCGCTCGGATATCGACGGTGCCCGTGCCAAGCAGGTTCGCCGCTTTAGTGCGCCAGTGATGTCGCCCATGTGGTCGCCCAACGGCCAGGAGCTGGCCTATGTTTCTTTCGAGACCGGCCGCCCGGCGATTTTCCGCGAAAACTTGCGCACAGGCGAACGCAAACAACTAACCAACTTCAAGGGCATCAATAGCTCGCCAACCTGGTCTCCTGATGGAACCAAGTTGGCGATGGTGCTCTCCAAGGACGGCAACCCGGAGATCTATGTACTGGATTTGGCGAGTGGTAAGTTCACTCGCATGACCAGACACTTCTCCATCGATACCGAGCCGAACTGGATGCCGGATGGTAAATCGCTGGTTTTCACCTCAGATAGGGGAGGGAAGCCACAAATTTACCAATTGACTCTTGCCACTGGTCAAGTCGACCGCTTAACCTTCGATGGCGACTACAATGCGCGGCCGCGTGTTTCTCCTGATGGGAAAACGTTGGTCATGGTACATCGCAACCGGGGAACCTTTACCATCGCCACGATGGATATTAACTCGGGCAGGATGCGTGTCCTCACGGAGACCACCCTGGATGAGTCCCCCAGCATTGCACCCAATGGGGCCATGCTGATGTACGCAACCAAGCGCGGAGACAAGGGCATTCTGGCTGCGGTATCGCTGGATGCCGGGGTGAAGTACAACTTACCCTCACAGAGAGGCGATGTCCGTGAACCGGCATGGTCGCCATACTTTGATTGAGGCGGGGGCCCAGCGCTCTGAAGCGTAGGGTATTTATAAGACCAATTTTAAAAATCTTTCAGGATTTTCGATAACACTAAAAGCGGAGTAGCTTATGTTGAAATCAGTAAAAACGGGCCTGGGGTTGGCCTGTGTTCTGGCAGTAATGGCCGGTTGTAGCAATACCAGCAGCGACAACACCAGCGGTGAAGAGTACACTCAGCCTGAGGCTGATACTCAAGTTGAAACTAACGTTGTAGATGAAGCTGAAACCATGGCTCCGTTGGAAAATGTGGTTTACTTTGACTTCGACCAGTCCCTGCTGAAGCCGGAAACCCGTGAACTGCTGATCCGTCACGCCGACCGCATGCGCAGTAATGCTACTGCTGTTCGCCTCGAAGGCCACGCTGACGAACTGGGCACCCGCGAGTACAACCTGGCTCTGGGTGAGCGCCGCGCCAATGCTGTACGCGACTTTTTGGTACTGCAGGGCGTAGACGCAGCTAACCTGGAAGTAATCAGCTACGGTGAAGAGCGCCCGGCTCAAATGGGCTCTAACGAAGCTGCCCGTGCGATGAACCGTCGCGTTGTTATTAACTAATCGTCAAAATGGATGCCAATGGCTTTTACGATTAGAAAACTGGCGATCGCCGCTGCCATAATGGCTGCGGCATCGCCCGTATTCTCCCAAGCCCCGATTGTCGACCTGACTGCCAGCAGCCAGGAGTCGTCGACCGTCTCAAGTGACGCTAGTAACGAGGACATCTACCTCGCCCGCGCCACAACCCCCAGTCCCAAAGCTAAGACCAACCCCCAGGCTGAAGCCTACTACCAGATGCAGGTATTGCAGCAGGAAGTGCGCGAATTGCGCGGTACGGTTGAGGAGCTGCGCCACGAGATAAAGCGTCTCAAACAACAGCGCACCGAGGACTATATGGATCTGGACCGGCGTATAGCGCGCCTGAGTGGTACAGAGCCCTCAGCTCAGCCGCCGGTGGATACTAAAGGCAGTGGTGGCGCCTCTGTTGGAGGGGGTTCCTCAATGCCGCCCAAGCCCCAGGGGCCGAAAGACGGCAAGAGTGAACGCGACCGCTATCAGGCCAGCTTTGGTCTGGCTCGCAATGGTGACTACGGTGGCGCCAGTGCTGAATTCAAGAGTCTGCTACAAGACTTTCCCAACGGTCAGTATGCCCCCAATGCCAATTATTGGCTGGGTGAGATAGCGCTGGTACAGGGAAATTTGGAAGAGGCCCGCGGATGGTTTGTGGCCCTGCTGGACGGCTACCCGAACTCTAATAAAGTCTGGGATGGTCGTTACAAGCTGGGAACGGTTTACCACCAGCTGGGAGATCAGCAGAAAGCGCGCAACCTGCTGGAGCAGGTGGCGGCGAGTGATGCCCGTGCATCAAACCTGGCTAAAAAATATCTGCAGGAGAACTTCTAGCCCGGTGTGGCAGTAATAACTGCTGCTGTTGCCTAATTCGCATCGCTGGTTTTTTGAGCAGAAAAAGCCTATGATCCCGCGCCCGGATGGCATGTGCCATTCGGGCGTTTTTGTGTCGGGTGTGTATGACCAATCTGTCTAAAGAATCACTCAGAATTAGTGAGATTTTCTACTCCCTTCAGGGAGAAGCGCGGGAAAGTGGCCTGCCTACGGTTTTTGTTCGACTGACCGGTTGTCCGTTGCGCTGTACCTATTGTGACTCGGAATATGCTTTTTATGGCGGCGAGCGCATGACCCTGGAGCAAATATTGCAGCAGGTGCAAAGCCATCCCGCACGCCATGTGTGTGTAACTGGCGGCGAACCTCTGGCCCAGCCCAATTGCCTGCCCTTACTTGAAGCTCTTTGCGACGCCGGCTACTCGGTATCATTGGAGACCAGTGGCGCCATGCCGGTGGATCAGGTGGACCCACGGGTATCCCGGGTTGTGGATCTGAAAACCCCAGCTTCCGGAGAGCAGCACCGCAACCGCATGGAAAATATGCAGGTGCTCACCCGCGATGACCAGATCAAATTTGTGATCTGTGACCGGGGCGATTACGAGTGGGCCAGATTTACCCTGGATCAGTACAACTTGCCAGAGCGTGTAGGGGAGGTACTTTTCTCGCCCAGCTATGAGCAATTGCCGGCGCGGCAGCTGGCGGAGTGGGTGCTGGCCGATGGGTTGCCGGTGCGCATGCAGATGCAGCTGCACAAATTGCTGTGGGGAGATATCCCGGGTGTCTGATTGGCCCGGTGATTGTGGATTGAAAAATTGAGGAAGAGATGACTGCAAAGAAAGCGGTAATTTTGCTGTCCGGTGGCCTCGACTCGGCCACAGTGCTCGCCATGGCGCGTGCAGAAGGTTATGAATGTTATGCCTTGGGTTTTGATTACGGTCAGCGGCACGAAGCTGAATTGTTAGCGGCAAAGCGCGTAGCCGCTGATCTCGGAGCGGCAGAGCACAAAGTGGTGAAGCTCGATCTGCGTTCAATTGGCGGCTCGGCCCTAACCGATGACAGTATTGAGGTTCCCGAAGAGGAAACCAGTGGCATCCCGGTTACCTATGTACCGGCTCGCAATACGGTATTCCTCTCTATTGCCCTTGGCTGGGCCGAGGTGCTTGGAGCTCAGGATATTTTTGTCGGCGTCAATGCGGTGGATTACTCTGGCTATCCGGATTGCCGGCCGGAGTATATCGAGGCCTATGAAAAGATGGCCAACCTCGCTACCCGCGCTGGGGTAGAGGGAAACAAGCTCTCTGTGAGAGCGCCGCTGATGCAGATGAGTAAGGCGGATATTGTACTCGAGGGAACCCGTCTTGGGGTTGATTACAGTTTGACGGTATCCTGTTACCAGGCGCGCCCAGATGGTGCGGCCTGTGGTCGCTGCGATAGTTGTCGGCTGCGTGCTGCGGGATTTACGGAAGCAGGCCTGGCGGACCCTACGGTGTATGCCAGCTGATTGTCAGTTGGTGTCATTTTTATGGGAAATACCTAACCCCTTAAATTTGTTAGATTTTTTTTCGGGTTAGGTATTGTCTTTTCAAAATAGATCCGTAAGATACGCAGCTCCTCACATCGAGGCACGGAAAAGGGTCGTTAGCTCAGTTGGTAGAGCAGTTGGCTTTTAACCAATTGGTCGCTGGTTCGAATCCAGCACGACCCACCATTTCCGCCGGGGATATCCACAGTAACCCCACAGCTTTTACAGATCTGCGAGAGAAGTAAAAGCATCCTGAGTTGGGACATACCAAGTTCGCCCAACTTCCTAAGGGTCGTTAGCTCAGTTGGTAGAGCAGTTGGCTTTTAACCAATTGGTCGCTGGTTCGAATCCAGCACGACCCACCATTTCTCTACAGATTTACTTTTATTTTTTTACTTTCATGTGAGCACTGGTTTGCTCGCGCCTGAAAATTCCCTACTTGGCTGAGCCTTTAAGGCATTTATTTGTCTTCACGGAGTGCAGTATTTAGCGGCAAATACAGTCTGCTGCCATCTCCCCTAAATATAAGCAACTGGTAAGGCCGGGTGACTCAATGCCGAAAAAGGCTACTAGTTGTGGTTCTTGATTTTCGCCCCAGTGGAATACTTTGAAGTCCTCGGTTGGGCCGCCTTTTGCCGTGAGCTTTGGGCGAATGCCAGCGTAATCTGGCTTTAGGCTTTCTGCGGGGAGCTCGGGCCAATAAAGGCGAACACTTTTATAAAACCTTTCCCCTCGTTTTTTATCCACGGTGTAATCAATTTTTTCTACCCACTCAACGTCGGGTCCAAAGCGGGCATAGCCCTCCAAATCCAGTGTGAGATGAGTGCCCAGTCCGCCGGGTTCTGGCAGGGGGTAGATCAGGTGGGAAAAAGGGGGTTTGTGGTCGAGAGAAAAATAATTCCCCTTTGCCAGGAATTGGTTTGGGACTAGTTGTCGAATACTTTTGTCGTTGATTTTACAGAGCAGTTGGTGGCTGTGTAGCCCTGCGGCTACGATCAAATTCTTGGTACCGAGCTGGTAGCCATCTCTCATGGTGAGTTGGTAGTGGTCACTTTCACGCGATAGTTTTTTTACCGCTGTGTCTAGTGCCACTTGGCCGCCATGTGCTTCCAGGGCGCCCTGCAGTGCCAATAGTAGGGCGTGGCTATCGAAGATACCTGTGGTGGGTGAATAAATTGCACTGTGACACTGCAGCTGGGGTTCCATTACCTTGGCTTCTTTTGCGCTCAGCAGCTGTAAATGGCCGGCGCCATTCTTATCTCCTTGGGCTTTCAAGGCTTTGAGTTGGGGGAGTTGGGCTTCGTTGGTAGCCAGGATTAATTTGCCGATGGCTTTGTGTGGGACCGCATGCTCGCGGCAAAAACGATACAGCTTGGCTTTGCCCGCGACACAGGCTTTAGCCTTTAAGCTGCTGCTTGGGTAGTAAATGCCGGCGTGGATCACCTCGCTGCTGCGGGCGCTAATCTCTGTGCCGATATTGGTGTGTTGTTCCAGAACCAGCACATCCTGCCCTCTAATGGCCAGGGTATAGGCACTGGCGAGGCCAATGGCTCCAGCACCAATCACAATGTTTTCAACCTGCTCCATTTTAGGGGTTCCCCATTAATAGGAAGGCTTTTTTGCCTGGATGTGGGCTCGCAAAACTGCTTCTCTGTTCTCCTGGGCTCTGCAGCCCGGGCATGGGGCGTAACTCATCTTGCGGTGCTGTCGAATTACCAGCTGTTGATACTTTAGGTGCGCTGATATGGCGTCGCAATGCGGTATACTGCGCGTTTTTCGCTGGTGGTAGTTAGCCATGACCCAAAAGTCCGTTGTTGCAGAAACGGTAGATTCCCTCTCCCTGGTGCAGGCGCACTTGGCGGAGCCGGTTATGTCTCAGTACAGTGAGGAGGAGTTGCAAGCCTGGCGCGAGCGTATCAAGCGTCTGCTTAAAGAGCAGAATGCCGTGTTAGTGGCTCACTATTACACAGACCCATTAATCCAGGCGTTGGCCGAAGAGACTGGTGGCTGTGTATCCGACTCTCTGGAGATGGCCCGCTTTGGTGCCAAGCATAGCGCCGATACCCTGGTGGTGGCCGGTGTGAAGTTTATGGGCGAGACCGCCAAGATCCTGACGCCGAATAAGCGTGTGTTAATGCCCACCCTGGAGGCTACCTGCTCCCTGGATTTGGGCTGTCCCCCGGATGAGTTTTCCGAGTTCTGTGATCAGCATTCGGATCGCACGGTCGTTGTCTATGCCAATACCTCTGCGGCGGTGAAGGCGAGAGCGGACTGGGTGGTTACCTCCAGTATCGCCCTGGATGTAGTGGACCACTTGGATGCCAACGGTGAAAAAATCCTGTGGGCCCCGGATAAGCATCTCGGTGGTTATGTGCAGCGTGAAACCGGTGCGGATGTTCTGCTTTGGGATGGCTCCTGTATTGTGCACGAGGAGTTCAAGGCGAAAGGTGTGGAGGACCTGAAGGCGCTCTACCCGGATGCCGTAGTGTTGGTGCACCCGGAATCCCCTGCCTCGGTGGTTGCACTGGCGGATGTGGTGGGTTCCACCTCGCAGATAATCAATGCAGCCAAGACCCGGCCAGAGAAGCGCTTTATCGTGGCTACCGACCAGGGCATCTTCTACAAGATGCAGCAGGAGTGCCCGGATAAAGAATTGATGGTTGCCCCCACTGCCGGAGCTGGCGCCACCTGCCGCAGCTGTGCGAACTGTCCTTGGATGGCGATGAACTCCCTGGAGAATTTGTGTGGGGTGTTGGAGCGCGGTGATAACGAGATCTTTGTAGATGCGGAGTTGGGCCGTAAGGCGATGATTCCGCTGCAGAGAATGCTGGATTTCCGCAAGGGTTAAAGGTGCCTAGCGGGCTCCAGTGCCAATAAAAAAGAGCGGCTAGAGGCCGCTCTTTTTGTTTGTGTTGTTAATGAGTGAGGTCAAAGCTCCTTGGCTTTTTCCTGCATCTTGATGACGTCTTTAAGGCGCTGTTTCAGGATGGCATTGGTTTGATAGTCGTCTTTGGTCATGCGAATGCCGTGGCGCAGGTGCTGCAGGGCCTTATCGAAAACACCGATCAAAATATAGTATTCGGCTCGTGCCTCGTGCACCCCGACGATATCCCCGGCCAAGCCATGGCTCTCGGCCAATAGGTACCATACGGCGGGGTCTTTCTTGCGCACCCGGCTGTATTTGGCCAGCATGCGCTCTGCCGCCAGATAATTGCCCGCTTTAAAATGAGCGTTGGCGAGCCCCATCACCAGGGCGTGGTCGCCGGGGTTGCGGTCCAGTGCCTGTTGTAAGCGCTGGGTGGCGCCTGAATAGTCTTGGCGTACCAGGTCAATATCGGCGCGCGCCAGGACAAAAGCCGCTTTGGAGGGCTCCTTATCGAGGAGCGGCTGCAGGGTGTCCAGGGCGGAATCCGGCCTTCCTGCTGCGATTTGTGCCAATGCCAGGCCGTAGCGGGCGGCATCTTCGTTGTCATGGATACCATTAAGTTCGGCCTGGAAGCGTTTAACGGCCTGCTGTGGCGTGGCTTCAGTGGCCAGGCGAATTCGCGCGCGCATCATATGGTAATCGCGGCTATCGCTGGGTTCGACATCCTCCATGCGCTGGGAGCGCAGCTTGGCGTCGGCGATACGCTTCTCTGTCACCGGGTGGGTCAGCAGAAACTCTGGTGGGCGGCGGTAGTAGCGGGTGGCTTTGAGCATCTGCTCGAACATCTCGCCGGCGGCATCTGGATCGCGGCCGGATCTTGCCAAGGTTTCGATACCGACCCGATCGGCCTCCTGTTCATTCTTGCGGCTAAAGCGCAGCTGACTGTCGAGCGCTGCGGCCTGAGTTGCGGTTAGGGCGGCGAGCCCCGCTTCGCCACCGGCGGTGGCGGCGAGTACCAGGGCGCCGAGCATGCCGGCCAGGGTGGGCAGGGTGTTGTTGCGCTGGGCTTCGAGGGAGCGGGCGTAGTGGCGCTGGCTGAGGTGGCCCAGTTCGTGGGCGACCACCGAAGCAAACTGATCTTCGTTTTTCGCAAATAGGAAGAGACCGGTGTGAATACCCATAATGCCACCGGGTACCGCAAATGCGTTCATGGTTTCATTATTTACCACGACCACATCAATATTCTTGTCCTCCAGGGGGCTGTATTCTGCCAGGCCCTTAACGGTTTTTTCGACGTACTGCTGCAGCAGTGCATCGGAGGAGGTTTTAACCTGACTGCGAAATATACGCAGCCACATTTGGCCCAGTTCTTTCTCGCGCTGGGGGGATACCAGGCCGCTGGTGCTGTCTCCAAGTTCCGGCAGGCGGATTCCCTCAGAGTCAGCGGTGGCTGCAATGGGAGTGCTGCTGAGCAACAGGCCTAAGCCGAGTGCCTTTAGGGTATTGCGCAATCGCAGTGAGAGAGGCGCTTTGTTTGATCGACGAGGCAGGCTTTTTTGGGGATCAGTCATTTTGATTACTGCTCGGTCTGTCCATGAAGGATCTATAGTCCAACTCTATACGCAACCCCGTTGAACTGTCGAGGGTTAGACAGGGTGGGGCGGTAAAGGTTCTGGCCGGCGCCAGTGGGAAGGTTAAAAAGGGTTAAGCATTGTCGGTAACTGGCGCAGATTACGCGTTATAATCCGCGGCTCTGTAAAGCTTGTGACCAAATAGCCAATGGCCGTGCCCCCTTCCGATACCGTTGATAAAAACTCTGTGCCGAACTGGCATGCGGCGGTAACGGTGGACGCTCGCCAGTTGCCCTGCCCCCAGCCTCTGCTGGCTATGCGCAGGGCTCTGCGCCAATACGAAGCGGGGACCTTACTGTGTGTGATGGCCACCGATGAGGGTTCCTGGCGCGATTTTCACAGCTTTGCCGCACTGAGTGGCAGGCCCCTGCTGCGCGCCGAGAGGCGTGATAATACCTTTCTATATTGGCTGTACGCTGGCAAATGAAGAATCAATCCCGAGAGTCTATGTTGTCGATTGTTAAAGGCTGGGTGAACCGCTACTTCAGTCAGGAAGAAGTGGTGTTGCTCGTGCTGCTGCTCACCGTAGCGCTGGTGGTACTGGCCACGCTCGGCGGTGTGCTGGCGCCTGTGCTTACGGCCCTGGTAATCGCCTTCCTGATGCAGGGCATGGTGCAAAAGTTGAAGTCCTGGCGGGTGCCCCATTGGCTCGCGGTAACACTTTCCTGCTTGGTGTTAGTGGGCACTATCGTGGGCCTGCTATTTGTGGTGCTACCGATTATTTGGCGCCAGCTGGTGCGCCTCGGTGCGGAGTTGCCGAATATGGTGCAGCGCGGCCAGGAGCTGTTGTTGCTACTGCCGGAGCGTTACCCGCGCCTGATTTCTGCGGCGCAGATCGACGAGGTTTTTAATACCCTCGGCAAAGAGCTGGGTGGCATGGGGCAGACCCTGCTGGCTTTCTCTCTCACCAACCTGCCTATTTTTGCCGGCCTGCTGATTTATGTGGTGGTGGTGCCGATCCTGGTATTTTTCTTCTTGAAGGACTCCGACCAGCTGATCCGCTGGTGTACCTCTTTCCTGCCAAAGCAGCGCCCCATGCTGCACCAGATCTGGCACGAGATGAACGACCAGGTGGCCAACTATGTGCGCGGCAAAGTAGTGGAGATCGGTATAGTGGCAGCGGTGAGCTACGCCGCCTTCCTGTTGCTGGGGGTCAATTACGCCCTGCTGCTGGCGGTGGCGGTGGGCCTGAGTGTATTGATTCCCTATATCGGCGCGGCGGTGGTGACCATCCCGGTGGCGGCCATTGGCCTGTTCCAGTGGGGTTGGAGCAATGAGTTTTTCTACCTGATTATGACCTACGGCATTATCCAGCTGCTCGATGGCAATGTATTGGTGCCACTGTTGTTCTCTGAGGCCGTCAATCTGCACCCGGTGGCAATTATCCTGGCGGTACTGTTTTTCGGCGGTATCTGGGGCTTCTGGGGCGTCTTCTTCGCTATTCCGCTGGCGACCCTGCTTAAGGCCATTATGAGTGCCTGGCCCACCAGCGAGCACCAGGCCGAGTGGGAGGCCAAGCGTATATCGGAGTAATGCCGGCGCACCCGCAGGGAGCCTCTGAGCCATTGTTATTTCGCAATACCTGGCCCGCCCTAGAGAGCTTTTAGAGTGACTCACACTCTGCGTTGCGACTTATTGAAACGTCTAGGCACTCCTGCACAGCCGAGCCCTGCCTGTAACCGGCCTGAAAGCCAGAGGCATCACGGAATTGTTCAGGGGCTCCCTGCCAACTTCTTTTCTTTGTATCGACGCGGGCCATTGCTAGAATGCCGCGCTTTCTTTTATTTGCTCCTTCGAATAGGTGAGAGCCCATGAGCCTGGCTGACAAAGTTCTAGCGGTCAATAATGACCTGCCGATCCGTACCGACAAGCCTGTCCACAGCGGCAAAGTCCGTTCCGTTTACTGGCTGAGCGAAGAAGATAGCCGCCGCCTGATTGAGGAAAAAGGCTACCCGGTTTCCCCGGACACCCCTCTCGCGGTAATGGTGATTTCCGACCGCATCTCCGCATTCGACTGCATCTGGATCGGCGAAGGCGGCATGCGCGGCGTACCCGGCAAGGGCGCGGCACTGAACGCGATTTCCAACCACTGGTTCAAGCGGTTTAAAGAGCAGGGCCTGGCCGACAGCCATATTTTGGATATCCCACATCCGCTGGTGTGGATCGTACAGAAGGCGCGCCCGGTGATGATCGAAGCGATCGCCCGCCAGTACATCACTGGCTCTATGTGGCGCTCTTACCAAAAGGGCGAGCGCGAGTTCTGCGGCATTGAAATTCCCGATGGCCTGCAGAAAGACCAGAAGTTGCCAGAATTGCTGATTACCCCCTCCAGCAAAGGTATTCTCAAGGGCATCCCCGGCGTGCCGGAAGCAGATGACGTCAATGTCACTCGCAAGAATATCGAAGACAATTTCGCGGCCTTCGGCTTTCGCAGCGCGGGCGATATCGACCTGTACGAGCAGTTGTTAAAAGAAGGTTTCGATTTGATCTCCGCCGAGCTGGAAAAGCTCGACCAGGTCTTTGTCGATACCAAGTTTGAGTTCGGCTATGTCACCGATGCCAATGGTGAAGAAAAGCTGATCTATATGGACGAAGTGGGTACCCCGGACTCCTCCCGTATCTGGGACGGCGAACAGTATCGCGCGGGCAAGGTTGTGGAAAAATCCAAAGAGGGTTTCCGCCAGGCTCTGCTCAACTACTTCGCCGATGCCGATATCCTGCTAAACAAAGACCGTATGGATGAGCGCCTGGCTCTGGCTCGCGACAATGAGCTGCCAGAATCTATGCTGATGGATCTCTCTAATACTTATGTTGGTATTGCTGAGAAGATTATTGGTACGAAACTGGAGATATCCGATAATCCCAAAGCGGAATTGCTTGAAGTATTGCGTAGGGATTATGGTCTGATCGACTGATATCAGATTGATTGAAAAAAACCGGCGTTTACGCCGGTTTTTTTATGTTTGATGGTTTTTATTTTCATGGCTTGGGGTGGGATGTTATTGGAAATGTTATGAAGGCTATAGCGATCCTTAAGGTGCGGGCTAGATACGGATGTCATCAAAATTTGAGCTGGTGCTAGTTTTACATTGTTGGAAAATTCAGATGCTTAGTAGTGCTTTATGTATTATTAATGCGATTTGATGTGGAGGGTCTTCGGTATCCAGTTTAATTATTCTTATGAGTTAGATTGTTTTTGCTAGCTCGTTAGATGTTTGGGGTGGTTTTTTTTGAAATTGTAATTTTTTGTAATTATAAATTGAGGCCTTGTATAGCTTGTTTTGATAATATCCTGCCAGTTTTGAGGGATGAGAAAAGGAGCTATAATGCCAAAAGAGTATAAGTTGAATTTAATGGAGGGGGGTGTTACCTCTCAGATATAAGATTTATTGCACGCGAACTAAGGGTCGTAGATAATAGGAGTGGATTAGCGTATGTGATTGTGCGACATGGTTGCTCTAGTTTGAAGCTTCATATGCGCACTAAAGATTTGTACTTGATTGCTTTTGAAAATAGTAAGATGGAAAAGTTTTATGTAGGTGAGTATGGCCTATCTAAAGATAACAATTCACATGTTTTTTCTGATTTTGGAAATTATGATCATTTAGGGCTTACTGATAATCAGGTTGAGCCTTTCAGTGTCAGTACAGTTACCGCCCACTTTGGGAATCTTATTAATTATAGCTCTGAGGCGAATGATAATGATTCGTCAGCTAGAAAGGATGCGAAAAAATCTTTTGCCACAATGTGTGTTTTGGTTAGTGAGGCAATTAGATTTAATGAGAGACTTGGGAAGGAAATGGTAGTTGATAAAATTTTTAACGGTATTGGGGCTTCTGCTCGGGAGATTTTGACGCTGGCTAAAAATTGGAGCACTCTAAGTGGGGTTCCAGGTAGTGGTGTAACATGCCCGCATAAAAAGAGTTTAGAGGGGTTTACGTTCAATGTGGGTCCTAAGTGGGAAAATAAATAACTCAGGTGGGTGTTGGCGGAAGGTGACCCCTTTGCGGGGCTATGCATCATGTTGATATTTGTGAAGTGTAGTTTCGATGTTGAATATATTAGGCATGATTAATCTAAAAAAGTCTTTGCGTGCGAGATGGCTTAATTTTTCTCCAAATGGTTGTCAGAGATTTTTGTTCATAGTTTTATTTTTATAGGCTACTTTTTTCTAAGGTGTATTGCTGATTCGGTTACTTTAGAAACCCAGGTCCTCTTGATCTGTTTTTTTCGCCACAATTCGCCATAATTCCACCCATTTCCCACCCGATTCCCTGCCGCCTTTTGCCCACATCCCCCTGTTTAATCACTTCAACATCCAATTTAAAAGTGGAGGGAAGTGAGTGAACAGGGTGATGTTGTTTGGGCAGCGGTTCCATAAAGACGATCTGATGTTGCCGACAGAGGAATATTACCGCCGCCGCCAGAAGGCCGGGGGGGCGGGGCGTTGGCTGTTGTTTATTGTGGTGGTATTAGCGGTGGTGATTGCGGCAATCGGGGCCGAGGTCAGTGCTCAGGCGCTTGTCTCTGAAAATGATACGGCTACCGCTGAGCCGGTTACCCTGGACGATGTGCAAGCGGGGGATTTACTGTTTAGCGGCGCAGAGCCGGGCCGCTATGTGCCCGCCGTGCACCTGCACAGTAGTGTCAAAATGGTGGTGCGTGGTCTGGTTGCGGAAGTGCAATTACAGCAGGCTTTTCAAAATACCAGCGATAGCTGGCAGGAGGCGGTTTACGCACTGCCATTGCCCGAGCAGGCAGCGGTGGCTGGCCTCGAGATTCAATTGGGCGAGCGCCGTATTGTTGGCAAGGTACGCGAACGCAAACAGGCGGCAAAGATTTATAAGGCCGCGCGCGCGGCGGGTAAGCGCGCGGCCCTCCTGGAGCAACAGCGGCCCAACCTGTTTACCAACAAAGTGGCCAATATCGCACCGGGAGAAACGGTGCAGGTGAATATTCGCTACCTGCAGCCGGTGACCTATGACAACGGCGTTTTTTCTTTGCGGCTACCCACCACCCTGACTCCCCGTTATATCCCCGGTGAACCCATTTCCTCACAAGCCCTCGGTGGTACCGAGCTGGAGCTGGCCACTCAGAGCAGTGGCTGGGCGCTGCCCACTGATCAGGTACCGGATGCCGCAGCGATTACCCCGTTGATGCAGTCGGCGGCAGAGTTGGAAGCGGTGGGCAGTCACAATATTGCCATTGAGGTGGAGCTGGAGGGCGGCTTGCCGCTGGTGAAAATCGGCAGTCCTTATCACGATATTGCTATCGATGAAAAAGCCGGAGAGCGCTACTCGATCCGTCTGCGCAAGGGCAGGGCAAAAATGGATCGGGACTTTCTTTTAAATTGGCAGCCGGAGCCCTCGGCCATGCCGCGTGCGGCGCTGTTTAGTGAGCATGTTGGTGAGCGTGCCGCCGGGGTGCAGGCGGATGGCAGGGAAAGTGCGGATAAAAAATCCGGTACCTATTTGCAGCTAATGCTGCTGCCACCGGATGAGGGCACTCGCGCCCAGCGATTGCCGCGGGAAGTGGTTTACGTGATCGATACCTCCGGTTCTATGAGCGGTAACTCTATCCGCCAGGCCAAGGAGAGTCTTACCCTGGCGCTCTCGCGTCTAGATGGTGGTGACCGTTTTAATGTAATCGAATTTAATAACAGCCCCCGTGCTTTTTTCCCACGCCCGCTGGCGGCGAGTGCGGAGAATATTCAGCGCGCCCGCCGGGAAGTTGAACGTTTAAATGCCGATGGCGGCACCGAGATGGCTGCGGCGCTGCGCCTGGCGTTAGGCCAGCAGTTGCCCGATAACAACAACCTGGTACACCAGGTGGTATTTATTACCGATGGTGCGGTGGGCAATGAACAGGCGCTGTTCGAGTTAATCCACCAACACCTGGGCGATGCGCGTTTATTTACGGTGGGCATTGGCTCGGCGCCCAACAGCCATTTTATGCGTAAAGCCGCCCAGTTTGGCCGCGGTTCTTTCGTCACCATCGGCGATCTTTCCGAGGTGCGCAGGCGCATGCAGACCTTATTCGCCAAGCTGGAAAACCCTATGGCCACCGATCTGCAGTTGAGCTGGCCCGAGGGTGTGCTGGCGGATGCCTATCCCAAGCGAATCCCCGATCTCTATCGCGGCGAGCCGTTGCAGCTGGTGGCCAGGGTGGAAGGGCAGTCGCTGCAGGGGGGCATTCAGTTGCGTGGGCGTATGGCCGGTAAGCAGTTTGTGCGCAACCTGGCGCTGACACTGGAGCAGGCCCCCAGTAGCAAGGGCATCGGCAGTTTGTGGGCGCGCAACAAAATGGAATCCCTGCGCGACCGCCAGACCCAGCTGGGTGAGGAGAGCGATGCGGGTCAGGCTCTGCGTGCACAGATTTTACAGCTTGCCCTGGATCATCAACTCGCCAGCCCCTACACCAGCTTTGTTGCGGTTGAAGAAGAGCTGGTGCGCAAGCCCGAAGAAAAGCTCTCCCAAACTGCGCTCACCAACATGGTGCCTAGAGGGCAGGTGTTGCAGCGCCAGGCTTACCCCAGTACGGCCACAGGCGTTTATGCGCAGCTGCTCGCAGCCTTGAGTCTGCTCAGCCTGGCAGCATTGTTACGCCGCGGCCGCTCAATGCGCGCCAATTTGATGGGGGCAATCCGCCGCCTGCTGCGCAAGGTTGTGCCGGATTTGCGCCGCTGTAACAGTGGTCTGGAGGCGCAGCTGGGGAGTACGCCGCAGTGATGCGCCTGCTGCTTTTTTCAGCGTGCCTGCTGGTGGGTTTGTGGCAGTTGGGCTCCGCCTCCTGGCTGCTGGCCAAGGCGCAGCTGGCTCAGTTGCTGATTGCCAGTGCCTGGGAGGAGCAGTTGCAGGGCGGGGTTCCGCAAAAGCCCTGGCCCTGGGCGGATACCCGGCCGGTGGCCAAGCTCAAGCTGCAGGGCCAGCGTCCTTTTATAGTGCTGGCGGGGGGCAGTGGAGAATCCCTCGCCTTTGGTCCCGGCTTGCTTAATGGTTCCGGCAAGCCCGGTGATTTTCGCACCACGGTAATCGCTGCGCACCGGGATACGCACTTTGCCGGGCTGCAAACCCTGCGGCGCGGCAATGGCATTTACCTGCAGGGTGAAGACGGGCGCTGGCACACGTATCGGGTGACGGAGCTGCGCATCGTAAATAGTGCGCGCGAACGTCTGCCGGTTTTTGCCGAGCGCGGCCTGCTACTGGTGACCTGCTATCCCTTCGATGCTATGGCGGCGGGTGGTCCACTGCGCTACTTGGTCTACGCTGAATACCAATCTGGCGGGGAGCTGGTGCAGCTGTGACTGGCACCTTTATTTGAGACTCGATTTTGTAATTTGATTTCTCAAACTTTCCATAAAATATTCCGGTAAAACAGCAAAATGGCAAATAATTTTTTTGCCGTTTTGTTTTGTTTGTTACTAACCGTCCTATCTGGAAAATTTTTTGTAGTAATACTACAATCGCTTCCGCTAATAACCGGGAATGGGGCTTTGTCCGCCACGTTAGAGTGGGGCCCGGAACAGATAATTACAGTCAAACTAAGCATTCGCGGCACAGACTGGCGCCGCTTTTCCTCTCCGCCGCGATCGGGTGAAGATTCACACATTGCATTTCCGCCACCAACGGCGGTGAATTGGCGGAAGCCCGAAAAAAAGGAAGCATTTTTTCGCCTGCGCTGTAGTTTGCCCGCGTACCGATTTTTGAGAAATAGACCGACTCGACGTCGCCTAATTCGCCGAGGAGCATTTGATGCACGAAGATACCGATAACCTCGAAACGCAGGAATGGCTGGATGCGCTGCAGGCGGTTATCCGCTACAGCGGCAAAGAGCGCGCCGCCTTCCTTCTAAAGCAGCTGTCTGATCGCGCTACCGATGTCGGAGTGCAGCTACCCGCGGCTATCACTACCCCTTACCGCAATACCATTCCGCCCAATGCGGAAAAGCGCATGCCCGGCGACCTATTTATGGAGCGCCGTATTCGCTCCCTGATTCGCTGGAATGCCCTGGCGATGGTGGTGCGTGCCAACCAGAATAACGACCACCTCGGCGGTCATATCTCCAGCTTCTCCTCTGCCGCCACACTCTACGATGTGGGCTTCAACTACTTTTTCCGCGGCAATGAAGGTGAGGAGCGCGGCGACCTGATTTTCTTCCAGGGCCACAGTGCGCCGGGTATTTATGCCCGTTCTTACTTGGAAGGACGCTTCGATGAGGAGCAGCTGGATAACTTCCGCCGCGAAGTGAACGGCAACGGTCTCTCCTCTTATCCACACCCCTGGTTGATGCCGGATTACTGGCAGTTCCCCACAGTTTCCATGGGGCTGGGACCGATTCAGGCAATTTATCAAGCGCATATTATGCGCTACATGTCCGCACGTGGTTTGTCACCGCGCGGTGACCGCAAGGTGTGGGCTTTCCTCGGCGACGGCGAATGTGATGAGCCGGAAACTCTGGGCGCCATTTCCCTGGCCGGCCGTGAGCAACTGGAAAACCTGGTGTTCGTGGTTAACTGTAACCTGCAGCGCCTGGATGGCCCGGTGCGCGGTAACGGTAAAATCGTGCAGGAGCTGGAAGGTGTATTCCGCGGTGCCGGCTGGAATGTCGTTAAAGTACTCTGGGGCCGCCTGTGGGATCCGCTGCTGGAGAAAGACGATAAGGGGCTACTGCAGAAAGTCATGGACGAAGTGGTCGATGGCGAGATGCAGAACTTCAAGGCCAACGGCGGCGCCTATACCCGCGAACACTTCTTCGGCAAGTACCCGGAGCTGCTGGAGCTGGTCAAGGATATGTCCGACGATGAGATTATGAAGCTCAATCGCGGCGGCCACGACCCCTATAAAGTCTATGCAGCTTACGCGGCTGCCATGGCCCATAAAGGCCAGCCCACTGTGATCCTGGCGCAAACAGTTAAAGGCTACGGCCTGGGCTCCGCCGGTGAAGCGGCGATGGATACCCACTCCGTGAAGAAGCTGGATCTGGATTCCCTTAAGCGCTTCCGCGACCGTTTTGCCATTCCGCTCACCGATAAAGAGCTGGAAGAAGTGCCTTACTATCGTCCGTCTCCGGATAGCCCGGAAATGAAATATATGGCGGAGCGCCGCAAGACCCTGGGCGGTCCGGTTCCCCGTCGCCCGATTGAGTGCCCAAAACTGGAAGTGCCCGGTCTCGATGCCTTCAGCGCGCTGACCAAAGGCTCCGGCGAGCGCGAAATTTCCACCACCATGGCATTTGTGCGCGCTATCGCCGCACTGGTAAAAGACAAGAATATCGGCAAGAACATCGCGCCGATTGTGCCCGATGAAGCCCGTACCTTCGGTATGGAAGGCCTGTTCCGCCAGCTGGGCATCTACTCTTCTGAAGGGCAGCGCTATACCCCGGTGGATCACGGCCAGATCATGTATTACAAGGAAGATAAGAAAGGCCAGGTGCTGGAAGAGGGTATCAACGAAGCCGGTGCCATGTCTGCCTGGATGGCGTTGGCTACGGCCTATAGCAACCACGGCGTGCCGATGGTGCCTTTCTATATCTACTACTCCATGTTCGGCTTCCAGCGTGTGGGCGATCTGGCCTGGGCCGCTGGCGATATGCAGGCGCGCGGCTTCCTGATAGGCGCCACCGCCGGCCGTACCACTTTGAATGGTGAGGGCCTACAGCACCAGGATGGCCACAGCCATGTACTGTCCTCCACTATCCCCAACTGCCGCAGCTACGATCCGGCCTACGGTTACGAGTTGGCTGTGGTTATGCAGCGGGGCCTCAAGGAGATGTACGAGGAGCAGAAGAATGTCTTCTATTACATCACCATCGAGAATGAAAATTACCTGCAACCAGAAATGCCCCAGGGCGTGGAAGAGGGCATTATTCGCGGTATCTACAAACTCCAGTCCAACGTCAAGAAAGGCGCCAAGGGCAAGACTGCCAAGAAGCATGTGCAGTTGATTGGTGGCGGTACTATTTTGCGCGAAGTGCTGGCAGCAGCGGATATCCTCGCCGATCAATTTGGCGTGACCTCCGATGTCTGGAGCCTCACCTCTGCTGTGGAAGCGGCCCGCGAAGGCCAGGATGTGGCGCGTTGGAATATGCTGCACCCGGAAGCCGAGTTGCGCAAAGCCTGGATCACCGAGCAGTTTGAGGGCAATACCTCACCGGTGATCGCTTCCACTGACTACATCCGTTCCTATGTGGAGCCCCTGCGTGAATTTATCGATGGGGACTTGACCACCCTGGGTACTGATGGTTTTGGCCGCAGTGACAGCCGCGAGCAGCTGCGTCGCTTCTTCGAGGTGGATCGCAACTATGTGGTGATTGCCGCTCTGAATGGGCTGGCGAAGCAGGGTGTGATTGATGCGAAAGAAGTGTCCGAAGCGATCGTGAAGCTCAATATCGACGCCGAAAAAGTTAACCCGCGCATCAGCTAAGAGAAGGCAGAACTCCTATGGCAAAACAAGTCATTAAAGTGCCTGATCTCGGCGGTGCCGATCAGGTGGATGTGATTGAAATTACGGTTGCCGTCGGTGATACCGTCGCGCAAGAGGATTCTCTGATTGTGGTGGAGGGCGACAAGGCCTCCATGGATGTGCCGGCCCCGGTGGCCGGCAAAATCCTCAGCATCAGCGTAAAAGAGGGCGATAAGGTCTCTGAAGGCGATGTGATCGGTGAGATCGAAACCGATGTCGCGGAAACTCCAGCAGAGGAGCCCGCTGCAGCCCCCGCCAAGCAAGAAGCTGCGCCGGCGGCAGAGCCTGTAGCTGAAGCCCCTGCGGCAGCAGCGAGCGGCGAGCCGAAAGAGGAAACGATCCAGATCCCGGACCTGGGCGGTGCCGATGCGGTTGATGTGATCGAGATCAGTGTGCAACCCGGTGATACCGTCGAAGAGGGTGATTCTCTGATTGTGGTGGAAGGCGATAAAGCCTCCATGGATGTCCCTTCCCCCAGCGCCGGTACTGTAGTTTCTATCGCCGTTAAAGAAGGCGATAAGGTTTCTACGGGCGATACCCTCGGTGTATTGAACGTGGTTGCCGCAGGCGGTGCCGCCGCGCCCGCAGCTCAAGCCGCGGTTCCGGCAGCTGCTGCGCCTGTCGAGAGTGCTCCACAGCAGGCCCCTTTATCTGTTGAGCCGCCGGCAGTGCCGCAGAAAGATTACCAGCTGGAACGCAATCTCACTGCTGCAGCCCAGGTTTATGCCGGTCCCGCCGTACGCAAATTGGCCCGTGAGTTGGGTGTTACCTTGAACAAGGTGAAGCCCACCGGTCCGCGCAACCGGGTCTCCAAGGACGATCTGCATAATTATATCCGCGAGCAGGTGAAGAAAGCCGAGAGCGGTGCGGTTGGTGTCGGCGGTGGAATCGGTATCGCCAAGATGCCGGATATCGACTTCAGCCAGTTTGGCCCGGTGAGCGTGGAGCCGATGAGCAAGATCCACAAGATCACCGCAGCCAATATGTCGCGCAACTGGCTCAATGTGCCTCACGTCACCCAGTTTGATGATGCGGATATCACAGAGCTGGAAACCTTCCGCAAGTCTATGAAGGCTGAGGCGGAGAAGCGCGGTGTGAAACTCACGCCTGTGCCTTTCCTGCTGAAAGCGGTAGCCGCGGCCCTGCGCGCAGAGCCCAGCTTCAATGTGTCCCTGCACAACGATGGCGAGCAGATTGTGCGCAAGGACTATGTACATGTGGGTATGGCGGTGGATACGCCAAAAGGCTTGATGGTGCCGGTTATCCGCGATGTGGATAAAAAAGGCTTGTACGAGCTGGCGGCCGAGGCCACTGAAATGGCCCTGAAAGCCCGCGATGGCAAGCTGAAGCCCAACGAGATGCAGGGTGCCTGTTTCACCATCTCAAGCCTGGGTGCTATTGGCGGTACCGGATTTACCCCGATCGTCAATTCGCCAGAAGTGGGCATCCTCGGTGTTTCCAAGTTGGCGGTGAAGCCGGTGTGGAACGGCGAGGACTTCGAGCCGCGGCAGATGCTGCCTTTGGCGCTTTCTTACGACCACCGCGCGGTCAATGGTGGCGATGCCGGACGCTTTATGACCTACCTGGTGAGTGTGCTTGCGGATGTGCGGCGCCTGCTGCTATAGCCTATTCATAAGCTACAGCACAACCCTCAAAAAGCGGCCTATGGCCGCTTTTTTTAGTCAGAACGGACTCCTAGGTGCCTTACTGCGAAGAAACTTTTAACCAGTTACCCACAAAAGTACCTAAAATGGCGCATAAAACTTTATAAAAATGAATTGCACGCAGAAATGACCTGGCGCCAACTGGCTGGATAATCCTCGCCGGCTAGACTTTTTTGAAAGACAGCTATCAGCGCAACACTGAAAGTGGAGTGTCGGATCATGAGGCCTTCAAGGAAATTCGCTCTGCCGCTTGTAGCGGCTCTGGCGGTGCAGGGTTGCTTATTCTTACCCGCGGAGGAAGTGGAAGGGGAAGACCCTTTCTTTTTCGAGGCTCAGGCTAGCGGGCAGGAAGGTGGCTTTGTCGAAGCCGACTCGATTGTTTCATCGCCTGCTCAGGCCTTGCCTGTTAATAATGAGTGTGAAGGGCATTGCACTCACCAGGTGTACGACTCCACCGCCTGGTTCTTCCCGGTTCTGAGGGTGTACTAAGCACCGAGCTGCGAGTCTGGGAATGTAGTGCGCAAGGTTGTGGCTGCACCGTCCGATCATTTACCGAAGTACGCGAATTAGGTTTCGCGTGGTGCCGATACGGAGGCAAGCCCATGAAAAAATTCCCTATAGCCATTGCCGCGTTGTGTACCAGCTTGCTGCTTCCAGCTTGCGGTACCCCGGATACGCGCAACCAGGTGGTCTACCCAACCAGTGCGCCGATACCCCGCCATGCGGAATATCGCGCATATCCCTCTCAAGCAATGCCCGCAGCTCCCTCAACACGCAGGTCCAGTCATTCCAGTTGCCCCGGTGACTCTGAGGAATTGGCGCCCGGATCAATTTGTCCTGAGAGTGCCCGTTGCTTTGATATTTCCGGTGGAAGGCGTTGTATTTCCTATGAAGAGTAAAGTTTTACTGTCATTGATTGTGGCGCAGCTGCTCGGTGGCTGTGCCGATGGTTTTTGGCAGGATTTAAATGGCACCGCAATTTATTATTCCTATAAGCACAGTCCCGTTCCGCCCGATGAACTGACTGCATTCCCACGCTTTTGCCTGGTTTGTGATCCCTATATGGGTGAACTGGACAACTGCATTGCTGCGGGAGTGCCTTGTTATCAATTGGATACTGGCGACTGGTGTGCCGGGCCCTATTCACCATTTGAATTAAGTTACAGCTTCTATTGATCGATATTGCTCGTGACTGCTTCGGGTGAAGTCAGGGGTAAAATTATGGAAGCGGCAAAGGTATTGCGTTACTTCAGCAGTGTTTTAATACTTTCTTTTATCGAAGTGCCTATATAGTACTTTAAGCCGTTAAGTGTGCCCTTGATATTCACTTCCGGGTAGTAGTCATAGCCCAGCTTTTCCAGCAGGATATGCAGGTTTTTCTTGATACCAATGGCGAACCAGCTGCAGGGGAAGGAAATAATGCTGGGACTCTGCCCGTTGAGCAGGTAAATTTTTCCTCCCTGAATATGGTCCACTTGATTGAGCAGGTTGTAACTGGGATCGGCCATGTCAAAATTATAAAATAACTTGGCCTCGTGATCTATATCCACCTGCTCACAAGTGTGATGCGCATAATAGCGCCGCAGTATTTTCTGGTCATCGCAGTAATTGGGATACATTCCGCGGGCTGCCTGGAATAGGTTTTGTAGCGCTTTATTTTTTCCAATAAATATTCCCGTGGAAAAAACATGTTCGTTAGGAAAGAATTTTTTTTCAAAGTACCCCTGAACACCATCGTGCCGGTAGTCATTGGAAAAAATAATATCCTTGCCAAAGGAATGAAAGTTTTTTTCGAGCAGGCGTACTGACGGTAATATCAATGAGTCGAAACCGTCGAGATAGCAGATTATGTCCTCCTCAGGTAGCGTTTGAAAAAAAGGAAGCAAAATATCCATTTTGGATGAGAAGTCTTTCCAGGGGTGATCGCGCCCAAGAATGGTAAGTGATACGCCATTGCGTCTGGCGGATTCCTGGAGTACGGGAAACATTCTTTCCGAGTGGGTGGCAATGGTGGCGATATGCAACATTTTTTAGGAGAAACCCCTGCGCCTACAACTTTCTAAGCCGGCAAAGGTTTCTTTGCCACCTGTGAGAAGTCTAGCCGACCCTTTTATCTGAAGTGACAGGTCTGTACAACTCGGGGGCTGCTCTTGTCTCGATACGTCTATACATTACTTGGCGAGTGGCAGTGCTTGCCGGATTTCTTTTAATTAGACGAGCGTGTAATGAGAGGCGCCAGAAGAAGCTGGATAATCAATGTCTGCATCGCAATTGATCAGCTCGGTAATGCTATTGCTGGTGGCAATCCCGATGCCACTATTTCTGGTCGTTGCGGTTATTTCTCACGGGTGCAGGAGACACGTTTACGCCGTTATTGGCGGATTTTGGAATGGGTGATCAATTTTACCTTTATCCCTATCGATGGGCCGGATCATTGCTACCGGTCTTATCTGTGGGATCGCGCAGAAAAGCATGAAGAGGGCAGTGACTTTATGCGTGTGCTGCTGGGGGTGATCGTGATTTTTTTCTGCATGCCTCTCTGTCTGTTTACCTGGCTTTATGTATTGGTTTTCCCCAGTGCCCGCTGGAAAAAGGAAGAGCCATAGCAAAAAAAAAGCCCCCGAGCAGAGCGCAGCGGGGGCTTGAAGTTGGGGGTTATTTCTAGCTATGCGCCGGTTGTTCCATTGAATCCTGAATCAGTGCTGGCTCATTAGTTTTTGTTGTGTTGGACAAGCTGCCACCGGCAAGTTTGCGCAGTGCAACATAAAACACTGGGGTCAGGAACAAGCCAAACAGGGTTACGCCAATCATGCCGGTAAATACGGTAATACCCATGGCGTTGCGCACTTCGGCACCGGCACCGCTGGCTAGTACCAGGGGCACCACGCCGGCAATAAAGGCTACGGAAGTCATAATGATTGGACGCAAACGCAGGCGACAGGCCTCCAAGGCTGCCTCTACGGTACCCTTGCCGTCCATTTCCAGCTCGCGGGCAAACTCCACAATTAGAATGGCGTTTTTACAGGCGAGCCCCATTAATACAACCAGCCCTACCTGAACAAATACATTGTTGTCGCCGCCAGTAGCCCAAACACCGAATAGTGCAGCCAACAGACACATGGGCACGATCAGAATAACCGCCAGCGGCATCACCCAGCTCTCATAGAGTGCGGCCAGTACCAGGAATACCAGCAGTACTGCGAGTGGGAAAACCACCATAGCGGCATTGCCCTGATTGACCTGCTGGAAGCTGAGGTCGGTCCATTGGATTTGCATACCCGGAGGCAGGGCTTGGTCGGCTACCTGCTCAACCGCCGCCAGTGCTTCAGAGGAAGACAGCATGCTGGGATCGGATTGCCCCATCAAATCGGCGGCGGGATAGCCGTTGTAACGGATGACCGGGTCGGGTCCGTAGCTTTGGCGCAGGGTCACCATGGTGCTGATGGGCACCATCTCCCCATTCATATTGCGGGTGTAGAGATTGTCGAGATCTTGCACTTCATCGCGGAAAGGCGCATCTGCCTGGGCAACCACCTGGTAGGTGCGACCGAACAGGTTGAAGTCGTTGATATACATGGAGCCGAAATACAGCTGCAGGGTGCCGAACAGGTCGTCCATACGCACGCCCTGGGCTTTGGCCTGTAGGCGGTCTACCTCGGCGTCCATCTGCGGCACATTGGCCTGGTAGGAGCTGAAGGGATAGCTGAGGCCGCTGGCTTGGCTCAAGGCCCCAGCCAGCATATTGGTGGCATTTTGCAGCTCACCGTAGCCGGCACCACGACGGTCCTGGACATAGAGGGAGTAACCGGAGCCAGCGCCCAGCCCGAAGATGGGCGGTGGCATAAAGGTCATGGCGAAGCCTTCCTTGATCTGGGAGAGCTTGCCGTTTAGCTCCGCGGCGATTTCGGTGGCACTGCGTTCGCGCACATCGAAGTCGTCGAATAAGATAAATACCGTGCCCACGTTGGGGGTATTGGTGCCTTGCAGGGCGTTAAAGCCAACAAAAGCGGCCGCGTTGGCAACGCCCTCTGTTTCCAGAGCCAATTCACTCACGCGGCGCGCAACTTCTTCAGTGCGGTCCAGGGAGGCACCTTCAGGCAGGCGGATACTGCCCACCAGGTAAGTCTTATCCTGAACCGGAATAAAGCCTCCGGGCACCTGTTGGAACAGGGCGAAGGTACCGCCGAGCAATATCAGGTAGACCCCAAATACGATACCGCGGCGTTTGAGGCTGTGGCCCACCACCCGCTGGTAGCGTTCAGAGTTGCGCTGGAAGAAGCGGTTGAACGGGCGGAATAACCAGCCGAACAGGCGCTCGATAATGCGCGCGGGCATATCCGGCTTGGCACCGTGGGGCTTCAGCAGGGTAGCCGCCAGGGCCGGGGACAGGGTCAGGGAGTTGATCGCGGAGATAATGGTGGCGATGGCAATAGTGGTGGCGAACTGGCGGTAGAACTGGCCGGTGATGCCGTCCAGGAAGGCCATGGGCACAAACACTGCACAGAGCACCAAACTGATGGCGACAATCGGACCGCTCACCTCGCGCATGGCCTGGTGGGCAGCGGCTAAGGGTGTCAGTCCCTCCTCGATATTCCGCTCAACGTTTTCCACCACCACGATGGCGTCATCCACCACGATACCGATGGCCAGTACCATGGCGAACAGGGTCAGGGTGTTGATCGAGAAGCCCAGCATCAGTAGCACCGCAAAGGTACCAACAATGGATACCGGCACGGCCAAGAGTGGAATCAGGGAGGCGCGCCAAGTCTGCAGGAACAGGATAACCACCAGCACTACCAACAATACCGCCTCAAGCAGGGTCTTGATCACAGAGCTGATGGAAGTGCTGACAAATACGGTTGGGTCGTAGGCAACTTTCCATTCCAGGCCTTCGGGGAACTGTTCTCCCAGTTCCGCCATTTTCTCGCGCACTGCAGCGGAGACTTCCAGGGAATTGGAGCCTGGAGACTGGAAAATCGGAATGGCGACCGCCTGGCGGCCGTTTAGTAAGGCGCGTAGAGAGTCTTGGGATGAGGCCAGTTCAACCCGCGCCACGTCACGCAATCGGGTAATTTCACCATCGCTGCCGGTCTTCAGTACCACATTGCCAAACTCTTCTTCGCTTTGCAGGCGGCCCTTGGCGTTGATAGAGATCAGGAAATCAGAGCCATTGGGCATCGGCGAGGCGCCGATCTGTCCGGCCGACACCTGCACATTTTGCTCACGCACTGAGCTGACGATATCCGCTGCAGTCACGCCCAGGGCCGCCGCTTTTTGCGGGTCTACCCACAGGCGCATGGCATAGTCCCCGGAGCCAAAGACGGCGGCGAGGCCCACACCGGGAATACGCGACAGCTCATCACGGATATGCAATACCGCATAGTTGCGAATATAGGTGGCATCGAGGCTGTCGTCTGGAGAGATCAGATGCACCGCCATCATCAGGTTGGGCGACTGCTTCTGCGTGGTTACCCCCTGGCGGCGCACGTCTTCCGGTAGACGGGGTAGTGCCTGGGATACCCGGTTTTGTACCTGAACCTGGGCCTGGTCTGGGTCGGTGCCCAGTTTAAAAGTGACATTCAAAGTGAGGGTGCCGTCACTGCCGGCCACCGACTTCATGTAGATCATGTTTTCCACACCATTGATGGCTTCTTCCAGTGGTGTGGCAACAGTTTCGGATATCGTCTTGGGGTTGGCACCAGGGTAGCGGGCACTTACTTGCACGCTGGGCGGTACAACCTCAGGATATTCACTGACTGGTAATGACGGGATGCTAATCAATCCCACTACAAAAATAATAATCGACAGCACCGAGGCAAAGATGGGCCTGTCGACAAAGAAACGGGAAAAATTCATACGCTGCTACCTGGGAAGCGGCTTTCAGGCCGCTCGGATTCCATTGATAGGATTCGTTGGGCGTTCGGTGCCCAAAACTCGGTGTCCAAAAGTAGTGGAAACACCTAGGCTCAGTGTCCGGCGGCCTGAGCGCTACTGCCTTGACCCTGCTGGGCGATCATCTCGGGTGCGACCGGCATGCCGGGGAAGAAGATCTTCTGGAGGCCGTTGACTACAATTCGTTCGCCAGTTTGAAGGCCGCTACGGATTACCGTGCGCTCCCCCTGCCGCGGGCCCACTTCTATCGGGCGACGCTCCGTCAAGTTCTCCTTCGTGACCACATAGACATAGCGTCGATCCTGGTCGGTGAGTACTGCCTTGCTATCGATCAGTACTGCCTGGGCCATTTCTTCGATAGGCATTTCCACGCGGGCGAACTGCCCTGGCTTAAATGTGCCTTCGGGGTTGGAGACTACAGCTCGGAACTGGATAGTGCCGGTGTGGCTGTTGAGGCGGTTGTCGATAAAATCCAACTGACCTTTATGCGGGTAGCCGTGTTCGCCTGCTAAGCCGATATGAACTGGGGGCCTGGCATCGCTGTTAAGTAGGTTGCGACTGGCGGCAAAAGTCTGCTCGTCACTTTCGAAATACACGTACATGGGATCTACAGAAACCAGGGTGGTCAGCAGGGTTGTATCCGCGTTGGCCAGATTGCCGCGGGTTATCTGGGCGCGGCTAACACGGCCACTAATAGGGGCTGTCACCTCGGTGTATTGCAGGTTGAGGCGCGCGTTTTCCACAGCGGCTTCGGCGGCATTCAGGGCTGCGTGCTTGGCATCCCGCGCGGCGATGCGGCGGTCGTATTCTTCTCGTGAAATGGCCTTACTGTCCAGCAGCTGCTGGGCGCGGCGGGCCTGCTTCGTATTGAATGCCAGTTCGCTGCGTACCCGCTGTAAATCCGCTTCAGCGGCACGCAGTTTGGCTTTGTAGGGGCGCTGATCGATAGTGAATAGCACATCACCTCGCTCTACCAGGGCGCCTTCAGTGAAAGATACCTGGTCGATATACCCGCTGACACGGGGGCGTAGTTCAACGGTCTCCGGAGCGACAACGCGGCCGGTAAAACTGCGCCACAAAGTGGTTGCCTCGGTGCTAACCTGGGCAACTTCTACGGCCGGAGGGGGCGGTTGCTGCCCAGTGGGCTCTTCGCTGCCGCAGCCAGCCAGGACCAGTGCGGAGAGGCCGAACAGTGTGGCGGTAAGTTTCTTCACCATAACGCGTGTACTCCCTTTGCTTCGGAAGAGAGGGGCCGTTTGGCACTCCTCTCAGTTGGGAGGCAACTTTAATAGGGCGCAATAGGGGGGCGGTATCCGGTAACTATGGCTTGATTGCCTATTTCTATTTTTCTCAGTGAGGTGACAGTCTGAGAAAGACCTTTAAGTCAATCAATTAGTACTGTATATATAACTAGGTTTGTGAATCACTAATGAATTTATCACGGCTTTATACGGTAGGAGATTACGGTAAGTTATCTATTGCTGCACAGTAATTGCCCAATCCTGCAAAATCCTGCGAGAGTTGCCTAAAACTCCGTATACTGTCAGCCACCTTGTTTGATGCCGCCCAGGGCACGTGGGCGCGAGGAAAAACTATGAGTAGTGAAGAGAGAGCGGTAGCAGAAGTTATTCCGGCGGAGTTGGAGACGACCAGGCAAAAACTGATCCAAACCCTGATGCGTCAGGCACCAGAGCAAGGCTTGACGGAGACTGAGCTGGATGGCTTGGCCTTGATTCGCTGCAATGAGCCGCTCGCCTGTGCCTCGTCAGTCTATACGCCTTCACTGAACTTTATTATCCAGGGCAGCAAAACCCTGGAGTTGGGGGATAGGGAAATTTCCTATATGCCCCTCAGTTATGTCGCAACTTCTGTACATTTGCCGATTTTGGGGCGAGTAGAGCGGGCCTCCAAGGATGTCCCCTTTCTTGGGGTAAAGTTGATTATTGACCCCAAAGAGGTGGCAGACCTGGTCCTGGAGCTGGGAGATAAGGCTCCCGGCATTGAAGCGGGCTATGACTGCCCGGAGGTCAGCTGCGGCCTCTGTGTAACACAGATGGATCAGGGCATTCTCGATGCAGTGAGCCGCTTAGTGCACTTGGCAGGAAATCCTACAGACGCGCAAATACTGGCGCCCATGGCGAGGCGGGAGATTATCTATCGGGCTCTGATGGGTGAGATCGGTGCGCGCATGCGCAAGTTTGCCATGGCGGACAGCCAGGCTAACCGGGTATCGCGGGTGATAGAGGTGCTCAAAGACCGCTTCTCCGAGCCCCTGCGTATCAGCGATCTGGCCGAACAAGCCAATATGAGCGAGTCCTCCCTATATCACAGCTTCAAGCAGATAACCCGCATGTCGCCACTGCAGTTCCAAAAGAAACTGCGTCTGCACGAGGCACGCCGTCTGATGCTCTCAGAGGGGTTGGAAGCAGCTTCCGCCAGTTATCGGGTGGGCTACGAAAGTCCCTCCCATTTCAGCCGTGAATACAGCCGCATGTTCGGCCTACCGCCTCGCGCCGATGTCAGTAAGCTGCGCGGTGAGCTGCGGGTGCCGGCTTAGTCTGAAGTGGCATTGCCCTGTTTGAGAACAAACAGGCTACACCAGCCCTCGGGGCTGATATCGCCCTCCACCACTATGCAGGCATTGGGTGGTGTAAATAGCTGGCAGTCCACACACTTCTTGCCATCTTTCGGTGTGTCCTGGTAATTGACCGATTCCTTGGTCGCCTTGATTTGGGCGCTGGCCCGATCAGTGGCGATTATGCTAACCGGAAGAATCGCCAGGGCACCGCCGGATAACTTAAGGAACCTTCTGCGGGTAATATTCTGATGTTTTTCCATTGGCAAAATTTCCAAAACGCTTTGCTTTAGTCTTCAGAATTTCAGAGTAGCTCGGTTTGGAATTTCTGCAGGAGGGTTTGTATTGCTGCAGAAAGGAAACGAAATGAGAAAAAATCTTATTCGCTTATAAAAAAAGGCGGCCATCTGGCCGCCTTCCAGATTTATCTCAAAACAGAATTACTTCTGAGAGATAAGGATTTTACCTACCGACTTGTCTCTGCTCTGCGTGACTACGCGAACTTTCAAACCGTAAGGGGTAATCGCGCGGCCAGCATCGGGGATCTCATCGCTGCTAAAGCTTCTACGATCGTTGAATACCCGATGGGGGCGGTTGTGGATATCGGTCATGGTGATGCCGTAATCTTCCAGAAGATCCAGTGTCAGCCGCTGGGCCCAGTCGACACCAAATGTGGCATCGTGGATCTGGTAGCGAGTAGATGCAACGGAGTCATCGCTCCACTTCAGAACCTGCTGATCTGCATCGACTACGCCGAGGAAGCCATTACCGGGGTGGACACCTACCCAGTTGTTTTCATAGCTGGTGTCCGCATACCAAATCAGGAGACCCTCGTTATAGGTCAGCATTTGACCGGCCACATTTATGTGTGCCAGACCTTGGTCTACACCGCGGTGGGTACGCCATTCCAATAGGTAGTAGTGGTCGTGGAGGTTGTAGCCGGGGTGGCGGCTGAAACCGGTCAGGCTGAAGTTGCCGTCGCTCTCCGCATCATCGAAGAGGGCGGCTTGGCCGTCGATATTGATGGTGATGTCATCGGCAAACAGGCCGGGGTTGGCTTCATAGGCATCGGTAATATAGGCGATGGACAGGTTGAACTGTTGGCCAGCGTAGGCACTCAGGTCAAATTCGGCATCGACCCAACCACTGGAGCTGCCGGTAATACCGAAGCCCGGGTTTTGCCCATTGGGGCTGGTCTCGGTGGTAATGTTACCGGGAATGGAGACGAAGCCCTCACCCAGGTCAACCATAACCGCACCGTAATCCCAATCCTGCTCAATGTCATACCAGGCCTTGAAGGTCAGGCTTGCGCTCTGAGCATCGGTCAGGTCGACAGGGATTACCATGGAGTTTTGCAGGTTGTTATCACTGCCACTGAAATAGGCGTACTCACCGCTGGTTGGTACGGTCACGACCACTTCCTTTTTGGGAAGGTCGATACGGATCGCATCGTTGTTGGTGCCCTTGTGTACCGCCTCGTCAAGCAGGAGAGGGATGCCGCGACGGGGAATATCTTGCAGGGCGATGGTCTCGCCGTGCAGCCAGTTGCCGCCGTGGTTGGTTTGCAAATACTCCTTTGCCCAAGCAGAGAAACCCGTGGGTTCTGAGCCAGGGATAACACCGGCCCAGCTGCCGCTGGACATGATTGACCAGGAGGAGACGGGTTCACCGCGGCCGGAACCATCGGTGTCGTACTCGTCGGGTAGACCCAAGTCGTGGCCGTACTCGTGACTGACAACACCTGCTGCTGCGTCGGCAGGCTGTACTGTGTAGTCGTAGGCCGCCATGGTGCCGCCCCAGTAATCCACTGATGCGGTAGTTCCCTCAATAGAGAAAACATCGCCGAGATTCCAGCGGTGCGCCCAGATCGCGTCTTCTCCCAGCTGGCCGCCACCCGCTTCTTCCCCCACTGAGGAGTGGAAGATCATAATGTGGTCCACCAAGCCGTCGGCTTCCCAATAGTTGCCATCCCCATCAAGGTCGTAGCGGTCTTCGATATCGAAGTCAGCGAGGTTAACGCTGGGATCAGCTGCGGCAGCCTGCAGTGCTTCACGCACCAGAGCACGGGCATCGCCGTTTTCATTGTTGCCATAGAAAGCTGCTGGCTGACTGGCAGTGTACCAACCTGCTACTGCACCTTCGACGGAGTAGCTATTGCCGGATTGCTGCCAGTAGAACTGCTGCATAGACAGTAGGTTTTCACCCTGGGGGCCAGTGAAGCCCTGTTGGGAGAACAGCAGGTCTGCATAGTGTTGTGCGGCATAGTCCTCGTAGTACATATCCGTTTCCCCTGGCTCAATGCTGTTGTGGGGGAAATCGGGGAAGTCCATCAGGATTGCGAGAACCTTCGCGGTACGCATCTCACCTTCATAGTTTTCGAGCTGAATAGGTGCCGGTGCACGGCCGATGCCATGAAAGCGCCCCTTGCCTTTACCGCGTCCTAATTTGGGATGCTTGCCGCCACGGGCATGCTTCATCATTTGTACCGTTTCACTGGACAAATCCTGGGCCAGGTTCTGGTTTTTACTGGCACGTTCTTTCAGAAACTGGTGTAGAGTGCGCTCGGCTTCGCCAATGGATGCATTTTTACTAATGCGGCCTGAGCGCTTGAGCATGTCTATCAGCTTGGCTTCGTTGGCGATTACCAGGTCGAACTGATTGCCACCTTGTAGCTGAGGTGAGGGTGCAGCGTAACTGTTCGCAGCCATCAGGCTGAGAGCAAGCGCGCTGACGGGCAGCAGACTATTTACTTTTAGCATTGATCCCTTCTTTCATTTTTGTTTTAACAAAGAACTCGGGAGATTTTTATAAATTTTAAGGGCACTTTGCCGGTGCGTTACCCGAGCCTTAAGGGCCGGCTGAACTTTTCAGTAGCCCCATGTTGTTCAACGAAGTAAGAGGGAAGAGCCACAGCACTTTTTTTGTGATGGACTTGGTATTTTTTTACTCGGTTATTTACGTTGCTTTGCACTGAGATAGTGGGTGCACACTCTGGAATTATTTTTTTATCTTAACCCTTCTTGGAAGGCTTAATTTCTATTTTAATTGTTTAATTTAAATTTTTGCTATTAAGCTTCTTGCTCCCAGGGTAGCCATAGTGAGATTTGCAAGCCGCCACCGTTTCGGTTCATTAACTGAATGTGCCCTCCGTGTGCATCGACAATTTCTCTACAGAGGGCGAGGCCCAGGCCCACTCCCTGTTCTTTGGTGGAGAAAAATGGCAGCAGCGCTTGTTGCAACACTTTTTCACTCATGCCACAACCACGGTCGGCAATAACCAGTTGTTGACCCAGACCATCAGTGTGAATCGACAGTTCGATATCATTACTGCTGGAACCTGCTTCACGGGAATTTTTGATTAAATTTAGTAGAGCTTGCTCAATTTGTACCGGATCAAAGTAGCCTGGTCGCTCTGGTAGTTCACCTTTTAAAATAAATTCCTGTAAGGGGGCTGTGCGTTCTACAAGTTCTTGCCAGCTGACTTGTTCACAGCTTGGTGGGGGTAATTTGGCAAAGCTGGCATAGCCTTGGGTGAACTCAGTCAGGTGTTTGCAGCGCTCGGCAATAATATCGAACACCTTTCCAAGCGCCGCGGCTTTATCCGGTTTGGCGATCAGCATTTTTCCTGAGTGGGCCAGGGAGGAGATGGGGGCGAGGGAATTATTTAATTCATGGCTAATCAGGCGAATCACTTTTCTCCATACCTCTACTTCCGCCTTGGTGAGCTCCTTTGTCATCTCGCGCATAACAATCAGGCGGTGCTTGTGGGCGTTGAGTACAAATGTGCTGTTGCCAATATGCATGGAGTGGCTGCCATATTTATCCGTGTAATTAAACAGGCCGTTATCCCAATTTTGTATGGCGCTGGCAATTTCTTTCGGGCTGTTGGGCAGCAACTTTTGCAACAGTAAACCCTGAATAGGTTTCCCGCCATTGAGTAACTTTTTAGCGCTACTGTTGGAATAAATAATATGATCACTCTGGTCCACCAGGATCAAAGCCTGGGTAGAGCTTTGTATTACTGTATCCAGAAGTAATTCCCGCTGATAGATATGGGCGCGTTCGCGCCTGAGGTGCTCGCCGATATCATTGTATAAATTCGTGATCTTGCTCAGTTCAGTATCCCGGGGAGAGACCAGTGAAATAGAAAAGTCACCATCGCGAAAGTTGAGCAATCCACCCTGTAGGGATTTCAGGGTGGAGGTCAGGGGCTTTAGTGCCAGACGTATCAGGCTGATAAGAGTACAAATTCCCAGGATAAGGCCCAGGGTCCAGGAGAGACGGGCGTCCAAACCAATAAAGCTTAATAACCACGGCAGGCCGGCGGCGATGGCTAGAGCCAATATGGAGAAGGCGAGGATACGGCCTTCCAGAGAGAAATATTTCGACATCAATAGGGAATACCGTGTTTGTCCAGTCGGCGATACAGTGCCTGACGGCTCATGCCCAGTTCCCTGGCAGCTTGGGCGATAATGCCATTACAGCTGGCCAGCGTTTGCTGTAGGAGTTCGCGGCTGGGCTCGAAATGTACTTCGGCCCTGTCTATTGAGGCCTGTTTCGGCAGGGCAAGCAGTGCTTCATCTATCGTATCTCCACGGCAGAGAACCGAAGCGCGTTGCATCACGTTTTGCAGTTCACGCACATTGCCGGGCCACTGATAGCGGGTTAGGGCGGTCAACGCTTGGGGGGAGAGTTTTTTTGAACTGCCGTTATCCTGTAAAAAATTCATGGCCAACGGGGCTATATCCTCGGGGCGTTCACACAGGGGGGGCAGGCGCAACTCAATCACATTCAGGCGGTAGAACAGGTCCTGGCGAAAGCTGCCATTAGTGATGGCTTGGGGCAGATCGCTATTGGTGGCACTGATCACTCGTACCTTAACCTTGCGGGTTTGACTGCTACCGAGCCGCTGGAACTCGCCGGTTTGCAGTACACGCAATAACTTCACCTGCCCACTGGCAGAAAGTTCGCCGATCTCATCGAGAAAGAGGGTGCCGCCATCGGCGGCCTCGAAACGTCCTTCACGGGCCTTATTACCAGCGCCGGTATAGGCGCCTGGCTCGGCACCAAATAGTTCCGCCTCCATCAGCTCTTCCGGTAGGGCGCCCACATTGATCTTTACAAAAGGTTGGTCACGTAGCATGGAATTGGCCTGCACAATTTCGGCAATTTTTTCCTTGCCGGCTCCATTGGGCCCTGTAATTAGAACTGGTACATCAGATTTGGCCACCTGCGTGGCCATCTCTAGCAGTTGTTGCATTTTATCGCTGCGGTAGATGATCTCGCGCAAGTCGAATTTATCCTGTAATTCACTGCGGGCATCGATGGCCTTTTGCTGGGAAGCCCGTTGCCGTTTTTGCAATTCACCGAGTTCAAGAAGATTATTGATGGTGGAAATCAGCTTGTTATCGTCCCAGGGTTTGCCCAGGTAATCGGCAGCACCGGCGCGGACCAGCTCCACGGCCATTTCCAATTGCGTCCAGGCGGTCAAAAGAATGATGGGTAGATCTGGGTTAATTTCGCGAATGGCAAAAAACAATTCGCGCCCCTCCTCACCAGAGGTAGTATCCGCGGTGAAATTCATATCTTGGATCACCAGGCTGATATCCCGGTTTTCCCGCAACAGTTGCAGACCTGCCTGGGGGGTAATGGCGCAGAGAGGCTGTAGGTCGTGCAGTGACAACAGTATTTCTAGGGCTGAGACGATACCGCTGTTATCGTCGATAATGAGTATTTTATCCATAGGACCAAGAGCCAGCTTGTAAGCTGAGCATTATGCAATGAGTGGGTATTAAGGGGGAACTGCAGCTAGGGCAATATGTGCCCCAGCCGAAGGAATTCACCAAAGTGTTAGGAGTTATTGACTATTGATGGCAGGTTGGTGATCAAAGCTCAGCACCCTGGCGAGCTTCCATTGTCCATCTACCTTTTGCCAGAGATGGGTAAATTGTCCACTTTCACGCAGTACTTCTTTGTTGTTGGCGTGAATTCCATAAAAATTATGTGTTCCAGTTTGGATCGCGCCGTAGTTGTTGATTGGGAATATCTTTACGCTTTTAGCAATTAACTCGCGGCGTGCCTTGATATCGCTGCCAGATTTTTGTCGTTCACACATACCGCTAATACCATCGAGAAACTCTTGTGCGGAGCTTGCCGTTTTTCCCCATTTATCGTGGTACATTTCCAAGTCTTCGGTTATAAGCTGGCTCAGTTTGTCGATGTCACAGCTGTTGAAAACTGCATCAAACAGTTGTAAATCCACAGTTGTGATTTCTTGTTCTAATTCCTTTGTGGCTTGAGGGCCGGCAACGACTGGGTGCTGCTCGGCAAGTGCTGTGGACATGAAAAGCGATATAGCTGTAAAACCTACAGCTCTAAAATAATTGCGCATAAAAAATCCTTCTATGTTTTCTTAAGAATAGTGGTCAGGCTATTAAGAAGGCTGACCACCAAGTCCAATCTTTATACACTTCGTGTTGCAGTCGCCGGGGAAATATTGGCAGCGCGAAGTGCTGGTGCTAGAGCTGCAGAAAGACTGACAATCAGTACCAATAGAGCGCAGATAGTGAGTGGCAGCAGGGTTAATACCGGCTGGGAGTAATCGCGCACCATATATTGGTTGGCGATTAAGGCTGCGGCACTGCCCAGGGCAATACCAGTAGCGGCAATCAGGCTGTTTTCAATCAGAAAATAACGGCTGATATTACTGCGGGTTGCACCTAGTGCACGCCTTACACCAATTTGTTTGGCCCGCTGATTAATCCAGAAGATTGTCAGGCCGACAATTCCCAGTGCTACGATAAAGCTGAGCGTGGCTGCAACAATAGATAACACTTTTACCATTAAGTTATCGCCTGCATAACTGCGAGCGACATACTCTGAGAGAACTCTGGTTCTTATAACTCTTTGAGGATCCCTTTCTGACAGTTTCTCTACTAAGGTCTTCAACACTTCATCGCGCTTTCCCGGCTCGGCACGTACTAAATAATTGACGTCCTGAGTATTTCTGACAATGGGGAAAAAGGCCACATTGCCTGCTTTTGGCCAATCCACCCAAGCGCCCAGATGCCGTTCGACAATACCAATAATTTCTATTGGATGGGAAGTGTTGCCATCATAGAGGGGTTTTCCAATAGGATCTTGGTCTGGGTAAATTTTATCCGCGAATTGCTGGGTAATAACTGCGACATTGATATCCCGATTTTCACTGGGATCAAAATATTGCATTTCAGCACTGGTAAAGTTTCGCCCCGCCACTAATTTTAGGCCCAGAGTATTGATAAAGTTTGGGTCTGTATTGTAACGGTTAGAGACTTCTCCACCGATTTCCTGATTAGGTTGATTGTAAAAAGTGCCCGCGGAACCTGACCGGGATAAAGGTACTTGATTGGTAACCGTTGCATCTTGGACGAAAGGCAGTTTTCGCAGTAATTCTAAATCAGAAGATACAGCTCCAATCATATCGTAGTTATTAGGGATCGCCATTACGTTGATGGCTATGATCTCCTCTACGGCAATACCAGTAGGTCTTTCTATTTTTGCAATGCGATCTTTTACGATAACAGCCGTGTTGCTGATGATTGCCAGTGTCAATGCAAGCTGCAGAGCGATCAGCATGGCAGGAACTTTGTTACGCCAGAGGGCGGATAACATGGGTTTTAATTCAAGCATGACTCGTCCTTTACTGGGTTTTCAGGTAAATGGATGGATTAGTGCGACTGATACGCCAAGCTGGGTAAAGCCCTGCCAGCAGGCTTGCGATCAGGGCAAGCCCGATGGCGGCTATTACCATTATCCAATCCATCTTGGCCACTGTATCCAGTTGTCCCATGGCCAAATAACGGATTCCACTGATGCCCATAAAAGCAAGTAAAATACCAACTATCCCACCGAGAATACCGATGGTAGAGCTTTCAATGAGGTGCTGTGTGAAGATGGCATTACGGCTGGCACCAAGCGCCCGGCGCACACCCGCTTCGGGCGCTTTGCGCAGAAACTTGGCTAGTAGCAGAGCTACTGCGTTGATAACGCAAACCAACAGAAAAGCCAGAGATACCCAGCCCAATATACGATTGTCATCGCTGAGAACTTCGTTAAGAACTAGCCACTCGGAAGGTTTACTCAGGGCAAACTTTAATGGTCGCTCGAAGCGCCCTTGGTCCTTTTGTCCTTGAATATATGCGGTTAGGAAGTTTTCGTACTCAGCTTTCTGTTCGCTATCGCGGAGTTCAACCCAAAATTGAATCCAGACGCTCTCACTTTGTAGGAAACCCTCGTAGCCTTCTCCCTCTCCTTCTCCACTATTACCCCAGCCATTAGTGTTCCCCCAGCTGTAAATTTCCAGCTTGCGGTGGAGGCCAAAAGGCACGAAAAGGGATTCAACTTTTGCAAAGGAACTGTTGTTTACATCGTAAACTTTGGGTGAGGGTTCCCAGGTATCAATAACGCCAATGACTGTAAAAGGCTGGCTATTTAATATAACGGTTTCGCCAACGCTGTTTTCTCCCGAGAATAATTTTTCATTAGTGGCCTTGGAGAGTATTACCACTTGCGAGGGGGAGTTATCAGCTGCTTGTTCCCAGGTTCCTCCATAGATAAAAGGAACATCGAACAGAGCGAAGAAGTCGCGAGTGGTTATGCGGATATCGGCGGTATAAGGTCGGATCGCTGAATCTTCCAGCTCCACGGTGAAACCATAGCGGTGCATGGCCACCTGGTGAGTGGGGATATCGGAGCGTAGCAGGGCCTGAGTGTCTCTATAGGTTAGCTGCCAGGGAATTTCATTGGTGGTATTTGCGGCTTCATTAACATCCCAGCCATCGAGCTGTACTGCGAAAAGTACGTCATCTTTATGCTTGAGAGCATTTTTTGACATCGTGTAGTTCAAAGTAAGCACTGTCATGGAGGCACCAACACCCACCGCGATGGCCGCGACCATCAGTGCACTTAATATCGGTGTACTGCGCAGGCTGCGCAGAGCCAGGGAAATATAGTATCCAATCATTACTGCAGGCTCCTTAAGCAGTAGCGGCTTCAGGTTGCTCGGTGACCGGGCGCAGATCACACACTTGCCCATCCACAATCTGAATATTGCGATGCGCGCGGCGGGCCAGCTCGGGGTCGTGGGTGACCATCACGATAGTAGTGCCCCATTCATTGATAAACTCCAGAAGCTCCATAACCTGGCGCGCCATCAGGGAGTCGAGATTTCCGGTGGGCTCGTCCGCGAGCAGGAAGCGCGGTTCGCCGGCCAGGGCACGGGCGATGGCGATACGCTGCTGCTGACCACCGGACAGCTGTGCTGGAAGGTGCTTAGCTCGGGCAGATAGACCTACTTGTTCCAGGACTTTTTCGATGCGCTTACGGCGCTCTTTAGTGTTAAAGCCGCGATAGCGCAGAGGCACATCGATATTGTCGAATAGATTGAGATCTGGAATCAGGTTGAATCCCTGAAAAATAAAACCGATTTTCTCGTTGCGCAGGCGGGAGCGCTGGCGGTCATTCAGGTTGCTGACGTCTTCACCGTCCAGCAAATATTGGCCACCGGTTGGGGTTTCCAGTAGCCCTGCGATATTGAGAAAGGTGGTTTTGCCTGAACCACTGGGTCCGGTGACAGAGACAAATTCCCCTTCCTTTACTTCCAGGCTGAAGTCGCGGAGGGCGTGGGTTTCTATGGTGTCTGTACGGAAACTCTTGCGGACGTTATGCATTTTAAGCATGGCGATATTCCTTGTTTATCACTGAATTTTTAAATCGTTGATTAGTTGCGCAAGCTGAGTGGGTGTAGCTTGCGTGTGTTAAATGTCTTGCTCGACTTATTCTTTCAGGGCTACCAGCTGCGCCGTATCCAATCCTTCGGAGGCAGAAATAATGATTTGGTCGCCCTCTTGCAGGCCGGAAACAATTTCCACTTGCTTCAATCCCAGCGCGCCGACTTGGATGTCAACGCGCTCTGCCTGTTGTTGATCGTTGAGACGGAATGCAAAGCGGCCGCCACTCTGATCCAGAAAGCCTCCACGTTTTACCAGCAACACATCATTGCGGTTCTCTAGCAGTACGCGAGCGGTGAGACGCAGGTTCTGGCGAAGGTTTTGGGGTTGTCCCTCACTAAAGCGCACACGGGCGATGACTTGGCTGTCGATGACTTCAGGGGATATCGCGGTGATTTCGCCGGGCAGTTCACGTCCTCCAAGGTTGATAGCCACGGCCATATTCAGACCCAGGTCGTCGGCGTAGTTTTCTGGCACGGCGGCTTCCAATTCGAAACTGGTGAGATCCACTACAGTGATCAGCGGTGAATTAGCGGGCACTGCACTACGTTGGGTGACGGCGAGACTGCCGACTGTGCCATTCACTGGAGAGAGGATCTGCAGCTCGCGCACACGGCGCTCCAATTCCTCCACTTGCAGTTGTTGTTGTGATAGCTGCAGCTCCAGAGTCTGGGTTTCAAAGGTGAGGGACTCTTTCTCCAGCTCTGCATTTTGTACGGCCTGTTGGTATTCCAGCTGGGCGCGGGCCATTTCATCTTTGCTGCGCTCAAAGTCGAGTAGGGAGATAATCTGTTTCTCCATCGAGAGTTCGGAGCGCTTTAACTCCCTCTTAGCTGCAGTGAGATCGACTTTGGCCAGGTCGGCTTTTTGCTCGTTCTCCATCTGTTGGCGCTTGGCCTGGATTTTCTGCCGTTGCAGCTGCACACCGAGCTGGTTCAGTTGCGCCTTTTCCTGGGCCAGTTGGTTGGACAGCTCTGGGCTGTCGACGCTGGCGAGGATCTGACCGGCCTTTACGCTATCTCCGGCTTTCACGGAAAACTTCACGATACCTTGAGCGGGGCTAAATAGGGTGGGGCTGTTGGCGGCGACGACTTTGCCTTGAACCACCAGGTCGCGCACTAGATCACCGCGCTCCACTTGGGCGATATTGATCCTTGATAGAGATAGGGTGTTATCCACGGAGCTGGTGCTATGCCAGGCGCTGATACCCCAGGTGAGGAAAGCGGTGGCCAGGCCGAGGCCGAGGGTACTCTTAATTACTTTTGGATTCTTCCACAGCGGCACGGCTTCGATTTTTGTATCTTGCCTGGAAGTGTCTCTGATCATCTCGCTTTCCATTACTCTCTAATTGGGGCTTTTGCTTTTCCAACTTGGATGCAAAAAATTTTCTATTCGGATGCAAATCAAAAAAACTGGTTTTGCCGGGTATTCAGCAAGGGGTGTGCCAACTTTGAAATAATTTCTAACTCCTTGAAAAATATGAATTTTTTGACTTATTGGTAGTCCGGGGCTTTTTCGGGGGTGTCCGCAAAAAGTGTCCGCTGTCCGCTTTGTCCGCTAGTGCTAAGAGGCCGTGGAAGATGCATAAAGCTAGGGCTGGGGAGACTGAAGGCGAGGTCTATCCGCTGAATCTTTGGTCTGTAGTGGGGATTTATGCGGGGGGACTGTGCATGTGGTAGAGTGCGCGGCCTTTTTTTGATCAATTCAAATTTATTGCGTTTATGTTCCTTCCATCGTTGCTCTCATCGACCAAAGCCGACTGGTTCGGCAATATACGTCGCGACGTTCTCGCAGGCCTGGTAGTGGCCCTGGCTCTTATTCCAGAGGCGATCGCCTTCTCTATTATTGCGGGGGTGGACCCCAGGGTTGGACTCTACGCCTCCTTCTGTATCGCCGTAGTGATCGCCTTTGTGGGCGGCCGGCCAGGCATGATTTCCGCGGCCACGGGGGCCATGGCGCTGCTGATGGTGACGCTGGTGAAGGAGCACGGCTTGCAGTATCTGCTGGCGGCGACGCTGCTCACCGGGGTACTGCAGATTATTGCCGGTTACCTCAAGCTGGGCAGCCTGATGAGCTTTGTGTCCCGGGCGGTGGTGACCGGGTTTGTGAACGCCCTGGCCATTCTGATATTTATGGCGCAGATGCCCGAGTTGATTGGTGGCTCCTGGGAGGTCTACGCCATGACCGCAGCGGGCCTGGGGATTATCTATCTTTTCCCCTATATTCCGGTGATTGGTAAAGCGGTGCCCTCACCGCTGGTGTGTATCCTACTGCTCACCGCAGTGGCCGTAACTATGGGGCTGGATATTCGTACCGTCGGCGATATGGGTGAACTGCCGGATACTCTGCCGATCTTCCTCTGGCCCGAAGTACCGCTGAATTTTGAAACCCTGCAGATTATCTTTCCTTATTCCGCTGGCCTGGCTGTGGTCGGTCTGCTGGAATCTCTGATGACGGCAACCATTGTCGACGACCTGACCGATACCAACAGCGATAAAAACCGCGAGTGTAAGGGGCAGGGGATTGCCAATATCGCTGCCGGCTCCCTCGGTGGAATGGCCGGTTGCGCCATGATTGGCCAGTCGGTAATCAACGTGAAGTCTGGCGGTCGCGGTAGACTCTCCACCCTGGTGGCCGGTATTGGCCTATTGACCCTGGTGGTGTTCCTCAGTGACTGGGTGGCGGTGATCCCTATGGCGGCCCTGGTGGCGGTCATGATCATGGTCTCTATTGGCACCTTTGATTGGAGCTCCATTCGCAACCTGAAACACTATCCGCTCTCCACCAATTTGGTCATGCTGGCCACTGTGATTGTGGTAGTGTGGACCCATAACCTGGCTTATGGTGTGTTTGTTGGGGTGTTGCTGGCCGCGCTATTTTTTGCCAACAAAGTCAGCCACTTTATGTATGTAAGCAGTAAACTGGACGAGGCGCAGAGCCGTCGAACCTATAAAGTGATTGGGCAGGTTTTCTTTAATTCCGCCGATAAATTCACCGCATCATTCAACTTCAAAGAAGTCGTGGATACGGTAGTGATCGACCTCAGCCGCGCGCACTTCTGGGATATCTCCGCGGTGAACGCCCTAGACAAAGTTGTGCTGAAATTCCGTCGCGAGGGTGCCCAGGTAGAGCTGGTGGGACTTAACCAAGCCAGTGAGACAATCGTCGACCGGTTCGGCGTACATGATAAACCCGAGGAAATTGAAAGGGTTCTTGGAGGACATTGATGGCCGTAAGCAACAGCGACAATAACAATAACTCCTTTAGTAATGGTGCTACACCGCCGCTGATACTCTCCTGTATCGACGGCTCCCATTACACCGGCGCAGTCTGTGATTATTCGGCCTGGCTGGCCGATAGCTTGGGTGCGCCACTAAAGCTGTTGCATAACATCGAACGCAGTGAGGTGCCGGCGGTAACGGATTTCACCGGTAGCATCGGCCTCGGCAGTCAGGAAGAGTTACTGGAAGAGCTGACCGCGCTGGAGCAACAGCGCGCGCAGCTGCTGGTAAAACAGGGCAAACTGATGTTGCAGGCCGCGCGTACTCGCGTTGAGGCTGCTGGAGTGGAGCAGGTAATGAGCTGCCAGCGCCACGACAGCTTGCCCGAGTCCGTGGTGGAGCTTGAGGATTCGATTCGTGTGCTGGTGCTCGGTATTCGCGGTGAAGAGCACGCGGATTCTGACCAGGGCCTGGGTGCGCAATTGGAGACGGTGGTGCGTGCCCTGCACAAGCCGATTCTGGTGGTTAACCGGGAATTCCAGCCACCTAAGCGCATTATGCTCGCTTACGATGGTAGCGAAGCCGCGCGCAAGGCCCTGTCGCTGGTGGCAGAGAGCCCTCTGTTCCGGCAGATGTCCTGCCACCTGGTCAATGTGGGACCTGCGGATGTGGCGGAGAAGCTGCTGGCGCAGGCCAGCGCTGAGCTGGATACTGCGGGGCTGGCGGTTACAGCCAGCCACCTGGAGGGCAATCCGGTTGAAGCTTTGATTGCCTATCAGTCAGAACACCAGATTGACCTCACAGTGATGGGGGCCTTCAGCCACAATCGCCTGCGTGATCTGTTAATGGGGAGCATCACCGCCAAGATGCTGCTAAAAACCCGGCAACCCCTGCTGCTGTTGCGTTGATCATTGAAGCTCTGGAGTTGCGGCCTCAGAGTGCCAACGCTGCCTCCCTGGGGCTGGTGAACCAGCGCAGTACTTCGGCATCTGCAGGTAGTGTTAATTCGCAGTAATGCGCCTCCGGCCGAGCTCGGCATAGCTCCTCCTCCGCGATAGCAAGGTAGTCGCTCAGGTTCCTTAGCGGTTGAGGCTCCTCTTCTTCGCTTATTGCCCCTACGAAAAAATCCATCTCTGCCAAGCTGACAACTGGGCCGAGTTTTTCTTGCTGGAAGCGCCAGACTCCTTGAACCGTGTCGAAGGCGTAATAGGGCAGCAGCCTCCAGCCGTGCTGTGCGACCAGGGCAACTGCCTCTAGCAAGTATTCAAAGGTGTCTTCGTCGATAAAATAATTGAAATTCAGGCGCACCCAGCCGGGTCGTAGTAGTTTTTGCCCCTTTAGAATCTGTTCTTCCAGAGCGCGGCTGTGCCCCATATCGATGCCGAGCAGTGCGTGCCCATAGGGGCCGGCACAGGAGCAGCCACCGCGGGCCTGGATACCAAACAGATCATTGAGCAGTGCCACAACAAAACCGTAGTGCAAGTCCTTGCCCTGCCAGAGAATACGCAGTGCAGCGATGGAAAGGCGAGGTGCCTGCAGGTTACCGAGAATTTCGATATTTTCTTCACGGGACCAGCGCTGCAGCGCTCGGTTGATAAACTGCTCTTCGCGTCTGGCAATTTCTTCTGTGCCCACCATCCCCTGCAGTTTGAAGACCATGCCGGCGCGAATAGACTCAACAATGGCGGGTGTGCCGCCCTCCTCACAGCGCTCCGGGTCCTCCAGGTAGCGGTGATCTTGCGGGGTGACATAGAGTACTGTGCCTCCGCCGGGAGTCGCCGGTACAGAGTTTTTTAACAGCCGCTCGTGTACCACCAGAATACCGGGGCTACCCGGCCCGCCGACGAATTTGTGCGGTGAAATAAAGACCGCATCTTTATTTGCCTTGTCCCCGTTGTCCCCAACTGCACACATGTCGATCCCCACATAGGGCGCGGCAGCCGCATAGTCCCAGAAGGACAGAGCGCCGTAGCGGTGTAGCAGTTGGGTGACGGCCGCTACGTCGGTTTTAATGCCGGTTACATTGGAGGCAGCGGAAAAACTGCCAATCTTCACGGGTCGCTCGGCGTAAGTGTGCAACATGGACTCCAGACCGTTTAGATCCAGCCCGCCTTGGCGATTCAGGGGAATAGAAACCAGTTCGGCGATGCTTTCCCGCCAGGGCAATTCATTGGAATGGTGCTCGTAGGGTCCGATAAAAACCACCGGCCGTTGTTGCGGAGGGATTTGCTCCAGTAGCTGGTGTCGCTTATCCAGGTCAGCCGGCAGACGCAAGTTAAGGATATCAATCAGCTTGTTGATCGCAGCGGTGGCGCCAGAGCCACAAAAAATGATCTTGTGTTCGGGGCTTGCATTGACCGCACGGCGAATTTCTTCCCGCGCTTCCTCGCGCAGCGCACTAATCTGGGCACCGGTAAAGGAACTCTCGCTGTGGGTATTGGCGTAGTAGGGCAGTACCTGCTGACGGATGGCATCTTCGATAAACGTCAATGAACGACCGGAAGCGGTGTAATCGGCATAAACCAAAGGCCTCGGTCCAAAAGGAGTCGGAATCGGTGTGCGATCGCCGATAACAGATTCACGGATGTGCTTGATAAGAGTGGTCATGATTCTCTTCCCTGTTTTATAGGGGCACTCTAGGGCTTTGGGAGTGAAACAATGTGCCTATTTATGTGGTTTTTCAGCTCATTACCGAAGTTTTGTGCCGTAATTTTAAGCTTTTAGATTCTTTGTGTTGAATTCTGAAGGTTAAGTGAGACGATGGGCCATTTGATGGCCAGAGTGGGGACAGGTATGGCAGCGGCACTTAACCGGCAGGACAAACAAATTCTCGAGTTATTGCAGCGGGATGCGACTCTCTCTGTGGGGGATATTGCCGAGCAGGTGGGGCTATCAAAATCCGCCTGTTGGCGGCGTATTAACAAGCTGGAGGAGGAGGGCGTGATTGCCGAACGGGTGACACTGCTGAACCCGCAGAAACTCAATCTGCCACTGACCGTATATATTTCCATTCGAACCAATCAGCACAATGATCATTGGGCTGCTCAGTTCGGTGAGTTGGTGCAAGGCATCGCCGAGATATTGGAGGTGCACCGTATGAGTGGGGACCTTGATTACCTGATCAAGGCGGTGGTTACCGATATGCCGGGTTACGACCGCCTTTATAAGGCGCTGATCAAAGCTGACCTATTCGATGTCAGTTCCAGTTTTGTGATGGAGACCATGAAACAGACTACCCGCCTGCCACTGACTTACGCAGGGACAGGCTGAAGGATTAATGGCTGTGCCGGTTGCGCCACCATTGCAGGAGTTTGGCTTCTCCTCTGGCCCTGTCCCCTTCAGGAACCCGCATACTACTGCGTATTTCTTTCCAAGTATTGGAGTTCAGCCACAGGTTTAGGGCCAGTACAATCAACATAGCGACTATGGCGCCTAGGCCCGCCAGCAACATATCCTTCTGCGCATCCCAAATATCCCCCTGTGAACCGAGAAAGGCGATGCCCAATTCCGGGGAAACTGTGCGCGCCGCTTGCCACTCGATAATTTCATAAATGGAGGACAGGGCGAAGGTGACATCTACCGGGAAGAAGTAAGCCCAAAAACCGCGCAAGCCGGCGAGGCGGATCAATATCTCTCGTACCGGGTAGGCCAGTAATAAGCCAAAACTAAAATGCACCAACCGGTCGTACATATTGCGCTCGCTGCCGAGCCACTCTCCCATGGAGAAACCGAATGGTACCTCCGCGTAGGTGTAGTGGGAGCCGATGACATGCAGGCACATAAACAGGGTGATTAGCGTGTAGGAAACCCTGGATAGAGGAAATACCCGGGCGCTGAGCAAAATAACGGGAAGGGCTGCAAAGACCAGATAGTTTTCCAGCAACCAGTCATCCGGATGTAGGGGCTGCCAGGCGGACCAACCCCAAGTAAAGGCGAAAACGCTTAGTAGTACCAAGCGGTACCAGTGTTGGCGAAGGGTGGACATAACTGCAGAAACCCCATTACAGACAAGGTATATCCGCGCCAGCATACACGATTGCTTATCTCCGTGGGTTGTATCGGATTACTCCCTCCATCCCTGACTAGTGCAGAGCCGCACGGTAGGGCAGTGCCTCAGTGATTCGCGCTTCCTCATCCAGTAGATGGCAAAGGCGGTTCTCGACTGTATGGCTAGGAAAGTATTCCAGTGCCAACTCTAAAAACAGTTCATGGTGGCGGGCTTCGCTCTCAGTGATTACCCGATAAAAAGTTTTCAGCGGCCCCTCTGGTAGTACTTCGGCCACCAGGCCAAAGCGCTCGCAACCGCGCGCCTCAATAATGGCTGCGGTGAGCAAGCGATCCATCAAGTATTCATCAGGGCCGCGGCGGATTAACTGGCGCAGGGCGTGGATATAGGGATCTTTCTCGTCCGCTGCTTGGTAGATACCTCGCTCGTGCATAATTTTGATGACCTGACGAAAATGGTTCATTTCCTCTAATGCCAGGTTCACCATGGCTTCCACCAACAGAGGTTTGTCCGGGTAGTGGGAGAACATGGAGACGGCCATGCCAGAGGCCTTCTTTTCGGCTGCGGCGTGATCCTGTAGAAAACGATTGAAATCTTTGAGCACTACCTCTGCCCAGGCCCTCGGAGTTTTAAAGCGTAGTTGCAACATGGTGGATAACGGCAGTGACAAAATGGTCATTATACCGCCATCCACAGGAATAGCTTTCTGGGGATTAAAGAGCGCTTTAACCGGCCAATCGACGCTCGCGAAGCTCCCGCTCACGCCGCGTAGCGATACGTGCCTGCTCAAGGGTCATCCCGGCCTTGGCGTGAGGAGTGGGTTTGCCGTTGGCATCCAGTGCCACGAAAACAATCTGTTCCACCTGCACAATCAGTTGTTGGGTCTGCTTGTTGCGCACTTCGCAGTGAACGGTCAGGGAGGTCTGACCAATACCAACCACTTCAAAGCCGAATTCCACGACATCGCCGCAGCAGGCTGAACTAACAAAGTCAATTTCTGACATCAGCTTGGTGACCAGCATGGGCGTGCCCATTTGACAGCCAGCAAAAATGGCGGCTTCTTCATCAATCCAGGCGAGCAGCTGACCGCCAAACAGGCGCTGTGCGGGATTCAGATCGCAGGGTTTGACGCAGTGACGGGAGTAATATTTCACGCTGACCTTCCTAACTTACTTTGGGTTTAACGCTCGACGGGTAAGTAATTGCGCAGTGACTATTCGGATTGGATGCTTCCAGTATTCAAACCGATAGCTTTCGCATATGGAGTGTTCTGCACACAGCGTGCCAAGCCTGAGAAAGTCTAGCTGAGCTTTTCAGGTGGAATGCGTGCCATAACAAGAGATTTAAGCCGTATATCCGGCATGAAATTAATCCTGATGGGCAAAAATAGTGCAAAAAGTCACTTTAGGGGTGTTTGGCCACTTTGGCCGCTATTGGGGAGGTTCTGGACAGTGAGGCTGTTTGAAGGGAAAAGGGGCTATGGGACTCCTAGGCCACAACCATTAGAATGACCTATCAGTGTGACTCAGGCGTCGATGCGCAGGGTTTGCAGCACCGTTTTCCCCGATGCGTGTTCCGCGTATCTGTGATCACATAACCACGATTCCCCAAGTGCATAGGGAGAGACTGTTAGGATGATTATCCAGCCGAAAGTTCGCGGATTCATTTGTACCAATGCCCACCCGCAGGGCTGTGCTGCCAACGTGCGTGAGCAGATTGACTACATCAAGTCGCAGCCAGTGATCGAAAATGGTCCAAAGCGTGTCTTGGTCGTGGGTGCTTCCACCGGTTACGGATTGGCCTCGCGGATTACTGCCGCCTTTGGCAGTGGCGCCGATACCTTGGGGGTGTTTTTCGAGAAACCGCCCACGGAGAAGCGCACAGCCTCTGCTGGTTACTATAACTCCGCAGCTTTTGAGGCCGAGGCGCATAAGGCCGGCCTTTATGCTAAGAGTATCAATGGCGATGCCTTTTCCGACACGGTAAAAGCCCAGGCTGTTGAAATGATTAAAGAGGACTTGGGGCAAGTAGACCTCGTGGTCTACAGTCTCGCCTCACCTCGCCGTACAGATCCCAAGACCGGTGAACTCTACAGCTCCGTATTAAAGCCCATCGGTGAATCCTATACCGCCAAAAACCTGAATACCGACAAACTGGAAATTTCCGATATCACTGTCGACCCCGCCAGCGAAGAAGAGATTGCCAACACCGTGAAGGTGATGGGCGGTGAGGACTGGGAACTATGGATGCAGGCCCTGGGCGAAGCTGGGGTTCTGGCCGATAACTGCAAGACGGTGGCTTACACCTATATCGGTGAAAAGCTCACCTGGCCGATTTATGGCCACGCCACCATCGGCAAGGCCAAGGAAGACCTGGATCGCGCCGCCAAGGCGATTACCGAGAGCGGTAAGGCAAACGCTAATGTTGCGGTGCTCAAGGCTCTGGTTACCCAGTCCAGCTCCGCGATCCCGGTAATGCCGCTCTATATCTCCCTAGTCTACAAGGTGATGAAAGAAGAGGGCACTCACGAGGGCTGTATTGAGCAGTTGTATCGTCTTTACACCGAAGGGCTCTATACCGATACGCCGCGCCTCGATGAAGAGAACCGCCTGCGTATGGATGATAAAGAGCTGCGCCCGGAGACCCAAGCTAAGATTGAAAACCTGTGGCCTCAGGTAACGGCGGAAAACTTGTTTGAGTTGACTGATTACAACGGTTATCAGGCGGATTTTCTCAAGCTGTTTGGTTTTGGCTCTGAGAGTGTTGACTATGAGGCGGATACCAGCCCATTGGTAGAGGCGGAGTTTCGTTGATTTTTGCGGGGCTCAAGTTGGAGCCCCTATTGACGGGGAGTAGTGTCGCTACTCCCCTTTATTTTGCCTCAGCGTTAAGGTCTGCATGGCATTTTCTCTTATTCCCTAATTACTTCTTCACTTCCCTGTTTTCTACCTGCAGCAAGGGGGCATAATTCCCATTTTGTTTTTGCGGGGAGGACTTCATGGAATACCGCCAGCTCGGTACCAGCAATCTCAAAGTGAGCCAGATCTGCCTGGGCACCATGACTTTTGGTGAGCAAAATAGCGCCGATGATGCCTCCGAACAGCTGAATTATGCCCTCGAGCAAGGGGTGAATTTTATTGATTGCGCCGAAATGTACCCGGTGCCACCTCGGCCAGAGACCCAGGGGCGGACGGAAGAGTTTATCGGCAGGTGGCTCTCGGCCCGCGGTGGGCGCGACAAGGTGATTATCGCCACCAAGGTAGCTGGGCGTGGGGAGGCAAACTCCGGCGTTGGGCATCTGCGCTCGGGCCCGCGGCTGAACCGTGCGCAGATATTGGAGGCCTGTGACCACTCCCTCAAACGGCTGGCTACCGATTATATCGACCTATACCAGGTGCACTGGCCCGAGCGCCTGACCAATTTTTTCGGCCGTCTCGGCTATCAGCACGGAGGGGATGATGGCATCGCTATTGCCGAGACTCTCGATGCCTTGGAGGAGCTGGTCAAGGCGGGTAAGGTGCGCCACATTGGCATTTCCAATGAGACCCCTTGGGGTATACATGAGTATCTTAGGGAGTCGGTGATTTTGGGCAAGCCGCGCATCGTCTCGATCCAAAATCCCTACAACCTATTGAATCGCACTTTTGAGATTGGTTGTGCCGAGATGTCCCTGCGCGAGCGATGTGGATTATTGGCTTACTCGCCACTGGCCTTTGGGGTCCTCTCCGGGAAGTATCTGGGAGGGGAAAAGCCCGTCGGCGCACGCTTGACACTATATGATCGCTTCCAGCGCTATACGGGGGGGCGCACTGGTGCAGCTACCGAGGCCTATGTGAAATTGGCGCGTCAATTTAATCTAAACCCTGCGCAGATGGCCCTGGCCTTCGTCAATCAGCAACCGTTTGTGACCTCTAATATTATCGGCGCCACAACCATGGAGCAGTTGCGCCAAAATATTGCCAGCCTTGATTTGAAGCTCGATGAGGAAGTGCTGGCCGCAATTGAGGCAATCCACAGCGAAAACCCTAACCCGGCACCTTAGTGCGCGGGTGGAGATATCTATAATTGGGAGAGAAAATTGCGTAACCGGTAAGGGAAAACTTTAGGGAGCTTTTATGGAGACCACCGGGCATCACACTCTTAATGATTTGTTCGCCCAGCTCGGGCTGGCTTCAGAGGATGCGGAAATACACGAGTTTCTGATCACTCATTACCTGCATCGGCATGAGAAATTGTCCGCAGCATCTTTCTGGACCGAGGGGCAGCGACAATTTCTCGAGAGTGCCATAGAAGAAGATTCTGACTGGTGCGTCGCAGTCGATGAGCTGGACTCACTGCTGCGTCATTAATCCGCCGTGTCACTGGCCAGTTGTCCACCCCTGCGCCGTATCCCATAGGTTATACTACGCCGAATTCAACCGATTAAGCCGGGGGAACTCCCCGGCCGCGTAGCGATACCCGATGGAAAAACCTCGTTTTCGAGCGGCCCTGCTGCACCCCCGATACTGGCCGACCTGGTTGTTGTTCGGTCTCTGGTTCCTGGTGGCTCAACTGCCCTATCGCTGGCAGCTGGCAATGGGACGCAGTTTTGGCCGAGCAATGCTCAGAATGGCCAAGAGCCGCCGTACCATAGCCGAGCGCAACCTGGCCCTGTGTTTTCCCGAGCTCGGTGATACCGAGCGGGCAAACTTACTTATCCGCAATTTTGAATCCAGTGGCATCGCGTTAATGGAAACCGGTATGGCCTGGTTTCGCTCAGCGCGCTGGTTGCGAAAGCGATGTACTTTCGAGGGCCTTGAGCAGTTACAGGAAATTCAGTCTCAGGGGCAGGGTGTGTTGTTGATGGCCATGCACTTCACCACTCTGGAGATGGGGGCGGCCCTGATGGGTATGAGTATTACCCTGGATGGCATGTACCGGCCCCATAAAAATCCGGTTTACGACTATATGCAACGCAAAGGACGCGAGCGACATACTGGCGGTGGCAGCGTTTATCAGCGTAAGGATGTGCGTGGAGTATTGCGCGCCCTGCAACATGGTCGGGCGGTCTGGTATGCTCCGGATCAGGATTATGGGATTAAGCAGGGTGTTTTTGCGCCTTTGTTTGGTGTGCCTGCAGCGACCGTCACAGGGACTTCGCGATTTGCCCGTGTGGGGCGGGCTAGGGTTGTGCCTTACGTGCTTACCCGCCTGGATGACAATTCCGGTTATCGCCTCAAAGTGTACGATCCCATCGATGAAATTCCTTCCGGTGATGAACTACAGGACGCGATTCTGGTCAACCGCTTCATCGAAGCGCGTATCCGCGAGGCGCCCGAGCAGTATATGTGGGTTCACCGCCGCTTTAAGACCCGTCCAGAGGGCGCAACCAATGTCTATGAAGGTGTGCGCAAGAAGAAAAAGAAGCGCAGGAAGGTAGCGAGCTAGTGGCACTGGCATAGATTCTGCGCCCTAAGTAACATACCAGTTCGACTTTGGCGGTGCTATTCCAGGCCGAGCGCAATAAATAAGGAGAGAGGATGTTTACCGGCAGTATGGTGGCCCTGGTCACCCCAATGTTTGCAGACGGAAGCTTGGACTGGGACAGTTTGCGTAACCTAGTTGACTGGCATATTGAACAGGGTACACGTGCACTGGTGGCCGTGGGTACCACAGGAGAGTCCGCGACCCTCGACGTTAATGAGCATGTTGAGATTATCCGTCGGGTTGTGGATCAGGTCGCGGGGCGTATTCCGGTAATTGCCGGTACTGGCGCCAACTCTACCGCCGAGGCGATCGATCTAACTGAAGGTGCCGCCCGCTGTGGTGCCGATGCCTGTCTGTTGGTGACGCCCTATTACAACAAGCCGAGCCAAGAAGGTTTATATCAACATCACCGCGCTATCGCCAAGGCTGTGCCGATTCCTCAGATTCTATACAACGTGCCTGGTCGCACTGCCGTCGATATGTTGCCAGAGACAGTTCAGCGCCTGGCATCAATTGGTAATATCGTTGGGATTAAAGAGGCCACCGGTGACCTGGAGCGCGCTAAAGTTTTATTGGATACCTTGCCAGAGGGCTTTGCACTCTACTCCGGAGATGATAGTACTGCCATGGAACTGATGTTGATGGGCGGCCAGGGTAATATCAGTGTCACTGCCAATGTGGCCCCAGCGGCAGTGGCTCAGATGTGTGAGGCCGCACTGGCTGGAGACGCCGTGATTGCCCGGGCAATAGACCAGCGTATTCAAATATTGCACAAAGTTTTGTTTTTGGAGTCCAACCCGATACCGGTGAAGTGGGCTTTGCGGGAGATGGGCCGTATTGATGGTGGCATCCGCCTGCCGCTGACCAGTCTCTCGCCCGAGCATCATGCTACAGTGCGCGAGGCTCTTCGCAGTGCCGGCGTACTATAAACCTGCGAATCGTGAATTAACCAGGAAAGCTTTAATGAACAAATTGACCGTTGGAGTCGCGCTTTGTATTTCTAGTCTCAGCCTGGCGGGTTGTGGTGTGTTCGGCAACGATGGCTATTTTCGCGATCGCAGTAACGATTACCAGCAGGCGGACAGCCTGGCGCCGCTGCAGATTCCAGAGGGTATCAACGCCAAACACCAGGAAGAACTCTACGAGATTCCACAGATCGCCGGAAATGGCTTAGAGGATGGGGACTTTGAAGTGCCGCGTCCACAGGCACTATCGGTCAATGCGGGGCTGGAGCGGGTAAAAATTCAGAAGCTGGGCAACAGCCGCTGGGTATTGATTTCCCAACCCCCCGAAGAGGTTTGGCCCCAGCTGCACTATTTCCTGCGCACTTCCGGGCTGACCGTGGAGATGTCTGACGCCAGTGCCGGTATTATGGAAACCGCCTGGATGACATTTAACGAGAGCCCCGATACTAAGGATAAATATCGCCTGCAGATAGAGACTGGTGTTCAGCCGGACACCACTGAGGTCCACGTGCGCCACTTATCTGTTGCGGTGGATGCTCCTGTGGGGGGAACGGTCAACTGGCCGCAACTCTCAAGCAGCCCGGAGCGCGAGGGCTGGATGATCGATGAGATGTCCACTGCCCTGGCCACAGATGCCTCCGGAGCCTCGGCCTCTCTGGTGGCCCAGGCCATAGGTGGTAGCTCTGTAAAGGTACAACTGCGTGAACCCGTAGGTCACGAACCCTATATTTCCATGGGGCTCGAGATGGAACGTGCTTGGGCTACCGTTGCCCACGCTGTGAATGCCGGCGCCTATCGCTTGCATCGCGAGGATTCCGATATCGGTCTTTTCTACGTTACCTACGATGAAGAGCGCGAGTTGGCGGAGAGTGAAGAGGATGATGGTGGTTGGTTCTCCTGGGGTAAGAAGTCCAAGCAGGACGATGAGCTGGCCGAAAATGCTGACCAGATAACCCTGCAGCAGATCCTTGCCGGTATCGATACCTCTGAGGGTAGTGAGCCTGCGCTGTTCAAGGAAATCAAAGGCTTGGGTGTCGGCTCAATTCCTGAGGGCGGCTTCCCCGGCTACTTAATTGTGATTCGGGGTGGTGACGATGAGATCGAAGTGCGTATCCGCGATACCCGCGGTCAGCCTCTCTCGCGCAACAAGGCCTCCCAGCTACTGCTCTCTATTCAGCAGAACCTGATTTAATAATGGGTCTGCGCTTCGCCTCACTGGGAAGCGGCAGTAAAGGAAACGGTACATTGGTCGCCAGTGGCGACCAATGTCTGTTAGTGGACTGCGGCTTTACCATCAAGGAAACCGAGCGACGTATGTCTCGGCTCGGTATGTCTCCGGCTGACCTCGCTGCGATACTGGTAACCCACGAGCACAGCGACCATCTCTCCGGTGTCGCTCCGCTTGCGCGCAAGTATGGCCTGCCGATTTACCTGACTCCTGGGACTCTTCGCGCCCGTGATATCGGCAAGTTACCACAGGTGCACTTGATCGAAGGGCATCAGCCTTTCCTGATTGGGGATATTCAGGTGACACCTGTCGCCGTGCCGCACGATGCCAGAGAAGCTGCACAGTATGTATTCCGCAGCCGAGGCAGTAGTTTGGGCTTATTGACCGACCTGGGCACAGTAACGCCCCATGTGGAATCCCATTTTGCAGGTTGCGATGCACTGGTTCTGGAAGCCAACCACGATCCACAGATGCTGGCCCAGGGGCCCTATCCCCCCTCTCTGAAACGGCGTGTAGGTGGTGCCTATGGGCACCTGAGTAACCAGCAGGCTGCGGGATTTTTACAGCGTGTGGGTTATGAGCAGCTGCAGCATCTGGTGGTCGCCCATATCAGCGAAAAAAACAATACTCTCGAACTTGCTCGTTCGGCTCTGGCAGAAATGGTGGAGAGTGTCGAGAACTGCATTTTTGCCTGTCAGCAGGAAGGGTTTGACTGGCTCACCGTTGAAGCCCGAGAGTAATCGGCACTCGGGTGCCACCTAAATTTCCTCTCAAAAAATAGTGATAACTCACAGGCCCAAGGGCGCTGCGGTCAGTGCTAGCGGTTGTTTAAAGGATAGAGACTGGATGGAAACCTTACTTATTTACTTGTTAGTGGGGGCTGCGGCAGGGACTATTGCCGGCCTCTTTGGGGTGGGTGGTGGTTTAATTATCGTGCCGGCCCTAGTGCTGGTTTTTACTGCCATGGGTATCTCCCCGGATATCCTTACTCATATGGCGGTGGGGACATCTCTCGCAACCATCATCATTACTTCTATCAGCTCAGTGCGCGCACATAATAAAAAAGGTGCGGTGGACTGGCGCTTGTTTGGAATGATGACTCCGGGGATTCTTATTGGCTCCTGGCTTGGCGGAATGACAGCAGATTGGTTGTCTGGGGCCTGGTTACAGCTGTTAATCGGTGTCTTTGCCATCGTTATTGCCATTCGCATGTGGCTGAGTGGCTTGCGGCACAGTGGGGCGGAAGAGGGTGCCGGTATTTTACCAGCAGCCCCCATATTAGCTGGCGCAGGTGCAGTGATTGGTTGGGTTTCGGCAATCTTTGGTATTGGTGGTGGTTCGCTCACCGTGCCATTTCTGTCCCGTTGCAAGGTGCGGATGCAGAGAGCCGTTGCTACATCCGCAGCTTGCGGTTTGCCCATCGCCATTGCGGGAGCTCTCAGCTTTGCGGTGCAGGGTTGGGGCAACACTCTACTGCCAGGCTGGAGCAGTGGATTTATCTACTGGCCTGCCTTTTTGGGGATTGTTGCGACCAGTACGATCTTCGCGCGCTTCGGCGCTAATCTGGCCCACCGTCTACCGGCAAAGTGGTTGAAACATGGATTTGCAGTGTTGCTCTGCGTTATCGGTGGACGTTTCATTTGGCTGAATAGCGGCTTACTGGCTCTGTGAGGTAAGGTTGCTCAGGTCATATTGATCTGAGCTTTTGGCAAAGCGCAGTTAGGGGGTGAGTGCTTTGTACCTTCTCTGTTGCCCACAACCCATCCTAGTCCCACAGGGGTGACTAAACTGAAGCAACATGGAAATGTTGCTTGTTTATTTATTACTCGGTGCTGTTGCAGGTACCGCGGCAGGCCTCTTGGGGATTGGTGGGGGGCTGATCATTGTTCCTGCTCTGGTGCTGATCTTTTCCGCGACGGGTATTTCTCCCGAAGTGCTGACCCATATGGCTGTGGGTACTTCTCTAGCAACCATTGTTATTACTTCAATAAGTTCGGTGTGGGCTCACAATGCTAAGGGCGCCGTCGACTGGCATCTATTTTGGATTATGACTCCTGGGATACTTGTGGGATCTTGGTTGGGCGGCGTGACTGCGGACCTATTGCCTGGAGCCTGGCTACAACTCCTGATTGGTGTCTTCGCCATAATTATGGCTGTGCGTATGGGCGTGAGTGGCTTGCGCGCAGCCTCCCAGAAGGAGAGTGATGACCGCTTACCTGGCTCACTCCCGCTGATTTGTTCGGGGGGGGTAATTGGTTGGCTCGCGGCCATTTTTGGTATTGGCGGGGGGGCGCTGATTGTTCCCTATCTGTCGCACTTTGCTGTCAAAATGCAGCGGGCAGTGGGTACCTCAGCGGCTTTTGGTTTGCCTATTGCCATCTCTGGTTCGCTGAGCTTTGTTGTTCAGGGGTGGGGTAATAAGTTATTGCCGGACTGGAGCAGTGGTTACATCTATTGGCCGGCTTTTTTAGGGATTGTTCTTACCAGCGTGCTCTTTGCCAAGCTTGGGGCTAACCTGGCGCATAAGATATCTGCCAAGCGATTGAAACTTTGCTTTGCCTTATTGCTCTGCATTATCGGCATTCGATTTATTTGGCAGAACTTCAATTTATTAATTGGGCTGAGCTAAAGCTACTGACTGCGTATTGGTTGCCTGGCTCGGCGCCAATTAGGTTCGCCGAGCTTTATTTATCCCAGAGAGGTGGGAGGCCAAAAATAAAAAGGCCGCTGTAAAACAGCGGCCTTTTGGTGCTATGGTGGTTCTTCCTAGCGGATACCACACATGCCTTTTTTCAGCAGCGGTGAGATAACAATCATCAATGCACCGACACCCAGGCCCCACCACATCAGATACTCATACAGGTTGGTATAAGTCGCCAGAGTGGAGGCGAGATCAGTTGCTCCATCCTGGGGAACAGCTGCCATCTTACCGATACGGGTTGCAACGGTTTCTGACAGGGCTGTTGCCAGGAACCAAGTGCCCATACTCACACTGACCACTTTGCCAATGGACAGCTTGGTCACGGCGGACAGACCAACAGGGGAGAGGCACAGCTCACCAGAGGTGTGCAACAGGTAGGCGAGCACCAGCCAGATCATTGCCACTTTACCGGCCTCTGTGGGGTATGCAGCACCTAGCACCAAGGCGCCGAAGCCCAAGCCAGCTTGGATAATGCCCAAACCGAATTTCACCGGTGTACTTGGTTCCCATCCGCGCTTGCCCAGCCAAACCCACAGGGTTGCGAAGGGAATGGCCAGCAGCATGATAAAGCCTGCGTTGAGTGAGCCAAACATGGAGGCGCGTACTTCACCGTCGCCGATGGAGCGGTCCAGTACACGGTCTGCATACAGGGTCATAGAACCTGCGGACTGTTCGAACAATGCCCAGAAGACGATAGTAGAAGTAATAAGGACCATCAGTACAACGGTGCGTGAGAACTCCTCACTATAGTGGCGGACAAAGCCGTAACCAATAAAGGCTACCAGAGCCAGCAACATGCCGCCCAACCACAGGTCGTCGCCATTGAAGGCCCAAATCAGGCCAAGGCCGGCAGAGAGAGCTGCCATACCAATGGCGACAACATCTTTACTCTTATTGTCTTTGTACAGCATGGAGAACAGGATTAGGCCGACGATTGCGACGATCAAGAGGCTGTTCTGAGCCAGGTGCACCATGGGCTCACTCTGTACCAGGTACCAAACCAAACCAAGAGACAGGATGGCGCCGAGGTAAACAGCCCACTCTTTATTGATCGGACCAAGCGCCTTTTCTTTCAGTACTTCCGGACGGCTCGGTTCTGCCAGGCCGTCAAGGTACTTTTGGCCCCAAACAAAGGTGATCAGGCCGAAGACCATACCGATACCGGCAAGACCAAATCCATAGCCCCAACCGTAAGTTTCTCCCAGCCAACCGCACAGCAGGGTAGCAATAAAGGAACCTACGTTGATGCCCATATAAAAGATGGTAAAGCCGGCATCGCGGCGGGAATCATTTTTCGGATAGAGTTGGCCGACAATGGTGGAAATATTGGGCTTCAAGAAGCCGACTCCCACGGTGATCAGTGCCAAGGCCATAAAGAAGACTTTAAGGGCCACCACATCCTGAATAATTACGTTTTCAGTCAGGGTGGTCCCTGCCGCAATCACGCTGCCATCATTCAAAGTAATGGCTTCTGAAAGAACTGTACCTGCCGCATAGGAGATAGCCTGATGGCCTTCCACAGCCATTAACAAGTGGCCTAGACACAGCAGGACACCGCCAAATAGTACGGCCTTGCGCATACCCAGGTAGCGGTCGGCCAGCAGACCACCGATCAGGGGCAGGGCGTATACCAGGCCGGCATAGGCGCCGAGTACGTCGTAACCCGCGCTATCGGTAAAAAGGTGATACTTGGTGAGGTAGAGTAGGAGCAAGTACTTCATCCCATAGAAGGAGAATCGCTCCCACAGCTCTGTAGCAAAACAGATATAGAGCCCTTTCGGGTGGCCGAGCAATTCGCCCGAGCTCGGAGAGGCCGCCGTTGTGACGTCCGCGACATTAGAAGACATAGAAGTTCCTCTGTCTGTAATAGTTATTGGGGAACCTCCGCTAGCCACTCTCCCGGAATAAGAGGCGGGATTGATTGGGCTGCTTCCAGAGCTTCCAGTACAGCGGACAGAGTTTACCAGCTGACTAAATTACAGGCGAACCGTTGTGGAACAATTTAGAGAAATGGTAATCGGGTGCTTCCATTGCAGTGTGATAAGTGGTAAATCCTGCGTAACATGGAATTTTAAGGGGAAAATAACAATGAAAACCCTATTGCTGCTAAGTTTGCTCCTGTTCTTGAGTGCATGTGCGAGGCTACCGTCTGGTCATCTTCAGTCAGTTGACTTGGAAAATGCTTTAAGCGGTGAGGCTTTGCTAGGCAGAGCGGTCTCCCTGGGGGAGTTGCCGCAAGAAGATCTTCTGGGGTTAGACTCAGAGATGCGTGCTTATTTGAAAGGGTTAGTTCCAAATGCCAGCCCGCAACGTCGTTTGGCAGCCCTGATACGGGCCTTTGAGCAGCGCGACTTCACTGTGGAGTATGATGAAAGCGCTACCTTAACAGCCATGGAAACCTATCGGCAGGCACGAGGTAACTGCTTAGCCTTCACTCTGATGATGGTGGCGATGGCCAGGGAATTAGGGGCTGAGGCCTCCTTCAACCAGGTAGAAGTACCTCCCGTCTGGAGCCACGATGAGGCTGAGACCTTCATCGTTTACCGACACGTGAATATGGTATCGGAAAGCTCGCGAGGCCGCCGCGTAGTCGATTTCAACCTTGCCGCTTATGACCCCGCTTACGATCAGCATATCCTGGATGACACAACGGCCTTTGCTCTCTACTACAGTAATCGCGGGGTTGAGTTGATGCGTGAAGGGGAGAGAGAGCAAGCCTTTTTATATCTGCGCAAGGCTCTGGAGCTGCGTCCACAGAGAAGCGATTTATGGGCCAATTTGGGAGCCATGTACAGCCACTTCGGCTTTCTAATCGAGGCGCAGCATAGTTACCAGCAAGCCCTGCATTTAGAAAGCAGCAACCTCGTTGCAATCAGCAATCTGGAGCGCCTCTACCGATACAACGACCAGCAAGCACTTGCCGATGAATATGCCAAGCGTGCCCGCTACCACCGGGAACGCAATCCCTATTATCTCTTCTACCAGGCACGGGATGCCTATGAGCAGGGCGACTTTAAGCGTGCCGAACATCGTTTGCGCAAGGCTGTATCGCGTTATGAGGGTGATCATCGCTTCCACTTCTTACTCGGGTTGGCCAGATATCAGCTTGGGGAAATGGCAGCATCAAGAAAGAGTTTTGAAGAGGCTTTCTCGCTGGTGACTAGCCCCTCAACAGTCAACGCCTATCAGAGAAAATTACACCTGATAATGCAGAACGATTAAGAACTTCTGCTACTTGTAATTAAATGTTAAGTACAAGTGCGTACTAAATTTAAATGCTTAATCGCTAAACAAAGAAAGGGGCCTGATCGGCCCCTTTCTTATTTATTGACTTGCGAGATTCGCTAATTAGAACTGGTAAGTAACACCAGCCCAGGCATAGCGGCCTTGGTAGTCGTAAGTGCCATTAGTATCGAAACTGTTAGCGCCAGTGATTGCGGTATAGGATGGATCGCGATCGGTTACGTTGTCGATACCAGCGGTTAAGCGCATAGCCTCATTTACATCCCAACCTGCCTTGAGGTTCAGGTAAGTGTGAGACGGCATATCCAACGTTTCACTATGGCCATCACCAATGTACTGGACGTCTGCGCCAAAGTCCCAGTTATCGGCGTACCAGGTTGCACTCGCCAAGCCGCGCCACTTGGTATATGCATCGCCTGTATTGCCGATGTAGTCGAGGTAGTCAGTGGTACTACCTGTTTGGGAATTGTGCTCTTCGTATTCAAGTAAGTGAGTAGCCTGAGCACGGAGGGCTAGCTTACCAGCGTCATAGTGGAAGTTTTGTACAACATCGATATCGATACCACTGGTATTGATCTCACCAACATTCATCTTAGCGCCATTTATGTCGATGATATCGTTATTATTCAGGCGTGTAATAAAGTTACAGGCAGCTTCTTTGCCTTCATTGCGGTAGCAGTCATCCAGTATTTGCTGGAGGTCAGGAGACTGGATCGCGTCTTCAACTTTTATCTTGAAGTAATCCAAAGTAATGGATAAATCTTCAGTAAATGCTGGGGTCCATACAACTCCGGCTGTAAAGCTAGTTGACTCTTCAGGTTGTAGATCCGCATTGCCGCCAATATTTACAGGAATTTGGCTGCCTACCTGTACTAAAGTTTCGGAAACTCCCAGTGCGTCACAGTTACCACCTCGACCTTTAGAATTAACTTCTTTGTTAGTCGCGCAAGGGTCGATTAGTGATGGGTAACTCTGGGCGGTGCCGCTATAGAGTTCATAGATTCCAGGTGCACGGAAGGCGGTAGATAGACTGGAACGGAAGCGTAGGTTTTCCGTCGGTGCGTAAACGGCACCAACTTTGTAAGTTGCTTGACCGCCAAAAGTATCGTAGTCGGAGTAGCGTATAGCAGCATCAACAGAGAGTTCATCTGCGTACTTGGCCCCAGACAAAATTGGCAGGTTAAACTCCGCAAAGACCTCGGTAACGGCGAAGTCACCGGAAGTTGCTTCTTGCTTATTAGCGAAAGTATCACCACTTTGGGTTTCAATACTTGGATTGAACTCGCCAGACTCTTTGCGATACTCAACACCAGTAGCAAAACCAAGAGCGCCGCCTTGGAATTGAACTGCCTCGATATCTCCAGTCAGGCTGGCGCCAAAGTTGATCATTTCATATTCATTATCTTCACGGTCGGTGTAGCCGATATAGTTAGCTACTTCATCACTGAGACCGCCGAAGAACTGAATATTCTCCTCTTCAATGCCGCTGGTGCCGTCGAGAATTTCTTGCAACTTTGTTTTGCTGATGGCGTTGGCTAAGGTGTTTTCACCTTCATTTTTGCCATAGCTTAAGAAGGTGTCCCAACCCCAGCCATTAGCCAGGTCGCCACGTGCTCCGCCAAGAATACGGAAGGTTTCCGTTTTCTGTTCTGAGTCACGGGTTCCTGTGTCTACGGGTCGCACAAGAATAGTGGAGACACCATCAGCCCAGTTCTCACCATGAGAGGCTTTCGGTTTTTCAGGTTCTAGTCCATCGGGCTTGCCCAGCTCTTCCCACTTTGCTTTAGCAGCCTCGTATTCTGCTAGGTCAATTTGATATTGGCTCTCTGCTTCATCCCAAGCTTCTGCTAGCTGCGACTGAATTTCGGCGGGAAGATGGTCTGTGGTTAGGGCCAAACCATTACCCGTGTATAACGGCTGAGCGGCCATTTGTTGGTTTGTGGTCTTTACGGTGTAGGAGCCTTCACCGTAAAGCTCAATAGAGTCAGTAAGTGAGAAGGTACCACTTCCTGTTAAGCTGGTGCGCTCCATAGCACCAGATAGCCACATGTATTGGCCAATATCGTAACGCGTGTAATCTCCAAGTTCAGTACCGCCTTCCTTTATGGTGAAAGCACCATCATCACCATAGTTAGTGAATAAGGAACCTGTGGCAGCTACAGCACTTGTTAATCCTGCCCAGTCTCGATCTTTATAAGTAATTTCATCGCGCTTGCTATGGGTAACGTTAGCGATAAATTGACCGCGATCGAACTCCTTACCAAAGGTGATGGACAACTCGCCATTCTCACCGCCACCTGCTTCAGTGGCACCTGCTCGGGCGTTAACACGAACGCCATCGAAAGAGTCTTTCAAAACTACGTTGATAACACCGGCTACAGCGTCGGAGCCGTATACGGCGGAAGCACCATCGGTTAGAACTTCGATACGATCGATCATATCAACCGGGATGTTGTTCATATCTACAGCAGAAGCGACACCGGAACTGGAAGATACGAAGCGGCGACCATTAACCAGTACCAGGGTACGGGCAGAACCCAGGTTACGCAGGTCCACAAATGACAGACCAGCACCACCGTTGTTGTCATTGGCATTGATACCGGTTGTTCCCATGGATGGAAGTTGGTTGAGTAACTCATCGATGGTGCCAACACCGGAGCGCTGGATAGCTTCAGAGTCAACTAGAGTAATGGGACCGGTAGTGGATAGTGGGTCACGAGCAATGCGGGAACCAGTAACAACTACTTCCTCAACCTCTGGTCCGGGAATAGATTCCTGGGCGAAAACGCCAGAGCTGGCGATTGTGCCCAGTGCTGCAATGGCAACGCTCAGTTTGGTCTTGATCATAGTGGAACCTTTTTATACTTAAGGTGCTTTTATGGCTATAAAGTTTATATAAGAAAACCTGTCAAAGGTGACTTTAATTCATTATCGTCCAATATGGAACTACCGACAGGCTTTTAGAGTCCCTGATCAAGGTTTCTCAGTGTTAGGTTTACACTAGATGTTTTCGTATTTTACAGTCTTTTCTGGGTGTTTTTTGTTCTATTTGGCTTGGGTCCGCAAACTTGTCATATGAAAGCATTGTTTATTAAAAAAAATATTTTTCGATCTGACTTAGGAGTTTGAGGTGGTATTAGTGGGCCTCCATTTTCTTATATGGAATGTTATTGAATGGGGTAGCGTGTTAACGGTGTGAAGCTGAGTAGGGTCCATTTGTGTAATGAGCCGCAACGTAGATGATGGTTGAGAGAAATAGATTTGTCCTTTGCGAATCAGATGGGCGATGCATCTACATAACTTTGTCACTGCTGGTATTAGATTGTCCGGAAGAATTGGGTTATTACACAGGACTTTATGTGGTAATAGGCCTTATTTTATTTGTGACTCATAAGTAACTATCCATACATTAAACTTTTGGAACAATGAAGATTCAAATAGGTCATGCCCATTGCTTTTCAAAAGCACCCCTTAAAACTTCTACTTCGTAAGTACTAAAATACTGCATCACTTGCCTTCTGTTTAGTTGAGGAGGAAAGATAGGTTTACCGCTTTTGGGGGAGTGGGTGGTGTAGATACTTTGTGTTGGTGTTGAGAGGGTGTTAAGGATGTTTGTAAGTATCCACACAAAGTAACAGAGCAATGATCCGCTTAAGAGTTAGGCCCAAAACAATATTTGGCCATATGAGACTAGAAGTGTATGAAAGGCAGTTGCCTACTCTGCGTATTTAGTGATAGATCAATTGACCGTTTTGCTTCAAAAAGGGAGATCTTATTGTAACCTAGCAAGTTATAGAAAAGAGGCTCATATTAAGGTGTCTTGATTTTTGAAGGGTCGTTAGTGATGTTGCAGTTTGTATTGATTCCATCTTGCTGAAATTTTTTAGTTTTTCGGGTCCTTTGGGGTTTTGTAGGGTAAAACGTGGGCTGCTCACCTTGATAGTTTAAGATCTTATTATTTTGTCATGTTAATAAAAAAGGGCCAGTTTTAACTGGCCCTCAATATCATCATAACCTTCTAATTGATTTCTCTTAGAAAGCTACGGTGTACTCACCATAAACAACACGGCCGGTAGCGTCATACAGGTCAGCGTGTTCACCAGGGTACTTGCCACCTCTATCAAGAACAGGATCCTCATCAGTCAAGTTACGAGCACCAATCTTTATTTTTCCAAATGACTGGAAGTCGTAGCTGTATGAAAGGTTCAAAGTGGTCCAGCTGTCTAGCTGCTCACTTTGAGTGGCTAGTCGGAAACCGTCAGTTCCAACAGGTTCGATGAAATCACCTTCGGAATGTTCACCAACATAGTCAACTATTAGGTTCACTGCATGGTTGTCGTAGTTCCAACCTAGTGCAAGCTGGGCACGTAGATCAGGCTGAAGGTTGAAGCCGACAGTCTCCTGTTGCTTGCCATTGTAGAAAGGCATTTGTTCATAAGTGAGGGTGTGGGATACCAGTGTATCAGCGGTAAATTGACCAAAATCAGTCTCTATTAATCCGCTAACTTTTAGGTCCAGGCCAGTGACGCTTAATGTGCCACTGTTTTTGTAAGTAGAATAAACTTCGGCAAAGCCACCGGCTCGGTTTACATAAACGCCATCAGCCTCAGTCATTTCAATGCCGGCAGCTTCAGCATATAGCACGCTTTGTGTGGATGGTTGGGTAATTACATTATCAACCTCTACACTCCAGTAGCCTAGGTCAACATTCCAATTGTCGTTGATCTCGTAGTTTGCACCGATGCTAAAGGTGCTGGACTCTTCGGCTTCAAGGTCTTCATTAGATGCGTAGTAAGTATCTTTTTGCTTTGGAGAGCCGCAATCAGATGGATCATACGCTTCGCCAGCGGCGATGGCAGATTGCTCGCAGGCAACATAATCGACAGCTCTCTCAGCAGAGAAGGTCTCTGGTCCATACAGTTGGTCAAGGCCAGGGGCTCGGAAGCCTTCACTTACTCGGGCGCGCAAAGTGAGGGCGTCCATTACATTCCAAGTGGCGCTCAAGGATGGAGAAACTGCAGAGCCAAAGTCACTATAATCGTCATAGCGTATTGCTGCATTTACTTCTACACCTTCAACTACAGGAATAATAGCTTCAGCAAAAACAGCTGTAACATCACGATCGCCGGAAGAAGAGTTACCGGCGCTACCGCCAACTAGTCCTGCCTCTGAGTGGGAGTCGTACTTGTTTCCATAGTCCACGGAGAAGGCTTCCGCACCAGCGAGCATGGTTACTGTACCAGAGGGTAATTCGAAGGCGTCGAACTGGACATGACCATAGGCCTTAGTCATATCAGTGTAATTGTCTTGGGTTGCAGTATGACGCATCGCTGCAGCACCTTCTTCAGAGAAGGGATCGATGCCTCTAGCCAGAACGTAGTCTAGACCAGGGTAAGAGAGGTAGTAGTAACCGTACTCTTTTACGTCATAGTAGCTTTTCTGTAAGTAGGTCTCGTAACTGACATTGTCATTGATGTCGCCACGGAAGCCAGCAACTATATCATACTGAGTGTCGGTGACGAGATTGTCACGCGTTCCGATATTAGTCCAACGATAATAGCCGGTAAGATTGTAGTTTTCGCTGATTTCACCAGATGCCAATAATGCATCGATATCAAAGGGTACATCGGCATAGTCAGCGGGCATGTTATCACTGGGGTCTTGCCAGTTACCCCATGTGGCGGCGGGAGGTGCAAAGCGGCCAAAGGACTCTACGCGAGAAAACAGCAAGGTAGAGAAAAATTCCATGCTGTCAGTCAGTTGATAGCTTGCATTAACGTAAGTGTTAACTTTGTCGAGCTCTGCCTTGTTGGCTGAGACGTCGCCATAGTTATACATGCAGTAACTGTGCTTGTTCAGATTTGAAGGGGCGCCCCAGTCTGAGTCAGCACTAACTTCGCCAAGGAAGCCGTTACCCGCTGCGCAGCCATTCGCTGCAAGAATTTGGTTAAAGCCAGTCGTTGGATCGAATAACCAAATGGATTTACCATAAATTGAGGCGCCGTCAGTCTCATCGTAGGCTTCAATCTCTCCATCGCCATTTAAATCTTTGGCCCAGGGAGCAGTGTAATCACGATCCTTATCAAAAATCGGATCGCGACGATTCCATTCAGCTGCAACGGTAATATTGCCTCGTTCACCACTCATACCAGTGATTAAAGCAAAGCCTTCTTCGCGTCCATCATCGCGGGAGCGGTCGGCGCTAGTTACTTTGAATTCTAGGCCTTCAAAGTTCTCACGCATAACCATGTTTACTACGCCGGCAACGGCATCAGATCCGTAAACAGCAGAGCCGCCATCGGCCATGATGTCAACACGCTCAATTGCGGCCATGGGGATCATGTTGATGTTGATAGCTGATGCGCCTAGGTTGGGGGAGCCAACCATGCGTCTGCCGTTCAACATAACTAAAGTACGAGACGAGCCTAGGCCGCGAAGGTCAATAGTGGCGTTAGACTGTGCGGAGCTACCAGAGCGCTCACTAAAAGAGCCCATAGAGTTGAGTGGTGAAGTGCGTAGAACATCAGCTACTGTCAGGGCGCCGATGGCATCAATGTCTTCTCTATCGATTGAGACATTCTGGGCGGACTGGTCAAAATTTGTGCGCTTAATGCGAGACCCTGTTACGACAACCTCTTCTACTAGGGCTGCGTCTTCTTGGGCAAATACGGGCATAGCAGGAATCATGATCGCCGCTGCAGTTAGCCCCAGGGCCCCCTTTACAGCTGCGGACAGGAGATTCTTTTTCATTGTCAATCCTCTCTTGATCGTTGGATTTATAATCTTTTGTCAAAATCGACGAGTTATGAAAGCAGCTACCCCCAAGTGGCCGCTTCCCTCCCAACATATCTTCTAACGATTGGCGTAAAAGATCCCTCAAAGAAAAATCTCATTTTTTTTCTAATACTTCCTAAAGATCGAATTGACAGGTTTGAGAGGGGTGGTTTGAGCAAACCCATAAAGGAATAGATAGTGACTGGAATTAAAGTTTTATCGAGAATGTACTATACCAGTACCGCCCGGTCATATCGTAGGTGTGGTGGTCAAAATTATTGTCGATTGCTGTAATGGCAAGAGGAGGTGAGGCATTAAGCAGGTTGTGAATCCCGGCTGTTAGTCGAAATTTATCTTTTATATCAAAAGAGAGTTGTACATCATGACTAAACCAACTGCCTATATCATGGGTGGCGATTTTATCGTTGTGAGCGTAGGTTTCCTTAGTGTTGCCGACGAAATGTACAGTGTAGCCGGCTTTCCATCGGTGAGTGCTCCAATAAATTCCTGCGTTGGCTTTAAATTTTGGCAGTGAGCCCGCCCCGCCAGTTGTGATGTCTACAAAAGTGCCTGCCAGTTCCTCTTCGGGCAGTCCTGCGGCTCCTTGATTGAGATAGTTCAGCATATGGCTTATGTTCATAGCCAGTTTGAACTGCCCAAGCTCATCCTGGGGGAGATCATAGCGGAGTGCAACATCGTAACCACGGATGGTTCTGCGGCCTTTATTGATTCTTGTTGCGAGAATTTTGGTGATTTCGCCTTGCTCGTCTCTCAGTACTCTATCGCTGAATAGCCCAGCATAGGCATTTTGCTCAACTAGGAACTGAGGGTTACTGCCAATGACATCTTCCTGTTGGATGTTAAAAATTTCGACTGCAGTACTTAATCCTTCTATTTGCTCCGGTGTCCAGGCAAGGCTGGCTGTTAGGGTTTTTGAAGTTTCAGGCGTGAGGTTGGGGCTGCCTCCAAACTCGGTAAGATACTGAATTCGTGCGCTGTCTGATTGCCCTGTGCAGCCAGTTAAAGTGCTTGCGCTCTTGCTGGTGCAGGGGTCGAAGATAAACTCCTGACTTTGATAGCCTTGCTGATACATATCAGTCAGGGTGGGGGCCCTGAAGCCGCTGGCATAGCTGACCCGTAGATTTAAGTCTTCCAAAGCTTGCCAGCGTATGGCGAGCTTTGGATTGTATGTATTGCCAAAGTCGCTATAGCTGGATAATCGGACTGCCCCATCGAGCCAGAGTTTTTCTTCTTTAATTGGGATTGAGACCTCGGCGAAGGTTTCTTTAATGGTGCGTGAGCCTTGAGTTGCTCCTGGGGAGTGCCCACCAATATAGGAAAGGCCGTTTAGGTCATTCGAGTCGCTGGTCAGGGCTTCATGCCTAATCTCAAACCCTGCTGCCGCTAAAATTTCTCCGGCTCTGGTTTCCCCTAGGGATCCGTCTGAGATAAAGGTGAGAGATTCCATTTTCGTGCGGCTGTTAGTGGTGCTTGTTCCTCGAATAAAATCCAGCTGCTCCTGAGGGATGCTGCCGCTGGGGCCGAGGAGATTGATGGGGGTGCAGTCGTTACTCGAATTACAGCTGGTAGGTCCCTTCAAGCCTTGAGAGAGCGCTAGGGGGTTAATAAGGTTACTGAGTTTTTCAGATTTTTTTGCCCTTTGCAGGGAGGTATTCAATTCCCAGTGCCACTGGTTGTAGACCCCTTTGATTCCTGTGTTGAGTCTCCAGGTGGCTGTGCGGTTTTTTTGAATGCGTGGACCTAGCTCCGTAATGCGCTTCCTAACATCTGTAATTGTTTGATTGAAGGGGTTGTAAATGTTATCTGCTGCTATTGTCAAATCACCGTTATCGAAGCGTGTGAAGACTGGGGAGGGCGCTTTGGTCGACTCTGCAGAGGTGTGTAGACCCATTGCCTCGGCAAATACAAGGAGGTTGTCTGAAAGGTCAAAATTAGCAGATAGGTAAGCAGAGTTACTTTTGAGTGGAGTGATGGCAGAGGTGTAGTCGTTATAGTTGTAGCGATCTTCTAGGGACCAGTCCCGATAATTATTGGAGGTTTGACTGGTCAGAGTGGCACCGTTATCAAGCGCGATAAATCCTTCCGGGGTGGCTGATGAGCGCTTATCTGTGCCACCAAAATTTCGGCTGTCTGCAGACTCAGATAAGTTGCGGTCGCGGCTCATTATTGAGCCTTGGGTGTATTGTGCCAGGTTGAGCATGATATGACCCCGCTCGCCGTGTCTCCCCCAGGTTAAATGGTGGGATTCGGTTTCGCGATCGCCAGCTCCTGATTGCCCATAGTAGCTATCTATAGATAGGCCCTCGAAGTCCTTGCGGAGGATAATGTTGATCACTCCAGCAATGGCATCCGATCCATAAACTGCAGAAGCCCCGTCTTTTAGGATTTCGACACGCTCAACTAAAGATAAAGGAATTGTGTTGAGGTCAGTAGCCTCTCCGTTGTAACCATCTCCAATTATGCGGCGGCCGTTGATCAAGACTAGTGTGTTGCTGGCAGGAAGGTAACGGAGAGAGACGGTGGCTGTGCCGTCATCCTGTTGGCTGACTGAGGTGCTGGTGGAATTTCCCGAAATGGCTGGGAGAAACTTGAGTACATCGGCAACAGTTTGCGCTCCGGTAAGTTCAAGTTGCTCCCGGGTTAGTCTGTCGATAGGAGCATAGCCGTCTAGCTGATAATGGCGCAAATGGCTGCCGGTAAGGCTTTGGCCGGTAACTGTGATTTCTTCAGGTGCTTTGCTGGATTGCTGTTCAGATCGAGGGGTTGACTCCTTATTTGGAGTCACCGCGAAGGAGGTCGGGCCTATTCGATGATAGGAAAATGGAAGGCCCTCTAGTAGTTGTTCAATTGTTGCTTCAAACTGGTTTTGCCCTGTGCTCAGTGTCTGCTTAGGTAGTTGATATAACGAAGCTGAGGAGGTTGGTACCAGAATAGAGACTTGGCACTGCCTTCCCAGAGAAATGAGGGCCTCTGGCAGAGAGCTCGCTGGAAGCTCGATTCTGGGCTTTGGGCACAGTACATCGGCTGCACTATTTGCCGACAGCATGAGTGCTAAAAAAGCTGTAGCCCAGTGCTTTACCGTCAAGAAATTGCCCATTTTTATTGCGCCCAGCAATTTGAATTTAACTGAGCGGGTGTATCTATTGTGTTTGTGGGCGGGGAGTTGGTTATTTGCCTAATAAACGACCGCCATTTGAGACGGTTATAACCTAGTTGTGCTTGGGAGACAAGATAGTCAGGTTGTTGTTGCTGCGGTCCTGCTGAAGGTCCAGGGCAGTGGTAATGGCTTCGAGTGTGTTATCTGGGTCGGATATGGCAAAAGTACCAGATACTAGGCGCCCCTCGATTTGTGGTGCAGCGACAACAGGGGTGGCTAAGTAGCGGTTTAGCTCTTGCAAGGCCTCCTTGAGGGGAGTTCTCTCAAATACCAAGATACCGCGAGTCCAATCTGTCGCCTCTTCCGGTGAGGTGCGCTGGACTTGGGCGAGTCCCTGGTCAGATACGCTGACCTTTTGGTTCTTGATTAGCGTAACGGAGTCGGGGGTTAGGCCTGGTGTTTTCTCTGTTTCACTGACGGAGACTTTACCTTCGGTTACTGATACTCGGGTATTCTCTGGGTTCAGCTCTACATTAAATTCGGTTCCCAGTACGCGGATACTTGCACTGCCTGCGGTAACTGTGAAAGGGCGGGCAGTTTGGCGAGCCACGTCAAAAAAGGCCTCTCCACGAAGGAGTTGCGTTTGTCTTTCCTTGCGGCTAAAGCTGACGCGAAATTCACTATTGGAGTTCAGCTTTACTTCGGACCCATCAGGCAGGCTGATGGTCCGAATCTCACCTAGCTGGGTGATATAAATTTGTTGATCAGTCTTGCCGTTTCCCAGCCATTGCAGGCCAATCCAGACGGCGAGGAATACACCACAGGTGGCGAGTCCGCCACCGATAAACCATTGCGGTAGTCCCCAGTGAATAGGTTGCACTCTTTTCTTTTCTTGAGCTTTTCCATTTTGGGTGTGGGGGCTGGGTACACTCTCAGGGAAAAGTTGGTCGATTGGCATATGGGCGAGGGCACCCAGGTCGCCCCAGAGCTCGACCACCTCATCGAAAGCCTGGCGATGAGCTTCAGAAGCCGACAGCCAAGCCTCGAATACATGCTTTTCCGCGCTACTCATGGCCTCTGAGCGTAAGCGAGCAACCCAAGCACAGGCCTGGTCCAGGCTCTCATCGCTTGTTTGACTTTGGGGGTTGCTGTTCATATTTGCTCTAGTAGTTAAGGGTTAAATAGCGCTTATAAGAGTGGGACTTTGGTCTCAAAATTCAGTGCATCTTACTCAAAACTGCCTGACTTTTGCGATGCCGATGAAGGTAAAGATCTCTCTGCAGAATAATCGCAACGCAACTGCTTCGTATAGCAGCGAATAATTCTGAAAGTGCCTCACTTTTCAGGTTCTGCCAGGATTTAAGCTCCACTCATGCACACTGAGACGGCTAAGGAGGTGCCCCCCTCAACAAAAGTTGATGGGGATATGAAATGAGCCCTAATGGTTTACGGGGAGGAATCCACTTTGCGCCGGCAGGCTTTTAGTGCCTGTAGAATATATTTCTCCACACTACTCACAGAGATGTTCATTTCATGGGCGATTTCACTGTAAGAGAGTCCACGTGTTCTATGCAGCAGAAAGGCTTGTCGGCACTTCAGTGGCAGTTTATCCATTGCCTCATAGATGGACTGTAATTGTTGGCGTGCAGCGAGAACCCGTTCTGGGGACTGGTGATCGGTATGGTCGTTACCGTGAGTCTCCCCCTCTAATGAGACTTGCTGATTGAGGTACTCCACATGCAGCTTGCCTCGACGTAGTTGGTCAACAGCCAGATTGTTTGCGATTTGGTAGAGATAGGCGCGAGGGTTTTCCAACTCCTTTTCATCGCTGAGTTTTTGTAGGCGCAGGTAGGCATGCTGAGCAATATCCTCGGCATCGTCTGGGCTTTTGACAATACGTGCGACAAAGCGTACCAAGGCTTGGCCGTGCTCGGCAAATAGCCTCTCCAGAAGTGTTTTCCTGGCTTTATTCATTGCGTATTGCTTTCCCCGTCCCAGGCTCGCTTTATCATTGTGAATTGTTTGTTCTTAGTGCGAGCTGGCGCAGTTATATCACAAGGTTGGCTTGGGCTACGAGTGGCGCGAAACGATCTCTTGGGATGATAGCCTGCTATTCGCTATGCCTCGTCGTCTATGCCGGTATAATGGCGCCCGCGCCAAAGGCGCTGAGATATAAGTTGGCAGAGGTGTGCCGAGCACCGGAGACTGGATGAGCTATCAAGTACTGGCACGTAAATGGCGCCCGCGTCTTTTTAAGGAGATGGTGGGGCAGGAGCATGTGCTCCAGGCACTTATCAATGCCTTGGATAACGGCCGGCTGCACCACGCCTACCTGTTTGCCGGTACTCGGGGAGTGGGAAAGACCACAATTGCCCGAATTCTGGCCAAATGCCTGAACTGTGAGGAGGGTGTCAGCTCTGAGCCCTGCGGACAGTGCAATGCCTGCAATGAGATAGCCGATGGCCGTTTTGTCGATCTGATTGAGGTGGATGCGGCATCCCGCACCAAGGTGGAGGATACCCGGGAGCTGCTGGAAAATGTCCAGTATGCTCCGACCAGAGGTCGCTACAAGGTCTATCTGATCGACGAAGTGCATATGCTCTCGAACAGTTCCTTTAATGCCCTGCTGAAGACTCTGGAGGAGCCGCCGCCCCATGTAAAATTCCTGCTCGCTACCACAGACCCACAGAAGCTGCCAGTAACTGTGTTGTCCCGCTGCTTGCAATTCAAGCTTAAGAATATGAGCCCCGAGCGGATTGTCGAGCATCTGCGCTTTGTACTGAGGGAGGAACAGGTGCCTTTTGAAGAAGGCGCCCTTTGGCAGTTAGGCCGCGCGGCAGACGGTAGTATGCGCGATGGTATGAGTCTCACCGACCAGGCTATCGCTTTTGGCGGTGGCAAAATCAGCGAAGCCGAAGTGCGTGGCATGCTCGGTAGCATCGATACCGGCTTGGTGTGGAAACTGCTACATGCCTTGGCAGAAGAAGATGCGGCGACGTTGTTTGCTACTGTTGCTGAGCTGGCTCAACAGGCTCCAGACTTTGGCGCCACCCTGGCAGAGCTCTCCGATAATCTACATCGCCTGGCGGTCGCTCAGATTCTACCCCAGTCGATAGATAACGCCCTGGGCGATGGTGAGCGGCTACGACAGCTTGCCAGTCGCATAGCCCCAGAGAATATACAGCTCTACTATCAAATGACCCTGCACGCTCGCCGTGACCTGCCCCTGGCCCCAGATCCCCGTAGCGGCTTTGAAATGGCGCTGTTGCGCATGCTGGCGTTCCGTCCGCAGGGCGTAGCGACAATTCCAAGGGCAGAACTGCCTGAAACAACTGCTAGTGCACAAACTCCGACGGCGCTTAGAGAGCAGGCACCTATCGAGCAGGAGAATGCCGCCGAAAAAAAATCTGAAGTTGTGGTGCCTCAGCACTCTGAGAGTGCCGAAGCTGTGCCGACTCCAGGGCCTCATGTCGAAGCGATAGCGGCTGTGAAGAATGAAAGCCGGGTTCAGAACTCGGTGCCGGCTAGAGGGGATATGCCTCCTAAACTGGAAGAACCCGCGCCCCAGCAACCTCCATATCATGCAGAACAAGCCGGCGAGTTAGTACTGGATGCCCAGACTGCAATAGTTGAGCGGCCGCTAGAGGTTCCCAGCGCTCAGCCCTCTGGCTCGCGGGAGGGGGTTCTGGCTGAACTTCGCCAACGCGTAGCGGAAGCCGAGGCCTCTCCCCCTGCGGTAGAAAACCAGGCCCCCACGAGAATGGAAGCGGTTGCTCAGGTTGCTGAAGCGCCGCCGGCACGCTTTGATGCCCTCACACCAGGTAGTTGGCCGGCACTCTATAAGCAGTTGGGCGTCAGCGGCATATTGCACTCGATCGCGCAGCATTTGGAGCTAGTGGGGCGCCAGGACAATATACTTTCCTTTACCCTGGACGAATCTTTTAGCAGCCTCTATGACGAGGTGCATCAGCGGCGCCTGGGGGACTTACTGGGAGACTTTTTCCAGCAGCCGGTTATTGCACAGATTCAGGTGGGGCAGGTACAAGGCAGTACGCCGGCACGTTTGGCTGCGGCGACTCGCGATGCGCGCCTAGCAGCAGCGCGGGATGCCCTTACCTCAGACCCCCTGGTTCAGGAACTTCAGTCCGAGCTGGGCGCTGAGTTAGTGTCAGATACTGTTGAATCCCTGGCGAAGGCGGATTGATAGAGTTTTTGGTTACCCGGCGTCTAACCGGGCTCACACATAATAGAGATAGAGGTTACCTATGAAAGGTTTGGGCGATCTGATGCAACAGGCCCAGAAAATGCAGGCCGACATGCAGGAAAAAATGCAGAAGGTACAGCAGGAGTTAAATGAGCTACGCGTGTGCGGTGAATCCGGCGCGGGTATGGTTAAGGTCACCATGAATGGCCGGCACGATGTTATCTCTGTGGAAATCGACCCTTCCCTGCTGTCCGAAGACAAAGAGATGTTGGAAGATCTTTTGGCCGCGGCAGTGAACGATGCTGTGCGCCGAGCTGAGGAGAAGGCCCAGGAGTTACAAAAGCAGCAGGTGGGTAACCTCGCTTCTGGCATGAATCTGCCGGAAGGCTTCAAGTTTCCATTTTAAGGGGCAGAGCCCGGTTGTTTAGCCTTATATGTTTAGTCCCTTAATCGAAGAGTTGATTCGCGCGCTGCGCTGCCTGCCCAGTGTGGGCCCCAAGTCGGCCCAGCGCATGGCGATGTACTTGTTGGAAAAGGATCGCGACGCTGCAGAATTACTGGCGGACAGCCTAGCGCAGGCTGTGGAGAAGGTCGGTCGTTGTCAGCAGTGCCGTACATTGACCGAAGAAGCCGTATGCACCCTATGCAACAACAGCCGCCGCGAACAAACCTCTCTCTGTGTTGTTGAAACTCCCGCCGATGTGCTGGCGATTGAGCAGGCTGGTAACTACCATGGCCGCTACTTTGTGCTGCATGGTCACTTGTCTCCGATCGATGGTATCGGCCCCGCAGATCTTGGAATGGACCTGCTGGAATGCAGGTTGGCCAGTGAGCCATTACAGGAGTTGATCGTCGCCACCAATCCCACAGTAGAGGGGGAGGCGACAGCCCAGTACATTGCTGAGCGCGCCAAAGCGCAGGGAGTGACTGTCAGTCGTATCGCCCATGGCGTTCCCATCGGCGGTGAGCTGGAATATATCGACGGCGGTACCCTGGCGCACGCCTTCAATAGTCGCACCGCCTTCTTCCCCCCAGCAGAGTAATACCGATGGTTGAAATAGATACTACTCCGCGCTGGGTGGACTCCTGCGAGCAGTTGGCGGCTTTGTGCGCACAGTGGCGACAGCAGCGCGCTGTGGCTCTGGATACCGAGTTTATGCGCAGTCGCACCTTTTATCCTCAGCCGGCCCTAGTACAGGTTGGGGATGGCAGGCACTGCTACCTCATCGATAATCTCGCCATTGAAGACCTGCAACCGTTGCGTGATCTGCTGCTGGATACGGCTGTTACAAAAATCATGCACAGCTGCAGCGAGGATTTGGAAACTCTGGAGCGTCTGCTGGGGGTAATCCCCGAGCCCATTTTTGACACTCAGATCGCCGCGGCGATTAGTGGTATGGGGGCGGGCCTTGGTTACGCCGCTACCGTGCGCGAGCTATTGAGTATTGAACTGCCGAAGAGTGAGACCCGCTCGGATTGGTTGCAGCGCCCTCTCAGTGATGCCCAGAAAACCTACGCCGCACTCGATGTGGCTTGGCTGCCGGTTCTCTATGGTGCCTTGCTAAAGCGGTTGCAGGAGCAGCAGCGGGAAACTTGGCTAGTTGAAGACTGTGCAACTTTGGTGGCAACTGCGCGAAGCCCACAACCCCCTGAGTTCTATTACCAGAAAGTGAAAGGTGCCTGGCGCCTGCGCGGCAAACATTTGGCCGTGTTACAGGACCTTTGTACTTGGCGGGAATGTGAGGCGCGAACCCGAAATATGCCGCGCAACCACCTGCTCAAGGAGAATCTCTGTATGACCATGGCCCAGCAGTTGCCGCGGCATAAAGGCGCCTTGAGCCAGGCTGGTCTCGAGGGCCGTGCCCTGCGAGAACACGGTGATAGGTTGTTGCAGTTGATTTCTCGCGCCCTGGAGCGCAGCGATTTGCCGACGCGTTTACCGCAGCCGCTCAACCGACAACAGGGGGAGTTACTGAAGTTACTGCGTAAAGAGGTCGCGAGTATTGCAGAGCGTGAAAAGCTGCCTGCAGAAATCCTAATTCGCAAAAAAGAGTTGGAAGCCCTGGTCCTTGCTCGCGACCCCCAGTTGCAGGGGCGTCTCTGTGGTTGGCGCGCCGAAGTGGTTGGTCGGCCCCTGCTTAAAGCTCTGCGACATTTACGCAAAGAGGAAATGAAGTGAAAGTCTTGTGTGATATTTATCGCAGTCCCAAAAAAGAAGAAATGTATTTGTACGTCGATAAGCGTGAGGGGACTGCGCGGGTACCTAAAAATTTATTGGAGTTGTTTGGCAGCCCCCAGCACGTCACTACCATGCTAATGACTCCAGAGCGCAAACTGGCGCGTGCAAATGCCGACAAAGTCCTGCAAGAGGTACGTGTGCAAGGTTACTATTTGCAGATGCCGCCGGTGGCCGATTCTGAAATGCGTGAGATCGCATTGAAAAACAGCAAACTGCAGCGCTGAGTTAGATTAATGGCACAATTGCCTTTTTGGCGACGTAAAACTCTAGCGCAAATGAATGAACCTGAATGGGAAGCTCTGTGTGATGGTTGTGGGCGCTGCTGCCTGCACAGCCTGGAAGATGAGGAAACTGGTGAGCTTTACAACACCAATGTCGCCTGCCGTTTGCTGGATACAGACTCCTGTCGCTGTAGCCAGTATTCAAGGCGAAAAGAATTGGTGCCTGGATGTGTACAGTTGCGGGTAGAGGATATAGACCAATACACCTGGCTTCCGAGCACCTGTGCCTACCGTCGCTTGGCCGAAGGGCACCCTTTGCCGGAGTGGCATCCGCTTGTGAGTGGAGATAGCCAGTCTGTACACAAAGCGGGTATGTCTGTGCGCGGCAGTGTCATCAGTGAGGAGCTGGTTCACCCGGACGATATGGAGGAGCACATCGTCACCTGGGTGGAAGCCGGTTGAGCTAGTGAGGCATAGTCACTAGTTCCTGAACTGGGCGGGAAACATAGAGTAAATAAAAAATGTCTGAAGATTTTCAACTTGCCTGGTTGGTATATACCGGCTCGACACTGGTTTTACTAGCTGCCGGCTGGTGGTTTATGCGCAATTGGCGCTGGAGCTGGCTGCGCCGCACCTTGTTATTGGTCTTGGCTGGTGTACTACTGCTGCCGGTAAAAATACCCGTGGCCGAGTCAGTAGCCATGCCCGTACTACCCCTGTATCTCTACCAGGTATTATTTGAAGAAAATGGGGCTGCACCGGAAGTGACAGCAAATTTGGTATTTGCTGCAGGTGGTGCTTTAGCGGTGATGATTGTGTGGGGACTGGTTTCGCTATTATCTAAGTTTCGTCGCAGTCGCCGCCGTCGTTTCGACGAAGACCCATACTTCAAGGAACAGTAACGGGATTTTTCATCCAGATCTTCCCTCATCACAGGGCTCATCGCAACTGGGCCCACTCACTTTTCTCCCCTTGCTTATCAAAGGCGTTCCTTCCTTTCTCTAGCCTCTCTGTGGATGGTGACAGCTGCTATATCTATTAGGCTGCTTACGCACTTGGCGTGAGGCCAGACGAGCCGGCTTACTGATAAAGACCAATAAACAAGCCCCTGTTGGGAAATCATGGATTGTATTTCCTGAATATCCCAGTGGAGAGGGTTACTTATTGGTAAGCCAGACTCACGACAGATAAAGTTTATAAATTGCCCTTGGCGTAGATTTTCGCCCATTGTTATGGCGCAGGTTGCCAGATGGCTGAGGAACCCTGATGCTCGACCACCTGCTGATTCTCACTGCAGTAATGCTGGTATCGGGCATTCTCGGTGGGCTGGTGAACTATTATCAAATGCTGTTTACGGAGGAGGATCCCGCCGGCCTTGCTCGCTGCCTGATTATGGGATTGTGTGGTGCCTTAATGGTGCCAATCTTCCTGAAGTTTACCCAAAGCGATTTACTGATCGAAATCCAAGGCGACCCTTCGCGGCTTTTGATTTTTACAGGTTATTGTCTGCTTGCCGCTATAGCTTCCCGCATGTTCGTGTTTAATGCTGCGCGTCGCCAGCTGCGCGATGCCAGTATCGCCCGTGCTCGAGTGGAAAATATGGAGCAGGAACTGCGCACTATGCAATTGGAAATGATGCCTTTGCTGGAACATGAGATAGAAGGGGATCTGGAGCAGGGGCCGGTGCTGGATTTCAACCAAATTCGCAAGCTGGACGACAATGCCCTGCAGGTACTCAATCTGCTAAATGACGGTGAGTGTGTATTCCGCTCCCTAAGTGGTATGGTGCAAGATAGTGGTATGGAGACCAATTCTATTGCCCGTGCCCTTAACAGCCTGCTTGTATTAGAAATGGTGGGTAAAATCCACAGTCACCTGGGAATTCGTTGGTATATCACCGGTAAGGGCCGCCAAGTGGTACATCGCCGCAGCACTCAGATGGCTTGAGCCATAGTTGATAACCCCTTCATTTAGTCTCTACTCGGGCTGGTCATCCAATTTGATCGTTCCCGCCTCGCCACCCGCCCCGCTGTTCAATTATCATTCGCTAAATCTGAAGATAGCGTGATGACAGGATTGGAGTAAGCATGAAATTTACCGGTACCGATAGCTATGTAGCTACCGAAGACCTGCAGATGGCGGTGAACGCAGCCGTCACCTTACAGCGCCCTTTGTTGATCAAAGGCGAACCGGGCACCGGCAAAACACTGCTCGCGGAACAGGTTGCCGAGAGCCTTGGAATGAAATTGATCCAATGGCATATCAAATCTACCACTAAGGCCCAGCAGGGACTTTATGAGTACGATGCGGTATCCCGCCTGCGCGACTCCCAGTTGGGGGTGGATAAGGTTCACAATATTGCCAATTACATCAAGCGCGGCAAGCTGTGGGAATCCTTTGCTGCGGAAGAGCGTGTGGTACTGCTGATCGATGAGATTGACAAAGCGGATATCGAATTCCCCAACGACTTGTTGGTGGAGCTGGATCGAATGGAATTCTTCGTTTACGAAACCGGAGAAACTATCAAGGCCAAGCACCGCCCCATTGTCATTATTACTTCGAATAATGAAAAAGAACTGCCGGATGCCTTCCTGCGCCGCTGCTTCTTTCATTACATCAGCTTTCCCGACCGCGATACCATGCGCAAAATTGTCGATGTCCATTACCCGGAAATCAAAGGGCAACTGGTCGCAGAAGCGATGGATATTTTCTTCCAGTTGCGCGAAGTACCGGGTTTAAAGAAGAAGCCTTCCACCTCAGAGCTGATTGATTGGTTGAAGTTATTGATGGCCGATGATATTCCGGAAGAAGTACTCAAGAATCGCGATAGCAGCAGTGCTATTCCTCCGCTGTATGGCGCCTTGCTGAAAAATGAGCAAGATGTGCATATGCTCGAACGCTTGGCGTTTATGGCGCGTCGTGACAACCGCTGAGTAAGCCTTGTTGCCTTTCATTAGGGGTAAACTTCTGCCCCTGATGATGTTCCGCTCGGTACCACTGAGCATTTTCTCCCATTGCTGACTGCGAATTACTATGCTGATTGGCTTTTTCCTGAATTTACGTCGCTATAAATTACCGGTATCCATCACCGAGTTGTTGGCCTTGCTGGAGGCTTTACAGCAGCGCCTGGTTTTTGCAGATCTGGAGGAATTTTATTTCCTCGCTCGTGTCTGCTTGGTGAAGGATGAAAAACATTTCGATAAGTTCGATCGCGCTTTCGAGGCCTATTTCAAAGATTTGGAAACCCTCGACGATATCGTTGAGCAAATGATTCCGGAAGACTGGCTCAGAGCGGAATTCCTCAAGCAATTAAGCGAAGAGGAAAAGGCTAAAGTCCAAAGCCTGGGTGGTTTGGAAAAGTTGCTGGAGGAATTCAAAAAGCGTCTCGAAGAGCAGAAAAAGCGCCACAGTGGCGGCAATCGCTGGATAGGCACCGGTGGCACCAGCCCTTTTGGTAACAGTGGCTATCACCCTGGTGGTATTCGGGTGGGAGGGCAGGGACGTAATCGCTCGGCATCCAAGGTTTGGGAGAAGCGCCAATTTAAAAATCTGGATGACAGTATCAGCCTGGGAACCCGCAATATCCAAGTGGCTCTGCGCAAGTTGCGTAAATTTGCCCGCACTGGCGCAGCAGAAGAACTGGATTTGAATAACACCATTTCTTCCACTGCGCGCAATGCGGGTTTGTTGGATATTAAGATGGTGCCAGAGCGGCACAACGCAATAAAAGTGCTGATCTTTTTCGATGTGGGCGGTTCTATGGACCCTTATGTGCGTGTGTGTGAAGAGTTATTCTCTGCCTGCCGCTCAGAATTTAAGCATTTGGAGTATTTTTATTTTCACAACTTTGTCTATGAACATGTGTGGAAAGACAACCAGCGGCGCTATAGCGAGAATACGTCTCTGTTGGAAGTACTGCGTACCTATGGCAAGGACTACAAGGTTATCTTTGTCGGTGATGCCTCTATGGCACCCTACGAAATTACCAGCCGTTTCGGCAGTGTTGAGCATATGAATGAAGAGCCGGGTGCAGCCTGGATGGAACGTATCACCGATATTTACCACAATCTGATCTGGCTAAATCCGGTTGATGAGGAGTATTGGCAGTTTACGCCCAGTATCGGCATGACCCAGCGTCTAGTGGATGGCCATATGTATCCGATGACCCTTGAGGGATTGGATCGGGCGATTGCCTATTTAGTCAAAGGCCGCTAATAGCGGCGTCAATGAAGGTTCCTTGCAAGAAGCTCTAATCTAAGGAGTTTTAGGCAAGGAATTATCCACAGGCGGCACACTCCTGTGCCGAACTACCCGATAGATAATTTTAGAGTTAATCAAGTACTACTCTTTATTACCGCTGAAGTGTTTGGGTGGCGTTCCCTCGTGATCAGCAGTAATACTGATTTCTTCTCTGGTGGTTTCGCCCACTGTAACATGCACCTCTTCTGCACCGTGCATCCAATCCACTAGTTTTTCACGAATCAAATATAGAATAAAACCGGCCACTATGGCAGTTAGTGCGACACCGCCGAAAGTGGCGAGTGGTCCAGAAACCCCCACTAATTTACCGATCTCTGCTGCCCCTTTGTTGGCGATACCAATAAAGGCAAACCAGAGTCCCATCATCAGGGATAAATAGCGCAGGGGAGATAATTTAGTCACCACAGAAAGTCCGATAGGTGACAGGCAAAGTTCACCAATGGTGTGAAAAATGTAGGCGAAAATCAGCCACCAGATGCTTGCTTTAATGGTCTCGGAGTCGCCGATTTGTAGTGCCGCGCCGCACATAGAGAGAAAACCGATTCCGAGAAAAACTAACCCCAAGCTGAATTTAGCCGGTGAACTCGGCTCGCGATCTCCCATACCTACCCAGATAGAGGCCATAATCGGTGCGAGGATAATAATAAACAAGGGATTGACCATTTGTAGCCAGCTGGCAGGAATTTCCCATCCAAAGATATTTAGGTCGGTGCGGTACTTGGCAAATAGATTCATTGACCCGGCAGCTTGCTCAAAACCAGCCCAAAAAACCACGATAAACACACCCAGAACCAGAATGACTTTAATGCGATCCCGCTCTTCCTGTGTGAGGGGGCGGTGTTTATTTTCCTCCTCGTCTTTTTTATTTTTCAGTTCCAGATGAGCGGAGGGTTCTACGCCTATTTCTCCCAAGTAGCGTTTGGCTTGAGTCATTTGCAGAATCAGGCCCAGCAACATACCAATGCCTGCAACAATAAAGGCGAGCTGGTAGTCCACCTTTTCCCCAATCCAGCCTACGACCAAATAACCGAGAATTGAGCCCAGGTTGATCCCCATATAGAAAATAGTAAATGCGGTATCGCGGCGGTGGTCCCCCTCTTCGTAGAGATCCCCGACCATAGTGGAGATGTTCGGTTTAAAGAAACCATTGCCGATAATCAGTAGGGCCAGCCCCAGCCACAGCATGTAAATCTCACTACCGTCTGGTAGCCAGGTATGAGGAAAACCCAGGGAGAATTGCCCCAGCATCATCAGGGTACCGCCAAACATGATGCAACGGCGCTGCCCCCAGCGGTTGTCAGCCATCCAGCCACCGATAATGGGGGTCAGGTACACCAACATGGCGTACCAGCCCAGATAGCTCAGGGCTTTGGACTGCAATTCAGTATCGGTGAGCTGTTCCCAGCCGAAGACTGCGGCAGTGGCAGTGGAAGTCAGGTAAAAGACAAAAATACCGCGCATGCCGTAGTAGCTGAGACGTTCCCACATCTCGGTGCCAAACAGCAGAAACAACCCTTTGGGGTGGCCAAACAGCTGTCCGGCGCTGGCGGGGGGCTTGGGCTTGATCTCTTGCATAGTACTGCTCGCAAGGTGTGACCCTAAGGCGCAGCACTGCCACCAAAAGCAGTGCGCCTGTGAAAAAAATCACTATCTGGACCAGTATAGTTGAGCGCCACCAAGGGATTTTCTGCCCCTTAGCAAAGTGCGGGTATAATCTCCCGTTTACCAATTCTGTATGAATTATGAGTCACACCGAAGCAGATAAAAGCCTGGGCGCTTTACAGGCCCGAATCTCTGGCTGTATGGGGCGGGACCGCTACCAGCTGTATCGAACGGTTAAAAATGTGCGCCGGCGCCAGAAAGAGGGCAAGCCGGTCGATCGTATGTTGGCCCAGCTGGAACAGCAGCTGCAGGTTTCACAGTCTTTGGCAGAAGAGCGCCAGGGCAAATTGCCCGAAGTGCAGTGGCCGGAGTCGTTGCCGGTCGTGGCGCGGCGTGAGGAAATCGCCGAGCTGATCGAAAAGCATCAGGTTGTTGTTATCGCTGGTGAAACCGGCTCCGGTAAAACCACCCAGTTACCCAAAATCTGCCTGTCCCTGGGGCGGGGTATTTATGGCCAGATTGGGCATACGCAGCCACGTAGAATTGCCGCGCGCACAGTGGCCAATCGAATTGCTGAAGAATTGCAGCAACCTTTGGGGGAATCAGTTGGTTACCAAGTGCGTTTTACCGACCACAGCACTGAGCACACTCATGTCAAATTGATGACTGACGGTATTCTGCTGGCTGAAATTCAGCGCGACCCGTTCTTGAATAAATACGATACGTTGATTATCGACGAGGCCCATGAACGCAGCCTCAATATTGATTTTCTACTGGGCTATTTAAAAACCATTCTGCCCAAGCGCCCAGATTTAAAACTGATTATTACCTCAGCTACGATTGATCTAGAAAAATTCTCTCAGCACTTTGATGACGCACCGATTATCGAAGTATCTGGTCGCACCTACCCGGTGGAAATTCACTATCGCCCGACGGCAGATAGCGATGCCGACCTCAATGAGCAGGTTGTCGCAGCAGTTGAAGAGTTACTGCATGAGGAAAAGTCCAGCAGCCGGCGCGGCGGGGACATCCTGGTATTTATGAGTGGTGAACGGGAAATCCGCGAGTGTGCCAAGGCTTTGCGGGATGCGCAGATAGCTCAGTTAGAGATACTGCCCTTATATGCGCGATTAAGTCTGGCAGAACAGGCTAAGGTCTTTCACGGTCATAAAGGTCGCCGTATCGTGCTGGCCACCAATGTGGCGGAGACCTCCATTACGGTGCCGGGAATTCGCTATGTGATTGACCCGGGTACTGCGCGTGTCAGCCGTTACAGCTATCGCAGCAAAATCCAGCGATTGCCCATAGAGCCGGTTTCACAGGCCAGTGCCAACCAGCGCGCTGGCCGCTGTGGTCGTGTCAGTGCCGGTGTCTGTGTGCGCTTGTATGAGGAGCGGGACTTTGCACAGCGCGCAGAATTTACCGATGCGGAAATTCTGCGCACTAATCTGGCAGCGGTAATCCTGCAAATGTTGCAGCTGCGTATCGGCGATATCCGTGAGTTTCCCTTTGTCGATCCGCCCGATCCGCGCCTGATCAATGACGGCTATAAATTGTTGCAGGAATTACAGGCAGTCGATGACCAGGGCAGAGTAACCAAACTGGGCCGCGCACTTTCACGTTTGCCGCTGGACCCACGATTGAGTCGAATGTTGCTGGCCGGTGCGGACAATGGCAGTGCGCGCGAATTATTAATTATTGTCGCCGCCCTGGCCGTGCAGGACCCGCGCGAACGCCCGGCGGAAAAGCGCCAAGCGGCGGATGAAAAGCACCGACAGTGGCAGCATGAGCAATCGGATTTTCTATCCTTTGTGCAGCTATGGGATGCCTTCGAGACTCAGCGCCAGGAACTGAGCCAAAACCAGCTGCGCAAATGGTGCCAGAAAAACTTCTTATCCTGGCTGCGTATGCGTGAGTGGAGAGATATTCACCACCAATTGCGTGTGGCTTGCCGGGACCTCGAAGTCAAAGAAAACAAAGAACCTGCGGAGTACGAGGCAATACACCGGGCCATTGTCGTGGGTTTACTCGGTAATATTGGCGCTCGAGATGAGAATAAGGAATTTATCGGTTGTCGTAATCGTCGCTTCCATATTTTCCCCGGCTCCGGCCAGTTTAAAAAACCTCCGCGCTGGGTGGTTTCCGCTCAGTTATTAGAAACCAGCCGCTTGTTCGCCCACACTGTTGCGAAAATAGAACCGGACTGGGTGTTGGCTGCGTCTAAGCACCTGGTAAAACGCAATTATTTTGAGCCCCACTACGATGTCCGCTCTGGGCAAGTAATGGCTTTTGAAAAAGTCTCTCTGTACGGTTTGGTACTGGTAGAAAAACGCCGTATCCCCTATGGCAAGTTGGACCCGCAAATCGCCCGGGAAGTATTTATTCGCCAAGCATTAGTGGAACAGCGTTATCGCGGCAAGGGTCGTTTTTATAAGCACTACACTGATCTGTTGAAGTCCCTGGAAGAGTTGGAAGCCAAGTCCCGTCGCCGGGATATTTTGGTGGACGATGAAGTGGTTTATCGCTTTTTCGATGAACTAGTTCCCGCAGATATCGTCAACCTGGCCGGGTTTGAGCATTGGCGCAAGAAAGCTGAAACCAGTGATCCGCAGTTGCTGTTTGTCCCCCGTGAGTTGTTGATGCAGCAGAGTGCTGATCACGTGGGTGAGGCGCAATTCCCTAACGAACTGCAGGCTGGGGGTATTGTTTACCCACTCCGTTATCACTTCGAGCCCGGCAGTGTGGATGATGGCGTCAGTATCCAGGTGCCCGTTGGGGCGTTACATCAGGTGCCTGCCGCTCGACTCTCCTGGTTGGTGCCTGGAATTTTACGAGATAAATGTATCGCCCTAATAAAAGCCCTGCCGAAACAGTGGCGCAAATACTTTGTACCGGTACCGGCGGCTGTGGATAAGGCCCTGCCGCGACTGCGCGCAGACAATACTCCCCTATGTCAGTCGCTGGCCTTGGAGCTGCAACGTCAGACCGCTCAGAAGCTACCTGAAGATGCCTGGGAATCTGCGGAACATTCCTTGGAAGATTTCTACCGCTTTAATATTCAGGTGTTGGATGAGTCAGGAAAATTGCTGGATCAGGATCGCGATCTCTCGCTATTGCAGGCACGCTATCGCGACCGGGTACAGCAGGGACTGGCAAATGCAGGCGATAGCTTCGAGCGGGATGATATTACCAGCTGGGATTTTGGTGAACTGCCGGAAACTCATACCCTCGATCAGGGAGGGCTCAAGGTGCGCGCCTATCCGGCGCTCGTAGAAGCTAAGGAAAGTGTTTCCCTGAAATTGCTGGATAATCCCGCTGAAGCGCGTCGCCTGAGTCGTGCTGGGATCTGCCGCCTGGCTCTGTTGCACTTGCCCGAGAAGGTGAAATATCTACGTAAAGAGCTGTTGCGTGGCAAAGAGTTGGGGCTTTCCGCCGCAGATCTGGGCCGCCGCGAAGAAGTGGCAGACGATATTCTGATGGCCGCCGCGCGTGAAGTCTTCTGGGGAGATGAAAACTGGCCACGCAGTGAAGCTGAGTTTCTATCTGCACTGGAGAAAGAGGGTGATTTGGTGGGAGTGGCCCAGGAAATTGGCGACCTTTTGGTCAAAGCCCTGGGGCAATTGGTCCCCCTGCGCAAGCAGATCAAACAGCAAAAGAACCTGGCAGTCGCTATGGCGGTGGGGGATATCCAGCAACAATTGGCAGGACTTTTCTACCGGGGTGTCTTGTTTGATACCCCTCTGCAATGGTTGCGCCAGTATGGCCGTTATCTCAAGGCGATTTCTGTGCGTCTGGAAAAGGCGGCCCTCGATCCAAACCGCGACCGCAAGTTGCAAGTGGAGTACCACAAGGCTGCCGAGTCTTTCGATAATCAGATTGAGAAGTTTTCGAGGAGAGAGCTGGCTTCAGAGCCTGCGCTGGTAGAGTATCGCTGGATGCTTGAGGAATTCCGTGTGAGCCTGTTTGCACAGACGTTAAAGACTCTGATGCCGATCTCTGCCAAGCGCCTGCACAAAGTTTGGATAGAAATTGATGGCATGGAGCTGCTCGGTTGAGTACTGCTTAGCCACAGTTCACAAAAAAATTTGTGGCCTTGTGTAATATTTCCCAAACTGGCCCGACAGATGAATGAGAGTCGGTAAGCATACGCGGCATCATTAAATATGTGATGGCTGTGAGCCGGTTTCACAATATGACGGTTTTTCAGTGCGCATCATTATACTGTTGCGGGACATAGAAAAAGTCATAGAGAGTTATATTACATTGGGTATTAGTTAGGAGATTCATTATGAACAAGAAGCATCTTTCCCCTGTAGCAGCTGCTGTTGGTGCTGCTTTTATTGCAACTGCTGCGATGAATGTATCTGCATCCACCGCTGAAGCTAACCCGTTTGCCGCTGCTGAGCTCACCTCCGGTTATAACTTGGCTCTGGCCGATCACGATGACAAGGAGAAAGAAGGCAAGTGCGGCCACGGCAAGAATAAAGAAGGTAAATGCGGCGAAGGTAAAAAGAAAGAAGGTAAATGCGGCGAAGGCAAAAAGAAAGAAGGTAAATGCGGCGAAGGCAAAAAGAAAGAAGGTAAATGCGGCGAAGGTAAGTGTGGAGAAGGTAAAAAGAAAGAAGGTAAGTGCGGCGAGGGGAAATGCGGTAACTAATACCCCAACACGCGCGATTGGGGCGGCACTGTGTTAAGGGCCGCCCCAAGTACTTTTCACTATCACTAGAGGCAAATAGCGGTGCGTAATTATCCAGTGGAGGGTGCCGGTCTCGGGCTGCGTCGCTCTATGATGGGTGAAGAACTTCCATCGGGTGCGGTGGATTTCTTTGAGGTGGCGCCGGAGAATTGGATTGGCGTCGGCGGGCGCTATGGCCGCTGGTTTCACCAGCTCAGCGAACGATATCCATTTATCCTACATGGCCTGTCTCTATCTATTGGCTCGTCTGACCCGCTGGATATGGACCTGCTTGCTTCGATCAAGCAGTTTATCCGCGATCACAATATCCGTCTTTACAGCGAGCACTTGAGCTACTGCTCAGATAAGGGCCATCTCTACGATTTATTACCCATCCCCTTTACCGAAGAAGCGGTAATGTATGTCGCCGAGCGAATTCGCATTGTGCAGGATACCCTGGAGCAACGTATTGCCATGGAGAATGTCTCCTATTATGCGGCGCCGGGTCAGGAGATGAGTGAGCTGGCATTTTTGCAGGCGGTCCTGCAAGAGGCGGACTGCGACCTTCTGCTCGACGTAAATAATATCTATGTGAATTCAATCAATCATCGCTATGACCCCCTGGAATTTTTGCGCGGGCTTCCCTCCGAGCGTATGCGTTATGTACATGTAGCGGGGCATTACGATGAGGCGGATGATCTGAAAGTGGATACACACGGTGCTGCAGTGATTGATCCCGTGTGGCAGTTGTTGAACAAAGCCTACGAGGTACACGGTGTCATGCCGACCTTGCTGGAGCGCGATTTCAATATCCCACCGCTGCCGCAATTGTTTCAGGAAGTGGAACAGATCAAGAGCATTCAGGCCTGTCACCGAGAAGAAGAGAGCTATGTCATCAGTCGCCGATAAGACAGCCAGGTTCCAAGGCTTACAGCGGGCTTTAGCCAATCACCTACGCGCCCCTGATCAAGTTGAGGCGCCAGAGGATATTGAGGACCGGCGAGTTGCCATATATCGGGACCTGATTTACAACAATATCGAATCTTTTATTGCCAGTGGTTTCCCTGTATTACGCAGCCTCTACAGTGATGAGCACTGGCACAAAATGGTGCGTGATTTTGTTCAGCACCACACTTCCAAGAGCCCCTACTTTCTGCAGATTAGTGAGGAGTTTCTCACTTACCTGCAACAGGAGAGGGAACAGCGGGAGGAAGACCCAGCGTTTCTATTGGAGCTGGCTCATTATGAGTGGGTGGAGCTGGCGCTGGATGTGAGTACTGAGGAGATTCCCACCGACCTGGATCGCCAGGGAGATTTATTGACCTCTATTCCGGTGGTGTCACCGCTGGTGTGGAGTCTCAGTTACCGTTTCCCGGTGCACCGTATCGGTCCTACCTATCAGCCCCAGGAGCCAGCTGATTCTCCCACCTTCTTGCTGGTCTATCGCGACCTTAGCGATGAAGTCAGCTTTATGGAAATCAATGCAGTAACCGCACGACTATTGCAGTTGGCCTCAGAGGGTGATGTCACAGGGGAGCAGCTCTTGGCACAAATTGCTGCCGAGCTACCGCAAGTCGATAGCGAAGCCCTTTTCGGCTTCGGTATTGAGTTACTCCAGAAATTACTGGATAACGGAGTGATCGCTGGTTTGCGGCCGCAGGCGACAGAGTAGATCGGCCGGGCCTAGGATTTCTGGCGCAAATTACCTTTCTGTGACAGCGTGTGCTTGCCTGAAACTGCGGCATCTTTGATGAATACCAGCTGCTATGCTGCCGAGGGTGGTTTACAGTTTGCGGGGGCGTTAGAATCCTTGACCTTGAAATTTGTTAGAAGAGGAGCAGGGTTTTGCTAGGACGCAGAGATTTATCGCCCTGGTTGATGGCCGCATTACTGGCCATCTCCCCCATGGGCGCTTTGGCGACACAGGACCCATTTGGTGACGCCGCCACTCCCTCAGCCCAGCCTGAGGCGGTAGAGCAGAATGACGTTAGTGGTGAGTCCAATGGTTCACTACTGGATGAGTATGGCTTTGACCCCGCGGAAGAGTTTGAGAGTGAGGAAGGTGAAGACTTTTCTCTTCGCGATCCCTGGGAGGGATTTAACCGCGCCATATTCAGCTTCAATGACGGCGCGGATCGCTATGTGCTAAAACCGGCGGCTGTGAGTTATCGGCAGATTACCCCGATATTTGTACAGCAAGGTGTAAGCAACTTTTTCAGTAATCTGGCTGAAGTAACCAATACCTTTAATGGTGTGTTACAGGGCAAGTGGGGCCAGGCGGGTAATGACGCCGGTCGTCTGCTAATCAATACCACCATTGGTATTGCCGGTCTTTTTGATGTTGCCAAGCATATGGGCTTGGAGAAAGGTGACGGTGAGGACTTTGGCCAAACTCTAGCGGTTTGGGGGGTACCCTCTGGTCCCTACCTGGTGTTGCCACTGCTAGGGCCCTCCACGGTGCGGGATACGCCAGCTAGAGTGGTGGATTACTACACCAATCCTCTGACCTATGTGGAGCACGATCCCACTCGCTATACGCTTAAGGCTACCGATATTATCCAGAGTCGCGCTAGCCTGCTGAAGGCTGAATCCCTTCTGCAGGGTGATCGCTATATTCTGCTGCGCGACGCCTACCTGCAGCGCCGCGACTTCTTGATTGTGGATGGTGAAGTGGATGTGGATACCGCGACCGAAGCTGCCGAGGCAATCGATCAGGGGGAAGTCGAAGAGTCCAGTGACTACTGAGCAACAGCTAGTTAACCCTCTTTCCAAAAGAGCCTGCCATGGCCGGCCCCAGTAGCCTGTTACTGACCGATGATGAGCGCTCCCGCAATTTCTTGCGTGGAGCGCTTTCGCGTCAAGGGCTTTCAGTTGCTGTAGCTGATAGTGGCCAGCAAGGCATAGAACAATTTACTCCCGAACTGTTTCAGCTGGTTATCGTCGATCTACTCCTGCCCGATATGGATGGGTTGGAGGTACTGCGCAAAATCAAGCTCCGCTCCCCGGCGACGGCGGTTGTAATGATTGCCGAGCAGGGTGAGCTTCACGAAGTATTACAGGCCATGCGTCTGGGGGCCTGCGATTATCTGATCAAACCCATTCAACAGGCTGCATTGATCGATAAAGTAATCTGCCGTATCACCGGCGCGGAAAACCTCGCCCAGCAGAATATTGAGTACCGCAACACCCTGGAGCAGCGCAATAGCGAGCTGCGCGAGCACGTAGAAGTATTGCGCCGTGATCAGGAGGCCGGTCGCTTGCTGCAGCAGCACCTGTTGCCACGCAGTCCCTATTTTTATCCCGGCGGCGTTGAGGCCGCCTACCGCCTGATCCCCTCTCTGTATCTCAGCGGCGATTTTGTCGATTACGGTTTGTTCGGCGAGCGCTTTGTGGCGTTTTATCTGGTGGATGTCTCAGGGCATGGGGTGTCCTCCGCATTGGTTACGGCACTGATCAAAAACAGCGTGATGCATCGCCTGCGTGAGCGCCCTTTGTTTTCCCAACTGGAGTCCCTGGACTCCGACTTGTTGGAAGTTTTGGAGTTGATTAACCGCGAGCTCTTATCCACAGGTATGGGTAAACACGCCAGCATGTTTATCGGTGTGGTAGATACCGCCGCTAGCCAACTGCACTATGCCGTCGCCGGACAGATTCCCATGCCGGCGCTTGCCAGTGTCGCTGGCGCCGACTGGCTGCCGGGCAAGGGGCGGCCCTTGGGCATTTTTGAGCGGGGTGACTGGCAGGTAATGTGTGCCGAGCTGCCCAGCAGTTGGCGGTTGGTGGCCTGCTCCGATGGTGTACTGGAGTTACTCGAAGGCGATTTACTGCAAAAAGAAGAGCGGTTACTAGAGTTGATAAGCGCTACGGGCGGTGAGTTGGGAGTACTGTGTGAGAGCCTGAAAGTGGACACTTTTGGCGCATTACCCGATGACATTACAATTCTTACCCTTGCCCACGTTTAGAGGTGGCATTTCTGCGACTAAATAGTCGAATTTCATGCCCTAGCACTCTTGTCAGTCCCAGCAGTCAGGAGTAAGCTCCGCCCATCCTATGCACAAAAGTGCCGAGGCGGCAAAACCGCCGCAAGCATTTTTGCTCTACCAGTGAACTTTCGCCATCCAGTACACTTTAATCCACTGAGTGTGTTCGGGTGAGCCAGGGGTTGTTATGCAGTCCGGGCAAATTATGGTTGGGGCCCACCAGGGCGTTTACATCATTAAATTGATGGGCGATGTTCGCCTCAACCTATGCACTTCTTTCGATAGTTTTATCGATAATATGTTTGCAAGCAGTGACTTTGCCGGTGTGGCCTTTGACTTACACGGTGCCGAGGGTGTGGATAGCACAACCCTGGGGCTGATGGCCAAGATCGCGATTCGCGCACAGGAGCGTGGCTGCCAGAAGCCCTTGGTATTCCTTGCCGATAGGGGCATTCAACATCTGCTAGATGCGATGGGTTTCGACTCCCTGATGGAAATCAGCGATGAGAAACGTGATTTCTCCGTGGAGACAACTCCGTTGGTCTGTAAAACCCCGGATGAATGTGCTGCTCGGGAGAAGGTACTAGAGGCACACCGGGTGCTGATGAGTATGAACGAGCAAAATGCGGAAACCTTTCGCGATCTGGTCCATACCCTCGAGCTAGAATGTGGCTCCCACAGCAAGTCCTCCGCGCACCTGCACTGAGATTTAACAAACACCCTCCTTCAAAGTTTTAACGCCCCGGCAAAACTTTTCAGCTACTCCGCATGTCTCTAGCTTCCGCCCGTGCGCGGGTAAAGAGTCCGTGGGGAAGGTAAATTAACTCGGAAACCCGGCGGATTAGATGTTCTTCAAAAGCCTCGATCACATCGTCGGAAAAAGCCACCTGCCACATCTGCCGAACCAGCAGGTACTTGTCTCGCTCGCTGAACTGGTCATTGACGGCCTGGGTAAACTCAAACAGGGAAGTGGCTCGCTCCCTTTGCTCTATGGCTTCATCAATAATCTCTGCCGCCGCATGGCTGCTCAGCGCGTAGTGTTGGCAAAGTAGTTCGATCAAAGTGTTACGTTCGCGCGGGTCTAGCTTTTGATCCACAGTAGCCACCTCAACCAGTAAGGCGGCACTAATCATTCGCACGTCTTTTTCATCGTGCATTTCAACATCGGCACTGTTGCCAATCTGTTCAAACAGCTTACGGATTTGTTGCAGCATCAGTTTCCCGGCGTCCCATCACTTGGCTCTGCAGCAGCATTTCGAGCCGCTCCTGATCTTTGACAAAATTACGGATACCCTCGGCGAGCTTTTCTGTGGCCATGGCATCACTGTTGAGTTGGTAGCGGAATGCCGCTTCGCAGAGTCGCCCCTCAGGGCGTGACAGCGGTTCGTTGACCGTGGGAAGCCCACCAACCAATAAACCCTCGCTCTCTTCCAGAGACTGGAGCAGCTGAGGGCTGATGGTTAGGCGATCGCATCCGGCCAGCGCTTCGATCTCCTCCGTGTTGCGGAAGCTGGCGCCCATCACAATGGTGGAGTAGTCGCGCGACTTATAATAATGATAGATATTGCGTACCGACAGTACACCGGGATCCTCTTCACCGCTAAAGGCTTTGCGGTCTCCATTGGCTAGATGCCAGTCGAGGATGCGGCCCACAAAGGGAGAGATCAGTGTTACTCCAGCTTCGGCGCAGGCAATCGCTTGGCTCAAACAGAACAGCAGGGTGAGGTTGCAGTGAATGCCCTCCCGTTCCAATATCTCTGCTGCTGCTATTCCCTCCCAGGTGGCGGCGACTTTAATTAGTACTCGCTCCCGGGCTACGCCTTCGCGCTCGTATAGGGCCACAAGGTGTCTGGCGTAATCAATAGTGGCGCGGGTATCGAAAGACAGGCGCGCGTCCACCTCGGTAGAGACTACCCCAGGGATCAATTGCAATATTTCACTGCCGATACTGACAGCCAGCTTGATTGCAGCCAGCCGCGCTGTTTCAGAGGAGTTAGCGCCACTGTGGTGGTGAGTTGCCCAGTCCAGTGACTCTTGGATCAGGCCCTTGTATTGGGGCAGTTGGGCAGCCTTAAAGAGTAAAGAGGGATTGGTGGTGGCATCCTGGGGGCGATAGCGGCGTATGGCATCAATATCGCCAGTATCTGCTACCACCTGGCTGCGCTGTTTGAGTTGATCCAGTTTATTCATCGCGATTCCCTCGATAGTATTTGGCTTCCCTTCCTATGAAATACTGGCCTTCCAAGTTAAGCCGCTTGGGTGACCAGTGACAAAGCTTGCTCCACAACCTCAGGCCCTGCCCCTTTCTTGTGAGCATTTTCACTCAGATGACGACGGAAACGGCGTGCCCCGGGCAGGCCCTGAAAGAGCCCGAGCATATGCCGGGTAATATGGTTGAGGCGTTGACCACTTGCCAGTTCTCGCTCGATATAGGGCAACATCTGCTCGACCACTTGCGCGGCATCGGGTCCTTCATTTTCTCCAAACAACACACTGTCCACTTGTGAAAGAAGTGCTGGGGTCTGATAGGCGGCGCGACCGAGCATAACACCATCTACCCGCTGTAAATGTTGCTGGCATTCTTCCAGAGAATTAATGCCACCATTAATGATGACTTGCAGCTGTGGGTAATCCTTTTTTAGCTGGTAAACCATATCGTAGTTAAGCGGTGGGATTTCGCGGTTTTCCTTTGGGCTGAGGCCCTGCAGCCAGGCTTTGCGGGCATGGACGATAAATGTCTCTGTGCCGATGGCTGCCTGCGCCTCCACAAAACGGGTCAGGCCAGGGTAGTCTTCCATATCGTCTATACCGATACGGTGTTTGACTGTGACCGGAATAGACACTGAGTCACGCATTGCAGATAAGCCGGCAGCTACAACATCTGGTTCCGCCATCAGGCAGGCGCCAAAACGTCCAGACTGAACCCGGTCACTGGGGCAGCCGCAGTTGAGGTTGATTTCCGCATACCCCCACTCCTCGGCAATTCGTGCGCACTCCGCCAGCTCGCGCGGGTCGCTACCGCCGAGCTGCAGGGCGACAGGTTGTTCGGCAGCGTCAAATTGCAGGTGGCGCTGGCGATCTCCGTGCAAAATTGCCCCAGTGGTCACCATTTCGCTATAAAGGCGAGCGCATTTACTCAGTAGGCGCCACATATAGCGGCAGTGACGGTCACTCCAATCGAGTAGTGGCGCGGTGCAAAAGCGGTGGGGACTGTAATCAGACATAAACTACGATGTAAAAGACTAATAAAAACAGAGTAGCCCGCCATTATATGGGATGTAAAACAAAGACCCCATAGTGTTAGGGTACATTGTATAAAAGAGAGGGGGCAGAAGTGGGCTAGAGGGTGGCTCAATATACTTGAATGCTTTATAAAAAACTGAGTGACAAAGTTAGCTCGCCCTCAGAGTGAGAAATTAAGGTAATTGGGAGTTGGTAGGAGTAATTCAATCAATATCTTAACTCTGTAAATTCGTATTTAATATTTTCTTCCAGTTGCTTATCGATTTGTACCTTTTAGAAATTAAATGGGTTTTATCTTCTCGCGACAACGTTAAGAAACAGTCATATATAACACTTGACTTAAATCTCTAAAGAGTGGATTTTTTGTACTTTGGTGCGAGATGGGTTAATAATTGGTCATGTAAATTTCAACCATATCGCACTTGTGAGTACTACCTCTTGTTACTTATTGTGTAGTGCTTCAGGGAGTAATTGGTATTAGCAGAAAAATAATAATTAGACTAAGTTCAAGTGATTAAAAGTCTTGGTTGCAACAGTGGAAACCATACCATCTTCGATGGTCAATTTTTTATGCAAATTAAAAAGTGAAAATTGGTATTGGTCCAGCTTTATTGGTTGTTAAGTATAAGAGTGAAAAATGTTCAGTATAGATATTACAATGTCACCGTCTAAAGATGAATCCAATATATTAAGTCAAGGTATTATCGACTTTAACCAAGCAAGTGTTCCTGGGCTTGAGCGAAATGAAGATGAGGTTAAATTTACAGTTTTTGCTAGAAATTCCTCTAATGAGATAATTGGTGGTATCCGTGCTTCTTGTTATTGGAATACTTTGCATATTGAGTTGCTTTGGCTTTCGGAAGAGTGCCGAGGCCAAGGTGTGGGTGCGGAACTTGTAAAAAACGCTGAACTTTTCGCAAGAGAGAAAGGGTGTGAGAAAGCATTGGTTGAGACAACAAGCTGGCAGGCAAAGCCATTTTATGAAAAAAATGGCTATGAGCACATGGCAACCTTGTCCGGTCGCCCCAAGGGGCAAGCATCGCATTATTTATCTAAAACACTATAAATGGATCTAGGTATTTACAGACTTCTAAATGCTGTTTAGATAATTTTAAAGATTGCGCTCCCTTTCTGAGGTGCTGGACGTATTAATGTGTGAGGAATAGTTTTCGCTTGGGGGGCCCTTACCTTGCAGGGTGGCTTGTAATTTTTTGGCCAGCTTGCGTGCGGTGGCGCGGTAGCTGGTAAGCTTGCCGCCGGCGACCGCGAGAATACGCGGCTTGCGCTCATTATCACAGCAAATCATGGATTCCCGCGAGCGGGCGAAAGGACTTTTTTCCGCTTCCGGTAGAACCCGCAATCCAGCATAGCTATCACATATATCCTCCACCTGTAGGCTGCGTGTCTGGGAAAAATACTGCTGTACCGTACGTAGCAAATAAGCCTCCTCTTCCATGGTGGGAACCACTTCTCGTGGATCGCCGAAGAAGGGGCGCTCTGTGGTGCCAACTAAGGTTTTGTCTTGCCACGGCATTACGAAGACCGCTCGATGATCCTCGGCTTCCACATAGAAGATCTTATTGCCGAGCGACAGTGGCAACAATATGTGGGTGCCAGCGACAAGGTCTATAGGAGGTAGGGTTACAGAGGGAGAACAGCGCGCGTTGGTGGTCGCTACCCAGGGGCCGCTGCAATTAACCAGGGCGCGGGTGTGTAGAGTATTGAGTTTGCCGTCGGCAACGTAATCAACCCGCACCCCCTCCTCGGTAACTTCCGCCCCAACTAAACTGCCGGGACAGATGATTTGCGCACCATGCGCAATTGCTGAGGCGACTACATCACGGGTTAGGGCGGCATCGTCTGTTTGCGCATCGTAATAGCGAAATACTGCGAGTAGATCCTCTTGCTTGAGGCCAGGTAGGGTATCCCATTCGGATTTGGGTAAAGCGCGAAAGCGCGAGGCCTCACTGCCGATGCCCGAGAGGAGCGCGTAAAGGCTAAGCCCCAGTCTGACCATCCATGGTGGACGCTTGCTGTCACGGTAAATAGGAATATAGAAGGGCACCATACGCACCAGCTGCGGCTTATTTTCCAGCAGCCAGTGACGTTCGCGCAGGCACTCATAGACAAGTCGGAATTGACCGCTCTCGAGGTAGCGCAGGCCCCCATGGATAAGCTTGGATGAGCGTGAGGAGGTGGCTGCGGCGATACCGAGCTGTTCCAGAATCACGACTGAATGCCGTTCCTTGGCCAGGGCCTCTGCGGTGCCTGCGCCAAGAATTCCCGCGCCAACTACCAGTACATCAAAATCCGTAGACATCACTCGCTTCCCAGGAGCGCATCAATAGTGGCAGGTTGCCGGTGAGGATATGGTGCGCACCTCGCTTTCGCCAGAGTACAGCTTCTTCAGCAGAGTTAATTTCATAGACAACCCACTGCCAGGGGCCAGGGGGTAATTCTTCGCAATCGACGAAGCTGTCGCGAATCAGCAGAAACTCCGGGGCGAGAGTAACGATATCGGCAGACAGGCAGCGTGGAACGCTGTTGATTTGCAAGGCCACTCTATGCCAGCCCATGCTGCGGGCGGCCCGAAGACTGCGACAGTCTTTTGTGAGCAGCGCGAAGGACTCGCGTTCGTTACGCATTAACTCCATGAGCTTCTTTACCACGGCTGTAAAACCCATGTTGGTGATATTGGCTGCGGAGATGCCTACAAACCAATCCAGGTGCCGGTGACAGCTGGCCCAGTCCACCAATTTTATAAAGGAGTCGATAGGTAAGCGGTTGAGTTGGGAGTCCCTTAGATCGTGGAAGAAATGTTGGCGCTTATCACTTGGCATAGGCAGTGTATCGCTATGGTAGCACCAGGGAGTGCCATCCAAGCTAAAACGGACATCGCACTGAATGGCGCAGGCGCCCAGATTATGGGCCGCTTCGAAGGCGGCGATGGTATTCTCCGGGTGGCGGGTTTTGTCGCCTCGGTGCGCGATTAGCATGTGTGTCAAATCCGGAAAGCAGGCGTTATTGTCGAGTGGATATAGGCGCTTAGGCGCTCTGAAACCCAAGGGTCAAATGACCCAGGCTGGAATTGGGTCTTACAGGAAAAATAGACCCTGGAGAGGTTGTTGCAAGTAGAGTTGGGCGGAAATTTCAATGCTCAAGTGCAGTCCTCAAGACTAGGGAATAGCCAGCTAAACTTAAGGTGTGCCCTTTAGATGTCTGTGCAGCTGTGGCATAACTGCGCTGTTAAAGAGGTATATAGCCCCCGTGAGTAGTAAAAGACGTATTCTGCTTTTGGCAATTTCCACCACTGTGCTAGCGTTAGCGGAGCATGTACAGTCTGCAGGACAGACTGCCCAGGCAACTTCACAGATAGTGCTGAGTTTTACACCTCAGGTGCAGTGGCGTTATGAGCGAAGCAGGGAATCGGCAAGGTTTTGTCTACGCAACATACCGGCCAAACATTTTCGTTTAACAAGCGAAGCTCTGCTGTCTTCCTCTGAGCAGCGTGTATATTATTCAGGTGCTGATAAGTGCCTGGAAACAAAGTCCATTGAGAACTTTTCGGGAGTGATGATTTCAGCGGAGTAATCATTTCAAGAACAAATCATTTTTGAATGACTAGCTCTAAGTTAATTCTTTTGTATGGGGGTGAATTTCTGTAGGACTCCCTGAGTTGGAACAGAAATATGGCCAGAGTATTACAAACAGCCATATAAATTCGATGAATGCAGTTTTTAAAATAATGGTTAATTTAGGTGGATGATAGAGCGATGAAAAAAATACTGCTCTCTTTCTTGTTGCTATTGGGGCAGCCCGCACTGGCAGCTATGTCCCTGGATAAAATAATTTTCTATCTTGATGATGCTCCCAATGCGCGTGATGACGTGGTTATCACTAATCCGGATAAAGAGACCCTGTATGTTCAGACAGAAATATTTCGGGTAGATAATCCCGGGCTAGAGAACGAAGAGCGCATTCGAGTGATTAACCCGGATGAATTCAGGTTGTTGGTGAGTCCGGCCAAGGCCATATTGGCGCCAGGAGAGCGGAAACGTTTTCGTCTAATGGCGTTGGATAGAGATTTAAAGGAAGAGAAGGTCTATCGTGTTACTTTCAAGCCGGTAGTTGGGGAGGTTAAATCGGAGCAAACCGCACTGAAAATTCTTGTGGCCTACCAGGCATTAGTATTTGTGCAGCCTGAGGATGGAAGTTACCAGCTGGAGTTACAGGCCGACGGGAGTCAACGCTACTTAAAGAATACCGGAAATATCAATGTTGAAGTGGTTGAGGCTCGCCATTGCCCAAGCGAGGGTGAGTGTCAAAAGCTCGATATTTCAGGTCGCCTTTATGCTGGAACAAGCCTGACGTTAGAGGGCCTTCCCACAGAAGGTGAGTTGGAGGTCTTACTCAGAGGGCGTGATAGCGAGCGAGTGCGCCTTCCCTTGGGTGGTTAAGAGTCAGTTACCTAAGATTTTACTGACTTGGGCATATAGATTAAATACGATAAGGGGATATCTAAGGCCTGGTTTGGTATCCCTCTTATAATATCGAAAGTGTATGTCTGATTCAGAGCAATGAACTTTTTCAGATTAAAAAATTTCATTGTTGTTTTATGTCTGGGGTTTAATCTAAGCCAATCATTCAAACTCTAAATGAACTGTCGGCAGGGGTCTGTTGGTATAGAAAAGCCGAAGTCTTCATTGCACGTGGCTATTGGCTAGTAACTGTCACGGTGAGAACATCGGTGTATTTCGATTCATTTGCCCTTTCCCAGAAGGGCGAAGGTACCGTAATCGTGATTCTGGCATTATTGCTGAGGCATTCTTCTGGCGCTGAGCGGTTGAAAAGACCTGGAATGCGCCCGGATGCACCGGGTATTGAGGGAGTACTTCGGTGAATATTATCTGAGAAACTGGCTATATAGGGCATGTGTTCACTGATACCAGTAAGTACAAAGGCTCCCGCACTGATCCCCCCACTACTTGACAGGGATACGGAGTACTGACTAAAGCCGCTGCCACCAACACAAAAGTCTTCATGGCCAACAATATCTTGCCCTGGTGAGACCCCCATATTACTAAGAAAGATATCGTCGAGTTGCTTGATATAAATTTTGGGTTGGATTTTTAATACTATCGAAAAATCTATTTTTTGAGTTTTTCCAGACTCTGTCTGCGCTATCAATAATTGGAAGTTTCCTTGATAGCTATTAGAGGAAAAATTTCTAGGCCTAACTAGCTTTACTCTCAAATCTGCATTGGCATCGTTATTACTACCCGGAATGTCTTGATAAACTGTACCGGGGTTGAATGTAAAGGATCTATGATGTGGCGCTGATAAGGCCAAAATTATATCAACAGCTTCTCCATTTTCTGCATATAACCTATAGAACCCCTCACGCTCGGGTTGAATTTCCAGTGAAAAGGGAGTGGCTGAGCTGTGCTTCTGACTGCGAAAAGTAAAATGGATATCCTGATGCTTCCCTTTTCCATGTATTGTGTGCCATCCAGATAGATTGCAGACACGTAGATGGGAGTCACCTAGACAGTTTGCAAGGCTGCTATTTGACAGGTAGAGTAAAAAAATAACTATTAAAAAATTATTAATAAATTTTCTTGATTTTTTATTGGGTGTCATTTGTTTTAGCAGTCTGTGAGATTTGGCAGTTGGCTGAACTTTCATCAATAACCCCGAGGTTTAACCAATCTTCACTGGACTCCACAACCTCAACTTTGGCATTACAATCAAGCCAGGTGACTTCGAGATGTGAAGGGGGCTCGTCAGAAAGAGGTATTTCCAATTGAAAAACACCAAAGCTATCTGTGAGTGTTGACTCTCCTTCAATGGAAATTAACACATTGTCTAACCCCTGACCCTTAGCCATAACTCGACCTATGGTCAGATAGACAGGTTGAATCTTGTAAGTAGCGGTGGTCACGCTGCCAGGATAAAGTGTCACTTGATCGGTATTTTCACGGTAGCGAAAGAAACCATCCCCTAGAGGACGAAGTGATATATCGTAGCTTTTAAATGGGTGAAGATTGATCACGGACCTACTATCGCCTTTCGCATAACCTTGGCGGCTACCGTCGATTAATACTTCAAAGTTTTCCCGTTGGCTGCCTTCAATATCTACAATGATGGCACTTTCCAATGAGCGTTCACCGCCCCAGGCTATATGGTCCTTTGTGGCAATGATATTGGTGTTAAAACTCCCAATATAATTTGTAGAGCGGCTATTGTTAACGTCACTATGACTAATGGTGGAGCTGATAAAACCATATTTTCCAGCAAGTCGACTATAGCTTCTTAAATAGTAATCTTCCGGCGTTGCTTCTATAGTGAACTCCTGGTTTACTTCTGCTGCCCAGCGGTCGGCATCACGCCAGCGAGTTTGGACTTCTAGATATTGGTTGTCACCGCTTCCTTGTTGGCGCTCACCACGTAGGTTAAAAGAGTTTTGCCAATTTTTATTGGTTTGAAGAAGTTCAATACTCAGCAGTGTATATTTTTCCCCGTCAGCGTCACTGTAGGCCAGATTGGCTGTAGCTTGCCATTTTCTTCCTCGAAATATATTCCTACGATATTCCAAGGTCCTAAGTTCTTGGGCTTCACTGAATTGACTGTCCAGAGAGAGTGAGTCAGTGTAATTTCCCGGACTTCGATTGCGCTTACTGCGCCTTAGCGTTAGGTTTCCACCAAAAAGTGGGGCTCTCAGGCTAATACTGCTTTGAGACAACCTATTGCTTAGCAGGGTATATCTATCGGGCTTTACATCATTTCTCTGCTCATCAATCTTGATCCGATAGGCGCTCAACATTGCATAGGGCGTTTTTATCAGAGCCTGTAATTTATAGGCGTCTAGACCATTGGACTCCCTAGCCATAGAGGGAGAGAGTTCTAAATAAGAGCTTACCCAACGGCCACCAACCTCCATAAATTGCTGACCTTCTGTGGCTGCTAGTGTAGAGAAAACGCCAAAATTTTTTGAAAGGCGGCGGGCAATATATCCTTGCAGTAACTCTTGCTGATAATGATCCGGCATTCCGGAGGATATTTCAGGTTTTACTGGCATTCCTCCCTGCAGGCTCCAGCGCCACTCACCCGGTGCGGGCAGTTGTGAATCCTTGGTAAAAAATTCAGTAGTATTATTAATTAATCTGCCAGCTTCGTCGTAAATACGAATTTCTATGTTGTAAGCGCCATGTGGTAAGGTGGTGGTATCCAGTAAGTGATTTCCAGCTTCCATTAAATCGGAGTGAATCATACGACCATCTCGGTACAGTTCCACCCGGCCACGCACTGGCATGTTTATTTCTACCAGGGCGGAGTGTTGATAACCGATGTCTGTGCGGCTGTACTGAGAGTCACGGAGCTCAAATCCGTAGAGACGATGTAATGATTGGAAAGTACTGAAATTTCCTTTTGGTTGCAGTAATCCCAGGCTATAGGCTTTTCCGCGGAAGTCCCTTTCCCAATGCAAGCTACTGACACGAGTACCAATTTCGTTGGCTGTGTACCAATCCCCGTAAATAGCGCTCTCACCAAATCCAATAATGCTGGTAGCAGATAAAGTAGTTTGTGTGTTGCTGTCTACTTCATCGCTTTGTGCTCCCGACCAGGAACCACTGATATTTTGCACAATGGAAAAACTATTGCTGGCTGGGGGCAAGTATCGGTCGGTCAGGGCCTCTTGTTGAGGAAGTAGCTCTGGTGAGAAAAAAACATCCAGTCGATACCTCTCTTCGTCATAGATTACTGCGAAGTATTCTGGATTTATAAATCCACAATCTGTTTGGGAGTTATCACGACAAATTCGATCACTATTTTTTTCCAGTGAAGCCTGTAATGAAAGCAGCAGGCGCTCGGGGTTTAGGCTGACAGGGAGAAGCTTGATAGCCTCCTCAGGTTCTACAAAACGCACGAATTCAGGCTCGGCAATAATTAGCGCCGAGCCCAAACTGCGCCCGCCATAGTACAGGTCTGCCACAATCCTTTGGGGCTTGGTTAGATCTGCAAAACCTGCAGGTACATCTGTGCTTACGAGATGCATTGGTTCTGTTGATACTGCAGTTGTATGCCAGAGCCATAGCGGTAAGAGCATCCAGGGAAACTTCCCGACGTTGCTTTTATTTACCATTACCATAGGGAGGTTGTTCCCTGACCAAAATTATATTTTATTATTTCTATTGGTTATTCTGACGTAACTGTCACTGTCAAAACGTCGGTATATATAGTGCCGCTTAAAACATTGGGATTTTCCCAATTTGCATTTGGAATTAATACTTCAAAGGTGGAGTTATCTGGAGCTCCATTACAGTTGCCAGGATTTTGAAGAATTTGTCCGTTCAGGGCTACACCTTCATTTGTGGGAGAAAAGCTTCCTCCCGAAACATTTCTAAAGCTAACTTGGTAGGCGATATCCGTGGAGCCATTACTTAGTATGTATGCACCGTCTCCATTGAGGCTGTCAAATTGAATCTCGAAGTTTGTGAATCCAATACCTCGAATACAAAAATCCACCCAGCCCTCGGCATCAGTACTTGGGGCGGGGTCTTCAAAGGTGAGGTTTTCGAGGCCATTTATATCAATCGACTCATTAAACTTTAGCATTATTTCTGTATTGGCCTGATCAGTGGCTGCTAGGGCAAATTGTGCCCCAACGGTGGATATAGCAGCCATCGCCACAGGGATGACACAACCTCTTAACATGTGCTTCATTATTGATGTCCTTTTGTTAAGTGTGAGCGGAGAAGGGTATAGTTGATCTTGCGGCTAAAAGAATAGGGAAAATTTCCCAGTGGGTCGGTAGAAAATAGTGATAATTTCTTATTTTTGGATAAATGGTGCGCCTGAATTGTCACAATATTTGCTTGCCTGGATTTGAGGGGTTTTTAGAGTATTTAAAATGCCGTTTTATATGAATCAAGAGTTCTTATGCGGCGCCCATGGAATTTGAGAGGGGTGTTAGCAGAGCGATTCCCATAGAAGCGCTAATGAGGGAGGTGTATAAGAGTTTTGATGGATTAGCGCCAGCTAATGGAGTTTTTTTGGTTGGCGTAATTATTTTATTTAATACTAAAGTTGTTTTACAAAGCTGGCGGTCAGTAAGAAGTTGTAAAAGTTATTATTGGCTACTAACCGTAATTGTCAGTACATCAGTATATACAGGTTCCCCGACCTGTTCCCAATCTGAGGGAGCAACTGAGATAGATACTCTGGCGTTATCAATAGTACAAGCTTCATCTGATTGTCTAGTAAATGACCCCGCGATATCACCCTGACTATTAGGACTATTGAACGTGTTGCTGTTTAACGTATTACTAAAGCCAACCGAATAGGTAATATTTTCATTAACACCTTTAAGGGAAAAAGGCTGATTCCCAGTTCCACCTGTGCTTCCATTACTGCTAGATAAATTTACGGTATAGCGGTCAAACCCAATACCGCCAATACAGAAAACTTCCTGTCCTTCAATTGCCTGGCCGAAGGAAATACCCGAGTTGCTGAGATTAATATCCCCCAGGTTACGAATTGCAATACGGGGCTCTACCTGTAAAACAATATCAAACTCTACTGTTTCGCTATCAACAAGGAAAATAAGGAAGTACTGCTCTAGGGTGATTTGAAAACTACCATTGTAGCGATTAGAGGAGGGCGTTTTAGTATCGTCTATGTTCAGGGTTAAGGAGGCGTTGACATCATTGCTACTACCGTTAAAGGGGCCAACGAGATTGTTCAGTGTGAGTAGCTGTGCATCACTATTGCTGGGGTTTAATGTAAAGGAGATATCCAAAGTGTCGCCATTGTCGGCAGTTAGAGAGTAAGTGCTACCACTTAAAGGAGTGAGCTCCGCGTAGTAAGCTAGGGCGCGGCCACTGAATGCGCTGCGACTGCGCAAGGTGAAGGGAACTACTTGGCTATTGGACTGGTAATTTAGGGTGTGTGTGCCGCCCAGATTACAGGTGCGCAAGCTGTCATTGCTGGAGCAGCTTTGTGCCTTGGCCGGATTATGACAATGTAAAAAAAGAACACCCAGCCAAAGGAGTTTTCCAATTAAGTGTTTAATGCTGCGCACTGGTTAACCCCGCAGTAGTTTCGATGTGGCAGTTGGCCTTGGATTGTTCAATGCTGCCTAGATTCAACCAGCTATCCCCAGAAGATAGAATTTTTATGGGAACCTGACAGTGATCCCAAGTTAATGCTTGAGTAAGCAGGCTCTTCTTGTTGGTATTTATACCTAATTGGAAAACGCCGTACCGATCGGTGGTGGTACTGTGTTCACCGATAAATAATCGGGTATTAGGCAATCCCTCACCCATATCGGTTAGACGCCCCAAAATAAGCAGCTGTTGCTCTATCTGATAAGTTGTGGAACTAACATTACCGGGATATAGGGTGAAGGTTTTACTTTGTTCGCGGTAATCAAAGAAACCATTATCCAATGGGCGCAGAGACAAGTCATAACTCTGAAATGCCGGCAAGTTGATTACAGACCTATCACCGCCTTTGGCATAGCCGCGCCGGTTGCCATCAACTAATACTTCAAAATTCTGTTGGTCGCTGCCATCGATTTCAATAACTACAGCACTTTCCAGTGCGCGTTCACCACCCCAGGCGAAGGTATTTTCTGCAACAATTAGGTTGGTATTGAAGCCACCCAGATAATTGAAAGCCTTGCTATGGTTAACGTTATTAAAGCTGAGAGTGCTGTTTAAATATCCGAAGTGGCCGGCGAGATGGCTGCTGCTCTCAAGATAACGGCCATGCGTGCTTTTTTCTGCAGTGATTTGTTGCTCAAATTCCGCTGCCCATAGGTCCCTATCGTGCCAGCGACTCTCCAGGAGCAAGCGCTGTTCGTGATTGCTGTGATTACTGCGCTCACTGTGTAGATTGGCGCTGTGCTGCCAGTGTTTGGCGCGGCGTCGGAGTTCTATCTCCAGGCCAGTATACTGCTGCCCGTCGGCCTTATGGTGTGAGAAAGTGGCACTGCCCAGCCACTTAGCACTTTGTAAGAAGTTGCGTTTGAAGGATAGGCTGGTGAGCTTACTCGCATTATCTAATTTGTCGACTTGCTCTCCGGGCAACAAGCGATACCCGCTGTCTCGCTCACGCAAGCGCAGAGAGAGTTGCCCTCCCAGTAGATTGCTCTGTAGAGCCAGGCTGCGCTGCGAGTAACCTAGTGGTAGCAGTTGCAGACCCTTGGTTTGATCAAAATCGGCAGCGTCATCCAGCCTGGTATCAATAGCACTCAGTGTGGCGAATGGGGTTTTCAACAGCGCCTGAACCCTGTGACCACTGCGTCCATCCTTGTTAGTCACTATGCTCGGCGAAACTTCGAAGAAGCCACCTATCCAGCGGGCGCCAATCTCGTAAAGTTGTTGCTCACGGGTTGAGGCTGCCGAGGCAAAGAACCCCAGATTGCCACTTAAGCGTCGAGCTATAGATCCCTGAGCCAGCACATCCTCGTAGCGCTCGGGTAGCGTCTGATAGTTACTGTAATTGTGCGCGGGTTGCCCTGCATAAAAATTCCAGGACCATTCCCCTGGGGCCGGTAGCAGGGAGTCTTTGGTAAAGAACTCTGAGTGGCTGTGCAGCGAGCGCCCCATTTCATCAAAAGTTCGCACCTCAATTTCGTAGGAACCATGCGGCAGGGTGCTGGTGTTTAGCAACCGGTTACCGGCCTCCAGCATTTCTGTGTGGATCAGCCGCTGATCCCGGTAAATTTCCACACGCCCGCGTACCGGCATATTGATTTCCAGTGGGCTGCCCTGCCGATATTTAATGTCTGTACGGCTGAGCTGGGAGCTGCGCATCTCTAACCCATACAGGCTGCTGTGGTTACCGAAATAGTGCCAGCCCCCTTGGGGTTGTAGTAAGCCAATCGAATAGGCTTTTCCACGATAATCCCTGGACCAGTGTAAGGCGCTAATCTGATTGTGCTGCGCAGTGGCAGCCGACCACTGGGCGTGTAGGGCGCTCTCGCCAAAGCTGATAATGGTGTTGCCATTCAAAGTGGCGTTATGACTGTTTTTACCGAGATTACTCTCCACACCACTCCAGGCGCCATTGAGGTTTTGAACAATGGAAAATTCACTGGTGGAGGCCGGGAGATAGGGGTCGCTGATGGCGGCTTCTTGTGGCAGTAACTTTGCGGAGAAAAATAAATCGAGCCGATAGCGGTTTTCATCGTAAATGACCGCCACCTGCTCAGGCACTAGATAGCCACACTTTCGCTGCCAGCTTGAACGACAGAGATACTGTGAATTTCTGGGCAAAGGCTCGGCCAGCGCCGCTATTACGGTCTCTCTATCTAATAATTCAGGTAGAAGAGGGAGCAATTGCTCTGGCTCGTCGAATTGGATATGGGTGGGGTTAACAGTAATTGGCGCTGCGCCTATTTGGCGGCCGCCATAGTAGAGGTCTGCCAATAACTGCTGTGGTTCGGTCAGTGAATCAAACCCTTCCGGTGCAGAGGTCTCCAGCAGAAAAGTGGCTGCTGTTGCTGCAAAGCAATCGGCGTGAATGGCCTGCGCCAGACAAAATGCCAGCGCATGCCATTGGTTAAGACGTCCTGCCATAAACTGCGATGGGTTTGGCTGGAAATCCTATCCGGCCACGCCACAAAATTATTCTGAGGCTACAGTGATCAGCAGCGTATCGGTGTAGCTGGTGCCATCCAGCACATCATTGGTCTGCCAAGCGCTATTGGCAACAGTGATTTGGAATCTGGCATTGTCGGAACCACTGCAAGAAGCGGCGTTACGATCTAGTCCAGTTAGTGGCTCACCCTCATTAACCACAATAAAGGAACCGTTAGTGCTGTTGTCGAAGCCGACGCTGTAGGGAACGTCTAGGCCGTTGCCGGAAAGGATGAAGGCATCATCAGCAGCACCGTTACTACTTGCAAAAGTGATGCTGAAGGAGGGAAAGCCAAAACCGCCGATACAAAAGGCATCGCTGGCAACGGCATCGGTACCCAGGGCAGGGTTGGTAATTGTGATATCGCCGACATCGGCAATTACAATGCTTGGGTTAAAGGTAAGGGTGATATCACTATTGGCACTATTGGTGGCTGCCATGGTGGCGGCCGAAGCGCTGAAAAGCATGCCTGCTGCGAGAGCAGAGGCCAGTGAACGAACTACATTTTTGTGCATGGCGTATCTTCCTGAGCCGTTGGTTATCGTTCTGTGAAAAGCCGCTCGCGAAGATCCTGCACTTGTCAGGGGTAATGCGTTAGTCAAGCTATTCCATCTTTATGGCGGGGATCATACTTTTTTTGTGATGCAAGTCACGTCATTTGCGGGTAATTTTCGATTTATGGCGCCTAAAAGATCTTATTGGCGACCAGCTTGTGTCTGTGCCCGACGCGCGGCCAGCGCTATAATCCCGCGCCTTTAGAGTCCTTTATTTATCTTCAATCAGGTTTGTCATGACCGTAAGAACCCGAATCGCACCGTCTCCAACCGGTGATCCCCACGTTGGTACCGCCTATATTGCCCTGTTTAATCAGTGTTTTGCCCGCGCCCAGGGCGGCCAGTTTGTGTTGCGTATCGAAGATACTGACCAGCAGCGCAGCACCCCGGAATCCGAGCAGGCGATTCTCGATAGCCTGCGTTGGCTCGGATTGGACTGGCAGGAAGGTCCAGACGTAGGCGGTCCCCACGGCCCCTATCGGCAGAGTGAGCGCGGTGATATCTACAAAACTTACTGCGATGAACTGGTGCAGAAAGGCCATGCCTTCCACTGTTACCGCACCGCCGAAGAGCTGGAGCAGCTGCGCGAAGAACTGCGCGAAGCCGGCCGCACCTCACTGAAGCCCAGTGACCTGGCGCTGTCGGAAGAGGAAGTAGAGAAGCGTCGCGCCGCCGGAGCCCCCTATGTAGTGCGCATGAACGTACCGGAAAGCGGTACCTGTGTAGTGGAAGATCTGCTGCGCGGTACTATTGAGATCGACTGGGCCCAGGTTGATGCGCAGATTCTGCTCAAGTCCGATGGCATGCCCACTTACCACCTGGCCAACGTGGTGGATGATCACCTGATGGAGATCACCCATGTGCTGCGCGGTGAGGAATGGATTAACTCCGCACCCAAGCACCAGTTGCTATATGAATACTTCGGTTGGGAAATGCCGGTGCTCTGCCACCTGCCGCTGCTGCGCAACCCGGATAAAACCAAACTGTCCAAGCGCAAAAATCCGACTTCTATTCTTTATTACCAGCGTGCCGGATTTATGCCCGAAGCGCTGCTCAACTATCTGGGCCGTATGGGCTGGTCCATGCCGGATGAGCGCGAGAAGTTTTCTCTGGAGGAAATGCTCGAACATTTCGATATCCACCGCGTTTCCCTGGGCGGCCCGGTGTTCGATGTAGAAAAGCTGTCCTGGCTGAACGGCCTGTGGATTCGTGAGTTGGAAAATGAGCAGCTTGCCGACCGCCTTATGGACTGGATGTTTAACCGCGAGAATCTGCTCAAAGTACTGCCCCATGCCAAAGAGCGTATGGAGACTTTCGGCGATTTCGCACCGCTGGTGAGCTTCCTTGCCTCCGGTAAGCTGCCGCTCACCGAGGAGAGCTTCAGTGGCAATAAGTTGGAGCTGGATGAGCAGAAGAAATTGCTGCAATTCGCCTTGTGGCGTCTGGAAGCCCTGCGTGCCTGGGACCGCGACAGTATTTTCCAGGCAGTGAAGACTCTATCCACGTCCATGGAGATTAAGCTCAAGGACTTCAACGCGCCCCTGTTTGTCGCCATCAGTGGCACCACCGCCTCCTTCTCTGTGATGGACGCCATGGTACTCCTGGGCCCAGACCTCAGCCGCGCCCGCTTGCGCCAGGCCATCGACGCCCTGGGCGGCGCCGGGAAAAAAGTCCTCAAACGTTGGGAGAAAGAGTACGCCTCACTCTCCTAAGTACCCCACAGCCCCCGCTAGGGGGCTGTGCCGGCTAAGTTGCTAACTAATTGATTAAAAAGTTATTTTTTCTGTTGACAGGCGTCTAAACCTTGCTAAAATGCGCCTCGCTTTCAACGGAAACGTTAAGCAAAAAGGATTTGGGGCTATAGCTCAGCTGGGAGAGCGCAACACTGGCAGTGTTGAGGTCAGCGGTTCGATCCCGCTTAGCTCCACCAAATTTCCCCTGTACTTCAAGGGGTTGTGAGAAGAGGGTAATGATCTCTTATCCGGTGAGTAAAAACCGGACAAAACTCACAAGAAAGAAAAAAGGGCCTTTAGGCCCTTTTTTTTCGTCTGAAATTTTACCTTTTCACAAAAAATCCCTTTTAGTCACTCGCTTGCCTGGACAAATATTGATTTCTTCTCATGTGCAACATCAAGCTCTTTGCCTGGGTTAATTAGAATCAACAGCGTCTTCACTCACCCATTCACTGGTAGAGGTGCTATTCAGTTGATTTTTTAAGGGGGCTCAAGGTGTTCTATAGCAGCGAAGATACTTGCACATAACGAAGTTTCTATTGAATTAATTTTTTGCGCATTAAGGAAGATGGTATGAGTGGCAAAAAATCATTTTATTTAGAGCTTGCACGGTTGGGAGAGGTTTTGTCGTTAATACAAGTCCTTGCATATCATAAAGGCACGAGTAGAAGCGAAGAGGGGGTGGGGGGACAGCTTCAAAGAAAAGCAGAATCAGCAGGTTCATGGATAGAGTTGGCAGAGGCTCACCCTGAACTATTTCGTGTTCGTGTAAAGGAAGGAAGAAGAAAGCTTGTAGCTTTAGTTTCTGGATAAGTTCTTTCGAGCGAAAAACTGGACAGTGGAGAAAGCGTGTCGCCGGTGTGAGGGCCCGAATTATAGAGCCATGGCTTACATCTACAGAAAGGTGCTCCCTAACTTATTGGTTGAATTATGGGTAAAGTGTGTTTAAGAACGGGAAGTTGAGTCGGACGACTTGAGTCAGTGGCTCACTATCCCTGGTTGCTATTTAGACAGTGGTTTATAGCCTGCTGTAAATAAAGGCTTTTTTGTGGAGCTTGAAGCCTCCATCCCAGAAATAGTAGCCAAAAGGATAGTGAGCCCCTGACTCTTTAATAAGCGGTTAGAAAAAATTTTCATTCACAGAAAGAGGAAAGATAGATGTTTAATAGGTTGATAATTGTATTTCTTGGGGTTTTGTTTTTTTCAGGCTGTACAACCCAAAGCAATCATATGACAAGAGTTACACCGGAATCCGTTGTAACAAAACCTGAAGACGGTAAGGCGTTGGTTCATTTCATGAGGCCTTCCAATTATGGCGGAGCAATTCAGTCGACGATTTATAATGACTCTAATTATCTAGGTACAGTATCAGCGCAAACAAGAGTTGCCTACCAAGCGGAACCGGGCAAGCATATGTTTATGGTAATTGGAGAAAATGCAGATTTTCTTGAAGCGAATCTTTTGGAAAATAAAACATACTATGTTTTGGTGTCGCCCAGAATGGGAGTATGGAAGGCTAGGTTTAGTTTAAATCCTGCAAGTGGAGACGTATCTCAACAACAGATTGATAGCTGGTACAATAGCACGGCTGAAGTTGTGCCTAACGAGACTGGTTTAAATTGGGCAAAAAACAAAGCAAGTGAAATTGAAAAATTGAAATCTAAGTATCTGCCTAAGTGGCAACAGAAAGCTGAAAGTGATAAGCAGAGATTAAAGCCAGAAAGCGGCATATGATGTTTCTAGCTAAGTGTTGAACGTGGATCCAGCTACGTTCTACCAGCATGTGGCTCGCTTTCGCTCACGTTGCCACACGCTGGTTTCGCTACACTGGGCCAGTTAACACGGCGTTAGTAGTGATACCAAAAATAAATTAGCCTAAACTTAGATGTTATATATACTAAAAAAATTCTACATTTGATCTCTCTAGCTTCTTTTGCGGGCCTTCTGCTCGCATGCAGCGGTGGCAGCGGCGGAGATAGTTCTGATCCAGTAGAGATGCCCGCTGAAATAGAAAGCTTTACCTCCTCCGAAATACTTTCAATTGATCCTCCTTCTTTTGAAGTTGTTGTACGATTTTCACAGAACGTATCGCGAGAAGACGCTCTCGATATAGGAGTAAAAGTTGTGGTGGCTACCGATGGAGCTGGTGATATTATGGGGCAGGACTTTGCCCTATTTTATAATATGGATTGTCCAAGCGGCTATGAAGATTGCGATCAGACAGATTACTTCTTTACCTGGAGCTATGGAGATATTATAGGCTGGTGCTGCACTCTTGGAGGGCGCGACCTTTCGTATGAACTCACGAATGTAGATGGGTACTTACATTTAACTATGAGCTATCATGGAAAATTTACTAAGAGCACATTTGATAATCTCGTTAGCGGTAACGTCTTAACAAATGTAGAAGCAATTCTTTTCTCTGGGCCAAATAAAGAAACTGTTTTATCAAGGGACTACTACCCGCGGGTGAATGAGTTTACTGATCAACCTGGAGAGTTGAATGATAATATCCGTGATTATGATGGTTCCTCAGGTTTAATTGATATTCAAAGTATTACTATCACTAATTATTTGGCTCCCTAAATTCGTCAAAGGTACTAACAAATTAAGGAAGCGGGACGCCGTAACTAGCCCCCTTCTTGAGGCGTTAAGCATTCATAAAGAACTATGGAAATATTAAAGGTATTATTTCTTTTTATAGCTACTGCCATAGCGGAAATTGTGGGCTGTTATCTCCCATACCTTTGGTTGCGTCAAGGTTATTCTATTTGGATGCTCGTTCCTGCTGCATTAAGCTTGGCATTGTTCGTTTGGTTGCTTACCTTACATCCACAAGCTGCAGGCCGTACATATGCAGCATATGGTGGCGTCTATGTTTCAGTCGCGCTACTTTGGCTTTGGGCAGTAGAATCAACTCGACCAGTAGTCACGGACTTTATCGGTGTTATATTCTGCCTAATTGGGATGGCAATCATCATGCTTGGGCCACGTCATGCTTAAAAAGCGCACCTTGTTCGTCTCTATCGGGGCGGGACGGCTTACGGAACCTTCCCCCCCTACATTGCGGCCGTTGCTGGCGGCGTTATGCCTCTTGAGAGGTAGTGATGTACAAGGAACCTTGGTCAGATATAAATGAATACGTTGAAAGTCATAGCAAGGCTTTACAGCGAGAGTTGTTTAAGGAACTCTCGAAAGATCATTGCTTGTATGGGATTGAGCTTCAAGCTCTCGCAAAGCGTGAAGACCAAGACGATATACTCTTAACTGACCAGAGTGCATTCTATATAGTTCATCTAACTTGGTCTGGTAAGGAGGAGGAAGCTCCTTATCCTAGAACAGAAAAGTTTAGTACGATGGAAGAGTTGCAGGTCAGACTAGATTCTGATTCGGAAGATTTTTAGAGGGCAAGAACAACCATACAAGGTAAGGCAGTGGACGCCGCATACGTGCCGCCCCTTCTCGCAATGTTATGTGTAATCCGAGGCAACAATGAGTAAGAGGATTAGGGGAATCTGTGTTGCGATATATATTGTTCTGGGAACTGTTAGTATTCATTTTCTTGGCGAAATATATGCTTCCAAAATAATGGAGGAACTGGCTAGGAATCCGTCGCCAGATTTGTATGCTAATAATCACGGGTTTCAATACGTAGAGTTCTGGGTTACATGTGGCATAGCCTTGTCATTCGCCCTAGTGCTATCAGCAATGATACTCAATAAGGTTCTGATTAGGCGACATGCCAAAAACACATAAAAAACGCTGTTGTCGCCATGCTCCACATGGCTAGGACAGCCTACACTGCCTTCTGGTTGCCCCAAAGCTGGTTGTTAAACATCGCTCAAAGTTATGGCTAATTTCGAAATAAGAAAAGTTGAGAAAAATGATATTCAAGTCGTTGTGAGCTTGCTGCAACAGCTAGGATATGAGCCATCCATTCAGGCAATTGAATCGCTGATATCAAATCCCATTTGCGATAGCTATGAAACGGTTGTTGGAATTTTAGACAAATCTGTCGTAAGCGTTATGTCTGTCATCTACTTTGACTATTTTCCTTCAGCTGAAAGGTTTTGCCGAATTACAGCCATTGTCGTGGATTCAGATGTCAGGGGGTATGGTGTGGGTACAAGACTAATTGATTTCGCGCGAGATAATGCTGCCGCAAAAGGTTGTAGTACACTTGAAGTAACAACATCGCTCAAACGTGAGTCGACTCAACAGTTTTATGAAAGTATTGGTTTCACCAAAACTTCGTACAAGTATGTTCAAAAACTGAAAAGCAATGTTTAATAAGGCAAGCCAGAGGGACTTCCGCACTGCTTGCTCCAGCCCCTGCTGGCGACGTTATGTGTTGCGAGTATTTCGCGATGAAGGAGTCGAACTGTATGGATGAAAGACTAGTTAAGGCACAAGATTTACTCAAGGATGATGAGGATTACAAAACTATTAAAGGGGTAAGAGTAAGAAAAGGAACTATTGCTGCTACTATAAAAAATATTGCCAAGCTAGAAAGCGCAAACTCAGAACAACGGGCTGCTATTCTCGATGCTATTAAAGAAAATGCCCCTGCATTAGTTGCCCTTGATGTTCATCGATACTTCGAGTGTAGAAACAAGGAAGTAGAGAGAATCTTAGTAAAAGCAGCAATGAGTCTAAATGATAGTAAGAGCATATAATAAGTACCGGCAGTACGGCCCTACAGGCCCGGTCCCCAAAATCGTTGGACGAGTTTCCGCTCCTACGATAAGCGCTTAGCGCTTAGTGCGATAAGTAGTAAAGAGTATTGTAAGTTGAATAGTTTAAGTACGTATACCTTACTGGTTTTTGCTCTGATTGTTGGAGCTTCTCTTGCATCACAAGCGGGGGTGAATTCACAGCTTCGTGTAGCTCTCCATACTCCCATCCAAGCGGCATTTATCTCTTTCTTGATAGGCACGCTCATACTAGGATCTATCTCACTTTTTCAAAGTGAAAGCTGGTTTACTAAAGAGTCAATTACTTCCATACCATGGTGGGCTTGGCTTGGTGGCGCTTTCGGAGCATTCAATATTGCAATGTCTGTATTTTTGGCTCCAAAGCTGGGAGCGCTAGTTTTGGCAATCTCTATTGTTTGTGGCCAAGTTATAGCGTCTCTAGTGCTAGATCATAACGGATGGCTTGGGTATCCCAAGATAGAATTGTCAATTTCAAGGGTGTGTGGCGCGCTACTTATAATAGCAGGTGTACTATTGGTGGCACGTCGGTAGGCATATAACAAGTTGCTGAAATTCGTTACGGCTATCGTTTAGCAAAGTGTTAACTATTGGGGTTAGGTTTTGTGAACTCTGTTTTAAAGTCTAATTTTTATAATGGCATTATTAAAGATCTAGAGTCTCACTATGACTATTCAAAGAAGCACATGGGACTTAATGATGGGCAATCTCTGCACTATGCTGACGAGTATGTAATCAATCGTGGATCTGAGCATGAAGAGTTTGTCGTATCATATATAGCATTTATGAGATTGGCAGAAAATCATCAACATACGCTCTCCTATGAGAGTGAAGATGAGCTTTGGATTGTGGATGAATTTAAGTGGCGTTATGAAAAAGTGCGCGCGGTATTTGACGAGCTTGAGAAAAAATCACCTGATCTTCCTTTTGTTAAAGACTTAATTTTCTTTAGAGATATGTATAATCTTGGAGAAAGTTGAAGATGGGTAAGACTTATCAGAACGATGTGCAAGACCTATGTCTTCGGTCGTTTCAATATGTATCCAATTTATTCAATATTGCGTGTTAAAAAACTGCGATTTAGGCTTTTGTTCTGTGCGCCGGGCATTCAAGGAGAAAATAAGATGCACCGATTTCTGAAGGTTTTTTTTAGCATATTTATATTTTATGTGCCAATAATTTATGCTGGCGAACAATCTGAGAATTTAATGTCGGAATTTGCGAAATGCGGAGGATTTACAAACTATCCAGAAATTGAGGTTTGTTTTTCAGAGGTTTATAATGAAAGTGATAAATTTCTTAATAAAGAATATTCTCAGCTAATGCAATATTTAGATGGCTTAGAGAATAAAACCCATAAGAAAAGACTTGTAAGTACACAGAGAACTTGGGTCAAGTTTAGAGATTCCGATTGCAATTTTTATAGTGATGGGCAGGCAATTCGAATGAATATATGTTTGTCAGAAAGGACAATTCAGAGACTTAAAGAGTTAGAAAACTTCAATACTAATTACGCCATGGGCTGTAATGGTTGTCCATGGTGACATGCCATGCAAATGCTGTAGGCCGGCGATCAACATTGTACATTTTATGTGAGGTTGTTTCGCTCACATTATCAAGCATCAAGCATCAAGCATCAAGCATCAAGCATCAAGCATCAAGCATCAAGCATCAAGCATCAAGCATCAAGCATCAAGCATCAAGCATCAAGCATGCGGGGTTGGCTGTGCGTTAGTGGGGCGTTATCGTCGATCGCTTCTATAACGGTTAGCTATTCTTAAAATAACCCGGCTAAACCCCTGTGGTAGCTTGGATTACAGCAGGGTAATCAACGGAGGAAAGGGGATCTGCGCAAAGTGGTGCAGGTTTTCGCCTCCGTATACCTCCGTCAAAGTATTCCCCGCCGTCTTTATATTAACATTTTAGATAATACTTATAATGGTGAAAATATATCTCGCTCTTGATAAACCTAAATAACACCATACAATTTGGTTACATTTTCTGACCTATATATAACACTTATATTTACTCCCTTACTTTTAGTCTATAAGTTTCGAATTGTGGATCTATAGAGGACCAATAGAATGTTAAAACGTTTAACCGTGTCTATTCTCAGTCTCATAATGCTATTCGGCATATCCCTCATATTTTCCCAAGAAAATATAAAGCCGTTTGTTTTTACTGCCATCCCGGATCAGGATCCGGTACGCTTACAGAAACGTTTTGGCAAAGTTGCACAGTATTTATCTGATACGCTAGGGGTTGAGGTTAAGTACTTACCAGTAGAGTCTTATAGCGATACGGTCGAAGCTTTTAAAAATAATAAAGTTCAATTGGCTTGGTTCGGTGGTTTTACTGGGGTGCAGGCTCGTATTGCGGATCCTGGCGCCAAAGCCATTGCTCAAGGTGAAGAAGATCAAAATTTTACTTCCTACTTTATTGCCAATAAAAGCACCGGACTCAAACCGTCAGAAGACTTTCCCCGTGGTATAGAGGGTATGACGTTTACTTTCGGTTCAGAACACTCTACTTCTGGACGACTAATGCCGGAATATTTTATCCGAAAGGCATTCGGTAAGTCTCCAGCCGATGTGTTTAGCCACGTTGGTTTTGGTGGCCACCATTCCAATACCTTGGATCATGTGCAGTCTGGGAAATATCAGGTTGGAGCCCTGAATCACAAAGTGTGGGAGAATGAAAAGAAAGCTGGCAAAGTGGATGAGAGTAAAGTACAAGTGATCTGGAAAACTCCGGGATATCCAGATTACAACTGGACAATTCGTGGAGATGTCGATGATACCTGGGGTGATGGATTCACAGACAAGGTACAACAGGCGATTTTGAATATGCGTGATCCAAAACTACTTGCCGCATTTCCTCGTAAAGAGTTTATCAAAGCCGATAACTCAATGTACCAACCAATCGTGGAGATTGCCCACGAAATTGGCTTGTTGAATAATGAGTAAGCGAATTGGGTTCAAATTTTCCCTTCTGAACGGTGTATTGTTTACCTAAGAGGCCTCATGAAGAGTCATGAAAAATCTTGGCTATTACAAGCTGAACCGATCAAAGAAGATATGCTACTTAGAGCCCAGTAATAATATTGAAACTTTGGGCAGAATAGAGCTTTAGTAAATTTATTATAATTCTAACTAGTCTAGGTGCTGGACTAGTATTTATCTTAGTGTTAAAAATTTCCCCTATTAAAACTCCCTTCCTATTACTTGCCTATCCAAATAGATACTAATCTCCTCATAATCAATACCGTGTCGCGCTTAATAAGACTGAGTAACCCGCTCATCAGTATGTGCCATCAATTGCTGCAATGACTGCACGTCGAATCACACTCGCTTAAACCGGTCTGAGGCCAGGCTGCGCACTTCATGGAAGCTGGGTGGCGTTTGGTTTTTGGGGAAGCCGATATAGAGCCCGGTAGCGTTGCGGGCTTCGGTAAGCATATCACTTAACCGGTCGGGTATTACTTGGCAAACATGCTCTTTAATTTTTCCCGTTCGCCGTTGCATAGGTATATGACTCAGTATGTAGTGGCAGCGGTAATTTCTTGGGCTGAATTCTCTGGCGCGACTAATAAGTTTGTCAAGTTGTTGGTGGGTTTTTAAATTAAAACTCAAATGGCTGGCGGCGAGGCTACCCCTTTGCGCTTCAGATTTATTAATCGTTTTGCGAAGGTGGTCACCTTGCAGTTGTTTCTCAAAGTTCAGCTCACAAATATCGGCGCGGCGCATGGTGGGTAGCATACTGATACCCATAGCAATCTGTAGCGCTGCATAGCCTAATTCCTCGGCTTTTTCATAGATGGTCCAGTAAGCTTCCAGGGTTAAGCGTTAGCGTTTTTTAATCGTCCAGTAGGCGCGGTGTGCGTGCTGTTGGTGATAGGTGAGAGATTCCCACCATTTGCGTAGATCTACTAATTTGGCTTTATGTATAGAGATGGCTTCGAAGTCTCCGACAAACCTTTTCAGGGCGCTACAATGATTGCGCCAGATGGACTTGTTGGATAGGCGTTGGTAATTTTCAATGTGCCAGTCTATATAGCATGCAGCGTGGTAGGTAAAGCTAGCTCTATCAGGAGCTTTTGCTGGCTTGCGTTCTACCTTCAAACCACGCTGAGTATTGGCTTGCTCGGCCATTCGGATTGCTTCTTCAGGTGATGCAGAGAAGACTTTATCCTTCGGGTCTGGGCGACGATAACGCCAATATTTTTCCCCGCCGCGAGCATCTGGGTAGAGGTTTTCTGGGAGTGGTATATCGCCCCATATGTGGGACTTTTTAGGTCTGGCCATTTCTTTGCTCGGCTACTGCTTAATCTGCTCTCAGCCTGCCAACAGGTCTAACCCGCTTCTGGGCTGACCAGCGTTGGCGGCGGTGTTCTGTGCTGGGGTTTTTCCGCTGTGATCGCGTATGGCGAACTGTCGGCATCCAAATAGGGCTCCTCGGTGATGATCTAGCCGGGGATATGCTCGGCCACAATCCACTCGGGGATTTTATCTTTGCCGGGGCGGGAGACTTTTCGAATTGCTCTTTGGCCCAGGCTGTTCCTTTTACCAGCTTACTCATTGGACAGCCCTCCATGGTGTACTAGGGCAAACCCCTGGCCGCTGCGTGTAGTTGTGCCTGTCTGTTATAGGGCGTCGAAAAAGGGTTCAACAGTGGGGTGTCTGAGACACATATCGTTAATGATGTTGAGCATCACTGGCTTGTGCCCGAATTCGCTGGCGCGGATGGACTGGGTCAATAGTTGCTTTTCTTCGTTCAGGAGGCTGGCTTGGTCTTGTTGCTTCGGGCTGTTACAGCTATGTTGTGGGGCCTTTAGCTACCGTTGCATCGATATTAAAAGCGAATAGCGTAACCAGGGCCCGTTATACAGGTGATGATAGCCTGGCCGAGAAAGCTGATATACTGAAGATTTAATACCTATGAGTTTAGGGGGTTATTCTGCTATAGGAGAGATTGGTATACCAGATTGTTACAATTGCTGCTTTTCACAGTGGGTGCTTAGAAACCTAACGGCAGCGACAATACTGATCTCTGCCAGTAGGGGCAAGGAACAGAGCTGGGCATAGCCACTCTTTTGTCCTCGGCTGAGCGGGTAAAGTTGAATTTGTTCAGTTCCAGGGCCACAACAGTCCCGCTAAAATTCTAATGGGATCCAGTAATTTAATACTTTTCTCAGCGGGGCATTGATACGGAAGACCTAATGGTCAATCTGGTTTTCGAGAGCTTGCCCACTCTCATCTAGTTGGGAAGAAACACTTCAACAACCCCTTGGCATTCTCATCTAACTTCCGTTCTTAGGAGTGCTACAGCTTAGTAAAATAAATTTTAAAAATTATATTTAGTCGATCGGCTGGTGATCCAAAATTAGTATCCGTTACCGAAGCTTATGGTATTATACAGTGCCTGATTTTGCTTTATCTATCCATTTCACCGCTAGGCTCACTGACTGCTTATTTTTTTGTTCCGTGGGTGGTTAACAGCTTGGATGATCGCCCACCAATGCCGCCAGCTAGATATCTTATCCTTGGCTTTTATCAACAATACTGGGCGCCCGTTAATATCAATGCGGCCTGGAACGTGCTTCACTCCCACCTCGGGACTCATGCGATTGTGGCTTTTCGTGGTAGATGAGGCTGTCAGTAAGGTTATCTGATCAAGCAATAAATGATTGAGTAGCTAACTTTCTTGATGTACTTCGCCAGCGTCATGTGTTGGGGTATCTTTTCAGAGTTTGCATTTTTCAGTTAGTGATTGATTTGCGTCCTCATGGCGACAACACGCAAGCCCGCCCCCCACGTTTCAATGTCTGCGGGAGAGCACCCACTGTGTGTTAAGGACTAAAGCATTTTTGCTCTAGATAGACAGTTTTGTTGTATCGGTTGAGTAATTGAGCAATTATACAATAATAGTTCTGGCCGTTGAGGACTTCGATCTGCTAGAAGCTGTTTCGTAACTTGAAATCAGTTATTCTTGCGACTTCATGGAATGATAAGACCAGTAAGTGTGAGTAGATTTAAGTCAGAATTAACCGACGCCCAGTGGAAATTGATTGAGCCTTGCCTTCCCCAGCTAAAACGTGGAAAAGGAGGTCCCAAACCCATTGATAACTGTGCATGTTTTGAAGGTATCTTGTGGATTTTGCGCTCAGGAGCACGATGGAAGGGAAGGATCTCCCCCATCTTACCCTTCGCCGGGTACTTGCTGGAGAAGGCTCCAGTTTTGGGAAGAGAAGGCGCTTGGTTGAAGGCTTGGAGAAAATTTCTCGGACAGCTCGATCAAAGATCCCTGCTTAATTGAGAAGAAGTCTTTTCGGATAGTAGCTTTGCTTTAGCAAAAAAGGGGAGCAGAAGTCTGAAAAACTAAGCGGGGCAAGGGTACAAAGCGGATGGTGGTGGTCGGTGGTGAAGGTATTCCATTGGGAGGCACCGTTACTTCGGCCTCACCAGGAGAAGTAAATTTTTTACATCCACTACTCGATGTTACCTATGAAAATACAAAAATTCGACGACTAGTGTACGACAAGGCTGCAGATTCTGATCCACTACGCCATAGTTTGGCCCGCCGTGAAATTGATCTGATTTTCCCTCACAGTAGGAATAGAAGAAAACCTTCGAAACAAGATGGCAGAAAGCTTAGGAGATATGTGCGACGCTGGAAAGTTGAGCGAACTTTTGCATGGCTAGGGAACTACCGTCGTTTAGTCGTTAGGTGGGATCGCTACTTATCTTCATACAGAGCTTTTTTCTATATTGCCTGCATGTTAATTACGCTAAAGAAGTTATGAAACAGCTTCTAGTGTTATTTCAAGAGCTATAAGCCTCTTTCGGTAGCGCCAAGTGTGTTAGTTGTTGTGAAAATCTAGGGGTGACTGCGGCTGCTGGTGCGTATGGGTTTATATGGTTTGTAATATTTCTCTATGATTGTTGAGCTGACTGGGTATTTAAAATGCATAATTTTTCTGGTTGTAATGATATTGAGGGTTTAGTGAGTGCGCACTTCTTTGAACGACTCACTTAGACTTCATTTGCAGTAGTAAATTCTATTTTTATAGGTTTTGAGGGTAAAAAATGCTAGATTAAGCCCCGTAAAAAAGCTAAAATTCATCGGCTTTTTTGCTAGCAAGGACTACATAACGTTTTTGTCTGCTTCTGAAATTTTTTGAAGTGAGAGTCTGTGGTCCGAGGAAAAATTTACAATAAATTTCTTAGTTTAATTTTTAAGGTGTGTTTATGAGATTGGGTATTTTATTCTTTTTTATGTCCTGGTCTAGTTTTGCGTTGTCAGCTACTCAGGATGTTACTATTTCGGGGGTGGGAATTAGTGAATCTACAAAAACCATTTTTATTGATGTTTCTCCTAACATTATTAATAGTCCGTGTACAAATAAAACTCAAGTCAGAATCTCTATCAATGATAGTGAAATTCATAAAGAGGTTTTTTCTGCGGCCTTAGCAGCCTTAGCGGCTAAAAAAACAGTAAATATTGGATATAGTGATTTGAATACTGCAGAGTGTTTATCTGGAGCACCAGTAATTCAAACATTTTACGTAAGACAATAGTGACTGAGCTATTCAAAAAACAAAGTGTTCATTCATTTGTTTTAATTTGGGGATATATATTTTTAATATTTAGGTTGTGTTAAAAGAAAAATCTAAGTGGTCGTGAGAAATGCTTGATGAATCCATTAGGTGCAGCTTGCCAAGAATATCTAACCTATTTTCAGTGTAGATGTGGCCTTTATCTATCTTCGATGAGGCTCTTGGTTTATTTGTATTATGTGTTATTTTTTAAAGATTAGAGTCTCGCTTCAGGCATTTATTTTAAATCGGGTTCAAAATTAAGGGTGTCAATAATTGTTCAGATACCCTTCAGTTAAAAGATGCATTTTAACTGATTGTTCAAAATATTTTTCTTAAATGAAGGTAAATATATGTTGAAAAAACTATTGGTTGCGTTGCCAGTTGCTCTTTGTTGCAGTGCTTATGCAGGGAATGATCAGGTGCCAATTGATCGAGAAATTTACAGAGTTAAGACCTACAAAGGGTTTGCAGTAGTATATTTTAAACCTGGTTTCCCTAATACTCAAGGCTGTGCCCATGCCACTCAAGAGCAAGTTATATTAGAGTTTACTGACGATGGAAGCACTAAAGAAATGTATTCGTCAATACTTGCTGCAGCTGCAGCAAAGAAAAAAGTAGGATTCGGTATTAGTGGCTGTACCTCCGAATCATTAGGTTATCCAACTATCTACAGAGTGGATGTAGATTATTAAGATGCTTAATCTGGAGAGAAATTAATATTTTTCTGCTTTAGGTTATATTAAAAATGTATGTGGTTTTAAAATGAATAAAACTTTTTCTGCGATTTGCTTGTCGCTTATATCAAATAGTGTATTGGCCTCTACATATGATCAGATTTTAGCTGAGTATAATGGTGGGGTAATTGGTAGCGTAAATAACTGTGGTGTTAATTTTTCTGTGGCACCACAGTACTTAAGAGGGGCTGGCTCAGTTCAAATGCACGCACCTGGCGAGTATTTTTATGGGATTTCTTCTTTGGGAGAGGCTGGTGTTGTCTCAGTAGTTAAAAATGGGGATGTGTTTTATAGCCCTAATGCATTGGACCTGAGTGGGGGCGGTAGCACGATAAAGTTAGGTAATGTTGGAAGTTTTGATAATTTTTCTGTACGGCCAAGTGTCGTAGAGGTTGAAGATGAAGCAAAGGTGCTTATCCTGAGGGAAAAATTTGGCGCTCTTAGTGTCGATGTTTTTAACTCCTCAGGACCTTTGGGGTCCTATTTTTTTACCATGTATGATTTTATTGGGTACGCTAATGGAGATATTTTTGCTCAAACTAAGGAGGGGGATATAAGATCATTTGGATCTATAAATGATCTTATTAGTTCAACAGGTAGTAAATTTATTGAGAATACTTCAAAGGCCATTCAGGCGGTTCGATCTTACAATGGTGGTGTTCTTACGGTGGCGGATGGGGGGTTATATTATTCGTCAAATGCAGATAAGTTGATAGGTGGAGAGAACGTAGAAAATTTATATCCAGAGAATAATGGAAAAATCGATGAGGTAATAGTTGTATCTGGTGAGCCTAAATATATTCCAATCGCAGCTTCCGACCCTATGTTCTTCATTCCTGTAAAAAATGATAATATTGTTTATACAACGAAGGAAGGGGCAATTAATTGGAATGCGGAAAGTGCTCTACACCCAGTAAATCTTGACCTGTTAAAGCGCAAGTTGCCGGATAATTCTATTTGGGATGCCTATGAAATTGATAGATCTGTTAATTTGTTAAATTTTCGAAAAGGAAAAGAATACGGGGCTGGTTTTTTTGCAGCAGAAAGTGTTCTTAATGAAACAACCGGTATAGCCGTTGGGCTAAATGGAAGACCCGCCACAGTAGAGCTTTATGATAAGGGTTGGCACGATTGGGAGTATAAGTGGAGATCTAAAGGTGAAGTAACTGGTTCTTTCTCATATGTATATGACGGTTCATTTATTGGTGAAAATGAAATTAAGGTTGAGGCAAACAACTCTTGTGCGATAGTTGCAGCGGTTACATATGAAAAATTGACGCCATTCCAATTTTCACAAAGTTTGGGCAGCATATATGGCATGGCAGAGGGCAGCAGCGGCAGTCTACCAGGATTTGGCTCTCACGGAGTAATTCCATATACGAAATGGCCAATGTTAAATTCCTTTTTCTCAGCTTGTAATTTGATTTCAGGAATTAATATATTGGGTTTTGATCTGAATAAGGATAAGCTAGCACGCTATGGTTGCCCCAAAAAATCACCCACAGAGTATACAATCCCTGATTTTAACCCTAATGCTGGACAACATTTTAATTTCACAAATGGAGAGGTTGTTTGGGATACGGCAGGTTAGGATATTGGTTTTATAAATTAATATAAAATACTAAATAAGATTTAAGTTTAGCCCTCCGATAGTGGGGGCTAAATAATATGTTGCTACGTTAATTTTACTGTTATATGAAAACTACAAGGAATGTAAATCTCAGTCGAGTATGGCGTATCTTGAGGAAATGTGGTTTAAGCCAGGATAAATCATATACAAATGATTATTTGAATTTTATTTTCGAGTTGAAGAGCATGAAAAAAAATAGAAAGGTCAATAGTAGTCATGGTGCTACCTAAGTCGAAGCTTTGGTAGCAATATATGGTAATATTGCAGTACAAAAAGTAGCAGGAAAGGTTTTCATAATTTTATTGGTTAATATATTATTATGTTGTCACTTTGATTGAGCTATGTATTAAGGAGTGTTAATTTTTATGAAAATGTTTGACCTATCCTTCGGATTACTCTTGGTGCTACTGTCTGGTAACAGCTTTGCATCAAGTACAATTGAGCCTGATAAAACCATTGAAGGTATTACTACCTATAAATACTATGCAGTTATTAAATTCTCACCAGATGCTAGCGGTGGTGAAGTAGCGGAAGGCTGCGCTTCGGGGTCCAGCAACCATGTGGTCATAGAATTTGACCGCAATGATGGGACAGATGCACATGATACGAAAGAGCAGTTTTCATCTTTATTATCTGCATATTTTGCAAAATCTGCTACCGTAGGTTTCGGTTTAGAGGGTTGTAGGGATGGCAACGGAAATAATTACCCGTTGATTTATAGAGTGGATATATAAATATCTGCTAGGGTTTCTCAGCTTTATACGGGCGGAAATCAAGCCGCCCTGAAAGCATCGATAGGGCAGCAAAGATTTAGTCATGTGAAACACTAATCCTGGCAGCTTAGAAATAAATTCTTAGTCTCTATCAGAAACAGTAAATCCAAGCTGGCTCTAGTATTTATATCATTGAGGATATAAAGTACATCCTACTTGCTACATTAGTGGAAACATCAAGGGTATAAGGAAAACTAACCAGGCCTTTTACGGCTGATTCAATTACTGCAACGATTATTTATAAGGCCATGTAGATATTGGTCAATACTGAGTAAGCTCATATTCAAAAAATTTATCATTCATGTACAGCTTACAATTAAGACATTTGTACGCTATTAACGAGATGAGTGAGCTGCTTGAGGTTGGAATAGGGCAGTTTCCGTTTAAGATACAATGACTAATCTTTTTGTGTGCTGAAGACTGGCAGTGTTGAGATAAGCGGTTTGATCCCGCTTAACTTCACAATATTTCCCTTGCATATCAAGGGTTTGCGAGAAGAATCTCACGGCTTCTTGTCAAGTGAACATAAACGTGAACACAAACTCGCAAGAAAGAAAAAAGAGCCTTCAGGGCTCTTTTTTTCTTCTGAAATTTCTAGCCCTTTCTATTCATAAGTTAGCCCAAGGGTTGATGCTTTTTTTTGTTGGGATGGGCTTTATCTTCCGCCTGCGTTTCGATTCTCTGGAGAGGATCTGAGTAATGAGCTTATTTACAATGGTTTACTTGTTGTCAGCTTTAATTTATTGATTCAATTTCTGTGATGCTCATATGAGGCTTTGTAAGAGTGTAAGATTCGCATAACTGCGGTTTAAAAAACGTTTAGTGAAGCTCTTGATGAGCTGATTCTTCCTAGTTACCCAGAAGATCCACGAAACTCTACACTTTACTACTGTTGGTCGACTCAAGCTAAAAAAATTGGCAGTGCAAAAGAGAATGTTCTATCTGCTGCTGATAAAGTAGAAGAAGTTGAGAAAACTATAACTAACCTCCGAGATCAAGAGCTGGATTTACCTCAAGAATCTGTAAATTTCAGGGCTAATGTCTAGTCCTTTAAAATGCAATTAAAGGACATTCAAAATCCAGTTGGAGCAATAAAAAAGTACTTATCGCAGATCAGATATCGCAGTTACTAAAGCTATTTGATAGAAAAAATAGATATTTATTGAAGACGCGGACCTACATTGGTTTATAGTTGATTATGCTTTTCCGATAAGTCTTTCATGCATTGAGATATACAGTATCCAATCCCTATGAACAACTCAAATAATGATATGCGATTAGTGAAAATCTACATCTTAACTTCGAAGTATGTTTAGGGGATGTAATATAAAATCCTTCTCAGATCGAATCGTAATTTAATACATAGTTGATGCCCTATTTGATCAAGGCTTTCTATGTTAAAAACCCCTACCATTAGCCTTTTCATAAATAGCCCAGTAAGCTTCCAGGCTGAGGCGCTGTCGCCTCTTGTTGGGTCTGCCTTTTTCTAGTAGACGCGGGCGATCATCGGCGGTGGTAAATGGATTGCTTTCCAGTTTGCACAACCCTTCTACCATTAAGAAATCAAAGAATTAATTAAATTCTCTACGGCGTGTATGCGCTAGTGAATGGTAAGGGATTCCCACCAATTGCGCAGATCTGCGAGTTTGGCCTTGTGTATGTGGATGGCCTCAAATCTCTCCCCAAACCGCTTTAGTGCGTTACAGCGATTACGCCAACTGGCTTTGTTGACTAAGCGTGGGTGACTCTCTAGCCACCATTCCATATATCGTGCAACATTATGTGCAAAGTAGGCTCTACCGGGTACTCTACTGAGATTGCGTTTCACGTTATCGTCCCGATGAGCGTTGGTCTGCTTCGCCATACGCTGAGCATTTACAAGGGAAACTTTGAAGATCTTGTAGGAACCATCCGGGCAGTGATAGCGCCAGCAGCTTTCCCTGGCGCGGTTCAGGCTAGAGGTTTCCCGGTAATGCTGTGTCGCCCACCATGCGGGGCTTTTTAGGCCTGCCCATTTCCTTACTCGACTACTGCTTTATCTGCTCTCAACCTGACAACAGGTCTAGCCCGTTCCTAGGCTGACCATCGTTAACCACATATCTTTGTTCAAGTGCTAACACGGATGTTGAGATGCTTTATACATTGACAGCCGTTAAAATTGAAACTTCTAAGAAGGCTAGAGTTGTGTTTTCTGTGACGCCGACAGCGCACAAGTTAAGATCGTGACAGATTTCCATGTTGAAGGTTTGACTTCAGTGCTGGTAAGTATCATGGAGCATGCTGTTAAAGTAGGAGTAAAGCTCGAAAGATCTTTAAGATTTGATCCCCGTGCGCTCAAAATTTCTTAATTGCTAGACTGGTACGTTTGTACATTCATAATTCTGGTGGCAGGCAGATGGCCTTTGCCAGCTCACTGGTAACCATGGCCAAGTTCAAGGTGCTCGGTCTAGCTACCTCATGAAAACTGTACAATAGCTTCAAGTCATTTTTGAAAATGGGCTTCGCCTGTAGATCTTGGTCTTCAACCGGTTGGAGATTTTTCGTACTGATTACTTGCCGACCTGTGAGGTCGGTATAACTTTTAGATGGTTGGCGAGTACTCACTTGGGTATTTAAGTGCTAGCCTGCTCTCTTTCATATTTGCGTTCAGCACAAGCTACATACTCCTAAGGAGGCTTAGAGGAGCCTTTGGAATCTGGGTCACTCCACTATTTTTTAGAAGTAACCTCCAAAAGCCACCCTGCATGCTGGGGATAAAATTTTAGGGCTAGCTCGAGTCTTCCCTCTGGATGCGTATAAAATCAGATCGATTCGTATAAAAATAGTACGGCGCTTCTAGAAAGCTTTTGAAGGAAGTGAATGCTCAGGAGGAGGGCTAAGTAGAAGCTATCGGTTTGCCTATTGATGACAGGCACCAGACGCACATTGAGACTGGATTTTAATCTGTGTAAGTTCTGCGACTTGTTGTAAAGCAAGTAATCAGGCGGGTTTACGTAATGGCGCGTAATTAATTTGGTGTGACGTGGGTGAAAGGCCGCGATAATATGCCGCGCTGACCAACAAAGCTGCTGATGTACTCAGGAGGAGTCATCATCTATTTCTGCAAGCTTTGAAGCTAGCACGCTAAAGATGAGTGAAGTTCTACCAGGTATCACTCGGCTATTTGAAGTAAATCCTTCCAAATGGATTTGAGATCATTATCCCAGTTCCACGTTTTAGATAGTGGGACTGGTTCACAGTTATTCAAGAAAAGCTGCTATGGGCCCAACAACTTCGCGCACAGTCTGGCAGATCCAATGGGATGTGATTTACGCGCTGCTTGTACGCGAGATGAAAACTCGGTTCGGTAAATGGAAACTGGGTTATGCTTGGGTATTGTTGGAGCCAGCCATGCATATCATGGTCCTGGCCGCGATCTTTAGCTTCCTTGGGCGAGATTTCTACCCAGGGATTCCCACCATGCTGTTTATGCTCGCTGGTATCGCGCCGTTTTTATTTTTTTCTCACTGCTTTAATAAGTCTATAGCGGCTGTGGACTCCAACCGCGGCCTATTCAACTATCGCCAGCTGCGTCCTTTTGATGCCGTTGTAAGCCGGGTGATGTTGGAGTTTGTAATCTACCTGGTTAGTTTGGTTGCGCTACTGGGAATATTGGCTTGGTTTGGAGTATCTGCCACCTTTAATAATTTCCTGTTACTGGTTGTTGTGAACTTTCTCTATCTGTGTTTTTGCTTCGGCATGAGTTTGGCGCTCTGTGTGGGCGGTGCAAAGTACCCAGAGATGTCAAAGTTTGGTTCCTTAATCCAGAGGCCACTGTACTTTATGTCTGGGGTGTTTTTCTCCCTGGAACAGGTGCCTGAGCAATACCACCCGTATCTCTCCTGGAATCCTTTACTGCATGTGATTGAGTTAACTCGTGAAGGCTTGTTCAGTAGCTACCACGGAATGTTTGCTAACTTGCCATATCTAGCCTTCAGCTCACTGGTAATGCTTGGCTTTGGCTTGCTGGTCTATCGTAGTCAATGGCAAGACTTGGTGCGCAGTAAATGATCGAGTTACGCAATCTCACCAAGTCTTTCCGCACGCCGAATGGACGCAAGGTACTGTTCAAAGATGTGAATGCCGTTTTCCCCGAGGGTAAGAATATCGGCATCCTTGGGCGCAATGGTGCCGGCAAATCAACCCTGTTGCGGATTATGGGCGGCATTGATTATCCCGATTATGGACGGGTCATTACCAACGAGCGCATCTCCTGGCCTATGGGGCTTGCCAGTGGTTTCCAGGGCAGTATGACAGGTAGAGAGAATGCCGAGTTTATCTGTGGTATTCATGGAATTTGGGGTAAGAGCCGGCAAAAGGTACTGGATAGGGTTCAGGACTTTGCCGAGATAGGCGACTACTTCAATGCGCCTGTGAAAACTTATTCTTCCGGAATGCGCTCCCGCTTGGCGTTTGGCTTGAGTATTTCTGTGGATTTTGACTGCTACCTGGTAGATGAAGTGATGTCGGTTGGTGATGCACACTTCAAACACAAGTGTGAACAAGTTATCGCCGAAAAACGCAAATCAGCCAATTTTATTATCGTGGCCCATGCAATGCAGCAACTGAAAAAAAATTGCGATGTCGGTATCTATCTCGGACCACAAGGGCTACAGATTTACGACACCGTAGAAGAGGCCATAGAGGTTTATCAGCACGGAATCCCCAAGCCCAAGGTGCAACAACAGAACAGGGCCGCACAGGCACTTAAGGCATAGACAATGGAAACAAATACGCAGCTTGTCACAGAACAAAAGACTAAGCCCGATAATGGTGCATTAAAAAGAACTGCTGAAGTTGTAAAAGGTATTTTTGCAGGCTTCGCGGCGAATGAGCCGCAGTCTCAACCTGGAGCAGACCGCTCGGGCATGGGCCCCTGGCGTGGATTACTGCTTTGTGTTGGTTTGCCGCTGCTTCTGGTGTCTGCCTACTATCTTTTCCTCGTTTCGGATCGCTATGTCAGCAGTACACAGCTGATTGTAAAAGACAACGGCTCCAGCCAGGGAATGTCATCTTCTCTCGGTTTCTTATTGCCTGGGGCGGGAGCTGACAATCAGGATGCTTTCCTAGTGGTTAACTATATCCAATCCTTGGATATGGCTGTATATCTGGATAAGACATTGCAGTTAAGTAACTACTACCGAAGCGATCGTTACGACATCTTCTCGCGGCTCACCTCTGACGCTACTCAGGAAGATTACCTGAAATACTACCGCGAACATACTGCGGTTGGTTACGATGAGTCGACGGGCATTATTACAATCGAAATGCAGGCTTTTGAGCCTGAATTCGCCCGTACGTTAGTTGAGACTGTTACCCAAAAGTCTGAAGATTTTGTTAATGCGATTAGCAATCAGCTGGCTGATAAGCAAGTGGCTTTTGTTCGCAGTGAGCTGGAGTTGGCGCAAAATAAACTCCGAGCTTCCAAGCAGGAAATTCTTGATTTTCAAAACCGCAACAAAGTAGTCAGCCCGGAAGAGCTTACCAAAGGCATCAGCGGCATTATCCAAGGGTTGGAGGCCAAACTTGCCGAGCAACGTGCCAAGCTGACGGCTGCCAAAACCTATCTAAACCCCGATTCCTCTCAGGTTGTCTCAATGCAGGCTGAAATTAATGCCCTGGAAGGACAAATAGCCGCAGAAAAGGAGCGCCTTGTTGGTGTCTCAGACGCTCAGGGAGAACAGCGCCTCAACAGCTTGAATGCACACTTCCAGAATTTGGAATTGAATCTTCAGTTTGCCACCGATGCTTATGCCGCATCTCTTAAAGCTTTGGAAACTGCGCGTATGGAGGCCTCTGGAAGGCTAAAGCACTTAATGGTTGTCAGCCAACCGTCGTTGGCTGAGAAAGCGGAATATCCACGCAAACTTTATAACCTGGCTAGCCTGGCAATTATCTTGCTATTAATTTATGGCATTGTGAAGATGCTGGTATCCAGTATCCGCGATCACAGGATTTAGCATATTAGTTACTTCCTGATGAAGTGTTAGAGGGAAGCTGAAAACAGCTGAATTATTGAAAACAATATTGGTCTAGGTTTTGCGTTATAAAATCTGGACTATTACAAATAGATACGCAAACTAAAAGATCGAAAAGATGATCGTGAGAAACTTAAAAACTCTAGGGGTATTACTAGGTTTACTGACTAGTATTGCTTTGCCAAATGCTCAGGCGCTGGAAACCCAGCAGTTGGATAAGAATGAATCTACAGAGATTCCAAAATCCAATGTGCCGGTCTTTGGTCAGTCCCTATTCCAAGGCGCTTTTAAGGATCAGCCCTTTAGTGGATTCAACCCAGACTATCGCATTACCGTGGGTGATCAAATCAACCTGCAGCTCTGGGGTGCCTATAGTTTCAGTGCAACCTTGGCTGTGGACCCGCAGGGTAATATTTTTGTACCCGAGGTTGGGCCTGTACATGTAGCCGGCATAAAAAATGGCGAGCTCAACGATTTTGTTCTGCGCCATGTAAAAGGCGTATTCAAGAAAAATGTACGTGCCTATGCCAATTTGGAAGCAAGTCAGCCGGTAAAAGTATTTGTAACAGGCTATGTCAAGAATCCAGGGTTGTATAACGGATATTCCTCTGACTCCATTCTTTACTACCTGGATAGTGCTGGTGGTATAGACCGCGATAGCGGTAGCTTTATAGATGTTAAAGTTGTACGTGGTGATCAGCTGCTGCAAAGAGTTAATTTATACAATTTCCTCACCGAGGGCAGCATGCCCGCATTGCAGTTGCGCAACGGTGATGCCATTGTAATTGGGGCACGTAACGGAGCAGTTTCTATAGAAGGCGCGGTGCAACTGGCCGCACAAATTGAATTTAGCGGTCCTTACACCCAGTTGGGGGAGATGTTACTGGTTACCAAGCCAGATCCTCAGGCTAATTTTGCCCGTATTACCCAAGTGATCGATGATCAGCAGCAAGCCAGTTATTTACCTCTAGAGGAAGCTCTAAATACTGCGCTTTATCCTGGAGCCAGAGTTGAGTTGGTAAGAGATAACGACATTAAATCGATATCCGTTACCGTAAGTGGTGAATTGGATGGCCCTGCCAGCTATGTGCTTCCCTACGGCGCAACGCTGGAGGATCTTTTGTCACAGCTCCAGTACCGAGGTAATGCCGATCAATCTGCGGTGCAGTTGTACCGTGAGAGCGTGGCTAAGAAGCAGCGTGCAGCGCTAGAACGCTCCCTTGATGCTCTTCAGATGGAAGTCCTTACCCGACAGCCAAACACTGAGTTAGAAAAAGGCGCTCAGTCTGAAAATGCGGCAATGATTCAGAAATTTATTGCTGAGGCACGAAAAGCACAACCCCGTGGTCAAGTGGTACTGGCTAACAATCCCAATGCTGGAACCATGTTGCTTGAAGATGGTGACAGGCTGGTGGTGCCCCTGAAGAACTCGACGGTTTCAGTGGTAGGTGAAGTGATTTTCCCCACATCACTGGTATTTAATGCGCGTCATACACTGGAAAATTATATTGAAATGGCCGGCGGTTTCTCCAATAACGCCAATCAAGATGAACTGGTGATCCTACACCTGGATGGCACTATCAGTCGGGTTAAAAAGAGGAAGTTCGATAACCGTCTGAAAGATATCTTGCGTCCAGGTGATGAAATAATGGTGATGCCAGAGGTGCGCTCCAGTGAGCTACAGGTGACTAAAGATGTCACAGAAATTCTTTATCGTATAGCAGTGGGCACGGCTGCAGTACTGTCTTTCTAAGGTGAATCGGATAACTCTTCTTCTTTATAACCTTTAGATAAAAAAGGAAGAGGAGGAGGCGAAAGTAGTGAGCAATATATAGCTCCAAGGAGAAAAAGATGATCACGAAGGGAAGTTCAACCAGAAAGGGGATTATTCTGGCTGGAGGTTCCGGTACCCGTCTGTATCCTCTTACCAGGGGAGTCAGTAAGCAGTTGATGGGGGTCTATGATAAGCCGATGATTTATTACCCGCTGACAACTCTGATGTTGGCGGGGATCCGAGACATATTGATCATTACTACTCCAGAAGAGCAATATCTTTATCAACGCTTGTTGGAAGATGGTTCTCAATGGGGAATTAATATCAGCTACGCGATACAACCGAGCCCAGATGGTCTCGCGCAAGCTTTTATTATTGGTCGTGAGCATGTGGGTAACAACAAAAGTGCTCTGGTGCTGGGAGATAACATTTTCTATACCCAGCACTTTAGTCAGATCTTGCATCGTGCAGATGATCGGGAAGAAGGCGCTACAGTCTTCGGATACCGTGTTGCCGATGCAAGAGCCTATGGCGTCGTAGAATTTGATAAGGAAGGCAAAGCCGTTAGCTTAGAAGAGAAACCGACCCGTCCAAAATCTAACTACGCAGTAACAGGCTTGTATTTTTATGATAGTCAAGTTTGCGACTTGGCCAGGGAGGTTCAACCTAGCCCGCGTGGAGAATTGGAGATTACCGATATCAACAATATCTACCTTGAGCGCGATGAACTAAATGTTGAGTTATTGGGCCGTGGCAGTGCTTGGCTGGATACTGGAACCCATGACAACCTGCTTGAGGCTGCGCATTTTGTTCAAACCTTGGAGCGGCGTCAGGGGCTGAAAATTGCCTGCCCTGAGGAAGTGGCATATCGCAAAGGTTTTATTTGTGCCGAGCAATTGGAAAAGCAGGCTCAACCACTCTTGAAGAGCGGTTATGGCGAATATTTAATGAGCTTGTTGCTAGAATCTGGAGAGACCTCTACTCTAACTCAGCATCGATTGACCGCTGTACTCTAGAACAACAACCTTTTTCCTTTGCCTTGTTAATAATCAAGAAATACACAGTATGAAAGTGATAGAAACTGCAATAACTGATGTGAAAATCCTGGAGCCAAAGGTTTTTGGTGACGAGCGTGGTTTCTTTTTCGAATCTTTTCGGCAAGATTTATTCAGCCAGGAATGTGCAGATAGAGTCTTTGTCCAGGATAACCATAGTAAGTCTACCTTGGGCATACTACGTGGTCTGCATTATCAAACCAAGCAAACACAAGGTAAGTTAGTGCGCGTTACCAAAGGTGAGGTCTTTGATGTTGCGGTCGATTTGCGTAAAAGCTCCTCAACTTTCGGCCAGTGGGTTGGTGTGACGCTTTCAGCAGAAAACAAACGTCAACTTTGGGTACCGGAAGGCTTTGCCCATGGCTTCTATGTTACTAGTGCTGAGGCAGAGTTCGTTTACAAATGTACCGATTACTACGCACCTGAGTATGAACATTCCATTCGTTGGGATGATCCTGATATGGCGATCGAATGGCCCTTGATTAATGGCCAAGCGCCCAAGCTCTCAGCGAAAGATGCTGAGGGGAAACATCTAAAAGACGCGATTGTTTTCCAGTAACGGCTCGTTGCAGACGAGACCTATACCTAAAGGTATAGCCATAAACTATCAGTGGGGCCCGGTATATAATTCTGAATGCCAGGCTTTATCGCCGCTAGTTTCCACTATTAGGGCCGGGTACCACTGGCCTAACCTAATTCAATGTGAATAAGTGAATGAGAATCCTAGTAACCGGTAAGAATGGCCAGCTGGCAAGGGAATTGCAAAAACGCAAACCAGCCGGTATTGATCTGATAGCGCTAGATCGCAACGATCTGGATATCACAGATAGTGACCAGGTTATGCAAGCTGTTAATAAGTACCAACCAGATACTCTCATCAATGCTGCTGCCTACACAGCGGTAGACAAGGCGGAATCAGAGAGAGAGCAAGCTTTCGCCACTAATGCGACAGGTCCAGAAAACTTGGCGAAAGCTTGTCGCGAAATGGGGGCTCGTTTAATACATATCTCCACAGATTTTGTATTTGACGGTCAGAGCTCCACCCCATACCAGCCCCAGGATTCGATGTGCCCACTGGGTATCTATGGAGAAAGTAAGGCTGCCGGTGAAGTTGCCGTGCAAAGTGTATTGCCACAAGCAATCATTCTACGGACTGCCTGGGTTTATAGTGCCCACGGAGCTAATTTTTCCAACACCATGCTTCGGCTTATGTGTGAACGTAATCAATTGGGTGTAGTGGCGGATCAGATAGGTACACCTACGAGCACCCAAACATTGGCTAAGACAATCTTCACATTGATGGGCAAGCCCGATTTATGCGGAATCTACCATTGTACGGATGCTGGCACCGCTAGTTGGTATGATTTTGCTGTCGCAATCTATGAAGAAGCCAAGGAGCTTGGGCTACTAGCAGAAGCGAAAAATGTAGAAATTAGGCCAATCAATACCTCAGATTACCCTACTCCCGCAGCTAGGCCGGCTTATAGTGTTCTGGATAAGTCTAAATTGGTGAATGATCTGAATCTTGAACCACAGCATTGGCGCAGGGTTTTACGCAAAGTTTTACAGGAAAAGACTGCGTCATAAAAAAAACAGATCATGCTGTCCTTTATGTTAGTAGACATCCATATGCATGAAGTGACACACGCGAGAAAGGCGCATGTACTGAATAGACACCAGAAACTACTGAAGAACTAAAAATTTAATCTTGTAAAGATACGCTTTTAGTTTTCTAAACATCCAAAAAAGAATTGTCAAAAAAATGAGTAATTTACTGGTAACCGGCGGTGCTGGTTTTATAGGCGCAAACTTTATCCACTATTGGATGAGCACTTACCCACAAGATAAGGTAGTCGTTCTAGATGCACTAACTTATGCTGGTAACAAGGCTAACTTGGAGCCGGTAGCGGAAAATGCTAATTTTTATTTTTGCCAAGGAAATATTTGCGATACGCACTTGGTAGAAACGTTGCTCAAAGAGCACAGAATTGACACATTGGTGCACTTTGCAGCGGAAAGCCATGTTGACAGGTCTATCAGTGGCCCAGACGCATTTATTGAAACCAATATTATCGGTACTCATAGCCTGCTGAAGGCCGCCAAAAAAGTCTGGCTGGATGACGGGGTTAATAAAGACAATCACCGCTTTCACCATGTTTCCACTGATGAAGTATATGGAACCCTAGGCCCTGAGGATCCCGCCTTCAGCGAAACCACACCCTATGCACCCAATAGCCCCTATTCAGCTAGTAAGGCTGCATCAGATCACTTGGTGCGTGCATATCACCATACTTATGGACTGAAGGTTACCACCAGTAATTGCTCCAATAATTACGGCCCTTACCACTTTCCAGAAAAACTGATACCACTGGTAATCACTAATATCCTGCAGGACAAACCACTACCGATTTATGGTGATGGTCAGCAGATTCGCGACTGGCTGTATGTAGAGGACCATGCACGAGGCATCGATTTAGTAATTAAAAAAGGCCACTTGGGAGAATGTTACAACATTGGTGGTATTAATGAATGGGCAAATCTCGACATCGTTAAGCTGATTTGTGAACTAATGAACTCAGAATTTGCTGAGAATCCGGAACTCACTAATAAGTACCCCAAAGCGGTATCTGCAATAGCAGGGAAAGCACAGAGTCTGGTTACCTTTGTAAAGGATAGAGCCGGACATGATCGTCGCTATGCCATAGATCCCCAGAAGTCCAATAGTGAACTTGATTATCAACCACAGGAGAGTTTTGCTAGCGGAATTCGTAAAACGCTGCAGTGGTATCTAGAGAATGACAGCTGGTGGCAGGCAGTGATGGATGGTAGCTATCGTCAGTGGATAGACCAGCAATACAGCACTGCTGAGCAAGTGGGAGATAGATAATGGGAATTAATATTAGAAGGCGTTTTAAGGCTGCCTGCAGCACAGCGGAGAAGACGTTCTCCGAACAGGTACAGGTATGGGTGGATATTTGCGGGGTTATCGCCGGGCGACACCTTTTGATCCAGGGCTGGGCATTTCACCCTGAGCACGAATCTCTGGATTTTCAACTCGAGTATATCGGCAGTGATGAAGATACTGATACGGAAAGTATCGACAAGATAAATTATAGTACCCTGCGTACCACCAGGCTGGATGTAAATAGACACTTCAATTTCGAAGGAAATAGTCGTTGGGGTTACAGCCTTTTGGTGGAGTGGCCCTATGATATTGCTATAGAAAATAGTCCCCTGCGTATGACCGTAAGGGTTGACGGTCAGACCAAAGAGGTTGAGCTAAAGCCATTCATAGAATTGAGTGGCGAAGCCTTATTTGGCCACTGCATGACTTGGCGTACTGGTGAAAAAGCCGAATTGCTTAATGCGATGTTTAAGAGCATGGGCAATGGAGTTTTTGAGATTCCAGGCTTAAAGAAACTGGAGGAAGAACAACTCAAGACCTTGGTCAACTGGCACTGGGACAGTATTTTGGCAGTACCTGGCCATGGACTATTCCTTTCTGGTTGGCTACTTGACGGTCAGCTGGATCTGGCAAGTTTAGTGTTGCGCACTACCGATGGTAGCTACAGCAAAAATTTGCTTGAGGAATCTGCTCGGTTTACCCGCACGGATGTTTTGGAAGCCTTTCCAGGCAGAGCGGAAGCTAATTATAAAGCGGGTTTCTTCACTTGGGTGCCTATGCCGCATTTGATAGAGAAAGCCCGCTTGGAGCTGCTCTTCTTCACTAAAGAGGGCCGCCTGGGAGTTGTCCCGATTCAGCAGACCAATATTCGTGGGGATATTACCCATGCAAGTCAGCAGGTGCTGGTGAACTTCAATGTCGATGGTCGTGAATACCAGAAGAACATGCGAAAATATATAGGTCCGGCGCTCTCAGCGCTTTGGACGAATAGACGCTATCTTCTCGAAGAACCCCAAGTAGAAGTAATACAGTTCGGTCAAGAAATTAAAGAGCCCAAACGCAGTGTTATAGTACCCCTCTATGGGCGCTATGATTTTCTGTTACACCAGATAGCACAATTTACAGAAGATGCTGATTTTGCCGAGACAGAGCTGATTTACGTTCTGGATGATCCCAGACTCTATGATGCATTTATACCTTTCTGCTATGACACCAGTAGATTGTTCCCTGTAAGCTTCAAGGTAATTTACGGTGGCCGTAATTTAGGTTATGCCGGGGCTAATAATCTGGGGGCGCGTCATGCCAGTGCCGATAAGTTGGTATTGCTTAACTCAGATATTATTCCAAGTAGCAGCGGCTGGATATCACGAATTGAAAAGCAAGCATCTTCATTGGAGGATGTTGGCGTAGTTGCACCGAAGTTGGTTTTTGATGATGGCACAATTCAACATATTGGGATGAGTTTCTCCAAAAGTGTGCAATTTGGTAATTTATGGCTGAATGAACATCCAGGAAAGGGAAATCCTGAATGGCTGATTGATATTGATTCTGTAATGGAATCACCTGCGGTTACGGGTGCCTGCATGTTTATCAGCAAAGCCTTGTATGATTCTGTGGGTGGCCTGGATGAAACCTATGTACTTGGAGACTTTGAGGATTCTGATCTCTGTCTGCAGTTAAGAAAAGCGGGCTATCGACACTATGTACTCACCGATGAAAAGCTCTACCATTTAGAGAGAATGTCACAAAATTTATTCGAAAACCGTGACTGGAAATTTAAAATCACACTTTACAATGCCTGGCAACATACTGAGCGCTGGGGAAGCCTGATAGAACAGCTGGTTCGTTAAGGAATTATCGATGACTGAACACAGAATACTGATTGTTTCCCACGGTCACCCCGATCACAGCAAAGGCGGTGCAGAAGTGGCTGCCTATAATTTATTTAAGGAATATGAGCGGCTGGGTTTAGATACGGTTTTTCTGGCTCGTACCGATCAGCCTTCTCATGGGGGATCCGCCTTTTCTACGATTAATTCGGATAAAGAAATTCTTTTTCATACCCATATGTCCGATTTCTTCCTATTCCAGTCCGGTTGTAAAAAGCATGTATGGCAAGAATTTCGTGCATTATTACAGCGCTATAAGCCAACGGTGATACATTTTCATCACTATATACATATGGGCTTGGAATTAATACGTGAGGTAAGAAACACACTGCCGGATGCACGTATTGTTGTAACACTGCATGAATACTTAGCCATCTGTGCTAATAACGGCCAAATGGTTAAGCCGGGCAAACAGATGAAGCTGTGCTATAAATCATCTCCAACTGACTGTGCTCGCTGTTTCCCTGAGCGCTCAGCTGCAGACTTTTTCCTCAGAGAGAAATATATAAAATCCATTTTTAATTTAGTGGATATGTTTGTCTCGCCTAGCCATTTTTTGATTGAGCGCTATAAAGCATGGGGAATCCCTGAAGAAAAAATGGTGATGATCGAAAATGGTCAACCGGAGATCGAAACGCCAGCACCTCGCCCGTTAGCAAAAGGAGAAGGGCGCGGCCGTTTTGCTTTCTTTGGTCAGATTAATCCTTTCAAAGGTGTAGATGTATTACTGGAGGCCTTTAAACTGCTGCCGGAAGATATTCGGGATAAAGTTCATCTGGATATTCACGGCGCTAATTTGCAAGGGCAAACAGAGGCGTTTCAGGAAAAAATCCATGCTTTGCTGGAAGACCTCGGTGATTTGGTTACATTGCATGGCTCTTACGAGTCCCATGAGATGAGTCGTTTAATGGAGCAGGCAGACTGGGTGATTATTCCCTCGGTGTGGTGGGAGAACTCACCAATGGTGATTCAGGAAGCCTTTAACCATGGACGCCCGTTGATCGGAAGTGATATTGGCGGAATGGTTGAAAAAATTACCGATGGCGTTAATGGCTACAATTTCCGTAGTGGAAGTAGTAACTCCCTTAAGCAGGCTATTTTGAAAGCTTGTGATGAGAGGAATAGCTGGGACTTGGTTGCTAGCGATATCCCTAAACCTTTGAGCATTAGTGAATGCTCAAATATTCATCTATCAATTTATTAATATTTAGATTGAGTAATAGGCATAATTATGATTACACCAATTATGTTGCGCAGTTTTGGAAGGTCAGGATCCACATTGTTAATGCAGGTCCTAGGTTCTTCAAATAATGTAGTTTTTGATAGGCATTATCCATTTGAAAAACGCCATTTAACTTATTTATGCAGATTGTCGGGATTGGTTGGTAAAGATACTGCTAATGATTCGGATTGGAATCCAGATTCCATTTTTAATAGAGAGCTAAATAAAGTTGGCCCTATACCATATTCTGAAGTAAGTATCTTCGATAGGGATGAGCTTTCTAAAGATTTTTTGAAAAGGCTTTGGAATGGATTTTCTACCCAAGTAAAGAAAACTAATTCAGATATAATAGATAGTAATAATCCCGTGTATTATGCGGAGAAAGTCGTCCATGATATTTGCAGTGAAGTAAACAATGTTATTGCCGCTAAAAACTTATTCTTGCTGAGAGATCCTAGAGATGAATTTCTTTCCATAAAAAGCTTTAATAAAAAGCGTGGCTTTAATGGGTTTGGATGGGAAGAGAGCGATACAGATGAAAGTTATGCGATAAGACTCTGTAAAATGAGAAAGAGCTTTATGAGACATGTAGCCAATATGGAGTGTGACGATAGACGTTACTTTATAAAGTACGAAGATTTTATGTTGTCTCCATTTGATAAGACAAATGATATCAGCGAATGGCTTGGTTTGACTCTTGATTATAATCAGGTTCTTGCTAATAGAAGCTCTGTTGATCAGCACATTACTGCACCTGAGTCAGTTATTAGATGGAAAAGTGAGATGGATTCGTCACTTTGTGAGATTTTTAATGAGCATCTAGGTGAAGAGCTAAATTCATTGGGATATGAAGTTTAAGTTTAGAAATAAGAAATGAAAAAGTTTAGCGTTTATGCAAACTGTCAGAGCGTGGCACTAGCCAAAACTTTGCTTAGTGATCAGGGCTTTAGCAGCGTATATAAGTTGGTGGAAATAAAGCCCGTTCATACTTTAGATAGTACGGATATAAATGATACCCTTAATAAAGTACGTGATCTAGATCTGTTTATTTATCAGCCTTTTGGAGGTAGGGGAGTAAAGGAGCTTTCATCTGAATCGGTTGTAACGAAGCTGCCAGAAAATTGTATCTCTCTATCTTTTCCGCCTCTTTACTTTGATGGATATTTTCCCCAGCTGGAGATGTTGCCGGGAATTCAGTCCCCACTAAATCTAGTTCATGATTTTTTCATTTTGAAATTCTACCTTGATGGTTATTCAGAGGCCTTATGCAAAGAGAGGCTGTTGAGTGAAAATTTAATCGAAGAAACGAAAGCTGTTAACTATTACGAAAGATCTATAGAGCGACTGTATAATAGAGAAAAGATTAACAGTATAGATCTTCCGGTGTCTGATTTTATAAGAACTAATTCGCGGTCCTATAAACTATTTAATCAATTCAACCACCCGAGAAAACCAGTCTTTGAGTTTTTGAAGAATAATATTCTGGATAGAGTTGGTGTGCGACCTTATTCTTCAGATTTAGATTGGGAAGGGCCTGGATATCTGGATGGAATTAGGTGCCCATCGCTTTCTTGCATGCGCAATAGTTTGAGCTTTGACTTTGAAGATGATGAAGTATATTTTGCTCAAGGAAAAATTCTGGGGCTTGATGAAGTGATTAGAGGTTTTTATCAATCTTATGATGATGTTGATAGAGCCATACTTAAAAATGCAATTTTAGACAAAAAATCTGAAGTGGTTTCTCTTTTAGAGAATTAATAATTTTATGAATGTAGCAATATTCTCTCCCAATTTTGGGAGTATATCAGAGCCCTGGATATTATCTGCCCAAGAGATAATGAAGAAAACTGGAAATAATACAGGCAATTTAGCATATTGGTACTCTGTGCCCAGAATGTTTGATGCTAAATTCCATATTATTCAGGGAATGGCACATGCAATAGCATTGAAAGGTAAGGTTGACCTTTTTGTTTTTCCGGCTTCCAATCAGCTAAATCCAAATTCGGATATGGGGGCGATTGCTGATATCGTGGAAGAGCTAGATGTACCATGTTTAGTAATTGGTTTGGGTGCACAGTCAGATAATGAAGCGACATTCCCAGAATTAAAAAATGGTACATTAAGATTTTTGCAATCTGTGGCGAAACGTTCTCCTGCAATACTTTGCAGAGGTGAATATACTAAGCGCTTGCTAAATAACCTTGGCATTTTCAATGTTGTTGTTGGTGGTTGTTCAACAGTTTTTATAAATGGGAATAAAAAATTAGGTGTGAGGCTTGAGGAAAAGTTTAATAGGCCAATAAGTAGATTGAATATTGCTTCCGGGCAAGTAAATCCTGCAGTGCAACAGGTTGAAAGAGATCTACTGAATCTTTTAGAAGGCATCGGTTGTGGTAGCTATACGATACAGCACCCACCAATTCTCTTTAAAGCGCTAATGAATGAAAATTTAGATGCTAGTGAAGCAACACTGACTGAAAATTTGGCACAAAGATTTCTTGGTGCAAAGGATGGGACTGCACTTATTAATTTCCTTCGGAAATTTTCAGTATTTCATGGTGATATCGACTCGTGGCTTACAAGTCTTTCTTTGCACAGCCACTCAGTTGGCACTCGGATACATGGAAACATTCTTGCCCTACAGGCTGAAACTCCAGCTGTATGTATAACAACTGATACGAGGACTCGTGAGCTTTGTAATGTATTGAAAGTTCCATCCGTTGAAAGCCTAACTTTTTCTGATATATATAATACTAAGGAGAAGATGTTGAGCATTTTTTCTGAATTTAATTTTTCAGGTAAAGAGTTTGATGATAATAGATTAAGGCTTGCTAATATTTATTGGGATGTTTTTAAAAGCCTTGATGTTAAAGTTTCCAAAAACTTTAAAGGCTTTATAAGTTAAGAAGCCTTCATTTAAAGGTTCTAATTTAATTTAATTTAATGGTAATCATTATAAATTTATGATTCGACTTTTTGTCTGCTGTTTACAGGCTGTTGATTTTTTTACCTTAAAGCTATGACTCTATTGAGGCTTAAATGAAAGCAATTTTACCCGTTGCTGGCTTGGGAACTCGTATGCTGCCAGCAACAAAGGCTATTCCCAAAGAAATGCTGCCTATCGTTGATAAACCGCTTATTCAATATGTGGTCAATGAAGCGGTGGCTGCCGGTATCAAGCATATCGTACTGGTTACTCATTCCAGTAAGAACTCTATCGAAAATCACTTTGATACCAGTTTTGAGTTGGAAGCGACCCTAGAGGCTAGGGTCAAGCGTCAGCTGCTTGACGAGGTGCGGTCCATCTGTCCGAAAGACGTCACTATCATGCACGTACGGCAGGGTGAGGCGAAAGGCCTGGGTCATGCAATTCTATGCGCCCAACCATTGGTGGGTGATGAGGACTTTGCAGTATTACTGCCGGATGTGATTATCGATGATGCTGCCTCAGATCTTAGCCGTGATAATTTAGCGCAAATGTTATCTCGGTTCGATCAAACCGGTGTCAGCCAGGTGATGGTGGAGCCGGTGCCGCAAGAGGAGGTACATCAATACGGTGTGGCGGATTGCCAGGGGGCCGCATTGTCTCCAAATACCTCGCAGCCAATGACGGCTATTGTGGAGAAGCCTCCTATGGCAGAGGCGCCGTCGAATATGGCGGTGGTTGGACGTTATGTACTTTCTCGCAAGCTGTGGCCACTCCTTGAACAAACGTTACCAGGTGCTGGTAATGAAATTCAGCTCACAGATGCAATCGCCGATTTGATGACCAAAGAAAGCGTTGAAGCCTATCGCATGGTGGGCAAGAGCCATGATTGCGGCTCTAAGCTAGGGTACTTGATGGCAAATGTTGAGTATGGTTTGCGCCATCCCGATTTAGCTAAGAGTTACAGAGCTTATCTAAATACGTTGATTTTATCTGAGAATAAGATTTCCGAAACTCAGAATCATATTTCACAGGATGCTGTTGCATGATGGAGGTTGAGTGAGCAATGGGTAGAAGCGTATTGGTTACCGGGGGAGCTGGGTACATAGGCAGCCATACCTTGGTGGCACTGCAAGAGGCTGGTTTTGAGGTGGTAGTCATCGACTCACTCTGCAATAGCTCCGAAATAGCGCTACAGCGTGTACAGATGATCACCGGTACACCAGTGCGTTTCTACCATGGTGATATTAGAGATCGCGCGCTGTTAGAGCGGATTTTTACTGAGAATACAATCCATGCTGTGATCCACTTTGCTGGATTGAAGGCTGTAGGTGAATCTTCGCAAAAGCCGATTGACTACTACCAGAGTAATGTTACTGGAAGCCTTGTATTGCTGGAGGCAATGCAGGCGTATGGAGTTAAGCAGCTGGTATTCAGCTCATCGGCGACTGTCTACGGTCGTGAGGCTCCTGTGCCTTATGTGGAAACCTTGCAAGCTGGTAACACCAGTAACCCATATGGAACTAGTAAATGGATGGTGGAGCAGGTTTTAAAGGATGCGGCCCTCGCCAACCCAGAGCTTTCTGTAGCACTCCTACGATACTTTAATCCCGTTGGCGCGCACCCCTCAGGTCTAATCGGAGAAGATCCCCAGGGTATACCTAACAATTTGTTACCGTACATCGCTCAGGTTGCAGTGGGTAAACGCAAAGAGTTATCGATATTTGGTGATGACTACCCCACACCGGATGGTACCTGCCTGAGGGATTACTTACATGTGATGGATTTAGCGGAGGGGCATGTTTGCGCCCTGGAGTGGCTTGAAGGTAAAACTGGTACTATAGCCTTCAACCTTGGAACAGGAAAGGGTACATCTGTTCTAGATATAGTGCGGGCTTTTGAACAGGCCTCAGGTGTATCCATCCCCTATAGCGTGGCGCCTCGGAGAGCAGGTGATTTAACAGCTTTTTGGGCTGATGCCTCCAAGGCGAAGCAGGATCTGGGCTGGGTGGCAAGATTGGGGCTAGAACAAATGATGGTTGATACATGGCACTGGCAGACAAACAATCCCCATGGCTACGGCATTGACACCAATGAAAGATAAACAAAGTAATAGAGTGAAAGCTTGTTCTACTAACCAGGTATGTACTAAATCCAGTAAAATCGTTGTGTAGTTATTGAATATAACAATATGGTTTACTGGACGCGCCTTCACACAGAAGTATATTGGGCTGACCCAGATGGATGGGTTAAACTTGAGCAGGGCTCCCCTTCTAGTTACATAATTGTCATAAGTCCTACTACTAAAGCCTTGAGAGTGAGGATTTGTAACATCTATATACTTCTGACGGGCACGGCTGATACAAAGTTGAAAGGTAAAGATTTTCAAAAGTCAACCCAGGCAAGGCCTGGGCTCTTTTTTTAGTACAAAATGCCATTTCTTTAAGGTGGATGGGTAGTCGAAATTAACCCTAAGCAAGTAGGATACTTGCAATATTTTGCATAAAACGTATCCAGCCTCGCGTATAGAGAAAGGATTGGTTTTATCATCATATAGATTTATGTGTGTTTGCTGATGGAATAGGTGATCTAAGTGTTTATTAATAGTGGTATGTTGTTTTGAAACCTATTGTTTTTGTACATATCCCCAAAACAGCGGGCACCAGTTTTCGTCAAGGGCTAGATTCTTTTTTCGGCAAGAAGAAAATATGCCTAGATTATGGGGTGAATTCAGCGATAACGAGCAGTATTGTTAAAAGCTGGGTCGAAAGCGAGAGGGATGGGTGGCACTTTGCAAATACCTTTAATAGGCAGGGATATCAATTATTAACGGGGCATTTCCATTCAGCAAAATACGCTAATATTTTTGGTGTCGGTAGAATGATCACTTTCTTGCGTGATCCGGTACAAAGAATCGTCTCTGAATATAATCATCTAATAAAAAATAGTGATCACGAGGAGAGCTTTCAGAGTTTCTATCGTCGCTCAGAAAATATTAATAGACAACTTCGTCTCGTAGGGCGTAAAACATGGACTGAGTTTGGTTTTATTGGTTTCGTAGAGTCTTATAAGGAATCTCTACGCTTGCTCAATAGAAAGTTTAACATTGATATTCCTTATCTACATAAAAATATCAATAAGGATAAGGCTGTGGAATCATGCATGTTACCCATAGGAGAAATAGAAGAGTTAAAAAGCCTCAATGCCGAAGAGATAGAGTTTTATAATCGTGCTAGATTTCAGTTTGATTGGCGTCTTCGTCTTACTAATGCCAAAGTAGGTTATGTTTCTGGTTCTGTAACTAATTTTGAAGCTGGTAAGCTAAAAGGTTGGGCTATTGCAGAGAATTTACATGAAGCAGTATTAATTCAAGCAAGGATGGGAGGTAACGTGATTGCTGAATGTAAAGCCAATGAATACCGCCCCTACTTTAAGGCTCAGGAACAGGGGCGAGGCGGCTTTGTTGGTTTCTCTCTAGAAATAGACAGAAACATAAACATAAATACTATAGAGTGTATCGTGGCAGCTACCGGGCAGCCATTATTATATAATGTTAGCTAAAGGTTAGAACTAGCCCGGGCTTTTGGGGCTATATAGAATGTCTACTTATTTAGGGTTTACGATTAGTTTTTGGAAGTGCATGTGAAGTTTGGAATTGCCGCAATTTTTAAAAATGAATATGACTATATTCTTGAGTGGATCGTATACCATCAACTAATTGGTGTAGATGCTTTTTATATCGCTGATAATATCAGTGATGATGGCTCTTCTCAGCTGTTAGAGGCGCTAGATAGCCTGGGAGTGATAAATAGAGTGCACTTCCCCAGAACTGGCGACTGTGGGCCACAGATGCCTGCATATAATTATATTTTAAACCACTTCGCTACTGAAGTTGATTTACTGTGTTTTATCGACGCCGATGAATTTCTTGTTAGTGAAAATAATTGCGAATTAAAAAGTATTTTATCTGATTTCCATAAGCTGGAAGATGCGGGTGCACTTGCATTAAATTGGCGAAATTTCGGTTCATCAGGTTATAAGTTTAAAGAAGAGGGCCTGGTAATAGAGCGATTCACTCGTGCCTCTATACAAGACCATGATTTCAATCGGCATATTAAGACTATCCTGAAGCCTAATATGGTGGATAGAATGCATGTCCATGAGTGCATTTTAAAATCAGGTCTCTATTATACCGGAGATCTTAGACCCGCTGTATTTGAAAGTGGTGAGCCATGTGAGCCCAGAACTAATAAGGTTTCATATAGTGGAATTAGAATTAATCACTATGTAGTTAAGTCCCGTCATGAACATATTATGAAGAAAGAGCATAAGGGCTCCGGAGCAGGTAGTGCGGGTAGAAAGAAAGGGGAAGCCTATTTTAAAGCACATGACTTAAACGATGTAGTTGACGAAGCACTTCTCAGTTATGTGACTGATGTAAAAAAAGGTATTGCAGAGCTTAGGGAGCGTATTGCTACAGAGACACCATTTCTCTGTTACGGGAAAGCTTTTGTTGATGTAAAGCCAGAGTTGATTACCGGTTGGGCTGTTACTGAATATGATGGCCCTATAAAGATTCGTTTATTGATCAATGGCGTGGAACACCTTGTAGAGGTAAATCGAAGTCGTCCAGATGTTGTTCGTAAAGGGCTTTCTAAAAAATTGCAATGTGGCTTTAGTTTTAAAACCGCTAAAATTATATCTTCAGAAGATAAGATTGAAGCATACATCTATGGAACAAATGTAGAAGCAAAAGTTAACTTTCATTGAGTCTTTTGGGAAGAATTGATGTAAAAGTCGGCTCTAAAAATTATTCTCGCTGAACTGCTAATTGAATACTGTATATTCAGATTATAAGTTACTCAGTTGTCTAATTGGATTGTTTGTGGTGTTCAAGTTAATAAAATCGTGGTTTCATTCTGATTTGGCTCCTAGGCTAAAGCCTGTAATAGGGGTTGAGTGTATTAAAGAATCGGATAAAAATTTTGAGTGGAAATCTATAGATAACGACCCACAATTTACTATCGAAGGCTCTACCTTGCATTCTGGTTGGTACATGATCGAAATTGTACTGAGACATAACCAGGCTAGCATAGATTCCAAATTATATGTTGATTATGGAAATGGATTTAATGAGGCAGATAGCTTTTTTATCCCGATAAAATTTGGCCGGGTTACGAAACGGCTCATTTATTTCACATCACGTACACGCGCTCTCAGATTTGATCCTCTGGAAAGCACAGGAATGTTTTCTGTGAGCCATTTCCATTTGGTGAAACTCTTCCCTCAGTTTGCAAAAGATAGGCTGTCACAACGCTTAGCTAACATGCACTTTAAATTTAGGAATATAAATAAGAGTGATGTCCTAAAAAAGATTAATGCTGAAGCCCGTGAGAAGTCTTGTGCCTGGCAGGATATTGCTCTCAACTACTATGAAAAAACATTTGTTAAAAAACGTCAGACTTATGATTATTCTGAGTGGATTGAAAAAAAAGAAATAAAAAATATTTATCCACGTGAAAATTCTTACGATATAACGGTAGATGCCAGTCATCCCTTGATCTCAATTATACTTCCTGTCTACGATACAGATATTCGCCTATTGAGAGACTGTCTAGAATCAGTAATTGGGCAAAGTTATAACAACTGGCAGCTATGTATTGCCGATGATTCCTCTCGGAAACAAGAAGTAAAGGAGTGCTTAGAGGGGTATCAACAACAAGATAGTCGTATTAGAGTCTCCTTTCGAACCGAAAATGGACATATTTCTGCAGCGAGCAATAGTGCTTTATCCTTAGCGAAAGGAGACTATATTGCATTGCTTGATCATGATGATGTTCTGGCGTCTAATGCTTTACAAAGTATAGTAGAAGCGATTTCGCAAAATCCACAAGCTTTACTGTTTTATAGTGATGAAGACAAAATTGATGAATATGGTGAACGTTTTGATCCTCACCTAAAACCAGGTTGGAATCCTGATCTTTTACTTTCACAGAATTATATTTGCCATCTTACTGTGCTCAAGACGAGCTTGATAAAACAAATTGGTGGTTATCGAGTAGGTGTGGAGGGCAGTCAGGATCATGATCTACTGTTGCGTTGTATGCCACATCTTGATTCCAACAATGTGGTACATATTCCAGAGATACTCTACCACTGGAGAGCCATTAGCGGATCAACAGCACAAGAAAGTAATGCAAAGGGTTATGCCGCTACTGCGGGTTTACAAGCCGTCTCTGATTACCTAAAACGAGAAAAGCTAAGTGCAACGGCCGAGCCTGGAACTGCACCAAATAGCTATCGGGTCCGTTGGTCCATTCCTGAGCCAGCTCCGTTAGTGAGTCTTCTGGTACCGACAAGAGACGGCATTGATATCCTTAGGCCTTGTGTTGAGGCTATTCTTTGCAAAACCAATTACTCCAATTTTGAACTAATCATTTTAGATAACCAAAGTCGCTGCAAGGAAACGTTACAATTCCTTGATGAAATCAGAAACACAGATTCACGTGTATCTGTTCATCGGTGGGATCACCCATTTAATTATTCAGCCATTAATAATTATGGTGTAAGTTTAGCTAAAGGGGAAATTATAGGATTAATCAATAATGATATAGAGCCTATCAATGTCCTTTGGTTGACTGAGATGGTGAGTCAGGCAGTGAGGCCTGAAATTGGTTGTGTAGGAGCCAAACTCTATTACCCTAACGATACGATTCAACATGCCGGTGTAATTCTGGGAATTGGTGGTGTGGCTGGTCACTCACATAAATATTTTAGTCGCAATGAATATGGTTACTTCTCGCGCTTGCATTTGGTACAAAACCTTTCAGCGGTAACAGCGGCTTGTCTTCTTCTTCGTAAAGAAGTATTTGAGCACGTCGGAGGGTTAGATGAAGAAAATCTAGCGATATCCTTCAATGATGTAGATTTATGTCTGAAGGTTCGAGAAGCAGGTTATAGGAATTTGTGGACTCCTTATGCAGAACTCTATCATCATGAGTCAGTATCCCGTGGAGCGGACAATACACTCACTAAGCGGCGTCGAGCCCAAAAAGAGGCGGAATATATGCGTGACCGCTGGGGAGATCAATTGGATACAGATCCAGCCTACAACCCAAACCTGACGCTCGTGCATGAAGACTTTTCACTAGCATAGTTAAAGTTTCACATTGGGTAACATATTTTAATATCGTTGCGCTATAGCTTTAAAAGATGAAGTATTTTGAGAGTTTCATGCTGCGCTATCAATAAATTCATAATACATGATTTTTGAAAATATGAATTAGGATATGGGAAAAATATTATCTTTTTCAAGAAAAAGTTATCATAGTTTTATTTGCTAGCCTATGATAGACCAATCTATAGTTAATGTTATATAGTTCAAGTACTCTATAACAATAGTCTGTAGTTGGTTGTAAATGTAGCATTTAATATTTGATAATGACCAGAGACACATTATGGAATCTTGAGAGCTTACTTTAACCTGAGAGTAATGTTTCTTATTTTTGTGAATGCATTCTATCGAACATAAAAAAATGAAATAGAGCTGTCCTTTAATTTTCACGCTAGGGAATAATAAAGTTTTGCTAAAAAACTTCTAGCTGGAAATGGGACTTAACCCGCTTTTGCACACACCTAGTTTTAGCATTTCATTTTACACTCAAAATCTTGAGGTGAAACATACCCAATAGACGAGTGCGATCTCTGATTGTTGTAGTAACAGATATATTCGGTCACTATCGCTCTTAGCTGTTGTGCAGAATCGAATTCCTGGTGCTTAATACGCTCCGTTTTAAATTGGTGAAAGAATGACTCAATGAATGCATTGTCATTCATTTTCTTCACGCGATTCATACCCTGACAGATCCGATATCGGCGCAATCGCTCACGATATAGGCCCGATAAGTACTCTCTGCCACGGTCAGAGTGAAAGATCAGCTCCGGATGATGTCCACGGTTTCGTACCATCCTATCGATACTAGCCTGTTAGAGAGACATCCCTTCTATCGCTCAGGGACCAAGAGACAACCCTCCTACTGTAGCGATCCATGACTACTGACAAATACTACCAGCTGCCATCTCTGAGCTTTATATAAGTAACATCACCTATCCATAGCTGGTTCCGGCGCGTGATCCCGTATACATATCTGTAAGTACCCGACCTAGCCGTGTAGAGCTTCGATTGTACAGCCCTAAGACCAAGATTTCGAATGATCCTCTCCCCCTGCTTTTGATCAACTTTTATACCCTCTTTCCAGCTCCTGGGTGTTCTTGGGACTACCATAGCAGCCATCATGTCGGTTAAAAACTAATCTTATATGTGCAAACGGCTCACTATTTTCTTATCGACGTTCACATACGCCAGGGTGGCGCCAGTAATTGTATCCATCAGGGTGACGTCATAGATCCAGCACATCATTGCGATACTGTGCTTCTCCCGGTAATGATTGATGAACTCGAAGATTTCCCTTTTTGTTGTAAAGAGAATCGGATGGTTTTTTTAAAAGGGCGTGCTCTTATTGAAGCAGATTATGCTCCCGCTCCAGTTTCATGGGACGCTTCTGCTCGGACTTTACCTCAGGACCTATGTTTATATTTTTCTTCTTTGCCATGATCTGCATCCGTCACATTTCTATGCACCAACAATAAATCATCACTTCATGGATATCGAGAGCGTCAGCCACGTGCTTCACTAGTACACCGGGGATATCGATTAGATATACGGCTGTTGCTTTAAAATCGTCATCATAACGGTTGTAGTGCTTTCTTCGTGCCATAAGACACCTCCATACCAGTTAAGTGGAGGTGCGTGCAAAAGCGGGTTAGGCTCCAATCACCATGATGAATATTATTAATTCATTAGTTCTTTATGAATTAGGTAGTACAATTTCGAAGTTGTTTTAAGTGTCATACTACTTGATGAATTTATAGAGAGGATGGATTCCGGTATTACCAGTTACACAAATAAAATTTCTACATCACAAATATCATCCTATAAAGATCACATCCACGCCATTAAAAAAACCAAGGAACTAATAAGGTTTATTTAGGTGGAATGTGGCGCCAACTTGAGATTTAGGTGGCATTCTCAGGAATATTCGCTATATATATGTGTACCCTTAGCATCACTCACAATAATAAGAGTGTTATATAGAACGATATTCAAGAAATATTATCTATGAACCCTATAGCCAAACGTTCAAACTGGCAGATCCAACGGGATGTGATATATTCACTCCTTATTCGCGAGATGAAGACCCGCTTCGGTAAGTGGCGGCTGGGATATGCTTGGGCGTTACTAGAGCCTGCTTTACACATAATGGTGTTGGCAACCATCTTCAATTTAATTGGAAGAAATTTTTATCCAGGTATCCCAACTACATTGTTTATGCTTGGTGGTATTGCACCATTTTTGTTTTTTAGTCACTGTTTATCAAAAGGAATTGCGGCCGTATCATCTAATCGTGGCTTATTCAATTATCGGCAATTGAGACCCTTTGATACTGTAATAGCAAGAGTCTTTTTAGAATTTTCAGTTTACATACTTTGCCTGTTTACTCTAATGATTATACTTGCTTGGATTGGGATTTATGTTCCTTTTGGAGATATACTTTTATTATTTGAAGTAAATATTTTATTTTTTTGTTTCTGTTTTGGTCTTAGTTTGGTGTTATGTGTACTTGGTGAAAAGCATCCCGAGGTGTCAAAAGTAATTCCTCTGGTGAATAGGCCTCTTTATTTTATTTCTGGGGTATTTTTCTCACTGGAGCAAGTCCCAGAGGAGTACCATCAGTATTTACTTTGGAACCCTTTATTGCATGTTATTGAATTTACAAGAGAAGGTTTATTTGCGTCCTACGAAGGTAAATTTTCTAATTTTGAATATTTGATTTTTTCTTCAGCAGGTATGCTTGCGTTGGGCTTATTAACTTACAGGGCTTATTGGAGAGATTTGGTGAGAAGTCAATGATCAAATTAGAAAACCTTACCAAGTCATACCGTACGCCCCATGGACGAAAGATCCTATTTCAAAATGTAAATGCTAATTTTCCAGAAGGGAAAAATATAGGTATTCTAGGAAGAAATGGAGTAGGCAAGTCGACTTTATTAAGAATTATGGGCGGAATTGACTACCCAGACTCTGGAAAAATTGTAACAGATAAAAGAATATCCTGGCCTATGGGATTGTCCGGCGGATTTCAAGGAAGTATGACTGGTAGAGAGAATGTTGCTTTTGTGTGTGGAATACATGGTGTTTGGAGAGAAGAGAAATGCAAAGTAATGAAACAGGTCCAAGAGTTTTCAGAAATTGGTAATTATTTTGATGCTCCAATAAAAAACTATTCCTCAGGTATGCGTTCTCGATTAGCTTTCGGACTGAGTATTGCCTTGGACTTTGATGTTTATTTAGTGGATGAGGTAATGTCGGTGGGTGATGCTCACTTTCGAAGAAAATGTGAAGCAACTATTGCTGAAAAACGAAAAAAATCTAATTTTATTATCGTGACACATGCAATGCCAATTTTAAGAAAAAATTGTGATGTAGGTATCTATATTGATGATGGTGGTGTGAAGATATGCAAGTCGATAGGAAAAGCGATTGCTTTATATCGAGCAGATATACCAGATTACTCAGGGGGGGAGAGAAAAAATAATAAGTAAGCGTTTAATGAATTAATATAAATAAGTCGATAAAAGCTGTGCAAAATTTAAAATTTAATTATATGAATGAAATGTTGCGGAGCATCACAGATAAACTAGAAAGGTCACTGGGTAATTTTACCCTATTAAGCAGTATTTTCATAAAAAAATTTAAAAAGGAAATTAGAGCATTACTCTTTAGGCATATTGGTTTTTTGTTATTCGTACTTATGCCAGTATTTCTGGTAGCTGTTTACTATGTATTTTTTGTCTCTGAGCGATATATAAGCATTGCACAGTTGATAGTCAAAGATACTACATCTTCTCAGGGGGTATCGACTGGCTTAGGCTTTTTGATTCCTGGAATAGGGAATGATAATCAGGATTCTTTTCTGGTAGTGAACTACATTCAATCACTAGATATGGCTTTGTATTTAGACAATGAATTGAAGTTATCAGAATACTACAAAAGCAATAAGCGTGATATATTTTCTCGCCTATCTACTGATGCTACTCAAGAAGAATACCTAGAGTATTATCGAAATCACATAGTAGTAAATCATACTGAAACTACTGGAATAATCACTATAGAAATGCAGGCCTTCGATCCAAATTTTGCACGGCTACTCATTGAAACGGTAATACTGAAATCTGAGAACTTTGTTAATGCGCTGAGTAACCAACTTGCTGATAAGCAAGTAGACTTCGTCGAGAATGAGGTGGAACTTGCGCAGAGCAAGCTCCGAATGTCAAAGCAGGATATTTTGGATTTCCAAAATAGTAATAATGTGGTAAGCCCTGAAGAGCTAACAAAGGGAATCAGCAGTATTATCCAGAGTTTGGAGGCTCGTTTGGCCGAAGAACGCGCCAAACTTACAGCCGCTAAAACGTATCTAAATACTGACTCATCACAAATAATTTCAATACAAGCAGAAATTGGCGCCTTGAAAAATCAAATCGAACTAGAAAAAGTTCGATTGGTTGGTATAGGTGACGAGAAAGGTGAACAGAGACTCAATACATTAGGTGCACACTTTCAGAATCTAGAATTAGATCTACAATTTGCAACTGATGCTTACGCAGCATCACTTAAGGCTCTGGAAAGTGCAAGAATGGAAGCTTCTGGTAAATTAAAACATCTAATGGTTGTAACACAACCATCACTCGCTGAAGAGGCAGAATACCCACATAAGATTTATAACTTAGTGAGCCTCACAATAATACTTTTACTATTGTATGGCATTGTAGTTATGCTAATAGCAAGTATAAGAGATAATCGCATATAAAAATATATGTTAAATGTAATACTAATTCTGGGTGTGCGGTTTAAATATGAATCATCTATAAGCTAGGATGCTCAATTGAAAAATGAAACTTACCAGTGAAGATAGAATTAAATATTTCGCATCTATTTTTATTATATTCAGTGTTTTCTCATGTGGTGAGGTCTTTGCCCTAGAAACACAGCTTATAGACAAAATAGAAACAAGTGAAAAAAACCAATCTGAAGTTCCCGTTTTTGGGAAAACTCTTTTTCAAGGTGGATTTAAGGATCAACCTTTCAACGGATTTAACCCTGATTATAGAATAACAATTGGAGATCAGATTAACTTGCAACTATGGGGAGCATATAGCTTTAGTGCTACTTTACCAGTTGATCCTAAGGGAAATATTTTTGTACCAGAGGTGGGCCCAGTACATGTTGGAGGTGTTCAAAACGGAGATCTAAATGATTTTGTTCTTCGCCACGTAAAACGGGTTTTCAAAAACAATGTACAAGCTTATGCGAACCTTGAGGCTAGCCAGCCTGTAAAAGTATTCGTCACTGGATATGTGAATAATCCAGGGCTATATAATGGTTTTAGTTCCGACTCTATCTTGTACTACTTGGATAGTTCTGGTGGAATAGACGCCGAGAGTGGTAGCTTTGTCGATATAAAGGTGATTAGGCAAGGGGAATTAATACAACAGGTCAATTTGTATAATTTCTTAGTCGATGGTGTTATGCCAGCTTTGCAGCTGCGTAGTGGTGATGTCATTGTAGTCGGGGCCAGAAAAGGTTCTGTTACTATCGATGGAGCCGTTCAACAGGCTGCGCAATTGGAGTTCTCAGGTCCTTATACTCAATTGGGTGAGATGTTGCTGGTCAGTAAACCAGATCCACAAGCCAACTTCGCACGTATCACGCAAATTATTGATGGAGTACAACAAGCTTACTATTTACCCTTATCTCAGGCGATGACAACTCGACTGTATCCTGGTGCAGAGGTCGAATTGGTGCGTGATAATGATGTACGGTCAATATCAATCTTAGTTTCTGGAGAACTAAACGGACCCGCTACATATATACTGCCTTATGGTGCCACGCTTCATGAGTTATTGATTCAATTAAGTTATCGTGAAAATGCTGATCAAAAATCGATTCAACTCTATCGGAAAAGTGTGGCGGAGAAGCAAAGAGCAGCACTTGGTAGATCCCTTGATGCACTCCAGATGGAAGTTTTGACCCGTCAGCCTACTACCGATCTTGAAAAGGACTCTCAAAAAGATAATGCTTTAATGATTCAGAATTTCATCAAGCAAGCTCGTAAAGCAAAACCTAGGGGACAGGTTGTTATCGCAAATAATCCAAAAGCTTCTGATATGTTACTAGAGGATGGCGATGAAATAATTGTCCCTTTAAAAGCTTCTACAGTGTCCATAGTTGGCGAAGTGATATTTCCAACATCTCTTATTTATAATAAAAAATATACTTTGGAAGACTATATAGAACTAGCTGGTGGATTTGCTAATAATGCCAATCGTAATGAATTAGTAGTATTACATCTGGATGGAACAATTACGCGTATTGAAGATAGAGATTTTGATAATCGCCTTGGGAATCGGTTGCGTCCCGGAGATGAGATTATGGTGATGCCAAAGATAAACGCAAGTGAATTGCAGGTGACAAAAGATATCACAGAAATCTTGTATCGAATTGCCGTTGGAACCGCAGCTGTTCTATCATTCTGAGGTTAGGAGTGTTAAAAAAATTTTTTATTCATATGATACTACTTGATCTATAGAGACAATTAAATTAACTGATTTTCAATATAAATGTAGTACAACATATTTTGACCCTGGCGCTAATCTAAATATGCTGGAGGAATTGTGACTGCGACTCATTATGGGCGTAGAGGGATCATATTAGCCGGTGGTACTGGAACCCGGCTCTATCCACTGACCAAGGGTATCAGTAAGCAACTGATGCCTGTATATGACAAGCCAATGATTTATTATCCACTTACCACATTGATGTTAGCAGGTATTAGAGAAATTCTAATCATCACAACACCTCAGGATCAATGTCTTTTCAAAGCACTATTAGGAAATGGTGCACAGTGGGGAATAAATTTAAGTTATGCAATTCAGAGGTCTCCAAATGGATTGGCTGAAGCATTTATAATCGGACGTGATCATATTGGCAACAATCCCAGTGCTCTCATTCTTGGAGATAATATTTTTTACGCGCACCAATTTAGTGATCTGTTGAATAGAGCTAATGCCAGACTCCAGGGTGCCACTATATTTGGATATAGGATTGCAGATCCAGGTGCTTATGGTGTTGCTGAATTTAATCCAGAAGGTAAAGTTATTAGTGTTGAGGAAAAACCAACAGAACCAAAATCAAACTACGCCATCACCGGTTTGTATTTATATGATCATAAAGCTTGTGAATTGGTGAGAGAGATTAGACCAAGTAATCGTGGTGAGCTGGAAATTACAGATCTAAATCGAATGTATCTAGATAGAGGTGAATTAAATTTGGAATTAATGGGGCGAGGTTCTGCCTGGTTAGATACCGGTACTCATGATAATTTACTAGCCGCTGCACACTTTGTACAAACCATTGAGCGTCGTCAGGGGCTAAAAATTGCCTGCCCAGAAGAAGTGGCTTTTCGTAAAGGTTTTATTTCAGCTGATGAACTTGAAACTCAGGCTCGATTGCTTATGAAAAGTGGCTATGGAGACTATTTGATGCGTTTACTTGGCGAGTCAGTGCGAGATCATAATTTTGGGCGTTAATTTTTTCAAACAATAACATTAAGCAAAAAATTTAATTATTTCCACTGTAATAAAATTTTGCAACTTAAAAATTATAAATAATTGTTAGAATATAAATCTAGCACGATCAAGGTTGAATTACCTTTAAGTGAAGAGTGTTCTATATATTCGTTGAATCTAACAGCTCATTTCAAATTTAGAAAAGTTCTTAAAAATTTTGTTGAATAAAAGTTAAATAAAAGTCTTAAATGAAGTGGTCAACAGTGTTTCCGTTAATATAAATAAATTTAACTTAATTTTGGCAACTAATTCATTATTGGTTTCACCTATTCATGGTAAAAAAGCAATGAATGAGAAGTACCAAGTTCAGTTATTGAAAGATACTCCACTATTTGATGCTGAGTGGTACCTATCGCATCATTCTGATGTAGAGAGTATCAAGCTAACACCAGAGCTACATTACTTACGCTACGGCTGGCGTATGGGGAGAAGTCCATCCGCTTTATTTTGCAGTGCAAGTTATCAAAAGAAATATCCAGATGTCGCCCAAAGCAATGAAAATCCTCTTATTCACTACCTGCGATTTGGTAGACGTGAGGGTAGGGAAGTTCAGCCAGTAAGGCAAAGTAACTGGAATATCAAAAATGATGAAAGCGTTAACATATTAAAATATAGAGAGAGAAGTTTCGAAAATGACACCGATAATATTGTGGAATCACAATTAAAAGAGACTCAATGTCTACTGGAAAAGTATGTAAGACGTTGTCAAGAACTTGAGTACTTGATTATTGATGAAAAGGGATCAGATGTGATTTAGTAAAGGAATACTTGTATGAAAGTACTTATTGTTTTTGGTACTCGCCCCGAAGCGATAAAAATGGCGCCATTATCCTTAAGGCTTAAAGATGATTCTAGATTCGAGACCAAGGTTTGTGTGACTGCACAACATCGTGAAATGCTGGATCAAGTACTCAGCTTGTTTGAATTGAATCCAGACTATGATCTTAACTTAATGAAACCAGGACAGAATCTTGCTGACCTGAGTGCAAATATTCTAACAGGTGTAAGCAGAATAATTACTAAAGCCAACCCGGATATGGTTTTGGTACATGGGGATACTACAACTACTTTAATAGCAAGTTTAGCTGCTTATTACAATAAAATTCCTATTGGCCATGTAGAAGCCGGCCTACGTACAGGGAATCTTTACTCACCCTGGCCAGAAGAAGCAAATCGAAAACTAACAGGGTCTCTGGCTACTCTACATTTTACACCGACGGAAAATTCAAAAATAAATTTACTAAATGATGGAGTAAGTGAAGATCAGATATATGTAACTGGAAACACAGTTATTGATTCTTTGCTTGAGGTCGTACGCAAACTTGATAACAATCAATCCCATTATGAGGGATTAACTAGAGACTTCAGTTTCCTAGATGATACAAGAAAATTAATTTTAGTCACTGGGCACCGTCGTGAGAGTTTTGGTGGTGGATTTGAACGTATATGTAAGGCACTTGTTGAAATTTCGAAATCTCATCCTAATACTCAGATAGTTTATCCTGTACATTTAAATCCAAATGTACGGGAGCCTGTAAATCGCCTTTTAAAACATATAGATAATATCTATCTTATTGACCCTTTAGATTACTTGCCATTTGTATATTTGATGAATAGATCAAATATTATTCTAACCGATTCTGGGGGAATCCAAGAGGAGGCACCATCTCTAGGTAAGCCTGTTCTAGTAATGCGTGATACGACCGAACGCCCCGAAGCATTATTGGCAGGTACGGTAAAGCTAGTAGGTACCGATACCTCAAATATTACTAGTGAACTATCTAGACTTCTCACCGATGATGATGAATATAAAAAGATGAGTTATGCTCATAATCCCTATGGAGATGGGCAAGCATGTAACAGAATAATAGAATCTCTGATTGAATTTCAGTGATATTTTGAGTGATACAGGGAACTTCATGAAACTGCCATTTCTAATGGCACTTCCAATGAAAATTAATAGGAATATTTATGGAATTCGAAACCATTTCTGTTATTGGGCTGGGGTATATCGGATTGCCCACAGCTGCTGTAATTGCTTCCAGACGTAAGAAAGTAATAGGTATAGATATAGACCAGCATGTGGTTGATACCATAAATAAAGGAAATATTCATATCGTAGAACCTGAATTGGATATGATCGTCCATGCCGCGGTAACTGAAGGCTTTTTAAATGCAACGACCAGGCCTCAAGCCGCTGATGCCTTTTTGATAGCCGTACCAACACCATTCATCAAAGAATCTGAAGGAAATATTCATAAAGCGGATCTTAGCTACATTGAAATGGCTTCTAAAGCATTAGCTCCCGTATTAAAGGTTGGAGATTTAGTGGTATTGGAATCAACTTCTCCTGTAGGAACAACAGAGAAAATGTCGTTATGGCTTGCGGAGGCTAGGCCAGATCTGACATTCCCGCAAACTCATGGTGAGCTATCCGATATTCGAATAGCATACTGTCCGGAGCGAGTATTACCCGGGCATGTGGTTCGTGAATTAGTTGATAATGATCGTGTTATAGGGGGTATGACTCATAAATGCTCCGAAGCGGCTAAAAATCTTTATCAGATATTTATCGAAGGTGAGTGTCTGATAACTACAACCAGAACGGCTGAGATGACCAAGCTTACGGAGAACAGTTTCAGGGATGTGAATATTGCTTTTGCCAATGAATTATCTGTTATTTGTAATAAGCTAGGTATTAATGCCTGGGAGCTGATCTCACTTTCTAACCGCCATCCACGTGTCGATATCCTTCAGCCAGGTGCCGGTGTCGGCGGACATTGTATAGCTGTAGATCCCTGGTTTATTGTTGATTCGTGTCCTAAAGAAGCCAAACTGATACGTACTGCCCGTGAGGTTAATGACGATAAACCAAAGTGGGTTATTAATCAAGTTAAGGAACATCTAAAGAAAATTCAAGCAGAAAAATCAGGTTATACCTATGGTGATATTACAGTTACCTGTTTGGGGATCGCCTTTAAACCAGATATTGATGATCTTCGTGAAAGCCCGGCCCTTAATATAGTGAATGCAATTGCGACTTTGGGTTGTAGATTAAAAGTGGTTGAACCAAATATTGAGAACTTGCCCAAGATGCTCGAACATTCGAACGTTGAGCTTTCTACTTTAGAGAACTCACTGAATGACGCTGATGTTGTATGTATATTAGTTAAACATAGCCTATTTTCAGAGCAAAAAAGCCTATTAACAAGCAAAAGTAATCTGATAGACGCGGTTGGCCTTCTCGCCTAAGGGTTGGACAGATTAATTAAGTAAACATAAACGGATTTTACAGTTTACTAATCACTGGACAAAATATTTTATGGATGTGCTGTTAAAACACGCTGAAATGCTCTCAGAACATTCACTAAGCAGAGTGTATTCATCAGTACCTGGCCGCATAGCCTATATAGTGAGCCATGGAGAAAGTTATGCCAGTAATGGTTACGCGGTTCGTACACAAGAAGTAGCTAAATCATTGAATGAGCAAGGTTTTGATACTCTGTGTTTTGTACGTCCTGGAAGACCATGGGAATTAGGTTCACTGAAGAATAACGTTGCCCCTGAAATAGTGATTGATGGAGTCCGCTATATACACAGCCGTTGGAAAAAAAATCAAGCTCCAAATGACGAAAGAGATCATCTCGAATCTAGTGTTGCTCGTTTTTGTGAGCTTTTTAAAATTTATAGACCCGAATTTGTATTAGCTGCGTCAGATTATATTGTGGGACTTCCAGCATGGGTTGCTGCTAAGCGCCATGGTATACCTTTTTATTATGAGGTGCGTGGATTCTGGGAATTGTCTCGAGCTGCTCGAGAACCAGGATTTGATAAAACCTCCTTATTTAAAATAGAGGCAGAACGTAATACATTCGTTTGTAAGAAAGCTACAAAGGTATTTACACTTAATCATTTGATGAGAACTGAATTAAGTGTTCGTGGTATAGAAATTGAAAAGATTAATATTCTTCCTTTAGGAATTAATAGGTTACCTATAAAAAAGCATGCTGACCCCGAAGTAAAGAAAAGATTAGGTATAGATCCAGATGATATAGTGATAGGCTATATAGGTAGCTTCAATTCGTATGAGGGTATAGACACTCTTATAGAAGCTTGTAAAGAACTTAATCATCGGCGCGCTCATTATAAGCTTTTACTTGTGGGAGATGAGAACCCAACTAACCAATTGGTTCATTCACAACGTCAACTTGCAAACAAATCATGGATAATTCAGGTAGGCAGAGTAGAACATGAGAAAGTTGCAGATTATTATGCTCTAATTGACGTAATTGTAATTCCTAGAAAGAAATTTCTAGTATCTGAATTAGTATCACCAATGAAGGCTCTAGAGTCAATAGCGTTTGGTAAAAGGCTAGTCGTATCAGATGTGGAGCCACTATTAGAAATTTCTGCTAAGTATGATGGAGTTATTTCATTTGAAGCAGCTAATGTGACTAGCCTAAGAAATGGGATTCAACAAGTATTAAGTATGCCGGTATCTTCTAACAGGATACCATCAATGAATGAACAATTGAGTGTACTGGTAAATTCTTTACGAGAGAGATTTACTGACAATGTAGAGAATGTTTCCCAAAGTAGACCCTTAATTGATGTAACAGAACTTATTAATACTGCAAAAGAACTAATAGAACAACCTATAGATACCAAAATTGTTCCAGTTAATAAATGTGTAGCGTTTGTAGGAAGTTATAACCCGGATAATGTAAAAGAGGGTTATGCTAAGCGAATTATAAAAATGGCAAAGCTACTCCAAATAAGAGGTTATAAAATTTTCTGTTTTATTAGATCAGAAAATAGATTGGATAAGGGGACAAGTTCTGAGTTATATAAAAGAGAACTAACGATAGATGGAATATCACATATTCTATATGATGAAGTTGGTAACAGATATGTAAAGAATAATAAATCTTACTTACAAGCAGAAGTTGATGCTTACATAGAGATGTTCAAGATTCATCGTCCATCTATCCTAATCGCCTCAGGAAATTTCTCAACATCTTTACCAGCTATAATATCAGCAAGAAAAGTTTCCCTACCAGTGATTAAAGAGCATTTGTTTTATGCAGATGCATTTATTGATGAAAGTACTTGTTCATATTATTCGAATATTAATTTCACTGATAAATATAGAATCGAGAGAACTTGTGAAGAATTTTCTGACTACAGTTATTATCTATTTCCAAATGATCCGGATAATAGAGATGCATTTTTAAAACTCATCAACAGAATTGAAGGGTCTTCAAATTACAATGACCCAATAAAGGTTCTTTCCCCCAAAACAATTTTTACAATAAGTCAAACAATCGATAGTAGCGGTCTATACTATCTTGAATTAGAGGTTAATGATGAAACTGGTGGAAACTCAAAGGGTATAGTTGCTAGTTTTAGATTCTTCGATAAAAGTGGTAAACAGCTTAAAGGTAAAATATCTGGGTTTGCTGCTTCAAAAGCATACCCCCACTACCAATACGTGGACACAACTAAAGAAAAGGGGGCTTTGAGGCTACTAATATTTACTATTCCTGAGAATTCAAATTATTCAAAGGTAGAGGCAGATATTGTTGCTTTTTCTACAATTGGAAAAATTCAAATACAAAAAGCAAACCTTGGAAAAGTACGCGTAGAGGATACTGCTCGTTGGCTTAGTCAAAAAATGCCAGGTACGCATTGGGTTAAGGCTATTGAACCATTTATTCATAAAGAGGGCGCTACAAGTTTGAGGCTTGCCCTATTGAGCTACAAATATAATGTCTCGGGACACAAAAATGATTTGAATCAGCTCAATAGCGCAATTCAGGAAATGGTTGAGTTAGATCGAACCTGGGTACCAAATCTCATTCAAAATGACAGAATTTTAAAAATTAGAAAAAACGAGAAATTAACAGTTGCTCATCTACACAAAACTGCATATCCATATGAGAATACAGGTGGAGCAATCCGCTGCCTAAATACGGTTCTTTCACAACAGAGAATTGGTATTGATCCTTTTATTATCTCACCAGTAGGGTATCCAAGATCTGCTGGCATCTCGGGTGTGAGAAATTATGAAAAAATAGAAGGAATAGAACATTTTCGCATTGGTGCAAATACAGAAGGTTTGAGAGGCATTTCACTTGCTGATCGAAGCAGTTATTCAGCATTTCATATCGCTATGATCCTTAAAGCACGTGGTGCTCACTTAATTCATGCTGCATCAGGTGTTCGAGGATATGAGTTGGCACTTCAAGCGCTAGCTATAAAAAGAGCTACTGGCTTGCCTCTCTTATACGAAGTCCGTTCATTTCACGAGCATACCTGGACTTCTGTTCGTGGTGATGTGATGGAGCTAGAGAAAACAAAGTTGCGAATAATTAAAGAAGACTTTTGTATGTCTCAGGCAGATTTCGTGACCACAATTTCATATAGTATGAAAAAAATTCTGATTGAGAGAGGTGTTGCACCAGAAAAGATTGGAGTGATACCAAATGCAATTGATGAGACAAAATATCTCGGAAAAAAATTTAAGCCTGTAGAAATACCTGAGTTACAAGGTGCCGATTATGTGGTTGGATATATTTCAAACATGTCCCGTCGAGAAGGACATCAATATTTAATTCGGGCAATTAAAAGACTACGTGAAATCTCTGGATTGAATATTAGAGGCCTTTTGGTTGGTGATGGTCCCGAACGACAAAATTTACAGGACTTAGCTGATCAATTAGAACTTTCCGGAATTATTCATTTTTCTGGTGAAGTTGATCATAGTTTGATTAATTCTTACTACAAAGCAATTGATCTATTTGTTATTCCACGTATCCCAGATTATGCTGCGGATTGGGTTACCCCGCTCAAACCCTACGAGGCCATGGCTTTGGAGAGACCAATCATAGTAACAGACCTGCCTGCTTTAAAGGAAGTTGTGGGAGAGAACGGAGATAGAGGATTAATTGCAAAACCTGCAGATGTAAATAGCCTTGTCGATCAACTACTAATTTATATTAATGATCCAGCTTTGAGGCAGAATAAGGTAAAAATAGCCAAAGATTGGGTCTTTTCTGAACGTACCTGGAGTGCTAATGCTATTCGTTATGAAACAATCTATAAAGGGCTGGTTACACAGGTAAATATGATTAAAGAGGAAGTTCTTCATGCTTAAAGTTATTGATATACCAGAAAAACTATGGCAAAGCTGTGCTGAACTTTCAAAAAATAATAATGTATTAGAGTCGGAGCTGTTAAATACCAGTAATGATCATTGCGTCTTGGCCTATGGGCCTGTAGCACAGAGAAATCAATATCAAGCTTTATTATATTCTGCTCATACTGAATATAATGTTAGTCTTCTACCTATCCATAAACTAGATCTATGCGGCGAGATACCATGGCCCGGTAAAGTGATTTGTCATTTTCACTGGCTGCACGATAAAACAAAGTACGCTAAAACTGAAGATGATGCCAATAAGGCTGTAGTGTATTGGGAAAAACTAATCAGAAGAATTAAAGATAATGGTCATAAAATAGTGTGGACGGTACATAATGTAATGCCACATGAAACAGTCTGGATTGATCAAGATAAAAAAATACATCAATTAGTTGCAGATGCCGCTGACTCTGTGCATATCATGGCTAGTGATAGTGTAAAGCAGACGAGTCATTACTATTCACTAAATGAGAAGAAAACCTTTTTAGTTCCACATCCCAGTTATGAGGGAGCCCAACCTGATACAGTTTCACGAGATCAAGCAAGAAACCAATTGGGAATTACTGGTGGTGATTTTGTTTTTCTCTGTTTTGGGGCAATTATGGAATATAAAGGTTATGACCGATTGATGGAATCCTATGAATTTGTAAGGAAAAGGTCAAAAATTAAAACTTGGTTAATAATTGCAGGGCTTCCTACCGATGGTCGTTTAGTTGGAGAGATTAAGCATTGGGCTTCAGAGAAAGATGATGTAATTTTGGACATGACACCGGTCCCTAATGATAAGTTACAGATATATTTTCGTTCAGCCGATTTAGCTGTTTGCCCCTACTATCGGACAATGAATTCCGGTGCTGCTATGATGGCCATAACTTTTAATACTCCTGTGCTTGGGCCAAATAGTGGTGGTTTTCAAGATCTTAAGCAATGGGGATTTTGTGTCACTTTTGACAATTGTGTTGATGATTCACTTGCAGAACAAATGTTGTTGTATACAGACAAAAAAAATATTTCACTGAATGTTTTTAGTGAATCCAAGAAGTCTCTTTCCCCTTCTTATGTTTCGCGATTATTTTTCAATAATATAAATAAAATGGTGATCTAGTTGGTGGAATATAAGCCTTCTCCATATGTGTCCTGGATTAAACACTTGGACGATTATATTGATAATGACAAAGTCATCTCTTTAATGAATAGCTGTACAGAGATTCTTGTCCATCCATGCCATAAGCCATTATCGATTGAATCAGAAAATGATGTCTATCAGGCTTTGGATAAAGAGGACAAGACTATACAGCTCTACTTCTACTCTTTTGCTTGGATTATTCCAGTCATAGAAAGTGGTGATTCAGAGAAAACTATAGTTGCCTTACAAATTATTCATAAAGTACTGAATATAACTCCCGAAGAAGAACGAACGGGAGCTTGGAACATGCTGTGGGATGATCATGCAATATGTGAGCGTTTGTGTGTATTGCTTGAAATAAGAAAATACACTGATTCATTAAACTTTGATGATCAACTTTCAAAAAAAATTGATTTTCATGTGGATGAAATTAAAAATCGGTTAAATGGTTTTATTAAAGATGATAAATGGAGCAACAATAATCACAGAATTTTTCATCTTTTAGCTGCGTTTATACATTCTGAATCTTCTGGAGATATTATTAGAAAGGAAGAGTTAAGACTTTGCATAGCTGATTTTATTGATTCTTTGATAGATCGTGATACAGGTTTTGCTCTTGAACAGTGTATTACGTACTGTTTTTTTGACATAATTGCTATTAAGAACGTAATAGAAACCATGTCTCGTCTTTCAGCTGAACTAGATTTTGATATAGGGCTGATTGAGAAAAACATGAATTATCATATGGCTTCTTTATCATTTCCTGATGGAACGCTCCCAGCTTCCGGTGATACAACACTTGGTAGAACTTTAAGTAATCATCAAAAAAAATTTATACCTGAAGCAGATCAATTGGTCTCTCATTGGGAACGGCTTGATAAAATAGGATATTTTCGGGGTCGGGCGAATGATGATACTGTGCATTTCTTGACACTGTCTCACAATGCAGAGAGTGCTCATGGACATCATTCACCTCTTCATACAGATGTTTGGTTTCAGGATTTTGGAGGTTTACTAGTTGACTCAGGTGGACCTTACAAATATGGCTCTAAACTTAGATATGATTGGTTTAAAGCTGCTAATGGTCATAATTCATTGGCAGTAAAAAATGATAACCATCAGGATATTATCGATTTATCCCTTGTGGCTTTACTGAATCGAACAGGAATTGTAGGTCATTCAAAATCCAAATCATCAAATCACCTTAGATCGATTTATGCTTATAGTGACACAATAATTTTTCATGAGTCTATCTCATCCGATAATGATTGGGAATTATATTATAACTTTGCAGAAAATTGTGGATTAAGACAGATTCGAGAGGGTGTATTTGAAATAAGTAAACCTGATTGTATAAATAGAATTATCCTTCGACTTACCATGGACAATACGGATATTAATTTCCTAGAAACCGAGCGTTGTGTAGGCCATTCCAAAATAATTAGAGCACCTTCATTGGTAGTTAGTTCATCTGCCAATGAAAGTAACTTTTTTTTCGTCTGCACTAAAGTCTCTTGTTAGAAACTATTGGTATTCTTATGGGTTTGAATAATTTTTTTAGTCTCCTAAAAGGTTATCTCTTCAATCCAGAAGTTTTCTGGCCTGATGACACCCTGTTTCATAAGAGAAATCGCGAAAAGATTTTGAAATCCATAAATAATATGAGGGATTTTAGTAGGCAGGAGATTGTTGATCAGCTTATAGAAGATCTAGAGAAAAGATTTGAAAATAAAAGTAAAACTCTTTATATAATAAGTTGCGGCTCTTCAGGGTGTGATTTACTTGGAGAAATCCTTTCCTCTATCGGAAACTTTGATCTGATTAAAGAGGTTTATTATCCTCCTGCTTTACTTTCTCTCTGTGGAGGAAGAGGTACTGGTCTATCAGAAAAAGAAAGAAAAATGCTTTTTGATCTGGTGAGCTACTTTCCTTCTTCGGGGCTGCGAGATAAAAACTATAATATCGTACCAGTCAACATTATGCATTTAAGGGATGATACACCAACAACTTTTGTGAAGGATATGGGAGAGAATCATTTAATACTTTTGATGAGAAACCCATTTGATATTGCTTATTCAAGATCTTTTAGAAAAGATGTTTATAGAGTTCAAATAGATCCAGAGGCCTCCGATAGAGAGTATTTAATTAAACAAGTAAATAATGTTAAACGTTTTTATCATCTGGCATTTGAAGAAGAAAATAATTTCGATGATATTGTTCGCTATGAAGATTTAATTACAAAAACCTATTCTTCTGTTTATGATGTGCTTTTTCTAGCTAAGACAAAATTTCCGGAGGCTTGGAAGGCAAGAGACATATTAATAGAGACTGGCGGGCATGTTGAAAATGATTCATCTATAAATTTTGACTCTAAGAAAAAGGGAAAACTTAATACTGATTATTCAAATATATTTAAAAACGAGTTGGGAGAACTTGCTGGTTACCTAGGTTACAAATATCCAGGCTATATTACTTGAATAACTATTATCCATAAGTTTTTAGACTTGTGTCGAAGCTTAATATTTTTTTAACACTTTTAATTGCCGACCATAGATTACTTAATGAATAGAATGAGCTGGACGCATTATTTTTTTTCACTGCAAGGTTATATGGTAATGAATATATTTAAAAGTGGGTTGATGTGAGAAAAATATATTTGCATATCGGTACACATAAAACAGGAACTTCATCCATTCAGAAGTTCATGTCAGATAATTACTCAAATTTAATCAAATATGGTTTTCTATATCCAAAAGTGGCAAGAGTAAGCCATGGGTCTCATCATAATTTACAGTTTCAAATAACAAATGATCCACGCTATAAAACTAAGTTAGGAGGGTGGGTTGAGTTACTGAAAGAGATTAATGAATCAAATTGTGAAAATGTAGTATTAAGTTGTGAAGCATTTTCAACTTTACAAGGGGGTGATCTTATGCCCCACTATATCTATAGCTTTGCACAAAAATACAGATTTGATATCGATGTCATATGTTATCTAAGGCCTCAATATGAACTGATAGAGTCCTTGTGGTTACAGGAAACTAAATCAGGACAGAACATATTATCTATCGATGACTATGTAACAAAACAGCTTCCAAAACCTAGATTCAATTATTTTGATTTATTACGTTCTTGGTCCAGTTATTTTCATACTACTTTTTTTTCTTATAATAGATGCATTAATGGCGATGGCGTTTTACCTTGTTTTCTTTCTACCATAGGAGTGCCATCAATCTACTTAAATACATCGCAAGTAAATGTAAATAATCGGGTTAGTTTCGAATTAACAGATTTGATCAGAAGACTTACGTCACGTTTTTGGAAGCAGGGGCTCTCAAAAATGGAAACTGAACGCTGGGCTCATAAATTCAGGAAAAAATATTCTGATTTTGGTGAAGAATATGGAGTCTTATCACACGCTAATGTTTTAAGAATATATGATCAATGTAAAGTTTCTAATGAAAGAGTTATTGCTAAATATCCATATCTTAAAGGTGATTTCGAACCATTTTTAAAAGAGAGAAAAAATGAAATAACAATGAAACATGAGTTTTCAGCAAGGGATGAATTCCTGATTGATTTGATTGTAGATCTTAGTTTAAAAAAAGAAAAGTAAGTAAAAAACACTTTATTTTATAAGTTTTCGTTAAATCAATTTGTAGGCGGTTCTTTTTTTTATATATAAATATGTTCATTGATTTTTGTATGAATTTAAAATTTTATGATTAGGGATGTTGATTCTAAATAATTACGCTAATTGGAGGAGTGCTGTGCATATCGTGATAATAGCCGGTGGTTCGGGATCTCGTTTATGGCCTGTATCAAGAGAGGCAAACCCTAAGCCATTTATAAAAATGAATGATGGGCTTTCACTTCTTCAGAAAACATTCCTTAGAGGAATTTCTATAGATTCCGTGGAAAGTGTTACCACAGTAGCAAATACGGAACTTTTTTTTCGTATTGAAGACGAGTATCGTGAACTATCACCCACCATACCACTTCATTATTTATTAGAACCCTGTGGACGTAATACTGCACCTGCGATTTATTCTGCAGCTTTGGAGTTACAGCTTCGCTATGGTAGTGATGCATTGATGTTGGTCCTTCCAGCTGATCATTTGGTAAAAAATCAAGATGCCTTCATAGAAGCAGTTTCATTTGCTTCAGAGATAGCTAATGAAGGTCGTCTTATTACATTTGGTATTCAACCAACACGTGAAGAAACGAGTTTTGGTTATATAGAAATTGCTGAGGGATGTGACACTTCAGGTCGACATGCATTCAATGTAGAGCGCTTTGTAGAAAAGCCAAGTCATAGCTTGGCTAAGCAATACTTTTCCAGTGGGCGCTATTTATGGAATTCAGGCATGTTTTGTTTCCGTGTAGGTACATTATTGGAAGAGATGACTACTCACTCACCAAGTCTTGCTAAGAGTGTAGATAGTGCCTTCGAATTCTGTCATCGCAGTGAGGGGAGAGGTTGTACGTTGGCTCGGTTTGACCCAGAAATTTTTGCCAGGGTAGAAGACGATTCCATCGATTATGCACTGATGGAGAAATCTTCAAGAATATCTGTGGTTCCTTGTAGCTTGGGTTGGAGTGATATTGGCTGTTGGCAAGCCATGTCTAAACTGGTGGAATCAGACAGCAATGGAAATCGAGTAATCGGTATTGCTGAACTTGAGGATTGCTCTAATATCTATATTCAAAGTTCATACCGACTAACGGCTGCGGTAGGTGTTGAAGATCTTATGATTATCGATACACCTGATGCCCTACTGGTAGCTAATCAAGATAGTAGTCAGAAAGTCAAGCAAATAGTAAAGCGTCTTAAGGATAGCGGTGGAGAATTACATCATCAACATGTAACTTCGCATCGACCCTGGGGAACCTATACCGTTTTAGAGGAGGGCGAAGGTTTTAAGATGAAGCGTATTGAGGTCAAGCCTGGAGCTTCTCTGTCTTTACAAATGCATCATCATCGAAGTGAGCATTGGATTGTTGTAAAAGGCACGGCTAAGGTAATCAATGGTGATAATGATATTCTTCTGAGGACCAATGAATCTACCTACATCCCAGCTGGGCATCGACATAGATTAGAAAATCCTGGAATAATTCCTCTCATTATGATTGAAGTGCAAAGTGGAGAATATTTGGGAGAAGATGATATTGTACGCTTCGAAGATAGTTATGGGCGATGTTAATTATGTCAAAAAAAGACAAACATAGAGAATTTAATTGTGCTATTGTCCAATGCAATTGTATTTAATTAGATTGATTATTTTTTGAAACTTAAAAGTTATTATGATCAATAAATTACAAACCAAAGCTTTATGAATACATGGCATTATCCAGTTCACCATTTGGGATGATATCATTCATCTTAATACTCATGAAACTCTGAGGGGTTATCTACCATTATGTCTGAAACTCAAATGGATACCCTGAATGAGTTAATGGAAAAAATAGAAAGTAAGATCTGTGTGGTTGGTAACGAAAATTCTAATAAGTTCACCCGAGATCTTATTAGGGTTCAGGATCGGCTTTATATGCAATTAGAGGCCCTTAGCTGGCTACAGCAACGGTTATCTATTAAGGGACAGTTGCCACCACTGAGAGGTTGGGCTACATCTCCAGATATTTTACTAAAGCTCCATACTCATATTATGACACACCGTCCAAAAGTGATTGTTGAATTTGGTAGTGGAGCCTCTACATTAGTAATGGCAGACGCACTGCGTCAAAATGGACTTGGCAAGCTAATCTCTATTGAACATAGTATTCACTATGGTAAGCAGACACAATCTGCTCTCGAAAGAGAGTTTCTGCAATCATGGGTAGATCTTCGCATTGGAGACTTAGAAGTCTGGAATGGGGAACATCTGCATAAAAATGATAATATTGTCATGCCTTTACTCTGGTATCCTCTATCACTATTAAAAGGGATTGAATTTGTAGATCTAGTTTTGGTTGACGGGCCTCCTGGTGCCACATGTCGGCATAGCCGCTACCCTGCACTACCAGCTTTGTCAGATAAGCTATCGTCTAAGGCTGAAATATGGATGGACGATACTATCCGTAAAGAAGAGCGAGATATCTGTGAACAGTGGTCGAAGAAATACGGTTTAATTTTGGAATACTATCCAATGGAAAAAGGCTTGGGCCGTCTTATTTCACCATAATAAAATTACCCGCCAAAGGAAAATTTTCTTTTGTCATAAGTAAAACCAAGTGAGATACTTGCTACTTCTGTTTTTTAGTGGATATAAATATAAAATTTGAATGTGCCATACATTTACGGATGAGAGAAATTTAAACATATATTGTTGTCGCATATTACATTCATAAGATTCAATTATTTTAATATGAGCAATAGCTAGGTAATTTAGTCTTCATGACCTCTAAATTAATCTTTAGATTTATATATGTAAGGATATTAAAACTAACTTGACTGTTGGCGGTTGTTTGTTCCAACTATTTTGTGTGTTTTTATTAATTTTAAGAATCACAACATATTTAAATTTTTTCTCTGAATATTTGTTAAGAATACAGGTTCAATAAGAACATTAAGTTAACAAAAATATTTTTGCTTGACATGCTGATGTTTTTAATTTTTTCAATTGTATGTATTAGTCACCTATAAAGCATTTATTGTTACAAATCTAATGTATCTTTTAAGAAGTACACTAGGCCGATAAGGGAACTATTGAAATGCAATCTGATCTGGCGTTAAAACCCGCAATAAATAACTTGGCCCAAAGTTCAATGTTTTGGGCGCCAACTTTTCTTCGTAAATCCTTATGGTTAGAGCATGTTCCCTTTCTATTTTGGTTGATGGAGGCACACCAGCCAAGGATTTCAATGACCTTAGGATTGGAGACTGGTGTTGCTCATCTTGCACTTTGTCAAGCTGTTCAAAGACTGAGAATGGAGACGCGTTGTTATGTGACTTATCCACAAGTTGTGAATGATCTAGATTCTTCAAGTTTTGAAGCTATAAATTTCAATGATCAGAACTATGATAGTTTCTCTCTTAGGCTAGATAGTAGCCTGCTAAAAGCTGCTAGTCAGTTTGAAGATAGAACTATTGATCTTCTCTTAGTGAATCCCACTGAGGAAGAGGATCTAGATGGCTTATTAACACGTTGGAAGTCAAAACTCTCTCCCTACGGAATACTGCTTATACCAGGTGTTTCAAAATTGGCACCAAACTGTGAAATTAATCATGTCTTTCAAGAATTTTCAAAAGAATATCCAACTTTTACATTTCATCATGGCGAAGGGTTGGGTGTTGTTTCTGTAGGTGGAGAATTAGGCCCTCTAATGACTAATTTGTTTGATAGGGTTGATTCAAATTCATCCTTGCAAGTAGTCAGAGATGTTTTTGCCCGTCTGGGCAGGACTTGTAAAGATGCATTACAGGCTAAAGAATATCAACAAAAAGCTGAAATATTGGAGACCAATTTAGGCGAGCAAGAGACTAAATTGAAGCGGTTGGGGGCAGATTATGGAAATGCTCAGATTCAACTGGACTCTAAAAAAAGAGAGTTGGAAAATTTTAGCCTGCGCATGGAGAAAATTGTTGAACAAAACGCTCATGAGCGTGGCCAATTGGCTGAGAGAGTCAGTGTTTTACAGGAGTTCCGTGATGATCTGAAACTTGAAGTTGAAAAACTACGTCAGAGGCTAGATGAACAATACCAACAAGTAAATGAGCGTAATCAACAACTTTTACAATTTCATGCAGAAGGTATTGAGCTGAGACAAGAGTTAACAAAATATCAAGTACGTTCAGAATATAGCACTGAAGAAAAGAACAAAGTTCAGTCTGAGCATCAACGGCTGAAAGAGTTGTTTAAGCAGCAAAAAGACGAATCTGAAAAATTATCAACAAATATCAAGGATTTAGAGAATAGGCTTTCCTTAAAGGATGAGTTATTAAAACAATTAAAAGATGAGGGCATTAAAAATCTTGCAGAGATTAACTCACGAAAAGAGGAGTTAACTAAGCAAGATGAGAAGCTGCAAGCTATAAAACATGAATTAACAAGTGAACGGGATTCCCACAAAAAAAAAGACAATGAGGTTGCAGCTTTAAAGCTAAAGCTTGAGGAGAATGAAAAAACAAAAATAGAACTCCAAGACGTTATCTCTAAGAACGATGAAACATTAAATGCACAAAAATCTATAAATGATGTTCTAAAAACAGATTTATCAATTCAGGAACAGAAGCAAAAAAAGATTCAAACCAGAGCTGAAAAACTAGAGAAAGAGCTAGAAGAAGTTTTATGCCAATCTGTTAATGCCGGAGCTTCTAAAAAAGAACTTGAGCAAAATTTGAAAAAATTACAGGCAGAAGAACAGATTAGAGTTCAGCTCCAGAAAAACTATTCAGAATTGGAAGCTAAATTTTCTGAAATTAAAGCTAAATACGATGTTAATATACGGGACAAGAAAAAGTTTGATGAAGAGCAACTAAAATTTCAGGAAGAAAAACGGATCAGGGAGAAAGCTGAAGAAAGTGTTTTGAAGCTTGAAAAGAATCTCGCTGATGTTATCAACAAGTCTAAAACTATTGACTTAGCCAAGAATAAGTTTGAAGAACAGGTCCTTAAGTTAAAGGGTGAAGAACAACTTAGGAAGCAGGCACAAGACCAAGTTTCTCAACTGGAAAAAAACCTATCTCAAGCTAGGAAAGATTCGGCCAGTATTACTTTAGAGAAGAAGAAGCTTGAAGAAAAAATACAGAGTTTAGACGGGGAGCAAAAGCTTAGAAAGCAAGTACAAGACTGTTTAGTTCAGTTAGAAAAAAACCATACTGAACTTGTTAAAAAATCAGAGAGTACATCTTTAGAAAACAAAAATCTTCAAGATCAGCTAAAGAAATTAAGCGAAGAACAAAAGCTTAAACAAATGGCTCAAGACCATGTTTCCAAGCTTGAGAAAAATATTGTTGAGTTGAAAAAGGCCTCTGACCTTCATGCTAAAGAAAAGATAACATTAGTAGAGCAGGTGAATTCTCTAAAGGAAGAGGAGCAGTTAAGAAAGCAGACGCAAGACCAATTATCTCAACTAGAAAATAATCTAGCTCAAGCTAAGAAAGATTCGGATAGTATTTCTTTAGAGAAGAAGAAGCTTGAAGAAAAAATGCAAACTTTACAAGGGGAGCATAATCTAAAAAAGCAAGCGCAAGACCGTTTGGTTCAGCTGGAAAAAAAACATGCTGAACTTGTTAAAAAATCAGAGAGTACGTCTTTAGAAAATAAAGAGCTTCAAGATCAGCTAAAGAAATTAAGCGAAGAGCAAAATCTTAGGAAAGTGGCTCAAGACCATGTTTCTAAACTTGAGAAAAGCATTGTTGAGTTGAAAAAGGTTTCTGATAATCATGCTCAAGAAAAGATATTATTAGTAGAGCAGGTGAATTCCCTAAAGGGTGAGAAGCAGTTAAGAAAGCAGGCCCAAGATAGTGTGGTTCAACTTGAGAAGAGTCTCTCCGATTTAGGTAAAAATTCAGAAAGTATTTCTGCTGAGAATAAAATACTTCAAGAACATCTGGATAAATTAAAGCGCGAGAACCAGTTGCTTCTTGACTCGAAAGAGCGGTCGACGCAACTGGAGAAAAAAGTTTCCGACCTTGTGAGAAATTTAGAAAATGAATCCAGAGAAAAAGTTGCTTCTGAGTTTAAGGTTAAGAAATTAGAGAAGGAAAAGCTTCAGTGGAATGAGGTAAAAAGCAATTCAGAAAAATTGCATAAAAATATAGAAGATATTGAATTTAAGCTTAAAGTTTCTTATTCAGAGAAGGCACAGTTGTTGCAACGAACACAGAAGCTAGAGCAAGAGCATAGAAAATGGAAAGAGACCCGAGATCGTGCTGAGAAGCTAGAAAGTACTCTTGCTGAAATGGAATCTAACTATAAGAAAATATCCTCTGAAAAAAATCAACTGTTCACTCAGTTGGATTCTCTCAATAAGGAAAAAGAAATCTGGCACAAAGCACAAGAACGGGCTAAGAAAGTTGAATCAAATTTGATTGATCTACAAAGTAAGTTTAATGCTGCAGATCAAGAAAAAATAAAAATTGAACAAAAGCTCCACGTATTCGAGGAAGCTCAGAAACAGTGGCTACAGACTCAGGAGTATGCCGAAGAACTTGAGCGGAACCTTGCGAAAGCAGAAAGTAAATTAGAAGCTGCCTTAATTGAAGAAGGCGAGCTTAATGAGTGGATACAAGCTCTAGAAGAGGAAGAGCATAGAAGAAAAACAGCACAAGATCTCACTGAAAAATTAGAGTTGGATCTAGAGGAGCTCGAGGAAAAATCAAGTGTTATTTTTGATGAAAAAATTAAACTTGAAGACAGGGTTTTGCTATTAGAACAGGAAATCTTGGAGGTTCAAAAAAAATGTGAGAGTAAAGACTTGGAAAAATCAGAGTTGGAAATTAGGGTCGGTGTTCTTCATGATGAGTGGCAGAAAGCACAAAATACTGAAAAACAATATAGGAATGAAGCCGATCAATTCAAGAAAAGGATTGATGAGATCAAATCAGATAAGAGTTTATTCCAGGGTAAAAGCCAAAAACTGGCTCAGGAATTAATTGAAAAAGAGTCTTTATTAAAGAATAGTTCTAATAAGATATCAAATCTTACTGAGTTGTTAGCTATTTCTGAAAAACAGAAGGCGGATTTAGAGTCTAATTATGAAGAAAAGAACCTTAATTTAAATAACAAGATAAAAAATCTTGAGAATGAATTGATAGATCGAAACAATAAGCTCGTTGAGTTTAAGGAATCTCATGATCGACAAGAGGTGGCTTTTGAACATTTGAAAAAAGATTTATCGACAAAAAATATGCACTCTCAAAAAAGTCAAGAACGTGTGCTTCTGCTGGAAAAATCACTTAAGTCTACTGAAGAGAATCTAAGACAAGCTCGACAAGAAAGACAAGAAATAGAAAAATCACGTGAGGAACTAAGTTCTCGATGTAAGAGTTTAGACCAAGGACTGAAGTCCGTAGAAAATGAACGGGATACACTTTTGCAATCGAAACAACAGTTACAGCTCCGTATTCAATCTTTAAAGTCGGATCTAGCTGGTGCAAAAGGGGCTGTCGATGAACGTTTTAAAGAACTTTCATTACTGACTCGTTTATTGGAAGAAAAAGAAGAAGAAATGACTAGTCTTCGTATGAAGATAGATGGAAACCTTGACCAGTGCTTAACTGAGGTAGAGCAGGTTGGCAGTAAAAAGAGCCTTCAGGTTGCTATTCCTTTTAGTAAACGCGCGAAAAAAATGCGTAAGCAGAAAAAAGATTTAGATCAAATTACTCAATCAGGTTTGTTCAATGCTGAATGGTACTTAAACTCCTATCCGGACATAGCAGAAGATAAAAACTCAGCATGCAATCCAGCATTACATTACTTAAATCTTGGTGCCTTCGAGGGGCGTAACCCAGGGCCTGATTTTGATAGTCAGTGGTACCTTGATAGTAATCCTGATGTTAAAGATAGCGGATTTAATCCTTTGATCCACTACATCTCTATGGGAAAGGATGAGGGCCGACAGCCACTACCCTGTTGAGTTATTCTATCCTGTGTTTTGTATCAAACGCTTGTTTCGTATGCTAAAAGGCAAACTTTCAAAATCCTATTCTACGAGGAATGAGGATCTTTTGATTACTGCCGAACAGTTCGACTCGGATTGGTATCTCAAAACCTACCCAGATGTTGCCGCTGCAGGAGTCAACCCTTGGATTCACTATGTTAACTATGGTAGATTTGAGGGGCGACGCCCCTTTCAAAATCGAGTTATGGCATGGGAATATCATCTGTGGAGGGGAGGCGATAGAATACTTTTGCCTCGCCTAGAGCATTTTCTATTAGAGACCAATTCAATAGAACAAGAGCGTCAATATGCAGCCTGGACCATAGCACGTTGGTATGCCGTACATAATGAGTGGGTGAAGGTGTTGAACTCTCTTCAACTGCTTCTAACTTCTCATCATTACTATCCTTCTCATGCCGGTCCCTATCTACTATTATTGGAAGCTGCATTACAATGTAATCATTGGAATATAGCGAAGAAAACGTTTGAATTATTTTCTCGACGTTTTGGAAGTAAGATTGATGTATCTCTTGCAGAGATTAATTTAATTTCTTTCAGAATCATTAACGGTTTTGTCAATAGAAACCAAGACGAATCTCGTTTAACAATACTGAACAGAGTTTTTTTACAGCATGGGCTATATGCTCTGGATGAAAAATGTAATGCTACTCTAAATCTCGATTCTCTCTATCTGATAAAATCATTACCTATTGCTAAAAATTGTGAGGAAGCGAAAGTATCGGTGATAGTTCCTGTTTATAATGCGGAACGGACTCTAATTACGGCACTTCGTTCATTGAGTGAGCAAACTTGGCGAAATTTGGAAATTTTGATTGTTGATGATGCCAGTGAAGATAACACTTGGCAATTAATGCAAAATTACGTAATAAATACTTCTTTACGCCCTGGTATAGTAATTAGATTGCTACGTCATAACAAAAATTTAGGAACCTATGCCGCTCGTAATACAGGACTTTCTGTTGCAGAAGGTGACCTAATTACAACTCATGATAGCGATGATTGGTCACACCCTCAAAAGATCGAATATCAGGCTAACACCCTATTATCTAATCCTGATAAAGTTGCCTGTACCTCTCATTGGGTACGGACCACTGAAAATTTTCTTTTTTCGCACTGGAGATTGGAGGATAGTTGGGTTTATCGCAATATTTCTTCTTTAATGTTTCGTCGCTCAGTTTTTAACGCACTGGGCTATTGGGATAGGGTTTCTGTTAATAGTGATACTGAGTATTACTTAAGAATTATCAAATATTTTGGGGAGGATGCTTTAACCGAAATTTTACCCGGGGTACCTCTTAGCTTTGGTCGTATTCACAAGGATTCTTTAAGTCTTTGTGAGGAGACCCACCTTATTACACGTTATTATGGGGTTAGAAAAGACTATGAGGATGCAGCTAGGCGCTGGCATTCAGAAATTAAGTCCCTAAATGATCTTTATTTACCTGAAATACCCAAGGTTAGGCCTTTCCAGGCTCCCTACGTAATCGGTACCACCGGAAAAATTGAAAATTTATTTAACCCTATGGATCTGGTACAGCAGTCTGGTTATTTTGATCCTGCGTGGTATTTGGAGCAGTACCCAGATTTGCAAGATGCACCGGTAGATCTATTTGAACATTATTGGAAGGTGGGATCTACGGAGGGGAAGGATCCAGGCCCATTGTTTAGTACCTCTTACTATGAGTATCGCTTCCCTCAGGCCAGGGCGGCAAATTTACCGGCATTGCTCCACTTTTTAACTGTGGGCCGTGTACAAGGATTAAAATCTCTGGATGTAATACCTGGAAATCAAGTTCAGCGTTCTGGAGCACCGAATCTATTAATATGTGCACACCAGGCTGGCAAGCACTTATATGGAGCAGAACGTAGCTTACTAGATGTGCTTAAAGTCTTAAACGAATTGGGAGTAAACCTATTTGTTGTATTACCAAGCGCTATCAATATTGACTATGTTGAGTCTATTAAGTCTAAGGCAGTAGCACTTACAGTTATACCCTATGGCTGGTGGAAGGCTGGGCGAAGTATTAATTCCCATACTCTGGAAGAGTTTAAGAACCTGATCAAGAGATTTGATATTCGTGCTGTTTATGCCAATACATTAGTTCTTGATGAACCGTTGATAGCAGCTCAACAGCTAAATATCCTTAATATTGTGCATGTACGAGAGCTACCATTCGCAGATGAGGCACTTTGTTGGGTTTTGGGCGCGGGTCCTGAATTAATCACTGATCGAGTGCGTAAATTAGCAGACATTGTTTTAGTTAACTCTCTGGCCGTAGAGCGAGAAATAGCTTCAAGTAACACTGTTGTGGTACCAAATATAGTGAATGTCTCCAAATTTGTGTCTATTCAGTCTCCTGTTGCTCCTGACAATAAGCTTATTACCATTGCCCTTATTAGCAGTAACTTACCCAAGAAGGGACTAGCAGATTTTGTTGAATTAGCTGATATACTTGAGCAACGGGAGATTCCCGTAATTTGTAAATTGATTGGCCCAGAGACTGAGTATATTAAGTCTTTACAAATTCAGAAGCGCAATGGTGAGGTAGCAAAATGCTTAGAATTTAATAACTATACAGCCTACCCATGGCAAGCGTTATCCAATGTGGATATCGTGGTGAATTTATCAAATTTTCAGGAGTCATTCGGGCGTACTGTATTGGAGGCAATGGCTGCAGGGTTACCAGTTGTTGCATATCACTGGGGGGCTCTACCAGAGCTAATAGTCAATGGAAAGACTGGCTTCCTGATTCCATTTAAAAATTTAAATTCTGTAGCTGACAGAATAATTGAATTAGTTCAGAGTAAGGACCTACGTCTGAATTTTGGTAAAGCGGGTCGTATGCATGCAAGAAAATACTTTAGTGAAACCGTATTGCGTGATCGATTAAAAACAGTACTATCGAAGATAGCTGAACAGACATCTTTGCCGCAATAAAATATTTGGCTTACTAACGACACTTAGAGGCTTATTAATAGAAGATATATTTCATATCCATCTAACTAGTCCGATTACTAACTGCGTAGGTATGCTTCGCAATTTTTTGACCAGAAAAACACTGTTAATTTGAATTGCTTAATGTTCTGGCTAGATTTTTTCGGCTGAGATCCAAAAAGTTATTTTATCGAAATATACCTCTATGTCAAATCTAAAACGAAAATTATTTTTTATTGCGCTAAAAACATTAATACTGCTAATTAATTAGTTGTTTTGAACGATAATGAAGGTATTTTGCGGAGTGTTTCTCTGCTTAAGTTTTTATATCCTACAATGTGTCAATTAATAAAAGATAAAGGTACATTAAGTCTCAGAAAAATGCTTTTGATGTTATCATATGGATTCTTCCTAGGAGCTGCGAATTGATTTGTGTATTCGCGTATTCGCGTATGGACTGCCTATGGTACTTGTTAATGGATCAGTGGTTCCTGATATATTATTTTTATATCAAATGGTTAACCTCTACAGTGAGTATGTTCTAAAGTTATCTCGGGAAAAGCTGAAGTTAGTAGTCTGGAAAAATATGCAAATATCAAAATTGGATTTACTTAAAGTTGTGGCTTGTATTTTTACAAAATAGTTCATTTTTATCCTATTACTACGCTTGTAAAACACCCAGTTAAAATTTCAGTATTGATGAATTCTTCGGGAATGCATTCCAAGGCTTGTATCCTTGAAAATGGTAAGTTTATGAAATATGCCCTAATCTCTATACAAGAGAAAATATTTTAATCGATATATAACATTAAAGCTGGATTAAATATAATAATTTCCTCTGTAATATAAAATTTATGAGTGATACATAAAGTTACTGTTTGGTATTTGATGGGGGATTGATATTTAATCTTTCACCCTCTTGTATCGTATTTTATTATATGACTTTTGCTTACAGCCAAGCCGTCTTACATACCCTCCGGAAATATATATTTCTCTTAAGCCTCCTGAAAAAGCCCGAAATCTTTTTAAATCGAGCAAATATTGTTTTTTTAACAATATTCTTAAGCAATAAGGTATCAGCTAAAAAATAATTATAAAAGTTGTTCCCTTAAGATAGAAGAAAATATGCCAAGATAGATTATACTTAAATTAAACAGTACAAAATGTCAGGTCTGATTTTTATGTTTAATATCATACTTTTTATAAGTAGAGAGTTATAATGAGTTTTCAATATTAACTAGATGCGAGCACTCTGATTTCAATTTTTGTTGAAAATATTTCTTTTTCGATGTTCTTCGCTGGATGTTAATTTGTTTCTTATTTATTTTTGATTTGACTTTAAGTGAATGCAGCTATGAGAGTTAATTATTACACGGGCTCTTAATTAATTACAGCTTCATTGATAAGCAAATATTATTGGGATGTTTATTGATCGATTTGTGGGTTGACAGCGGAAATAGCTTCCATCACTAGAAGCTATTTCATAACTTCTTTATCGTAATTAACATGCATGCAATATAGAAAAAAGCACGATAAGTGGACAAATATCGCTCCCATCTAACAACCAAACGGTGGTAATTTCCCAACCACGCAAAAGTCCGCTCAACTTCCTAACGGCGAGTATACCTTCTAAGCTTCCTACCATCCAGCCTTGAGGCTTTTTTCCTATTTCTCCTATGTGGACAGATAAGGTCGATTCCACGACTTAACAGCCTATCTCGAAGTGAATCAGACTCCGCCGCTTTATCATAAACTAAGCGATGGATCTTTGTATTTTTATACGTAACATCAAGTAATGGGTGTAATAACTTTACTTCTGCTGGTGAGGCCGAAGTAATTTGGTTTCCCCGACTTCGAAGCCCCCTTTTTTGCTGGTGCAAAGCTGCCATAAGAAAAGACCTCCTCCCAGTTAAGTAAAGACTGTTGATCCACCAGCTCCAGGAATCTTCTCCATGCCTGTAACCAAGCTCCATGATCTTCCCAAAATTGAAGCCTTCTCCAGCATGTACTCGGTGATGGATAGTGTGAGGGAAGATCTTTCCATCGCGCTCCAGAACGCAAAACCCACAGGATGCCTTCAAAACAGGCTCGATTATCAATGGGTTTTGGGCCTCCCTTTCCTCGTTTTAACTCAGGAAGACAAGGTTCGATCAATCTCCATTGATCATCGGTTAACTCTGACTTGAATCGGCTCACTATTACTGGACTTTTTTCTCTGTAATTGCGAGATAAGTTATGAAACAGCCTCTAGTAACATTCTCGAATTTTTAGTTAGAAGCCCTTTAGAGTCGATTGTGGCATAAAATTCCTCATAAAGTTTTTATGGTGATTTATGTTTATACTTGATTGCTGGTCCATAGAGGGTGATTGGTTTTGTCGTGCTTTGTATTCAATCGAACACTCTATTTGTCTCTGATATAAAGGGTATTAGATAGATGGCAGCTCAAATAATTATAAATATTAAGGTTGACAATTAATTTTGACGCTTAAAAGATGGTTGTTAATAATCTTATTTTTTGTTATATCGACATCATATTATATTTAAAAAAATTATATAGTCGGCCTAAGTGTTATGGAAAAAATGTTAAGTTGGTATTTCTGGCATCCATTTTTACCTCCCGGTTTTTGTATGACTTTTCTTAATGATTTGAGTTGTAAAATGATCCATGGAACTTTTTCTGCAGTTAATTCGCCCAAGAATTATCAATCTCTTTGGGTTTTTTTGTGAATAATTATTAATAATATTTTAAAGTTAATACGCAGTATTAGCCTGAGATGCATAGTTCATATAATGGGAGCTTGTGGGGATGTATATGGAGTCTAAACATTTAAGAATTACTGTTCCTCATTTTACTAGATACGACCTACGACCATTGTTGCGGCCGCTTCAAGGCATCAAAATCAATAAAAGTATTGATGGTTGTATTATTGGAAAATCTACCTCTCGTCAATCTAAATTTTCTATTACTAATGGTGAGTTTTCTCGTGGTTGGTACATGGTAGAAGTTTTAATTGAGTCGGATCATAGCTACTTAGACTCTAGTTTTATACTTCAACATCAAGGTCGACGAAGGTCCCAATATCTTCGTTTGCCTGTTCGTAATGGGCGTATATCCAAGCGTTTGCTTTGGTTTGCCAGGGGAGGAGAGGAACTACAATTTTCTCCTGCTCAAACTGAGTGCAAATTTACCATTCGCCAATTAACCCTTGTTCGTGTGTCGTTACTTTTTGCTCGTGATCGAATGCGTTCACGACTCAAACGCCGCCAATTACAAGTGCCATTCAGGCTCACAAATCGCTGGGCTTGTTACGATGCCACATTTAGACCAGCTGGGGTGCGGGTTTCTTATAGAGATTGGGTTAATAAAATAGAACCAACGTTTTGGCCCGATTCGCTTGATTCCTCTGATAAAGTTAAATTTTTATTGTTAATGCCCATTAATAAAAGTGACTCCCTGGACTCTATTAGAAGTACCATAGATTCTATTCTGGACCAAGATTATAAAACTTGGAAATTGTTTATTTTGCTTTCAGATGACATTAAAAGAGACACTTTTAATGTGCTTGATGAAATTGTGAGTGTAAATAATCAAATTAAATGGTTTGATAAATCTATATCTATAAATCAATTTTCAAATCTTATTTCTTTTGATACTTATCAACTTTTATGTCCTCCGCGTGCATCACTTGCCTCCAAAGCACTCACTTGTCTACAGTATGTCTTGCAGAGCAAGCCGCATGCAAAACTAATCTATGCGGATGAGGATTTTCTTAATGAAGCTGGGAAAAGATGTCTGCCTGATTTCAAGCCTGCTTGGAATCCTGATCTTTTCTTTTCAAGAAATTATATTGGTGAATTTGTCCTTTTTGCTCCCGGCTTGGTAGAGTTCTCTGAAATTTATAAATTATTTTCTGAAGAGGCATGGGATTATTCGTTATTTCTCCTGGCTTTACGAAAGATAAAGAAACCGCAACGGGAAATTATCCATGTTCCCAGAGTCCTTTTTCACAGGCAGAAATCCTTTGATAATACAAGCTATCTACAAAAGAGCCAGCATATTTTAAAGGCGTATTTAAATGATGTAGGACGTAGGAATGTTGAAGTAAAGGCTATTAAAAATCATAAGGTACTTAAAGTTCGTTGGCCTCTTCAAAAAGAAGAACCCCTGGTTTCTCTTTTGATCCCCACTCGAGATATGTTATCGATACTTCGTCAATGCATCGAAAGTATTGTTTGTCGGACCATCTATAGAAACTACGAAATACTGGTTCTGGATAACCAAAGTGTTGATCCGAAAACACTAAAATATTTGTCTGCGTTGAAAAGATATCCCAATGTTAGGGTACTTAAGTACGATGCACCTTTTAATTACTCGGCAATCAACAACTTTGGCGTCCAACATGTTCGTGGTGATATCATAGGCCTGATAAACAATGATATCGAAGTGATTTCTCCTGACTGGCTGAATGAAATGGTTTCCCATGCCTTAAGGCCAGATATAGGCTGTGTTGGTGCCAAATTGTATTATGGTGATGGCCGTATACAACACGCTGGTGTCGTTATTGGTCTGGGGCGATTAGCAGGTCATGCTCATAAGTTCTATCATCGCCATGAAGAAGGATATATGAATCGTCTGATGTGTACACAAAATTTCTCCGCGGTTACAGCGGCTTGCTTAGTGGTACGCAAGAGTATTTATGAAACTGTTGGTGGGTTAGACGAAGAACATTTTGAGGTGGCTTTCAATGATGTTGATTTCTGTTTGAAGGTTAAGGAAGCTGGTTATCGTAATTTATGGACGCCTTGGGCAGAAATGTATCACCATGAATCTATCAGTCGCGGTATTGATAATACGCCAACAAAACGGGCTCGATTTGATCGTGAGGCAATGAGTTTGAAGACACGGTGGTCTACAGATGAGGGAAAAGACCCTTACTACAGTCCATTCTTGACTCACACAAGAGAGGATTTTTCTCTAGGACTAAATGAGAGAACAAAAGCCCCTTTGTGGCGTTGAATGATAAAATCCGACGACAAATGTCAGGGGGTTATGGTTTGCTCGGTTGCTTGTCTGTCAAGACCGAAAAATTTATTCTGACTATAGTATTTGAGTAGCTACTCAGGATGTAAAGCGCTCCAGTTTAGGAGTACGAAAAAACTGAAAGAAAGCTCGATGAGGGTTAAACTAAAATTTAGGATTTGTTTTAAGCTTCTAAGTCTTTTGTAGATGTAATATCAGTTTGTCCTATATCTCAGGTTGACCGAATATGCCGGCTCTATAGAGCTGACCCCCTAAATCGCTCGATCACGAGATGAGTAAGTTCCCAGCTATCAATAAGATTTTGTATATATGATAGTATATAGATTAATAGCTGATACTCCCTATCATACAGCCGCTTTCATACTCATTGCCAAATTTCATATGAGGTTTTAATGAGTGTTCACGGACGAAATCAATTTATCCTATGATGACCCTCTGGGTTGGTATATTGCTTTATGTGGTTATGTTTTAACCAGATTGTAACTTTTGCGGTGAGAATCATGTTTGCGGTATTGAGAACCGGCTCCCTTATTAGTCTCTCTAAGGAGTTCTCTGAATAACGTGACGGTATGAACTCCTTTGATAGAAGAGCTGAGTTAATCTCGAGGATGGGGGATAAGCTAATCGTTGGGTGTTGGCAACAGATTTAGTATAGTTTGCCTTTGCCAAAGATATCTATCAGGTGAAGTATCTACCTAGGTTACCAGAGCGACACTCCAACTTTATGACTTTCTCCCAATTCTTTGTTGCCGGCACTTTCGTTCTAGTTATCTTTACCTTGATTTTTAGTCGCGTTCGTCCCTCTCTGGTTTTTGCCTCTGCTGCTACTGTATGTTTTTTGACCGGTTTGGTTCCAGCCGAGTCGGTGCTACAAAAAGCGGTTAACCCTGGCTTGGTGACATTGGTCGTGTTACTACTAATCTCTATTGGTTTGGAGAAAGCACGCTGGCTCAGGGCGATCTCTGATGGATTGATCGGTGGTAGGTTGAAATCCAGCTTACTAAGACTTACTTGTGCTACAGCCTTGAGCTCTGCTTTTTTAAATAATACAGCTATTGTCGCGGCGTTGGCATCCAGCGTTAAGGCTCAGAAGCGCCACCCCTCAGGCAAGCTGCTGTTGCCGTTATCTTATGCGGCTATTCTCGGTGGTACGCTGACACTGATAGGTACCTCCACAAATTTGATTGTGAATAGCTTTGTTCTGGATAGGGGGGAAGCGTCACTGGACTTTTTTGCTTTCCTACCTATTGGTAGTGCTGCGGTTGTGGTCGGGCTGGTAGTATTGTTTCTATGCAATCGTCTGCTCCCTGAAGGAGGCACTGTAGAGGAGGAGGCGGCTCAATATTTGTTGGAGGCTGAAGTCACTCCCGCTTCACCGTTGGATGGTCGTAGTGTCGAGCAAAACAATTTGCGCCAACTGGAAACACTTTACCTAATCGAGATTGTCCGTGGAGGGCAGAGTATTAGCCCTGTGGCCCCCACCGAACTTATTCGTAGTGGTGACAAGCTGATTTTTAGTGGTGATGTACGTGACATACAAAGGCTCCAGGCTATAGAGGGGCTGCATTTGTTTGCATTGGATGATGATACTCTGCATATGGACCTGACAGAGGTCGTTCTAACTCCCAATTCCAGTATCGTCGGTGAAACCTTAAAAAGTTGTCAGTTTCGAACTCGTTTCGATGCAGCCGTGGTGGCAATGCGCCGAGGCGGAGATCGCCTGTCCGGAAAGCTTGGTGAGATTGAGCTTCAACCCGGAGATGCCTTACTTTTAGCGGTAGGACAGGATTTTAAGCACCATCGTAATATTGATAAGAACTTCTATGTAATCAGTGGTACTGATGTACAGCGCCAACTAACTTCTAGGGACAGCTGGTTACTGGGGCTGGGGTTTGCGAGTGTTGTGGCAGGATCAGCTCTGGGGTTTTTTTCACTACTAAAAGGCTTGGTGGTATTGCTAGGTTTTATGGTGATATTGAACATCGTTACTACCACTGAACTACAGCGGCGCTTTCCATTCCAGATCTGGATCATTATTGCCAGTGCGTTAGTCTTAGCAGAAGCTTTCTCCGGTAGTGGACTGGCAGATAGTCTTGCTCTGTCAATGCGAGATTCACTCCAGGGGGCCGGGCCATTTGTTGGGGTTATTGGTATTTTTTTGTTAACTCTGTTGTTAACCGAATTGATGACCAATAATGCTGCAGCGGCGCTCACATTTCCATTAGCCTGGAGTTTAGCCGATAGCTTTGGCGTTAGTTGGATGCCGTTTGTGATGGCTGTAGCCTATGGGGCCAGTGCAAGCTTCCTGACACCTTTTGGCTATCAAACTAATTTAATTGTACAAAACTTGGGTGGTTATCATTTACGTGACTTCTTACGTGCAGGCTTACCCCTCACAATTGCCTATTCAATTACAGTTTTGATACTACTGCCAATCATATTTCCTTTTAAGTGATGACCCTATATTTACCTGAACTATTGGAGTATGAATGGAAGTAGTCAGCCGTTGGATCGTTGTAGAGGAGGGGCCTAATCCCTCGACCGATTACTTTGTTATTCCCTACTTACGCAAGCTTGGGGTAAATATCAAGCGCTTGAATTTCAATGAGCTTCCTTCTGAAGGTGAGCTCAAAGGGGCGCAGCTCATTTTTGTACGTTATATTTCTCGTTCCTGGCAATCACTGATACAACAGAATTTAAGCAAGTTATCTGGCGTTTCGATATTTCTTGATGATGATTTGTTGGATTGGTCGGCCTTCGCGAGGATGCCAGTGCGCTATCAGGCCAAAATCCTGCGCTATAGCTGGTCCAAACAACGTTGGCTAAAGTCTATAGGGGCGAAATTACTGGTCTCAACTCCATTTCTACAGAGTAAATATCGGGATTGGTCCCCTGAGTTATTGTCGGCAGAGCCACTAGATCTAGATAAAGGACAGCAACTTTCTATTTTCTATCATGGATCAGCGTCCCACTATGAGGATATCAACTGGCTCTATCAAATTATTAAAGAAGTAATGGCGGAAAATCCGGATCTGAGTTTTGAGATTATTGGGGATAAACATGTAAATCGTTTATTTAGTGGTGTACCAAGAGTGCGGGTACTGTACCCTATGAAATGGCCTACTTATTTATCCTTACTGCGAAGGCCGGGACGATCTATAGGCTTAGCTCCTCTTTTGGATAGCCCCTTCAATAGGGCAAGATCCCATACCAAATTTTATGATATTACGCAGGCAGGTGCGGTGGGCATTTATGCTGAGGGGGATATCTACGGTAAGGTGGTTCGACATCAGGAGAATGGAATTCTATTACCTATGGAGCCATCACTCTGGATAGAAGGCATTTTACAATTGGCAGCTGATGATGCTTTAAGAGGAAAACTGCTGAGTGAGGCAAAAAAATGCCTGTAGTTGGGCACTGCTCTTTAGGACTTAGCAGAATGCGTACCCTAGAGCGTTTTCTTGGCGCTAAGTGTCAATATGTATTTTCCAGACCTAATAGAAACGTAAGCCAAATGGTGGGCTGGGGGCTCAAGGCTACGTCGATAAAGGCAAAGCGAATAGCCACACGGAATGGACTTCCTTACTTCTGTATTGAGGATGGTTTTTTACGCTCTCTGGGATTGGGAGTGGAGGGAGCACAAGCGCATAGTTTGGTCATGGACTATAGCGGTATTTATTACGACGCCTCTCGCCCCAGTGATCTTGAGGGCTTGATCAGTGCGAGTGATTTTAGCGTTGAAGAACTCAATAGGGCTGAAAATGGACTTCATCTTCTTCGTACCCACCGTTTGTGCAAATATAACAAATCGGTTGACATCCCCCTGGATTTAGCAGATGAGCGTCCGGCGATCCTGGTGGTAGACCAGACTTATGGTGATATATCAATAACCGCTGGGTTGGCTTCCGAGAGGCACTTCCGGGAAATGCTGCGAAGTGCGATTACTGAAAATCCAGGTGCTGAGATCTGTGTCAAAGTGCATCCTGACGTTATTTCAGGAAGAAAACGTGGTTATTTGCAAGAGCTTGCAAAGCAAAAAGGCTGTAGGATTATTGGACAGGATTTATCTCCATGGTCAATATTTGACCGCGTTGAAAAAGTCTATGTAGTTACCAGTCAGCTGGGTTTTGATGCATTGATCGCAGGTAAGGAAGTGCACTGTTTTGGTGTTCCTTTCTATGCAGGCTGGGGGCTCACAAAGGATCGCCAGCTTGTTAACAGACGCAATGTAAAACGAACACTGGCTGAAATTTTCTGTGCGGCCTATCTTCGCTATTGCCGTTATATCAATCCTTATACGGGTGTTATATGCGAATTTGAAGATACGTTGTCATTGATTTTGGAACAAAAAAGACAGTGGCAACGTTTTCAGGGGACATGGTTAGGAATTGGATTTTCCCCATGGAAACGCAGTTTTATTCCCAATTTTTTGGGGGATAAATCTAGGATTACTTTCTTCAGATCTCTTGATAGGGCTGCAATAACCAGACCTAATACCAATATTTTGGTGTGGGCTAGTAAGGTTACAGATACTTTGGTTGAGCAGTGTCAACAAAATCAATTAAATTTATGGAGAGTTGAAGATGGTTTTCTACGCTCAGCGGGTTTGGGTGCTGACTTGGTAAAACCAAGCTCATTGGTGCTGGATGCGTGTGGTATTTATTTTGATGCCCGCTATTCCAGTGATCTGGAAGTGTATCTCAATAGTGCTAGATTTTCATCGGAAAGTTTAATTCAAGCAAAAATATTGCGAGATAATTTAATAAATAAAAGAGTAACTAAATATAACATTGGTCAAGAATTGTCACCTTATGAGCTGGAGATTCCAAGGGATAAAAAAATTATTCTAATTCCCGGTCAAGTTGAGAGTGATGCTTCCATTGCCACTGGATCGCCGCTAATAAAAAGTAACTATGCTTTGTTGAAAGAGGTGAGGACAAGAAATCCTAGTGCCCATATTATCTATAAACCCCACCCAGATGTTGTTGAAGGTGCAAGAGAAGGGGGGATGCCTGTAGGTGCAAAATCCCTTTACGACAGTTTAATTGAAAAAGGTGATATTTCTCTGCTTTTGGATAAAGTGGATGAAGTGCATACCATGAGTTCACTGTGTGGTTTTGAGGCTTTGTTGCGAGAAATCAAAGTGGTAACTTATGGGCTTCCTTTTTATGCTGGTTGGGGGCTTACAGAAGATATACTTCTCAGTGCGCCAGTATATGACGCTTTCGATTTGCAGTCTTTTAAACTTCGGCGGCAAAGAGCGTTAAGTTTGGAGCAATTAATCGCTGGTACTCTACTTTTCTATCCTGTATATGTGGATCCGGTGAGCGGTGAATTTATTGATGCAAAAACCAACATTGAGATCTTGCAAAAAAACCGCAAACCCGATCAATCGGCGAGCTTTTTCTTGCAGATGTTTCGTTGGTATCGGAGTCGATTTTTAAAGTATTGAATTTCAGTTCAATACTTTTTATCTATTGATGTGGCAATAAATATAAGTCGGTTTTGAGTGTTTGATTTTGTTGGGCCTCCCTCTTTTTTGTGAGGGTTAAAACCTGCTTAGAACATATTTTAATTTGGGGAGTGTTATGTGGCGTTCTATGGTTGGGCTAAGCTGGAAAGTACCAAAGTGGATTTTTGAGTTGCTCAGCTGGGGTAAAAGCTTTAAGAATAATCCCCTGCTGGGCAATAGCTTTTTAAATCGCTGTGGGTTACATGTGATCAGAGTTATTCTGGCCCACCTGCTTTTTCGATTTCGTCTTTTACTATTATCTCCTTTGGTCTCCTCAGAAGATCGACGTGAATTCATACGTAATGGTTTTTTACTTAAGAAAAATTTTCTTTCTCAGGCTGAGTTTCAGCGCTTGACTAAAGAGTTGATTGAGCTGAAGGCCCCTGTCAGAGAGGTTATTGAGGGAACTACCATTACTCAACGGGTCTTTATGGACTCTACGGAGAGAACTAAAACACCAAACTTTCAAAGGCTTTATTCCCATAAAGGTTTGGATAGATTGATGCGTTATTGCTCTTCAAAGAATCGACCACCACTCTTTTATATTGAAAATTTATGTAACCATGCGAACGTCACTCCACGTCCAGATCCTCAGCGAGATTTGCATGCAGACACCTTTCATCCATGTGTAAAAGCCTGGTTATACATAGATGATTCTTCAGATACTAATGGCTCATTTGTTTATGTTCCCGGTTCCCACCGGTTGACATGGAGGCGGCTCAAATGGGAATACAGGCAGAGTTTGGAAGCATGCAAGAAAGGAGCCGATCGTGCTCCAGGGCGCTATTGGGATGGCTCATTTCGCGTAAGTGCTCCGGAACTGGCTGAAATGGGTTTTAAAGTGGAGAAGCTATCCGTGCCGAAAAATACGCTTATCATTGGCAATGTTTATGGTTTCCATTGCCGTGGTAGGGCGCTACAAAAGTCACACCGAATGACGGTTTGGATGCAGGCGCGTGATAACCCATTTAACCCCTTGTTCACCCCTTTTCCGAGATCAACCGCGTTGCTATTTGAGTGGATATGGAAGAAGGCGTTGAGGAAGATTGATAGCCGGAAAACAGAGGGAGGAGAACAGAGTAACTATTTTGGTACCTTTAATCGTGCTAAAAGTGTGATGGCTTCCAAAATACTTGAGTCTGAATAATTCTGAGTGCAATCGATTGAAATACATTTTATTTTAAGTTGGGTCAGTAGTGCAGAGAAAAAGTTAGCTCTTGAAAAAGTGAGTGCGCATCAAGTTATTTGAAATATATTAGAGGATTTTAAACCTGCTAGAGACGAACATTGCTAGCGAGCTCCTCGTGTAATAGGCTGTCTTGGCATTATTTTCTTTACTCTCTAGAATAGCCGTCCGTGAAGTACGCCACACTCTTCAAATGAGCAATCTCAGTGAGTCATCTGTTCTGCTATATATAAAGTGAAGGCTACTGGTGTCTATTCCGGTTCCTATAGAGTCTGCTTCCAACCCCATTACTGAAATGAATTTTGAATCTGCATCAATTTAGCAGAGAAGTATCCACAGGCCCGCATCGTTATTTAACGGGCAAACTTGTCTCTAAAGGTGGCTTTTCAGGCTATCGCCTGATGGATAAATTTGCGGTAATGTATCCTGAAGACCTGTTTATGCCGCTGAATTAGTGCCTGTACAAACGATGTTCGTTTTTTATTTGGAAATTTTGGGGCTATTGAATGACCAGCTTTGTGTTTCTTGTTGCGATGTTTATTGGTCTGCTATAGCAGTGGTTTGTATGTGATGAGTTATCGATCGTACCCTTGATGTTTCATTATTCAGTTTCAATGCCCCTAGTAGGGTGACTCCGGAGTAGGCCTATTCATGTCTGTGGCAGTATTCTTACAGGGACCGCATGGCCCGTTTTTTGCCCAGCTGGCAAAGCGGTTTTCGCAACTCGGTGTTGTTACCCACAAGATCAACTTCAATGGAGGTGATCGCTACTTTGGCTGGGGGAACTACCAAGTAGATTTCACCGGTAGAGAAACTGACTGGCCATCTTTTTTTCGTCGTTATCTTTCTGAGCATGGCGCTGATACGGTTTTTGCATATGGCGACTGCAGAAGGCTGCATGAAAGCGCCAAAAAAGTATGCCAATCGATGGGAGTTGCTTTTATCGTTTTCGAGGAAGGCTATCTGCGCCCCGATTTTGTCACTATGGAGTGGGGTGGGGTTAATGCTTTTTCCTCAACTGATTGGTCCAGGCAGGCAATAGATCAATATCTACCTAGAGGCTGTACCCCGGCGCCTCCCGTTGGTCATACTTTTTGGCGGCGTGCCTACTTCGCATCTGCTTATTACTTGGCTATGCGTTTTGCCCAATCAGAGTTTGCCAGTTATCGCCATCACCGGAATCGCAGTTGGTTACAGGAAGGCGTCTGTTGGCTGAGAAGCTTTTATCGTAAGGGGCTCTATAAGTTCAACGAACGCGGCCTTATCCGCCAGATGACTGGAAAGTACAGTGGCCGTTTTTACTTGTTTCCTCTGCAGACCTGCGATGATTTTCAGTTGCGCAAGCATTCTGACCTGCTCTCGATTGAGAATGCGATAGATGTCGTGTGTAAATCTTTTGCACGAAATGCGCCTGAAGATACGGTCATTGTTTTTAAGCACCATCCGATGGACCGCGGCTTTTGCCACTATCAAAGGCTGATCAGTGTACTGGAAGCGCGTTATCGGATAAGTGGGCGGGTGATTTATTGTCATGATCTGCATTTACCGACCTTGTTGGACCATACAAGGGGTGTGGTAACTATCAACAGTACTGTGGGCATTTCCGCACTGCTTCACAAGGTGCCTACCAAGGTAATGGGGCGGTCCTTATATGATTTGCCGGGTTTGACGCACCAGGGCAGCCTTTCTAGTTTCTGGAAACAGCCAGAGCCGGTAGACATCAATTTTTTCCGGCGTTTTCATACTTATCTGTATGAGCGCACACAGGTGGATGGCAGCTTTTCCCGGGGGCTTAAGTCGACAGTGGACAGGGTTTGTGCCCGCTTGAAGGAAGTTGGTAGAAAAGACTCCATTTTGCCGCTATCAAAGCCTGTCGGCACTAATATCAGGACCGATGCAAAATGAGTGTTCAGTGGTTTTTTCACTAGATTGCGGCCCCTGCCTGGTCTTTTCTCTTCTATCATTCTCCCACTGTGGGGCCGAGATTTCGCAGCTGTTGTGGCTTTCTTCTGATATCTGCTTAAAAAACAGGCTGATCTGGGACGCCTAACCTGTTAGACTGCGCGACCTTTTGACCCACCGCTCCGGTCCCACGACAGGGACTTAGGCTTCAAGTGAATTCCGAAATGACCGATACCCCAAAACCGGCCGGCTTCGACCAGCTGGGCCTGCCGCCTGAAATCCTAACTGCCATCGAAAAACTGGGCTATGAGACCCCCTCTCCGATTCAGGCACAGACAATCCCCTCCCTGTTGGAGAATCGCGATGTGCTGGGCCAGGCCCAGACCGGCACCGGCAAAACAGCTGCTTTTGCACTGCCTTTACTGTCCAAACTGGATCTGAAAAACCGTCGGCCTCAAGCTTTGGTACTAGCGCCGACTCGTGAATTGGCTATCCAGGTAGCTGAGGCGTGCCAGGCTTATGCTTCTAACCTGAAAGGCTTCCACGTGGCTCCAATTTATGGCGGTGCCGACTATCGTGGACAGATCCAACAATTAAAACGCGGTGTGCAGCTAGTGGTGGGTACCCCTGGCCGAGTGATGGATCATATGCGTCGCGGTTCCCTGGATCTCTCCAATCTGAGTACCTTGGTGCTGGATGAGGCCGATGAAATGTTGCGCATGGGTTTTATCGACGATGTGCAGTGGGTATTGGAACAGATTCCGGAAGAGCGCCAGATCGCGCTGTTCTCCGCCACCATGCCCAAAGAGATCGCTCGGATAGCTCGCGAGCATTTACACGAGCCGGTTGAAGTCAAAATCCGTGTCAAGCAAGAGACTGCGGAGACCATCCGCCAGCGCTACTGGCCCGTGGGCGGTTTGCATAAACTGGATGCCCTGACTCGTATCCTCGAAGCCGAGCCAGTAGATGCCACGATTATTTTCGTACGCACCAAAAACAGCACTGTTGAGCTTGCAGACAAGCTGGCCGCGCGCGGTTTTGCCAGTGCCGCCCTGAATGGCGATATGGCGCAGAACCTGCGCGAGCAGGTAATCGATAAGCTTAAGAACGGCAAGCTCGATATCGTTGTGGCCACTGATGTGGCAGCGCGAGGACTGGATGTGAAGCGTATCAGCCACGTGATCAACTACGACATCCCTTACGATACCGAAGCCTATATTCATCGTATCGGCCGTACCGGCCGCGCCGGTCGTGAAGGGGATGCCATCTTGTTTGTGGCGCCGCGTGAACGCCGTATGCTACGTGTTATTGAGAAGGCCACCAAGAAACCCATTGAGAAGCTGGAGTTACCCAGTGCCGAGATGGTTAATAGTGCCCGTATGCAGCGCTTCCGCGAGCGTATTACCGCAACCCTGGAAGGCCAGACAGACTTGGCACCCTACCGCTTGCTGGTGGAGGAATTCCTCGCCCAGAATGAAGTGGACCCACTGGATGTCGCTGCTGCCTTGGCCTCCATGGCCCAGGGTGACCAGCCGCTGCTGATCAAAGAGCAAGAGTCCAAGCCGCGCAGGGAAAGAGAACGCCGCGAGCGGGACGATGATTTTGAAGGGCGTCGTCGTAAGAAAGACGGTTATGAAAAAGACCGCAAGATGCCAGCACCCGATGAGGGGCTGGAGCGCTACCGTATCGAAGTTGGTCGCGAGCACGGTGTGCGTCCGGGTGGTATCGTTGGTGCCATTGCCAACGAGGTGGATCTGGATAGTTCCTTTATAGGTCGTATTGAGATCTATGGAGACTTCACCACCGTGGACCTTCCGGAAGGTATGCCCAAGGAAATTTTCCAGCATCTGAAGAAGGTACGGGTGGCTGGTAAGCCCATGAAGATTTCCCGTTTCGATGAGTCGGCCGTTAAGGCGAAGGGCAAACCAAAAGGTAAGCCCAAGGGCAAACCCAAGGGCAAGCCCAAGTTCAAACGGGATAATGGCGGGGAGTAATCTTTTCCCTGGGAATCCCGAGGCATAAAAAACGGCGCTTATAGCGCCGTTTTTTATGCCGCAAATCTAGGGTAGCTGTGCTTAGCGCTGCGGTAGCATACGGGTCAGAGTGCTGTCGCGCATGACGAAGTGGTGCCAGAGCGCGGCGGCGATATGCAGTCCCACCAATATCAGCAGGGCCGGCCACAGAACATCCTTATGCAGGAAGCCGAGCTGTTTGCCCAGGTCTGAATTCTCTGCCAGTAGGCGCGGTAGGGCAAAAAGGCCAAAAAACTCTGTATCCCTGCCGAACAGCTGACGCATCGCGATACCGGAAACCGGCATTGCCAGTAAAACCAAGTAGAGAGCACCATGGGTCAGGTTGGATAAGGCCTTCTGCCAGGAGCGGCCCTGGATCTGCGGGCGCTTGTGGCGCGCACGCCAGTAGAGACGAACTGCCAGCAGCATTAACACCGCGACACCCAGAGAGAAGTGCAGGCGCATAAACCAGCCGCGCATTGGATCGTCGCGTTCAAAGAATTCGTGCAGCTCTACGGCGCCCCATACCGCCAGTAGTAGAATCACAAACAGCCAATGTAAGCCTTTACTCACTGAGTTCCAGCGATCATTCGTTGTGGACATAGAACGTCTCCTGTAAAGCAGCGCCCAGCGCGGGCGTTAGGTTGCGGCGGGCGTGTGCACCCGCTCCAGTTATCTGTTGCTGATAGTAGTGGCTAGTCCGCTTAACTCGCTGCGCGAATCCCGTTTAGATGGCTAAAACAGGTATCCCGGGCGGTCCGCAGAAAGTCAGCGGCATAGGCTTGCTCCAGCATTTCCTCGCGTACGGCGGCATAAAGGGTACTCCATAGACCCTTTTTTCCCAGACGCAGCTGCGCCACAAATCCTTTTTGCAGATATTCGTGCAAGGCCCAGTTGGGCAGAGCGCAGACACCCCGGCCACTGGCTACCAGCTGCACCATCATAACCGTCAACTCTGCCGTGCGTACACCCGCGGGCTCGATGCCAGCGGGCTCGAGGAAATTCTGGAAAATATCCAGCCGCTCCCGCTCCACCGGGTAAGTGATCTGTACCTCCCCGGCCAACTCCCCGGGAGTCACCCAGCGGCGTTTGGCATCATCTTGCAATAGGGGATGTTTGCGGCTGAGTGCTAGGCACATCTCAAAGCTGAATAGTGGCTGATAGTGGATGCCTTTCAAATCCCGGTCTGGATTAGAGGTGACCACCAGATCCAAGTCACCGCGGGTAAGGGCTGGTAGCGGTGCGAAGTGAAAGCCACTGCACAGATCCAGCTCCACCTCGGGCCAGTCGTCGCGATAAGTATTCAAAGCCGGCATCAACCACTGGTAACAGCTGTGGCATTCGATGGCGATATTCAAGCGTCCCGACTGGCCGGAGGCCAGCCGTGCCAAGTCTCGCTGGGCTAGAGCCGCGCGCGGCAATATGTCATCGGCCAGCTGCAGCAGGCGCAAGCCGGCGCTGGTAAAGCGCAGCGGGCGGGATTTACGCACAAATAGTGGCAGGTTGTGGCGCTCCTCCATTTCCCGGAATAGATGTGAGAGGGCCGATTGGGTCAGGTGTAGATGCTCAGCGGCGCGCACCAGGCTGCCAGTCTCACGCAGAACAGAGAGGGCACGCAGATGGCGCATTTCTATCATCATTAAAATTATTCATGTTTATGGCAAAAAATATGAAATTGATTGAATAACATTGCAGGCACACAATCAAGTCTAAGCCTCACAAGTGGTGAAGCCGCAATCGGTAGACAAATAGCGCCGACATGTGTGGGCAGGAAAAAAGGGCTTGGCCCCTCTCACAGGAACGGACTTGGGAAAGTAGAAAATGGTGCAAACGCATGTCCTTGGTTATCCGCGCATCGGCGCTGATCGCGAACTAAAGAAAGCTCAGGAAGCCTATTGGCGCGGTGAAATATCTCAGCAGCGGCTACTGGAGGTTGGTGAGAGTATTCGCCGGGAGAACTGGCAGGCCCAGGCAAGTGAGGGGCTTAATTTAGTGACGGTTGGCGATTTTGCCTGGTATGACCAGGTGCTCAATCATTCGCTGATGTTTGGTGTGGTTGCTGAGCGCTTTGCCGAAGGGGCTGCGAACAATAAATTGGACCAGTACTTTCGTCTGGCCCGCGGCCGCGCGCCCTCCGGTCAACCGGTTGCGGCGAGTGCCATGACCAAGTGGTTCGATACCAATTATCACTATTTAGTGCCAGAGCTTCACGAGAAGCAAACTTTTGCCCTGGATAGTAATTGGTTGCTGGAAGAAATACGTGAAGCACAATCCCAGGGTTATAAGGCCAAGCCGGTGGTTCTCGGGCCGCTCACTTACCTCTGGTTGGGGCGGGGTGTTGATGATGTTCTGGATTTGCTCGCCAATCTATTGCCCTGCTATGCCGAGCTGTTTTCCCAGTTTGAAAGCCTGGGGGTGGAGTGGGTGCAAATTGATGAGCCGATTCTCGGCTTGGATTTGCCAGAGCAGTGGCGCAAAGCGTTTCACGCTGTGTATGCCCAACTCAACCACACGGCAAATTTACAATTGTTGCTGACGACCTATTTTTCCCCGTTGCGGGAAAACCTGCAGTTGGCTTTTTCCCTGCCGGTTGCGGGAGTACACATTGACTGCGTACGGGCGCCAGAGGAGCTTGCGGAAGCCGCGCAGTTGCTTGGGGAAGATCAGGTACTTTCCGCGGGGGTACTGAATGGCCGCAATGTTTGGCGAGCGGATTTGCGGAAGTGGCACTCACTGCTGAAGCCTCTGGCGGATCGTTTGGGCGAGCGCCTATGGGTTTCGGCCAGCTGTTCACTACTGCACAGTCCGGTGGACCTGGATACCGAAACATCGTTGCCGGCTGAGCAAAAACAAAAGCTTGCCTTCAGTCGCCAGAAGTTAGCGGAGTTGGCCCAGTTGCAAAAACTATTGGCCGAGCCAGTTCCATCAACGGCCACTCCTGTAGAGAATCCTATCGCCGGCAACTCCGTCACTGAGCGCTTACAGGACAGCTGGCGTGCACAGCGCTATCAGGAGCGCGCGGTACTGCAGGAAAAACGCTGGCAGTTACCACTGTTGCCGACCACCACGATCGGTTCTTTCCCACAAACGGACCTATTGCGCAAGGTACGCCGCCAGCATCGCAGCGGTGAGATCAGTGAGTCGGATTACACCCAGCATTTGCGTGCGGAGATTGCCGAGGCGATCCGTCGCCAGGAAATTCTTGGCTTGGATGTGTTGGTACACGGTGAAGCCGAACGCAACGATATGGTGGAGTATTTTGGCGAGCAACTGCAGGGGTTTGTGCATACTGGCAATGGTTGGGTACAGAGCTATGGGTCCCGCTGTGTAAAACCGCCCATTATTTTCGGTGACATTTCTCGTCCACAGGCTATGACGGTGGAGTGGAGCCGCTATGCCCAGAGCCTGACCCAAAGGCCGGTAAAAGGCATGCTCACAGGTCCAGTGACGATTCTCAACTGGTCCTTCCCTCGTGAGGACATCCACCGAAGTGAAAGTTGCTTGCAGATTGCCGAGGCATTACGCCAGGAAGTATTGGATCTTGAGAATGCGGGTATAGGAATTATTCAGATTGATGAGCCGGCGCTGCGCGAGGGGGTTCCCCTGCGTGAATCCGAGCATGCTGATTATTTTGCCTGGGCGGTGGGATGTTTTCGTTTTACCTGTAGCGAGGTAAAAGCGGAAACCCAGATTCACACCCATATGTGTTATAGCAATTTCAATGCAATCATGGAGGCGATTGTCTCCTTGGATGCGGATGTCATTACTATCGAATCCGCCCGCTCAGACCTGCGTCTGCTCAGTGCTTTTGCCGATAGGAATGGCGGTTACCCCAATGAAATAGGGCCGGGAATTTACGATATCCACTCCCCTAATGTGCCTGAGCGGGAGGAGCTGGTTGAGCGTCTAAAGAAAATTGCCGAAGTAGTGCCGATACAGCGGCTTTGGGTGAACCCAGATTGTGGCTTAAAAACCCGCAGCTGGGCCGAAGTGGGCTCCTCCCTATTGAACATGGTGGAAGCGGCGCGCACTGTGCGCAGCGAGTTGGCTTAATATTTGGCTTTAAAAAAAACCGGCAGTCTTTTTGACTGCCGGTTTTTACTTTTCTTTTTTTGCTTACCGCTTTGTCTTTTTATTCAGACTTGGCTGCAATGGTAGTCGTACCATTTATTTCAAATGGTACCGAGGGGTGAAATGGTTTGATGCCCAGGGCTTGATACAGTTCATCAGGGCGATAGAGATTTTGCCCTTCAATAACCAATGCGGTGCGACGCAGTGCGCTGATATCTTCCAGCGGATTACCTTCCAGTAAAACCAGGTCTGCATTTTTACCCACGGTGATACTGCCAGTATATTGATCGGCTCCCATTACCTGGGCAGGTACCAGTGTGGCAGTACGTAGGACATCCATAGCGGGTATACCGGATTTGGCATAGAGCTCCAACTCGCGCAGCAGGGTAAACCCGGGAATACCATCGGAACCCGCTACCATGGTCACCTTGTGCTCATGCAGTTTACGCATCATTTTCAGCAGGGCATCGGCGGAGAGGTCGTAGTCATCCCTGTGTTCCGGTTTTACATCCAGCTCGGCACCGACAAATGCACGCTGAATATTCACCGGTAAATGGTTGGCGATATCTTCAAACTCCGGATCTATTTTGCCAGGTTTGCGCAGCAACATAGAGCTAAATACGGTAGTCGTGGCATCTACCACTGTACCTTTCTCAGCGAGTTTATCCAGGAATTCATCAACCTCTGCACTTTCCAAGTCCAGCTCGTGGGCATGTTCACCAATTTCGGTAAAACGTAGTTTTTTGCGGGTGTCGATCTTGCCCATAAAATTGAGGAACAGCATATTGATATGCTGGATTTCATCAAAGCCGGCATCCACCGCTTCCTCTGCGGTCATAAAGGCGGGGATATGCCCGGATAAGCGCATGCCGTTTTCGTGGATATGTTTGGCTAAGGGTGCGATCCACTCGGGCTCCATGGAGCTGTAGGTTTTTATCTGCTGGTAGCCATGTTCCGCATACCACTCGACAATTTCCTTGGCTTCTTCCAGGCTATCTGCCGTTTTACCCATGCGCATGGCATTTTCACTTTCCCTGTCCATAAAGCCCGCACGGAACAGGTCACCACCGATAATCTGTTCGGATTCATACAGGCCGGAGATGCGCATAATATTTTCGTGGGTATTACCGATATCGCGCACATTAATAATACCGGCGGCCATATTCAGGGCACCATCAGTGGGTGATAGGTGTGCGTGCATATCCCACAGCCCGGGAATCAGGGTGTGGCCTTTGGCATCGATACGGGTGGCGTTTTGGACTTTGATTGGGCGGCGGCTAATCTTGGTGATTTTGCCGTTTTCCACCAGTAGGTGGCGACGCTTGCGAAGCTTGCCCGCTTCTACATCGACCAGATTGACGTTGCTAATCAGGATCGGTTGGGCGGAGGTATGGGTGTGCTTTTCGGCGATATCCAGTAAATACTGGTCGGAAGCGGCAACCTGGCGTTCTTTGAGCTGTTGCAGGTGGGATTTATCCCAGCCTTTGCGCAGTATGGCGAACCAGCCTCCTTCATCGGCAGCAAACAGATCACCGGATTCATCGTACCAGGCCAGGTCCGGAGTAAAACCCAGGCCACTCACACCGTAGAGATACACGGTTTTCTTCTCATCGCCCTGCTCAAGAGTGAGCTGATCCAGCTTGTGTAGCTGAGCTTGTCCTTGGGGTAGTAAACCTATGCTGTGATCCTTATCGGCAAGTAGCGCTTTTACCAGCTGGGTTTGTACGGCCAGAGTCGAATTTTTGGGAATATAAAACTGCGCTTCGGAAGTTTTTGCGCTGCCGTGTTCATCGGTGCCTTGCCAAGTGGCCACACCATCTTTCAGTGTAAATTCTTCATTAACTGGCGCGCCAAAGGGGCTGATACCTTCAATGTGGACCTGCTCGGGCATTTTGGCCGCGCCGATCGTGAAGCTTTCCTTTAGATTGAGTCGGCGGTTATTCCAACCGAGCTTTAATTCTCCGGAAATTTTCGAGCCCTTTTGTTCGATCACCTCGCTGCCGGCGATACCCTCTTTATCGTAAAAGATATATTCGATTGATTTTGCATAGGCGCAATTGGCCGTGGCAAATACCGCTGCGGCGACCAGTGTCGCTAGCCTGGACTTTTTCATAGGGTGAACCTTTCTTGTTGTTTTTGCGCAGGGGAGGTTGGCTGTTTTTTACTATTCAGGCAAGAGATAGCAGTACAGAGAGTGATGGCTTTAGGAGTAATTTCGGCAGAAGGATGAATCAGGGCGACAGGGCGTTGGGATAAACCTCAGTGGTTTTTTATTTTACCTGTTAAGGGTGAGGGAGAGCTTGAGGAGATCCGGCAACCTGGAAGACAGCAAAACCTGCCAGATTGCCTTACTCTTGGCGAGAGCGAGTTAGAGTATTTGTTTACCTATGGCATTAATACTCTGCCTCGCAGGCGCGGGTGAGGTTCTCGTTCGCTTCGGCACCCACCACAATATTGTCCTCAATACGCACGCCGCCGTAGGGGCGGAACTCTTCAACCTTATTCCAATTAACTTCACTGGTAAGGGAGGAGACTTTCAATTCCGCAAGCAGACTATCGATAAAATAGAGCCCCGGCTCAATAGTAAACACTTGGTTTTCTTCAATAGTGCGGCTGGTGCGCAGGAAAGGGTACTCCGCAGGTGGGGGTGTGGTACCGCCATCGGGGCCACTCTGGTGACCACCCACATCATGTACCTGCAGACCGAGGAAGTGGCCTAGACCATGAGGCATAAATGGCCGGGTTAATCCGGACTCCACCGCGCTCTCGGCAGAAGATTTGATGATATCGAACTGGGCCAGCAACTCGCCAACTTTCAAGTGGCACTGGCGGTGTAGTTCCGGGTAGGGCAGGCCGGGTTTGAGGCCGTTCACCAGCTGCAGCTGCTTTTCATCCATTGCCGCCACCAGCTGAGCGAACTCGCTGTCGGCATAGCTATAGGTGCGGGTGATATCCGCACAATAGCCGTTGCAGTCGGCCCCTGCGTCTATCAGAAAGGTCTTTAATTCTGTGCCGGGCAGGCGTTGGGTGGAGAGGTGGGTGTAGTGCAGTATCGCCGCGTGTTCATTGAGGGCCACGATATTGCCGTACGGCATGGTGTTCTCGCCCTGGCCGGTAGCACTCAAGTAGGCTTGGTTGATCTCGAACTCGCTGGCGCCACCGCGGAAAGCCAGTTCAGCGGCTCGGTGCCCTGCCACCGCAATGCGGTTGGCCTCGCGCAGGCAGGCGACTTCATAAGGGGTCTTGTTGGCACGCGCCCAATGTAGACGGTTGATTAGGATTTCGGGGTTGATCTCACCGAGTGGCCAGTCCTGGAACCTGTCGGCCTCACCAATGAAGGCGGCGTTATCCGCGTTTAGGAATTCCCGGGCATCTGCTGGCTTACTCAACAGCTCGATATCGTAGAGCTCACTCCAGAAGGTCTGTGGCGCGGGTGGGACATAGTGCCAGAAGTCCACCGGGCGATAGAACAAGAGTTTGGGTTTCTGCCCGCGCCTGAAGATCACCCAACTGTTGGGGTTGTCGGTGATCGGTACCAGGGCCTTGAACTGGGGATTGACCTTAAAAGGGTAGGGGTTGTCATCCAGAAACTGCATCCTGGGTGCACCGCTGAATACATTCAGGGTATCGAAGCCGCAGGACTCCAATATTTCATCGTAGCGGCGGCACAGGGTGGCCATATGATCTGCGTAAAGGTTTTTATCCATGTTCTCCCCGGAATGGATCGCTGAATCGATTAGACGGCATAGTGTATAGTCTGAACTCTGGATATTTGGCCTGAAATTCGACCATGGAAAAGAAGATACTGCTAACCGACTGCCCCGATGATAAGGGCCTGATCGCGAAGATTACCAATATTTGCTACAAGCACCAGCTCAATATCATCAAGAATGATGAATTTGTAGACCGCGCGGAGGGCCGCTTTTTTATGCGCACCGCCCTGGAAGGTATCTTCAACGACACGACCTTCCTGGAAGATTTGGATATGGCCTTACCGCAGGGGGCCGAGCGGCGCCTGGTGTCCACCAAACGCAAGCGCCTGGTGCTGATGGTGACACGCGAGCCTCACTGCCTGGGTGACATCTTGATGAAGTGCTATTCGGGCGCACTGGATGTTGAGATAGCCGCTGTTATTGGCAACCACCCAGACCTGGGTGGGTTGGTAGAGAAGTTTGATATTCCTTTCCACTGTGTACCGGCACAAGACCTGAAACGCAGCGAGCACGAGGAAAAAGTGGCTGCCCTGGTAGATGAGTACAATCCGGATTACCTGGTTCTGGCCAAGTATATGCGGGTACTCACCCCGGAGTTTGTCGCTCATTATGCTGGCCGAATTATTAATATTCACCACTCCTTCCTGCCGGCCTTTATCGGGGCCAAGCCTTATCAGCAGGCCTATGAGCGCGGAGTTAAAATTATTGGTGCCACCGCTCACTTTGTGACTGATGATCTGGATGAGGGCCCGATTATTGAACAGGATGTAATACATGTGGATCATGCCTACTCGGCGGAGTCCATGGCGGATGCGGGCCGCGATGTGGAAAAGTTGGTTTTGTCCCGCGCACTGCAGTTACTGTTGCAGGAGCGGGTATTTATCCATGGCAATAAAACCGTGGTATTCAAATAATTGATAAAGTCTCCTGAGGCTAATAGCCTTTTATGGAAGCTATTGATGAGCCAAGAGGGCTTGCTGTGCTGAATAAAAATAAATTTAACTCCTCATTTTCCCCAATACGACTATTTGGGGGCTTGGCAATTGCCCTGATATTTATAGGCTGTACCAGTAACAGCCCGATACCAGGAATGAAGGAATCCTTTGAGACAGAAGTTGCTCCCAATGGCGCCAAGCGTTTTACTTTTACGTTAAAGGGAAAGCAGCGTGATATCCCTGCGCCAGTTGTGGCAGGTTCCAGTGCTCAGTCCCGTATGCCGAGAGGGCCAGTGGAGAGTGGTGGCCCTTCAAGTCGTCGGGTAGAAGCCTATTTTGATTGGGCTCTGGAGCAGAAGTTGATAGAAACCGGTTTCTGCGAGCGTGGTTATTTTGAAATTGAGCGAATTATCTCCCCATATGGGGGAGAAGTGCGGGGTGAGTGTAGAGAGGGGGCATTTTGATACTTTTAGTGTCTTGATTAGAAAAACTTATTGAGTTTGTTAATTTTTAAGAGGTTAGTCAGTAAGCTCAGCTATATTCCAGTTTTATACAAAATGTAAATAAGAATAATGAAGTATAAATCAGTCTTGGAACAGGTCTCTACGCAGCAGATCATTGCAGTGTTTGACCTTATATCAGATATTATTTTCTGGGTAAAAGATGAATCCGGCTATGTGGTGCATTGTAACCGGGAATTTATTGAGCATGTCGGCTGCAGGTCATTACATCAGGTAGTTGGCCGTTCAGATATGGATTTTTCCCCTTCTTATCTCGCTAAAAACTATATACGTGATGACAAAAGGGTGATGTCAGGAGAGACGATTACAGATCGTCTGGAATTGAATATTGGTAAAACAGGCGAGTTAGTTTGGTTTACGACATCAAAGCGCCCATTAAAGAGTGCCAATGGAGAAATCATAGGAACCTATGGTGTAGCTCGAGACCTTAAAGAAACGGTTAAGACTCTCTCTAGAATGGATAAACTTAAAAGGCCAGTTGAATACATAAAAAATAACTATAGTCAGCCAATTGCCGTTGAAGATTTGGCAGAGGTCGCGAGTTTATCGGTTAGTGCACTAGAGCGGCGATTCAAAAAATATCTGGATAAAACACCCATGCAATTCGTTCGTGAAGTCAGATTAGAGAACTCTCGTCGTATGTTGGTGGAAACACAAAGCCCAATATCTGAAATTGCTTATCGGGTTGGCTTTACATCTCATAGTTACTTCAGTAGACACTTCAAAGGCATGTTTGGACAGCTTCCAGCAAATTATCGTAGTGAAGTTCAGTCCAATATATAAACGCCGAACAAGCTGAGTGTCCTCAGCAACTTTAGAGAAAGCAGTACGTTAACTTCCCCCGATGAGTTGATAGCCGCCCATTTCATTCATTTCCGGAAATTCTAGACCCGAGTTTGACTTGGGATTTTATTCCTTAAAACAGGTAGTTAGTCGATTCATTTTTGGCTTTCTGCGACTGCTTGTTTTTTCTTAAAAATCTAAAACGCCGATTTTGTTTCATTAGTATCCCAGTATTGATTACCTCTCCATCAAGGTTTTTTTTTAGGGTTTTAGTGCTCAACAAATGAACTGTCTTTTTGGGGTTTAGGGTCCCCTGACAGTTTTACGCCAGCCCTTTGAAAGGGGCTGGCATTTTTTGAACCGGTGAGAGAAAAAATAGAAAGTTGGGATGCTATGAAAATAATGAAGAATAATAGCCGAAAAAGGGTTAATACCTGGAGCAGAGGTTTCAGGCAGAAGTCTATGGTTACTGCTATCTCGCTGGTCGTAAGTAGCATGGCGATCGCGGAAGATACTTCGGACTCTGATGAGAGAATTGAAGAGGTTCAAGTCATTGGAATTCTTGAGAGTGCTACCAAAAACCTTGAAATCAAACGGGATTCCCTTGCTGTAGTAGATGCTATTACTGCAGAAGATATTGGTAAGTTCCCCGATAAAAATGTAGCTGATTCTCTTCAGCGTGTGCCAGGTGTCACTATCGATCGCAGTGGTGGTGAAGGTAGCACGGTTAGTATTCGGGGAACCAGCTCAGAGTGGACTCTCACCCAGTTAAATGGGAATTACATTGCTACTTCCGGTAGTGGAGCTCCCTCCAGAAATTTTAACTACTTATTGCTTCCCTCCAGTATGATCAGTAAGGCAGAGGTTTATAAAAGCCCCGAGGCAAGAATTGATGAAGGTGGTGTCGGTGGTACCGTTATCCTACATAGCCACAAACCTCTTGATCTTGATGCTGGACAAGGTGTAATCACCACAGAGGCGACTTATTCAGATACTACCGAAGAGTGGGACCCACAATATAATGCTTTCTACTCCTGGAAAAATGAGAGCGAAACTTTTGGTATTTTAGTTGGGTACACCAGCCAGGACCGTGGCGTAACCGGAGTTACCAATTATGCAAGTGGCTGGCGTTTGCACTCAGATACTGATGAAAATGCAGATTTGTCAGCTCTTGTTGATCAGACCACAGAAGAAGCTTTTAATAATGTGTGGGCGCCCACGCAGGTCAGTATTCACAACTCTAAGGAAGACCGAACCCGTGATGGATACCAGCTTGCCGCACAGTGGCGACCCACTGAACGCCTGGAGTTTGGTTTTGCTTATTTCGGTTCCAAGCTTGGCTATGACACTAATACTCAAAGCCTGACATTTGCGGAATGGAATGATCATGACGATGCATACTATGGCATTGAAGTGGATGGAGATACAGTCGTCACCTATGGTTTTAACGACAATGGTGACCTTAATGAAAATAACTGGGGCGATGGAGATGTAAATGGCGGTGTAGACGTATACCGTGGTTTGATGTCTCCCCAGCTGACAGGCTATACCCGCAAGGGTGAATCGGAATCTAATACTTATGATTTTGAAGTTATCTATGAAGGGGGCTTTTATACCGCGGCTATAAATGTTGGGCATACAGAAGCAGAGGGGGGAACTTCTGAACTCACATACGCTAATATGGATGCTCGTTATGGTTCCGTGGATAGCTGGCTTTGGTCAATTGCAGATGGTAAGCCGAGCTATGAAGTTTCCACAGATCTCACAAAAGATACTGAAGCTTATCCCTACTATGACTGGTTTGGCTCAGATGCTACGGAAAATAGCGATGAAGAGAGTTACTATCAGCTAGATTTGGCATTTGATACTAACTGGGGAATTGTTAATAAGTTTTATGTGGGCACAAAGTATAGGGATCATGAGGCTAGATCCTATAGAGATATCTATCGCTGGGATGACGAGACTGATGATAATGGCGGTTACCGAGGTTGGTTATCTGGCGATCAATGGTTCCACAATCCTGATTACCACCCAGATACTTCAACTTTAATTAGCGATAAGGTAGTTGATAATAGTGCTGGTAATACAGGTGCAATTGATTATCTGGCATTTGATACCGATGCCTTGATGGACTATGTGCGTGGAAACTTCAACCTCACTGTTATGCCAGTACTATCTGGCACTTATACAATTGATGAAGAAATATTCTCAACCTATGCCCAAGCTGATTTTATATGGCGAGACTTCCGCGGAAACTTGGGGGTTCGCTATGTCAGCACAAAATTATCTACAGAAACGTATGATGATATTACTGGAATGGAATCGGATGAAGTTATTGCTAACTCCCGCAGTAATACCACAAAAGAATTTTTGCCAAGTTTGAATGTTGCCTGGGATCTAACTGATGATCTGGTAATACGATTTACAGCCTCTAAAGCCATGTCAAGGGTGAGTTACGCTTATTTGGGGCAGGCTGAAACTTATGGTCCACCAGTTCATATTGTTTCTCCGGATGAGTGGACGGGGCGAGGAAGTGGCTTCTTTGCGAATACGGATCTGGAGGCCATGATCTCCAAGCAGTTCGATCTGGGCCTAGAGTGGTATTACGCCGATGGTTCTGCATTGGGTGTAACTTTATTTGACAAAGATATTGACAATCTGCCAATCCAAGTAACTGAAATTGTTGAGCGTGAGCACGATTGTTGTAATGGCCCTATTGAAGTGGAAATGAAGGGGCAGATAGGGGGAGGAAACGCAACTTCTAGAGGGGTGGAGTTGTTTGCCCAGCATGCTTTCGAAAGCGGCTTCGGTCTTATGGCCAACTATACATTTACGGATACCGGCACTTCCACCATCATTCTTGCTAATGAGTCAATCGAAGCTGAGATACCTGGTACCGCGAGACACCAATATAATTTATCTGCATTTTATGAGAATGAAAATTTCGGTGTTCGTGCCTCCTATAATTGGGTGGATGACAGGGTTACAAGTTTACATCGTGGGTATGCGGTATACGATAAGGACTACGGACAGTTGGATCTGAATGCAACCTATACCTTCACTGATAACTTTAATATCTCTGCCTCTATTATCAATTTAACTGAAGAAGTGGCGGAGGGATATTGGAAACAGGAAAATCGGATGACATACAACAACTACTCTGGGCGCCGATTTTATATTGGTGCAAACTATAAATTCTAACACCTCGTTGATCGTAGTATTGGGTGTAGAGCAAATGCACTACACCATTTTTTGACTTTAGATGTTAGATTGTAAAATTCACATAACTACATAATAAAAAATGAGCATAGATATGAAACAACCAACACTTAGAGCAATGCAAGCTGCTTGTGCCACCTTTTTATTTCAGGCTGGTGCCTACGCAGATATTGAAGTGGTCAGTTCAGGCGTATGTCCCTCTGATGCTACCAAAGTAAGCTATTCTGAAGCGCTTAATTATCCTGATGAATTTTGTGGTCTTCTCAATAGTGGTGATCTTGTCGGTCTATCAGGAGGGGCTTCAATAGAGCACCTGGGTGACAATTGCCAATTGACGGATAATGAAAGTCGCCAAATCTCCAAGACACTATGTAAGTCTGAACCTTCAGTACCACATGTTGTTAGTGGCAGCAGTTGTTCGTCCGATGCAGACTCGGTTACCTATCTTGAGGCACAAATTTATAAAGATGAGCTGTGCTCTGTTCTGGGAGACTGGGAAATTGCAAACCTTGCCGGTAATGCCTCCATGGATGGCAGCGGCTATGGATGTGGTTCACGCAAGAATGAAATCCGTGAGCTGGGCTCAACACTGTGTAAATCAGATACTCCTCAGGAAAGTGGATCTGCTCCCAAAGTTGCCTACGTAGAGGTTAACAGTAATAACTTGGGAAATGCGGGCTGTTTTACAGAGAGCGATGGCAGTCAGTTGTTCGATATAGCTGTGATCTTTGCGGCAAATATTAATTATGATGGTCAGAAAGCGGTCTTGCATTTTAATGACCAAGTGTCAGACCTGCTCAATAACAATTTGAGTACAGTACAAGACTTGCAAGACAAGGGTACGAAAGTGGTACTCAGTGTTCTCGGAAATCACCAAAATGCAGGTTGGTCTTGTTTTGCCGATGAGCAATCCGCTGATGACTTTGCTCAGCAGTTGAAAGATGCAGTGGATCAATATGGTCTGGATGGTATTGATATTGATGATGAGTACTCACAGTGCAGCCAAACCTATTCTGACTCCCTGGTAAAAGTGACTAGTGCATTGCGAGAGAAAATGCCGAATAAAATCATTTCCAAAGCACTCTGGAGTGATACCGATGCTTTTCAGGCTGAATGGAATGGCAAGAAACTGGGCGATCAACTAACTTATGGCTGGGAGATGAGCTATTGGTTGGGCTCAAGTTGTACATCAAGAATCCAGAAGTATATCAATCTGGGTGTTGATAAGTCTAAGCTGGGTGTTGGAGCTTCCACTGTGATGAATGGTGCATCTACCGCAAGTGCTTTGGCCTCCTGTAACGAAAATAATAACCTTGGTGGCGGCACAATGATATTTAATGTGACTAAAGATTCTAGCAGCTATCTTTCTACAGTTTGGCCAGGTACTTCAGCGGTTCCTAGTTGCCTTAAGTAGTTCAAAAATATTGATAGTTGTGATTTAGTTAATTCTCTTTAGTAAATCTATTTCGGAGTGGGTAGTAAACACTCCGAAATACAACCCTTATACTCAGCTCCTAAGGAGTTGTTTCTGACTCTTGGCGGATACACTTCTACTCTTTTTTAATAAAGCTCTTTTTAAAGAAGGCCTCATTGGGGTGTGGCTTTTTCTTTGCCATCGCTTCCATATGAGCTTTCTGTTCTGCCTTCGCTTGGTTTCTCTTTTTCCTACAGGGACGACAGCGAATCGCAGAGGTCTCAAAGTCTCTCTTGGCGATTTCATACCACCATTTTTGTTGCTTTGCTGTCCATACTTCTTCTGAGCCACAATCTTTACATTGAAATTCTTGATCCAGGTAGTAGAGAGGAATGGCAATGTAGTAAGAGTGGTGCACAATTGCTGCCCTATCTACCGCAATAGCCCAGTCGGGAATGGGCCACTGAACTGATCAAGGATCTTGCCTCTATTTAGCTTCCCTTTTTTTTCTTCGAGCTTGCTTAATTTCGATTCTTCTTTGTTTGCCGCTTTTCATTGGGTGTTCCTTACCATTAGCTGAGAGGAAGAAAGTACTTTATGGGTGGGCGAAGTTTAATTCGACCCAATAAAAATGAAAAAAGCGGGCATAAAGCCCGCTTTTAAATCCACCTGTGAGAGTGTTGGGTTCTACTCGGCGTAGCTCTCGATAGGAGGGCAGGAGCAGATCAGGTTGCGGTCGCCGTATACGTTGTCGATACGGTTAGCAGCAGGCCACACCTTGTGCTCTTTTAACCACGCCGCTGGGCGTGCGGCGATATCGCGGGAGTAGCTGTGGGTCCACTCATCGCTCATGACGTCCTCAAGGGTGTGAGGGGCATTGTGTAGAGGGTTATCCTCAGGAGTGTATTTACCGCTGGTTACATCTTCCACTTCCTGGCGAATTGTTGCCATAGCCTCGATAAAGCGATCCAGCTCACCTTTGGATTCACTTTCGGTAGGCTCGATCATCAGGGTGCCGGCTACCGGGAAGGACATGGTAGGGGAGTGGAAGCCAAAGTCCATCAGGCGCTTGGCGATATCCTCTTCAGTGATACCGCTAGCTTCCTTGAGCGGGCGCAGGTCAACCAAGCACTCGTGGGCAACAAAGCCATTGGTGCCGGTGTAGAGAAGTGAGTAGTGCTCACCCAGCTTCTTGGCTACGTAGTTGGCGTTCAGGATTGCCATCTCGGTAGCCTGCTTCATACCCTGCTTACCCATCATGCGGATATACATCCAGCTGATCGGCAGGATACTGGCGGAGCCCCAGGGAGCGGCGGAGATGGTGCCGTTATCCAGATTGGTTTCCGGTACTTCAGTCACCGGGTGGGCCGCCAGGTAGGGCTTCAGGTGTTCGCCAACAGCGATCGGGCCCATACCGGGGCCGCCACCACCGTGAGGGATACAGAAAGTTTTGTGCAGGTTCAGGTGGGATACGTCACCACCGAACTGGCCCGGAGCCGCGACGCCGATCAGGGCGTTCATGTTGGCACCATCGATATAAACCTGGCCGCCAGCCTGGTGTACCAGGTCGCAAACTTCGCGGATACCTTCTTCGAACACCCCGTGGGTGGACGGATAAGTGACCATCAGTGCGGCAACGCGGTCGCCGTGCTCTTCGATTTTGGCTTTCAGGTCTTCAATATCCACATTGCCTTTATCATCACAGGCAACCACAACCACTTTCATGCTCACCATCATGGCGGAAGCCGGATTAGTGCCGTGGGCAGAGGCGGGAATCAGGCAGATATCGCGTTGGGTTTCGCCCTTCGCTTCGAAGTACTTCTTGATAGCAACCAGGCCTGCGTATTCACCCTGTGAACCGGCGTTCGGCTGCAGGCTCACCGCATCGTAACCGGTGCAGGCGGACAGCATTTGCTGTAGCTGGCGGAACATTTCCGCGTAGCCTTCCGCTTGATCAACTGGTGCGAAGGGGTGCAGCTTGCCGAACTCGGGCCAGGTGACTGGGATCATCTCGGCGGTGGCGTTCAGCTTCATGGTGCAGGAGCCCAGGGGAATCATAGAGTGATTCAGGGCGATATCCTTGGCTTCCAGAGACTTGAGATAGCGCAGCATCTCGGTTTCGGAGTGGTAGGTGTTGAACACCGGGTGAGTTAGGAATTCAGTATCGCGCACCAGGGAGGCGGGTACACCCAGAGAGCCCTTGCTGGCAATTTCGCTGTCCAGAGTATGCAGATCGATGCTGTGTTCGGTGCCGATAAAGGCATTGATCAGGTCGGACACATCCTGCAGGGTGGCGGTCTCACTCAGGCTCACACCCAGGGCGTCTTCACCAATTTTACGCAGGTTGATCTCAGCGGCCAGGGCGCGCTGGTAAACCTCTTCCTGCTTGGCACCAACGGTGACATTCAGGGTATCGAACCAGCTGTCGTGGGCCAGATTGAAGCCTTCCTGCTGTAGGGCGGAAGCGAGAATATCTGCCAGGCGCTGGATGCGGGCAGCGATGGTTTTCAGGCCTTCAGGGCCGTGGTAAATCGCATAGAAAGCACTCATTACCGCCAGCAGCACCTGGGAAGTACAGATGTTGGAGTTGGCTTTCTCGCGGCGAATATGCTGTTCGCGGGTTTGCATGGCCATGCGCAGGGCACGCTTGCCTTTGCTGTCGACGGAAACGCCGATAATACGACCTGGTGCGGAGCGCTTGTAAGCTTCGCGGAAGGCGAAGAAACCGGCGTGGGGACCACCGTAGCCCATGGGGATGCCGAAGCGCTGGTTACAGCCAACAACTACGTCTGCACCCATATCACCCGGTGCCCGCAGGGCTACCAGGCTCATCAGATCTGCGGCCACGGTTACCAGTGCGTTGGCTTCGTGCACCTTGGTGATGATGTCGGTCAGGTCGCGTACGCGACCGGTGCTGCCGGGGTACTGCAGCAGGGCACCGAACAGTTCGGCGGGAATATCTTTTTCCACATCGCCTACAACGACCTCGAAGCCGAAGTGCTCGGCGCGGGTTTTAACTACGGCGATGGTCTGCGGGTGGCAGTCCCGGTCCACAAAGTAGGTGTTGGATTTGTTGCGTTTGACCTGGCGCTTACACATGGCCATGGCTTCAGCTGCTGCGGTACCTTCATCCAGCATGGAGGCGTTGGCCAGTTCCATACCGGTGAGGTCCATAATCATCTGCTGGAAGTTCAGCAGGCCTTCCAGGCGGCCCTGGGCAATTTCCGGCTGGTAAGGGGTATAGGCGGTGTACCAACCCGGATTCTCCAGCACGTTGCGCAGGATCACATTGGGGGTAATGGTGTCGTGGTAACCCATACCTATAAAGGTGCGGTAGATCTTGTTGCGCGCCGCGATATCTTTCAGCTCTGCGAGGGCCTCAACTTCATTGATTGCATCGGCCAGATCCAGCTCATCAGTCTTGCGAATGGCTTCGGGCACGGTTTTCTCGATCAGCTCTTCGAGGCTGGCAACTCCGAGGGTTTCCAGCATGGCCTCTACCTGTTTGGCATCGGGGCCAATATGGCGATGGATAAAGGCGTCGTGTTGTTCCAACTGCTGCAGCGATGGTTGGGTCATAAACTTCGTTCCTGTAGTCGCAGGGAGTCGTCGCGGTGCGCTCGCGGTTAAAAATAGCACCTGGCCTCGGTACCGCTTTTCCTGTGGAAAGCCTCGGGCCTCCGCGTAGCGGATAGGCGAGGGTAACGCTTGGGAGAATCGGTTTGCTGGCAGCCCCAGTGTTGCAATACGGAACCAGAGGGGAAGCCGGGCCATAGCGGCAGGCGCGCATCTTAGCAATCGGCGCGAGTAGGGGCAATCTGCGGGTTTTGGGCGGGGAAACTGCTAAATTTTGGCGCAAAAAGTGGGTTAAATCCTGTAATGTGGGATATTGAGGTATTTTGTTCTGGGTGAGCCGAAGAAGTTATGGCTTTAAGTGCGAACAAAGGATATGAGTGAACATATAGTCCCAGACCCTACGGTAGCGAGTAGCCTTCTACTAGGGCATCGAGTATATGTATATTCAGTAACGGCTGGAAACTAGAGATCTCCTTAGATGGGTATAACTTAATTTTGTCTCCAAGCTCATTCATTTAGCTTTCATCTAAGGTGCCTGGCTAAATTTTAAATGAATGATACAAAAGTTAATAATCTGTAAAAGTGTACAATTACAGCTGTTACTTAAATCTAGCAATATTATTAAATAGAAGAAATATTCTGAGCTGTTCCAATCAAATTTTGTACTGCACTCAAAATAATCCTTTTCTAAGACCGACGTTACTGGATGGCTAAACTTTTAACTTCAAGAATAATTTCTAAGCACAAAAAGAAATTTTTGAATATATACGCGTTAGATATCTGACGTTCATCAACGCCAAATTCTTTGAGTTTTCATTTGATAGCATAGCTTTACTATTTAATGGCTTTATACGGTAAGAGGAGGTATTTAATTCATCTTTACATGAAAGATGTAGCGTTAAATGAAGGTTGTCTTTTTGTGTACTCTCTATCTCTTTCAAAGTAATCCTTACTGCAATCGCTGTTTCATAATTACTATAAATTCTAAGGGGTGGTACATCTAGTTATATTATGGGTTTCCTTTTGTGAAGCAGGTTTATTACGGGATCGACTTTTTTACAACCCCACTTCAGGCTTTAACCCTTCATAAAGTTGGTGGAGGTGATCATTTAGGTGGTTTTTTTAACCTGAAAATAGTGCAAGAGAATAGCTGGGAGGTTAGTAATTATCGGTGCTAGTAATTTATGAAGCCGCATTTTTATGATGCTGAATCTGGAAAAATGACATGAGACGAATTTAAGGTTAATCTTGACCGGTTATTTATCTTATTGGTTCATGATTCGGGATCCGATAAGGTTGGTATCTAACTATTAGCAAGCTACCGTAGTTTGATAAGTAGGATGTTTGAGTTTTGATACTATCCGGTAGCGGAGCTTATTAAAATGTGCAAAGGATTAGCGAGTGAAAAATAATAATTTATACATGGTGGTAACAATACTCATCCTAAGTGTTTGCAATACTCAAAGAGTAGAGGCTAACGGTGGTAATACCAACAAAATAACAGAAGTTCTAAAGTCGGGTGAGGTTGGAGTGAACCTTCGATACCGTACAGAGTATGTCGAACAAGATAATATGTATGAAGATGCAGTAGCCTCTACTTTAAGAACACGTATTAACTGGAGAAGTGGTGGCTTTCAGGGGGTGAACTTCTTCCTTGAGTTAGACAATGTGAGTGAGATTGGTGTAGATAAGTATAACTCTACGGTTAATGGTAAGACTGAATATCCGGTTGTGGCTGACCCCAAAGGTACAGAGATTAATCAGGTGTACTTGAGATATAATTTAGAACAATTGAAAGTTACGGTAGGTAATCAGCGTATTAACTTAAATAACCCACGCTTTGTTGGTGGCATGGAGGGTAAAGCAAGCTGGCGTCAGAACGAAAGAACATACGATGGTATACGCTATCAATATGGTAATCCGGGTCAATTACAGTTAGATCACAGCTATATCTACAACATCAATCGTGTTTATGGAGAAGATAGCAACTTTTCAGATTTCAAAGGGGATATCCACCTATTTCGAGCTAGCTACCCTGTTTTAATAAAACATCAACTATCTGTATTTTTATATAATCTAGACTTCGATAATGCCATAAATGATTCTAGTCGTACTTACGGTATGGATTATCTGGGAAATTTTGGTGCCTTTGAAACCCGTTTGAGTTTCGCACACCAGAAAAATATTAATAAAAACCTTAATGATTACTCAGCAAATTATTATCTAGCTGAGATTACAGGCACCTTAGGAAAAATGAAGGGGAAAATAGGTTACGAGATACTGGGAGCAAACAACGGTATTGGTTTCAGTACACCACTTGCAACTACCCATAAATTTCAAGGATTTACAGATAAATTCAGAAAAACACCAGCAAAAGGCGTTGAAGATTTGTATGTTACTGCCAACTTAAAACTGATCGGTGGGAATTTGGGCATTAGTTATCATAATTTTGAAGCCAATCAGGGAAGCGCGTTTTATGGTAGTGAGTGGAGTGTCAGATATAATCGCAAATTCAGTAAGCATTTGTCCGGTATGGTGAAATATGCAACCTATAATGCAAAAGATTATTTATCTGATACAAATAAATTTTGGTTGATGATTACTATGAATTTTTAAATTCAGGGGTGATGTATAGATATTGACAATGTATCTTAGATTTTAAAATATTTTGGATTGTGGTATTTAGCTTGTCAGGAATAGGACTTATATGAAAGGGCAAGCTAACCACCTAGCCTACATTAGCCTGTTGTTAAAAGTTTTGTATAGCATAAAGTAAATTATTTTTTCTCATCCAAAATAGGTAGAACAACCGGTATTTACAGTTGCCAAATGGGATTAAATGGCGAACATTATGCAACCATAAAATATCCACTGATTCTGCTGAAAAGTAGAAGTGATGTCTAAGAAATTTCGATTATCCGACAGATTTAAAGGATAAGCTGTGAGTTCTTTCTTAAGTAGGCTTCAGTATTGAGAAGAGCAGGTAGTATGATTAATTGCATGAACGAAGCACCTCTCAAGAAGTCTGACAAATAATTACCCTGAATAGATGAAAGGGCTTTCTAGCGGTTTAGCATAGGAAAACTGTAATCTAGATATGGGAAAATAAGAATGGAAAGATGCTGACTGCTGACTGCTGACTGCTGACTGCTGACTGCTGACTGCTGACTGCTGACTGCTGACGATATTCAAGTAAGAAGTACCATAACAGTAACCTCAGTATAGAAATAGTGTTCCTCTCCTCCTCATGCCTGATGCGACATTGCATACAAAACACTTACTTTTCGTGTGGAAAATAGAGAGTTCTTGAATCTCCTAAAGATGGCTTGGTGGGCCATAATTTAGATAGAATCTGACAAGAAAGTTCAAGTAGAAGAATAGTTTCCAGTATGGGTGGAAGAATATTTCAAAAGTATCAATGGCATAAAGTAGAGTGAAATTTTGAAACTTTAGATATTTTCTGCCCCAGGCTGTTAAGTAGGTGATTATTTAACCTCTCTTCAGATCTTGTATAACTTTACTCAACAAATAATCAAGATAGATAAGTCACAAAATAACAGTTTAGATAAATAACATCCTATTTAGTTTCTTACCTGTAGAAAATGAAAGGTAGTTAGTTTAATTTCCTTGAAATGAAGGTGATCTAATGTATTCTCATGTGAAAATTTGATGGATAGATGGATTAGATCAAATGGAGTTGTGCGGGAAAAAGTCTGTAATTGATGGTTGCGTACCATTTATTGTCTCTGATAATTACTTACAAGAGACAGGTAGGGCCCAGGGCAAGTGGAGCCAAACTTCTCTGCCACCTGAAATTGGCGATACGGAGTTCACGACGTGTAGAATATGCGACGATATTACTTTGACTGGAAGTAGCTGTACGTTTAATGACCACTATCTTTCGTGTATTCGCTATCAAAAAAATACAACACTACTGATATTTGGATTTGAAGGAGTTAGTTCCATTGGGTTTTCCAAAAATGATATAAATTATTTGATTAGACCTGGTGATGTTTGGTTGGTGAATACCGGAGGCAGTAAGCTTTTTCGATATACACCTTCTAAGCAAAAGAATGAGATGGTTGTAATCAAATATGCAACAAAACGTGTCGGTTTTGCCTTTCCTAATAAATCTAGAATTTTTTCCGATAATGGAACACCTTGGCTTATGAGGCTGGGTTATCAAGAAGCAAATGAATCCTGGATTTCAGACTTAATGGGAAACCCTTTTAATACGGCTTTAGATTGTTTGAGTGCTGAGGCAAAAACGCTCGATGTATTGGCTCGATGGTTGAGACCTCTCGCTGAACTTGCACCTGATGATACTCCCGTCGCAAAAAAATCATCCGAAATGGACAAGATAATAAACTTGATGACGGCTGATTTAGCTAATGTCCCTTCGCTGGAGGAAATGTCAAGAATAGTAGGGATGAGCCATAGTCGATTAAATAGAACCTTCAAAAAGACTTTTGGCAAGACAGTATTTGGTTGGCTAAGAGATTATCGGTTGGCGAGAGCACGATCACTGTTAAAAGATAAGCAAAGAAGCATTACAGATATTGCTTTCTTATGTGGATTTAGCAGTGCAAGCCATTTTGCACAGACCTTTAAACAGAGATATAGCTGCACTCCTATTGAATTTAGGAATAATGAAAAACTACAGGAAGTGTACTGTGAGTATGGAATCAGTTAAGTCTTTTAAGAAAGCACAAAACATTAATTTATTACTTCTTATCCTGGTTGCCAATGGAGTAGCACACAGTCTATTTGTTATAACATTTCCTTTACTTGGTAGAAATTTGGGGCTTACAGATATTCAAACCGGTTTTATATTAACAGTCTCCTCTCTCGCTATGATGATTTCGGCTCCATTTTGGGGGGTTAAAAGTGAAATTTATGGAAGAAAAAAAATTATATCTATTGGTATATTGGTCACGGGTTTATTTTTGATATTGACCGCAAGTACTATATATATAAAGCTAACTTTTCATATAACTGTGGCGTCTGTCTTTTTAATTATACTTTGCTTAAGGTTATGCCAGGCAATCGGGGTTGGAGGCATTATGCCGGCAGCTCAGGCATTTATTGCTGATCTCACCTCTCGTGACTACCGCGCAAGAGGAATGGGTAAAATGGGTGCTGCATTCGGAGTTGGTACTATTGTTGGTGGTTTCATAGCAATGCTTATTGGTAAGCATTCCATTGCAATAGGCTTCTCGATCGTTGGATTAAGTCTATTAATATTGTGGTGGTTAGGCTGCAATAATCTACAAGAATCAAAGGAAATTGGAAGTTCGTCATTAAATACAAAATTTAAATTATCTTATAAGAATCTGCTACCAATGTTGTTCATAACATTTTGTGGTCTGCTAATTTATGGAACATTACAGCAAGTTATTGGTTTGAGGTTACAAGATGAATTTGGTTATTCCTCGGGAGAGGCACTTAAAAGAACTGGTGCAGTAATGATGACCAGTATGACAGTTATGGTTATAACTCAGGGTGTGTTAATGAAATTACTTTCATGGTCCCCTGAGAAGTTACTAATAGGTGGTTGTATAATTCAAGTTGTAGCCTTAGTTATATCTGCTTCTGCAGATTCTTACCTGTGGTTATTTTTAGGTATGGCAATTCTGGGAGGTGGAATGGGTTTACTTTTTCCCGGAAATCTCGCGTTATTAAGTCTCAGTGGTGATGAGAATACACAGGGGAAAATAGCTGGAATCAATGGCGTCAGTAAAGGCTTAGGATTGGCCCTGGGCCCATTGATGGGAGCATTTCTTCACCAGTTTTCCCCTCTCTCACCTTTTATGTTTACTATATTATTAGGTGGGCTAATGGTCGCTGTTAGTTTTTGGAGAGTTAAAAATCATAAGTTAATCCTTCTAAAAGGAAATCAATCAATCTAATTTCTCTGGTGTAGCCAGAAACTGACTGAAGTAGTAGTTCTGGCTTTCAAGGGAATTTAGCTGGCTACGAAACAAGGCCCAACTGATCTTTTTAGATCCTTCGCTATGATATTCATATGGATTTCTGATGTTCCATCTATAATACGATACAGTCTAGCATCGCGATAGAAACTCTCAATCACCTCTTCATCGTGACAGCCCGAGGCGCCAAAGACTTGGACAGCCCTATCTGCAACACGCCCCAAAGTTTCGGTTGCGAGTATCTTTACTTGGGAAATGGCAGCCCGAGAATCTAAGCCAGTATCAATTTCCTTAGCAGTTTGTAGAAGAAGTGCTCTTGCAGCTGCAATTTCAATATTACTATCAACAATCATTTGTTTTATTTGGCCAAAATCAATGAGAGCTTTACTAAATTGTTGACGATCTTGGGCGTGTTTCTTCATCAAATACAACAGACGATGGCACTTTCCAATTGCCCTGGCTCCGACTTTACTTAATCTCGCTTTTCCTAATGTATCGCCCAGGATTCTAAAGCCGTCATTCTCCTCTCCTAGCAGCGCATATTTTCCCAGAATAAGATTGTTGAAAATTAGCTCACGATGCGTTGTACCCTTAAATCCGAGCATATTAAAACTTTTGCCATAGGAAAATCCCTGTTGACTCCTGTCAACCAAAAATAAAGAGATTCCACGTGGACCAAGATCTGGCTGAGTTACAGCTGCAACTATAAAGTAGTCACAGAAATCCGCATCACTAATGAAATATTTTCTTCCATTAAGTATCCAGCCGGCATCACAGCGTACGGCCCTAGTAGTAATAGATGCCGCATCAGAACCTGCCTCAGGCTCAGAGACAGCTAATGCTGAGTGCCGATCGCCTCTGATACTAGGAATTAAAAAACGCTCAATTTGTTCGGCTGTACCTTCCTTAATACACTCATAGATATTTCCTGCCGCTCGACGTGCAAGAATTTCCTTGGTGGCTCCGAACTGTTCTTGCAAGAGAACGTTATCTAATGTGGTGAGTCCCCCTCCTCCAAATCGGCGATCAATATTGGCCGCAAAAAGACCTTCTTGTCGAGATTTTCTTATGATTTCATTAGAAGATTCTGAACTTATTCCACCAGATTTTTCAACCTCCTTTTCAAGAGGAAGGAGTTCTGTTTGTACAAAATCACGTGCTCTCTGAACAAGCTTTTCTTGTTGTTTTGTTAATAATGACATGTTTATCCTTTAGCTGCTGGCTTCCAATAAAAAATTAATTGCTTAACATGTATGATGGTTAGTCCATAAAAGTAGACATGTCTCGGCATACTGAATCGAAAGCAGAAATAAATCTTAATGCTTCTTGGGAATTCAAAACCAATGGAGGTTGAATGCGCATCACGCGACTATTGTTGGCAGTAAGAAAAGTTAAAATATTATGTTCTTGAGAAAGCTTTGTAACGAATCTTAGGGAAAACATATCTTCCAAATTGGACTCAATTGCATCAATGGCAGCAAGCATATGATGCTTGGCATTATCTGACAGCATTTTGTAAGTTTCACGAGAATTCCAGGGTAAGCGATGAGCAAGTTCCTGAGCAGTAGCATTAATACTGCCTTTGAAAGACTGAGAAAATTCAATTGCAAGCATAAGTCCCATTCCCCTTACAGACTTAATGAAGGGGTATTGACTGGCAATTTCTTCTAATGAGCTTTTAAGTTTTTCTCCCATAGCTATAGCATTAGCCGCTAAATTTTCTTCTACAATAACATTTAAAGTCGCAAGAGCCGTAGCAGCAGCCAGGTTTCCGCCTCCAAAAGTTGATGTATGCAAAATACAGCGATCCATACTACCGTAAGCGCTATCCCATAAACGAGGATTTGATATCGTAGCACCAATTGGAATAGTGCCACCGGAAAGTGACTTGGATAATATTAAAATGTCAGGTACCACATTCTCCCACTCACAACAAAAGAGTTTACCGGTTCGACCTAGTCCCGTTTGCACTTCATCGAGAATCATTATGACATTATATTTAGTACATAAGCGCCTGACTTCTTTTAAATATCCTTTAGGTGGTAATAGAACACCGCCTTCACCCTGTATAGGCTCAAGGATAAATGCCCTCACGTCACCTTTCTGTAATTCCTCCTCTAATGCGGTCAAGGAACCGAAAGGTATTTCATGGCATTCAGGTAATAGAGGTTCGAATTCTGATCTGTGTTTAGTGCGGCCAGTGATAGATAATGCCCCAAGGGTTTTTCCGTGATAGCCATTATCACAATATATCAAACGACCCGTTGAAGTTGCGGCAAGAGCCATTTTAATAGCAGCTTCCACAGCCTCTGTACCTGAGTTACTGAGGAAGACTCTTGATAAATCTCCAGGAGCAAGCTCAGCCAGCCTCTCTGCAAGTAGAGAAGCATGATATGGCATGGAGACATACTGAACAAAAGTAGGATTCTCCGATGATAAATAATCTGTGATAGCTTTTGTTACTTTAGGGTGATTATGGCCAGTATTAAGGCACCCATAACCGGCAACAAAATCTAAGTAAATTGTTCCATCCATATCAGTGAGTTGACATCCACTTCCGTGATGAAAAACACGTTCAATATGATTAAATTGGTAAAAATCTGCCATCACAGGATTAATGTGATGTCGAAATCTACTAATGGTTTGAGTGCGCTGTAGGTGTTTTGAAGTATCAAGAGAGACCTGAATATCACGATGATGGCGAAGAAGCCCATAAAAATGGGAATCGGTAATCCACTCTCCGTCGGTGGCCATTGGTACAGTGGTAAAACCATGTTTTTCCGCTAGTTGGCCAATGTTTAATACACGCTCTGGCGGCAGTATTCTACCTAGTGAATAGTCTTCTCTGCATTGCTCTAAAGTTAAAACTATAGTTTCTGCTAAGCAACCATTCATGAACTTCTTTGGAGCAAAATTTTTAGTGGCTTCCCCGAAGCTGACTTCAGGGCCTGCAGAAATCAGGCCACCATCTATAATCAGAATATCTTCTCTCGGCTGTAGTGTGGGCATTACATCCTTAGGTAAGGCTGCGTCGACCACTATTGAGCCAGAAAGAAGTCTGGCTGGATCTATTACACTGCCTGTAGAAGTTGCGGCAATATAGAATTTAATTCTACCGTAACAATCTTCAATATTATTAGTGAGCGTTACAGATGAATGCATCTGGCTAGGCAGGTAGTTCAGATATTTATCAGGATCGCTCTTACCTCGATGCACTAATGTTAGGTGACAACCTTTATCGATAAGTAGTTGAGCAATAGCGAGAGAAATAGAGCCTGGATAGCCTATAATGGCAACTTCTATACCTTGAGGTGATAGTTCGAGCCGCTCCATAGCTTGTAGAATGTTTCTTTGAGCAGCATAAGCTGTTAGAGAGTTACCTGTGGTGATTGGAATTGAGCATTTCTCTGTTGTCTGCAGGCCCCGATTTCCAACGATGCCAGTGAATCCACCTAACCCAACTAGTTCTGCTCCTCGGCTTTGTAAGTCATTGATTCCCTCAATAACACGTTTTGTTACATTTCGATGTTCCGAAAGCATTTCCTCTGCGGTTAGAGGCATATAGTGGATAATTCCACTACATTGTGACCCTGCCTTACTGATAACGGAATCAAAAGTAGTAAATGGCACAAGGTTTTGCTTTTTCCAGTAGTCCTCATGATAACCATTACTTTGCTCATCAATATTTCGGTTGACCAAATCAATAAGTTTAACATGACGCTTCAGGGCAACTGATGTTGGGTGAGCGATAAATCCAAATTTCATTCTTTTAAGTCCAAATTCAAGCTGTAATTCGATTCCAGGAGGCTTCAGAGATTAGGCTTAGACCATCTCCATCAGAATTGTGAGATAGAAGCACCTCAGCAATATTTATTCTTCCCTTTTGATTCAAAAGATCTCCTATTTGCTGCTCCTGATAGCTACTAACCCTTGTTCGATTAACAATGATATTGCGGGAAGTAACAGGCTCTCTCCTATGCTCGGGATGGTTCTCCTGAAGTGGTAAAGGCACCACTACCTGTCGACCACAGCCGGATGGTGTTCTTTTGTCCAAATATGTTTGAATCATTGATAAAACACCATTGCATAGATACAAAAGTGTAATATTAATTTTTGTCCCATTTGGGTTTTGAGATAAAGCATGGACAAGTTGACTCTCAATATTGGGGACCAGTGCTCGTGCACCATCGCCAATAAATGCCAATACATTTTTATCAGAAGTTCTAGCAATGTAGGGTAGGGCAGAAAGCGCATCTCCCATTAGTGCTCTTCCGTACCAGCCAGAAAAACTACGACAGGTCCTTGGTATATTACGTATTGCAGATAACCCACAGCGCCCTACATCATAAACACCAATGAATTCAAATGCATTGTTCTCAATTAATCTCCTAACCTGTTGACCTAATTTCAACATGAAATAATTGGCTGACATTGGAAGGCTGGCCATATAATCCCCGGGTACACATTCGTCAAGATTTGTAGCCTCTGTCAAGTATGCTAAGCGATTTGCTTTGATGTGATCCTGTACGTCTAAGTGCGCCTTTATATACTCCAAGAGTTTTACAAGAGGCATATTAAGGGCAATATTGCTGTAAGGAGAGAGATGACGTTTATTTTTATTAACTTGGACGATATGGATATTACGCTTCAGTTTACCTTCTGAAAATGGGGTCGCAGCCTGATCAATTTTATGTTTTAAAAAAAATTGACTAAGAGTATCCGGCCCTCGTAGTTTTCCATTGTCATGTAGGTAGTGATAAACCCGTCGACTGAAAGCATAGACGCCGAAGGTTCCAAGATAGTTTTTATTTAGTTTTCCATTTCTATAAGCTTGAACCGTACCTGGATGAGTTAATGAATCGGTTAGAGCTATACCTGCATCTTGCGCAATCTGGGTTACCAACTCAAGCTCATACTTAGAAAGCGGACCACAGTTCCAGAGTAATCTGATATCAGAATTGTTAATTAAGTTCATAACAGTATCGAGATCATTCTGATGTATATCATCAGGTTCGGATACTTTTGATATGAATTCAGATGGGCTAAATGTATTCTCCCTAGACTCGAGTATATTTGGAGTGGCAAAAATGAAAACGGGACCAGGATTTTCATGCATGACTTGAAAAGCCTTATTCAGCTGTTCTGATAAGGTTTCCCGATCATGTAGGTATACGTGGGGTATCCTTCTGGCAGCTATGACCTCACGCCCATCAGTATCAACGTCAATTGTTCCCTGAAAAGCAAACCAAGAATCAGCTGGACTATCAGCACATATAATTAAACCTGGGGCTTTTGCTCTTTGAAGGTTCGATAAAGTACCACGAAATTCATCAATCATACCAGAAGTGACTGTAATAACGTATGAACGCTCGAATAGTTGCCATCCTGCTAATGCGCCAGCAGCTAAACAATGCTCATTATTACCAGTTAAACATCTGGGCGATGAATCATCCTGGACATCCGTACATAATGCCTGTATTGAGCGAATTAAGTTGGCTACCATAGAGCCCGTATAATAGTGGAAATCCCATTGCTTCGGCCAGAATTCTTGCATGTGACTAAAGATTGCCTGGGCGATTCCAATTGGTGATTTAGTGGTTGCTGCAGTTCTTGATAATAACTTATTGAGATAACCGTGCTCCATGTGATCAATCAATAGTTTTAGTAATTTCGCCCTAACTAAATCCGGATCGTCTTGTAGAACTTGAATCTGAGTACTGCCATCAACATATGATAAAATACTATTTAGACTCTCTTCTGGCACGTACATAACTTTAGAAAATGGAGTAAGTGTACGTACTTTACAAGATGATATTAATAAATCAAAAGGGCTTTCGGGTAAGCTAATGTTGGCCTCTTTTGAGTATTCAGGTAAATATTCAGTGTCAACAATAAATATGTCAAAAACAGTATTTTCTCCAGGCAACACCTTAATTGCTTCATTTAAATCTCTAAATATATATGGAGTAAATGAGAATTCATGACGTTTGCCAGCATTCGTTAGATAGTGTTGAGCTTGTTTTATAGTGGCATTCAATATGTCTCTATTATTTTTCGGCGGTAGAGAAAATGGCTCTATCGTAAATGAGCAATCATCCTCAGGATTTTGAATGACATGGATAAGAGAAAATATATAATCCAGCTCTTCAATAAGAGCAGGATTCTCAGAAATAATGCATATCCCTATGTTGTGATTCATCTCTAAAGTTGAGCCTCTAATTCATTTTGTTAAATATCGTTTGGGTCAATAATTTTTTCTGATATAAGCAGAGCCTGCAGAAGAAAAAAATATCCCCATATTGTTTCACCTAAACTTTCTTCGCTAGAGTTAATACGAAAAAAGCAACCGTTAAAATATGCCTCATGGGACTGGTCGTTTATATTGAAGTAGTCAGACTCAATTATATTTTTAATAATAGAGTTGGCTTCTGCTCGCCAATCAATCATATTTTTTGGACATGCGGAAAGTTTATACATTGATAATGCCGCGATCAGTGATGCAGAGGGATCCAGGTGATTTCGATTTCCATTTTTAAGGTTCTTAGGGAATTTATCAGAATATTCATTAAGCCATTCAACGCACAATGATTCAGCCAATGTATGATAATCTCCGCCCCAAAGACGGGAAGCAGTAGCCAAGCCCAAAAGTCCCCAACTATGGCCTCGAGCCCAACCCTTGGAAGAATTGCTTATTTTTATTTTATTGCTTCCAAGTGTAGCATTTGCAGAAAAATTACCACTTGGGTCGAGCATAAACTTAATAATTGAATCGGTGTGTGATTTTGCAGTAGAACGGGTTTCAGAGTCACCATACTGTAACAGTTGGATAAGAGCAGCAAGGCCATCAATATTTAGTGTGTTTTTTCCTTTTTCTCCTGCCCCCAAAGCGGTTCCCATAGGATAGCAATCCCACTTCGAATTGAAACTTTGAAAGATGGTTTTTGCTGCTTTTTCCGCAAATAAAATAGACTTAGTATCGTTAAATAAACGAATGCCAGGCGCTAATGCATACCAATAAATCATGCTGCGGAATATTGTGTCTGAATATAGTTTTGGTGTGAGACGTTCTAAAATAGAAGACGCATAATTTCTATCAATATCCTTTCCACTGACTTTTGCCTTTAACCACCAGCTGCCACACCAAAATCCGCCCATCCAAGAACCTCCTGAAGAAAATTTCCACTGATTATCCTGGGGGGATGTAAATATTGGGAAATTATCATCACAAGAATAAGAAATTCTCTCTAAAGTATTGGTTATGGCATATATGGCATATATGGCAGTGTAATTTACACTTGTAGAAGAGTCTGAAAAAGATGACTCTTTATTCTCTACCAACAATGAATTATTCATTTTAAACAGCTTCTTGTTGAGTGAGAGAATGTTGGTTTGCAAGAATCAGGCAAGAACTCCCACTTATCAACAGGATTAAAATAGTAAATATCCATCCACTTGAAAAAGATTCAAAGAATGAAATGATCATTCCAAAAATAGATGATCCGACGGCTATACCAGCAAAAAAAGCAGCAGATATCATTCCAGATGCATAGGCAATAGGGCCAAATCTTGAATCCTTTACAACCATCCCCATAGCTATTGCATTAGTTGCCACAATACTTAATCCAATTCCAATGACTCCAATATAAATTGGCCAAGAGGCCTCAATATTTGATTTCATTGTGATAAATATGGCTAGAATAGCGAATCCAATCATCCCTACGATAAACATTGCTTGATTATCAAATGATGAGGCTATAGGTGTCATTATAATTCGAGAGGACATTCCTGTAATACCAAACAATGTAATGAGAAGCCCTGCTTGCTCTGGGCTTAGGGATAAACTGATTGCAAAGCTTGGTATATAAGTGATGTATGCAGAAAGAACTGCTCCAATTCCTCCTTGGGTTAACATTAATAGCGCAAGCTTTCTATTTGGAATGTATTGTTGAGAGGATTTCCTTACTAGAGGCTTATTTGGAGATACTTTCCAACTTAGTATTGCCATCACTATTGCTATAGGTACTACAGCCAAGAAGGATACTCTCCAACCCCAATTATTTGCTATAAAAGGCAGAGTGAAACCGGCAAGTAATGCTGATAACTGCACTCCAGATTGCTTCATACCGACCATCATGGCCTTACTAGAGTCTGGGATTCTTAGTGCAATTAACTTATTAGTTAAGGGATTGGCTAAGGCTTGAGAAAGACCAACTATAGAAATAGCGCCAATGATTGTCCATAAGCTATCCGAGATACTAATTATAAAAAAAGATATTGCAATTGTTATGAAGTGAAGAACATATGATGCCCTAAGACCAAAATAGTCGACAGCATTTCCCGCAAATAGGGATAAAATTGATGCTAACCCAAAAGAAACCATCACAATATAGCTCAGGTCACTCTCTTGTACTTGTAGTGCTTTAATTAAATATGGGCTCAGAACACCAGTTGCATAAAGAATGAACATTGGTAATGCCATTGCAAGTAAAAGAACCAGTCCAATTTTTATTTTATCGAACGTATCTATATGAATTGGAGGGGCACTCATGATCGATTTAATCCTTTTTAGGGAGATGGGGTATCCAAAATGTTAGCAAAATTATGTTACAGTATCGTATTCACTATTCCTTGATTGTTCTCTGCTCTTTCCCAATGAAGAGATATTTTCCACAAGCATTTTTTTATTAATTTTTCCGGCAGGGGTCATCGGTAGTTGCCGGTAAAATTGCAGATACTCTGGTAGTTTATTTACTTCCAGGCCTTGATCCCTAAGGTAATCATTAATTTCATTAAGTGAGAGAAGATCTGAACCTTCGCGCAGAGTGATACAGATACAAACTCTTTGGCCAAGATCTTCGTCTGGTACAGGAATACAAGCTGCACTTATAATCTCAGGATGAGAGGTTGCAATTTTTTCAATTTGAACAGGGCTAATATTCATTCCGCCCCGAATGATGATATCTTTTTTTCTCCCGAGAAGAATAAGATATCCATTATCATCAATACAACCCAGATCACCAGTATAAACCCAGCCTTCATGATCCCTGTAACGTTGGTCTAGATCTGGGGCATTTACATATTGCATCGGCGTCATTGGCCCTCGCCCAGCTATTTCTCCGATCTCCCCTTGAGCCAAAGGTTGCTTTTGATCATCTACAATTCGAATTTCACAAATACTAGGATTTGGACGTCCAACGGATCTACAAATAGAATCTAAAGAATCTTCCAATGTATTATGACAATTAATACCATCGGCTGATCCATAAAGGCTAATAATTCTACAGTCAAAAGCACTAACACAGCGATAAATTGTCGCTTGATCAATAATGGCGCCACCACTGACAATGGCCGTAAGACACGATAAGTCAGTTTTTTGTAGTTCTGCAGCCGCCGCCATACGTTGAAACATGGTGGGAACACCAAAAATATGACTTGGTTTATGTTGCTGTATAGCCTCTATAGCAGTAGTTATATCAAACTTTGGAAGAAGTACTAATGAACCTCCCATCCAGGAAAGCACGCCAAATGTCGCACTAGAGCCAAATGCAGTACCCAAAGGCATAAGGTATAATGCACGAAAGTCTCTATTGGGCTTAGTAATTCTTTCTAAAAACCGTCCTCTTCCACCCAATATAGCATTGTGTGAATAAGCAACTAATTTGGGTTCTGATTCAGTACCTGAAGAAATAAGAAACCTTACAGGGCTATTAGGGCATACTTTGATCGGTGTTTTAAGCGGATCATTTTTAAATAATTCATCAAGATCATTCCAGTTAGTTTCACTGGATGCTGGTTTATCACCTTGGACGATAAATGTTCTCAATGATAATGCATTTGGACGAATCGATTGAATTATTTCACAGTAATCAATATCTGCATAAGATCTTTCAGTAATCAATGCTCTGGCATTAGTACGCTTGATAACAGATTTAATATCAAGGCTGCCTCGCCCAAGTGGAATCGGACAGACAACAGCACCGATTGCAGCACATGCAAGATCAATAGCACATGATCGCCAGGAGTTGACCAGCTGATAAACAACAACGTCCCCACTGACAATCCCCAATTTTAAAAAACTATTAGCAAGCCGGGCTGCGGATTCAGATAATTGGCTGTAAGTTGTTATTGTATCTTTCTCAAGTACTGCGGGTTTATTTGGTTGTTTTATAGCATTTTCGCAAAATTTTTCATAAACAGTTTGCTCGGGATAATATCCTTTAGAAGTCCAATCCTGTCGCACCGAAATGGGCACTATATCAATCACACCTGTATTGTTCATTTGAATCTCCATGGCGTGGTTACACGAGAATAATTTGAGGTTTGAAAGTTTTCTTTAAAGCGAGGCTGCTTGGGTAGCTCTTCGAGTGACTCTATTACTTGACTACATGGGATGTTATGTTTCTCGAAAATAAATAACCACTCTTGAGCATTTTTGTCTTCAAGAATTTTCTCTAATTTTTCATCTATGTTCGATTGCTCTAAATCTCTGACCGTCAAATTTATTTCATCTAGCAAAGGAATTAGTTCATTAGATGAGGAGAACTCTAGGATGATATATCCATCTAAGGTCTTGAATAGCCTTCCTTTCTGAAATTCAGGCTTTTGATGTTTTTCCCTAATAGATTTAATAATTGGTTGGGTTAAAAGTGTCGCGCTTCCTAGTAATGAGGTATCTACACGACATCCCTGGTTATTAAAAAATTTACGGAATAGACCTAAGGTGGTTCCTTGAGCTGAAATTATCCCACCAAGAACATCGAGGGCTGTATATAGGGTACCTCCATTATTCTTATTATTATGTGAAAGCTCACTAGCTAGTCCAGAATAAGCCTGTACGGTGAAATCAGTACCAGGATAGTGCACATCGTTATCTAGAATTCCCCATCCACCGGCATAGTTATAAACAATATCAGGATTTACCTTTTTCAAATGTTCGTGGTCGAGTTGTAGTTGCTTGGCTTTTCCTGGAGCCCAGTTATGAATAAAGACATCCGCAGTAGATACTAATGAAAGAACTTCAGCGCGACCCGCAGGTGTTTTAATATCGATTTCCCGAACCTCTTTAAGATGGTTTAGTGCGTCAAATCGCGCTGAACAATCTCCAGCAAGAGGAGGCATACCTCGTAATGGGTCACCACCAGGTGGCTCAATTCGTACTACCCTAGCTCCCAATAAGGCTAGTAAATGGCCAGCTATAGGCCCTTGAATCCGTCGGCAGGATTCGATAACAGTAAGTCCACTCAAAGGTTTACTTTGGTCAGTAATAAAGTTATTTGAAGTATCTTGATTTAAAATATTTTTTGAAGAATCTTTGTATATATCATTATTAATAACTTCAGGTCTAAGTTGCCATGGGCCTCGTTCCAATAAAATAGATATATCTCTATCAGTGGACCTTTCTAAAAGTGTTCTCTGACGACATACTGCGACCCCCGATTCACTTGCTAACAATTCAATATCTTTAAATTTACAAGAAGAAATTTTTGATATGAGGGTTCTTGGCAGATCTGATGTTGCTTTCGCATACCGCTGCAGAAATGACTGCCAACCTTTGCTCATATCCTCCTGGCTGATCCCAAGAGCACTCCAGAATCGACGCCAAGGTTCTGGAGAAAGAGTTTCTAATTCAAAAAGCACACCATCTGCTGAACAGAAAGGTGGTCGTTGAGAATGATCGTGTACTCCGGGAGGAATATTCTCCGCATATTCATTTACAGTTGCACCAGCAAGGTATTGCCCAACACACAATAACCCTGCAGATACCATGGAGGTTTGAAATCCTCTCGAATTTAATCCGCGTCTATGGCCTATAGCGGTGGCTATACAGCCTAAAAGAGTTAAAACAGCTGATGCGCTAGATAGATAGGGAGCATTCAAGGCATCTATTCCACCAATGGAACGTCCATGAACCGACATCAAGCCAGTTGCGGCTTGAATCACAGACTCTGAGCCTTGCCGTAGGGGATCATCTGACCAAAAAGAGAAAAGGTTTTCCTGAGTTCGTCTATCTGAAGATATAAATTTGAATGGAAAATTTACATCACTATTTAAACTTAAATCATTTTCTACTTGAATTCCTAACGCATGGCACTGATACTGAAAAGTATTTATTGTTGACTGTAGGTGAACCGGAACTTCTTTAAAGTTACCAATAATTGTACAGTCGCTAAGAAATTTATCCATTTCCATAATTTATATACCACCAAAATCTGTTGCCAGTAACACAATCAATCAATTAAATTAATTGAGGTCGTTATTTAAGAGCAACAAGGTAACTCTGGTTATTTCTCTACCGGTTAGATTAGGTATCACTATATAATGTAAAAAGGTGAGTCGATAATGCCGATCACCTTTTTTAGATGTTAAGGTTTTTTACAGTTTTTTATTTGTTTTTAATTAGCCACCTGCGACAGCTGGAAGTATAGTAATGACATCGCTTGATTTTATGTCTGTAGCTAATTGGTTTTTGAAGCGGATATCATCTTCATTTACATAAATGTTCATAAATTTGTGAACTTCCCCTTCTTTTAATAAGCGGTCTCTGATCCCTGGATATTGCGATTCTAGAGATTCTATTAACTCTTTGACTGTTTGTCCTTCAGACGTTACTTCTTTTTGATTGTTAGTTAGAGTTCGTAAAATAGTGGGAATCTTTACTTTCACTGACATGCTTTTATCTGCCTATTTGTTTTATTGCGATACTACGTTAATTGTTTCTTCGATGGCCTTTTTGTCTACTATGCGATAGCTACGCACTTCACCAGGTTTACCCCCAGTTGTTGAAACCAAAACATAACTGGCATCAGGATACCAAGCATGTTGAATATCTTCTTTACTTGGAAAGGCGCGGGAGTTTGTATGTGAGTGATAGAACACCATTGGCACTTCATTTTTTTCTTCCATTTCTTGCCAGACCTTAAACTGTTCTTTAGGGTCAAATGCAAAAAAATTTTCAGAGCGTGCTGCATTTTGCATTGGCACTATTCTATGGGGTACTTGATTATCTTTTTTACCAAGAATAATGCCGCAAGCCTCTATAGGGTGCTCAGCAAGTGCTTGATTCATAATAGATTCTATATGTACATCTAAAATCTTTAGCATAGTAAATTTCCAGTCTGTGCTTTAGTGTTAATAAGCTGGAAGTTCAGGTTCAATATCTTTAATCCAGGCAAGAATGCCTCCATGGAGATTGTAAAGATTAGTGAACCCCTGATTTTCTAAAGCAGCCAGAGCTTGTCTGGATCTTCCACCAACTTTGCAGTGTAAAACTATGAAGGTGTTTTTATCTACCGACTCTAATCCACGCCCGGCTAGAATGTCAGCTTTAGGAATATGAATAGCACCTTCAATACAGCAGATGTCTCGCTCTCCGGACTCCCTTACATCAATCAGCAGATGCGATTTTCCTGTCTGCCGAATTTTATGCAATTCAGTGGGTGTTAAAGTGGGAATTTCTTCTTGTGCTTGCGAAGGCTTAGTTAGTCCACAAAAAAATTCATAGTCACAGAGTTCTGTAATTGGTTGTCTATCGGGATTACGATAAATGGGTAATTTACGGAAGGTCATATCCAGTGCATCATAGACCATCAATTTCCCAATAAGAGGACTCCCAATACCGGTGAGTAGTTTTATGGCTTCAGTCGCCATAATTGAGCCTATTGCTGCGCATAGGACTCCTAACACCCCTCCCTCCGAACAGGAAGGTGCATGCTCAGGGGGGGGCGGCTCTGGATATAGATCACGGTAGTTGATTCCTATATCGCCAGGAGCATTTTCCCAAAAAACAGAGGCCTGGCCTTCAAATCTGAATATTGAACCCCATACATAAGGTTTTTTGGCCATTACGCAAGCATCATTGACTAGGTAACGAGTAGCAAAATTATCTGTTCCATCTAAAATAAGATCATAATCTGAAATTATTTCTAGAGCATTTGTCCTATCTAGACGTGTTTCATGCAGTTCAACATGAACGAAAGGGTTGACCTCTTGAACTGTTGCTTTTGCGCTATCTAGTTTATTTTCACCTATATTGGATTGGCCGTGGATAACTTGACGCTGAAGATTAGAGGCATCTACTGTATCAAAATCTACGATACCGAGTGTCCCTACTCCCGCTGCAGCCAGATACAGTAATGCCGGTGATCCGAGTCCGCCTGCACCAATAATCAAAACTTTACTGTTTTTTAACCGTTTCTGCCCATCGATTCCAATATCTGGCAACAGTAGGTGACGGCTATACCTCTCCATTTCTTGTTTACTGAGTTCGTGAACGGGGCTGACAAGCGGGGGCAGTGTCATTACGTAGTCCTTGTTATATCTTTTATCTATCGAATTTGATTATCAAACCGTTTTTTATTGAGGTTCGATATAAAATTAGGCTCAAGATTTTGTCATATCACGAACAGTCGAAAGGGTTAACGGCGTTCAGCAATTGATATTCCTTCGCTCCTGTAATGATAGGAAACGATTGCAGAGCAGCCTATTGTGTTCTCATAAAGCAAGTATCAAGTATCAAGTAGCGATGTGAATCCTGAAGCTAATTTTGTTTACAGGTTACTTTGAAGCAAATAGGAACTCTGGAATGAGATTTAGATCTGTTTGGTATCTATAGATATTTATTGTGTTTTCTACTTAACCTTGTTACCAATTTGTCAATAAATGGCTTAAAGCTTTAGTTATTAGCTTTTAAATTTTATAAATAATTTAATCTGACTATGTTTAGAAATCTCAATTGTTAACCGCTGGGTTTTCAGGTCATCTGTCTTATTGGGTAATCTTTGATTATAAAGTTTGTGATTAGATATCTATTGTCAGAAAATATTGGAATTATCAATGTTGTTTAATAAATCCTCCTTTGGGGATGATGCTCAATTTTTTTTATTTGATACTCTAGTGGCTCCTTTACGGTGGGAGATTCTATCAGCAGGGATAAAACTTAAAATATTTGATTATCTGCAGGATGCACGTACAGTTAAGGACGTTGCTCTTCACTTTGATTTTCTAGAGAGTCGGGCTGAACTTTTCCTTAACTCAATGGTTTCAATAGGGTTGATTAATAAGTTTAAAGGAAAGTATCAAATAAGTAGCTCCTATCGTTCTTTATTGACTTCTGGTTCCGATTCTTCTTTGTGTGGGTTATTGCAACATCTCAGTCAGATAAAGCATGTAAGTGAATCTGAGATTATTGACCTCCTGAGCAGTAAGCATCAGAAGAAAAATGGCCCTACTATGAAAGATCCAGAATTTTGGAACGATATGATAGAAGGCCTTAGGTTATTTCATTTATCAGTTAGAAATCCAATAGTTTTAGATGTTCTAATGTCACAGCCTAACTGGTCTGATGTTAATCATATATTGGATCTCGGAGCAGGTTCAGAGCAGTTGGCTATAGATCTACTTTCGGTTAAGCCAGATCTTAAAGTAACAATTTTTGATTTGCCTGGTATTGCCTCTCTAATTAAAAAACAAGTTTTTCAAAAAGCACAGATAAATGTTTTAGAAGGTGATATGAACACAGCTTCTCTAGGGAGCGGATATGATTTAGTTTTTGCTTCGATGGTCTTATATTACGCCGATGATCTTACTCATACCTTAGAGAAAATACGTCAATCTCTTAATCCTGGTGGAATGTTCCTTAGCTTTCATGAAAAGCTGAACAGCGAAAGAACATCTCCTGAGTTTCACATTGTTGGTCGTATTCACGCAGAACTAAAGTTGGGTCCACTCTCTTTATCTGCTGGTTCAGTAGAAAAAGCTCTTGCTGAAGCTTGCTTTAAAGATATCTTTACTCAAGTCTTGAAGACTCCGTTTGGTGATATCGAGCTGGTGAGTGGAATTGCTTAGTAATGGTTACTAATTTTTGTTAGAAAAATATTCTCTTGGGAGACCTATGTAATGGAGCAACTATTTAGAGGGATTCTATCGCGTCCAAAATTGGTATTGTCTGTTTTTTTGCTTTTTTTTGTTGCCTGTACAGTTGGTGCTAAAAACCTTTTTTTTCGTGGTGATTATGCAATTTTTTTTGACGATTCGAATAAAGAGCTTCAGGCGTTCAATGAGATTGAAGGTACCTTTAACAAGACTGATAGTTTGGCGATAATTATAGCGCCAGAAACTGGCGATATTTATACTGAAAGATATCTCGAATTGATAATGCTCCTCACAGAAGATGCTTGGAATATTCCTTATTCCAGTAGAGTGGATTCAATTGCCAACTATCAGCATACTGAGGCTCAAGAAGATGATCTTTTAGTTGAAAATCTCGTATTCAAGAATTATCCGTTAAATACAGAATATATTAATAAAGTTAAGTTTGTTGCTGAGAATGCCCCAAGGCTTAAGGGGGCCTTGGTTTCAAAAACAGGTGATTCCGCAGTTATTAATATCACTTTTCAATTGCCGTCAGGCGATAAGACCGCTCGAGTAGCTGAAATCACGGACCATTCAGATAGGATGCTTGCTTCCTATCAAGAGTCATACCCTGATGTTTCATTTCATCAGGCTGGCATCGTTGCTATGAACTCTTCCTTTACCAAGGCTGCTCAAAAAGACATTCTCACTTTAGTGCCAGTAATGTTTGCGGTAATTAGTTTATTATTAATTATGACGCTAAGGTCGATCACCTATGTAATTTTAACCTTGGTTATTGTTGTTGCAAGTGTAGTGGCAACTATGGGGATTTATGGTTGGGCTGGAATGTATTTGAGCATTGCCACAGTTAATGTTCCCACAATGATAATGACTTTGGCAGTGGCAGATTGTGTACACTTGATTACCTCTGTCAATGAAGGCAAAAGGCAGGGGTTGGGAAATCGAGAAGCTGTTGTTCATAGTTTTAAACTGAACTTTATGGCTATTTTAATTACTTCTGTGACGACGGCTATCGGATTCCTAATAATGAATGTTTCTGATTCGCCTGTCTTACGGCATATGGGTAGTTTATCTGCTTTGGGAGTTATGTTGGCTTTTGTTTTTTCGATTTTCCTTTTGCCAGTACTGTTATTATTGATGCCAGTAAAAGTATATAAGGAGAGAGGAGGCGTTTATTCTAAATTATTTCAATTACTACCAAATCTGATAATTCGTTACCATCGAAGTATCTTTTGTGTCTCCACTATTGTGGTTTTGATTGCTGGCTATATGGTGATGCAGAATCGAATAAATGATGAGCCGATAGAGTACTTTGATTCCAGTCATAAATTTAGAATTGCTGCCGATTACATGGAGAACCATATTAGCGGCATGACTAATATTAGTATTGCTGTCAAGTCTGGTAAATCGCAGGGTGTAGTTGATCCTGATTTTATTTCTATGCTAGATGATTTTACAAATTGGCTTCGTATGCAGCCACAAATAGATCATGTTGCTAGTCTAGTGGATACCTATAAAAGGTTAAATAAAAACCTACATGGTGACAAGGAAGAATACTACAAGTTACCCAATGATAGAGAGTTGGCTGCACAATATCTTCTATTGTATGAACTTTCCTTGCCCTATGGATTAGATATTAATAATGAAGTCGATATTGATAAATCAGCGGTTAAATTGCAGTTGACAACTAAAAATTTAGGTAGCGGTGAGCTTGTTGATTTTGAAAACAAAATATATAACTGGTTCAGTAGTAATGCTCCACAATATGAAATAGTTGCATCTAGTCCCTCTCTTATGTTTGCACATATTGGAGAGACAAACATGCATAGCATGCTTAAATCATTACCAATTATTTTAGTGTTAATTTCTACACTCTTAGTTATTGCATTAAAGTCTTTGAGGATTGGAATAATCAGCTTGTTACCTACATTGGTTCCAGTTTTATTGGGGTTTGGTTTATGGGCGTTTATTTCAGGAGAGGTGAATCTAGGTTTGTCTGTAGTCGTGTCACTTACATTGGGTATTGTGGTGGATGATGCTGTTCATTTTTTGAGTAAATATCAATATTCTCGTCGGCAGGGAAACTCTGTGGAAGAAGCAATATCCTACTCTTTTAATACCGTGGGGCGTGCTCTCTGGGTAACTTCTCTCGTGCTGGTTGCTGGATTTCTTGTTCTTGCATTATCTAGTTTTCGGTTGAATTCAGATTTAGGTCTTTTAAGTGCTTTAGTGATTACAATTGCCCTAGTTGTCGATTTCTTACTTCTGCCAGCTGTGCTTTTAATTTTTGATAGAAGAACGGATATTGTGCAAGACAAGGCCAATAATGAGTTTTTGTCTGCTGCCAATTAAAAATATCAATAGGAAAAATCATGATAAAGAATGGAATTTTAACTTGCCTGTTACTTCTTTTGGCTTCCCTCGCGATGGCGAATACCGAAATGGGGCTGGAAATTGCCAAAGAGAGAAAGGTAAGAGATGAAGGCTGGAGAGACTCAATTGCAACTGTCAGTATGTTGTTGAAAAATGCATTGGGTGAAACTAGCTCAAGAGAACTTAGGGTTAGAACTCTGGAAATTGAAGGTGATGGAGATAGAGGATTAACTGTATTTGATGAGCCTCGTGATGTAAAAGGAACTGCTTTTTTATCCTATTCTCACATTAATAGTCCTGATGATCAGTGGCTTTATCTACCTCGGTTAAAGAGAGTTAAGCGAATAGCCTCACGAAATAAATCAGGGCCTTTTATGAGTAGTGAATTTGCCTATGAAGACATGACTTCCTTTGAATTGCAGAAATATAAGTTCAGCTATCTAAGAGAGGAGCTAATAAAGGGGAGGGAAACCCTTGTTGTGGAACAAATACCCACTGATGAGTATTCTGGCTATACAAGGCAGGTAGTCTGGATTGATAAAGATCACTATCAACCAATTAGAACGGAATTTTACGATCGAAAGGGAGAGTTATTAAAAACATTACATTTGGAGGACTATCGCCAATATTTGGAACAATATTGGCGGGCACATGTTTTGACAATGATAAACCATCAGACGGGCAAAAGTACTGTGCTCACCATTCATGATCTTAAATTTAAAGTAGGGTTGGGTGAAGATGATTTTAATGTAGCGACGCTTAAAAGAATACGTTGATTTTTTTATAATGAAGCTACACATCTTTAATTGTCTTTTTTTTATATTTCTACTTGCTTCCGCCTCTAGTGCTAGTTGTGTCGAATTACGAGGGATTGCTGCAGTTGAGTATCGCCAATTCCTTGCTAGAGGCGAGGTTGGTCAGAAGACCTTTCAGCCTTCTGTTTTTGTTGAACCAGAACTCTATCAATCTTTTTTGAAAGACAGTGCTAGCATCACTGTAGTACCTTTTTTACGGTTAGATGCTTTAGATGATGAACGGTCTCACTGGGATATCCGTGAATTTATGGTGCGATATCACTTTAAAGAGCTAGATCTTGAGGTTGATCTTGGAATAGGTAAGGTATTTTGGGGTGTAACTGAGTCTCAGCATCTAGTGGATATAATTAATCAAACTGACAGTATCGAATCATTAGATAATGAGGATAAACTCGGTCAGCCAATGCTTCATGTATCATGGATTAAGGAATGGGGAAGTGTTGAGGGTTTTCTACTCCCTTATTTTCGAGAACGTACATTTCCAGGTGAGGATGGGAGACTTAGTTTAGGCGTTGAAAATTCGTCTGCTCAGTATAAGTCCTCGAAAGGGAATAGGCATTTGGATTTTGCAGCTAGATACTCTACTAGTATGAATTCGGTTGATCTGGGGGTAAGCTATTTCCAGGGCACTGGTAGAGATCCTGATTTTATCTATAACCAGCAGCAATTGTTACCTTTTTACCGGCAGATTAGACAAGTTGGAATTGATGCCCAGTGGCTAAAAGGAGATTTTTCTTGGGTTTCCGAAGCTCTGTGGCGTGATACTGGTGAAAAAGAGTACTTTGCAATAACCGCAGGTTTTGAATACAGCCTTGTAGGGATCACTGATACAAATATGGATTTAGGTATTCTAACGGAAGTTTTGTATGATTCCCGTGGACAGAGTGCTACGACAGCATGGCAGCAAGATATTTTTATAGGAACTAGACTTGCAGTTAATGATATCGCAGGGACTGAGATATTGTTGGGGGTAACCCAGGATCTTGATTATTTTAACTCCAGAGCTATAAAGCTTGAAGCATCGAGTAGGATTACAAATTCTTGGCTGTGGAGGGTGAATGGATGGATTTTTAATAGTTATGGTAAGGAGGATCCATTGAGTAGTTTCCAAAAAGATGATTATTTAGAGGTAGGTTTAGAATATTATTACTAGTACTTTAGGGTTGACTAATTTCTTAAAATTACCTTATTAAGGATCTTCGAAAGCCCCCCAATATCCCTCATAACACTCTGTCAATGGAGTACGGGGGGCTAATTTCAATTTAGTAAATTACAGTCTACATCTAGATCCCTTACGAGCAGAATTAAAACGATCGCGCAGGCGCTCAATCATTGCAGTGCGGGCGGCATCGTGGTTGATACCCATTACGACATTCACTTCTAGGCCCTCGCCGTTTTCGGCAAAAGTGGTTTTACCCACGGTGGGGTCGAAGGAAATGGGGTCGTAAGGAGTCATACTGTCAGCCAGACCAGTATTTAACTGGTCGACTTCAATAAATCCGGTCACCAGATCCATTTCTAGAGTTTCAGGCTCTAACAGTACCAGTGCGGCGATAATATCCCACAGGCGAATTACTGCATCCATAGCGAAGTCACCATTACCCTGGAAATCCCCACCTTCAAATTCACGGATAGAGCTGAGGAGTTTGGAGGTATAGCAGGCCTCAGGGGTTGCACGACGTTTAGCCAGGGCTTTGATGGTGCTGCCCTGTACCTTGGCCATGTCGGTAGAGTTGGTGGGTACCAAATAGGTTTCAATATCATTTTCACTCAGGGCGTTAAAGGCCCACTGCGCACTCAGCGGGTCGAGTAGAATATTGAATTCCTGGTGGGTGCTGAAGTCGCTGTCACAGCCAAAACTCGGGTGGGAGAAAATATTGCCGCCCAGATTTCTAGATTTATCGCCAAAGCAGGCTGCCTGGTGATTCTCGGTAAACGGCTCATAATTCTCAAAGCCTCCACCCATCATAATCACACGATCAATTTTTGCCAGCTGCTCTTCGTTGGCCTTGCCGAGTACCCGGGCCAGTGTGGTGAGTTTGCCGGTATTGAAAACCACTGGGCGTTGCTCCAGTTTATCCAGAGTTTCCAGGATAATGTCTTCGGCCAGTTCAAAATTGAAGGAGACACCATTGTTACCTTGGTAGCGGTAGTGTTCCTGTTTTGCGCGGGGGATTAGGTGGTCAGTTCCGTATAAGGTGGAGCCGTTGTCACGCCAGGGACCGGGCACATACTGGCCATAAAGGTTAATACCCATGGCATTGCGGCGCTCCAGATTCCATGTGCCGGTGCTGAAATCGGAGGAGTTGGGCAGCTGGTAATCATCGCGGCCAGTTACAGCGTTGTCGTCATTGACAGGAGCGCTGGAAGCCTTACCGTTAGCCCCGTAAGCGACCTCCTCAGTGGCAAAGTAGGCACCGCGTATCACTTTGGTATCGTTGTTACCCAACCACTCGAGGATGTTGTAAACCGTATTGGCTCCGTGCGCTACAGTATTGAAGGAGTCTTCAACCACTGCCAGCTCCAGGGTGTAGCGTGGGTCTTTGGCAATCAGCATCAATGCTACGGCATCGTCAAAGTTATTGAAGTCGCCGATCCAGATAATCGGTTGGGCATCTTCATTTTTGGTTGCTTGGTGCAGGCGCTTTCCATGACGACCATTATCCGCATGGCAGGAGGCCAGGGTTGCAAAGCTACCAAGAATCAGGGCTCCGGCAGATAGCCAACGTTTTAATTTCATCTATATTTCCCTATGGTTCGAGAGTCTTTAATTGGCGATTTCACGACCCTTCCCTGTGTCGATACATGGCCACTCCTGTAATAACTACCATTAACGCTTGTTAGCTATAAATAGTGCCCAATTACAAAAGTTAACGCCGGCTTATAGGCCGGCACAGGTATATCCCTATACCATTTAATTTCTTTTATTCGTTTTCCATTAGCTTTTAATTCTGGATAAAAGATTTCAGGTTGCGTGCCAGTTGCTGAGGCAATGGTTCGGTCCCTTTGATGCCGAGGTTTGTTAAGCGCGATTTATCCAGCTGACAATTGTAGGGGCGCGGTACTGAAAAATCGGGTTTGCTATCTGCGCTGATATGGTCAGCACTCAATTCGCATACTTTGGCAATAATATGCGCAAGTTCAAAGCGAGTGCAGGCGGTGTCGCCGCTCCACTGATAGATACCTTCAAATTGGATGCCACGCTGGGTTTTCAACAGGCATTGCTCCAATACTTCTGCCACTTCCTCCACACTGGTGGGAAAACGAATTGCCCAGTGATCCAGTGTGACCGGCTTTTGCTCTCGCAGTGTCTCTAATAGGGCGGTAATACCCGATTCCTCCAGGTAGGAGACGGGTCCAAACAGCCAGGGCAATCTTAAAACCCAATGGTTACCGTTTTTCAATACTGCTTCCTCTCCCGCCAACTTGCTGCGGCCGTAGAAATTCACGGGATTGGGTGTGTCATCAGGGGCATAGGGTGGGGCAGTACCATCAAAGACATAGTCTGTGCTGATATACACCAACTGTGCATTGATTTCGCTACAGTGCTTTGACAACAACTCTGTGCTGCTGACATTGAGTTGCCAGGCGGTATCTGGATTGTCAGCACAGCGGTCTGGCCAGCGCTCAGCGGCACAATGGATCACCACTTCCGGCCTGATATCGTTCAGGGAAGCTTTCACTGCGCTGCTATCCGATAAGTCCAGGCGAATTAAGTTTTCGCCTGCGCGAGAAAAAGCGGTGCCGATTACGGAAAAAGTAGGTTTGTTGGAAAGTTGTTTAAATACACTACGGCCCAGCAGGCCGGAGGCGCCGGTAATCAGGATTTTCACGGGTTACTTTCCTTTAATTAGACCAGTGGGGAAACGGTGGCCTATGTGGGGTAATGAATGGTGCAGGATAGTTTGGCTGGAGGCTAGGGAAGCCTGCCCGCCAGAGAGCCGCCCGGCCAGCCAGCCTGCATATTTGCTGGAGGTATGGCCGGGCAAGAACAATTTACATTTGCTCCATAACTTCAATACCGAGCAAGCCGAGGCCAGTCGCGATAGTGCTGGCCACCAGGTTACACAGCCGCAGACGGCTATGCTTCTGTTCTTCACTTACCCCTTCTTTCAAGACCGGGCAGGCTTCGTAGAAGCTCATATAAGCACTGGCAAGCTCGTACAAATAAGTACAGAGCACGTGTGGGAAGGTGTCTTTGGCTACCTGATCCAGTACTTCACCAAATTGGTTCAGTTTTACTGCCAGTGCGCGCTCTTGGGGACTTTCCAGATTAATATTGCCCTTGAGTTCACTCGCCTCAATGCCGGCCTTGCGGAAAATACTGCGCACGCGGGTATAGGCATACTGTAGGTAAGGCGCAGTATTGCCTTCAAAGCTGAGCATGGATTCCCAGCTGAAGATGTAATCGTTAGTGCGGGTCTTGCTTAGGTCCGCATATTTCACCGCGCCGATGCCCACCTTGCGCGCGATTTCCGCACAGGTTTGTGCATCCAGCTCAGGGTTCTTCTCGGCTACCAGTTTTTCTGCTCGCTCCACCGCTTCCTCTAGCAGGGCGGCCAGTTTTACCGTACCGCCGGTGCGGGTTTTAAACGGCTTGCCATCGTCGCCCATCATGGTGCCAAAAGCGCAGTGCTCAAGAGAAACGGATTCTGGCAAAAAGCCCGCTTTGCGTGAAGCGACAAAGGCCTGCTGTAAGTGCAGGGATTGACGGGCATCCACTACGTAGAGAATACGGTCTGCATTGAGCTGGTTTGCGCGGTAGCGAATGGCAGCCAGATCGGTGGTAGCGTATAGGTAACCACCGCCCTTCTTCTGGATAATCATCGGGCTTGGATTGCCTTCTTTATCGGCCATCTCCTCCAGGAAGACTACGATAGCACCTTGGTCCTCTACGGCGATGTCGTTATCCAGTAGTTCTTTAACCAGCACCGGCAGATCGTCGTTGTACTGGCTCTCCGCGTAAACGTCTTCCTGCTTAAGGGTGACATTGAGCTTGGAGTAGATCTCTTCACAGTGGCTGATAGAAATATCGATAAACTGTTTCCACAGTTTCAGGCACTGTTCGTCGCCGCCCTGCAGTTTTACAACGTATTCACGGGCGCGGTCTGCAAAACCCTCTTCCTCGTCGAAGCGTACTTTGGCTTCGCGGTAGAAGACTTCCAGGTCGGCAAGGGCTACTTCCGCAGCATTGTCTGCCAGCTTGTCGGACAGATGTGCCAGTAACATACCGAACTGGGTGCCCCAGTCGCCCATATGGTTTTGACGGACCACCTTGTGGCCCTGGAACTCCAATAAGCGCGCCAAGGCATCACCGATAATGGTGGTGCGCAAATGGCCTACGTGCATTTCCTTGGCCAAATTGGGGTGGGAATAGTCGATGACTACGGTTTTGGGTTCTTCAACAGAGGCAATATTGAGACGCTTGTCGCCTTGGGCAGCCAACAGCTGTTGGCTCAGCCACTGTTCACTCAGATGGATGTTTAAGAAGCCAGGACCCGCGATCTCGACCTTTTCGATCATATCGCCCTTGTCCAGCTGCTCAAGGATCTTGCTGGCCAGCTCACGCGGGTTGGTGCCCAGTCGCTTGGCGGCGCCCATAGCGCCATTGGCCTGGTAGTCGCCAAATCCGGCTTTCTTCGCAGGTGCCACAATCGGGCCGCATTCTACGGGGATACCGGCGGCAAGCATGGCGGCCTGGAATTTGTCGGAGAGGAGTTGGCGAATATTCATAGAGGGTTATAGCTGTCTTAAATTCGTGGAAACGCCGAATTTTAATGGGCGGTGGCGGCTTTGCAACCAGCGAGGGCTGGAGAGCGACTCAAATCTGGGTACAGGTGTCCAGATGGTGTGGTGCTCAGTGGTATGATGCCGCCAAATTATGGAGGTACCGTGAGTTCTACCACACTTTATTGGCACGATTATGAAACCTGGGGCACAGACCCGGGTGCCGACAAACCGGCGCAGTTTGCCGGTATCAGGACCGACGAAGCGCTGAATATCGTCGGCGAGCCATTGATGATTTACTGCCGCCCTTCAGCGGACTGCCTGCCGCAGCCCATGGCGAGTCTGGTGACGGGCATCAGCCCGCAAAAGGCCCTGGCTAACGGCGTGCCGGAAATTGAATTTATCCAGCGTATCCTCGCTGAACTGGGTGCGCCTGGTACCTGCGGAGTGGGCTACAACAGTTTGCGCTTTGATGACGAAGTAACCCGCTACACCCTGTACCGCAATCTGCTCGATCCTTATGAGCGCGAGTGGCGCTCTGGCAATAGCCGCTGGGACATTATCGACATGGTGCGCCTCACTTATGCCCTGCGCCCGGAGGGTATCCAGTGGCCGACACGCGAAGACGGTGCGCCGTCTTTCCGCCTGGAAGAACTGACCGCAGCCAATGGAATTTCCCACGAGGGCGCTCACGATGCACTCTCTGATGTCCACGCTACGATAGATATGGCGCGGCTGATCCGCAAGCAACAGCCGAAGCTTTACGATTATGTTTTCCGCCTGCGCCGAAAGCAGGAAGCCGCCAAGATGATTGATATGCGTGAGCGCCGCCCGCTGTTGCATATCTCCGGTAAGATCTCTGCCAATCATGGGCATCTGACCTACGTGATGCCGTTGGCCAGCCATCCGGTGAATCGCAATGCCGTGATTGTTGCCAATTTAGCGATGGACCCCGAGCCTTTACTCAACCTGGATACGGATACGCTGCGTGAGCGCCTCTATACCGCTCGCGATCAGCTGGGCGAAAGCGAACTGCCGGTTGGGCTGAAACTGGTGCACTTGAACAAGTGCCCGATCTTGGCCCCAGCCAATATGCTCGACGATAAGCGTGCCAGTGAGCTGGGCATCGATAGGGCGGTTTGCGAGGCCAACTGGCAGAAGTTGAAAAGCGTTGATCTGACCGAGAAACTGCACAACGTATTTCTGGATCGGGAGTTTCCCCAGAAAGATGTAGAGGCGAATCTCTACGGCGGTTTCCTCAGCGATGCCGACCGCGATATCTGCCGTGAGCTGCACCGCGGCTTGGCAGCCCGCGGGCCCGAAGCCCTGGCTGGCGAAGTGCCATTCAGTGACAAGCGCCTACCCGAGTTATTGTTCCGCATGCGTGCGCGCAACTTCCCAGAGACCCTATCGGACGAGGAACATCAGCGCTGGCAGATCTGGTGTTTCCAGCGGTTAACCGATCCCACCGCAGGGGCCTCTATCACCCTCGAAGATTACTTCCGCCAGCTGTCCGAACTGCGAGTACAGCATCCAGAGCGGATATCGCTGATTACCGAGCTGGAAAACTGGGGCGATAGCTTACTCGCCTAATGTGTTGAATCGCGCCAGCGGCCATTCTTTCACTGGGCTCTATTGCGGTGCCCGAGTAGAATGCCGCTCGCGAACACCCGCGCCCACAAGGCGCAATCACTGGAGTAACCATGGACTTTATCGGAGCCAATATTCTGTCCGTCAGCCAGTTCGAACGTGCCGATATAGAGCGCGTATTCGATGTGGCTGACGCCATGACCCCCTATGCAAAGCGCGAAAAGGTAACGCGCGTATTGGAGGGGGCGATTCTCGGCAATATGTTTATGGAGCCGAGCACCCGTACCCGCCTGAGCTTTGGGGCTGCTTTTAACTTATTGGGTGGCACGGTTCGGGAAACTGTGGGGATTACTGCCAGCGCTATGGCTAAGGGAGAATCCCTCTACGATACGGCGCGGGTACTGTCGGGCTACAGCGATGTGATTTGTATGCGCCACCCGCAGGAGGGCTCTGTGGCAGAATTTGCTGCAGCGAGCCGCGTGCCGGTGGTCAACGGCGGTGATGGCGCTAATGAGCATCCCACCCAGGCGCTGTTGGATCTCTACACTATTCGCAAAGAGCTGGCCGCCCATGGCCGTACCCTGGATGATTTCCGCATCGCCATGATTGGCGATCTCAAACACGGTCGCACCGTGCACTCCCTGTGCAAGCTGCTGTGCTTATTTGGCAGTGTACATATCACTCTGGTCTCCCCACCGGAGCTGGCAATGCCCGATGCGATTGTGGAGAAGCTGCGCGAGGTGGGGCACGAGGTGACGGTGACCGACCAGCTGGAATCCTCAATCGCCCATGTGGATATCGTCTACTCCACCCGTATCCAGGAAGAGCGCTTTGCCTCTCAGGATGAGGCCAACCGCTATCGCGGGCGTTTCCGCCTTAACCGGGCGATTTTTACTCGCTATGCAGAGCCCAATACGGTGATTATGCACCCCCTGCCGAGGGATTCACGCGCAGAGGCCAACGAACTGGATACCGACCTGAACGAACATCCGAGCCTGGCGATTTTCCGCCAGACCGATAACGGCCTGCTGGTGCGTATGGCTTTGTTTGCCCTGCTATTAGGGGTGGAACGTCAAGTGGATAAATACGCCCGCGAAGTAAACTGGCATAGCCGTCGCAACCCAGTTTAACGTCACTTTCCTTGTTTTCGGATAACGCCGTTTTTTTCTGTTAATCTGATTGAGTTACCCCGGCCAGAAATACGATGGCTGGCCCGGGTTTCTCCGCAATCGCATCAGGGAAAGATGCATGTCGAATCAGATATCGTCAGCGGTATTCTTGCGCGGCGCGCTCATCCTGACGCTGCTCCTCGTCGTTTTGATTTCAAAAAGTGCCGCACAGGAAAGTACTTCCCCCCATGTGGCGCTGTTGACTATTGATGGCGCCATTGGCCCCTCTACGACGGATTACTTTAAGCGTGCCACTGAGAGTGCTGGTGAGCGGGGTGCCGAGTTAATCATTGTGCATATTGATACTCCAGGCGGTCTGGATGCGGCTTCCCGGGATATTATTCAGCATATCCTTTCCTCTCCTATCCCTATTGCCATGTATGTGTACCCCTCGGGCGCCCGTGCAGCCAGTGCCGGCACCTATATCCTCTATGCCAGCCAGATAGCAGCTATGGCCCCGGCTACAACTCTGGGGGCCGCCACGCCGGTACAAATAGGCGGACCACCGGGAACGCCATCTCCGGGTGGCAATCCGAAAGAGAGCGACCAAAAAGAGGAAAAAGAGAAAGCGAATAAAGACGACGAGGAAGGTAAAGACGAGGACAAAAAGGAAAAGCCATTATCCGGCACCGCCATGGAGCGCAAGATGGTTAATGACTCCGTTGCTTTTATTCGAGGCTTGGCACAACGCAATGGACGCAATGCCGAGTGGGCGGAGAAGGCCGTTCGTGATGCGGCAACTCTGACCGCTTCGGAAGCGCTTGAGATGAATGTTGTCGATATTGTTGCCAAGAATGACGAGGATTTACTGAAGCAAGTGGCCGGACGTAAAGTATCTCTTGATTCCGGTGAAATTACCATTTCGGCAGAGATTGCCCAACTCCCCATAGAAAATTACGAGCCAGATTGGCGTAATGAGTTACTGGCTCTGATTACCAATCCCCAGGTGGCTTATATTCTTTTATTGATCGGTATTTATGGGCTGATTTTCGAGGGGTATAGCCCCGGCGCTTTTGTGCCCGGCATTGTGGGGATTATCTGCCTGCTTTTGGCATTTTATGCTTTGCAGGTTTTGCCGATTAATTATGCCGGATTGGCGTTGATTATTGTTGGGGCGCTTTTGATTGTGGCGGAAGTCTTTATGCCCAGTTTTGGCGCCTTGGGAATTGGTGGGATTATTGCCTTGGTGATTGGTTCAGTAATGCTGATCGATACCGATGTGCCGGGCATGCAGGTATCGCGAAAACTCATCGCGGCAATTGCTGGAGTGAGTGGTGTTTTTCTTTTGGGTCTTTTAATGGCGGTGGGCAGGAGTTTGCGCAAACCGCGACTTGCCTCCGATCAGGCCCTGGTGGGACGAGTGGCAGTGGTGAGCAATGTGAGCGAAGAAGAGGTGCTGGTGCACCTCGGTGGTGAAATATGGCGGGCGCACTGTGAGACGCCACTGGAGCCTGGGCAGCGAGTGCGTGTTATCGCCCAGCGTGGTTTGCTGCTCTATGTTGAGCCGGGCTAGTCATTGCGGTTGGCATTTAAATTGGCTTTTGCTGGTGCGAATTTACCCCAGCAAAATTTACAAGCAGTTATAGGGAGAGATAAGCATGGTCAGTTATTTTGTTGGGCTGTTGGTGCTCGCGGTATTACTGCTATTGATGTATGCCATCCGAATCTTGCGGGAATATGAGCGTGCGGTGGTCTTTTTTCTGGGGCGCTTTCAGACGGTGAAAGGACCTGGCCTGATTATCATCATCCCAATTATCCAGACCATGGAGCGCGTGGACTTGCGCACCGTAGTGATGGATGTCCCTACACAGGATGTGATCAGTCGCGATAATGTTTCAGTAAAAGTGAATGCGGTCGTTTATTACCGGGTTGTTAATTCACAGTCAGCGATTATCAATGTTGAATTTTATCACGAAGCTGTCAGCCAACTGGCCCAGACGACGCTTCGATCTGTACTGGGTAAGCATGAGTTAGATGAGATGCTTTCCGAGCGGGACAAACTCAATGTGGATATTCAAAAAATCCTTGATGAGCAAACTGATGCCTGGGGTGTTAAAGTCACTAATGTCGAAATTAAACATATCGACCTGGATGAGAGCATGGTGCGTGCTATTGCCCAGCAGGCTGAAGCAGAGCGGGCACGACGAGCCAAGGTAATTCATGCAGAAGGCGAAGCCCAGGCAGCCTTAAAATTAACAGAAGCTGCCAATCAGCTATCTCAAAATGCTAACGCCATTACTTTGCGCTACATGCAGACCATGATTGATATTGCCGGAGCAAATAATAGCTCAACCATTGTGTTTCCACTTCCACTGGATTTGATTGAGCCTCTATTGAAGCGTGGTGCTGAGGCGCAGAAATAAAGAATTCTCTTTCTCTGTGAAACATAACTAAAAAGGCCACATTTTGATGTGGCCTTTTTAGTGGAGCTCTCTGTAAATGGTCTTACAAGAGCTTTTCCATCAGAGAGCGAGTTGAACTATCCCAATCCTCGGGAACATTTCCATCTGCGGCATTATAAATCTGCGCACTTAACTGTTTGCCTAGCTCTACCCCCCATTGGTCAAATGGGTTAATTCCCATAAGGCAACCGCTGGTGAATACCTTGTGCTCGTAAAGCGCTAACAGAGCTCCCAAGTGATGCGGGTCTAACTTTTCCAGTATCAAAGTATTACTTGGGCGATTACCGGGAATGGCTTTATGTGGTGCCAGCGCATGGGCTTCGCGGTGGGTATAGCCGGCATCCTCCAGTTCCTGGCGGGCTTCGTGCAGGGATTTGCCCCGTAGTAGAGCCTGGCTCTGGCTGATACAGCAAGCCAGTAACCAGCGGTGTTGCTCGCTTAGCTCAGAGGTCGGTTGCTTGATGGCGATAAAATCCGCTGGAATCAGGTCAGTGCCCTGGTGCAATAGTTGATGGAAGGAGTGCTGTCCATTGGTCCCCTCGGAGCCCCAGATCACACTGCCGCTGGGATACTCCAGAGGCTTGCCCTCTTTATCCACGCTTTTACCCAGGCTCTCCATATCCAATTGCTGCATCCAGGCGGGAAATTTGGATAGACGCTGAGCATAGGGCAGAATCACTTGGCTGCTGGCACCCCAGCACTGGCGATACCAGAACTGAATAAGAGCCAGCAATACCGGCAGGTTTTCCTTCAGAGGGGCACTGGCAAAATGGGTGTCCATGCTATGGGCACCGGCCAATAGTTGCTCATAAACGTTGTAGCCGTAGGCCAGGATGATCGGCAGACCAATGGCCGACCACAGTGAGTAGCGGCCACCTACCCAGTCCCACATAGGGAAAATATTTTCTGGGGCAATACCAAAGTCTTGTGCGGCCACAATATTGCTGCTTACGGCAACAAAGTGTTGGGATAAGTGTTTTTCAGTGGCACCCGCCGCTAGTACCCATTGACGTGCACTCAGAGCATTCTCTCGGGTTTCCAGAGTGGAAAAAGATTTAGAGGCAATGATAAAGAGAGTCTCTTCCGGGTTGAGACCTTTGAGGGTATCACTGAGGTCGGCACCATCAATATTTGCTACGAAATGTACTCGAATACTTTCCTTGTGCCATGAGCCGAGAGCCTCAACCACCATACGCGGACCGAGGTCGGAGCCACCGATGCCGATATTGACGATATGGCGAATAGCTTTGCCGCTGAATCCGAGCCACTTTTGCTGATGGATGCTATCGGCAAACCGCTGCATCTGAACGCGGCAGTCAGCCACGGCGCGTTCGTGTTCAGTTTTTGCCACTCCCTGAAAGCGAAGGGCGGTGTGTAGGGCTGGTCGATGTTCGGTATTATTGACATTGGCACCGTCAAGCAGGGCAGCAATCTGGCTGCTCAAATCCTGATCTTCGGCATAGTCGAGTAACAGTTGCAGAGTGTCCTGCCGCAGGTGATTTTTACTGAAGTCCAGATAGATACCAGAGGCTTCGCAGCTAAAACTGGTTGTGCGCTGGGGATCGGTGGCGAAAAGTTCGCGTAAAGACCACTTTTGTTGTTTGAAATGAAATTGGAGTTGTCCAATTGCAGAGGTACGGCTCAGGGCCAGAGCTTCACTTGTCATGTTGATCGTTAATTAACTCTCTTTTGAGTAATTTTTTTCGGTCTTTCCAAGCTGAACGGTGCTTGGTGTCAAAGGGTTGGCAATCCTAACTTATTACTTTCGCGGGGCCAGTATCTGAGACGGTACAGTCTATTACAAGAAAAGAGTCTTCGCTAAGAATGGGGGAGAGAAAAAACAAATGCCGCTCGTTAAAGCGGCATTTGGTGGTGATCCATACTAAATAATGCTTTGTTACTTGTGTGTCTGTCAGTGTAAATTTAGTCAAAACCTCATTTAGTATGAATCACCACGCTGTTCTGCTTGAAACGATTTTACTTCACCACTTTCATGCAGCGTACTCTGTCAGAAGCCATCCAGCAGTCAGCATCTGCAGGGCAGGCCATGGAAACTGGAATTTGTTCAGCACCTGGTGGGCAGTAAGCTGGCGGTGCCGGAGGGCTACAGCAACCTGCTAGAACCAGTGCACTGATAATACCGATTAAGTACTTGGCTGGAGTGAAATTCATCCCCTAACTCCTTTCCGTTGATGTTAGCCATTAGCATAGCCAATAAAACGTCACCTGTTGGTCAGCTTTGTAAAATGTGTTTTACAAAGAAGCCGCCTAATTGAGTGTAATAGGCGCAGGAAAAAAAAAGCTGTCAGGTGCAAAGTCAGGGAGAAGCTTGCGCCAGTTTGTAGGGTTTTAGGCTGTAAAAATAGCGTTTTCTTTCTGAGGTGCTGCTAAGTGTGTTGTTTTTTGTGGCGGTGGAGTGAGTTGAAATTTATTTTTTAATGTTTTTTGTTGCAGTTTTCTTTTGCGGGATTTTAGGTGAACTATTGCTGGAATAGAAGTTAGCGAATGTAAAAATGGCAGTCTTTTATTCGTTGCGCAGATGAGTACTCTTCTTATGAAGATGACGAAAATCATTTACAGGTGGAATGTGTAAAGATAAGGCGTAAATATGGCAATGAGGTAGGCCAAAATTTTGCTACATCATTGCCAGATTGAAGACCCTAGTGAATGGATTTGGGTCCATGAAGGAAATGACCGAAGGCCTGAGCCAGGGTTTCTTCCCGTTCTGGGTCGCGTAATGTACTTAGTAGAGAGGTGCGCACCTTGGGCAGAAACATTAAGTCAGAGAGCAATAAGTTAAAGGTATCCTGGTTATTACTATCTGCCAGTGCATTGAGCCAAAGTTTGGCTAATTGTGGATTTTCTAGGTCTTGGGGGCAGCGGCTGCCGATGGCAGCAAGAAGCTCTATAGACTTAGCCTTGATGCTCTGAGTGCCACTCGATGATTTTTGTGTCAGATGCTTTAAAACTTCTTGCAGTAAAGTGCCGCGTAACCCCTGCGCCGGCGAATGAGAGATACCACGCACTGCAGCGGCAATCAGGGTGAAATCCGGAGTGTCATTGTGTAAAGAGTCATGTGCCCGAGTGGCGATGGCTTCTACCAGCTGGTGATCGACCACTTCATTTTCCAGACAGTGGCACAGATTGACAAAAACTGGCGCAGCAATATGGGACAACTGATTTAACAGAAGCTCTTTCTGGGAGTCCCAGCGGGCTGATAGATCGGCAATTCCCTGTAGGGCCAGGTTATCCCAGCGGGACTTCTGGGGGTTGTGGAAATAGTCGAGTATTGCTGCATAGTGCGCGCTAGGTGTGCGCTTCAGAAGCCGTTGGGTGTGCGCGTGAAATGCAGCTTGGCGCTCGTTGGAAGGGGTATAAAGTAGACCGCTTTGTTGCAGTAATTGGTCCAGCTGCGCTGCGGATTCGGAAGCGGGCGCCTGCTTCAGCTCTTGGGCCAGGGCGCGCAGCAAGCCATCGCGGGCCTGTAGCTGTAGCTTGCCCTGCTCATCGAGGGGAAAGCGCAGGAACCAAACCGCCGGTTCACCACCCTCAACGGGTTGCAGCAAGAGACCACTCCAGGCCTGGCGCAAATAGGGGTGAGGCCAGGCCTTTTGGCCCGCCTCGAAAGCCTCGGCTGTAGACTTTGGTACAGATTGAAGACGCCGGCCCAGATCGAACCAGCGTAATTTAAAGTCCGCCTCTTCTATCAGGGCGCTCAGGGTACCGCTTTCACTCATGACAGCTTTGTAGATTTCCTTCTTTTTTATCGGAGGGTGCTGTGGCCGCAACTGAGATCGGCATCTGCTTAAAGTGCAACCAGCCGTAGGCGATCGCCAGCAGCGGGCAGATGATGTTAAACAGGGCATAGGGTAGGTAAGAGAAGGTATAAATGCCAAGGGTAGCCGTCATATAGGCCCCACAGGTATTCCAGGGGATCAGCACGGAGGTGATGGTGCCGGAGTCCTCCAGTGTACGGGACAGGTTTAGCCCATGCAGGCCCTTCTCTTCAAAGGCTTCTCTGAACATACGGCCCGGAATAATAATTGCCATGTACTGGTCGCCAGCGGCGGCGTTCATGCCGAAACAGGTGAATACGGTGGAGGTCACCAAGCCGCCCACGGTTTTAATACGTGACAGAGTCCAGTTGACAATCACTTGTAGGAAGCCGGCGCGCTCCATGGCGCCACCGAAGGCCATGGCGGAGGTGATCAGCCACACGGTATTGAGCATGCTGCTCATACCGCCTTTCGAGAGGAGTGCGGCGACATTCTCATTCGTAGAGGTGGATTTATAGCCATCGAACAGGCTGTACCAGGCGCCTTTGAGCGCGGCCAGGGCACCTTCATCTCCCCCCAGACGGCGGGCAGTCTCCGGTTCGAAAATCAATGCGATGGCACAGCCCACCAGGGAGCCGACGATCAACGTGGGGAAGGCGGGGACTTTGCGCCAGGCCATAGCGAGTAGCAAGATCAGAGGCAGCAGGCTGATCAGGGAGATTTTGAATTCGCTCTTCAGGGCGGTAAGTAAAGACTCGATATCTGATGCGGAGGCAGTGCTGGCTTCAGAAGTGAGGCCGAGATACGCGAACACCACCAAGGCGATAACGAAGGCTGGAATCGCGGTCGACATCATATGGCGAATGTGCTGGAACAGATCATTCGATGTTACCGCCGCAGCCACGTTGGTCGTGTCAGATAGCGGCGACATCTTATCGCCAAAGTAGGCGCCGGAAATTACCGCACCCGCAGTGATTTCCGGGGACAAGCCAAGAGCACCGGCAATCCCCATCAGAGCCACACCCAGTGTGCCTGCGGTGGTCCAGCTGGAGCCGATGCTAAGACCCACTACGGCACAGATAATACAACTGGCGGCGTAGAACCATTGGGGCGAGAGTATCTGTACCCCGTAATAAATCATCGAAGGCACAGTGCCAGCTAATATCCAGCTGCCGATCAAAGCGCCCACCGCCAGTAGTATCAGAATCGCGCCGAATACCAGGCCGATGCCGTGCAGCATGCCGCCTTCCATATCACTCCAGCTGTGGCCGTTTTTCATGCCCATGAGCGCAACCACGCAGGCACACAACAACAGTGCAATTTGGTTGGGGCCGTAAGAGGAATCGGCGCCATAAAAATACACTGACAGTGACAAGAGTGCGATCAGGATCCCCAGGGGGATCAACGCATCCAGCAGGCTGGGCGTGCGCGGTTCATTAGTGGGGGTGGCTTGAGACAAGGTGGACTCCTGCTTGACTGCGTGGCTTGTGCCGTATTCGTTATCGTTGTTTTTGCCGTCGGCGGCGGTTGTCCCTCCTATTCTCCCGGCTTGGGACGGTGAAGTCTACTTTGAATAGCAATTGGGACAGGAGGACCTTTTTACTGACTGACCCGTCTAACGGTTCTTTCATCGCCTTGGTCATCGATCTGGTCGGGTGAGGTGCTAGCAGTTCGGCGAGGCTTCCGGTATGTTCTGCGCCGATTTCTTATCCCGGCTACCCTGTGGCCGTACAATAAAATGAGCCCGGGCCACGGGTAGATAGTCGGTCCGGCAGGTAGTGATGTCATGAGAGCAAGTGAGTTAGACCCCGCTCAATTTGAGGATATGCGCCCTTATCGCGACGATGAGGTGCGTGCTGTTCTGGACAGGCTGATCGCCGACCCGGAAATGTCCCATGCTGTAGCGCATTTCCTGATCCCCAAACTGGCGCGCCTGGAAGGCCCCCTGGCCTGGCTGGTACGCCAGTTCCTGCGTTTTGAATTCCGCAAAGTGCACGATGTACGTGGTGTACAGGCGATTGTAGAAAAATACATCGACAAGGTGGTGAGCCGCACCACCTCCGGGCTGACAATTTCTGGGCTGGATACCCTGCCGCGGGACCGCGCCTGTCTCTTTGTAAGCAATCACCGGGATATCGCCATGGACCCGGCTTTTGCCATCGTGTCCATGTACAAGGAGGGGCATGAGACCTCCCGAATCGCCATCGGCGATAACCTGCTGGGCAAGCAGTTTGCCGGCGATATTATGAAGCTCAACAAGTGCTTTACCGTTAAGCGCAGTTCTGGCACCCGCAGGGAAAAGCTGCAGTCGGCGACAATGCTGTCTAACTACATCTACCATTCCATCGTGAATGACAATGAGCATGTGTGGATCGCGCAGCGCTCCGGGCGTGCGAAGGATGGTATGGATCGTACTAATCCGGCCTTGGCGGCCATGTTCGCCATGACGAAAGATCGGGATATGCCCTTTGCGGATTTCTGGCGCAAGTTGCACATAGTGCCCCTGTCCATCTCCTACGAGTGGGACCCCTGCGATGCCCAGAAAGCCAAGGAACTCTACATCACCGAACACAAGGACGAGTACAAGAAGGCCAAGAACGAGGATCTGGCCTCCATCGGCAAGGGTGTGATCGGCTTCAAAGGGCGGGTGCACACCGCATTTGGTACACCGATCGAGGCGGATTTCAATGACGTTAACAGCGTCGCTGAAGAGATTGATCGCCAGATTGTCGGCAATTACACCCTGCATCCCACGAATCTGATCGCCTACGAAATGATCTACGGCGAGGTGTCCGGATTGCCGGTGGGTTACCCGCACAAGCCCTGGGATGCCAGTGAACACCTGGAGACCCGTGAGAAGTTTGAAGCGCGCATGGCCAAGGTCGATGAGCGTTGGCGGGAAAAGGCGATCCAGGCCTATGCCAACCCGGTAGTTTCACGCCTCGCATTTGAATAACTGTTTTGGAATCAGTGTAAGAGGGGCACTCAGCCTCTGCGGTGCTGGTGAGGAGGGGGCGCTTAGTGGATAATAACGCCCCCTGCGCCACCCACTAGCGAATAGACTCTCCCCCGTGCTCAACGATAAACACAAAACTGCCATCCAGGCTGCCTACAGCCAATTCCTTTCCAGCCGTGGCCTCAAGGCCCGTTATGGGCAAAAACTGATGGTGGCAGCCATTGCCCGCACGCTGGGCTCGATTGTGCAAAGTGCCAGTGGCGAGCGCGACAGCAGCAAGACAGAAGGCGAGCATATCTGTGTAGTGGAAGCCGGTACCGGTACCGGTAAAACGGTCTCCTATTTACTTGCCGCCATTCCCCTGGCCCAGGCCCAGGACAAAACCCTGGTGATTTCCACCGCCACAGTTGCTTTGCAGGAACAGATTATCCACAAGGACCTGCCCGAAGTGGCGCGTCACAGTGGCCTCAACTTTGAGTTCACCCTGGCTAAGGGGCGCGGTCGCTACCTGTGCCTGTCAAAATTAGATCAACTACTCTCCAGTTTTTCCGCCAGCGGTACCGGCCTCTCTCTGGGACTCTATGAAGACGAGCTGCCCCAGGTGGTAGAGGACAGTGTTGCCCTCTACCAGAAGATGACTGACAGTCTGACCTCTGGCCGTTGGGATGGTGACCGCGACAACTGGCCGGAAACTATCGAGGCCGATGACTGGGGTCGGATAACTACAGATCACCGTCAATGCAGCGGCCGTCGCTGCCCCCATGTCACCAATTGCAGTTTCTTTCGTGCGCGCGAGAGCTTGGGCAAGACCCAAGTGATTGTTGCCAATCACGATTTGTTACTGGCGGACCTGGCCCTGGGCGGCGGTGCCATATTGCCTCCCCCAGAAGAGACGATTTACGTGCTCGATGAGGCCCATCACCTGCCGGACAAGGCCCTCAATCATTTCTCCCATCACAGCCGTGTCGGCGCCTCCACCGGTTGGCTCGACCAAGCCAACAAGGCCCTTGGCCAGATGTTGGGAGAGATCGGCGATGGTGCCGAACTGGATCGCTGTGGTGAGCAGCTACCGGCGGTGCTCACCTCTGCCAAACAGGGCTTGGAGCAAATGTGGCCGCTGATTGAAGAATTGTGCGAATTTGAGGATGAGCGGGGTAATACCACTCGACACCGCTTCGAGGGTGGAGTGGTGCCGGATTCCATGATGCAGCTGGCGGAAAAGTTGCGCGAGGATTTTGACGAGCTGGAGGGGCTGTTCGGCAAAATGTTGCAAACGGCCCAGCGTATGCTCGAGGACGCTCACTCTCCGGTGCCTATTGTAGATCTGGAGCGTTGGTACCCTCAGCTAGGCAGCTGGTATGGGCGTGCCGAGGCCAATTTGTTGCTCTGGGCCAACTATGCCCGCGCAGATGCCGATGGCGCCCTGCCTCAGGCGCGCTGGGTTACTCTGGTGGATTGGGGTGGTTCGACCGATTTCGAGGTGTGCAGCTCGCCCATCCTGGCCGGCAAGACTTTGGATTACAGCCTTTGGCGGCGCTGCTATGGTGCGGTGCTTACCTCCGCGACGCTCACCGCACTGGGCAAGTTTGACCGCCTGCGCATGCGTGCCGGTACCCCGGAAAATGCCAGCTACCAAGTGGTTCCCAGTCCCTTTGATTTTTCCAGAGCCACTCTGCAGGTTCCCGCTTGTGCCGTGGATGCAGGTAACGCGGACCAGCACACCGATGCGGTGATTGATGCTCTGCCGGAGTTGCTCAAGGACTCTGGTGGTTCCCTGGTACTCTTCTCCTCTCGCCGTCAGATGGAGACGGTCTACGAGGCACTGCCCGGTACCTGGCGCAACCGCATCCTGATGCAGGGGCAGCAGTCCCGTCAGCATTTACTCGACTCACACCGTGAAATCGTCGATGGTGGTGGCAGCAGTGTGTTGTTTGGTCTCGCCAGTTTTGCCGAGGGCCTGGATTTGCCTGGGGATTACTGCAGGCATGTGGTGATTGCCAAGTTGCCTTTCGCGGTGCCCGATGACCCAATAGAGGCGGCCTTGGCAGAATGGATTGAGGCCAAGGGTGGCAATCCATTTATGCAGATCACCGTGCCGGATGCAGCCCTGAAACTGGTACAGGCCTGCGGTCGTTTGTTGCGTGCGGAAGGGGATAGTGGAACAGTCACCTTGCTGGATCGACGTGTGGTGAGCCGTCGCTACGGCCAGGCGATTCTCAATTCACTGCCGCCCTTTAACCGCCATATCGAATAACCTCTTACTCTTTGGTGTGCCCCATTTTCGTCTACAGGTTTGGAATTCCTGCCAGGGGCACTGGGATTACAAGCCGCCCGGCAGGGCGGTTTAGGGATTGGATCTATGCAAGCTATTTACTCTGAAGTCGCCGATCAATTGTTACAGCTCGAAGCCGAGTTGCGCCGCATGGCCCTGTGGCAGGAGGAGGCCCCAACAGCGGAAGCCTTAGCCAGCAGGGAACCTTTCTGTGTAGATACCCTGACTCTGCCGCAGTGGCTGCAATTCATCTTTTTGCCGCGTATGCGCCAGCTAATTGAGGGGCAGATGCCGCTACCGCAACAGTGTGGCATAGCGCCAATCGCGGAAGAGTTCTTCAAAGAGAGGGGAGGCGCTGAGCCTCTGATCAAGATTCTCAAGGGCATCGACGAGCGCCTGCAGCGCGGCTGAGTCCTCCTCTCTGGCGTCCACTGGGCGCCCCACCTCGCTTTCATCTACTTTGTTAGCTATAACGATTCACGGTTGGCCGTCAAATTCTCAAGATCTGGCGCGTGTCACATTGTGGCGCTTGCATCGCTCGACTCTAGGAACATCCCTGTTCACCAAGCTCTTTCATAGGCTAATATCGGCCTTTTGCTTGCGTTGGGAGGAATTTCTGCGCTTGCTACCGTGAACGCTGCGAAGACAGTGCGGTCGGATTGGAATGCTAATGGGGCTAGAGGTAATCGTTAGGATGCAGAAATTTTCCCTTCTGTGGTTATTGGTCGCGGTCCAGTTATTGCTGGGCTGTCAGTCGCTGATGTACCCCGCACAGAGCCAGCAAGGGGCAGAACCCGCTACTGCACAATCGGGCCAATCTCAGGGTGAAATACTCCAGTGCCCAGAGCCTGTGGAGGTGATCTGCGCAGAACCAGAGGTCAGGGTCGTTGAAAAAGTCATCGAACGAACCCTAGAAAAAGTAGTCGAAGTGCCCGTCGCCAAGGACAAACTGGTGCTAGGAGCCGTGGAGAAAATCTCTATCGAGCCCTCCGGTCTGGTAGTTGAGTCTGTGGTGGATACCGGTGCGCCGACAACCACCCTGCGTGCCCAGACACTGACACGCTTTGAGCGCGATGGTGAGGACTGGATCAGAATTCAGCTGGCACTGCCGGAAGTGGATGGTAAGGCGGAAACTTCTACTATCGAACTGCCCATCAAACGCCATATCCGTGCGAACCGTATTGGTTTCCCGAGCCAGCGTCGCCCGGTAGTGGAGATGAATCTCACTGTGGGTGAGGTTACTCATATGGTTGAGGTCAGTCTGACGGATGAGGGCCGCAACGATATTGTGATGGTGCTGGGACGCAATTTCCTCAAAGATGCCGCGGTTGTCGATGTGAGCCGGCGCAATATCCAAGGGCAGCCTCGGGTGTTCGGGAATAAATAGGCCGCTTATTAAGATTAGGTTCCTTTTGGAACCCTAGAGTTACGGGGAAGGGCGAATGTCGCCGCGCGTTCAAGTTTATGTTATTGCGGCATTGCTCGCATTGATCGGGGCGGGTCTCACCGCTTACAAACATTTCGAATTAGGTTTTCCACTGCTGCCGGGTGAATACCGTACTGTCTGGACCATTGAGGCCAAAGTGGGTTTCGATGCGGAGGGCGGCCCGGTAAAAGCTGCGCTGACTTTGCCCCGTGAGCAACGCAATATGGAAATCCTCGGCGAGACTTTCAGTTCCTCCGGTTTTGGCTTTTTTATCGCCCGGGAAAATGATGAGTATCGGGCAGTTTGGACGCGCCGCTCCGCCGAGGGACCCCAGTCCCTGTTCTATCGCTTGGATGTGTACCAGACTCCCGGTGCGGCGCTCGAACAGCCTTTGAATCTCAGCACCCAGGTACAGAAACCTTTCCTCGGTGCACGGGAGCAAGAAGCCGTGCGTCTGGCGATTGATTCGTTAGTTAAGCAGGCCCGCGAGCGCTCCTCCGACGTGGAATCTTTCACCACTCAATTGCTGTTTGAGCTGAACGACGATGGTAACCAGGATCGCAACCTGGTCTTCCGCCACTACACCGATAAATCCCTGGTGGATGTCGCTCTGCTGATGCTGGCTACCGCCGATATTCCCGCGCATCGTATCCGCGGCCTCTATCTTGAGGACGACCGTCGCCGCCTTGCTCCAGAGGATCTGCTCGAAGTTTACGATGGTCAGCGCTGGATTGTTTTCGAGCCAAGCAGCGGCTTGCCCGGAATTCCAGAAAACTTCTTTATCTGGCAGCGCGGTGGCAAGAGTCTGCTGGACCTGGAGGGTGGCCGCAATTCGCAGGTGACTTTCTCGGTCATTTCCAATGACGTGCCTGCACGGGATGTCTCCATGCGCAGCACAAAGGGCGAAAAAGAGGCGCTGGTGGATTTCTCCATCTACAGCCTGCCCATCGAGCAACAAAGCATCTTTAAATTGATTTTACTGGTGCCGGTAGGTGCCCTGGTGGTGGTGCTGCTGCGCATCTTTGTCGGCTTGCGCACCTCCGGTACCTTTATGCCGGTACTCCTGGCAATAGCCTTTATTGAAACCCAGCTGCTCACAGGGCTATCAATTTTTGTATTGATCCTGGTGCTCGGATTGTGGGTGCGTTTCTACTTGAGTCGGCTCAATTTGCTCCTTGTGTCGAGGATCGCCGCCGTGGTGGTCACGGTGGTGCTCATTATGGGGGTGATCAGTGTGGTCAGTTATAAGCTCGGAATTGAGCAGGCACTGACGGTGACCTTCTTCCCGATGATTATTTTGGCCTGGACCATTGAGCGCATGTCCATCGTTTGGGAGGAGGATGGCCCCTACGAGGTAATTGTACAGGCCGGCGGCAGCCTGCTGGTGGCTGTTTTGGCCTGGTGGGTGATGACTAACCGCTATGTGGAACACTGGACCTTTAATTTCCCCGAGCTGCTGCTGGTTCTTCTGGCCTTTATCCTGGTTGTGGGTAACTACACCGGTTATCGCCTCAGCGAGCTGATGCGTTTTCGGCCTCTGATCAAGTAGGGGGTTGCGATGCTTCAATTTTCATTCAAGCACATCATCAACAAGGTTCGCGGTGGTATGGTTTCGCCGATGGCCCTGAATGAGATGGGCATACTCGGGATGAATGCACGCAATATCAATTACATTGCGCGCTACAACGATCGGGAAAAATTCCCAATTGTCGACGACAAACTGAACACTAAGCGAGCGGCCAAGCGCGCAGGCATACCAGTACCGGAATTGATCGCAGCCTTTGAAACTCCGGCCAGCCGCAAGCGCGTGATGGAAGTGATCGATCCCTTGTGGAAGTTTGTAATCAAGCCCGCGCGCGGTTCGGGGGGCAAAGGTATCCTGGTCATTGCCGGGCGCGATGGGGATAAGTACAAGAAGATTTCCGGCTCTGAAGTTGAAGCCCTGGATATTCTGCGTCACGTTAACAATATTCACAGTGGCCTCTACAGCCTCGGCGGCAAGCCTGACCGGGTAATGGTGGAGGCTCTGGTGGATTTCGACCCGGTGTTTCAGGATTACTCTTTCGAGGGAGTACCGGATATTCGCGTGATTGTGTTTCGCGGTTTTCCGGTGATGGCAATGCTGCGCTGTTCTACCCATAGCTCCGATGGTAAAGCTAATCTGCACCAAGGCGCTGTAGGAGTGGGTATCGACCTGGCCACTGGCAAGAGCTGCCACGCTGTACAGCGCGGCTTACGCATCCAGCACCACCCGGATACCAAGATGTCTTTCGGTGAGCTGAAGGTTCCGGGTTGGTACGATCTGGTGCGTCTGGCGGCGAGCTGTTATGAAATGACCGGTCTCGGCTATCTCGGTTGCGATATCGTTTTGGATCGCGAGCGCGGTCCGCTATTACTCGAAGCCAATGCTCGTCCCGGTCTCGCAATTCAGGTAGCTAACGGTGTGGGTCTGCGCCAGCGCCTGCGTTTTATCGAGGGGCTGGATGAAGAGATGCTCGAGAAAGGGGTGGACGAGCGGGTGGCGTATTCCATGCGTGAATTCGCTGCGGAAAAAACCCTTTAACCCACTCGAAGGCAGTTGCCTATTGCCACTTTCCAGCATTTTCGCAGCACTGTTAGGAGGATGTGGCTGAATCCGTCTGGCACTGCTTTATCAGTCTACTCAGACGCCGGCTCTGCATTTTCAAGCCGAACTCTAACTCCTTAACCTTGTTTTGAATTGCCAGCGAACGCCACTTCTCCGCGATCTTATCCCCGCGGCACTGGGCGCGCTGTAACTGCAGGTTTTTCCAGTTTTCCAGAGCCCTGGCGAATTGTATGGCCTCGTTCTCCAATAGTTTTAACCAGTCCTCCCGGTGTGCGCTGCCTCCGAGCTTCTCCTCCGCCTGGCTGAACTGCACTGACAGTTTGGCTTTCTGTATTTGTACCGCTGAGGGGGTTTTTAGGTCGTTGGTGATACCGATCCAACTGAACAGCTTGATCATCCATTTAGTTGGGTCGTACGCAAACCAGCCTACGCCATTGCGATAATCGGCAGGAAAGGCGTGGTGGTAGTTGTGGTATCCCTCACCGAAAACCAACAAGTTCAGAAAGATATTATCTCGTGCACTGATATCGTTTTTGTAGGGGCGTTTGCCCCACATGTGCGCCAGAGAGTTGACCAAAAAAGTTGTGTGGTGATTGACTACGATACGGAGTACTCCAGCGAGCAATAGCATACCGATCACATCGCCGGTGAGAAGCCCAAGCACTAGAGGAATACCCAGATTCATACTGAGGGTGATGGGGATATAGTGATTGTGTTGCCACATCACGATCTTGTCGCGCTTCAGATCCCCGACATTTTTATAATCCAAGTGGCTGCTTGGATATTCGTGCATCATCCAGTCGATATGAGAAAACCAGAAGCCGCGCATTGCTGAGTAGGGGTCGCGATCATTGTCATCAATATGGCGGTGATGCAAGCGGTGCGCAGCGCTCCAGGTCAGGGTGGAGTTTTGTAGGGCAGCCGCGCTGAACAAGGCAAAGAACAGGCGTAGAGACCAGTGGGCTTTATAGCTTCTGTGAGACCAGAGCCGGTGATTGCCTGCTGTTACCGAGAGACTGCACAAGGCGGCTAATAGTGCGAAGGCGAGCCACTGGTACCAGTGATATCCAACCATCAGCCCGTAGATGGGCACGGCGGTCAGGGCCAGGAAACCTGTACTGGCAAACAGCACTGTGGGAACCCAAAAGCATTTGCGCTTGGTTGTGGATGTTGGTGAAGTAGTATTCATAATTCGAGCCTGTTTGTGAAACGGCCTCGGGAAGCCCCGTATAGTTAGTGGCGCAATTTTTCTATGAAGTTATTTGGCGGTGTATTTCTGGGGATAATTTCCAGTTACCAATACGATGCTACACAGAGAATATAGATAATTATTGTGAGGAGGCGCAGTGCGCTTTTTGCAGCCATCCATACTGCCAAGTGATACCCAGCCAACTGAGGCCCTTTATCAGCCCTTTAGTCTAGTCGGGTCGTACGCAAACCAGCCTACGCCATTTCGATAGTCTTTGGGAAAGGCGTGATGGGAGTTTTGATAGCCCTCGCCAAATGCAAAAGTATGGATAACAGGGTTGTCCCGGGCCGAAATATCGCCCTGAACTTTCTTTTGCTCCAGTGGTGGCCCCAAAGAGTTGAAAGCGAAGGCGGCATGGTGATTGATTACCATGCGCAAAACACCTGCCAGCAAAAACATGGCGACAATACCTCCGGTAATCAGACCGAGGATTAGGCCGAAAGCAAAGTTCATACTGGCGGCGATCAGCAGAGAGTGGCGGTGTTGCCCCATCACAATGTTGTCCCACTAAAGGCCTTTGGCATTGTTCTACCTAAAGGATATTTGTGGATCATCCAATCTAGTGGCGCACAGAATTTCTCAGAGGGATTTTTTTACATCAGGCCTCTAGTGGTTGCTGTCCTTGGCAGGTTGCGCCTCTTTTTGGTGCGATATTTAGGTTTTTTGGCACTTGTTGGTTCATATTGCTTGGTCGCCAGGAAAAAAAGAGATCGGCCACCGCAAAATCCTACGAGAAAGTTGGCATACCGATTGCAGCATTAGAAACGTACGGGACGCATGACCCGTACTTCGGGGAGTTTGCATGGGGTTATGGCAAACCGTTTCCAATGAGGAACTTCCCGTTTTCTCTCATCATCGCTGATTATGGCCCCGCTCTGCGGGGCCTTTTTTATTCTTCTATCCCTCTTTCCAAGCGCTCCCACTCGAAAAAAATTTTATTTTTGTGACTCTGTGTGGAATTCTGATTGGCACTAATGCTTGGTAAATAGACGCCCTTTTCGCGCCTAGGTATAAATGCCCCTTTTTTTGCCAGCAATGCCAACGAATCGAGTTAAGCGTGTCCGAATTTCAGAACCCCGTTCCGCCCCATCTCCCTTTCCTGCTGGCAACTCCAGAGGAGTTGCACTCTCTGGATGTTCTGGAGCTCACACACCAAACCGGTCGCCTGCAGGGGCTGATGATGGATGTGGATTGCGGTCTGTGGGAGTGGCACCTAAATAGTGGCGCCCAGCGCGCTCAGGGGGATATCTGGCATTTGTTTGCCGATAGTGCTGATCGCGCCCTTCAGGGTCTGTGGTCTGGCGCCGAGTTGCACCCGGTGCATTCTGATGAGCGCCACCGCATTTTTGCGTTACGCAAAAGGATCGCCAGCGAGGGTGGCTACTTCGACATCGCTTTTCGCGCCTACGACATCTCCGGACAAATGCGCTGGCTGCGCTTTTGTGGCCGGGCTACCACCAGTGCCGATGGCAGCGAGGTGATCGCGATTGGCACTTGTGCCGATTATAGCGAGGCACTTTCGCAGCGCTATCTGACCAATCTACCCAGTGAGCGGCCACTGCAGGCGTTGTCCGGGGTGGGAGATGGTTTGTGGGAATGGGATTTACGCGCCGATGAAATGGTACTCGATGACGCCTGTTGGGGGATTCTTGGCTACGAGGTGAGCCCGATTCGCAGTATTGGGCGCTCTGCTGCGGAGCAATGGAAAGCGCGTATTCTCACCGAGGATATAGCCAGGGTGGAACAATCGATGTTGGACCATGTGCGCGACCGGCTGCCCCTGGATGTGGAATTCCGCCTGTGGCGCTCCGATGGCAGCTTGGTTTGGGTTCGCTGTCGCGGCAAGGCCCAACTGGACAGCCGCGGTCAACCGGTGCGGGTGTTCGGGGTTTTGCAGGATGTTAGCGCTGGACGTGAGAGCCAGGCGCGGCTGGAACGGGAGTTGCACCAGCAGCGCGAGGAAAATGCCCATCGAGCCGATCTTTTATTCAGCCTGAGCCATGAGCTGCGGACCCCTCTCAACGCCATTTTGGGATACAGCCAAATGGTGGAGTTGGATCAGAGCTTGAATTCCGACCAACGCCAGCGGCTGGGGGAGATTCGCCGAGCGGGTCAACACCTATTGCACCTGGTGGGGGATGTGCTGGAGCTCGCCCGTATCGACAGTCGGCGGCTCGGCCCCTCAATGGAATCGGTGCGCCCGGTGGAATTAGTGGCCGAATGTAAGCGCCTGCTGGAACCACTGGCGGAGACCCGCCGGGTCAGTCTGGTCTACGAGCCTCTCGGCTGGGAATCTGCCTATATTTGCGCTGATCCGGTACGTTACAAGCAGGTGGTTCTAAACCTCGCCGGCAATGCAGTGAAATACAACCGGGATAATGGCAGGGTCATTATTAATTTCACTCCACAGGCAGAGGGCTGGCTGCGCTTGAGTATTCTCGATACCGGTAAGGGCATTTCTCCGGATCGGCGCAGCGAGGTGTTCGAGCCTTTTAATCGTTTGGGGGAGGAAAAGGGTCATATAGAGGGGACCGGCGTGGGTCTGGCAATTGCCAAGCGGCTCACCGAGGCTATGGGTGGGCGAATCGACTTTGATAGTCAGGAGGGGCAGGGCTCAGTTTTCTGGATCGAATTCCCTATGATCGATGCGCCCGATGCCCTTATGAGCTTTTCTGCTCATCCACAGGAGCCTCCGCAGTTGCCGGAGGGGCGCGTGTTACTTGTGGATAACCGCCCTGCTGCGGCCGACCAGCTTAAGGAAATGCTGAAGGAGAGTCCCCAGGTTCAGTGCCTGATTGCCACCGATGTGGTGGAGGCAATTTTTATCGCGCGAACGCAGCGTCCCGATGTACTGTTGTTTCACAGTGAAGTGCCGGGCATGTCCGCTGCGGACCTAATCTCTATTTTGCAGGAGGATATCGCCACTAGAGCCATGCGCTTTGTACTGGTTGGTGAAAAACCCAGTGGGGAGAACTATCCGGCACTTCCGGCAGAGTTTGACTTTATGCAGTTGTCGCGTGTGCTGGCGGAAACCCTTGGGCGGGCCGGTCGGTCAGTTTAGCGGCACCGTAACAGCTGGCCCGGCAGTCGCCGGGCCAGTGAGCGAATAAAGCTTAGCGCACGGAGCCCAGGTGCTTACCGACGATCTGCACCAGCGGCTTGAAGACTTTGGGGGTGGCACAGACCAGATTACCGGATTCCAGGTAGTCCTCTCCACCGCGGAAGTCGCTGATTAAACCGCCGGCCTCTTTGACCAGTAGCGAGCCTGCAGCGATATCCCAGGTATTCAGATACATCTCCCAGAAACCGTCAAAGCGCCCGGCCGCTACATAGGCCAGGTCCAGTGCGGCGGCGCCGGGGCGGCGGATACCGGCGGTCTGCCCGGCGATCTCTTTCAAAGCGCCCAAGTAAGGGTCGATGTTTTCCAGAGCGGGGCCATTGAAGGGTAGGCCGGTGCCAATTAGAGCGCCGCGTAGGCCCTGGCGGGGGGAAACACGGATGCGACGGCCGTTAAGGGCCGCGCCGCGACCGCGGCTCGCGGTGAATTCTTCGCGCTTAATCGGGTCGAGAACCACCGCGTGCTCAATGCGGCCGCGGTAGCGGCAGGCGATAGATACCGCAAACTGGGGTACGCCGTGGATAAAGTTGGTGGTGCCATCGAGAGGGTCGATAATCCACTCGTAGTCGGGCTCGGCGCCTTCGATCAGGCCACTCTCTTCAGCGCGGATGCTGTGCTTGGGGTAGGCTTTGCGCAGGTGATAAATAATCTCCTGTTCGCTGGCCTTGTCCACTTCGGTGACGAAATCGTTGCGCGCCTTTTCCTCGAATTTCATTAGGTCGCCGCGCTCCCAGGCCCGTTCGATCAATTCTCCGGCCTTGCGCGCTGCGCGCAGGGCAATATTTAGCATGGGTTCCATAACTATTCCGCACTAAGTGGTTGAAGTGGTTAAAAAGCAGACCGCGGGTTAACCGCAGCGGACGCGATTGTATGGATTCCCGCTCCTTTTTGCTACACTCGCGCGCCCCCATGACACCGAATTATTACTTTCAGTATGGCCAAGTCCCCATTAGACACGACTCCGCTCAGTGCGCTCGACAATGTGCGTGTGGTTCTGGTTAACAGTGCCCACCCAGGAAATATTGGCGGCGCGGCGCGCGCCCTGAAGAATATGGGCCTGAGCCAGCTCTATCTGGTTGCACCGCGGGAATTCCCTGCGGCCAATGCCGTATGGCGCGCCGCTGGTGCGGCGGAGCTGCTCGACAGTGCAGTAGTAGTGGACACTCTGGAAGAGGCGGTGGCGGATTGCGGCCTGGTGGTGGCCACCAGTGCCCGCGAGCGACGTATTCCCTGGCCTCTGCTGACACCGCGCCAGTGCGGTGAGCGCGCAGTGGCCGAGGCCTCCAGCCACCCGGTGGCGCTGGTGTTTGGTCGCGAAGACCGCGGCCTGACCAATGAAGAGCTTCAGGCGTGCAATTACCATGTGCATATTCCGGCCAACCCCGAGTACAGCTCTCTAAACCTGGCGACCGCCGTACAGGTGCTTTCTTATGAGGTGCGTATGGCGGCGCTAGAAGCAGAGAAAGGCGAGCCTGTGAGTTATGCAGACTGGGATCGCCCACCGTCCAAAGCCAGCGATATGGAGCTCTATTTTGAGCACCTCCAGCAAGCTTTAGGTGAACTGGGCTTTATCGATCCGGATAACCCTCGCCAGACTATGACCCGACTGCGTAGGCTGTACAGCCGTGTGCGCCCGGATGATATGGAGCTGGGTATCCTGCGCGGCATGCTCACCTCCATCCAGAACTATATTCACCGCTCTGGTGGCAAGGGGCGCCCAGACTAGTTGAGTACCCGAGTACTTTGCTTGGTTATATACTTGACTAAGGTGCTGGGTTATTTCATACTCGCGCCCCGATCGGAAAAGGGCTGTTCATCAGTTGGGAGCTGGTATGCGTTTAACAACCAAAGGCCGCTATGCGGTAACCGCCATGCTGGATCTGGCGTTGCATGCAGAGCGTGGGCCGATCAGCTTGGCAGATATTTCCAAACGGCAGGGCATCTCCCTGTCCTATCTGGAACAGTTATTTTCCCGCCTGCGGCAATCCGGACTGGTGTCCAGTGTGCGCGGCCCCGGCGGTGGTTATCGTCTAGCCCGCGATGGCGAAGAAATTTTTGTGGCTCAGATCATTGATGCAGTCAATGAATCGGTGGATGCCACCAGCTGTGGCGGCAACGCCGATTGCGCCAATGGCGAACAATGTCTGACCCATTACCTCTGGTCAGACCTGAGTGATCAGATTCACGGTTTCCTGAGCGGAATCAGCCTGGCCAACTTGGTGTCTCGCGCCGAGGTACAGGAAGTGGCACGCCGCCAGGATATGCGCGAAGCGCCGGAAGAGCGGGTCGCCGTACTCGGCGGCTTGTAAATATCGGTCACAACTGTGGCCAAAGCGGAATATTTGAGAATTATTGAGCGGAAACGGTATGACTATGAAGCTTCCCATCTACCTGGATTATTCAGCTACCTGCCCGGTTGACCCGCGTGTCGCTGCAAAGATGGCAGAGCAGCTGACGATGGAAGGCAACTTCGGTAACCCGGCTTCACGGTCTCACCTGTACGGCTGGAAAGCCGAAGAGGCGGTGGAAAATGCCCGTCGTCAGGTGGCTGAGCTGATTAATGCTGACCCCCGCGAGATCGTCTGGACCAGTGGTGCCACCGAGTCCGACAACCTGGCGATTAAAGGTGCGGCGCACTTCTATCAGGGCCGCGGCAAGCACATCATCACTTCCAAGATTGAGCACAAGGCAGTACTAGACACCTGTCGCCAGCTGGAGCGTGAAGGCTTCGAAGTAACCTATCTGAACCCCCGTGAAGACGGCATCGTTACTCCGCAACAGGTTGAGGAAGCGCTGCGTGAGGACACCATTCTGGTGAGCCTGATGCACGTGAATAACGAAATCGGTGTAATTAACGATATCGCCGCGATCGGTGAGCTGTGTCGCTCGCGCAAAATTATTTTCCATGTGGACGCGGCGCAAAGCGCAGGCAAACTGCCTATCGACCTGCAGGAGGTGAAGGTCGATCTGATGTCCTTCTCCGCCCACAAAATCTACGGCCCCAAAGGTATCGGCGCCCTGTATGTACGTCGCAAACCCCGCGTCCGTCTGGAAGCGCAGATACACGGTGGCGGCCACGAGCGCGGTATGCGTTCCGGCACTCTGCCGACTCACCAGATTGTCGGTATGGGTGAAGCCTTCCGCATCGCCAAAGAGGAAATGGTGCAAGAGGGCGAGCGTCTGGTTTCCCTGCGCAACCGCTTCTGGGATCAGATCAAAGATATGGAAGAAGTCCATATCAATGGTTCCGCCGAACAGCGTGTACCGGGCAACTTGAACGTGAGCTTTGCCTTTGTAGAGGGCGAGAGCTTGATTATGTCCCTGCGCGACCTGGCAATTTCCTCCGGTTCCGCCTGTACCTCCGCCAGTCTTGAGCCCAGCTACGTGTTGCGCGCCCTGGGAGTAAACGATGAGCTGGCGCACAGCTCCCTGCGTTTCAGCTTCGGCCGTTTCACCAGCGAGCAGGACGTGGACACCGCCGCGGCCGCCGTGCGCAAGGCAGTGGAGAAACTGCGTGAATTGTCGCCGCTTTGGGATATGTACAAAGACGGTGTGGACCTGAACAAGATTGAATGGGCCGCTCACTAAGCGCGCACAAGAGTTAGGAGAAAAGTCATGGCCTATAGCGATAAAGTAATTGACCACTACGAACACCCCCGCAATGTCGGGCGCATGGACGACAAGGCGGACAATGTAGGCACCGGTATGGTGGGTGCGCCCGCTTGTGGTGATGTGATGCGCTTGCAGATCCAGGTGAACGACGCGGGTGTGATTGAAGACGCCAAGTTCAAAACCTACGGTTGCGGTTCCGCTATCGCCTCCAGCTCCCTGCTCACCGAGTGGGTGAAGGGTAAGACTATCGATGAGGCGGAGCAGATCAAAAATACCGCTATCGCCGAGGAACTGGCGCTGCCACCGGTGAAAATTCACTGTTCCGTGCTGGCCGAAGATGCAATCAAGGCTGCGGTGCGCAACATCCGTGAAAAGCGCGGTGAGTCTGCCGAAGCCGCTGACGCGCCGGAATCCGCCGCAGGTTAACCACCGGGCCCAGGGCCCAATAGCAGTGAAGGTATTGTTTTGGCTATTACTATGACCGAGGCCGCTGAGGCTCATATCAAGAGTCAGCTGGCCAAGCGCGGTAAGGGAATCGGCATTCGTGTGGGTGTTAAGACCGCCGGGTGTTCAGGCCTTGCCTATGTACTGGAGTTTGTCGATTCGGCAGAGGCCGAAGACGTGGTATTCGAGCAGGATGGAGTAAAGCTGATCGTAGACCCCAAGAGTCTGGTTTACCTAGACGGTACCCAGCTCGATTTCGTTAAAGAAGGGCTCAACGAAGGCTTCACCTTCACCAACCCCAACGTCAAAAACGAGTGTGGCTGCGGCGAGAGTTTCCACGTCTGAGCGTGGCCCGCTTCAGCGAGGCCGGATGCACTGCGCATGCCGGCCTTTTTATTGGCCCGGCAGTTGCCGGGTGGGGCGCCGCCGCCCAGTTTTTAAGGCCCAGTGCCGGCAGGTGAACTGAGATGGCAACCAACCTGACCCATTTTGAAATATTCGGGCTTGACCCCGCCTTTGAACTCGATCGCAGTGCTCTGTCCGCACGCTATCGGGAATTGCAGCGGGAATTCCACCCGGATAAATACGCTTCCAAATCCGAGCGCGAACAGTTGCTCGCTATTCAAATGGCTGCGCAGATCAATGAAGCCCACACGGTACTTCGCGATCCGGTGCAACGCGCTGCTTACCTGCTCAAGTTGGCTGGAGTGGAAGTGCCACCTGAGCAGACTACCGCCGATACAGAGTTCCTGATGCAGCAGATGGTGCTGCGCGAGCGCCTGGAGGAAGTGCGCGAGCAAGCAAATCCCACTGTTGCCCTGGAGGAACTCGCCGAAGAGGTGGATGGCCTCTACCGCGGTGCGCAGCGGCAATTTGCTGAGACCTATGCCGCGGGCAAGTTTAGCGAAGCAGAAGACGCCCTGCGCAAGCAGCAATTCCTGGTCAAGCTGCAGTCGCAAGTGGAAGAGCTGGAAGCTGATCTGTTCGGCGATTAAACAAGCGCTACCAGAAAATAAACCGGGATCAGGCACAGGCGGTGCCAACGCGAACAATCCCGCTGATAGAAGAGATAAGTAATGGCATTACTGCAGATTTCCGAGCCGGGACAGAGTCCCGACCCCCATCAGCGCAAATACGCGGTGGGCATCGACTTGGGCACCACCAACTCACTGGTGGCCACGGTGCGCAGCGGCTCGGCAGAGGCCATTGCGGCAGAGGATGGCAGTGTCATCCTGCCCTCGGCGGTGCACTACAGCCGCGACGGTATTACCGTTGGTAGCGAGGCGCGTCTGCGTGCTGCTGCTGATCCCTACAATACCATGTTGTCGATCAAGCGCTTGATGGGTCGTGGGGTCGCCGATGTAAAAAGCCTGGGCGAGCAGCTGCCCTATCATTTTTCCGATACCGATGGCGGCATGCCCACTATTGAAACTGCCGCCGGCCCGGTCAACCCGGTGCAGGTATCTGCGGAAATCCTTAAGAAGCTGGCCCAGCGTGGCCGCGATGCACTCTACGGCAAAGTGGATGGCGAGCTCGACGGCGCAGTGATTACCGTGCCGGCCTATTTTGATGATGCCCAGCGCCAGGCGACCAAGGATGCGGCCAAGCTGGCCGGCCTGAAGGTGCTGCGCCTGCTCAATGAGCCGACTGCCGCGGCGGTAGCCTATGGCCTCGATCGGGGGGAAGAGGGCGTGATTGCTGTCTATGACCTGGGCGGCGGCACCTTTGATATTTCAATCCTGCAGCTGTCCCGCGGTGTTTTTGAGGTAATGGCCACCGGTGGCGATACGGCCTTGGGTGGCGATGACTTCGACCGCATTATTGCGGCCTGGATCGCCGAGCAGGCGGGTTTGGGCACCGATCTGGATGCGTCGACTCAGCGGGTGTTGCTGGACAGTGCCTGCGCTGCAAAGGAGTCCCTGAGTGGTGCCGAGCAGGTAGAAATACACCATGGGGACTGGCGTGGCGTGCTCGACCGGGTGACCATGGCCTCGTTACTGGACCCCATGATCGACAAGACCCTGCGCGCCTGTAAACGCGCCCTGCGCGATGCCGATATCGGTGTGGATGAAGTTCAGGAAGTGGTCCTGGTGGGTGGTTCCACTCGGACTTTGCGGGTGCGTGAGCGGGTCGAAGACTATTTTGGCCGTGCGCCCCATGCGGAAATCGACCCGGATCAAGTGGTAGCCATTGGCGCCGCCCTGCAGGCCGATGTGTTGGTGGGCAATAAATCCGACGACGACCTGCTGCTGCTAGATGTAATCCCGTTGTCTCTGGGTATTGAGACCATGGGTGGACTCACCGAGAAGTTGATTGCGCGCAATACCACCATTCCGGTGTCTAAAGCTCAGGAATTCACCACTTTCAAAGATGGTCAGACCGCCATGGCGATTCATGTGGTGCAGGGTGAGCGAGAGCTGGTTAGCGACTGCCGCTCGCTGGCACGTTTCGAGTTGCGCGGAATTCCTCCAATGGTGGCGGGTGCCGCTCATATTCGCGTGACCTTCCAGGTGGATGCGGATGGCTTGCTGTCGGTGACTGCCATGGAGAAGAGCAGTGGTGTTAGTGCAGATATCGTAGTGAAGCCTTCCTACGGCCTGGAGGATAAGGACATAGCGCGCATGCTGCAGGAATCCTATACCCACGCCGCCGAGGATATCGCTCTGCGTGCTTTGCGCGAGGCGCAGGTTGAGGCGGAGCGGACTTTAGAGAGCTTGCTGGTGGCCCTGCGTGAAAACGGTGCCGAGTTGCTGGAAGACCATGAGCTGAGTGAGTTGGAGCATGCAATGGAAGCTCTGCGCCTGGCCCATAACGGGGGCGATGCCGATGAGATGCGTCAGCGTATGGAGACCCTTAACCAGCTGTCGGAGCCCTTTGCGGCCAAGCGTATGGACGCTTCTATCAAGCGCGCCATGCGCGGCCACAGCCTGGATGAATTTGATAAATAAGCGGTGGGCGTCTAGCCCGCACAACTTGCGGCCGGGGCTTGCCCCCGTCGGATTGAGACCATAGAGAGTCAGTACCCATGCCGAAGATAGTATTTTTACCCCACCCGGAAATGTGCCCTGAAGGTAAAGTGGTGGAAGCGGAGAGCGGTGTCAGTGTAATCGATGCGGCACTGGCCAACGATATCGAGATCGAGCACGCCTGCGAGAAGGCCTGTGCCTGTACTACCTGCCATGTGATTGTGCGCGAAGGCTTCTACTCCCTGGAGGAGCCCGATGAGCTGGAAGAAGACCTGCTGGACAAGGCTTGGGGCTTGGAGCCCGAGTCGCGCCTGTCTTGTCAGGCGATCGTTGAAGATGAAGATCTGGTGGTGGAAATTCCCAAATACACCATCAACCAGGTATCGGAAAAGCACTGAGTACCGCGGGTAGTGAGGAAGCCAAAACAATGAAGTGGACCGATATTCACGATATCGCTATTGAGCTCTGCGAAGCCCATGAAGATGTGGACCCGCTCACGGTCAATTTTGTCGACTTGCGCAACTGGGTGATGGCGTTACCTGAGTTTGATGATGAGCCGGGCCGTTGTGGTGAAAAGATTCTGGAGGCTATTCAGGCCGCCTGGATTGAGGAACGCGAGTAGTCAGAATGGGTTTAAGGGGGTATTGGTATTGGAGTACAAAAGTCGATCAATACCCCGTATAATCCGCCGGCCGCGAAATGCGGTGATCAAAAATTGAGTACCCCCGGTGGGTATGAAAGGAATACTAGGGAAGAGCAACTGTGTAGGTTGCTCTTTCTATATGTAAGTTAAGTTACAAAAAATCAATTTGGAGATAACCATGGCCCTGGAGCGTACCCTTTCCATCATCAAGCCGGACGCAGTAGCCAAGAATGTAATCGGTGAAATCGAGAGCCGTTTTGAGAAAGCTGGCCTGAGCATCGTTGCCATGAAAATGGTTCAACTGTCCCGTGAAAAGGCTGAAGGTTTCTACGCTGAGCACAAAGAGCGTCCTTTCTTCAAAGACCTGGTTGACTTCATGACTTCCGGTCCGGTTGTTGTACAGGTTCTGGAAGGCGAGAACGCTATCCTGGCAAACCGCGATCTGATGGGCGCTACCAACCCGAAAGAAGCGGCTGCTGGCACCATCCGCGCTGACTTCGCTGACAGCATCGACGCCAACGCTGTACACGGTTCCGACTCCGCAGAGTCCGCCGCCCGCGAAGTAAGCTACTTCTTCGCCGACGACGAAATCTGCGCGCGCGCTTAATTAGCGCCACAAATCGCACCGGTCTGTCCGGACCGGTGCAATTCTTCCCCCGAGGTGAAATGAATGACCACAGAGAAAACCAACCTGCTCGGCCTTTCAGTAGAAAAGCTGGCCGCCTTTTTTGAATCATTGGGCGAGAAGCGCTTCCGCGCAGTTCAGGTTTTAAAGTGGATTCACCAGAATGGGGTTGATGATTTTGCTGAGATGACCAATGTCAGCAAGGCCCTGCGTCAAAAGCTGGCGGAAGTGGCCGAAGTCCGTGCCCCGGAAGTATTGAATCAGTGGGATTCTGCCGACGGCACACGCAAGTGGCTAATTAAAGTCTCCGGTGGCAATGCTATCGAGACGGTTTATATCCCCGATGGCGATCGCGGCACTCTGTGTGTCTCCTCGCAGGTGGGCTGTTCCCTGGATTGCAGTTTCTGTGCAACTGGCAAGCAGGGCTTTAACCGCGATTTAACCGCGGCAGAAATTATCGGGCAGGTGTGGATCGCCTGTAAATCTTTCGGTCAATTAGACCCGAAAGGACCGCGCAAAGTCACCAACGTGGTGATGATGGGCATGGGTGAGCCATTGCTCAATTTCGACAATGTGGTCGATTCCATGAACCTGATGATGGAAGATAATGCCTACGGTATTTCCAAGCGCCGTGTCACCCTGTCAACTTCCGGTGTGGTGCCCGCACTGGACCGCCTAGCTGATGTGACCGATGTGAGCCTGGCGATTTCCCTGCACGCGCCTAACGACGAATTGCGTAACGAGTTGGTGCCGATCAATAAGAAATACCCCATTGCGGTGTTGTTGGATTCCGCTAAGCGCTATATCGAGCGTATGCCGGATACGCACCGTAAAATGACCATTGAATACACGCTGATGCGCGAGGTTAACGACCGCCCGGAGCACGCTGAGCAATTGGCGGAGCTGCTGAAAGAGATTCCGGTGAAAATTAACCTGATTCCCTTTAACCCGTTTGAGCTGTCCGACTATCAGCGAGTGAGCAATAACGCACTGCGTCGCTTCCAGCAGATACTGCTTGATAAGGGTTATACGGTTACCGTGCGCACTACCCGCGGCGACGATATCGATGCAGCCTGTGGCCAGCTGGCCGGCAGTGTTAACGACCGCACCCGCCGCTCCGAGCGCTACCGCAACGCCGAACGCCCCGTTCGTATAGTCGGCTGATCAACGAACCCAGCCTGGATGATTTGCATAGCCACTTGCTAGCTTAGATCCGGGCTTGTCCTATCCTTTCTGTAGGCCTTAGGGTCGTAATTCCTTTAAAGCCTCTCCATTTTTTTCTGATCTCCCTTTTATTGGTGTCAACCAAATCCCAGGATACTGCGTTAACAGTCCAGAACTTTACGAAAGTGGATGGAAAGGACTGTTAAATTTTATGCGTACTGAAAAAGTGGATTTTAAGGTGTCTGCCAATGTCCTATTGCGATATTTATTTTTAATACTCTGTATATCCTTGGCAGCTTGCAGTTCAGGATCATCTGGAGGTGATGATGATACTTCGACACCGAATACTGTAGAGGGTGATTCAGACTCAGACCCCGATCCGCAATCTGAGCGGGGTAGTGGGCCCGGTAAATTGATTGGCCATGCCTTTTCCGGGACCAGCATCGGCCTTGCTTGGGAGCGGGATGGTGAGACCTATTTTGTTTATCGCAATGGTGAAAGAGTCGCGCAAACCAGTAATAACTTTTTTGTCGATAAAAACCTCACGGTAGCGACTGAGTACAGCTACTTGCTAAATACAATCGATACTGCCAGCGCCTCTGAGGCCGATCAGATTGTTGTTAAGACATTGGTAAATGACACGAATACAGGGCTAAATAACGGCACAGAAGACGATGTCTTAAACGAGCGTATATCCACTTTTGCCGAGTGTAAAAATGTCGCCAGTGCCCTGGATTTACTCGAGGAAGATCTTGATAACTGCCTGGCAGCCATGCTTGAGCTCAATCGCATGGCCTCTCTTGTTGAGGATATACGTGCTTTTGCCGCGCGTGTTCGCAGCGAGCAGGAACCAGCCATGGTTGAGCTGGGTATGCGCCTGTTCCACAATAAATCCCTGAGTGCCAATCAAGATGCTTCCTGCTCCTCTTGTCACCACCCGGCGATTGGCTGTGGTGGGGATGATCTATCAATGCCGGTTGGCATTAATGCGGTAGATAGTACGTTGCTAGGGCCGGGGCGTTCTGACGGTATTAATGAAGTGCCGATAGTGCCGAGGAATTCACCAGCGACCTGCAACACTGCGCTCTGGTCTCGTGGCCTGTTTTGGGACAACCGGGTTTCATTGAGTCCTAATGGTGTGCTGCGCACAGATTCAACGGACGTTACCCGAAATACTTCCTCCGCGGTAGGTTCTGGTTCCCTGGCACTACTGATGGCACAGGCACACTTCCCTGTTACAGCACCACCTGAGATGGGGGATATCGTTGACTTTGGCTACGATGATTCTGTCGATGAAAACTTTACTGCATACCGCGAAGATATATTGGCGGCGAATCTGGATATCGAAGCTTGGGGGCCGCTATTTACATCCGCTTTTGGTGATCCTGAGATTAACTTTAGCCGTATTGCCCAGGCTATTGCAGCTTATGAGGCGGTGCAGATATTTATAGATAATTCATTTTTTGCCTATGTCGAGGGCAATTTACAAGCGCTTAGCGCTGAAGAGAAGCGTGGTGCTATCACGTTCATGTCGAGAGATTCTGGCTGTACTTTCTGCCATAAGGGGGCCTTCTTTACTTCCGAGGCGCTGATGGCTGCCAACTATCCGCAGATTGGAATTGGTACTGATGAGAGTGGCAGTGGAGCTGATTTGGGTGGTGAGGGGTCTTTGGGTTTTGGAGCATTCCGAGCCCCAACGCTGTTAAATGTGGCGATTACCGGCCCCTGGGGACATAGCGGGCAGTTTGGCAGCTTGCGTAGAAATGTCGAGCATTACAGGGATCAGGGTGTCTCAATTGCCAGTTACTTTGCCAATAATGAAATGTGTGATCTTGAACAGTTTAAAGATTTACAGGATTGCCCCAGTAAAGTAGCGCCTAATGGTTTGGTTCTGTCTCAGGATATTCTTGCAGGGAATGATGGTGGTGGTGTCAACCGCCTGACTGATGATGAGATCGACCTTGTTGTCATTTTTCTGGGCACTCTCACTGACCCAGCCGCCGCCAATAGTAGCTCTAATGAGATTCAATTTTTGATTCCTCCCAGAGACGGTGGTCCGGATGGCAAACAGCTGGATGCTAGAAACCGGAATGGGGAGAGTTTGTAATTCCCTGTTTACCTTGTTTTATAGCCAAGTGAATAGCTAGAAAAAAGTCAAAAGTATGAGGGTATAGTTTTTATACCCTCATACTTATCTTTGCGATTTGTGCAATTAATTTTTTAGGCTGGGTCGCAGTATGGGCAAACTTAGCTTGTAGCCTTCTCAATACCGTTTTCTCTATTTCTTTAAACCCAGAGACAATTCACAGTATCCAATATCACTGTACCAGCATCAGTGCTTTGCGACTCTCTCAACAGAATTTGCCAAATAAAAGCTTTAGGGTCATTACCTCTGTATCCCATGAAATTGACCAAAAAGTTCGGTTTCATGAAAAGTATTGTGAGGGCAGGCAACTCTTTCTGCTCCCCAAAAAACTACCTTTAAAAATGTTGGATAGTTCCAAAATATTAGCTTTTGGTGCCGAATGGGGCACTAGTAGCTCCATTGTCTGTCCAGTGCTGTTCAAAACGATTTTTCAGTGGCGGAGTCGAGCTGTATTTATGAAAACCCAGAGCAATAATTTGCCGATATCATGCGCAGCACTGTTGCGATTAGTGCTACTGCCGCTTGTTCTGTTGGCTGTGGGCTGCAGCTCCGGTTCATCCGGTGGCGATGACAGCTCTGGCTCGGAAACGGTGGAAGCTGACACCGACGCTGGGGGAAATACCGATACAAACTCCGGTGGTGATGATACGGGCAATGGCGGCGACACAGATAATGACGATGATACAGGCAATGGCGCAGAGACCGGGCAAGGCAGTGCGCCGAAGGCCTTGATCGCCAATGCTTTTTCAGGAACGAGTATCGGCCTTTCCTGGCAGCGCGATGGGGCAACCTATGCTATCTATCGTGGCGGAGAAAAAATTGCCGAGACAGATAATCATTTTTATGTTGACCAGGGCCTTTCGATAAATACCGAGTACAGCTACTCAGTGACCAGTGGCGATGTGATCAGCGAGAATGAAACGGCCCGGGTCAATGCGAAAACACTAATCAATAATACGAATAGCGGCCTTAACAATGGTGCGGTTGCAGTACCGGTCCTCGAGCGCCTTGTGAACATTAGTGAATGTAAAAATGTTCGCAGTGCATTGAATTTATTAGATGAAGATCTGGATACCTGCCTGGCGGCCATGCTGGAATCGAACAACATGGCTGGGCATCTGGAAGATATGCGCGCTTTTGCTGCCAGGGTGCGAAGTGAACAAGACCCCGCCATGGTCGAGCTGGGTATGCGCTTGTTCTACAGTCAATCCCTCAGTGCCAATGGCGATGTAGCCTGTGCCTCCTGTCACCACGCTGCTATCGGCTGTGGCGGTGACGATCTCTCTATGCCCGTGGGTGTGAATCCATTAGATCCTGCATTGGTTGGCCCAGGCCGCTCTGACGGTATCAATGAGGTACCCATAGTACCCAGAAACGCCCAGCCGATATGTAATGTGGCATTGTGGAGTAGTGGGCTCTTTTGGGATAACCGGGTGGCACTTACCGATCGCGGTATCCGCACCGACTCACGGGATGTCAGCTTTAATACCGAAGCGGCGGTGGGTACTGGCACCCTGGCCCTGATGATGGCGCAGGCGCATTTTCCAGTAACCAATCCTGCAGAAATGGGTGATGTTACTCAATTTGGTTACGATGCGAGTAGTGATAGTGGCACCACCGATTACCGCGAAGATATAGTGGCGGCCAATCTGGGGCGGGAATCCTGGAGCGGGTTATTTAACGCAGCTTTTGGTGACGACGAGATTACTTTCAGCCGTATTGCGCAGGCTATAGCCGCTTTTGAAGCGGTGCAGCTCTTTATCGACAACCCTTTCTTCGACTATGTAGATGGCGACTTGAATGCGCTCGATAATGATGAGAAGCGCGGTGCAATTACTTTTATGTCAGGGAATTCCGGCTGTACTAATTGCCATGCGGGTGCATTTTTTACTACTGAAGGGCCACGGCCTGCGAATTATCCACAAATTGGTATAGGTACCGATGAGAATGGCAGTGGCGCGGATCTGGGGGCGAACGGTGCTGGTGCCTTCCGTCCCCCAACATTACTGAATGTCGCGCTCACTGGCCCTTGGGGGCACAGTGGTCAATTCGCGACGCTACGCAGAAATGTCGAACACTATCGCGACCGTGCGGCATCGGTTAACCAGTATTACACCAACAACGAAATGTGCGATTTGTCACAATTTTCAGAGTTAACAGATTGTGCCAGTAAGGTGGCGCCCAATGGCCTTGCGCTCTCCCAAGCAATCCTTGCAACCACCGGTGGTGATGCCGGTAATAATCTCAGCGATGCCGAGATCGACCTGGTCGTACGTTTTCTTGAGACCCTGACCGACCCGGATGCGGCCAACACCTCCTCAAATTCCGTTCGTGCCCTGATCCCTACCCGCGACGGGGGTCCTGATGGCAAACAGCTGGATGCGAGGGATAGCTCCGGTAAGGAGCTCTAGTGGTGGTTTTATTACCGGTACTAACGAAATTTTCTGACTTTTGTGCAGGTTCCGCACTGCCCCGATTTTATTTTGTTATCAGCGAGAGATATCGCCGAGTCAATTGGAATTAATTAGGGGTACACAGCTGAAACTCACGGTGCTTTGCGGCACTATATGAGTCGGGAGGCAGGATCTGCGTCCGGATCCAGTATCGGAAGAGGCATTGCAGACAGGTTATCTTGGGGACTGCTCTGCCATCACAGTGGGCACACCACTATTTTTTTACTTTGCCCCGCCCTGGTGCTTGATCGATAGTGATTAATCACTGCGATCCCGCTTGATGGATAGATGAAAAATAAATGTACAGGTGATGTCGTGTCTGCAAATTCTTTTGGCCTGCGGTTCTTAGGCCTGATTCTCACTGTGTTACTGGGGGGATGTGTAACCACTGGTTTGCCAGAGCGCCAGGAGGTCAACCTGGAGAAGGCTTTGGAAACCCATGTTCAACTGGGTATTCGCTATCTGCAGAGTGGAGAGAACCGCGAGCTGGCTCGCCGTCACTTCAACAAAGCGCTGGAGCTGGGCAAGAAGAATCCTATGGCCCACCATGGCCTGGCTCTGCTGTACCAGGCCGATGGCGAATTGAAGGTGGCCGAGTCCCATTTCAAAAAGGCCCTGCGCTACAGCGACAATTTCTCCATGGCGCGCACAAACTATGGCGTGTTCCTTTACCAGCAGGAGCGCTATGAGGATGCTTTAGAGCAATTTCGTCACGCCTCCAGTGACCTGACTTATAACCGCCGTTTCTTTGCCCTGGTTAACTATGGCCGTACTGCCAATCGCTTGGGCTTAGCAGATGAAGCAGAACGGGCCTACACGCGTGCGCTCGCTCTCAACAGCAATCTGCCGGTAGCGCTACTGGAGTTGGCGGAGCTTAAATATGAGGCCGGCGACTATTCTGCGGCCAAACAGTACCTTGATCGTTACAGTGAGAATAAACGCCAGACACCCCAATCCCTATGGTTGGGGATACGTATCGAAAAGGTGTTTGGCAACCGCGACAAGGAGCTGAGTTATGCTCTTGCGCTAAAAAATCTGTACCCGTACTCTGCGGAAACACTGAAATATCAGGAGTTGAGTGGTAATGACGGATAGTAACTCCGTGCACCGCGACAGCGGCCAAATCGAATCCAGTACACAGGCTTCTCCCGGTGCGCTACTGCACTCTGCGCGCGAGGCGGCCGGGCTGTCTCGCGAGGAGCTGTCCCGGCGCTTGTGTATTATCGACAATACGGTGGAGTGGTTAGAAGAAGACCTTTACGAGCGCCAGCCGGAAGCGGTTTATGCGCGGGGTTATATTCGCAATATTTGCCGGGAGCTGAGCATTGACTCCGCTCCTGTGCTTACCGCCTACGATGCGGCACGTCCAAAACAGCAGGTGCGCAAAGAATCGCGACGTATCGAGATGAAAGCCGACTCCCTGCGCCCGGCGCGCAAACACGGCTATGGTCTGTTGGCTCTCCTGCCATTTGTGGTGGCGGGCGCTGTATTTTGGTGGCTCTATGTTGGCCCGGTAAATATTCCCGGCCTGCAGAACTCAGTAGAGCAAAATGCAGCTCCTGCCGAAACTGCTGAGCTATCCGTTGCTGAGCCATCCGTAAATATCAATGAAATAGCATTGGCGGAGCCTGGTTCAACCCAGTTGCAGGTTGCTGAGGCACCGGCGCAACAACTAGAGCCCGCTGGGGAAGAAGTCGCGGAGGAGGCTCAAACTCCCGAACATAATGCGCTTACTGAACCTCAGGTCAGCGTGCAAGCTGAAGACGCTACCGCCCAGCTACCCGCAACCGTTGCGCAGCTGGATGAACAGTTGCAAGGAGCGCTGCGTCTCAGTTTCGACGAGGATTCCTGGGTTGAAGTAAAGGATGCCGAGGGTGTTGTACTGCTCGCCGGTGTTCAGCAAGCCGGCAGTTCCAAGAACCTGGATGGGCGCGCGCCCTTCGAAGTGATGCTCGGCAATGCCCGTGCAACCAAGGTGGTTTATCGCGAGCAAACGATTGAAAGCGACCCCATTGGCAATCGCCGCACCCGCCGCCTGATTGTGGGCAATTAAAGGATCTCCGCCGTTTGGGCGCGAACTCTGTAGGTTTGCGCCCAATCTCTCTATAATCTCCCCCTCGAATTTTTAGCAGCAATACTGCCAGGTCCGCCCTATGCAATTTGAATCTCCCATTGTCCGCCGCAAGTCGCGCCAGATCATGGTGGGTAATGTACCGGTCGGTGGCGATGCGCCGATCTCGGTGCAGAGCATGACCAATACCGAAACCTGTGATGTGGCCGCCACTGTGGGCCAGATCCAGCGTCTGGAAAATGCCGGTGCGGATATCGTGCGGGTCTCAGTGCCCAGCATGGAGGCCGCTGAGGCTTTTGGGGAAATTAAAAAGCAGGTGAATGTTCCGCTGGTGGCGGATATTCATTTCGACTATCGCATTGCTCTGCGTGTGGCCGACCTGGGGGTGGATTGCCTGCGCATCAACCCCGGTAATATCGGCCGTGAGAAGCGTATTCGTGCGGTGGTGGACAAGGCCCGCGATCTGAGCATCCCGATTCGTATCGGTGTAAACGCGGGCTCTCTGGAAAAAGACCTGCAAAAAAAATATGGTGAGCCCACGCCAGATGCACTGGTGGAGTCCGCACTGCGCCATGTTGAGATTCTTGATAGCCTGAATTTTCAAGACTTCAAGGTGAGCGTGAAAGCCTCGGATATCTTTATGGCTACCGCTGCTTATCGCAAGCTGGCCCAGCAAATTGAGCAGCCTTTGCACTTGGGTATTACAGAGGCCGGCGGCCTGCGAGCCGGTACGGTGAAATCCGCAATTGGCCTCGGCGCCCTGTTGCTCGACGGTATTGGCGATACCCTGCGGGTATCCCTGGCGGCAGACCCGGTGGAAGAGGTGAAAGTAGGTTGGGATCTTCTGAAGAGCTTGCGCCTGCGCAGCAAGGGGATCAATTTTATCGCTTGTCCCAGCTGCTCACGCCAGAACTTCGATGTGGTAAAAACCATGAACGAGCTGGAGACGCGCCTTGAAGATGTCACCACGCCGTTGGATGTGGCGGTGATCGGCTGTATCGTCAATGGCCCGGGCGAAGCGAAGGAAGCGGATATTGGCCTCACCGGCGGTACACCGAGCCACGCGATTTATGTGGACGGCCAGCCAGACCGCAAATTCAAAAATGAGAATTTAGTGGATGATTTGGAACGCCTAATTCGCGAAAAGGCCGCTGCCAAGGCCGAGCGTGAGGCAGATATCATCGCCAAAGCGTAGCGGGCACGTCTATTGCACTGCCCTATTCGTTGATTTAAGTAATTAGAAATTTAAGGAACAGCGTTGAAACAACTTCGCGCAATTCGCGGCATGAACGACCTGCTGCCGGAACAGTCCCCGGTTTGGCAGTATGTGGAAGCGACCCTCAGTGAACTCTTTGCCCGCTATGGCTACAGTGAAATCCGTACGCCCACTCTGGAGGCAACCCAGCTGTTCAGCCGCGCCGTGGGCGAGGCTACCGATATTGTTGAAAAGGAAATGTACACCTTCGAGGACAAGAGCGGAGACAGCGTTACCCTGCGCCCAGAGGGCACCGCAGGGACCGTGCGCGCAGCGATCCAAAACAACCTGCTGATTCAGCCCCAGCGCCTGTGGTATTTCGGCCCCATGTTCCGCTATGAGCGCCCACAGAAAGGCCGTCTGCGCCAGTTCCACCAGTTTGGAGTGGAAGTGTTCGGCATCGAAGGGCCGGATATCGACGCGGAAATGCTGATTATGACTGCGCGGCTGTGGCGTCAGCTGGGTATCGGTGAACACGTCACCCTGCAGTTGAACTCCCTGGGCAACTCCGACAGCCGCGCAGCCTATCGTGAGGCCCTGGTGGCCTACCTCAGCGAGCGCCGCGAGCAGCTGGACGAGGACAGCCAGCGCCGCCTGGAGCGCAATCCCTTGCGTATTCTCGACAGTAAAAATACGCAAACCCAGGAACTGCTCGCCGAGGCGCCCTGTCTATTGGATTTCCTCGATGAGGAATCTGCCGCCCACTTTGCCCAGTTGCGCGAGCTACTGGATGCAGCAGGGGTGAAATACGAGATCAACCCCAAACTGGTGCGCGGTCTCGATTACTACGGTAAAACCGTTTTTGAATGGGTGACCGACAGTCTCGGTGCCCAGGGCACTGTCTGTGCCGGCGGCCGCTACGATGGTTTGGTAGAACAGATGGGTGGGAAGCCCACTCCAGCAGTTGGCTTTGGCCTGGGTGCCGAGCGCCTGGTATTGATGTTGGAAACCCTTGAAGTACTACCGGAGAGTCTGGCGCAGCAAGTAGATGCCTACCTGGTGGCGGTGGGTGATGTACAATCAGCCGCCTTGGCTGCCGCCGAACGATTGCGCGACGAGCTACCATGGTTGCGTCTACAGGCGCACTGCGGAGGTGGGAGCTTTAAGAGCCAAATGAAGAAAGCGGATAAAAGCGGTGCCGATTACGCACTGATTATCGGCGAGGATGAGGCTGCAAATGGTCAGATTACAGTGAAATATCTGCGCTCCGAGCAACAGCAACAGACTCTCGCGCTCACGGAACTTGCGGCATTGCTGCAGGGCTGATTCAAATACTCAGGGTGGCGGTGGCCCCCGCCAGGATAGTTAGAAACCACAGGAAAGGCGATTTACCCAATGTCTGAGCATCTTACCGAACAAGAACAAATAGAAACGCTGAAGCGCTGGTGGGCGGAAAACGGCAGGGGCATTCTTACCGGCATAGTCCTGGCTCTGGCCGGCTACTTTGGTTATCAATGGTGGCAGGGTGACCAGCGCTCCAAGGCTGAGGCGGCCTCGGACCTTTACCAAGGTTTTATCCAGGCGGTATCCGCTAATGACAACCAGCCAGACAACAAGCAGCTGACTACTGCGAAGTCACTTGCCGAGCAGCTGAAAAACGAGTACGGCAGCCGTATCTACGCTAGTCAGGCCTCTTTGCGCCTGGCCGCAATTGCTGTGGAAAAGAATGACCTGGAAGTCGCGCAGACTCACTTGCAGTGGGTGCTCGACAACACCAAAGAAGACGCCATGAAGCTGTTGGCCAAGCGCCGCCTGGCCACGGTGATTGCCGCGCGCGGCAAACCAGATGAAGCTTTGAAGCTGATTGAGGGCAGTGTGCCCCCGGCCTTTGCCGCCCTCTATTCCGAGACGCGCGGTGATATTCTCCGACAGAAAGGCAATGACGCCGGCGCGCGCAGTGCCTACGAACAGGCTTTGACCGAGCTGTTACCAGAGCAGGCGGGCAGTACCCAGCTGCTACAACTCAAAGTTGAGAGCCTAGCAGTGGCCTCTGGCGAAGAGCAGAAACCAAGTGAACCAGCACCTGAGGGAGGCGAATAATGGGATTTCTCAATCGCGCTGTGGGGCGCACCGCAGCGGTTGCCCTAGCGGTAGCTCTGGGTGCCTGCGCCTCCAACGAGAGTAAGGAGGATGTCGATCCGGTAGACCTGGTCGATTTCGCGCCTAGTGTTCAGCTGCGCGAAGTCTGGTCGGCGGATGTGGGCAGCATCGACGAGAAGCGTTATGCGATGCTGCAGCCGGGTCTGGCTGACGGTAAACTGATTGCCGCCAGCAGCGACGGTGAAGTGACCGCTTTTGATCGCAGCAGCGGTAGGCCCCAGTGGGAAACCGATCTGGATATTGAATTAAGCGGTGGTGTCGGTGTTGGATTGGGTATCGCTGTAGTTGTCGACTACCGCGGCCGCGCGGTGGCCCTGGACTTGCGAAATGGCGCTCAACTGTGGACCTATCAAGTCTCTGGTGAAGTGGTCTCCGCTCCGGCAATAGGATCCAGTGTTGTGGTCCTGCAAACCGTTGACGGTAAGTTGGTGGGCCTGGATGCCAGCAGCGGTGAAGAGTTGTGGAGCCAAACCACCACCTTGCCCGTACTGACTCTCCGCGGCACCGCGGCCCCCGTGATTAGCGGCGGTCTGGTAATTGCCGGCCTCGATAATGGCAAATTGGTTGCCCTGGACGCCCGCGACGGTATCACCCGCTGGGAACAACGCGTTGCCATTCCGCAGGGTTCTGCTGAATTGGAGCGGGTTGTGGATATCGACGGGTCGCCGGTAGTGCGCGGTGATCTGGTGTTTGCCGCCAGTTACCAGGGGCGTGTTGTCGCTTTATCCAAGGAAAACGGTCGCGGCCTCTGGGCGCGTGATGCCTCTACCAACCACTCAGTGGCTGTTGGTGGAGGGCATGTGTACCTGAGCGGCGCCTCGGGCAGTGTATACGCTTACAATGTGGGCGCTGGCCAGATCGCCTGGAGTAACAATGAATTACTGCGCCGCGAACTGAGTGGCCCGGCTTATTTCCAGGATGTTGTGATTGTCGGCGACTTGGAAGGTTACCTGCATGTGCTTGACCCCAGTTCCGGTCAGTTTATCGGCCGCGAAGAGGTGGATAACGATTCGATTCGTATCCCCATGCTGGTGGATGGCGACCTGTTGTTTGTCCTGTCTGATGACGGCAAGTTGGTAGCCCTGACCCTCGCTCGGAGCTAAGCGCGCAATATTGCTGTGGCGGACAGGCAGTCCGCTTTTGGGCACCAGCCCGCAAAAGGAGCCTGCTTCGCAGGTGAATTGAAATCGCCCGCCTTGTGCGGGCGTTTGTATTTATTTATTAGGCTAAAGCCAGAATTCTATGCTGCCAGTTATCGCCCTGGTCGGGCGCCCCAACGTGGGCAAATCCACACTGTTTAATCGTCTAACCAAGAGCCGCGACGCCTTGGTGGCTAATTACGCCGGTCTTACTCGCGACCGCAAATATGGCGAGGCCGAAATCGATGGACGCAAGGTACTTCTCGTAGATACCGGCGGTATCACCGGTGGAGAAGAGGGCATTGATGCGGCCATGGCGCAGCAGTCTATGCAGGCTATCGAAGAAGCGGATATCGTACTGTTCCTGGTGGATAGTCGCGATGGCCTGACCCCGGCGGATGAAATGATCGCAGACCGGCTGCGCACTCGCTCCAAGCCGACCTTCCTGGTTGCCAACAAGGTCGATGGTGTCAACCCGGATATCGCCCTGGCGCCCTTCTATGAGCTGGGTATCGGTGAACTCTTTCCCACCACTGCCACCCACGGTCGTGGTGTGCGCAGCCTGATGCAGCGCGTGGTTGAGGATCTTCCTGAGGTGGCGGCTGAAGAGGAGCCGGAAGAGGCCACTGGAATCAAGATTGCCATTGTTGGGCGCCCCAACGTGGGTAAATCTACCCTGGTCAACCGCCTGCTCGGCGAGGACCGCGTAGTGGTATACGACCAGCCTGGCACCACGCGCGACAGTGTCTATATCAATTATGAGCGCGATGAGAAGCCCTATACCTTGATCGATACTGCCGGTATTCGCCGACGCAAGAACATTAAGGAATCGGTGGAGAAGTTCTCTATCGTCAAAACCCTGCAGGCGGTGGAAGACGCCAATGTGGTGGTGCTGGTGATTGATGCTCGCGAGGGCCTGGTGGACCAGGATATGCACCTGATGGGCAGCGTGATTCAGGCCGGACGAGCCTTGGTGGTGGCTCTGAACAAGTGGGATGGCCTGGAGGCAGATCACCGCGACTACGTGAAAACGGAGCTGGAGCGCCGCCTGCGTTTTGTCGAGTTTGCCGATGTGCACTTTATTTCCGCCCTGCACGGTACTGGCGTTGGCCATTTGTACGAGTCTATCGAGGCCGCCTATCAGAGTGCGACAGATAAACTCTCCACCAACCACCTCACGCGTATTCTGCAATGGGCAGTAAGTGAGCACCAACCACCGCTTGTGCACGGCCATCGTATCAAACTGCGTTACGCCCATGCGGGCGGCCAGAACCCGCCGGTGATCGTTATTCACGGCAATCAGACCGAACAGGTGCCTGCGCACTATGTACGTTATCTGGAAAAGACGTTCCGCAAGGCTTTGGAGCTACACGGGACACCGGTGAAAATCGAATTCCGTACCGGTGACAACCCCTACGCCGGTAAGAAAAACAAACTGAGTGATCGCCAGAAGGCCAAGAAACGCCGCCTGATGAAGTTTGTGAAAAAGAAAAAATAAAGTTCCACACGCCTACAAGCCAGAGTGTCGCCAATCCCCCCCTTGTCTTGCACTGCGGGGGGCATTTTACGGGTTAATATCCTTAGCGGTAGATCGCGGGTCCGACCGGGATCAGGGACGACACCTAAGGAGATGGCGATGCTGGAGCTGAAAAAACCCGCGCTATTGCGCACCCAGTCCTATATCAACGGCCAATGGGTCGATGCCGATTCCGGCGCTACATTCGACGTTAAAGATCCGGCCACCGGCAAGGTAGTGGCCAGCATAGCTGACCTTGGTGCCGATGAGACCCGTCGCGCTATTGAGGCGGCCAGTGCTGCCTGGCCAGACTGGGCTGCTACTCCGGTTAAGGAGCGGGCCAAGTTACTGCGGCATTGGTACAACTTGGTGATCGATAACACCGAGGACTTAGCCAGAATTCTTACCGCCGAGCAGGGGAAGCCCCTCTCTGAGTCACGCACAGAGATAGTCTACGGTGCCAACTATATCGAGTGGTTTGCCGAGGAGGCTAAGCGCATTTATGGCGATGTCATAGCGCCCCCCGCCAACGACCGCCGCATCGTGGTGATCAAGCAACCTGTTGGGGTCACTTGTTCAGTCACGCCATGGAATTTCCCCAATGCCATGATCGCCCGCAAGATGGCGCCGGCCCTGGCGGCCGGTTGTCCATTTATCGCCAAGCCGGCCCATGAGACGCCATTATCCGCCCTGGCGCTGGCGGTACTGGCGGAGGAAGCGGGTATTCCCCCGGGGATCTTCAATATTGTGGTTGGTCAAAATGCGCCGGCCATCGGCACCGAGATGACGAAGAATCCTCTAGTGCGCAAGTTTACCTTTACCGGTTCCACTGCTGTGGGCAAGAAACTGCAGGCGCAGTGTGCTGAAACCATGAAGAAAACCTCAATGGAGCTGGGCGGCAACGCGCCATTTATTGTTTTTGATGATGCGGATCTGGATGAGGCAGTGAAAGGTGCCATTGTCTGTAAGTACCGCAACGCCGGGCAAACTTGTGTCTGCGCCAATCGTATTTTCGTACAGGAAGGGGTTTACGAGGCTTTCGCGGAGAAATTTGCCCAGGCAGTTAACGCGCTAACAATGGGGAATGGCTTTGCAGAGGGAACCGATATTGGCCCTATGATTACCGTCAAAGCGGTCGAAAAGGTGGAGGGGTTGGTAGAAGATGCCCTTCAAAAAGGTGCGAAAACTCTGGTTGCTGGCGGACCCGATGCTATGGGCGATCAGTTCTATGCACCCATAATACTGGGAAATGCCACTGAGCAAATGAATCTGTTTAAAGAGGAAATCTTTGGTCCAGTGGCACCATTGTTTAAATTCTCCACGGAAGAAGAGGTGATTCGCTTGGCTAATGATACCGAGTTTGGCCTCGCCTCTTATTTCTATTCCCGTGATATTGGACGGGTTTGCCGAGTGTCTGAAGCGCTGGAGTACGGCATGGTGGGTGTGAATGAAGGGATTATCTCCAATGAAATGGCGCCCTTTGGAGGTGTAAAGGAGTCTGGTCAGGGACGGGAAGGTTCTAAATACGGTATTGAGGACTACATGGAAATAAAATATTTGTGTATTGCTGGTGTCGATAAATAATTCCCGCAACTGGTTTAAAATATCGGGCTCATTATTGGTTGTCTGGATTTTCCATGGTTGTTGAGCCCATTGCCCGTGTGCACTCCTGTTTTGGTGAAAAATTTGGTGTTCCCCGTCAGCCACTGCTCGCCGATGCCAGCCGGGCCAGTATCGAACTACTAGCGCCACTGAATGTGGCAGATGCGGTAGCGGGGTTGGAGGAAAACAGTCATATCTGGGTTGTTTTCCAGTTTCACCAGGCTGCCGGGCAATGGTCCGCCAAGGTCCGCCCCCCGCGCTTGGGTGGTAATAAAAAGCTCGGTGTACTCGCCACTCGATCCCCCTTTAGGCCCAATAATATTGGCCTTTCCGTGGTGCGTTTACTGGAAGTGCGCACCTCCCCCAAAGTGGAATTGATTGTCGGTGGAGCCGACCTGGTAGACGGCACACCAGTGTTGGATATCAAACCCTATGTGCCCTATGCCGATGCCCTACAACATGCTGAAAGCGCTTTTGCCGATGCCGCCCCCGCATTAATCACTATAAATATCCCGGAAGCGATTCTTCACCAAGCCAAGGCCTATAAAGATGACTGGGGCACCGATCTGCCGAAGTTAATTGAGCAGGTTCTGGCACAAGATCCCCGGCCGGCTTACCAAAAAAACGATCCACAGCGAATTTATGGCATGGCGCTGTGTGGGTTCAATTTGTGTTGGCGCTACACGGAAAGAGGGATTGAGGTGGTGTCGCTGGAAGCATTGTGAGAACAGTTTGCTACTGGGTTAGGGGATTTATGCCTCACTTGGGCCTTCTTGCTTGTCCCCTTCTAGAGATTAGTAGTGATATGTCACCTACATTCGAGGAAATTGCAATTTCTCCGCTTGTGCCACTTGCCTGAAAATACTCCAAAATCTGTAAGAGAGTTCCCCATGTCGGTAAGAGAAACGTTTAAATATCAGGGCCTGGAGGCAATCCGAGTTGGCCGCCTGAATATGGGGGTCAACACCACATTTGTCGTTTATAGGCTTAATGGCACAGTAATAGATACTGGCCCTAGTAACCAGTGGAAATATGTTAAGCCGTTTATTGAAAATACACCGCTAAAACAACTATTGCTGACTCACCACCACGAGGATCACAGCGGCAACGCCGGAGCTATCCAGAAGCTCACCGGCGTGCAGGCTTATGCGCCGGACTTAACTATAGGGATATTAAAAAAGGGCTTTCGTATCCCCCCCATGCAAAAACTGTTCTGGGGAACCGCTGGAAAAGCCGAAGTAGCGCCACTGCCAGAAGATATCCGCATTGGTACTGAAGAAGTGCAACCCCTATTTAGCCCTGGCCATGCCAAAGATATGACTTGTTACCTGTTGCCAGAGCGCGGCTGGTTGTTCAGTGCAGATTTATATATTGCCAATTACTTAAAGTTTCTTCGCATCGATGAGGATATTCCCATCCTGTTAAGCAGTATCAAAAGTGTATTGGAGCACTCCTTCGAAGTCATTCTCTGTCCCCATCGAGGCGTTGTAGAAAATGGCTGGCAGCAGTTAAAGCAGAAATATGAATTTCTGTTGAATTTATCTGCAGAGGCACAGCAGCTTGATCAGCAAGGGCTGCCATTAGAGCAAATCAGCGAGCGTTTGCTGGGAAAAGAGGGCTTGGTAAGTATTTTAACTGGCCACAACTTTTGTAAGAGAAACTTAATTGCCTCTTGCTTGAAGGTGGACCTAGATACAATGGCCCGTTCGTGATTTTATTTTATTGATACTTTTTCAAAAGTTTGCAGAGAATGGTTAAGTTCTAAAAAGTTAGCAGCTAAGGGTGATTTGAGTTTACTAGCTTTAAAATTAATACATGGATTCCGATTCATTTGACGGCTTCAATAATAAATCGCTTGATCCGTACTCCAGCATGTTTGCGCATTTCTGGATGTATTTTTTGGTAGTAGGCATCCATCACTTGTTGGGCAAATTCTTGTCTTTGCGAGTTCTGCAGATGTCGAAATTGAGGCACCCAAGATAAGAAAAACGCTGTGAGCGTGTCTCGGGTGCCAAAATTTTCCACATGATGGATTTCATCGATCCTGGGCAGGTAAAATCCAGCATCCTCGATATAATTACGCATTTCATTCAGGGAATAATGATTGTAAGGATCGAGAAAGTTCTCAAAATATGCCTGCCATTGATTGTTGTTTTGGAATTCGTACACAGTATCCCAGAAATTCTCATGGTCAACCTGAAAGCCGACCACAATCTTGCCATCCTCTCGTAAGTGTTTGTAAAAGCCATTCCAGACCTTCTTCTGGTCTGCCACCCAGTGCAAGCAACTGAAAGAAAAAATAATGTCGAACTGCTTATCAAACTGAATTTCATCGGCGCTCATTTGCTCGAAGGAGAGATTGGGTACGCCGGAGTGGGCTTTGCGGGCGTGGCGAATCATATCCTCAGTGAGGTCCACACCGACTATCTTGCCACTCTTGAGGTGTTCGGCTAGATAGCGGGTGATTCTGCCATCGCCACAGCCCACATCGAGGATAGTACTGGCGCCTTGATAGTTGCAGCGCTGGATAGCTTCCATGGCGTGCCGCCACTGCATGGAGGAGGCCTTTACATATTCCTGGGCCTGCCACTTATCGTGTCTGACGGGCTTATCTATTGCCATGGCGGCATAACCCTTGATTGTGGGACCGCTAACCAGTCTAGCCTAGATACAGACATTGGAGGTGTAAGCAAGACAAGTGGGGAGATTTCATATTGAAACTAAAAGGTTCCTGTCACTGCCAGTCGGTGCAATTCAATCTTAAATGTGCACAACCATACCCATTTAACCGCTGTTACTGTTCGATTTGCCGCAAGACGGCTGGGGGAGGGGGCTATGCCGTTAACCTGGGAGGGGATTACCAGTCGCTGACGGTAAAGGGGAAGGAGTTTATCTCAGTGTATCAGGCAATATTGCGAGATAAGTCTGGCAGCAATAGTGCCAGCCCGGCGCAGCGCCATTTTTGTTCCCGCTGTGGCAGTGCGCTTTGGTTGTGGGACCCCCGCTGGCCCGATCTGGTCCACCCATTTGCCTCTGCGATAGATAGTGAGCTTCCCGTACCACCAGAACTTACCCATATGATGCTGGCCTTTGCCAAAACCTGGGTAGAGCCGGATATTCGAGCCGTGGACAAGCATTTCGATGAGTACCCAGATGAGTCACTGGCAGAGTGGCATCAACGCCATAATTTGTATTGAGATGTGAAAGGGGCGAGCCGATAGGCCGCCCCGGTTGGATTGTGGGTTTTTAGAGACTTACTCTGGAGCCAGGTAAAGTACCAGGTTATCCAGGAAATTCAGCAGGTCGGCTTTGTCACCATCGCTAAGGGCTACAAACTGCTCTTTACTGGATTGTGCATCCCCTCCGTGAAACAGAATAGCTTCCGTCATGGTGGTGGCGCGGCCATCGTGTAGATAGGGTGGCGTGGAGCCTACTCCCCACAAGTTTTCGGTAAGGAATACCGAGGCACCCACGTTGCCCTCATCGAACTCCTCAGCCATGGCTCGGCCCATATCGTGGCGCTTCAGGTCGCCATAGAGGCGTACAATTGCTCCGCCATTCTCGGACTCCTCGAACTGTCCCAATGTCTGGCCGGAAGGTAGCTCCTGAGGGTTGTCGAGAATATCTGTCAGCAGGTTAAATTGCAGGGAGGTAGTGGGTAACCCGGCAATGTTGCCCGCTGGGTAGGTCTCATCGCGATAGCTGGCGTGTTTCGACGGTTCATAAAATACTGGTGAGCTGACTTCCATCTCGGGAGAGTGGCAGGAGGCGCAGCTGATAGAGGAGAAAATTTCCTCGCCATTTTGAATGCTGGCAATATCTGCCTCACTGAGAGGTAGCCCGTAGGTTTCCCTTTCCTCTTCATTCAGGGTATCAATCACGCTGTTCAATTCGAGCTTGGTGACTGGCCGTGGTTGTGCAGCATTGTAGATTGCCAGTGCGGTGATATCCCCCACGCTCAGTTCGTTGCTGACAGAGTCGAAGTCGCTATCGGCATCACCGACCAGTTCGGTGGCCTGCATACCGAGTTCCTGGTGCGCAGCACCTCGCACAAAAGCACGTACGAAGCCGGTGAGTCCCTTCCACTCAAAGGGGCGCACAACAAGATCTGTATCAATGCCAGCGAGATTGTCGTAGTTGACGTTTTCACAGGAAACGGATATTTCACCAAAACTCACCCCTTTGGCTACCATTTCCACAGTGGCACTTTCACCGGAGGCACAACTGTCGTCGACAGCCTGATCCCTGAGGTTGTGTAATTCGGTGGTCATTTCCTCGGCCACCAACTGTACCGCGCCCATGCCGAACAGGTGCGGGGAGTTACGCTCAATAAAGCCTTTTTGTTTGCGCTCTGGGTCCATACGGATCACGTTATCGTTCACACCACCGCCGCCATCGGCAACGGGAACATTGTGACAACTGATACAGGAATCACCGTTGGGGCCTGTAGCTCGATGGGGCAAAATATTGGCCCAGGCCCTTGGGCCTCTGAGATCAGGGCGCGGAAAACTGGTGAAGCGCTTACCGTTGCCGACATTGACACCTACCCCATCGAGCGCGTTGTAGTTCATTTCAAATAGCTCATCACCTTCTTCGAAAGCATGAACATAGGCTTCAATTGGGTCCATTGCTTCCAGTGTGGCCTGATCAATATGGCCACCGAGGTGTATTTCCACAGCGCCAGCTTCCAGAATCTGGACGGTGTTAAAGATTGAACTGAAATCGAAGGGTTGTTGCTTGGGTGGCCGCGGACCTTTTCTTGCGTTCTTAGGTACCCGATGCTTGTCATGTTTAGAACCAAAATCCGCGAGGACTGGAGGTGCAATAAATGTTAGGGCCGATATTGCCAGGGAAATAGGCAATAAGTGTCTTCTGGAAATCATCAGCTATATCTCCCGGTACGAAATAGAATGCGGATGGAGCAGTATATTTATGAAAATGCACGGGTAGAAAGTACGGCAATTTATCCAGGGGCTGATCAGTCAGTCTCAGGAAAAATTGCTAAATAGATTCTTGGTGAGGATATTTTTATTCCCACAAAGTGCATTTCAATAAAGCTTAAATGCATCCTTGCAAGCCGCTTACGGAAAACCGTTTGCGGAAGTAGGCTCAAAAAATAGGGAGATTTGCTGATAGTTGGCTTTTTTAGAGAGCTAACTTTCTGCTAGAGCTAATGCCCTAAGTACGACCCCAGATATTAATTTTTGCCCATAACCCTCTGCGCTGCTGCACAGACCTTTTGTATTTGTCTTACGTGTCTTAGTTGTCATCTCGGCGTGTGAAGTTCCCATTAATTTAGATAAATTAAAAAGTTGTTTTTCGATGACAGTGGGCCTCTTGGTAATGGTGGTCAGTACTTTAATCTGGCAGGCATAAGTTTTTCGTACAGCAAATAATAAAGTCCCGTGTTTTTATGAGTGCAGGTTTTTTTCAATGTGAGGAATAGGTTTAGTCGCTCTGTTGGCTCTGCCTTGCGTGGATGGGCTCAGGTTTTCCTGATCATGATTGGAATGTGGAAGGAATGTGCAAATTTCTATTGCACATGAAATGGTGGTGATCTACGCCGGTGAAGATAATCAAAAATGATTGTAAATCTTGTCTGATTGGTTGGGACATGCTTAGTAATTTGAAGGTTGTTCAAAGTAACGCTGAATTCCTGAATGATCTACTCTGTTCCCACAAAAGCCAAAGAAAATGAAGATTGGCGCTATTTCCCTTTGATTGGCGCTTGTTTTGTCTTTGACGCCATATATTTCACACTGCAAACAGTGAGATAGTTCTAGCAGAGATGCTTGGCTTTATCCGTGAGTTAAGTTTGAGTGGAAATTACTGATAAAGATAACCAATAAGCGAAAGGATTTTGCTCTTGGATTGGATATGCTGCTAGTGAAGATAATCTAGTTCATTATCAATAGTTGATTCAGTGTATTCAAATAGAAGTCATTTTTCCGTCACTAATAAATGAGGTTAGGGTGAGAAAAGTACTGGTTCTTGGTGGGGATGGATTCTGCGGGTGGCCAACCGCCCTTCATCTTTCTGATGCAGGCTATGAAGTTATAATTGTCGATGATTTTTCAAGGAGAAAAACCGATATAGAGCTGGAAGTCGAGTCGCTCACGCCTATTCAGCCATTAGGAGAGAGGCTGAGGGTTTGGCGAGAAGTGTCGGGCAAGAATATTCGGCATGTTGTAATCACTATCGGTAAAGAATATCACAGGCTGCTAGAGCTAATGGTTACCGAGAAACCGCACACAATTGTACACTTTGCCGAACAGCGATCAGCGCCTTATTCGATGAAGTCATCAAGCCATAGACGATTGACGGTTAATAATAATTTGAGTGCGACCAACGATATTCTTGCCGCGATTGTAGAAAGTAAGCTGGATATTCATCTTGTACACCTGGGAACTATGGGTGTTTATGGTTACGGCACTGCCGGCATGAAAATCCCAGAAGGATACCTTAAGGTGCAAGTGGAAGAGGAAGGTAGATTTATCAGTTCGGAAATTTTATATCCTCCAAATCCTGGTTCTATCTATCATATGACTAAGGCTCAGGATCAGTTATTGTTTGCTTTTTATAATAAAAATGATGGGCTGCGTATTACTGATTTACATCAGGGTATTGTTTGGGGCACACAAACAAATCAAACCCGTAGGGATGAGTATCTTATCAATCGATTTGATTATGATGGAGACTATGGCACTGTATTGAATCGATTTTTAATGCAGGCTGCGATTAATTATCCCCTTACAGTTCATGGTACCGGTGGGCAGAAACGTGCTTTTATCCATATTCAGGATAGTTGCCGTTGTATACAGTTAGCGATAGAAAATCCTCCGGAAAAAGATGATCGGGTCAAAATATTGAACCAGATGACTGAAATGCATCGAGTCAGGGATCTGGCGAAGTTGATTGCTGATAAAACAGACGTGGCTATTGCCTATGTGGATAACCCAAGAAAAGAGTCTCCAGAAAATGATTTACTGGCTGTTAATGACCAGTTGCTGGAGATGGGGCTACAGCCGATCACGCTGAGTGATAAGCTTTTATCAGAAGTGGAGCAGGTGGCAAAGAAATATTCCAGTCGCTGTGATCAGAGCAAAATACCCTGCTTGTCAAAATGGTAAGTGTCGGAATCGTCTCAGCTTTATTTAGTGGTTTCGTATTTTTGTTGGCGCTGCTTTGAAACGATTCTTCTCTTTAGATAAAGGTTTTATGGTATGAAAATATTGATTGCTACGGACACCTATCCGAAGCAGCTTAATGGCGTATCGCGGGTTCTAGAGAAAACCATAAAAGAATTGTCTGTTCGAGGGCATGAAGTCAAGCTTTTATCTGTTGATGACTTTAGGTATTTCCCCTGGCCTGGATATCATGAAATTAGAATTGCAGTATTCCCTGGTTCCCGTCTTGCTCGTATTGTTGATGATTTTTCCCCAGATACTATTCATATTATGACAGAGGGGCCAATTGGTATTTCCATGCGGAGATATTGTAAAAAGCGAGGTTTAAGATATACAACTTCATGGCTTTCAAGACTGTCTGAATATGTTTCCCTAAGATACAAAATACCTGTAAGTTGGTTGCATAGACTACTTGTGGATTTTCACCAGTCTGCAGCTCAAACGATGGTGACAACTACAAGTATGGAGACAGAAGCAAGAAATTTAGGTATTAGTAGGATTGTTCGCTGGCGTCGAGGAGTGGAGTTGGATAAATTTCACCAGGTTGAAACTGAAATTTTTTCAGGGCTGCCCAGGCCAATTATGTTAAATGTTGGTCGTATTGCTGTGGAGAAGTCACTAGATAGGTTTTTGTCTATTAATACTCCTGGAACCAAAGTGGTGGTAGGAGATGGTCCTCAATTAAATGCATTAAAGAAAGAGTTTCCAGAGGTAATTTATTTGGGGGTAAAAGAGGGAGAGGCATTAACCGAGTGTTATGCTGGAGCGGATGTTTTTGTATTTCCATCTTTGACAGATACTTTCGGTTTGGTGAATCTTGAGGCGTTAGCTTGTGGCCTGCCAATTGCGGCCTATCCGGTCACCGGACCAAGAGATATCATTGGCGATGCACCGGTTGGTGCTATGGATGAAGATCTTGGGGTGGCTATTCAAAAAGCTCTTACATTCAAATCAGAGGATTGTATCGCACGAGCGAGAACTTTCTGTTGGGATTTGGCTACTGAGGACTTTTTGGAGAATTTGGTTCCTGTTAATGTTGAGCATCCTTTATTGGCTGAATATTGAAAAGATAAATTATATAAATATTGATAGTGTGGATAAAAAGGGTTAAGTTCAGCTTGTATTTTATAAGTATATGTAATGACCCATTTTAGATCAAAGGTGAGAGTATGTGTTGGGGAGATCTTTCGATCCCGCACAAGGGTATTATATATTCAATGATATCATTAAAACTTTCATAGAAAGTTGAGGTTGAATTTTACAGGTTTTCAAGCCCAGAGTCTCAATTCCAGAGTGCCATTGTTATTTTATAAATACTTTCTCCACTCTTTATAAGCCCAGAAATAAAAGAAATCTTAAACATTGCGTTGAAAGATAAGTGCTCACTAGAATTATTGCTTCTGATTATTTTTCTTTACATCCTGTCAGATGGAGTTACCTATCTCTTTGAGGCACTATTCGCCGTAAAAGCGCAGATACATTAATTCAGAAAACATATTCTGGCGGATATTTCCGATAAATTTCAGATGGTTGCCTTTTTCTTAGGCGTCACTCCCTTTTCCATAAGATTGATACTGAATAAGCGAGAGACCAATATGGAAAGCAATGGGCGCTGGAAAGGGCATAAGGAACGCCGTCATAATATTCAACGACTGACAAGTGGTTGATCTGTAAGCGGTCTGCCAGAGTCTCGATCTCTATTTCCAATCAATTATTTTCCTACTATGTGCTGATGAGTATCTAAATACCAGGCTAATCGGCGGCTATTTTTTGTGCCAAGATGAGCTGTGAGTAAGTTTTAGGTCTCTGACCAGCCTGGAGTCTAAGGAGCGATGGTTATAGATTATTGAAAAACTTAAAGGGCTGACGAATATCTCAAACGAGAATCTGCGTCTAATTACAAAAGTTAGTAAGGGGATATTGACGGGGTAATCTGCGTCCAATTTATTGATCTTAAGTGGTTATCTCTCAGTATAGTGTTCATAGATAACCAGTACTGCATTTATAAATTTCCCAGGCATAAGGCCCAAGGAAAAGAGTGTGTTTAAAATCAAGTTTGTCTTGATAATCATCATTAGTGGATTGGCTTTTTTTTATGGTTCTTTCCTTTATGCAGAGGAAGAGACTTCCGGCGATCATGTGCGTATACGTTGGTTAGCCCCTTCTAGCTTTGAAGAAGTACGCACCGAAAAAATTGGTATCTACTTCGAAGTGGACCCTGAGTGGCACGTGTATTGGCGAAATCCGGGAGATTCCGGAGCCGCGCCCCGTTTTAATATACAAGCTTCGGGGGCAAGCATAGGAAATATTGAATGGCCTTTTCCAACTCGTTTGAAGGTGGAACACCTTACAAACCTGGGTTATGAGAGCAGTGTTGCCTATCTTTTTGACCTCAAACCCAAGTCAGGAGCTGAGCAAGTCGCTTTGAAAGCGGATCTTGAATGGCTTGTGTGTAAGATCGAGTGCATTCCAGGACGTGGCACCATAACCTTAACCCGCCCTGTTGGGAAGCAGCCCAAGTGGACAGGAGATGACCTGATAATAAGGGATTACTTTGCAGAGAGAGTGCCTACCTCGAATGAAAGCAGCCCTTGGATGATAAAATCGCTGGTTCCTCAAGGAAAAGACCGCATACGCCTGTTGATTGAAGCACGTGAGAAAGGTCAGGTACCACAGGTTTTTCCACTGGATGGAAAAGTCATCTCTCCCGCCAAGCCAAGGGTCCGACGAGATGGTTGGTCACTCATCTATCTCTTCCAGCGCCAGCCTGAGGCGACTACTCCCGCGGTAACTGGTTTTGTCATCAGTGATGGAAAACAGGCCTGGAAGTTTGATGATGTACCCTTCGGTAGCCCTCTACCTACTGAGAAGTGGCGTCCCATTTGGCTGATCATCCTCACGGCATTTATTGGCGGGGTCATATTGAATCTGATGCCCTGTGTTTTCCCTGTACTTTCAATTAAGCTGCTTGGCTTAATAGGGGAGGGCTATAGCGGTGGTTCTCGCCCGTTGGAAGGGCTCATTTATGCTGCTGGCGTGGTTAGCACCTTTACGATCCTAGGCTTGTTACTTTTACTACTTCGAGCAGGAGGGGCATCTATAGGGTGGGGCTTCCAACTTCAGTCCCCTGAAGTGGTGTTGAGCCTGATTGTATTATTTTGGGTGATGGCCATGTCTTTTCATGGAGTCTTTGAATTTGGTCAACACTTGGTGAAGGTTGCAGGCCTGAGTAAAGGGGGAACCTTTGGTACAGGTGCCCTTGCAGTGTTTGTTGCTGCACCCTGTACTGGACCATTTATGGGCGTAGCGTTGGGTTCTGCAACAATATTACCTCCACTAGAGGCCATGCTTATCTTTATCTCTATGGGGATTGGTTTAGCAGCTCCATTCTTAATTCTCTGTGTTAGCCCATCACTCCTAAGAAGGCTTCCATCTCCGGGACCATGGATGGAAAAACTTCGCCAATTTCTGGCTTTTCCGCTCTACGCTACAGTGATTTGGCTCCTTTGGATTCTGGGTCGAATGGAAGGAGAGATGGGTTGGCTAATGGGTACCTCTATGGTACTGATAGCAACGATTATCCTCTGGATGATACATAACTCCACAGGTTTAGTTAGGGGAATTTCCTGGGGGCTCTTATTTATCAGTTTGCCGTTAGCTTTTAAGGTTATGGAGCGAGCAGATCAGAAAATGATACAAACTTTAGTTTCATGGCAAAAGTATGATCCTGAACTGCTTAAACAGGCGCAACAGGAAAAGCGTTCAGTGTTTGTCGACTATACAGCTGCTTGGTGTGTTACCTGTCAGGTAAATAAAAAGCGAGTGCTTGATAAAGAGGAAACATTAAAACTCTTTCAGGATAATAATGTTTTGTTACTGCGTGCCGATTGGACTCGAGAAGACCCAGAAATTACTGAATCCCTGGCCGCATTAGGGCGCAACTCAATCCCTGTTTATGCTTGGTATCCTGCTGGAGCAAAGAGACCCAAGCTTCTACCCCAGGTATTGCAGGAATTTATGATTGTCGATTTGTTCGAAGATAGTAATAACAACGAAGAGGATGAGGAGCGATAGAGTTGAACCACTCTTAGTTGTACTGGGTGTGATGGATTTCCAAAATTGGCTAGAAAATTCAAAATATAGGAAAAGTTTACGGTGCAAATTCAATGGTACCGGGCGGCGGTAAAAATAGTAGCCTTTTCTATGCTAGCTATAGTGGTAATGGCTGCGGTTGGCTATTACCAGCAAAGAGACCTTCCCAAAGACACAGCTCCACCACTAGAAGGTAAAACCATAAATGGAAACTTGTTAAATCTTAAAGAGATGACAACTCATGGACCAGTCCTTATTTACTTTTGGGGCTCGTGGTGCCCTTATTGCCGTATAGTATCTCCCAAAATATCTGAGCTGGCGCGGGAATATCAGGTTTTGGGAATTGCCATGCGATCTGGTGATGAGGATGAGGTAGAGAAATATATGCTCCGGCACAATCTGAAGTTTCCTACAATCAATGACCCCGAGGGCAGAATAAGTTCCCGTTGGGGAATCAAAGTAACGCCAACGATGATTATTGTGGGGAGTGACGGAAAGATTGCCTGGACTACCAGTGGTGCTACCACCAAGCTTGGCTTGAAATTGCGTATGGAACTCACGGAATAGCCGTTTTTAGCAGATTCATGACTCAATAGGTCGATGCTGTCACCAATTTTATCCCTACTTCATCAGATATCTAGACCTTCTCACTGAGGTATAACTATCTTAAATCTCTAGTCTTCTCAATTTTTCGGTCTCAGGCATGGGAGGCTTGTGTGTCGGTCATTGATTCATTTGACTACAAAGATCTTGATGCGCAGAGAGTTGGCAGATTTGATTTTGGGATTAATACCACATTTATTGTTTATCGCTTAAAAGATACCATTATTGATACAGGGCCTAGCAATCAATGGAAGTATGTCAAGTGGTTTGTGAAAAACAAGCCGTTTCGTCAGCTTCTACTTACTCACCATCATGAGGATCATAGCGGCAATGCCGGCGCTATCTATAAGTTGACAGGAGTTCAACCTCGTGCCCCCAAAGCCACTATAGAAATTCTTAAACGGGGTTTTCGTATACCGCCAATTCAAAGGTTAATTTGGGGAGCTGCCGGGCTGGCTGAAGCAGCCGAATTGCCAAAAGATCTGCGTATAGCCGGCGAGAAAACAATACCTATCGCCGCACCAGGTCATGCTAAGGATATGACCTGTTACCTGATGGAAGACCGGGGCTGGATTTTTACTGCTGACCTCTATGTGGCCAGTCATCTAAAAATGTTGCGTAAGGATGAGAGTATTCCGGTTTTGATGAAAAGTATGCGCAAAGTACTTCAATATGAATTTGATCTTATCTTATGTCCCCATCGGGGTTTGGTAGAGAATGGTAAGAAAAGGCTTCAAGAAAAGTATGATTACTTGCTTAACCTGTCGAGTTCTGCTCAGGAGTTGGGGCGCCAGGGTGTATCACTTAAAGAAATTACTCGTCGCCTTTTGGGGAGGGAGAATATGATGGCTCTTCTTTCAGGTTATAACTTCAGTAAAAGAAACTTGATTGCTTCTTGTATGTCCATGGATCCATCAAAGTACACCGAGTAGCTACTAGCTATATTTTACATTTTTATTTCTTTTATCTGATTGTTTTTCTATTGGTTGTTTCTACTGCTGGGTTACTTTAAATTTGTTGCTTAATTTTATGGAAGTTAGGTGAGCAAGTAGTGAAGCGTGAAGTTAGAAAAGTTGGCCTAATTGGTGGTATGAGCTGGGAGAGTACACAGCTTTATTATAGGTTAATTAACCAGGGGTTCAATCGATGTCTTGGAGGATTACACTCAGCAGAGATTATTTTATACAGTGTTGATTTTTATAAAGTGGAGAAGTTACAGCGATCCGATAACTGGGATGAGGCAGGCTGCCTTTTAGCACAAGCCGCCAAAGCGTTGGAAGCTGCTGGGGCAGATTGCATTCTAATTTGTACCAATACCATGCATAAAGTCGCGGATCAGGTGACGGCTTCCGTAGGTATTCCTCTCTTACATATTGCCGATGCTGTAGCTGAAGTTTTGCTTAAAGATAAAGTCAATAAGGTAGGGTTGCTGGGTACTGCTTTCACCATGGAGCAGGATTTTTATCGTAAATACATTCAGGAAAAGTACGGAATAAACCTGATAGTTCCCACAGCCGCGGATAGGGAAATTGTCCATCGGGTAATTTATGAGGAGCTTTGTAAGGGCAAAGTTGAAGTTGCATCAAAGCAGCAATATCTGCGTATTATCCACTCTTTGTCTGCTCAAGGGGCGGATGGTGTGATTCTTGGCTGTACCGAGATTGGTATGCTGGTTTCAAAAGAGGATGTGACTATCCCACTGTTGGATACTACTCAAATTCATGCGAATAAAGCTGTGGAATTTTCCTTGAACGCTTCCTAGTCAGTTTTTGGGGCCTACCTATAGGAATATATTGGGATCCAATACCTTTATGTGGATATTGGTCCCTACTTATTTTACATTTTTAGGATGAGCTATTTAACTCTGGAGTAAAAATCAGTTACCATTTCGCATATCCTTTGTTTGTATGACAGTTGCCTACCTAGTACTCTGAAAATTACTTTCTATTAATCTCCTTTAGTTCGTTTTGCTGTGAATTCTCACAGTGACATGAATGTCATTATCACCTCAATAGACATGATTTAAATTGTAAATACCTGTTATTTAGGTATTTTAATTTTCCATTTTTGCTGGCATTTTTTACCTGTGTCACGCTTCTTGCAGTGATGAAGAATGATGATGTCCATCATTGGAGGGGCGGGCTATATCAGTACGCTATTCGGCACGTACTGTTCCAATCAGGATAGATTGCTTCGTACCCGGTACCACACTGCCGAAAAATGATCGATTAGCATTGGAAGATAAAACCAATAATTGACAGGGTAATTACATGAAAGAAAATAAGAAGCGTTGGCTAGCGGCCTGTGGCGCGCCATCGCTATTGGCAATGGCGGTTGCCGCTGTGTCCAGCCCCGCAGTTGCCGAGGATGCACTTCTGGAGGAAGTCATCACTATTGGTACCCGTGTTGAGGGGCGTTCGGCTACGGATTCCTCCGCACCTATCGACATCGTTACTGGTGACGAATTTGTTAACCAAGGTGATGGTGACCTCAACAACCTGCTGCGCAATGTTGTGCCTTCCTACAATGTTAATGCCAAGCCGATCTCTGATGCCGCATCGATTGTACGCCCGGCCAACTTGCGTGGACTGCCGCCCGATAGCACCCTGGTTCTAGTAAACGGTAAGCGCCGTCACCGTGCATCCGTGATTGCATTCCTTGGTAGTGGTGTATCGGATGGTGCCCAAGGACCTGACATCTCTGCTATTCCAGCGATTGCACTGAAGCAAGTAGAAGTACTCCGTGACGGTGCGGCCGCTCAGTACGGCTCTGATGCCATTGCCGGGGTGATTAACTTCCAGCTTAAAGATGCTGCTGAGGGTGGCACCGTTGAGGTGAAGCATGCTACCACTGCCGAGGGTGATGGCGACCAGAGTATGGTTGCTGCCAACTTTGGCCTGCCGTTGACCGATTCTGGTTTTGTAAACTTCAGTATGGAGTATCGCGAGCAGGACTCCACAAGCCGCAGTACTCAGCGGGACGATGCTGCGCAGCTGATCGCCGATGGCAATACTCATGTTGCTAATCCAGCGCAAATTTGGGGTCAGCCCGAAGTTGATGATGACACTAAGTTCTTTATTAACAGTGCCATTGAGCTGAACGATACTGCTGAACTATATGCCTTTGGTAACTATGCCAGCCGTTCCACCGATGGAGGATTCTATTTCCGTAATCCAGAAAATCGAGATGGGGTTTTTACCTATAAGGATAAGATTGACACAAATGGTGATGGGGTCCCTGACAAGGAGGTTGTTTTACCTCTGATAGGTGACTTAGATCCCAGCAATGGTATTGATAATTGTCAGAATGTCAGTGTCTCTGAAGCTCATGATCTCGATGAATGTTTCTCCTTTACCGAGATGTTCCCTGGCGGGTTTACCCCTCGTTTCGGTGGTGATCTAGAAGATTACTCCATGGTCTTCGGGTTGCGCGGTGAATTGGCCAATGGTATTGGTTACGATGTCAGTGCCAGTAGGGGCCAGAACAAAGTAGATTTCCATATCTACAATACCATTAATGCCACAATGGGCCCAAATACCCCAACCAGCTTTAGCCCTGGTGGTTATGCGCAAACTGAGACCAATTTTAATATTGACCTGACCAAGGCTACTGAAATTTCCGGTAAGGCATTGTATATGGCCGGGGGCTTTGAGTGGCGTGAGGAAGAGTTCGAAGTCAATATGGGGGATGAAGCCTCATGGACTCAAGGTCCATTGACAGAACAAGAATTCCTTATCGGTTCTAATGGTTTTTCTGGGTTCGGACCTGAAGTTATTGGTACTTTCGACCGCGATAATATTGCGCTCTATACCGACTTTGAACTGGAAGCGACTGATAATCTTCGTTTGGGCACAGCCCTACGCTGGGAAGATTTCTCAGACTTCGGTAGTACTTTCAACTATAAGGTTTCCGGACATTGGGCAATTAATGATGTAATCGCCTTGCGCTCTACATACAGTACCGGCTTTCGTGCACCTACACCAGCTCAGTCAAATATAAGTAATGTGACTACGGCTTTTGCAGATGGTCAGCTAGAGAATAAAGGTACTATCCCACCGACAAACCCTGTTGCGGTATTAAAAGGTGGGAAGCAACTACAACCTGAAGAGTCGAAAAACTTTACTATTGGCGCCATTATTGCTGCCGGTGACTGGGATATTACCCTCGATTATTTCCAAATTTCCGTAAGTGATCGTATCACCCAGTCTGCCGATCAGGAACTAAGTGAAGCGGAAAAAGCGCAACTGGTGGCCGATGGTATTAGCGGAGCTGATTCACTAACATCGATTCGCTTTTATACCAACGACTTCGACACCAAGACCCGTGGAATTGATGTGGTGGCAACCTATCCGCTCGGAGATGCCACTGACTTAAGTTTCGCAGCAAACTGGACTGATACAGAAGTCACCAAGTATCGGGAAGAAACCATCAGTGATATGCGTCTTGGGCAGTTGGAAGATGGTCTGCCCAACATTCGTGGTAATGCAACCATTTCTCATGCGGGTGAAGGATGGCGTGGTCTAGTTCGTTTGAACTACTATGGCAGCTACTGGGAAGCGCACCTGGATGATTACAGCCTACCCATTGATGCCGGTGATGAGTGGACTGTGGATATAGAGGGTGCCTATGACTTTAGCGATTCGCTGTCGCTGATCGCAGGGGCTGAAAATCTGTTTAATAACTACCCAGATAAGAACCCCTGGTCAGGTGTTGCAGGCGCTGAATACCCCGAGACAGCACCAATGGGCTTTAATGGTGCGCTCTACTATGTACGTGCACAGTATGAGTTTTAAGCCCTCAGTGAATAGCTTTACTTAAAAGCTATCGTTACTGTAAAAAAGCCCGCTTTATGCGGGCTTTTTTACATGTCCCAGAGAGAGTTAGTTGCCATAGATAAGGTGATACGTTCTTTGTCTTGTATCTGCTTCAAGTCCTCAAAGACTTCTTTTACTTCCATGGACTCAATAGCGCCGTACACCGCTTCATAAAGACTGGAAAAATATCGGTCTACTTCCCTTCCAATATTATTGACCTCTTTGATAGTGGGCGGGTCACTAAGTGGTAGTTGGCGAATAAAATCATGGGCGGATTCTTCATGGGTGTACTGTAACCAGGTCTGCATGACCTTTTGCTGGGCGATTTCTCCATAGTTTGAGAGGTTTCTCGCCATACGTTGTTCATGCTCTAACATATGTCTTAATAACAGCTGAGTTCGATAATCTTCAGATTTTTCAAGTAAATTCTCGTAAAGGTCTGCCATATCCAGGTGAAACTTTTCTGCATCCTGAATGATTTCAAATGCCTGCTTGAAAGTCTTCATAGGTCTGCCCTTTGATACCCAGGAAATTGTTATTGGGCGGAAAACAGGTCGTATCTTCTTGCGGCCATACCCTAATTAATCTTTATAGTGCATTTATCCAGTTGATCAAGATCTGAGGAAAAATACCGAATACTAACAGAGCCCCCGTCAGTGCCAGTAGTAACAACTGGCCAGATGCAGCAATTTGTACTGTGCCGTTAGAGGTTGTATCTTGGGAGCTATCACGTTGTACAAGGGTAAGAAGTAATCTTAGATAATAGAAAAGTCCCAGAGCACTACCGATAACCACACCCGCTAGAAGCCCCCACATTTCACCCTCAACCCCTGCTGTAAACACATAGAACTTGCCAATGAAGCCAATAGTTAGCGGTATGCCGGCAAGGGAGAGGAGCATGGCAGCGAAACAGCTGGCCAACCAGGGGGAGCGCCAGAGCAACCCCTGATAAAATGCGCGCTGATAGGGGGTCTGGCTATCTGAAGTGGGATTTTCAGGGTACTCTCCACTAAGCACTTTTTCTTCAACCGAATCGGCGACCAAGCCCACTATCGCAAAAGCACCTAGGGTAGTAATTATGTAAGCTATCAAGTAATAAATAACGGCCTCTGTGCCAAAGGTGCTTTTTCCTATGATAAAAGCCACAATCAAATAACCGATATGTGCAATTGAAGAATAGGCTAAAAGACGTTTGATATTCGACTGCATTAATGCGAGAAGATTTCCTACAATCATACTGGCTATGGCTGCAATAGAAAGCATATCGATTAAAGTTTTGCTGCTGTATAGGTCCAGAGTATTAAAGAAACGTAATAGGAAGCCAATAACCGCTCCTTTGGCTACGGTTGCAATCAAGGCTGTTGTTGGCGTGGGGGCCCCTTGGTAAACATCAGGTGTCCAAATATGAAAGGGCACAAGTGATAATTTAAAAGCCACAGAGATAAGAAATAAAGTAACTCCAGTCGCAAATAGCGTGGAGGTCTGGGATAACTCAGTAATTCGAGAGGCTATGCCGGTAAAGTCTAGCGCGCCAGAAGCGCTATAAATAAGCGCAATACCGAACAGGCCTAATGCAGTGGATAGTGCTGATAGAATTAAATATTTAATGGCTGATTCAAGGGACTGAAGCTGTTCTCTTTTTGGGGATAGATCGCCAGTTAAGGAAAAACCTAGCATGGGATAAAGAGAGAGGCTAATTAACTCAAGTCCCAGGAAAAAAGTTGCAAAATGGCTGGAGAAAATCAGAGTGCAGGCACCAAGCATTGCCAGAAGCAATAAAATATAATATTCCTCTGGATAACTACCAGCTACTCCTTTTGGGTCACAGCGTAGACGTAGGTAGTTGAACCCCATAATACTGACGGCAAAGGCGGTTACCAATAATATAAGTGTGAAAAATAATGCAGTGTAGTCGATCAGGATAAGCTCAGTTACCTGAAGCGAGCTTGTCGCACCAGTCAGTTCATCGGCAACCCAAAAGCAAGAAGCCATGGCAAGCAGTAGAGTCATTAGGGTGGTTACCAATGCACCCAGGTGCCCACGCCAAAAAGATACCTGTAACAATAGAATAACTATACCTGCACTAAGTATCAGTAGTGGCAGTATTCCAAAAAGTTCCTGTGCACTCATGGGGTGTTATCCTCAACTGAGGTCGGTTTAAGCTTGGGTGAGAGAGTCTGAGATGATAATTGTTCATTTAAGATTTTCTGATCATTTAAAACAGTATCAATTCTTGTTGCGGACCGTTGAACAGTTGGATCGGCAATATCAAAAACTGGTTGTGGGCGTAAACCGATAAAGACTAATAGGACGGCGAGAGTGAGGAGGGCGCTAGATTCCCGTATGCTGAGATCTGTAGCCTCGTACTCCTGAATCGGCTTTTCCAGTCGCTTGTTCAGTTTCCCAAAGAATACCTTTTGCATCATGAGTAAAGCATAGAGCGCTGCACCAATGAGTCCAACTGCTGCCAGGGCTGTAAGCCAGTGATTACTTCGGAAACTACCTACGAGTACGGTGAACTCAGCAACAAAATTGCCTAAACCAGGTAGGCCCAGAGATGCTACTGCGAAGAAAAGCGCAACGGCGGATAACTTTGGCAATCTGGCCCAAAGACCGCCCAACTGGTGCATATCTCTGGTGTGAAAGCGGTGCTGAATAGCACCCACCAGGGCAAATAAAGCTGCAGTGCTCAAGCCGTGAGCGATCATTTGCATAACAGCTCCTTGAATAGCAATAGTATCAAGGGCATACAAGCCAAGTAACACAAACCCCATATGGCTAACACTGGAATAAGCTACCAACCTCTTCATGTCTCTTTGAGCAAAGGCGAGCATTGCTCCGTAAATAATACTGAGTGCTCCAATAGTCATTGCTACCGGTGCAAATGCTATTGAGCTTTCAGGAAATAGCGGTAGGTTGAAGCGCAACAAGCCATAAGCGCCCGTTTTAAGGAGAATGGCGGCCAGCAGGATACTCCCTGCTGTAGGTGCCTGAGTATGCGCGTCTGGTAACCAAGTATGGAAAGGTAAAGCTGGTAATTTGACTATGAAAGCAACAAAGAACCCTAGCATTATCCAGTAGGCAATTCCGGGTGATAGACGGGCATCTAGTAGGGCATTGTAATTAAAAGTGAGCTGCCCGGTGTTGGTGTAGTGGATATAAACAAGAGCAACTATCGCAATAAGCATTAGAAGACTGCTTGCTTGAGTAAAAATAAAGAACTTGATTGCGGCGTAAATACGTTGCTCATAACCCCATACTGCGATTAAGAACAGCATGGGTATCAGCATGACTTCCCAGAAAAAGAAGAAAAGGAAAAGATCAATAGCGGTAAAGACACCAACAACACCGGCTAAAGTCCATAGGTAATTGAAATAGAAGAAACCTCTGCGAAAATTAATATCATTCCAGGTCATTACTATCCCAAAAATTCCCATTGCCAGTGTCAGTACCAGCATGAGAAAACTTAAGCCATCAATGGCTAAATGGAAGTCAATTCCAAATCTGGGAATCCAGGGTATTTGTAAACTCTCCCACCAAGGCTCCGATGTGCCAACTTCTGTTGAATGAATAAATGTTGAGTAGTTTGTGAGTAATAAGGCGGCAAGTAATAAGCTGATCATACTGATCCAGCGCCCACCAGTTTTAAAATAGCGCTCAGCTAGCCAGGCTAGCACGCCGCCGGCGAACAATATAATAATGATCGTTAAAAGGGTCATAACGCCACCAGAAGTGCTAGGAATAGAATGGAACCAACGGCGAAGGTAGTTAGGTACCAACGCACTTGTCCATTTTGCGAGGTACTTAGAAGAGCATGCATTTGTCGGCTAATTGTTGCGGTGCCTTTGTAAATACTATCAATAATATCATTGTGGTTTATTTGAGTAAGAAACTTGAAAGGTCGCACCAGTAGATGATCGTATATCCAATCGAATCCCCAGCCGGAGAACCAGAACTGCAATAGACTTGAACGTTGTTCTCCTGTTCTTTGCTCATGACGGAATAACTTCCAGGCAATGGCAAGGCCTATTAATGGCATTGCAATAGCAGTGCCTTCGATCCAGGGGGAATGGGCTTCGTCTGGGCGAACACCAAATACGGATTGCAGCGGCGGGGCCAATAAGCCACCAAATAATGCCAACACTGCGAGAATACAGAGAGGTATGCTCATTACAGGGATATTGGCATCTTTACAATGAGTGGAAGCTTGACCCTCTCTTCCCAAAAACACGAGAAATAATACACGGAAACTGTAAATTCCAGTTACGAGTGCTCCGAGTATGCCGGCGAGCCACAAGATGTTAATGCCTTGGTGATATTCCCAGGCGCTCAATAATATATGGTCTTTACTATAGAATCCTGAGGTGAAGGGAAGTGCAGCAAGGCATGCACATCCAATGGTAAAACAAATAAAAGTGAGTGGTATTTTTCGATAGAGTCCACCCATTGAAAAAACATTTTGTTCATGATGCAGGCTTAAAATTACTGATCCTGCAGATAGGAATAGCAGGGCCTTAAAAAATGCATGAGTCATTAAGTGAAAAATAGCGCCAGACCAAGCACCAACGCCTAAAGCAAGAAACATGTAACCGATCTGACTAATTGTGGAGTAGGCGAGTACTCTTTTTATGTCACTTTGAGCTATTGCACTGAAGCCAGCCAGAAGTAGTGTGAGAGCGCCAACGGCTGCCACAGCGGTCATTGCCACTTCCGATAACATATAAAGAGGATGCATACGGGCAATTAAATATACACCTGCGGTAACCATAGTGGCAGCATGTATCAGGGCACTCACTGGTGTTGGACCAGCCATGGCATCAGGTAGCCAGGTTTGCAGTGGTAATTGTGCCGACTTACCCACGGCACCACCCAGTAAGAGAAGGCACGCTAAAGTGACTATGTCATTGTTTACATCTGGACCGTTTATGGTCGAGACAAGCTCAGGAATGTTTAGTGTTGAGAATTCATAGAAAAGCAGAAACAAGCCGATAGCCATTGCCGTATCACCAATACGGGTGACGATAAAAGCTTTTTGGGCAGCTGCTCCATTGGCTGGATCCTTATACCAAAAACCAATTAGAAGATAGCTGCAGAGTCCAACACCCTCCCAGCCAAGATAAAGTAAGACCAGATTATCAGCCAAAACCAGAATCAACATGGCACAGACAAACAGGTTTAGGTAAGCGAAGTAACGGCGGAAATCAAGGTCTTCCCGCATATAGCCCACTGAATAGAGGTGGATAAGAAACCCAACACCAGTGATAATCAGTAACATCACCATGGTTAGCCAGTCCACGTGGAAATTGAAACCTAGTTTCAGGTTGTCCACCAACATCCACGACCATAGAGAAATATTGATTGATTCAGAGGGATTCCCCCAAAATAAAACAATAGCCACAATTATTGTAAATAGAGCAGCCAAGCCAACACTGCCTACGCCGATATAGGCAATCACCTTTTGCGAAGGCTCATCCCGATAAAATAGTGGGATAGCTACCAATGTGAGGAAGCCGATCAGTGGTAAAAGTGGCACCCAAGCCAATAGGCCCTGCATGTTAGCCTCTCAATTCATTTAATTGATCAATATCAACAGTATGCTTGCGATGATAAAATTGCAGAACTAAGGCAAGCGCAATTGCTACTTCAGCTGCCGCAAGAGTGACGACAAATAGGAACATTACCTGGCCATCAGCATTTCCCCAATGTGCACCCGCGACTACGAACATTAGTGCTGCAGCATTTGTGCAAATCTCCACACACATCAGCATGAAAATGACATTTCTTCGCATCATTAATCCTGCCAGTCCCAAGCAAAAGAGAATGGCTGCAAGTAGAACACCTGCCTCAAGACCTGGTGCGGTTTCAATTGGCATTATTAGATCCCTCTAAATCAATATTTCTACGACGAGCTAAGTGAAATGCACCAACTAATCCAGCCAGCAATAACATTGAAGCCAACTCTACAGCGAGAACATAGTGGCTAAATAGCGCGATACCTACTTGTTTGGGGCCTATGTAGTGATAGGTTTGACTTGAAGAGATTTGTCCATTATTCACCAATATAATAAGTTGAGCTAATAATAAGGCAGACAATAAAGCCGGGCCGATCCAGGTTCTGGGCTGGAGCCACGCTTGTTCCTGAGCTACAGTGGAATCTCCCTGATTGAGCATCATAATGACAAAAATAATCAATACCATAATTGCCCCGGCATAAATAATTACTTCTAAGGCAGCAGCGAGAGGGGCCCCAAATTGATAAAAGATTACAGCCACTGCGAGTAGCGATGTCACTAGATAAAGAAGGGCATGTACAGCATTTTTATGAAAAATAACCATGGTTGTGGACGCTACCGCTATGGCGGCTGTCAAATAGAAGATAAGATTCATGCCTTTCGGCTCCCTGGTATTGTGTTAGTCGATTGAGTGATTGTTTTTCTCAGCGACTTTTTCTTATTTAATGAATAATTTTGTTTTTTAATTATTGTTTTCTTTGCCGGTGGCTGTTGACTTGTTGGTGATTGTTTGGGCCAATAATGATGTATGTTTTTTAAAGCTATAGATTCAAGCCTTTAACATTAATTGGCTCTGCTTCATTATCTGCCTGGCCCTTATCTTTTCCTTTTATGGCTTTGCCTGCGACCTGATAAAAACTATAGTCGTGATATTTTCCTGGTCCATCGATCAATAGATCTTCCTTTTCATACACCATGTTTTGACGATCGTATTCACACATTTCAAAATCAGGTGTTAATTGGATCGCATAAGTTGGGCATGCATCTTCACAGAGTCCACACATGATGCAGCGGGAAAAATTAATACGGAAATATTCTGGACGCCAACGACCATCAGGATCTTCGGTTTTCTGTAAAGAAATACAATCTGGCGGGCAGGCAACTGCACAAAGATTACAGGCTACGCAGCGCTCGTCGCCATTGGGATCCCGGCTTAAAATAATTCTCCCACGGTAGCGTGGCGCCAGGTAAGGTTTCTCCTCTGGATACTGAACGGTGACATTACGCCGGAATAGATGTTTAAATATTAACCACATACTGCGAATTTGACTGGCGATCATTTCCGTCCTCCGGCAATACTGTGGGGATGTGATTGAAGGCCTAGGCGATCCATAACAGTACTCCAGCGGTTGCGAGCAGATTAAACAGAGACAAGGGCAACATGACCTTCCAGCCAAATTTCATCAACTGGTCATATCGAGGACGGGGAAGGGCTGCACGCAATAGAATGAAAATGGCAACCAGAAAAGCAGTTTTTAGGCAGAACCAGATAATAGGAGGGAGTAGAGGGCCATGCCACCCTCCTAGAAATAAAGTGGTGATTAGTGCGGATATCAGAATTACAGCAAGGTATTCACCAACAAAAAACATTCCAAACTTCATACCTGAATACTCAGTATGAAATCCTGCTGTTAATTCATGTTCTGCCTCGGGGAGGTCAAAGGGTGTCCTGCGACTCTCGGCGATACCGGCAATAAAGAAAACAATAAAACCCAGAAACTGGGGCACAATAAACCAGGTGTCCGCCTGGGCATTGACAATATCCCTCAAATTGAAACTACCGGACATCATCACTACACCCATCAGGCTCAATCCCATAAAGACTTCATAGGAAACTGTCTGTGCGGCGGCTCGGAGACCACCTAGTAGCGCATACTTATTATTAGAGGCATAGCCACCAAGGATGATGCTGTAAACGGCAATGGAGCTCATTGCAAGCACAAACAGTAGACCAATATTAAGATCGGCAACCCCAATACTTGGTGACATGGGCACTACGGCAAAAGCAATCAGCATGGTTGCCATAACGACTGTAGGCGCTAGAACAAAGACAGGAATATCGGCAAACCGAGGAATGAAGTCTTCTTTAAAGAACAGCTTAATCATATCGGCAAGAACTTGTAATGTGCCGAAGGGACCCACCCGATTTGGACCTGGCCGATCCTGCCAAAACCCAAGAAGTCGTCTCTCTCCCCAAGTGAGGATAGCTGCGAGTAACACGGTAACGATAAGTACACCGAAAATATTGAGCAGAGTAATCCAGATTGGTGTACTCATGGCTTATTGATCCTCGCTAATCATAGGTGCCACTGCCGGACGTAGAGAGGCATAGCCAGGAATCTGAGGAGCCAGGGTCTCCATTCCCGGTAATCCAAAAGGCACACCAATACACCCATGGGGTATGGTGTTGCAGGATCTTATTTCTGCTCTATGGGTGTCATTGCTGGTTTCTATATCTACCAGTTCTCCCATAGTCAGAGTGTAGTGAGCTAGGGTATCTGGATGTATTAATATAAATGGAGCGTCAATAATCTCAGAGAGAGACATTGATTGGTTACTGAGTTCCTCACTACCAAAGAGGCGATAAATGGGAAGCATTTGTAATTTATTGGAGGTTTCTGATGGATGCTCTAATTCACCACTAGAGGGGAGGTATTCAGAGATAGGTCGTGGAGCTCGTTCAATTCTTTTGCCTGACGGACCCCCTTTACGCTCACCACCAACTTGTTGTTGAAACTTAAAGATAGATTGGTTGGAGTTCCATCCTGGTGACCAAATATTTGCCTGGAGTGTAGTTTTATTGGGATTGTGTATGCCTTCCATACTGAAGCTCATGGGAGCATCAGGATCTTTAATGGGGGGTGTTTCTGAAACATGTTGTTGGGCGTGGATAGCGGTACGCCCACTATAACGGGCACTTTGTCGAGCGATCTTAAGACCATCAATGCGATAGTCTTCATTGGGGCCGAGATCAGCGAGAACCCCCAGTGCCTTGAACTCCTTTGCTATGGCATTACTGAGATCTGTACTGTGCTTCCAGCTGTTGATCATTGAGAGGTTAGCGGACTTCTCAGTACAGAAATTTACAGCATCCACGAGCCAGCGCCAGCTCTCCTGAATGTATCCTTTGCCTTCATAGACCGCATAAAATCGCTGGGCTAAACCATTATTATTTATATAAGTACCCTGTGATTCGGCTGTTGTAGATGCAGGGAATATCCAGTTGGCTCTCTTGGCGGTAGGCGTAAGTAGAGAATCCATCAGAATAACTTCATCCACTAGAGAAAAAATTTTCTCTGCAGATGGTGTATCCAGTCGCCGATATAGATCATTTTCCAGCACAACAAGACTGGTTGGAATAGTATTCTTTGTTGTTGTCAGTGACTCCAAGAGCTGATCCAGATTGTTATCACTTTCATTAACAAGCTGAATTAATCCCAAGCTGTTAACTTCACCACAGTTTAAATACAGATTGGTGGGTGACTTTTTGCGATCGCTTATTACGCAAGCCAGATTGGCTACGGCGCTTAAAGTGTCGGGATGCCTGCTGGATACTCCGGATATAATCAGTGGATTAATCGCGTTTTCCAGTATTTGAGCCACGTGTCTAATCTGTTTCTGTAGTTCTGAGGTATTTTCAGCTCCCTGGTTGTTAGAATTTTTGATTTCCTCAGTTAGTGCATTAGTAAACTGTACAACTTTTTCTGGTGACTCAAACAGGGTAGTTTTGGTTATATCTGTGAGGTCGGTAAGCTCTGTTCCTATAAAAATAATCGGGCTGGGATCACCCTCTAGTTGTCTTACTGAGGCATCTTGCCACAAAGGAATTTTTAAATTTTGAGCCTGCTTTTTTTGACGATTACGTGCTGCTTGACGCACAGCCAAGGCAATACGGGGCGCCGTGTTATAGATATCTTCACCGATTATCAGAACCGCATCTGCGGATTCTATTTCTGGAGTATTGGGATTTTTTATTCGGTCGTCACTCTGTATAGCGTTGATCTGTTGCAATAATTGCTGATCGAGACGGTTTAGCCCAGAAAAGAAATTGTCGGTTCCAACTAGTTGCTGTAGAGCAAAATTATTTTCTATTGATGCTCGGGGAGAGCCAACGCCAATGATCCGGCGGAGTTGGCGTTGAGCTGCGGTGACTTGTACCGATAGGTGTAGAACACCATCGCGGGGGTTTACTTTACAGTGAAGTTTATCTTTTGAATCTGCAGTGGAGCTAATAAGCTCCTCATTATGTACACTCAATACCTGATCAATGCGTGTTGAGCCATTGACATATTCGTACCCGAAACGACCTCGATCGCAGAGAAAGTAACCGTTTATATCGTGATGGAAGAGATTGGTAATACGCCTTAGTACAGGGTCGTTACCATTGCTGGATTCTCTTGCACCAGGTGCAGTGTTACACCCTACTGCACAATGTTCACAAACTGAAGGCGCTGTTTGTAGATCCCATTTTCTAACAAAATGTGCACTGAATGTTTTATCAGTGAATACACCGGTAGGGCATACTTCAACCAAGTTTCCGCTGAAGCCATTTTGTAGGCGACCTTCTTCTTGACGACCAAAATAAACCTGATGATTACGACCGAGTGCCTGTAAATCACTCCCTCCAGCATAATCGTTGTAAAACCGTACACAACGGTAGCACGTAATACACCGATTCATTTCATGATTGATAAATGGACCAAGATATTGATTGCGATGTGTGCGCTTGGTGCCCCTATAGCGGCGCATGGTGTGACCTGACATTTCAGTCATATCCTGCAAGTGACACTCACCACCTTCCTCACAAACTGGACAGTCGTGGGGATGATTGGTCATCAGGTCTTCAATGATACTACCGCGAAATTCTTTTGCTGCCTCGGCATTGACACTGTAGATACCACCATCTCGAACTGGTGTCATACAGCTCATAATTAATCGACCCGATTGGTCTTCACTGTCTTTATATTCGATCATGGCACATTGCCGGCAAGCACCTACCGAGCCCATTTCAGGGTGCCAGCAAAAATAGGGGACATTTAGACCTACAGTCAGACAGCTGCTGAGAAGATTTTGATCGCCATCAACCTGATACTTCTCGCCATCGATCGTTATGGTTGGCATCGTTAATCCATTATTTATTTGATATTATTGGGAGTCCGGCCAATCTCTTTCGCTAGTTATTTATAGGGGCAACAGCCTTTCTTGATATGATCTATATAGTCCTGTTCAAATAGTTTGAGGGAACTCTGAATGGGTTCTGCTGCCCCAGGAGCCAATGCACAGAAAGTTTTACCTGGGGCAATGCGCTTACATTGCTCATGTAGCAATTCAAGGTCTTCGGGCAGACCTTCCCCATTCTCGATTCTTTGCAGAACTTTCACAATCCAGGGCAAGCCATCTCGGCAAGGAGTACACCATCCACAGGATTCGCGCGCAAAAAACTGTGTAAGATTTAGTACCAGCCCAATAGGACAGGTTTTATCATCTAACACAATAATTGTACCGGTTCCCATACGGCTACCAGCCTTGCCGATCACGTCATAATCCATAGGGAGATCGAGGTGATCGGGCCCCAGGAAATCAGTAGATCCTCCGCCTGGTAGGAAGCCTTTTAGCCTAAGTCCATCTCTCATGCCACCGGCATACTGTTCAATAATTTCGCGAATAGGGGTACCCATTGGCAATTCCCAAGTGCCGGGATTTTTGACTTTGCCGCTGACGCCAAATATTTTACTGCCAGCATCCTGTCCGACGCCCAAGCCACGGTACCAGTCGACTCCATATGCTACCAAATGGGGTATATTGCAGAAGGTTTCTACATTATTTACAACTGTAGGTTTACCCCATAAGCCACTTACTTGAGGGAATGGTGGTTTAGCTCTGGGGATTGCACGTTGCCCTTCGAGAGCATTGAGAAGCGCTGTCTCTTCACCGCAGATATAATTACCTGCACTGCGATGCACAAAAATTTCCAGTGAAAAATCACTATCAAAAATATTTTTTCCGATAAGACCTTGAGATTTTGCTTCCTCTATTGCTCGCTCCAGGCGTTCTGCTGCCAGGTGATATTCCCCGCGAATGAATATGTAACCAATGGATGCGCCTATGGCGTAAGCAGCAATTGCCATCCCTTCTAATAATAAATGTGGATCACGCTCCATAAGGAGGCGGTCTTTGAATGTGCCCGGCTCCATTTCATCTGCGTTGCAGACAACAAACTTTTGCTCAGGGGATCCTTCGCCTCGGGGAACAAAGCTCCACTTCAATCCAGTGTTAAATCCCGCTCCACCGCGTCCACGTAACCCGCCATCTTTAACAAGATTGATAATGTCATCTGGTACCATAGAGTGCGCTTTGCGCCATCCTTGGTAACCATCATTATCCAGGTACCGGGTGATATCTGCTGCGGTATTTTCTTTGGTGATATTTTTAGTGAGAGGATTTGTCAGCATGGATTTGTTTCTTTTTATCGATTAGTGCGTCGATAGCTGATTCATCGAGGTTTCTATACATTTCCTCTCCCAGCATGAGTACAGGCGCTTTATCACAATCGCCTAAGCAGGGAGCCTCCAATAGAGTAAATATTCCATCATTTGTTGTCTGCCCTGGTTCAATTTGTAGACTCTGGCTTATGTGTTTTTGTAATTGATCACAGCCCATAACCCAGCAACTGGCACTTTTACAAAGCAAGATCACTTCTTTCCCAACGGGCTGACGAAAAATTAGTTGAAAATAAGTGGCTACGCTCTCCAGTTGGGCTACAGGCATCTCCAAGTAGTTTGCAATGGCCCGTAGACTACCGTCTGAAATCCAGCCCCGATACTTTTGTACGATTCTAAGTGCTTCTAAACCTACAGAAGATTTTCCCTCATAGTGAGAGGCCTCTTCATCAATTTCTCGCTTTTCCTCATCGGTGAGGGTTTCGGAGAGTTCTCCTGGATCCTTGTTACTTTGCTCCATTACTTCGATCATTTCCGGTTCTAGTACGCTGGACATTTTCGCCTCCTATGGTCGAATCACGGAGGCATCTAGAAGATGCTACTGCCGCCGGTGGTTACTGCGACATAAGAGCATCGAATCCTGTATTTCATAAATCTCCCCATAATCTAAACTGAATTTATTGTTGTTATCGGTCAACATCTGCCATAACAAAGTCAATACTGGCAATGATTGCAATAAGATCCGCAATTAACAGTCCCCGTGACATAAGTGGAATCATTTGTAAATGAGGGAATGAGGGTGTGCGTATTCTGGTGCGGTATGATGTCGTCCCTCCATCGCTGACAATTTGATAACTGTTGAGGCCTTTAGTGGCTTCGATTGGGAAACACACCTCACCGGCGGGCATTACAGGTCCCCAACTGTTATTTACAAAGTGTTGGATGAGGGTTTCTATATCCTGCATAGTGCGCCCCTTTCGTGGAGGCGTCGTCAATGGGTGATCGGATTTATAGGGCCCAGCCGGCATATTTTCCAGGCACTGACGGATAATGCGCAGGCTCTGCCACATTTCATCCACTCGCACACGACACCGATCAAAACAATCACCACCATCATAGCTGGGAATATCGAATTCAAATTGGTCATAGCCACTGTAAGGGCGTTTTTTACGTAAATCCCATTCAAGCCCGGTTGCGCGCAGACCGGGACCCGTCACTCCCCACTCCAGTGCTTCAGCGGTATTGTAGACGCCGATGCCCCGTGTACGTTTTTGTAGCAGTTTATTTTTGATTACCATCCCATCGTAATCGCGCAAGCGTTGTGGCATATAGTCGAGAAATTCCCGGACCATCTTTTCCCAACCCTCTGGCAGATCCTGGGCTACACCGCCGATCCGAAACCAGGCCGGATGCATACGCCCACCAGTGATGGCCTCGACTATGCCAAAAAGTTTCTCCCGGTCGATAAACATGTAAAAGACAGGGGACATCTGTCCGACGTCCTGAGCAAAGGTGCCGAAAAAGACGAGATGGCTGGAAATGCGGAAAAACTCGCACATCATTACACGAATAACCTGGGCACGTTCGGGCACCTTAATTCCGGCGAGTTGCTCCAGAGCCAATACGTAGGGCAGGTTATTCATAACGCCACCCAGGTAATCAATGCGATCTGTATAGGGTACATAGGTATGCCAGGCTTGGCGTTCTGCCATTTTTTCTGCGCCGCGATGGTGATAACCGATATCCGGTACCGCATCCACTATTTGTTCACCATCGAGTTGCAGGGCGATGCGAAAAACGCCATGCACACTGGGGTGGTTTGGCCCCAAATTTAGAAACATAAATTCTGAGTCTTCATTGGCACGAGCCATGCCCCAATCTTCAGGACGAAATAATAGTGCCTCTTGCTCCTTACGCTCTTTTTCTTCAGAAAGACTGAAAGGGTCTACTTCTGTGGCGCGTGCATGATGATCCTTACGCAGGGGATGTCCTTTCCAGGTAGTGGGCATCATAATCCGGCGCAAATGTGGATGCCCTTCAAAATTAATCCCAAAGAGGTCCCAAACCTCCCGCTCATACCAGTTGGCGTTTTGCCAAATGTCATCAATTGATGGCACTGAAAGCTTGGATTCGGCCAGAGCGACCTTAATGCGGATAAATAAATTGCGAGTGAAAGATAGGAGTTGGTAGACCAGGGTAAAATCACTAGCTGGCTGCTTTTCTGGTCCTTCTCCGCGGTTTACTCGCAAGCGCTCATCTATTGCGCTGAGGTCGTAAAGCATGGCGAATGGACGAGAAATATCTACCTTGAGAAATTGCAATATGGGAATCAGGGACTGGGCATCTACCCATAGAGTGGGCATATCTCCACAATTTGGTTGTAACCAGTAATTGTGCAAATGATATTCCTGGTCGAGATCACGCAGGAATAGCTCAGCCTCCTTGCTATAGGCAGTCTCACTGTGAATACTTTTTGCTATAACGCCTGTCATGAGGGTCCCATTGTTATTGTTTTATTGGAGCGCTTTAAGCTTTAAACCGTATCTGGAGAGCGCAATAGTTCCGTACGCATCCGTTCTTCTCGATGCAAATCCCGCTGGCTTGGTTTGGCTACTTTTCTGGTTCCCTGTTCGTCCACTACCCAACTGAAATTTCTGCGCTCGGCAGCAACGGATTTTTGTAGCAGAGTGAGACCCTGCAGTAATGCTTCTGGGCGTGGGGGGCACCCGGGGACATAGACATCAACAGGCAAAAATTTATCGACACCTTGCACCACGCTGTAAATGTCGTACATGCCGCCAGAGTTGGCACAAGAGCCCATGGATATCACCCAGCGAGGCTCGATCATTTGTTCGTAGAGCCGCTGTACCACAGGCGCCATTTTTAGGAATACGGTGCCAGAAATTACAATAAGATCAGCTTGCCGTGGCGTTGCACGAATGACTTCTGCGCCGAAACGGGAGATATCATGGCGGCTGGTAAATGCAGTGGCCATTTCCACATAGCAGCAGGAAAGCCCGAAGTTAAATGGCCAAAGTGAATTAGAGCGTCCCCAGGCGACTAACTCTTCCAACTTGGCGAGTAGAACATTTTTTTGCAGGTCTTCTTCGAATTCCTCGCCACTTGACTTACGGGAGTCAGAGGCGATGACATCATCTGCCTTACTCAGCTGCCAGCGCATGGTGTTTTCCTGGTTTCTTTATTGATTATTTTTGCGGCCAATCAAACTTTTTTGTTGTCCGCCCCACTCCAATGCACCCAGGCGCCATAGGTAGATCAGCCCTACCAGTAGGATGACAATAAAGATTGTGGCTTCGATAAAGCCGAGAAGTCCGGTCTCAAAGAAGGCAATTGACCAGCTAAACAGATAAACCGCTTCCAGGTCGAATACAATGAATAAAATGGCAACCAAATAGTAGGCAACTGAAATTCGCAGGCGAGCACTGCCCTGGGAGATAATCCCGGATTCAAAAGGTTCATCTGTTGCGGGATCTCTTCTCTTCTGCCCGAGAAAATAGGAAAGGCTCAGCATCAGGACAATTAGTGCGAGTACAGCAAGGCAATAAACGACAAGAGGCCACACTTCCGGGTTGAGCTGCTCTGGGTAGTTCAACTTCTTTCTCCCCGTTTTTCTTATGGGTCACGCCCGAATTGATTCTTAGTACCGCCGCGAAAATACTTGGTATTTTTTTGATAGGAACGATTTCTGGTACAGAAAACGAATGGAATACTTTTGAGTTGCCCTCTACTTCAACGAGGTGCCTGCTAGCTCCCAAAATCCTTGTTTGCTTGTTCACTGTTTATAAGGCTTAGTCCAAGATTACGCCAGTATCACTAAGGAACGTTTAATTCTTATACCTTTACTTTTTATTAGATGGAATTCTGTGATAATTAACGTCAGTGATCGGAAAACTTAATTTTGTGTCAATAAATGGAGATATTTAAGACATGTATGGCGCAATAAAATAGGTGAAAAGGCGATTCAAGATAGAGAGAGCTGAGATTGGGATTAGTGTGGGGAGTGGTGCGGAGATAAATCAGGGGACTGTGCCCCCCGATTTAAGACCTTAGCCAAAATTGGTGTCCATCATCTCTCTATCGTAGTCGAGAAGGTATGAGTTGAATTTCTTGTATAGCTGAGACAGTATGGCCTTGTTGCCAATAACGTCCATGCCTCGAACATCATAAGGCCAAGCTTCAACTCCTTTAGTTAGATCAAAGAGGTAGATGTTTACTAGCGGACATGGCTTGACGCCTAAGCCTGGCGCCATGCTGCACCAAAGTAGCTTCTTCAGACTTGATTTGGGTAGTTTTATCGCAATTGTATGCCAGTAATCTTCAGTTTCCCCCTCAATCCAGCCTTCATCTACCGCTACACGCTCAAGCCAGTGCTCTTTCTCTTTCACTTTCTCGGGAAATAATCCAATGTTTCTAAGCTCACGAAAAGTGGAGATAGAAGAAACTAGGGGTTCGTTACTAAAGATACGGTAACAGGCAACAATCTCCTTATCGAATATTTCTTCACATATCTCGTGAGATTTACGTAATGCTAAGTCAAATTGATCGAGCCAATCTCCACCTAAGGAAAGCTCAAAACGAAGACCTCCTTTGTGGGTATAGAACAAAGGTCTTTCGAAAGCTTTTCCGGAAAATTGAGACTGGATAGATTCTCGAATATTCATTGTAGCCTTAACGCCGTCATAACCTGCTGGAGCACAAAGTGCGGAGGTCCAGGCAGCTTTGCTGGCAATGGTTGATGGCTTTGGTACACCCAACATGGGCGTGGACTAATGGGGTGAAAGCCTCCTGTAGGAAGATCACCGTTTAATGGATTGCATTAAATGCTAACTAATAGTGAATGGCAACTGTAATACCGCAAGGTCTTGTGGGGAGGAGGCCGATAGAAAAACAACGAGCTGGCCAAGGATACAGAAGCCGGGAGATCTAACGGGTAAAGTAAGTGATGTACTTTAAAGCTGAATGCAGGCAATAATTACAATCACAAATACATGAATTTATACTTTCCGGTGGCCCAGCAAACGGAATCTCAACTTACCAATGGTTACATTTACGCGATCCCTTATCGAATATAAAAGTTTGTACCAATTACAACTAATTACAGCATTCGCATTTTCGGCGAGCAAGGCTTCCCGCCTCCAATATTAAGGACTAGATGTGGTGAGTTTTATTAAGTCCACTTTACATATTGTTGTTATAGGGGTGTCCGTTTGTAGTTTACACCAAGAAAGAATAAGTATTTATATTTTGGCTTACAGTTGCCTGTAAATATGAGATAATAATAGACTTACTTCTCAGCCAATTTGTAGTTTGGATTTGTTTTAATGAAGAAATTATTGAGTGTATTGCTTCCAGCAGCAGTGCTTACTGGTGTTGTTGCACCGAAAATTGCCGGCATTCGACTTGAGTCATCCATTGATGAAATAGTCACTGCCGCAAATGAAAATTCGGCATACACGGTTGAAATAAAAAGCATGGATTCATCCTGGTTTTCAACCCAGACTACCTTTTTGGTCAGCATGGATTTCAATGCTTTCTCGGGTGTGTCAGATACCCCTGAACTTGAATCTTTTTCTGTAGAAGTAGATTTCAGTGCTTCCCACGGCCCCTTTCGCTTCGGTGAACATGCCGGTTTCGGATGGCTTGGCTGGACACTAGAAGCTGCCGGTGATCAATTACGTGAACATTTGGTGTGGGCTGAGCAAACTCCTTTTTACCAGCTTCATGGCAATATGAATGTTTTAGGTGGTTATTACTATAACGACAGCATTACGCCATTTACTACTGATATTGAAGATCATAAAGCTCAGTTAACTTTCAGCGGTTTCCAGGGTAAAGGGCAATATCAGGATGGGCAACTAACTTACCAGGGGGGTGCCGATAGCCTTACTGTCACTTCTGAGTTAAGGGACGTCAAGGCTGAAAGTTTGACTATGGATATGACCATGGCTTCCTCCTTTAAGGCAATCTTTGAAAGTGCTTTTTATGATTCTGATATAACAATTAACCTTGGTGCCATCAGTTTAAATGATAGAGAACAAAACGAAAATATTGACATTGCTGACCTATATGTGAAGGGCAGTACTGAATTCAACCAAGAAAAACAACTGGGAAATATGCAGGTTGCCTACGGCTCTAAAAAGGTCGACATAGCTGAATTCCATGGTGAAGATCTGGCCCTTGAGATTGAGGTCGTCAATATCAGCCAAGAGTTTTGGAAGTCTTATCAGGATTTTGCCAACTCACCCAATACGCTGCCTGCTGAAGAGGCAGGAGCTAAGGCTATGGAGTTTATGAACGCTAATCTGTTATCTTTAGTGGCTGGCGAACCTCAAGTGAATGTTACCAGCTTACGTGGTACTTTCCCGCAAGGCAGCTTTAACAGTAACCTGCATACTAGCTTAGTTGGCATTAGCGTGTTACCGGAGCAACCACTAGATCCGGCTTTCTGGCTGTCACATGCCTTAGTTGACGGCAAGCTAAGCGGCGATAAAGCCCTGATTGAATTTATGGCCGTACAAGTGATGAAAGCTCAATTGAAAAATAACCCGCAAACCCAAGGCATGAGTGAAGAGCAGCTGGAGCAAGTAGCTGCTCAACAAGTGCCGACCATATTAGCGTCTCTTGAGCAACAAGGTTTGTTAGTATCAACCAATGACGGCTACAGCTCCAATATCAGTCTGAAAGACAGCGAGTTTAAGGTGAATGAAAAACCTATGCCGCTGCCCCTTTAGCGGATATTAGTCGTTTGTGATTGAAGTGGCTTATCTTAAGCCACTTCATACTCCTCTTCTAAGCCTGACGATTTATCGGTTTTCTTGTGTTAACGGTGTTTACCTAAGCTATAAACAAAGCCGGACATGGTTTCGTTTTTATTTGTGGTGAAACGTAGGAATATCGGCGCTAATGGCTGCTAACCCATGACTATGACTTTTTAAGCCCTTTTAGTATGTCTACCAAATACTTCCTGGTCTTACGATAAAACTCCTCTCTTCACTGCTTTGAGGCCCATATTGCTAACCTATGCATGATAGCCTTCTGTGATATTTTGTCTTCTGGAAGGGGTTGAATTAATTTATCGTGAACTAAAAGACGGTAAATATATTCGAGTTTCTCGTGAGCTGAATCGGTAGCTTCGAATTCGACAACGCCTCGCTTGGTGCCATATGCAGTACCGAGTGCTATAGCCTTTTTTACCATCTCTTTTTCGTTTTTGAGTTTCTTCATTATCATCTCTCAAAGAGGTCGTCGATATTACGCACCTAACGCCCGCCTCAACTGCCGGTGGCTACTGTCACCTTATTTATTAAGGTTTTGGCAAAAAAGATGACAATGGCCGGGGGTCAATTTACAGGCGCTTGGTGCACTCAGCATGGGCCTGGACTAATAGGGCGAAAGTCCCCAGTAGGAAGATCACCGCTAATGGATTCCATTAAATGCTAACTACTAGCGAATGGCAACTGCAATACCACGAGGTCTTTTGGGGAGACCGCCGCCAGCAAAACTTCGAGCTTACGAACAGAAACATTTAATAAGGTTTAGCTGGGTGATCTAACAGGTAGAGTCAATGATGCAGCTGTGCAGTGAAAGTTCACGTTCTTATCTAGGGAGATCTGTTTAGCTGTCAGCGTGGGCGCTGACTCATAAGTAGGTCCACCACTATCGTGGAGTAGAAAAAATGGTGGAACATAGCCAGCGCCTCGGTCAGAAATGACCAGGGTGATTAAACAGAACTCAGCCGACGGCCTAGTAGCCAAGTGCCAAGATTAATACCTTGGACACGGTGAAGGCCTCAACCAAACTCCAGGGTTAAAAGACAGGGCAGCCTACCGATATGTTGCCATCCGGCAATAAAAGTGCCGCAGCCATTGATGGGATTACCATCGATGAGTTTGTTCAGCACTTCAAGCTAATTGGCGATGAGATTGTTGAAATTATTCGGCAAGGTCATTATCAACGGCTTCCCGTTAGGCGTGTCTACATTCGCTAGCCAGATGGTGGTCAGCGAGGTCTTGGGATACCTACAATCTTTGATCGTGTTATTCAGCAAGCTGTTGCCCAAGTTATCCACCCCATCTTCGATAAAAATTTTCGGAAATTAGCTATGGCTTCTGTCCAAAGCGATCACAGCATCATGCAGTGAAAATGCTGCGAAAGTATATCGAGGAAGGGAAACGAATAGCGGAGGATGTCGAGTTATCGAAATTTTTTGATCGAGTAAATCATGATTTCCTTAAGAGTTTACTTGGCCAAAGAATCAGCGATAAGCGTTTACTCAAATTGATCGCAAGCTACTTGCGCGCAGGATGTGTAGGAGATGGATATTGGAAAGCCTGTCATGAGGGGGCCACAAGGTGGCCTTTTATCGCCGCAGTTCTCCAATATTGTACTCGACCTGCTAGATAAAGAACTGGAAAAACGTTGACATAATTTTATCCGCTATGCGGACGATTTTTGATTTTCGTTTCCTCTAAACGCGCGGGTGAACGGGTTATGGCGAGTATTAAACGCTTTGTTGAACGCAGGCTTAAGCTCAAGGTTAACGATACTAAAAGCCAAGTAATCCCCGATTGTTTTGAAATCAGCAGGCAGCAAGTTGCGTCGATCAGTGCTCTCGAATTTGTGCCAAAGCCTCTCACCGATATCTCTACTATCCGGTAGTGTCTGATTCATCAGGCGTTGATAGGGATAAAGTCTAGAAGTCAGATTCAAGGTCGATTGACTCTCGTAACCAGTCCCTGATGTTGGATTCAAAGCTATCTGGGTTTGGGGGGCATTTCTCATCGAGAATGAGGTCGGGATGTTTAGTGACACGGGCTACCATCCAGCTGAGCGAGATCTCCGAAAGCCTACTACCTGGATAGGATCCACCGATATTTAAATGGACTCCAGGCATCCAAAGCTGCTCGACAATTTGATTATCGTCAACGGCGCAGCGGCGCCTCGCCTTCGGGGTGTTCGAGGTCCTTTTCGTCGAACGCGTCGTCGGTCAACGTCTTCAGGAACGCCACGACTGCGGCTTCTTCGTCGTCTGTCAGCCCGAGGTTGCCCAGCTCGGCCCGGTTGACGTTCTTAGGGACTTCGGGTTTAGGCCAGCCGGTGATTCCGAAGTTCGGGTCGGTTGCGTCGGGCACTTCACCGAGCGTATCACGGGTGTTGTAGAAATGAACGATTTGCTCGAGCGTGGCGAAGACGCCGTTGTGCCCGTAGGGTGGGGTGATCTCAATGTTGCGGAGAGTGGGCACCTTGAATTTACCATTCTGCGATCCGTCGGGGTGCTTGGCGGCAATCTCTGGCCGACCGCCCAGGCCCAGGTCGAGTGGCAGGCTGTCGACGCCGTGCAGGCCGGCGATTCGCGGGTTCACAGGGAGCCCCAGGTTGTCGTAGGTGAAGTCGGTGAACAGGGCGTGCGGGTAGTTCGCCGGCGGCTTGCTACTATGGCAGTTGTTGCATTTTGCTTTGCCGTTGAACAGTTGGAGTCCCAACTGTTCCTGCGGGGTCAGGTCGATCTTGCCTGCAACGTAGTAGTCGTACTTGGAGTTGAACTCGGCGAACTCGTCAGTGGGCTCGAAGGACCCGATTGCGGCGCCGAACTTGGGGTAGACCATCTCGACCTGTGGCCACTTGAGGTCTACGCCGTAGAGCCGCCGGAAGGCCTCGAGATAGACCGGATTCTCCGCGAGGCGTGCGAGGACCGCCTCTTTGTTCGGCATGGCCATCTCCAGTGGGTTGAGTGGCGGTCCGATTGCCTGGTCTTTCAGCGAGTTGGCCCGGCCATCCCAGAACTGCCCGCCGACATAGGTCTGCTTCTGCTCATCCCAGTGGAATGGGGGGCTGAACGTCGCGTAAGCGGCGGTCTGGGCGTTGCGCGTGCCAAATTTCCCGGGCTCGGACCCGGGGGAGACCGGCATGTTTACGGGATCGGCGGCACTGCGTGGATCGGCGAAACCGGCCGAGTGCGCGTGACAGGTGACGCATCCGGTGTTACGCCTGGCCGAGATGTTCAGGTCGTTGTAAAGAAGGAATCCCAGCTTAACCCGATCGGGGAGTGAGGTGTCCTGCAGCGGCGGAAGCGCCGCGGGTGTCGTGCCTGTTGTGGTGGCCGTTTCCCCCGTCAAAGGGAGGACGAAGACCGAGAAGGCAATCATGGTGCCGGCCACGATCAACATACCCAGCCCCCGCGCCTATTAGCTTTAATTATCTTGCTGTAATCCTCGTACTCTGCATGTTGCTTTACAGCAAATTCTCTCGCTGAAGCTACAATTTCGCTTCTTCTTTTTCTTTCAGAGACAGGGAACATTTTAATCTTATCCGCTGTATACATTTGCGTTACATTACATAGCGCCAGCTTCCACTGCTCCTTGGAAAGATCAGCGTATTTTGAAAAAACACTATGAAAAAATCTTGTATCTTTACTCATGAGTTAAGAGCCCTGATTTCATGTAGTAGTTGACCAGGGAGCCAGTGGTTCACTATCTATCTTTCTATTAAAGACCCTTTAAGTCCCAAAGCGAATCTATTAGCTACTTTAGATTATAGATTTCCTATAAAGTGGCAATCAGATAAATTTATTTGCAATTCAATAATCTACGGTAGCCTAGCCTCTTTAAAAAAATAGCTCAGGGGCGTGGCGCAAATAAGTCAGATTGCCAGGCTCTAACCACCGTTAGTAAATTTAAACGCCTATTTCAGTTCTTTCCCCCACTCTGTTGTGGTCAACTCCAACCGAACACACCTCTAAGTACATTTCTCAAATTCGATAGGGGCTAGGTCCCCCAGTGTTGTATGTATTCTGCGTGAATTGTAAAAAGCAATATAGGCTCTTACATCTGCTATCGCCTCCTTTCTTATCGGATAGAGATTTCCCGTTAATCACTCTCGCTTCAGGACGCTAAAAAAACGTTCAATCGGTATCTTATCCCGACAATTTTCCTCTTCCTGCTTCAGGCCCTTTATCCAGCGTCGCAGGTTATTGGCAGTTGTTCCTGCAGCCTCTGATAGCTTAGAAATCGAATCTCCTTGTTCAGAGATAAGAGTTTTGACGTCTTTCTTAAATGCCGGATTGAAATGCCGACGTGTACCTTTTGTTTTCATACTTCACCTTGCTCGTTAGTTTTACCATCTTCGCGAAGTGTCTGGATGGATTAGATCACTACACTGAACCTAAAATTCATAAGCTACAAGGCAGAGCTAGACCACCGATATGTTTCCAGTTAGATATGGTTGAGGTAGCGCACTGCCATGACATTCAACTCGATTGAAGAGCTGCTCGTCACTATCGTTGGGTAGAGATTTATTACGGATAGGGAACCGCCCATTGCGGACATGCATGATGGGTGGTGTGGGGGCCGGTAGCTAGAAACTACTGGTTACCCAGTTTAGATTTTTTTCTCGCTACGATGGAGAATATATGCCAATGGTGCGGTGTGCCATCTGCAGTTTCTCCTGAAAGGTCATGTTCAGTCCACTTTAATAGCTCAAAGTTACTGAGGTGTTTTTTAATCTTCGATTCATTCATAACTAGAGTATCACTCCAAAATGCTTCCATATCATACTCAGGCCCAGCCATTGTGTCTTTCGGCCCAAGGAATGAACCGCAAAAGATTCCACCTCCCGTTAAAGAGTTAATTATTTTCAACCAAACTGACTCAAAATCTTTTTCAGGACAAAAGAAAAGACTGGCATCAGCAACTACCAACGAGGACTCAGGATAATGGAAAGTATTAAAGCTATCCCTTGATAGAATAACCTGCTCATCATCTTTGAATCGTTTACGACATCTAGATATAGATTCATTCTCGATATCAAAGGCATGAACCGTGAAATTATTACTGCGCAAATAAGCTATATCTGATCCTGCTCCACAGCCACAATCAACAGCAATCTTTCTTCCTTTTACTTCACCAAGAGCAAAAATTAAATCTTCACGAGTATCACTATGTTCTGTTGAGTCATAATAGTTGGAGATTTCTCTCGTTGACATTCCCTATCTCCGATGAGTAAAAAAATCTAACGCCTCCAACAGCGGCCGAGCGTAGCAAGGTCCAGCCCCGAAGGGGCGATGCTGTCTTTACTTGATAGGCCCAGCATGGGCGTAGCCTAATGGAGTGAAAGTCCCCTGTAGGAAGATCACCATTTAAAGTTAACTGCTAGCGAATGGCAACTGCAATACTGTGAGATCTTATGGGTAGGAATCGACTAGTAAAGCTATGAGCTGACGGATAGATACATCCTATAAGGCTTAGCCTGGAGGCGAGGTGGCCAAGGACACTGAAGCCATATGATCTAGCGGGTAGAGTCAATGATGCAGTTTTGTAGTGAAAGTTCACGATCTTATCTGATGAGATCTGTTTAGCTTGCTGTTGTGAAGCTGTCAGCGTGGCCTCTGACTCATAAATAGGCCCAACCCGCTAGCCGCCATCGCGGGGATCGACAATAGTGGTGGAACACATCAGCGCCTAGGTCAGTAATGGTCAAGGTGATTAAACAGAAGTCAGCAGACGGTATAGTAGCCAAATACCAAGATTTATACCTTGGAAACGGTGAAGGCCTGAACCCAAAATCTACGAGTTAAAAGACAGGGCTGGTCTACAGATATGTTTTTAGTCTGATAAAGTTGAGGTGGCGCACTGTCATGACAGCCAACTCAAATGAAGAACTACTCGACACTACCGTTGGGTAGAGGTTCATTACGGATAGAGAAGTGCTCATTGCGGACCTGTACGAAGGGTGATGTGGGGGCTGGTAGCTAGAAACTAACGGCTACCCGGTTTAGGGGCTACATCCGTACTTGCTGGCTTCATATTTGTACTTGCGGATTACCCTGGAAAACGACATCCAGAAGTATGCTTTTATCGCTTACGGCGCATTCTTTGTCAAAACTAATTCCTTGTATACGATCAACACGAAACGTACGCATCTGCTCGCGGAGAGAGCAATAACCGAGCATATAGAAATTAGCATTACTGACAAATACCTCACCCACAAGCACCTTTCTTTCAGTAGCTATACCCTCATGATTTACATACTTCAGTGTTACTGGGCAATTCATACCATTTATTAATGTTTCTCTAGCTTCTTCCCACTCAACAGCATCAAACGGCTCTTGAGATTGGTATATGTTTTCATTCAGAAAGCCGTTTGCTAATGCCTCACCCAATATTCGTCTTTTGTTGCCTATTTCCTCTTTATACTCCGGGTGCTCTGAGGAAAAAACCCGAAGTGCACGCCATTTTTCTTCGAGGTGCTGCCGTAATGAAGAGCTTGAGCCAAAAAGATGCCTTAACCGCGTAATGACTTTGTCAGAGGTGGATTGATGTCGCTTTGACTTATCCCCCCTGATAGCGTTTATTTTATGTCGGCATATTTTCTTTTCCTGCCCAAGCGGGCAACTGCAGTTAATATATACAGTTTGTTCATCTAGCTCGATGACCACTTCTAACGGGGGCTTTTTTGCATTTCTTGAGTAATAAACGATAGCTTCCATTTGTCTTGCTCCTAACGTTTAAAATAGCTGCGCATTTATGAGTCGGCTGCCTTCGTTTGTTATATTTTTTCTATTACGAAGTAACATTGTTTATGCCCAGGCTTTTCATATTGACTCATAGCCCAATCAGCCACTATCTTACGATGAGTTCGGAAAATTTCCACTTCATTTCCATCATCTCCCTGTCGAGTTAACATCCATCTTGGAGTAGAAAGGTCTTCCCTTACCCAAGGCATAGATTCGATAGCGATATTAAGAGTGGAGGCAATATCGTTAAGACTGTGTTTTGGTGAAGGATTGCACCCATCCATTTCCAGTGACACCCCCGGTTCCTGATTATCTTTATCTCCAAACCCTTGCAGAAAGTACTTATTTTTAGAAATTTTTATAAAGGTACAATAACACCCTCCAATCCCACCTTCTTCATATCGCTCGAAGGTTATTCCATGTGCTTTCTCAAATTTATTAACAGAATATGGCAGTGAGCTCAGGGTCTCACCTCCATACATTTTGTCCCATTTGTCTTCGTTAATTTGTTTTAGCACAACCTAAATTCTCTGGCCATACATAATTTCTAGCATGGGCGTTGCCTAATGGGGTGAAAGTTCCCTGTAGGAAAATCACCATTTAATGGGCGCCATTAAATGCTAACTATAGGCGAATGGCAACTGCAACACTGTGAGATCTTGCGGGGAGGAAGCCGCTAGCAAGACCACGAGCTGGCGAACAGAAACATCCTATAAGGCTTAGCCTGGAGGGGCACCGAAACGGGGTAGTCTAAGGGTAGAGTCACTGGTGCAGCAGTGCAGTGAAAGGTCACGTTCTTATCTGGGGAGATCAGTTTAACTTGCTGCTGTGAAGCTGCCAGCCTGGCCGCTGACTCAGAAGTAGCGCACTGCCATGACACTCAACTCAAATGAAGAGCTGCTCGACAGTATCGTTGGGTAGGGATTCAACGGATAGGGAACCGGCCATTGCGGACTGGCACGATGGGTGGTGTGGAGGCCGGTAGCTAGAAACTACCGACTATCCGATTTATGCGCCTGTCCCTGCCTAATCACAGCGACATCTATGTGGTTACCAAATAGTGCTTATTTACGATTACCCCACGGAGATTTATTTTCAAAAGTTGAGATATACAGATTCTCGACTTTATCTCGTGCCCACTGGGTTTTGCGTAAAAACTTGAGCGAAGACTTAATTGATGGGTCGCTCTTAAAGCAATTGATATTAATCCTATCTGCCAAACCATCCCAGCCATAATGCTCCTGCAATCGTGTAACAACTTTCTCAAGAGTAATACCATGTAGCGGATTATTTGGTTGTTCTTTACTCATTCTTCAATCAATACTCTATGTTTAATGACGCATAATGCCACGAGCATGGGCGTGAACTAATGGGGTGAAAGTCCCCTTTAGGAAAATCACCATTTAATGGTCGCCATTAAATGCCAACTACTAGTGAATGGCAACTGTAACACCGGGAGGCCTTGTGGGGGAGGAAGCTGCTAGCAAAACTACGAGCTGAGGAACAGAAATATCCTATAAGGCTTAGCTTGGAAGGGAGGTGACCAAGTGTACTGAAACCGGGAGATCTAACGGGTAGAGTCAATGATGTAGTTGAGTATTGAAAGTTCACGTTCTTATCTGGGGAGATTTATTTAGCTTGCTGCTGTGAAGCTGTCAGTGTGGCCGCTGACTTATAAGTAGGCTCAACCCGCTAGCCATCATCGGGGGAATCGACAAAAGTGGTGGGATACAGCAGCGCTTCGGTCAGTAATCACCACGATGATTAAACAGAAGTCAGCCGATGGCATAATAGCCAAATGCCAAGATTAATACCCTTGGCAGGGTTAAGGCCTGAACCTAAATCACTGAGTTAAAAGACAGGGCTAGCCTACCGATATGTTATCCAGTCGGTTAAAGTTGAGGTGGCTCACTGCCATGACACTCAACTCAAAAGAAGAGCTCCTCGATACTATCGTTAGGTAGACATTTAATTTGGGTAGGGAATCGCCCATTGCGATTTCGCACGATGGGTGGTGTGGGGGCCGGTAGCTAGAAACTACCGGTTACCCGATTTATATGATTACTCGCAGTAACTTAAGAACTCATCAAGTTGTACTTCATCAAACTCTGGAGCCCCTTGCTTGACTTGCTCTGGAATCATGGAACTCCACTGTTTCGCTTTTTGTGATACTCGCTCAATGAAGTCTTCATCTTCTTGTACAATCTCGTCTGCATTCTCTAGCGGTAAAGAAAATGCCACTTTTGTACCTTTTTCATCTAATGCGTAGTATTCGTAGCTACACTCATCGTAGCAATTACAACTAGCATAGACTTCGATACCTTTACCTTGTTTTAGAAGAGCATTAGCAATGTAACTCCATTCACAGCAGGCCTGTCCATATGTTGCGATTAGATAGTCGCCTATTAACTCCGATTTATCGAATCTATAGCTCTCGCGCTCATATGTTTTTGACTCTACACCAGAGTACGAAAAAAGCTCTTTTAGGGCCTCTGTTAAGTCCTCCCCATTTAGCTTTACAAGCTTTACCAAAAGCTCCTTAGGTGCTTTTAATACGAACTTTCCGGCTTCTTCAGACAAAACAATTCCTATTATTAAAATTGATTAATTATAAACCTCAGCAAACATTTCGATACCTTTAAGCAAGCTACTAAACTCTGAATTTAGGTCATCTTCTGTTTGGCTGTCCATTTCTGCTTTTACATTATTAAGAGCCCCGGCTAAGCTTTCATTATTAAGCCTTTCTGAGCTCATTTCGATGGTCTCACCATCAATTTTATAATGAAATCCATTTCTCATATAAATGGAGCCTAGTTCTATTTGTTTCTTTAGAGTATTTTTTGCCTCTGCTAGCTTCTCTTTTAACTCCTCGTAGTTGCCATGAGAGCGATAATACTCAGCTCTTTCTTCAAAAGTCTTAACCGTTATGAATATTCTTAAGGTCGGGGTTGCAACCCTTAACTCCTGCTTTAGTACATCGCGTACTGAAATATCTTCTCCTACCTCTAAGAGTGCTTCACCCCAATCAGCAAGAATCTCCCTTACAAGTTGATCCTTTCTATCAATATCTTTCTTATTCATGATAATTCCTCGTATTCATATAACGCCCGCCAGCACAGGTCGGAGCTTCGAAGCAGCGGCGGCCCAGCCCCGAAGGGGCGATTGTGCCTGGCCTTGGTACGCCCAGCATGGGCGCCATTAAATGCTAACTACTAGCGAATGGCAACTGCAACACTGTGAGGTCTTGTTGAGGAGAAGCCGCTAGTAAAACTACGCGCTGGCAAATAGAAACATCCTATAAGGCTTAGCCAGGAGACGAGGTGGCCAGGGGCACGGAAGCCGGGTGGTCTAACGGGTAGAGTCAATGATGCAGTTGTGGAGTGAAAGTTCACGTTTTAACTGGGGAGGTCTGTTTAACTTGCTGCTGTAAAGTTGTCAGCGTAGCCGCTGACTCATAAATAGGCCCAGCCTGCTAGCTACCATCGTGGGTTATACAAAGTGGTGGAGCATAGCAGCGCTTCGGTTAATAATGATCAAGGTGATTAAGCAGAAGTCAGACGACGGCATAGTAGCCTAATGCCAAGATGAATACCTTGGACATAGTGAAGGCCTGAACCCAAAATCCACAAGTTAAAAGTTAGGGCTAGCCTACTGATATGTTTTCAGTCGGATAAATTTAAGGTAGCGTACTGCCATGACATAAAACTCAAATAAAGATCTGCTCGACACTATCGTTGGGTAGAGATTCATTAAGGATAGGGAGCAGCACATTGCGGACTTGCCCGATGGGTGTTGTAGGGGGCGATAGCTATAAACTACCGGCTACCCGCTTTAGCACAGCTAGCTTTATAGTTAACTTTATTAGAAATGTAATTGTGGTTCCACACGTAGATAACTGACCATAGGATATCTAGTACAAAAGCCTGAGCTTCTTCTTGATGCGTTGCTTAACACCTTTTTGGTGCTAACTCCTAGCTCTACTGCAGCTTGCTGCGCATTATCAGTTTTTTCGCCTACTTAACCAAGCAGCACCTGCTATGGAAAGTAAAAGCCACCCTGACATTACGATATTGAAATTACGCTGCTGATCTGCTTCAGAATTGTAGAGCCTGAAATCTGCCAGACTCAAGGCCCACCCGGCCAAATACACTAAGAAGAAATAAGCAATGCTGATGCAAACAAACGCGATTATAAACCAGAGTAATTTTTTCATCATGCTACCGGAAAGAACCTTATTTTTTTAGATTTACCTAAGTCAGACCAAATGCTTGGAATAACTATATTGAATCTCGTACGAAAATATGAACCAATTCCAGTCATAGCTCTACCATTCCAGAGATCGATATGATCTCCACCGCTACCATCACTGCGGAGATAGTAATCTTCAAAGCAGATAATTCCTTTCCTCGATTCTACTTTTTCTCTCCAGTTTTCACCGGTAATATTTTCAGTAACTAGCATATTTGGAATTTTTGAGTTTTGAATCCAATCTGCAAGCTCTGCTGCTGCGAGAATATGTTCCTCTCCTGGGTGAACCCAACACTTCCTTCCTTTAGGAAAAGTATTGAATTTAATACCAGATTTTTTCATTGCATGACTTAGTCGAATCGCGCATTGATTTCCAAAAAGCTTTTCACCATCTCGGTTCTTTGCATCGCATGGATCTTCATTTGGGTAGTTTTCCCATAATCTATCAAAACGTACCATTTAACTTCCTTGTTGGTTTGCTATTTCCGACTAAAGCTAACGCCTGCCTTAACTGCCGGCAGCTTTTGTACAAAAGGTACCAATGGCCGGAAGTCAGATTGCAGGCGTTTGATATGCCTAGTATGGCGTGAACTAATGGGGTGAAAGTCCTCTGTAGGAAGATCACCGATTAATAGTTTCCATTAAATGCTAACTACTAGTGAAAGGCAACTGTAACACCACGAGGTCTTGGGGGAGGAAGCTGCTAGCAAAACTACGAGTTGATGGGCAGAAACATCCTATAAGGCTTAGCCTGTATGCTGGGTGGCCAAGGACACCGAAGCTGGGTGACTTAGCGGGTAGAGTCAATGGTGCAGTTGCGTAGTGAAAGTTCACGTTCTTATCTAGAGAGATTAGTTTAGCTTACTGCTGTGAAGTTGTCGGCGTGGCCGCTGACTCAGAAGTAGCGCACTGCCATGACACTCAGCTCAAATGAAGAGCTACTCGATACTATCGTTGGGTAGAGATGCATTACGGATAGGGTGTCGCCCATTGTGGATTCGCTGATGGGCGGTGTGGGGGTCGGTATCTAAAAACTACCGGCTGCCCGATTTAAATGCCTCAATCTGTGCCGCCGCCATCCATACCATGTGAACCGCCACCAAAGTCAGAGCCAACAGATGCAACATCGTTACTACTAAAATTTGCATTTCCGTAAAAATGAAGATCTCCTACTTTTCCACGCATTGCTCCGTAATCACACACTTCACCAATTTCATGATGATATGCATCAAATTCCTTCTTTGAGCAAAAAATTGAAATCGCGTAACAGGTATAAATAATTGAGAGCCCTGACCTCTCAATCGTAGCCCTTACTTGTTTTGGGCGATACCTTTTAGATTTTCCATAATCTTTCGCTAGCAACTTAGGCAATTTCCGTAAGTACGATTTTATCGCTCTATTTCGCTGTATTCTTCGGATGAACTGCATTACGTGTTCCTTGTGTGCATTTAACGCCTTGCCAAGCGGCGACCCCGTAGGGTCGTCGCGTTTGGGCAGCTTAGCTGCATTGTAGGTACGACTTTAATTTTTATTGAAATCAATGTTTACCCTTAATCTTGGTAACTATCTCATTAATTAATTCAGCAGGTAATAACAATTTAGACAAGTACTGCTGCCCCCCGGATTTAGCCACCAAAATAAGCCCTAAATCGGTTTCAATAATATGCTCGATATCTGTCCACGACAGAGCTGTTGTCGTATAAGGATTCTGTGTCTGGATTCCATCCTTATCTATGGTTAATTTCACCTCACTACCGGCACTTTTCCCAAGCATCTGCCGTGCTAACCACCAAGCTCGTCGATATCGAATGTGAATCAGTTCCAGCACGCCTAATGCAATTAACGTGCAACTTGCGATCTTAGGTTGCTCAGTAAATAATAGTAATCCCGCACCAGAAGATAATAATAATGTAGGAAGAAGATAATTGGGCTTGACATTTTTCCCATAGGGTAGAGACTGATCATAGCATTCGGCTAGGTAATCTCTAGATAAGGTAAATTGAGTATTAAAAGGCTGCATAAAAACAACTTATTGTATCTGGTAAATTTGTCGTAGCACTACAGTGAGTGTCAGGATGATTCTTTAAGCTAATGTCAATTACGCCACATCTCCCAATAAGACCTCGGTCTAGTCCCACATAACGCCCTTAGCAACGGCAAATTACGGAATCGAAGGCGCAGTAATTTGTCCACTTGCCTAAATTTGGCACACCCAGCATGGACGTGAACTAATGGGGTGAAAGTCCCCTGTAGGAAGATCACCGTTTAATGGGCGCCATTAAATGCTAACTACCAGCGAATGGCAACTGCAATACCGTTGGGTCTTGTGGGGAGGAATTCGCTAGCAAAACTACGAGCTGGCGAACAGAAGTATCTTATATGGCTTGGTCTAGAGGCGAGGTGGCCAAGTGCACCGAAGCGGGTAGAGTCAATGATGCAGTTATGTAGTGAAAGTTCACGATCTTATCTGAGCAGATCTGTTTAGCTTGCTGCTGTGAAGTTGTCGGCGTGGCGGCTGATTCAGAAGTAGCGCACTGCCATGAGACTCAACTCAAGTGAAGCGCTGCTCGACACTATCGTTGGGCAGAGATTACGGATAGGAGCCGCCCATTGCAGACCCGCACGATGGTGGGTGTGGGGGCCGGTGGCTAGAAACCACCGGCTACCCGATTTATATGACTGTAAGCGTCATTTGGTAAAATTTATCATCTTCTTTTTCTATGACAAACCCTAGGCGACCATAAAGTCTATATGCTGGACTACGTTTAAATACTCGTAGATCAATGAACCCTAGTTTTTTTTGCCTTGCAAGCTCGGTTACTTTAGAGATAACTAAAGCGCCTAACCCTTTGTTTTGTTGATTAGATACAACTTGAATATCTCGTAGTTGACAGCGATTGTTTTCAAATGAGAGTCTAACAATCCCAAAAACTCCATCATCATTCACTACATCATAATTCTCAAGATTTTCAATTGCACTGCGTACATCTGATAAAGTCCAGTCAACGCCATACATGTCATAGTACTCCTGCATGTTGGCAAGAGTAAGTTTTGCAGATTTATTCAAGTCTTTGGTTTTAATAAATTGCATCATTGGTCAAGTCATAACGTCTCAAACACCGGGCGTCGCGACAGTGGCGTCCGAATGATTTGACTTATTGGAAGTGAAGTGGTCAGCAATTTGAGCTTCCACTTCTTTTCTACAAATCTCAATAACTTTATCGCCCACCTTGTCACTGAATGAAGATTTAAATATGCATTGAATAAAAACGCCTTTTTCACCAGAACTAAAAGACACATTTTTGTAGCGAAGACCTAAAAGATTACTTAAATCTTGATCTTGGAGCTCTACAACTTCTTTTTGAATTTGATGGTGTAAATTGCCATTCCAGACAAGGTTAGCTATGACAGGGGCGGCCTTGAGATTCTCCTCATGATTCTGGCCTCCCTCAACTTGAATAGTATAATTCTTTGAAGTGGATACTTCGCAAGCACCAAGAAAAAGAACGGTTATTAATAAAATGGCCCTCATTTGAAACTCCTTACCTCTAACGCCTAAAGCATCTGTGGCAAAACCAGAGCGAAGCGGCGGTTTTGACATCGGGTGCCTTTACTTGATGGGCCCAACATGGGCGTGAATTAATGGGGTGAAAGTCCCGTGTAGGAAGATCACCGTTTAATGGGCGCCATTAAATGCTAACTACTAGCGAATGGCAACTGCAACACCGTGAGGTCTTGTGGGGATGAGGCTGCTAGCAAAACTACGAGCTGACGAACAGAAGCATCTTATATGGCTTGGCCTAGAGGCGAGGTGGCCAAGGGCACCGAAACGGGGTGGTCTAAGGGTAGAGTCAATGATGTAGCTGTGCAGTGAAAGGTCACGTTCGTATTTGGGGAGATCTGTTTAGCTTGCTGCTGTGAAGTTGTCGGCATGGCCGCTGCCCAACCCGCTAGCCCCCATCGCGGGGATAGAAAAAAAGTGGTGGAACACAGTAGCGCTTCGGTCAGTAATGGCCAAGGTGATTAAACAAAAGTTAGCCGACGGCATAGTAGCCTAATGCCAAGATTAATAGCATGGACACGGTGAAGGCCTGAAGCTAAATCCCCGAGTTAAAAGACAGGGATAGCCTACTGATATGTTTCTAGTCGGATAAAGTTAAGGTAGCGCACTGTCATGACACTCAGCTCAAATGAAGAGCTGCTCGACACTATCGTTAGGTAGATATTCATTACGGATGGGGAGCTGCCCATTGCGGACCCGCATGATGGGTGGAGTGGGGGCCGGTAGCTAGAACTGCCTGCTACCCAATTTAGGTTTTGTTCACGGCCTCTATATGTTTTTTTAGACGTATATCTTGACTGCGAGGACCATTGACATTATGCCATGGGCTAGGCTGAGCTGAGCAGTTGAACTCAATAAACCAATCGGGCATTCGCAACACAAGGTACTTATGGAGAAGTTCACGAAAGTACTCAAAACAGTCTTCACTATATTGGTTTTGCTGACTGATTTTCGCTGCCCACCCTTCTGTAGGAAATAACCCTTCATGCCGCAAGTATTCAATAAAATCTAGCCACTCATCTTCAGCTCGTTTCTCACCATAAGCATCTAGTAAGCATGACTCATAGCCTCTCACAAACATTTCTAGATCCAGAAGATTAGCTTTTTGACCGACTCGCCCCAAGGTCCCGTTAAATCCGGGCCCTGGATGTTCAAGTGACATTATATAAATTCTTTTTATGAGCATACCCATCAATACCTAACGTCAACAGCAAGCGGGCCGCTTTTTGGCGTCGCCTAGGCTGTTTTTGTTATGAATTTTAGTTTGCATCCCACACCCAGTATTTATTGCCTTCCAATGTAAATAGGTAAACCGAGACATCACCGGCATCTTTGTAACTGTTCAATTTCTTTTCTGGTAGTCTATCCCACAGCCATTCGATCTCTGACACTTCCTGACCTTCCCCTGAAAATGACTTCAAAAAATCGTCCTTACTTTCGAAATCTTGCTTAGATGCAATTCTCTCGAACACAGGAAACTTGCCGTTTACTAAAGGCCATGCAGTTTCCTGCCAAGTGGGTAACGCTGGAGTCTTATACATTAGAGTGACCGACTCTTCCGAATCATCGTCGTAGAATTGGTTTGCTTCTATTTCTAAGTCGATTAACTTTCCAGACTTGAGACAATCTTCGCAAATACAGTCAATTTCATTGATACCAGGGTAGCCGCCAGTATCAAACCAAACTCCTACTTTGCTACAGACAGAACAAGGTTGCGGGCTGTCTACTAGAAGTGCAAACCCTTCTGGATCTCTAAAGTATCTGAATTCCATGCTCTTACTCATAGCGACTACAACAGGGGTGGATGGGGCGCAGCGTAGGCCGTTCCGCGAAGGGCCAAAGGCCCGTAGCAACCTACTTGTACTTGGTACGCCCAGTATGGGCGTGGACTAATGGGGTGAAAGTCCCCTGTAGGAGGATCACCATTTAATGGGCGCCATTAAATGATAACTACCAGCGAATGGCAACTGCTACACAGTGAGATTTTGTGGGGAGGAAGCTGCTAGCAAGACTACGAGCTGGCGAATAGAAACATCCTATAAGGCTTAGCCTGGAGGCGAGGTGGCCAGGAACAGCGAAGCCATGTGGTTTAACGGGTAGAGTAAATGATGCAGTTGTGTAGTGAAAGTTGATGTTCTTATCTGAGGAGATCTGTTTAGCTTGCTGCTGTGAAGCTGTTAGCGTGGCTGATGACTCATAAATAGGCCCTGCCCGTCAACCACTATCGCGGGGATAGAAGGGGCTGGTAGCTATAAGCTACCGGCTACCCAATTTAGAAACTAGTGGTGCACCCAACTCACAACACCAAATACAACTAAAGATAAGCTATATATTGCCACTCGACCAAATGCGGGAAACTGACTACGCCACCACCCAAATAGCCGACCATTTAACTCGGATCGAACTATAAGCGACATAAAGGAAAGAAAAAACATAATAACCAAGTAGAACGGTAGTGAAATACCAAAAATCAAATATTCGTGGGAGGTGGGATTATTGTTCGTAAATAAATATATACTCCAACCTAAAACAAAAGACATCATTCCGTAACAAATAAGTACCAAGTCAGATGATATCTTGGCCAACAAAAACACTATAGTACTTACTGCTGCAATACGTATATTATGTCTCTGAAAAGCGTATTCAGCTTCCCTTAACACCATAGCAAAGGGGGCCACCAACAGCCCTGCCATTGCAACAAAGTTGCCCCAATTTATATCAGGTTTTATCTTTAGCGCGTTCCCTAGAAATTTACCAGTGTTAGACCCTATTTCCTCAGAAAGGTAACACATCAAGTAAGCGATACTGATCCAAAGTAAAGCTCTATACAGAAGATCTACCACCTTACTTTCCCTATAGTTCATTTGATTTATCCTTCTTATGTTTGTCGATTTCTAAGACCCCACACTAGGGTAGATAAAAAACCGCAGCCACTGTCATGACAGTATCGTTGGGTAGAGATTCATTACGGATAAGCAACCGAACATTACGGACCTGTACGATGGGTGGTGTGGAGGCTGACAGCTAGAAACTACCGGCCACTCGATTTAAGTTTGCCTACCTAACACTGCTATTAATATCTATTTGTAAATTCGATATCTACAACCTTTGCAGTAGCCTTACCTTCCTGCCAATCAGATAAAGCTGATTCCAGCATATAATACTTGCCTTTAAGTGATTTATTGTTGTGCATTGTCAGATGTCGATTCTTTCTCATTAGTTAACGCATAAACTTTTAGAATTAACTCGGCCATTTCTTTCATTTCTTTCCTGCTCTCTCTGGCATCTTGTGCTTCAAGGAGCTCTGTATTTGCGGAGGCTATCTTAACTGTTTGATAGCTATAGTAGGATGAGATACAAGCAGAAAAAACTATGACGGCAGTAAAAATGGAATTTATTAATTCATAGTTGATTCTTCTGTTCTTCATTCTCTCGTCAATTTCTATCTCTACACCCATCTCCACCCCCTTGTTTCACTTAGCGCCATCGTCAACTACCGCCTTTTGTGTATTTTTTGCATAATGCGTGAAAGTAGCCGAAAGTCAGATTGCACGACCTTGTTAGGCATTTTCCAAACTCTTAATCCAGTTAATTAATGTGCCTCTTGCTATGTATTCAAACATATGGAGAAGCATTGGGGTATCTTCCGCCAACCAAACTCCGCCAAGAGTTTGGCATGCTACACCTGTAGGTTTTTCTGCCATGCAATTTCCAATAATTATCTCTCCACTACACATAGGAGCAGGAAAAGGAATACCTCCATGTAAGGCATTCGAACGATACTCATATATTTTTCCTAATGCGGATCTCATAAAAGTTCGAGACCAAGGTATTTGTGCCCATGCTAGAGGTCGTTTTTCAGGTGGCTCTGGTAAATACTTAAGAATAAATTTAATGAATTTACTTGTTGCGCCTAGAGTATGTACAATTTCATTGGCAACAATCTCTGTAAGTCCCTCAACGCCTGTGTTTTCTAATATGCTATATAGATTTGGCTTGGATGCTTCAAGTTTTGAAACAGGAGAATCATCACCTTGATGCCACATGTTCGCACCAGACTCTAATGCAGAAACAAGCATTAGCCATGAAAGAGCTGGTTCAGATTCTCCAATCCATAAGGCATCTTGATATAACCTAGCAGCTCTAATAACAGCAATAGCTTCCCTTCCTGAAAGATTCGGAAGGTTTTTTATTGGTGTTAGGTTTTCAAGTGAATGAGCACCCACTGAATTAGGTAACTTTAGCTGCCTATCATCAAGACTCATTGTTGGTTCACGTCGGAATCTAAAAGTTTGTGGGCGCCCCAAAGGATCACCGCCTTGATCAAAGCGGCGTGATTCATCTGCAGCTTTGACTCTAATTCCTAAACATAATGATACCAGTGCAGCAATTTCGTCCGGAAACCAACCACCATGATAATTTGAAGTGTCAGTCTCGTTCATTTGCGCGAGATTATTTTCCAAATGAAACTCTACTCTAAGAATGATACTTGGCTTGAGTAAACCGGGGCGATCATCTCCTGGTACAGTATTTAAAAACTTGTATGGTCCATATCCTTCTGATATTTCACCAATTATTCTAGCATCTGTATATAAAGGATATTCTATGGTAGCTCTGTGAGCCTCTCTGTTTTCAAATGCCTTCCAATTAGTGCAAGAAATAGGTCCTGAAGAATCGACTTCTGTTACTTCTTCATTCATTAAATAATCCCTTTATTTTGAAGGGCTGCCTAATAGTGTATCCAAAAGCAGCCGCATTATATCACGAGTCAATATATCCCAAGAGCAGAAAACCCCTCTAGCCAGAAAAAATAAATCAGCATGTTAGTCAGCAATGGTGGGAATTTACTCTAGTGGATATATTGCGGTTGCATTATTTCCCGACATTTCGCTGCTTTTTATCACAGGCTTAAACTATTCAAAATCAATAAGTTAGCGTTCTTTTTACTGTGGATATGTGAGGCTGCTCTTGATCTTTGGTATTGATAGAGGATGAAAACAACAAAGTGTATGTAAAATCAGAGAATGAAGCCGCTAGGGATGATCTACTGGTTCTGGATTCCAAAGTGAGTTGCGGGGAAGAGTACCAATTCTAACGGTTATTTTTATGTGCAACTAAGATTCTCAGTTTGTGATTACACAAAATATAGGCACAAAAATAATCTTATTGGATTTTATTCAGTTTGTTTTAGTGTCAAAGCTGCGTAAAATCGGTGGATATTTATCGATATTTGGGTCTTCATTGAACAGCCTATAAAAGGCCGGTGACCAAAGAGATTCAAGAGACCCAAGAATTTTCTATAAACTATTCCCTCAAAGGAGAACGGTAGCGTGACGTAAGAGTAAGTAAAAGGCGCTGACCCAAGGTGGTGGAACACCTAGGGCCAGCTAACCAAATTGATAACTAGACTATCAAAATGGCTATATGGATCATACGCTAGAAACCCGCTCGTCTTCAATAAAGTGGAGTCCATTCAGCAGTTTGGGGCATGTTCCCTGGCTCTGGAAGCGTTGCGTCTGCCTTTTCTACTTCTATGCCTACCGTTCTCGCGCTCCACCTGATACTTCCTTAAAAGTTACTTTCAATTCCTTCCATTAAGGGAGGTCTACGTATGGTTTGAGTACTAATAGGAAACAAATATGTTGATCTTAAAGCGTCGGGCGGGTGAAAACTTACGGATTGGAGCTAACGTCTCAATTACGGTATTGGGAGTTAAGGGTAATCAGGTAAAGATAGGCATACGTGCTCCCAAATCTCTACCCGTTCATCGTGAGGAAATCTATAGACGTGTCCAAAAGGAGAGGGTGCTGGGGGATGGAGGTGGTGGAGATTACGGAGTGCCTTAAGCAAGGCCGTGCGTTGCGTGTTCAGTCTGCCGGGCGATAGGGTTGAAGCCTTGTTAGAGGCGCGCTAGCGCGTTCTGAGGAGGCTACGCTTTTTTTGGCCGGAGCGTACTTGAGCGACTTGTTATAAGTACGGTCTGAGATGCGTTTCCTTACCTGTATATAGTTGTTTCCCATCTCGCGCAAAGCGCCTTAATTAGGCCATGTGTTTCAGCGGAAATTTGATCAGAGAAAATGATCGTGAGCACTGTACCCCTACCTTTTACATCGTCGTAACCTGGCATGTTATAGATGCATCGAAAAAAGAGGTCTTCATCCTCCTGGCTATAAAATCGTGGGCCTTCCAGCTGAATCGAGTTCATAAATTAATACTTATTACCCCTTTAGTTTGGGTGCACGTCTAGCACATCCCAAACCTAAACTGATTATACGTTACGATGCCCATGGTAGAACTATTTCACCTTCTTTGTAGTCATCAAGGCACATTAGGTTCCTAGTCCTTAATACAATGCCTTGTAATGAGCTTTTGAACGCATCTGGATTACTTAGGAGGAATACAAACTCACCAGCCCTGCGCTGAACAGCATCTTCCCAAGTGCGATCATACTTGGAGTCGCATATGTTTTGAAAGTAACACTTAGCCTCGTCTAGATTACCTGAAAGGGCTTTAAATATACCGCAATAATAATCATCCCATATTGAGCGCCGTTCATCTCTGGAATACCATGAAATAAACTCTTCTACAGATTTATATTTTCCTAAGAGGTGTGAGGCTAAGGCTGCTGCCTCTATAGCCATCTTATCAACTTTATGTTCAAAATCAGAATCATCTTCTGCGTTTGCAAAACCGGGAAGTCTATTAGGTATATGAAAAGCCCAGCCGGCCGACTCATAGAAAAAATGACTAACAGACACATTTACATAAGTGCTTCTTGTGTGAGAGCTGGGTTGAAATTCAACTACTACAGACCACCAACCGTTGTCTTTATACCAGATTCGAGATTTACCGGATTGTACAAATCCTAAAGGCTTAAGGTTTTCTCTAGCTTTTTGCGTAATTAGTTTATTGTGATTCATCTTCTTTTACGTATAACTATTTATATCGTAATCATTCTGACCACTATTATCATGATTGCTACCCTGGAATCAATCTAACGAAGAAATGCGTAAAACCTTGAGGGATGAATAAATTACATACAAGCCTGAATTCTTGACCCAAATGCAAAATGATCCTTTGGCCACTATCCCCAATGAATAGACTTTCTCTAACTCACTGTTATGCCTGGAGCTTTTAATCATTCATGATCTTTATAAAAAATAACAGCCAAACCGATTGAAAATCATGTTGATTTCTTATCAGGTACTCAGGAGGGTTGAATAATTGGGCGGTGCTTGAAGCGTCTTCGTGCGCTTTAGGTCGTATATCACTTCGGTAAAGCTGATTTTGGAGCTGACAAATCCACAAGCGATGCAGGTAAGTTGAGCACAGACTCGGGTTCTGAAGTTGATAGAAAATCGAAAGGCACTTGTTCAAGAAGGGGTAGTTTGATTTATATCAAAAAAAGAAAAGGGGGCAGAGCCCCCTTTTTTTAATCAGATCCGCTCTTTATCGGAGCGGATTACCAGAACCATTAAAGGTTACTGATTTCTTCAAGCTGCTGTTGCAGACGCTCGTGAGCACCTTTCATTTCTGCAAGCTTGTCCTTCTCCTTGGCAACAACGGCTTCGGGAGCTTTATCTACAAACTTGGGATTGTTGAGCTTGCCTTCAACTCGTGCGAGTTCTTTGGAGAGTTTATCAATCTCTTTTTGTAGACGGGCGCTCTCGGCTTTAACGTCGATCAGGCCGGCCATGGGTACTAGCAATTCCATATCGCCTACCAGGGCAGTGGCGGAGGCTGGTGCAGCTTCTCCACTTTCCAGCCAGGTGATTTCTTCGAGGCTGGCCAGTTTGATCAGCAGGCTGCGGGCTTGCTCCAGCAGTTCTTGGTCACGGCTGGAACCGCCGCGCAGGATCAGTGGGATTTTCTTCGCTGGGGAAATATTCATTTCACCGCGAATATTACGCACGCCTTCAATAACCTGCTTCAACCAGGCAACGGCCGCTTCCGCTTCTTCGTCGATCTTGCTGTTATCGGCTTCCGGGTACTGTTGCAGCATAATGGTGTCACCGTTGGAACCGGCGAGGGTTTTTACACGCTGCCAGATTTCTTCGGTGATAAACGGCATCAGCGGGTGGGCCAGGCGCAAGATGGTTTCCAGTACGCGGATCAGGGTACGGCGGGTGCCTTTCTTCACTGCGTCGGAGGCGTTGTCGTCCCATAGTACTGGCTTGGAAAGTTCCAGGTACCAGCTGCAGTACTCGCTCCAGATAAAGTCGTACAGGGCCTGTGAGGCGAGGTCGAAGCGGTAGGTATCCATCGCTTCGCGTACGGTGATTTCGGTGCGCTGCAGTTGGGAAATAATCCAGCGGTCGGCGACAGTCAGCTCGAAGTCGCTACTGTTGTCCTGGCCACAGTCCTGTCCTTCACAGTTTTGCAGTACGTAGCGGGAGGCATTCCAGATCTTGTTACAGAAATTACGGAAGCCTTCAATACGGCCCACGTCAAACTTGATGTCACGGCCGGTGGATGCCAGTGAGTAGTAGGTGTAGCGCAGGGCATCGGTACCAAAAGCAGAGAAACCTTCGGGGAAGTCCTTACGAGTTTGCTTTTCAATCTTTTCGCGCAGGTGCGGCACCATCATGCCGGAGGTGCGCTTGGCTACCAGGCTCTCCAGGTCGATACCGTCGATCAAATCGATAGGATCGATCACGTTGCCCTTGGATTTGGACATCTTCTGGCCGTGGTTGTCGCGCACCAGGCCGTGTACGTACACGGTGTTAAACGGTACTTCCTTCTTGAAGTAGAGGGTCAGCATCATCATGCGTGCAACCCAGAAGAAAATAATATCGAAGCCGGTGACCAGTACGGAGCTGGGGTGGAAGGCTTTCAGTTCTTCGGTATCTTCTGGCCAGCCCAGGGTGCCGAAGGTCCACAGGCCGGAGGAGAACCAGGTGTCGAGTACGTCGTCGTCTTGGCGCAGGCTGATATCGGCGCCCAGGTTGTGCTTCTCGCGCACTTCTTCTTCGCTGCGGCCAACGTAGACTTTGCCTTCGTTGTCGTACCAGGCGGGGATGCGGTGGCCCCACCACAGCTGGCGGGAGATACACCAGTCCTGGATATCGCGCATCCAGGAGAAGTACATGTTTTCGTAGTTTTTCGGTACGAACTCAACGCGGCCATCTTCAACGGCGGCGATGGCTTCATCGGCCAGGGGCTGGGTTTTTACGTACCATTGATCGGTGAGCCAGGGCTCAATCACGGCGCCGGAGCGGTCCCCGTGAGGGACCTTGAGGGTGTGGGGCTCTACTTTTTCCAGCAGGCCGAGGGCGTCCAGGTCGTCGACAATCTGGGTGCGCGCGGCAAAGCGCTCCATGCCCCGGTATTTTTCCGGCACTGCGTCGTTCAGGTGGGCGTCGGCATCGAGGATGTTGATCATCTCGAGGTTGTGGCGCTGGCCCATTTCGTAGTCGTTGAAGTCGTGGGCTGGGGTGATTTTTACACAGCCGGTGCCGAATTCACGGTCGACGTATTCGTCGGCAATAATCGGGATTTCGCGATCCGCCAGGGGCAACTTGATGGTCTTGCCAATCAGGTGCTGGTAGCGCTCGTCTTCCGGGTGTACAGCTACGGCAGTATCGCCGAGCATGGTTTCCGGGCGGGTAGTGGCAACTACCAAGTGGCCAGAGCCGTCGGAGAGCGGGTAGCGGAAGTGCCACAGGTGACCCTGCTTCTCTTCGTTTAATACTTCCAGGTCTGAGATCGCGGTGTGGAATTTCGGGTCCCAGTTCACCAGGCGCTTGCCGCGATAAATCAGGCCGTCTTCATACAGTTTGATAAAGACTTCCTGCACCGCTTTGTAGAAGCCGTCGTCCATGGTGAAGCGTTCGCGGGACCAGTCGGGGCTGGCACCCAGGCGGCGCAGCTGGCGGGTAATGGTGCCGCCGGACTCTTCCTTCCACTCCCAGACCTTCTCAATAAACTTGTCGCGGCCCAGGTCGTGGCGGGATACGCCTTCGGCGCCCAGCAGGCGCTCTACCACCATCTGGGTGGCGATACCGGCATGGTCGGTGCCCACTTGCCACAGGGTGTTGTCTCCCTGCATGCGGTGGTAGCGAATCAGGGCGTCCATGATGGACTCCTGGAAACCGTGGCCCATATGCAGGCTGCCGGTGACGTTCGGCGGCGGGATCATAATGCTGTAGGGCTTGGCCTCAGTATCCCCGGAAGGCTTGAAGTAGCCGTTCTCCTCCCAGGTTTTGTACCACTGCTGTTCGATGGCGTTGGGCTGGTATGTTTTGTCCATGCGGGCGGGAAACCTTGTATTTAACTGACTGCGTGCACAGCGTTTTGGCTCAGGATAGTCTGGTACTTGCTCGGGCTGCGCGGAAAAGGCGGCAATTATACCGCCGGGGGTAGGGTGGGCAAAAGGCAGCTTTAGGGCTAAATCGCACTCAGTCCCAGATCTCTAGCTCGTCGACCACTTTTTCTATCTGGGCACGCAGCTGTTTTTCCAGTTGGGGAAGCTGTTGGGCTACCAATTCTTCAATCAAATCGTTGCGCTGGCGCTCTTTCTCTGAGGGCTCCAATTTTTCTACTGGCCCTTCCTTTTCTGCAATCGCCTGGGCCATTACCAATGCCTGGGTACGGGTACCCGCGCTGGCGGTTTCTATGGCCTCGGGTTTGTTTTGGGGCTGCCTTTCATGGGATGGGATACGCCCCCCGGTAAGCCGCGAGCGAATATGGGCTGGTAAGAAGGGGTTGTCGGGTGCCGGTACAGGAGCCTCAGTTGCTGTATCCGTTGCGGTTGTACGATCAATGTCAGTCCCCTCACTATTCGATTGAGCGTTATTGCCAGGCTGGTCATCATGGTCATCATCATGGGCTGACGCTTCCTGGGAAGTCTGCACTTGGGGCTCTGCCGTTGTTTTGCCGGGCAGGTTTTGTAAGGGGCGCAATAGGGCTAGATCCGATTCGGCCAACTGCACTTTATGTTCTTCGCCCAGTGTCTCCTCGATTGGGGAAAACAATATGGGCAGGTCCTCTTCTAAGGCGTCATCCATTGGGGAAGGTGGCGGGGCTTCTGGTTCAGTGGATAACAATGGAGGCTCTGTAGGAGGTGCAGCGGTTAGGGTTTTTGGCTCATCCTTCCCCGTTACTTGGCCCGCTACTTGGTTGAGCAGTGGGATTTCATCGAGATCGTCACTGTTGAGTAGGTCGTGCAGTGAGTTCAGCTCATCGAGCAGCTCGCTGGAAGGTTTGCGTGGTTGTCCGCGCTGCTTGTGCTTGTTCTTTCGACCGGACATGGCGGTAGTTAGTGATTACATGCTCTGGTTGATCTTATGGGATTGTAACGGATATCCGCGATCACGGAAGTGACCAAATCGCGATCGTGAGCGTTGCAGGGCATTGGCTTCTTGAACGACGATCTCGGCGAGACGTTCGAAGCGGCTGAACCAGTTGGGGACTTTGCTGCACAGGTTGATCAGTAGGCCGTGGTGTGCCTGCGGATCTTCACCGCAGTTGATTTCGATGGCAGCCTGCTCGCCATTCGCTTGGTTGGCATGGGGCAGGAAACTGTCTTCACGGAAGGTCCACAACAGCTGGTTGAGTTGCTCGGCACGCTCCTGATTATCCACGGCAAGCAGAACCCGAAGACCGTTGCGATAGGCCTTTTCCGCCAGGCGACAGGCGAAGATATCCGCTTGCTGGGGCTGATCGGAGGAGAGGATGTAAAAGTCGATACGGGTCATGCTGGCTTATATTTGTACAGAGACGACAACGGCCCGCGAGGGGCCGTTACGGCTGCCGCTCGGGGGCGGCTATTGTGCGCTTTTGCCAGTTATTTTCCCAGCAGGTATTCCACCAGAAGCGGTACCGGACGTCCGGTGGCACCTTTAGCGGCACCGGATTTCCACGCGCTACCGGCGATGTCCATATGTGCCCAAGTGTACTCTTCGGCAAAGCGGGACAAGAAACAGGCGGCGGTTACAGAGCCGGCATCGCGGCCGCCGATGTTTTGCATATCGGCAAAGTTGGAGTCCAGGGCGGGCTGGTACTCATCCCAAAGAGGCATTTGCCAGGCGCGGTCGCCACTGGTTTCGCCGGCCTTGAGCAGGTCTTGGGCGAGTTCTTCGTTATTGGCATAGAGGCCAGTGGCGTGGTGGCCGAGAGCGATTACACAGGCACCGGTGAGAGTGGCGATATCGATGACCGCGCGGGGCTTGTACTTGCTGGCATAGGTGAGTGCGTCGCAAAGTACCAGGCGGCCTTCGGCATCGGTGTTCAGAATCTCGATAGTCTTTCCGGACATGGAGGTGACGATATCACCGGGCTTGCTGGCGCGGCCGCTGGGCATATTTTCTGCGGCGGCGACCAGGCCCACCACATTGATAGATGGCTGCAGCTCCACCAGGGCGTTCATCACACCGAAAACACTGGCCGCACCGCCCATATCGTATTTCATTTCATCCATGGCCTGGCCGGGCTTGATGCTGATACCACCGCTATCGAAGGTAATGCCCTTGCCCACCAGCACAATAGGTTTCTCGCTGGTTTTGCCACCCTTGTAGTTCATGGCGATCAGGGCGGGGGGCTGGTCACTGCCTTTTGCTACGCTGAGAAGTGCGCCCATACCAAGCGCTTTCATTTTTTTCTCGTCGAGCACAGTTGTGGAGAGCTTTGTGTGTTTTTTGGCCAGTGTGCGGGCCTGAGCTGCCAGATAGTTGGGTGTACAGATATTGCCAGGCAGATCACCCAGTTCCCGTGCTACATTGCTTCCCAGTGCTTGGCCGGCACCAATCTCCATCCCTTTTTGGATGGTTTTTAGCTGCTTGCGATCAATGGCATGCAGGGTGAATTTGGTGAGAGGATAGGGTTTGGCATCAGTGAGGCACTGGGTGAAGCGGTAGGTGGCCAGACCTGTGGCCAGCGCAATCTGCTGGGCTTGCCAGGCTTTATCAGCCCCTTTTACTTCGAGCTCGCACAGGTAGCTGGTAGCGTCTTTGAACTTTTTCACCACTGCGGCACTGGCGCTGGCCAGCTTGCGGAACTCTGCCTGGCTGATGTCTCCCTTGCCGGTGCGAACGACCAGCACTCGCTCACTGGGTCCGTCCAGCAGGTCGATTAACTGGGTGCTGCCGGGTTTTACGCCCAGATCACCACGCTTGAGAATTTTGCCAATAGTTCCTTTTGCGAGTTGATCGAGGTTTTTACCGCTGGGGCTTAAGCCATTTTTAGCATCAGCTGAAATAACGGAACAGGCTGCGCGCTGTTTGGAGATATCCGAGACCTTTGCGGAGAACTGCATTTTTCGCTTTCCTTAAAATCTGACAATAGATTGCATAGCTCTGAACCGAGACATAGCAAGAATTTTTAGTGATAATGCGTCGCACAAGTTTAACCTGCTCGTCTATGGATTGCTGTACCTAGTGGGCAACTTGTTCGACTGAAGTCCAATTCATCACACCGCTGTCACCAAGGAATTCGTTCGCCCTGTGATTATTTTCCGCTATCTCTGCCGCGAGCTGCTGTTTGCCACGCTGGCGGTCAGCGCAGTTTTGCTATTAATGGTGATGAGTGGCCGATTTGTGAAATACCTTGCGGAAGCCGCCGCAGGGGACCTTTCGGCTAATATCCTTTTCTCCTTAATGGCCTACCGCTTACCGGGATTCCTGGAATTGATATTGCCATTAGGGTTATTCGTCGGGATTCTTTTGGCCTATGGGCGCCTCTATATAGAGAGCGAAATGACAGTGCTGCACGCCTGTGGTTTCAGCGAATGGCGTTTGCTGTTTTACACCCTGGCACCGGCTCTGGCAGTGGCCTTGTTTGTGGCTTCAATGAGTTTGTACCTCACCCCCGCTGGTGCCGAGCGTTCCAACCTGATGCTCAACGCGGAAAAATCCCGCAATGAGTTTGATCACCTGATACCGAAGAAATTTATATCCACCAGTGGCGGCCAGGCAGTGTATTACGCAGAGGCCCTGAGTGAGGATAAGTCCACCATGCTGGGAGTGTTCCTCGCCGAGTTGAGGGCCACGGAAGCTGAGACTGAGGCGAATCGCCAGGTAGTTACTCGCGCCAAAGAAGGGGTCCAGCAAATCGATCCCGAAACGGGGCTGCGCTACCTGGTACTGCGCGATGGCTATCGTTACGAGGGCGTACCGGGACAGCGGGAATACAGGCAGATGTCGTTTTCCAGCTACGAGGTACTAATGGAACCACCACGGTTGCGCAGTCGTTGGCGCGACCAAATTGAGTCGGCCCCTACTACGCAGCTGATTGGCAGTGACAACCCCAGGGAGACGGCCTACCTCTACTGGCGCTTGAGTTTGCCGGTGTTGGTGTTGGTGGTTGCGGTGCTGGCGGTACCGCTATCGCGTACTAATCCCCGCCAGGGACGCTTTATCAAGATGTTCCCCGCGATACTCCTATACCTCATTTACCTGGTGGTTCTGCAGGGGGTTCGCGGGGCTGTAGAGGATGGCAAGTTTGCCAACCCCGCGGTGATCTGGTTGGTACACCCCCCCTTCCTACTGATTGGGTTATTGCTTCTGGCGGCGAGGAATTGGCGCCCTAAACCCAAACCATTGCCGGAAGGTGTTAAGGAGTCGGCCGATGTATAAGCTGGATATGTATATTGGCCGCACCATCGCCCTAGCGGTTTTCGTGGTGCTATTGATTATTCTGGGCCTGGATATTATTTCCGCCATTATCGACCAATTGGGAGACCTCAAGCGCGATTACGGCTTTAGCCAGGCAATACAATATGTCCTGTGGAGATTGCCAGGGCGTATTTATGAGCAGTTGGGCTTTTCCGCCCTCGTGGGATGTATGGTGGGGCTGGGAACACTGGCAGGCACCAGTGAACTGACCGTTATGCGTGCGGCTGGTGTCTCTATCGGCCGTATTGCCTGGGCGGTAATGAAACCAATCATTCTGTTGATTTTTATCGGTTTGGCCCTGGCGGAGTTTGTGATTCCCAAGACCAATGTAATCGCCGAGAACAACAAAGCACGCGCCCTGGGTGAGCTCGAAGCAAGTGGCCTCGAAAGTGGTATGTGGTTAAAAGACAGTGGCGAATTTGTGCACTTTAATGCTGCCCTGCCAGATGGTGAACTCTATGGCGTAACCCGTTACCACTTTGCGGATAACCGGGAGCTGCAATGGGTGGAGTTCTCTGAACGGGGGCAGTTTCAGAATGAGCAGTGGCTGCTTAAGAATAGTCGCAGCACCCAGTTCCTGGGGGAAGATACGCAGAGTAAAGACCTGCCAACCAATGTATGGAAAGCGGAGGTCTCGCCGGAGTTGTTTGCCCTGATCGTGCCGCTGCCCTCGGATCTTTCCCCGCGCAACCTCTGGGATTACGGTACTTACCTGGATCGTAAGGGGGAAGATTCCGGGCGCTACTGGCTGGAGTTTTGGAAGAAAATATTGCAACCACTGACCATTGCCAGTTTGGTTATGGTGGCAATTTCCTTCATCTTTGGCCCACTGCGTGAAGTAACCACCGGGTTGAGAGTGTTTACCGGGATTATGGTGGGGATCATCTTCCAAACTGTGCAGGGGATACTCGGCCCCTCTTCACTAGTTTTTGGTTTTCCACCACTGCTGGCTGTACTGCTGCCGGTTCTTCTTTGTTTTGGTGCGGGCTGGCTATTACTCAAGCGGGCCCGATAGGGCCCCTTGCGCCTAATTTGTTGGCGGTTACCCTTTTTTCTTCTTTTTGGGTAAAAGGCGCACTTGAGACTCTGAAATCAAGTCGTGCCAAGTAGCCTTGTCGGAGCGGGCCCAGGCGGAAAAGTAGCCGAGGCCCAGGCAGGCGATAGAGAGAGGGGCGACAATGGCTCGCAGGATACATTGGCGCCAAGTAAGCTGTACGCCATCTGGATTCGCCACGATCAAGCGCCACGCGCGCATTCCCACAGTTTGTCCGGCTACCCGCCAGGACCAGAAGAAGTAGCCGGCGATCACCGCTAGAGCGCCCAGTTGATAAATTGGTCCGCCGACACATGGGCTGTAATCCATAGCTTCTGGCTGGCAGCTTAACCCACCAAATACCGAGGCCACTGGCAGGGCTATAAAGCCGTATACCATCATCAGTCCCATCAGGATTAGCAGGTCGTACATCAGGGCCGCCAAGCGCCGGCCGACGCTGGCGATTGGAAGTTCGGGAAATGAAGAAGGGGTACTTGAGCTGCTCACGGCTATCTCCGCCAAAATCGATTGGCGGAGATTCTAACAAAACTAGGGGAGGGCAAGGGCAAGTCGTCTGCCAGGTCTAAAATTCGTACTCGAAAGAAATCTTGAATTTGTCGTCAGAAAGGTTGATGCCATAATCTACCGAGTTACCTATCTTGCCCCGGTTGGTGGTGTAACGCAGAATACTTTTCTGCACCGTGCTCTTGTTGCGCTGCTTGTAGGTATCTAAACCAATCTTAACAATTTTGAATAGTGCCTTACCGCCAGTGGTTGGTCGAAACTCACTGGGGTAGGTATGCATTTGTAGCCACTGGTAGTTGAGGCGTCGTTGCGTACTATTCATGGAATTACTGCGAAGATAATCTGCGGCTTGGAATAGTGCAGCATTGTCCATGGCGAAGGCACTGTCGGAGAAAAATAGGTTCACGGATTGTATATTTAGGGCTTGTTGAGAATCGGGGATAAAAAGTTCGTCCGCTGAGCAGATACAACAGGTGGGAAATAGCAGTAATCCAACTGTTTTGGGTAAGGATTTGCCCGGTCTGATTCTGAAACTGCAGAGTGCCATTCTATCTACCCCAGGTGTTGCATCTCATTTCGGAAGGCCGCAAGCGGTCGTTGAATTTATTATGGGATACCCACCTCGAAGCGTTTTCCCATAGAAAATAGGCGGCTTCTGCTACTTCACTTACTGGACAGTCGCAAATTGTCGGAAACATCCCTGAAAGCCGCATGGATTGGACCCTTTTCCATTTTTGTCCAAGCAGTCGTAGCTGTGATCAGGAGAGCGCCAATGTTTTTTTATTATTTTTTTGATATTGGTGCGCCATGATTGATGAAAAAACGGTCTTGCTTTGAGCGCCGTATTTGAGGGGAGCTTGTGGGTTTTCAGTAGACTTGAGCGCGAAAATGTCGCTGAAAGCGACTACGCTGATAACCGGGCATTCAAAAACTGGCGCCAGTAACTGCTTTAGGGGTTAAGGGCAAACTTGTCCTGCCAGGATTAATGAGGCAGGTTTTCCGGTGGTTGGGTTGAGGGGTTCTTGCAGGGTGGTGAGCATCAATCCATGTTCGATGAATAATTGGGTCCAGCTTGATAGTGTGCGGAAATACCAGGGCGCTGCCTCCTGAAAATCCCCCTCTACACCTTGCCAGGAACCCGGTCGCCATCCATCCAGGTACTTTTCATCGCCACAGGAGAGTAGGGGGTGTAAAGTTTGGAGGAGTAGATACCCTTGTGGGTTGAGCAGGGAGCAAGCCCTGTGAAAAATGGCATTGGTGGCTTCCTCCCCAATCAGAGAGAAGTTGCATACAATCAAATCAAATTTACGCTCAAATGCCTGCGGATCTAGCTCTTCATAACAAACAGTACGGAATTGTTGCCGTTCTTGCCCTCGGCGCTTGGCTTCATTAATTAATTCGTCCACGCCATCAATCCCCCAGACATCCATGCCCTCTGCTGCCAGGCGACGGGATAGCCATCCTTCACCACAGCCAATATCCAGCACGCTGGAGGGATTATGCGCAAGGACAGCCTCAAAAATTGCCTGGTCGGTGATCAGCCTGCGGCTGGGTATTGTTCCCCGGTCCACCACCTTCACCCACTCGCCGGCATTATTGTGCCAGCTGCGTAGGACTTTATTGTCACTAAATTCGCAATCCCTCATCTTTGCGTTCCTTCATCTCTGTAATTTTGACGAGGTTGAGTGTACCGTCGAGGAAAATCCAGCTGCAAAGGTGCTGAGGTCCCATGTCCACTCAAATGGTGTTTGATTATGTGATCGTAGGTGCCGGCTCTGCCGGCTGTGTATTGGCCAACCGGCTGAGTACTGATGAGCAGCATCGTGTTTGCCTGCTCGAGGCAGGGCCCCCGGATCGCAGTCCGTTGATATCCATGCCCCTGGGTATCGGGATGTTGATGTCAGGCACAGACTATAACCTCCACCATTACACAGAACCACAGCAAAGCCTGAACAAGCGTCGATTGTTCTGGCCGAGAGGCCGTACTCTCGGGGGCAGTAGCGCGATTAACGCGATGGTTTATATCCGTGGTCAAAGTGAGGACTATGATGCCTGGGAAGCCGCAGGTAATGCAGGCTGGGGATGGCGTAGTTTATTGCCTTACTTTCTTCTCTCGGAGGGCAATGAGCGTGGTAGTGATGCGCACCATAGTGGCTATGGACCGCTCACGGTAAGTGATCTGAAGTGGAAAACTGAGTCTGGGCAAGCCTTCCTGCGCGCAGCTCAGTCTGCTGGACACCGGGCAAACAGTGATTTTAATGGCAGCCAGCAGAATGGAGTGGGCTTTTACCAGGTAACACAGCGCAGAGGTCGGCGGTGCTCTGCTGCTGCAGCCTATTTACATCCGATAAAAAAGCGTCCCAATTTACGAGTACTCACGCGTAGTCCAGTCGCTCGGCTGATATTGAGAGGTGACAGGGCTGTGGGGGTGGAATTGCTCAATGGTAAAAAAATATTGGCCAATAAGGAGGTATTACTCTGCGCAGGCGCAATACAGACCCCGCATTTGCTATTGCTCTCAGGCATTGGCCCACAAGAGGAGCTGCGTAAGTTTGATATTCTGCCGCAGAACCACCTGCCAGGGGTGGGTAAAAACCTTCAGGACCACCTCGATATCTCTCAGGTGGTGGAGACCTCAGACCCAATCACTTTTTCGAATGATCTGTGGGCGAGAGTGAAGCACGCCATGCGTGCGCCTGAATGGTTCTTCCTGAATCGGGGCCCATTGACCAGTAATGTTGCCGAAGCGGGGGGATTCGCGAGTTCAACCTTGGCCAACGGCCGCCCGGACATACAATTCCACTTCACGGCAGTGCCATCCTTTGAACACGGTTTCAATAAACAGTCGGGGTATGGTTACACCTTGCATGCATGTGCATTGCGTCCCAAAAGCCGTGGTGAAATAACTCTCAATACAGAGGATCCCAAGGCCCTGCCGAGTATCCAACCCAATTATCTTAGCGAGCCTGAAGATATGCAGGTGATGCTGGAGTCATTCGAAATGGCTCGGGACATCATCCACCAGGAAGATTTACAACGCTACCAGAAGCGCCTCTGGCTGCCGGAGCATAAGCTCAGCAGCAAGGCTTCCATCAAACACTATATTCGTCAGCATGCCGAGACAATTTATCACCCGGTGGGCACTTGTAAGATGGGCAATGATGATCTCGCAGTAGTCGACGCGGAGTTAAAAGTACATGGAGTAGATGGACTGAGGGTTGTGGACGCCTCCATAATGCCGGCCCTGATCAGCGGTAATACCAATGCACCGGTGATCGCAATTGCGGAGAAGGCAGCGGATCTTATTTTACAGCGCACCCCTCCCTCAATGATGAAGAATACACAAGTTCAGGAAGTTGAATGATTTGGCAATGTCCCCTCTGCGCAACGCCATTGACGCTGGGTAAAGATACCTGGCACTGCAGTAACCGGCACAGTTTTGATCGCGCGCGGGAGGGTTACGTTAATTTGTTACCCGTCTATCGCAAGCGGCGCAAGGACCCGGGAGATTCCACAGAAATGCTGCATGCCCGTCGCCGCTTTCTCAAGGCGGGCTATTATCGCCCACTAGTGGACACGATTACCGCGCTGCTGCCCTACCAGTCTGGGCGCCGGCTTTTGGATATCGGTTGTGGCGAAGGTTACTATTTACGCCAGTTGGAGTCTGCCGGATGGCACGGCCATGCGTTGGCCGGGGTAGATATTTCCAAGTCAGGCGTCCGTATGGCGGCTAAAGCCGACAGTGGTGCTCAGTTTGTTGTATCCAGCAATACCAACCTGCCAGTGGCTTCAAATAGCGTGGATCACCTCTTACGTATTTTTGCGCCTGCACCGGATACTGAGATGCTTAGGGTAATAAAGGAGGGGGGGCATTTGCTGGATGTTTCTCCCGGTCCGGATCACTTGTGGAGTTTGAAGGGACACCTCTACCGGGAGCCTCGTAAACACCCAGCCCCAAAGTTGATTGAGGGGCTGTATCCCGAGGTCGATTTACGCTGCTGTTTTCCTTTTGAATTGCGCGGGCACGAAGCGATTGCGGATTTTCTCGCGATGACGCCTTTTGCCTGGAAGGGCAATCGAGAGGCTCGCGCGGAGCTGGAAGAGCAGGAAAGCCTGGTTCTCGAGGCGGATTTTATTGTTCGTCGTTTCATCAAGAGAAAATAATCTAGTAGAAATGACAGCGAAATACTTTGTGTATGCGTTGGTACTCCCTGTAGTAGAGGTCTAAGAAAGAGTTATGGCGACACCTAAAGACTATGCGTTTATGCGCAGAGCCCTGGAATTAGCCGAGCTTGCCGCAGAGCGGGGAGAAGTACCGGTTGGGGCCGTATTGGTGCGGGAAGGTAAAATCATTGGCGAGGGCAGTAATCGCCCTATTGGCAACTGTGACCCCAGTGCTCATGCGGAAATTGTCGCATTACGTCACGCGGCGGAGGCAGAGCAAAACTACCGCCTGCCAAATACCACGCTTTACGTCACTATCGAGCCCTGCACTATGTGTTTTGGAACCTTGATGCATGCGCGTGTTGGTCGTTTGGTTTTTGGTGCCAAAGAGCCACGTGCCGGCGTGGTGGAAAGCCAGCTGAAGCTTGGTGAAGCTGGTTTCTTCAATCATAAAATTTCTGTGGAGTCTGGTGTGATGGCTGAAGAGGCCGGGAGGCTGGTGCGCGAGTTTTTCCATGATCGACGCTGAATTGGCTTTTGCCTTTGCGGTGAACAGCATCATTGTTGCTATTGTGGTGCTGATTCATCATGAAGTCCTCAATGCTTTGGTGCACCTGGGGCGCTGGCTACCGGTGCGGCACAACTTTGCCATAGTGTTGGGGGTGTTTGGTGCCCTTTTGGCTCACGTAGCGGAAATCTGGCTCTTCGCCTACGGCTATTACTTTATGGTGAATTCGCCTTACTTCGGCACACTAGAAGGTAATTTCAACGGCAGCCTGCTTGATTGTGCGTATTTCTCATTTACCACTTATACCTCCCTTGGCTTTGGCGATATTGAGCCTTTGGGGCATCTACGCTTCACTGCTGGCTTAGAGGCTTTAACGGGGTTGGTCATGATTACCTGGACGGCCTCTTTCATGTTTTTAAAAATGCAGCGCTATTGGGATATCTAGGGAGCCACTGAATAATTCCATAAGATCTATGCGGGCCTTGTGGAGTGTTCACACTATGCGTTGTGTTCTCTTGAAAGGTCTTAGATATTTGTGCAAAGCCACTTTTTGATAGAGAACGGCTCTGAAACCCAGAGGCATCACGGAATTATTCAGAGGCGCCCTGGTTATCTCTTGAATTAGAGTTTCATTCGGGCAGTGCGCCCTGGGCGTTTCTTTGGTTTCTCTGCTGGGTAAAAATCGCCTTTAAAACGATACAGGTAGCTATGTCTTTCAATACTGCGCCACAGCTTGCCAAAAGGGTGTAGCCAATAAAGCCAACGGGCCACCTTGGCCTTGTGGACGTTAGATTTTTCGATACTGGAAATGTGTTCGGTTTCCCATAGTAGATGGGGCTCGATACCATAAAGCTTCAGATCAAACTGCCAAAAGTGATCAAAGACCTTATCGATAGGCTCGAAAATCCGCCTGGCATACCTCAGAACCTTTTCCATTCCACAGCGATTGATCAAATAACCCTGGGCCCCGCACCAACCCCGCTCTGGGCGAACTAGCTTGTGCACACCATCATTGAGGGATCGGATAATTTTGCGCTTGCGTACTTTCAGGCCCATCAAACGAATCATTTCCACTTCTGGGGGCAATCGCTCCAGCTCCGCCAATACTCTGGCAAAGTCACCTTCCACTTGAACGTCATCCTCGAGGATACATACCCTTTGTAGACCGGCCTGATAAGCCTGACGAATAGCGCGAAGGTGAGCCAGATAACAACCGATCTCAGAACTTTTCAGCTCACATAAGTGACGCCAACGCGTGATGGCGTTACAGAGAACCTCATCGTCCTCAAGCTTGGGTATACCATTGCGCCCTTCAACGCCAGCGACTTGGCTGGCACGAAGGCGCTGAGATTTTAGGGTTCCCAGTAACCGATTTACAGTTTCGCCCTCTGGATACATTGTGATTACCCAACAGGGCGTGTGGGCAATAAACAAAGGGGTTTTTTGCTGCCGCCGGTTGAGTGCAGGCCGAGTGCGCAAAGGAATTTGTGGGGCAAAGCGGTGGCGAGAGCGCAGGGGCAAACGTTCGGCTTTTGCAGCCGCTAATGACCAACTGGGTACAGAGTGATTCCTGCGGCGTTTTTCTAGTGCCACAATTTCTGATTTCTCTGTAAACGGATAAAACCACCGATAGGAAACTGCAGTCTGGCTAGTGAGATATAGGATTCGAACATATTTCTACCCCATCATCAGGAGGGCTAAACAGGGTCAATAGGGGAGCGGACGCATAATTTCATCTATTTTTACCTAACCCCCAGCGTCTTGAACGCTATCCTCCTAGATCATCGCCATCCAAACTTTTGCCTTGGCTAATCTTAATGTCCGACTATCCGGTCGGTATAGGCTTTTAGGAAATGGTCAGTACTTCTGGGCGATAGAGCTTTTAGTTGCCACTGAATAACTGTGGGAATTGGGGAGTAAAAAGATTGCGAGGTTGAGCCGACTTTTGGGCTGTAAACGTTTGTGTTCGCATTTCTTATACCTAGGCAGGTATTCTGTACTGCAAGAGCGCTAGCTTGAATGAAATAAGAGAATTTACTCTGGAAGCATCAGGTTATTTCCTGATAGCGACATTTCGATTTTTTTGTATTTCCGAGCCTGATTTATTGGACATTCTATGAAGTTGAATTTTATTAAGATGGCACTCATTCTGGGCTTATTGAGCTGTGTTGGGCCTGTTGCTATTGATATGTATCTGCCGGCCCTACCGGATATCGCCCAGGATTTGGGAGCCCCTATAGAGGCTGCTCAGTACACCCTGATATCTTACTTTGTTGCTTTTGGGGTATGCCAACTATTTTATGGCCCCGCTTCGGACATGTTTGGTAGAAAGCCACCGCTGTATTTTGGATTGGTTCTTTTTACCTTGGCTTCTATCGGTTGTGCTCTGGCGCCCTCAATAGAGGCGCTGATCGCTCTAAGGTTTTTACAGGGCGTTGGTGCCGCTTCGGTGATGTCGATCCCCAGGGCAGTGATTCGAGATTATTACACTGGTACCCAGGCCACTCGCTTAATGACTACGGTGATGTTGGTTATTTCTATATCGCCGATGCTCGCCCCGCTGATAGGCAGTACCTTGATAGTCCCTTTTGGGTGGCGCAGTGTATTTTTACTGATTGCTTTGCTGACCCTGGCCAGCTTATTGCTGGCAGTAACCAGCTTGCCGGAGACCTTACATCATCATCACCGTGTACCATTTCGTTTAAATGCCATGCTTGGCGCTTTCTCGACATTGCTGCGCGACCCTGTGTATGTGGGTCTGACTAGCATCGGTGGTTTGGGTATCGCCAGCTTTTTTTCTTTCCTTGCCACGGCCTCTTTCCTGTACACCGATTTTTATGGGCTGACACCAACGGAGTTCAGCCTTGCTTTTGCCTTAAATGCGCTGGGTTTCTTTATCTCTAGTCAGTTTGCTGCAAACCTGGGGGCCCGTTTTGGTTCAGTGGCGGTGGTGAAGTGGGCTACTGCTGGTTTTGCCATCAGCTCTATGGTGATGTGTATGGTTGTGTTTTGGGGTTATGATCAATTTTTATTACTGGTGGCAATGTTGTTGACCTGTAATATATTCCTTGGGCTGGTTATTCCCACTTCCATGGTGTTATCTCTTGAAGAACATGGCCCCATTGCTGGTACTGCCGCAGCCCTGGGTGGCGCTTTACAAATGTTGCTCGGAGCATTGGCTATTGTTTTAACCAGTCTGGTTTTTGATGGCACGCCTTTGCCGTTAACGGCAGCTATTGCTGTTTGTGGTGTCAGTTCGTTGATTATTTCACGTCTAACTTTGCGGGGAATAGCGCATTTGGTGGTGCCATACTAGAGTTTAAATTTAGCTTGGGCTTACATTTCCTTAGGAGTTGGCCCCTTTGTCCATAAAGTTCGGGAATCTCTTTGTAAGTGAGTTCCCCAAATATAAGGAAGGAGGTCGGCAAGATGGATAATATTCTGGTTTATTCCGATAGTGTTTCCTGGGGCATCATTCCGGATACGCGACAGCGCATGACATTTGCCCAGCGTTGGCCTGGAGTTATGGAGTTCCACTTAAATGAAAATAAGCATAATGTACGAGTGATTGAAAATTGCCTGAATGGTCGCAAGACCGTTTGGGACGATCCATTTCGTGAGGGCCGGCGGGGTGTTGAGGGATTGGCACAGGTGATTGAAATGCACTCCCCATTGCATTGTGTAATCCTAATGTTGGGCACCAATGATTTCCAGGATACTCACGATAATAAAGCCAGTATGTCTGCCCAGGGGGTGGCTAAGCTAGTCTCCGTAATTCGCAGTGCACCTATCGAGCCGGGTATGCCAGTACCTAAGGTTCTAATTGTTGCTCCCCTAACGATCAACAATCCTTGCGGCATTATTGGCTATAAATTTACTGGTGCGAAAAAACGCTGTGAAGGTTTCCCGCAGGAGCTGGAAAAAGTCTCTAACGATCTGGGTACCTTATTTCTGGATGCAAATAGGTGGGTCAAAGTCAGTGAACGGGATGGTATTCATTTAGACGAGGATCAACACTCGGTTTTAGGCAAGGTGATTGCTGATTTCCTCTCAGACAATAAAGTCTTGCACTAGCAATACAAACTGCCAGCGATCAACCAAATGCTGATTATGGCACCGGAAGTACCGGTGCCGGTTCACTGTAGAATCAGTTGTAGGCACCGCTACTATAAATCAGTTCGTAACTGTGGCTGTATATTTCCAGAATATTGCCAAACGGATCTTCCATATAAATCATGCGATATGGCTTTTCTCCTGGATAGTAATATCTGGGTTTTGGCATACGCTTTTTACCACCAGCTGCGACAATTTTCTCTGCCAGTTCTTCCAGGTTCGGGTCCTGAACACAGAAGTGGAATACGCCGGTTTTCCAGTATTCGAAATTATCCTTTGGGTTTTCCTGGTTGGGAAATTGGAATAGTTCCACACCGATACGATCGCCGGTGGAAAGGTGAGCGATGCGGAAACTACCCCACTTGGCTCCAAAGACATCGGTACACATCTCACCAATGGCGCTGTGATCTTCACTGATTTCCGTTGGTGGCATAATCAGGTACCAGCCCATGACCTCTGTGTAGAACTTAACGGCAGCTTCCAAGTCAGGCACTGAAATACCGATATGAGAAAAGTTTCTCGGATAAACACTCTTCATTAGTCACTCTCCAACAATTACTTTCGCATAAGTTACTGTGCCCAGATCATTACGTATAATTATGATTTGTAATTTTTTTGAGTAACTTTTGTAATGATTAACCCTGTGTGGCTGCGTAGTTTCTGTACTTTGGTGGAGCTAGGTAGCTTTACCAAAACGGCGCAGCACCTGCATATGACCCAATCTGGCGTTAGTCAACACTTACGCCGCCTGGAAGACTTCCTTGGGTTGGCGCTGATCCATCGGCAGGGGAAACAATTCACCCTGACCGAGGCAGGCGAAAAGCTATACCTAGAGGCACAAGATATCGTCGAATCCCTATCTACATTGGGTCAACGACTTGGCGAAGATCCAGCTTATGAGGGACAAGTGAGTATTCAATCCCCAGGTAGTGTGGGTCTAAAGCTCTATCCAAAATTACTGGACCTGCAAAGAGAACACCCGAAACTGACCATAGACTATCGTTTTGCTCCTAATCAGGCTGTGGAAGAATCCATACTTGGTTATAAGGCAGACATTGGGTTTGTAACTAATCCGTCAACAATGGCGGAGATAGCGAGTCAGCCAGTAGGCAGTGAAGAATTACTGCTTGTGACCCCTGCGTCAGTCAAGAAGTTGAGTTGGAGGGTGTTGCTAGAGTTGGGTTATATCGGTCACCCAGATGGTGCTCATCAAGCGGGCTTGTTACTGGGGGCAAATTTCTCAGAATTCCAGCATGTAGATATGTTTAAACTCAAGGGATTTTGTAACCAAATTGGCCTGATCTTGGAACCGGTCAGTATGGGCTTGGGTTTTACGGTATTACCCGCTCATGCAGTCAATGCCTTTCATAATTTTGCGCAAATTAAGCCTCATCGCTTGGCGAACTCCATCACTGAGACTTTATTTCTAATTACACGTCGCCACAAGGCGTTACCGGCGCGGGTAAAAACTGTGGTTGCTTTAGCTAGGGAGTGGCTTTAAACCGTTAGAATACTTCGGACATTTTATGTTGCGTTTTATTTGCTGGTTATATTTTGGGATTATTGCCATGGGTGCTCAGGCTGAGTTGCCGCCCAGCTCAGTTGTTCAGCAGGAGAAAGACGAGATACTCATGCTGCTTGCTTACTCGGTAGCTTACCTTGATTGGGTGGAGCCAAAAGAAAAACAGAAGCGCGGCTACAATATTGCGGCAGTCCTGTATGACAATGTGCAGGAAAAAATTATAGGAGTACAGCGCAATGCAGTTGGTTTGTGTCGAGATAAAACCCAACATGCTGAAGTGCGATTAATGCAGCAATGTATCGGCAGTAAATGTAGAGGGAAAGAGACTAATTACCTTAATGATACTACGATCTACAGCACTCTGGAGCCCTGTATGATGTGTGGAGGTATGATGATTTTTCTTGAGGTCTCTAGAGTTATATATGGCCAATCAGATCCGGATTTTGGGAAGAATATAGAAAGGCTGAAGCAGAGTTTTAAGTCTGATTGTAGATATAAATTTGAGTCGAAACCGCATGTGGAAAATGTTTGTAAAATAGAGGTTCCTGCAAATTATCGAGCTAGAAATATTTCTTCAGAGCCATCTAGTTTACTTCAGAGGGCCCAGCTTGAAGGGGCATTTTACAGTCATCGCTTATTGTTTAGCAGCACGATTACAGATTTTTTGATGAGTGCTGAAGCGAAGGGCATTTATCAGGCTGCCTACCAGCAATTAATGGATTTTAAACCTAAATACCAAGCGAATAATATTCTTCTATTGGAGAGCCAAAAGCAATTGAGGCAATTAGAAAGTGCTCCGGGAGATATTGATCGGTGTTTAGTGGGGGAGGTACATCGCCACTAATATTGTTAAATGTGAGCCTTTATATTTAGGGGTGGTTAATTTCCTTTATTGATGGTAATCATTAGTGGTTTGAAAATTCCTGATTTTTGTTGCTTCTAGGTGGCTTAATTGTGTTTGATTCGACTTATGAAGATGCTGGCGTTCTCCAGAGTTTCATAAATAGAAGATTGGTCCTAGGCTCACTCTTAAAATTTCAGTTGAAAAAAACATGATCTGAAAAGTTCCATAGGAGTTGTCGGAGAATAGATGGTTGAATTTCTGGGGGCGAGCAATATAGATCGAATGACATCTATAAGCTCGCTGGCAGTATTTTCGTGGGCTGTAGAATTAACAGTTAGAGTTTAAATAAGATTGTCTTGGTTGGTAGTGTGTTGATTTTTTCTTTTATTTATTTTTTATTTGATAGGGTTGATCAAATGTTTTTCCAGCGTTTGTAGGATTCTTCGTACGCTATAATTGTTGAGAACCCTAATTCTTTTGCGACTTGTAACTTGTCCATGGACTGGATATCCAGTGAATTCAGTTTTTCTCTCCGGGCTAAATCCAATAAACGTCTAAAAGATGTATTTTGTGCATTTAGGCGAATCTGTAAGGAGCGCTTATTAATTTGCAGTATGTCTGCCAAGAAATCCAGGTTGGCTGCACCCTCTGATAAATAATCTTTGATAATATCTTTACATCGATTGGGTAATGATTCATCTGACTTCATCTTCTGGAGCTGCTTCTTTGCAGTGAGCTTATTAAAGTCAAGGGAGGTTTTTCCTGGGCTACATAGTTGTTTATCAAGAATGGAGTTATCAAAGCTAATGCAATTTTTTTTATGCCCAAATTCAATGGGAATATTAATTAAGGAGGAGGCATTATTCATTAATTCGGAATTATGATGAGCAAAGTGAATAACCGGATGGCAGCTTTCATAATCGACAACAATATCTGAAATCAGCTTAAAAATGACTCCAATATTCAATTCAACTTGTTGTGTGGTGAGAGGCGAAAAGCTAGGAATTAAAATATCAAAGCTGGAGCGTTCATTCCCCTCACTGAATAACCCTTGATAGCCTTGTGTGCCCAGTTGTTGGAATTGCGTACCGAGGCTAACAAGATGTCTGACAGTAGGGCAAGCCATTAAGACATGAGCAAATGCTTGGATGCTGGAAATTGACACATCTAGACCAGTACGAAACGCTATGGTGTTATCACTGAAGTAGTCGGATACCTCTTGAAGTGCTTGTCCAGTCAGCCTCACTGGTACACGATGTTGTAGGTTTTGAAACTCAGAGTAATGATCACCATATATATTCTTTAACTTATCTTTTGGAAACCCTAGGTGTTGCCAGTATAGTACGTGACGATAAGTGGAAGTTGCCAAGCCTGTTGGCTCAGAAGCATAAAGTTCCTGGTTATTGGTAGTCATACTGATTTTTTTTGTACTGCTAATAATCTATGAAATTGGTCGCCAAATGACAAATAAATTATTTTAGTGAATTTCTTAAGTTAATGTATAAAGCGACGCCATTATAGTATGAGTTTAACACTTAAAGTGTGATTTTGAACCAGTTTTTTTGACTGACGATTTGGGTTTGGTGAGATTAAATTCCTCCAGTACTTACAAAGTATAATTTTTACTACGCTGGCGGTAACGCTTCCAATTTTAGTTGATCCTTGCGGAGCAGTTGGTGTTCCAATTTGTCTAGTCTGCGGAGATATAAATTAAAAATGGTTTAATATATATCGGGAGTTAAAATAAAAGCGCTATCGTAATATCGCGCGAAAGCTTTTAATATGATCTGAATCTATAAATTATCGGGTTAAGTAATCTCTTCTATCGTAACAGATAATTTTCTCGTAGGTGTATATTTTGAATGAGGTATAGCATCGTCCAGATTTCCCGCTCCGTCGAATAATTTCTTAGCACTGTTCATCTTTTTCTCACTATTTTATCTTGTTGGAGCCAATGGTTCTTTTGGTTCTATTCGGAATCTTTTTGTCGGTTTGTTGGTTGGCTTAAGGATTTGATAAGGGTAATTCTAATGCTATTAAAGTGAAGGTGGATCAAAACCTTCTTGTTTGAGAAAAATGAAAAAAAATAGTTTTTTTCGCCAATCTATAAGCTGTGGAACTAGTCCTGATTACATGTGACTGAATTCACGGTAGGTATGTATCTGAGCGATTTAGTATCTGGCCAGTGCTGCATGCTGTAGCCAATTTCTATATGCCTATTAAATCCTGTAATTAGTAAATAATTGTTTACTTCTAAAGTAGAGAAAACTGGAAATGAATAACAGTAGCTTGCCTTTGGCACTTCTGATTACCGCCACATTGGCTGGTTGTGGTGGCGACTCGTCGTCTGGGGAATCTGATAATGAGAGCCCGCCTCCTTCGATAGGTTCTGATATAACGGACCCTGGGAATGGATTAGCAATATCGTCTTTCACTCTGGTCAATTCACAGGGCAACTCGGATATTTTTTCACTTACCGATGGTGCAGAGATATATCTAAGCCAGGTTGGAAGCCAGTTAAATATTAGGGCAAATAGTGATCAGGCAGAGAGTGTAATATTTGAGTTGGCAGGGGCTCAGACGCACAATATGACTGAAAATGTCTCGCCCTATGCTCTATTTGGTGATGATCAGGGTGATTTTAATCATTGGACCCCCGCAGTTGGAACTTACACCCTTACCGCAACACCTTATTCTCTGGATGATGGGGCAGGCACTGCCGGAACCAGTGCCTCAATTACATTTACTGTAAAGCAGAATGATGGAACCGATCCTACAGATCCAGACCCAGATCCAACAGATCCTCCGGGTCCAGTTGACCCGGATGATATCGGCCATAGTGAACATTGTACTGTTTCCGGTACGCTGGAAAAGTGGCACCGTATAACGATCACTTGTGATGATTTGTATGCATCAGAAAATGATGATGCTACGTTTACCGATTATCGATATAACGTGATCTTTACACAAGGTGACTTGTCTTACACAGTGCCTGGACATTTCGCCGCTGATGGCAATTCAGCAAATACAGGTGCAACTGAAGGAACTAAGTGGCGTGCCTATTTTTCACCGCCAACTTCAGGTAAATGGTTCTTCGATATATCTATGAGACAAGGGAGCCAGGTTGCGGTTGATCTAGATACAAATGCAGGTAATGCTATTTCATTTGATGGTGAAAGTGGTTATTTCCCAGTATTACAATCCACAGCACCTGAGCTTGATATGAGGAGTAAGGGATTACTGGTACATAAAAAAGGAACCCGCTACTTGCAGCATCTGGGGGATAAGTCGGTATATATAGAAGGTGGAATGGATAGCCCTGAAAATATTTTTGGTTATTCAAGCTTTGATAATACAGAAAAACACTATAACGTAAATTCCTGCAAAGGCATATTACATAGTTTTGAGCCCCACCTTGGTGATTGGAATAATGGAGACCCTACCTGGAAAGATGGTAAAGGAAAAAGCCTTATTGGTTTAGTGAATTATATAGCTGAAAAAAATGTCAACGCAATTTATATCATGGCAAACACCGAGAGTGGTGATGGTTGCGATGCTCATCCTTGGACGGTATATGATGGTAACCATCGGGCTTTTGATGTCAGCAAATTAGACCAGTGGGAAGTCGCAATGGATCACATGACCAGTAAAGGCATGCTGATTCACTTTATGACGCAGGAAACAGAGAATAATAAAGTTCTGAATAACGGTAATTTAGGGCTTGAACGTAAATTATATTACCGGGAGATGATTTCCCGCTTTGGACATCACCCGGCGCTACAATGGAATATGGGTGAGGAGAGCACTCTTAGCCAAGAGCAACACAAGGCAATCGCTAAATATTTAAAGGATGTAGACCCCTACGATCATCCCACCCTGCTCCATACGTATGGTGGCCAATGGGATCAGCACTATCGGCCATTGTTGGGAAATAGTAATTTTAATGGACCGAGTATTCAAATTGATAATATTCCTAGCGATGCGAACCATCGCAATGCCCCTTATCAGATGAGTAGAAAGTGGCTGACTGAATCCCAGAATAATAACCATCTTTGGTATGTTACTTTCACTGAAGCTTCCGGCGGGCAAGCGCCTGTGCCCCATTCTGAGGTTACCCAAGTTCAGAGGGTCAACTGGATGTGGGGCAGTGTTATGGGAGGTGGTGCAGGATTTGAGTGGTATTTAAAAAATCCTAATTCCGGCCACGCGTATGACTTAGCGGTAGAGAACTTAAGGGAGTTTGACAACCATTGGGAGCAAACTGGTCACTTTGTTAAATTCTTTAACGATATTTTGCAAAATCAACTTGAAGTTAATCTACACAGTTTGAATGTGGATAATGAAGTAACTTCAACCAATAACGATTGGGTGCTTTCAGATAGCGGTAATGTTTATCTAGTTTACTTGCGTGAAGGTGGCACAACGAATATAGAGATTCCAAATGAGGATACCTATAAGGTTTACTGGTTCAATCCAAGAAGCGGCCAGTTGACAACGGGTAATCAACTTGACGGAATAGGTACTCATAGTATTGGCACTGCCCCAACAGAAGCTAATCAGGACTGGGCAGTGGTCATCAAAGCGGAAGGTATAAATAGCAATGTTCACCCAGATATTGTAAAAGTTCTACCAATTAACCCTAATGATGTTTTACTCGAACCTCAAACTAATTGGATGGATAGTTATTCTATTGGGGATCAATGTTTTTGTGAGTCAACTTTTGACCACAATATTGCCGATATTATGGTTTCGACCGACCATGGAACAATAACGGTTAAAGAAGCTTGTGACCTAATTGGCCCGGGCCCAGGATCGGCTGGCCGTCCCAAATACAATGATATTCAGTGTGGTAACGGCCCGGCAAATGATGCCGGTGATGAAAACTACTGTCCCGGCCGTGTGGATATAGGTAAAGAAGGATGTGGTCATATCGGTCCGATTTGGAATTTTGACAAGTTAAATCCAGATCAACCTGAAGGTGACTACACGGAACAAAACGGCCTGGTAATTATGGAGGCTGAAAATACCTACTCAAATCTAGGTGAATGGATCAAGAAAAATGATATTGGCGGCCATACAGGGAGCAGTTATCTTGAGTTTAATGGTAATACGCCACTAAACGGCCCACCTAAATCTCCCTTGGAGTACACTTTCAATATAACAAAAAGTGGTTTGTACTATTTGCATCTGCACGCTGCGAAAGAAAACTTGGTGTATGAGGGTGAGTTTCGTACAGACCTAGCAAATGACGCTTACTTTCGACTTGAAGGAAATTATGAGGCGGGACCTAATGCTGGGAATAGTCATGGTAAAGATGCTCCTCTGGAACTATTAAAAAAAGATACAAAGTTCTTTGGTGGAGAACATAATAAATTCATCTGGGAATCTGGCAATAAATTTGATCCTGGTGGTCATGATAATAAACGTGTCGCCGTTTATAAGCTAAAAGCAGGCGAATCGTATAAGCTGGTGATGTCAGGCCGTTCACAGAAATTTAAGGTAGATAGAATAGTTTTCCGGCATATTGATGTTTCTAAATCTGATGCCGAGAATATAAATAATCCAGAAACCGTTGAGTAGTAACTGCCTCAGTGAGAGCCATGGATGGCTCTTTCGCTTGGAGTAGAATAGTTTTCAATTGCGGTCTACTTCATTGCTAAAGGCAGTAATTAGGGCTATATGAGGTTTGGCTCCCCATGGATCATTAGATTGTTAAAGTACACTATTGGTGAATAATGAAATTTCAAATAATAAAAAAATTATTTTGGCTGTCGATTGCTTTTAATTCTGCCCAGGTTCAAGCTTTCGAGCCAAAGTCGGATTTTTCGGTGAATTTGGAGCGGGTTCGGTATTGCCAGGAATTTTGGTGCCTCAAACAAGACACCCTATCTGAGTATCGAGCCTGGGAGATAGAGGGCGTTAGTAATAGCCGTCAGCTTCATACTCAGATTGCTAGAGTGCAAAACCCAGCACGCGATGATGTAAAAAACTTAGTATTTATTGCTGCAGGACAACAGCCACCAGGAAATGGTGCAGAAAGTTCTGTGACAGGCCAGAGGTCTGGCTATAAAAAAGACTGTGGAGTACTAAAGAGATCTTGCTCTCGCAGTATAGATGGACGTTCACTTGCTCGACAGTTGCTAGATTCAGAGCATTTTCCAACAGATGAGACCTTCTTGGCGATTGCTTTTGATACACAATTTAACCAGATGATTAGTGGTAATGAGAAGTCTCGTATAGAAAAGGCATACCTCAGTTGGCTAAAGTCAAAGGCTTATGCCTCCAATCTAGAGACTATTTACTTGGCGGGCTCTTCTCGTGGTGGTTGTCTCGTTATGAGATTGGCGAAAGCTATACGAGCTGATCCCGATTTTCGTAATATACGAACTGTTGTACACAGTTTTGATGGTGTTTGTAAATGGACCCAAAATGAGTTGGGAGTAACTTCTTCATTCCATCGTAATCCCATGAATTCTAGTTACTTAAGCTATTACACTGATCTCAATACACAATTTCCTTACAAAGATAATTTATATCTTAGGCAGTTGACTGGTGGGGCTGAGGTCATTGAATTATCTGGGGTTCACTCTTTTGCTTATACAGCTCAAGATACTGACCTAGGGTGGTATTCACAGAGATGGGTAAATTTGGATCATACGAGTATCGGTCGAGATATGAGTCAGGATGTGAGGAATCAAACAATAGTACCTTTCTTACAGCACTTAGATGACGTGCTTTAGTTTATTTTATCCTCTTATCTTAAAGTGTTAGTAGTACTAAACCCCTGCCATGATAACTACATTGAGGTAGTTATCATGGAGGCTACCTTCTTTTCTAAGGGGCCTCAATAATTCGGATCAAATCTAATAGTATTCGGTTATCAGTCAAGGCTATGATAGATCATGCACCAAGTCACCTTTGCCGAAGCAGGATACCGTTTGAAGCGTCCTAAAACCCGCAGGGAAAATTCCTTTCTCAAATGGATGGCCTCCTCCCATGGCATAGGCTGGAAGCCCATATAGCTCCCTCTTACCCATCGGATAAGGAAAATCTACCGTATTCTACAGAGATCCTTTAGAGCCGCCATAAAGAGTTCTGACTATGGAAAAGCTAAAACTATGGTCCTCTATGACAGATAAAATAGTTATTAGTAGTTAGAGATCGGTGAGTTAATAAGTCATATCATCAAGGTACGCATTGAGCCAATTTATATTGGCTGCAATTTTTATTACGAAGAACAACTCTTGAGACTCTTACTAGGGCCTGCCTACACTCATTATTCTAACTACGATAATTGAAGTAGGTAGACCCTAATAACCTTCTTAGTCCCTTGAGTCATCAAGTGCTATATTAGGACCTTGTAAACTTAATCAATAATTACATCCAGAAATGCTGGCTGACTTCTTTGATCAGCATGATCCACAGCAATTATTTTATATCTATAATTTTTTTCCTGACCTAAATCAGAGTCACTGTAGGTCAAGTGGCGAGTTTTACCTACAAACTCCTCATCTCGGAAAATCTTATAGTGATGTGTGCCACCATTTTTAATGGCTTCATTCCATGATAATATTACTTTTCCTTCAGAGTATTTATATTTGAACCCTGTTACCTGGGGGGGAACACCCTCATTATCGTAAAAGCTACAAGGTACTATATCTCTGCCCAAGCCATCGGTACACTGATCTACATTCTTGTTTCTTTTTTCTGAGGCATTCCAATCTTTGGCTATCCCTCCTGTACACATGTTATCAACACAGTAGGGAAGGTCGTAGTTTTGGCACGTTCTACAGGTTTCATATCCCCAGCCATTGGTGAAAGGAATACGTCGGCTCTTATCTAATGAGGGGAAGTAATTACATACCACCACATGTGCGCCATCGTTATAGGCAGGGTTACTAGAACCAATAATGCTATCGCATTCCGCTACAGCACAGCCAACATAACGGGTTTCTCCATGGCATACCTGGGCCCAATGGCCACATGTTTCCGCATGACAGAATTCATTATCCCAGTCATACCCATAGCTTTCATCATACCAAGATTTAACTGAGCCGGCCCAGGTCTCGGCAGCATACTGCGATGCCGGTGGATTAAAAATATTAATTGAAACATTTTCTCCGATTTCAATACTGCCAGCGGGCAATACAAAAGATACTTCACCTTTAACTTTTTCAAATGCCTCTCTAATACCGGTTGCCTCATTTAAGTGACCAAAATAGCAGGCTGATGCTCTTTCTTTGGCCATTTTTGCCAAAGCATCATCCCAAAAAAGGGTCTGCATATTACCGGCAGATTCTGGGCCGTTACCTTCTCCAGATTCACCCTTCGCGCATCTCTCCCGGTACTCATTGTGAGTGTCTAACATGATACGTTTTTGTTCCAAAGAGAGTTCAAAGGAACCATCTTCACCGGGATCGGGATCGGGATCGGGATCGGGATCGGGATCGGGATCGGGATCGGGATCAGGGTCGGGATCAGGGTCGGGATCAGGGTCGGGATCAGGACTGGGATTTTGGTTCATCCCTCCATCATCACTAACCTCAGGAGTGCCTTTATTGTCATTGTCGGAACCACCCCCGCCACCTGAACAGGCAGCCAGGAGGGCGGATAAACAGATAGCTGTTATTAGTTTGAAGGAATCATTCATATCAGACCCACTTTACACGTTGTACTTTTATAAAATCGAGCGAATTATAGAGAGGCATTTCCGTTATTCTGTGAAGCGTGACATGTATTTTATTGCAATATGATTGATGGTTTATGGACTGTTGAGAAGGTAAATTAATTAGTGAAAAATTTATTTATTTTTCGTTTTTTAATCTTGATGCTTGATTTTTTTAATAGTGGAAAGTGAAACAGCATGATATTTATTGAATGACGCCCTAGAGTAAATTTACTTTAAATAGCCCGGATTTCTCTTGAGGCTGTTGGGCCGGAATCTCAAGGTGAGTTGTAGCTGCGATTAAAACAAATATGGACTAGTAGCGATCACTCAGTAAAAGTTTCAGTCGGTTTTCAATGAAAGTTGCTCCAGATCTTCGGTAGGTTGATTTTAATCAATGGTCATATGTCAAATGCCTGTTTGTCATTAGAGGTCTGATTGATATCCTCTTGTTGTTAAAAGTTTTTCGCAAAGTCAATTGAGCTTAATTAATTTTAAGCTTGTCATTTTGGGAGGTGCTAATTTCTTGAATAATATATTTTATATGATTGGTGGTTTATATGGGTGGCCCCTTTTTGTGTAAATTGGATCAACAATTAAAGGAGTTCAGTAGTGGTAAGCGATTTGTATAGTGCTTGTCTAAGTAGGGTGTGGGGAAAAGTGTCATCCTATGGGTATGCTTAGGGTGTTTTGTTAATCGCAATGCTATTAGGTGGTAATAAGTGAGAGTGCGATCTGAATACCTGTAGTAATATCCAGGTAATGTTTATGTTGATTTAAATGACTTTTTCTAAAATAAAAATTACAAAGTGTTGTGTGTTGGGTCTGGTTCTGTAATATTACACAAAAGGTATCTCAAGACTAATGACGTAATATTCACTATGTATCAGTTTACCTATGAGCCTACCCCCAAAAATATTCTATTGGATTTGATGGGTGTTAATAAGCGACATGAACTGGCAACCAATCAGCTGGGTTTCATATCTGATGCATTTGATGTTTCCAAAAATAATTTACGGGTGACACTAAATAGATTGGTGGGCACCGGCCTGATCACTCAAAATCGGCGTGGTATCTACAGTTTGACAGAAAAAGCACTGTCCAAACGCGCTTTTATAAACCGTTGGAAAAACAATACCTTTCAATACGATAACTGGGATTTCAGGTGGATAGCCTGCCACCTACCTAAAAGAACAGCACGTGCAGTTCGTAAGAAATCATTAATGGTACTTGAGTGGTATGGATTTGCCGAAGGTCTGGATCACCTATTGGTGCGGCCCAATAATCTCACACTGAGTCATCAAAAATTAACCGACATGCTGATTACACTAGGTCTCGAAACCAATGCGCACTGCTTTGTCTTGCAGGATGTATCGGACACACTGGTTAATCAATGGGGACAAGATTTGTGGGATATTGAACGTTTAGATCGAGAGTATGGTGCCTTGATAGATGCTCTTGAGAGCAGTCTTACAAACCTGGCATCAAAGCCTGTCAAAGCTTCGTTATCTGAAACATGCCGCTTGGGTGGCGAGGCTATCCATCGTTTAGCGACTGACCCTTTACTACCAAAAGTAATCAGGCCACAAAATAAATACCAGGAACTTAAAAGTATTGTACGCAAGTATGACCGTACCGGTCGCAATATTTGGTTGGAACAATTGCAGAAGTTAGGTGTTGACACATAATCACAAAATGGTGACTTGCAATGAATATCCCCCTTAGTAAAGAAGAGGTTAAGCCATTCCTACAGCGCAGTGATGCCAAGGCCTGGTGGATAGTGGTCAGCACTTGGCTCGGTATAATGGGAATTTTTACCATAGCAGCGTTATTGCCACACTGGGCAACTTATATTGTTGCAGTATTTTTACTTGCTGGGCGGCAGCAGGCCCTGGCAGCCATTATGCACGAAACTGGTCATAAAACACTTTTCGCAACTCGAGCCTATAACAATTTTGTTTGTAAATGGTTGTCTTCACCGTTTTTGTTAATGGATGGAGAAACCTATATAAAAAGTCATATGATGCATCACCGCAAAGCCGGTACAGATCAAGATCCAGACCTGCAAAACTATAAGGATTATCCTGTCAGTAAAAAGAGTTTGGTTAGGAAGTTTTCCAGAGATTTTTTGGGGTTAACTGGTTTAAAAGCGAATTTATATTTATTTTTTAGTGGGCGAGACTTACTAAGCCGTAAAAAGCGAGTGAATTTTCAGTTAACCCGAGGTTTATTCGTTAATAGTGTAATGTTTGCCATACTGTGGGCTTTTGGTGTCCCGCAGTTATATCTATTGTGGATTGTGGCTTATCTTACCGTGTATATGGCTATTATTCGGATGCGTCAGATCGCCGAACACGCTGGGGTCAAAGATCTTTACCACTTGGAACCAAAATACAATACGCGTTCGGTGCCTAGGGGTATTTTAGGGCTTCTGTTTGTCAGTCCCACAGAAGGTTTGAGTTACCACTGTGAACATCATGCCTACATGGCGGTGCCCACATATAACCTCAGGGCGTTGCATAAGTTGCTAAAGGATCGTGGTTATTACGATGATGTTGAGCTGGCCAGTAACTATTTCGGTGTTTTGAAACAGGTAGTGAGATGAGGCGTAGCTAAGGTCAAGTATTTATTTGCACCAGTGCTGATTACTGGTGCAATGCTTTATGGGCATACTCAGCCAAAGTATGCGTGATTTCTTTAATTAATTTGGATTTCAAATTCCAAACATGCCAGTACAAGGGGATTTTCAGATGCTGATCTGGAGTCAGCTTGATCAGTTTCTCTTGTCTTAATAAATCCTCCACTTGTATATCTGGTGCCATTCCCCAGCCCAAGCCCAATGTCAGAAAATTGAGGAATCCCTTAGAGGAGGGGATTTCGTGAGACGGGTATTGGCCGGCCTCTATTCCCCAAAACTGCTTTAAGTATCGGCTTTGCAGCTGGTCCTTATAGTTGAATTCAACTGCAGGGGCATAGCGAAATTCATCCACATCGACTGGGTCCGAGAAGTAGTGTGCCTTAAAAGCCGGAGTGCATACCGGGTAGTAAGCCATGTGTCCCAATAGAATGGACTGGCAGCCCTGCAGGTTACTGGTTACCGAACTAATACAGCCAATGACTTCTCCGTTCTTGAGCAGCTCTAAGGTGGCTTCCTGGTCATCGACTTTCAAGTCAACAAGTAGGTGGTGGGAACGAATGATGGGGGTCACGGCTTTAAGGAACCAAGTATCCAGGCTGTCCGAGTTAAGGGCGATACGCACCTTATTTTGGTTGCTATAACGGGTTTTACTGCCCTCCGGGTCTATGTCTGCTAGCAGCTCGTGTTGCAAAAGGTGCATCTGTTGGAAATAACCCAGCACTTTAAGACCGGCTTCAGTAGGGCGCAGTGGTGTTGATCGGATGAGTAGGGCCTGCCCGACTTGTCCCTCAAGCGCTTTGATTCGCTGGGATACTGCAGATTGACTGACGTGAAGCAAAGCGGCGGCCTTATCAAAACTCTGCTCCTCTACCACGAAAGCAAAAGCCTGAAGCTGTTTGAGATCTAACATAAGATATTCTTATGAGGTATCAATATAATTAAATTTACTTATTCTAGCTCGCCTCTTAATCTCCCGCCACTTTCCGACCCGCACACCGCGGGCAGACCCCAATGACCACAGGAGGCAACGTGATTTCGGGTTTGTTGCTAGCCCCTCTAACCAAGGGCTTTATCACTACTATCAGCTTGATCATGGCAATTGGCGCGCAGAATGCTTATCTATTGACGCAGAGTATTCGCCGTCAGTACCACTACAGTATCGCTGCGCTGTGTGTTCTGATGGATATTGTCCTGATCACCAGTGGTGTCTACCTGGTGTCACACTTGGCCCAAGCAGAAGGAAACTGGATGGTCTGGTTGACCTGGTTGGGCGTGGCCTTCCTGATTGGCTATGGTGCTATGGCGTTTCGTTCAGCTTTTACCAATAAGGGGCTAGAGGATAAGAAAGAGTGGGTTAAATCCAGGCGCTCTGCCTTGATTACCGCTGTGGCGCTTACCCTGTTAAACCCCCATGCTTATGTGGATACGGTTGTCCTGATTGGCTCGGTCGGTGCCCAGTACGCAGGGGAAGGTACTTTATTCTTTGTGATTGGCGCTTGCAGTGCCTCGGTGCTTTGGTTTGCGCTGTTATCGGTTGGTGGCAGTATGATGCAGCCGCTGTTTAAGAACCCAAAAACCTGGCGCGTGCTGGATGTATTGGTGGGTATTATGATGTGGTCGATTGCTGCCAGCCTTCTCTGGGCACAGTAGTAAGTTCACTTAATGGGGAGTGGTGGCAGGTAAATTTTATTGGGTCACTGCTCTGATGCATACATGCCTGGATAAAAAACGTTTATCCAGGCATTTCTCAATACCCTCAAGTTAAAAACACTAACTGGTGGCAGCTTCCTCTTAGGCAATGGCCATCTCTTTATTTTCTGTGTTTCTGCTTAAGTGGCGACCCATATTGATAGCCGGCTTCTCAATCAGCTTGTACACCAAAGTACCCAGGGCAATACTCACAAGAGTCGTGGCCAACATATAGACCTCTACAGAATAAGCAGAAAATGACTGTGCCCAAGACTGCTGTATGACCCAATTCAGCCCACGCATCACAATGGGGTGGAATAGATAAACGGAATAACTGATGGTTCCCAATGCTACCAGAATGCGCCATGGCCTAAAGGGTACTAGCAGAACTACAAAGAAAATAGCCAAAGCTATGAGATGCGGTAGGGCAAAGCGCAAAGGGTCTTCGGTGACCGGTTTACCGAGGAAATAAAGAAACAAAACCATCAGCGGAATAGAGAAGGTGCCTGCTGCTGCGAGAATGGCATACCAGTAGTTTTTCTTACTCACATAACTATGTCGGATCAAGGTTCCGCAGAACATAACGGCGATACAGAAAGGAATATAAGTAATAGTGGGAGCCATCTCTGGCAGCTTAATGGGTAATTGTTCTAATAATTGCCAACCTATAAATAGGGACAACCCTCCCCAACAGAAGAGTAGTAGGACCAGGGGGTTAGCAAGTTGCCGTTTGGCAAAAATCAATGCACATAAGCAGTAAAAGATTAATTCAACTGTCAAGGTCCAGTAAAGCCCTTGCACATTATCAAACCCCATTAACCCCTGTAGCATGGTTGTGTTTGCGGCAATAGTGGCTGCAGGATACATCCAGTCGCTGATAAGCCAAGTTAGCCCAAGTGCCATAAATAGCGATGTCCAGTAGGCTGGATACAGACGGAAGAAACGGCGAATGGCAAAGTTCTTTAAGGAGCTTTGAGCACTAGAGAGGCTAAAAGGAATAACAAAGCCCGAAATTAAAAAGAAACAGATTACTCCTATTCGGCCAAAATCTAGTTGGTTCACAAACTCAGCCAGCTCGGTGCCATGTTGGGCGATACTGGAATTACGAATAAAAACTTCACTACTGTGTTGCCAAACAACAAGAATTGCTGCAAGCCCCCGCAGTGCATCAAGGTTAAGTAAACGGCTATTCATAGATTTGCTGTATTCCTTTAATCAGCAGAGGAAAACCCATAGGTTTTAGAATTTATTTCGCTGCTACGAGCAAGCTTGAAATGCTATAAATAGCATTTAAGGCGAGCCGTAATTAAGTACAATGATAAGCCTTTACAAGGCAATTTATACTTAAAATCAGGTCAAGGAAATGAGCCTTATTGCTTAAAGCGAACGGTTCTTAGCTTCCAGAGGACACTGATGAATGAACCGAATCCTACCATAAATCCTCGAATCAGAGGATAATTCAATCTTACTTGCTGATCTTTTCGAGACTGATTATTAAATAAACAGTCAAAACTTCAACGGCACAAACTGATTAGTCATTAGTATCGCAAATAAGAGAAACAGAAAAGTTCCCACTACCCAAAAACTGGATGCAATAAAAGGCAATGTTTGCATTGTCATGGTATGCCCCTCATGTTCGGATTGTGAATCATGGGTGGATGAGGGGATTGGCTGGCTATTCTTGATATCAGGATCAGTTTCCGGTGAACAGAACCCTAGACAGGGCGCAGGACCATCCAGTCCTGGTAGGGTCATGCATCCGTGTTTTAGGTGGTTTTTTACCAGCCAGTAGTTGATGGGATAAGCGATAAAGCCACCGACAATACTTGCAAGGCTCATGCGAAACCAAAATGTGGCATTGGTGGGATCTTCCGATTCTGGCCACAGTGAAGCCAGTATCACCATGGTAGGAATCATTCCCCCCATTACCATATTCATAGAAACCGTTTCAGCAAAAAATGTTTTGCGCACCGCTTTCAAATAGTTGCCCTGGTACATACCCAGCATCATCAACGCCTGAAAAATGAACAGCCCGCAAATGAAGCCAGCAATATACTCAATGGTGGCATCCCAGCCATTGGTGAGACCATAGAAGGGTACAATGGATGCGGCAATAACAATACCGGTGGCATCACCGGCCAGGCAGTGCATCTCACTATTGACACTCTGTTTCCAAGTGGCGCGCGTAAATGCATCGTGGCCACCGGGAAAGGGGCGCCGGCAAGTCAGTAAATACAGAATCAACCCAACAACACCTGTATATACAATAACCAGTATCCACGCCATGCGCTGTACCCAGCTGGTCGGCGCGTTGGTGATAGAATCCCAAACGACAAAGACCACACTTATAGCCGCGAAAATAAACCAGACAAGCATAGCGCCATTTAGCATGCCAGATTCTCTTTAAGGATTATGCCGGTATCTAGTAGTTTAATTGATAGGTGCTGGTTTTTGAGAATCCGGATGAGCATTAGCTGCTATCCACCCACAGCTACATATTTGTATATGTATATACTTTTGCTGCGCTATGGCGTATGCAGGAGGAATACCTTTAGTCTTTATTTTAATCGACATTTAAAACCTCCTAACGAATCCGCTTAACGTTATATATTGAAATTGCTTAGGGTAGTCTATTTTTCACTCTAGGGATTTCTATAAAAGTATTTGCTTGTTTTGGGTGTATTTAGCTAAATTTAATGATGAGCTTTATAAGCTAAGCAATAAAAGATAGCAATTTCTTTATGGCGGCTAAACACTAAGGCAAAACCACCTCGAGAGGACTATTTTTAATCTCTGAATGAATGTCAATTTGTAAGTATCATAAATAATATATTTTGGATATTAATATACATTTTATGATGAATACTAAATGGAGATACAATGTCTAAAGATCCTCAACTAGTCGCCGAACAACTAAGGAAGCCATCTGGCGCCTTAGCTTCAGATACTGCACTGCAGATGAATAAGGCTAATAAAGCAACGAACCTGGCCGCACTAGAATTACTTCGTGTGGTGGATCATGACCATATTCTTGAGATTGGGCCTGGCAATGGTAAATTTGCAGTCGATGTACTTCGAAAAGGTTCTAGCATTCGCTATACCGGAATTGATTGGTCTAGTGAAATGGTTGCGAGCGCGAAAACTCTCAACTCTAAACACATTGAATCGGGACAGATGGACTTTAAAGTTGGAACCTCGGAGAGGTTACCGTTTGCTGACAGTCAATTCGAGAAGGCGATTACTGTCCACACCATCTACTTTTGGGAATCTATCAAAACGCATTTGTCTGAAATACACAGAGTATTGGTGCCTGAAGGAAAGTTTTGTTTAGCTTTTGGTGATAAGTCCTTTATGCAGAATTTATCATTTACATCGTTTGGGTTTCAGCTTTTTGATGAAAGCGATATTCGGACTCAATTAATTGAAGCTGGCTTTAGGGTTCTGTGCTGTGAAAGGCATATTGAATATGGAGAGAGTAATACCGGAGATCGAGTAGAAAAGTTAATAAACATTGTTTTATGTGAGGCCTGAATAAAGAATCATATGAGCTTAACAAGCTTAGTGTTGCTGCCGATTGTTTCTATATTATTCAATTATAAATAGCGGATTAAAGATAAAGAATAGATATGGTTTGAGTATTGGTAAACTCTATAGAAAATTTTTAATGTATGGTCTCTGTTTGACGAGATGCTTGAATGATTATTTATTAATATAGCTAATTTGGTATTGATAGGTATCAATATCTTTGCACATATTGATGGTTATCTTGTGTATTTGTCAGTGTCCGAGCAATGTCATCTAATAAATTATCATAGTACTTTGCATTTCTTTCACCAGACTTCTTCAGTTTTTTCAAATTTTTGGGAGATGCATCATCTAATGCAGAATTCGCATCATAGAGATCTGGCTGAATTCGGTAGTACTTTGTGTTTTCTACGGTTGATGAAATTTGTTTCAGGTAATAATGGGTCATTTGGGCTCCGCCACTTAATGCAATATCTATAGCTGGCCTTGCCCAGTTGAAAATACCCCAATTTTTCGTTTCTTTGTATTTGTAACTTGTTAGCTGCTTACCAGTACCAAGAGACACAATAATCATATCCTTGATCCCACTCACACCGCTAAACTTAATGGCTTCTGAGTAAGCACATAAAGCGGGGTCACTGGCAACCATACCACCATCTACCAGGATATATTTTTTGTTAATTGGTGATAGTGAGTAAATACGTGCGGGTTCAAAGTAGGTTGGTGCGGCGGTGCTGCCTCGTAGTAAATCTCTAACTAGAAAGTCTTCATTTCTCACTAATGCGCAGTGTTGCCTAAAGATAACTTGTTCGCGCTTTTTAATGTCATAGGAAATAAAGCAGGTGGGTTTTAATAGTTCACTAAGCTTTTTTTTTCCAAAATATTTCTTTAATATCTTTTCTAGTTCATGTGTAGAGTATTTTTCTTCCTTGAGGAGTCTCAGCTTATCCAGGTAAGGCCAGATTCCACCATTAAATACCTTGTCTCCTTCTTTAAAATAAATATTAACGGCTTCCTGGGCTGAAAATTTTGGTCTTCCCTCTTCATTAGGGAAAATATAGGCTGCGCCTAATACGGCGCCAGTACTTGTTCCTGCAATGAGGTCAAAAAAATCTCCTATTCTGGCGTCGGGGTTGCCTGATTGCATTTTTAGCTTATGTTCAAGAGAGACTAATATCTCACCAGGCAGTATGCCTCTTATTCCCCCTCCATCAATAGATAGGATTCGGATCGCCACTGTTAACTCTCCCTGGATTCATTCATTGAGTGCAATTGTAGAAAGATAGCACTAGGCTCAATGGTTAATGCCTTCAATGTGAGCGGTGATTAATGCATGTAAAAATAAGTTTCTGGTATTAAAAAATACATGTTGAGCAGTACGGCTGTATTCATAAAATGAATAAGTTAATTTTAAAGAAAACTCACATAGGCACAGGGCGTGAGTTTTGTTGGGTTTGATCACTGGTTTGTCAAAAGGAAAAAGAGAAGGCTATTTTTAATGGCATATTGAGGCTAGTGTGTTTTCGAATTGTCCAAGACCTTAGGTTGTCGGCCCGGCGTTTAATTAATCATGCCAATACAGAAGGGCATTTAGACACACATAGTAACTATCTTGACCCGGACTACAATGAATCAGGCTCAAGAGGCGCCGAAAGTGGAGCTTCTCAGATTAAGGAAATTTGCTCAAGGGTACCCACTATGGCTATGAACCTCGCACAGAAACTGATTAAGAGTCATCTCGTGAGCGGTTCATTGGAACCCGGTAGCCCAATAGAGATAAAGATTGACCAGACGCTGGCTCAGGATGGTACTGGCACTCTGGTGATGTTAGAGCTAGAGGCGCTTGGTTTATCACAAATCAAAACTGAGCTTTCCGCACAGTATGTAGACCACAACCTTCTACAGACGGACTTCAAAAATGCGGATGATCACCTGTTCCTGCAAAGCGCCTGTCGCAAGTTTGGACTTTGGTTTTCACGTCCTGGAAACGGTGTAAGTCACCCGGTACATATGGCTTGCTTTGATATTCCCGGAAAGACGCTACTTGGCGCCGATAGCCATACCTGTGCAGCCGGCTCTATGGGTATGCTGGCCATTGGTGCTGGTGGTCTACAGGTGGCCATGGCTATAGCTGGCGTTCCCTTCGCGCTGAAAATGCCGAAAGTGCTCGGCGTAAAGCTTGAGGGTGAATTGCCGCCATGGGTCAGTGCCAAAGACATCATCCTGGAAATGTTGCGTAGGCAAACGGTCAAGGGGTGTGTGAATAAAATTGTCGAGTACCACGGCCCAGGCCTCGCCAATCTTACTGCTATGGACCGCCATGTAATCGCCAATATGGGGCAGGAGATGGGTACCACGGCCAGTGTCTTTCCTGCCGATCACGCTGTGAAGGCCTTCCTCAAGCAACAGCATCGGGAAAGCGATTATGTAGAAATGAAAGCCGATGAGGGTGCAAGCTATGACGAAGAGGACACCATTAATTTATCTGATCTTGAGCCGCTGATCGCCTGCCCATCCAGTCCAGACAAAGTGATAACCGTACGTGAAGTGGCTGGTCGCCCTATTTACCAGAGCTATATTGGCTCTTCTGCTAACCCTGGGCTGAGGGATTTCGCCATACCAGCGCGTATTGTCGCAGGTCGTCGATTAGCCGACGATGTCTCTTTTGATATCAACCCAACCTCGCGCCAATTGCTAGAGGAGCTTAGCCGGAGTGGCGATCTCACAAAACTACTTGAAGTGGGTGCGCGCTTGCACCAAACAGGTTGTGGCGGTTGTATTGGTATGGGGCAGGCTCCGGCCACTGGCCGTATCAGCCTACGTACTGTGCCACGTAATTTCCCCGGTCGATCCGGCACAGCAGATGACCAAGTCTATTTATGCAGCCCTGAAACCGCCACTGCCAGTGCACTGAAGGGCGTGATCACCGATCCTCGTGATCTGGACATGGACTATCCCAGCTTTAGTGAGCCGGAATATCTGCCAGATATAAGACCTTTACTTCAGCCACCCCAAGAAATCCCTGTAGCCGTTGAGCTGATTAAAGGTCCGAATATCAAACCGTTGCCAAACTTTGAAAAGCTTCCAAACACCTTAACGGGTCCGCTATTACTGAAAGCGGGTGACAACGTTTCGACAGATGAAATACTGCCTGCTGGAGCGGAGATTTTACCTTTACGCTCAAATATCCCCGCCATTAGTCGCTATACATTTTCCCGTATTGATGAAAACTTTTACCAGCGGGCGATAAAATTGAATGGTGACTGTTTTGTTGTTGGTGGTGAAAATTATGGGCAAGGCTCCAGCCGTGAGCATGCAGCGGTATCATCACGATTTCTTGGGGTAAGGTGCATAATTGCAAAAAGCATGGCTCGTATCCACCGCCGTAATCTCATTAATTTTGGTGTTCTGCCACTACTTTTTGAGAGCTTTGATGATTACGATCGACTGGAGCAGGATTCAATCCTTGAGATTGACAAGCCAATAGCACAACTGAAATCAAACAATTCTGTAAAGCTTTTGATTAAGTCATCCGGCGAGAGTATTAATCTGCGCAGTGACTTGTCAGCAGATGAAATCGAAGTGCTAGAGGCTGGTGGCATGATTAATCAAGTACGAGAAAAGTATCTGAGTAACGAGAAATAGTGGGTTTTAGTGCACCCGTAAATTACTCAAATGCTTTAATTAAATACTTTTTATATCGAATAGCCTTTTACGCTAAGAGGCATCCTGTTTTTCTAACCACTTTAGAATGATCTGATTTGTTTCTTCCGGTTTTTCCTGTTGAATCCAGTGGCCGCAGTTGAGACTGACTATATCAACATTGGGGACGAACTCTTTTAAGTTTGGAGCCTTAGGGATCAAGTCTCGATCGCCGTAAATCATAAGTGCTGGCTTTTGGATGGTTGGCTCTACATCTGCCAAGATCTGCCAATTTCGGTCAAGGTTTCTATACCAATTAATACTGCTCATGAATCCTGTTTTCTCAAATGCGGAAACAAAAACAGCCAGTTCGCTATCACTCATTAAGGGCTCGCCAAGTGGCGCTTTTGCTTTGGCGAGATCGATCATCATCATTCCAGGCTCTGGTGGTGCTGGAGGTACGTTCTTGCGGAATATATTGCGAAGGAATTGTGAAGTATTTGCATCTAACACAGTGTCCGCGATGCCTGGCTGTCGGTTAAAGTGAACAATGTAGTAGTCGCTTCCTAGAAATTCTTCCATAAACTCGACCCACGGCTTTTCTGTGCGAGCCTGGTAGGGTAGGGCCATATTTATAACTTTGTTGACCCGGTTTGGATGTAATAGCGTAAGCCCCCAAACTACCATTGCGCCCCAATCATGGCCGACAAAGGTGGCATCTTTGTATCCGTAGTGATCAAGAAGCGCGACGAGGTCACCCGACAAGTTTTCAATACCATAGTCAGTTATATCGGCAGGACGGGATGAATTGCCATAACCACGCTGGTTTGGAACGATAACGTGGTAGCCGGCTTCGGCAAGTACAGGCAGCTGGTGGCGCCAAGAATAGGCATGTTCTGGCCAGCCGTGACAAAGCACAATTGGTTTTCCCGTATTCTGTTGACCTGCTTCAAAGACTTCTAACTCAACGCCGTTGACTGGAATAAGAGTGGGCTTGGGGAATTCGGTTAGATTAAACAATGTATTTCTCCTTTTTTGAGGCTCAACAATGCCTTATGTGCCGGACAGCCCCTTTTCTTCGACTTGGGGCTACGGATGTGCGTTGCAATTTCAGAACTCCTTTGCTGAAAGGAACAGACATAGGCTAAAATTAAATGGTGCCAAATAATGTCACCATTTAATAATATCTTTACAAAATGAGTGTTCGACTTCGACAAGACGCCATCGTGCGCAGCCTTCGCCGAAATGGTACTTCTACGATTGCTGACTTAGCAGAAGAGGTCGGTGTATCCAGGCGTACAGTGTTGCGTGATATTAGCGCACTGCGCGATGAGGGCTTTGTTATCCATTCTGACCCTGGCCCTGGGGGCGGTCTGCAATTAGACCCGCAATCGGTCCAAACCACAGCGCGCCTCTCGGTTGCCGAGGTCTTTGCACTCCTTATCAGCGTTGCATCAATGCGTGCAGCCGGGAATTTACCTTTTTCGGGGCTTGCAGATACTGGGCTTGCCAAAATAGAGAAGGCTTTGCCACCGGACAAAGTACGTGATTTACGCCGGTTTTTAGACTGCTTATATATCGGTAAGCTTTCACCAAAGGTAGACGTATCAAATATTCAGGAAATGGAGCCCGCGTTGCTCCCCACTTTCGAGACAGCCTTTCTCCAGCGGTTACAACTAAGCTTCCAATACCGTGATGCAAAGGGATCTGTAACCAGTAGGGTTGTTGAGCCACAGGCGATGCTGATTTTGCCACCTCTATGGTATTTGGTAGCTTGGGATCCCGCACGCAAAGACTTCCGTCATTTTCGAATGGACAGAATCAGTAATCCGGAATACCTTAAGGGCAAAACATTTCGACGCCGACATGTTTTATTCGAAGATAGTGTCTCTCCAATTCAGGATTTACCTCGTTAATCTTCACTAGTTTATAAAGCTGATCTTTAGGTTTTCGTATATCTTCATTATAAGAGGAAAAAAGGTATCTTTCGTCAGAACATTCTCAATAGATCTGAAAGGGGTTTCAATATAAAGTATATTGGCTATTCATATTAAGGTTATATTTTACTCTTAATTGTATATTTTTTCAGCAGTTTTAAACGCTCTAGTTTGAAATTTTGCTGATGAATCTTGTTTATACCTTTTAATTATGATTACAACTTCAGAGATAACTTTGACAGTGATTGTTTTCAAGCTCACGAAAGGTAAGGCTAATATTTAACGATCAAGGATTATTGGTTATCTTTGTTAGATGATTTTGTAAGTTTTATATTAAATAGGATGCCTTAGTAATCTACGATTATCTAGCAAAAATCAAAAGATAAATATTTAGTATAAATATAACATTTAAAGTAGCTTGTTTAGACCATCACTTGTGATATGGTATATATTCGTGAGGCTTATTAGGTGTAACTAGTATCTCAGCTATCTCTTCTAATACAGAGTCAAATTCATCAGCATTCTTTTTTCCAGCTTCTTTTAGGTTGTTTAAGTTTTCTGGGGTGGCACTGTCCATTTCTTTTTCTGCGTCGAACAGCAGAGGTTCAATTCTATAATATTGTCTACCTTTTACGGTAGAGGCGATTTTTTCCAGATGATAGTCAGTCATTTGTGAGTTACCATTAAGTGCAATGTCAACTACAGGTCTTGACCATCCCAAAATCCCGTAATCTTTTACCTCTTGATAATAGTATTCTCTAAGTTTTTTACCTGTTCCGAGAGAAACAATTACCATATCTTCAATCCCTCCCACCCCACTAAACTTTATTGCTTCGGAGTAAGCACATAAGGCTGGATCGTTGGCGACCATACCGCCATCCACTAGGACATATTTTGTCTTAAATGGTAGTTGTGGGCGGATACGTGCTGCTTCAAAATATGTTGGTGCAGCGGAACTTCCACGCAGTAGATCTCTTACCAGGAAATCCTCACTTCCCGTTTTTGCGCAATGTTGCCTGAAAATTATTTGTTTGCGACTTTTAATGTCATAGGAAACAAAACAAGTTGGCTTTAATAGCTCGCTCAGTTTTATTTTTTTGAAGTAATATTTCAGAACTCTCTCTAGTTCATGTGCGGAGTATTTTTCATCTTGAAATACCCGCAATAGTTTAATTTTTTGCAAGGGTCTGACTTCAAATATATCATCTCCCTCTTCAAAATAGATATTGGCTACTTCTCGAGCTGAAAATTTAGGTTTTCCTTTCTTGTTAGGACAGATATATGCAGCACCGAGTATGGCACCTGTACTTGTGCCGGCAATGAGATCAAAATAGTCGCCGATCCTGGCATCTGGATTTTTTGATTCTTTTTTTAGTTTTTCCTCAAGAGATACCAGTATCTCGCCAGGCAGTATTCCCCTGATACCCCCTCCATCGATAGATAGGATTCTCATAGTCATTATCGACTCTCCTCTACCCTGACACTTAGAGGTTATCTTTAAAAACATAGCACTTGATTGATCGGTTGTTGTTTTGAAGGGTCAAGCTTTTTATGAGTTCTTATAATTAGTATAAATATCAATATGTTATGGATATTTGTGAGTTAAATAAGTAGTTGTCAAAATGGAAAAATATACAAGCACCCAGACCTTGGGTTGATTATTGGATAGATAGAAAGGTTTAAGTAAGTACAAAATTGACTGATAGGTTCTTTTAAAGCTCTCATTGTAAGTCAATTAGGTTTTATGGCTTACTAGCTCGAAAAGCCTGAGCTTTTTAAATTGGGGGAGAACATCTACAGATCTGGTCGATTCCATCGATTTTATTCTATCAATGTCTAGGGTGTTGTCATGACGCTGGTAAATAGTAGTTATACTGACTTGTGCATTTGAGAAATCTTTAATAACCAGAAGTGCAGCGGTATATCCTGAGGTTAAACTGTAGAGAGGCTGCCACCCTAAGTCATTAAATAGGGTCTTATAGGTATTTGAATCACTACTGCTGGTAAAAGTGTATAGAGGAGTATCAGCGCCCGCATTAAATTTTCAAGTTAGTACTAAGCTCCTTGCTGATGTTTGGCTATGGAGCTTGTGCTGTCGTCCTATAGATGCATATTAGCCTATAAAAGAGCCGTATACTTAGATAGATAGTTGTTAAAGTAAAAGTTTGTTATCAATTGGAATAAATTTACTTGCCGCGTTGAATAATGTGGCAGCGGTCAACTCTGGTACGCCATATACTTCAACCTTTTTGTCTCTATCTAATCTGAGCTTATGCACAAGAATATCAAAGTCACCATCACCTGAAACTAAAACTATAGTGTCTACTAAGCTTGAATATTCCATCGCATCTATCGTTATCCCCACATCCCAATCACCTTTGGCGGAACCATCGGACCGTTGAGTGAAGGGTTTTAGTTTCACCTCAAAACCGATAGATCTTAAGATATTTTGAAATTGATACTGTTTTCTATCGCCACGGTCGATGGCGTAGGCCACGGCTTTTACAACTTTCCTTCCATGAGTTGCTTCAGACCAAAACTTATTATAATCAAAGTTTCGTTTATGGATTTGCCTGCATGTGTAATAAACATTCTGCACGTCAACAAGAATGGCAACCTTTTCCATTTGATATTCCAATAATGTTAAAAGCCTGATACTAAAAATAGCGATATTAAGTGTTATTGCTTAAGTGGGTACTTTATGTTGCTCGCCTTTCATTTTCAAGTGACAATTGTTAGTCAATACTAAATTTTGAATGTTCTGGATTATAAAAACAGGCTATTAAAAATGACAGCATGTATTGGCAAAACGATGGTATATAAAACCAATGCTGTGCAAACTGAACGCTTGGAATGCCTTCTACCCTTAGTGAATAATTTTGCTGATTGACCAATTTGGTGCTATCTACTCAATGATATAAAACAAGATAAACTAGTAAGCGCTTAAATCTAGTCCAGTATGGTTATTCAGGCCATATTTCAGAAAATCTGTTTCTCTTAAGAAATAGAGTAGCGTTGAATGGAGTTCAGTCTCCCTTGACTACTTGTAATTGGTACAGGGCTACCTTTCTGAACGACCAATTTTTAGTGATGTTATTTAGCGGTTTTTCGTCGTTTTGACAAATCCCAGTTTATTCTGCGACTCATTCAGACCTCAAAAATCTTCAAGACACCACTTTGTGATAACAGGTTGATTTTTAGCCTATTCAGGGCTCATTAAGGGTGTTGAGTCCATTGTGGGTTGACAAAGCAGGATCACCATATCTTATACTGTATGCATGTACAGTAGTTTGGTAAGGGTGGTCATGGGAACCAGAAGCATCATTTTCGACGGAGAGCCTGTCCGGATTTGCCGGTATCGCTCGGATTATGACAACCGAGCAATGTATGCTATCTGTATGCTGAATTATACGAAGTATGTGCGCAGCTTTTCAGTTTCTGTTGGTGTAAATCTGCGCAAGGAGTTGGATCTGACATTGACGCAGATGCGGGAAGTCGAGCGCAGTATGGATTGGCTGGCAGCCCCTGCATAAGGATGTAAGGGCTTAAGCAGTTTTATCGAAAGGAGATAGATCATGGGAAGAAAGATCAATCGATTCGCAATTTTTGCCGAACGAATTCATTTGATGAATGGCGGTGCAAAAAGTTTTAGGGATTCTGCACCTACAGAGGAAGCCGCCATGGATCTGGCAGAAGAAATTGCTAAGTCTGAAAAAGCGGTGTTTTATTCTTGGCTGCAAATTCTCGATATTATGACTGGTAACTATACCGAGTATTCAATCAAGACCGGTGGGGTGTTGGAGGAAAGAGAGTGTCCGGATAGTAAAAACTGAATAGCTAATTAATGACACCCTCTGGTTTCAGTCAAGTTGGATAAAAGTGAAGAGGGCATCATAGAAGAAGGCATCATAGAAGGGAGCCTTAACCGTTGCGAGAGTGGCCGGGGAAATCCTTTTCCTGAGAGATTGTTTTACTGCCAAAAGGCTATCAGCTATGTTGTTTGCACTGTTTCAATTTGAGCTGTCACTAAAGTCGATATTATCACTTAAGTGTCAGCTCATTGACTATTGCTACCTAAATTGATTGTTTTTGATCAGGTAGAGATTGAGCCTACGATCAAGGGATTATTTGCCTTTCATCTTTTAGATTTGGGGTTTTCTCTCAGTCAAAAAAATAATAATTTATTTGTAGTCATTGACAAGCTGCCCATTTGATGATCCCTTGAATTGAGGGTGTTCGTCATCAATTTCGTAAAAATCAGATTTTTCGCCGGTGAAAATATGCCCCATTGTTTTCAACCCAGTTGGGCCATCTAGTGATCCTGCAATAATTCCAGTAGCATCGAGATTAAATGGTTCCCAGAATAGGCTTGATCCACATTGCTGGCAGAAACCTCTGCGGGCTACTTCTGATGTTTTATACCACGCCAGCCCGTCATCTTTTGTTATCTTAATATTGACCTTGCGAGCCTTTGTGTGAGGGCCGAAACTTCCATGTAGCTTTTGACACATACTACAATGGCAGTTAACTACGTTGCGTAGTGGCCCTTTAACCTCATACCGCACAGCTCCACATAAGCAACCACCGGAAGTAATTGAATTCTCACTATTCATATATTGAGCCTGTAGATGTAAAAGTGGACTTAAAATAAGAATCTAAATTAAGTATGCTTTTTTATTATCGACAAGATGATTTGTTTGAATCATAAATGCTGATCACACAACGTGATGTAAACATAAATGTTGTTAGCTTGGCTAGTTATTTATCCGTCCTATGTCGATATAAATTACGAGATGGTAGAGGTTTTCATTTGATTTCTTGCCTGTTTTTTTGTACCGCTATCACTGCACTATGCACAATGGCTGATGAGCCATTTGTTCGTACGGTGTTATCGCACGGGGTAGGGCCCCTAGCACTCGACCGTAGAGTTTAATGTGGCAGCAATGCGACTCAGTGTGACTAAAAGTGGATGACAGCACAGACTGTAGCCGGGAAACCCACGGGGATATACGCGAGAAATTATTACACGGAATTACAGAGGCCGCCGAAATAAAGACAAGCTGTGAAAGCGAGCACCGACAAGTCCATGAGCATTCCGTGGAAGAAATGGCCGGCGTAAAAATAATTGAATTTCTTGGAGCTTTACGTTTCTTATCTGCTGGTGGCCTGAACTTGTCAGCCCTAGACAATCTAAATATTACAAGCGGCAGTGATATTAATATTTCAGTGGGGCGCGACTTAAAAGAACAGATGGGAAATATTCGCGAATCAGTGGCCAAGGTCCGCCAAACCATCAAAGTAAAAGACGGCGGCAAGGTTTGGTTAGGTAGTGAATCTTTAAATGTGCTGAAGGTATTAGAAGATTTAATCGGCGTAATGTCGGCCCTGGCCGGAACACTCGCTACACACACGCACCCCAGTAATGGCAAAAAACCAGACCAGGAGGCGGCAATTAATGGGCACAAGAGCAGTGCGGATAGTTTGAAATCTCAGCTTAGCGCGGTTCGGGCTTAAGCTGGTTATACACTTAAAAGGAGAGAAGTTATGAAAAACAGAGTAAACAGGTACGCCATTTTCGCCGAACGGGTTCACTTGATGAATGGCGGAGCTAAGAGCTTTAGAGGTTCCGCACCTACAGAAGAAACGGCAATGGAGCTGGCGGAAGAAATTGCGAAGTCTAAGAAAGCGGAGTTTTATTCTTGGTTGCAGATTTTGGATGTTGTGACCGGAAGCTATACCGAGTATTCGATAAAGTGGGGTGGGGTTTTAGAGGCAAGGGTAGTATAAACCTACCCTTGCCTTGATGGCTGTTGGATATAGTGTAGATTACATTTCGTTTTTACTATAAATTCTGCGGGCCTGGTAAGGGGTGATTTTTTATTAACCCCCATTTTCCATCAGTCTCTTCTGATCCTCTAGCGCCAGAAATAAAGAGGAGCCGTTTAGTCTCCTCTTCAGATGCGCCAATTACTGCACTCAGTACAGATAGGCTTCTCCATTTTTGTTCAAATCTATCATCATCGAGCATCTTTTTTAGCAGGTCGATACGTTGGTTTTCTAGTTTTTTTTGGGGGCCTTCCTTTAGCTGGTGTAAAATAAAATTTCCCAGAAATGTCAAAAGAGAGCCGACAATTGCCCCGCATAAGCCTATTAAGGCAATCCAGAATTTTGAGTCCGAAATAATTTTATTTGCAATTTCTGATGCAAGTTGTGATTCATTCATTGCTAATATTTACTTTACAATAGTGTCATGAATAAGTAATTGTGTAAGGTGCGACTTGCCTAGCTGAGGGTTGATTGATTGAAAAAAATTTTAATCGGTGAACTCTATCTTGGGGAAAATCCAAGCATGTATTCATCTTCATGAATTTCCACATCAAAAATTTTTATGCCTTTTCGCTTGGCCTCTACGGTTGAGATGATCTCTTCTCGATCCGTTGATGGCATTTTTTCAGCGATGTATATTGCCCTAATGCTCGATGGGTCATAATAGTGTTTCCCGCGATTTTGAGAAATAAAGCGAACTTCATTCTCTATCATCCAGTTTTGCTGCTTAACGTAGAGCGCCTTTAGTATTTCTTTGGCTGCCTCTTTATCGCCATTTAAATAGTCCTGCATGAAAGTCTTTAGGTTTAATGTAGGAAGGGTTCCAACTTGAGGGTACTTGACAGGGGCAGCGTTGAGCATTATTGAGTTCATGGATTGAATTGTGTCTTTCAGTCTATCAAAGTCGAACTCAATACAATAACCTTCAAATTTGTTTGCGTAGTGTGACCACATTTGTATATTGTTTAATGGAGAAGGAAATTCATGGTCATCTCCGGTTTGCGATTGTGAGAATACAAAATATCTACTCCTATGTGATTTTTGGATTTTTTCAAATTCTTTTTTGGCCCACGAGTCGACAAATTGAGAGAATGGAATACCTTTAACTTCTTCATATTCTCTGTAATAGCTGTCGGCCTCAGCTTCCGGGGAGGCCTCCTTTAGTGGGCGCTCGGAGAAGCATTTTGTTAAGAATTTCAGTCTTAATTCATCATTGATGTCATCTGTAATAAATTGGACTTGGCCTTCAAAGGGGTCATTGAGACTTTCAAAGTCAGCAAACCATACATAATTTTCATGCAAGGCGTTAAGGTCATCTTTATTTCCGAACCTAAATTTAAAAGTTCTATTGATCATTCACTTTTCCCTTGAATACTTAGTGGTTTTACGCCAGTGGGGGATTCATGGTATTTATGCATGATTTCCATGGTTTGATCTACGAATAATGTAGGTTTCATGTCTGATCTTTATTTCTTTGTATCCGTATATGAAATTGACCAAAGGAGTTCCATAGCCAATCAGTATGGTTGCCACTTTCATTCCAGGACTAGGAGCGGATGCAAATATAAGCTCCAGCCCTCCAAAGAAAATAAGCCATGTGACGCTAGCTAAAGTTAAAATTACAGATAGGTGGTTTTTAACTAGTGCTGCTTTGAGAAATTCTTCTTTTTTGATTAATTTGAAAAATAATTTTCTCATAGAATGGCGTTTTGCCTTTTTGTTTTTTGTTAATTAGGTTAACTAATATGCTTGTCGGCGTGCTGGCCTACCCTAAGATTTTGATGGGGAAGAAAAGCCGTTATTGCCAAATACTTTCCGGCGGAGGGGTTATAAAGTTGGATATCTATTATTATTCTATCGGCAACACGAGCCGTGGTTACAGTGTGATGCTCCCTTGACTGTATATATTTTTCGCTACCCCAAAGACAGGTTGCTTGTATTCCCTCTTCATTCATTAAAGAAGTAACTGCGATTTTTTGTCCAAGGTTTGCTCCAGGTATTATTATTTCACACTTGTGAGAAGGGGACTCACCAACCACAATCAGGATGCCATCATCACTGTTCCTGGCTTCCATAATACTTAGCTGGTCTGGATCAATTTCTATTAGGTTATCTGCTGTTGGGTAGATTTCATTTCCCTTCATAGCATCCTGGCAGCCAGATAAAGTCACCAGGCAGGCGCCAACCTTCAAAAACCCTTTAAAAATTCGCATAACCAGCTCCTTCTGATTTCTTGTGGTTAATAATTGTGCAGTAAAAATTGCCGCCGGTCACTCCTCCCCACGCCTGCCGATTTTGGGCGCTCTTTTAGTTGGTGAAATGAGATCGTCGGCCCAGGCCTGAGTTAGTGCGGGGTTTGTGGATGCTTTGGATTTCACACTTTGAAGAGATGGGAAGAGAAATGAAGAGGAGTTTCATAGGGGGAAAGCAATAAATGGATGGTGTCCACATGTGGGCGGGGGAGAGACAAAAAAATCCTGTGTGGACACAATGTGGACACTTTAGAGCTTTTAAGCGCCATTCTTCAAAATTGAGGGAAGGTAAGTCAGAATTAAAAAACCCGCGAAAGCTAGGGCTGACGCGGGTTTGAGAGATGGTACCAGAGGCCGGACTCGAACCGGCACGCTTTTAAGGGCGGGGGATTTTGAATCCCCTGTGTCTACCAATTTCACCACTCTGGCACTTTCGCTGCTCGACCTTGGGGTCGGTGCGAAGAGGGCGTGATTATAGCAATGCTTTGGTCTGGGTCAACCAGTGATTTCAATAACTTAGCGCATTTTCTGTCGTCCCAGTTAACAGCTCCTAAAATTTCCTATAACCTTCGCGACCTCTCCATAGTTTCTAGATTTCCAGGATTCCATGCAGCGTCAGGACTTTGACTTTCATCTGCCCGATGAGCTGATCGCCCGCGCGCCTACTGAAGAGCGCCGTGGCAGCCGTCTTTTGTGTCTGGATGGGCCCAGCGGGGCCATTGCACATCGGCAGTTCCCAGATATTCTCGACCAGGTACAGGCAGGTGACCTGATAGTCTTTAACGATACCCGGGTGATCCCGGCGCGTTTGTTCGCGCAGAAGGAGACCGGCGGTAAGTTGGAAATCCTGGTGGAGCGGGTGCTCAACGAGACGGATATCTGGGCCCATGTGCGCTCCAGTAAGTCGCCTAAGCCCGGTTCCACGATCGTCCTTGAAGACGGTACCCGTATAGAGGTGACCGGCCGCAAGGATGCGCTATTTGAATTGTCCTTCCCCAAAAAAGAGGGTGTGCTGGCGATTCTGGATCGCCTCGGCCATATGCCGCTGCCTCCTTATATTGATCGTGAAGACGATGCCAGCGATCGGGAGCGCTACCAAACAGTGTACGGCCGCAATGCCGGTGCAGTGGCCGCGCCGACGGCGGGGCTGCACTTTGATGATGAGATGATCGGTGCGCTGCAGGATAAAGGTGTCGAGGTTGTCTTCGTTACCCTGCATGTGGGTGCCGGTACTTTCCAGCCGGTGCGCGTAGACAATATTTACGAGCACCAGATGCACAGCGAAGTGCTGGATGTTTCCCAGGATGTGGTGGATGCGGTAGCCGCTTGCCGCGCGCGCAATGGCAGTGTGATTGCGGTGGGTACCACAAGCGTACGCGCGCTGGAAAGTGCGGCGCGCAGTGGCCAGTTACAGGCCACCGTGGGAGAGACAGATATCTTTATTTATCCCGGTTATGAATTCCAGGTTGTGGATAAGTTGGTCACCAACTTCCATCTACCGGAATCCACCTTATTGATGCTGGTGAGCGCCTTTGCCGGGTACCAGCATACGATGGCCGCCTATAAGGCCGCAGTTGAGGAGCGTTACCGCTTCTTTAGTTACGGCGATGCCATGTTTATTACCCGCGATCCCAATGCCAAAAAAGAAGAAGTCGCACCAGCGAAAGGAGATACCCAGTGAGCCGCGAATGTTTTATGCAGTTTGAAGTGGATAACACTGATGGCAAGGCCCGTCGCGGCCGCTTGCGCTTCCCTCGCGGTGTGGTGGAAACCCCGGCGTTTATGCCGGTGGGCACTTACGGCACCGTGAAAGGCATGTTGCCGAGGGATATCGAAGGGATCGGTGCACAAATTATTTTGGGCAATACTTTCCACCTGATGCTGCGCCCGGGTACCGAAGTGGTTAAAGCCCACGGCGATTTGCACGATTTCACTCAATGGTCCGGACCGATCCTCACCGACTCCGGCGGTTTCCAGGTGTTTAGCTTGGGTGAGCTGCGCAAGATTACGGAGGAGGGGGTTTCCTTCCGCTCGCCGATCGATGGCAGTCCGGTATTTCTGGACCCAGAAGAATCCATGCGCGTTCAGCGGGACCTGGGTTCCGATATTGTCATGATCTTCGATGAGTGCACGCCTTATCCGGCCACCACTGACGAAGCGCGCAAATCTATGGAGTTGTCCCTGCGTTGGGCGGAGCGCTCTAAGAAGGCCCACGGCGATAGCCCATCGGCGCTGTTCGGTATTGTACAGGGCGGTATGTACCCGGAATTGCGCGATGTGTCCCTGCGCGGCCTGACCGAGATTGGTTTCGATGGCTATGCCATTGGCGGCTTGTCTGTGGGTGAGCCGAAAGAAGAGATGATCAAGGTACTGGATCACCTGGCGCACAAGATGCCGGAAGATAAGCCGCGCTACCTGATGGGCGTGGGCAAGCCGGAAGATATTGTCGAGGCGGTGCGTCGCGGAGTGGATATGTTCGACTGCGTCATGCCCACGCGCAATGCGCGTAACGGCCACCTGTTTACTTTCGAGGGTGTGGTGAAAATCCGCAACGCCAAGCACCGCCACGATACGGGCCCCTTGGAGAAAGAGTGCGATTGCTACACCTGCGAGAACTTCTCCCGCGCTTACCTGCATCACCTGGATCGCTGCGGTGAAATTCTCGGTGCACAGCTGAATACGATTCACAATCTGCGTCACTACCAGCGCCTGATGCAAAAGCTGCGCGATGCTATTGCCGCCAACGAGCTGGAGGCGTATGTCGCGGAGTTCTACCGCGGTCTGGATCGTGAGGTGCCGCCACTGCAGGCCTAGTCCTGTCGCACATTTATCCTATCTGGGGCACAGTCGATCGCACGATTGTGCCCCTGTCATTTGTCCGTTCATTCGATCCCCGTATAATCGCTCCCACTTTTGTCGGCGGCTGTGCACCTTGCAATCTGTGTACTGCGCCCACATATCGTGGCAGATTGCCAAGATTTACCGGCCCTCGGGGTCACACTAGAACAATGAGAACAGCATGAATCGCTACCCGATCTGGAAGTACTTTCTGATTCTCGCGGTTGTGGCCTTCGGCCTGATCTACGCCGCGCCCAACCTCTATAAGCCGGACCCTGCGGTGCAGATTTCCGGGCAGTCCAGTGCCATGGAGATGGATGAAAATGTCCTCTCCAAGGCGCGCAAAGCCCTGGATGACGCGGGTATCGCCCACTTTGGTGGCGAGGTGGGTGATAAGGCGATTTTGATCCGCCTCGAATCCATCGATCAGCAGCTACCTGCCAAGCGCGCGATTCAGGAGGCCCTGGGGCACAGCGATTACGTGGTTGCTCTAAACCTGGCGTCTACTACCCCCCAGTGGCTCAGTGATATCGGCGCCAGCCCCATGAAGCTGGGTCTCGACCTGGCCGGTGGTGTGCACTTCCTGATGGAGGTGGATACCAACACCATCGTAAAAACCAATATGGAAGGCTATGTGCAGGATGTGAAAACCAAACTGCGCGCGGCCAAGGCCCGTTATCGTAGCGTTAACCTGATCGACGATCGCGAGATTGTGGCGCGTTTCCGCAACGAGGAGCTGCGCAGTCTGGCCCTTTCCACCATGCGCAAGGAATTCCCGCAGTTGCAACTGCGCGAGACCGGCAGTGGCGAGAATCTGGAAATCCGGGCCACCTTGTCCGAGCAGGAGATTAAGCAACTTGAGGACTACGCGGTTTCCCAGAACCTCACCACCCTGCGCAACCGGGTGAACGAGCTGGGTGTGGCCGAGCCGATCGTACAGCGCCAGGGGCGCAACCGTATTGTGGTGGAGCTGCCCGGTGTTCAAGATACTGCCGAAGCCAAGCGGATTATCGGTAAGACCGCCAACCTGGAATACCGTATGGAGGCCCGCCCCGATGAGCTGGTCACCAACAAGGAGTACTTCGAGTACCGCAGCGAGCGCCAACAGCAGATGTACGGCGGCGCCTGGCTGGAGCGCAAGATCATCATCAAGGGTGACAGCGTAACCAATGCGCGTGTCGGCTACGATGAGAGCGGTCTTCCCCAGGTGAATATCACCCTGGATTCCCGTGGTGGTGAGCTGATGCACCGCGCTACCTGGAAGAATGTCGGCCGCCGTATGGGCACCCTGTTTATCGAGACCCGTTTTACCCCGCAGACCAAAACGGATGCCGAAGGCAATGAGATTGTCGAGCAGGTTAGAACTGAAGATAAAAAGATTATCAGCCTGGCCACCGTGCAGAGCGCCCTGGGCAAACAGTTCCGTGTAACCGGACTGGACAGCCCGGCAGAAGCTCAGGAACTGGCCCTGCTGCTGCGCGCCGGTGCGCTGGCCGCTCCCATGTACTTTGTGGAAGAGCGTGTGATCGGCCCGTCCTTGGGTGCGGATAACATCAAGGTGGGTGTGCAATCGGTACAGATCGGTCTACTCGCAGTCATTATTTGTATGCTGATCTCCTACCGGGTATTTGGTCTCGCCGCCAATATTGCCCTGGCGGTCAATATGATTCTGCTGGTGGCGGTGATGTCGATTCTCGGCGCCACCCTGACGCTACCCGGTATCGCCGGTATCGTATTGACGGTGGGTATGGCGGTGGATGCCAACGTGCTGATCTTCTCGCGAATACGGGAGGAGCTCAGGAATGGGATGCCTCCCCAAACGGCGATTAGTGCCGGTTTCGATAACGCCTACAGCACCATTGTGGATGCGAATATCACTACCCTGATTGTGGCGGTGATCCTCTACGCTATCGGCTCCGGCCCAGTACAGGGCTTCGCGGTGACCCTGTCTATCGGTATTCTCACCTCTATGTTTAGTGCCATCATGGGCACACGCGCAATCATCAATTTGTTCTACGGCGGTCGCCGTGTACAGAAACTCTGGATTTAAGGAGGCTGGCCATGAGTGAGACCAAAGTGGAAAGCGGAAAGATTACCGAGTACATGGGCAAGCGCGTGTACGACTTTATGCGCTGGCGCAAGTTTGCCACCGTACTATCCGTTGTACTGGTGCTGGCTTCGATCGGGATACTGGCGGCCAAGGGCCTGAAGTTCGGTCTGGATTTTACCGGCGGTACGCAGGTAGAAGTGGGCTACGAAGTTACTCCGTTTATTAACGACGTGCGCACTCAGTTGGAAGATGCCGGCTTCGAAGGCGCCACGGTTGTTAACTACGGCTCCGATAACGAGCTGATGATCAAGTTGCCCCCAGAGGTAGCCGAAGAAGAGACTCGTATTAGCGCCACCGATCAGGAGACCACTACGCCTATTGGTGACAAGGTGGTAGAGGTTCTACGTGCCGGCAGTGAGGGCACCGTTACCCTGCGCCGGGTCGAACTGGTCGGCCCGCAAGTGGGTGCCGAGCTGCGCGACGATGGCGGCCTCGGTATGTTGGTGGCGCTGGCACTGGTGATGATGTACGTCGCTTTGCGCTTCCAGTACAAGTTCTCGGTTGGCGCGGTAGCGGCATTGGGGCACGATGTCATTATTGTGCTGGGCTTCTTTGCTCTGATGGGGTTGGACTTCGATCTGACCGTGTTGGCGGCGGTGCTGGCGGTGATCGGTTACTCGTTGAACGATACTATCGTGGTATCTGACCGTATCCGCGAGAATTTCCGTAAAGTGCGCAAGGCAGAGTCGGAGGAGATTATTAACATCTCCATCAGTCAGACCCTGGGCCGTACCTTTATGACCTCTTTCACCACCTTGTTAGTGCTTTGGGCACTGCAGTTCTTTGGTGGTGAGCTGATCCACAACTTCTCCCTGGCGTTGATCGTCGGTGTGGTTGTGGGTACTTACTCGTCTGTTTACGTCGCAGCGAACGTGCTGATGGCATTGAAGATCAGCAAAGAGGATCTGATGCCGCCGGTGAAGGAAGGTGCAGAGCTGGAAGAAATGCCCTAATCAGGAAGAGCTTCCAAATAAAAAAAGGCCGCTGTTTAGCGGCCTTTTTTTTGCCCCGATTGTTCAGTCCTGACAAGCAAATACTGATACCGGGGTTTTCACTGTGGGGTGATTTGCGTAGCTAGTGGCAAACAGTTAGCTGCGAGGTTTTTTGCCCAGAGTGATATGTTTGGGACCGGAAGTGTTGGTCTGGCCGCTGACCCCCTTGGGGACCTGCTCGATCTCGCCACCCTTCTCCAAAAAGGCTTGCACTTGCGCCTCAATACTCTCGCTGGTCTCTAAGGGGGCGGTCTGCTTACGACTGGAAGAGGAGGATGCTTTTTTGGCCACGGTGACTGTCCGGTGTTTTGGGTTGGCCAGTCATCATACAGCAAATTGGATAAAAAAGCATCCAACTGCCTAAGTGGCACTCATAGTGCACAGTTTGCCGCCATATACAGAGGTTGCACTGTCACTAAAGGGCGGTTTGTGGGAGAGGGCCAGTTGCACTGGCCCGAACGAGGATTACTCGGTCTCCTGCTCCAGGAGTTCGGTATTGGCCACTGGCCAGCCACCCAGCTCCCGCCATTTGTTGACGATACCGCAGAACAGGGTTGCGGTTTTTTCCGCGTCGTATTCGGCGGAGTGGGCGCAGCTATTGTCGAACTCAATACCGGCTACCTGGCAGGCTTTCGCCAGCACGGTTTGGCCGTAGGCGAGTCCGGCGAGGGTAGCGGTGTCAAAGCAGGAGAAGGGGTGGAAGGGATTGCGCTTGATCCCGGTCCGTTCAACCGCGGCATTCACAAAGCCCAGGTCGAAGTGGGCGTTGTGGGCAACCATAATGGCGCGGGTGCAGCTGTGTTTCTTCACGGCACTGCGGATCTTGCGGAACATTTCCGGCAGGGCGATTTCCTCTGGCCAGGCCTCGCGCTCGGGGGACTCCAGATCGATGCCGATAAAGTCGAGCGCCGATTGCTCCACATTGGCGCCATCGAATGGTTCCAGGTGAAAGCTGTGGGTTTCCAGCGGGAAAAGTTTCCCCTCTTCATCCATATCCAGGATTACCGCCGAAATTTCCAGCAGGGCATCGGTGCGCGCATTAAAGCCGCCGGTTTCCAGATCGATCACAACCGGCAGGAAGCCGCGAAATCGCTGGGCAAGGGAGCTCTTTGGTCCTGTGGGTTCTTCGGCCGGGGTCACTTTGGGTCCTTGTAAATCTCAGTTGTGCCGGGATAAATCCGGCGGGGTAGGGGGTTCGCGGGCTTGGGCCCGCGAGGGTTTGAACTGGAATTATACGAGCTTCCAGTTCAGGGTTTCACCGGCGGCCAGGGGGATCAGCTTTTCGCCGCCCATATCCAGCGCTTCGGGAAGTGCCCAGGGCTGCCTCACCAGAGTGATGGTGTCCTGGTTGCGCGGCAGGCCGTAGAAATCCGGGCCGAAATTGCTGGCGAAGCCTTCGAGCTTATCCAGCTTACCGGCGCGCTCAAAGGCTTCGGCGTACAGCTCGATAGCGGAGTAAGCGGTGTAGCAACCGGCACAGCCGCACTCGTGCTCTTTCTTGTGGTGCGCGTGGGGGGCCGAGTCAGTGCCGAGGAAAAATTTCGGGCTGCCACTGGTGGCGGCTTCAATCAGTGCGGACTGATGATCGCCGCGCTTGAGAATTGGCAGGCAGTAAAAATGCGGGCGAATACCGCCAACCAGCATATGGTTGCGGTTGTACAGCAAGTGGTGCGCGGTAATCGTCGCGGCAACGCCTTCGCGGGCATTTTGCACAAACTCAGCGGCATTGGCGGTTGTGATGTGCTCAAAAACCACTTTCAGAGTGGGGAAATCTTCTACCAGGCGCGCTAGGGTCTTCTCGATAAATACCTGCTCGCGGTCGAAAATATCGATATCGCTGGTGGTGACCTCACCGTGTACCAACAGCTTCATGCCGCAGGACTGCATTTCTTCCAAAGCCGGGTAAATATTGGCAATGTCAGTTACGCCGGAGTCGGAGTTGGTGGTGGCACCAGCCGGGTAGAGTTTTGCTGCGATTACGCCGCTGGCGTGGGCCTGGCGAATCACTTCGGCATCGGTCTTGTCGGTGAGGTAAATCACCATCAGCGGTTCAAAAGTGTGGCCGGCTGGGATATGCGCGAGAATGCGTTCGCGGTATGCGGCTGCGCCTTCACCGGTGGTGACGGGCGGTACCAAATTTGGCATCACAATTGCGCGGTGAAATTGTCGGGCGGCATCGCCAACGGTGCGTTCCAGGGCGGTGCCATCACGCAGGTGAATATGCCAGTCGTCGGGGGCGCGAAGAGTGATTTGCTCCGTCATGGTACTCCAGGATATCAATTGCTGTAGAAGTGTCTCTGTGCGGCGCGCATGCTACCCGATGCAGGGTCAAAATGCGATGCGCGAACCGGTTAAAAGTTAATCAATTGTATAGACTCTCACCTTGGCGCTAGTCGATTGCGAGCAGAGGCGCTACAATCGCGCCCCGATAAAGTGTGTGGGTATTAATTGTGCCCATAAATACCGAGCCTGGGCATACCTCCAAGAATAACCTCCCCCAGAACGAAACAAACTTCACAGATAGGTGATTCCAATCGCCGCACTTTGATCGTGGCGGCAAAAATCCAGCAGCAGAGGACAGCAATGAGCAAAATCGAGAAGGTAGTACTGGCATATTCCGGCGGACTGGATACTTCAGTGATTGTGCGATGGCTGCAGGATACTTACGGCTGTGAAGTAGTGACGTTCACGGCGGATATTGGCCAGGGTGAGGAAGTTGAACCGGCGCGGGCCAAGGCCGAGGCGCTCGGTGTGAAAGAGATTTATATCGACGATCTGCGCGAGGAATATGTGCGGGACTTCGTTTTCCCGATGTTCCGTGCCAATGCGATTTACGAGGGCGAGTATCTGCTGGGCACCTCTATCGCGCGTCCGCTGATCGCCAAGCGCTTGATTGAAATTGCCAACGAGACCGGTGCCGATGCTATTTCCCATGGTGCCACCGGTAAAGGCAACGACCAGGTGCGCTTTGAGCTGGGTGCCTACGCACTGAAGCCGGGTATTCAGGTAATCGCGCCCTGGCGCGAATGGGACTTAAATTCCCGCGAAAAGCTGATGCAATACTGCGAGCAGCACAAGATTCCAGTGGATTTCTCTTCTACGAAGAAAAAATCCCCTTACTCGATGGATGCCAACCTGCTGCACATTTCCTACGAGGGTGGCATCCTCGAAGACCCCTGGGCGGAAGCCGAGGAAGATATGTGGCGCTGGAGTGTGAGCCCGGAGGCCGCGCCAGAAGAGCCGACTTACATCACCATCGGCTTTGAGAAAGGTGATCCAGTCTCAATCGACGGTGAGCGTTTGAGCCCGGCCACCCTGCTGGAAAAACTGAACAAGTTGGGTGGAGCTAACGGCATTGGCCGCCTGGATATTGTGGAAAACCGCTATGTGGGTATGAAATCCCGCGGTTGTTACGAAACTCCCGGTGGAACAATTTTGATGAAGGCGCACCGTGCTATCGAGTCCATTACGCTGGATCGCGAAGTGGCGCATATGAAAGATTCCTTGATGCCGCGCTACGCGGATCTTGTGTACAACGGTTACTGGTGGTCGCCTGAGCGCCGTATGTTGCAGGCCGCTATCGATGAATCCCAGGAAGTGGTGAATGGTGAAGTACGCTTGAAACTCTACAAGGGTAGTGTCAGTGCAGTAGGCCGCCGCTCTGTAGATAGCCTCTTCGATGAGCGTATCGCAACCTTCGAGGATGATGCTGGAGCCTACAACCAAAAAGATGCAGAGGGCTTTATCAAGCTCAATGCCCTGCGCCTGCGCATCGCCGCTGGTAAAGGAAGAAAATTGATTTAGTCGGCTTAGTTGATTTAGATCAGTCAAGGCTGGAAATGGATGCGCTTAAATCCTTTTCTGGCCAACAGTGACAGTTATGTGTATGCCTTCGAAGTTATAAGCGGGTTCATACATGACTGCTGCAGACCCAGTGGTGGGCCAGGCCCGCTCAGTGGAACCGAATTTTAAAAGCAACGGAAGTAAAAACATGACGACAACGGTGGCAAAGACCGGCCCTGTGCCGGACTATGACTACAATATCGTGCGCCAGTTCACCATCATGTCCGTGGTCTGGGGCATCTTTGGTATGGGCATGGGCGTATTGATCGCGGCTCAGCTGGCCTGGCCCGAGCTGAACGATTTCTGGCAGCCCTTCTCGCACTTTGGGCGATTGAGGCCACTGCACACGAATGCGGTTATCTTCGCATTCGGTGGTAGTGTTCTGTTTGCCACCTCCTACTATGTGGTGCAGCGCACCTGTCAGGTTCGCCTTTGGGGCGGCTGGCTGATTCCCTTCACCTTCTGGGGATGGCAGGTCGTTATCGTGGCAGCGGCTATTACCTTGCCGATGGGCTTCACCTCCACCAAGGAATACGCTGAGCTGGAATGGCCGATCGATATCCTGATCGCCGTAGTTTGGGTTGCCTATGCACTGGTGTTCTTCGGCACCATCATGAAGCGCAAGACTTCCCACATCTACGTTGCCAACTGGTTCTTCGGTGCTTATATCATCACCATTGCCGTACTCCATATTATTAATAATTTGGAAATTCCGGTTGCTCCGTTCAAGTCTTACTCCATCTACTCCGGTACCAAGGATGCGATGATCCAGTGGTGGTACGGCCACAACGCAGTAGGCTTCTTCCTGACTGCAGCCTTCCTCGGCATCATGTACTACTTCGTACCTAAGCAAGCTGGTCGTCCGGTTTACTCCTACCAGCTGTCTATCGTTCACTTCTGGGCACTGATTTCCCTGTACGTATGGGCTGGTGGTCACCACCTGCACTACTCAGCGCTGCCCGACTGGGCACAGAGCCTGGCGATGGTAATGTCCCTGATCCTGTTGGCGCCTTCCTGGGGCGGTATGATCAACGGCATCATGACCCTGTCTGGCGCTTGGCATAAGCTGCGCACCGATCCTACCCTGCGCTTCCTGGTGGTATCCCTGTCCTTCTACGGTATGTCCACCTTCGAAGGCCCGATGATGTCTATCAAGACTGTGAACGCTCTGTCTCACAACACCGACTGGACTGTGGGCCACGTACACTCCGGCGCATTGGGCTGGGTTGCGATGATCTCTATCGGTGCTCTGTACCACCTGGTTCCTGTTCTGTGGAAGCGTCGCGAAATGTACAGCACCAAGCTGATCAACGCGCACTTCTGGCTGGCTACTGTAGGTACGGTTCTGTACATCGCTGCGATGTGGGTAAACGGTATTACCCAAGGTCTGATGTGGCGCGCCTTCAACGCCGACGGCACCCTGACTTACAGCTTCGTGGAAAGTGTTGTTGCGAGCCACCCGGGCTATGTGGTGCGCTGGTTGGGCGGTGCCATGTTCCTGGTCGGTATGCTGCTGATGGCTTACAACGTCTACCGCACGATTACTGAGAAAGTAAACGATGCCGAAGCCGATAACACCGTTCGTGCAGTGCCTGCGGCATAGGAGTTTAGATCGTGAAGAATCATGACATCGTAGAAAAAAATATCGGCTGGATGATCTTTTTCACCATTATCGCCATCAGCTTTGGTGCTCTGGTAGAGATTGTCCCGCAGTTCTTTACCAAGGCAAACTACACTCCGCTGCCGGGTCAGAAGCCGCTGACCGCACTGCAGTTGGAAGGCCGGGATATCTATATTCGCGAAGGCTGTCACGTATGCCACACCCAGATGGTGCGCCCACTGCGCGCCGAGGTGGAGCGTTACGGCCACTATTCCATGGCACAGGAATCCGTGTACGAGCACCCCTTCCTGTGGGGCTCCAAGCGTACTGGTCCTGACCTGGCCCGTGTGGGCGGCCGCTATTCCGATGAATGGCAGCGTGCTCACCTGTACAACCCACGGAGTGTAGTGCCTGAATCCATTATGCCGGCCTACCCCTGGTTGTTCGACAATGTGGTTACTGGTAATTACACCGCGCGTAAGATGGAAGCGCTGCGCCTGGTCGGTGTGCCCTACACCGATGAGGATATCGCCAATGCCGCCGAGCCTTTCAAAGGTGGCAAGGTGAAGGAAATTGATGCGCTGGTCGCTTACTTGCAACAGCTGGGTACCCTGGTTACCCAAAAACGCTAATAGCGAGGAAGGAAACTCGTGACTATCGAAACTTTGCGGGAAATCGGACTGGTTCTGGGATCACTGGCCTTTCTGGCTATTTGCTGGTGGGCTTTCTCTCCGAAGCGCAAGAAGCGCTTCGAAGAAGATGCCAATTTGCCATTTGCCGATGATGAGCAGCAAGCCGATAAGGATGATTCGTCGGCTGCTCAGAAGGACGAATCCAAATCCGGGCAAAAGCCCGGGACTGAACGAAAACAGGGGCAGGATAAGTAATGAGTACATTCTGGAGTGTGTGGGTAATTGTACTCACCCTCGCCAATCTGGCGTTGATTACCTGGGTGTTGTTCGCCAACCGAAAGGTTGCGGTGGACGACCAGGCTGAACCGGAAAACAAAACAACCGGCCACGTCTACGACGGTATTGAGGAGTACGACAATCCTCTGCCCAAGTGGTGGTTCATGCTGTTTATCGCCACACTGGTGTTCTCTGCAGGATACCTGGTGATCTACCCAGGCCTGGGTAACTTCAAAGGTCTTGGTGACTGGTCATCTGTCGGCGCGTTGGAAGCTTCCCAGGCTAAGGCCCAGGAAAAGTTCGACGAGCAGTTTGGCAAATACCTCGATATGCCTATTGAGCAGATTGCGCAGAGCCCGGAAGCCCTAAAAATGGGTTCTCGAATCTTTGCTAACAACTGTGCGGTGTGTCACGGTGCCGATGCCGGCGGTAACTTTGGCTTCCCCAACCTGACCGATAACGCCTGGCTGTATGGTGGTACCCCGGAGAAAATCCTTGAGACCCTATACAATGGGCGTCAGGGTATGATGCCTCCACAAGGTCCGATTATTGGTGAAGAGGGTGTGCGTAATGCCACCGAGTATGTGCTCTCCCTCAATGGCCTAAACCACGACAAGGCGATGGCTGCTGAAGGCCAGAAGGTGTTTAACACTGTATGTATGGCCTGTCACGGAATGGACGCCAAGGGTAATCAAGCCCTGGGTGCTCCCAACCTGACCGACGATCTGTGGCTCTACGGCAGCAGCCGGGAGCAGATCCAGCACACCATTCGCAGTGGGCGATCCAATATGATGCCCGCGCAGAGAGATAAACTGCGTGAAGACAAAATCCGCCTGGTAGCGGCCTATGTCTACAGCCTGTCCCAGCAGGACGAAGAACAGCAGTAATTTACTATTGAGGCCCGGCATTTGCTGGGCCTTGTTTTTTCAAGGGACTCCGGGCGCTGCAGGGACGGAGAAAAAAGCCTCAAAATAAGTGGCTACCTGGCCCGCGTACAAGATGTGTCCGTGCGAGAGTGAGGTTTGTGTGAGTGATTTAATTCCAACCCGTGAGGAACAGGAAGGTGATGGCGAGGTTCGCTATCGCATGCTGTATGAGTCGGACGATAAAATTTATATCCGACATATCAAGGGTGTTTTCACCCGTATCCGCAAATATACCGGCCTGCCGTTATTGCTGGCCTTCTTCTTTCTTCCCTGGATCAATATCGACGGGCGCCAGTCAGTCTTTTTTGATCTCCCCACCCGACAATTCCATATTTTCTGGACAACCTTTGGCCCCCAGGACGGCTTCCTACTGGCTTGGCTGCTGATTATTGCCGCCTTCGCCCTGTTTGCTGTTACCACCTGGATGGGGCGGGTCTGGTGTGGCTTCACTTGCCCTCAGACCGTATGGACCATGATGTTTATGTGGGCGGAGCGTATCTGCGAGGGTGATCGAAACAAGCGCATGAAGCTGGATAAGGCCCCGTGGAACGTGGAAAAGGTTCTGCGCAAGGGCGGCACGCACGCTTTATGGCTGTTGATTTCTCTGGCTACAGCCTTGGCTTTCGTAGGCTACTTCTATGGCATTCGTGAGTTGGTTGTAGACCTCGCCACCTTCCAAGCTCATCCGCAAGGTGTCTTCTGGGTAGCTTTCTTTACCTTTGCCACTTACATGAACGCGGGCTTCTTGCGGGAACAGGTATGTAAATACATGTGCCCCTACGCACGCTTCCAGTCGGTGATGTACGACGAGGATACCCTTGCGGTTTACTACGATGCCAAGCGTGGTGAGACTCGCGGGCCGCGCAAAAAGAACGTGGACTACAAAGCCGAAGGTATGGGTGACTGTATCGATTGCTATTGGTGTGTGCAGGTTTGCCCGGTGGATATCGACATTCGCGATGGCTTGCAGTTTGAGTGTATCAACTGCGGCCTCTGTGTCGATGCTTGTAACAGCGTCATGGATAAGATGGGCTATGAGCAGGGCTTAATTCGCTTCACTTCTGAAGACGAGCTGCAGACTGGCAAGACGAACTTTTTGCGTCCGCGACTGTTTGGCTACGCAGTCGTTTTGCTGGCCATGATAGGATTGTTTTCGCATCAGGTGGCAACTCGCAGTCCTATCGAGGCGGAAGTCACCCGTGACCGCGGTGCCCGTATGTATCGGGTTTCACAAGGGTTGGTGCAGAATGTGTATACCGTGAAGATCAGCAATATGGATCAGGCAGCTCATGAGTTCACGATCCGTGTTGAGGGCAATCCGAATTATGATTATTCGGTGCGCAAACCGCGCAATATTTACCTGAAGGCCGGGGAGATCTATCCGGTACCGATTCGGGTGAGTGTGCCCGAGACCCAGCTAAAGGACACCAAGCACGATATTGATATCGTGGTGCAGGCTGTCGATGACCCGGAGCTGGTCAATAAGCATCGAGCGGTATTTATTGGTCCCAAGCAGTAGACGGGAAGCCGTTCCCGTTGCAAAGTACGGGCCCGCTCAGGCGGGCTCTGCTTTTCTGCACAAAACGGTAATTTTGGTAACGCGATGAATGAACCAACGTCGAAACCCTGGTATCGGGAATTCTGGGCCTGGATGGTCTTGGCACCGTTGATTACGGTGGTTGTAGTCTCCTCTATTACGGTCTCCATTGCCGTGCGTTTTGCTGATGATCAGGTCAGCGATACCTACTACAAAGACAGCCGCATGTACCATTTTTCCGCGGAGCAAGACCAGCGTGCCAAGGCTCTGGGGCTGGCGGCTTTGGTGCAGTTCCAGCGCACTGAAGGTGGCGTTACTGTCGAATTGAATGGCAATACCGACTACCCGGAAAAACTGCTGCTCACTCTGAGCCACCCGGTGGAAGAGGATCTGGACCAGCATATCGAGTTGTCACAGCTCTCTGTGGGGCGCTATTCCGGTGAAGTACCGGGCGCCTTAAAAAGCCGCTGGTACCTGCGTCTGATGCCTGAACTTGACCCAAGTGCACATCAGCAAGCCGAGTGGCGTTTGAAAGGCGAGATCAACTTCGACCTGGGCAACGCGGCGCCCATGAATCCCGGCAGTCAATGAAGTCACCCTGTTATCACTGTGGTCTACCGGTTCCCGCTGGCAGTAATCACTCAGTTGTGATCGAAGGTGTCCCGCGCAGCATGTGCTGCCCGGGATGTGAGGCCGTGGCGAGTGCAATTGTCTCCGGGGGATTGGACGGTTTTTACCGTTATCGGGAAAAACAAAGTGATCGCCCGGAGCAGAACCAGCCACAGGATCGCTGGAGTGCTTATGATCTTCCCGAAGTGCAGCAGCAGTTTGTGCACGACTGGGACGGCGGGCGCCAAATGGCGGCGCTGCTGATCGGTGGTATTACTTGTGCCGCCTGTGTCTGGTTGATAGAAAAACATCTGGGGCAATTGGCCGGTATCGAGAAAGTCTCGGTCAACGCCAGTACCCAGCGCGCGCAAATTGTTTTCGATCCAGAGCAGATTCAACCCAGCGCCCTGTTTGAGGCCCTGGAGCAGATCGGCTACCGCCCTGCGCCGGCGACTGCTGCCAATCGTGAAAGTGTGATCCAGAGTGAGCATCGCGCTGCCCTGCGCCGCCTCGGGGTCGCTGGTCTCGGTACCATGCAGGTGATGATGTTCGCCATCGCCCTCTATTTTGGTGCCGGCAGCGGTGATGTGGGTGAGTTCGAACGTTACTTCCGCTGGGTCTCTCTGCTGGTAGCCACTCCTGTAGTGTTCTATGCCGCGCGGCCTTTCTTTAGCGCGGCCCTGCGCAGTCTGCGCACGCGCCACTTGAGTATGGATGTGCCGGTTTCCCTCGCTATTGGCCTGGCCTATGGGGCCAGTTTCTATGCCACCGTATTCGGTACCGGCGAGGTATATTTTGAATCCATCTCCATGTTTACCTTCTTTTTGCTGTTGGGGCGCACTGTTGAGATGCGCGCGCGCCACCGAGCGGGGCTAGCCAGCGGTGGGCTCGCGCAGCTGTTGCCCATGACCGCGGCAAGGTATGACGGCACTGAGATTGCCCACGTCCCCGTAGCAGCCCTGGCGGCTGGCGATCGGATTTTACTGCGCCCCGGCGATACGATTCCCGCTGATGGTGAGGTACTCGAAGGTGAGAGTGGCGTAGATGAATCGCTACTCAGTGGTGAATCTGCGCTACAGCAAAAGACCGTGGGCAGTCCTGTGTATGCAGGCAGCGTCAACGGCGATTCCAGTCTTACCGTGCGTGTCACCGCCGCCGGAAAATCCACGCGCTTGTCGGCGATTGAGCGTCTTGTGGAGCGCGCCCAGCTGGAGAAACCAGCTCAGGTAGCCCTGGCGGATCGGGTTGCCGGCATTTTTGTCGGAGTCGTACTGGTTGCAGCCCTGAGTGCTTTCGCGGTCTGGTGGCAACTGGACCCAAGTAGGGCATTTTGGGTGGCCTTATCCGTGTTGGTGGTGACCTGTCCCTGTGCTTTGTCTTTGGCGACACCTGCGGCATTGGCCTCAGCAACTCTGCGTCTGCAGGAGCTGGGCTTGTTGGTTGCTGGCGGCAGTCTTTTAGAGACCTTGCCCCGCATCAGTCGTGTGGTGTTCGATAAAACCGGTACCTTGACCCGTGGTGAGCCGCGCATCCTGCATATTGATTTACTGCGTGATGGCTGGACCGAACAGAAAGTCAAAGATGTGGCTGCAGCACTCGAGTCCCAAACTCACCATCCACTGGCGCGGGCATTTCGTGCCTGGCGTGGCAACCTGACTGCAAGCCAGCTCAAGGTACATACAGGCTGCGGCCTGGAGGGGCAGATAGAGGGCAACCGCTACCGCCTGGGCCGTGCCGATTTTGCCATCACGCAATCTATTGCGGCTCCACAGGGAGAGGGGCAGTGGCTGTTGCTGGCCGATGATATTGGCGCTATCGCCTGGATCGCGCTTGGCGATAAATTGCGGGACTCCGCCGCACAGGCGGTTGAGCAGCTGGGCCAAATGGGCCTGTCAGTTGAATTGTTGAGCGGCGACCAATCCGCTGAAGTAAAACGGTTGGCTGCCCAGGCGGGCATTGAAGGTTTCCGCGCTGGTGCATCGCCCGAAGACAAGCTCTCCCATATGAAGCAGCGGCAGGATGCGGGGGAGAAAGTCCTGATGGTGGGTGATGGTCTCAATGATGTGCCGGTATTGTCAGGTGCTGACGCGTCGGTGGCGATGATGTCTGCCGCTGACCTGGCCCAATCCCGCGCGGATGCGATTCTGCTCAACGGTGATCTGCGAGTGTTGGCGCAGTCTATCGCTCTGGCTCGTAAGTGTCGCCGGGTGGTACGTCAAAATCTGGCCTGGGCCCTGGGGTATAACGTCATAGCACTGCCCCTGGCGGTGTGCGGCCTGGTGCCTCCATGGGCTGCCGCTATTGGTATGTCTCTGAGCTCTCTGGTTGTGGTTATCAATGCACTGCGCTTGTCTCGAGCCGCACCTTCTACAGAGGACACCACCCGTGTAGAGCCCAATATTCGCCCCAGATTGGCGGATTAATACAGAGGAGTGAAGCGTGGACAGTCTCTATTTCCTGATTCCTATTGCGGTGGTATTTGTTGCTCTCGCCATAAAAGTCTTCTTCTGGGCCGTAAATAACGGCCAATATGACGATCTGGAGACGGAGGGACGACGAATCTTGTTTGAAGATGATCTGCAGGCATCATCCACAAAGACTGAGGAAAAGGAGTAGTAGTTCGTGGGGGATTGGGGATTTTTGGCGGCTGCGCTCGCCATCGGTTTTCTCGGCAGTAGTCACTGTATTGGTATGTGTGGAGGGATTTCTGGCGCGCTGGGCATGGCGGTGCCAGGTAGGCAGACCGCCTGGGTGCAACTGGGTTCCTACCAGTTGGGGCGCGTTGCCAGTTACACATTGATGGGTGGCCTGGCCGGTGCCCTGGGGGCTGCTGTCATTCCGGCACTGACACCGTTGCGGTTTGCTGCAGGAATAATGTTGATTGTGATGGCGCTCTATGTAGCGGGCATCTGGCGCGGCCTGGTGTGGTTGGAGAAGGGCGGTAGCTATCTCTGGCGCTATGTTCAGCCGCTTTCCGCTAAGTTGTTGCCGGTGCGTTCCGCGGGACAGGCTATTGCACTGGGTTCTCTGTGGGGTTGGTTGCCCTGCGGTTTAGTCTACAGCGCCCTGACTTTTGCTTTGGCCCAGGGCAGTGCGGAACGCTCGGCGTTGGCGATGCTTGCTTTCGGCCTAGGCACCTTGCCAGCCATGTTGGCCACTGGCGCCGCCGCCGCACAGGTGCGTAATTTCGTGCAGAAGCCAGGGGTGCGTCTGGGGTTTGCCGCTGCGATTATGCTGTTTGGCTTTTGGACATTGTGGGGCGCTCTCGGCCATGGGGGGCACGGAGATCACAGCAATCACGGTGCTATGAATGCCGTGGAATCTGTTGAGGAGAAGCCACAGGAAGAAAGCCACCACCATCATCACTGATTGTTGTTGGCGGGCTTGTGGGGCACGGCAGTAGCAGCACTGTGCCCCATCAAATCTAAAATTCGATACGCAGCGATAGGTCGACCGCACGCAGGTGCTTGGTCAAACTGCCAGAGGATATGTAGTCGACTTCCAGTTCCGCCAGCTGTGCGATTCGCTCCCGATCTACACTGCCAGAAATTTCAATTCTCGCGCGCCCCTTGGCCATATCCAGAGCACTGCGGGTGTCCGCATCGTTGAATTCATCGAGCATTATTACATCTGCACCGCTATCTAGCGCTTGCTGGAGTTCTTCGAGAGTTTCCACCTCAACTTCTACCAGTGCCCCCGGTTTAATCGTTCTCGCCTGGGCTACGGCCTTGTCGATACCACCGGCAGCGGCGATATGATTTTCCTTGATAAGAAAAGCGTCGTAGAGGCCGATGCGGTGATTGTGGCAGCCGCCGCACAGTACGGCATATTTTTGCGCGCTGCGCAGGCCTGGAATGGTTTTGCGGGTGTCGAGGATTTTCACCTCGGTACCGGTGGCGCGTTCGGCGAACTCTGCGGCAGTGGTTGCTGTGCCGGACAGGGTTTGCAGAAAGTTAAGTGCGGTGCGCTCGCCGGTGAGGATTGTGCGGGCATTGCCCTCGAGTTCAAAAATCACGCTATTGGCGGAAACTCTATCGCCATCGGTAAAATGCCAGGTTAATTGCAGGTCGGGATCTAGTTGTCGAAAGATCTCCTCAACCCAGGCGCGCCCGCTCAGGGTGCAGTCCTCACGGGTGATCACGCGGGCACGGGCACTGCGATCAGCGGGGATCAGCTGGGCGGTGATATCGCCATCGCCAATATCCTCCTCCAGTGCCGTTCGCACAGCCCTTTGCAGGTCGGTCATGATGTTTGGGATGGTGGAGTCTTTAGGGTGCATTGGCAAACCTCGAAATAAACGCGCGGGCAGTTTACCAAAACCCATGGGATTTGGATTGCCTGGGGGTCCATGCCACTCCTTTGCATGTATTTTTCCCGGTAGCAGCTGCCCCAACATTTCGCTGTGACAAGTGTCTCAAATGTGTCGCGAAACTGTGTCAATAGGGCAGTTATCATGGGTAAAATCCAAGGCGGATGGGTATCGGCGTAGGTGCACGTTATCCCTGTCTTCACTATTCAATTTACCTGCATTAAAAAGCTTGAAATCTGAGCAAAATCAAGAGGTTATTGGTTTTTCTCAAGCAAAATGTCGATTAATTTCAATTAGTGGTGGCGGTGTGCATCCCAACCTGTTTCCACTGATTGATAGAAGTGGTGTGGGTAAAAAGTAAGGCTTGGTTATTTACCGCGACTTGTGCGGCCAACAAGATTTAAGCCAGCAAATACGTAATAGCCGGATGGTATTTGAAGGACCTCTTGGAAATGAGTGAATCCAGCAAGGTAGTTTCCCTTTCAGAGAAAAGCGCAGAGCGATCTACGGCGCTTGCAGGTAAAGCCATGGTGCTTCCATCGGCCGTTGCAATGTTGAAGGAGAAGGCTTGCGCCGAGTTATTCGAGCGGGTCAAGTCACTGTTTGGCAAAGTGGATGACTCACTTTTTGCCATGGCCGAGCGTGCCCATGGCCAGGAAGAGCAAGATGGATTGTTCCAAGCCTTGCGCCTGTTGCGGGTTGAGCGCCGCAATATTGCAGAAAACTTCATCGGCAATGTCCAACAGGCTTTTCAGATTCGCCAGGAGACTCAGGACACACCCAGCTTTGCTCCAGATAATCTGTCACTGGTTCACAACGATGATCTAGAGCAGTTGGTGGCTGCAGATACCATGGTGGCTTCTGCAAAACGCGATTTTGCAGAACCTTTAACGGAATTGTGTCTGCGCCTGGATACCCTTTATTCGGTTAAGATTTACGACAAGAACAACCCCTTGGGGCCCGATGTTATTTGCGACGCCTTTGTGGAGGCAATCCAGCCCCTCGATCTACATATTCGCGCCCGCCTCACCCTGCTGAAAAAGTTTGAGCAGCTTGTTATGCAACAGCTGCGGGGGTTTTATGATTTTTGTAACCAGTTGTTGGTGGAGCAGGGAGTATTGCCCTCTCTGAGGGAGCAACAGCGTGCGGCGCGTCAACGGCCTGCACATTCTACGCCGGTGTCAGGTGGTGCCCAGACTACGGTGGGTGCCGGCCATGCTGCGGCTGAGGGGCAGGGGCCGGTTGCTTCAGGCGTTCCAGTTAGCGGCCACTTTGCTCCGGGCCTAGTACCTGCTACAGCTGGTATGACCCCCATGCCGGCGGGAGATCTGCTCAGCCACCTGGGCGCCTTACAGAGCGGAGCTCATTACCAGGGCGGTGGTACGGCCCAATTGCTCAATGTGGGTGAGCTATTACAGCAGCGTTTGGTAGAGGCAAACCAAGCGGCATCGCTGGCGAAAGTGGACAGTGATGTTATCAAGCTGGTGGAGATGCTGTTCTCCTTTATCCTGGAAGATCGCAGCCTGGCAACGCCCATTAAATCCTTGTTGGGTCGTTTACAGCTGCCCTTGCTAAAGGTGGCTATCGCCGATAAATCATTCTTTAGTAAAGGGGGGCACCCCGCACGTAAGCTGCTCAACGAACTCGCCGATGCAGCCACGGGTTGGCAGGCTCCGGAAAACTATGAGTCCGACCCTCTTTACCGGGAAATCTCCCAGATTGTTGAGCGCGCCCTGAATGAGTTTGATCAGGATATTCATATCTTTTCATCCTTGTTGGAGTCCCTGCGTGAATTTATAGCCCGTGAGCGCAAACGCGCCGAGATGCTAGAACGCCGAGTGGTGGATGAGGCCGATGGCCGTGCAAAAACCCAGGCCGCACGAGCGCGCGTTGCTGCTGTTATGGATGCGTTGGTGGCGGAGCGCGATCTGCCGCCGGTTGTGCAGGACTGGCTCAATAAGGTTTGGAATAACGTTTTATTCCTCACCTGCGTTAAAGAGGGTACTGACAGTGAGGCCTGGAGTCGCGATGTGCGCACCGCTCGAGACCTGGTCTGGAGTGTGCAGGCGCCGATGCCGGAAGCACGCAAGCAGCTTTTGAGCCTTCTGCCAACTTTGCAGGAGCGCCTGAGGGAAGGTATCGAGGCGCTTTCCTACAATGCCTTTGAGGCCCGTAATCTGTTTGCTGGCCTTAAGGAAATTTATCGCGAGCGCTTCGCCTTGGCACAACGCTTAACAGAGGAGCGCGAGCGCTTAGTCAAAGAGCAGGTAGCCAGGGAAGTCCAAGCGGCTACTGCCGTAGAAGTGGTGGCGGAAACACCGGCTGAAACAGCCAAGATTGAAGCAGTTGCAGAATCGCCAGAAGCTGAAGTGGCCTTGGCTGAGGATCGGGTAGCGGTTGATAGTGCCGAAGCCAAAGAGGAAGTTGCTCTGCCGCCTATGGAGGAGATAGAGCAGGCGGTGGCCCAAGCTGAAGTCGCCCCGGTTACTGAGGAGCAGCAGGGACTGGCACAACTCGATGAAGACGATCCCCACTGGCAGATGACCTTCCGCCTGGCTCAGGGTAGCTGGTTCGAGCTGAAGCGATCCGAAGAGGAACAGTTCCGCTGCCGTTTGGCGGCGGTGATCCGGGATATCGACCAGTTTATTTTTGTAAATCGCAATGGTGCCAAAGTAGCGGAATTTGCCCGCCTGGAACTGGCCCATGCCCTGCGCTCAGCACAGTTGTTACCCCTAGATGACGGCATGCTGTTCGAGCGCGCCTTGCAGTCAGTAATCGGTAATGTACGTAAAAAACGCAGTGAACAGCGTTAGGGAATAAAAAGGCAATTTCATATACCCGGCAGTCTAGACCGGGTTTCCACTTCTGTCGTCAGACAGTTCCAAACGGATTGGCATATCGATCAACGCTTCCATAAAATGGTTACTGCTGAAATCCCGGGCTACTCGGGTTGGTAGTTTTTTTGGAGCGGAGATCGCAGATTGAAATATCAAGTGGATTCCGGCTGGTTATCAGGGGCGCGTCGTGTTCCCAGCCCACACTGCAACAGCCGGCCGGATAACTGCCCTGTAGACCTACTGGTGATTCACAGCATAAGCCTGCCCCCAGGTCAGTACGGTGGCCCCTATATTGATACGTTTTTCCTTGGGCAGTTGGACATTGATGCCCACCCTTACTTCACGGAAATTGCCGCTTTACAGGTTTCTGCCCACTTGCTTATCGATCGCGACGGCATCGTCACTCAATATGTGCCTTTGGACCGGCGAGCCTGGCACGCGGGCAAGTCGGAGTTTAGGGGGCGCAGCAACTGCAATGATTTTTCCATTGGTATTGAGCTGGAGGGCCTGGATACGGATATTTATACCGATGCTCAGTATCTGGCGCTGGCAGAAGTTACCCGAGCGATTATGCAGGCTTATCCAGGGATAGGAGTCGATAAAATTACCGGGCATTCTGATATAGCTCCTGGGCGCAAATTAGATCCGGGCCCAGGCTTTGACTGGCAGCGTTATCTGGGGGACGTAAAAAAAGGCGCCGAGTAATTGTGAGCGGTATTATTGGCACATATTTATTAATTAGAGTCTTACAATCGAATCTCGGCACTTTTGTGCCGGTAACTGAATTTCTTTAGCACTATCACGGCAACGTTATGACCTTGCTGATTATTCTATTGACCTTGGGTTTGGTACAAATTTGGGGATCGGGCGCGCCTTTACATCGCGATCACTGGTTCGATCGCTGGAGTACCCACATCGAGGGGCTTTCCCCGCTGCAGGGAAAAGAAGGCTTGCTACTCGGATTTAGCGTCCTGCCGCCGGTTCTGATGGCGGCGCTGGCAATGGCTTTTGCCCAATCTTCCGCTGGGGCTTTGGGGGGGCTTTTGCTAGGGGTCCCTCTACTGCTCTATTGCCTGGGACGTGGAAATTTTAATGAGACTTTGAGTGCTTATCTGCGCAACTGGTATCGGGGTGATTTTAACGGGGCCGCCGAAGCGGCACGCCCCCTGTTGCGGGAAATTCACGAGAGTGCCGCCGAGGGCGGACGTTTGCATGAGCAGGTATTTCGCGGAGCGGCCTATTCCGCTTTCGAGCGACTTTTTGCCGTTTTGTTTTGGTTTATCCTGCTGGGTATTCCGGGAGCGCTGCTGTTTCGCCTGAGCGCTCTTTACGCGGAGCGTGCTCGGGGAACCGAACGGGAGGCTTTGGCCGCGCGCTGGCTGTGGTTGCTGGAGTGGGTGCCAGTAAGGTTGATGGGGCTAAGTTTTGCCATTGTCGGTAACTTTGCCGGCTGTTACAGGGCCTGGAGGCAGTGCCTGATGTGCCGGGAACGGGATACTGATCAGGTTCTCGAATCCTATTTGGAGGGGGCCCTGGGAGGGATTGATGCCAGTGAGTGCAGTGCCTCTGCAGATCTCTCCCATATCCAGCGCCAGAGTGGTGCGGAGATCGAAGGTTTGCAGGCGTTACTATCCAGGTCCCTACTGCTGTGGATTACCGCACTGGCACTTACTGTCTTGTTTTTCTAAATGTGAACACTCGCACCCACTGGGATCAAAGTTCCACAAAAAATTATAAAGTGGGATTAATTTGCTAACAGTTACTTGACTTAACACCAGTATCCAAGAAGATTGCGCCCGCTACAAAATCCAGGTTCTTTGCCTGGCTGCGGGCGACATATACTTAGTGGAGGATGCAGGGGTTGAAGGTTTCATTACTGGAAGCACAAATGCTGTCAGATCTCAGTGTGGCAAGTGGTGGCAATACCGCAGCTTTGGTTGCTGGCCTCAGGGCTTATTTCCGTAGTGGTGCCACTGTGGAACTGAGCTGGAGACGCCGGCAGTTGAATCAACTGCGCAAGATGCTCAGTGAAAATGAAACCCGCTTTATTCAGGCCCTGGGTGAAGATTTACATAAGGCGCCACAAGAAGCTTATCTGACCGAGATTGCTTTCCTCTACGCTGATATCGAACATACTCTGAAACACTTGAAGCGCTGGGTTCGCCCTCGCAAAGTATCCTCACCACTTTTGACCCAGCCCGCAAACAGTTACATCCAGCCGGAACCGCTTGGGGTGGTTCTGATTATTGGTGCCTGGAATTACCCTTTGCAGTTGTTGTTATCGCCATTGGTTCCCGCGATTGCTGCGGGTAACTGCGCAGTAGTGAAACCCTCGGAGCTGGCTCCCAGTACCTCCCAATTGATTGCTGAACTGCTGCCACGTTACCTCGACCACGACGCTTTTGCCTGTGTTGAAGGCGCTGCGGCCGAGACCTCTAAGTTACTGGAGCAGCGCTGGGATCATATTATGTACACCGGTGGTGCTAGAGTCGGCAGGATTGTTATGGCGGCTGCAGTTGAGCACCTGACGCCGGTTACATTGGAGCTGGGGGGCAAGAGCCCCTGTATTGTGGCTGACGATGCCGATATTGAACTCGCCGCCCGCCGCATTGCTTGGGGAAAGTTTACCAATGCAGGGCAGACCTGTATCGCACCGGATTATGTGCTGTGCACCCGTCACACCGCCGATCTCCTGGTGCCTGCTATTCAGCAGGCGGTGACAAAAATGTTCGGAGAGGACCCGCAAAAGAGCTCGGACTACGGACGTATCGTCAATAGCCGGCATACCCTGCGCCTGGCGGATCTTCTCAGTGGTGGAGATGTTATTTATGGCGGTGAGGTAGATGCCGACAACCGCTATATAGCGCCGACACTGATGCGCTGCGTCGATCTCGAAGCTTCAGTGATGCAGGATGAGATCTTCGGGCCAATCCTGCCGGTGGTCGAACTGGATGACTTCGGAAAAGTGGAGGGATTTGTCAATCAGCGGGAAAAACCGCTGGCACTGTATATTTTTACTAAAAGCGATAGCTTGGCCGAGCGGATTCTTTCCAGCTGCAGCTCCGGTAACGCCTGTGTGAATGACTGCATGATGTTTATGCTGGCCCAAGATCTACCATTTGGTGGGGTGGGAGCCAGCGGTATGGGTTGTTATCACGGTGAACATGGCTTTAAAACTTTTAGCCACTATAAAGCGGTAATGAAGCGCAAAAATATTTTGGATGTTAATTTACGTTACGCCCCTTACAGCAAACGCAAATTCAGTTTGTTGAGAATGCTGCAGAAGTAGAAATACTGAGAAGTGTGACCAGCAGCGGGGATTTTACTGGTTTTTTGGGGGGCTGAATTGGTACATTCAGCAAAAATTATTTAGATAAAAATGCTATGCCCTCGGATCGTAATGACCTACCCACCAGTGCGGATGTTTTTTGTGCCGCGCAAACCATTGCTGACTCTGTCCACCGAACACCGCTAATTCGCTCCCAATTACTCGACCAAGTGGGGGGCGCTAACCTCTGGTTTAAGTGTGAACATCTACAGAAAGTAGGTGCCTTCAAAGCCCGCGGTGCCACCAATGCTCTTGCCAACCTGCCTGCTGGAACTGAAGTGGTAGCGACTCACTCCTCGGGAAATCATGGTGCTGCTTTGGCCTGGGCTGCTGCTGAGAGGGGCCTACCCTGCATTGTGGTGATGCCCGAGACGGCGCCCAGAGCTAAGCGTGAGGCTGTACAGAGTTATGGCGCACAAATAATTATTTGTGGTCCTACCCAATCGGAGCGCGAGGCCGCACTGCAAACCGTAGTAGAGGAGACGGGGGCCCATGTGGTTCCGCCTTTTGACGATAGTCGTATTATCGCCGGGCAGGGTACTGTTGCCCTGGAAGTGGTGCAGCAATGCCGCGATCAGGGTTTTACTCCGGATGTACTCCTGGCACCCGTGGGGGGCGGGGGGCTACTCGCCGGAATTGGTTTGGCCATGGCAGCCCTGGCACCAGATGTCTTGGTAATTGGTGCGGAACCCGCTGGCGCAGATGACGCTCAGAGATCACTACGTGGTGGTGTGCATGTCACCACCCAGCAGCCGCAAACTATCGCAGATGGCCTGCGCACCACACTGGGGCGCAGAAATTACTCTGTAATTCGGCGCACGGTGCGAGATATTGTGACAGTTTCAGAAAATGGTATCGTGCGGGCAATGGAGCTGTTGTGGACGCGTACCAAGCAATTGGTTGAGCCCTCTGCGGCAGTTGGCCTGGCGGCTGTGCTAGAGCACAGCGCGCGCTTTCGCAATAAGAATGTTGCGATTGTCCTCACCGGCGGCAATATGGATTTGGACCGGGCTTCAAGCTTGTTGGCCGAAGCAGAAAAATAACTACAGGACGATTGAATATGAATTTAGGATTTGGCCGCTTTATTTACTGCAAACTCAGAGCGGGCCTGGTGGCATCGGCCCTTTTCCTGGCGGCAATGGCTGCACAAGCTGGGCAGCTGACGCTCACTTCCAGCTCATTAAAACCCGGTGGCAAAATGCCGCTGGCTCATGTGTACAGTGGATGTGGTGGAGAAAACCTCTCCCCCGAACTGAGCTGGAGCGGTGCTCCTGAAGGAACTAAAAGCTATGCGGTAATGGTTTACGACCCCGATGCGCCAACTGGCAGTGGCTGGTGGCACTGGGTGATGTTCAATATTCCCGCTGAGGTAACCAGTTTGCCAGAAGGCGCGGGCGACCTGAAAAATGGTTTGGTACCAGAGGCCGTTCAGGGGCGCAATGATTACGGCAACCCCGGTTATGGTGGCGCCTGTCCACCAAAGGGGCACGGCGATCATCGCTACCGTTTTCGAGTCTATGCCCTGAAAGTAGACTCGCTGCCATTGGATGAGAACTCTTCCCCCGCTAAAGTGGGTTTCAATGTAAATGCCAATAAATTGGCGGAGGCCGAGCTCGAGGTTCTGTGGGGCCACTGAGCGCATCAGTTCTAAATTGATGGCCAAGTGCGGGCTAGTTGCCCGCATTATTTTACCAAGGCCAATTATGGGGTTTAAGGGGAAAGGTTGAATATGTCGCAGCAGCAACTGACATGGGGGCAAGCCCTCGGTGCTTACCTTAAGCCTCGTGTACTCACCATGTTTTTTCTTGGCTTTTCTGCCGGCCTTCCGCTCTTATTGGTCTTCTCTACCCTGACCGCCTGGCTGAGAGATTTTGGTGTAAGCCGCACAGCTATTGGTTTCTTCGCTTGGGTGGGAATTACCTTTTCGATAAAAGTGCTTTGGGCCCCAATTATTGACCAACTACGATTGCCTTTTTTCACTGATAAGTTGGGTAAACGCCGCGGTTGGATGTTGGTATCTCAAGTGGGGATTGCTATCGGGCTAGTGGGTATGGCCAGCGTTAACCCGCAGCAATCACTGATGGAAGTAGCCCTGCTCGCTTTATGGGTTGCCTTCTGTTCGGCTTCGCAGGATGTGGCAATTGACGCATACCGAATAGAGGCCATGGATGAAGATTACCAGGGTGCTATGGCGGCTAACTACGTATTCGGTTACCGAGTCGCAATGCTGATTGCCGGAGCCGGGGCGTTATTTATTGCGGATGCTTTCAGCTGGTCAGGTGCTTATCTTGTGATGGCAGCCCTCATGGGGGTGGGGGTGATTACATGCTTGCTAGTCTCCGAGCCTGATCACAGCAAGGTGAACAAAGAGGCAGATAAGCTGCAAAGTGAGTGGGAAGAACGCCTGTTGGGGAAGGGGGAGCACGGCCGCCTGAAACAGTGGTTTATTCGAGCTGTAGTGTGCCCTTTTGTTGAATTCTTTCAGCGCAATGGTCGCTTTGCCCTCGTTTTATTGGTTTTTATCGGTATTTTCCGTCTCAGCGATATTGCGATGGGGATAATGGCGAATCCGTTTTATCTGGATTTGGGGTTCACCAAGACTGAAATCGCGGAAATCAGTAAACTATTTGGGTTTTTCTGTACCATTATCGGTTCTTTTCTCGGCGGGGTTTTAGTTGTTCGCTATGGTGTGCTGCGCCCATTAATACTCGGTGCAGTGATGGTGGCGTGTACCAATCTCTTGTTTGCTCAGCTTGCACTGATAGGACCGGACAAGGCATGGCTCGCGCTGGTGATTAGTGCCGACAATATCAGTGGTGGTATGGCTAATGCTGTGCTCGTTGCTTACCTTTCCAGCCTGGCCAATAAGGCCTATACAGCCACCCAATATGCACTGTTCAGCTCACTCATGACACTGCCGGGTAAATTTATCAGTGGCTTCTCCGGTATCGTGGTGGATGCTCAGGGCTACGCCCAGTTCTTTATTTATGCGGCACTAATGGGGCTGCCGGCCATATTCCTTTCTATCTATTTTTGGCGGCGGGAGAGACGCGGCTGGAGTGAAGAACAGCCCCAGCCGGGTTAAGGGCTTATTGCGGCCATAGGGTGCCCCCTCTCTTTTCGTTTTTCCTATCGAAGGCTTATCGATTTTCTTTTTGGCCACTGAACGTGGCCTTTAGCGTTTTTGGTTACCAGCTATTTGTGCATTGGGTGACGGTAGTCACCGAGCATTTTTGTCAGCTTGTGTCTATGTTGGTGGAGGGGAAACCACTACCTCTCCTGTGCGCCGCTAATACTCCCCCCGCATTTGAGTTTATCGCTGTGTAAATTGGAGAGTGCATATTTTCAATTGCAGAGTTAACAAATAAACGCGACAAACTATGTCCCACGAAACAGTCAGGGAAGCGGTATTTAACCGGAGAATGCTGATCTGTATCGGCACCGGCTTTTCCTCGGGGATGCCGCTGTTTGTGCTGATTCAGCTGGTACCTGCCTGGCTGAGAACTGAAGGGGTGGACCTGGCGACGATAGGCATCTTCTCCCTGCTGGGATTGCCCTATACCTGGAAGTTTATCTGGGCGCCGCTTATGGAGCGCTACGCGTTTCCAATACTGGGGCGCCGCCGGGGGTGGATGTTGGTGATGCAGCTGCTGCTGATCCTTTTTATTGGCGCATTGGGCATGTTCAATCCCCAGTTTAATATTTGGACGATAGCGGCCCTGTGTTTTGGCGTAGCCTTCTTTAGTGCAAGCCAGGATATTGTCCTGGATGCTTTTCGCCGGGAAATTCTACCGGACTGGGAGTTGGGGCTCGGTAACTCTTTTCATGCCAACGCATACCGGATTTCCGGCTTGGTGCCGGGCTCTCTCAGTTTGATTCTCTCGGATCATCTGGCCTGGGGACAGGTCTTCTGGGTGACGGCAGCTTTTATGCTGATCGCAGTTTTTATGACCTTGATGGTAGCTGAGCCGCAACACCCGGCGGAGCGGCCTAGGTCCTTGCGCGAAGCAATTGTCCTGCCTTTTGTGGAATTCTTCGGTCGTAACGGTGTTAAGCATGCCATTTTAGTATTGGCATTTATGTTTCTTTACAAGCTGGGCGACAGTATGGCAACAGCCCTGGCGACACCTTACTACCTGGATATGGGCTACTCCAATACGGATATTGGTATTGTTGCTAAAAATGCTGGACTTTGGCCGGCGGTAATTGGCGGCTTTCTAGGCGGTCTGTTAATCGTACGTATCGGTATTAATAAGTGCCTGTGGATTTTTGGGGTTATTCAGCTTGTTTCGATCTTCGGCTTTATGATTCTGGCCCAAGCTAATGAAGGCTTGGTTGGCACCCCGGGCTTTAAGCCCAGCCTCTGGTTACTGGCAGTGGTGATTGCTTTTGAATATTTAGGGGTGGGGCTCGGGACAGCGGTGTTTATTGCCTTTATTGCTCGAACAACCAGTAAATTACACACTGCGACACAACTGGCACTTTTTACGGCATTGACCTCCCTGCCCAGAACTTTTGCCAATGCCTCCACGGGGTACTTGGTAGAGTCTATGGGATGGACCAACTTCTTCCTGTTGTGCGCAGCGCTTGCGGTGCCGGGGATGCTGTTACTCTTTGTCGTAGCCCCCTGGAGAGGCGAGGGCGAGGAGGCTTAATAGGCAAGATCACTCCATGACTGTGCAGAGGATGCCTGATCTAGGGCTTCCAGCGATATTTCGCCATATCTACCCGTCCCTTAAGAAAACTAACCCCTTCACTCTCCAGCCGTTCCCGCTGGCGAGAGGCTCCGGGCTCTGGCAGCGAGATACGGCCCTGGGCATTAATCACCCTGTGCCAAGGAAGAGCAGTGTCCTTGGGTAACTTCCTCAGTTGTTGGCCCGCAAGTCGTGCAGCCCTGGGGAAGCCGGCCATTTCCGCCAGATCCCCATAGGTGACTACATGGCCACATGGGATTGAGGCCAGAACGCGGCATATTCTGGCAAGTGTATCGCTGGCTTGTTCTTTGCTCACAAAATTTCTCTGCTAAACCATTTACCGGAAGTTAGCTTCAGTTTGCCGCAATTGATGCCGAATAGGCTATAAATGAGCATCTAAAGAAGCCTTGCCCATGTATTGCCATGGGTAGTTGGGTAGTAACGGCGTGCCAGATTAATGACAGTTATGGCATTATTGCAGCTTGTTTTGTTTTTTTAGAACGGTTTTCACTGTTGGTTCACCCAGAAACTTTAAGGTCCTCCTGTGGTTCTATCGACACGCTTGTCTAGGTTTTTCACGCAAACTCTTCTCTGTCTGGCGTCTTTGCCACTCCATGCTGGTGTGCTCACCCTTGAGAATGGTGATCGTATTCAGGGAGAGTTGGTGCTGGTTGATAGCGAACAGGTAATTTGGAAGTCAGAAACTTTTGGCCAGGTCAAAGTCGATAAGTCCAAAGTCGTCTCTATGGATGTTGATACTGACTTGAAGATTGCCGGACGCGATGAGCCCTGTACCCTGGCGGGGCACCGGCAGGAGCAGTGGGAAGTCTACTGCGCAGAGGGAGATGGTTGGTTAATTGATTTCCCTGGAGTCGAGCGGGCAGAGCCGTATCCGCACTTTGTCAGTAACCCACTGACTTTCAAAGGCAACGTGAGTGCTGGGGGTGTCTTTGAATCTGGTAACCGTGAGCGAAAAGACCTGGATACCAAACTCAATTTGGATGTACGTCATGGGGATTTTCATCATCTGATAGGAGCTCTCTACCAGAACCAAGATAGTGAAGATGATGGTGCCCTGGAAAAATACCAGCTGGCCTATGACTTGCGCTGGATCTTCGCAGAAAAGTGGTTTGCCGAGGCAAACACTGAGTGGGAGCATGAAGAGGCGCGCAACTTGGATTTGGGGACCACTATGGGTCTCGGCCTTGGTTACCTATTCTACGATACAGACAAGACTGCATTTTCACTGGCAGGTGGTGTCAGTAGCCTGCAGGAAGATTTTATCGATACCGAGTTGAGTGAAGACCAGGACGACCAATATGTGGCGGGTCGAATTAAGCTAGATTATCGCTATAAATTTTCCCTGGGTCCGGAAATTTACTTTAACCAGGAAACCCTACAGTCTTTTGATCATAGCGATGATTACCAGGCAAATGCCGAATTGGGTGTACGCACGCCATTGGTTGAAGGCGTATTGATGGAAATCGGCTATCAGTGGCAGTACGACAACACACCATCACTCGAGAGTGAAAAAGAGGATACCAAGGTAACCGTGGGTGTCGGTTATGAATGGTAGTATCTTGCTGGCAACCTGCTTTTAAGAAGGTTGCCAAGGCACAGCAGTAATAAAATTTAAAAATAAGGAGTTCATCATGCAGATTGCCGGCAGCATAGTGGCGATTACTGGCGCAGGCCAGGGTTTGGGGCGAGCAATGGGGGAATACCTGGCTGCACGCGGAGCCCGGCTGGCATTGATTGATGTCAATGAGGAAGGCCTCAAGCAGAGCGTTGCCGCTTGTGAAAAGCATGGCGCCGAGGTTCGTAGCTATATTATCAATGTAGCCAGTGAAGAAGAGGTAGATAAGGGCTTTCTGCAAATTGCCGAAGATTTTGGTGGCCTGCAGGTGCTGATCAATAATGCCGGAATTATGCGCGATGGCATGTTGTTGAAATGCAAAGAGGGCAAAGTTACCGATCGTATGTCTCTGGCCCAGTGGCAGTCTGTTATTGATGTGAATCTGACAGGTGTCTTTCTTTGTGGCCGAGCGGCAGCGGGCATTATGGCGGAGAGTGGCAAGGGCGGGGTGATGGTTAATATCTCCAGCCTTTCCCGAGCAGGTAATATGGGACAGACCAACTACTCTGCCAGCAAGGCGGGCGTTGCCGCTATGACCGTAACCTGGGCCCGTGAACTGGCTCGCTACGGTGTACGGGTAGCTGCAATTGCTCCAGGTTTTATTGGCACTGATATGGTTGCGCAGATGCGCCCGGAAATCCTGGAAAGTCTGGTTAAGCAAGTGCCATTGAGACGCCTGGGTGAGCAAGAGGAAATTGCCTCAACCGTGGCGTTTATTCTGGAGAATGATTATCTAACTGGTCGAGTTCTGGATATCGATGGTGGTGCACGTATTTAATAATTAAGCAGTGCGCGATCAGAAGAGGGTGAACTTTGTTCGCCCTTTTTTATTTGCCTTTCAGTAATGACTCTAAGGTTTATCTATCCCTTCCTTGCATATCGCGTGTTGAGAGTCTTTCGATAAAACAGGTATACAAATAAGGAAATAATGAGCCAGGCCAGGATGGATGCCACTTCGTGAAATACGGTTTGCTCTAAAGATAAGTGAAAATCCCGCATCACAAAACCTTTGATTAGTGCCGACCAGGCATACAGCATCTTGCACATATGCAGGGCCCACCATGGTCGGCCTGTTATTTGCGGTCGGAAAAAAAACGTATAGACATCGAGTCCAACAAAAAACAGCATTAACGCGGATGGAGCCAAGTAAATGTTGGCATAATTGGGGTGTTTACCAATATCGTAAAGAAAAACCTGGAAATAGAAGACCGCGACCCAGGCAGCTATAGCAGCCAATACCCAATCGATAATATTGGAAGTGATTCTGCCATCATTAGAGTGCTTGATTCTCGGCCATATTCGGTAAGCAGAAAATATGGAGTAGCTGAATATACTGATCAATCCCAGTAATAAAAGGTCTGGGTGGGTATTGTAGACATAGGCAATATCGATCTGGTATTTGGGAATATCTGCCTTGAGATGCGGGATGATGTAAGGGTTGAATAGCATCAGCAGGGCACTGATGGAAAAGATAATGGCAATCAACAATGAGCTGAGGCCACCGATCCGATGGTAACGGCTGCCCTTCTTCATCAGAAGAGTTAATGGGATAGTAATGAACGTTAAGATTATGGCTGCAACCGTATGAACCTCTATAAATAGATTTAGTCCTTCAGGGGTTGTGAATAGATAATGCATTTAGTAAAGACCTGGCGGCAGCAAGTATTAATAAGGCTTACAGGCAAATGGCGATAGTTAATGGATTTGATTATCAGGAGAAAGGTCTGGGTGAAGCTTTGATAGAAGTAGAGCTTAATCGCTGCTACCAATTGCTTCCCCAGACTTTTGGAACTCTCAATGTTGGAAGAATTTGAAGTCTTTAATCAAAAATTTCTTGATCTAGCAAATTCTCTCCACACCGCCAACCCTATTTTTTGAGAGCATCCATTGCCAGAGCTGTACTCTGCGAACTCTAAATGTAGCGGCGCAGAACAACAGGTAATAGCGCCACATACGATAAAAGCGTCTGCCGTAACGATCGGCAAAGCGCGGCCAATTTTCCTCGAAATTTTTATGCCATGCCATCAGGGTTTTATCGTAGTCAGGCCCAAAGTTATGCAGATCTTCAAGTGTGAGAAGGTCTTGGGCTGCCTTGGTTATCTGCGTTGCAGCCGGTATTTCCCCATTGGGGAAAATGTATTTTTCAATCCATGGATCGGTATTGGCTGGTCTTGCTTTACCGATAGTATGGAGCAGTAAAGTTCCATCTTTCTTTAGGCAGCGTTTAGCCACTTCCATAAAAGCTCGATGATTTTTACGCCCAACATGTTCAAACATTCCGACACTGGCAATACGGTCGAAAGGCTCATCAAGCATTCGGTAATCCTGTAGGGAGACGGTAATCGGTAGGTTGGCATAGCGTTCGGAAACATAGGCTCTTTGTTCGCGGGAGATCGTTACTCCGACACACTCTACCTGGTATTTCTGGGCGGCATAGCCGATCAGGCTCCCCCAGCCACAACCGATATCCAATAGACGCATCCCGGGTTCTAGCTGCAGCTTACGGCAGATAAGGTCGAGCTTGGCTTCTTGAGCTTCGTCCAGGGTTTGAGCATCCTTCCAATAACCGCAACTATAGGTAAGGCGGTTATCGAGCATACCTGTATAAAACTCGTTTCCGAGATCGTAATGGTGCTCACCAACTTCGAAGGCGCGACGACGGCTTTGCAGGTTGATTAAGAAACTGCGCAGATAGCGCCAAGCATATCGCCAGGTCTTGGCATGGCGGCCAAGGTCGGCTTCCAGAATTTTGTACACAAATTGGTCCAACGCTTGGACATCCCAATCTCCGCGCATATAAGTCTCACCGAGCCCCATACTGTGACGAGCGACAATCTCGTCTAGGGCCTCCTCGCGGTGGACTTGTATATCCCAGGGCCTATCACCATTCACCTGGATGTCGGCCTCGGCTAATATTTCGTCTACCAAGTGGCGACTGCGGCCAATGGCCGGCACTTCTATGGTGTCCTGCTGCTCGCTTGCCATCAAAGCCTCCCTCTCTCCTAGTTGCTGTGGGTTGATTGAGGCGCCCTTGAATAATTTGCCTCCCCACTCCATTTACTTCAGCATATTGAAAAACCTTGATCGTCCCAGCTTCGTAGAGCTGGTTTATTAGGAATTCCCTCAATGCGCCCATTACTGCTTCTATTTATAGTCCTACCTGTACTTGAAATGTGGGTTTTAATCACCGTAGGGAGAGAAATCGGCGCCTTGCCCACGATTGGATTGGTATTTTTAACCGCTATTGTTGGCGTAACCCTGTTGCGGCGGCAGGGCATATCGACCCTAATGCGGGCTCAGGAGAAGATGCGAACAGGCGATATACCTGCCCAGGAGATGGTTGAAGGAATCTTTCTTGCCGTGGGCGGGGCATTGTTGCTCACTCCTGGATTTATCACCGATGCCCTCGGATTTGCCTGCCTGATACCGGGTTTACGCCAACTGCTACTGGGGAGACTGGTGCGTCATATCACCATTGTGCGGCCTGGTGACCCCCGCAGCTCGGACCCCAACCAACGCGGTCCAGATATTATCGAGGGGGAATTTTCTAGGGATGAGCGAAAAGCTATGGATCAGGTAGATCATAAGCATCATAAAGATTGAGCTGGTTAAATAGTGCACTATTTTGTGCTTCACCCGGCACTTTTGTAGTTTTTTTATTGAAGAGTGTTGAAATCCATTCTCGCGCCCATAGATAGGGTTCAACTGAGAATTAAGCTCCGCCTCTGGGAATCAGAGAGGGGTGAGGTTACCGGCCCATAAAGCCAGTGCCGCCGATGTTGAAAACCTTAAAAAAACGACTCAATGGAGAACTTATCCATGAAAATTCGTCCTTTACACGACCGCGTCGTAGTACGCCGTAAGGAAGAAGAAGCGATGTCAGCTGGCGGTATCGTGCTGCCAGGCGCTGCCAAAGAAAAGCCGAACCAAGGTGAAGTGGTAGCCGTGGGTGAGGGCAAGCAGCTGGACAATGGCGATGTTCGCGCACTGTCTGTGAAGGTGGGTGACACTGTTGTTTTCGGTCGCTATGCCGACAGCAATACCCTCAAGGTGGACGGCGAAGAGCTGATCATCATGAGCGAAGGTGACATCTACGGCGTGTTGGAAGGCTAAGAAAAGCCTTTAACTTTACTCGCAAAAAGAATTTGAGGAATAAGAATCATGGCAGCTAAAGACGTAATTTTTGGTGACGACGCTCGTCAGAAAATGCTGAAAGGCGTAAACATCCTGGCAGACGCCGTTAAAACTACCCTGGGCCCTAAAGGCCGCAACGTAGTTCTGGACAAGTCCTTCGGCGCACCTACCGTAACCAAAGACGGTGTTTCCGTAGCAAAAGAAATCGAACTGAAAGACAAGTTCGAAAACATGGGCGCGCAGATGGTGAAGGAAGTTGCTTCCAAAGCTTCTGACACTGCCGGTGACGGCACCACCACCGCTACCGTTCTGGCCCAGGCTATCGTAACCGAAGGTCTGAAATCCGTAGCCGCTGGCTTTAACCCGATGGATTTGAAGCGCGGTATCGACAAAGCGGTAACCGCAGCGGTCAACCACATCGCTGGTCTGTCCACTCCTTGTGCAGACACCAAGTCTATCGCTCAGGTAGGTACTATCTCCGCTAACAGCGACGAGAGCGTTGGTACCATCATCGCCGAAGCCATGGAAAAAGTGGGCAAAGAAGGCGTTATCACTGTTGAAGAAGGTTCTGGCCTGGAAAACGAGCTGGACGTAGTAGAAGGTATGCAGTTCGACCGCGGCTACCTGTCTCCTTACTTCATCACCAACCAAGAAAACATGACTGCTGAGTTGGATAGCCCTTTCATCCTGCTGGTAGACAAGAAAATCTCCAACATCCGCGACCTGCTGCCCCTGCTGGAGCAAGTAGCTAAGGCTTCCAAGCCGCTGCTGATCATCGCTGAAGACGTAGAAGGCGAAGCGCTGGCAACTCTGGTTGTAAACAGCATGCGCGGCATCGTTAAAGTTGCTGCTGTTAAAGCTCCTGGCTTCGGCGACCGTCGTAAAGCCATGCTGCAGGACATCGCTATCCTGACTGGCGGCACCGTAATTTCTGAAGAAGTTGGTCTGGAGCTGGAAGGTACTACTTTGGAGCACCTGGGTACTGCTAAGCGTGTAACCCTGTCCAAAGAAAACACTGTAATCGTTGATGGCGCTGGTGATGTTAAAGACATCGAAGCTCGCGTTGGCCAGATCCGTGCACAGATCGAAGAGTCCTCTTCCGACTACGATAAAGAGAAGCTGCAAGAGCGCGTAGCCAAACTGGCTGGCGGTGTTGCAGTAATCAAAGTAGGCGCCGCTACTGAAGTGGAAATGAAAGAGAAGAAAGCTCGCGTAGAAGACGCTCTGCACGCTACCCGCGCTGCAGTAGAAGAAGGCGTAGTACCTGGCGGTGGTACCGCTCTGGTTCGCGCTACTCAGGCTATCTCTGTAACTGGCGACAACGAAGACCAGAACCACGGTATCGCTGCAGCCCTGCGCGCTATGGAAATGCCTCTGCGTCAAATCGTTGCCAACGCTGGTGATGAAGCTTCTGTAGTTGTTGATAAGATCAAGCAAGGCGAAGGCAACTTCGGTTACAACGCTGCTACCGGCGAGTACGGTGACATGCTGGAAATGGGCATCCTGGACCCTGCTAAAGTAACCCGTTCTGCACTGCAAGCGGCAGCTTCTATTGCTGGTCTGATGATCACCACCGAAGCTATGGTTGCTGAGATCCCGGAAGACAAGCCGGCTGCTCCTGACATGAGCGGTATGGGTGGCATGGGCGGTATGGGCGGCATGATGTAAGCCGGCCTAACAGCCTATCTAAAAAGCCCCGCAATTGCGGGGCTTTTTTTTGTCTAGTGGAAAGTGGTTTACTGGGGGCAGATTTATCCAAGGTTTGAATTGGTGTAGATGAGAGCAACTTGATGTGATATAGGGCAGTAGCAAAATCGAATGGAGCAGGGCTGGTAAGTGATGGTGAATCTGACTTAAGTTGAAATAACAAACATAGAATGGAATCGGTGCGGAAATATGGATATCTACGAAATGGTCGAGTCGGGAGATCTGCCAGTACCTGAGTGTGCGAAAACTCTGGGATTTGAGTTAATAAGCTATTCACGTGAAAAAATGGAGATGAAAGCCCAATTTTTTGCCAGGGAGTCATTCTTAAACCCTGCGGGAACAATACAGGGTGGGTTTCTATGTGCAATGCTCGACGACGTAATGGGTCCTGCACTTGTATTTTCGCTGAATATTGGTCAGTTTGCTCCGACACTAGAGCTAAAGACTCAATTTGTTCGCCCAGCTAAAGTGGGGCCAGTTGAGGGTGTTGGCAGAGTTGTATCTAGAGGTGGAACTGTCTGCTTTCTGGAAGGAGAGCTTCTTCAAGAGGGGAAGCTTATTGCTAGGGCAACCGCTACCGCTTTAATAAAGGGACACAATTTATAAATCCTTGATGAATGATGTGATGTTTTCTGAGGTAAGAATGAGTTTTGAACAAAGCATATATAGCTCCCCGGAAAGTGAGCTTTGCCCGGAGGGGAAGAAGCGGGTTAAGTTGGGGAGCGTTCTTTCTATATTGGGTGCTGTTCTTCAAACCCCGATTATTGTGTTCTTTTATTTGGGGATGTTGAGTTTTTGGGAAACTTTTCAGATCGCCCAATCACTTGATGCATCCCCTGAAGTAATAGCAGGCATGATGAGTCAATCTCTCTCTAATTTTGTTATAGGAGGTCTATTGTCTGGTCCAGGCTTGTTGATTTCCTGTACTGCTTTGTTTTTATCGTCTTTTCGAGCTAAGTGGTTGTTCTGGTATTCTTTAATACTCTCACTGATTTGGATTAGCTCTTTTCCGTTTGGGACACTATTTGGTTTGATATACCTGTTAATAATTTTGATTAAACGAAAATCGTAAATGCAGATTTGATCCATTTTTTCTAATTTGTAAAGCGAGGTGAAATAAATGTTAGACACTATTTTGGATTATTTTCAGCAGCGAGAAATCGAGCTCAAAATGCAAAGCAGATGGCCGCTAACCTGGAACTGGAAGTCGGTGATATTTAGGGGCGCATAGGTACATTAGTGTTGGCGAATCAGGCTATGATGGCGCTTTTATCGGAAAAATTAGGGGTAACCGAGGCCGAACTTATTGAAAAAATGGGGAAGATTGATCTGCGAGATGGTAGCGGGATGGAAAAATATCCACTGGTAACCTGAAAGAGTGCCCTTCTTGTGGCCATGAGGTGAGAAAGCAAAGGGCCAATTGTTACTGGTGTGGAACAGAGCTGACTTTATCCAGCCCGTTTATGGATTCAAAGCGGACTGATTAATTTCCCACTTGATGAAAGAACTACCAATATGGTTTTTGGCATACTTGGATAGTCACTTGGCATCATTAGATTCTTAGTTGGCGCCTTCTGATCATATACTGATTTCAAGATTAACGCTTGGGAGACAGATAGATGAAAGCGGCACTTATCACAGGAGCCTCTGGTGGTATTGGTCTGGAGTTGGCCAAGATACATGCGGCTAAAGGTGGCAACCTGGTTCTGGTTGCTCGGTCTGAGGGGAAGCTTTTATCACTCAAGGAGCAGCTGGAGAAAGAGTTTGGTGTCCAAGCAATGGTAATTGCTGAAGATCTATCTGACCCGTTGTCCGCACAGAGAATTTTTGAGCGAACCCAAGGTGAGAATGTGGAGGTTGGTACCCTGATCAATAATGCGGGTTTTGGTGGTCATGGCCTTTTTCATCAGCGGGACTTGGAAGCTGAGCAGAGTATGATGCAGGTAAATATGATTTCCCTTACCAATCTCACCCATCTGTATTTAAAGGGTATGGTTGCCCGAAATAGCGGGCATATCCTTAATGTCTCATCTACAGCCTCTTTTATTCCCGGCCCTTTACAGGCGGTTTACTACGCAACTAAAGCCTATGTAACTTCATTCAGCCAGGCACTGGCTGAGGAGCTGAACGGCACAGGTGTGACAGTAACCGCTTTGTGCCCCGGCGCTGTTGCAACAGGATTCGTCGCGGCAGGTGATCTTCAGGGTGTCGATATTTGGAAGAATGCCCGCTCAGCTGAGTCTGTAGCCAGATGTGGTTATCAGGCTATGGAGCGTGGAGATCTGGTTGCTTTTAATGAGACGCGGCTAAAGTTGTTTCTGAATTGGATAATGCCTTTATTGCCTCGTAAAATGCTACTGAAGTTTTCCCGTCAGACGATGGAAAAGTCTTAACTGTAGGAAGGCCCGGTAATGATCAGGCGTGCAGCTAAATTTTTGGTACCTCCCAGCTGGAAGTTGATATTACACGATATGAATATCGATACAGCGCTGGCTCTGGCCTATGCCGGGTTACCTGCGGATTTATTACAGCGGGAGTCTGTGACACTGACTCCGGTGGAATATTTCCGCTTCTGGTGTGGTATTGACCAGGCTTCGAAGGATAAGCCACTGCCGCTCTTATTGGCAGAGCATCTTACGGCTGAAACATTTGATCCCCCTGTGTTTGCGAGCCTTTGCAGCGAAAACCTGAATCAAGCTTTATTGCGGATACAGCAGTACAAACCATTGATTGGTCCAATGGAATTGCACTTGGATATTACTGATAAGTACACAAGGCTTAATTTAGAGTGCTATGGCAGTGATGAAATTATCCCCACAGCTTTGGGATTGAGTGAATTAATTTTCTATATCCGCCTGGCTCGATTGGGAACCCGGGATAAAATTCAACCTTTGGAATTGGCTCTACCGCAGTTACCAGAAGATCAAACGCCTTATCAGAAGTTCTTTGGTTGCTCAATTAAGAAATCAGACCGGGTGAGAATTTGCTTCTCAGCACAAGATGCACAAAAACCGTTTCTGACTGCCAATGCCCGTATGTGGGATTTCTTTGAAGGTAAATTGAGTCAACAGCTAAAGGACCTGGGCAGCGAAGCCACAATGGGAGAGCGGGTCGGGTCCGTGTTAATGGAGTTATTGCCAGCTGGTGAGAGCTCTATTGAGGCTGTATCTGAACGTTTAATGATCAGCAAAAGAACTTTACAGAGAAAACTTGGGGAGGAAAATTACACTTTTCAGTCTGTCTTACAGGAAATTAGGGTAAGCTTGGCTGATCATTATCTTTCTAAGTCTAATCTCCATCTGGGAGAAATTTCCTTTATGCTAGGGTTTAAGGAGCCTAATTCATTTATACGTGCTTACCGAGGATGGAAAGGGGTGACACCTCTTCAATATCGGAATTCTATTTATTGATCATATTTATCTTTGGTTTTAGTGCTGCTACTAGATTGAAGGTAAATCATACTGGGGCCTAGCGGTGTAGTTAAATATGCTTCTTCATGGTCAGCATAAAGTCGTAGGTTTATTTGAATGCTCTACAATAAGTAGCCAGTTGGGAGTTTGGGGCGGGCAGCTGGATAATCTCAATATAAGTTAGGATACTTTCTCTTAAAATTATTCACGGCCTCAATGGTGCAAGGAGTGGCAACTCCTACTTTATGGCCTAATTTAATAATAAAACCATTCAAATAGGAAAGCTCAGTAACTTTATTTTCTCTAACATCCTGATGGGTTGAAGTATAATGATCCAGGTTTTTGGCTTGTAGGGTGAGTTTTTTCCACATCTCTTGTTTGTCTTGATTGATCTCAATTTCTTTTGAGAGAACTTCGTAGGATTCATAAAGTACATTTTTCATGTGCTTGGTTATTTTGTCGTCTGAAAAAAGCTCCCTGAGGGTTCTTGAATAGGTGGCTGAAAATATATTTGTTGTGCAATTGAAAATAGTCTTTTCAACACGATGCTGTACTATGTTACTGGTTGTTCTGGTCTCGATAAGTGAGTCTTTGAATAGCTGCAGTAAGCTTTCTGAGTATTTGTCATTCCCAACGAGAAACCCAGAACCTTTTGTATGCTTCAGTTTATTGTTGTTCAGATTGAAGCCGTCATATACCAAGACGCTCGTGAAGTTTTTCTGATAAGTGTGTTCAAACTCTGAGATATCAAAAAGGCAGTTTTGTAATAGAATAATAATTTTTGATTTTGGACTTGTCTTGCTTAAATTGATGAGGTTTTTCTTTAGGTCATAGATTTTGCATGTTAAAAAAACAAAGTCATAGGTTGATTGAGTGCTGATCTCTTTTGAGGTGGGCGGGAAGTCATATCTCTTAGAGTTGATGAGGAGGTGTTCTCCAATTCTATCCGCTTTTCTACCTATGACATCTACATGATAGTTTGCCCGGAAAAACTTTGCCGCAAGGTATGATCCAATGGAGCCTGCTCCGAGTATTAATATTTTTCCTTTTTTCATAAGGTTGGTTCAGGATTTTCTTGTTACCTATTTGGCTGGTCGATCTGCAAAAATAATTCCATTATCTGGGTTTACTTCCAGGGCTCGGAGTTCGCCCTGGTAAACTGCTTGAATCTTCCAGCGCCCCCCCACGAAGCGCATACTGGTTATAGGCTTAAATCCAAGACTGTAGAGTTTTGCCCTAATAGTCGATGGATCTAGAGCAATAACCGAAGGCGTTGCTCCGTAAAGATCGGGGCTATCGTAGATTGGGGCGGGTTTGTTAGGGTCTATCCCTGGGGGAATGGGGTTTGTCAAATTACTAACGAGCATGACCGTTACAATAAAACTCACGCGAGGCTCCACACTACAACCAAGCCATGTTTTTAGTGTGGACAGTGGATGATCATTACGCCAGTGATTTTAATTAAATGTTTGAATGAATCGAAAATAATAACCCGGCGTATGGGTTCGCCGGGTTATTATTTTTAAATGCGGTTATGCTCTCCAGTACCCAATTTTATCGGGTCATCTTAAGCATAAGGTTCAATAGTTTATTGGAAAGTTTTCCATAGGGGGGGCGCATTAATTTCAATAGGTCGATTGGTCCCTGTTGGTAGATGGGGCGCAATTTGGAGAAGGTAAGGAAGCCTTCGTAACCGTGGTAATGACCCATGCCACTTTCCCCAACCCCTCCAAATGGAATATCGTGCTGTCCAACATGTAATACACAGTTATTTATCGACACACCGCCAGACATAATTTGCTCAATATAGCGATTTTGCAGGTTCTTATCGTTCGTGTAGGGATAAATTGCCAGTGGTCGTGGCTGAGTATTGATATAGTCAATGACTTCTTCAGGCCTTGAATAGGTCATAATTGGCAGAAGCGGGCCAAAAATTTCCCGCTGCATTGCCAGCATGTCCCGATTTACGTTGATTAATAGATGGGGAGGGAACTTTCGCAGGCTGTCATTTCGTTTGAGTTCTCCGGCACTCAGGTCGTAAACCTTAGCCCCCTTATCGACGGCATCATCCAGTGTTTTCCACAGGCGCTGGTAGGCTGCGTTGTCAATAATGGAGGTATAGTCAGGGCTCTGCCAGTTGGGGAAGTGCTTTTTTATTACCCGCTTGGCATGCTCAATAAAGGTATCCAGTTGGTTCTCAGGGATAAAGAGATAATCTACATTGACACATATTTGCCCGGCATTGACCATTTTCCAGTGGATCAGACGCTCCGCAGCTTTTTCGATGGGAAAATCGGGGGCGATGATAGCGGGGGACTTCCCTCCAAGCTCTAGCGTAACTGGAGTCAGGTTTTCTGCAGCGGAGCGCATCACGGCCCGCCCAGTAGTGCTGGAGCCGGTGAAAATTAGGTGGTCAAATTTTAGGCTGGAAAATAGTGGACCTATTTCACCATAGTCAGCAATAAAAGAGAGTTTCTCCTCTGGAAAATACTTGGGGCTAACCTCTTTTAACAACTCAGCAAGCCGACAGGAGTTGGTAGACATCTTTACCATTGCGTGATTGCCTGCGGCAAAGATATTGGTTAGAGGTGAAAAGCTAAGGTTAATGGGGAAGTTCCACGGCACGATTACCCCAACTACTCCCAGGGGTTGAGGTACTACAGTATTTTTTGACAGGGGGTAGGCTTTGAAGTCGATATGGCGCCGCCTGGGCTTCATCCATTTCTTGATGTTCTTTATGGCATCCTTGATGCCGGAAAGCGCAGGATATATCTCCAATAGCAGGGTTTCTTCTCGCGAGCGATTGCCGTAGTCACAGCATATGGCTTCAATGATGGCTTCCTGCTGTTCACGCAGCATTCGTGCCAGGGTTTTTAGATCTTGAACACGCTGCTGATAGCTGGGAACAGGGTTGGCGTGATGGGCTCGGCGCTGGTTGTCTAGCTGGTTCTGGAGTAGCGCCTTGTCTGCATCCTGCCGAGTAAGCGTCTGGATGGTCATTTTATTATCCTTTGGCGTTTGTCTTAGACCAGACTAACGCATTCATCCTCGCGGTGCTTGACCAATTACGTCAGTGAATAGACATAATCACTGTGGTTACGTGAGTTGCCACCACATTGGTAAAAACTGTGATGAATTCAGGCCCTCCCTAGAGTATCCCTAATCCGGGGAGGGCTGGTAGGAATGATCGCAGACTATGCGAGTCAGCTGTTATCGGGTTTTTCGGATTGGACCTCTGCTGAATTAGGATCCACAATCAGGTCGTATTTCTGATCGCCCTTGTAGGCCTCCACTTTCCAGCGTCCTCTTTCCAGGTCTACCTCCACAATAGGGGTGTAACCCTGTTGCTCTAACTTTGTGAGCACCATAGAGAGTGCCATAGCCCCGGGAGGGGGTTTCTCGTCGGCGATGGCGACTTGTAGCGTGGTTGCGGCGATTAGTGCCAGCAACATTCTGCTGAAGAACTTCATTTTTCACTACCTCGCTTGCGGACCCGGTTGAAAAATTGACCGGGTAATAGAAGGTTTACATCTCGCTTTTACTCAGCAAGATACTTGGCCTTTTGATTGCCTTACAGGCCCTGGTCACCGGGGTGACTGAGACGTTTCTGAACTGCTAGACACCACTCCGGGCTGCCGGGCTTTACATCGGCCAGGTTGCCGCCTGTCAGCTTGGTGATTGCATCAAACCACTCTGCACTGCCAATGGGGGGTAGACCTGATGGGTACATTTTTTTCAGGTCGCCATCTTGTTGGGCCATCACTTGCCGCTGTACCCAGGTAAACCAGCCCGGTGTACAAATGGTTTCACTACCCGAAGCGGTAGCCTGTAGCTGATTGGTGGGGTCTTCCGCCGTGCTGCTCGCGTTTCGCTTAATCGGCTGTTTCATTGCCTCGCTGGCTGTTTGACCAGCGGTTACTTCACTACTCGATGGTTGGGCCTTATGTGGCTCACCCTTGCGGTCGCAGCCGGATAAGGCAAAAACCAGAGCGAGTGGCAGAATAAGGTAATGCATAGAGCCTCTGCAGGTGACTGGTTTGAATCTAAGCATAGGAGGGATTTTGCGACTTTGCTGGGTAGAGAAGTTCCAGGTTGACATTAATACCTTTCCAAATGAGAATGCTTCTCAAATTAACCCCAGGGTGATAGGACTCCCATGTTTACCAGATCTCTATTTCAAAAAGCGATTGCAACTGTTGGTTTGATTGGTGCCATTGGGGCCAATGCCGCTGAGCAAGTAAATATTTACTCCTACCGACAACCTTTCCTGATTGAGCCGATCTTGCAGGAGTTCACCGAGAAAACCGGTATTGAGACCAAAGTGGTCTACGCCAGCAAAGGCTTGAACGAGCGGCTGCAAAGGGAAGGGCGCAACAGCCCTGCCGACCTGGTTCTGACTTCCAATACCAGTAGTCTGATGGACCTGCTTAATAAGCAGCTGACCCAACCGGTAAGTAGTGAAATCCTGGAAGACAATATCCCGGCGCAATTCCGTGATAAGGCCGGTAACTGGTTTGGTCTGACAACCCGAGCGCGTTTAATTTACGCCTCCAAAGACCGCGTTAAGCCCGGTGAGATCACTCGCTACGAAGAGCTGGTAGAGCCTAAGTGGAAGGGTCGAATCTGTACCCGCAGCGGCAAGCACCCCTACACCCTGTCCCTGATCGCCTCCATGATCGCCCATCACGGTGAAGCAGAAACCAAAGAGTGGTTGCAAGGCGTGAAAGCGAATCTGGCGCGTAAGCCGCAGGGCAATGACCGTGCACAGGTGAAAGCCATTAGCGAAGGTGTCTGCGACCTTTCCCTGGGTAACAGCTACTACTTCGGTAAAATGATTACCAATAAGGAGCAGCCGGAGCAGGTGGATTGGGCCAAGTCTGTAAACCTGGTCTTCCCTAACCAGAAAGATCGCGGTACCCATATGTTTATTTCCGGCGCGGCGCTGACCAAGCATGCCCCCAACCGTGAAAACGCCGTTAAGCTGCTGGAATTCCTCAGTGGTGCCGATGCTCAATACGCTTATGCTGAGAAAAATTTTGAGTTCCCTGTACGCCCCGGTACTGCTCGCTCTGAGTTGATCAAGGAATATATGGGTGAGTTTAAAGAAGACGATCTGAGCCTCACGGAAATCGGCTCCTACGTTCCGGCGGCTTCCCGTATGGTTGATGAAGTACGCTTTGACTTTTAGAATGATTAACTGAATGGGAGTTGCTGCCCAGCCTATTGGCAGCACTATCTCAGCCTTATTCGAACGGCCCTGTCGAGAGACCAGGGCCGTTCTTTTATAATGAGCTTTTGATTTCTTAATTCATGCTAAACCGAGCGAATTTATCAGCGTCGCGCTGGCTGCTACTGGTAGCTACTATTTCCCTACTGGTAGCCCTGCCAGTGCTATCTATCTTTTGGTTGGCATTTTTCCCTGAAGAAAATATCTGGCCGCACCTGTTAGACACGGTGCTGTTTCACTATGTGTCCTCCACATTGATTCTGGCTGGTGGTGTCGGTTTAGTAACGTTGATAGCAGGCGTGGGCAGCGCTTGGCTGGTGAGTATGTGCCAGTTCCCCGGACGCCGGTTGTTCGAGTGGGCGTTGCTACTGCCGTTTGCAGTTCCCGCCTATGTGATTGCCTACGTCTATACAGATTTACTGGAGTATGCGGGTCCAGTGCAAAAGTCCTTGCGGGCTTGGTTTGGTTGGCAGACGGCCAGGGATTACTGGTTCCCTGAGATCCGCAGTATGGGTGGGGCGATTGCCATGCTGTCACTGGTGCTCTTCCCCTATGTGTATATGCTCTCGCGCGCGGCCTTTATCGAACAGTGCGGCAGTATACGGGCCGCGAGCCGGTCATTGGGCTGCACGCCCTGGCAGAGCTTTTTGCGCGTATCCCTGCCAATGGCACGCCCGGCAATTGCGGTGGGCTTGTCACTGGTGCTGATGGAAACCCTGAATGACTTCGGCACTGTCGACTTCTTTGCGGTGCGCACCTTGAGTGTTGGGATTTACGATACCTGGCTGAGCCGCGGAAATTTAGGGGGGGCGGCACAAATTGCCTGTAGCACCCTGATTTTTGTTGTCCTGTTAATTACGTTGGAGCGAATGGGGCGGGCGAGGCAGAAGCACTTTGTACAGTCACCAAATTCCCAGCGTGAACGTTATGTACTGTGCGGTTGGCGGGCTGGTGTAGCCCTGTTGTTTTGTGGGTTACTGTTGGTGGCCGGTTTTATTATTCCCCTGCTGGTTCTGGGTGGATACGCACTTAGTAACTTTTCCAGCTATTGGAGCGAAGATTTTATACAGATCGCCAGCAATAGCTTGTTACTGTCTATTGCAGCAGCACTGGTCTCCGTACTGCTGGGCTTGCTGTTGGCTTACGGTAAGCGACTGCAACCCAAAAGGTCCGTACGGCTCTTGGTCGGCTTTTCCAAGCTGGGTTATGCAATGCCCGGGGCGGTATTGGCGATTGGAGTCCTGATTCCACTGGCCGCATTTGATAATGCCGTCGACGCTTTTTTACGAGAGCACTTCGATATCTCCATAGGGCTACTGTTAAGCGGCAGTATTTTTGCCATTATTTTTGCCTACACGGTGCGCTTCCTGGCGGTATCCACGGGGGCCATAGAATCCAGTCTGGAGAAGGTAACTCCATCAATGGACAGGGCTGCCCGCTCTCTGGGGCGCAATAGCTGGCAAACCCTGTGGGCCGTGCACCTCCCCTTGGTGCGTACAGGGCTGCTAACGGGTGGCTTGGTGGTCTTTGTGGATTGTATGAAAGAACTGCCGGCGACGTTGCTACTGCGCCCCTTCGGCTTTGACACCCTGGCGACTTATGTTTACCAGTTTGCTTCTGATGAGATGCTGGAACGCTCAGCCCTGGGGGCTTTATTGATTGTCCTGGTGGGATTAATCCCGGTGATTTTGCTGAGCCGTTCCATTGGGTGGCGCAGAGGTGAGGAGCGCACAGCCCTGACGAGCTCTGAAGCGCCCGCCCTGTCTTGATAGCTGCTATCGGGCCTGGTCAAACACCAGCGCAGAGGAGAGACGTAGGGGAAGTTTATCACCGGGAGCGGCTTGAACATTTGCATTCAAAGCGGCCTCGACAGTTTCCCCTGCGGCTAACTGAAAGCGATAGCTCACTTGATTGCCGAGAAAATTCTTTTCCACAACCTGAGCCATAACCGCCCCGGGATGTTCGCCTGCGGCAATATCCTCACTGCGCACAAACAGTTCGAGCCTATCTCCACTTTCGTATGCAGCTGTTGGCATATTTACTTCCCCTAATGGGGTGCTGATTAGGTCATTGCCCAGGACAGTGCCGGAGATAATATTCCCTTCACTAACGATTCTCGCAACCGCCAAATTCTTTGGCTTCTGATAAGTATCCTGTGGGCTGTCCCACTGCTGTAATTGACCTTGGCTGAGTACTCCCAGCTTGTCTCCAGCAATAAAGGCCTCGTGGCGGTCGTGGGTAACAATAATCGCAGGGATCTTCTCTTCGCGCAGTATATGGCGGACTTCGGCGGCGAGACTGCGGCGCAGCTCGGTATCCAGGTTAGAGAAGGGTTCATCCAACAGCAACAACTTGGGGCGCGGTGCCAGTGCCCGAGCCAGAGCGACACGCTGCTGCTGACCGCCGGATAGTTGGTGCGGATACTGTTGCCCAAAACCTTTCAGGCGCACTAGCTGAAGCAACGACTGGGTACGAGATTGCCGTTGGCCTTTTGGCATTGACTGGATACCGAAGGCAATATTTTGCTCAACGGTGAGGTGTGGGAAGAGGGCATAGTCCTGAAATACCACCCCAATTTTCCGCTGCTCCGCTGGAACCTTTACTTTGGGAGAAGAGATTACTTCTCCAGACAGTTGAATATTCCCTGCAACGACTGGCTGAAATCCAGCGATGGCGTGCAGCAGGGTTGTTTTGCCGCAGCCGCTGGGGCCCAATAAGCAGGCAATCTCCCCGGCCTGTAAAGCAAAGGAAACTGATTCGATAACCACCTGCTCGCCGTAGCGGCACTGCAGGTTTTCTATGGAGAGTATGGGGTGCACGGGTTTTCCGGTAGTTTGGCTTTTAAACACATCGGGCAGCGTTCGGGTGTAGTTGCTGATCATAGTTATCACTAAGCTAACCGGCAACTAGTCCCGTGTGAAGCATACTATTAGCAGCCCTGCGAAGGCTTCTTTTAGTTGGAGCAAAGCTGGGTGTTTTTTAAGCAGTAAATACTCACTCTAAACCTCATAGGCTAATGTATTCTTTCTCATAGATAATAAGATCTCGTCTATCTCAGAACCACAGTGACCAGCTAAATAGAATCGATATCTAACTGTAAAATAAGCCGACCCAAATCAGATGATACCATCAGCCTCGGCATAGAGATCTTGAGCCGCGTAATGCTTGTTGGTAAAGGTTTACTTTAGTGCTTTGCTTTGCTTTACTGCCAGCCATGTTGATCGTTTTTAGAGCTTCCTCCGAGCAATCGCTTAAAAAGCTCGGAAAAAATACCTGCAACGATATCCTCTTTGTTGATAGAGTCTTTTTCTCGTAGCTTCTCTGCCTTTCTGTCCAGCTGTTTGGCCATGGAATAATTATTGTTTACTCTGGCGTCTTCAGCCTGTGCTTCTAGTTCATTAGCTTTGGTATTTCTCTCATATATGTTAGCGGTAGAAACACATCCGGAAATAAATATAACTGACAGAGTGAAAAACAATCTTTTCATGCTCGGCGAAACAAATTTGAGATTCATAATATTTTAATAGCCGGTGTTGGCTTGTATAGTGTTGTCAGCACTATACCATAGTCTGATGCAGTAACGCGTTATGTGATATTGAAAGCAAGCATCAGGTCAAAAGCATCGCGGTCTTAGCTCCTTAAAAAACTCCTTGGGGGGCTTCCCCTTTACGCTGCAGCCAAGTTAGCTTTATCCCTAAAATCATAATGTTTGTTTTTTAATGTTTGTTTTATGGTTATTTATTAATAGAAAATAAATCCATAAGGTCGATAGTGCAGCAAAGAAACACCAGGTTGATATCCATGTTTCACGTTGAGTAAAGAAAGTGATAGCACCAAATAGCATGACAAGTGCCCAAAACTTCCTAAATAGACGGTTGCTCGATAATAAAAATAAAACACCAAGCGAGGCATAGATGATATCTCGTACTATAACGGATAACAATCCGCCACCGGACACTTCATAGCACAGGCTATGTCCACATACACTTGTTTTTATTAAATGCCTTGGCCCTGTTTCTAATAGGACAGGTATCCATAGGTATAAACCAAAAACAAAACCTATTATTATAAATATAATGAAAAAAACTCTTTTCCATTTTTTTGTTTCAAGGCTATAGGCTACAATAGGTATCCAGGTAAGCCAAAAGAAGAAGGCAAAAAATAAAAATAAAATAGAAGAAAGCGTCATCAGTGATATTATGTTCTCGTTGTACCCAATCCATACCGCTCCTTCAATCGCTTGTTGTAACGCAAAAAGGATAGGGGTAATCGCGAGTAATAAATAGGTTTTATCATTTTTCATAACGTGTCTTGTGCACAAAGCACCGCCAACAAGAAGGACAGCTGCTGATCCGAATGATGCTGTGGCTGAAAAACACATAGTGGTTTTCTCTGTATGTAGAATATTGTCATTTAAGCCAGAGTCTTAACGCTTGATGAATTATATAACAATAGCCTTAACCTAAAAAAATAGGTTGAAGTCATCTACTTTGTACTATGCTTATTAATTTATCTGGAAGGGTGGGGCCAATCTCAACGACTTCATTTCACTCTGTAGATGAAATCTAAAACACTATCAAGGGGGCATCGAGTTTATCTATGAAATTCTATGCTTGTGAAGGTAAAGTCTATGTCGACTGGGGGCAACAAGCCAGTTTGACACCGCTAAGTCGGTTGCAGTGTTTTATTCCGTTATCAGCGTTGGCCACCGCTCTGACCTTTGCGTCGGGGGTTGCCTATTACACATTAAAGTAATAATGCTCCCACAAACATTGATTGTGTTAGGGGTATTTTTCTTATCGGTACTCTCTGGTCATTCACTTTGCGCGCATTAATTAGGGATCACCAATAATCTTGTGACAACGAAGTTATTGAGCATGACTAAGGTGGTTGGCGATGGCTCAGTCAACTGCACCTTGCCCAAGCTGACAGGAAAGTCCACTGAAAGTTAGTTGCTGTGGGCTATTTGCCCCTATTAACGGCACCTTGGGTTTAGGCGTGGATGTCACGGTTAAGCCCATCTGCGGTAAATAAGAACTGGCGGTCAAATGTTATTACCCTCATAAACTTGGACGTCCTTATCACACTGATATAATCGTGAATTTTAGACTCATTTCGGATGTTGAGGTCACGGTGAACCCTTACTACTATTTGAGTCACTGTTTGTTCGGATTATTGACCATACTCGAACGACCAGAGGGTAAAGAATGCCCTCACCTAGATAGCTAGACGGAGGCTCAAAGGGCAGATGCCTTATTACTTGTGATTATTAAGTTTTTGGAAATGGCCACAATCCTTGCACTTAATACCATGTTGGTAGAAAAATAGAGGCATACCCAAAAGTAAGAAGACCAAAAATGCGGGCTTTTTTCCCTTGGTAAATGGCTCAACATTTCGTGAAGAGCAGGACTCACATTTCCTTTCCCCTTCACACCCTAATTCTTGGTCTACAAGATTGGAGCGGTCTTGCTTAAGGATTTCATGGGCTTTATCAAGGTCGCTTTCCGACACTTGAAGCCTTACTCCACCCATAGCATTAGAATATAGCCACTGCATATTGACTGTGTGCTCATCTGCAATGAAAGCGCTTATTCCTTCAGACTCAAGTCTTGCTTTTGCAATCTGGGCTTCATATGGAAATGAGAATCTAGCAACGGTTACTAGCAAGTGATCACCTTAGCGCTTAACGAGGGTATAGAAAAAACCTAAATTTTTGTATGATTATTTTACGAAAAAATAGCCTACTTACCAGTGAAAACTAAATCAGAATGCACAAAGCAAGATGTCAGCTGAATTGCTCTGTCAGGTGCGGCGGTTGGCTCGCTTATACTTTTCCTGGTACTCGCGGCGCTGCTTGGTAACTTCATACAATATAATCCCAGAAGTTGTTCCAAGGTTTAAGCTTTCTATCATTCCAAACATTGGAATAGATACGCAGAAATCGCTATTTTTGACTGCAAGATCACTGATACCTCTAGATTCGTTACCAAACCATACTGCTAATTTGGGCTGAGTGTAATCGGCCTCATGCAATATAAAGTTGTCTTTTCCTTTTACATGTGGAGAGGTAACAATCGAGGTAAATCTGTTGATCGCCAAATGATCCAGGCATTCTTCGGTACTATCAAATCGCTTTATAAAGCTCCATTTGATTGCTGAGACAGACGGTTTTGAGAGTGATTTCCTTTCTCTCATTTCCTGCCATTCATCAGGCAATGAGTTGCGTGGATCAATAATATAGGTTTTTTCGACGCCTAAAGCATTGACGTTTCGAATGACTGTCCCTATGTTCTTCATATCCATCGGGTATTCAAGAACACATATTAGATTTTTACAGCGATAAGGCTTAATTTGATTGGCTCTTTTTCGAGCGTCGCTTTTATCAACTTCCATCTTCTTGAAGATCTCAGATAATTTATTCAGACCTAACGTTGCCAGCACAGGTAGCCGAAGTGGGACGTTGTTTGTAGCATAATAGGGATGCAGGTCCTTGCACAAGAAGGTGTATAGCTTTGGGCGTTGATTGGACCCCTTTGTTAAGGTTATTCATAAATTACGGTCCCGGCATTGTATGGAGTAAAACTGAAAGTACAGTTATCTGATATGCATTGCTCAATGACATATGAGCCCCAGCCACAACCATTTCCTATATGGCTCACATAATAATGGCACTCATTGGTCACTGTGCCGTCACATTTGCTAACTTCAATACTTTCACCATCATAGTTATACCGTGACACATAGGAGAGATATTGCAATGCAATAGTTCTTGTAACTGAATACTCCACTCCCGAAGATTCAATTTGAACCTGAAACTTTGGCTCCGGCTTTCTCTGCTCTTTGGTACTTGTACAGCCTGAAAGCAACAATACAATTGTTATCAATATCGTTATACATGGCCGTCTTATCGTCAGCAGAGGCCAGAAGGGCTGGAACAAACTTCCTGTGTTTGTATAGTTGTTTTTGTCCGATTCTGATGTTGAAAATCCTTTTCGCTAACGGGTATATTGAGACCTACTTACGTCATCCACCGACAGCCCTTTGGGCTCAAAATATCCGATGACGTTATTGGCCAAATCCTGCTGATCTTCCACCAACAAAATTGAACTTGTATTCAGCCTCCGTTCCTTAACAGGGCCCCAACGGAAAACTTTAAACTGCTGCGATTGGCTATCATGCCAGCGCTGCACACTACCAATGCACTGACAAGTAAAGTAGCCATGATCCATAACCAATCTGGCTTGTAATTGATGCCAAATTGAGACTGATAGATCAATTGAGCCGCAAGGTTAGTACCTAAAATGGCCCCCACACTAGCAATTAAAGAAGTCAGCAACCACTCAAACAGGCTTAGTTTACCGCAGGCAAGACGTGATTGGCCAAAGCTGATCAGTAAAGCGTTCTTTTTACGCTCATCAGCTTCATAGCCTTTGACCGACGCACTGATCACCAGCAGTGCCAGTAAAATAATCATCAAACTAAATCCAGATACCAGCTTAATCACCATCGACAAAGTATCATCAAAGCGTTGCGTCAATTCGCGCACCGAGCTTAACCGCAATGATGGGTGACGCTTCCAAAGCTCTGCCAGCTGACCCCAAGCAGTGTCCGCAAGCTCAAGGCTACCCATATAAAGTGGCGGTGTTTGAAGCTGGTTCATGGTGCTTTGTGGCACATTAAACCAAAAGGTGATGGAACCTTTACCAGGCACGTATTTATGACTGGCTTTGATTTCAAAGTTCAAAGATTGCCCCGCAACTTCAAACTGTAATTGGTCGCCGAGTTTCAACCCCATATCAGTCATGACTTCTTGCTCTACCGATACTTGTTGCCAGTCGGCATCTCGATCTTGCCAGCGTTGGCCTGTCACCGTTTGGTTGTTGGTTGCTTGCTGAATACTGAAATGCAAGCGGACAGGCTTTTGTAAACTAGTCAAACTTTCGCTGGGGCTGGTGGCAAATTCCGCCAACATCTGGCCATTGATATGGCTTAACTGCCCGTACCAAAACGGCTTTAATTGGCGAATGTCACTGCCAGTTTGTGCACTCCACTGGCGAATGTCTTGCACCTGTTGTTCATTAGCCTGGGTGATAATCAGATTACCATCGTGCTCGCGGGTATAGCCTTCCATGGTTTGGCCAATGTCTTTCATCAAACTCAAGGTGAACAGCAACAAGGTGGCACACATTCCAATGCCCAAAATTTGAATGGATTTGCTAAGTAATCGCTGTTTCATCATATAAAAACCAAAAGCCATCATGCCCATTGCACGGCTCGTCACCGTATGGCCCAAACTCAGCACCAACCAAGTCAATACCATCATCAGTATCAAGGTGGCTGCCATAGCGGATAGCGTCATGGCCGTTAGCAGACCGTTGTCGGAGTAAACAAAAGTCACCACAGCCACACTGATTAACGCAAATCCATAGCGAGGCAATAAGTGATTCGGACTCGCCATTTGGCGAATCAACTGTGCCGGGGTCACTTTGGCCATCACTAACCAATTGGGAATTTGAAAAATTGCCAATAGAGCCAACAATAGCGCGTAGCTGCTGATTAAATCTGTCCATACCCAGGTGGTTGTTAGGTCAGCAAACTGTGTCTGCATTTGCTGCAAAATTAGGTATTCCGCCCCCCATGCCAAGGCGGTTGCCGGAATTAGCCCTGCAATGACTGTTAATAGCCATTGACCAAATGATAAAGCAAACACTCGGGGTTTATCGCTGCCCATGGCCAAACACACCGCCGCAAAACGCTGCTGGGATAACAACTGACGTCGACCGGCTTGGTCGATGGCAATGGCCGCCATCAAAAATAACAGTACCGATGCTAAGCCCACAAAATTCTCAACCCGTTGCCAAAACATTGCCAACGGATGGCCGCTGTGTTTGTCATAAAGCTGTGCAGTTACTAGCTCAGTGGTGGCCCATTGTTTTAGGGTGTTCAATTCGTTTTTATCCCCCACAAGTAAATAGCGAAAGAGGGCATTGTCGGCTTGTATCAGTGGAAGGTCATCTAGATGCACCAATGCGCGCATCGCCACCGAATGGCCTTCGAGCAGGCGGTCGGGTTCATGTTGCACCAAACCTGTGAGCTTTAATTGCCCATGCCCCATATCTAAGGATTGGCCAAGGGCGAGCTTCAGTGAAGCAAACAATCGGCTATCGACCCATATTTCACCGGATTTAGGCCCATGCCTCAGGGATTGCCCTTGTCCATCCGTCTCAAACGCCACTTGCACGGTGCCTTGTACTGGATAATGATCATCCACTGCTTTTAACTGCACCGCTTGCCAATGGTGATCATGGGTCAAGGTTACGTTCACCAGCTGGCTCACGCTCAACTGCTGTGCATGCTGGTGCAACTTGTTTATTTGCGCATCGGTTAGGGCTTGATGCTGAGAAATTACCAAATCGCTGCCAAGCATTTGTTGCAAATTATTGGCCAAATAAGCCTGAATGGAACTGCTGGTCAAACTGAGCGTTAAAATGAAGAACATCAAACTTGCTTGGGTCCAGCGAATTAAGCGCGCATCCCCTTGATGGTATTGCTGGCGGAATAATTGCCACACTAATAAAATCAGCATAATGCGCCCACCCTAGACGCAGCTTGGTTGCGCGCCATGACCGTTAATTTGCCTTGACCCAATTGCAGCAAAGTATCGGCCTGCTGCGCTAATTCCATCGAGTGAGTGACGAGTACCAGCCCCGCGCCGCTTTGCTGACAGCAATCAAACATCAATTGCGCAATATGTTGCGCGGTTTTCTCATCTAGGTTACCCGTAGGTTCATCGGCAAAAATAAATTGCGGCTGTATGACAAAAGCACGGGCAATGGCCACCCGTTGTTGCTCACCACCGCTGAGCTGCTGTGGTTTATGATACATTCGCTCAGCTAGCCCCACTTTGTCGAGCCATAATTCGGCTGTGGTTAATGCACGTTTATCGCCTTTTAGTTTTAAAGGCAGCGCGACGTTGTTTAAGGCATCGAGTTCGGGTAACAAATGAAACTGCTGAAAAATAAAACCTGAGCTTTGACGTAGGCTCTTTAATAGCTGCGGCTTACCATTTTTCTGGAATTGCACTTCGCCAGAAACGGGAGGTTCAAGACCCGCCATTAACAGTAATAAGCTTGATTTACCTACTCCAGAGGGCCCCACAATGGCGTAAGACTGACCACTGTGCAGTTCAATATTTAAATCCTCAAACAGGCTGACCTGTTGTTTGGCCAAGGTAAAATGATGGTCAACTTGCTTTAACTGAATGCTGCTCGACATGGTTAGCTCCTTTAAAGAACTGGTTGAGCAGCACTTTAAAGAAGCAGAGGTGAAATGAAGGTGAAATCAGTAGAAACAAGTTGCTAAGTTGTCAGAATACAGGTTGTGAGACTTTATGTTGTTTGATAACGCCTAGCTTATTAGTGAGGGTAACGAGTCTAATAGAGGCTGCTGATCGGAACGTAGTGCATCTGCTTGTTAAATTCATTGCTTGGAACTGCCTTTGACAGTGAATTTTTTTATTAGCTTACGATCGGTGAGTAAATTTAGGTTTTCAGCGTAGTAATTTTGATCAATAGATAACACCCAGATGGTACCAGAAAGATTAATGGTAGCTTTAAGAGGAAATGTCACCGAGAACCTCGTTAAGATTGCTTTAGCTTCAACTCCATCTTGTGGTAACGCACCAGTCAGCAGTTCTGGTTCACCAGTGCATTCAAGCTTTAAAAGTTGAGAACCTGGTTGCTGATTATAAAGCTCTGTTTCTACATCCTTTACTACGAAGCTACGATAATCCGTTCCCAGTCCTAGCCACTCAATCATATGAGTGCTTTTATCTGCACAGTCAAAACCCGAGATTTCAATGTGCTTACCTTTGTTAATGGACTCAATAGACTCTGCCAGTACCGACATACTCAATAGTGTAAATGTTATAAATTTCAGAATCTTTAGCACGATATCCCCGTGAATTTAATGCCCGTCGCAAAGGCGAGCAATTTGTTGTGAGTCCAGCGCAAGAAGTGCGTGCATGTGCCGGCTTTCGTTAGAGAAGTAGCGCACTACCGGCACTGATATGAAACGGTTCTCCAACAACCTCAACTATTTCTGGGATAGGAAAGTTGTTACCACTACAGTCTATTTCTATGTATTCAACCATTCCTGATTTTCCAGAGAATATTAGGATCTCTAACGTTTTACCTGCTTCTGCAAGATTAAAGTTTGCTTCAAAAATTACACCATATTTACCTGGAACTGCAATGGCCTTGGTGAAATCCGGGACCAGAACTTTGAAGCTATTACATCCGCACTGACAGAACTCAGAAAACACGGCTTTGTCGAGATGATTCTTTAGCGCTTGTGTATCAGGGAACTGACATCTCTCTAAAATGAAGTTAATCCAATCCCTTGCTCTGTATTCGTTATTCATAGTTTCTCTAACATTGACTGCATTGTGTATCGTTAAGGTTTGTAACCTGAAAGCTCCACAATTTTTTCTACACGAGCCTGCTCCACTGGAATATCAAAACGCTCTAGCCAGCTATACGAAAACGGCAAAATCAATTCACAAAAATCAACCGTACTATTTTTAATTGAAAAAATGTATTTCTCGCTAATTGAAAGTTGTAAAGAATCACGGCTCTGTATATTTGATTTTCTTCCCAAATTTCCTTTAAGCCAATGCTTGACCGAAAGTTGGTATTCATACTCATCTTTTGCGTTCAGATCGTACTTTCCTGAAACCACTTGGGCAACAATAACTCTGGGGCGCTGATTCTAGAATTCCTCTATGCAAATTGGCGGATCACGCTCGGCACATTCCCAGCTGTAGCAGGTGCTGGAACAAAGAAACAAAAATATTGGTAGTAGTTTCATAGTGCTTTAACGTCCGCGGAGGCCCGCTGGGCCTTAGCATCCTGCTTGCGTTTGTTAGATTTAGTCGAAGCAAATAGCATGGTTTACCATACCTAGCTCGACATTTGCCCAGCAACCACAAGGATTATTGGAGGTAGAGCACTGACCCATGGCAAAAACGTTGCCAGCCTTACTCTCCGAAACCCTACATTCACCCTGGCATTGTGAGCTACTTAGACAGGATTTTCCGGCATCTGAATAGTTAACGATGCACATTCTAGTACCGGACATACATACAGGACGAAGCTCCCCACCAACCGCGAGGCACTGTTCTGCTGTTTCAATGGCATTGAGTCTGGCAAGTTTTTCTTGCTTATCTTTAGAAAGCATCCACTGCTTCATAGCAAATAATATCAAGATTACTAAAACAACGGTTGATAATGACTTGACCATGGCAATCTAACGTCTGCAAGAAACGTGAGCGTTGTGAGTCGAGGCCGATAGGCCGGTTTGTTTGCGTTTGTTAGCCAATTCTATCCACTTTAGTTTGATCTTTGATATATCCCAACTGAAATAGCTCTAAGGCAATTCTTTTAAGCTCAGATATCTCTTTTGCATTACGATCTTTTTTCACACTAAGGATCTGATATCTCTTTTGCATCAGCTTGATGTTCTGATCATTTTTTCTGCAGTCTACGCATTTGGTACAATCGGCATCAACATAAAACCCTAGCCCTTCAAACCAGTGCTTCTGCTCGTTAGCAAAAAAAATAAACCATCGCCTGCATTGAATACAACAGCGTTCTATATCTACGTAAAACTTACGCGGAAATATTGAATAGTTCTGCCTATCAATATTTGCAGGGATAGCCGTTTCGGGGAAAACACTATCTTTATCAAGGCTCCAATGAGCAGACGCAGCCATTTCAGCCGTCATCTTGCTTCCGGAGTATATTGGCTTGGAACCATATCGTGGATGATCTACGTACTCTCTGTATCTCATTTTACGCTTCTTTGACATTAGTTTTTGGTTAACGCCCGGTTAAACGGCTCGCGCTTGTGCGAGTCCGGCGATCAAAAGGAACGTCTGCTGCGGTTTGTTAATTACTTTGTATAAGAGCATAAGGAATTAGGACTGTTGCAGCCAAGGCTCCCAGTAAGATTGGAATCAGGAAAACCCAAGCTATAGGTCGCCACCCGTCACTCCATATAATAGAGCCCTCTAAATGGTTGATAGGTCCATAGGTTAAAACAATTAATAGTCCTAAATTGGTCCACACCCACAGCATTACCAGCAGTGCCGTTGAGGCAGGAGACCAACCTATAAAAGGAAGAAAAAAGGACACAACTAATAACCACCTATATGGATAAAGCTTAAGTGCAACCTTTGTATAAAAATCAGTAAATAGTCTCATAGTGTGTACAGCAGTTAACCCCGAGTTGATCGGCGCGTTAATAGGCGCTTCTCGGTAGCGACCATGCTGCGCGGCAGAAGAAAGCGCCCCGGTGACGCGTCCGCCTCCAACGGCTTGCTAGGTGGCAGCATTAACAGAAGCCATTTGGCGCAGGATAGCATCTGCACACTCGAATCCCCATAGGCCAAGGCTCAGTCCCCCATTTACCGAAAGGTCGAACCCAGGGAAGAACAGGGTGGGCTCAACGATGCTACGGCTACGGCCATCGGTCCGAGGCATTAGGCGGGACATCTCGTCATTCCATTCTAGGAATCTTGCCGGTTCCTCGAACAAGTCATCTAAGCCCGGCTCCATTCCAGTAGCAAATACGACCAAATCAAAATCTTCGAGGCCATTTTTGAAGACGGCGCCCCTCTTGCTCAATCGATGCAGTGGGTTCTCTTTCGCATCAATTACTTTGATCCGTCCCTGCTTTATCGCCTTTACGGTGCCTTGATCCATCCACGCTACTCGGCCGTGCAATGAGATTTGGGTCGCCGGGCCCGAATCCGGCGGATGGATTCCATACTCGCTCATATCGATTGAGAAGGTAGAGAAGAACTTGTCTTTCTTTGCGAGTTTCTCCCGAAACGCTGGGTGAGAGCGCGTATAGGCGTGCGACTCTTCAATGTGCTTTGAAGTGAACCCGGTGTTGAGGAACCGCGCAACACGGGCAGCGATTCCCAGGCCTCTCAATGACAACACATGGCGCGGGCCTCGGATGAGCATCTTCACTTCGCGGGCGCCACCCTCAGTGAGATCCAAAGCGATTTCTGCGGCAGAGTTTCCACTTCCGATTACAAGGGTTCGCTTGCCTTTGAAGGGGGTCGCATTGTGATACTGTCGACTATGTATCGCCGTTCCCCCGTATTCGCTTAAGCCATCAATCTCCGGCCAAATTGGTTTCCGATTGGACGCCGTGGCAACTACCAAAAACCGTGATCGGAATTCCGACTTAGAGCTCCTTATCGACCAGCGCCCGGCGTCCAGAGCAATTGACGAAACCTCCGTGTCTGCCACGATATTGCCGAGCAAGTTGTGGCGTGCTGCGTACCGTTCGAAATATTCGATGAGGTCGTCTCTCGGAAGGAACTCAGGGTAGTCGCGGCGAATTCCACCGTCATCGGGCAATTCGTGAAACGGCGTGTGAAGGCGGATCCGGTCATAGTTCCCACGCCAGAATCCTCCGCATCCTTCCCCCTTCTCTACGATGGCTAAGTTGGTGAGACCTGCGCTCTTTAGCCGGGCGGCACAGGAAAGTCCGGCGAATCCGGCTCCAATCACTACTACAGCGTGCTCGTTATCCATCGGACGCCTCCAGCTGGTGGTCGAAGCGGGGGAGCACTTATGTCACCTAAACGCCTCAATAACCGGCAGCAGGCTCGGAGCGAAGCGCAATATAAGCTGTCCGGCGCCGCAGGCGCGAAGTTAATTGACTTGTATGGTTGTTCTTGCCCGATTCTGATGTTGAAAATCCTTTTCGCTAACGAGGAAATTGAGACCCACTTTCGGTGGCCACCGAAGGCCTTGTTTATCACAGTTCGCTGCCTGGCAGGTTCGTAAAAGACCGATAACAAGTATGAACGTGAAAAGCACTCACTAGGCATAACTCGAATAGTCATGTGGGCTTTGAGCCCGAATAGCAAGGTGGAGATGGCTTATCTTACTGGAAGCTAAAGAGATCAATGTCGGTATTTATTCCAGTAGTAAACAACTCGATATTTATGTGAGATCTACTGGCCAATTCTTTAGTGTTAACAATGCCAAAAATGGCATTAAAGATGCCATTAAACAACTACAACCTCTTAAACCTCAGAGCGTATTAATAGAGTCTACTGGAAGGCTCGAGTTAGTGTTTGTTAGCGCCGCAGATAAAGCAGGATTACCTATTGTCGTTTGCAATCCGTCTCAGATAAGAAGCTTCGCTAAATCCGAAGGACGCCTCGCCAAACCGACGGGCTAAATGCAATTGATATTGCACATTCTGGTGAGGCCATGAAGCCAAGACTATCGGCGCTAAAGCCAGAAAAACTCAGGGAGATCAGTGACTTACTGACTTTAATAAGCCAGTGCTTAGAGATGAGCACAATGCAAAAGAATCGACTTCAGAGGATGCCTAGGTCAGTACTCAAACCTATACAGACCATTCTAAACACCATAAAGAAAGAGCTACAAGGTATCGACAAGCAACTGGATAAACTGGTTAACAGTGTGCCTGAGTGGCGGCAAAGGCGCGACCTACTGTTGAGTGCTAAAGGGGGCGGAAATGTATTGGCTTATACGTTGATGAGTGAGCTTCCCGAGGTAGGAAAATTGAACCGTAAAAAAAACGCTGCACTTGGCGGTATCACCCCGATGAACCGTAATAGTGGCAGCTTCCAGGGTTAGCCCTATATTCGAGGCGGACGACATCGTGTGCGTACAGTCTTATTTTTTCTATGATGTCGGCAATACAATGCACCCTAAATGAAAACCAATGTATGAGCGCCTAGTCGCTGCTGGTAAACCAAAAAAGATGGCTTAAATAATTGACTAAGGACCATAGTCACTTGTTATGCCACCTTAACCAAGGGAGCTACATGTGCCATATAGTTTACCTTTCCCAAAGGAACCCCTTTCATTCGCATGATGTTGTAAGCAGAAACCATATGAAAATAAAAGTTGGGGATTAGAAATTCTTGAATGTAATCCTTCCCCTCTAACTCAAGATATTGATTTCCACCAAGGTTTATTCGCTTTAGTTCTGACAATTTTGAATCTCTTAGCTCCGAATCTTGAAGTTGAGATTTAGTTCGCTCAATTAGGTTCTTAGCTACGGTTAAGGACTCAATTTTAGGAGATAGATTATCGGATTCCTGATTTTTGCACCAAAGCGAGAAATTGTAAGGCTGATTACATGCGTAGGCGATCTGTGTGCCAAAAGGAAGCATGTCTTCAATTAGTCGAAAATCCAATATGGATTCTGACTCCTCATGGAAGTGCTGTTCAGAAATTTCAAGAATATGACCAAGAGTCGTTAGTCTAGACGAAAATAAATCGACTAAGCTCTTAGTTCTTTCCTTTGACATTGTATTACCTCCTTAACAGTGGAAAATATAACGCCCAAAGCACTGGCCGGAACGTAGTTGGTTGATTTTGTGCTATTAAAGCACAAAATAAAGCGGCGCAGTGGAGGTCAAGTGCATTGCTTTGTCAGTTTTTTGAATCGCAAAATGATAGCTTATTGCGTAAAACCAAACCAATAATCCCATTAGGATCTGAAGAAAGCTCGACGATTGATTGTTTGTTATCGCCGATTGGTATTCGATGACACGGATTAGACTGGATTTGATCATTTTTCCGATATAGAAAATACAGTTGAACTGAACCCAATTCAACAGGTATCCATGAGTCATTAAATGTAAATCGACCCCCTATTTCAAAAGTACTCTTGATTGAATTCAATACCAAGAAAGTTGAGTCGATACCTCGATTCAGATCTTGCAATCTCTCCCACGCTGGAGAGTCACGCCACTCAATAGGCTTTGCGTTATATGAGCTAATTTCATGTGTCAGATCTGCGTACGTGATGCGGCCTGAGATTTTCTTAGCAATAACAATGTCAGTGGCATTATTTAAATCAACGCTTAAATTCTTATGATCATATTCAAACGAAATGGCTCGCTGAGAATAAAGGATGATTAATAAGGTTAGATATATAACTTTCATTGATCGAAGCCCGATGAAAACTAACGCCTTGCAGCAGAGGTCGGCACGTAGCGACGGTCCTGCTGGCTGCGATTGTTATGTTTCGTTTTTCTTGAGCTGATTTTCAAGGCTCTTTAAATCACCTAGCACCCATACATCAGAGATTCGATCATCTTCAAAGGTAAACAAGGCGCACCCGTTCCAAGTTACGCGTTTATGTGATGGTAAAAAGCCCATAAACTCATCTCTATGAAATCCGGTAAAGGACATCTTTGCAAAAACCTTGTCTCCCTCTTCTACGAGATCTTCAATAATGCATTTGTAATCACCCAGCGCTTTGTGAACCATATCGACATATTCAGCGAAACCTTTGTGACCTCGCTTTTCCTGCCCCAATGATCCTCTAAAGGAGAAGCTCTCATGCAGGATCGATGGCATTGCTTTCTTATCGTGGGCATCCCAAAGAACCTCATAAAATCTTCGAACTTTATCTTTATGCACTAGTCATCCTCAGAAACATAACGAAGCGGTGTGTAAGCTGTCGGGCGCCAAAAGCACGTAGTTAATTGACTTGGTACGCCCAGCCTGGGCATGGACCAATGGGGTGAAAATCCCCTGTAGGGAGATCACCATTTAATGGATTCCATTAAATGCTAACTACTAGCGAATGGCAACTGCAGCATCGCGAGGTTTTGTGGGGAGGAAGTCGCTAGCAAAACTAGGAGCTGACGAACAGAAACATCATATAAGGCTTAGCCTGGAGGCGAGGTGGCCAAGGATACCGCAGCTATGTGGCTAATGGGCCGGGCTAATGATGTAGTTGTGTATTGCAAGATCACGTTCTTATCTGGAGAGATCTGTTTAGCTAGCTGCTGTCTGCGTGGCCGCTAAGTCATAATTAGGCCCAACCCGCTAGCCTCGATTCAGGAGGCCTACTCTAATAGCCTATGTAGATCTCAAGCCGATCGGTACCATTTCTCAAAACGCGCCCCCTATCCTTGAGTGGCTGGGAATCTCAGCAAAACACTGGCTCTATCTTAATCGGAACTTTGAAAGCCGCTTTAAAGGCCTGGTGGGATCAGCAGAGGCTGTAAGGCAAGCCTGTATTCAGCTCAATAAACGCTGGGTACATGGCATAGGCGATTGCCAATGTTTTTTTTCGGCAATGCCCTAATAATTCCCTCCCAACCTTTAGATACTATTCCTTCCGGATTGGCCAAAATCACGTAATTTTCAAACCTAAAGCATAATTTACAGCATTTCACCTCGTCCTACATCATGCCTGGAGAAATGGAAGGCCTTGTTAGATCTGTTAGCAATGACTAGATCTTTGCAACTGATTTAATACATCCATAGCTAGCTCTTCATCCCTATCAAAACTACTATCTAAAAGACATTGGTGTCTTGGTTTGCTGAGCCCATGAAGACATGCAAATTCCCTAACAAAGCCATTTTTTGATTGCATAAGGCCTTTCATACCGGCAGCTGTAGCCAGTTGCATCAGTTCTGTATTTATTGCCTCGTAATTGTGCTGCACACCATTAATTGCCAGAACAGCCAAAGATTGTTCCACTACAGCACATAAATCAATATCGTTATCTATCCGAACAGGTTCACCTCCTTCAGCTCGAACAAGTTGAGCAGCAGAGTGAGTAGCATTTACTCCCATCGACAAAATATCAGTAAAGTCCCTAGAAGCAATTGCTTCCATTGTTTTTGCTATCAAATATAAGTCTGGACGACTTATTAATATTTCCCCGAGTCGACCTAAATTTTCCCTGCTAGATAAATAGAGCAGCCTTCCTGATAAGTATCTAAGCTTTGGCGTTGTTCTCTTTTCAGCATATGGTGAAAACGAACAATCTTCTTTCAACAAATCGGCTAATCTTATAGAAAGAGACTCCTCGCACTTCTTTGCTTGGGTTAGCAAACTATTGATAGTTATCGATTTTACGGACTTAATTGCCCACTTATACTTACGCATCCAGTCTTGAAATCTATGTAAGTAACTTGAATCTTTAACGGCATCTGAATAATCAACAATAGGGATTCGAATGTTATTTTCCTGGAAGCTTTGTTGTAACTCATCCTTTTTCAATGGGTTTGCAAGCAAAAATCTCTTTACATCACTTATTAAAGAAACCCATTCATTCCCAATAGAGTTATCAAAATCAAACTCGCCCTCAAGCCATTCTTCACATGGCACCTGAAAATCTTTATCACCATCATGAAGCACTAGATTGAGATCGTTAAACTTTCCTTCGAGTTTTTCTCTCCACAAAGAAACTTGTTCAGTAGTGCCCACGAAAACAACATCATCAACATAACGCCAATAGTTTCCACCTGAAATATCATTCATTTCCTGGTCAATACGATCAAGTAATAAATTAGCGATCACATGACTAAATGTTGGGCCAGTTAATAAGCCCTTTCCAGTTCGATCCTGTTCGGAGACCTTCATGTGATTTTCGAGTATTCTAAGGCCAAGCAGCTCGTAATTGCCATTTAATTTAGACTGTTGGCACGCTTCTTTCCAAGCTTCTACGGCATCTACTGAAGTTATACTTGGATAAAATTTCTTAATATCAGTGTAGAGAACCACTCCGTTTTCAGTTTTCCAGCACGAATCTGATATGGATTTGTGTCTCTCCTTGAAACCATCAAAGTATGGCTTGAATACCCCGTTTTTTTCCTTGTCAGAGGCGAACCGATAGCTATAAACATAAGGCTTAGGGATGAATGCCTCATATTTAGAAAGCTCTGTAATTAACGCTACTTCAGCTAAAGCTTCACTTGGTGCTGGAACATATATATCTCTGTGTATAAATTTATCGTCAGAAATATCTTTAAAATGATACATCCTTAGATACCCAAAATGCTCATTTTGAGTCGTTAGCCTAGTAGAAACATCTTTGATCCAGCGATTTTGCCGTCCGACAGAATTTTCTACATAATACCGCAGTGCAAGATATGGAAAGATATCTCTCTTGCGATATTGATTAAGAGCCTTAACCGCAAGTTCGGTACTCATTTTTGAACCTCAACAGGGAGATCAAATCTCATGACAGTCAATCGCACAGGAAAGCTTCCTTCTTTAATTGGTTGCTTACACTTTGCTTCTGTTTGTGCATACCAACTTGTGTTTTCTAATTCTGCTTGGCCTCCAATCAAGTTTTTAAATGATTCTTTGAGCCACTTGATAGCTTTAGCAAAGAAATGGACTACATTTTTTCTTTGAGGTTCAATCCAAATCGCAGTACTCAAAGAGTCTCTACTATGTAAGAAAATATCATCAAATTGGGGTTTAGCCTTTTTCCAGTTACCAGAGTTCTCAAGGAAACCTGTAAAATTTGTTAGCAAGAGCACTCTTGCATGACAGTCCTGACTTAAAAGGGTCATTCTCTTAATTAAATCAACTGTGCTTACCTTGCTCAAGGTGTCCCATTCCAATATTTCGAATTTTATCCATATTGCTTGCTCTTCAACCACTCCTTTCAAATCTTCTAGTTGCTTAAGTAAATACCCTCTAGCAGTTTCAGATATTTCTCCAGCTAAAATAGTAACTTCTAGCGGGTGGCGTGGAAGCACGTTATTTTTTCTAAGCTCATACAGAGTACAGAGTATGCTGACAATTGCTGCGCCAGAGCCACTTGGAAGATCTGCGACAAAAACCTTGTTTCCTGCAAATATTGAAGCATAAGCATCAGAAACTTCTGGCAGCTTTGCCTTAGGATCTAATAAAGACAAAATTACTCGCGCGCACGACCCGTTATAACGCCAAGCAAGATGCTTATCGGTATCCTCTTTCGATATACCACCTTCAAAGCCCTTAGGAGCCTTTTCTTTAGCTAGGTCTAAAAGTGAATTTTCATTCAACAACCCCTTCCATAAATTTACCAGTTGATTTGGAAGTAAAATATTTTCAGACTTATCACACCATAAACTGTCTGGCAGAGTTTCTGTTTTTATAAATCTATTTTTCAAATATCCACCCTTGTTCATCTTGACAGGATAACTAACTACGATAAGTCCCTGTAGCCACTTCAGAGAGCTAAGGCGTCCCGCGGAACCCCGAAGGGGGCGAAGCGAACTGCTTGGCTTTGTTAAGCATTTGACTTTGCCCAAACGACAAAAATGAGCCCGTTTCTGGACACCCATCAAAGGTTGAGCTTAAGGCGTCACGACTATTGACACAATACTGAAATCACAATAAAGATACTGGATATTAAAACAGTTAAATCCATACCCGATGACCCAGCCTCGCCGCTCTCAGGTCTCACTTGATGCGACGCCGTACTATCACTGCGTCTCCCGCTGTGTACGCAGGGCGTTTCTTTGTGGAAGAGATGGTCAATTGGGGAGGGATTATGAGCACCGGCGCCAGTGGATTGAGACTGGGATGCAAAAGCTAGCTGCTATCTTTGCGCTGGATATCGCTGCTTATGCGGTAATGAGTAATCACTACCATGTGGTGCTCTATATTGATGCTAAAACGGCCAAAACTTTGTCTGATACTGAGGTCATTCTCCGCTGGCAGGAACTATTTAAAGCTTCTAATTTGGCTCAACGCTTTATTCAGGGTGCCTCTCTGGCTTGCAGTGAAAAGAACAAGCTTAAGGAGCTGATCGAGCTATGGCGATAGCGATTAATAGATATCAGTTGGTTTGTGCGCAGCCTAAACGAATCTATTGCTTGCCAAGCCAATGCAGAAGACCGTTGTACTGGCCGCTTCTGGGAGGGCCGTTTCAAATCTCAGGCGCTATTGGATGAAAGAGCCTTGGCTGCCTGCATAGCCTATGTCGATCTCAATCCTATCCGTGCCGATATTGCAAAAACCCCGGAGGACTCCGATTACACGTCCATTCAGCAGCGTGTTCGCGCTGTGACCTCAGGGGAGCAGCCCAAAGAGCTACTACCGTTTGTGGGCGGTGAGCGCCTTAATATGCCGAAAGGGTTGCCCTTTCAATTGGATCACTATTTGGCGTTAGTAGACTGGAGTGGCTGGCATTTAGATCCCAATAAGCGCGGTGCCATTTCTCAAAACGCGCCCCCTATCCTTGAGCGGCTGGGAATCTCAGCAAAACACTGGCTCTATCTTAATCGGAACTTTGAAAGCCGCTTTAAAGGCCTGGTGGGATCAGCAGAGGCTTTACGGCAAGCCTGTATTCAGCTCAATAAACGCTGGGTACACGGTATAGGCGACTGCCAAAGTTTCCTATCTGCAATGCCCCACCAATTCCCTCCCAGCCTTTCGATACTATTCCTTCCGGTTTGGCCAAAATCACGCAATTTTCAAACCTAAAGCAAAATTTCTCAGTGTTTCACTTTGCTCTATACCTGATCAGGAGAAATGGCCGTCAAGGTGGAAGGCCTTCACTATTTCCAGAGTCATCTTTCAATCTATGGGTGTCCTAGTGTTGGTACTTTATATCAGGATTACCGCTCTTTTATCTAAGAAAGCATTTCACAAAACCTGTATAACAATTCCCAGAACTTCATCTCCTTTATCATTAAATCAAAAGAGTAAGAACCGCCAGAAAGAGAGCTTGCGCTACTGCTGACACCATCCTCCGGTCTTTGGCTCTCCTAGTGCGTCTCCAAACTAAGGGACGCCCTATTATTAGGCGGTGGCAGATTCCTCAGTGTAAATTTCAGTAAGCTCTCCATCCGAAAGCTCAATTGGGATGATTCTGAGGAGACCGTTTACTAAAGATGGCTCAAAAAACTCCTTCAATCTATCTGAGTTTCGCTGAGCTCTTAATTGGTCACCGTTCTCTCCGTCCAGATCAACTAGCAACAGATTAAGGTGGGCATTTGCATTTTTCACCTTGTTATAAAGATAAATTTTATTGAGCATCAGATAAATTCGCTCCTTCATCATTAGAGAGGATGTTCGAGACATTTTTATTTCAATAAAAATTTCACTATCGCCGGTATTTATATAGCCGTCGTAAATAGGCTGGATATTGCTAACAGCATCAATCCCGCTAAATTGTGTTGCCAGCTTTGCCTCTTTAATTACATCAAAATCTGATAAGTTTCTTTTTTTTAAAAACTTTGAAAGAGCTAGCTCTTCAACCTTGTGAGTATTCACGCGTCTTCTTGTTGGTTTTTCTCTATCGTTATTTCCTTCGCTTTCTTCATTTCTTTTGTTTGAGATTTCGTCATCTGATGCTTTAACTACTCCCATGTTTTTTGGCCAATCACTGGATAAGCCGATTATATTTGTGCTTGATTGATTTTGGTTTATAGATGTAACGATATTAACCAATTCTTTCCTAAGTCCTGTATTTTCAACTGAAAGTTTATCAATTGAGCCTTCTTTTTCTTTTAGCTCTCGTGATATGGAAAATAGTTTTCCGACGTTGAAATTATCAAAGCTTTCGCTGAGGACGATAACTACAAGTAGAACTATTAATGTAATAACACCTGACGATATGGTTCCTTTTGGCTCTAAGGATAAAAAACTGTAAGCCACGACCCACAAGATGAACCCGGCCAAGACTATGAGTAATGCTCTTACAAAATTATTACTTTTCTTCTCATTCATTGTCGATACCATACAGTCTTATTATGATTATAATAGGGATGAAGCGTAGGTCGTTTCTGGAAGAGCCAAAGGCCCGTAACAACCAGTTTGTATTTGTTATATATTTTATAGGCCTTGTATAAACTCTAAAATATTTTGGCCTTTTTCAGTCATGCCTTGTACACCACCTATGCGTTTATCAGCAGAGACTACACCGTCTAATACATTTCTTGTTTTTTGCCATATGCTCGATAGTTTATTTACTTCCTTGCTTCCCTTGGCTTCCTTAAACACCTCCTCATTTGAAATAACTTCGCCATAGGCTGAATGTATCACTTCTTTTAAGGCCTTAATGCCAACTGCCTGATAAGCCGATATGGCTTCCTCTATTTTTGAAAGGTGTTTTTCGATGATATTTATTGTATACGACGGCAACTTAGAGTCGCTCAAAGCCTCACGAAGGTCAGCAGCCATCTTCCTTAGCTCATCAAGGCTCATCTGGTCAATTAACCCCTCTTCATTTGGCAAAATCTCTGAACAAAACCCCAGTACGGTTAAGACTTCTTGGGTTATTTGATTTTTTGGCTGTGCCCACTGCCCCGTAATAAACTGGACAGCAAAAGTGGCATTACACTGGTTTAGGCTTGGCTCATACAAGCTCTTTGTATATCCAGCTTTAAGCATCTCACTTCGTATTAGTTCGACTTCATCATGAAGATCAGCCAAACATCTAGATATAGCAAAGTTTTTCTTGTGTTGATCTGGTTCATTTAAACCAAACACTTCAGACCACACTTCGTTAGCTGGAGTCTTATCTGCTTTAGATTTGACTTTATCGAGAATGCTTTTTATTCGATAAGCTGAATTTATATTCTTCGCCATATCTGATCCATGTAAGTAACTGTTTGTGTATACCGTTGAGGTCAGCGCGGAAAATTTTGGGCGCTTTATACGCGACAACAGGAGCGTAGCGACTTCGCATAAAGTTGATCGTGGTCTGCAATGCTTTGTTAAGTATTTCCACGTTCTGGGTTAGGAGGAGAGCGCCAATCAAACTCTCTTGGATAGCCAATCCCATTAAAATCAACTGTATAAGTATGCTGAAGTCCTCCAACTGAGCACTTCCCTACTAAAGAGTGATTAGGGTGCTCTCTTGCTGGGGCCGGGACTATGTTAATAGTTCCCTTGCATTTAGGAAAAGTGCACTTTGCTTTTTTCAAAAAAATTGCAACATCATCGTTTGGTAATTTTTGATACCACTCTCCATCCTTAAAATGTGCTGTATTATTTTGGGGCAAGCGTCGCATCCAGCGCTTTTCACTAGTAATCCAAGTGACGAACCAAGCAATGGGAGCAAGCACCAAAATCAATACACCCTGATCAATTCCTATATAAGTCATAAGTCCGGCTACGTCAGCTAGAATAGCAATTACCGATAACGCAACGGTGGTATTGAAAATATTCTGAGATTTACTAAGGGATTCGTGGTTCTCGATCCTACAAGACTCTTCAGCTATCACATATTCAATATTATTAGATGCAACTGACTGATTTCCATCTTGATTCTGGCTGACCGAGATCGTCGAATTGTTAACAGGAGCAGATATAGTGAAGTTGTTATTCTTAGACTCTTCCATGAATTATCACCTTTGCTAAACAGTGTACTCAAAAGCAGACTCATTATACCATCGATCAATATATCCTAAGTGAAGCGCTCCTCTAGCCAGAACACAACAAATAAATCAGTATGTTAGCCAGCACTGGTGGATATGTTGCGGCTACTCTTGGTCTTGGGTATTGACAAACTAAGAAAACAATAAAAACACATTACAAACATAAAAAGTCAGTGTTGTAGGCGATTTTTCCCCAAAGCGGCCTATTGAATCAAAGCGCTTTATAGATGCTCTGAGTCTGCTCTCTCTTAAACTGGTACTCTTGCGCCGAATATCTCGTGACTTAAAAGACAGTATTCTACTACTAATGTGTGACCTCCTAAGTCGCACATTAGTATCTTCAAAGTTTAAAGTTACTCAGTCTTTAGAGAGATCTTTTGTGTTGATACAAGAAAAAAGTTTCTAGTAGTGGAATTGTTGATTCATCGTTTTTGAACTCTAATGTGATAACCGGAGAAGAATTTGATTTTAATCAGCTCTTTCTATGATTAACTGAGATTCTTCTAGGTGATAACAATAAAATATAGGCACAAAAATAATCTTATTAGATTTTATTAGGATTGTTTTAGTGTCAAAGCCAAGTAAAATCGATAGATATTTATTGGTGTTTTAGCGGCGATTAAGAAGCCATCTAAAAACAACAATCAAAGCAGCTCGGTTCAATAGTATCGAGAGAATCAAGAACCCAAGAATTTTCTAAAAACTATCCCCTCAAAGGAGAACGGTAGCGTGAAGTAAGAATAAGTAAAAGGCGCTGACCCAAGGTGCTGGAACACCTGGGGCCAGCTAACCAAATTGATACGCTAATTATCAAGATGGCTATATGCATAGTACGCTAGAAACCCGCTCGTCTTCAATAAAGTGGAGCACAATCAGCGGTTTGGAGAGATTCTCTAAGCCCTGGGGGCGCTGCGTCTGCCTTTTCTTTTTCTACGCCTACCGTTCTCGCGCACCTCCTCGTACTTACTCAAAACCTTTCTATCCAAGCTTCCTCAACGGGGAAGGTCTATCCATGGTTTGAGTATCAGTAGGAAATAAATATGTTGATCTTAAAGCGCCGCGCTGGCGAAAACTTACGGATTGGGGCGAATGTCTCAACCACAGTATTAGGCGTTAAGGGTAATCAGGTAAAGGTAGGCATACTTGCTCCAAAATCCTTGCCAGTACACCGCGAGGAGATTTATAGGCGGATCAAAAGGGGAGGAAATATGGACAATGGGAATCGTTGAGGATCTGATCAGGATTGTGGCGTTTAACCATAAGTGGGTGGTGTTGCTATGAAAGCGCTAACTGCTGATAGTTAGCGCTTTCAGTCGAGCCTTTCGCTGCGGATAGAGCTACAGGTTAAGCTCGGGAGTGATCTGTATTAGTGATGCTTATGCTTAAATTCAGCAGCAAATTTGTCTGCTAATTTAAAGTACTGATTCAGATCCTTGCGGGTTTTTTCTGGGCGGTTGTTTTCGGAGTTAATGTGGATGTTTTCCACAACAACGGCGATGTCTTTTGCCAGCTTTTGTCTTTCACCCTTCAGGTTCTCAGCGAAAAACTCAACACTTTTCTCAAGCGTGTAGGTGATGACATGTATCTGGTGAAGCTCAGCAGCATCAAGCTTTTGCTTGCTCTTAATTTCTGCGGTTTTCTCAACGAAAATCTTCTTGGCATCCTTCATCGAAGTAACATCCGCTACTTTAAGGTGCTGAATGGGCTTTTCTCCAGAAGCATCGCTAGCTTGCGCTGTGGTAGCAAAAGTAACCGCAAAAAGTAGTGCAATTAAAATTCTCATCTTTCCTCTCTGACGCCCAAACTTTAAGGGTTGGTAAGGCATTGATCGGGCGAGGTGAATGCCTAACATTTAACAGTGATCATTTTGCTCACTTTGATCGCTATCGTAAATGAGGATAACTATCATTAACATTCATGATACAGGAATTTTTAGGTGCTCAAAACATTTGTCGTAAAAATTGCGATCAAGCTGATCGAAATTTGTAAGGAATAAGAAAATTGAATCTGGAAAGGATGCGCAGGGGAGGGGGCAACGGAGGTTTTTAGCCAGGAAGAGGCGACTCCCGTATTATGGAATTTGATCTGTTAACCCTCTCTTCGTGTAACAAAGAGAAGGTTATTTACAGAAAGAGCCGGTTAACTCTGTATTATTGAGACCGGTTTCACAAATTAATTGGTACGGAGGCTAGGAAATCTCTCCCAGAACATTAACCATCGCCGAAGTTAATTGGCTGAGGTCTTCTTTCGAGATCACATAGGGCGGCATGGCGTAGACCAGCTTGCCGAAGGGGCGCAGCCAAACTCCGCGTTCGATTAGAGCTTCCTGCACTTTGGCCGTATTTACCGGCTCGCGCATTTCCACCACGCCAATCGCTCCAAGGGCTCGAACATCGGCGACACCCGGTGCGGATTTTAATGGGGCTAGCTGTTCGGTCAGCTGTTGCTCGATCGCCGCTACTCGCTCCTGCCAGGGGCTGCTGAGTAGTAGCTGGATGCTGGCATTAGCAACGGAGCAAGCCAGTGGATTCCCCATAAAAGTGGGGCCGTGCATAAAGACTCCGGCTTCCCCTCGGCAAATTCCTTCGGCTACTTTATCTGTGCAGAGGGTGGCGGCGAGGGTCATGGTGCCGCCGGTGAGGGCTTTGCCCAGTGTGAGGATATCCGGGGTGATATCGGCGTGTTCACAGGCAAATAACTTGCCGCTGCGGCCAAAGCCGGTAGCGATTTCATCGGCGATTAATAGCAGGTCGTGCTCGTCACAGAGTTCGCGTACACGGCGCAAATAATCGGCAGAATAAAAACGCATGCCGCCAGCGCCCTGGACGATCGGCTCTAAAATAATCGCGGCCAGTTGATCGCGGTTTGCTTCCACTTGCTGGCGCAGTTCGGCGATATCACTGTCACTACAGGTGTTGCCAAAGGGGACCTGCGGAGCGGGGGCGAACAGATGCTGGCTCAGTTGCCCTGCAAACAGGTGATGCATTCCGGTGACCGGGTCACAGGTGGCCATGGCTCCGAATGTATCGCCGTGGTAACCGTTGCGCAGGGCGAGCAGTTTGCTCTTTTGCGGTTTTCCCTGGGAGTGCCAGTATTGAATGGCCATTTTAATGGCCACTTCCACAGACACTGAACCGGAATCGGCGAGAAATACCCGGTTAAGGCCAGGTGGAGTGATTTCCACTAATTTCTTGCACAGCTCGATTGCGGGCTCGTGAGTTAAACCCCCGAACATCACATGGGACATTTTGTCCATCTGATCGCGCATGGCCTGGTTTAGCTCGGGCACATTGTAGCCGTGCAGGGCACTCCACCAGGAGGACATACCGTCGATCAGGCCGCGCCCGTCTTCCAGGTAAAGTCTTACCCCCTCGGCCCGCGCTACCGGGTACACCGGGGGCGGGTCGATCAGGGAGGAATAGGGATGCCAAATATGTTTGCGATCGAAATCCAGGTCCATAAAAACTACATCTTTATTCTTAAGAGCCGACAATCATCAGTTAGGCCAGTTCGCGCAGTACTCTGAGCGGGGGCTGGCTGATCGAGCTGTAACAAGCCAGGGTACCGGCGGTGCCAACCAGTACTGCACCGGTGAGTGGCCCGGTTAGCCAAAGGACTGGGTGCAATATCACCGGTAGTTCAAAGACCCAATAAGACAGCACCGCCAAGGTGGCTTCAGCACCGATAGCCGCGAGCAAACCGGCGGCAAAACCCAGTAGGCCAAATTCCAGTATCAGGCTTCTCAGCAACAAGCGCCTGCGGCCTCCCAGTGTGCGGATAATTGCCGCTTCCTGCAATCGCTCGGCGATACTGGCGCGCACCCCGGCAATTAATACCAGGACCCCGGCCACCAGCATCAGGGCCATGACCGATTCGATGGCAAAGGACACCTGGTTAATGGTGTCTCGGATACGCTGGATGATCTTATCCAGCTCTATCACGCTGACGCTGGGGAAGGCGCGAACCAGATCGTTGACCAGTAACTTGTCCTCCGGAGGGAGGTAAAAACTGGTGATATAGGTAGCCGGGAAATCATCGATAGTGCCCGGTGCAAATATCATATAGAAGTTGGGGCGCATGCTGTTCCAGTCCAGCGAGCGGAAGCTGGCTACCGGGGCTTCTACTTCCAGTCCGCCAATAGAGAAACGCAATTGATCTCCCAGTGACAGTTCCAGCTGGGCTGCCAGCTCCACTTCTACGGAAACACCTTCGCTGGCCTTGTCCCACCACTCGCCTTCCAAGATGCGGTTGTCCGGCGCCAGGGTATCGGTGTAACTCAGGTTTAATTCCCGGCGAACGCCACCGGGACGATCTTTTTTCTCTTTAATCGAGACGCCGTTAATCGCTACCAAGCGGCCGCGCACCATGGGGTAAAACTCGGTGCTGCTTACCTCGCCCTCTGCCAACATATTTTCCATGGTTGGAACATCGTGGGGGGCGATATTCAGGAGGAAGTGGTTGGGGGCTTTTTCTGGTAATTGCATCCGCCATTCGTCCACCAGGGCGGTGCGGGCAAAGACCATGGCCAGCATGGCCAATAATCCGGTGCCAAAAGCGGCAATCAATAGGGTGTTAAACGCGGCGCGGCGTTGCAGGCTGCCCAGGGCAATACGCCAGGCGCCGCCCAGGGAAGCCAGCTTACCACGCACCAGGAGTCGGTTAACCAGGGCGCTGCCCGCTACCAACAGAAGCATGCCGACAAACAGGGCGAGCGTCATAAGCAGGCTGCCGGACAGCCACCAAATTAGAAGCAGCATGGCGCTGGGGCCGAGAATCAGCCCGAGCCATTCGCGCCTGTCCGGGTTACTCCAGTCGTGCCGCAGGGTTTGCATCGGGTCTGTGCGCGCCAGACGGAACAGCGGCGGCAGGGCGAAGCCCAGGGCGCAGGCGAGGCCGGTGGCGAGTCCAATCAGCAGTGGACTCCAGCTGGTGGCTGGGGGTTGTACCGGGAAGAACCCTTCCATCAGGTTGACCGCCTGGCTCTGGATAAAGGTGCCCAGTGCCAGCCCGATAGCGGTGGCAATCAGGGTGAGGGCGGCCAGCTGCCCCAGGTAGATACCGAGAATTTTGTTGCGCCCAGCACCGAGGCTTTTCATTACAGCTACGTAGGCGCCGTGGCGCAGTCCGTAGCGCCTGGCTGCCAGGCCAACGGCGACACTCGCGAGCAGTACGGCCAGGCTGGCGGCGAGAAACAGGAAGGACTCGGCTCTATCCAGAGCAGAGGCAACCCGGGGCTGGCCTTCGCGCAGGTCCAAGATCCGCTGGTGTTCAGTCAGTTGAGGTTTGAGCCAGTCAAAGTAATCCTTCAGGGCTTGGTCATCACCGGCAAACAGGTAGCGGTAGCGCACTCGGCTACCGGGCTGGATTACACCTGCGGCGGGCAGGTCTGCGGTATTGGCTAGCAGTCGCGCACCCATATCAAACAGGCTGGTGCCCCGGTCGGGTTCCCGCTCCAGTATGGCTGTCACTTTTAATTGGGTGTCGCCGAGGGCGATAGGATCGCCGAGCTGGATTCCCATCAAAGGTAGAAGGCGGGACTCCACCCAGGCTTCTCCCGGGGGAGGTCCTTGTGGTGCCACTTCCCTTGGGCCTCCCTGGGATTTGCTGATTTCCAGTTGCCCCACCAGCGGATAGCCTTTGTCGACGGCTTTGACCGAGACAAACTGGAACTGGTCGTTGGCGGAGATCATGGATGAAAACTGGACTATCTGGCCCTGTTCTAACCCTTTTTTATTGGCCTCTTCCAGCCATGCGCTATCCACAGGCTTACTGCTGCGCAGCACCCGCTCTGCAGCCAGGAAGGTGAGGGATTGCTGCTCCATGGCTCGGGTAAGGCGGTCGGTGAAATGGGCGATCGCAGTGACACAGGTAACCGCCAAAATCAGGGCAGAGGCAATTAGCGCCAACTCGCCACCGCGCCAGTCCCTGAACAGCAGTCTGAGTGGCAGCATCAGGCAGATACCTCCGAGAAGTTGTCGTCACCGGCGAGGGGCTCGTAAGACTCCACGGCACCTGCAGACATACGCAAGTGAGTGGCGCAGCGTTCAGCCAGGCGCTGCTCGTGGGTCACCAACACCAGAGTGGTGCTGGATTCGGCATTGAGCTTAAAGAGTAAATCGATGATCTTGGCGCCGTTGCCGGCATCCAGGCTGCCGGTGGGTTCGTCGGCAAAAAGGATAGCGTCCTCGCCGCTGAAGCTGGCGAATGCCCGGGCAATGGCGACCCTTTGCTGCTCCCCGCCGGAGAGTTGGCGCGGGTAATGGCCCAGGCGATGTTCGAGCCCGACCTTGGCCAGGAATTCCTCCGCGCGTTTGGCGGCGCCGCGTTCACCGCGCAGCTCACTGGGCAGCATGACATTCTCGCGAGCGGTGAGACCGGGTAGTAGCTGGAAGGTTTGGAAGACAAACCCCACACAGCGGGCACGTACCGCCGCACGTTGTTCTTCATCCATGGCGGTAATTTCTTCGCCGGCCAGCCAGATTTTTCCCTCACTGGGCTTGTCCAATCCTGCTAATAGACCGAGCAAGGTGGACTTGCCAGAACCTGAGGCACCGGTCACAGCCAGACTCTCTCCGCGCGCCAGCTGCAGGGAGATATTGTTTAATAGGGTCAATGGCCCTTCGCTGGTGGAGACTCTGTGATACAGGTTTTCTGCCGTAAGAATGGCGGACATACTGTGTTCCCTATACGGATGCGCGAATTTTTGGAGAGTATGACATGACGACAGCCATTTTTCGGCAGATGGCGGCTCAATTCAGCTTGGTACTGTTGCTGTTTATCCCCATTGGAGCTGCCCAGGCAAGTAAGGCAGATACCTTGTTGGTCTTGGGTGACAGTATCAGTGCGGCCTACGGTATCAATGAAGAGCAGGGGTGGGTGCAATTACTGCAGGAGCGTTTGCAGGAAAAGGGCAGAAAAGTTCGGGTGATCAATGCCAGTATCAGCGGAGAGACGACTTCTGGTGGATTGACGCGTCTGCCGCGCCTGATGCAGGAGCACAATCCGCGTTGGCTGATTGTAGAGCTGGGCGGCAATGATGGTCTGCGGGGATACCCTCCCCAGTCTTTACAGCGCAACCTGATGGAGATGGTGAAGCTGGCGAAGAACTCTGGTGTAGAGGTTTTGCTGCTTGGCATGCGTATCCCGCCCAACTACGGCCGCGCCTATACCAATGCCTTTGCCGCCGTTTATCCCAAGGTGGCCAAATCCGAACAGGTCGGGTTGGTGCCCTTCTTCCTGGAAACCGTCGCTCTTGAAGACGGCGCCATGCAATCCGATGGTATCCACCCAACCGCCAAGGCACAGCCTGCCTTGCTGGAGCATGTTTGGCCCTGTGTTGAGTTCTTGTTAGCGGATAAGTCGGATGGGGAGTCGTGTACTCCGTGATCGAAATGCGTACAATCGCGCCCCCTAGCAATATGAAAGCCTCGCTCCACACAGATAGGCGATGGCTGTGACCCCCAGCCCCGGTCACCGGTACCGAAATAGTTAGAGAGACACCATGTCCGAAGTGGAAAATCGCCGCGAGCGACTCGAATTCAACAAACTGCAGAAACGCCTACGCCGCCATGTGGGTCGCGCTATTGCCGACTTCAACATGATTGAAGAGGGCGACAAAATCATGGTTTGCTTATCCGGTGGTAAGGATTCTTACGCCATGCTGGATATTCTGCTGAACCTGCAAAAAACCGCCCCGGTGAACTTTGAGTTGGTGGCGGTGAATATGGACCAGAAGCAGCCTGGTTTCCCTGAGCATATCCTGCCGGAGTATCTGCGCTCCCTCGGCGTGCCACACCATATCGTAGAGAAAGATACCTATTCGGTGGTGCAGGAAGTGGTGCCAGAGGGCAAGACTACCTGTAGCCTTTGTTCACGACTGCGTCGCGGTACCCTTTACGGCTTTGCCGAGGAAATTGGTGCTACCAAGGTAGCTCTTGGGCATCATAAGGACGACATTGTCGAGACATTGTTCCTAAATATGTTTTACGGCGGTCGCCTGAAGGCGATGCCGCCCAAGCTGCGTGCCGATGATGGGCGCAATATTGTGATTCGCCCGCTGGCTTATTGCCGAGAAGAGGATATTGCCCGTTACGCGGAGTTCAAGGAATTCCCCATTATTCCCTGTAACTTGTGTGGTAGTCAGGAAAACTTGCAGCGCCAGGCGATCAAGCAGATGTTGCGGGAGTGGGACAATAAATTCCCTGGGCGCAGTGAAAATATCTTTGCCGCATTAACACGTATATCCCCGTCGCAATTGGCGGACAGGGATCTCTACGATTTTGAAAGTCTGGAATTGGATCGCTCTAAGCCGTCGGCTGCCGAGCGCCCTGACCATTTAATTCAGCGCCAGGTGAATTCGTGGGAGCCGGACGATGCCCAGGAGGTTGAGCCCCAGTATATCTCGGCGCTGAATTTGTAGGATCGGCACCGCTCACCAGCTGGGCATAGCTGCATTCAAAATCCCGCGTAGTGGCACTGGGTCCGTGATGGAAGTGCTGGTGCCACAATCGCGCCATTTTGGCCACATCGTGGGTGTCTGATTCGGGTATTTTGTGCACTTCTGCCGAGCGGTAAACCAGCCAGGCGATAGCGGTGGCATAGCGCAGGTTGGTGGTCAGTTCGCTGTGGGGGTGGTCGAGAAAATCCCGTTGGCTGGCGAGCCCTCGAATTTTTGAGGCCAGTGCGGGGTGATCAATCAGGTAGTTATCCCAGATTTCCCGGTGTGTATGTGGCTGGATTTGATAGATCCCCAACCCGTGGCGCCGCCCCTGCTTGAGATGAAAGCCCAGCTGTGACTCCTGTGCAGCGGTGCCCAGCAAAAGGTTTTCCATGCCCTGGCTCCAGGCTCTCAAGTGCTTGAGGGTTGGACGGATAACCTGGAGGCGCAGTTCGTCCAGACAGATGCCCATAGTATTGTCTTTTTTCTGTGGTTGTTCTGAATATTTAGTTTGTGGATTGAGTTGGCGCCAGCCGTTAAGTAGATTTACGCGCAATAAACATAATTATTTTTGAAGTGGCTCCGGTTCTGTAGTGCATTTTGCTCAAAAAGCGAGCAAGTGTCGCAGTCATTGCCTTCTTTCGGTGCCATTCCGTTTTTGAGCAGAAGGAATTCCCATGTCCGCACAGTGGCTCGTCGCCCTAACTTTTATCGCCTACCTGGCTCTGATTCTGGTGATCGGTATTTACGCCTATTTGCGTACCAAAAATGCCAGTGACTATTTCCTCGGTGGCCGTTCGCTGCCTCCAGCTGTAGCAGCCTTGTCGGCTGGCGCTTCGGATATGAGCGGTTGGTTACTGCTGGGTTTGCCCGGAGCTGCTTATGCTGCCGGTCTCTCCGCAGGCTGGATCGCTATAGGCCTGTTCTCGGGAATTGTGTTGAGTTGGGTTAGCATGGGGCGTCGCCTGCGTATTTATACCTATGAGTTGGATGACTCCCTCACAGTTCCCGCTTACCTGGATCGTCGCTTCAAAATGGGGCACCCCTACCTGCGCACGGTATGCGCGGTCTTTATCCTGCTGTTTTTCCTCTTCTATGTGGCTTCTGGTCTGATTGCCGGCGGCAAGCTATTTGAAACGGTATTCAGTTGGGATTACCACTGGGCGGTAATTGTTGGTGCTATTGCTGTCATTTCCTACACGCTGTTTGGTGGGTTCCTGGCGGTATCCTGGACTGATGTGTTTCAGGGCTTATTAATGAGCGCTGCTCTGATTGCCGTACCACTGGTTGTGATTTCGGACCAGGGCGGTTTCTCCGCCAGCTGGGCCCAGTTGCAAGCGCAGCAACCGCAATTAACGCATTGGCTCACAGATGGCAGCGGCCAGGCATTGGGCTTAGTCGCGATTCTCAGCTCTTTGGCCTGGGGGCTGGGTTACTTTGGTCAGCCCCATATCCTGGCGCGCTTTATGGCAGTGCGCAGCCCCGATGATGTGCCGGCAGCGGCAACCGTTGCCGCGGTGTGGTCCCTGATCGGTTTTCTCGGCGCCATGGCGGTGGGCCTCTTTGCCCATCTGCAAATGGAACAAGGGCTGCCCGATGGCGAGACTGTCTTTATGGAGCTGGTTCAAGTGTTGTTCCACCCGATTGTTGCCGGTGTGCTGTTGGCAGCGATCCTCTCAGCCATCATGAGTACCGCAGATTCCCAGCTGTTAGTGTCATCTGCGGCATTGGCGGAAGATATCTATCATGTTTGGTTTGGTCGCAAGACCAGTCCGGAGGCCATGGTTAAAGTGGGGCGCTGGGCTGTTGTTGGGCTCTCCCTGATCGCGGTGTGGATCGCGATGGACCCGGATTCCAAGGTTTTGGATGTGGTGAGCTATGCCTGGGCAGGACTCGGTGCCGCGTTCGGCCCGGCACTGTTGATCAGCCTTTACTGGTCCCGTATGACGGGCAGTGGAGCCATTGCCGGGGTTCTTGTCGGTGGGCTTACCGTAGTGATTTGGGAGCAGCTGTCTGGGGGAATCTTCGATATCTATGAGTTGCTGCCAGGTTTCATTTTCTCAGCAGCTGCTATCGTCATAGTTAGCGCGCTGACGAAATGCCCGGAAACTGTGGCCTCCCAACACAAGAAACTGCTGGGATAAGCCCGGGGGCTGCGGGGCCCTGTTGCATTGGCCCGGCCACTTGTCTGCAGTGCAGAGGACGCGTCCTACTCATGGGCGCGACTGTTGTGAAGCGAAAAGGATTTCCATCCGCAGCGATTATTCAAATAGCGGTTGGAGATACTGAGTGATCAAAGTTCATCTCGGTGATATCACACGATTGAACGTCGATGTCATCGTCAACGCCGCCAATACACGCCTGCTCGGCGGTGGTGGTGTGGACGGGGCCATTCACCGTGCCGCAGGTCCTAAGCTACTGGAAGCTTGTCGAAGTATCGGCGGCTGTCCAGTTGGCGAGGTCCGTGCTACCAGCGCTTTCTCAATCCCCGTTAAACGTATTTATCACACGGTCGGACCCGTTTGGCGCGGGGGCCGCCTGGGTGAGCCAGAGCTGCTATCGAGCTGCTATCGCCAGTGTCTGGCCTTAGCGCGGCGAGAGAGCATGTACTCTATAGCCTTCCCCGCGATTAGCTGCGGTGTTTACGATTACCCTCCCAGGCAGGCTGTGGAAATTGCTGTAGAGCAGGTACAGCAACACCAGGAGAGGGAAGGGGCGCCAGTGAGTATTGTTTTTTGTTGTTTCGACGAGGAAATGGCAGAGCTCTATCACACCCAACTGGATGCCTATGTACGGCGTTAGCTGATTACTTTGCGCTTTTGCCTGATACATTCGGCCATTGATTGCGTTGCAGCTGTTTAGCAAGATGAGCGTCTGACAATAAAAAATAAGAAAAGGAGATTGTCATGCGCAGTGCCCAACAGTGGTTTGCCGAATATGGTGAAAGCCATCAGAACCCCGTCAATAAATCGATTCACTGGATTGCGGTACCAGTGATTTACGCCACCGTCGCTGGCCTTTTATGGGCCATACCTCAGCCGCAGTTTATGGCATCAATACCCTGGTTAAATTGGGCCGTAGTGATCACAGTGCCGGTGATGTTGTTCTATTTCGCCCTGTCATTCTCCATTGGCCTGGGGATGACTGCACTAACGCTAGTGTGCCTGTGGGCCTGGTCTGTGGTAGAGCGGCTGGGAATACCCGTCTGGCAAACCGCGCTGGGACTGTTTGTGCTGATGTGGATTTTTCAGTTTATCGGTCACCATATCGAAGGGAAAAAACCTTCCTTCTTCAAGGATATTCAATTCCTGCTTATCGGCCCCGCCTGGGTGATAGGCTTCATCTATCGAAAACTGGGAATTCAGTACTGATTTCATGTGCTGTTAGCAAGCAAGAGAGGCGATGGGTCAGTCGTCTCTCTTGTGATCTAACTCCGCAAATTGGGGCTAGCGGTTGTAATGGACCGGCACCTCTAAAGTCTCTTTCACTTCCTCCATTACCACATAGCTGGTGCACTCCTGTACCTCCGGTAGGGTCAAAAGTGTCTCGCCATAAAACTTACGGTAGGCGCTCATATCGGCAACTCGTGCCTTGATCAGGTAATCGAAGTTGCCTGATACCAGGTAACACTCCTGTACTTCCGGCAGGGCTGCTACAGCATTGCGGAACTCTTCGAAGGCGTCCTGGGCGGAACGGTTTAGGCGAATCTGCACAAAAACCACCAGGGCTGCGTCGAGGAACTCTGGATTGATCAGCGCGGTATAGCCCTGAATAACCCCATCATTTTCCAGCCGTTTCACCCGCTCGACACATGGCGTAGCAGTCAATCCCACTTGACGAGCTAGCTCTGCATAGCTGGTACGGCCATTTTTTTGCAGAACCCGCAAGATATTGCGGTCTACGGTATTCAGCTCTCCCGCGCGCTTGCGCATATCTTGTTTCCTTTGTGGGCGATCAGATCAAAAAACAGTCTTGTTACTATTGTAAGCAGTTGATTCCACTAGTTTGTTAAAAATTCTTGTAGAAATCCACTTTTAGAGTGGCCCTATACTGGGTAAAACACAGAAAGTAGGTGTAGCTCCGAGCTTTTTGCGGAGACTACGCCAAACGCAGAGATTAAGGAGCAGAAAATGTTGATTGGCGTCCCGAAAGAGATCAAAAACCACGAGTACCGTATTGGCCTGACGCCGTCTAGTGTTCGCGAACTGATCGGCCATGGTCACCAAGTAATCGTACAGAAAGATGGCGGTGCCGCTATCGGTTTTACTGATGAAATGTACGAGCAGGCCGGAGCCAAAATCATCGAGACTCCGGAAGAGATCTTTGCTACTGCCGATATGATCGTCAAGGTGAAAGAACCGCAGCCCAATGAGTGCGAAATGCTGCGCCCAGGGCAGGTTCTCTACACTTATCTCCATCTTGCTCCAGACCCCAAGCAAACCGAGCTATTGGTAAAATCTGGTGCAACCTGCATCGCCTATGAAACTGTGACCGACCGCTTTGGCGGCCTGCCTCTGCTGGCCCCCATGTCCGAAGTTGCCGGCCGTATGTCTGTACAGTGTGGTGCGCATCACCTGGAAAAAGCTCAGGGCGGTCTCGGTGTATTGCTGGGTGGTGTTCCCGGTGTAGCACCTGCCAAAGTGCTCATCATCGGTGGTGGTGTTGTTGGTACCAATGCCGCCAAGATGGCGCTGGGTATGGGTGCCGACGTCACTATCTTGGACCGTTCACTGCCGCGTCTGCGTCAGCTGGATGATATTTTTGGTGGTGCTGTACGCACCGAGTACTCCACGAATGATGCGATTGAAAAGCACGCTCTGGAAGCAGACCTGGTCGTAGGTGCAGTGCTGATTCCTGGCGCCGCAGCTCCCAAGCTGCTGACCCGCGATATCATCAGCCGTATGAAGAAGGGTGCAGTGGTAGTGGATGTAGCTATCGACCAAGGTGGCTGTTTCGAAACCTCCAAAGCGACCACTCATCAGGAGCCCACTTACGTTGTCGATGGTGTAGTGCACTACTGTGTGGCCAACATGCCCGGTGGTGTAGCGCGTACCTCCACTATGGCTCTGAACAACGCTACCCTGCCTTACGCTGTAGCCTTGGCAAACAAAGGCGCTAAGCAGGCGTTGCTGGATGATGCCAACCTGCTGGAAGGTCTGAATGTTCACGCCGGTATGGTGACTTACAAGGCAGTTGCCGATGTACTGGGATATGAGTTTGTAGATCCGAAGCTGGCTTTGCAAAAAGTAGCTGAGGCGGAAGGCGCCGTAGCTTAATGGGATGCGGCTGTGTCAGCCGCACCTTGAACAAGAAAGCGGTAACGCGCTTGTTTTGAAGGGAAATTTTCCCCGGAGCGCTCTTTGGCGTTCCTCTCTGTGAGACCTGGTGGCTTGTGCCACCATTGTAGCCGCGTTTAAACGCGGCTTTTTTATTGCTAATTTATCGTTACCCTTGAACGATAGCTCCGCTCCCCCTAAAAAAATAATTTTACTCCTTAACTATTTTTCATTTCTCAACAAATACAGTGATTTGTGTCGTAAAAAAGGAGACCGCGGTAGCCTCCCTTTAGATGTCTATTTATCCAGCCTTATTCGTTTCTTCTTCCCTGATTCTGGCCGGACTTTAATGGCTAGAGTAGCCAAACTTCAACTCGACGATTTTTAATTTTTGCGCTGGAGTTATTCGAGGCGATTGGGAGGTAAGCACCAAAACCCTGCACTGGCGCGGTACTAATTTTATAATCGCGCAGAGCTGAACGTACGGTAACTGCGCGAAGTTTGGATAGGATAACCGAACGTTCAGGGCTGACTTTCTCATCGCCAAACCCGACAAGTAATAGTTTTCGACCTTGGTTCTGTGGCTTTTCCATGTACTTTGCCAGCCTTTCAATATCCTGCTGAGCCTTGTTATCCAGGGAAGCACTGCCCTCGGAGAAACGGAAATTGATACTGAGTCGCTCAGCATTTCGGGTAAGCTTCAAATATTCGCTTGGTCCTTCCCGAGAATCCTCTGGTTTAAAGCCGATGGGAGTTTGCGCGACGAATCCAGAGGATTTCACCTGTTCCTGTCCCGGCTCACTCTGTACAAAACGCAGAAATTCTTTCGCTGTAGAGTTGGAGGAATAAATCGGAGTGTATAGGAAAAGGCGGCGTGACAGTGGGTAGTCTTCCGTAGCAATGGTTAGGTGCTCTGGAGCCTGCGGCAGTGTATTTTGGTCAGAAACGGCTACAGCCTTTGCCTGACGGATGGATGCTAGCCCAACAAAACCGATTCCGCGGGGGTCAGAGGTAACACGGTCGGAAAGTTGATCGTTGGACTCGAAGCGCTTGGCCCTGCTGGTGAGAGCGTAACGCTTGCCAAGTACCAGGCTCTTAAAAGTATCCCAGGTGCCTGATTGGTCGTCTCGGGCATAAACGTTAATTCGCCCTTTGCCTTTACCGAGTTCCGACCAGTCTTTAATTTGACCAGAAAAAATAGCACTTATTTGCTGTAGGGTCAGTTGGTGAAGTGGGTTGCGTGGATGCACTATTATGGCCAGTCCATCTATGGCAATGACATGCTCCGCATTGCGGCTGCGCATATCGCCCAGCGTGCTCAGCTCTGTGAATTCACCGTCTTTGATTGGGCGCGAAGCCATGGCGATATCGGCCTTTGCCAGTTTTAACCCAGTAAAACCCGTACTGGAACCATGTGCAGCAATATCGACAAATACAGAATTGTTGCCAACTTTTGCCTGAATACGGATTTCGTTGGGAGCGTCTAGTGGCTGGACACTAATGTCACTCGCCCCTTTCGCAGTGAAATAGTCTTGAACCAAGTTGGGTGCCAGTTGTGCGCCAATAGTATTGGAGCCGTGTAGGCTAAATAGCTTTCCATTGCTGTCTGAAGGAAAAGGAGGAAGTTCAGCGGTGGCGAAAGGGCTTAGAAGGTTAGTAGCAAGCAGTATTAATAGTATTAATGAGCGGCACAGTCGTTGAAGAAAAAGGTACATGTGATCTCAGAGCCTAGGGAAGTAAAACGAGGCCGCAAAATATGTCTTAATTGTGACAAAATGATGAAATATTCATGAAGGAAGCGTGCAAAAGTCTCAAATTTGAGTCCAGGACAATTTGCGGTAAACAAGACCATATTGCCGTAGCTTTTTGAAAGCTTGGGGCGAGCGATATTAATGGCTTGTGAAATAAATATGAGAAGTATGGGTCACATGCACTGTGAAATTGGCATGTGACCACGATTCGAGACTTACACTTAACAGGAGGGGAAAAGTCGGCTAACCAGAACTGGTAGGGCTGTTTCTACTCGGAGAATTCGTGGACCCAGGTGTACAGAGTGAAACCCCGCTTCTTTTAACTTCTCAACTTCGTAGGCAATAAACCCCCCTTCAGGACCAATTGCCAGGGTGCAGGCCTCTCCGATGTCTACTGGGCAAGCAGTGCCACCGACCGGGTGAGCAACCAGTTTTTGAGAGCCCTGACACAGCTCAGGTAGCTCATCTTCCACAAAAGGTTTAAAGCGTTTGCGCAATAGAATTTCTGGCATTTGTGTGTCGACGGCTTGCTCGAGCCCAAGCAGGCATTGTTCAAAAAGCTTTTCCTCTTCTAGCCATGGGGTTTGCCAATAAGACTTTTCCACCCGGTAGCTATTGATCAAGACCAGCTTCTTAATTCCCAGTGCGGTGACATGCTGGATAATGCGCTTCAGCATTTTGGGGCGTGGCAGCGCCAGGATCAGGGTGATGGGAGGAGGTGGTGGAGCGTTTTTACTTAGCTCCACCCGGAGCTCTACTTGCTGATCGGCGAGAGTAGTGATTTGCCCATAGCCGATATTTCCGTCCAGCAGACCTACGCGCAGTTGCTGACCGGGCTCGGCCCGGTGGACATTGACAATATGCTCTAGCCTACGGCCAGAGAGGCGGACGACATCAGGGCTGATAAAGTCCGCTTCTTGCAAAAGAATCAAATTCAAAATCAAGTCTCTTGAGACTATGGAGAATTGTTAGTTTTAGTGGCTTTTACAGAGGCTAGAGCTTAGCACTGGCAATGGCTCCTTTGCCGAGCCCCTCATAGGCGCGCACTCTGACTTCACTGCCGGGGTACTGTTCGGCAAGAGTCGTGGCGATATATTGAGCCAGCTGCTCAACAGTGGTATCGCAATCCAAAATTTCACAGGCGCTTGCGGGCAACTGCAAAGTGAAATCTCCCTGTTGGGCTCTGTAGGCGAAGACCAGGCTATGTCCATTCTCTTTATTTTCTTCACGCAGGTCTTCACGGGTACCCAGGTAAATATCTTTCCAACGTTGAGACCACTTTTCTTCTAGCGATTTGTCTCTCTTTCCATTAACAAAAATTTGGATGCGAGAGCGGTGGCCGTGGGCAATACGTTGGCAATTGCCCTGATGTTTTTTCAGTCCGTGGCTGTAGTGGTAAAAGGCATCCTGAATTTGCTCGTCTTCAAAAGATAGCTTGAGCTGCTCAACACTGGCAGGGAAGGAGTTAGCCAGTTGCTGAACACTCCAGCGGGCAACACTTTCAGCATTGATGCTATCGCTCTCTACTAGGGCGAATGCCTGTTCTGGTCCAGATACTGAAATCTGCTTGCCGCTTGCGAGTTGCCACTTGAGAGAGATATTGCCGTCTTGATGGGCTAGCGCCAGGCCAGGGGCGAGGATCGGAACCAGGAGGCGGTGATCCAGCTGATCATCTAACCAGTGGCGCAATGTCTTTTTAACGATACCAAAATCGCAAACCATGCCCTGGTGATCGAGAGCCCCATCCAGGGCGGCATTCGCTAGCCAGGTTTCGCCCACTAAACCACGCTGGTGGTCCAGGTAGCTGAAATCAACATTGGTCAAATTATCGACAAACAGATGCATGGTTAACTCTTCAGAACGGGATAAAGTAGTAGTCGCCTATTATAACCTGTTAATAGGGCTGGAACTTGCGCCTTTAACCCTCTATAATCGCGCCCTCTTCGGATGCACCGAAGATCGTTGTGGTGGCCCTTCCGGTCCCCTCGCAATGAGCAGCTGCGAACCCCGCCAGGCCCGGAAGGGAGCAACGGTAGCAGTGGTATCATGTGCCGAGGGTGTTGCTGGTTGGGCTGCCTCCTTAAACGCCTTCCTTTTTAAAGCTTTCCCTGATTCTTCGCCAGATGGCCTCTGAGGCTAATCGTCCCGCTGTCTGTTGGCAGCCGTACCCGATCACGCCGTATTTTTCCCCAGAAACCGCCGAATACGTGAGATTTTGTGTCGATCTGTAGCTAACTCATAAGCTTACCGTCGCTGCTAGTAGCTTGCTTATGCTATAAACGGCGACAGTTATAGCTAGGCCCAATAACGATTATTTGAGGGGAAGATGAAGAAAGTTGCTCTTGCCATTGCCGCTGCAGTAGCGCTGTCTGCCTGTGACAGCAATCAGCAGTCACCAAAATCCATGGGGGTGGCTCAGGCCACCGCAGAAAGCCCAGCGGCCAAAAATGGCCCGCTGACTGCTGAGGATGCCAAGGCATTCCTCAATGATGCCCAGGCCCGCCTGGAGAAAATGGCTCAGGAAATGAGCCACGCCGCTTGGTTGGCATCCACTTATATCAATCTTGATTCACAGTATGTAGAAGCCCTCGCCTCCGAGCGCTACACAACGATGGCTGTGGAGCTCGCTTCGGAAGCGGCAAAGTTTAATGACTTGGAGCTCGATCCAGATACCCGTCGCCAATTGACCATGCTGAAGCAGGGTTTGGTGTTCCCGGCGCCGAAAGATCCCGCTTTGACCGCTGAGCTGGCCCAGATCGGCTCGAAAATGCAGGGTATGTATGGTGCCGGTAAGTACTGTCGGGAAGAGGAAGGGGCTGAAAAGTGTTACACCCTGACCGAGATGGGTCAGGTTATGGCTAGCAACCGCGACCCAGAGCTGCTCAAGGATTTGTGGGTGGGCTGGCGTAAAGTTTCCCCTCCTATGAAGCCTCTGTATGAGCGTCAAGTGGAGATCGGCAATGCCGGCACTGAGGAGCTGGGTTACGATAACCTGAGTGTTTTCTGGCGCTCCAAGTACGATATGGAGCCAGATGCCTTTGCTGCCGATATGGATGCTCAGTGGGGCAAAGTGAAGCCTTTGTATGAGGCATTGCATTGCCATGTACGCGCCAAGCTAAATGATCACTACGGTGATGAGGTAGTACCTGCTCAGGGTAAAATCCCCGCACATCTGCTTGGTAATATGTGGGCTCAGGAGTGGGGCAATGTCTATGACCTGGTCAAAGACGATGACATGCAGGCACCCTATGACCTGACCCAGCTCGTTGTTGACTCGGGTATGAGTGAGCAGGATATGGTCAAGGCGGGTGAGAAGTTCTTTACTTCTCTCGGCTTCAAACCATTGCCCAAAACTTTCTGGGAGCGTTCTCAGTTCACGCAGCCCCGTGATCGCGATGTTGTCTGTCACGCCAGCGCCTGGAATATGGACGGCCAGGATGATATCCGCATCAAGATGTGTATTAACAAGACCGGAGAAGATCTGGTTACTATCCATCATGAACTGGGCCACAACTTCTATCAGCGCATTTATAAGGAGCAGCCCTTCCTCTATAAAGAGGGGGCCAACGATGGTTTCCACGAAGCTGTCGGCGATACCATTGCCCTGTCTATCACACCTAAGTACCTGAAGGAAATTGGCCTGATGGATGAGGTGCCGGATGAGAGCAAAGATATCGGTTATCTGATGCAGCAGGCACTGGATAAAATTGCCTTCCTGCCTTTTGGTTTGCTGGTAGATAAGTGGCGCTGGCAGGTTTTCAATGGTGAGGTTCAGCCGGCTGATTACAATAAGGCTTGGTGGAAGCTGCGCGAGGAGTATCAGGGTATCCAGGCCCCGGTAGAGCGCACCGAAGCGGACTTCGATCCGGGTGCCAAGTACCACATTCCCGGCAACACTCCTTATGCTCGCTATTTCCTCGCTCGCATTCAGCAGTTCCAGTTCCACCGTGCATTGTGTGAAGCTGCTGGCGAGACCGGGCCACTGCATCGCTGCTCTATTTATCAAAATGATGAAGCGGGCAAGAAATTGCGTACCATGTTGGCTATGGGTGCCAGTAAGCCTTGGCCGGATGCGATGGAAGCTTTGACAGGCCAGCGCGATCTGGATGCATCTGCAATTATCGATTACTTCCAGCCTTTGATGGCATACTTGGAAGAGCAGAACAAGGGTCGTCAGTGCGGCTGGTAATCTGCTAGCTTTGCGAGAAGTGGCCAAAAAAGGGGAGTGTTACTCCCCTTTTTTTGTTTAAAAAATGTCAGGACTGCATTTGAGTTAAGGGGACTTCAACTTCAGAAAACTCTACAGCGGCTTTAATAAAAGCCTCCATTGGAGGGTGAAGTGATCCAGTACCGGCCATATAGCGATTCATATTTTTGTGTGCCAGGCCGGAGTTGATTGTTGGGGTTGTATTGGTCTTGACGATCTTTAATAGGTCGAATCCAAGCGGTGGCCCCTGATCATCAATACCTGGAGTTAAGAATGAATCACTCTCTGAGTGTGCAATGCTATACATCTTGAGAGTGTTGTCGATCGTGTCCAGGTTTGAACCGGATAGTGATTTCACAGTACCACCAAGCCCTACGGTTTCGGTTATTGCGCTGTCACCCATATCGCGGTTGACATCCGCAGGTGTAATTCCGGGCATCAAAAAACCGCGTCCAACACCGGCCAAGCCGGTAAACCATTTTTCACCGAGTCCTGATATCTTGATGCCGAACTCGGTACCATTACGCGCCATGGTTGTGATAATACTGCTATGTGGTATGCCATTACCCGCATCTGCAATTGCTTTACAGGTGGCCATAATGGCGTTCAGGGAAAATGATTCATCTTGGTAAATCTGTGAGGCAATTTTCTCTATCCACTCTTTTTTAGGGCTGGCCTTGATAACACCAGGGAGGAGAATTCTGGAAAATATTAAAGTGGCAGCATTGGTCATTACATGGCAGTCATCGCCCATAAGTAGGCTTCTGCCGATGATTGGCAGGAAGTCAATCCCATCGACATCGGCAATGGCTTGATTGAGAACTGGGGCCACATTGTTCTCAACCCAGTGGAGGTAATCGATAGCGCTTTTTTCGTAAACGCCAAAGCGAATGGAGCTTCCACGAAAATCACCTCTATCATCACTGAGGTTGGAGTAAGTTCTATAGCCAGAGAGTTGGTCCTCAACAATATACACTGACATCGAAGAGGTAATAATGCCGGCCATTGGTCCAACGGCATTGTGATCATGGCAAGGCTCTAAATCCACCTCCCCTTTTTTCATCATCTCTATGGCGGCTTCTTTGTTTTTTGCGAGCCCTTCAAATAGGAGGCCGGCAATAATTGCCCCCTTTAAAGGGCCAGAGGCCTGGTTCCATGTGATTGGTGGGCCGGCGTGTAAAATCAGATTCTTGCGCATGCCGGGTATGTGATCCCCAGCTTTGCCAATCCCTATTAATATCGGCACGGACTGCTTCATACGTTTTATGGTTTCGTCATTAGCTTGTTGATTTAGGCCTCGGAATTTTGGCGTTGCCAGCTTTTCCAGAAGCTCCTCCATACTGGGCCTAAATTCAACATCTGTTTTCATGGCTATTCTCTTGAGTCCAGCAAGCTGGCATATTGCTTGGTAACGACATCCATATCGCGCAGCATCAAGTCTGTAGTGCCAGTAATTACTTGAATCTGACGCTGTTCAGATAGTTTCATTTCCCCTTCAAAGCCTCGGCTGGCATAACTGAGATGATCCTTGGCTTTGAGAAGGTTGCTGCTGATTTCAGGGGTGTTGAGTGTGCTCTCCAAAAGGCGGGTTAGGCGACTGGAGTACTCTGTAAGATCTTGTTGTAGCCCTTGCTCCGCTTCAGCTGGTGAGATGTTCCAAAGTTTAGCAGCATAATTCTTGCAAATTCTTTGAGAAAGCATTCGCTGCCGACCGGCAATGTTGATTAGTTCGGCAGAATTGTGATTGGCGAGTTGCTGTAATTTAACCACGTAGCTGTGCGTTTCTGTTAATAGTTTATTGCTGCGCAGGAATAAGTCGGTTGCTCCTTCCCTGGTTACCGGTTGCAGACTGAGTTGCTTAAAGGGTTGCCATTCGCTCTGTACTTTTTTTAGCTGATCTTTGATTTTTTCTGCAGCTGGGAACGTATTGAGTTTCTGATTGTTACGCTCAAATTCCTGCACTGACCGTTTCAATACTTTCTGGTGGCGTTGTGCTTCGGGTTGTACACCGTTTAGGATAAATGCTTGCGTGATTCTTTGAGATAGCATTCGTTGACGTCCTGCTATATTTATCGCCTCTCCTATGGTTAATGCTGCAACATCAAGGCTTACTATAAGTAGGAAAAATACTGCGGTTAACTTCATGTTTTGCTCTTTTGGTTTGACTTTTTAAGTTTGAGGTTTTGGGCTTGTCTGCTAGTTTTTCAGCTGCCCCATTTCAGACTTATTAGTGAGAGGGTTACCTTTCTGCTTTAGAGCCACTGTTGTCACTCACTATGGCATGTTACAAAAATTATCTAGAAAGCTGGTGTTCGCGATAAAGTCATTTTGTTTTCTTTTAGGTGAGTGTTAATAATTTATATATTTTCAATAATGAATCGATTTTCGATGTTGTGTTGTTTTTCTTAATTGTTGATGAGGCTATATAACAAATTACTTTCGATAGATATCTAACCACTAATTCTTAATATTGCTATTAAGTGGTATTGATGCTGATGCTGATGGGGGTGAGGTGTTGGTGGGTTTGGAGGCGCTAGGGTGAGAGGTCGATAGGAGAATTAAAAAAGGCCCTACCGGGGTAGAGCCTTTTGTTTGTCGAGAGGGCGAACTACTTAGAAGCTGTAGTTTACACCTGCACTGAATAGCCAAGCCTCGGTCTTGGTGGTGCCGCCATCGTAGTATGCGAAAACAGCTCCAGGCTCTGAAACTTCCTGGATTCGCTCATCATCACCCCAGATGAAAGCGAAGCCAGCATCAACACTCAGGCGATCATTGTGAGTGTAGGTGCCGCCCAGGGTCAGCCATTGACGGTCGGTATCGGGGATAGACAGTGTGCGCCAAGTAATTGGTAAATCGAAGCCTGTCTCTTCTCTAATAACTTCCTCTTCGTGGCGATTGAAGCCGTCACGAGCTGCACCTTCGTCATGGGCGTAACCAAAGCGTACGGTTACATTGTCATTAAAGAAGTATTCGGCGGCAAGGCTGAAGCGGGAGCCGCTCTTAAAGTTTTCCTCTTTAAGTACTTTAGGGTCCCACTCGGCGCCGCCCGCTGGAACAAATGCGGCTAGGCGCTCGAAGCGATCCCAGTTCGTGTACATATAGCCAACAGCGATAGCCCAGTTGTTATCGTAACGATGGTATAGACCCAGCTCCAGGGTGTCGGGTAGGTTCAGGGTCAGGCTGCCGCTGGCATCATCAAAGGGATCTTCTGCGGGGGTAACATCCGAATTAACATCACCCTTTAGCTTGGGGTCGTACTTTGCGTGGTAAGAAATACCTGCGCGGGTGTTGTCACTAATGCGCCACAGGGCGCCGACTGTCCAGCTTACATCCCAGCCATCCCCTTTAACATCCAAGATAGTTGCATCGGCCAGAGCAGGAACAACTTCGTAATCTGTGGGGAAGGTGGTTAATAATTCTGCTTCGGCGTAGAGGAAGTTAATAGATGCGCCGATACTAAAGGTGTCATTAATATCGTAAGCAACAGAGGGCTGGATATTAAGGGTCAACAAGTTGGTTTTGTTGGCGATGATGGTGCCGGGGAAGCTGTCGGGGAAATCAGTCTCAAGACCGAAATCTGTGTACATAGCTAAGCCCCAGGACCAATCATCATTGATTGGTGCTGCCAGATACCCATTGGGGATAAAGGCGCTGGTGGCATAGTCGCTAGCGTCAGCCACAGAAGAGCTAACGGCAACATATCTGCCAAGTTGCGGGCTAAAAGCGTAGTTAGTAACTGTTCCGGCCACGTCGATTTCGGGGTCGACGTAGGTGAGGCCGCCAGTCAAAGTATAAGTATCAAATAGTGCAGAACCAGCCGGGTTGCGGGCTAGGATGGAGGCATTATCACCGATAGTGTTTTCGGCAGCGAAGGCACGGCCAAGGCCGGATGCGCTGGTTTCCTGAAGGTAGAAGCCCGCGGCCATAGCGCCTTGGGAAACGGAGCCGATTGCTGCGGCTAAAACTGCATGTCGCAGGTATTTCTTATTCATGAGAGCCCATCTCTAAGTCTGCTGATTACTGAAAACCATAAGTAGCATTGGAAATGCTGGGATATGGAGGGAAGGCCATTAGATTTATATAGATGCCTTCCGTTTTCGTAGCAAATCCCTCGCTTTTAAACAGGTTAGGCAACAAGGAATTGCCTGTGCAAGGGAAAGGAGTCACTTTATAAAGAGAAAGGAGGCAAAAATCCATCAAATGTGAATATTTTTTTTGCCTCTGTAAAAAAATGGCAATTTATTGGCCAGCACCGACACTTTTGCCATTGATAGATAGCTTTTTCAAAGTAATTTGGTACTTTTTGCCATTCTCCTCACGTTGTACCAGCTTCACTAAGGCGTAGTTCCATTGAGGTGCAATCCAGACGGTCGTCTCTCTTTCTGAGTCCGCATCTCTAACCCGGCGTACCTTTATTGCTTCTACTTTCCCCATTGGTGTTTTTACTACTTCGGTGCCCTCTTTGGCGAAAGTGTACTTGCGAATCTTCTTACCGTCGGCGACCTCATACTGGAGATTTTCTTTGCCTGCGGCGACATCCAGTGTTAGCTGCATTTGATAGCTCAACTTATCCAGGATGTTTGGCGATACGTTTTCCATATCCCGTTCTGGGTTGGAGACGTTGAACACCATGCCTTTGTCGGGTTCGAAGCTGAGAATTGTACCGCGATCGCGGCCGAGTCCTTTGCGGCGATACTCATAGTGGTAGGGGGTAATATTGCCGTCCTGGCTGATAAAGCGGGAATATTCTTTAATACTGGCAAAAAGCGCAAAGGTATTAAAGTCCAGCCGCCAACTCCCTTCTTGCCCAGTAAGCTCACGAGTGGCTGTAACACTAATGCCGTTGTACCTTGCGGTATAAGTCGCCTTAAAGGGTTCCAATTGGCTGGCGAGAGATTGAGTGGAGAGAAAGAGAAAAAACAGAGAGGAGAAAAAAATGCGCACGACAGAGCCTCGCAAAATCTGAACCTCTTTGAATACTAGCTGGCGCGACCCGCAAAGTACATTGCAATGCTGATCCCGCCAGCTTGGCTTTGCTTAACTATCGATTCTGGCGCCACTAAGAGGTAGAAGCTCGCCGTCCAGTTGCGAGCGGTCTGCCAGCATTTTTAGGCGCCCCTGGGCAAACCAGGTAACAGCCATGGGGTAAATGACGTGTTCCTGTACCTGAACCCGCTTTGCCAAAGATTCGGGAGTGTCCCCTTCCTTTATAGGTACGGCGGCTTGAACGATGGGTGGTCCGCCATCGAGCTCTTCGGTGACAAAATGAACGGTAACACCGTGCTCACTATCACCGGCTTCCAGAGCACGCTGATGGGTATGGAGCCCTTGATATTTTGGCAGTAAAGAGGGGTGAATATTGAGCAGGCGACCGCTGTAGTGGCGAACAAACTCGGGAGTGAGGATACGCATAAACCCGGCCAGGACAACCAAATCCGGCTGATGGCTGTCGATTTCTGCGATTAGCGCCTGGTCGAAGCTTTCTCTGCCGGAGAAGTTGCGATGGTCGACCACTGATGTGGGGACTCCGGCCTCGGTGGCGCGCTTGAGGCCGAAGGCCTCGGGCTTATTGCTGATTACTGTGCAGACGGAAAAGTCTGCCCCGGCATTTGCCGAGGCATCCAGGAGCGCCTGCAAGTTGCTGCCGCTACCGGAAATCAGCACGGCAACTTTGCATACTCCCTGTGACATTACAGGCCCGCCAGCTCTACGGCATCTGCGCCTGCCACAGCATCTTCGATTTTGCCCACGACGAAGGCGTCTTCACCTGCTTGCTTCAGGGTTTGCAGTGCTTGGTCGGCTTGTTCCACAGGTACGCAAATTACCATACCGACACCACAGTTGAAGGTGCGGTACATTTCGCGGGCGTCGATGTTGCCTGCCTGTTGGAGCCAGCGGAATACTTCGGGCATCTCCCAGCTAGTGACGTCTACACGAGCAAGACAGTCTTCCGGGAGTACGCGGGGCAGGTTTTCCAGCAGGCCGCCGCCGGTGATGTGGCTGAGGGCATTTACCTGGACGCTCTTCATCAGTTGCAGCAGATTCTTAACATAGATGCGGGTGGGGGCCATCAATGCCTTGGCCAGCGTTTCGCTACCGCATTCCTGTTGTAAATCGGCGCCACTGACTTCGAGTACCTTTCGGATTAAAGAGTAGCCATTGGAGTGGGGGCCGCTGGAGGCGAGTCCAATGAGCACATCACCACTCTTTACTTTTTTGCCATCAATAATCTCGGATTTCTCCACGACCCCGGTGCAGAAACCGGCCAGATCGTAGTCGTCGCCTTCATACATGCCGGGCATTTCGGCGGTTTCGCCACCGACCAGGGCACAGCCTGCCAACTCACAGCCTTTACCAATACCGGAGACAACCTCAGCGGCGATATCCACATTCAGCTTGCCAGTGGCATAGTAGTCGAGGAAGAAAAGTGGTTCGGCACCTGCTACCACCAAGTCATTGACACACATAGCAACCAGGTCGATACCAATGGTGTCGTGGATGCCCAGGTCCATCGCCAGGCGCAGTTTGGTACCCACGCCATCGGTGCCGGAAACCAAGACTGGCTCTTTATAGCCGCTGGGGAGTTGGCAGAGAGCGCCAAAACCGCCCAGGCCTCCCATGACTTCCGGGCGGGAAGTGCGCTTGGCGACATGCTTGATACGCTCTACCAGGGCGTTACCCGCGTCGATATCGACACCGGCGTCTTTATAAGAGAGGGATGTTTCAGCGGATTGCGGCTTGGAATCGCTCATGATTCTTCCTGCAGTGGGTCTTCGAAGGGCGCGTATTCTAGCTGGGTCTTGGTCCGGTAGCCACGCCCAGTGGGCATCTCAATGAAGGAATCTGGTATTTATCTTCCGTTAAACGGCTAGAAACCCTCTAATAGTGAGAACTCGGGGCTGAGAGAAGTCGCCGACGCTGATACAATAGCCCCAATTTTTATCCCGGCCGTGGATTTTGGCGTCTTGCGCAATAACAACGATTTCGTGCAAGCTCACGGGTTGGAATGAGGTTTGGAGAAGAATCCTATGCACAAGCTGCTCCGGCAGGGATTGGTGTTGCAGTTTTTGGTCCTGTTGTTCGGTGCCCTAATTCTGCCAGTCCAGGCTCGAGTTATCTCGGACCTGTATGAAGTGGTCGAGGCTGTACCGAGCCGTGGGGCTACTGACCGCGCGAGTGCTGGCAGCCGGGGGCTGGAGCGGATATTTGTGCGTGTCACCGGAGACGCCGCAATTGGCAGTAATCCAAATTTGCAGCCTATCCTGAAGAAAGCCCAGCATTTCCTAGAAGGTTACCGCTACACCAGCGAAGATAATCAGCTCTACCTTCATCTCTCTTTCGATCCCCAAGCTATTTCCAGGCAAATCCATCAGTTGGGTTTGCCGATGTGGCCCAATAATCGCCCCGGCACTCTGGTGTGGCTGGCTGTGGATACCCTAAAGGAAGGGCGCAGTATCCTCAGGGAAGAAGATGCCCCGGAGCTCTTTTCGGTATTGGATGCTATGGCTGTGGAGCGCGGTGTGCCATTGGATTTCCCGGTGATGGACCTCAATGACCAGCACAATATGCCTCTTGGTGACCTTTGGGCTCAGAGTGAACAGGCCGCAGAGCGCGCTGGTTTACGCTACAGGCCGGATGCCACTTTGATGGGGCGCTTGCTTCAGGCGTCGGGGCGCCGCTGGCAGGCTGATTGGTTATTACTGCACGGTGGTCGCAGTTATGCCTTTGATAGCAATGGTGGCTCTTTGGAAGAGGTTGCACTGCGCGGTGTTAATCAGATGGCTAACTTGCTTGCCCAACGCTATGCCGTGCGTCCCGGTATTGAGGATGCCCAACAGGGCTCAATTTTTGTGGAGTTATCTGGCGTGGATAGCTTTGCCGATTACGCAGAGGCCTCGGCCTATTTACAGGGACTGGCGCAGGTGAGCAGTGCAAATCTCCTTTCTGTGGAGGGAGATCGGATGCGCTTGGCATTGAGTGCCACCGTAGGACTACGCAATTTGCGCGATACCTTGGCGTTAAATCATAAGTTGCGAGCACATGGGGACGAGGATGCCATTGAGTTGAATGGGCACCGTGCACCTTTGGGCAGCGCTGATAATCCGTTGCGCTATCGTTGGGATTGAGATGAGTATTCCGCAACAGTTGCCGCTGGGAGTATCCCTGCGAGACGACGCTACCTTCGATAACTTTTATCTGTCGGAGTCGGACCCCAACCGCCAAGTTGTAGCTCTGCTGCAGTCATTTGCCAGTGGGCAAAATCCCGAAGCGGTGATTTACATCTGGGGGGATGCAGGAAGTGGTGTTAGCCACTTGCTGCAATCTGCTTGTCAGAGTGCCGAGGCCAATGGTCGCAGTTTCCAATATATTCCTATGGCTGAATTGATGGCCATGGACCCGGTTGTACTGCTCGACGGCCTCGAGCAGTTGGATCTGGTGTGTATTGATGACCTGCACTTGTTAGAGGGGCAGCCCGAGTGGCAGACGGCGATGTTCCATTTATACAACCGGGTCAGAGACAGCGGTAGGCAGTTATTATTAGGGGCGCGAAAATCTCCGCGGGGGATGGATATCTCCTTGGCTGATTTGTTGTCGCGCCTGCAGTGGTCGCTGGTATTCCAGTTACAGCCAATGAATGATCGCGATAAAGTGGCTGCCTTGCGCAGGCGCAGCCGCCTGCGCGGTTTCGATCTGCCCGAAGATGTGGCGCAATACATTTTGCACCGCGCGCCTAGGGATACTCGCGCACTGTTCCTGCTGTTAGAGCAGTTAGATAGGGCCTCCCTGATGGCACAGCGTAAAATTACCATCCCCTTTGTAAAGCAGGTGCTGGATATCTAGGGTATCCAATTTGCCCCTAAGCCTAACTCAGTAGTTGACCTAGGAGACTGTCAAAGAGTTCTGGGTCATCTGCCGCCGCCCCTTCTATAACCCCCCCCCCCTTTGCTTCCTCTTTTGTTCCCAGGTTTGTATTCAATCTGGTGGTGACTAGAGCTGCACTTCTATTCTTCTTCTGTGAATTGGCTTTCATCGACCATATTAAATGGTGGTGGCCGCAGGGGCTGCATGGTGGTCTCCGTCTGCTTTTACCTCCAATGCCCACAGTTTGAGGAAATTGTTATGCCGAATATTCATAAAGTCCTCTATGTGAGCCATGCTGCTGAAGATGAGTCCAGTGGGTTGTTACAGGCTTTTGCCATAGCCCGCAATAATCATGCGGAAATTAAGGTGCTGCTGGTTTGCCCAGCGGTACCGGCGGGGTTTGAGGACTTTAGTAGCTTCTGTGTTAAGGCAATGCTGGAACGTGTAAATGAAGGAATTGCCGCAGCTCGAGAGCGTATGAAGCTGTCGAAAGAGCAGGTGAATATAGAGATCGAATCTGACTGTGGTCCACGCCCTGCAGAGAGAGTTATTCGCCGCGTACTTAGCGAAGGTTACGATCTGGTAATTAAAAATGTGGAGGGGCTGAGCCAGCTCAAGGGCTTCAAAGCCATTGATATGGAGTTATTACGCAAGTGCCCCTGCCCAGTGTGGCTGTGTCGTCCCATAGAGCGTGCGCACACTGAGATAAGGGTGGCCGTGGCGATTGACCCCGAGTGTGATGAGGGGAGTACTTACGATCTGGCGATCCGCTTACTACGCTGGGCGCGGGTGTTGGCGGATAGTTGTAACGGTATTTTACACGTTGTTTCCTGCTGGGATTATGACGTTGATGAGTTCTTGCGTCGTCACTTCCCTATCAGCGCCTCTGAAGAGGAGCTGGACCAGGCTACAGAAGCGGCTCGATCTCAACACCGCTCAAAATTGGATGTACTTATTCGGGCTGCGGGTATCGGCGGGGATATTCAAGTTCACCATGTCATTGCTCACCCAGATAGCTATATTCCCCTGCTGATCGATGAGGAGGAGCTGGATCTCCTCATCATGGGTACTGTGGGTCGTGCGGGTATACCCGGTTTTATTATGGGAAACACTGCCGAGAATATTCTGCAAAAGGTAAGTTGCTCTCTGCTTGCGTTAAAGCCCAGTGATTTTGTTTCTCCCATCAAGATATAGCGCTTAATATGGGTGTGCGGTGTGTCGGCAGTATAATTTTTTCTATGACCTAGCTGGCCATGACTCACTCAGGGTAGGGCCGTCATGGGGCGGAGAGGAGTTAGAACCGCAATATCTATATTAGGAGAATAAAAAATGATTAAAACGTTGGCCAAATGGCTTGGCGGTATTTTGTTATTGGGGGTTGCGGCGGTTTCTGTTGTTGCGGTCAACGCGATCTATTTTAAACCCTGGTCAATAGATGTGTACTTTGAGCGGGCCTTTTTCAAGCTCGGCAGTACCAGTCCAGAAATTCTCTCCCAGTTGCGATTGCTCGAGCAGTTTGGAATCGATGGACACAATGCCCATCTTGATGACGCTTCTGAGGCTGAACAGCAGCGTCAGATGCAGATGATTAAGGATGAGCTTGCCGTTCTGCAGGAGTACGATCGTGCAGGCATGGATGGCCAGCAAGCGATCTCTTACGATGTATTTGCCTACTTTCTTGGCAATATGGTGGAGGGGGAGCGCTGGAAACACCACAATTATCCGCTTAACCAAATGTTTGGAGTGCAAAACAGCCTGCCGGAGTTTCTTGCGGAGGTGCACCAGATTCATAATGTCAAAGAAGCGGATTATTACCTTTCCCGCCTGAGTGAGGTTGACCGCAAATTTTCACAGGTGCTTGATGGTCTAAAAATCCGTGAGCAAAAAAACATCCTGCCTCCCCGCTTTGTTATCGACAGCGTGCTGGAAGAGATGCAAGAGTTTATAGCGGTACCGGCCCATGAGAATATTCTTTATACCTCCTTTGAAGAACGCCTAAATAAAGTTGAAGGTCTGGCCGATGGGGAGCGGGTGCGTATCCTCGCTCAGGGAGAGGCCTTGATTGATGCAGAAGTATATCCTGCATATAAGAATCTGATTGCTTACTATCGTGAGTTACAGCCCAAGGTTTTCGAAAATAATGGTGTTTGGGCGCTTCCTGATGGTGAGGCGTTTTACGCGTACCAGGTTCGTAGCCACACCACAACGAATTTGTCCCCCGAGGAGTTGCACCGAGTTGGTATTGAAGAGGTGGCAAGAATAGAGGGGGAGATGAATCGTATTTTCTCTTCAATTGGGCAAGATAGCGGCAGTATCAGCGCCCGCTTTTCTGTGATTAACAATGATCCCCAGTTTTTATACGAAGATTCGGATGAGGGGCGCGAACGCATAGTTGCCGACTACCAAGCGATGATCGATGAGATTAATGCTGGGCTAGGAGATTATTTCGATGTGAAGCCGGCGATGGGGGTTGAAGTACGACGGGTACCAGAATTTAAAGAGCAGGGCGCACCGGGGGCTTACTACAACCCTCCGGCTATGGATGGCTCCCGTCCGGGGGTTTTCTATGCAAACCTGCGTGATGTTCATGAAACCAAGAAATTTGGTATGCGCACGCTGGCCTATCACGAAGCGGTTCCCGGCCACCACTTCCAGTTGGCGATTGCTCAGGAGCTAGAAGGTGTGCCCACTTTCCGCAAATTGGGTTTGTTTACGGCTTACGCTGAGGGGTGGGCACTTTATTCTGAGCAGGTTGCCAAGGAAGCGGGCTTTCAGGAAAACCCCTACGATGATCTTGGCCGTTTGCAGGCCGAGATGTTCCGTGCGGTGCGTTTGGTGGTGGATACTGGTATGCACTACAAGCGCTGGAGTCGCGAAGAAGCCATCGAATATATGGTGGAAAAAACTGGCATGACCGAAACCGAAGTGACCACAGAAATCGAGCGTTACCTGGTAATGCCTGGGCAGGCACTGGCCTACAAGGCTGGAATGTTAAAAATTCTGCAGTTGCGTGATCGGGCCCAGGCGGAGCTGGGCGAGGCGTTTGATATTCGCCAGTTCCACAATGTGGTGCTGACCAATGGGGCCTTGCCATTGGCAATCTTGGAGCGCCAAGTGGATGACTGGATTGCAATTAAAAAAGGATAAAGTAGTTTTTAACTCCTTTAGATAGTTGCAAAAAAGGCCACTCTGAGAGTGGCCTTTTTTATTGGGTGCTATTTACCCGGAGAAGTTAGCTCTTAGCTTTAACGCTTGCAACCCAGCCGTCTACCAGTTCTTCGAGAACATTTAGTGGTACCGCACCGTTAGCCAAAATGGTGTCGTGGAAGCCGCGCACATCAAATTGATCACCCAGCTCGGCTTTGGCTTTCTCTCGCAGCTCAATAATTTTCAGCATACCGATTTTGTAAGCCGTCGCCTGACCAGGCAACACAATGTAACGCTCGATGGCTTTAACCACATCGCCTTTCGGGTTTGGTGTATTTTCAACCAGATAATCGATAGCCTGTTCACGAGTCCACTTTTTGGCATGAAGGCCAGTGTCTACTACCAGGCGACCTGCACGCCACAGCTCCATTGCCAGGCGGCCAAAGTCTGAGTAGGGGTCTTCATAGAAGCCCAGCTCTTTCGGTACTAACTCTGAATAGAGGCCCCAGCCTTCGGTGTAGGCGGTGTAACCGCCGTACTTACGGAATTTGGGGATATCCTGAAGCTCTTGTGCGATAGAGAGCTGCATATGGTGACCGGGGATGCCCTCGTGGTAAGCCAGTGCTTCCATTTGGTAAGTGGGCATATCTTCCATGTTATACAGGTTGGCGTAGTAAATACCTGGGCGCGAGCCATCGGGCGCCGGGCGCTGATAGAAAGCTTTACCTGCGGATTTTTCGCGGAAAGGTTCCACAGCTCGTACATCCAGGTCGGCTTTGGGCTTAGTGATAAACAGCTCGTCCAGGCGGCCCTTCATAGTGTCGATAATGGCGGTAGCCTTCTCCAGGTATTCCGCTTTACCTTCCTCAGAAGTGGGGTAGTAGAACTGCTTGTCGGTACGCATGAACTCGAAGAATTCTTGCAGGTTACCCTCAAACTTCACTTTGCGCATAATCTCGCGCATTTCATCGTGAATCCGCGCAACTTCCTTGAGGCCAGTCTGGTGGATCTCATCGGCTGTCATATCGGTGGTGGTGTATACACCGAGGCGGAACTTGTAGAAGTCATCACCGTTGGCCAGCTTCCAGGCGCCGTCATCGGTAGTGGCTTTCTTTTCCAGTTCCTGTAAGTAGCTGATCAGTTTTTTGTACGCTGGGCCAGCGCTCTCTTGCAGGGCGGTGCTGGCTTTATCGATCAGCGCTTTTTTCTGTTCGGCGCTGATTTCCAGCTTTTCGACTTTACCTTTGAAGTCAGCAAAAAGCGGACTGTCTTTCTCACCTTCAAAAGGTGCGCCGCTGATCAGGTTTTGTGAGTCGCTGATCACATAGGGGAAGACAAACTTCGGCACAATAGTACCGGCCTTGGCGTTGGCTTTCAGGTTCTCTTCCAGTTGGGCAAAGTATTGGGGCATGCCGTTCAGTCGGGCGATGTAAGCCTCGGCATCACTCACTGCATCGATACGATGCTGGCTGATCAGCAGGGATGCCGCACTGGTATGGGTGGCATACATCTGGTTAACCGGGTAGTAGTGGTTACGCCACTTGTAGCCTTCAATGTCTTGCTCAAGATTGCGCTTGGCAAGACGCAGGCTCAGGCGAGTGGCTTCATCCAAAGTATTGGGGTCAACCTTATTCAGCTCGGCGAGCTGGCGCTTGTTAATTTCCAGTGTTTCTTTGGCGAATTCTGGGGAGAGATTATCCCACTTATCGTAATCTTCTTTTTTGCCCAGGAAGGTTTTGAACTCCGGACTGCGAGACAGATGCTCCTGGAAGAAGTCCTCGAACATCTGGTTTACCTGCTTGATGGCCTCTTGGCTCACCTTGGCAGTGCTGTCTTGAATGGACTTGCTTTCCGCGGTGACGGAGGCAGCATTCTGCTGTGCAGCTTCGGGGGCGCCGCGGTCACAGCCACTGATAACCAGCGCGCTAATGGCAGCTGCGATCAGGGTTGGTTTCAACTTCATAAGCATATTCCCAGTGTTCGGATAATCATTGCTATATTGTGCCACTTGGGTGGCATTCTTTAGGTTTTTGAGCCAATTCTGGCCGCGCTTAACGTGGCGAGAACAGCGCACTCCAGAGGGTATTGTGCGCACTAGATGGGTCTTTGACTAGGGGCAGTATTCTGGAGCCATGTCGGGAGTGATTTCCTCCCATAAAAAAAGCGGGCAGTGCCCGCTTTTTAGGTAATTCCGCGATTAGGCGAAATTCTGGTTTACAAATTCCCAGTTCACCAGCGCCCAGAAAGCTTCCATGTACTTAGGACGCAGGTTGCGGTAATCGATGTAGTAAGCGTGTTCCCATACGTCGCAGGTCAGCAGTGGGGTAACGCCTTCATCAGTCAGCGGAGTGGCTGCGTTGGAAGTGTTGACGATAGCTACTGAACCATCGGCTTTTTTCACCAGCCAGGTCCAGCCAGAGCCAAAGTTGTTTACCGCGCTGGTGGTGAACTCTTCCTTGAACTTGTCAAAGCTGCCGAATGCTGTGGTGATAGCTTCTGCAACAGCGTCAGTGGCTTCGCCGCCGCCGTTGGGGCTCAGGCAGTTCCAGTAGAAAGTGTGGTTCCATACTTGTGCGGCATTGTTAAATACGCCACCGGAAGAGGACTTGATCACTTCTTCCAGGGATTTATCGGCGTCAGCAGTGCCTTCCAGCAGACCATTCAGCTTGTCAACGTAAGTCTTGTGGTGTTTACCGTAGTGGTACTCCAGAGTCTCTTCAGAGATATGGGGGGCCAGGGCATTCATCGCGTAGGGGAGTTCGGGCAATTCGAAAGCCATGGTGTCTTCCTTCCTTTGTTTAGGGTTATTGGTGAGAGCATTCTACACGCGCCGTATGCCAGAATTAAGCCGGCGCAGTAGAATAGGGGATTTTGGGACGTTTTCCTCGAACTCAAGGGGTGGTGTTTGATGACACCAATGTTTTGCTGTCGTCTATTCTTACTTGTGGCCGATTACTTTTTCGTCAATTTTTGGTATAACTGCCGCATAATTCGACGAATCTGTCCCGGCTTGATTGTCTCTAAGTAATGAATTTAGCGGTGCCGGGCGGGACAATCCCGAACTGACCAGTACCGAACCCACCAGATTAGTTACCGGGTGTATTGATACATGCAACGTAGAGAGCCCACACTGGACGGCAGCGCCGCCATCGAACCCGCACTGGAGCCCAGCTCTCCTGAGCGCAGCGAGCAGTCCCAGGAACCACAAGTGATCGTTGAGGAGCGCCGCGGTGGCTTCTCCTTCCTAGGCCTCTGTGCCTTGGTCTTAGCCATGGGGGGACTTGCTGCTTCTGGTTTCCTCTACCAGCAGTGGCAGGAAAGCCGTACCCAGCTGGTCAACGCGGAGAATCGCATAGCCGATGCCGAGAACCGGATTGCTGAGCTGGAGAAGCGCTTTAGTCTCTCCGATGAGGAGTCTACAGCTTCTGTTGAGGTGCTGAGCGCCAAGGCCAAGGAGAACTCCTCCGAGATCCGCAAGCTTTGGGGGGTGGCTTACGATACCAACCGCAAGAGTATTGCAGCCAATAAGGCCGCAAACGAAGCCAACAAGAAACAGGTTGCTTCACTCAACAGCAAGCTCGGTAGCCTCGATGCCAGTGTGAAAAAGATTGCTGCGGTTGAATCTGCCCTGGCGGAATTGCGTAAAGGCAGTATTGAGAGCAAGCGTGAGATGACCGACAAAATTTCACGCCTGGAGCGTCAGCTGGCCTCTGTGCGCAGTGATCTGACTATGCGTGTCGGAGCCAATGAAGAGGCAGTGGAGTCTATTGATGCCTACCGTCGCTCGGTGAACAAAGATCTGGTACAACTGCGCGATGCGATTCGCTCTCTGCAGTCCAGTGAGCCTACAGCCTCCTCAATGTAGTTTTTCAGGGGCTAGAAAAGGCGAACCTTGGGTTCGCCTTTTTTATTGCCTGTGGAAAATTTATCGCCATTTTAATAACAGGCCAATAACCCTACATTTCGTGTAGAATCGCCGGCCTTGAGACGTTAATCGGAGTTGGGCATGACCACTATCCGCCAGGATGATCTGATCGACAGCGTTGCTGATGCGCTGCAATTTATCTCTTACTACCACCCACAGGACTTCATTCAGGCCCTGAACAAGGCTTATGAGAAAGAGGTCAACCCGGCGGCCAAAGACGCCATGGCCCAGATCCTGATCAATTCACGGATGTGTGCCGAGGGCCACCGCCCTATCTGCCAGGATACCGGCATTGTCACCGTGAAGTTGAAAGTGGGTATGAATGTGCGTTGGGAAGCGGACATGAGCGTTACCGACATGGTCAACGAAGGTGTGCGCCGCGCTTATCAAAATGCCAGCAACGTGTTGCGCGCCTCTATTCTTGCCGACCCAGATGGCGCCCGTAAGAATACCGGTGATAACACTCCGGCAGTGATTCACTATGAAATCGTTCCTGGTGAAACTGTGGAAGTGTATGTGGCAGCCAAAGGTGGTGGCAGTGAAGCCAAAACCAAATTTGCCATGCTCAACCCCTCTGATTCTGTAGTGGATTGGGTTCTGAAGATGGTGCCTCAGATGGGGGCGGGCTGGTGTCCGCCGGGCATGCTGGGTATTGGCATTGGCGGTACTGCTGAGAAAGCTATGTTGCTGGCCAAAGAATCCCTGCTCGATCCTATCGATATCCAGGAGTTGCAGGAGCGCGGTGCCTCCAACCGTGCCGAAGAGTTGCGCCTGGAACTATACGATTCCGTCAACAAGCTGGGCATTGGTGCCCAGGGCCTGGGTGGCTTGACCACTGTCTTGGACGTGAAAGTGAAGGATTATCCCACTCACGCAGCAAATAAGGCCGTAGCAATTATTCCCAACTGCGCCGCTACTCGTCATACCCACTTCACTCTTGATGGCTCTGGCCCCGCGCGCCAGACTCCGCCGAAGCTGGAAGACTGGCCGGAAATTACTCGAGAAGCTGGCAGCAATACTCGCCGTGTCAACCTGGATACCGTTACTGCAGAGGATGTACAGAGCTGGCAGCCCGGTGAAACCTTGCTGCTGAATGGCAAGATGCTTACTGGTCGCGACGCCGCTCACAAGAAAATGGTGGATATCCTAGCGAAAGGGGAGGAGCTGCCAGTGGACCTGACTGGCCGCTTTATCTATTACGTAGGGCCGGTAGATCCTGTGCGCGATGAAGTAGTTGGCCCCGCAGGCCCAACTACCGCCACCCGTATGGATAAATTTACGCGCACCATGCTTGAAGAGACCGGCCTGCAAGGGATGATCGGTAAGGCAGAGCGTGGCCCAATGGCAATTGAAGCGATTCGTGACAATAAAGCGGTGTACCTAATGGCTGTGGGTGGCGCTGCGTACTTGGTGGCTCAGGCGATTAAAGCCTCCAAGGTAATTGCCTTTCCGGAGCTGGGTATGGAAGCCATCTACGAGTTTGAGGTGGAGGACATGCCAGTAACCGTAGCAGTCGATAGCCAAGGTGAGTCTGTGCATACCACGGGACCATTGATCTGGAAGGCGAAAATCGAGGAGGGTCTCGCCTAAGGGCTGCCCCAATCTAAACAAGCCGGGTCCGCGAGGTTCCCGGCTTTTTTGTCTTCAAGCTTTTAGGGATTAAGTTTGGCGGGACTAGGTTGTCTTCTCAGCTAGTCACGGTAAAACAGGCATAGTAAAAGCCTAACCTGATGCCTCAATTAGATTCATTCTGGTACAGCCCACTCCAAAAGCTTCTACATCCCCAGCTCTGGGTAAAGCTGCAAAATGGTTTCTCTTAACCAGCGATGGGCGGGGTTGTTAGTTTGTGACTTATGCCAAATCAGCTGCAGGCTGACCTTGGGGAAATCCATAGGCAGCTCAATTGTACGAACAGGTAGTGCTCGGTAATGAGAGGACTTCATCATCCTTGCGGGTACAACGGCAATTAAATCGGTGGTGGCGACTATATGAGGAAAGGAGGATAGGTGAGGGACACGCAGGCAAATATTGCGCTGTAATTTATTCGGTCTGGCCAGCCTCTCCATCGGTGAGCCTACGGGGCTTCCTCTCAGCAATGATATTTGTGGTATTGATTGAAAATCTGCCTCAGAGATTGATTTTCCCACCTCTTCATTATGCTCCCCTGCGATCACCACCAATTCTTCTTCGGCAATAATCAGACTGCTGTAATTGGGAGATTCTAATGGTAAATAATCGATAATTAAGTCGACTTCACCATTACTTACCATTCTGGAAGTCATCTCTGATTCGTCAGGTAATATTGTAAGCTTTATCCCTGGTGCATACTCTCGTAGCCAGGCGCTGAGTCCTGGAATCATAAGGGTTTCCACCACATCTGGTAGAACAATCGAAAAATCCCGTTCTGCCTCGCGATGTTCAAAGTCGAGCTGCCGGAAGCTTGATCTCACTGCCCCAAGAGCCGTGTGAATGGAAGGGTGTAGTGCCAGCGCACGCTCGGTAGGGCGTAGGCCTTTTGCGGTGCGGATAAAAAGTGCATCGTTATAGGTGGATCTCAAACGCTTTAAGGCAGCACTTACTGCAGGTTGGCTCATGTGTAGCTTTACTGCAGCCCTAGTCAGGTTGCGTTCGACCATCAGGGCATCAAATACAGGCAGTAAATTCAAATCCATTGATCTGAGATGATTCGACATTATCAATCTCACAAATAATGCTGTTAATTATTATTTATTAGAATTCAATCATCCGCCTGATTATATTTCTGGTCAATCAAATTCTTAAATTTTCTAGTGCAAATGATGAGGGGCACTCTGTACATCGCTATTAGATGGATGTAATCAAACTGCCGGGTTTTGATTGTTTATATAGTTTTACGGAATTCCAACGCTAATAAAAAGGAGCAAATATGTCGATCAATCACGATGCGGCCCCTTTCAGGGCTGGATACAGGGCGCGAGTGAAAGGCCGTTACCATGGATGGCTTCATCTGATGGGTATTCTAGCTATTGGTGCCGGAGTTTGTATCTACTGCATATTTCAATTGGATTTGTTAAAAACTTGGGAGTTGTTAGTGATCCCCGCAGGGACTGTTATATATAATTTTTCTGAATACGCTAGTCACCGTTGGGCTGGTCATAAAAAGATTCGGATTGCAGGGCTGTTTTATCGCAGACATACCGGGGATCATCACAGTTTTTTCTCTCCACCCCTATTTTCTATTGACTCTACCAGAGACTGGAGAATAGTACTTTTCCCCACTTATTTAACTGCGACTCTTGCTTTAGTGATTGCGCCAATTTTAGGATACTTTTTCTCCATACTTTTTTCGATGAATGCTGGTTACCTCTTGATTGTGACTATGGTGGTAAATCATTTGGGTTATGAATTGTTGCACTTGGGATACCACCAGCCTCAAGATCATTGGTTTCATCGAGTTCCCGTTTTGCGTGAGTTGGCTCAATTGCATCGCATACATCATCAACGTAAGTGGATGAATGAATGTAATTTTAATTTGACTATCCCTCTGTTTGATCTTTTGCTGGGCACTTTTCACTGGAAATCTATTGGATCTTGTCAGAAGAGTGAGAGTTAGAGCTCTACAGAGTGCTTGGTTCAAATAGAACCCGTCTTCTCCAGTTGGGTCAACATTAGTTCTCGAATAATCGGCACTGGCGCACTGCCAAAGCTTAGAAAGCTTTCATGGAATTCCTTTAAGTTGAATTTATCTCCGAGCTTATTCTTTACTTCTTCGCGCAAGGCAAGGATATCTGTAAATCCGGCAAAATAGCTGGTGAGTTGAACCTGGCTGAGAGTTGCTCTACGCCACTTTCCCTCCGCCTCAGCCCGTTGTTGAAAAGCCCCATCAACCATTAAATTCATTGCTTCGGCTTCTGTCATGCCCTTGACTTGTACACCGTAATCCAAAATGGTGTTGGTAATCACGCGTAAATTCCACTTGTAGTACATCAGCCAGAGTTCCGGCGAAAAATCACCGTATCCAGCCTCCAGCATCATACGTTCGGCATAGACCGCCCAGCCTTCAATCATGGCGCTGTTACCGAAGATGGTTTTAATAATACTCGGAGACTGGTTGGCATAAACCAACTGGGTATAGTGACCGGGGATGGCTTCGTGAATGTTCAGTATTTGCAAAGTGTAATGGTTATATTCCCGCAGCAGGCTATTCGCTTGCTCATCACTGTAATTCTCTATGGGCAACACATTGTAATAGGTATTGGCATTCTTATCGTAGGGACCAGGCGCATTGATAGAGGCAACAGCAAAGCCACGAAGATAGGGGGGGGTAGTGCGTACTATTAGTGGCTTTTCTTTGTCCAGGTCGAGTAGATTGTGCTGTATGACAAAGTTTGCCAGCTGTGGTATTTGCTTTTCTATAACCTCTTTGAATGTATCTTTACTGGCATGATTAAGGGATAGTTTTTCGAGTAGGCGCCGGACCTTTTCCATTTGATTTGATGGTGACTGGGTATCGGGAAAATGTTTCGGCCAAAGTTGCTCGGTGAGCGCCGCCATTTTACTGTGGACCTGTTTTTTTTCTTCCAAAGCACGCAGGTAGAGGGCACTGGCACTGGTATCAATCTGAATATCAAAGCGGAATTTTTCTTCATATAGCTTTTCTCCAATACGGAAATCACGAAACCTTGCAGATTTTTCCAGGCTGGTTTGTAAATTTTTTAAAAAGTTTACATAGTCTTTTATCGCTTCACGGGAGGCGTGCAGACGTTGCCTGAATACTTCTTTTTCATCATCAAACATCTGGCTGCTTTCTACCAGGTTTTCTACCCTAGTCCCAAAAACTTCCAGGGCACCTTCGTTCTGTTGAATAGCCAACATTAATTGTGGCGCGGCGGGCCTACGGATAGCCTGTTTTGCGGCTTGGTAGTAATCGGGAACCAAGCGCATACGCGTATTGAAGGTGCGCAGTCGGTTTTTGAGGGGGGCGTACTCGGTATTTAAAATCAGGGCAAAAGGATGGGATACGTTATATATGGAGGGGTCCCACTGGTAGGATTTGAAGGTGGTATATTCCCACTGCAGGCGCTGTAGGAAATTCATAATAAGCGCCATATCGGTGAGGGAAGAAATACTGAGTAATTCACTATCCAGAGCGGCGAACTTGCGTTCATAAGTTTGAGCGAAGTCCAGTAGATAGGCGCGGAAGGCCTTGTCAGGCACTTGTAAATGTATGGCAGCCTCATAATAGCCTTCGCGGACTGCCCAGGACGGAAACAGTTTCCACAGACCGTTAACGAATTGTTGGCTCAGCTGCTGAAAGGCCAGTTCCATCTCGGCACGCATTTCAATCATCGTTTCAACTTGAGGGGGCACTATGCGTTTCCTATCGGTACCTTGGGGGCCACAGGCACAAACAAGAGTGAGCGACGTCAAAATCAACAGTTTAAGAGGGGCTTTCATGGCGATCCTTGCCAAAAGGGGTTTATAAACGCTTGTGTATCTGCTTAAAAATTATCATATCGGCCGGAGACCCTTGATCAGCCTGACAATGGTTGTTTACACCGTGAATTGATATCCAAGCATTTAGCACACTGTCCCATATTGGCGAGTGAAAACCGTAGATAATGCGTTTTTAACGTCTGCGCTTGTGTCGTGGAAGAGCCCCGGTTAGAGTGAGCCCCACGTGAAATAACCGATAATAAACAAGGTTTTGAGGATTTATTCATGACTGAGCTAGCCCAACAACAGTGTGAAGCCTGCCGCGCCGATGCCCCTCTCGTCAGCGATGACGAGCTGCCAGGATTGCTGCGCCAAATTCCTGATTGGACGCCAATGACCCGCGACGGCATTATGCAGCTGGAGCGCGTGTTCAAGTTCCGGAATTTCAAGCAGGCCTTGGCGTTTACTAACCGTGTAGGTGCCATCGCAGAAGAAGTGGGCCACCACCCGGCACTGCTTACCGAGTGGGGTAAGGTAACCGTGACCTGGTGGAGCCATGAGGCCAAGGGGTTGCATAAGAATGATTTTATTATGGCTGCGCGCACCGACCAGCAAGTAGATGCAGACTAAGCATCTCCCAAGGGCGCATCTAGCGCCCAATTTTCTGCCATCCCGCGTCATTTCTAAACTGAGGTTGCCCTAGAAGGAACCCTTCGGCTCTATTCACTCCGCTAAATACCTCCTGGTTCCGGAGTCGTTCGGTAGCCCTGTATATCAATAGTTGAAAGTGTGTGCCCTGGATAGAAGGAGAGAGATTTTGTCTGAGTATACTTCTACAGTGGTCTGGCAACGTGATGACCAGATTTTTACCGACAATCAATACAGCCGCGCTCATACTTGGCAGTTTGATGGCGGTTTGTCAGTTCCAGCCTCTTCATCTCCCCATATTGTCCCAATCCCCTACTCACACCCGGAAAATGTCGACCCAGAAGAAGCTTTCGTGGCGTCGCTATCTAGTTGTCATATGTTGTTTTTCCTTGCAATTGCCGCAAAAAGGGGTTTCGTCATTGATGAGTATCGCGATGAAGCGATAGGCGTGATGGATACAATAGAGGGGGGTAAGTTGGCCATGACTAAGGTCACTCTGAGACCTTTGATCCGCTTTTCTGGTGAAAAGAAACCTAGTCGCGAGCAATTGGAAAAAATCCACCATCTTTCCCACAAGCAGTGCTTTATTGCTAACTCCGTAAAAACGGAAGTGGTTACTGAGATTCGGGAGGTATAACTACTCATTGAAGTGAGTAGGTTTCATAAATACTCATGTAGACGGCAGTATGTTTAAAGTTATTGAAACTGTGGCTTCAGTTGAGGATTTTCTTTGCCTCAGGCAGATTAGTGGGCTATCCCCAAGAAGTCGGGAGGCCGCAGAGAAGGGGTTGCCAAATAGTCTCTATGGCATTCACATTCAAACTCGTTCAACCACCATTGCCATGGGGCGGGTGGTTGGTGATGGAGCCTTAAATTTTGAGATTGTGGATGTCGCTGTCGCCCCAACTTATCAAGGTCAAGGGTTGGGAAGGGTTGTGATGGAACACATTATGTCTTATTTGGATCGTGAGGCGCTTCCTTCTGCTTATATTACCCTTATGGCGGATGTACCGGAGCTGTACGAGAAGTTTGGCTTTAGGTTAAGCAGCCCTGAAAGTGAAGGGATGTACATGTTGAAGTAGATTTATTTCAAAGTATGTAAATTCTTGGCTGTAATTAAGGCCATATTGGGTATCGGGCAGAGTGTTTTATATTCAGCGATGTTTTTAGAGTAACCTGTACACTTTGTGTTTCTTTCTGTTCATTTTTTTAGTGGCTTAAATACATCCGTGATATCTCCAACCAATTTGGGGTTCTTTGGGTCGGCAACCCGCTTTCCTGTGCCCTTTGAAAAATCGATTCCATGTAAATCTACCCAAACAATATTTGGATTTTTGACCCAGTTGAAATAGTAAATTCGGCGTTTTAAATCAATCACCGAAAGCCACCAAGTGGGATAAGTAGCTGGTTCTTCAGCTCCTTCTTCCTGATTGGGGCGGCTATAAGGTGCGCCAAAAGGAACGGCCACAGTACGGATAGCACTTAGGAGGTAAGAGACTGCCTGAATAGCATTGGCAGGTTTTGGTAGATTGTGTTGATAGTAAGATAACCTAACAAAACGGTCAGCGCCATCAATCCCTCCAGGTACAGATTTAATCCCACCAAAGCCTTGGTAAAAAGGCAGGTTTTGAAGCTGCCAGCCATATGGTGGGTCATTTGTCATGACCGAAAATTTCTTACCGTGATGTACAACTAATTTACCATCGATTATTTCGAAGATAGCTGAATCACCACTTGGGTCCTCTATTGCCATATGTGCACCAAGAACTTCGCCACCAACTTTCACTGGCGATATGCGTATATTTTTCATCCCAATGACAGCATCTGCGACTGTAGCATAGTTATCGAGAATAAAACGCAGCCAGCGCATATAGGATACTCCTGGCGTATTATTTGGTTTGGCGTAGCGGGTTGCTCCAAGATATAGAATATGTGCCGTTAGACCTTTCTCGTTAATTCCGTCGGTAGCACCGTCATTATTTGAGAAGCCATATTGGCGGGCATAAGGAATAATACTTTGTACAACACTTCCATATTTTGAAGTCCATTTGGCGGGGTTATGGCCATCCTCACCAACCATCTTCATACCTCGAGGATTTATATAAAGAATATCCTCAAAAGAATGTCCCCAATCCATTGATCTGGCGGCAAAAACACCTTGCTCAGTATTCCAGGTAACTCGGGAGCATGCATAGAGTATCGATGGCCAGGAAAATAGGAGCAACGTTATAATCAACGGCACTTTATTTGTAGCTGTTTTGATCACTTCTTAACTCGTATATTTAGGGTGGTAAAAAGCATGCAGTTTATTTGTATTTTCTAAGAATGTCTGTCTATCTTAGCTTCAAAAGAGCCAATATTTAATACATGATAAGCTTGTAGATTCCAAATTTTTAAGGGGTTCTCTTGGGTTTCGTGAGGTCGGTCTTATCTATCTCTGCCGAAAGATAAAAGTTTCTGAGCAATGTGTTAGGAATTTATGTAGGTACGTGAGACCTTATGGTTTTGAGCAATTTGTTGTAGGGTTGGAAGGTTGATATTACGTCGTCTTTAGGTGTAGTCATCATTTCCTTCTTAGGAGTTTTATTCTAATTTGTTTATTTGTTTATTTGTTTATTTGTTTATTTGTTAATTGTGTAAAATAGATTGCAAGAATTTCAATAGATGCTGCGGTAAGTTCTCTAGATGCTTATTTTTTGATTTGTCTAATTTTTATTCTTTCTAATAGTTTATTAATGGAGATGAAAGACTGCGTGTGGGTAGGATGGCCACTGAGTTGTAAATCCATAAAAAATTAATGTTACAGTCCCAGTTCTTTGACCGGAATATTTTTATCCTTTATTTTCTCTTTATGTATTCTTGATTGTATTTTGGTCTGTATGTTTTGTTGTGCAGTACGATATATAATGATAGTTTGTCGTGAAAAACTAATGCTGTCTCTATTATGTCGGGATTTGATCATGCGTTATGAAATATGGGCTTGATGGTGAGCGATGCTGCAATATGTTTACACTCAGAGATAAGATAACTGTTTAGACTATGAGAGAGATGAATGTATTGTCTGATTTATGGTCTTTGCAGTGTTACTCGTTAAGTTAGTAGGGTGTATATAGGTCAAAACTAGCTATGCGATTCGATGTTGGTTGAAAAGCTATGAAGCGCTATTGGGTATGTCTATTTAGATAATGCATGTTAAGCGCTTTTAGTTGAGTGGGGGGCTTTTTATCCTGTTTTGTTGATTTGAATTTATCACCAGCTAATAGAAGGAAATTTTAATGATGAAAAAAATAATTAAGGCATCATCTCTTGGTATTATGTTGCTGTTCAGCTTGTCAATTCAGGCGGAGACGAGAAGTGCGCTTGTGGGGGGGCGGCTGATCGATGGTTTTGGTAATCGGCCAATCGCAAACAGTGTTATTTTAATTCGGGGCGACAAAATTGAGGAAGTTGGAACGGTTGAAACGCTTCCCGTCCCCGACGGGTATCAAATTATTTCTACTGAGGGGATGGATGTCTTACCTGGACTTTGGGAAAATCATGCTCACCTAATGCTCAGTGGACACGCGGACTATGTGCATTGGGATAAACACTACCTACATCGCCTGACCAATGAAATAATGCCTGCTAGTGCAATACAATTGCTGCTAGCCGGGGTTACTAGTGTTCGTGATTTGGGTGCTCCGCTAGAAGCATCTATAGAGATAAAGCGCAAAATCATTTCTGGTGAAATTGCTGGGCCAAGACTATTTGTTTCCGGTCCATTTATCCAACATGAAGTTTATCCTGGTACTGAAGCTTTTCGTTGGTCAGTCTCTAGTGCCCCTGAAGCAAAAAAGAAAGTAAACTTACTGGCAACAGCTGGTGTCGATATAATTAAGCTGATTGACCATGACAAGATGACTATAGAAGTTGCTCAAACGGTCGTGGATGAGGCCCATAAGCATGGTTTAAAAGTTGTAGCTCATTCGCACCGCCCAGATGAGATCCGCAGAGGGCTGGCCATAGGTGTCGATAACTTTGAACATACAGGGCTGACAACAGCACCTGAGTACCCTGAAGATATCATCCAGTTATTAAAAGAGCGCACTGCTAAGGGCCGCGTTGCTGGGGGGCCGCTTTTCTGGACTCCAACCGTAGAAGGTCTCTGGAACTATAGTAACACTGTGGATAACCCGGAAAGGCTGGATGATACATGCTGGCACAAAGGACTAAAACCAGACACTATTGACGATATTAAACAGTCATTGAGAAACCCTGGGCAATTGCAGTACATGCAGTTAACTCCCTTACGTAAACCAACTTTGAAAAAGAAAATCTCCCAGCTTAAAGATGCTGGTGTGGTGTTTCTTGTGGGGACAGATAGTGGTATCCCAACTAAATTTCATTGCCAAAGCACTTGGAACGAATTGGCCGTTTTGGTTGAAGAGATGAATTTTTCCGCTATGGATGCAATTCGAGCAGCTACCTACTGGCCCGCAGTAATGATGGGGGTTTCGGACCAATCAGGGACTGTATCTAAAGGAAAATTTGCCGATATCATCGCAGTAAGAGGGGATGTGCTGAGGCATATTAACCTTCTATCCAATGTCTCATTGGTTATGAAAGGAGGAGTCCTCTATAAAAAGGGTGGACAGGCAATAGAATCTTACCCAACCTCCCAAAGGTAAAACCCAAGGAATCTCCTCTTAAAATATCCGCAAACAGTCGCATATACTCCTGTATGGTGTAAGTTATAGACCAGTTTGGTAGCTCTAATGATTTTTTATTTTGAGCTTTATGGGAACTGTTTGCTTAGTGGGTAAAAATTCATGTTCAGAAAATTTAGCTTTTAATCATCTAAAAAGAAGTTGTTTTCCGGATTGTAATAGCAAAAATCGTGATCTAGATTCTTGCGAAAGCAGTAGGGGTCTTTTGCTTCCATTTCGCCCCATAACCCTAGATTTGAGTAGTATGCAAAGTCTTGCTCAATCTTGAATTTATCTTCGCAATAGTAGGCGTAATTCCAAGCGGCTCCTCTTGCAACCATTTCTTGATTGATGTTGTATCCATTTGCAAATAGATAGCCAGTTTCTCTGCCGTATTGATCCCTTCCTGTCGATTGGAAATCCACAGTGCCAAATGACAATAAATGATTCAGGGTTTGAGTGGCTTCTGGGCCATATATTTGCGTGCTGGGATAGGTTTCTGGTGCATCAATGCACTGAAGACGTATCTCAACATATTCACCAGAAACATATCCGTGAACTGTGTCACCGTCTATTATCCTGTAGTTAGTCAGTGGAGCCGCTTGTAATGAAGTGGAGAGCGTACACAGCAAAATTAATCTTTTCATTGGGATTATCTGCGTCGTTGTTTTATGTGCGCAGGATAGGGGGTATTTATTACGTATTTATTTATAGATTGTGATAGTAATAAATAGTTTTTGTTAAAGGGGGTTTTTAGAGGTGGGCATGAGGATATTACTTAGCTCTAATTGGTAGAAGCTGTTTCATAACTTGAAATTAGTTATTCTTGCTACCTCATGGAATGATAAGATACAGTAAGTTTAGTTGGGATTAAGTCAGAATTAGCCGACGCTCAGTGGAAATTGATTGAGCCTTGCCTACCCTAGCTAAAACGTGAGAAAAGTGGTCCCATACCCATTGATAAGCGTGTACGTTTTGAAAGTATCTTGTGGATTTCGCGCTTAGGAGCGCCATGGAAAAATCTCCCTCTATCTTATCCATCAACGAGTAGTTGCTGAAGAAAGCTTCAGTTTTGGGGAGAGTAAGGCGCTTGGTTGGAGCTTTGACAAAAATTTCTCGGACAACTTGATCAAAGATCCCTGATTAACTGGGAAGAAGTCTTTTCAGGTGGCGGCTTTGCTTCAGCATAAAAAGGGGAGCAGAATTCGGAAAAACCAAGCGGGACAGGGGTGCAAAATTGATTGTGGTGGTCATTGGCGAAAGTCTTCCGTTGGGAGGCGCCATTACTTCGGCCTCACCAGTAGAAGTAAATTTATTACATCCGCTACTTGGTGTTATCTATAAAAATAAAAAATCGAAGCCTTGTGTACGACAAAGCTGCAGATTCTGACCCGTTACTCTACAGCTTGACCCGCTGTAAAGTTGAAATAATTTTCCCTCACCGCAGGAATAGGAAAAAGCCTTCGAAACAATTAGGCAGAAAGCCTAGATTGTATATTCGGCGTCGGAAAGTTTAGCGAACTTTTGCGAGGCTGGGTAATAGCCGTCGCTTGATCGTCAGGTGGGATCGCTATTTACCTTCTTATAGAGCTTTCTTCTACATTTCCTGCATGCTAAATACGTTAAAGAAATTATGAAACAGCTTCTGGAAGCAAAATATCTAAATTGGGAGTTCGCTAATTTTATTTCAGTGTCCATCCTAAATTTGAAGTCTTGAGATGTTCCTGCTTATTCTGCAATCAGGTCGCCAAGTTATTTAGTGCTGGTTTTAACAGAGTTTTCTTTAGGTGATTCTAGTTGTCAAAAGTTGGTTTGTGCTGCAGGGTGTGGTGGCAGTAATCGGGGTTCAAATTCTTGCGAAAATATTAGGATATCTAGCCTCAGGATTTGGCCAAAAGCTGATGCTTTAGCCCTGTTCCATTTCAAATTCACAGCTGTAGTGATTGCAATAACTCTTGGAGGCGGCGATGGTACGATTTCCTAATTAATATTGGGTTTGTTCATATGCTCATGCCTGTTTCCCAAGGCATAGGCATCGCTTCTGATTGACTTTGTCTCAAGTGAATCAAGTTATAATTTGTGCCTGTAATTTCCTTGTCAGTTTTTGCAGTATTCTTGGCATGATTTGTTTTTGGTATAAATCGCGAGTGTTGAGTGATTGTTTTTGTTAGGTTGTTTGTAATTATAAGGTATGAACGCCGGGCGTTTTGAGTGAATATTATTCCACTTTGATATTTTTCTTGGCATTATTATTTTTTCTTAAAGATACAGTTTACAAGGAAACTCTATGAGAGCCTTTAAATATATTTTGGTTGCGCTATGTTTTGTTATTAGTTTTCCACTTCAGGCATACGATCCGAATTTTGACTCATTTATAGAGGAGTCAAATGTTGAGCTCCTTAGACGGGATCCGATTTTGGCTTTAATTTATCGAGTGCATGAGGAGGTGGGCTTGTCCTCGCCTGGCATCACTCCAATTTCTTTACCTTATAAGGCGAAAACTCTTGAGCTATATACTAAGGCGTTGGTTAAATTGAAAGCATTTGATAGGCGGCTATTAAGCAATGTGCAGAATGTTGATTACGATTTTTATAGTTGGTTTTTGAAGAGTTACTTAGCTGTTGAAAGTAAGCCTCATTTTGTTATTAATGCCTCCACTGCAGTTCAGGTTCAGGATATATTTTATTTTTTTATGCTTGAAAATGCGGGAGATGTTGAGCACTACTTAAGTCAAGTAGAATATTTGTCATCCTATTATTCCTCTGTGGAGTTTTGGTTGTTGGTTAGGGGTAGGCTTGGAATAATTGATGACAAAGAGACTATTTTATCGGTGCTTGATTGGCTTGATTATTGGGTAGAAAATCCTGAGCGAGACCCTATCTATTTAATGTTGGAGGCTGCTGTAAATAAGATAGAAGTTTCAGCGGAGCAGCGTAAAGAGTGGTTGCTACGATGTAAGTACATATTGGAGGAGGAAGTTACTCCAATGCGAACAGAGGTGTCAAACTTACTCTTAACTCAGTTGGAAGATGCACCTGAAAATCCAGGTCTTGCCCAATATCCGGGAGGTAAGGAATATTACAATAGCTTGTTAAGCCGAGAAGTCAGTATGCCGCTTAATGCACTTGAATTACATCAAATAGGTATTGATGCGCTCAGGGATCTGCATACAGAAGTCTATTCGGAATTTGAATCGCTTGGTTATGATATGTCAAATGATTTGGCTACACTGTACGCCATGGTCCGCAAGGATGCGCCACAAGTAGCAAAGGAAAATGTGCTTGCTGTTTTCAAAGAGCTTTTAGATGAGGCAAGTGAGAAAAGTGTTAATCTATTCCCTGAATTTGATTACTCTAAGTTAGAGCTAGTGAATGGTATTAGTTATGCTTATGCCCCTGCTAAAGATAACGAAAGTGCTTTGCTTTATGTAAATAATTCTGTAGACACTACAATGCTGGATTTACCTGGATTTGTTTATCATGAGGGGGTACCCGGTCACCATGCTCAGTATTCATTTACTGGTAAACTTAATCTCCCTCTCTTTAGGAGTATTACCAAAATCTCAGGGTTTTCTGAAGGCTGGGGATTGTATGCAGAACGGTTAGCTTTTGAGCAGGGTTGGTATGATAGTAATCAATATGGAAATCTAGGTCGATTAAAGGCGGAGCTGCATAGAGCTGCCCGCTTAGTAGTTGATACTGGAATAAATGCAAAAGGCTGGACTTTGGAAGAAGCTAGGGAGTATTATTCTGAGGTTTCTGGGCTGACAGATGCAGAAGTTTCTAGAGACATTAATCGCTTTATTTACTCTCCAGGTCAGGCAAGTTCATATTATATTGGTTTTACACATATTTTGAGGCTTCGACAGGTAGAGCAGGAAAAGGCAGGCTTTGATATAAAAGAATTTCATGGGAAAGTTTTGCAAAACGGTGTAATTCCTCTAAGTCTTCTCACTGACCAGTTTAGTGGTCAGCAATAATTATTTTTAAAGCATGTTAATTTGAAAGACCCTGTAAAGGGTCTTTCATCTAATTCCTTATTAACCTGTTCTCTCGATTTAATTAATCTTAAATTGCTGGGCTTGCCCAGAGCAAAAACTCCCGGTTGCCGTCGCCCCCTTTAATCGGGCTATCAATATACTCCTTCACTTCAAGGCCGAGTTCATCACATAATGCCGTAATACGCTCACGTACCTGCGGGTAAAGTTTTTCGTTACGCACCACTCCCCCTTTACCAATGCCCTCAGGTCCCACCTCGAATTGTGGCTTTACCAGGGTCAACAGCTGGCCTTCGGGTTTGAGTAAAGAAGGCAGCTGCGGCAGTATTAACGTTTGGGAAATAAAGGATACATCCATCACGATGGCATCAAAGCCAGTATCTGCGAAAGGAGAAAGTTGTGATGCCTCTAAATATCGGGCATTAATTCCTTCGAAGAGGTGCATACGTGGATCACCTATTAGTTTTTGTGCTAGCTGATCTCGCCCTACATCTACCCCTACTACGGAAGTGGCGCCTCTCTGCAACAGGCAGTCACTAAAGCCTCCAGTAGAGCAGCCTACATCCAGGGCGTGCCAGCCCATAGGGTTTAATCCTGTGTGATCGAGTATCGCGGCAAGTTTTAGGCCGGCGCGGGAAACATATTGATCTTCGGGTAGTGCAGTGACTTCTAAGGCGCAGTTTTCACTGACGGATTGCCCAGCTTTGCGCGCCAGCTCCATGGGGCCGCCTTCGGACAGCGTGACCCTGCCGGCTTCGACCAGTTTTTTGGCGTGGGTGCGGGAATTGGCGAGTCTTCTCTGTACTAGCAGTTGGTCCAAGCGGGTCATGTTTTGCTACTGGGTCCTGTCAAATGGTTAAGAATAGTGTGGCCATGCTAACCTCTGGCTCCCATAGGTAGAAGTGCGGCTCCGTTTCTAGTCGGGCTACTCTTTACTAAAGAGGGGGTTGTCGATGGCAAAAAGCGTTCTGAATAAGTTCAAGATCCGCAAAGGAAAGGTTTTTGAGGCGCCTTTAGAACAGGCTTTTGGGCGCCTGGTGACACCTTTTGAAGAGTTTATCCACCGGCAGAGCAGTAGTGGTATTTTACTGATGCTTTCTGCGCTGGCGGCGCTCATTATCGCAAATTCCCCCCTGGAAGATGTCTACATAACCCTTTTGCATATGCCCATCAGTTTCACTGTGGGAAATTGGGAGTTTTCTTTATCGCTACACCACTGGATTAATGAAGGTCTAATGACGATCTTCTTTTTTTTAGTGGGCTTGGAGCTCAAGCGGGAGTTTATGGTAGGGGAGCTGTCCGATTTACGCCATGCGGTACTACCTGTGATGGCGGCAATCGGTGGCATGGTGGTGCCGGCATTGATTTATGCAGCATTTAATGCTGGCGGTGAGGCGGAGCGTGGTTGGGGAATCCCCATGGCCACGGACATTGCTTTTGCCGTGGGCTGTATTGCCCTATTGGGTAATCGTGTGCCTCGCGCGGTTGTGACTTTCTTAGTGGCCCTGGCTATTGTTGATGACTTGGGCGCCATTCTGGTGATCGCTATCTGGTATACAGAGCAGGTAAATATGACCGCGCTGATCGCTGCGGGTTGCCTGGTTGTGATTATGTGGTTGCTGAAGGCGGCTGGCGTGCGTAACTCCCCCCCCTATGTATTTGTGGGAATTCTGCTGTGGTATGAATTTTATCTGGCCGGAGTTCACGCTACCATTGCGGGGGTCATAACTGCAATGGCGCTGCCGGCGAAGCCCAAGTACGATCCAGTGGCGTTTAGTACCTTCGTTAAAGATATTATCCGCAGCTTTGATCGCTGTTTCCGGCCCGGCGATAAAATCATTGCCAACGATGCCTTACGCGCACGGGTTATGGCCCTTGGCAGTGGCGTTAACCTGGCGCAGTCTCCTCTGCAGCGTATGGAAACCCGCCTGCACACTCCGGTTGGCTTTTTGGTGATTCCCATCTTTGCGCTCGCTAATGCAGGTATTCCCTTCGATAGCTTTACTAGCTCAAGTGCAGTTTTCAACCCGGTAACCCTGGGGGTAATCGCTGGGCTGGTATTCGGAAAGCTGATTGGGATTGTGGGGGCTACTTGGATCGGTTGGAAATTAGGCTTGGGCAGCTTACCTAAGTTGGCTAATTTTCAGCATATCATTGGCGTGGCATTACTCGGCGGTATCGGCTTTACTATGTCGATCTTTATTGCCGAATTGGCGTTCAGTTACCAGAACAACCTGTTGAATCAGGCCAAGGCAGGTATCTTGCTGGCTTCTGTAATTGCCGGTATCGCTGGTTTCCTGGTACTGCGCACTGCGCCGGTTACCGAAGAGTTTGATGTACAGACCGGTGGTCGGGAACCTGAGCCTGCGGGGGGCAGTGAAGCTCAGCAAGAAGGCTTAGAGAAGCAAGATAGCTCCGCTCAGGAAAATCCCGGTCGTCAACGTTGAGGGGCATCTCGGCCTGGTCCTGCCATAGCAGGCCGTTTTGGGGTTTTCCCGGCTGAGTAAACTTCCAGATGTGAAATAAATTTCAAGAGAAATAATAATGAAACAAGTACTAAAGGCGGTGTGTCTGTTGCCAATTCTGGCTGCACCTCTATTTCTTGCCGCCTGCGAGGGTAAAGCGCGATCAGAGGATACGTTACGAGAAGCAGTAGAGGTTAAAGGGCAAAAAACTGCAATAGAAGGGAAAGGGGATATGTCCATGGATACAGTGGCCAGGGACTATGTTGCCCTGGTGTTGGAATTGGGTAATCACGACAAGAGTTATGTCGATGCCTATTATGGCCCGGCGCAGTGGCGAGAGCAGGCGGAGCAGAGCCAGGCCAGCCCGGCGGATATTGCCAAACGCGGTAACGCCCTCATCGCTCAGCTACCCGGGGACGGCGTGGTGGATGGTTCCCTTGACGGCCTGCGTCTACACTACCTGCGAACTCAACTGGCTGCGCTGGTGGCTCACGCCCGCAGCCTTGCTGGCGAAAGCGAGCGCAACTTTGCCAAAGAAGCGCGCGAGCTTTATGACACCGAGCCCCCCAGGCAAAATTTCACTAGTTTCGATCCACTCTTGCAGGAGTTGGATGAGCTGTTGCCCGGCAATGAGCCCCTAAGTGCGCGAGTGCAGGCGTTTCGGCAGCAGTATGAAATCCCAGTGGACAAGCTCCAAGAGGTTTTTGATGCAGCCATTGAGGAGTGTCGCAAGCGCACCAAGCAGTATATTCCGCTGCCACAGGATGAAAATTTTGCCCTTGAATATGTCAGTGACAAACCCTGGAGCGGTTACAACTGGTATCAGGGAGGGGCGCATAGCCTGATACAGGTGAACAGTGGCTTGCCGATTACCATTGATCGCGCGATCGACCTTGGCTGCCATGAAGGCTACCCGGGCCATCATACCTATAACGCGTTGTTGGAACAGACGTTGGTGGAAGACCGTGGCTGGGTGGAATACAGCGTGTATCCGCTGTTCAGTCCCCAATCTCTGATTGCCGAGGGCAGTGCCAATTACGGTATCGACCTGGCCTTTCCTGGGGAGGAAAAAAACCGCTTCGAGATGGAGGTACTTTATCCCCTCGCCGGGTTGGATCCACAAAGTGCACAAAAGTATGAGCGGGTGATGGGACTGGTGGATAAGCTCAGTTTTGCCGGCAATGAAATTGCTCGGCAGTATATCGATGGTGAAATTGCCCCAGAGCAAGTTGCGGTACTGTTTGAGAAATACACTCTGATGAGCCCGGCCAAGGCAAAGCAGCGCAAGGATTTTGTCGATGCCTACGGTGCCTATGTCATTAATTACAACTGGGGCAAAAAACTGGTAGCTGATTATGTGGAGCGAGATACAAACAGTGCACGAGAGCGCTGGCAGCGTTTCGCCAAGCTGTTGTCGTCGCCACGCTTACCCTCTTCGCTAGACTGGTAGGCGCTAACAATGCACAAGGCGGAACTGCGAAGTTATTTACTTGCGCGACCAGAGGCGATTGAGGACTTCCCCTTTGGTCCCGATGTTGCTGTGTACAAGATTAAGGGGCGTATGTTCGCGACTCTCAGCCGCTACCGCGAGGTAGATGCGACCAATTTAAAGTGTGATCCCGATGAGGCTCAGGCCCTGCGGGATATCTTCCCTGGCGTGTTGCCGGGTTACCATATGAACAAGAAGCACTGGAATACTGTATTGCTCGATGGCACAGTGCCGGATTATGAAATTGAGCGGATGGCGGATCGCTCCTATGGCCTGGTGGTTAAGGGGCTGCGTAAAATTGAGCGGCAATCCCTTGAGCTGGCTTATGGCACGGATACCCTCTACCGCTAGAACCTCAGCAGATTAGCAAGATATTACTCAGGAGAGTTTGTGAACGATTTTATTGTCGATGTAACGGCAGAAAACGCCCAGCAGGTACTCATTGAAGAATCCATGAATCGCCCGGTTCTGGTGGATTTCTGGGCCGATTGGTGCGAGCCGTGCAAACAGCTGATGCCGGTTTTGGAAAAGCTCGCGAATGAATATGCGGGCCAGTTCCTCCTGGCAAAAGTGAATGCCGACACCGAGCAGATGATCGCCGGCCAGCTGGGGGTACGCAGCTTACCTACAGTTATGCTGCTCAAAGAGGGGCAGCCGGTAGATGGCTTTGCCGGGGTGCAGCCGGAAAGCCAGATTCGTGAAATGCTCGATAAATATCTGCCCAAACCCTGGGACATCAAATTGCAGCAGGCCCAGGCGCTGATTGGTGAGGACAAGGTGGATGAAGCTCTGCCGTTGCTGCGCCAGGCTTACGCTGAATCCTCCGAGCGGGTGGATATTGCCAAACACCTGGCGGCGTTGCTGCTCGATCAAAACCGTGCTGCGGAAGCAGAAACCGTGCTCAGCAAAATTCTGCTGGCGGATCAGGATGCGGAATACCAGCGCCTGATGGCCCAGTTGGAGCTAAAACAACAGGCGGCGGATACCCCCGAGATTCAGGCGCTGCAGAAGGCCCTGGAGCAGAACCCGCAGGATTATGATTCCGCCTATAAGCTGGCGGTACAGTACAGTCAGGCCAATCGTCACGAGGAAGCCCTGGAGCTGTTGTTGGATATCCTGCGCAAGGATATGAATTTTGCCGATGGCGCGGCCAAGCAGGCATTTCTCGATATGGTGAAAAGCTTGGGTGCCGGCGACCCCATCGCCACCCAATATCAGCGTAAGCTGATGACGTTGATGTTCTAGACGTTTCAATCGTATTGCACTGTAAAGGGGCCTTGAAGGCCCCTTTACTTTATACACCGTTGAATAGTGAATCAGCAGAATGCATAAGCTCTGTATCTATATACCCTCAAGTCATCTGGAAGTTGTTAAGCAAGCTCTGTTTAACGCCGGAGCTGGCAGAATCGGCGACTACGACAGTTGTTGCTGGCAGGTATTGGGTGTCGGTCAGTTCCGGCCACTAGCGGGCAGTCAGCCGTTTATTGGTGAGTCCGGGCAGATAGAGCAGGTAGAGGAATATCGGGTTGAGATGGCGTGTGCCGATGAGTCTGTGGATGCAGCACTTGAAGCCCTCTACCAGGCACATCCTTACGAGGAGCCGGCCTTTGACCTTTGGCGCCTGGATGAGCGTTGTGGCGGCAAAATTCGCTAGTGGCAGGAAATAAACAGTATCCTGCCATTCGCGAGAGAGGGTTTTAAAGGTTATCCAGTGCCTGCTGGCGCTGCTGACTGTTTTCTTTTAACGCTTGAACCTCTTTCAAAATCTGTGAAATCCGGCTATCGCCCTCACGGTTCTCCTGCAATAGCTGTGCCTGGGGGCCTTGTGGCTGAGCATCGTTGCTGGGTGTGGCGGGCAGGGTATTGATGGGTTTTATCCGATGTATACGTACATGAGTATCCAGGCCCTCGGGTATCGAATCAGAGAAGTGCCAATTGCCCTCACTGTCCCGCCAGCTAAATACCTCCCTGGTCTGTTTATGTTGCTCTTCTGGCAAAAGGCCACTGGATTCCACCAGGGTTTCCAGTTGCTCGGCAGATTCCTGAGTACTGTCGCTCACCGCTTGAATGGCGCGTTGGCCTTGCTGGCGAACTGTGTCCAGGGTCTGCTGATCGGGAAGCCAGTCTTGGGGAGACATAATCGGTTTGCCATCGGGACCGGGAATCAACATGGGTAAGCCCACGCCTACTAATAACAGTACCGCAAGCATATAGGCGTATTTCATTGGAACATCCTTTTTAAATGTACCCAGGTGGGTGAGTGCTTCTCCCACCCAGAGTCCTCTTCCAGTGCACTATCTTCAGCTTGGCTCGCGCTGCAGCTACCACTATAGCTTCCGCGAAATAACGCCCCGGTGCAGCTGGTATTGCCCCTGCTCCGTGTCGGTGAAATAGTGCTTGAGAGTTTTATGCATGATCGGGAAGGCAATTTCAGCCCAGGGGATTTCTTCCTGGCGAAATAGTGACACTTCTAGTGACTCCGGCCCGGGGCCAAAATTCATATCGGTGAGCTCTCCGCGATACATCAGGTAAACCTGATTGATATGCGGAATGTCATAAATTGAATAAAGCTCGTCCACACGAATGCTGGCACGTGCTTCTTCCCAGGACTCGCGCAAAGCACCTTCTTCACTGGTTTCACCGTTTTCCATAAAGCCGGCGGGCAGGGTCCAGAGTCCCAGGCGCGGCTCAATGGCGCGTTTACACAGTAAGACCCGGTCTTCCAGGTAGGGTAAAACACCGACAATCACACGCGGGTTGATGTAGTGGATGGTGCCGCAATTGCCACAGAGGTGGCGAGGGCGGTCATCGCCTTGGGGGATGGAAAATGTGACGGCATTACTGCCGCATTGGCTACAAAATTTCATGGCGTCAGTATACCCATGCAAGATTCCAGCGCCAGCTTCCAGCTTTTTGACGCCTATAGTTGTTAAAGGTGTTGAAGTTCATAGGGCGGTGCCAGCTTTACTATGGCGCGTATTTTATTTTTTTGGCTTGTGCTGATCGCCTTGGCGGCCTGTGGCGGCAAAGACGATAAGCAAAAGGCACCGCCACCGCCTCCTGTAGAGGTGCTGGTGGTACGAGAACAGCCAGTGATTCCGCGCTTTGAATTTGTCGGCCGGGTGGAGGCCACCGATGAGTATAAGGTGCGCCCCCGCGTGCAAGGTTATATCCAGAGTCGCGATTTTAGAGAGGGGGAAACGGTTAAGAAAGGGCGCCTGCTATTTGAAATAGATCCGCGCCCATTTATTGCTGAATTGGATAACCAAAGCGCCAATTTGGAGCGCGCCGAGGCAACTCTGCGGATCGCTGAGCGCAATTATCGACGTGGTCGAAAGTTGGTCGCTACAGGTGCTATCAGCCAGGTGCAGATGGATGAATTACTGGGCACTTTTGAAGAGGCCAAGTCACAGGTCGATGCAGATCGGGCCAAAGTGGAAAGTGCTCGCCTAGACCTCTCCTACACAAAGATTTACGCGCCACTTACCGGCCGCATTGGCCGTACCCAGTTCACTGAGGGTTCCCTGGTGGGACCTGATTCGGACCCGCTCACTACCATCGTCAAGATGGACCCAATCTATGTGTTGTTTGAGGTTCCTGAAAACCAACTCTATGCCGTACAGGTGGATGCCGAGCGCCGCCGCCGGGAGGGGTTGCCGCCAACGAGGCTGGATGTGCGTATAGAGCTACCGGATGGCAATTTTTACCCCTATCAGGGCAGGATTGTATTTATCGATAACCAGATAGACCCCAACACCGGCTCCGTAGCGGTACGCGCACTCTTTCCCAATCCGGGCAGCCTACTGGTGCAAGGACAATTTGCTCGGGTCTCAATCCGTTTGTATACCGGCAGTGAGGCACTTAAACCGCTGGTGCCGCAATCTGCAGTGCTGGAGGACATGCAGGGGCGTTACCTCTTTGTGCTGGGTAAGAAAAATATTGCTGAAAAACGCTATGTCACTTTGGGGCAGCGGGAGGGGGAGCTTTGGGCGGTCAACCATGGGTTGGTTGCTGGGGAGTCGGTCATCGTTAACGGTCTGCAGCGGGTTGTTGCCGGTAAGCCAGTGACCCCTCAAAACACGCCACGAAACCCCTACGACGTATCAGAAAAGCCGGCGGAGCCCGCAAGTGGTGGCGCTTCTCCCGTAGGTAAGCAAAGTACCAAACAGCCTATAGGCTTCGGGCAGGGGACACTGCTCCCCGATGACATGGAACTTCCTGAAGGTGTGGAGGAGGGCGAACGCCACCGATACGAGGGACAAGAGCATGATTATAAATAGCCCGCCTGAAATGGGGGGGGCTTAGCGAATTTATGATCAGTGCCTTTTGCATACGGCGGCCCCGTTTCGCTTTTGTCATCTCCATACTGATCTCTCTTGCGGGTATTCTCTCGTTGCCATTATTACCGGTGGCGCAATTTCCAGAAATTACTCCAGCCACAATAAACGTCGCAGCCAATTACGCCGGGGCCAGTGCTGAAGTTGTGCGCGATAGTGTTGCCGTGCCCATCGAATCCCAAGTGAATGGCGTGGAAGGCATGGATTATATGTCCTCCACCAGTGGCAACGATGGCTCTTACAGTCTCACGGTAACGTTTAAATCTGGTTATGACGATGATATCGCTCAGGTCAATGTACAGAACCGCGTGGAGCAGGCCACGCCGCAATTGCCAGAGGATGTAAAGCGCGATGGTGTGGTGGTTTCCAAGCAAAGCACCACTTTGCTATTGGTCGTGAACTTATTTTCTCCTGAGCAGAAATTTGATGAACTTTTCCTAGCTAATTATGCAGAAATTTATTTGAAGGATGAGCTGGCGCGCGTATTGGGCGTTAGCAGCGTAGTTATTTTTGGCTCGCGCAATTACGCCATGCGCCTGTGGCTGGACCCGAATAGGATGGCGTCCCTGGACGTTACCACCGAGGATGTTATCAGCGCGGTACGGGCACAAAATGTGCAGGTAGCGGCTGGGCAGATTGGCTCGCCACCCATTCGCAAGGACCAGCAATTTCAATACAACATCCTGGTGCAGGGGCGCCTGGTGAACCCCAAGGAATTTGAGGAAATTACTATTCGCGCCAAACCCGATGGCGCCATGGTAAAAGTGAAAGATGTGGCGCGGGTGGAATTGGGCAGTGAGTCCTATTCCTCCTATGGGCAATTGGATAACCAGGCTTCGGCAGTGATCGGCGTTTATCAGTTGCCGGAAGCCAATGCCATTGAAGTGGCTGACGGCATCAAGGCCAAGGTCAAAGAGCTTTCCCAGCGTTTTCCAGATGGCCTAAAGGCAGAGATCCTCTACGACACCACTCTGTTTGTTCAGGCCTCTATCAAAGAGGTGGTGCAGACACTATTTATTGCCCTGATCTTGGTGATCGCGGTGGTCTTCCTGTTTTTACAGGATTGGCGCTCCACCCTGATCCCCGCTATTGCCATCCCTGTTTCACTGGTGGGCACTTTTGCATTGATGCTGGCGTTTGGTATGACTATTAATACCATCACCTTGTTTGCGCTGATTCTAGCGATTGGCATAGTGGTTGATGATGCGATTATTGTGGTGGAAAACACCCAGCGACTGATGAGTGACGGCCTAACGCCAAAAGAGGCTGCGTTGCAGTCTATGCGTGAGGTTACTGGACCGGTCATTGCCACTACGCTGGTGTTGTTTGCGGTGTTTGTACCGGTCATGTTGATGCCGGGTATCACCGGAAAAATGTATCAGCAATTTGCGGTTACTATTTCTATGTCGGTCGCGATTTCCTCCCTTAATGCGCTTACCCTGAGCCCGGCACTTTGCGCCAGTATTTTAAAAGTGGGTAAGGAAGGCGAAGTTGCCGGAGTGAAAGAGACCGGGGTATTTGGTTTTTTCAACCGAGGGCTGCATCGCTCCACCAATTTTTATGTGGGCATGGTAAAAGCCTGCGTAAAGATTCCGCTAATCGGAATTATCTCCGTTATCGGTATTTTCCTGCTGGCCTTTTGGTTGTTTAGTAGTATCCCCACTGGCTTTATCCCTGATGAGGACCAGGGCACGTTTATGCTACACGTGCAATTGCCGGATGGTTCCTCCCTGGAGCGCACGGGCCCGGTGGTGAATCAGGTTACGGACATATTATTGGAAGAACCCGGTATGGCCCATGTGGTGGGTGTGCCCGGCTATAACCTGCTTACCAACAGTGTCTCATCTAATACCGCAATGATGTTTGCGGTGTTAAAACCCTGGGATGACCGCACTAGTGAAGAGGATCACCAGTTCGCCATTATGCAGCGGGCACAGAAAAAACTGGCGCAGATACCCAACGCACAGATTATGCCTTTTGTCATACCACCCCTGCCGGGTATCGGTACCGTGGGAGGGTTTGAATTTGTGCTGGAAGATTTGCAGGGGCGCAGTATTACAGAATTATCACAAGTAATGATTGATCTGCTGGGTGCGGCCAATCAGCGATCGGAAATTTCCCAGGCCTTCACCAGTTTCCAGGCGGCTACCCCCCAGTTGGAATTAAAGATCGATAAAGAAAAAGCGCACGTACTCGGTGTGCCGTTGCCAGAGGTTTATTCGACACTGCAGACTTTTCTGGGCGGATATTACATAAACGACTTTAATTTATATGGCAAAGTATTCCGAGTGATCGCCCAGGCAGATGCGCAGTTTCGCGATGACGAACAAAATCTGGCGGGCTTCTATGTGCGCGCCAACAGTGGTGGTCTGGTGCCGATTACCTCGGTCTCCACTATTGAGCCGGTTGTGGCACCACAAACTATCACCCGCTACAACCTCTATAACAGCGTGACGATTAATGGCGCTCCAGCGCCGGGTTACTCCAGTGGTCAGGCCATGGATGCCATGGAGGAGCTGGCCTCCAGGCTGCCGGAAGGCTACGGCTATGAATGGACCGGGATCAGTTTACAGGAGGTTACCTCGGGCAATCTGGCTCCCATCCTGTTCAGTTTGGCCATAATATTTGTGTACCTGTTTTTGGTGGCCCAGTATGAGAGCTGGAGTATTCCTATTGCGGTGCTCTTGTGCGTGCCTATTGCGATTTGCGGTGCCATGTTGGTGGTGTGGCTTGCCGGATCTATCAATAATCTCTATACCCAGATCGGTTTGGTATTGTTAATTGGTATGGCGGCAAAGAGCGCAATTTTGATTGTTGAGTTCGCCTGTGTGGAACGGGATAAAGGCAAGTCTATTGCCGAGTCTGCGATTTCAGCCACCCGCTTGCGTTTCCGGGCAGTATTGATGACGGCTATGTCGTTTATTCTCGGAGTGATACCGTTGTTGGTAGCCACAGGCGCGGGTGCCGTAAGCCGTATTTCCCTGGGGTTGGTCGTGTTTGGCGGTATGCTCGCAGCCAGCCTGTTTGCCACTTTACTGGTGCCTGTGTACTACGCGTTGGTGCAGGCGATTCGTGAGAAGCTCAAAGGGGGCTATACGCCTCAACCCCAGCTGGATGCAGCTTCGGCTGAGCGGCAGTAACTGGCTGGGAGCCGCAAATGGAGATTGCGGTATACAGCTCGGTGTTATCACCGGGAATCGGTATGATGAACGTTAGGGAGCCTTTGTTGTATGAGGCGGGATAAGTGGATATGTTATCGATTATCGAAAAGAAAATTTCCCAGCAAATAGAAGAGCTGGAGGCTGGCGTACCAACAGGGCCAGAATTGTATGGCCATGCCGCTGTGTTGATTGCTCTTACCGAAGAGCCAGACCCTCATGTAGTGCTGACTAAGCGCGCCGATACACTATCTACCCATTCCGGAGAAGTTTCCCTACCGGGCGGGCGTTGGGATGCCACTGACCCCTCCCTGCAATATACCGCCCTGCGCGAAGCTCAAGAGGAAGTGGACCTGCCTATGAATCAGGTGCGGATGCTCGGCCCTCTGTGGCCGCGCACTACTCGCTGGCAGGTACATGTCACTCCCTGGGTGGGGGTGATCTCACCAGATACCCATCTCAGGCCCAACCCTGGTGAGCTAGATGCAATTTTTCGTGTGCCTTTGTCGTTTTTTCTTGACGATCCCCGTATCCGCACTGACCGAATCACTATCGATAATCAAGCTATTTATCTACCCGCCTACCAGTTTGGCGACTATGAAATCTGGGGCTTTACTGCCGGAGTATTAACCGAGTTCCTCGTTAGAATACTGGGCGCTTCTATTGGGCGCAGGGATGATGTGCCATTACGTACATTGAATTAGCCCTGCTCTAGAGGAATACTTCACGGATTCGGATTTTTTGATACTCGTTATATTGGTAGCTTTAATCTGATATCAGTTCACCCAAGTCTTTCCAGGCATCCTCTAAAAGACTTAACTGGTCACGAGTATTGGGATCCGCAGTAAGTATGGGAAAATCAGGATCATTCGGTAGCTTAGCAATAACGCCACGGCGGCATTGAAATAGCCAGCTGCCGTCCACCTTGACTAATTCATCATGGTATTCTGCGGCTACGGCAACGCGATAACCAGAGCGAGTCACTAAAATAAATACTGTAGTTGCTTTGCCTGAGGCAGATTGCCCATCTTCTGAAATATGATGTAATGGCGAACAGGTAATATGCCGGCTACCCAGGTTGTTGTGGATGACTGCATAGCGCTCTAGTTTTTCCCTTCCTCGGATTACTCGATTGCCATGCTCGAAGCGACCGCCAAGTGTAAAAAGTGACGCCCAACCTCGGGCATCACGGTTATCGATAGTTAAAGTGTAGCGAGCAAGTAGGTCGCTAATTGCGAATCGGTCTCTGAATAGCTGTAGTTCATTCATCATTTTACCCACTGATTATTTCGCTTCACTATTTATGAAAATAGCTTTTAAGGCGTGTTTCTGGAGATTATTTACAGGTGCCGCTTCTCCAGCCTGTACCCTGGTGTAGAAAAAATTAGGATGCCGCCGAAATAACTTTTGGGTACAAAGAGGCTTTCAAAAATCTATTATTCTTGCTTAATACCATAAATGGACAGCTTAAGGATAAGCATGTCATGCAGACTGATGTTTCGATAGATCGCGATAAGACTCCGTTTTTTGACTGGGTGGCCAGGACAGATGATTTTGTAGTTAATGAACGCTGGCGCCGCTGGAAGGAGCTGATGGAGGCTGGTCTACCCTACCGCTGTGAATTGTTGCTCAAGTCTCATCATAACAGCACGTATTATGGGGAGTTTGCAGTATCTTCCAATCCTGAAACGGGAGATTCATTTGCTCGAGCCTGCTTCTCTGGGAATTCTTTCCATCGAGCAAGCAATCACTTGAGTGATGGCTATGCCAATTATACATTGATATATCTTTTATCTGGCCGTGGTGCTATACAGCGTGGGAGTTATTTTACCCCGATGAATCCCGGTGGACTCTACTTGGTTGATCTGGCGCAGACAATTACTCATGATTTGGTTCATGAAAGTCGCTCGCTATTGTGTCGCATTCCCCGTGAGAAGCTCGAGGGGTTTCGTTCAGGTCCCAAGGATAACTGTCCTCTGACCATAGATGGTAGCAGTGGTCCCGGCCTCTTATTACGCAATTATCTTTTGCTGTTTCCCCAGGCCAAACAGAGGTGCACCTTTGCTTCTTCCAGCTTCCTCTTTAATCCGATAGCCGAATTAATTATTGCCTGTATCCAGGAGAGTCGTGGCAATTTGCAGGCGGAGTCGGAAACTCCGAGTCGCTTAAAGTCTATTTTTCAACAGGCTTGCAGGCTGATTCAAAAACACTGTTGTGACTCGGATTTGTCCGCTCCACAGCTGGCAGCGTCATTGGATATCTCAACCTCCTATTTACATAGAGCGCTGCGTTTTCATAATACCTCTTATATTAACTTGGTGAGACGTGCCAGGGTGGAGGCCGCATCCGCACAGTTATTGGCTGCCGGGAAAAATGCAAGTATTTTACAAGTGGCGTTCAATTGTGGATTTAACGGCACCAGCCAGTTTTCCCGGGCATTCAAAGAGGAGTTGGGTCTTAGCGCTTCTGAGTTTGTAAAGCGCTCTTTTGTGGAGCGGGAAAGAACTCTGGCACTTGAAAATTGACCCTGCCTGTAGGGTTTTTTCTTTTTATTTATTGTAAATTTTTATCGGATACTAAGGCTAAGGTCCTACCTGTGTTCGATAGCACCTCAGTCGAAGATAACTCGGAAGCTAGTGATAAGATGACATTAATCTTCTCAAAATCTTGGTGAAGTGTTGAACCTTTGGCGGAGGCCTTTTAGAAAAAAGGTGCATATAGTGAACAGGAGTTGAAGCTACTGTGGCTAGATGCCTTAAAGAATCTTCTCTAACCAATTTTTCTGCAACAATGTCTGGTAGTCTTGCAACCCCTAAACTCATTGTTGTCATTTGTAAAATGTCATGTAGTGAGTTGCAGCGTATCTTGGGAATAACTCGAATCTCTTTTTTACTACCCAGCTGATATTTCACCGGGGTGCCTTGCCAATCATTGATGATATGTTGCCAGTTGCGTAATTCGGTAAGATCGTCAGGTATTCCTCCCTGTTGCTCTATATATCCTCTACTCGCATAGAGGCTTTCCCGGAGTATTCCCAGCTTTGACACTTTGGCGGATTGCATATCCAGGTTACCTACACGAATTGCCAAGTCTACTTGGGAATCAATCAAATTCATTGGGGCATCATCCGCCAGTAAACGAACCCCCAGCTGTGGGTGCTGCTCGTTAAGCTGTCTAATTGCAGGGACTATAACCGGCTCGCAGAGCGCGTGGGGAGCTGTGATTGTCAGTGTGCCTGAGAGTTCTTTGTTATTACTTTTTAAATCGGCCAGGGCGTTGTTGTAGATATCCCGGATCTCGCGACAGTGAGCGTAGAATTGGGTTCCTGTCTCCGTCAGTGAAAGCGAGCGGGTGCTCCGGTAAAGCAACCTTGTACCGAGATCTTCTTCCAATCTAGTCACTGCCTGGCTAATTGCCGACTTGGTACGTACCAGCTTGTCTGCTGCGGCAGTAAAGCTGCGGGCCTCAACTACGGCTAAAAATATCTGCATATCCTCTAGAGTGGGTTTCATAGTTTAATTTCACTAAACACTAATTTGATTGAATGTGTATTTATCACAGGCGGTGCGTTAGGGCAATATGCTTATGGAAGTTAAAGATCAAACCTTTATCAAGAGGAGTCGGATATGAACAAGATACTTATTGAGAAAACTATTGTGGCCAGCGAACAGTGGAAGTCGTTTTTTAATCAAGGGAATGCTGAAGGCTGCGCTTCAATGTATGAACAGAATGCTCAAATGAATGCCAGGCCGTTTGGTGTATTTCTAGGTCGGGAGCAGATAAAAGCTTTCTGGCAAAACCTAGTGGCTCAGGGATTCTCTGATGTGGCTTATCAGGATACCGAGATTGAGGTAGTTGATGGTTCCTCAACAGTTCTTACCAGTAAGTGGAAGATGAACAATGCGCAAGGAGTTATCACTCGGGAACTATGGGTCCTGCAAGAGGATGGAACCATGCGCCTGCGCGAGGATGACTTTGAAGCTATAGAACCAAGCTGAAGGTAACAGTATAAATACTTCTGATTTTCGCTGCTAACTAGCAGTATCGCCAACGCTCGCTGGCCAAGAATTTTTGGCCAGTTTTAATGATGGTTATTTTATAGATATTTAATGTAACAAAAACAGATCCATTCTCGACTAAGAGGTGCCTTTTCAATTAAAGGGTGCGTAGATTTCTTTGAGAAATAAAAAGAGCAGTTTTTAACTTTTTAATTAAATTGGGTTAACGTAAAGGATATACAAGATGCCAGAATATCATCATAAGTTCCAGTGTAATAAGTGTGGTATTTTTGTGGTTGAAAACGGTTCTCCGTTGCCTCCTCCGGTGATGGAACATGCCTATTACCATGCCCATAATGTTATCAGTCAGTTTGGTCCTATCTATAAGGGGATAGCCCCTAAGCGCCGGCCAATGTTGCATTGCCAAAAATATGTCAAATATATTCAGACAGTACCGAAGGCTGGCTCTGCCCAAAATTTAGGGAATCAGGCCGTCAATAAAGTTAGAACACTAGCCAGGGACCGTGGCGGAAATGGTTCGAACACACCGAGTATGGTAGCAGTTATGTACGACAGTATATTAGAACAGTGGTTTGAAGGATCAACAGGGAATGGAACCAGTCGAGGATATATCCCGAATACGATTTGGAACACTATTCCGGCAGAACTGGATGTAGACCGATATATCTTTGGTCGAACCTGTGCTGAGGTAGACTGCCTGAGAAGGGCATTCAGTCAGCGGCGTAAATCAGGAGAAAACAGTCAATCTATCAAAAATAGTATTTTTGCGGCTCGTCAGCCCAATAAGCACAAAGGGAAATCGGATAGAAGGCCTCCTTGTGGTGCATGTAAGGCATGGATAGCCAGAGCTGGGGCTAAAGCATATTAATTCTTTTATTTCCTTATTGATACATTGTTGCTTAGCGTAGTGAGTGGGGCCAGATCATCAATGTGTTTCTACTCGCTGCACTAAGTGTACTGACGGATGTGCAATTGAAGCCCTATTTCTAGTCAATGATTAGCCCTCTGAGGCTGGAGTGGGAGGCTTTATTTATTACATTCCCTGAATTTAGGCAGATTGCAATATCAGAGCCAATTGCGTTAAGTCTGGATAGATACTGATTGAAGTGATTATCTCTCCACAGGGCAAACATAGAATACAGCAAATCTTATTTATGTTTTGGTCAGGTGCTGAATCGTTGTTTTCTTGTTGATTTTCCATACTCTTGCAGTATGGCTGGTGCTCGTGTAACTGTCATAAGGGCTTCGACAATTGGTGCCATCAATGCCTGATGGGCTCGCCCAGTTGCTGCCATGTATCTAATAAGGGTTTTATTACATGTGCAGTTTGCTGATCTGCATTGAGTAATAAAAATTTTGGATCTTCAGGTAAACCAGAAGCGATGGCACTTCGGCGCAGGAATAGCCGCTCACCATTAACCTTCACAAGTTCATCGTCATACTGGCCCGCCATTACCACGCGATAACCTGTGCGATTTGCTGCAATAACCACTGTGGTTGCTTTTCCCTTGGCGGTCGCCCTATCGAGAGAAACAACATAAAGATATGAAGACGTGATATGTCGGGTACCCAAACGGCTGTGGACAAGCAGGTATTCATAAAGTTTTTGCCGCCCTTTAATCATCAAACTACCGTTTTCAAAGCGACCATTTTCGGTAAATAGCGAGGCATAGACCTTGGCGTCTTGATTATCTATAGTGAGAATAAACTTTGACAGCAAATCGAAAATTGCCAGCTGTTCAAAAATAATATTCTCATCCTCCATAATAATTTATATGTTCTTTCTATATGGCTATGGTATTTAGGCTCAGAACTGGCTTTCAGGAATTGAAAGAGGGGTGTTGACAGAAAGTATCAGTACCTTTGTCGATTCTTTGGAGGATGGGTTAAGCGCTTTATGACCCTGTTGATTTAACGGCACTCCCTTCAACGGTAAATCTCCACCAAAGTGCACATCACCTGGTTGGTAGGTTACACAAACCCCATCTTTTGTTGTTGTTCTCCATCGGCCGGATAAGGTAATGACCCATTGTGGACTGGGGGTTGGGTGGAAATCACTTTCCCAGCTGGGAGGTAAGATGGCAAACTCACTGTTTATTACCTCTGGCAAATCTTTGTAGTGATATTCTGGATTGGGATTGGAATATTGGATTAATGTAAAGCCAGTTAAATAGTGCTCTGTTGTCCTGGAAATATGACTTTTGTCTGTCCAAAGGTGGTAGTACTTTTGCTGGGCCTCATGGTTTGTTTTCATATTTTTCATTAAGTTTCAAGATAGTAGATGGCATTATCTGAAGTGGCGTAAAGTCTTCCCTCTGCCATTGCTATGTTTACAAAGTTAATATCCTCAGAACTTTCGTAGAGGCACTGTAAGTTTTCTCCTTGTGCTGAGCAGGTCATCAACTTATTAAAGCTGGTAAATATTAACTGTTTGTTCTCTCCAATAATTATTCCATCGATAAAACCCTCTGGGGGTATTTCGATGATTGTTTCTGTTTGAACATTGCTTGACCCACAGCTGAGCTGGAGGGTGAATATAATTTGTTCATGGTTGGGGTCGTAAAAAGGCTTTTCTTTCGTGATGCTGCAGTTATCAACTAGAAACAAAGTTTCTTGATTGTGGGAGAGTGCAAGCCCGTGAGGAACAATAAATTCGTCGCCCAGGCAAAATAATTGCGATGCTTGTACATCATAGGAGTATAATCCGGTGGGTAATTCGCTTTGTGGTTTAAACCCCTGGTAGTAACCATAATCGGGGTCGGTAAAGAAAAAGTGGGAGTCTGCTTGAACTATCTTGTTAGGTGAGTTAAAGGGTAGTCCTTTGAAGTTGTCAACAATAATCTCTCGGCAAAAGCTATTTAAATTTATGCGGCTAATACATCCAGGACTATCATGGAATCCCTGTTCAGCCACTAGCAGGTGATTTTTATCAGCTGTCAGGCACATACCATTAGCCATATTGCTTCGCTCAATTACCGTATGTATAGACCTGTCTTTAAAATCAAAATAACGAATGGCCGATGGAGTTCGATAATCACTTGAAGGTTTGGAGGTGAAATATAATCTCTTTTGCCAATCGACCCATACGAGGCCTTCATGTGCATCGGTTTCAACTAGCGGGTGAAGGCTATATTGCATAGATTTACCCTTTGATTTTGTTGTTCAGTGCTAAAGATGCCTATTGTAGGTTCAACCTGTCAAGGCAACACCCTGTTTAATAACCTGCTTTGGTGTCGCAAAGTTCAGTGTTTTTCTTGGCCTGCTATTAAGCTCGTTAGCAACTTGATTGAGTTTCCTCTGAGTATGCTGCGCCAAGCATGTCTTTTTTGGGAAGTACTGACGGATTAAGCTGTTGGTATTCTAATTCGTTCCCCTTTGCCAGGGGCTCTGAGGATCGCAGAAGAAGACAGGAACACCTGTCTTTTCCGTAAATTCAGCGTGCTTCGCCAGCTCCATTCCTCGGTCCCACATCAGTGATTGGCAAAGCTCTTTTGGCAGTTTTTTAAACTTAGCAACAAGCGCCTGGTTCACAGAATTCGCATCTTTCCCTTTCAACTTAAGAATGATCGTATACCGCGATTTTCGATCAACAAGCGTGGCAATATGAGTGTTATTTGAACCTGACACTAAGTCACCCTCCCAATGACCTAAAACACATCGTTCTTGTATCTCCTGAGGACGCTCCCTTATCGATGTACCGTTGACGATGTTGATAGTACCGCGCTCGCCTTTACGTGAATATTGTTTGCTGTGACGAAGACTGTGAGACCGACACAAATGCTTTACTAGCTTATGATGAAGTGCTGAACGCACAAGGAAGTACAGTGTTTTATAGATAGTCTCTGCTGATATCTTCCTTGATTCATCAGCCTGATATGTCTTCCGTAACCAACCCGATATCTGCTCTGGTGACCAGTTCAACTCTAATTTTTCCAAAACAAGCTTCTTTAGCCTCGGGTTTTGCTCCAGCAAATACGGCTTAGGACGCCTTGCCATCCGTTTTGCACGGTTGTTTGCGTCTACTGCTTTATAGTATCGTCGCCCCCGATTTCTCTGAATCTCACGCGAGATTGTGGATGGATTCCTATTCAAAGAGCGAGCGATTGCTCGAATACTTTGTTTTGCAGAAAGACCTGCACGTATTTCCTCGCGTTCGGCTAATGTGAGGTGTTGAGGAGATGGCTTTCTGGGTATTGGTTTAATTCCGCCAGTATCTCTCAAAACAGTAAAAATGGTTCCTGGCTTAGAATCTATGGCATTGGTAATTTCACTAAAACCAATGCCCTTTTTCCAAGCGTCGAAAATCCACTCTTTTTCTTTTGCTGTAAATATGCGCTTCATTCAATGATCTCCCGATAGGCCATATTCCTACAGAGGTGTTGCACTGATCAATTGAATCTACAATCGCCTAGACGCTTGTGATTTTTAAAACCGATAATTTTTTCTTCGCAGTAACTCACTGGCTTAAAAATCTAATAATAGCAGAGCTGCATTTTCTTAAATGTGCATCTAAGGACCACTTTCTACCACCAGTTAACACGAGCGATAGGCAGATCAATGACCAAAATAAGGGGTATTCCCATCCACCATAAACAGTTTGCTCTACACCATTAATAACAATGCCGCTAGTATGGTCAGCCCAGGAGAAGCCGGCGAGATAGTGACGCCCTGAAAACAAGGCGATGAGCAAATAAAGTGACGTTCCTATTGCTGCGAAACGAGTGAATAGGCCAAAAGTGAAACCAATAAATGCGGCAAATGCGCAAAGCCCAGATATAACTACCATGATGCTGGAGAAACCTATAGCTGTGAAATATTGAACGACTTCTTCGTAAGTCTTGGCGCCTAGAAGTCCGAATTTTTCAGCAAAATGGTGAGTAAAGTTAAGCCCAATATAAATCCGTATCAGCGCTAGTTGTAAATCGGCGGGGTTGCGATAAGGCTTTTCCATTAATTTTTGCATTGAGCTTTCTCTTTTGATTTCTGTCCATGACATCTAATCTATTTTACTGAAATCACACTTTTAACGAGGCTTATTTTTCTTGCGGTCGTATATTTACATGTCTTTCATATGTTCTTTATGGAGGCATGAAAATATTCTTTGGCCGATTTGTTGGTTGGCATATCGCACGGTGATACTAGGCTTTTATATAGCTAACCTAAAATTAAGGAATTCCTGCCTAATTCTTTAAGCTGCTTTGAAAGCTAGAAGGCTGATGTTGAAGGTTGCAACTGCTGGGTTTCAGCTCTTGCAAAGGCCATTGGCCAGGAGTTTTGTCTAACCTCTAAAGCTTTAGGGGGCCACAAATGTATTACGGAATTTTTCAGAGACTCCTTAACTATAAGTACTCTCTTCATCAATACAGTAATTATCGACTTTGGCAGTGCCGATTATGGGAAAACTAAGCAACAAAGTCGCCATTGTTGTTGGCGGTAATGAAGGTATCGGTGAAGGGACTACTCATCGCTTTGTGGAGGAGGGCGCCAAGGTGGCTATTTTGGCGCGCCGCGCTTTGGAAGGGCGAAAGGTCGAGCAGTCCATTCGTTCTTCCGGCGGAGAAGCTACTTATATCCCCTGCGATGTCACCGATAACAAGTTAGTCAGTCAAGCAGTGATGGAGACAATCAGTTGCTATGGGGCAATCAATATCCTGTTTTACGGTGCAGGAACGGGTGCGCCGAATATGTTTCCCTACGAGGGCTTACAGGAGTGGGAGGAGGTTTTTAAAGTCAACCTGACTGGCTGTTTTCTGATGTGTAAAGCGGTTTGGCCCTACCTGATTGGCGCAGGGGGTGGTGCCATTATTAATGTGTCTTCGCTTGCTGCGCAGAGTGCGCCAACCGATACGCAATTGGAGCAGGTTAGTTTCCTGCCATCAGCTTCTTACTATGCCTCGAAAGCAGGGGTGGAAGCCTTTACTCGTTATATTGCCGGGATTGGGGCACGCCACAATATCAGAGCCAATTGCTTGCGGCCTGGGCAGATACTGACCGAGGCGGTTACCTCTCCAGAGGGCAAGCATGTCTTTACTAACTTCTTAGAGCCCGCGCAGATGCTGAAGGGGCCAGGATACCCGCTCGATGTTGCTAATGCTGCTGTGTTTTTGGCGTCAGATGACTCTCGCTTTATCACGGCAGAAACGATTAATGTGGATGGAGGCTTGGTAGCCAAGGTTTGAGATTTGCTGCTCAACTTTCGGTTTAGGGGTGCTGCATCCAATCGGTTTCTGCGATTGAGCGTCTATATAACCCTTTAAGTCTATTTATAATAGGCGGCTATTTTTCCTTCCGGAACTGATTATGCCGAGACCCAAGTCCACTGTTTCTCTGGACGAGGTGCACTGGGGTGCGCTGAAAACCCTGTTCCCCTACTTATTGGAGTTTCGCCGGGCTGTCGCCCTGGCAATTTTGTGCCTGATTGGGGCAAAAATTGCGGGGGTCACTTTACCCTTTATCCTCAAGCATATCGTCGACAATCTGGATAAAACCGGTGGTGTTGCCCAAGCCATAGCTCTGCCACTGGGGCTGTTATTGGCTTATGGTGCGGTGCGATTCTCCAGTACTCTGTTTGGTGAGTTGCGGGATACCATCTTTGGTCGGGTGACGGAACGGGCTCAGCGTCGAGTTGGCCTGGAGGTATTTCGGCACCTACACAAGTTGGATATGGACTTTCACTTGGATCGGCGTACCGGGGGGCTCTCTCGGGATATTGAAAGGGGTAATAGTGGCATCGGCTTTTTGATGCGCTTTATGGTGTTCAATATCGTACCCACTCTGCTTGAGATTGCCATGGTGGCGGGTTTGCTCTGGTGGAATTACAGCGGCGAGTTTGCTCTGGTAGTGCTGGTTGCCGTTATTGTTTATATCGGTTTCTCTGTCGTGGCCACCGAGTGGCGCACCCGTTTTGTTCGCGCCCTGAATGAAGCCGAATCCCAGGCCAGCAGTCGTGCAGTAGACAGCTTGCTCAACTATGAGACGGTGAAATATTTTGCCAATGAGCGGCACGAATCGAATCATTACGATCGTGAGCTGGCGGTATGGGAGCGGGCCCGGCGTAAAAACCGCCTATCGCTGTTTAGCCTAAACACTGGTCAGGCACTGATTATTGCCTCTGCCATGTGCGCAGCGATGATTTTGGCGGCAGTAGGTGTGACCAAGGGGCAGATGACCATCGGAGATTTTGTCCTGGTTAACGCCTTTATGATGCAAATTTTTATCCCGTTGAATTTTCTCGGTTTTGTCTATCGGGAAATGAAAGGTGCCCTGGCCAATATTGAAAAGATGTTCTCTTTGCTCAGGGTTAAGCCAGCGGTGGCCGATCAGTCCGAGGCCTCAGATTTGCAAGTGCAGGAAGGGCGAATTGAATTTGATGCCGTGCGCTTTGGCTACAAAGACAATCGTGAAATTTTGCGCCAGGTTAGTTTCTCCGTGCTGCCATGCCAGAAAGTGGCGATTGTGGGAGCCAGCGGGGCCGGTAAGTCGACCCTGTTTAAGTTGTTGTTCCGCTTTTATGATGTAAGTGATGGGTCGATTCGCATTGATGGCCAGGATATTCGTACGGTAAGTCAGGAATCCTTGCGTCGCGCTATTGGTGTGGTGCCCCAGGATGCGGTGTTATTCAACCAATCAATCAAAGAAAATGTGCGTTATGGGCGGGTGGATGCCACTGATGAGGAAGTGATGGCTGCAATTCATCATGCTCACCTGTCGGATTTTGTCCGCCAGCTGCCCCAGGGAGTGGATACTCTGGTTGGTGAGCGCGGCCTTAAGCTATCCGGTGGTGAAAAACAGCGGGTTGCCATAGCGCGGGCGCTGCTCAAAAAACCACCGATTATGATTTTTGATGAAGCCACCTCCTCTCTGGACAGCCGTTCGGAACGCAGTATTGTCGCCTCTCTGAAAGAAATTGCCCGCGAACAGACCACACTGGTGATCGCCCACCGTCTTTCGACAATTGTAGATGCCGATAAGATTTTAGTCATGGATCAAGGCCAGATCGTTGAGCAGGGTTCCCACAGCCAGCTTCTGGAGGAAGGCGGGCACTATGCGACTCTGTGGCGCATGCAACAGCAGGAGCGTACGGCTGGGATGGGGGAGGAAACTCCTGTGGCTTCTCAGGTGGCGGAGCCATAAAAGCCTGTCTTGATAATTGTGTGTAGCCAGACTAATGTGGCGCCGAAACCAAAAATGATAGGCAGAGCGATATGACCATTCCCTTTCACACTACCAAGATCGCTGCCGCACTGCTGGCCATGGCGCTGGTGGGCGGCTGTAGCAAAGACAAACAGGCCGAGGAAATCCGTAAAGATGAAGCGGAGGCACAGATTGTAGAATCTGAGACGGTCACACCGCCCGCAGGCCAAGCCATAGAAAACGCTGATAAGCGTTTTAATATTTATGTACCGGTAGAACTTACCGCTGATATGAGTGATCTTAGCGAGAATCAGCGTAAGATGATCGGCCTGTTGATTGATGCCAGCCGGATCATGGATCGACTGTTCTGGTTGCAGTCCTACGGCCCAGCAGAAGTGCTGCTGCCCGATATCGAAGACAACCGCGCGCGCAAGTTTGCCGAGATTAATTACGGTCCTTGGGATCGCCTCAATGACAATAAGCCGTTTATCACTGGCTACGGTCTCAAACCCCTGGGTGCCAACTTCTATCCGGCAGATATGACTCGCGAAGAGTTTGAGAACTGGGACCAACCTGGAAAAGATGGCCTCTACTCTCTGGTGCGCCGCAACGATGCCGGTAAGCTGGAATTAATCCCCTACAGCAAAGCCTACAATGCTGACCTGAAGAAGGCAGCAGATATCCTGCGCCAGGCAGCCGCGCTGGCGGAAAGTAAAGAATTCGCCAACTATCTGGACATGCGTGCTGAAGCGCTGCTCAATGATAATTTCCGTCCCAGCGATATGGCTTGGATGGACATGAAGGAAAATGATATTGACGTAGTAATCGGCCCCATTGAAAACTACGAAGATCAAATGTTCGCCTATCGCACGGCTTACGAGTCTTACGTACTCCTCAAAGATAAAGAGTGGAGTAAGAAGCTGGCCAAGTTTGCTGCGCTGTTGCCTGAATTACAGGAAGGTTTGCCAGTAGAGGAAAAGTACAAGGCCGAAGAGCCGGGTACTGATTCTGATCTGAATGCGTACGATGTACTTTTCTACGCAGGTCACAGCAATGCGGGTTCCAAGACGATTGCCATTAACCTGCCTAACGATGAAGAAGTTCAGCTGGCGAAAGGCACTCGTCGCCTGCAGTTGAAAAACGCTATGCGTGCCAAGTTTGACAAGATCCTGGTGCCCATCAGCGATGTATTGATTGCTCCAGATCAGCGCAAGCACATCACATTCCCCGCTTTCTTTGCCAATACCATGTTCCACGAGGTGGCGCACGGCCTGGGTATTAAGAAGACTGTGACCGGCGGAGCAAATGTACGCCAGGTGTTGAAGGAGACTTCTTCCTCTCTGGAAGAAGGCAAAGCCGATATTCTCGGCCTTTATATGGTGACCCGCTTGCATGAGAAAGGCGAGATCCAAGAGGGCGAGCTGATGGATAACTACGTTACCTTCCTCGCTGGTATTTTCCGCAGCGTGCGCTTCGGTGCAGCCAGTGCCCACGGTAAGGCCAATATGATGCGCTTTAACTTCTTCAAAGAGCAGGGCGCCTTTACCCGCGATCCGAAAACCGGTCAATACAGTGTGGATTTCGAAAAAATGCAGCAGGCCATGACCAACCTGTCGCGCCTGATCCTGACTATTCAGGGTGATGGTAACTACGAGCAGGCCAAAACTCTGCTCGCTGAAAAAGGGGTTATCGGTCCTGAGTTACAGGCTGACCTGGATCGATTGGCAGAGGCGGATATACCCGTGGATGTTACTTTCATCCAGGGTAAAGAAGTTCTTGGCTTGAAGTAAAACTAAGCAAATTTTCACCTTAAAAACCCGGTATTTGCCGGGTTTTTTATTTTTACCTGGAATAAACTCTTAGGGGAAAGTAGGGGTGCAGTTTAGATGCAATAAATATTGAGTATCAGATGTTGCTTTTATGGAGACTCTTTTATCGGTTGATAGAAAAAGCTAAGTGATTAATCATAAAAAATAAGGAGGTTTACATTGAAGAAACACTACAGTAGGTTGATCATCATTTTGGATTTATAGTTGAGTCTATTTAATTACCCTGTTATCTGTTTTAAAGACCGTATCTAAAAATTTTAAGGGAAAAACATGGAACGTATTTTATACACTGGTACTAAAAATGCCTCCAGCTGGGCTTTTCGGGCATGGCTACCTTTTAGGGAGCTGGGTATTGAATTTGAAGAGCAGGTTGTTGATATTCGCAAGCCGCAGCGCTTTGAAAATCTTCGCCGGATTGGTGAGATATCCCCCGCTGTTTCAGTACCCGTATTGGTTGAAAACCAGAGTGTTATTTTTGATTCCCTAGCCATTATGGAATATGCCAACGATATTGGCGGCGGAAGTTTACTTCCCTCAGATCCTTTGGCCAAGGCTAGAGCACGTTCTTTCTTAAGTTGGCAACATGCGGGTCTCTCAGGGTTGTGTCCACGACTTTCTTTTGAAAGCGCTTTTTATCAGGATAAGCGTCAGATGACCCAGTCTGAGCAGGCAGATGCGGAGCGATTGTTTCACTGCTGGGAGCAAGAATTAGCCCATAGTGGTGGCCCTTACCTTTGCGGTGATCTCTCCCTCGCAGATCTGGTACTGGTGCCCACTGTTATCAGGTTGTATACCCATAGCCCGGAAATGTGCGATTGGCCCCGGGCTCATCAATGGGTAATGAGGCTTCTGGCAAGAGAGAGTGTGGAAGAGTGGATGCTGGAAGCCAAAAGCTTGCCGCCGGTAATTCTGGATGACTACCGAAGGTAAAGAGGAGAGAGGCTTCCCGTATTGGTTTCCTCACTCAATGGGTACTTTAGGAACTAGTTCTTTTACCTCTTTGTGTCGTCCTCAAATGGCGTATATAACCTGAAATAATGAAGGAAGTTGCGTATTTTCTGTGGGAAGATCCGCAAATGTGAACCTATAGATTATCCAAGAAAAAGACGACTAGAATAGGGTGTGATATACGTCAGATTTGCCCAGTGGAATTGGGCGGTCCATATCTAAAAATTAAGGATAATTATTAGAACTATGAAAATACCAGCCCTGGTTCTTGCCTTCTTCTTTAGTCAGTATGTACAGGCGTCTTGTCAATTAGAGGAATATGAACGTTTTCTAAACACCTAAAGCTTGATGATGCTGGAGGCATCTGTGTAGCTGTTTGAAGAGAATAAGGATAAATTCAAAGTAATAAAACCAGTTGTGAAACTGGAAGTAAGAAATAATAAGCTCAAAGTGTATTAGTTCAGGCCAAATCTGATACATCCCCTTGAAAACGAGGAGTTTACTGGTTTTGATGAAGGTACCTAAACCTAAACCTAAACCTAAACCTAAACCTAAACCTAAACCTAAACCTAAACCTAAACCTAAACCTAAACCTAAACCTAAACCTAAACCTAAACCTAAACCTAAAACCAAAGATAAACCCCGTGATCCATACTAGAGGCTGCTTTATAACTTGAAATCGGCTATTCTCACACAGGTAAATAGAAAAAAATCCAGCAATAGTGAGCCGATTCAAATCAGAGTTAACCGATGATTAATGGAAATTGATCGAGCCTTGTCTTCCTGAGTTGAAACGAGGAAAGGGAGGCCCCACACCCATTGATGATCGAGATTGCTTTGAGGACATCCTGTGGGTTTTGCATTCTGGAACTCGATGAAAAGATCTTCCTTCCCACTATCCATCACCGAGTACATACTAGAGAAGGCTGCAATTTTGGGAAGAGCAAGGAGCTTGGTTGCAGGCATGGAGAAGATTCCAAGAGCTGTTGAATCAACAGTCTTTGCTTAACTGGGAGGAGGTCTTTTCTGATGGCAGATTTGCACCAGAAAAAAAGGGGGCTATGAAATTGGGAAAACCAAGCGGGGCAAGGATTCAAAGTGGATGGTGGTGGTCGATGGCGAAGGGATTCCACTGGGAAGCACCATTACTTCGGGCTCTGGGAGATAACCTGTTGAGTCGTGGAATCGACCTTATCTGTCAAGACCGGAAAAATAGGAAATAAGCCTCAAGGCAGGCTCGTAGAAAACTCAGAAGGTATGCTTGCCGTTGGAAAATTAAGCGGACTTTTACCTGGCTGGGAAATTACCGCCGTTTGGTTGTTAGATGGGAGCGATATTTGTCCTCTTATCGTGCCTTTTTCTATATTACATGCATGTTAATTACATTAAAAAAATTATGAAATAGCTTCTATGTCTTTACTGTCAATCGCTATGCAAAATTACCGGGGTTAAGCTTTTGGCTTCCGACATCCACTCTTCCACACTCTCTCTTGCCAGAAGCCTCATTACCCATTGATGAGCCCGGGGCCAATCACACATTTCCGGGCTATGGGAAATCAACCTGATAACCGTGGGCATCAGTACCAGATCTGCGAGGGAGAGATCACCACAAAGGTAAGGGCCACCACTATGGACTAATTCTTGCTCCCAGCAGTGAAACAATCGCTCGGCATCTGCCTGCTCAGACTGGGTCATCTGACGCTTATCCTGTTAGAAAGCACTTTCAAATGAAAGTTGTGGGCATAGCCCTGAGTGGCTGGCACACAGCCAACTTAAGAAGGAACGTGCCCCAGCTCTCGTTAAGGGATCTTAGGGAAGTAAATGTCTGCCACCAATCTCATTGACATACTCCATAATATCCATCGAATCAAAGATAACACTTTGGTTCTCCACCAGCACGGCTACCAAGGCAGCGGGAGACATTTCACCTATTCTACGCAAATTTTCAAAGAGCAACGGCTTGTAAATATCAATCCCCTGTTCTTTAAATTCAATACCCAGCGTCCTAAAAGGAAGCCATGCCCGAAAGCCCAGCTGGAGAATTATTTTGGTGCTGATATATAAAATACGTACCATGTTTTCCCTTGAAAATTAAAGATATTATCTTTTGTCAGGTAACAGGGGGGGTGAAAAATACTCTGTCAAAATCATCAAAATGATTATCAACATATTGTAGTGCTCTTTCAATCTTGGTCACGGATAATAAGTGCAATTGGTATAGGAGGGCTCAGCTGGTAGAGTCGGAACCTCTCCCGATCAAGATAAAGACATTGAGGAGCTACTACCAACTAAGTGAGAACTAACGACACCAGATTTACAGCCTAAAAAAGCCGGACATCCTCAGAGAGCAATAGCAAAATTGTTAGAGGAATATCCCTCGACGATCAGCCGAGAGCTATGACTCAATATAGGCCTGCGAGGATATCGTCTCGGGCAAGTACATAAGTTCGCCGAACTAAGACGTCAGCAAGCGTACAAGGCACAAAAAGTGATTGATAGCGTGTGGCAACAAATAGACACCCTAACTCGGAAAGAATTAAGTCCAAAACAGACTGTGAGCTATTTAAAGAGACATAAAGCTGTATCGTTACATCATGAAACGATCTGCAAACTAATTTATTTAGATCAGGAAAATGGTGGAGACTTATTCAAGCATCTTAGGATTAAATCAAAGCTCTATCGCAAGCGAAACGGCAAGTATGATCGACGCGGAAACATCAAAAACAGAGTGAGCATATATGATCGACCAGCTGTTGTAGACCGAATTAATCGGATTGGCGACTGGGAAGGTAATACCGCTATAGGCAAGGAGCGTGGCGAATCTTTGCTGACTTTGGTAGAGCGTAAAACATTTTTTACTGTTATTTTTAGATTGACGGGTAAACGATCAGACTTGTTAGCTGAGACAGCATCTAGTCATATGGTGAGTTTCAGAGGTAAAATAAAAACAATTACCATTCGGAAATGGTCTTGAGTTCACTGGTCATGGGGCGATTGCATAAGGCTGAAAGCCTGATATCTATTTTACTCATTCATATTCATTTTTGGAGAGAGATCAATAAAGTAACAGGCGAGAAAGTTCAACTTGTAATGAATCGCCTAAATGGTAGGTCAGGAGCGATCCGGGGAAGCAGGACACCAAATGCATTATTTAAGGGGCTGCAAGATGATATACTCACAGCATATGGGAGTTTCAGTTATCACTTGATGTTAGCGATTTTTGACGAGCAGGTATCTCTAGTCGCATTATATCTGAATTCAAAATTTGGCGTCCTGATTGTGATATCTAAGTTTTATCATATAGGAAAATGTCGCACATCTAATCTATTAGGTTTGATACGCATCAATTAAAGTAAATTGGCGCATTATTGATTGGACATTTAGCGAGCGGGCTGGTGTACTTCTAAGTTCGATAAGCTCTAGAATTATCAGTTGCTATATTTCTAAAAATCGATTTCCACAAGTGAAAAAAATTATTATAAGGCGATGGGTAAATATACTTTTGGGGTAAGCTGTATTTTGAAATGCAAACAAAATTCAGAACATTAAAACTTGCCATATTGACATCTGGATGGCCAATCGAAATCCCTGTAGGTATTTACGAAAGTTTAATGGGTGCCTTAAATGAAGAGTGCTTTATTGTATATGCAGTTTGCAAGTCAAAAATATAAGGTTATGTTTAATAGAGTCCACGCCTTTGCCAACTTTAATTGATGAAGTAAGTGTTTGGTTTGGCCGAATGCATAGTTGCCTAGCTTTTATTGGTGTTTATTTGTGGTGGATTAATTGCCAGTATTAATGGGCTCTAATTAAATATCAATCTTATATTGATAATGCATGGCGAACACTATAGTGAATGAGGAATATCAAGTACGGTTACTCAAGAACTCTCCGTTCTCAGATCTGGAGGATGTAAAGCTCACACCCGTGCAGCACTATCCTCGCTATGGTTGGCGCATAGGTCGAAGTCTCTCGGAATTAATTTGCAGAGTTAGCTATCAAAAAAATAATCCTGATGTAGTACGAAGTAACCAGAATCCTCATGATTCGTCACCAGTCTATGGAGATAGTCCGGTGGGGCTTAGATTAACAAGCCATCAAAAAAAATAAGTTTAATAACCAAGAGAAAACTAGCTGTTGGAGAAGAATGAACGAGCTTGGTTGCTATCGTAGCGCATCAAGACATCATAATGCTGAGTTTTTGATATTGAGCCACAATGGTGAGAGTTCTCATGGGCGCTATTCTCCATTGTATGCTGACATTTGGTCTTCTGGAATAGATGGCGTGATAGTAGATTCTGGTGGCCCATATAAGCATGGTGATGAATCTCGCTATAAGTGGTTTAGGGCAAGTATTGGCCATAATTTATTGTCTTATGGTATGAAAAACTCACTAGACTTGGGGGGTAATTCTACCTCAGTTGGAAGTGATAGGAGTCGCCTTCAGAGCCTAGCGCGCTTTAGTTTTTCTACGCATGCTAGAAGCGTAATTGCAGAGGATAAAAGCATAGTCTTTAATGAAGCAGTACCCTGTATAAAACGACGAAAAATATATAATAATTTCTCTTCTAACTTAGAAGTTGTAAACCTTGACAGTTATCTTTTTAAGCCGGTTTTCTCTAGCTGCAGCCTGCACTTAAAGGAAGATGCTCCCCTAAAATACGGTGATATTGACAATCACCTAGAGGAAACACCGAGGTGTACTGGCCACTCTAAAACTGTAGCTGCTCAATCACGTGCATTTTCTCTAGGTGTGGGGCTGACCAGCTGTTCAGTGCGTATATTCGAGTAATAAGTAAATTTTTGTCGTAGGTTTATTAGAGGGGCAGCAGATGAGGTTTGTAGATCGAAAAGATGTTAAACCTGACAGCTTCGGAGGTTTAGGGAGGGGGGCACTTGATGTTTTTATTTATTTCGAAGAGAGGCAGTTTTCTGAAATAACAAAGGAAGCTACTGCAGGTGGTCGTATAACTTCACCCTCGGTTTTTGGTGGCGATAGTGATTATTGCAATCAGAGTTGTTTTATTTGCCCTCATAATTTTTTGTACTTTAAAAGTGGTGCAGCAGGATTCTGGGTGATTCAGCATCTTGTTTTTTGTGACTCTATATATATTCCAGCTTTCGACTTGGTTGTATGTGGAAATAGTTCCAAGTCAAAAGCTAAAAAAATTTTTGAAAGTTCCTTGATGAATCTATCCATTGGCGATAAAGGCTGCTTTAATGGAATATTGAATGGGTACCGTAGGCCATATCATTACTTTTATGACAAGCTCTATCCAACACTCAGCTTGATTCATGAGTTGGGAGAGGTTAAGTATCGAAATATTTCTGGTTCTTTTGTCGAGCTGGATGAGGTTTCGACATCATTTGTTCGATGCGAGCAATCAGAAGAGTCTGGCTTTTATTTGATGCCGTCAAAATCTCTTTATACCCGATCACCCAGAAATTTCTTCGAAACTTTGAAATCTTCATTGGTTAAGTCCAGGACTGATGGTGAGGGGGAGCTTAGCAGGTTTGATAGGGTGTTTTGGTTTGGATTGAGTCTTGAAAAGCGTAAGTTCATAGAAAGAGAGGCTGTAATATGTGGTGTTATAGACTACCTCTCCTGTAAGTATAAAAATCCTCTCTTTGTTTTTGATGGGCTTACTCGTGTACCTTCAGAGGATCGTGAAAAATTTGTAGCCTCAAAGTGCTCTAGTGAATTGAGCTGCTTTAATTCTATAGTATCAAATTTTCCAGAGAGTAATGTTCTTAATTTGATTGGAGCCACAGCCAAAGAGAAGGTAGTTGTCGCTTCAAGCGTAGATTTCTATTTCTCAAGTTACTTAACGGATTCTATATGGTGCTCTGCCATAGGGGCGTGTCCAGGTATTGCTTATCGTCCTAAATTAGCTTTCGGTAGAGGAAGTTTTCTTCACCCTCTCACCCATGAAGTACCAAAAAAAATGGTGTCTGATGTCGGGGAGATATCTACGGACGATTGGGATCGACAAGATATCAGTATAGATTCAAGTTATTTGATCAGCGCGTTGAAAAATAGTATTGATTTGACTTTAACTTTAAATGATTGGCTCTCAAGTTTGAAAAAAACAGTTGAGAATGGCGCAGGTACGTATGAGAGCCCTCTATTTGATGCTCCATTTATCAGCAATAAAAAATTATCCTTTAGATTGGATGATTACTCGAAAAACATTAAAAGTTTAATTTTAAGACTTAAGGACTCTAAGGGAGTTGCAGTGTTAGATAGGGAGGTGAAGGGAAGTTTTTCTGTGGATGTGCCTGAAAATGTTGGTTTCCTTGATATGAAACTTTTGATAAATCGGTCTAGCGATTGGAGGCCAAAAGTTTCTGCATCAATGATGCTATAAGTTTTTATCTTCATCTCTCGAGTGTTTCAAGGTTTTTCATTTTAAGCTTATATAAGGCCTAGATTATGAAATTTTTAGATTGCACCATGCGAGATGGTGGTTATTACAACTGCTGGGATTTTTCTAGAGATCTTATCCTTAATTACATCGAGGCCGTCGAGGCCGCAGGTGTGGATATCGTGGAATTGGGGTTGCGCACACTGAAAAGCAAAGGTTTTCAAGGTCCCTGTGCGTTTACTACTGATGATTTTATTAGAAGCTTAGATATTCCGGCAGGCTTGGGCGTCGGTGTCATGGTTAACGGCATTGAGCTGATTGGGGATTTCCCGCAGCAAGAGGTGCTGCAGCATTTATTCCCTGTGCCTGCAGATCAATCCCCAGTGGGCTTAGTGCGTATTGCTTGCCATGTGCATGAATTTACCGAGGCACTGCCGGCAGTGGGCTGGTTAAAAGAGCGGGGTTATCAGGTCGGTTTTAATTTAATGCAAGTAGCCGACCGAACCCAGCAAGAGGTAAAGGGCCTAGCTCGAGAAGCGGCAAAGTATCCTCTGGATGTACTCTACTTTGCGGATAGTATGGGTAGCATGAACCCGGATCAAGTGACGCAGCTCATCCACTGGTTCCGCAGTGAGTGGAACGGTGAGATGGGTATTCATACTCACGACAATCTTGGTCTGGCTCTCTCCAATACTTTACGTGCATTGGATGAAGGTGTGACTTGGGTGGATTCTACAGTGACAGGCATGGGGCGCGGGCCGGGGAATGCGCGTACAGAAGAATTGGCCATTGAAATTTCTGAGAGGGGCCGTAAGCCTTCGAATATGGTACCGTTGATGGCGCTACTTCGTAAGCATTTTAAGCCCATGCAGGTCCACTACGGTTGGGGCACCAACCCCTACTATTACTTGGCAGGTAAGTACGGTATTCATCCTACCTACATCCAGGAAATGCTCAGTGACTCTCGCTTCGATGACGAAGACGTCTTGGCAGTTATCGAGCATCTGCGCTTGAAAGGTGGCAAAAAGTTCAGTCTGAATACCTTGGATGCTGCGAGACATTTCTTCCGTGGTGAACCAAAAGGACAATGGTCGCCGTTTGAGCATTTTACGGGGCGTGATGTGTTGTTGCTCGGCACTGGGCCCGGTGTCGCACGCCATCGGCAGGCGCTTGAACGTTATATCAGTGATCAAAAGCCATTGGTATTGGCATTGAACACACAAAACGCTATTGATGCTGAATTGATAGATTTACGCGTGGCTTGTCACCCATTACGTTTGTTGGCGGACTGTGGGGCACATACGCAATTGCCGCAGCCTTTGATCACTCCTTACTCGATGCTGCCGGAAGATGTACAGAGGTTACTTGCGGACAAGGAGGTGCTGGACTTCGGCATAAATGTGCAGGCAGGTTTATTTGAGTTTGGAGATACTCACTGCACTGCGCCTTCATCGCTCGTCGTTGCCTATGCGTTAGCTGTGGCAACCAGTGGCAATGCGAAACAGGTCTTAATGGCTGGTTTTGATGGGTTTGCTGCAGATGACCCACGTAATATTGAGATGGAAAAGCTATTGGTTGCATATGGAGACGCAGAAGGCGCTGCCCCTATTAAGGCTGTCACGCCAACGCGTTATAACATTAATGTTGCCAGTGTTTATGCACTCTAACCTGTGCACTATTCCGCGCAAATTGATTCGTAGGAAATTACATGGCATTGATTGATATCATGCAGAATAGAGTGGCTGTCGGGATGTTTAGCAAGACTACTGATAGTGCATTTGTCGAGGCAGCAGGACTATCTGGCCTGGATTTCATTATTTTAGATACGGAGCATGGCCCTGTTAGCCTGGAGAACCTTCAGCATCATATTAGAGCAGCACGCCTGACGTCGATGCAACCTATCGTGAGAGTCAAGGGCGTTGATGCTCACGCTATTGGGAATGCGCTTGATGCTGGTGCTGCTGGAGTGCAGGTGCCCAATATTAATACGGCGGACCAAGCACACGCAGCAGTAGCCGCTGCGCGTTTCTATCCCCACGGTAGCCGTGGTGTATGTCGTTTTGTTCGAGCAGCTCAGTTCGGTAGTCAAGATAAAGCCAATTACTTTGCGCAAGGTAACCAGGCAGTTGTAGTGTTGCAGGTGGAGGGGATTGAAGGCGTCCGGAATTTAGATGAGATTCTCGACGTGCCCAACTTCGATGTTCTCTTTATTGGCCCATATGATCTCTCGCAGTCAGTAGGGAAACCTGGTGATGTAGATGCGCCAGAGGTCTTATATTTAATGCGAGAGATTGCCCAAAAGACGAAGGAGAAAGGTGTTCTACTGGGCGCTTTCAGTGATTCTCTCGATAATGTCAAAATCTTGCGTCAGCAGGGCTTTCACTATATAGCGTACTCCGTTGATGTAAACGTTTATCTCGAGGCCTGTATAGGTGTGAAAGAAATGATCGGATGAATGAATTTACTGGTATTTCTGTGGTTATACCTGTGCGGGAAGGCAGTAGCCGCTTAAAGAAAAATTTTTTTCTTCCCTATCATGAGAAGCTAAATCTTGTTGAGTGGAAAATAGATCAATTAAAACGATTGCAAAGTGGGAATCGCATATTTTTAAGTTCTAATTCTATCCATGTAAAAGCCATTGCAGATAATATGGGCGTTGAGTTTATTCCTCCCAAAAGCTATCTTAGCACTGGGCATGATGCGTCGTTTAGCGAGGTAATCAAGGGAGTTATCAATGATTTGCCTACGGAACACTTTGCCTGGGTAACGGTTGTCTTACCGTTAATGAAGCCCTCAGAGTATCGCGAGGCTTTTCAGTATTATCTTTCTAAGGTTGTAGAAAATAAGATACATGATAGTTTGGTGTCTGTTAATTTACTGAAGGAATACTTCTGGAGTGATGAGGGTCCATTGAATTATCGTGCAGATAGGCATCAAACCATCAGTAAAGAATTACCTAATATCTATCGAGTTACCAACGGCTTATACATGCGCAATAAAGAGGCTACCTTGGCTGAAGGTTACTTTCTTGGTTCAAAGCCTTTTATGTACCAGGTCAGTAAAATTTCCAGTGTGGATATTGACGGGTATGAGGGCTATCAAATTTCACTGGCAATGAAAGAGTTTTACGATGAACTTTGATATATCCGCCTACGAAACTTTGGTTTTTGACTGTGATGGTGTGGTGTTGCATTCAAATTCTGTCAAAACTCAAGCCTTTTATCAAGCCGTCTTGCCTTATGGGAAGGCTGCGGCAGAGTCCATGGTGGACTATCATCTGGCAAATGGTGGTGTATCACGGTATAAAAAGTTTGCATATTTTTTTGAATACATTCTGCCTGAGCTGGCATTGCGTTGTTCTGGGCCGGGCCTTGACGTTTTACTGAAAACGTACGCTGAAGAAGTTCGTCAAGGCCTTTTGAGCTGCGATATCGTCAGCGGCCTTGCTCAGTTACGTAAGAAAACGATCAACGCCCGATGGCTTATTGTTTCTGGCGGGGATCAGGAAGAGTTGCGCAATGTGTTTTCTCAGCGAGGATTGGAAGGGTTATTTGATGGGGGTATTTTTGGAAGTCCGCATACCAAGGATGAAATTCTTTCTCGTGAATTGGCAAATGGGAATATCTTAAAACCTGCACTTTTTTTGGGGGATAGTAAGTACGACTACCAGGCAGCCAGTGGCGCAGGGTTGGACTTTGTTTTCTTGAGTGGCTGGAGTGAGGTCGCTGACTGGCAGCGGTGGGTAATGCATAACAAGATTAACGTTCGAGAAGCAATTAACGATTTCGTGAGAATTTAATTGCTGCGTTTTCTGTGACGATTTGATTTATTTATTCCTGTATTTTTTTATCTTGATATAAGTAGCAAGTGAGTTGACATGCATGTCTTAATAATTGCAGGTGGGGCTGGCTCTCGGTTATGGCCTGTCTCGCGTGAGGCAAATCCCAAGCCTCTCGTCAAGATGGAAGATGAGTTCTCCTTACTTTAGAACATCTACTTGCGTGGAAATGCCACTGGCACGGTTGAAAGTCTTACAATCGTGACTAACCGCGAGTTGTTCTTCCGCACAGAGAGTGGGAATAGGGAGCTGTCACCTTTTATTCCGCTTCGTTACTTGCTCGAGCCCTTCGGTCGCAACACTGCGCCGGCAGTATGTGCCGCTGATATGGAGTTGCAGCAGCGTTATGGCGATGACGCGTTGACGCTAGAGACTGTTTTATAACTTGAATTGGCTCACGATTGCTGGACTTTTTTCTATGTAATTGCGTTAGAATAGTCGATTTCAAGTTATGAAGCAGCTTCTAAGCAGCTTTATTACATTGGTTTTCGTGGTGAATGAATCCTTGAAAGTCTGGCCCTTGTACTTATTTGTGTTGCCTTTGTATGGCGTATATAACCTGAAAAATGAAGGAAGCTGCGTATTTTCTGTGGGAAGATCCGCAAATGTGAACCTATAGATTATCCAAGAAAAAAAGACGACTAGAATAGGGTGTGATATACGTCAGATTTGCCCAGTGGAATTGGGCGGTCCATATCTAAAAATTAAGGATAATCATTAGAACTATGAAAATACCAGCCCTGGTTCTTGCCTTCTTCTTTAGTCAGTATGTACAGGCGTCTTGTCAATTAGAGGAATATGAACGTTTTCTAAACACTCAGAGTTTAGTGATGTTGGAAGCGTCTGTGCAGTTGTTTGAAGAAGATAAAGATAAATTCAAAATAATAAAGCCGTTTGTGAAGTTGGAAGTTAGAAATAACAAGCTGAAAGTCTATATCGCCAAGAAACTTAGTGAGTTGAACCCCGAGGTGTTAAATCTAAAGGGGCCAATTGCAAACTATGTGCCGAGTGTGTCTGTTCAGATAATGCCGGATGGGTCAATACGGGATAAGGTTGACCTTGCTATGTCCAAGGATAAATTTTATAGAAGTGAAAAGTCGGCCATGAAGCCGATTGAAAAATTATACCTCTATCATGACGGCATGACGGAGCTTGAGAAAAAGCGCTTTCTCTCGGCCAGAAATTCCTTGAGTGCACATATGGAAACCAACGAGCAGTTTGAGTTTATGAAGCGGGCTTTCACTACCTCCCTGGCAAGTGTTTGCCCTTTGGATTGATAGAGTTCTGGAGTATGCGGTATGGATAAGGTGAAAATGTAACTTAATATTTAAAGCCGGGTTTCTACTTAAAGGGGCACTAAGTTGTCCCTTTTTTATATTTGTTTATTTTGTGCTGCGTTGTATCTGTTGCCTGTAATAGAGGCACTACTAGTAATAATCTAGTTGTTATTTTATAAGTGGGAAGTTTAGAAGAACATGGAAATTAATATTTATCAGGTAGATGCCTTTGCATCCAGAATGTTTTCTGGTAATCCGGCCGCGGTTTGTCCACTTGAAGAGTGGCTCACAGATATACAGATGCAGAATATTGCTGAAGAAAATAACTTATCTGAAACGGCTTTTTTTGTTCCAGAGGGAGAGGGTTATAGGCTGCGATGGTTTACACCTGAAGCTGAGGTGGATCTCTGTGGTCATGCCACCCTGGCAGCAGCCCATGTTTTGTTTAAACATTTATCGTACGCAAAGCCTGTTATCAACTTCGAAACTCGCAGTGGCCTGTTAAAAGTGGGGCTCTGCGAAGGCGGCTATAAAATGCGATTTCCTACCAGTATCCCTGCCCCAACGGAATGTCCATCAGGTTTGGCTGAGGCTTTAAGTGTCGTTCCTGTGAAAACTTTGGCTGCCTTTGACTATATCGTTGTATTGGATAGCGAGACTCAACTAAAGAGCGTTAAGCCTAATTTCATGTTGATGGCTGAGCTCGATTTAAGGGGTGTGGTGATTACCGCACCGGGGGATCACTGTGATTTTGTCAGTCGCTGTTTTTTTTCCCAAGCTGCGAGTCAATGAAGACCCAGTAACAGGATCTGCACATTGCGAGTTGGCACCCTATTGGAGTCAGGTTTTGGGTAAGTCACATCTCAATGCAATGCAGCTATCAAAGAGGCGCGGAGTGCTCACCTGTGAGGTTGTAGGTGATGAGGTTATTCTTATCGGCCAAGCCGTTGACTATATGCGCGGTCAAATATCGTTTCAATAAACCTTTGTAAACATAAAGCCCCGGAACTCGGGGCTTTATTGCTTTTATAAGGGCTTTACTACGGCAGGCTTATGGGAACCGCACAGGCGAGATAGATATCTAGCTTGTTATTGGTGAGCTCCAATCCGCCAAGAGTCAGGCGTACCTGGTTAAAGTCTGCCTGAGTATTTGCCAGTAACAGGCGGTGATTCTGGGCACCATTGACCTTAAATGGAGCCAACCTATAACCGCTGATGCTTTCACCTGTAGCCGTTCCGTCCAGATAGGTACTGATGGTAATACTGTTGAGGTAGATAAGATCCAGTACTGAGCTCGTATTTTCCACCAGGAAGCTAAGTAGGTAGCGACCACTTTTCACGTTACTGTGGTTGACCTGGATATAAGTGCTGCCTCCAGCGCCACTCGCAACTTCCATTCTGGCGGCATCGGAGAGTATTCCATTGCCTACTTTGGCTAATGAAACTACTGAGCAGCCATCGCAGGGAGCATTGATACCATGTTCCAGCTCTGTGCTAGCGCCATCCATTATTTCAAGCCCCTCGAAGGAAGTGCAGGAAAGGACAGTATCGTAGTCACAGGCGTCACCAATGCCGTCCTGATCAGAGTCTTCTCCATTCGGATTCCAGGTTTGAGGGCAGTTATCTGAGGTGTTTTCCACACCATCGTTATCTACGTCGGGGTCGCAGGCGTCGCCCTGTCCGTCTCCATCACTATCTGTTTGCGTTGGATTGGAAATAGCTGGGCAGTTATCTGCGTTGTCATCCAAGGTGTCATTATCGATATCACTATCGCAGGCGTCGCCGTTGCCATCTTCATCCCCGTCTTCCTGCTCCGGGTTTGGTACATGTGGGCAGTTGTCTAGGGTGTCCTCGATGCTATCTCCATCGACATCGTTGTCACAATGATCACCGCTTTCGTCGCCGTCACTATCGCTTTGATCATTGGGAACGAAGGGACAGTTATCTTGTTCATTTGTCGTACCATCGCCATCCCGGTCATTGTCACAAATGTCTCCCAGGCCATCGTTGTCCTGATCTGATTGATTCGGGTTCGCTACTGCGGGGCAATTGTCTACACCATCGTCGAAGCTATCGTTATCTGCATCGGTATTGGTATCGCAGGCATCCCCGACGCCGTCCCCATCATGATCCTCCTGGAGTGTGTTGGGGTTATGGGGACAATTGTCACTGCTATTTACGATGCCATCGTTATCCAGATCGGGGTCGCAGGCGTCACCGAGGTAGTCGGCATCGCTATCCTTTTGATGGGCATTGGGGTCGAAGCGACAGTTATCGATCAGGTCGATGATACCGTCGTTATCATCGTCGCTGTCACAGATATCGCCGATCTGGTCACTATCGTTATTGGCTTGGTCTCGATTGGGAATGGCAGGGCAGTTATCTTCTGTGTTGGCACTGCCGTCACCATCCTTATCGCTGTCACAGGCGTCACCAATACCGTCTCCGTCTCGGTCGAATTGGCTGGTATTGGCAATGCTTACACAGTTGTCGACATAGTCAGTAATTAAATCCCCGTCGATATCAGAGTTGTTATCACAGGCATCGCCAAAGCTGTCACCGTCGGTATCTACCTGGTCCTCATTGGCCACGAGGGGGCAATTGTCTGCATCGTTGTCTACCCCATCGCCATCCCGGTCGGAGTCACATAGGTCGCCTCTGCCATCTCTATCAGTGTCGGTTTGATCTGCATTGGCATCGATGGGACAATTATCGGCATGGTCTTCAATGCCATCCGCATCATCATCGCTATCGCATAGATCGCCCTTTCCATCGGAGTCGATATCACTTTGGTCGGTATTGGCGATAGCAGGACAATTATCAGCTTCATTATCAATGCCGTCGTTATCGAGGTCCGGATCGCAGATATTGCCTAATCCATCGTTGTCCTGATCCTCTTGTGCTGGGTTTGGTTTGCCTGGACAGTTGTCACTGATATCTTCAATGCTATCACCGTCATCGTCGTTATCGCAGGCGTTGCCCGTGCCGTCGTTGTCGGTATCCACTTGATCTCCGTTGGGCACTTGCGGGCAGTTGTCTACACCATCATCCAGGCCATCATTGTCGGTATCATTGTCGCTATCACATAGATCGCCAATGCCGTCATTGTCTTGATCGGTTTGGTCTGGGTTGGAGACGGTAGGGCAGTTATCGAGGCTATTGGTGAAGTCATCGCCATCGAGGTCGTTATCGCAGCTGTCACCGACACCATCGCCATCCGTGTCACTCTGTTCATGGTTGGCGTTTGCAGGACAGTTATCCGCATCGTTGACTACTTCATCACCATCGAGATCTTCATCGCAGGCATTGCCAACTTTATCGCCGTCACTATCTGCCTGATCGATGTTGGCGATTTGTGGGCAGTTATCTTCTAAGTCCAGGTGATTATCATTGTCATCATCGTTGTCACAGGCATCACCGCTACCGTCGCTGTCGAGGTCATCTTGGGAGGGATTACTGATGCTGGGGCAGTTATCGTCGGAATTGCGAATGCCATCTCCATCACTGTCTGTCACATTGGAGCCCGGGGGGAAGTTATCGGCGGCTCGGGCTTTTCCTTTGTCCGATCCGCAGGCACTCAATAGCAGTAGCGAAAGAAAAAATACAATTAACGATATTTTTGACATGCTTTGAAATCTCTGGAAACAAATACTTTTTTGTTATCTGTTGGGGAAGAACTGTCATTTGCTACGAGAAAATAGAAGTGAAAATAAGTGCCCACTTCTTGAAGGTTGCTTCCCTATAGATGTAATTTGTGGAGCAAATACCTGATTTTTATTTCTTATCAGAATAGATGAGCCACCGAATTTCGATGTGGGTAAATATGTGTGATTTCTCTGAATAAAGGTGATTATTGAAAAAATAATGGCAGTTTATTTTTTTAGTTTTTCTTGTTGGCAGTGAGGGAAGTGAAAATTCCCGAACATTTGTGCTGAGAAATTTTTCAGCTTGTTGCCGGTGTGTATTTTTGATGGGGAATAAGCGGAAAGACGTTGATAGTTTTGAAAATTTCTTGTGAGTTGTAAAGAGTAATCAGGTGCGTAAATTAATCTGGCAACCGGATATAGTCATTGCCGCGACAAACATTGGTTATGTGAATTTATTTCTCATGATAACGAAGGCTTGAGTCTTATTGTGACTATCGGGTCTAATGGTTTTTGGGTCAGTTCCGTTTTTGACTAGTTTCCAAGGCAGCGTGGAAATACACTGTAGGTCAGATTCGGGAGGGTAAATGAAAATTGATGCGGCAATTTGTTCCAGTGCGCGGCTTGCCCGTGATCGGCGTTTTGATGGGCGTTTTTTTACGGCGGTGAAGACGACAGGTATCTTCTGTCGACCCATCTGCCCCGCTCGGCCACCGTTGGAGCGCAATGTCACTTATTTTGAAACTGCGGCGGAGGCGGCCAATGCGGGCTTTAGGCCCTGCCTGCGCTGTCGCCCCGATTCTGCGCCGGGCAGTCCAGCTTGGGGATTGGTTTCGACCACCGTGCAGCGCGCTTTAAAACTGATGCGCAGTGAGCGCGAGCCTCAATCTGTGGAGCGATTGGCAGAGCGTCTCGGGGTCAGCAGCCGCTATTTGCGCCGTCTGTTCTCTGAGCACTTGGGGGTAAGCCCCTTGGCGGTTTGGCAAACCGAGCGGGCACTGTTTGCTTTTCGTTTACTGCGAGATACGGACTTGCCTATTGCTGAAATAGCCTACGAGGCTGGTTTTAACAGTTTGAGACGCTTTAACGGCGTATTCAAACAGATCTATCAACGCACTCCATCCGAGGTGCGCAGGGAGGGACACGCAGTGCGCGCCGAGACGGCGAGTGCGACTCGGGTGCGGTTGTACCTGGATTACCGCCCGCCGTTAGATTGGCAGCAACTCCTGGCTTTTTTGGGAACTCGCGCTTTGGCGGGGGTAGAGCAGGTGGAGGGGGAGGTCTATTCACGCAGTTTCGAACTGGATGCTTGTCGCGGCGTGATGGAGGTCTCCCACGACCCGGAACGCAATCGCCTGGTAGTAGAGGTTTTTGGTCAGGAAGGTGGGGCAGGGTTATATCTGCTGAACCAGCGCCTGCGCCGGCTGTTTGATCTGGATGCGGATATTGAGGAGATCCAGACAGTATTAAACGAAGATCCATTGCTGGCAGATCAGTTGGCGAAGAATCCGGGCCTGCGCTTGCCCGGTGCCTGGGACCCATTCGAATATGCACTGCGGGCGATTCTCGGTCAGCAGATCAGTGTCGCGGCGGCGACCACTATTGCCGGACGTATAGTGGCCCGCTACGGGGAGTCGTTTGTGGACGATGCTGGCAGAGAGCGGTTTTTATTCCCAACGGCGGAGCGTCTCGCCGAGGCGGATTTTGCCGATCTTGGCTTGACCCGGGCTCGGGTGAAAACCCTACAGGAGTTTGTCGCCGCAACTTTGGATGGCCGTGTGAGTTTTGCCGATCAGTCCCTGGAGGATTGGTGCAGCCAGGCCACAGCACTGCCGGGTATTGGCGATTGGACAGCGCATTATATTGCTATGCGCGGCCTGTCGATGCCGGATGCTTTCCCCGCGTCGGATTTGGGTATTCTACAAGCCCTGGGCAGTGATGGTGAAAAGGCAAAACCCAAGCAGGCCCTGGAGCGGGCAGAGCAGTGGCGGCCCTGGCGGGCATATGGAGCCATTTTGTTGTGGCAGTCCCTGAAATCTGGAGAGAAAAAATGATTGTCTATGAGAGTTACACCACGGAATTGGGGGATGTTGCCATCGCAGCCTGCGAGCAAGAGGGGCTCTCCCGAGGCGCCAGAGGTATAGTTGCACTCCAGTTTTATGACGATGAACGACCATTGCGTTTGGGGGCCGGTTGGCAGCGGGGCGCCTCGGAGCTGACGGATTTGGCCGTCCAGCAGTTGCGGGAATATATCGCCGGCCAGCGCAAAAGCTTCGATCTGCCTCTGGCGCCAAAGGGTACTGAATTCCAGCGCCGGGTTTGGGATGCGCTGTTGCAAATTCCCTTTGGCGAAACCCGCAGTTACAGCCAGCAAGCCCAGTGGCTGGGCCAGCCTCGGGCTATTCGCGCGGTGGCGCGGGCCAATGGTGCGAATCCGATTGCCATCGTTATTCCCTGCCATCGTGTAATCGGAGCCAATGGTAGCCTTACCGGCTACGCCGGCGGCCTGTCTTTGAAAGCGCGCTTACTCTCTCTTGAGGGTGCCAACTTTGTCCAGCAGGGCGAGTTGCTCTAGCGGGTAATATTGGGAAAAGCGCAATCATCTCTCCCTAGCCACGGCCTCTTTGGCGCGAGATAATAAGCGGTTCATAATCATATCGAGCCGGAGGCCAAATGCTGTACAGATTGGGGGATAAACAGCCACAACTGGAAGGTGAGGGCCACTATATTGCGCCCGGTGCCCATGTGATTGGAGATGTGCGTATGCTCGCCCACAGCTCCGTATGGTTTAACGCGGTGGTACGCGGTGACTGTGCGCCGATCACTATCGGTGAATACAGCAACGTACAGGATGGCTCGGTACTGCATGCTGATGTGGGTGTGCCATTAACCATCGGCACCGGTGTCACCGTAGGCCATAAAGTGATGCTGCACGGCTGTGACATTGGTGATTACAGCCTGATTGGTATCAATGCCGTGATCTTAAACCGGGCCAAAATCGGCAAGTGCTGTATCATTGGCGCCAATGCGCTGGTGACCGAGGGCACAGAAATCCCCGATTACTCTATGGTGCTGGGCTCTCCCGGCAAGGTAGTAAAATCTCTCGATCCCGCCACCTACGAGCTGCTCAAAGCCAGCAGCGATCACTATGCGGCCAACGGCAAACATTTCGCCAGTGAACTGGTCCCGCTTGAGGCTAAAGATGTCTGAACAACCGGTAAAAACCGTGGAGCCGAAAGAGCGCCCGGTGAAATCCCCCTGTATCTCCGTATGTGCCCTGAATGAGCAGGACCTGTGCGAGGGCTGTTTTCGCAGTGGTAACGAAATCAGCCGCTGGGGCTCCATGAACAATGATGAGCGCCGTGCAGTGTTAAAGCTCTGCACCGAGCGCGCGCGGCAAATGGGCCGAATCTGGTAAACAATCGATAGCGCTTTGTCGGGGCCGGGCCTCGCAGGGCCCGGAACTAAATGCGACTATGACCCAACCCTTTGTCCACCTAAGAATTCACTCAGAATTTTCCCTGATCGATGGCCTGGTAAGAATCAAGCCGGCCATCGCCCGCGCCCAGGAGCTGGAAATGCCAGCCCTGGCGATTACCGACCAGTGCAACCTCTACGGGCAGATCAAATTCTACCGGGCTTGTTTGGGCGCCGGTATCAAGCCGATTACCGCAGCGGATTTTTGGCTCAGCGAAGGCGGCGAGGGCAAGCCGACGCTGATTACTCTCTATGCGATGAACGCCGATGGTTACCGCAATATTACCGAACTGATTTCCCGCGCCTGGATGGAAGGCCAGTACCACGGTAACGCCTATATCAAACGGGAATGGGTTAAGGAGTACAGCGAAGGGGTGCTGATGCTGTCCGGTGCTAAGTACGGCGATGTGGGCCGTGCACTGGTGGCGGGGCGCCGCGCCCAGGCAGAGGAGCTGGCACGGGAGTGGGCGGAGTTATTCCCCGGCCGCTACTACCTGGAATTACAGCGCACCGGTCGCGCCGGCGATGAAGACTACCTGCACTCGGCGGTGGATTTGGCGCAGGCATTAAATTTGCCAGTGGTAGCCACCAACGATGTGCGCTTTATGGAAGAGAGCGAGTTCGAGGCCCATGAGGTGCGCGTGTGTATTCACGAAGGCCGCGCCCTCGATGACCCCCGCCGCGAGCGCCGTTATTCCGCCGAACAGTATTTCCGCACGCCAGAGGAGATGTGGGAGCTGTTTGGCGATATCCCCGAAGCCCTGCAAAACACCGTGGAGATTGCCAAGCGCTGCTCCGCACCGATCCAGCTGGGTAAATACTTCCTGCCGGAATACCCGATTCCCGAGGGTATGACCGAAGACCAGTTCTTCGAAAAGGTCTCCTATGAAGGTATGGAGCGGCGCCTCGCCACTATCCTCGACAAATCCGCTGCGGACTATGCCGAGCGCCGCCAGGTCTATGAAGACCGCCTGCGCTTTGAGCTGGATATCATTATCCAGATGGGATTCCCCGGTTACTTCCTGATCGTAATGGACTTTATCCAGTGGGCCAAAGACCACGATATACCGGTGGGCCCGGGGCGGGGTTCCGGTGCCGGCTCCCTGGTGGCTTACTCGCTGGACATTACCGATCTGGACCCGCTGCAATACGATCTGCTGTTCGAACGATTCCTGAACCCGGAGCGGGTGTCGATGCCCGACTTCGATATCGACTTCTGTATGGAGAAGCGCGACCGGGTAATTGGCTACGTTGCGGATAACTATGGCCGCCAGGCGGTGAGCCAGATTATTACCTTCGGAACCATGGCCGCGAAGGCGGTGGTGCGGGACGTGGCGCGGGTACAGGGCAAGTCCTACGGCCTCGCCGACAAGCTGTCCAAAATGATTCCCCCCGATGTGGGCATGACCCTGCAAAAGGCCTTCGACCAGGAAGAGATCCTGCGGGAATTCCTCGACCACGATGACGAGGGCCAGGAAATCTGGGAGATGGCCCTGCAGCTCGAAGGGGTGTCCCGTAATGTGGGTAAGCACGCGGGTGGTGTGGTTATCGCCCCCACCAAGCTTACCGACTTTGCGCCACTCTATTGTGATGAGACCGGTGCAGGCCTGGTGACCCAGTTCGATAAAAACGATGTGGAAGATGCGGGTCTGGTGAAGTTCGACTTCCTCGGCCTGCGGACGCTGACCATCATCGACTGGGCCAAGCGCATGGTGGATGAGACGCGAGCGCGCGAGGGGCTGGAACCTCTGGATATCGCCGCGCTGCCACTGGACGATGATGAAACCTTCAAGATGCTCAAGCGGGCAGAGACCACTGCGGTATTCCAGTTGGAATCCCGGGGGATGAAGGACCTGATCAAGCGCCTACAGCCGGACAACCTGGAAGATATGATCGCCTTGGTGGCTCTGTTCCGTCCGGGTCCGCTGCAATCGGGCATGGTTGATGACTTTATTAACCGTAAGCACGGTCGCGCTCAGGTGGCCTACCCTGATGCCAAATACCAGCACGAGAAACTACAACCGATCCTGGAGCCCACATACGGCGTGATCGTCTACCAGGAACAGGTTATGCAGATCGCCCAGGAGTTGGCGGGCTATACCCTCGGTGGCGCTGACCTGTTGCGCCGGGCGATGGGTAAAAAGAAACCGGAGGAAATGGCCAAACAGAGGGCCACTTTTGAAAATGGGGCAAAAGAGCAAGGAATTGACCCCGAACTTGCGATTAAGATCTTCGACCTGGTAGAGAAGTTCGCAGGCTATGGTTTTAACAAGTCGCATTCTGCGGCTTACGCACTGGTGTCATATCAGACCGCTTGGCTGAAAGCGCACTATCCCGCCCAGTTTATGGCGGCGACCATGTCTTCGGATATGGATAAGACCGATAAGGTGGTGACCTTTATCGAAGAGTGCCGAGCCATGGAGCTGGTGCTGGTGCCGCCGGATGTGAATCTGGGTAGCTTCCAGTTCTCGGTGGATATCGATAACCGCATTATTTACGGTCTCGGTGCCATCAAGGGCCTGGGTGAGGGGCCGATTGAAAATATTATTGCGGCGCGGGAAGAGGGCGGTCCCTTTACCGATCTGTTCGATTTCTGCTCGCGTGTCGATCCGCGCAAGGTGAATAAGCGCGCACTAGAGGCGCTAGTGCGCTCTGGTGCCTTCGACAGCATTGGGCCGGATACTGGCGGCAGTGATGGCTTGGATTATTCCCGCGCGGTGCTGTTTAACGCGCTGGATGAAGCGGTGAAGGCGGCGGAACAGCAAAAGGCTAATGCCAATGCAGGCATGATGGATTTGTTCGGTGAGGTGGTGCCCCAATCTTCCGATGGTGATGTGTACGAGGACTTCCGTCGCACTCGCTGCTGGAGTATTCGCGAGCGCTTGGAGGGTGAGAAAAACACCCTGGGTCTGTATCTCACCGGCCACCCCATTGACGAATATGCCGGTGAGTTACAGCACCTGGTGAAGGCGCGAATCGCCGACTTAAAACCTGGCCGCGAAGCGCAAAAAGTGGCGGGCCTGGTGGTTGCTATGCGGGTGATGAAGACCAAGCGTGGCGATTCCATGGCTATTGTTACCCTGGATGATCGCAGCGGCCGTATTGAGGCGGCCATGTTTAGCGAGGCATTTGGCGAACACCGCGACAAGCTGGCTAAGGATGCGCTGCTGGTACTCGAAGGCCCCGTGGCCAATGACGATTACAGCGGCGGTCTGAAAATGACCGTGAATGGGGTTTCCACCCTGGATGAGCTGCGTCAGAGCCGGGTGACCGGTGTGCGCCTGCAAGTCGATACCGGTGTTGTGGCCCCTGGGTTAGCCAAGCGTCTGGCCTCGTGTTTGCAGCCCTATACCGGTGGCCAGTGCGGGGTCAGTCTGGAAGTGTTGCGCCACGATGCGCGAGGTCTCTACCGCCTGCCTCCACAGTGGAATGTGGAGCCGAATGATCAGATGGTTCAGTCCCTGCGGGAGTTGCTGGGACGTGAGCGGGTGGCACTTCAATACGCTGAGCGGCGTTAAAGTCCACTGGGCTCGACTGGTCGGTTCTGTACAGTTAAGCTATGTCGCTGTGATTGCCCAGAGGCATGGAAAAGAGTTAAGGCGCAGATTTCATGAATTTCAACTTTCTCGAGTTTGAGCAGCCGATTGCAGAGCTGGAAAGCAAAATTAAAGAGTTGCAGCTGGTCGGGGACGACAATGAGCTGAATATCGCCGATGAAGTGACCCGGCTGCGGGATAAGAGCAGAACTCTGACCGAGTCCATCTACGCAGACCTGAGTCCCTGGCAAGTGGTCCAGGTGGCCAGGCACCCGCAGCGTCCATACTCCAAGGATTATATTGAGCGGCTATTCACCGATTGGGACGAGCTGCACGGCGACCGTCATTTTGGTGATGACAAGGCGATTATTACTGGGATCGCACGCTTGAATGGCAAGCCAGTAGCCGTGATCGGTGAAGAAAAAGGCCGCTCTGTGAACGAGAAGGTTGCGCGTAACTTCGGTATGCCTAAGCCGGAGGGCTACCGCAAAGCTTTGCGCATTATGGAAATGGCCGAGCGTTTTAAAATGCCGGTGCTGACTTTGATCGATACTCCAGGGGCTTACCCCGGAATCGACAGTGAAGAGCGCGGCATCAGTGAGGCCATTGCCCAGAACCTGGCGGTGATGTCCCGTTTGCGCACGCCGATTATTTGTACCGTGATTGGTGAGGGTTCTTCCGGTGGTGCTCTGGCAATTGGTGTTGGTGATCAGCTCAATATGCTGCAGTACTCCACCTACTTTGTGATTTCTCCGGAGGGCTGCGCCAATATTATTTGGAAGACCGTAGAGAAGGCTCCACTGGCTGCCGAGGCTATGGGGGTGACTTCCAGTGTGTTGGAGGAGTTAGGTATTGTGGATGAAACCATCCCAGAGCCCCTCGGCGGTGCGCACCGAGATCCGGATGCCATGGCTGAGAGCCTGAAGGAGCGCCTCGGTGAACAACTGGAACAGTTGAGTGCTATTCCTATTGATGAGTTGCTGGAAAAGCGCTATCAGCGCCTGATGAGCTACGGCAATATCGTTTCTTAATATCCTTAAAAGGGCAGTCCCGATCATGGCGCTGCCCTTTTTTCTTTCTTTAGAGTCCAGTTTCTTTTTACGAGATCTACTCTATATTTGGCGATTCCCCATTTGTTGGGTTGCTTGTTCCTCTTCTGTTATTTGTTTGTCCCGCTAGTTGAGCGTGCCCAGGGCACTTTACACTGTCCCTACTGCCCCCATTTTTTACCCCCCTTATCGAAAACCGCTGCGTCGTATCTGTGCCTCCATGGTAGAAAGCAAAAAGAATAACAAGTGTTTAAGTGCTGGCTTGCCATTTACGGTTTAGTTGCGGCAGAAGTTTCTGGGAATCAAATATGGCAATTTTGCAGAGGAATATGGCAACGGATGCTGTGCAGTTACAAGCTGGTGATCAAGCGGGACAAAAATTTGCGCTGGTAGCTTTGACCTCACTGTTTTTTATGTGGGGGTTTATTACCTGTTTGAACGATATCCTGATTCCCTATCTCAAGGGGATTTTTGAGCTGAACTATGCCCAGGCGATGCTGGTGCAATTCTGTTTTTTTGGGGCTTATTTTTTGGTTTCCCTGCCGGCGGGTAGTCTGGTGAGTAAGATTGGTTACCAAAAAGGTATCGTCACCGGCCTCACTATCGCGGTATTGGGTTGCTTACTATTTATTCCTGCGGAGCGCATGGAGGTCTATGGGCTTTTCCTTGGGGCCCTGTTTATTCTCGCTTCCGGTATTACTATCTTACAGGTATCGGCAAATCCCTATGTTGCCGCCTTGGGAAATGAGCGAACGGCACCCAGCCGACTAACCTTGACTCAGGGCTTTAATGCACTAGGTACCACCGTAGCCCCACAATTCGGTGCATTATTAATTCTCCCAGCTGCGGGAGTAGCCGTCGGCGTAGTCAGTGCCTCAGTGATCGAAGTGCCCTACCTGATTCTGGCGGCTACCCTAGCCGTGTTGGCCCTGGTTTTTGCGTTTTTGAATCTGCCGTCTATTGTCAGCAATACTTCACAGACCCCATCGGAGGTAGGTGAAGCTTCGGCCTGGAATTATCGCCATCTCGTATTAGGGGCGGTAGCGATTTTCGTTTATGTCGGCGCGGAAGTTTCTATCGGCAGTTTCCTGGTGAACTTTATTGCCGAAGACTCCATAGCAGGTCTCGAGGAATCCGAGGCGGCCTTTTATATATCTCTCTATTGGGGTGGGGCCATGGTTGGGCGTTTTGCCGGAGCCTTGATTATGCGCTTTATTTCCGCGGGAAAAGTGCTGGCAATGTGTTCCCTGGGTTCCTGCCTACTTCTGCTTATCACTGTAGCCGGTAGCGGCTACCTGGCAATGTATGCTGTTTTGGCGGTGGGCTTGTGTAACTCCATTATGTTCCCAACAATTTTCAGTTTGGCTCTTGCGAGACTTGGCAAGGCGGCTAGTCAGGGTTCTGGTATCTTGTGCCTAGCTATAGTCGGCGGCGCTATAGTGCCGTTATTACAGGGATTATTGGCGGACCAAGTGGGTATCCAGTTGGCATTTGTCCTGCCTATTTTCTGCTACCTCTATATTCTTTACTACGGTGCCATTGGTCACCGCCCAGACAAACGCTCTTAATTTTTTTCTTCTCTTCTGAGCTCGTTTAGCCGGTATTTTTTGCCGGCTTTTTTTTGTAAAGATAGGGGCTCTCTGTATTAACTGGATGGCGTGGATCAGATATTGCTTAGGTTGGTTATTTTGCTGGTATACCGGCGAGTCCCTGCCGGTATTGAGTGGCGTTGAAGGGCAAGCTGTTTAGGAGGCTTCTGAAGCTATGCGTCGGTTGGCTTCGAGAAATTCCTTGATCGGTAGGCGATAGTTACGGCTGACTTTGACTTTAGCGCCGCTCGTTAAGGTGAGAAAGTACTCTCCTTTAGTTAGTACTTTGATGTGTACGATATAGTTGAGATTCACCAGGGTGGAGCGGTGAATACGCTTGAAATTATCCGGGCACAGCTGTTTTTGCAGGTCTTTGATGGTGCTGCGCATAACATGGGTTTCCCCTTTTACATGCACACACATATAGTCACCGGCGGCATCAATCCACTCGATATCCTGCTGATTGACCATAGTAATACTGCCGCGATCCTTAATCGCCAGGCGATTGTTGATCACTGGGGTGCGAGTCTCAGAGGCTTGTCCCTTGGTTGAACTCATTTCCTCAATAGAGCGCAGCAGCCGGTTTTTTTCTTCCTGGTGGATATTCTTTTTACCGGCATGTTCCAATTGCAAGCGCTGGCGTGCGCGATCAAGGGCGGTTTCTAGGCGAGCGCTTTCTAAGGGTTTTAAAACATAATCGACAGCGTGAACCTCAAAAGCTTTGAGGGCATATTCGTCGAAAGCAGTGGCAAATATTACCAATGGTATGGTATCGGCCTGTAGACGACTGACCACATCAAAGCCGTTCATGCCTGGCATTTGTACATCCAGAACCAGTAGGTCTGGACTGTATTCAGATACGGCTTGCAACGCCTCGCGCCCATTGCGGCAGCAGGCGGCAATTTCTATATCCGGGAATTCCTCAAACATGCTTTGCAGCAGGCGCAGGGCTAGGGGTTCGTCGTCCACCAGCACGACAGTGAGTTTGTTCATTGGACTTCTCCCCGTGTTTTATAGGTGGGATAAGTGGCTATTTCTAGTGGAATATTGATTCGTATCGACATCCCGCAATCAGGTTTTTCCTGTTGCTCCATACGGTAATTTTGTGGATAGAGGTTGGAAAGTCGCTCCCGTACATTCTTCAGTCCAACACCGGTGGAACTTGCTTGGAAATTTCTCTCGCCGGCGCAGTCTTCCGAACAGCCTGAATCCTGTACTTCCAGCAGTAGGCGCTCACCGGTACTTTTCGCATGAATTCCGATGGTGCCTCCCATTTCATTGGGGGCGATGGCATATTTTACTGAATTCTCTACCAGTGGTTGTAGCAACATACTGGGCACCAATGCTTGTCGGGCTGTTTCATCGACATTGAGATCTACAGTCAAACGGTCAGCAAAGCGGGTTTTTTCAATCTCCAGATAGAGGAGTGCTGCTTTGACTTCCTGTTCAAGTTCTACTTTTTGCATAGGGCTCTCTTTTAGGGAGAGGCGCAGGAAATCACTGAGTCGTACAACCATTTCGCGGGCCTCATCGGCCTGTTGAAAGCGAATTAGAGCATTAATGGAATTTAGTGTATTGAACAAAAAGTGGGGATTGAGCTGATAGCGCAACATTTTAAGCTGGGCCTCATTGGCGATAGCCTCTGCCTGGAGTCTACGAAGTTGCTCGCGCTCGTTGTCCGCGGCCACTTCAAGCATTTTTTTGTGTTCCCCTTGCAGCAGTATGTGGTATTTAACCCCACAGTAAAGTGCACTCCAAAAAAGAAAGACAAAGAGGGAGGCATAATACCAGCCGCCGAATTCAGACCAGATGGAGTGCTCCCCGCTCAAGCGGATATAGGCCTCCATGCGCACCAGGGTCCAGATGCCGGAAATCACCGCAACGGCGAGTAGATAGATAACTGTGCGAACGGCCAGTTCAGAGTCCCAGGCGATATCAAAAATGGGTCTTAGGAATATCGAGAGAACAAAAGCCACAGCACACTGGAAAATAGTATTTGCTGGCTCGAAGCTTGGCCACTCAGTGGGTGAATGCCAGAGAGTCAGGGAGAGGAATGTCACCAACAAAATGCCAATCCAGCTGACCAGCTGTAATTTCCAAAACCAGCGGGTCGAAGGAATTTCCGCAGTTGCCTTCCAGTATTGACGGGTAGAGTACTGCATGATGTCCCGTATATTTAATTTTGTGAAAATGACGGGATAGACGCTCATCATCGCGTTCATTATTATCCGGAAGATATTACCTTGGCTTACCGGTGCCCGCCAGTGGGCCTGTGCGCTAGGATTCCAGCTTAGCCCTTATTTAGTCCTTTTTGTCGCTTTTCGGGGTGATTAGTCAAGTTACTTTCGGCAATCTGGACCCATAAGACAACTTTCATTGAGTGAAAGTGTTTTTTATTAAGGGTTATAAAAAATTGCACATTTTGTCCTTAATTTTCCGCTGGCGACTCAAAAGCGTTTAGGAAGAACAGTATAATCGCCAAGAAACGAGTTTGAAATTTGGGGATCGGTTTCCAATGCGCCAGATGTTGCCCGATTCGAGTCTTCACTCGAACGAAATGGCTGTTTGTGATTCAGATGCCCAGGCTCAAGAGGGGCGCTCTCCAGGGTATTTAAATCTTGCAGCGTTGACTTCGCTTTTCCTTCTGTGGGGTTTTATCACCGGGCTGAATGATGTTCTGGTGCCACATCTTAAAAATGTTTTTGAGCTGAGTTATACCCGCGCTGTCCTGGTACAGTTTTACTTTTTTGCAGCCTATTTTCTGGTTTCCGTTCCTGCTGGGTTGCTGTTGCGTAGAGTTGGTTATCAGTTGGGGTTGGTCTTTGGTTTATTAGTGGCTTGTGCTGGTTGCCTGGTTTTTATTCCTGCTGCGCGCCTGCAAATCTATGAAGTGTTTTTATTGGGGCTTTTTGTACTGGCTTCTGGTATTACAGTATTGCAGGTATCAGCAAATCCCTACGTTATTGCTTTGGGTAGTGCCAAAACGGCTCCAAGCCGTTTAAACCTAACCCAAGCATTTAACTCTCTGGGAACTACCTTGGCGCCGGTTGCCGGTGGTGCCGTTTTTTTTGCCGCGATTTCAATGGGCGCCGATCCCGATACGGCAACTAGTGTCGATGAATTTCGCGCTAGGGAGGCGGCCCTGGTGGAAAAACCCTATTTCTGGTTGGCAGTAGTGCTGTTGATGATGGTGGCTTTTTTCTCCTGGATTCGCTTGCCGACAATCCCCGAACACCGCCTTTCTCACAGTACAAGCCCGCCCCGCAGTGAGACTTTTTCCATTTGGCGCTTTCCCAGATTGACACTGGGGGCAATTGGTATTTTTGCCTATGTAGGCGCCGAGGTAGCTATAGGAAGTTTCCTGGTTAGCTTTTTTAGTGAATCCTCTGTTGCTGAAATGCAGTTATTTGAAGCGGCAAAGTATGTTTCCTACTACTGGGGTGGCGCTATGGTAGGCCGCTTTGCCGGGGCCCTGCTGCTGCGCTATGTTTCTGCGGGAAAAACACTGGCAGTGTGTTCACTGGGTTCTGTAGTACTTATCGGGGTGGCGATGCTCTCCTCTGGTTATTTGGCTGTATGGTCGATTGTCGCTGTGGGGGGTTGCAACTCCATTATGTTTCCAACCATATTCAGCCTGGCGTTGCGAGGTTTGGGTCAGTACACCAGTCAGGGCAGCGGTGTCCTGTGCATGGCCATTGTTGGCGGTGCGGTTATTCCATTGCTTCAGGGGATGCTCGCCGATGAAGCGGGTATTCAGATTTCTTTTTTAGTACCGCTGCTGTGCTACTGCTATATCGCTTATTACGGTGCTTTTTCTCCGGCTCTGCGTGGCGCTGCGATGGAGTAGTGGGCAAAGGCAACTGAAACGTTTCTCCAGGCTATTTTTTAAGTAGTCCAGCTAGAAATTGTTTTCCGCCTTGTCTGTGATTTAGCCCAATCCATCGGATTTCTATTGGCGCTCCTCGGCAAGTATTGCACTTTGCTCCGTTGATACCGTTGCGTGGAATACCTGAAATCCAATCGGGGCCTTATTGGCTGTGGCTGGAGTATGGGATTTACACCGAAATAATAATATCTGTGTTACTCATTCTGATAGCGATGGAATTGGTAGGACAGAAGGACTCGCGTGGGAAAACTTTGGGAGTTATCCGTGAAATTAAAAAAACGATTTTCACTGAGCTTAATGCTCTGTGTTTCGGCACTTGTTGGCTGTCAGCCGCAGGGGGAAGAAGTTCCGTCAAAAGAGGATAACTCCCAGATAAGCAGTGGCGGTAGCCTGGAAAACTGGCCGCTACTCGAGCCCGCGTTTCCACGCAGCGAAAAGCGGGAAGCGCGTATTTCCGAAATTATGTCGCGCATGTCTTTGGAAGAGAAGGTGGGGCAAATGATTCAGGCGGAGGTCCGCCACGTCACCGCTGAAGATGTTAAGAAATACCATCTGGGCTCTGTGCTAAACGGTGGTGGTGCCTTTCCAAACAACGATAAGTTTGCCACGCCTAAAGATTGGCTCGCGCTTTCCGATGCCTTTTTCAAGGCTTCCATGGACACTTCCGATGGCGGTGTTGCTATTCCCCTGATTTGGGGCTCCGATGCGGTGCACGGTCACAATAATGTTATTGGGGCAACTCTTTTTCCCCACAATATTGGCCTCGGGGCGGCGAAGGATGCTGAGCTGATCGAGCGTATTGGTCGTGCGACGGCCCGCGAGGTCGCTGTTACCGGTATCGACTGGACTTTTGCCCCCACTGTGGCGGTAGTGCGGGATGACCGCTGGGGACGCACTTATGAAAGTTATTCTGAAGATCCGGCTGTAGTGGCTGACTATGCGGAAGCCATGGTGAAAGGGTTGCAGGGTGGCAAGAACGAAGCCGATTTTCTGCGCGGGGAAAACCTGGTCGCCACGGCTAAGCATTTTGTCGGTGACGGTGGAACTACACGTGGAATCGACCGCGGGGATAACGCTGTGCCTGAAAAGGAGCTGGCAGAAGTACATGCGGCAGGTTACCTGACCGCTTTGCCCGCTGGTGTGCAAACGGTAATGGCTTCTTTTAATAGTTGGAATGGTGAGAAGCTGCATGGCCATCAATACTTGCTGACAGATGTCTTGAAGGAGCGTTTGGGTTTCGATGGATTTGTAGTCGGGGACTGGAATGGTCACAGTTTCGTACCGGGTTGCACTCTGGAAAGTTGTGCCGCGGCAATTAACGCTGGTCTGGACATGTTTATGGTGCCTGCGGATTGGAAGGCCCTCTACAACAATACCTTGGCTCAGGCGAAGAGCGGTGAAATCCCCACTGAGCGTTTGAATGATGCGGTGCGCCGCATACTGCGAGTGAAACTTCGCGCCGGCTTGTTCGAGCGTAATATGCCCCTAGCGGGCAAGGCTGGTATTCTCGGCAATGCCGAGCACCGCGCTATCGCCAGAGAGGCAGTGCGGAAGTCTTTGGTGTTAATGAAAAACAATGATCAATTGTTGCCGCTAGCCGCGAAGCAGAATGTTCTAGTCGTCGGCGATGGGGCCGACAACCTCTCCAAACAAAGTGGTGGTTGGACAATATCCTGGCAGGGCACTGGTAATACCCGTGAAGATTTTCCCGGTGCTACTTCCATCTTTGAGGGCATCGCCGCAGCCGTAAAGAGCGTGGGTGGTGAAGCCATACTGAGTGAGGATGGAAGCTTTACCGATGCCAGCTTTGCCAATGGCAAGGCACCCCAGGTGGCTATTGCCATTTATGGTGAAGAACCCTACGCGGAATGGCATGGTGATATCACAAATCTGGAATACCAGCGCGGTAACAAGAAAGATCTGGCACTGTTGAAGAAATTGCGTAAACAGGAAATTCCAGTTGTCAGTGTTTTCCTGTCCGGTCGCCCGCTTTGGGTGAACAGTGAATTAAATGCATCGGATGCTTTTGTGGCCGCTTGGCTGCCGGGGTCTGAGGGTGCCGGTGTGGCCGATGTATTATTCCGAGGTGCCAAAGGTGAGATTCGATACGATTTCACTGGTAAGTTGCCCTTTAGCTGGCCGATGTACACCAATCAAACGGTTTTGAATCCATACCACGAGCACTACGACCCCCTGTTTGCTTTGGGTTACGGCTTGAGTGTGAATGAGGAATCCCTGGTCAGCAACGACTTGCCTGAGACCAGCGAAAATATGGCTGCGGGTGGACTGGAGGATGCCTGGTTATTGGTTTCCCGTCCGCGCGCTCCCTGGGTATTGAATATTGCCGAGGACGGAGCCAAGGCAGTTCCAGTGAATGGCAACCGAGCGGCCAGTGGTGAGGATAACAATATCGTTGTGACCTCGATTGATATGTCCTCTCAAGAGGATGCGCGTTTGATCGAGTGGAAGGGCCTGCGCCCCGGTGCTGTGCAGTTGTCTGCGGAGTATATGCAGAACTTGGACATTTATTTGGAGGAGGGCTCAGCCTTGAGTCTGAATATTCGCGTTGATCAAAAGCTGCGCGAACCGTTACAAGCGGCGGTGACCTGTGGAGAGGGCTGTATTGCCAGAGTGCCGCTGCAAGCCACTCTGAAAACCATGCCGCTGAATAACTGGACCCGTCTCTCGGTGGACCTGCAATGCTTCGCCAAAGCTGGCGCTGACTTTAGCAAGGTTTTCAGTGCCTTCCGCTTGGAGAGTGAGGGGGCCGCAGCGATAGCCGTAGCCAATGTTCGATTGGTACCCGATGCGGCAGCTTCTGCTGATATTCGCTGTGCGGGTTAGTGACTTTTATCTCTAGCCGTTTTTGGTAATTAAATGCCCGGGTCTGTAAAAATTGAGGTCTGGGCTACACCTCTCTTTTAAGTGGTTGAGTTGCTGAAGAGCTGTAGCTCTGCAATATCCCGCTTCCCGCTCAGAAGTCCATCAACTCAAGTTGCCAGCACCGGTATACTGTGTCGATCTCAGTTCCAGGGTATAGGCAGTGACCTCCAAATCCGCAGCAAATTCTCTACCGCAACTTATAAAGTCTGCGATGCAGCGCCACCCGGCTCTGGGACAGCTATGGGTTGGATTTTCTGGTGGCTTGGATTCCACTGTCTTGCTGCATCTTCTCAACCAGAATGGTATCCCCGTTAAGGCAGTGCATGTGCACCACGGCCTAAGTAGTAATGCAGAGCGCTGGCTTGACCACTGCGAAGCTGTTGCCCGTGAGCTGCAAGTGCCTTTTGTTGCGGTGCGTGTGCAAGTCGATAGAAGCGGTGGTGGGATAGAGCAGGGGGCGCGTAAGGCTCGCTACAAGGCTTTTGATTCGGTGATGTCCTCCGGTGATCAAATTTTGCTCGGTCACCATGGGGATGATCAGGCAGAAACCTTTCTATATAGACTAATGCGGGGAGCGGGCGTCCTTGGGCTTTCGGGTATGGCGGAGAGTCGGCCGTTGGGTGAGGGTAAATCCTTACTTCGTCCTTTGTTGTCAGCGGGGCGCCGTGAGCTGGAAGCCTGGGCCCTTGAACACGGGCTCAGCTGGATTGAGGATGAGAGTAATGCTGATGAGGCTTTTGAGCGCAACTATTTACGCCAACAGGTCATGCCTGTTTTATCCACCCGTTGGTCGGCACGGCAGAGTATTCAGCGGGCTGCAGATAATCTTAGGGAATCTGCATTACTGCTAGAGGAGTTGGCGCTTGCTGACTTGCAGATCTGTGATATCAGGCGAGAGAGGTTAGGGGAGAGCCTCTTTTTAGCGACGTTCATGAATTTAAGTATTGCGCGGCGCAAAAATCTACTGCGCGGTTGGGTGTTGCTGCAGGGTGGTATGGCGCCGGAATCCGTGGTTCTGCAAGAAGCTTTGGCGCAAATTGAGAAAGCGGGTGCGGATGCCCAGGTGGAAGTACGACTGGGTGGGTGTGTAGTGCGACGCTTTCAGCGGCGCCTCTATCTGACCCCTGTCATGGAGCCCTTTTCTACCACCGAAGAAAGCCTTCAATGGGATGGCGTGTCAGCACTACTGTTGCCCAGAGGTGGTGTACTGGAATCGGTGCAGGGTTGGCCTCAGGGGGTATATCAAGTGAAATACCGCCGGGGCGGTGAGCGCGTCCAGCCTCTCGACCGACTTCGCTCCCAGACTCTCAAGAAGGTGTTGCAGGAGAGGGCGTTGGAACCCTGGCTGCGAGACCGGATACCGCTCGTGTATCTGGATGGAGAGCTGGTGGCAGTTGCCGATTTATTCTGCTGTAAGGCGGGCTGCTCCACTTTGCCAGTAGCACCTTCGGTGAAACCGCCCAGCTGGCGGTTTTTCGATTGAGCGGAGAGGGGTTTTCTGCTACCCTGGCGCCCCGTCTCAAAGGCACCGGGAGAAGCTGGATTATCCGCCCGGGCCAGCCCTGTAAGCTCGACATTCATCGAGCGCTCAACTGACCAAGGTTTTGCATGACGCGCTATATTTTTGTAACTGGTGGCGTGGTTTCCTCGTTGGGGAAAGGTATCGCCTCCGCCTCTTTGGCCGCCATTCTCGAGGCCCGCGGCCTCAAGGTTACCATCCTCAAACTGGACCCCTACATCAACGTAGACCCGGGTACCATGAGCCCCTTCCAGCACGGTGAGGTGTATGTCACCGAGGATGGTGCCGAGACTGACCTGGACCTGGGTCACTACGAACGCTTTATCCGTACCCGGATGTCCAAGCGTAACAACTTCACCACCGGCCGTGTGTACGAGACCGTACTGCGCAAAGAGCGCCGTGGTGACTACCTGGGTGGCACCGTACAGGTGATCCCCCATATTACCGATGAGATCAAACGCCGCGTTGTAGAAGGTGGCCGCGATGTCGACGTCGCTATTGTTGAAATCGGTGGCACCGTAGGTGATATCGAATCCCAACCGTTCCTGGAATCTGTGCGTCAGCTGCGTGTGGAAATGGGCACCAACCGTGCCCTGTTGATCCACCTGAGCTATGTGCCCTTTCTTGCCACTGCTGGTGAAACCAAGACCAAGCCGACCCAGCACTCTGTTAAAGAGTTGCGTTCTATCGGCTTGCAGCCGGATATTCTGCTGTGCCGTTCCGAGCGTGAGATCGATGAGGACTCCCGCCGCAAGATTGCACTGTTCACCAATGTTGAAGAGCGCGCTGTTGTACCGCTGCCCGATGCCAAGACCATCTATGGCGTACCGCGTCTTCTGCACAGTTACGGCCTCGACGATATCGTTGTGGAAAAACTGCAGCTGGAATGCCAGGCACCAGACCTTTCCGAGTGGGATGAAGTGGTCGATGGCAAGCTGAACCCCCAGCACGAAGTGAAAATTGCCATGGTTGGCAAATACATGGAGTTGCTGGATGCCTATAAGTCCCTGATCGAGTCCCTGACCCACGCGGGTATCAAGCATCGTTGCAAAGTGGATATCGACTTTATCAACGCTGAAGACGTTGAGGGTGAGAACGGCATTGACCTGATCAAGGATGCCGATGCAATCCTGGTTCCCGGTGGATTTGGTGAGCGCGGTTTAGAGGGCAAGCTTGAATCTGTTCGCTACGCTCGTGAAAACAATATCCCTTACCTGGGCATCTGCCTCGGTTTACAGTCTGTGGTTATCGAGTTCGCGCGCAATGTGCTCGGCCTCGAAGGTGCCAACAGTACTGAATTCAATACTAAAACCCCGCACCCGGTTATCGGCCTGATTACAGAGTGGATCGATAGTGAAGGCAATATCGAGAAGCGCGACGAGCAGTCTGACCTGGGGGGCACCATGCGCTTGGGTGGCCAGGAGTGTCGCTTGGCTAAAGATACCAAGGCTCGCGATATCTACGGCGCAGACGTCATTGTAGAGCGTCACCGCCACCGCTACGAAGTGAACAACAACTACGTTGATCGCCTGCAGCAAGCCGGTTTGAAAATTGGCGGCTGGTCTGCAGACGATACCCTGGTAGAAATGGTTGAATTGCCGAACCATCCCTGGTTCGTTGCTTGCCAGTTCCACCCGGAATTTACTTCAACCCCGCGCGACGGCCACCCGCTGTTCGAAAGCTTTGTTGCCGCCGCAATGAAGCAGCGTGACAACCAGGGTTAATCAGTAATCCGCCCCCGGTCTCTGTGATTGGGGGTGAGATGACAGGGAGCTGACAGTGAAAACAATTGAAGTCGGAAATATTCAGGTCGCCAACGATAAGCCCTTTGTGCTTTTTGGCGGTATGAATGTACTGGAATCCCGCGACCTGGCGATGCAGGTGGCTGAGCACTATGTAAAAGTCACTGAAAAACTGGGTATTCCCTATGTTTTTAAAGCGTCTTTTGACAAGGCCAATCGCTCTTCCATCAACTCCTATCGCGGACCGGGTATGGAAGAAGGCCTGAAGATTTTTCAGGAAATCAAAGACACTTTTAAGGTCCCCTTGATTACCGATGTCCACGAAGTACACCAGGCTGCTCCGGTTGCCGAAGTCGTGGATATTCTCCAGCTGCCGGCCTTCCTGGCCCGCCAGACTGATCTGGTCGCCGCTATGGCAGCGACTGGTGCAGTGATCAACGTCAAAAAGCCCCAGTTTATGAGCCCTCCGCAAGTTAAAAATGTGGTGGAGAAATTTGCTGAGTGCGGCAATGAAAATATTCTTTTGTGTGAGCGCGGTGCCTGCTTTGGCTACGACAACCTGGTTGTCGATATGCTGGGCTTCAGTACCATGGTCAATGCCTCCGGCGGTGCGCCGCTGATTTTTGATGTCACCCACTCACTGCAAATGCGCGACCCTTCCGGTGCTGCCTCTGGTGGTCGCCGTGCACAGGTCACTGAGCTGGGCCGAGCAGGTTTGGCTATTGGTATTGCCGGCCTGTTCCTGGAAGCACACCCGAATCCAGATAAGGCATTGTGTGATGGCCCCAGTGCATTGCCACTGGAGAAGCTGGAACCATTCCTCGCACAGATGAAAGCTGTGGATGATTTAATCAAAGGCTTTACGCCTCTGGATACTGAATAAAAGTAAGAAATACATAGCGCGCGCCCTTTTTGGGCACTTGGTACTTATTCTGTAGCTATTATTCATGGAAGCTACGATTAGAGATACTCACAAAAAACTGTGAGAAAAAGTTTCACAAGAGTAAGAACCCTTAATTGTTGCGTGCAGCTATTGGAAAATTTCTTTCAGTAATTACCTTTTTAATAAGTAACAAGTTTAGTTAGTACTAATACGGAGCCCATTGTTAATGAGCAAGATTGTCGCTGTTAAAGCCTACGAAGTGCTGGATTCCCGCGGTAACCCTACCGTCGAAGCCGATGTAATCCTGGAAGACGGTTCCATTGGTTCCGCTTGCGCTCCTTCTGGCGCCTCCACTGGTTCTCGTGAAGCTCTGGAATTGCGCGATGGCGATAAAAGTCGTTACCTGGGCAAAGGCGTATTGAAAGCGGTTGAGAATATCAACACCACTATCGCCGATCTGCTCAAAGGTATGGACGCAACTGATCAACGCGCCCTGGATAAGGCGATGATCGATGCCGACGGTACTGAAAACAAAGCTAACCTGGGTGCCAACGCTATTTTGGCGGTTTCACTAGCGGCCGCTAAAGCCGCTGCAGCTTCCAAAAAAATCCCCCTGTATCAGCACATTGCTGAAGTAAACGGCACTCCGGGTGAATACTCTATGCCGGTTCCGATGATGAATATCCTAAACGGCGGCGAGCACGCCGATAACAATGTGGATATCCAGGAGTTTATGGTTCAGCCCGTTAAAGCTGAATCTTTTGCCGAAGCCCTGCGTCAAGGTGCTGAGATCTTCCATTCACTGAAAAAAGTACTGTCCAGCAACAGCCTGAACACTGCGGTTGGCGATGAAGGCGGCTTTGCTCCGAACTTGCCATCCAACGAAGCCGCTCTGAAAGTGATTGCTGAAGCGGTAGAAAAGGCCGGTTACACCTTGGGTGATGACATTACCCTGGCTCTGGATTGTGCTTCTTCCGAGTTCTACAAAGATGGCAAGTACGACTTGGCTGGCGAAGGCAAGCAGTTCGACAGCGAAGGTTTCGCCAGCTATTTGGCTGAGTTGTCCGCCAACTATCCGATCCTGTCTATCGAAGACGGTATGGACGAGAGCGATTGGGACGGCTGGAAAATTCTCACCGACAAGATAGGTGAAAAAGTACAGCTGGTAGGCGATGACTTGTTCGTAACCAACACCAAGATACTAAAAGAAGGTATCGAGAAAGGCGTGGGTAACTCTATCCTGATCAAGTTCAACCAGATCGGCTCCCTGTCCGAAACTCTGGACGCGATTAAGATGGCAAAAGATGCAGGCTACACCGCTGTAATCTCTCACCGCTCTGGTGAAACTGAAGACACCACCATTGCTGACCTGGCTGTAGCTACCGCTGCTGGCCAAATCAAAACCGGCTCCCTGTGTCGCTCCGACCGCGTAGCTAAGTACAATCGTCTGCTGCGTATTGAAGCTGAACTGAATGGTTCCGCTCCTTACCGTGGCCGTGCTGAATTCAAATAATCAATATTTGAATCGCACATTGGTATTGCAGAGGGATTCCTCTGCAATACCTATAATACGAACAAGCGAAATATCGTAATCTCGTATGAAATGGCTGCTGGGAATTCTTACCTTTATTCTGCTTGCCACTCAGTATCGTCTCTGGGTTGATGATGGCAGTCTTGCCGAAGTTACCCGTCTCAAACGACAGCTTGCTCAGCAACAGGAAAAAAATGCAGCTTTAGCGCGGGAAAATCGCCAGTTGTTGAGAGAAGTACGAAGCCTGAAAGTGGGCACTGATGGTGTCGAAGCCAAGGCACGCTATGATTTGGGATTGATTAAGGAAGGGGAAACCCTGTTTATCTTCCTGGACTCGGAAGAGGCTAAAAAGTGATTACAGATTATTGGGTGGTTGTGCCCGCTGCGGGTGTTGGTAAACGCATGGGAGCCGATCGCCCCAAGCAATATTTACCATTACTGGGGCGCCCTTTATTGTCCCTAACCCTGCGGAATATTTTAAGTTGGCCGGGACTTGCTGGCGTTGTTGTGGCCCTATCAAAGGATGATGAATTTTTCCCGCACTTGAAAGAAGCCTCTCACCCATTAATGCACACTGTAATTGGTGGCGCTGAGCGAGCGGATTCTGTCCTCTCAGCCCTGGAATTTCTCGCTCAACGGGAACATGGCGACACCCCAGTGCTTGTACATGATGCCGCTCGGCCATGTGTTGCAATGGAAGACATTAGTGCACTATTGCACAGCCAGGTTGCACAGACCGCGCTGCTAGCGCGTCAGGCCAGTGATACTGTAAAGAGAGGGTCTGAGATAAGCGGTGTTCAATGTGTTGAACAAACCCTGGATCGCAAACAGATATGGCTTGCGCAGACCCCTCAGCGAGCGCCTCTTGCACTACTTCGCTCCTGCCTCAGTCAAGCATTGCAGCAAGGTGAAGCTGTTACAGATGAGGCAAGTGCGTTGGAAATTTTTGGTCACTCTCCGCAACTTGTTGAAGGTCGGAGTGACAATATCAAAGTGACCCACCCCACCGATATCGTAATGGCAGAGACCATTTTACGTCTGCGCTACGCTCCCACCGAGGATTATCGATAGTGAGTTTTAGAATTGGCCAGGGCTTTGACGTGCATGCGTTTGGCCCTGGCGATCATGTTGTGCTTGGTGGAGCAAAAATTCCCCATAGCTTTGGTTTAAAAGCCCATTCCGATGGGGATGTGTTGCTGCATGCACTTTGCGATGCGCTTCTTGGTGCTTTGGCTCTCGGTGATATCGGTCATCATTTTCCCGATACGGATGAGCGTTTTAGTGGAGCGGATAGTCGTGCCCTTTTGCAACATGTCATGACCCTAATTAAGGAAAGGGGATATCGCCTGGTGAATGCTGATACCACTCTCATTGCACAGGCTCCCAAGATGGCTCCTCATGTAGAAACCATGCGCGGCTATATTGCTGCGGATTGCGGTGTGGATATCGCCGATATTAGTGTGAAAGCAACGACTACGGAGAAGCTTGGCTTTACCGGGCGGAGTGAAGGAATTGCGGCCCAGGCCACTGTTTTACTTGAGCGATATGATGTCTGAAGTCTGGAATCTAAATTGGCCCCGCGCTTTGGGTGGGGCGGCAATCTCTGCTGATTTTCGTACTGTTGCGGAAGATTTTGTTGTCGATGAGATGGCTTTTCCCGAACCTACAGAGGACGGGGAGCATGTGTATCTGCATATTAAGAAGCGGGGGGCCAATACTGTCTGGGTGGCAAAACAGCTAGCCAAACTCGCCGGAGTGCGCCCTCTGGATGTCAGCTACTTTGGGTTGAAGGATCGACATGCCGTAACCACGCAGTGGTTTAGTGTTTGGCTCGGACAGAAGCCAGAGGCAGATTGGTCGCAGATCAATAGTGAAGAAGTTTCACTTCTGAGGTTTTTTCGAGGCGGCCGTAAACTACGTCGCGGGGAGCATGTAGGCAATCGGTTTAAAATTCGCCTGCGCAATGTAAGTGGTGATCGGGTGGCTGCGGAAGAGGTGCTTAAACAGGTAGGTGGCGGAGTGCCAAATTACTTCGGTGAGCAGCGCTTTGGTATCGATGGCGGCAACCTGAACCTGGCGCGTCACCTGGCGGAAGAAGAGGGACGCTGTCGTAAGAATGAAAAGGCCTTTGCCATGTCGGCTGCGCGCAGTTGGCTGTTTAATCAGGTATTGGCAGAAAGAATCACTCAAGACTGCTGGCAGCAAAGTATTGAGGGTGAGCCACAAAGTGAGCCCAGTGGTCCTTTGTGGGGGCGCGGTAGAAACCTCGCCACAGGTCCTCAAGGCGAATTGGAGCAGCAAGTACTAGAGAAGTGGCTGAGCTGGTGTAACTGGCTGGAACATTGCGGGCTCAAGCAAGAGCGAAGACCACTGGCCCTACGTCCAGAGGCCTTTCGTTTTGAGTGGCAGTCTGATGACCTCCTCTTGGAATTTGCGTTGCCGCCTGGGGCATTCGCAACAGCCTTGCTAAGGGAGGTGGCACAGCTGGTCAATGTGAACTCGGACACATAAAATTTGTGGCTGAAAGCGAGAGTTATACAGGGGATGGAATAAAAGCTTATGGACCGCTTGAGACACGAAGGCTTGGGAATGACCTCCCAGCGAACTCGCAATCGCCTGATCCAACGCTTGAGGGATGAGGGCATTAGCAATGAAGAAGTCCTCGATGTGATGGCTTCGACCCCCAGGCACCTTTTTCTGGATGAAGCCCTGGCGATCCGCGCCTATGAGGATACAGCTCTGCCAATTGGCTATGGCCAGACAATATCCCAACCTTACATTGTTGCCCGCATGACAGAGTTGCTGCTGAGCAGGGCCAAATCCCTGCATAGAGTTTTAGAAGTTGGTACGGGTTCCGGCTACCAAACCGCAATTCTTTCTAGGCTGGTTGAACAACTTTTTTCTGTTGAGCGTGTCGAACCCTTGCTCGATAAGGCCTGCCAGCGTCTTAACGAGTTGGGATATCAGAATATTGAATACAATCTCAGTAGTGGTGGTTTTGGCTGGCCGGAAAAAGGGCCTTATGATGCAATCCTGGCAGCAGCGGCTCCCTCAACGGTTCCCGATGAACTCAAGCAACAGTTGGGACCAAATGGCGTGCTGGTTATTCCTGTGGGTTCGGAGCAACAGCACCTGATGATGATCTCTCGTCGCCAGGATACCGATCAGTTCGATGTGGAAAAGCTAGAAGCAGTGCGGTTTGTGCCGCTGCTTAGTGGTGTGGTTCGATGAAATTTAGAGAGCTCTTTAAGAGCCGGTACCCGGGTGTAGTGCTGCGTGGTATGGGAATGGGTGCTGCAGATGTTGTTCCGGGGGTTTCCGGGGGGACCATTGCTTTTATCACAGGGATCTACCAGGAGTTACTCGACTCTTTGAGCCGGATAGGGCCTCACTGTATTACGATAATGCGGGTGGAAGGGCTATCAGCGACGTGGAAGCACATCAATGGCAGCTTCCTGTTATCCCTGTTTTTAGGGGTGTTGATCAGTATCTTCAGCCTGGCGAGGATTATTAGCGGCCTTTTAGAGCAATATCCTATTCTCGTCTGGTCTTTCTTTTTTGGCCTAGTGCTGGCTTCTACCTTCCCTATTCTTCGCAATATCCCCAGGTGGTCTCTTTCGACAGCGGTCTTTCTCTTTCTAGGCATCGCGCTGGCAGTTGTTGTCAGTGAGCTTCGCCCTGGGGACATCCCAGCTACGCCACTTACTTTATTTTTATCTGGAGCATTGGCAATTTGTGCCATGGCTTTGCCCGGAATTTCAGGTGCCTTTATCCTGCTTATGATTGGGATTTATCCCAAGGTACTCACTGCAGTACATGAGCTGCAATTGTCGAATTTATTGTACTTTGCGGTTGGGGCCGCTCTGGGGTTAATGCTTTTTAGCCGATTGCTTTCCTGGTTGATGCACAAATATGTCGCTCGCACATTGGCTTTTCTTGCAGGGATCTTATTAGGTAGCCTGAAAATAATTTGGCCCTGGAAGCTACCAATCAATGGTGCCGAAACTGTTTCCAGTAAGCTTGCGCCATTACTCGCCAATACATCCCCGTCGAACTTTATGGCCCAGACAGGTGAGAATGCGAATCTGGGGCCTGCGATTATTGCCGCTTTGGTTGCTGCGGTACTGGTTCTCGCGGTGGACTATTTCGGAGGGGGGCATCGAGGTAAATCCTACGCCACACCGCAATAAGATCTGGAATATCTCGGTATGGCAGCTTTTTATGAAGCTTTTCCAATGATTTTTAGAGCTTTTCTTTAGACACTTTTTCCATAAATGCCGTGGTCTGATGTAAAAAGAGAATAATGGAATGTCATCTTTTACGACAAGTTGAGGCCCATTTTTGGCGGAACAATAAGCCTAATATTGGTCATTTTTTGACTTTGATGTTAAAAATATTAGGCGTCTGTGTCGTGGCTATAGCCCTGGTTTCCTGTGCTGGCCACAGAGCACCGAGTAGTTCCCTAAATCAGCCTCCAAGTATCCGTCTCAATCATCATACTGTGAGCCGCGGGGATACCCTGTATTCTATTGCCTGGCGTTACGGTCAGGATTTCCGCAAGCTGGCGGCTATCAATGGCATTAAGCCTCCCTATAATATTTATCCCGGCCAACGCTTACAGTTGAATGGTAAAGTGCCGCGTCAAGTCGCCTCAAGCTCCCCTGTAGCCAGAAAAAAAACTGTGGCTAAGCCTGTGCCCACAAAAAAAGCTATTCCCGCCAAGAATAAAAAATCTTTAACGAGAAGCTCTACGCGCCAGAAGCCTCAAAGTAAGCGAACAGGGGCGATTCACTGGCGTTGGCCTGTCCGTGGACAAGTCATCAGTAAGTTCCGCTCTGGAGACCCCTTGCGGAAGGGTGTTGATATCGCCGGTGAAAAGGGAGAATCTGTATCGGCAGCAGCTGATGGCACTGTTATCTACGCTGGCAGTGCACTGAGAGGGTATGGAAAACTGCTGATCGTTAAGCACAGCGATGTTTACTTGAGTGCTTATGCCCACAATCACCGACTGCTGGTGAAAGAGGGTAGTAAGGTCAAAGCTGGACAACGGATAGCGGAACTGGGTTCGAGTGGTACCAACCGCGACAAGCTCCACTTTGAAATACGAAAAAACGGTCAGCCAGTGGACCCTCTCGCGTATCTGCCTTAAGCCGGGAGAGTGCTCTAAAGCTCTGCAAATAAAAATGGACTTTTAACTAATACCACTTGGGGTGGTCACAGCAATCGTGGCGACCAAATGGTCAAGCCGATTCTGTGGCTGTCGCACATGTGTACCTGATTGGTCGTTTTTTAGACCGATTCTGGTCTCATGCTATGCGGTTGATATTGGCAAAGTACAAGGAGCAGGGGAAATGGAAGCACAACGGCAAGACCAGTCCATGACTGGCCAGGCAGAAGACTTTCCTCCTGAGTTGGCGGTAGAGAATGATGAGCAGAAACTAAATTCCGAAAAAGGTAAAAGTAGTGGCCGTACGCGGAGAAATGCGGCAAAAAATAACTCCGTTTCCTCCCCCACAGAGAAGAGTCGGGTTAGCAGGTTGGATGGCGATGGCCATTTACAGAAGAACCTGGATGCCACCCAGCTCTATCTCAATGAAATAGGCTTTTCCCCCCTACTGACCGCTGAAGAAGAGGTTTATTACGCACGCAAGGCCTTGCGTGGTGATGCTGCATCAAGAAAGCGTATGATCGAGAGTAACCTACGCCTTGTTGTAAAAATCGCCCGTCGCTACGTTAGTCGTGGCCTCGCATTGTTAGACCTAATCGAAGAGGGCAACTTGGGGTTAATTCGCGCTGTTGAGAAGTTTGATCCGGAGCGAGGTTTCCGCTTTTCTACTTATGCTACTTGGTGGATACGTCAGACAATAGAACGAGCCATTATGAATCAGACTCGTACTATTCGCCTGCCAATCCATGTAGTAAAAGAGTTAAATGTGTATCTTCGAGCATCTCGTGAGCTTGCACAGAAGCTGGATCACGAGCCATCTGCAGAAGAGATTGCTAACTTGTTGGAGAAACCAGTAGAGGACGTCGAACGGATGCTGGGGCTCAATGAGAGAGTCACCTCCGTAGATACTCCTATAGGCCCTTCTTCCGAGAAGACGTTGGTTGATACTATACCCGACCAGCAGGAGTCTGATCCGGCAGAACTCCTTCAGGATAGCGACCTTTTCGATAGCATTAATCGCTGGCTTGGTGAGCTTCCCGATAAGCAGTGTGAAGTTGTATCCAGGCGCTTCGGATTACGTGGCTTTGAGGCGAGCACCCTAGAAGAAGTTGGGCGTGAAATTGGTCTCACTCGTGAACGGGTTCGCCAAATCCAAGTTGATGCACTGAAACGTTTAAGGGAAGTTATGGAAAAGCAGGGACTTGACGGGCAATCCCTGTTTGGAAATCTCTAATTTTGGCCCCTAAATAGGGAGGCCCCATGAAAGGTGTGTTTCGTGGGGCTTCCTCAAACTAACTGTGATAGCGATGTAATACGTCACAGTTTCCGTTTTTCTACTTCAAGAGCGCTTATTTTCTCACCCAGCGACCAAGGTTGTCCTGGTAGTACTCCCCACGGGATAGGCGGGCCTCTAGTTTCTCGGCAGCACGTGCCGCAACTTGGGCAATATCGACATTGTGGCTTTTGGCAATCTCGGTATAGGCCTGCTTACGTTCCGCATTAATTTTTTTTACAAGCTTCTCCAGTTCAGGCGAACTGGCGTCCACAATAGCGATATAGCCACTGTTTGCTTCTCCCACTAACCCTTGCTTTTTGGCATCTTCTAAGGAAATCGCCATTGCGGGTAACGCCAATATCAAGCCCAGAACTAATAGAGCTTTCTTTACCATACTCATATTCTATCTCCTCAGAAAATGCCTTCCTTGTCGTCAAACAGGTTTTCAAGATCCTTGTCCACTTTGACCCGGATTTCATGTTCAATCTTAACATTCAGGTTTACAGTAATTGGCTCGCTGGGGGCCTTCACTGCTACAGTAGGTGTGCAACCTATAGCAATCAAAGTGTACAGTACTCCTAAAAGAATCAGCCGGCTGGCCCTCATCTGATACTCCTTATGGTGCCACTTAGGCGCCTTTTATTTGTTGCATCTTCAGCAGTTACGTCAAAAATCAGGCCAGGTTCGCCAACTGCGTCGGGAGTGACCACATTTGGCAATTGTAATGGCTCTACCTTAACCCGCTCTGAATTAGTCGACCTTATGCACTAGTGGGGAGAGCCTACTGTACTAGCAACCTATTGGTCCAGTTGCTTTTCTAACGCTGTTGTCAGGTCACGGCTGGCCTGTAACGAGCGCAACATTGCAGGAATATTATTCTCAAGGTTGAGGTTAATAATCAGGTCTCTTTCTGAATCCATTGATTCACTACGCCCGACAAGTTTTAAGTTGAGTAATAGGTCTCCACTGGGAGGATATTGTAAATTGCCTTCCAGGGTGCGGAAGTCATAGTCTTCAAGGGCATTTGAGATCAGTTTCAGCTGGGGATTGCCCTTGAGCATCTGCTGAGAAAATGCACCATAATATCTTAGCTCTCCGCCAGGCTCGACTGCTTCCAAATGACCATTTTTAACGGTAATCCCTTGGGGGCCTGTGGTAATAGGTATGGTTAAGTTTAGACGTCCTTTGGCTTTGAAACTTTCCGATTCGGTTTCTTTAGCTAGCTTTTCAAGAGATACATGCTCTGCGTACAAGGTACTGTTGCGCTCTATATTATCCAGATTCCAATACAAAGCTTCGGAAGACAGTTTTCCATCAAGAAACTCTGCAGAAAAATCGTTTAGGATAAGATCTTGTGTTTTATTTACAGACAGAGAAAAGGACAAATTATTTAGAGGTAATCCTGCGTTGATGGATTCTATAGTCAGAGGCTGTGGTTTAGATGTAAACCATTTTCCTCTATGAGTTTCCACCAGAACATTCCCATTAACTCCTGCAGCAAAGCTACTATCGTAGATCGCAGCGATATTAGTTAAACTTATATCGATAGTATCAGTTGATTGGCGAGGCCATGATATAGCGCCATTGGCAGAAAGCCCCCCAGAAACGATATCTAAAGGTAAGCCTTGGAAAACCTTACTGAGAGGTGCTGCGGAATTGAACTCAACATATGGCAGTGAAAATTGAAGAGCGCCAACTGCTAACTCGATATCATGATGCAAACTTGAGGTGAGTTGTAAATTACCGGCCTTAACTTGGCTTTGTCCCTCAAGCTTACTCCCGTCCAGGGAGAGAGAGCCAGTAAGAGAAGTCTCAAGGGTATAATTTTCAGGGGTAGCGACCTTAAGTCTGTTACTACTAAAGTCACTGCTGAACTGTGTGCTATCTCTTGAAGATATTACTTTTATATTATTCAGATCTAGTGTTCCAGATAAGGTCCCATGCTCATTGGAGAGGTTGCTAAAATGGTTGCTTGATTTCTCAATAATGCAACTTGTGATGTCTGATAAAATTTCACAATTGACTTTAGGCGCTATAAATTCCGCTTCCCTAATCTTGAATTCCTTAGCTTTCAGCTCTCCAAGTGAGGCTTTAACTTGTTCCAGTTTTAAATTCTGAATGTGGCCATCTTCCTGGAAGTGAATGGTAGATGAAATATCCATTTTTCTGAGAGCAACACCCGCCGGCATATCAATTATTACAGGAGATATGGCCTCGAACTTAAACTTGCACTCGGTAAAATTTTTGATGTTGCACTGAATGTGTTCAATTTTTGAAGCGGCTGAATTAGAGGTGTTTTTGGCTTTTAGCTGAGTGACAATTAATCCATCGTGAATTTGTATATTGAAGGAGTTGGATTCCGAGGGGCTCCCGGTAATATGAATGTTCTTCTTAACTTCGGCTTGAATATGATTATGATTTAACCCGCTGTTGAGTAAGGGAGACTCTTCTTTCAGACCGGTTACTTCTGCATCAAACAGTAAATCGCTTTTTGGTAAGATAGTTAGATGAATTTGCTCAAGCCAGTTTTTATTTATAGACGATGTTTCGGTAAAATTTAAGTGAGCCTCACTTTGAAAGTTGAGATATCCTTTGGGATTGGTAATTTCGAGTGAAGGAAAGTAATTCTTAGTCAAAAGGGGCTTGATTAGTGGTTCTGCTCCAGCCAGATCGACAGAGCCCTTCAATTGGAACTTAGGGTTGGGTGTTAGATCGCTATATTCGAACCTAAGATTTGCCAAAAGATTTTTGCTGCCAGAATCTTTTAGTGTTGAAACCTCAATTGAGCCAGAACCAGTGACGGACTCTAACTGAATAGGATTTAGAGTCTTTAGTTTGAGTTCTATGGGTGACTGAGTTGACAAGTGAGCCTGTATCTTTTTATTGGAAGATTCAATGGGTAAGCTCAATCCCAGGTTATCACTCTCAACTTTAAATAGAATATCCTGATAATTTGCCTTGGATAAGATTTCGTCTGGAATGAAGGCGCGAGCATTAATCAGTATATTCCCACTGGCTCTCATCCCATCTACAGGGGTTTCGGCCAATACTTCAGAGATGTTTAGAATCGACTCAATGGAATTTAGGTTTGATGATGCACTCGCATCTAGTTCCCATTGATTTTTATGGGTTTTGGATATATCTATTTCCAGTCGAGAAGGTTCTTTAATTAAGTCAGAGCTTATTTCTGTAACTGTAGTAATGTCGCCTGAAGTCAAATTGGCTTTTAGTGAAAGTTCGTGATTTCCGGTTTTGATTGAGCTGAAAGGTGTTTGTATATGGATCTCTGTATTATGCCGGTTAATTTTCAGTGGGCCAGCCTTCAAATCATCACCAAATTCAATTTCTCTTACGAATACTGATCCAGGTATAAAGCTTATTATATTCTGAGTTAAATTACTTAAGGTGAGAGTGTTTTCTTTAGAGGGTATCTTTTCAGTTTTGTTAGGTTTGCTTGATGTAGAGTTTTTTATTTCAGAGTATGTGAGTTTGCCAATTGATAGCTCAATCTTTTGGGTGTTATCCCGATCAAAAATAATATGAAAAGGATAGAGTATTTTAACCTTGTTCAGGATAAGGTTATTTTTTCGGTTGGACTGAAGGCGGACTTGTTCGATAGAAGCTTCCTTGATGCCTAATTTCAATCCGGATAATTGCTGAATAACAACTTCGCCTGCAAATAGGTTGATCATCTGAGAGACAACAATATCTTTTTTCCACCAACTACCAACTAGAAAGGTAGCTAAGAGTACTGTAGTCACAATGATAAGAATACGGGGTTTTCGCACTTTAAAACTCTTAACTTATAGAGTGGAGGTGATTTCGTATAATCGCTAGAAAACTGCAGCAGTCATGTAACGGGTTAATAGTGTCTTTTGCAGATCTGTAACAAGATATCTTATCAGACTGTCAGGATAATACTTTGTGAGAGTTAGATTATTGACTACTAAGATGGTTCACCTACCCACCAAAATGAGAAATGAATGTTGGGTCATAAGATGTCAGCCACTCTGTCCTGCAGCAGTTTTAGGTGTCATTGCATCTGTTATTATTTTCCGGCTTTGGGTGTAAAAGCCAGAAAGCAACAGGCTTAGCCATGCAGTCCCATTCGAATGAAGTATTAAGGCTGTATTGGGCTTTGATAGCAATGCAGATACCTCATGAGGGAGGGGTATCTTGACCTGCAACACCTGGAATCTTTTGTAGGTTCACTCAGTGATTAAGGTGCATGTTAAATAGTTTTAGGCTATCAGTAAGAGTCTTGTAATTGCTTTTGTTGTGAAGGTCATCACGTACGATCGGAGGCAGTCCGCACGTGGTTAGAGTTGCTGTCCAGGCTGAAATCTGCCACAGGAGTGGCGGGCGGGTAACTAGAAGTTTTCATTGATTAGAAGATAGCCGATCAGTTTACCCCTACTAAACCACTGCCTCTGTCAATGGACCAACAAACAGTCCAAGAACCCCATTCTTATCAAACTAAAAATATAAGATTTTTAGCCGGTGATTGGTGGAGAGAGGCTTAAATAGCTAAAAAATTGACCATCCGCTAGAGGGATAAACACGGCGATGATTCTGGGTGGGTATTGAATCTGTTTAGGAAGCGTTGCTTGAGTTGTGCAAAATTAGCCTAATTTGTGATTGGTAAATGGGGCATGGATCTTAGAGATATTCAAGATTAGAAGAGGTATTATCTATTTATGTTTTCTTTAGCCTGTGTTGGAATATACGAGCCCAATTTACACGGAATTAATCTTCCATGGGGGCGAATTGAATGAGGATATTTAAAAAATGCAAGACGCTCAGCCGAAGACTATTTACCTCAAAGATTATCAAGTACCAGATTATCTGGTAGATAGCACAGATCTTCATTTTGAATTGGAGCCCAAGGCGACTCTGGTAAAGTCACAGCTAAAAATCCGTAGGAACCCCAAGGCGGGTCAAGGTTTGCCGCCTTTACTTCTGGATGGCGTCGATTTAGAGCTGTTATCTATTGCAATTGATGGTTCAATTCTTCCCGAGGTCTCATATCAAGAAACCCTCCAGGGATTGTCTATATTGGTGGATAAGCCTGAATTCATATTGGAAATCCATAATAGAATTAATCCTGAAGATAATACTTCTTTAGAAGGTTTGTATCTTTCAAATGGTATGTATTGCACACAATGTGAGGCAGAAGGGTTTAGAAAAATAACTTTTTACCCCGATCGTCCAGATGTGATGTCGAAATTCACCACTACTATCGTTGCGCCAAAAGATCATCCTGTATTGCTATCCAATGGTAATCAGATTGATTTTGGCGATTGTGAGGATGGTCGTCATTTTGCGACCTGGGAGGATCCTTTTGCGAAACCATCTTATCTATTTGCTTTGGTGGCAGGGGATTTAGAAAATGTAGAGGATACTTTTACTACTAGTAGCGGGCGTGAAGTAAAACTGCAAATTTTTACTGAAGCAAAAAACATCGGTAAATGCGAGCATGCCATGCGCTCCCTGAAAAAGGCTATGAGTTGGGATGAGGAAGTATATGGCAGAGAATATGATCTAGATATTTTTATGATCGTGGCGGTAGATCATTTCAATATGGGGGCCATGGAAAATAAAGGGCTAAATATCTTCAATTCAGCTTGTGTGCTGGCGAGTCCTGAGACAGCAACCGATTCTGCCTTCCAGAGAATAGAATCTATCGTTGGGCATGAGTACTTTCATAACTGGTCGGGAAATAGAGTTACATGCCGGGATTGGTTTCAGCTCAGTTTAAAAGAAGGTTTTACGGTGTTTCGTGATGCCGAATTTTCTGCTGATATGAATTCTCGGGCTGTTAAGCGTATCGAAGATGTTTCACTATTACGAACCAACCAGTTTGCTGAAGACGCGGGCCCCATGTCTCACCCAATAAGACCAGATTCTTACATAGAGATTTCCAATTTCTATACATTAACAGTATATGAAAAAGGTGCGGAAGTAGTCCGGATGTTGCACACCCTATTGGGGAAGGAGAAGTTTCGCAAAGGTAGCGATCTCTATTTTGAACGACATGATGGAAGTGCAGCAACCTGTGAAGATTTTATCCTGTCGATGGAAGATGCTAATCAGGTAAACCTCACCCAGTTTCGACATTGGTATAGTCAAGCTGGAACTCCACTCTTAGAGGTTACAGACAGCTTTGATCAAGCAACGGGCAGATATAGCCTTAAAGTTTCTCAGTCTTGCCCAACTAGGGCGAACCAGGATAAAAGTCTACCACTTCATATCCCGATTAAAATTGGTTTGCTGGATGTGGATGGAAATAACTCTATTCTCAACAATGAAGGGGACATTGAGGAAGTTCTAGAGGTTACTCAGCCTGAGCAACTCTTTGAGTTTAGTGGATTTCGGGAAAAACCCCTGCCATCACTTCTGCGTGATTTTTCTGCGCCTGTCAAGGTTCGTTACCCCTATACCGGGAAACAGTTGATTTTCCTGATGCGTAATGATTCAGATACGTTTAACCGTTGGGATGCATCGCAGCGTCTTGCATTTATGGCCCTTACACAACTACAGCAAGACTATCGTAGTGGAGAGGCACTTCAGTTACAGCCTGAACTGATAGAGGCATACCGGGATGTGCTAAAAGATAGCACACTAGATCCCGCCTTAGTGGCAGAAATACTACGATTGCCAAGTGAGCAATCCGTTGCAGAGATGAATGATCTTATTGATGCTGAAGCGATAGTTGTAGCGCGAGATTTCGCCTTAAAAACTTTGGCAACGGCATTGGCTCCTGAGCTGTTACAAAGATATACAGCGTTGGATCACCAGAAACCCTATAGTCCCAATGCAAAAGATATTGCTGAGCGAAGCTTGAAAAATACTTGCTTATCTTATCTTGCAGCTACAGAAAAAGATGATGCGTTAAATATTGTACAAAAGCAGTTTGAGACAGCTGGGAATATGACTGATAGCGCCGCAGCACTTAGTGCATTGATTAACTACGGAAGTGCTCCGAAGGTTGATTCGGCAATACAAGAATTCTATCAGCGCTGGAAAGATGATACTCAAGTTGTGGAGCTTTGGTTAGGGCTGCAAAGTAGCAGTGCCCGAAACGGGACTCTTGCCAATATCAAAAATTTAATAAAGCATCCCTCCTTTGAGATTAAAAATCCAAATAAAGTTCGAGCGGTACTCGGTGGATTTGCTAATCGAAACTTTAAGCAGTTTCATAAGGAAGATGGTAGCGGCTTCTTCTTTATTGCTGAGCAGGTCGTTATGCTAGATAAAATTAATCCACAGATAGCAGCACGGCTTGTTGTGCCGATTACACGCTGGCAAAAATACAGTGATGATCTTTCGGGTAAAATGAGAGAGGCTCTTCAGGGTATTCTTGATTCTGGTGGGTTATCTAAGGATGTTTTTGAGGTGGTGAGTAAAAGTATAAACTAAAGCTCAGTTGTCAAGTTTGTTAAATGGGGCGATAAATTGCCCCATTTTTGACTTGAGCGTGAAGCACTCTAAATTTCTTTATAATATTGGTCTTATCCGCTCGCTGCCAAGTCTAACTAAGTTGAGTTTTTCGTTGAGTAGTTTTAGTTCGGTAATGGATGTATAGTCAGGACGGAACTGCTGAATTTTAGAGTTATCTAGAACATGTGCTACTACAGAATTGATTACCATATAGTGGCAAAATACTATAGTGTCTTCTTGAACACTTAAAAGATAGTGAATGATTCCGTCACGCCACTTCTTTTGTTGTGTATTGTTGGGGTCCCAATTCTGATCTAATAAAGAACGTAGCCAAGGTAAGCGTTGTTGTAGTGTGACCCCTTTGGGTGTAGGGATTTCGCTGACTCTGTTTTCTAAAGTAACGATTTTCCTCCACTTCTCTGCTAAAGGTTGTGCAGTTTGCTGTGCGCGTAGTTTGGGACTACTAACTATATTGAGATCCGTATTTTCAGTGAAACTTTGAGCTAAAGTTGTGGCTTGTTTATGTCCCAAGGTGGTGAGAGTTGGGTCAGGTATTAGAGGACCTTTTGCGGCCTCACCATGACGGGCAAGTAGAATTTTTATCATGCTTTTGATTTTATAGGTATTTATTTAAGGCTTCATTGGGAATATCTTGCCATAAGTTGAGTAAATCCGTGGCATTAAATTCTCTAGAGGTTGAATTTTGGCCTAATCGCTTACTGTTGGTGCCTGAATAGACAGCCCAATCCCCTCCAGGAGTACCTATTTCAGCAAAGCTAAGCCAGGATCCCTGAATAGAGGCGCTGAGCAGATGGGCCTCGGTTTCTCCACCGTACAGCATCTTAAGAGAATCTTCGCCATGGGTTCCAAATACATAGCCGAGCTCTACTGCATGACAAGCCCCTAACAGAGGTTGAGAGGCAAGGGGTTGTGTGAAATGGTAGTGAAAACAATTACCGGGATATCCATTGAGATGCCTGAGGCCTGGGAGGGTAAATACCATATCTGTAAGCATTAGATTCCAGGTTTTACTCCATATTGGCCAATGATTATCTTTAGTTATAGAGGCTTGTTGATAATAATAATTGATAATGGGTTTTAGCTTATCTTCAGGAATTAACCACTCTAGGTGTTTACAAATCTTTTGATAAGTAAGTGTATATATTTCCGGATTGGATGCACTAAACAAATTCCATTCTTCTAGATTGCTTCCTAAAAGGAGTGGGAGGCCTTTTTCTGTTGGTTTTCTACTAAGTTTTGTATCTTCTATAAGTTTATTGTCAATAACGGGTTTAAACGGAAGTTTTCCCCATTTTTGATGTAGCTGTGTAGCTTCTAGAATTTTTTTCTGTGCTTGTAAAAGTTCTTTTGCTGTATAGTGATAAAGTGATTTTCCTTTACTTATTTTCCTGAGATGAAAAGTAAAGGCTTCTGCCATCTGGTTTGCCTGCTCGATAGAGTGAAGGGCTCTGGGGTGGCCGCTTTGCACAATGGCACGGGCATATAATCCTTGGCATTCAGAAATATTCAAAATAGAGGCGATACTCATAGCGCCTGCAGACTCGCCAAAAAGTGTAATATTGTCTGGGTCTCCACCAAATACGGAGATGTTATTCTTTACCCACTTAAGTGCGGCAATTTGATCCAGAATGCCCTCATTACCGGTAGAGGGAATCTCGCTGATGTCCTTGAGGCGCAAAAACCCAAAAGAGCCTAGTCGATAGTTGAATGTAATGATGATGGCCCTGCCACTGGCAGCTAAGTAACTACCATTGTAAATAGGTTGACAGCCAGAGCCCATATAGAAAGATCCCCCATGAATCCAGAACATAACTGGAAGCTTCTGTGAGGGGTTGACTGAGGGAGAAAAAATGTTGAGATGTAAACACTCCTCCCGCTCAGGAATTTCGCCATCTCGTCCTCGGACTTCCATTAATGTGGATGGGTTTTGCGCAGCCGGCATGCCGAATTCTTCTGCATGATATGGAGTTGTCCAGGGGGGGAGCTCTTCAGGAGGACTCCAGCGTAGTTCTCCTACGGGGGGGCGGGCATAAGGTATCCCAAGAAACTTATGGATTCCCAATTTCAAATCACTTTTACCGATGATGGGGCCAGAGCTAGTTTCTATTATTGGCGTCAGATTTTTATTTAAGTGTTTGCCAATATCTGGATCCTTAGTCATTTCTGGCGCCCCTATCTCTAAAATTAATTCTCAGATTTGTTTTTGCAGTGTGAATGGTTGCATGACTGTTACAGGCTCAACTGAAATCATATTTACAAAAAGGCGCTGTTGGGGAGTGCATACTTATACCCTGAGCGTAATTTTAATGAGGTGAATTATAATTTAGTCAGCGGATTACTGACGGTGGGGTATTAGCTGTCTATTAGTCTGAGGTTTGTTTAGATTAGGATTTTGAAGGATGATTAGTCATGGGGGAGTGCACTGCTGGTCGGGTATTAAGCGATGGCCTTAAGAAGTGGTTAGAGATTTCATGAATTTTATGTTGCAAGCTGATTGGTCATGTTACATTCATAAAAAATTCATATTTTCAAATTTCTTGTCTTTGAAAACGCTGACTTCACTATTTATAACGTTTATGAGAAACATACCTCGTTTGAGATAGTTTGCCCCACTTTTTAGTCGCTTGTTATTCTTATGAGATTGAAGATCTTCATGCGTTCCCTTAATGATGACCACTGTAACTTAGTTTGTGTGTTTAGTGATCATATCCAGTTGATATATTGTGGTGGAGAGATGGTTGCTTGTTGCTTGGGCTTCGCATTCAAATTGATTTTTTGAAGTTTAGAAGCTGCCTCTTCAATATTGCCATTCATTGCATAGATGATACTAATTACCGCTGCTATGCGATATAAAACTTCGTTACTTGAGTTTGGTAAACTTATCTCTAATTCTCGATTTGGTAACTGTAGGGAAACCGAGTCATCATTGTCGTTTGCGCATGTTTTATTGATACGGACTTCGGCATTAGTGCTTTCCCCAAATAGAATAACTCTTCGAGCGTGTTTCTTAGCCTTTTTGAATATATAGTCAAAGCATTGAAGGTGTTCTCCAACTATTGCAATAGCAGGACCGGTTAAACCTTCAAAGATCCGGGAGCACAATTTGGCCATGTCGGCTACTGAAGTTGCCATTTGGTTAGTGGACGGTAAATCAATTTCAGTAATTAAAGATATTGTCGGTTTAATACGATGTGTAATTGGCCCAGGCTTCATACTGAGGGCACTTTGCGTAACTTCAATAATCGCAGCTTCATGATCCTTATTTAGACTGGCCAACACACATGGGGCTGCTATGCATGAATTGTCTGCACCGGAATTGGTTAGAACTTTATCCTTTGGACCAAGTGTATGTGTGATCATGTTTCGTATAGGAAGCCCCTCTGATGTTCCAGTAATAGCAATGACTTCACCATCGAAACGCTCGCGGGCTGCAAAACCTAGCTCTATGATCGTCTTAAGAGGGTCATCCACCTTTAACACTGGCAGTCCTTTAGGCAGTCCGGGGATAGGGCGTGAGACTATTGCTCCGGCAATTCGGTCAGCAAACGATGGTAGTTTTTTATGAGAATCCCAGAATTTTGCTGAGACCTTCGGAATCGGCGCATGGTAGGAGCGATCCAAGTTTGTATGTGCAACGAAGAGAACTGGCTCTGATGATGCTTCAATAAGTCCACTATCTGAAACTACACTGCTTACGAACCACTCTTTATCTTTAGGGGGAGGTTCCAGCCAGGTGCCTCCAGAGATAGTGGCCAGCTGTTCTGCATTCCAAGTTTGCCCAGGTAGATGATCATAAATAATGTCTGGAAACTTGGTTCTATAAACTGGAATTTTGCTCTTTTGGTATTCACGTTGCGGAGTGAGGCTTAGTTTGCTCATTACTCCTGGAATAGGTATTGGCTTGATTTTAGTTTTATTGGAAATCAAACCGACATATAGATGTAGCTCCGCATCACTAAGATCTCTGCTTGCAGGGGCTCTAAGCCCAAAAAAATCGCGGTAAATCGTGTTGGGCTCCCAGTGGCTAGTGGGGAGCTGCCAGTCACAGGGGTCGTGGTCCATAGAGGTTCCCCAGCAGGGCATGGAACTCTGCAAAGTTGGTATAGCGCGGAAGTCCAGTCTGAAGTCCTCAGAGAGTTTACTTTCGATTTTCCAAAAGGACTCCACCCATAGCATCTGCCGGGATATTAGCTCTCTAGGAGTTAATTTAACCCCCAGTAGCACTAGAGGGCCAATTTTTTGGGGGGGGATTTGGGCATCAACAGGTACCGAAGGAACCTGCCATTGGGGGTTTATTGGGCGTTTTGCCAATATCTTTTCTTGCCGATAAGTGGTTTTCCTACTAATAGAGAGTTTTCCTGCCAGGCGTGAGGGCGGAGTAAGCTTTAGATTGGCTGTGCCGTCTTCACATAAATGGAGTTGAGTTCCCAGTGACAAACAAATTTGGGAAAACCTTTTACAGTGTGCTTTAGCAGCTTCACCATATAACTGCTTTGAGTAGCCAAAACCAGCTTCAACAGGAGCAAATGTGATTTGCTCAATGCCACTGGTACTTAGATGCAGGCGAAAAACGCCACTATCGGACACGCTTTCACGGATACAATCAAAGAGTAAGTCCCCGGCACCGTGGATAATAGGGCGCTGTTGATATATTTCTATACCTTTTAGATTGTAACTGCCAGAGCCCAGAATACCATCTGCGCCAGCCTCTATAATTTTGTGGGCTGCGATGACTTGCTGCGGACAGGGTTGAGCCTTATGGTTTGCTTCCCAGTGCACGGCTACCAGAACCACCTGGGCTTTCTTGCGAGCTGCAGTAATAAGGGGCCGCAGAGTGTCGTACCATAGCTCTGGTACTGATAGGGGGAGGTGAGCACAACCAGGATGCGTGGGGCCGGCAGCATAACGAGGCTGGGTGGCATCAAGAGAGAATATCGCTACATTGATATTTCCAGCAGGTCTGATTACAGGGCTGAGTGCCTCCTCTAGATTCCTGCCGGAACCTGAATGTCCAATCCCTGTGCAATCAAGCCACTGCCCCTGTTCCATTAATGCGGCAGGCCCATAATCGCCACTGTGATTGTTAGCAGTACAGGCTATATCTATTCCTGCATTAATGAGTATGGACAGCATCTCTGGTCTAGCGCGGTAATAACATGGGGAGGCCTCTCCCTTTGGAATACCCTGCTCACCGCTAGTGGCGATCACGCACTCCAGATTGATAACGCTGAGATCGGCATTATTCATTGCTGGGACATGCCCCAGAACCTGTTCAATGCCCAGCTGGGCTGTACGGTAGTGTTGTCTGCGCCCCAGATTTACATCACCGCCCCAGGCAATCACTGGCCGATCTTGAGCGACAGAGGACGCGGTGGCTTGCCCATCAGTAATGATTTTGGAATGGTATAGATTGGCGGTAGCCCCTGTTTTTTTAGGTGCTTGGGATAAAAGATATTTCCTATAGGCGATCAAGCTAGAAAGACAATGACTCACTTCGTCTAATCTGACCCTGAAGTTTTCATGGCGAGTAAAAAAACTGCCAGTAACTCTTGCCGGATTCTTAAAGAACATGGCAAGCTCAGGCCAAAAATAGCCGTTTAATAGGTGATTGGCCCTTCCATGTAATGCACGATAAAAGTGTTCAAGATCAATTTGGTCCAGTAGATATTGATATGCCTCTTGGGTGCTTAGATCTGAGATCATCTTTGCCGCAGCCACCATTAACTCGAGTAACCTTGGGGATGCAGTTATATGCTTCTCGACAAAGTCCAGAATACTGACAAAGTTACGGATACCGAACTGATAGTATTTTTCCTTCGGCCTATAAATCGTGAGCAGGTTTACACAGTGGCTCACCCAGTGATCGTGAGCGCGCCAGTGCTCAGTCGCTATAAAATGATCCAAGCTTTTCTCTACCAGTGTTAACCAGCGCGGATTCTTATCCCAGCTATAAAGGCATATTAATGCGAAAGCTGCTTTACCCAGAGGGTTATTCGAGGCCGGCTGTTGTTTAATGGTGAAAGAAGAAAACTCCAGAACAAGGGGAAGCTGCCCAGTGTCCAGGTTTTGTAAAAATTCTATGCCCCTGGCTAATTGCTCCATCAGGTCTGCATAAGTCCTGCACTGCAAAGCCTCAGAATATTTAACCAGGGCTAATAGGCTTGCCGCGTTACTAGCTAGGTCAATTTCACTATGCTGTTCTACCCAAAAGGCAGCGACTTCACTTGTGTTTGGGAAAGTTATTTGGATTAATTTAGAGGTAAGATATTTCAATGCCTCCTCTATGGCTTCCAATAGAGAATACTCTTTGGTGACTTCCCAGGCCTCAACCATCGCGCAGATGCTACTTGCGTGGCATAAGTTTTTGTCATTGATGATCTCTTGATCGAAACAGGCATGCCATCCATAGTGAAAATGCCCACTGGGCTTTACCTGACCAGCTAGATAATGGCTGCTACTTTCAATAATCTTTGTAGCATTCTGGCTATCCAGCTCTTCAATAACCCGGCGTCCAGTATTCAATCCCGATTCATATAGGCACAAAGGCTCCAGTTCTTTTTCGCAAAAAAGCCCTGCAGTGGTCAGAAGTACAATGCTTCGTTCATCGGAGAAATCCAGATCTTCTTGCTGGTTAAAACGTTTCTTGAAGTATGAAGTAAAATTCTTTTCATTGAGGAATCCATGCTCGATTTTATCGCCGCCATGTAGCATGGCATTCCCGTTAAGCTCTTGTTCGAGAAAAGCAAATTTGCAATCGACATCCAATGCAAGGCCGTAGCGGAAGTAGGAGCGCTTGGTGTCCTGGAGAAGTTCATGTAAACCGGCAAGAGTCATTGTGCTCCTGCGGGTAACCCAATCTACCCGTAGCCAGCAGGGTTCTATTTTGGAGCTTTTAGCTGCCCTATGGGTAATTTCAGTGAGAGTCTGCCAAGCGCTTGGGAAGTCCTTAGCATGGGTGTGCCGTACTTGAGCTCGTTGCTTGGCGTCACTGATAGAAAAAAAAAGCGTATAGGGTGGGCTGAGATCACGCAGTGCCCGCTCTACCATGGGGCGTGCTCGTCTAAGCATGCTGGATAGGGACATGTCGCTATTATTCTCTGTGGATCGGGGTGACGGCTACATTATTCGTATAGCTTTGCTGGGTAACTAAAAGAGGACTTTCCTGCTGGAGTATAGACATGCGAACAGATTCTGCTGGTAATGAGAGAAATCTTGCAGGAAAAATCTGATCAGATAAATTTTTTATGAATATAGAAAATTAGGTTTTCAAAACTAATCCACTTGGATAGTATTAGGGATACCGCGCTTAAGAATGGAAGGCACGCAAAGTGCCGAAGGTTCTCACAATTAACCCTTAAGCAACTTAAAAGGGTTAACTCCAGGTTGAATGAGTTTGCAGGTTATACGCTTGCCAATCCCTAAAACCCGAAAGGCGACCCTTTCGGGTTTTTTGTCAGAAAACTATTAACCGACCAATTAAAGATTGGTTCTCGCGGTTGATTACCCTGTCGACTTTTAAGGCGGCACATGGGCGTTAAGCCTGTGCGAAGGGTTGTCCTTCCTGGTTTTGTTTGAATTTTACTACCTGGTGCGGAGCTCAAAGAGTCTTAGAGGACCTTTAGAGAACAAGGAAGAAATAGAAGTGGAGTATTAGGCAATGCGTTGGAATTGGTGGCAGAACCTCAGGGGATTTCCTCCTCTGGTCTGGATAATATTAGTAGGCAGTTTTTTTAGTCGTGGCACTTATTTTATGGTTTGGCCCTTTCTGGCCATTCTTCTTTTCAATAAATTTGAGTTGGGTGCAGCGGAAATTGGCTTGATTCTGAGTGCCTCAGCAATTGGTGCGGCGCTATTAGGCTTTTTTGTGGGGGCTTTGTCTGATCGTTATGGACGTCGGAATATCCTGCTATTAGGTTCGCTAATAAACTTATGTTCTTTTGCCCTACTAGCAGTGACCCAGACATTAGCGGGATTTATTCTGGCGATGACTCTTTGCTCAATTGGTCGCGCCGTTTGGGAGCCGCCAGCTAGCGCATTGATTGGCGACTTAATGGATAACCAGGCGAGTCGTGAGTTAGCTCTGCAGCTGCGTTACTTCCTTATTAATGCGGGAGCGGCATTAGGGCCCATTGTTGGTGTCTGGGCGGGGCTTAGTGCGCAGCAGTCCACCTTTGGCTTAACTTCTTTCAGTTATCTGCTTTTGGCGCTGGCGTTTATTTGGGGATTTGCAAAAACAGAGAAGGGACAGCTCTCAAAGAGCAATGGTGATGGTTCTGTCGATTTAGGCAGTACCCTGGCGATATTGCGCAGGGACCAGGTGTTTATGGTGGTGATTTTTGCCAATATTCTCACGATGTTTATCTATGCCCATATGGATTCCAGTCTGGTGCAATATCTGACACGGGCGGAGGCTCCGCGATTGGTTGAGCTGATATCCAGTATGATCTTTGTGAACGCAATGACCATCGTGTTATTGCAGTTTCCACTCATGCAGTTGATGCGCAAGCTGGATATTAATGGGCGAATTATGATCGGGCTGGTGATATTGGCTGCGGCACAAATGTGGTTTGCCCTCAATCCGGTGCACTGGTTTTGGGGCTGGATGGGGGCGACCTTTGTTCTCAGTTTGGCTGAAGCGATTCTCTTTCCAACCATGAGTGTACAGATAGACCGGTTGGCGCCTGAACATTTACGCGGTACCTATTTTGGGGCCTCTTCCTTTTACGCTCTTGGTTGGGCCCTGGCTCCTTTGGCTGGAGGGGTGGTTTTAGAGTGGTGGGGTGGACCGACGCTTTATTGGATGTTGCTGGCGCTTTGCGGTGTCGTATTCGCGCTTTATCGCACAACAGCTTACCTCTCCCGCCCACAGTGGCCGGAGCAGAAAGAGCAGACAATCTCTTCAGGTGAAAGTGCCAAAATCACTGGATAGTTAAAAAGAGGTTTTTCAGATATAGAAATAGATGGTGTCTGTGAGGCATAAAAAACGGGAAATCCAGTATTAAGCATGGAATTTCCCGTTCTGATTTGCCTGAGAAAATCCCCGACAAGAATATTGCCGGGGAATTTTTTTAGATCTCTGCGGCGAGGCGTGAGCCTTGGTCAATGGCGCGCTTGGCGTCGAGCTCCGCGGCCTCGTCGGCACCACCGATTAGGTGGGTCTTTACTCCGCGCTCCTGCAGCGCTTCATAGAGTTTGCGAGCAGGTTCCTGGCCGGCGCAGACAATAATGTTATCCACCTCTAGCAGTCGCTCTTCATCGCCTACACGAACATTCAATCCCTGCTCGTCAATTTTGTCGTAAAGAGCACCGGCAATCATCTCAACCTTGCGGTGTTGCAAGCTGCCACGGTGAATCCAGCCAGTAGTTTTACCCAGGCCCGCACCCACTTTGGTGGTTTTGCGCTGTAGCAGATAAACCTGGCGAGGGGTGCTTACCGCTTCGCGGGGTTTCAGGCCAGAGCGCTGTTCCAGCTCAATATCCACACCCCATTCACTAAAGAACTCTTCTTTATCGCTGGCAACCACTTCCTCTTCGGTAGAGTGGGGGCCGTCGTGAGTCAGGTATTCCGCTACGTCGAAACCGATACCGCCCGCGCCGATAATGGCCACTTTTTCTCCGACTGGTTTCTTGTGCTTCAGTACGTCCAGATAACCCAACACCTTGTCGCTCTCAATACCGGGGATCGGTGGAGTGCGTGGCTCGATACCGGTGGCGATTATCACTTCGTCAAAAGACTGCAGGTCTTCTGCGGTAGCGATAGTGTTGAGTTTGACCTCAACGCCAGTCACTTCCAGGCGACGTTTGAAGTAGCGCAGGGTTTCCTGGAATTCTGCCTTGCCGGGAATCTGCTTGGCGATATTAAACTGGCCACCGACTTTGTCGCTGCCTTCAAACAGGGTTACCTGGTGTCCGCGCTCGGCGGCAACGGTGGAGGCAGCCAAACCAGCGGGGCCGGCACCGATAACAGCAACTTTTTTCACGTTTTCGGTAGGCAGGTAGTTCAACTCTGTCTCATGACAAGCGCGTGGGTTGACCAGGCAGGAGGTGAGCTTCAGCTGGAAGGTGTGATCCAGGCAGGCCTGGTTACAGCCAATACAGGTATTGATTTCATCGGCGCGGCCCTCTGCGGCCTTGTTGACGAAATCGGAATCTGCCAGGAATGGACGCGCCATGGAGATCATATCGGCCTGCCCGGAGGCCAGCACTTCTTCGGCCACTTCCGGCACATTGATGCGGTTACTGGCAACTACCGGGATAGACAGGTGCTGTTTCACCTTGGCGGTAATATCGGTAAATGCGGCGCGGGGTACATTGGTGGCGATAGTGGGAACGCGCGCTTCGTGCCAGCCGATACCGGTATTGATAATCGTGGCGCCGGCTTTTTCGATAGCCTGGCCCAGGGCAACTACTTCGTCGAAGTCACTGCCATCTTCCACCAAGTCCAGCATGGACAGGCGGTAGATAATAATAAAGTCTTCGCCAACAGCCTCGCGCACACGGCGAACGACTTCGATCGGCAGGCGGATACGATTCTCGAAGCTGCCGCCCCACTCATCGGTACGCTTGTTGGTGCGCTTTACGATGAACTGGTTAATAAAGTAACCCTCGGAGCCCATGATCTCTACGCCGTCGTAGCCGGCTTCGCGGGCCAGGGTGGCGCAGCGTACGTAATCATCGATCTGGCCTTCGATTTCCTCACTGGTCAGCTCGCGCGGAGTGAAAGGGTTGATCGGAGCCTGGATGGGGGAGGGAGCAATCAGGTTTTCGTTGTAAGCGTAGCGGCCGGTGTGCAGGATCTGCATGCAGATTTTGCCGCCTTCGGCATGAACGGCCTCGGTCACTTCCCGATGCTGTTGAGCCTCTTCTGGGGTGTTCATTTTAGAGGCACCCTTAAATACGCCACTCTCTTCGTTGGGCGCGATACCCCCCGTTACAATCAGGCCAACGCCACCGCGGGCGCGCTCAGCGTAGAATGCCGCCAAACGGGTAAAGCCACCGGGGTGTTCTTCCAGGTTGGTGTGCATGGAGCCCATCAGCACCCGGTTTTTCAGGGTGGTGAAGCCCAGGTCCAGGGGGGCAAGCATATTAGGGTAGGCTTGGGACATGGCAAAATTCTCTTCTTGTAACCTTTGGGGTTCATTTATATATGCAAAAAAGTGCATATCGTTGCCCAGCAGGATAACAAGAGCCTTTGACGTGAAACAGTGACCTTTCCGGTCGAATTCAGTGATCAATTCCTGACGTTTTATTAAGCTATTTGCGTCCCATTCTCATTTGGCTGAAATGCTTGTTTTTAAAGGGATTTTGCTCTGTTCACTTACACAGCCAAAACCGACAGAAGCTGCTCTCGCAGCCAGCGATTGGCGGGATCTTCTTGTAGATTTTTGTGCCACAAAAGATGCCAGTCCATCAGGGGTATTTGGAACGGCAGTTCAAATAGACGTGCCGAATACTGACTGGCCAGACTCGCCGGTACGGTTAGAGCCAAATCTGTGCGTAATACAATTAAAGGTGCTACTCGGTAGTGTTGTACACGCAGTTTGATGGTGCGTCGCCGCCCCAGTTTGTTCAGTGCTATATCCGCCAGGCCAGGACCCGTGCGCCTACTGGAAACATGGATATGTTCCAGTTGTAAATACTGTTCCAGTGTCAGGCTCGACTCCCCAGCCAAGGGATGCTCATTGCGCAACATACAGAGATAACGGTCCTGGTGCAGGCGCTGTTGTTGCAGTTGGGGCGCTGTCGCCAGAGGGACATCCAGGGCGAAATCCAATGTATTGGCGGCCAGTTCCTTGGCAAGCTGATCCCTGGGAACGTGAAATGACTCTACTGTTACACCCGGCGCTTCTTTTTCCAGGCGCTCTAATAGAGGCGGCAGCAGTAGGGTTTCTGCCATGTCGTTCATAGATAGTCGCAATGTTTTGCGTGCCAGGGCGGGGTTGAATTGGCGGTGTTCATTCAGGCTGGTGCCCAGCAGGGAAAGGGCCTGCTGCACCCTGGGCATGATGGACTCCGTAAGAGGGGTGGGAGTCATGCCGGAGGGGCCGCGAATAAATAATGGGTCGTCCAGGGTACGGCGCAGACGTGCCAGGGCATTACTCACTGCCGGCTGGGTGATATGCAACTGCTCAGCGGCTCGGGTGAGGTTGCCCGAGTTATAAATGGCCTCCAGAACCAAGAACAGGTTCATATCCATTTTTTGCAACTGCATCTGTGCCTCAATCATAACCAGTGTGAATGATCATATATTCGCACAATAAACTTTGATGATTCAAACGAGAGGACTAGGGTTGGAGTTCCATAAAAAGAGGAACTCGCTGTGGCCGAATCAATCGTGGTGCGCCATGGACAGGCGTCCTTCGGCGCCGATGATTACGACAATCTCTCCGATATCGGCTGGCAGCAATCCCGCTGGCTGGGGGAATACTGGCGGGGCACTGGCCAGAAGTTTGACCGGATTTTCTGCGGCAGCCTGCGCCGTCATCGGCAAACTACCGAGGGTATCTGTGCAGGCCTTGGCATCGACTTAGAGGGCCACTTGACGGTGGTTCCCCAATTGAATGAGTTCGACTTCCTTGAAGTAGCTCGCCTCTACAGTGAGAAAAAACCCACAGCTACCCCGGGCCCCAATGCACCCCGTGCCGACTTTTACCGCTTTCTAATGCAGGGCATGCTCGCCTGGTCTGCAGGGGAAATTGCACCGGCAGAGAGTTGGCAGGCATTCGAAAATCGCATTCGTGAAGTTTTGGATTTAATCAGCGATAGCCCCAAAGGCAGTAAAACTCTGGTGGTCAGTTCCGGTGGGGCTATTGCCATGATGGTGCGGCAGGTATTGGGCGGTCCCCCCGAGTCGGTGATCAAACTCAATATGCAGATACAGAATACCGGCACTACCCGTTTTTTCTCTAGCGCAGGGCAGGGGCTCAGCTTGAACAGTTTTAATCACGTGCCTCATTTGGAGAGAGATGAGCGCCACACTTCCGTGACTTACAGCTGAATTAAAACCTACAACACAATTAAAGGTGAAAAGACATGGAGTTTGAATATTCAGAAAAGGTACAGGGCCTGTTGGAGCGGCTCAAAAACTTTATGCAGGAATATGTGTATCCCGCTGAGAGTACCTATATACAGCAGTTGCAGGATGACCCCTGGGGCGAGCCCCCTATTATGGAGGCTTTAAAAGAAAAAGCCCGTGAGGCTGAGCTGTGGAATTTATTTTTACCCGATTCCCGCTATGGTGCCGGCCTTACAAACTTGGAATATGCGCCTTTGGCGGAGGAGATGGGGAAGGTCTTATTTGCCTCAGAAATTTTTAATTGCAGCGCCCCGGATACCGGCAATATGGAAGTGCTGGCCCAGTACGGATCGGAAGCGCAGCGGGAAACCTGGCTGAGGCCATTGCTGGAGGGCAATATTCGCTCGGCATTCGCCATGACTGAACCCAAGGTGGCCTCCTCCGATGCTACGAATATTGAAACTTCTATCGTGCGCGATGACGATGAATATGTGATTAATGGTCATAAATTTTATATTAGTGGCCTGATGAATAAGCGCTGTAAGGTCATGATTGTGATGGGCAAGACCGATCCCACTAATCCGGATCGGCATCGACAGCAATCGCAAATCCTGGTTCCTACAGATACCCCTGGGGTAAAAATAATTCGGCCCATGCAGGTATTTGGCTACGACGATGCTCCGGAAGGTCATGCGGAAGTGATTTTTGAGAATGTTCGGGTGCCTGCGTCTAATCTGATTTTCGGAGAAGGGCGTGGTTTTGAAATTGCCCAGGGGCGTTTGGGGCCGGGCAGAATTCACCATTGTATGCGTTTAATTGGCCAGGCCCAGCGCGCCCTGGAAATGATGGCAGGCCGCGCGGAAAATCGTATTGTATTTGGACGCCCGATGAGCAAGCAGGGCTCAGTGCGGGAGGATATTGCCAGGTCTGCCTGTGAAATTGAGCAGGCACGTTTGCTAACTTTAAAAGCTGCGGCGCAAATGGATCGGCTTGGCAATAAAGCGGCCAAAGACCTGATTGCCATGATTAAAATTGTTGCACCGCAAATGGCCTGCAAGGTGATTGACCGCGCTATCCAGATTCACGGTGCGGCAGGGTTGAGCCAGGACTATAGCTTGGCCCACCACTATGCTTACGCGCGGACAATCCGTTTAGCCGATGGACCAGACCAAGTACATATGATGCAGCTGGGACGTAACCTGGCTGCCCGTTATGCCGCAGAGACTGCACAGGGAGAGGAGCATGTCTGAAACCGTAAAGGAGTCACGTAACTCAGTGGAAGCTTTGCCGCTGGAAAAGTTGCAGGAATACCTCAGCGCAAATGTTGAAGGTTTTTCCGGGCCACTGAAAGTCAGTAAATTTTCCGGCGGTCAATCCAATCCCACCTTTAAGCTGGAAACGCCTTCAAATACCTATGTATTGCGTCGGCAACCCCCGGGAAAACTATTGAAATCTGCTCACGCAGTGGATCGTGAGTTCCGTGTTATGTCTGCACTGGCAGATACCGATGTACCGGTGCCCAAAGTTTTTCATTTATGTGAAGACCGGGATCTGATCGGCTCCATGTTTTACCTGATGGAATACTGTGAGGGGAGGATTTTCTGGAATGCGGCAATTCCCGAGGTGGATGCTCCCACGCGCAGTGCTATGTACGATGAAATGAATCGGGTGCTCGCCGCATTACACAGTCTCAACATCGACGCTATGGGGTTATCCGATTACGGCCGCCCGGGAAACTATTTTCAGCGGCAGCTGGAACGCTGGACGGGGCAATACCGGGCTTCCGAGACACAGCCTATTTCGGCGATGGAAGAGTTGATTGAATGGCTTGGCAGTGCGCTCCCGGAAGACGATGGTCGGATAGCTCTAGTACACGGTGATTACCGCCTCGACAATATGATTTTCCACCCTAAAGAAGCCAAAGTGATCGCCCTGCTGGATTGGGAGCTTTCTACGTTGGGCCACCCATTTGCCGATCTTGCCTATCAGTGTATGCAAATGCGTATGCCTGCTGGGGGTGACAAGATGTCCGGTCTGTTGGGGCTGGATATTGCCTCGCTGGGTATCCCCTCAGAGCAGGCCTATGTGGCCAAGTATTGTGAGCGTATGGGGATTGAGGGCATTGACCACTGGCCTTTTTATTTGGCGTTTAGTTTTTTCCGTTTAGCGGCGATAGTCCAGGGCGTGGCCAAACGCGCACAGGATGGCAACGCCTCTAATCGCAATGCGGCGAGCCTCGGCGCCCTGGTAGCGCCACTGGCACAAACGGCAATGAGCATTGCCAGTGAGGCGAGTTAGTTAGAAGGTCATCTCGATACAATTTATTTCGCTTTTTATTGTGCTTTGGAAAAATGATAAGGATAAAAAAATGGCAAAGAATCTTTTTGATCTCACCGGAAAAATTGCTCTGGTAACCGGTGCTAGCCGGGGTATTGGTGAGGCAATTGCCAAACTTTTGGCTGAGCAGGGCGCCCATGTGCTGGTATCCAGCCGAAAAATTGAAGGCTGTCAGGCTGTTGCCGATGCGATTGTCGATGCCGGCGGTAAAGCGGAAGCGGTGCCTTGCCATATCGGCAATATGGAAGATATCCAGAAAATGTTTTCCGATGTCCGCGAACGCTTTGGGCGGCTGGATATCCTAATTAACAATGCGGCTACCAACCCCTATTTTGGTCATATCCTTGATACCGACCTCGCGGCTTTTGAAAAAACGGTTGAAGTGAATATTCGTGGCTATTTCTTTATGTCTGTGGAAGCGGGCAAGTTGATGCGTGAGCAGGGTGGTGGTGTGATTGTGAATACTGCCTCGGTCAATGCCCTGCAGCCTGGTGTGGGGCAGGGAATCTATTCCATCACCAAGGCGGCAGTAGTCAATATGACCAAAGCCTTTGCCAAGGAGTGTGCCCAGTTCAATATCCGTGTTAATGCCCTATTGCCTGGGCTGACCAAAACCAAGTTTGCCGGGGCTCTCTTCACCCACGAGGATATTTATAAAACCGCAATCGGCCATATCCCTATGCACCGTCACGCCGAGCCTGAGGAGATGGCGGGTACAGTACTCTACTTAGTTTCCAACGCCTCCAGTTACACCACGGGCGAATGCGTAGTGGTGGATGGCGGAATGACTTCCTGTGGGGGAATTTAATATGCAAGATCCAATATTGGATTTCGACAACCAGGTTGCCCTAATTACCGGCGCCGCCAGTGGTTTTGGCAAACTGCTGGCTAAAGAGTTGGGATCTCGCGGAGCGCGCTTGGTACTTGGAGATATTAATGAAGAGGGCCTGATGCAACTCGCTGATGACTTGGGTAGTGATGGTATCCAGGTGCGCGCTCAACGTTGCGATGTTTCCTCTGAAGCGGATTGCGTTGCTCTGGTGCGACTGGCCGAGTCTGAGTTCGGTGGCCTGAATATGGCGGTTAATAATGCCGGTATCGCTCCACCGATGATGTCCCTGAAGCAGACTGACGAAGCGATGATGGACCATCAATACAATGTAAACCTGAAGGGCGTATTTTTCGGTCTCAAGCACCAGCTGCCATTAATGAAAGATCGAGGCGGTGTGGTTCTCAATGTTTCCTCTATGGCAGGGCTGGGGGGGGCACCCAAAATTGCCTCCTATGCTGCCGCCAAGCATGGGGTTATTGGACTGACCAAAACTGCAGCAATGGAAAACGCCAAGTACGGTATTCGGGTGAATGCCATTTGCCCATTCTATTGCCTGACGCCAATGGTGACTTCTGTGGAGGCCCCAGGGGCCAGCCCGGAAGAGGTTCAGGCTTTTCTCGCCGAAGGTTGTCCGATGAAGCGTCTTGGTGAGCCGGAAGAAGTAGTAGCGGCTATGTTAATGCTACTCTCTCCGAAGATGACTTATGTTACCGGCCAGGCACTGGCTGTGGATGGCGGTTTATCGGCTTATTGATAGCTGAGGTGGATCAAAATAGGTGCTGTTAATACCTGCACTGCCACCCCTGAAGATTTATTGCCGAGCAAGGGAGAAGGCAGATAGGTGTTAACAGCCCACAACCTGATATTTTTTGGTTGATGAAAACCAGTCCGCGATGGAGAATCCTAAAAGCAAGCTTATTGCGAAAGGTTTTTGCAGATGTTGGCTTCTGGTGCAACGCTATATCGCTTTAGGAGAGCTTCGTATATTCCTTTATTACATAGCTGTCTGAGACCGTGATTGAAGGCATCTCTGTCTGCTTTGTTTTTAAATGCCATTTTAAATGTCAGAACAGGTACAACGATTGTATGGATATCGACCTCATTCATAGAGTGGCCATCTTTATAGGAGAAATAAGAAAAAATACTTTTATCAATGATTATAATTGAGTTGTCTTCCCTCCAGAATTCCCTTACCTGATCTTGAGAGCTTTCTAATTCTACATAATTCTTTGCACCTATCTTTCCGGGAGAGAAGAGCTGGCTAAATTCTGGCCCAAGATCCTTGTGTGCTCCTGTCCAGGTTATTACGTGGTGTCCTACTAGATCCTTTAGTTGATTGATTTTAATTTGATCTTTTTTACGGCTGATTGCGTAGTTGATAAAAGCTATATAGTCATTTGAATAATAGAGGTCTCTATTATTTTCGTGTACATTCGCTTCAGCCTCTGCCATACCTCGCTCTATTGCTCCAAGAATCTCCCCCCAGCCCATTTGGATAAATGAGATGGTGTAATTTGGAAGAGACTGGGTGATGACATCAACTTCTAATCCACTCCTCGCCTGATTGATGACATAGGGGGGGGCATCCTGAGATATGGCAATTTTCAATTCTTTGGCGTGGCTTGAGAAGGCGAAGCAGATCAGGAGTAGGCTAAGATGCGATAATATTTTTGATGGCATATCGATTTCACTTGCTTAGCGGATATCTGAGGTTAATAGGGTAATGTAGATATATTAGGCTAAAGACAATGTTTTGTTTGATATAGAGTTGTTATCTTTTTCGAAGGGGTACAGGAATATGAGTCTTCAATGTAATAAATTATCAATGAAGATAGTACTCTAAAGGGAATATTCCCAGTCAAAATTAATTTCTAAAAAGAATATGGGAAGTCTTAAATACGCTGGGAGAGACTCTGTAAGAAGATTAGAGATTGCTCAGTAATGCATTAACCGGTTTGCTCAGTGAACCATGGGTAAACCATTTATTGATACAAGCCCAGAAGCAGCCAAGAAACCGGTTTGGGAGTGGATGGTTGAAATTAAGTGATTGCTTGTGCTGAAAAAACTGCTGGGGTTTATGAGTAGGTTATCCTTCCGTTCTCTCTCTAGAGTTTTATGGGTAAAGAATTTTTGTTGCTACTTTTTATCACTGCCTTTGAGTTTAAGAAGTCAGAGCGAAGCAAGAGATTGACGCACGATATTTAAATGGGAAACCGGCATCCCTTTTCTAAAGAATGCACCGGTAAAGTCAATTTCTTGAACTTTGATAAAGTTAGAGACTAGTGGGCTTCCCCAGTAGGGATTTGTTCCCCACCAGCCATATCGACCAGCGCTTCTGGGGTTTCTCTGCAGAAAATTGATCGCTTGCTGAACATTGTCATATCTGAGATAAAAAATTCTATTATCGAAGACACTATGTGCATCGAAGATTATCAGGTGGTTTAGGGATATGCCTTTGCGACCGAGTAAATTGGCCAGGTTGATGGCCGTGGTTCCCCCACGGCTGTAGCCAAGCAGTAATAAGTGCTTCTGCTGTAGAGATGCCCCCACTAGAAAATCCCGGGCTCTACTTTTTTCAGTTGGACCGAACATGGCCCCGTCCATTTCGGTTACCCAAGCCCTCAAAGCTTGGTTATCACCGGCATTGGAGCCACCCGCGCCATAGATGCCCACCACGGCCAGCTCACTCTTTGTAACTTTATTGTTTATAAGTGTCATTTTGCACTGCAACGACACTGATGCTTAAGTGTAGAAATAGACGTAGCACACTGGTAAGAGAGCTACTGTTTCTATGGCAGAATCCGACAGCGTTTCTGCGCTGCCTTACGCAGTTCTCGGGGTAAGACCGGTTCCGCAATATTATTTTGTTGTTGGCGCCATTCTTGGCAAAGAGCAACATAGTTTTCGGCACTAACCTGGCTGCGTAATGTCTGCCATGGGTCTTCCTTTACTTCAGGTTCTGGCCGAGGAGGTTGCCACTGGGCAATTTCCTGAGTGGTTAGTTGAATCTCATTATTCTGAGTCATAGCGGGGGTTCGGGCACCAAGGTGCTGTGCCGGATGTACCAACATTAAAAAAGCGGTCACCAAAGCGCAACTCAGGGAGGCTCCGGATAAGATTCGGCCTATATCCTTTTTCGGTTGATAGCCTTTTGCCTGTAATAAGATTCCACTGTCTAACTTTTGCGGTGAGGTAAAAGCTGACGCCTCTTCGCGGTATTGGTGCTCCCAGTTACTCATGCTTCTACCTCAATCACTCTTTTATGGCCTCCACTTGCCAGGGTTTTGCTTGAGATCCGTAGATCAGGGTTTCAATTTGTTGTCGAGCCAACTGGTAATACTCTCGACATTTTTTCAGTGAAATACGCTCTATATCCGCTACTGAGGCCAGGGAGAGTTTGCACTCCATATGCAGTAGTAATACGTTGCGCTGAAGCTTGGGGAGTTTTTGAATAGCTGCGACAACCTTACTCTCACTGGTTAATGCCTCAGATCGTGTAGTGCTGTCTACATGTTCCCGCAGAGCTTTGTTGACTTGAATAAACAGCCAGTTTCTAAATAGCCGGCCATGAAGTTGCGGAGGGTTCTGTAAGATATTTTCCCACAGGGCCTGTAGCAACTGTGTGGTTGAAGAGGGTGCCATTTGTACGCAGTAGCGATAGAGAGCGTCTTTGTGGCGGTTATACAGTGGCTCAAATACAGCAAGACTGCGTTTCTCCCGGTAATGCTCGAGCAGTTTTTCATCAGAAAATTGTTTGAATGCTTTGCGAGACAAAGTGTTGTGCCTCCGTACGCAGTGAACCCGAAAGCCAGAGGTGGCTTAGGTCTGGATTTATGCGTCGTTGATCATAAAAATTGTAGTCGGTTTAGACATTAAATTTTTTATCCAAGTGAACGACTTTGGATGCCTCTTGCTTTTAGATCGGCCCAAGTTCTCTTGGCCTGCGAAGTATAGATGCCCCTGCTTAGCCAGGGCTTACAGAGGGTAACGGGTAACGCCATAACTTGATGAACGGTCGTTTGGCGCTTTAAACCTTTTTCTGAGGGGTAATTGGCGCGCAATGACTTTTTTTGACTCAAAAATTCTCTTAATAAAGAGTGTTTTCTTTAAAATTGTCGATGTTCGCTTTGTTTGAAAATATGACAGAAAAAATGCGACCGATTCTGCGGGGGCAGGGCAAACTATTTATAAAAAATAATTTGCTTGAGAAGTCTCCCGGTTAGTGATGTGTCGGCGAATCCGGCAGTGGTAGAGGCAGTTGTAAGGGACCGTGTTCGGCGCGCAGATCTGTTAGTCTCAGACCTACGCCAAGCAGGCGAATGGGAGTCGATCGTTTATCCCAGCATTCCTGCAGTAACTGGCGAAATTCAGAAATTCGACCTGCGCGACTATTGCGTTCATGAGTACTCTGGGAAAAGTCAGCATATTTTACCTTTACGGTGGCGCCATTAACTTCATAGCGATCGCCGAGTTTTTCCAGGCGTTCCAGCAGTCGCGTATACAGGTGAGTCATTTCCTCCAACCATTCGTTAAACTCACAGAGATCCTTGTTAAAGGTGCGCTCCACACTGACACTCTTGCGAGAGCCATCTCCACTCACTGGGCGATCGTCGATGCCGCGGCTCAGTTCATAGAGACGGCGCCCAAACTTCCCAAAGGTTTTACTCAACTCCACCTGGGAATAGCGCCTGAGGTCGGCACAGGTGTGAATTCCTTGGCGGTGCATTTTCTCTGCTGTTACTCGGCCCACACCATGGATTTTGTTCACCGGTAAACGCAATACGAATTGATCTACTTCCTCTGGCGTGATTACCGTGAGTCCATCGGGTTTACGCCAGTCACTGGCGATCTTGGCCAGGAACTTGTTTGGGGCGACGCCGGCTGAGATCGTAATACCAAGGGTCTCTCTCACTCTTTGGCGGATCTCCTCCGCCATTAATGTAGCGCTACCGTGGCAGCGCCCACTATTACTGACATCTAGAAAAGCCTCATCCAGCGATAGGGGCTCAATATCATCACAGTAATCGAGGAAAATTTCGCGGATCTGCTGACTGACTTCACGGTATTTGGCCATGTTGCCGGGTACTACAATCAAGTCAGGGCAGAGTTTTTTGGCCTGGGCGGTTGGCATGGCGGAGCGCACGCCGTAACTGCGAGCTTCATAATTGCATGTAGAGATTACCCCGCGGCGGTCACTGCTACCACCTACGGCGAGTGGGCGCCCGCGAAGATTGGGATCGTCTCGCATTTCGACCGAAGCGTAAAAACAATCACAGTCGCAGTGGATAATCTTTTTCATGCTGTGATTATATACAGTGTATTATGGCGCCAGGAAGTTATTTCTGCCATTAGACAGAGCCGGTTTGACAACGGATAGGTGAACGATGAGTAGCATTCCTTTAGTGGAGACCCCTGATTCAGATGAAGCCATCAGGGTATTTGCAGAAATTCAGGATGAGCTGGGTGGGATTCCCAGCCTGTTTAGGATTTATGCCCACCACCAAGGACTGCTGCTAGCTAATTGGCAGAAGTTCAAGGCAGTGATGTTACACGGCTGTCTTTCCGCCCAGCTGAAGGAGGCTATTGGCTTGGCGGTCTCTGCGGATAATCACTGCGACTATGGCATTTACCACCACAGTACCTCCCTGCAAATGCTCGGGGTAACCCCCGATGAAGTCATGCGTATTCGCACAGACCCAAAGAATGTGCACTTTTCCGAGAAGGAGCATGCACTGTTTGACCTAGCTCGCAACGCCAATACATCCCCAGACGATCACCGGCAGCACCTGATCGCTGAGGCACGCAAGCTGGGAGCGGGGGATGATGAGTTATTGGAAGCCTTGGGGGTTATGGAGCTGGTGCTGGGCTTCAACCACCTGGCAGAAGTGCTGGACCTGGTACCAACCAGAACGCCCCACCAAAAATAACCCCGGTGAATTACCGGGGTAAAATCTTGTATAGCGCAAGGGTACTACTTGGGTGGCCGGCCCCTGCCAAAAATCAATGTCAGGACAAAAAGCACAATAAAGATGAAGAAGAGGATTTTAGCGATTTCTGTCGCTGTGGTGGCGATACCACTGAAACCGAAAAATGCGGCTATCAGTGCAATAACCAGGAAAATGATGGCCCAACGTAGCATGGTGGTCTCCAGTTAAGATAGAGGGAACCGGTTGCAAAACTTTGGGGGGCAGACTCCCAACCTCTTAATTGGTAGTGAATGGAGTCGCTAATTACAAATTTCTATCACCGCCAGTATCTGTGACCTTATCGAGGCTAACAAAGTAAAACCCTTGTTTCGTGGCCTGTGCATGGATGAGAGGCAGTGCTGCTGTCACCTCCTCACCATGCGCATACATTGGGTGCAGCATCACCACGCTGCGGTCTTTGGCATTCTGAACTATGTAGTCGGCGATGAGCTCGGGCCTGCTCATATCCACATGCAGGTGAGGCTGAAGGTCCCATTGAGCCAACTCGAAGTTTTGTGCAGCCAAAAGGCTGCCAAGTTCTTCAGAGATACGGCCAAAAGGGGGCAGGATCGCCGGTTTTTCTCGATAGCTATGATGCTGTAAAAGCAGACAGGTCTTTTTAATCTCTGCTTTGGCACTACTCAAAGGTAGATTTGCCAAGTCGACATAGGAGTAACCGTGACTTCCCACCTGGTGGCCGGCACGCACTATGGCGTGTGTTTGATTGGGATAACGCTCCATATCCTTGCCAACCAGAAAGAAAGTTGCGGGTATTTGCAGGGCTTCAAGCTGGTGTAACAGGGATTCGGTTATGCCCGGCACAGGCCCGCCACTAAAAGCCAGGGCAATACGTTTTTTCTCTTTGGGTTCTGCCAGTACTGCCAGAGACAGGCATAGGAAAATGCTCGATACCGTAAATATTATTATTCTCATTTAATGCGGCAATTTTATCTGGACCAGAAAAGAAAAAAGCCGTCAGAGACGGCTTTTTGTGCTTTGCTATCGCTCGAGAAGGTCGAGCTTGCCTTTCTTGCCATCCCACTCTTCGGCATCGGGTAGCGGGTCTTTTTTCTCGGTGATATTTGGCCAAACCTCGGCGAGTTCGGCATTCAACTCGATGTATTCCTGTTGATCATCGGGCACTTCGTCCTCAGAGAAAATCGCATTGGCGGGGCACTCCGGCTCGCACAGGGCGCAGTCGATACACTCGTCGGGATGGATCACTAGAAAGTTAGGGCCTTCGTAAAAACAGTCTACCGGGCAAACCTCTACACAGTCGGTGTATTTGCACTTAATGCAGTTTTCCCCAATTACGAATGTCATGATTGTCCCTCAATAGTGCACTGATTCTTTCGTGCACGGATTCTATCAATTACTGGCGCGAATTGTAGTGGCTTTTCAGTCGATTTAGTTCACTGTTTATAACAAGTTGCACTGGGCGACAATTGCCGCCCAGCCTTTTACTTCAATAACTTGCGTAAAGCATAGAGCGCTTCCAGGGCCTGGCGCGGGGTCAGATCGTCTGGGTCCAGCTCCTCCAGCGCGTCCACTGCCGGGTGGCTGGGACTGCCGAACAGATCGACCTGTTGGGGAGAATCAGCTTGAGTTGGTGCTGAGAGCACTGGCGCTATAGTCGTTTCCGTTGCCTGCTCAGGTGCTTGAGTGGACTTGGGAGTCACTACGGGTACATCTACTGACTGGGCGCCGGCCTCCAAGGCCGCCAAGCGAGTACGGGCCTCTGTGAGTACATCGGCGGGAATCCCCGCCAACTTGGCCACTTGTAAACCGTAACTTTTGGAGGCGGGTCCCTCCTGAATGCGATGCAGGAAGACGATGCCCTCACCGTGCTCTGTGGCGTCCAAGTGGATGTTGGCTGCTTCGGCACATTGATTGGGTAGATCGGTCAGCTCGAAGTAATGGGTGGCGAACAAGGTGAAGGCGCGCACTTCTCCGGCCAGGTAATGAGCGCAGGCCCAAGCCAGGGAAAGACCATCATAGGTACTGGTGCCGCGGCCGATTTCATCCATCAGTACCAGGCTGTGTTCACTGGCATTGCGCAGGATATTAGCGGTCTCGGTCATTTCCACCATAAAGGTGGAGCGGCCACCGGCCAGGTCATCGGCACTGCCGATACGGGTAAAGATGCGATCCAGCAGACCGATCTGGGCGCTGTCTGCTGGGACATAGCTGCCGCAGTGCGCCAGCAGGGCAATCAGCGCAGTCTGGCGCATATAGGTAGATTTACCACCCATATTCGGGCCGGTAATGACCAGCATACGGCGATCGTCGCGCAGCTCGATATCGTTGGCGACAAAGGGTTCGTCCAATACCTGTTCCACCACCGGGTGACGTCCACCGGTGATATGCAGGCCAGGATCGGTGCCCAGCTCAGGGCGGCACAGGCGCAGGTTGTCGGCACGTTCAGCCAAGCAGGCCAGAACATCCAATTCAGAAATACCAGCCGCAGCGGCTTGCAGCTCAGCCAGAGACTCATTCAGTTGATTAATCAGCGCCTCATAGAGGGCCTTCTCTCGCGCCAGGGCGCGGCTTTTGGCTGAAAGTGCCTTGTCTTCGAACTCTTTTAATTCGGGAGTAATAAAGCGTTCGGCATTCTTCAGGGTTTGGCGGCGGATATATTCCGCCGGTGCCTTGTCACTCTGTCCACGGCTGATTTCAATAAAGTAGCCGTGCACCCGGTTGTAACCCACCTTCAATGTGGGGATACCGGTGCGCTCTTTTTCGCGCAGTTCCAGCTGTACCAGGTAATCCCCTGCGTTCTCACTGATAGCGCGCAGCTCATCCAGCTCTTCATCGTAGCCGGTGGCGATTACGCCGCCATCACGTATCACGACAGGCGGATTTTCAATAATCGCTTTTTGCAGCAACTCAACAGTTTCAGGCCATTCACCGATCTGACCGCATAACTCTTTTATTAGAGTGGCATTTGATTCATTTAGCTGCTGTAGGATTTCGGGGAACTGTGCCAGAGACTGACCCAGCCTTGCCAGGTCGCGGGGGCGTGCGGAACGCAGTGCCAGGCGGCCCAGAATGCGCTCCATATCACCCACGGGTTTGAGGGCATCGCGCAGGGGCTCGAAACCATACTCTTCAATCAATGCAGCAATGGCATCCTGGCGGTTGCGCAGGGTAGTGAGCTGGCGCAGCGGGTTGTTCAGCCAGCGGCGCAGCAGGCGACTACCCATGGCGGTTTTACAGCTGTCGAGAACCGACAGCAGGGTATTATCATCGCCGCCATTCAGGTTCAGATCGATTTCCAGATTGCGACGGCTGGCGCCATCCAGGGCCACGGTTTCATCGCCGCTTTCGGTGTGCAGGCCGCGAATGTGTGGCAGCTCAGTGCGCTGGGTATCCCGTGCATATTGCAGCAGGCAGCCAGCGGCCACTATGGCGCCGTGCATATGACTGCAACCAAAGGCTTCCAGGTTCATGGTGCCAAATTGTTGATTGAGCAGGCGCAGGGCGGTTTCCAGCTCGAACTCCCAAGGCGCACGGCGGCGTACACCGGCACGGCGTTCAATTTCCACTGGCAAAGAGAGGTCTTCTGGCGCGAGTAGCTCAGCCGGGTTATGGCGCTGAACCTGCTCGGCCAGGGCTTCCAGAGAATCTGTTTCCTGAACCACAAAACGACCGGTTGCCAGGTCCAGCAGTGCCACGCCAAATACATCGCCCAAGTGCGAAATAGCAGCCAGGAGGTTATCGCGGCGATCGTTGAGAAGTGCCTCGTCCGTGACCGTGCCCGGAGTAACAATACGTACTACCTGGCGCTCAACCGGCCCTTTGCTGGTGGCGGGATCACCGATTTGTTCACAGATGGCAACGGAAACACCAGCTTTAATCAGCCGCGCCAAGTAGCCCTCAGCTGCATGGTAGGGAATACCGGCCATGGGTATAGGCTCACCCCCGGACTTGCCACGCGCAGTAAGAGTGACATCCAACAGCTCAGCTGCCTTCTTGGCATCATCAAAGAACAGCTCGTAAAAGTCCCCCATACGATAGAACACCAGCTCTTGGGGATGCTGGGCCTTGATGCGCATGTATTGCTGCATCATGGGGGTGTGTTCGGGTTTCGCGGCCTTAGTCTTGTTTGCGGTTTTTGGCATTTTTCTCTAAGAAAATCAGTAAGTTACAAAAGTGTTCGCAAACCCCAAGAGCTCCGCAGGAGTGGCGGTCGGCTCAGATTGGGGTAGGGGGCAGGTTTCCTGGGGGCTTAATGAGCAGAAGCGTTCGATCAAATAATGAACGGCAAGCCCAAACCTGATGTTCTTGAAGCATGCAATCGGGGTAGATCTGGACAGAAAGGTCCAGGCCAAAGTTCGAAGAGCTTCTTTATAGGGGGCGCAGAATAGCAGAGTGGAGGACAAACCACTATGGATGGCTTATCAAGCGCTGGAGAGATGGCTATTAGCGACCCTGTGATTTTATGAGAACTTTAATAGAGAAGCGGGATGTTTTGCTTTTGAGGTAAGGGCTTTCACTTTTCTTTGCTCAAAAAAAACTGTTGTTGTTTTTTTCAGGGGAGGTACCCGATTCTTCAAGACCGTGTACTGAGAAAGCCAATTTTCTACGTGGTAGTGCATCCTTCCAGTTAGGACATGTGTGCATAGTAGGTTGGTGAAATACAGTACTGACAGCTAAGCCCTGCTTCGTATATCAGAATTCAAAAGACGCTTCTCCTATTTCTAGGGAAAACTCTATAACTTGTTGATTTTTAACGGATGTGAAAAGTGATATAAAGCAGGGAGAGCGTGGAATTATAAAGACGCTGCTATATATCTACCTGTTTTATTTTGTGACACTCAATGTAGTTCTTTGACTTTACTAGGTTTTTGAGTTGGCTTTGATTGAGGACAGCAGAATTATATAGAAGGGTGATATGTAGACGCTGCTTTTGAATTAACTGTTATGGCTCAGAGTTAACCATTGATGGCTAGTATGAGAAATTCTAAATTATTAATTTTTTCATTGTTTTTGTTGGCCTCTACGGGCTCAAGTTCAGTGAAAGCCTGTTTATTTCCTGAACCTCTTGATTTTGACTACATTGAAAATGCTGACGCAATTTTTATTGGTCATGTATCTAAGTTCATTTATTTTGATAGAAACCCGGTGGCAAAGACGGCTTCATATTCGTTAATTTCTTTTGAGATTGAAAGTTATCTTCTAGGTGATGATAAAGAATATGAGTTGGATGCGTTCTGGCAGGATTACAGTTATATGCCTGAGAATTTCGAGCAAGGTAGATACCTTGTTGCTGTTAAGAGGGAGGCGTTGCCATCAGCTGTGCTGGCGAATCAACCTTATTCTATTGGATCAAAAGCTGTAAAATACAGAATACTACAAGACCCATGCAGGCCCGCTTTTGTTTTAAAGCCAAGTTCAGAAAACTTGCACAAAGTTAATGAAGTAGTGGATGGCATGGGTACAATTGATATCGTTCAGCCATAACAAAGCGCTGCAGCCCGACATCTTACTTTGGGCATATTTTGCGCGGTCGCTGTCGCTCCCATTTTTGCGCATAATATGTCCAAAGTAAGCTGCGGCTGAGCGCGACGTTAGCATTTCGGAGTATAAAGTGAGGGGCATCTTATTAGTTGCAAGCTTCTTGTTGTCGAGCCTATGTATGGGAGAGGAAAATCTTGTGATATCTCTACCTAGTGAGAATATATTTCAAGCTCATGCAGGAGTCTTGTGTAAGAAACAACCTTATTTAAGAATCTGTAAGGGAAACAGTAGGAATATAGGTCCTGCTGAATTCTTCTGTAATCCTAGAAGGTTGGATTGCCAAAATCCGAAGAATTACTTTACGCTCGTTCAATATGTCGCCGAAGAACGGCGAATTGATGTGGGCTGTATTAAAAAACTCGGAAGGCATGAAAAGTACAAAAAAGGAAAACGTTCGGGGTATGCATCTTACAGCCTCAAAGAAAAATGCTAACAAGGCCAAGCAAAATCGTCGCGAAAAGCGCGGCTGGACCTCGCTACCACTCGGCCTTTGTTGGCGGCGTTAAGCGCAGAGAGAGTTTAGGCGACTAGAGAATGAGAGAATTACTCCGACAGATCGGTGAGATGGAAAGCTGCAAGGTATTTCCACCTTCAAGTATTCCCGAAATAGATCTTCCAGATGATCTAAAAGAGTTTTATTCACTCTGCGGTGGTGTGCTTCTATTTGAGGGAAGTGACTATTGGTTCAAGATCTCTTCACCGGAAGAATTAATTCCTGCTAATCCAGATATACTGCCTGAAGGATTTGAGGAAGAAATAACTAAAGATGATATTTCTAACAATTTCTATATCATCGCAAGAAATGGCCCGGAACAAGCAATAAGCATTAATCTGGGAAATCCCCAGTTTGGCTACTGTTACGATAGCTTCTGGGAGCTTCATGCAACAAGTGAATCTCCCATAATCGCATACAGTTTCAAGTCTCTTTTGGAGAGTTTGGTCAAAGGTAAGGGGGCTTATCCTTATTGGCTTAATTCAAATTTTGTTAGTTTGGGGTACTTATATGGCTAGGCGCTTAACAAGGGCCAGCAACGGACTGTCAAACCTGTCACTTTTTGTGCTTTCAGCACAAAAACCGCCAGCTTTGCCAGCCGCTGTGGCCGGCGTTAAGCCAAAGTAAAATGAGATACGTGGAATCAAATTATTGGAGATTAACGGTGCTGGTGCTGTCGGTTACGGCAGTTCTGATTTTCTTCCGATTCCATATTTTTATGACGGTAACTACATTCGAATGCTGGAGTTTTGAGGACGTGTGGGACTACCATCCGGATTCATTGAATCCTTTTTGGATGTATACGGTAGTATTCCTGTTACTTGCTATCTGGTCACTTTTGGAGTTGGGGCTTGGTATAGTTGCAAAAGCCCAGCGATTTATTCCATTTTTTTCGCTCGTTTTGATGCTTTCTGTTCTCTTCGGGCATATGCATTTCTGGCAATCTTTCCAAGTTATGCGTGGAGCAGAAGAGTTTAGTTACTTTACTCTCAAGCTAGTTCACTTTAAGCGGCCTGAGCCAGAAGTAAGGCTTTCAGATTTCCCTCCAAGCTGGCAGGAGTATGTGATCGAAAATAGGTGCGCCAAAGGTTTGGCAATTTCAAATATGTCAGATCAAGAGCGGAAAGAGCTCCATAGCAAGTACCTGGAGCTCTGGGAGTAAGGGCTTAACAAGGCGCAGCAACGGGACGTTGATCTTGCCCCATTTTAACGGACACCAAAGTCAAACAGACGAGGTGTCCGTTAAAATGGGGCAAGATCACTGGTTTTCCGCTGCGCTCCAAACCAGAAGCAAATGCGGGCGTTATACCTCTTCAAACAAAGGAGAACTAAATTGAAAAAAGTCGTTCTTTTTTTCTTGTGCGTGTTTGTAACAGCGTGTTCTGGAACGGGAGGAATTATTGGAGGCCTTATACCAGCGCCAAAGTTTCTAGAAGGAGAGGTCGAAGGTGATATGTATATTGCCGAGGGTTGTGTGTTTCAGGTGGGCTTGCCGCATCCTCCAAGCATTGATGGATATGAGTGGACGTACACAAAGGTTCACGAACACCAGGAAGAAAAGTACACAAAGGTAGTGTTTGGGCCAGCTGCGTTTAATATTAATTATTATCATGTCACATTAGTTAATACTCCTTCTATTGATGATATATCTAAACATTCGGAAGGTCTGTTTAATCAATTAACCAAAATGCAGCCCTATCGGGAGGTTGACACGGCGGAGCAGCTCGTGAACACTGAAATCGAGATTAATGGCAATAAAGGTTTTTACGTAGCCTTCAAAATGGGGCCATCTCAGTGGCTTTTGTGTGGGGTGGTATACCTTAACCAAGGGTACTATGTGGTCGAGGCCGATATTTCTAGGTCCTTTGATGGTATGTATAACCCATCCGAAGAAACTGTAAAAAACAGAGAGTACCAAATTTTCAATCGCTTGTTAGAAACATTCACAAAGCAAGTATAACAAAGCAAGGCACCGGACTCGATTCGCTCTTCGATGCTTGCTGCGTTTTGCACTGAATCTAATATGAAATCTGATTACAAGTGGCTAGACAGCTGGGTAAAAGAGATAAAGGGGAAGTCAGTTCTAGAGCTTGGTGCAGGTACGGGTATAGATACGCAGATTCTTAGATCTATTGCGAGTAAACTGATAGCGACTGACTTGGTGCGAAATGATCCGTTGGATATTGAAGAGCTAGATCATAGCGAGCCATTGCCATATGAATCGAATAGTTTTGAAGTGGTCGTAGCAAGTCTTTGCTTACATTACTTCGATTGGAATAAAACTGAAGAGATAGTATCCGAACTTTATAGGGTATTAACGCCTGGTGGTATGTTAATAGGCCGAGTAAATTCGAAAAATGATACCAATTACGGATCAACTGGTTACCCTAAAGTTGAATCGAACCTCTTCATTGTAAATAATCAAGCTAAGCGTTTCTTCGACAAAGCTGACTTACGTAGGCTCTTCAACAAAAAATGGGATATCTCGTTCTTTGTGGAAAAGACTATAGATCGCTATAGCATGCCGAAAACTATTTTAGAGTTTAGGGCTACCCGTGCATAACAAACGCAAGCAGGTTGCTCCGGCCCTCCGCGGGACACCCAACGCTATGCATCTTTTGTGCAGGTCGCTGCGCTCCCAGTTTTGCACAAAAGGTGCACAGCATTGGTTGTCCCTGTTGCGGGCGTTATGATTCTTAGAGAGCGTTGAAATGAAAATCAAAGTTTTTCTCTGCATTGCAGTACTATTTTTGACCTCATGTAGTACAACTCAAGTACGAGAGACCTCGCGCCTTGACTATAGTGCACTAAAAGTTGGCGAAGCTTCTCAGGAAGATACAATTGCGCTACTTGGGAAGCCTGCTTATATAGACAACAATCCAGATGGTAGAAGCGTGTATATGTATGACACTGCTACGAACGAAATATCCGGATTTATGTTTAATGAAGCGGGGGTTCTCACTAAAATTGTAGTGTATAGAAAGTGAGGAAAAATCATAACAAATCAATCATCGACTCCCCTGCGGGGCTGGACTTTCACTCCGCGGCTTCGCCGCTACGTTCTGGCCCATTATTGAGATGGTCAATTTTTAGATATTTTGTAGTTGCTGCAAGCATCAATCTCTATCTGCGCATGCTTTTCCTGAGAGTTTTCCTACAAGCTAGCACCGCAGTTTCGTTCAAGTGCCTTCGTTTTAAGTCAACAATCCCTGCAAGTCAGTTGCACCATTATGGAGTGCCAATCAGCTAGTTAATTGGTGGGGAAAGTATGGTATTTTTCCCTGTAAATTTATCGGGCAGTGGCCAGCCATAGGTGGCTGGCAGAGAGCAAGTAGGTCGTTCAGTGCGCGCCAGCTATAACCAGGCCAGGCAAGATCGCCCAGCTGGTGGCTGGGCTGGACAGCCTACGCTAAGCTTCGGCTGCCCTTGCTGGTAACGTTATAATTCATGTTGAGAAAATGCCCAAAATGTAATGGAAAAACTGTAAAGGTAAAGATGTTATCTTTCTCAAGTAGAATGCATTGTGATAAATGCTTTTTCCAGTATGAATATACAGCCTTATCTAAGAGGGTAATAGCATTCGGATGGGCGTTTATACCTATCTTTGCTATTTACTTGGGGTTGAGATTTCAAAGTTTACTGGTTTTTGGCTCCTTACTACTAGCGGGTCCGTTTTTAGCTGAGTTTATTTTTGCAAAATACTGCCCACTAAAGCCAGTTAGTGCTAGGGCGTTAAGGAAGAAGCATCGTGGCAAAAGCTTATAACAAACTACTGCACAATCGCCCGCAAAAAGCGCGGGCTGGACTCGCTACACTACGTTTCGCTCGCCTGTGCGCAGAGCGTTAAGGTTTCAAGCAATGAAATACATTGCGGTTCTACTTCTTGGTCTTATCTGCCAAGTGACAAATGCTTGTGAAATACCGCAGGAAACCACTGCCCACTTGATAAAAAATTCGAAAGGCATTTATGTAGGGTATGTCACTAGCCGCAGAGTAAAAAGCATCGAAAATGTTACTGAAGACCAATTCCCTCCCATAGAAATATCGGGCCTATATGATCGCACCATTATAGTATCGATCGTGGAAACATTATTAGGCGCCGGCTCAGAAAAGAAATTAATCGGAATTGAGCTTGGCTCGTGCGGTTCTCCTAATGTCCAGGTCGGAGAAAAAATAGTAGCTTTTCATATGAGTTCTGGTTTGTGGCAAGTAAAGAGGATAGGGGTAAATCCTAGTGACATCCGGCCCCGTAAACCTTAACAAAGCCGGGCAGTTTGCTCCGGGCCGACGGCCCTCCGCGGGACAGCTTACCTTGTGCACGTTTTGTGCAGGTCGCTGCGTTCCTATTTTCGCGCAAAAAGCGTACAAGGTAAGCTGCCCCTGCCGGCGTCGTTATTGTGGCGGTCAATTTTTAGATCGTATGTAGTTGCTGCAAGTACCAAGCTCTACCTGAACACTCTCCTCCAGAGAGTTTATCTGCAAGCTGGCACCGTAGTTTCGCTCAAGTGCCTTCGTTTAAAGCAAGTAAGCCCTGCAATTCAGTTGCACCATTGTGGAGTGCCAATCAGCTAGTTAACTGGTTGGAAAAGTATGGTATTTTTCCTAGTAAATTTATCGGGCAGTGGCCAGCCAGCGGTGGCTGGCAGAGAGCAAGTAGGTTGTTCAGTGCGCGCCAGCTATAACCAGGCCAGGCAAGCTCGCCCAGCCGGAGGCTGGGCTGGACAGCTTACGCTCCGCTTCGGCTGCCCTTTCTGGCAACGTTAGCCACTTTAAGGAAGTTCTGTGGAAGATATCGATTTTATAAAATGGTGGGGCGCGGTAGTTGCAACGATTGCTCTAAGTTGGAATTTCTTTAATTTCTTTTTGAGTAACGCCCGGATGAAGGTAAAGTTAAAGCCAAATACTTGCTACCCAGACTCACGAGTAATTTCTAAAGAAGTGTCGGAGCATGGCACAAGCTCCACTTTGGCATCCTACTGCCATAAAGAAATTGTCAATGTTGGTAGAGTTGCTGGAACAATTACAAAAATTGAGGCCAGCCATACCTCCAAAAATGGATCGACTTTAACCAAAACAGATCAGAGGTTTCAAAGTCACACGCATCAGAACTTTCCAATACTTCTAGCCCCTGGTGAGATTTGGAGCGGTCGTATTGAAATGGAGGATCTAATAGATCTTTCAAAATATGGCAAACTTATTTTTAGCGTTGAGTTCGGGTACAGGGATCGCCCAGTCAAAGTCCACGCGAGGATTGGTTAACAAGTGACTATGGTCCTTTGTCAAGTATTTAAGCCATTTTCTCATCCCAGTAAGTGTTGTTTTTTACCATCGTATTTAGAATGGTAAGTTGCTTCCTCATACATGCGATAAGGGCCACTTTCTTTGGTTTACCGGCAGCGACCAGGCGCTCATACATTGGCTTTAATATAGGGTGACATTGTATTGCTGACATCATAGAAACAAACAAAACCGTGCGTACACGATGTCGCCCACCTCGAATATAGCGTTTACCCTGGAAGCTGCCGCTATCACGATTCATCGGGGCGACACCCACAAGTGCCGCAATCTCTTTGCGGTTCAACTTGCCCAGTTCAGGAAGTTCGCTCATTAGCGTGTAAGCCAGTACATTGCCGACTCCTTTAGCGCTTAATAAGAGATCGCGTTTTTGTCGCCATTCGGCAACACTGTTAACAAGTTTATCAAGTTGCTTATCGACCCCTTCTAGCTCTTTCTTGATGGCTTTTAAGATAGCCTGAATGGGCTTGTGAACAGATTTGGGCATTCTTTTGAGACGATTCTTTTGCATTGTGCTCATCTCTAAGCACTGGTTCCTGACCGTCAGTAAATCACTAATATTTCTAAGTTTTTCTGGTTTGATTGATGACAATCTTGGCTTCATTGCTTCACCAAAATGTGCGATATCAATTGCATCCAGCTTATCTGTTTTTGCGAGCCGCCCCGCTGACTTTGCAAAGTTTCTTACTTGTGAAGGATTGCAAACAACTATCGGCAGTCCCGCTTTATGAGCAGCACAAACGAATTCTAATTCTAGTCTTCCTGTAGACTCTATTAATACTCTTTGGGGTTTAAGAGGTTGTAGTTTTTTAATGGCCTCCTTGATGCCATTTTTATCATTGGCAACACTAAAGAAATGGCCAGTAGGTCTCACATAAATATCGAGTTGTTTACTGCTGGTATCGATACCGACATTGATCTCTTGAGGTTCCATAAGATAAGCTATCTCCGCCTTGCTATTCGAGCTTGAGGCCCACATGACTATTCGAGTTATGCCTAGTGAGTGCTTATCACGTTCATACTTGTTATCGGTCTTTTACGAGCCGGCCAGGCAGCGAACTGTGATAAACAAGGCCTTCGCTGGCCGCCGAAGGTGGGTCTCAATTTACCCGTTAGCGAAAAGGATTTTCAACATCAGAATCGGGCAAGAACAACCATACAAGCAAAGGCAGTATCTCCCTTCGGACGCTCTAATACACACCGCTGCACTGGGCGTTATACTCTCTAGGGCCATGATTGATGACTTAACAAAAGGATTGGACTCAGAGGGAGCCTAACCCGTTTTTACACACACCTCCACCTAACTGGTATGGGGAGGCGTCTTATGGCACGAAGAAAACACTACAACCGTTACGATGACGATTTTAAGGCAACAGCGGATACCCCCGGTGTACTAGCAAAACACGTGACTGATGCTCTCGATATCCATGACGTGATGCTTTATCGTTGGCGCATGGAAATGCGGCGGGGGCAGATCATGGCAAAGAAGAAAAACATAAACATAGATTCTGAGGTAAAATCCGAGCTGAAGCGTCTCAGGAAACTGGAGCAGGAGTACAATCTGCTTCAGGAAGGGCGCGCCCTTTTAAAAAAAACCACCCGATTCTCTTTACTACAAAAAAGGAAATCTTCGAGTTCATAGATCAAAACAGGGAGAAGCACAGTATCGCAATGATGTGCCGGATCTATGACGTCACCCGTGATGGATACAATTCTTGGCGCCGCCGGGGCATGTGTGAACATCGACAAGAATATAGTGAGCTGTTTGCACATATAAGATCAATTTTTAACCGGCATGATGGCTGCTGTGGTAGTCCTAAGATCACCCAGGATCTGAAAAAGAGGGGTATAAAAGTTGGTCAAAAACGGGTGGCAAGGATCATGCGAAATCATGGTCTTAGGCTGTAAAATCGAGGCTCTATACGGCTAGGCCAGGTACTTACAGACATGTTTACGGGATCACATGTAAGATATAGGGAATCAAGCTAACGTGCCCGAACCAGCTATGGGTAGGTGATGTTACTTATATAAAGCTCAGAGATGGCAGCTGGCAGTATTTGTCAGTAGTCGTGGATCGCTACAGTAGGAGGGATGCCTCTCTGACACTGGCTAGTATCGATAGGGCGGTACGAAACCGTGGACATCATCCGAAGCTGATCTTTCACTCTGACCGTGGCAGCGAGTACTTATCGGGTCAATTTCGTGAGCGATTATGCCGATTCGTTTTTTATGTTATGGCAGTTCTATCAATATCATCAGAGCTCCTTTAATTTGGAAGATATTGATAGTAGAGGTCGGTACTATAGATGAAGAGCATCTAAGTGATGTGATATCTGGCAATGTAGAATGTGATGCATTTGTTGTTCTGGTTGAAGGTGGAATTGCTGGTATTGTAACTATAGAGCAAGCCGAAATTGTTGGTATGGAAATGCCGGAATTGTCTGATATCTTTGTTCTTCCAAAATATCGCAATCAACGGGTGGCAAGTAAAATAGTTAGGGTTTTATGCTTAAGGAAACCGGGCAGTGGCATATGACGCAGTCTATTAGGGGGATACTTTTACATTTCAGTTTTGGGGGTGTTGTTTCAAAAGTTAATGTAGAAAAAGTCAGTAAGATTGAGCCCTCTGAAACTCCAGAGTTTTATGAGTGTGTGGTAACAAATATCTGATAAATAGAGGTGTTTTTTTAAATATAAGTTTTTATCGTGCAGCAACATTTTGATAAAGTTAATTTACTGTACGTGATAGATGGAGTTGGGGTTTGGTTTTTGTGGGGTAAGTGATAGGATTATTGAGGTGTTGCTTATTGCGCTTGAGTTGAGAGTGGTTGAGACCGGTACCCTTGCTGCTAGATATTCAATAAAAGTTAGGCGTAACGAAAAAATATCGATGAATATAGAGGCCAAACCCTGGATGCTTAAGAAAATTAGGTGTCATCGTTATTGGTAGGTCTCAATAGGATGGTTGAGGGAATCCGTATCTGCTATTGCATGTTGAATTAGATTAAGTTTGATAGCTTTTGCTTGGTGGGTGAGGTGATATAACTTAAGCTTTGTAATTTTGCTTCCCTAAAGGTCCGGTTCATTATTGGAAAATAAAAATTAAATGTTGGAAATAAGATGAATTCAACGGTTCAATTAATTCAGCCAGTAGTGGCTTTGCTGGTTTGGTCAATGGTTATGTGGTTTTGGATGTACGCAACAAGATTGCCGGCGATTGCATCTATGAAAATGAAGTTGGATTCTGAAGTGCCATCCGGAGTCCAGATGTCACAGCTTCCGGCAAGGGTTAGATGGAAGGCGGATAATTATAATCATTTAATGGAGCAGCCTACTCTATTTTACGCAGCAGTTTTCTCATTGGCTTTTCTAGGCGCAGCCACGGAGTTTGTCGTTTATACTGCTTGGGCATATGTGGGTTTAAGAGTGATTCATAGTCTTGTTCAGGCTTTAGTGAATATAATAGAATTTCGCTTTGTTGTCTTCGCTTTATCCAATATTCCCTTGGTAATCTTAATATATAAAGCAGCGATTCAAGCCTTTAAATAGTGATTAAATAAAAGCAAAACTATTCGTTATATTTTGGTACTTGTTATTGGTTAAGGTGATATTACCTTGGTAAAGCTAATCTGACTTGGTGTGTGGCCACTGGCCCAGTTTTGCCGTCGAAGAAAGAGTGCTTTACCAACCCATCTGCTAAGGATGATCATGTCCCCCGAGATTGAATGTTTGTAAGTTGTAAATGGAGGGAAGCATCTTTTTGGTTACTAGTATTTGTTCTAGATTGACCTAGCCTAAGAGCAGGCCTTCTTGTTTGTGGGGTAGGTGGTTTTAATTCTGAGTAACTAGGGGGCGGTTGTATCCCCATTTTTTCTGTGTAAGTTTTCTGTTGTTCGTTTTTAGCCTGTTTAATGGAAATAGTATTGTCGATTAACAGGTGGGCAAATAATACAAGGAGCTATTCTTCTAGGGTGTAGATTTGGTAGTCATGCATGCTGAGAGACCTCCAGTGGGGTTGTAGCGAAGTGGATTTATTTATCCCGGCTTGTGCAGTGCAAAATACATGAACATCTGTAAGAGTTTCCAGTGTTGGAGGGCATTTAGGCGCCCGTGCAGAATCCCTGATTCAATTAAGTAAATGCAATCTGTCTCGAAAAATACACTAAGATATTTATGAGGGAGTATTAATTTATGATGATATCGGTGATTTTTTCCTTTAGATTAATAGATATCATTTGTTCTGAGATGCCCATATGTTATATGGATGCTATTTTCATTCAGCTCTAAGTAGGGTGTGGTCGAATTTGTTTTTGGTTGTGAGGCAGGGGGGGAAGTGGGTAATGGCGTGCAGAATGCACTCTGCTGGTGAGTTTAATAAGATCCCTTGGGGGCGAATAGCGATGGTTATAAAAAATAATACCTTGTTGTTGGCTTGTTCCATTGAGTCTATAGGGGTGGTTACCTTTTCGGTTCTTGGTTACAAATCCAGTAAATAGAGTGCTACTTGATTTGTGGCTGTCTTTAACTTTAAATTGTTAGATTTATTGTTCGATATAATGAGGCTTATAACTTGCTCTCTGATGAAATCATGAATTAGATTTTACTGTTGCTGATTGTAATATTGGTTCTGGGTTGGTTTTCTTGCTGTATGGCGTTCACCAATTCATAACCCCTCTCAAAAGTCCAGAGTAAGGCAATGGCGCAGCATATAGTGGCAATTGTGTAGCGTAGGTTAGATTCCCAGTTTTTCTGTCGACGTCTGGCTAAATAAAGCAGAGGCCAGATTGCTAAAATTATTAAAATTTGACCAGCCTCTACGCCGAGATTAAATGCTAACAAACTCTGCCAAATATTAGGTGAGTTGATGTTGAGTATTTCATGTAATACAAAGGAAAATCCCAGTCCATGCAGTAAGCCCAACATCAAGGAAGTTAAAAAGATTGTACGCTCGGTGGATATAGAGGCGATCGATTTTTGTCTCATTGAAAGCCAAGCAATATAGATTATGGAAATGGCGATTCCGGTTTCAATCAGTGGGACAAACCAGACAGTGCTAGGAATAAAACCAAAGAAACCTACGGATAGGGTAATACTGTGGCCGATAGTGAAGGCCGTGACACGCCAGAATAATAAGGGGAGAGCGAGGGCACCAAGACTAAGACAAAGTACAAAAAGCACATGATCTAGCCCCTGAATAATATGTACCATGCCCTCCTTTAGAAAGGTATTGATGGCATCTATACTGGAATAGCGGATTTGAACAGGCTCTCGCATTAGCCCCCTAGAGCGGAAAATCTGGATTTTTCCAGGGTTATAACTGAGGATTAAATTTGCAGTATTTTCTTGATCGGGAAGCCCTGGATTCAGGGAGCTAAAGAGTTGATATTCTTCCAGCGGTTGCTGAGTAGGGTAATGGATGTGGATATCAACCAGTGTGTCACTGACATGGAGCGAGTTGTTAAGTGCCATCTGTGCAAAGTTATTAGAAAGGGCTCGTTTTGCCTCTGCAAGTGTGGCAAAGGCTGGCTCGTTGCCAATAGGATAAAGGCGTACTGACTTTACATGCCCTTTAAGCTCCTGATCAGTAGAGAGGATATGTGTCGCTGCTGCGGCAATATTGCCCACCCCCTCAGGGTCGATCGTGAATTGTTCGACATCCACATAGTGAACCAGCCGATCATTTTCCAAGCTGTTGCGAGTATATGGTACTTGATATGGAATTTTCCCCGAGTAGGGATCAATACCATGTTGCGCCTTATCCGCCAGTAAATAGGAAAGAGGCAGTCTCATATAGAGGCTGGTTCCATTGATGGTGTGCTCAATATGTAGAATTCTTATATTTAGGTTTAGTGAAAAGTGGGCTTCAGTGATTTGAGATATTACAGATAGGTGGAGAGCCAGAGCAAAAGAGAGGAGATTAATTAAATTTGAGATATTTTTTTTCATGGCACTTAGTTGCCAACTCTAGTGGCAGGCTTATCGTATAGATAGTGGTGTAAAGGCGGATATCTTCCAATACTTGTCTGATTGGGTTATTTCTATACTTGCACGAGTTTCTCGCGGTAATTGCTCCATATGTCCCCAGCTGTAATCTTCAATCATTGAATGCCACTTCCCAACAATTCTGAAAATTTTATTTCCGTTTAGGATCATTTGATCTGCGTGCTCAATTTCCAGGTCACGGATAGATCTAATAGAACCCTTATTGCCGCTGTTGGTTAGAGGTTGGTAAACTTGTGACAAGTTTGCGACGGTAAAATCAAAATTTTCACTGCTTACTAGATTGGCAAGCTGGTCGTTTAATTTTTCACTTTGAGGTTCTTCATAGGCAGCGGAAAGGCGATCAAGTATTGTCTCGGTAATTTCTTTTATTTCTTGCTTGTTTATGGTTCCGGGCAGGGGGATGCGCAGTTCACTTGGAAGGGTGTAATAAATGGGTACGGCACAAATAATTACAATGCCGTAAAAGAGTATCGGATGTTTGTTTTTTGTCTCAACCTTTTTGCTTCGCAGGGTGAGAATGAAAAATACTGCAAAGCAGAAGGAGAAAAGCACCGCCATGGGTATGGCCGCTATGGTATTCTCAATGGGGATTGGATCACTATTGGGAGCACGGTAATCATATAAATAATTGCGCCATTGAATGTCGGGAAAGTCCGGCATAACATGTGTTGGGAAAGGACCAGCCGGATCTTGTATTAGTGTGGGAACTGATTTGATAGATTCTGTAAAGAGGTTCCAGTCGATAGTAACACTTTGTGGTAGCTCCTTAACATGATATTTTTCCCGGTAACCGATCAGTAATGAACCTATCTCGATCCGCTCATGCTCTCCTATTGTGGTAAAGCCTGTATCGTTTGCCTTGAGAAAAACTGTTTCCGTGCTGATAGGTTCAACCAGCGTTTGGTTGATGCTAGTGGGATTTTTTTTCTGTAGGAATTTCTCTGTAGTTGCTCTTAACTCTTTTCTTCGCTTGGCTGTAAGGGGCTTCCAGGCATCAAAGGGTTGGTCGGTCCATTGTAATAAATCTCTTGGGCGCAATAAAATTTCGTGGCGAACCTGGCGAGGTTCCACGTAGAGGAAAGACCTAAGGGGATAGCGATTGTGCCGATTTATAGCTTGGTTTTCAAAGCGAGTATTCCAAGGATCTCCCCAATCAATTTTCAGCTTTTCTATTTGAGACAAATATTGAAAACTGCTTACTGATGTGTGGCCGTGTTGACTGGTAAATCCTATTGTGGCTAAGACAGCCCCATCGGAATCCAGTGGTGGACGTATTTCCAGATTGCTCAAGCCTTTTATTGGAAACTCGATATCTGCCAACAGTATGGTTTTGTCGGCTGGAAAATTCGGCCTTAGCAGGCCTGTCCTTGGATCTATTCTTCCCGCAAAAGGTGAGTTTCTCGGTTTTCTCTCGGCAATTCTGACAGAGGTTATAGTCGGCTCAATTTTACCCTCTGGGGAGTGCACCTCAATGGCGATCTCTTTTTGTGCAAGAGCAAGTCTAGCTATTTCATAAATACTCTTTGTAGGTGGTATTCCCGGCCAAAACGCGTTCGCATCAGCTGCAGAAACCTCTAGGCTGATGTAAAGATTGTTATTGAGTATCTCTATTTCTGCAATATTTGGTGCAGTCTCCGCACCGGTGAGATTGATATAGTCGGCGCAGATAGTGGAGGACAGTGAAGCCGATATAAATAACCAAATTGTAATTAAGATCTTTCTCATTAGGTTTTCTAATTTTTTGGTTGCGAGGAATCACTGTAGTTATAGGCGTAACTAGTATTTGGCGCTGGACTTTTCTGTGAGCTGGATGCTTTCATACGGATATTGAAGTTTTTATTTGACATTTTTTAAGCTTAATATTAATTGCCAGGCCCAGTTAAATTGGCGTGGCTGACTTTGTTTTTATCTGGTTTAGTTTTCACTTTTAATGGGTTTTATAAGTGCATAATCACCATAAGCTTTAATTTTTCATGGGGATTATTGCTCCTTTACAGCAGCTTAGTAGAAGGAGTTGTTAAAGCGTAGGTATAGAAGTATTGTGGCGTTAAAATCACGCCTGAAGGGTAAGTAGGGCAATAAATTAGGTTAGTTAATTAGAATCAGGTGGTTGGGTAACTCATCTTTCACAGCACTACAGGGGGCTGCATCTTTTAATAAGTCTCCACATTGGGAAATACAGAGTAACAGTGCTTCCCCAGCCTTACCGCGCTTAATTTCCCGTACAAATTGCTCGATAATAACCTGCCAGTTGTCGTTGGATACATGCTGAGCCAAGCCGCGATCTGCCAGAATTTCTACATAGTGCTCCGCTTCACAAATAAAAATCAACAGACCCAGTCGATCTTTGGTGCTATGCAGCTCTTGTTCAAGAAATTGACGGCGGGCTAGGTTTGAGGCGCGCCAGTATTTGATCTTTTTGGGTACAAGGCGCATGGTTATCGGCCGCCAGCGAAACAGTACTGCCAGCGCAATAAAGAGAACCCACTGTAGCAGAAAGGCTTGCTGAAAGCTGAGCCACCAGGGTAGGAACTGGAATAGTGGCGATAACAGCAGGGTCAAGAAGGCAGCCCAAAGGGTGGAGATATACAAATAGTTATCGGCTTCCCGCGCGACAATAGCTACCAACTCCGCGTCGGTTTGGATCTCCACTTCTTTGATGGCCTCCGCCACCTGGCGTTGATAGCTATTACTAAGCATTACCATCCTCCCGAAGCACCTCCTCCGCCAAATCCGCCACCTCCTCCACTAAATCCACCGCCTGTACCAGTCCCGGATAAGCCTCCTCTAGGGTGCCCCGCGCCAAAGCCTCCGCTACCATAGTAGCCGCCAAAGCGACCGCGTTTATAATTACGCCCATGAATTGGTGAGCTGAGGACCGAGCTACCAAACAGATGCAGCATTACCAGTAAGAGAAATAGCCCAACTACAAAGGCCAGGCGTCGGCCCTCCTTGGTCTCGATCGGTTCGGCCACATATTCGTTCTTGGTGGCGGCAATAATTGAGTTCACGCCGGCATTAATTCCACCGGCATAACTCCCTTTCTGGAATTCCGGCAGAACCTTGGTTTGAATAATATTGGCAGATAGCGCATCGGTGAGAGCACCTTCGAGGCCGTAGCCAACCTCAATTCGGAGCTTGCGCTCTTTGGGGGCTATCAAGAAGAGAATTCCATTGTTTTTCTTCTTGTGGCCCAGCTTCCACTCTCTTGCCAGTTGATTGGCGTATTCCTCTATGGTGATACCCTGGAGCTCTGGGAGGGTGGCCACCACCAGTTGGTTACTGCTCTCAGATTCGTATTGCTGAATCAATTCTGTAAGTTTGTATCTCTCTTCGGCAGTTAGTAGCTCAGCTTTATCCACCACCCTCCCGGATAGAGGAGGGAGCTGTACCTCGGCCCATAGAGCCAAAGCCAGTAATGCTGTAATGAGCGTCAACAAGGTCAGAAGGGAGCGTGTCATAAGGGTTTCCCGGCGGCCTACTAGAAATTGACTTCCGGAGCCTTCTCGGCCTCTTCGCTGGTGGCCTGGAAGGTCTCCCTCAAAGACATATCTCGATATAGGAGTGCGTGCCAAATACGACCGGGAAAAGTGCGAATCTCACGGTTGTAGCGCTGCACTGCCTGGATATAATCCCGCCGCGAGACACTGATGCGGTTTTCGGTGCCTTCTAGCTGGGATTGCAAGCTGAGAAAGTTTTGATTGGCTTTGAGGTTGGGGTAGCGCTCGACCACAAGCAGCAGCCGTGACAAGGCGCTGGAGAGTTGTGCCTGTGCGGCTTCGAACTGTTGTAATTTGACCGGATCGTTGAGCAGGTTGCTGTCCAGCTGAAGTGAGTTCACCTTGGCGCGCGCCTCGGTTACGGCCTGAAGGGTTTCCCGCTCATGCCCGGCATAGGCTTGAACGGTTTTCACCAGGTTAGGCACTAGGTCTGCGCGACGCTGGTACTGGTTTTCCACCTGAGCCCAGGCGGCTTTTACCTGTTCGTCATAGGTGGGGATATTGTTTACGCCGCAGCCACTGATGAGACTTGCCATCAGACACAGCATGGTGCAGCGCCAAATTAGCAGGCTGTTGCCGGTAGCAGAGGTCATGCGGAATATCCTTATTCTTCCGTAAACCAACCAAGAATAGTCCGCCTCAGTTGTAGTGCTGAAGGTGGCGTAGAGATGGAGCCGAAATGGCACTAAAAGCAACAATTTTCAAAGCCAAGGTGCAAATAGCCGATATGGACCGTGACTACTACGCGGAACACCAGCTGACCTTGGCGCGCCACCCTTCAGAAACAGATGAGCGTATGATGGTGCGCTTATTGGCGTTTGCACACAATGCATCCGAGTTATTGGAGTTTACCCGAGGCCTCTCATCTGATGAGGAGGCGGATTTATGGCAAAAGAGCCTCAGTGGAGAAATCGACCTATGGATAGAAGTGGGTCTTCCAGCTGAGGAGCGCTTGCGCAAGGCCTGTAACCGTGCCGGGCGGGTTTTGGTATACAGTTACGGGCGTCGTGCCGCACCGATCTGGTGGCAAAAGCTGGAGAATCAGCTCGAACGTTTTGACAACCTTAGAATTTACAATCTCGCTGCGGACACCACTGAGCAATTGGCACAGATGGTTGAGCGCAATATGGATTTCAGTATCACCATTCAAGACGGCCATATTTGGTTGGCCGATAACGATCACAATACGGAGATTACTCCGCAAATCTGGAAATAGGAGCCGAGAATTTAATGCCTTCTTTTGACATTGTATCTGAAGTAGACAAGCACCAGCTGACTAACGCAGTGGATCAGGTAAACCGCACTGTTACTAATCGCTTTGACTTTAAAGGCGTGGATGCGGAAGTGGAGATGAGCGATTTCTCTCTGGTGGTCCGTGCCGAGGTGGATATGCAAGTAGACCAAATGGTGGATATGCTGCGTGGTGCCTTGATCAAGTGTGATATCGATCCGCTGGCTATGGATGTAGGTGAAAAAGAGCAGTCTGGTAAGCAGGTTAAAGTGGGTGTGACCCTAAAGAATGGCCTGGATAAAGAATTGTCAAAAAAAATCGTTAAGCTGATCAAAGATGAAAAGCTCAAGGTGCAAGCGGCTATTCAGGGTGAACAGGTGCGGGTTACCGGGAAAAAGCGCGATGATCTGCAACAGGTAATTGCCTTACTTCGTGGTAAGGAACTGGAACAGCCACTGCAATTTAATAACTTCCGCGATTAAATGGTTACACAGTGATCAAAAATTATCTCTCTGGCATTGCTATCGTGCTGTTCTCCCCCTTGCTGGCGGCAGTGGAGATTTCTCCCGCCAAGCTGCAAGCCAGCTATTGGGTGAATAATAGCGAAGGTCTGGATATTTCTGGCCTAAGCTTTTGTGCTGGCAAGTTGCTGGCAGTTTCCGATAAGAATTCTGGAGAGATTTACTCATTAGAGCTCAGCGAAGGTTCCGCCGATCTGGTGTCCTTTTTGCGTTTGAGTGGTCTAGGAGTGCCGGAACGTGACGAGCCTGTTAATGTCTGGGAGAGCTTTAAAGCGTTTTTCCGCCCCGCAGAAGATCTGGACTTTGAGGGCGTTAGTTGTGGTGAGAATCAGATCTTTCTGGTCAGTGAGCATTACAATCGCATTGCCGTGGTGGACCCAGGGGGGAATGCGCGCTGGCAAGAGCATATCTGGTCGGGTGAAGCCAAATCTCAAGGTTTCTTACAAAAGAGCAACGCTTCCAGTGAGGGCCTGGTAAAAGCTGGCGATACTTTCTGGGTGGCGATGGAGCGTGAGCCAAGGGGCCTGTTGAAGCTGGATTCAGATGGAGAGGCCAGCGCATTTACTTTGCCACAGGTAGAGGGTTTAAATTTTGCTGATCGCTCTGAGGATTTAGCCGGCCTGGACTTCTTTAACGGCGCCCTCTATACCTTGGAGCGCAATGCGCACGCAGTTTGTCGCAGAGTATTGCCCAGTCTACGGGCGGAGTGGTGTCTGGATTATCGCTCGCTTGAAGAGTCTCCAGAGCGTGTTTATGAGGAAACCCGCTATGGAAAAGGTGAGGGATTGGCTGTGGGCGAGAAGGGCATTTTTGTGGTGCTGGACAATAACAATGTTGGCCGTGCGCAAGAGCCTGAAGATAAGCGCGCGTTACTGCTACACCTTGCAATGCCGGAAATGGCAAATTAATTGCAGCTCTATTGGCACTATGCCGATAAATTTCGGCGTCACGTTTATTGCGCTCGGCGTCGAACTCTTTTCATTTCCTCTCCTTTTATTTGCCAACTTTTGGCTTGGGTTTAGTCTGCCTCCTAAATCGGGTATCGTATTATCCTCCTTGTAGCGCAAAAATTGTCGATGGGTATTATGGTGGCTATGCTATTTCCTAGTGATTAGCGATCTAGAGTATGTTGGCAGCGGCTTTATGGAGAGAGACTTTTCCATTTCTCTGAAAGGTAAACGGTGAATTAGAAGATCTAAGAATGCGCCAAATCACTAATTATCCTTTTAGTTCATTCATTTCTCGATGGATTGGAAAAATCGTGATCAAGCGAATTTTATTTTTCTTTATCAGTTTGTTGGTGCCTTCAGCGATGGCTGCTGACATTATTCCCGCTAAAAAAGTACAGCATTATTGGGTAAATGCCAGCGCAGGGTTGAGCCTCTCTGGTTTAACTTTTTGTGATGGCAGACTTCTTACTATTTCAGATAAAAAGTCAGAGAAAGTTTATCAGATCGTTTTAAAGGGTGTTCATGCCAAGCTGGAGCCCTTTGTCACACTCTCTGGTTTGAATGTTCCAAAGAAAGATCGACCGACAAACGTATGGTACTTTTTATTGGATCTTACCCGACCGGCAGCGGCAATGGATTTTGAAGCCATCAGCTGTGTAGATAATAATTTGTATTTGTTGAGCGAACGCTACAACCGCATTGCCGAAGTTGATATGCAGGGGCAGGGACGTTGGCTGGAAAATATGTGGTCGACCACAGCTAAGGCTCAGGGCTATATGCAGGGGTACAACCTCTCAGGCGTAGGCTTACAGAAAGTTGGCGATGATTTTTGGATGGTGCTAGAGCGCGATCCCCGTGCTTTAGTTAAGCTTGGCCCCAAGGGGGGAGTGCAAATTTTTACACCGCCGGCTGTAGAGGGGCTTAATTTTCGCGGGCAATCAGAAAACCTGGCGGGTTTGTCCTATTATGATGGCGCGCTGTTTACTTTGGAGCCCAATGCGTCTGCGGTATGTCGGAGAGAATTACCTAGCTTGAAGGCGCAGTGGTGCTTGGATTATTGGGAGCAAGAGAACTCCTCTGAATTGGGCTATGAAGTATCCCGCACTGGGGGCAAAGGCGATGGGTTGGCAGTGGGCGATACGGGCATTTTTATAGTGTTTGACAACGACAATATCAGCCGTATACATGACCCTCAAGATCGCAGGGCGCTTCTGTTACATCTAGCTTATCCCGAAGGGGCGCAATAGGTGGTCGTCGAGAAGTTACCAACCTTATTGGAGGAGATACGCGCTTGTCGTCTATGTGAGGATCACCTGCCACTGGGAGCTAATCCGGTGCTGCGAGCGGCAGAATCTGCTCGTTTGTTGATCATTGGTCAGGCGCCGGGAACTAAGGTTCATGCCACTAGTATCCCATGGAATGACCCCTCTGGTGATCGTCTGCGCGAGTGGCTGTCGATCGATAGGGATATCTTTTACGATGAATCCCAGATTGCCATTATTCCCATGGGCTTCTGTTATCCGGGGCGAGGTAAGGGAGGAGATTTGCCACCGCGCCCGGAGTGTGCTGTCACCTGGCATAAGCGCTTGCTGCAACAGCTACCTCACTTGCAACTCACGCTGTTGGTGGGACAATACGCCCAGCGACACTACCTGCCGCATTGGTATGGCAATATTACAGAGAATGTGCGCCATTACCGCGATGCCCTGCCCGCAGGGTATTTCCCTTTGCCCCACCCGAGCCCGCGCAACACACTTTGGCTGCGGCGAAGACCTTGGTTTGAAGAGGCTGTGGTGCCCGAGTTGCAAAAGTACGTAAAAAAGATTCTGAAGGTTTGATAATGCCGGTTCCGGAAAAAGTTAAGATTCACCCCTCCTGGTACGATGTGCTGAGCGAGGAATTCAAAAAGCCTTATATGGCTGAACTACGTCAGTTTCTGCGGGGAGAAAAAGAGGCCGGTAAACGCATCTATCCACCTAGTGGGCAGATCTTTAATGCCTTCAACTCCACCCCATTTGATCAGGTGAAAGTGGTGATTTTGGGGCAGGACCCCTATCACGGGATAGGCCAGGCGCACGGTTTATGCTTTTCTGTGATGCCCGGCGTACGAATCCCGCCATCGTTACAAAATATTTACAAAGAATTGCACTCTGATATGGGGATACTTCCAGCGCACCACGGCTGTCTACAACCCTGGGCAGAACAAGGAGTGCTGCTACTCAATGCCACCCTCACTGTAGAGGACAGTAAAGCTGGTGCCCATCAGGGGCGCGGTTGGGAGCAGTTTACCGATGCCGCTATCCATAAGCTGGCCGAGCAGCGTGAAGGTCTAGTGTTTATACTCTGGGGTAGTTACGCACAGAAGAAAGGCGGTTTTATTGATCGCAATAAACACTTGGTACTACGCGCCCCTCACCCATCCCCCCTTTCAGCGCACCGCGGTTTTTTTGGCACCAAGCCGTTCTCTCAAGCTAACCACTGGTTGCAGCAGCGAGGTGAAAAGCCCATTGAGTGGGCGTTGCCGGAAGCGCATCTGTTGGAAAGAGTTGCTGTGGAAGTGTAATAGCACTTATCAGTGCGGTAGATGTCTACTTAATAATATCTTTGCCCAGCTTCCGGCTTTTGTGAGTATGCTGGGCATCTTTTATCTGCTAAGTCGGAAGATTTTTAGTTGTTTGAAATCTTTTTAATAACACTTCTCCATTTATGTATTTCAGCGCCAGAATAAAATTCACGTACTGATGGAATTTACAATTTGTCTACAATGGTTGTAGTTTAAATTTCTGCAACCTTTAATAAGGGTTTTCTAGGTTTGCCCCTTATTTGACAGATTTTCATTGTATAAAATTTTTAGGGTGTCTGGTGGCCTGACTAGGGGTGGAAATGGTGCTAACATTTGCAGATTTTCTTTTGGATTTCCTTTCGGCCCCATTTGTGGAGGCTTTTCTTACTGCTAGCTTTATTGGTTCTGCAGCAATTTTAAAGAAAAAATTTGATGCAAAAGATTATAAGGCTCTGTGGGATAAATTCTTTGGTGATTCTGACTCTGATATTCACGTGGTGCTTCCTTTGATAAAGCAAAGAACACTGTTTTCCGAGATTACTAGAACACAAAGTCGAATTCCTGATAATGTGCTGTTTATGCCCTACGATGAGTCTCTTGGAATACAGTTGTTAAAGGATCGGATTGAGAGGGTGTATCCGAAAAGAAAAGTAATTTTTCATGATTCTCATAATTTTGTAGATGATCACAAGACCTTTATCTGTGTCGGTGGGCCCGCTATAAATGTTGTGAGCCGTGATTTATTGCTAACTAGAAGAATAGATGAAAAGTTCAAAATGGATTTTTTAGGCCGCTATGCGATTGATGAGGTTGATGATAGTGTTTATAAGTCGAGTGTTTTAGGAGATTCAATTACAGAAGATTATGGGTTTATATTTTTTTCGAAAAACCCCTACCATAAAGACAGTTTTATATGCTTGGTTTTTGGGATATGGTCACATGGGACTTATTCGGCAATTCAAGCTTTGTGCGGCAAAGGGACGCATCTGCCAGAGTTGGCTGAAAGCCTCAAGTTAAACAAGTCTCTGTTTGCTGTCACAAAGTCTGCTGTAAGGGGGATGGTAACAGGGTTTCCTTCTGTGGAAAAAGTGAGAAGAATAGAGTCTTCCTGTCAAATCTAAGAGCTTGGTATTTAGTTGATTTCGATGCTTGTTGTTAGAAGAGTAGGCTTTCTGGGTGTTTTCCTGAGAGGCTCTAAATGCAAAGAATTTTGCCTATTGGGATTATGATTTTGGGCGGAGCCCTTTGAGGGCTTTGTTGTTGTAATGTTATTTGAGATAAGGTTAAAAATTCAGCTCAAATACTCTTAGGGAATACTCTGGTGGCGATACAGGTGAGGGGCGATTGGTGGTTGACCGTATAGGATTCCCTTCATGCCGCTAGATACTCCAATTAAATAAATTTTTTTCCTCTTTAAGAAAGTCTAACAATGCAGCGAGTTTCTTGGGTTTATTGAGTCCCTGGCGGTAAACGGCATGAATGTCCATTGGTGGAACATGCCAGTCTGGAAGAATATTAACGAGTGAGCCTTTGCCTAACTCTTCCATAATATTGTTGATTGGTAATTGCGCAATTCCCAGCCCATTGACTGCCGCATTTTTCAGGGCTGAAATATTAGCACAAAAGAAATTCCCATTAACGGGTAAAGTCATTGTCGATTGTTTAGAGGTTAGCGCCCACTCGGTATCTCCAGGGTTAAATTGAAATCTCAGGCAGTTATGGCTTATTAGGTCGCTGGGCTGCTGTGGTTTTCCCTGTGTGGTGAGATATTCAGGGCTGGCTACGAGAATTCGCGTTGAACTGCCAAGCTTTCTGGAAATCAGGCGCTCATCATGTATGTCGCCAACACGAAACGCGAGGTCAATGCCTTGGGAGAAGAGGTCTTCAAAGTCGTAAGTGAGGTTTAGGGAGACGGTAATTTTTGGCCAGCGCTTCAAAAAAGTGGGTAAAACTCTCTTGGAGAGAAATTCACCCAGGGCTGGCGGGGCTGAGATTCGCAATAAGCCTTGGACCTGCTGATCCATTACTAGCACATCATTTTGCATGGTTTTAAAGTCTTCTATCAAATGCAGAGCCCGGTCATAGGCAATAGCCCCCACTTCTGTCAGTGCAACACGCCGGGTGGTACGATCCAATAGTTTGGCTTTCAGGTGGGATTCCAGTCTTGAAACCTCCTTACTAACCGTTGACTTAGGAAGTTCCAGCTGATCTGCAGCCAGCGATAGGTTTAATGTCCTACAGACATGGACAAAAACAGATAAAGTTCTAAGACTGATTGTTTCTAATTCGCGAACATTCATTTTCTTTTTATATAATTGTTTCTATTTTATCGAATAATAGAATGCTCCTGTGTTTGAAGCAACTTAACTCACAGGAGACTTACCATGTCTAATGATCGAATTGCATTGATCACCGGTTCAAATCGAGGAATTGGTCTGGAGGCTGCCAAGCAGCTTTCTAACCAGGGAGTCAAAGTAATCCTGTCTGGTCGAGATAAAGCGAAATTGGAGGCCGTTCAAGCTACTTGGAATGGTGAGGTGGCACCAATTGATATTATTGAGCTGGATATTACCAAAGCAGAAGATAGGGCACGAGCTGCTCAAAAGATTACGGAGCAATATGGTCGGCTGGATATTCTGGTGAATAATGCCGGTGTTATCGTTGAGGGGGAGTGGGGCCAGAACAATAGTGAAACAGTTTCGCAGGAGGATCTGAACACCACTTTTAGTATTAACTTATTCGCTCAAATTGGTCTAACGCAAGATCTTCTGCCACTGCTAAAGAAGAGTAAAGCTGGCCGTATCGTGAACGTGAGCAGTATTCTGGGTTCTTTAGCTGTGAATGCTGACCAGAACTCTGGTTGGAGTGCAGTGAAGCCCTTCGCTTACAATGCGTCAAAGGCTGCGCTTAATATGTTTACAGTTTCTTTGAGCCAAAGTCTTGCAGATACTGTTATTAAGGTAAACAGCGCACACCCAGGTTGGGTTAAAACCGATTTGGGTACCAGCGCGGCGCCAATGGATGTGACCGAAGGGGCGAGAACTGTTGTGGAGCTTGCCTTGATTGATAGTGACGGCCCTAACGGTCAGTTTATTCACCTTGGTGAAGAGCAGCCCTGGTAAATAGTTGAAGTTACAGCTGGGTAGTTCCCATAGATCCCGTATCTATCAATTGAAAAGTAGGTATGGGGTCCTTGGTTCTTCAAATAGCTGTTGATTTTACTGTGAAGCAGATTCCTTAAGATCTTGGATCTACTAAAAAATATTTTTTCATGAATTATTCAGAGGCTTCCCGGTGTGGTTAACGGCGCCTCCTTGCACGCTCGCTATGAGGCTGGCTGGCTTCTTTCTTTTCAACGGACTTCCATAAAGGCCGCATTAAGAGCCTGGCAAAGGCGAAGCCGACAAAAAACAAATTACATATGTAAGCAAGAAAATACGGCCCAAACTCTCTTTCAAAAACTATCCCGGCTGCATTTAGAGTGCTTATGATGACAATGGAAGAAGCTATGCCAAAAAGTCCGTAGTAGGTGAATTTCATTATGGGGGAGACAAACTTAAAATGTCTTTTCTTCCACAGATAAGCAATAAACCCCATGGTGGCTATTCCCATAAGGCTGCTGCTGATAGACCAGACATGCTTAGCCTCGACATGAAAATTTAAAAGGATAAGTGAAAAAGCGGAGAGTAAGGCGCTACACAAGCTGATATAGACAATCATGGCGAGAGAGACGACATGTCCTCTGGAGATACTTTCCATTTTTCTTGACTGAAAAGTTGCAACCATAGCTGCAAAACCTGCCAGGATAATGGAGACTTCGATAATATGCAGCAGTTGTTCAATTTGTCCCGGCAGTGTATCCATCTTCCGCTGTTGCCCTGGGCAGAGATGTTATGTTGTGAGGGGGTTATCGGTGTGTAAAGGATAGTTTATGTTTTTTAGTGGCTTGCAGACTTTATAGGGTTTCATTCGTTTCTGTTGCATGCCGAAATTTTCTATTGAGGGCTCTTGGTAAGGTAGGTACTTCTCGGTGCATGAAGTACGTTTGGTTGTTTAGGGCAATTTATATGCCCTTGAGAGTCGGGTGTGATTCTTATCTGTTTTGGTAGAGCTACCTTGTACCGGCTTGACTCTTTCTTGCATGTTGTTGTTCGTTTTCTATTACTACTGCCCAAAGAGGTCGCATAAGCAGTCTAGTGAAGGCATAACCAACAATAAACAAATTAAAAACAAATGATAGGAAGTAGGGTCCGTATTCTCTGTTAAAGCCAAGTCCAAAGGCATTTAGGAGGTTGATAATTACCATGCACCCTGCGCCTCCAAAGAGTGCAAAGTAAATAATTTTCGCTACTTTGGAAACTGTCCTAAGGCGCTTTTTTATCCATAAATAAGTAATGGAGAAAGCGGTAGCCAAACTCATGGCAAAGCTGCTTGCAGACCATAAGGTTTGATCACTAATGCCAAAGTTTGCAAGTATTAGGGTGAAGGCGGCGAGGAGAGCATTAACTAGACTGATATAAATTATCATGGCGAGGGAGACAATTCTTCCCTTGGTGATTCTCCTGGTTTTTTTTGGCTGAAGGGTGCCTACGATTGCCGCGAAACCTGCCAGTACAACACAGGATTCAAGAGTAACGATAATCTGGCTCATCTCTTTCAGTGGAGTCATCCCTTTGCCTGTGTAAGTTTTGGGTATAGCAGAATAAGATTAGTGGAAAAAGGCAAAATATTTTTGTGGAAATAGCTGTAATTATTTGGTGTAAAAGTTACATGTCGTATTAGGAAAGCGCTTATTAATTAGTGGCCTGAATGTGAAAGCGGCGACGGGGAATATCACTTTGTGAATATTTTGCCTAATATCTGATTGGATTATCAGGCCTATGGAGGCAATGGTTATAAACATTGACTAAAGGCCGTTTGGAAAGGTGTTTTCCGCCTGAGACCGGTATGAACTGTATACCGGTCTATCTGCCAAAAGTGAATCAGCCGGTTAATTACCCTTATGCTAAGGGGTCGGCATCAGCATCGTAGGGTAAATCCTGAATCTCCAGGGAGCGGCCATCTTTCAACTTTAAGGTTTCGCCGGCGGCAATTTTGGCGATTGTCAGTACGGCGAGCAATTCTATGCCTTCTTCGCTGTGGCAGGCTTCAACCAGATTGCCGATGCTTTGTTGTCCGTCGGCAAAAATTTCCAGTCCGCTGGCTGGAAGATCACCACCCTCACATTTTGCACGGTATAGGCGACGCTTGGCGGCGCCACGGAACTGCATGCGGGCAACAACTTCCTGACCGGTGTAACATCCCTTTTTAAAACTCACACCGCCAAGTAGGTGCAGGTTAGTCATTTGTGGGATAAACATCTCAGAAGTGGTGGCATCAACCTGGGGGATGCCGGCTTCGATCTGCCCCTTCTGCCACTGGTCGTAACCTGTGGCTTCACTATGGGGAGAGAGTTTTTGCCAGAATTGTTGTGTTTTATCGCTGGGGCTAAGCAGAGCCAATTGGAACTCATTGACCGATTGGGCGATACAGCGCTCGCTACTGAAATCGAAAGTCACTACCTGGCCTGGAGAAGGGGCCTCGAAGCCCAGTAGTTGTGCCGCCTGCTCCGCAACACCCTCTCCCTGTAGGCCTAGCCAATGGGAGTCATCGCTGATGTCGCTAAGTTCCACCTTGAAAAATACGGCGTACTTCGCCAGCGCCTGCTGGGCGATTGGGGCGAGATTGCGGGGTAGGCGGAGTATAAATTCGCTCTGGGAGAGCTTTAGGGCACTAAAGGCACTGATCATGCGTCCCTTGGGGTTGCAGTGAGCACCCAGTGTGCTGTGCCCGTCGGGTAGATTTACAAGGTCGCAAGTGAGCTGGCCTTGCAGAAACTTCTGACTATCGGGGCCTACTACTGAAACGGCGCCCACGGGGCCGAGGTCGATAAGATGTAAGCCCTGGCGGTCATCATTGCTGGTAAGGGGGAAGTGGGCCCTGCCGCCTTCCCAAATGGCGCCTTCGCTACTGAGAAAATCCTGCCACTGTTGCTGGTCCATAGTGTTGCCACCTCCGGTTGTCTTGGTGGCATTAATTGGGGATTACAGCGCCCCTTTTCAAGTTTGCTCAGCTAGCAGGTATACTGCGCACTTTAATCTGGTTGGAAATGAAGTATGGATCGCAACCGCCTGTTTTGGGCCAGCCGCCGCGGCATGTTGGAGTTAGATCTGGTGCTGCTGCCGTTTCTGGACAATATCTACGAGACCCTGGAGCCCGAAGATCAACAGCGTTATGTGCGACTGATGGACGAGCAGGACCAGGATCTATTTGCCTGGTTCATGCGCCGTGAAGATCCGGCCGACCCGGAGCTATTGCGCATAGTACAGATCATCCGTGACAACACCGGTTTACAGCAGTAGACCGCCGTCTCAAATTTTTGAGCGCAGCGCACGCTTGAGCTGCGTGGTTGCGCGATCGCCTCTCCTTCTTCTCTTTTTATTGCTTGCCACAGGGCAGACGGTATTGCTGCTGTGGTTGAGTGACCTCCCTTCCTGGCTTTTCTGGTCGGCACTGCTGCTTGTGTGCCTCTATGCCTTTGTTGAAAAACGTCGTCTGGAGCGGATGAGCGGGATCTTATCAACCCGAGACCGCCGCTGGTTTTGGCGTACTGAAAGTGGAGTGGAACGAGAATTTGAGTTTTGTGGTGAGCTGGTAGTGTGGCAGTGGTTGCTGGTAATCCGTGGGCGTGATCAGATGGGCGCCTCTCTTTGCTTGGTTTTGGCGCGGGACGCGCTCAATCGGGACGACTGGCGCAGATTGCAGGTGGCTTTGCGCTATTCGCGCTAGGGTGGGCTCTGCCCACCCATACCCCTGTGTTCAGATAAATTGCCTCTGATTGGCGTAGTTTTCCGGTACCAGCACCGTATCCATGGCCAGCTCTCTGAGATCTGGATAATCGAGAGAGTAGTGCAGGCCCCGACTCTCGCGGCGGTCCAGAGCCGAGCGGATGATCAAATCGGAAACCAAGGCCAGATTGCGTAGTTCCACTAGATCATTCGTGATGCGGTAATTGGCATAAAACTCGCGAATTTCCCGCTGCAGGAGTTTTACTCTGTGCTGAGCGCGCAGCAGGCGCTTGCGGGTGCGCACGATTCCCACGTAGTCCCACATAAAGCGCCGCAGCTCATCCCAGTTGTGGGATATCACAACGTCTTCATCAGAGTCTGTAACTCGCGAGGCGTCCCACTCCGGCGCCTTGCGCGGCGCTTGCACCGAGTCGAGATGTTCGTCGATATGCAGGGCCGCAGAACGGGCGTATACCAGGCATTCCAATAGGGAGTTACTAGCTAGGCGATTGGCGCCATGAAGGCCGGTAAAAGTGGTTTCCCCGATGGCATAGAGTTGGTCCAGGTCGGTGCAACCGTGTTGATCTACCATAATTCCACCGCAGGTATAGTGGGCGGCAGGCACCACCGGGATGGGCTCTTTGGTGATATCTATGCCGTATTTCAGGCAGTTGCTATACACGGTGGGGAAGTGCTCACGTACAAAGGTGGAATCTTTGTGGGAGATATCCAAATAGAGGCAGTCGGCACCAAGGCGTTTCATTTCATGGTCAATGGCACGGGCGACGATGTCCCTGGGGGCTAGTTCACCGCGCTTATCAAAGCGTTCCATAAAGCGGCCGCCATCGGGCAGTTTCAACTGTGCTCCCTCGCCGCGCAGGGCTTCTGTAACCAGCAGGGCTTTAGCCTTGGGGTGGTAGAGGCAGGTGGGGTGGAATTGGTTGAATTCCATATTAGCCACCCGGCAGCCGGCGCGCCAAGCCATGGCAATGCCGTCGCCGCTGGCACCATCTGGATTACTGGTATACAGATAGGCCTTGCTGGCACCACCGGTGGCGAGGATCACCGCCTTGGCCTGCAATAGCTCGACTTCTTCAGTATTTTTATTCAGCACATAGGCGCCAGCACAGCGAAAACGCCCTTTCTCGGGGTCCGGTTGGCGTATTAAATCAATGGCGACGTGATGTTCAAAGCAGTCAATATTGGGGCTGTTGAGCACTTTCACCAGCAAGGTGCTATGTACGGCTTTGCCCGTGGCGTCGGCGCTGTGAATGATACGGCGATGGCTGTGCCCACCTTCTTTTGTCAGGTGGTAGTCCTCGCCCTCGCGGGTGAAACTCACGCCCTGGTCAATCAGCCAGCGAATGGCTGCGGTGCTCTCTTCTACCGTGAAGCGGACAGACGATGGGTGGCAGAGTCCGGCACCCGCGTCTAATGTGTCTGCAATATGTGACTCCACCGAATCCATATCGTCTAACACTGCCGCGATGCCCCCCTGGGCGAACCAGGTGGAACCGTCCTGCAGACGCTGCTTGGAAAGCAAGGCTACGCGGTATTTGGCGGAGAGATGCAGGGCCAGGGTGAGGCCAGCGGCGCCGCTGCCGATGACGAGAACGTCGTAGTTTACCGGGGCATTCATAGATTTCATTTATCTTTAAGGGTCGCGTAGTATAGCGCCTCCTGATTATTCGTCGATTTGACGTGGAACTTATGTCCTATTGTCAGTGTCTTCAACACAGTAAAAGAAACGCCTGCGCCGGCAGCCCCTCAGTAAATCGTTGTGGTGCCCGCAGTGTGGCTGGATATGGGAGTTGGGGATGACAGCGCATCAGGCGTCAACGAGTGACCGTGAGCTGGTGGAGCGGGTTCAAAAGGGAGATAAACGCGCTTTTGACCTGTTAGTACTCAAGTATCAACACAAAATTGTTGCTGTGGTCAGCAGATTTATCAAGGACCACAGTGAGGTACAGGATGTCACTCAGGAGGCTTTTATTAAGGCCTACAGGGCGCTCGCCAATTTCCGTGGCGACAGCGCTTTTTACACATGGATGTACCGGATTGCGATTAATACCGCTAAAAATCATTTGGTTTCCCGTAGCCGCAGGCCCCCGTCTTCCGATGTGGATCTTGAGGATGCCGAGTTCTACTCCGGTGCCGATCTGTTGCGGGATAACGAAACACCTGAGAACCAGATGTTTCGTGACCAGCTTGAATCTGCGGTGCATCGCGCCATTCGCGCACTGCCAGAGGATCTGCGTTCAGCGGTTACGCTGAGAGAGCTTGAGGGACTGAGCTATGAGGAGATCGCCGAGGTAATGGGATGCCCGGTAGGCACAGTGCGTTCGAGAATTTTTCGTGCACGGGAAGCTATTGACCGGACAGTCCAGGCCGTGATGGCCGGTGAGCCGGAAACACTGGGTGACCGGGGTTAAAATTGCGGAAAATTTTCCCAACTGGGGAAACCAACCGCCGAGAGCCCGGTCTTATCTCATACCAACTATGGTGCGTGTGGGCACCGAATAAATGATTGCACAAGAGGGTTAACCCCTATGTCCCACGGGAATCATCAGGAACGTCTCAACGAGTCGCTCTCGGCGCTTATGGATGGCGAAGTCAGCGAGTTGGAGTTGCAGCGGCTGTTAAAAGCCTCTTCGGCTTCTGAAGAGTTGGGTGAGCGCTGGTCACGCTACCAACTTGCGGCAAGCGTAATGCGCCGCGAACAGGTTGCCCCTGTGAACAGCAGTCTCGCTGCGAACATCTCTGCGGCAATTGATCTCGAAGAGCCCTTGTCGCAAACGGGGAGTGGTGGTGCCGTGGCGGCCAATGGGTTGATCAATAACCGTTGGTGGCGTCCGCTTTCACGCGGTGCGGTAGCGGCCACTGTAGCATTTGCTGCAATTCTTGGGGTTCAACAGATTACCGATACACAGCAGAGCCCAGTGCAGGGCCAGGGTGTGGAATTGATGGCGGAGGTTGAGCGCCCGGCACAGCCGGTAGTGCAATCTGCCCCGCAGCCGTCCGGTTTTTATGTGCCGGCACCATCTACCCGCTCAGTGAGCACAGCCACTCCGAGCTTTGTACCCGAGCAGCGCGGTGTGGTTGGCCAGCAGGTGATTCAGCAGGTGCCTACGCCGGAGCTGATGCGCCATCTGAACCGCGTAATGATGCAACACTCAGAACAGGCCGCGCATGTCGGCAGCCAGGGCATGGTGCCTTTTGCCCGCGCGACCTACGGCGAACAAGTTGGTATGTAGCGTGACGAAAGCCGTTTTCAGGGGGAGTCTTATCCGTATTGGAATTCGCAGGGCCAGTAACCTCTTACTGGCCACCTCACTGCTGGCGCCACTGGCGATCGCTCAGGAGACAGCCAGCACCGATAATGCTATCCAACCCAGTGCGCCGAGTATCGTAAACCTCGATATGGCCAGCACCCAGGCGGCAGCTTCTGCTGCTGAGGTGACAAACCCGAGCAGTGAGCAGGATGCCCTGACTACCGCCAACCCGGAGCCTCCGGCTGTCGACCCCACAGTGCTCTCTGCAGAAGCTCTGGCCAGTCCTGGTGCTGTGTCGGTAGCGGTTGCCGGTAATGAGGTAGAGCAGTGGCTGGCCAAGCTTGCCAAGGCGGTTGCCGAGCTGGAATACAGCGGGCTGGTCACCTTTGAGCACGCCGGCATGCTTGAAACCCTGCAGGTGGTACACGCGGTCCGCGACGGAGAACAGGTAGAGCGTGTGCGCTACCTCAGTGGCGAGCCGCGAGAATTGATTAGCCACGGTAGCAGCAGCAATTGTGACTACGGTGTTTCGCCCAGTGCTCGGGCTACCCTATGGAATGCGGTGGGACAGCAGCAAGTTCAGCGCGCCTACCAGTTTATTTTGCGTGGCGAGGAGCGTATTGCCGATCGCGATGCAGTAGTTATCGAGGCTAGGCCGCGGGATCGCTACCGGCTCGGGCTGGTGGTCAGCTTAGACAGGGAAACCGGCCTGCCCCTTAAAACTATGTTGGTGAGCACCCAGGGCCGAGTGTTGGAGCGCTACCAGTTTGTACAGCTAGACTTGTCGCCGGTAGAGGATGGTGCCCTGGAGGCGGTCTCCAATAATGCGCGACGGGTTGATAATCGAACTAGCTGCGAATCCTCCCAGAGTCGCTGGCAAGTACGCTGGCTGCCGGAAGGTTTCAAGGTGGTATCGGTAAAACCCCTTTCCGATGGCGATATGATGGTCTTTAGTGATGGGCTAGGCGTATTTACCGTGTTTGTGCAACGCCTTGGACCTGAGCTAAAGGATTTTAAAGGCCGAGCCATACGCGGTGCGACAGTGGCCTATATGGACCGAATGGAAGTCAATGGCGTCGCTTATACCGTTACTGTCGTTGGGGAAATCCCCGATGCCACGGCGCGCAGAGTAGCCAGTTCTATTGCTGAAAAAGGCTGAGTGCCGTGCTTGAAGAGCGCGGCCGTATTGTCGCCATAGAATCCGACGCTGTCTGGGTTGAAACAATCCAGCGCAGCGCCTGCAATGGTTGTGAGGCCAAGTCTGGCTGCGGCACTGGTCTACTTGGTGACTTTTTTTCTTCTTCCACGCGAGTGAGAGCAGTTCTTAACGGCTACCCGGCCGATAAAATTTCCCTGAATGATACCGCCGTAATCGGCATTACTGAGAGTGCCCTCACCAGCAGTACCCTGCTGGTTTATTTGTTACCCCTGGTTTCCCTGGTGCTTGTCGCACTATTGGGGGACTATTTTTTCGCTGAGGCTGGCGCCGTTATAGGCGCGCTAATGGGCCTGCTGGGCGGTGCTCTCGGCGTGCGTTGGTACAGTCGCCGCCAAGCTGCCAATCCCACTTTTACCCCGGTGCTGTTGCGCATAGAGCCCAGCAGCGGGCATTCATAACTGAACCTAAACTGATAACTCCAAGGTTTAATCGGAGTCTTTCCATGTTGGCCCGCTGCTATATAGAGCGCTGGCCCCTGCGCACGGCCTTTGTTATCTCCCGCGGAGCTCGCACTGAAGCAGAAGTCGTCGTTGTAGAGGTAAAGCTGGAAGGCCGCGTGGGTATTGGAGAGTGCACCCCTTATGCCCGCTATGGCGAAAGCCCTGAATCGGTTGTGCAGCAGCTGGAACCCTTGCTTTCCGAGCTGGCTGCCGGTTTGAAGCGAAGTGCTTTGGCGTCGCGATTGCCTGCTGGCGCCGCGCGCAATGGCCTCGACTGCGCGCTGGCTGACTGGGAGGCGAAGTACAATAATGTGCCCTTTGCCGGCCCCGATTCCCTGCCCACCGTACAGACTTTGGTGATCGACAGCCCGGAGGCCATGGCTATGGCCGCGGACAATGCGGTATCCCATGGAGTGCAAGTATTAAAGCTCAAGCTGGATGATCATCTGGTCTGTGAGCGGGTGGCGGCCGTACGTGCCGCTGCGCCCAGTGCCCAGTTGGTGATTGATGCCAATGAAGCCTGGCAGAGCATCACTCTGATCGAGCGCTGTCAGCAGTTGGCCGAGTTGGGGGTTGCCATGCTGGAGCAACCCTTGCCTGCGGACGACGATGAATTTCTCACCACATTTCCCCATCCACTTCCTATCTGTGCCGATGAGAGCTGCCATACCCGAGCTGACCTGCCGCGCCTGAAGGGGCGCTATGAGATGGTCAATATTAAGCTCGATAAGACCGGGGGGATTCGTGAGGCTGAGGCTCTGGCGAAGGAGGCATCCGCGCAGGGTTTTGAGCTGATGCTCGGTTGTATGTTGTGTACCTCGCGGGCAATACGTGCGGCTTGGCCTCTGGGGTCAAAGGCGCGCTACCTGGATTTGGATGGCCCCACCTGGCTGGCGAGGGATACCGAGCCCCCACTGCGCTTTACTGCTGGCAGGGTTTATTGGTCGTAAGTAATCAGGTCGATCAGTATATCCAGATATTCTTCACTGGCTGCATCGGCGGAGATTGGTGGAAACTCCACGGTGATACAGGGTAGGGCGCGCTCGGCGCACCAGGTACCGAAAGAACCCGGTGTTTGGTAGCCTAGTTGTTCGACCAGTGGCAGCTGCATACCTTCGGCCAACCAGGCTCCCAGAGCAGTTTTGTCGGGGTCTTCCACGCAGCCCAGGGGCTCGTGGATGGATACCGTCCAAGGGGGTGCCAGTTTGGTAATCAACTGGGATAACGCGGAAGTTTCGCTCTCGGAGGCGGGCCTGTTGCCGGTACCGAGTTGGACATCGCGGGCATCTGCTGTGCTATTCCAGCGGTAAACATTGCCGCCGCCGTCCCAGTTCTCTGTGGCAAAGTTGCGGTTCAGATCCACGCCGTGTGCATTGCAGCGGGTACCCAACTGGCAACCATCGGGATTTACCGCCAGTATCACATGGTGCTTGAGTTGGTTCGTCGCGAGTGAGCGCAATGCACAAGAGAGTGCTACCACTGCTGCGACTTCATCGCCGTGGGTGCCGGCCATCACCAGGCCTGGTTTGTGGCCGGATTGAGCGGGAAAATAAAAAAGTGGTGCGCCCAGGGCACTGTATCCGTACAGTTCTTTGGGGAGGTGGAATTGGCCTCGCTGTGGGCGTGGGCGCAGTTTGGACATCGCTGGCCTTTACACAGATTTACATTAGGCGGCAGAACTTTCGTGGCTATACAGCCACTAAATCGTTACTGAATGTCCCTAAAGGGGCCGGAGCCATTCCGTCGAGGCATGCCCTGGAAGGGATTCAAATTCCAATGGTTTCATATTAGAAGGGAACACTAGGGGTAACAAACCTATGGTTAAACGCTGTACACAATATCTCTTGGTACTCTGTCTCTTGGTTTCCGGCGCTGCTAGTGCGCGCGGACTGCCAGAGCTTACCGAATTGATAGAGGAAAACTCTCCTGCGGTGGTTAAGATCAACACGGTGGATCGCAGCCGAGTGGCTCGCGGCAACAGTTCGCCGCAGTATCAGCAGGAAATCCCCGATATTTTCCGTCACCTGATCGAGCCACGCCGTCGTCAGCGCCCAGTGGCCAGCATGGGCTCAGGTTTCATCATTTCTGAAGATGGTTATATCGTGACCAACAACCATGTGGTCGATGGTGCAGATGAGGTGAGAGTTACGCTAACCGATCGCCGCGAATACGAGGCGAAGGTGATAGGCACCGATGAGCGCTCGGATCTCGCCCTGCTTAAGATCGAAGCCGATGACCTGTCGGCAGTGCGCTGGGGGGACTCAGAGGAGCTGCAGGTGGGTGAATGGGTGGTCGCGATCGGCTCGCCATTCGGCCTCGACTACTCCGCCAGTGCCGGTATCGTGAGTGCTATGGGGCGCAGTATTCCCAATGAGAGTCGTGAAAACTATGTGCCATTCATTCAGACCGATGTAGCGATCAACCCTGGTAACTCCGGTGGGCCGTTGTTTAATCTCGATGGGCGGGTAGTGGGGATCAATTCCCAGATTTATACCCGTAGCGGCGGATCCATAGGCCTGTCTTTCGCTATCCCAGCGAGCCTGGCCCAGGATGTGGTTGCCCAGTTGAAAGAGAAGGGTCGTGTGGATCGCGGCTGGCTCGGCGTTGGTATCCGCAATGTGGACCGTGATATGGCTGAAGCCATGGGGCTCGGTAAACCTTCTGGTGCGCTAGTGGAGCAGGTGAGTCCAGGTACTCCTGCGGCTGAGGCCGGTATTAAACCTGGAGATGTAATTATCCGTTTTGATGGTCGCAAGATTGGTGTACATGGAGACCTGCCACATGTAGTAGGTCAGGTTCGCCCCGGCACCGAGGTGCCCGTGGAGCTGATGCGCAAGGGCAGAACCGAAAAGCTACAAGTGGTTGTTGGCTCCCTGCCGGGTTCTGATGAAGAGCGCAGCCAGGCGTCCAATCAGCCGGCATCCAGAATGGGTGGCCCCCTGGGTGTGGTTGTCGAGGAAATCCCGGAGGGTATGAAGCAGCGCTGGAATGTAGATACTGGCGTGCTTGTGCGCCAGGTTATTCCCGGCAAGCCAGGTGCTAAGGCGGGTCTGCGTAGCGGTGATATCATCGCCCAGCTGGGCTTTGAGGAAGTGACTGATATCAGCGACTACGAAACGGTGGTCGATGACCTACCCAAAGATGAGCTGTTGCCGATCCGCTTTTTCCGAGCTGGCCAGTCAACTTTCCGCACAATTAAGATCGAAAGCTAAGTACAAGAGGCAAATGGTGGCCCATTGGGTCACCTGCCTCTCACCTCTGCTCGGGAGTTCTGTTAGACTTGCGCCACACAGCTGGCAGCTCCGCCAGCTAATCATTTGATTTTTCAAGGGTTTTTATTCCGCAGTGGCCACAGATCTCTCACATATCCGCAATTTCTCCATTATTGCCCATATCGACCACGGGAAATCTACCCTGGCGGACCGCTTTATTCAGGATTGCGGTGGGCTCTCAGACCGCGAAATGGAAGCTCAGGTGCTCGACAGCATGGAGTTGGAGCGCGAGCGCGGTATTACCATCAAGGCGCAGAGTGTAACGCTCGACTACAAAGCGCGGGATGGTAAGACCTACCAGTTGAACTTTATCGATACCCCGGGACACGTGGACTTCTCCTACGAGGTATCCCGCTCCCTGGCAGCCTGTGAAGGGGCGCTGTTGGTAGTGGATGCCGCACAAGGTGTCGAGGCCCAGTCAGTGGCCAACTGTTATACAGCGATTGAGCAGGGCCTGGAAGTTATCCCGGTACTAAACAAGATGGACCTGCCCCAAGCGGATCCGGATAAAGTCGCTGAGGAAATTGAGGAAATCATCGGCATTGATGCTGCCGATGCGACCCGTTGCAGCGCCAAGTCCGGTCTGGGTGTAGAGGATGTCCTTGAGGATCTGGTGCGTCAGGTTCCACCACCCGAGGGTGATGTGGATGCTCCGCTACAGGCCTTAATCATCGACTCTTGGTTCGATAGCTATTTGGGCGTTGTGTCCCTGGTACGAGTGGTGCAGGGCACCCTGAAAACCAAAGACAAGATTGTCACCAAGTCGATTGGTCGTCCCCATGTGGTGGACAACGTCGGTATCTTTACCCCCAAGCGCAAAGAAACTGGTGTGTTGCGTGCCGGTGAAGTGGGTTTTGTTGTGGCTGGCATCAAGGATATCCATGGCGCGCCAGTGGGCGATACCCTGACCCACGCTAAGGGTGCCGATGAAATCGAAATGCTGCCGGGCTTCCAGAAGGTCAAACCACAGGTTTACGCGGGTTTGTTCCCGGTTAGCTCCGACGATTACGAAGGCTTCCGCGATGCGCTGGAGAAGCTTTCTCTTAACGATGCCTCTTTGTTCTATGAGCCTGAGACCTCTGATGCGCTCGGCTTTGGTTTCCGCTGCGGCTTCCTCGGTATGCTGCACATGGAGATTATCCAGGAGCGTTTGGAGCGCGAGTATGATCTCGACTTGATCACCACCGCGCCAACTGTGGTGTATGAGGTTGAGCAGACCGACGGCGAAGTGGTGATGGTGGATAACCCATCGCGCCTGCCGGATGTGGGTAACATTGAGGAGATGCGTGAGCCTATTGCCGAGGTGAATATCCTGGTACCGCAGGAATATCTGGGCAACGTGATTACTCTCTGCGTAGAGAAGCGCGGTATTCAGAAAGATATGCAGTACGTGGGTTCCCAGGTATCCCTGCGCTATGAGCTGCCCATGAGTGAAGTGGTGATGGATTTCTTCGATCGCCTCAAGTCGGTGAGCCGTGGCTTTGCTTCCCTGGATTACAGCTTTGTGCGCTTCGAAGCGGCAAAACTGGTGCGTCTGGATATCCTCATTAACGGGGATCGAGTCGATGCCCTGGCGCTCATCGTGCACCGTGAGAATGCCCAGCAGAAGGGGCGTGCCATGGCGGAAAAAATGAAAGAATTGATTCCCCGGCAGATGTTCGATGTGGCAATTCAGGCGGCTATTGGTGGCCAAGTGGTGGCCCGTACCACCGTAAAGGCTCTGCGCAAGAATGTGACTGCAAAATGTTATGGTGGCGATGTCACCCGTAAGAAAAAACTGCTTGAAAAGCAGAAAGCGGGTAAGCGCCGTATGAAACAGCTCGGTCGAGTGGAAGTGCCACAAGAGGCCTTCCTGGCCGTGCTGAAGGTGGATCAATAGCGGCTAGGCCCGCTATTGGCTTCAAGGAAAATAGAGATACATAATGGATATTAATTTACCTCTGATTCTGCTCTGGTTAGTCGTTATCAGTGGCGGTATCTGGCTGGTAGACAGCCTGTTCTTTGCCCGTCGCCGCAAAAAAGAAGGCGGGGGCAAGCAAGAGGATCCAGTGGTTGTGGAGTACGCAAAGTCGTTCTTCCCAATCCTGGCAATCGTTTTTGTGTTGCGCTCTTTTATTGTCGAGCCTTTCCAGATTCCCTCTGGCTCCATGATCCCAACCCTTCAGGTTGGTGATTTTATTCTGGTCAATAAGTATGAGTACGGCTTGCGCTTGCCAGTCTCCCGTAAAAAAGTAGTAGATATCGGCGAACCTCAGCGCGGCGACGTGATGGTGTTTTTCCCACCGCACATGAATGATACCTACTTTATCAAGCGGGTTATTGGCCTTCCCGGTGACAAAATTGAGCTGAAAAACAATGTGCTCTATGTCAACGGTGAGCTGGCACCTCAGGAGCTGATTCAGGCGATGCCCCCGGTAAATCCGAGACAGGAAATATTGTGGGAAAATCTCTATGGCAAGCGCCATTTAATGCAAAAAAATATCCCTGCCAGTCAGTACGGTAACTTTAGTGGTGTAGTTCCGGAAGGCCATTACTTTATGATGGGTGACAACCGCGATAACAGCCTCGACAGCCGTGCATGGGGCTTTGTACCTGAGCGTGACGTAGTGGGTAAAGCCTTTGCTATTTGGATGCACTGGGACAACTGGCTCAGTTTGCCCAGCTTTAAACGTGTAGGCTCTATCCAATAACGAAAATGGCCGGCGTTGTGCCGGCGATATGGATTGAGGGCAAAGGTAATGAGTAGTGTTATCCGGGTTTCACTAAAGCGTCAGCGCGGCATGAGTTACTGGGGTTGGTTGTTGGTTATTGCGGTGTTGGGCTTTGCCCTTACCTGTGTTTCTAAAATGGCCCCAGCCTACGTGGATGCGCGTTATGTGAGTGAGGCCCTGAGAACTCTGGGTGAGAACCCGGAGCTGGAAAATATGTCGACCGGCCAGATCAAGAAAGAGCTGGGCCGTTTCTTTCTGATCAATAATGTGCGTGGAGAGCCCACTAAAGCATTGCAGGTGGTGCGTGGGGCGAAAAGTACTGTGGTCAGTATTAATTACGAGTTGCGCCAGCCGCTGATTTATAACGTGGATGTCGTGATGAAATTTAACAAACAGCTCAATACGGCCAAGCCTGAGCTTTGTTGTGATCCTTTGATAGATCTGGAGCAATTCCGCAAACGTGACTGACCTTTTACTGGAGCGCCTCTGCCAGCGCCTTGGCCACAAATTTGAACAAAGCACTCTTTTGGAGTTGGCGCTTACACACCGATCCCACGGCAGCCGTAACAACGAGCGTTTGGAATTTCTCGGCGATTCCATTCTCGGCTTTACTATTGGTGCCGCACTCTATGAGCAATTTCCCCAGGGTCGCGAGGGCCAGCTGAGCCGTTTGCGCGCGCAACTGGTCAGTGGTGAAACCCTGGCCAAGCTGGCGCGAGAGCTGGATATTGGCGACTGCTTGCGCCTGGGCGAGGGGGAGATGAAAAGCGGCGGCTTTCGCCGTGCCTCTATCCTGGCTGATGCGGTGGAGGCCCTGATCGGTGCCATCTACCTTGATGCCGGTCTGGAGGCAGCGCGCGCTAGAGTGCTGGCATGGTTTGCACCACGGCTACAGGAGTTGTCACTGGAGACGGTGAAAGACCCCAAAACCCGCTTGCAGGAATGGCTGCAGGCCCGTAAAAAGCCATTGCCAGAGTATTCAGTCGTGGATGTGTCCGGTGCTGAGCACGCCCAGCACTTTATCGTAGAATGCCGGGTTAGTGGTTTGGCCCAGCCGGTTCGCGGCGAGGCCAATAGTCGCCGCGCCGCAGAGAAAACTGCTGCGATAGAGGCTTATAAGCGCCTCACTGGGCAGGACTAACCTTACAATTAGAGCGCAGTGGTTTATCGCCCGGCTCGGACAGATAGCCCCTGTGTGCGGGGGCGAGCAGAGCCCGGTTTCGCTGGGCACTTCAACCCTTTCGGAGAAACTTCTTGAGCGAACAACCCTCTCGCTGCGGCTATGTAGCGATCGTCGGCCGCCCCAATGTGGGAAAGTCCACGCTGCTTAACCATTTGCTGGGCCAGAAGCTGGCAATTACTTCACGCAAGCCCCAGACAACCCGCCACAACATGCTCGGTATTAAAACCGATGGCCCCAATCAGATTATTTTTGTGGACACACCCGGCCTGCATTCGGATCAGGAAAAGGCCATCAACCGCTATATGAACCGCGCCGCTTCCAGTGCAGCGCGGGATGTAGATGTGGTGGTGTTTGTCGTGGAGCGCACCCGCTGGAGTGAGGGTGACCAGCTGGTGGCCGACAAGTTGCGCGGTCTCAAGTGTCCGCTGATTATCGCCGTCAATAAAGTCGATCAGCTGGAGGATAAGAGTGATCTGCTGCCTCAGCTGCAGGCTTTGGCGGAACAGCACCCTAAGGCTGAAATTGTGCCGATCTCGGCACTGCGCAACGTCAACCTCGATTCCTTAGAAGAGGTAATCCTCAAGCATTTGCCAAAGGGGCAACACTTCTTCCCAGAGGATCAAGTTACTGATCGCAGTTCACGCTTCCTCGCCGCAGAGATTGTGCGTGAAAAAATTATGCGTCAGCTGGGTGCGGAAGTGCCCTACCAAGTCACTGTTGAGGTTGAGGAGTTCAAACAGGAAGGGAAGATTCTGCATATCAGCGCGGCGATCCTGGTGGAGAGATCGGGGCAGAAGCGCATTATCATCGGCAACAAGGGTGAGCGTATCAAGCAGATTGGCAGCCAGGCTCGTGAAGATATGGAGCGCCTGTTCGATAGCAAGATAATGCTGAATTTGTGGGTTAAGGTGAAGTCCGGCTGGTCTGATGACGAGCGTGCCCTACGCAGTCTCGGCTATCGTGACGAGTAACCCTCTTCCCCTGACTCGTCCGCCATGAAGACACCACCGCCGGCGCAGCCGGCGTACATTCTCCACGCCCGGCCCTATCGCGACTCCAGCCTGATTCTTGAGTTATTCACTCCAAACCATGGCCGTATTGGTTGTGTTGCCCGCGGTGCGCGGAGGGACAAGCAGCGGCGCCAGCAGGCGCTGCAACCTTTTACGCCTCTATTAGTTACTCTGCTCGGTGCTGGATCTCTGAAAACCCTCGGGCCCGTGGAGAATGTTGGAGTTCCACTCTGGCTTAAGGGACGTGCTGTCTATGGCGGGCTCTACGCCAATGAGTTGATGGTGCGCTTGCTACCGGAGGGCGAGGCGCACATAGGTCTTTTTGCCACCTATCAGCGTCTATTGCAGGGGCTATCAGATCTGGGCGGTACGGACAGTGCAGAGTTGGAAGGACCACTGCGCAGTTTCGAATTACAGCTGCTCGCGGAGTTGGGTAGTTGCCCACCGTTGGATTATTGTGTGCAGAGTCAGGGCGTTGTGAGTGAGGCCGGCAGCTACAGGTTGGAATTGGAGGTGGGCTTTGTGCCGGTGCACAGGCAGGGTGCCACTGCTCTGCGTGAGTGGGAGTTTTTTGGTTCAGAGCTGCTGGGGATACTGCGGGCTAAAGAGTCTGGCAAGTGGCCGGCAGAAGTATTGGGCCCGGCAAAGCGTTTAACCCGTATTTTGTTGCGCACATTACTGGGGGAGAAGCCCTTGCAGAGCCGCGAGTTATTTAAACAGGTTTACGGGAAATGATTGTTAGCATCGGTACCGACATTTGCAATTACAGCCGTATCGAGTCAGTTTGGCGCCGCCATGGTGATCGTTTCGTGGAGCGTATATTGAGTGGTGGCGAACGCTGTGATTTTGCCGATCTTGCCGAGGCCAATAGAGCGGCCTATTTGTGCAAGCGCTTTGCAGCTAAAGAAGCGGTGGGTAAAGCCCTAGGTACTGGTATTGGAGAAGGTGTTTCCTGGCAGGATATTGAAGTGCGCCGGCGCCAGGGTGCAGCTCCGCAGGTGCTGCTGCGGGGTGGAGCGCAGAGGCGGGCTCAGGCGATGGGAGTGGAGGTGATACACCTCTCCCTTTCCGATGAAAAGGATGCAGCCCTGGCGTTCGTGATTTTTGAAGCTCGCAGTTAGGCCGGAGCATCTCCCCGGCCTTAATTCACTGCGAGTCAGGCAACCTCCAACCCAAACAGTGTGTCGAGATCCTGCTCGGAGGCCCATTCTCGCAGGGCGCGAATTTCCCTGAGTGCCCTATCCAATTTGCGGCGGTCGAGCTGGGGATTCTCCTGATTTTGCTGGATACGTAACTCCTCCTGTAACACACAAGTGGCCTCTCGTAGGCGTGATACGCCACAATAACAACAGCCGCCGTGCATGCGGTGGGTCAACTCAAACATGCCTTTTATGTCGCCTAGACCCTGTAGTCGCTCCAGTTCCCGTTCATCGGTTATCAACCCATCCACGAGCATTTGCAGCATATCCCTGGCCAGTTTTGCATCGCCATTTGCCAGGTTGAGACTCTCTCCGATATCCACCAGGCGCATCTGGTTTGGGTTCAATTTTTCTACCACTTGTGGAGTGATAATTTTGAGCCAGCGTTTGATCATATGGGACAACTGGGCTTCGCTTACTGGTTTGCTCAGGTAGTCGTCTAGCCCTGCGGACAGTAGCCTCGCCTTCTCCTCGGCTCCCACATGGGCAGTGAGTGCAATAATGGGCGTGCGGCGGCCGGTCTCTCGTTCGCGGATGCAGCGGGTGACTTCAATACCGTCCATACCGGGCATCTGGATATCCATGAAGACCAAGTCGAACGTGCTTTGCTGCCAATGTAGTAAGGCTTCTTCACCGCTGGCGGCGATCACCACCTCTACACCCTGGGCGCGCAGTAACTCGCCGACCAGGCGCCGGTTAGCGGCGTGATCATCCACGGCCAGGACACGCGGTGGCGCGGGCCAGGGGAGGGCGGGTACGGCACCATTACTGGGGCGAGGCTGGCTCTGTTGGGGGACGGCTCTTTTCAGGGCGCGAAGCAGGTTCTCGCGGGTTACCGGCTTGCCAAGGAAAGTTAAGGTGCGGGTGCGCAACTGCTCATAGCAGCGGCGCAGCTCTGCTGGGGCACCGAGTACGATTACCCGGCATTGATAGGCATCGACCAGGGACTGTACCTTCATGCTGAAGCTGTCAAAGTCTCCCTTGGCGATGGCGGTATCGATAATCACCGCATCTGGCAGCGCATCGTGCCGCCACATTTGTTCAATTGCTGGCTGCAGAGTATCGGTATCGGCAAGTTCAATGGGTTCAACCTGCCACTGTTTAAGCAGTTGAGCAACCTGGGAGCGGGTCAATTCGTTGGGGTCGGCAATCAGTATGCGGCAGTCTGGGAAAAGCACCCGTGGCGGGATGCCGCGGTTGCGTTCCGGTACCAGGGTCAGTTCCACCCAGCAGGTGCTGGCACCATTTGCAGCTACTTCCATACCCGTGCAACCGCGCATGCGCTCGACGAGGCTGCGAGCGATAGAGATTCCGAGCCCGTTGGCGCTGATCTGCTGCGAATGTTGTGGTGTTTTGGCGTTGAGAATTTGTTCCAGCTCGCGGCGACCGGGCTCATCAATGCGATTGCCCAGGTCGGTAACACTGATTCGCAATACCAGTTCAGAGTCCTTATTGCTCTGCACAATGAGGCGTACCGGGATATTACCATTCTCGGAACTGCGCACGGCGTTACCGAGCAGGTTGGTAAATATTTGCTTTGTACGCAGAGGGTCGCCCACCAGGGTGACAGGCAATTGTGGGTCAATCAGTGGCACCAGCTCCAGGTGATGCTCATAGGCATAAGGGGCAAGGATTTGCAGGGTCTCCTCAAGCAGCTGCCCCAGGTCCATAGGGATATGGTCGAGCACCAAATTGCCGGACTCGATTCGAGAAAAATCCAGGATATCGTTAATTGTGGTGAGCAGGTTTTCTGAGGAGCGCAGAATGGTTTGCAGGTAGTCCTGTTGTAGCTCATCGATCTCGGTTTTAAGTAATAAATTAGTAAACCCGATAATGCCGTTTAATGGTGTACGGATTTCATGGCTGGTATTGGCAAGGAAGGTCGACTTGATACGGCTCGCCTCCTGGGCCCTTTTGCGTGCCAGGTCCAACTCGATATTTTGCTCTTCCATGCTGTCGAGAGACTGGCGTAGATCGTCCATGCTCTGCAGCATGTTGGATTTATAGTCCCGCTGGTAATTGGCAAGACTTTCACCCATCTCGTTAATCTGATCGGCCAGTTGTGCGAGTTCGCGGTTCTCTATCTCGTGAATGCGGCGGTCAAACTCACCGCGCCCCATGGCTTGTAACACCTGTCCCATACGTACCAGGCTGTGAGCAAAACGCTCAGATAAAATCACCGACCAAGCTAGGGCGGCCAAGGTGCAAATAATTAAGCCCACCAAGCCCACGAGTAATACTTGGTAGGTGCCCACAAGAAAATAGGGCCGGTGTAGCTCGATACTAATCCAGCAGGTGGTGATGTCCCCCTTTAATGGCTGTAATACCTGTAGGGTTTCATCATCTTCAAAAATAAAAGCTTCGCGTTGATTGAGTTGGTGGTTTGTAAGCGGGGTGCGTGGTCGTGGGCCCACACTGGCCAGAAGCCCCAGCCCAGTGGATCTATCCAGTGAGATTTTTTTACTTTCCTCAGTGGAATAAATATGCACCGAGCGCACCATGTCCTTTTCCAGCATCAGTGCCAGAAGGCTCTTGCGTAACCATTCCATACGCAGATCGAAAGGGTGGCCGCCACTCATTTCAATTAACTCGGCCAGTTGCTCGGCACTTGCCCGTCCGTGGCTGAGTAAGAGCTGACGGCGATCATGCATTTGTTGCAGTGTGAACACCAGGGCCAGAGTCATGGCCAAAATCAGCGCTGGCGCAACCGTGAAGCGAAACATAGTTGAACGCAACGAGCGGAGCTCTGAAGGAGCCGGCATGGAAGGGTCGGTATTATTTGGGGCCATGAGAAATCAAGGGTCTTGTGCGATTATTTTTTCCCCATTTTACCCCTATGCGAGAGGAGGCGCACTCCTATACGGGCTGCTCTAGGTAAATGTTTTCTGCTTTGCGATTTTTTGATATTTGTAATAACTCGACTATATAGTCCACCAAAATAGTCGGTATTTAGCCTGAGAGGGAGCATCGGGTACACTGTGCGGCCGCAATATGTCTGGACTCAAGGTACTATGGATTACCCAACGATTGCTGACTGCGTAGGTAATACGCCACTGATCAAGCTGCAACGCCTCCCCGGTGATACCAGCAATACGATTTTGCTCAAGCTGGAAGGTAATAATCCGGCCGGTTCGGTAAAAGATCGCCCGGCGCTATCAATGATCAACCACGCCGAGGCAAGAGGGCAGATTAAACCAGGGGATACCTTGATAGAAGCTACCAGCGGCAATACGGGTATCGCACTGGCAATGGCAGCTGCCATTAAAGGTTATCGTATGATCCTGATTATGCCGGACAGTGCTACCGCAGAACGTAAGGCCTCTATGACAGCATACGGTGCCGAGCTGATTTTGGTCAGCGCGGAGGAGGGAATGGAAGGTGCTCGGGATCTGGCTCTTCAAATGCAGACCGAAGGTCGTGGCCTTGTGCTCAATCAGTTTGCCAATACGGATAACCCTCTGGCCCATTACGAGGGTACCGGACCCGAAATTTGGCAGCAGACCGCTGGGGAAATTACTCATTTTGTCTCTTCTATGGGGACCACAGGTACCATAATGGGCTGCGGCCGCTTTCTGAAAGAGCAGAAGCCGGAGGTTCAGATTGTGGGTCTGCAGCCAACCGATGGTTCCAGTATTCCCGGAATTCGCCGATGGCCACAGGCTTACCTACCAAAAATTTTTGTCCCAGAGGAAGTGGATCTCGTTATCGATATGGATCAGCGGGAAGCGGAGGAAATGACACGTAGGCTGGCGCGTGAAGAGGGCATCTTCTGTGGTGTTTCTTCCGGCGGAGCGGTTGCCGGAGCACTGCGCCTTTCCTGCCAAGTGGAGAATGCCATAATTGTGGCAATCATCTGTGACCGCGGTGATCGCTATTTATCCTCGGGATTGTTCAATCAGTAAGGCTGGGAAAAAAGGCACAGTCGGGTGTGCAGATTTTTTGTTGCCCCCGACTTTAGTGTGATTTTTTATATGCCTGCCAATCTATCTGCGTATATTTGATATTTTCTCTCTCCGACTTTTATTTTTAGTTTTTTTTGACGCTCTGATTTTAAGCGTGTTCTCAGTTTAAGATTGTCAGTGCGTAGATTGTTTTATTAAAACAAAGACCATTAATTAGCTGTGGGCGGCAGGTGAGGGCTTAAAGCTCTCTTTATGTGGCTAACGAATAGGCTTCCACTAAAAAGGCTGTAATAGAGGCTGGTTTTCTCGGTTTTCCAGTGTCACCGCTGAGATGTTGAAAATGAGAGGGCCTCTCTGTAAAAGCCTTTCAGCCCGACAAGCTTTCCTTTGATCGCATTCTCCTCGGTAAGAATTCTCGCTGCTCAATGTGATTGACCAATTGGTGTTGTCGTTTGCAGTTTCCAGTATCAAGCCATATCCACTGGGGTGAGTTATCGCTAAATTTCACGCAGCTTGTTGAAAACATAAAGAAAATCGTGGACTTTAGTCTGACCAAACCTATGATAGAAGCGTCCCTAATTTGGGAAGTTATTCTTTTTGCTTGGTTTTGCCATCATGCAAGCCACTGAGCAATGCTAGTAAGCTTACAAACTCCTGTTTCGGCCCGGTTAAAACATGGTTCAAGTCAGAAAACATCATTCCTTTGGAGGTGAGAGAGAGCACGACCTGGAAGCCTGGTTGCGCCATGTGCAAAAACTGGCTGGGCTGGATGGGGCTGCCATAGTGACCTTGCGCCGTGCAGCAGAAGTAAGTGCTGAAGCCGAACAACAGGCTATTGCCGCGGAAAATATTTGGGCAGAGGGTGCCAGCAGTTTTGCCACCGGCCTTGAAATGGCGGAAATCCTGGCGGACTTGCAAATTGATTCTGAAGCACTGGTGGCTGCAGTGCTCTACCGAGCAGTACGAGAGAAGCGCCTCGCGCTAAAAAGCGTTGAAGAGGAGTTTGGGTCGGTTGTAGCCAAGCTTATTCGCGGGGTACTGCGGATGGCGGCGATTCGCAGTCGCAGTGCCGATACTGGTGAGGAAAGCAAAAGCGGTGCGGTAGAGGAACACTCGGAAAATATTCGCCGTATGTTGGTGGCGCTCGTTGATGATGTTCGCGTTGCGCTGATCAAACTTGCCGAGCGGACCTGTGCAATTCGTGCGGCCAAGAATGCTGAGCCCACAAAGCGCCAGCGGGTCGCTCGCGAGGTGGCCGATGTCTATGCACCACTGGCGCATCGCCTCGGTATAGGGCATATCAAGTGGGAGTTGGAGGACTTGTCCTTCCGTTACCTCGAGCCTGAAGACTACAAGCAGATAGCGCGCCTTTTAGATGAAAAGCGGATGGCGCGACAAGAATATATCGATGAGGTGCTGGAGCTTCTTCGCACTGAACTGGCGCGGGCGGATATAGAGGGTGATGTCTATGGCCGTGCAAAGCATATCTACAGTATCTGGCGCAAGATGCGCCGCAAGAATATCGGCTTTTCTCAGGTTTATGACATTCGTGCTGTACGCATACTGGTGCCTACCGTGCGGGATTGTTACGCGGTGCTGGGGATTGTACATAACCTCTGGCGCAATATTCCCAACGAGTTTGATGACTATATTGCCTCTCCGAAGGAGAATGGCTACCGCTCCCTACACACTGCGGTGATCGGCCCCGAACGCAAGGTGCTGGAAGTGCAAATCCGTACTTTTGCCATGCACGAGGAGGCTGAATATGGGGTCTGTGCTCACTGGCGGTATAAGGGCACCGACCTGAAAACAGAGAGCCAAGATAGCTATGAGCAAAAGATCTCCTGGCTGCGGCAAGTGCTCGACTGGCATGAAGAAGTGGGTGGTAATCCCTTACAAGAAGATCTTCAAACCGGGGAAGGGGACTCCCGTATCTATGTTTTTACTCCCGATGGCCATGTAGTCGATTTGCCCCGCGGAGCCACACCGCTGGATTTTGCCTATAAAATCCACACCGAGATTGGTCATCGCTGTCGCGGCGCTAAGGTGGATGGCCGCATAGTGCCATTAAACCACGAGCTGGAAACCGCCAATCAGGTGGAGATTCTCACTGGTAAACGTGAAGCCCCCAGTCGCGATTGGCTTTCGTCCGGTATGGGCTATATAACAACCTCGCGGGCGCGGGCCAAGATTATCCACTGGTTTAAGCAGCAGGCCCGAGATCAAAATATTGCCGATGGTCGCAGTATTTTAGATGGTGAGTTCAAACAGCTTGCTCTGAGTGATTTTAATTTTGAACAGCTTGCTGCCAAGCTGAATATGCACTCGTTGGATGATCTCTATGCGGCAGTGGGAGCTGGGGATATCGGTGTGGGGCAGGTGCTGAACACCGCCCAGCGTATGGTAAAGGTCGACAATGCGCAGCGTGTGCCTTCACTTACTGCCCCGGTGGCCACGGGGACGGGCAAAGCCGATGTTTATATCGAAGGGGTTGGTAATTTACTGACGCATATTGCGGGTTGTTGTAACCCTGTTCCCGGTGATGAAATTATGGGTTACATCACTCTTGGTCGCGGGGTATCGATACATCGTAAAGACTGCACGAATATGCTGCGTATGCAGGCAGAGGAGTCTGAGCGAGTACTAGAAGTTAATTGGGCGGCAAAACCGAGGGAACTCTATGCGGTGGAAATCGTTATCGAAGCCTATGATCGCCTGGGGCTGTTGCGCGATGTCACCGCTATGCTCGATAGTCAGAAAATCAATATTACGGCGATGCAGACACACAGTAATAAGCATAAGCATACTGTAGAGATGGTACTTACCGCCGAGATTCATAATTTTGAAGAGTTGAGTTACGTGTTGCACCGCATTAATCGCCTGCCCAATGTCGCTTCGGCGAAGCGGCGTATGCTGCGTTGAGGGGGACCCATGCAAGACCATTACTCGGTGGAGGACTTGCTTCACCTAATGTCCCAGTTGCGCAACCCAAACGGTGGTTGCCCCTGGGATCTGAAACAGACATTTTCCAGTATTGTTCCTTCAACGATTGAAGAGGCCTATGAAGTGGCCGAGGCAATTGAGCTTGAAGATTTCGAACATCTACATGAAGAGCTTGGGGACTTATTGTTCCAGGTGATCTTCTATTCCCAGCTCGGCCGTGAGCAGGGGCATTTCGACTTTTCCCGTATTGTGGACACCCTGGTACGCAAGTTGGTGCGACGCCATCCTCATGTATTCCCCAGCGGAAAGCTCTATGGCGAGAATGGCTCCTCTGCAATGGATGAAGCTCAAGTAAAGCAAAACTGGGAAGCCATTAAAGCTGAAGAGCGCAACGCAAAGGGTGAGAGTGGAGTCCTGGCTGGTGTTACCGCGGGCTTACCCGCGCTGACGCGTGCGGCCAAATTGCAAAAGCGTGCCTCACAGGTGGGTTTTGATTGGCCAGATATTACCGGTGTGCTGGACAAAATAGAGGAAGAGGTAGCCGAATTGCGCGAGGCTATTGCAACCGGTGATCGTGAGCATGCTGGGGAGGAGCTCGGCGACCTGTTGTTCTCCTGTGTAAACGCGGCCAGGCATTTGAAAGTTGATCCTGAGTCTGCACTGCGACAGTGTAATCGTAAGTTCGAGCGTCGTTTTGGCGCTGTTGAGGCAGCGCTCAGGACAGATGGGCGTGGGCCAGAAGATGCCAGCCTGCAAGAGCTTGATCGACTCTGGGAACGCGCGAAAGACATAGAAAGACAGGATTCAGACAGATAAGTAGCCGTATTGGCCGCAGTTTATTCTGTGGTAATGGCGGTACCACAGTCATAATCTTGCCCAATTTGGGGTGGACGTGTAAGGTAGCGCTCTTTTGGCGCGGCGGCTCTTAGTGCGTCGATAGTTTTGGAGGCTTACTGAACATGCGAATTATTCTCTTGGGGGCACCGGGGGCCGGTAAAGGCACTCAGGCACAATTCATAACAGAGAAGTTCGGCATTCCGCAGATCTCCACCGGCGATATGCTTCGCGCTGCGGTGAAAGCGGGCACACCTCTCGGCTTGCAGGCAAAAGACATCATGGAGGCCGGCAAACTGGTTTCCGACGACCTGATTATTGCCCTGGTGAAAGAGCGCATCGCAGAGGCAGATTGTGCAAATGGATTCCTTTTCGATGGTTTCCCCCGCACTATTCCCCAAGCGCAAGCACTGCTGGATGCCGATGTGCATATCGATCATGTGCTGGAAATTGCTGTGGACGATGAAGAAATCGTCAAGCGCTTGTCTGGGCGTCGCGTGCACGAGGGTTCAGGCCGCGTCTATCACGTTGTGTACAACCCGCCCAAGAGCGAAGGTGTGGATGATGTGACTGGTGAGGCACTGGTACAGCGCAATGATGATACCGAAGAGACTGTGCGCAAGCGTTTGGCGGTTTATCACGAGCAGACAGCGCCGCTGGTTGGCTTCTACCGAGAGCTGGAAGTGCGCTCCCCTGAAGCAGCTCCGAAGTACAGCAAAGTGATGGGAGTTGGCAGCATGGATGAGATCCGCGATAAGGTCATCGAAGCATTGAGCTGATCACACTGAATATTGTTAAAGAAAGCCCCCTCTTGGGGGCTTTTTTGTATCTTCTCCGATGGTTTCCTTTTTAGTTTCGCAAGCGCTTACCTTGTAGTTGACTGACCAATCATTAAGATGGCCGGCAGGTTATTCCTGGCAAAATTGTATTTCAGACGGGTCTTTGTATGTCCACAGCGATAGTTTTGATGAATCTGGGTACCCCTGCGCAGCCCACGCCGTCCGCCGTAAGAGATTTCTTGCGAGACTTTCTCTCCGACCCCAGGGTAGTGGAAATACCCCGACCACTGTGGCTTACAATACTAAACGGTTTGATATTACCTTTTCGCCCCAAGAGAATTGCTCCGGCTTATGCGGAAATCTGGAATTGCAGCGCGGACGATGTGCAAGTTGAAGGTTCACCACTTCTCTACTATACCCGCCATCAAGCGCAGCTACTGCAAAAGCATTTAAAGGATAAAGGACGGGATATCGCGGTAGAGTATGCCATGACTTATGGTGAACCGCGCCTCGATAAAGTTATTGAAAGCTTGCGATCAAAAGGCTATGAGTCCTTTGTTGTTTTCCCTTTATATCCGCAGTATTCGGCTACCACTACTGCTGCAATATATGATCAAGTGGCGCAAATTTTCCGAAAGAGTCGTGATATTCCGGATATTTCCCTGGTTCGTGATTATTACCACAACCCTCTATATATTAAATCTCTCGCCAACTCTGTCAGGGAACACTGGCAGAAACACGGCCAGGCTGAAAAATTAATGCTTTCTTTTCACGGTATCCCCAAAGCAAATGTTGATAAAGGGGACCCCTATTTACGCCATTGTCAGGAAACCGCGAGGCTGCTTGCGGAAGAATTACAAATTTCCCCGGAGCGTTGGCAAGTTACTTTTCAGTCACGCTTTGGTAAGGCTGAGTGGTTGCAACCTTATACCGATAAAACTCTGATTGAATGGGGCAAAGGCGGTATCAAGAGTGTTGATGTGATTTGCCCAGCATTTTCGGCCGATTGTTTAGAGACATTGGAAGAAATTTCGGTAGAGAATCGCGCTAATTTTATCGAAGCGGGTGGAAGTGAATACCATTATATTCCCGCGCTAAATTTACGTGCGGATCATATCGAAGCTCTTGCTGCGGTTGTTGAAGATAAGTTGCCAGGCCCAAAATAATTTTTACTTTTAGGTGTTTTGCCTCTTCAAAAGGCAATTTGTTAAGGAAAAGAGACTTATTTGCTGAAAAATTTCTCATTTTTCGCTTTTTTACTTGCAATGCCGTGTATTTTTATTAACTTTGATAAAGTTGTATTGAAATAGGCAGCGCACCGCTCTGTATAAGCAATAAAATAACCCCCGGGTTTTATTCGATAGCTAACAGGCCGCGTTGCCAGCACACTTTTGGAAGTACTTCTTCTTTTTAATGAGGAGACAAGGGATGGCAAGAGTAGTAAAAAAGAGTACACGTGCTAAAAAGGCAACTACATCGACCAAAGCGTCGCCGGTAGTCGTAAAAGCACAGAAAGCCGTGGATGCAGCAAGTAAGTCGCTGGATGCACAAATGGATCGTGTGGCAAAAGCAAAAGCGCGGGCACAAAAAAGTAGTACGGCAGCGGCCAAGGCTTCCTTGACCAGCGCCAATGGCAAAGCAAAAGATTTACGCGCCAAGCTGGCGATGGCAAAAATGGAGCTTGCCAAGGCCAAGACCATGGATGCCGTGCGTCATGCAGAAGAAGCGGCTAAGGAGAAGGTGGCCACCCTTTCTGAAAGCCTTTCTGCCAAGGCAGATAAAGACCTGGCGGCGGCATTGAAGGCGTTCGAAGCGCGCTGGATGAAGTCTCGTATTAAGGCTCATGCCAAGAAGATCAAAGCCGCCGAGAAAAAAGCTGAGGCTAAGATAAAAGCTGCAGCAAAGAAGGCTGCGACAAAAGCCAAGGAGCTAGAGAAGAAAGCAGCTGCGAAGCTAAAAGCTGATGCTCAAAAAGCTAAAAAGGCGGCGACTAAAAAGACTACTACGGCCAAGAAAGTAGGCCGCCCCAAAAAGGCTGCTTCTGAAACTAAAGCCACCAAGCGTGTAGGGCGCCCCAAGAAGGCCACCTCCGCAGCAAAGCCAGCGAAAAGAGTAGGGCGTCCGAAGAAGTCTGCTAGCAAAGCGGAGGCGGCCAAGAAAACGCCAACTCGTCGAGGGCGCCCACCTAAGGCCGGTACCGCTCGCCGTGGTCGACCACCCAAGAGTGCGGCTTAATTAAACCTCCTCTAGTTCACAGCATGCCTTAGTGGCATGGCTCACTCTTCATCAACCCCGGTTAATACCGGGGTTTTCTCTTTCCTCAATATCGCTAATCTACATGACTAGACCTTGTGACCGTGCCACAATTCACTCCCTTCGATAACCCGGTTTGAAATAGTTGTGAAGATTCTTGCCCTGGATACCACGTCTGGTGCCTGCTCAGTGGCACTTTATAGTAATGGCCAGATTACGGAACGCTTTGTGCAAGCAGAGCGAGACCATACACGGCGCCTGCTACCAATGGTGGATGAGGTATTGGCTGAGGCCCAGTTGAGCCTTCCCGACCTGGATGCCCTTGCTGTAAGCAGGGGGCCCGGCTCATTTACGGGTCTGCGTATCGCTATCAGTTGTGTACAGGGGCTGGCCTTTTCCGCCGATAAGCCAGTAGTGCCGGTTTCCAGCCTTGCCGCTTTGGCCTTGGGGGCCAGAAGGGCGCACCCGCAGTGGGGAGGAGATCCTATTGTCGCTATGCTCGACGCTCGTATGCAGCAGGTGTACTGGGGTATTTACGGCACCGAGATGCCTAATGACAGCTTGATACCTGAGGCAGTACAGAATCCAGAGCAGGTTCTACTGTCATTGAGTGAGGCCAAGCTGACAAACACATATTACGGTGCCGGTCCCGGTTGGCACTATGAGGCATTAGGCAAGGCTCGAGCGGCAGAGCTGGATCTGAATGCCTTAATCCATGCACGGGATATTGCTGAGCTAGCGGTTCCTCTCTATCGAGCTGGTGCAATGGTATCTGCTGAAGCTTTGGAGCCCGTTTATCTTCGCAATGAAGTTACCTGGCAAAAACGTCAAAAAATTCGATCCTGATAATTCATGGAAATATTTCAGATTGTTGTACTGGCCCTGATCCAGGGCTTGACTGAATTTCTCCCTATTTCAAGCTCGGCACACCTGATCTTGCCTGCAGAAGTTTTAGGGTGGCAGGATCAAGGGCTTGCTTTCGATGTGGCTGTACATTTTGGCTCACTGATCGCGGTAGTCACCTATTTTCGAAAAGATATTTGGCTACTCCTGCGCGATGGTTTAGGGGGGCTTAAATCGAGGCAATTTAGCGATGAAGGGCGTTTGGCTTGGCTGATTGTGCTGGCTACGATTCCTGTCGGTTTGGTAGGATTAATTTTTAAAGGCTATATAGAAACGCATTTACGCTCAGCAGTAGTTATAGCGGCCACCACCATCGGTTTTGGCCTGTTGCTTTGGTGGGCTGATGTGCGTGGTGCCAGGGTGCAAACCCTAGCGCAACTTAACTGGAAAAAAGCACTAGTTATTGGTGGTGCGCAAGTATTGGCGCTTATTCCAGGTACTTCCCGCTCGGGTATCACCATGACCGCAGGGCTGATGCTCGGCATGAAGCGCGAAGCTGCTGCGCGCTTCTCTTTCTTGTTATCCATACCGGCGATAGCCCTGCCGGCCATGTTACTGACCTATGATTTACTCGCCCTAGAGTCGGTACCCTGGGGGGATATTTTATTGGGTACTTTGCTTTCTTTTATTAGTGCCTATCTATGTATTCATTTTTTCCTGCAATTTATTAGTCGCATCGGCATGGCGCCATTTGCGATTTACCGCCTGATTTTAGGGGCGGCTCTTATTTGGATGATATGGGGGTAATCAATATGGCAACGGTAGCGTTTATTGGCTTGGGAGTAATGGGTTACCCAATGGCGGGTTACCTGGCAAAAGCGGGTCACTCAGTGCGGGTATATAACCGCACCGCCAGCTGTGCAGAAAAATGGCTGGGCGAGTATGAGGGGGAGAGCTTCGAAACACCCGCTGAGGCCGCAAAAGGTGCAGAGGTGGTGTTTGCCTGTGTGGGTAATGATAACGATTTGCGCCAGGTGGTTGCTGGAGAGCAGGGCGCCTTCGCGACTATGGAAAAGGGCACCCTGTTCGTCGATCATACTACTGCCTCGGCAGATGTCGCGCGTGAACTGGCAGCAATTGGCAAAGAGAAAGGTATCGGCTTTCTCGATGCCCCAGTATCTGGTGGCCAGGCCGGTGCGGAAAATGGGGTTCTCACCGTAATGGTTGGTGGTGAAGAGACAGATTTTGAACGTGTAAAGCCGCTGATAGACACTTTTGCCCGTGCTGTTACCTTATTGGGCCCGGTGGGCAGTGGCCAGCTTTGTAAAATGGTCAACCAAATCTGCATTGCCGGTGTGGTGCAGGGGCTGGCAGAGGGGCTGCATTTTGCTAAAGCGGCAGGGCTGGATGGCGAACAGGTCGTGGATGTAATTTCCAAGGGCGCGGCACAAAGCTGGCAGATGGAAAACCGCTCAAAAACAATGCTGGCCGGTGAATATGATCACGGCTTTGCCGTGGACTGGATGCGGAAGGATTTGGCCATCGTTTTACAGGAAGCCCAGCATAATGGCGCCCTGTTACCGGTGACGGCACTGGTGGATCAATTTTATAGTGAGGTGCAGGCGATCGGCGGTGCTCGCTGGGATACCTCTAGTCTGTTTGCTCGCCTGATGAATGTGCGCTCTTTCGACTGACTTTACTTCCTCTCAAGCCTATAACAGGGCTGGATACTTCTGTTTCCAGCTCTGTATTTCCGTTCCTTGTTGTTTTAGATTCTCATGAAAGTTTTATTGCTCTCGGCCTATGATGCCGACAGTCACAAGCGTTGGCGTAAAGGCCTAGTCGCCGCCTTCCCCGGGTGGCAGTGGACAGTCTTGACACTGCCCCCGCGCTATTTCAGCTGGCGTATACGTGGCAACAGCCTTTCATGGGCCAGGGGGGAGACGGCACAAATACTAAAGCAACAGTGGGACCTAATTGTTGCCACGTCTATGACTGATCTCAGTGCGTTGCGCGGCTTAGTGCCCGAGATAGTGGGGGTGCCCACGGTGGTCTACTTTCACGAGAATCAGTTTGCCTATCCAGTCAGTTCAGGTGCGTTCGAGTCTATAGAGCCACAGCTCCTCAATATCTATACCGCGTTAGCCGGTGACCTGTTGCTGTTTAATTCGGAATACAACCGCCGCACCCTGATTGAAGGCGCAGCCAAGCTTTTAAAGCGCTTCCCGGACTGTGTGCCGGTGGGAATTTGTGAAGAAATTACAAGTAAGTCGAAGGTGCTGCCAGTACCACTAGAGGATGCACTCTTTACTCAAGGGTACACACAAGCTGATTTTTGCTGGGATCACCGCTGGGGGCAGGGTTATCAGGGTGAAGTAAGCGAGGATACACTAATCATCAGTTGGGCCGCCCGCTGGGAATATGACAAAGGCGCTGACCGTCTGCTGCAAATCCTTCGGGGCCTAAAAGAGAAAAAGGTAAAATTCTTACTCAACCTGATGGGGCAATCCTTTCGTAATAGCCCAAAAGAGTTTGAGCAGATACAACGGGAGTTTAGTGAAAATCTGCTAGTGGTGGGGTACGTGGAGAGTGAATCTCTATACCGACAAACCTTGCATAACAGCCATGTATTTCTATCTACCGCTTATCATGAATTTCAGGGGTTAGCAGTAATGGAGGCCGCCGTAGCAGGCTGTACGCCATTAGTGCCGGATGAGCAGTGTTATCCGGAATTTTATCCTGAGGAGCTGCGTTATTTAGGGGGGAAGGATGCAGTTGCAAAGGTAGATGCTATGGTTAATAAGGTTCAGTGTATGGATAGGCTAGTAAAAGTAGACTTTCAAGATATTTCATGGGACAACTATAAATATAAATATTTTTGTGCTTTAGAGGGAGTTGCCTCCAATATTATCGGCTGATGAAATAAAGGAATTTTCTGAAAATCTTCACTGTATGCACGACTCTACTGTCGGTATTAAGCGCTTTGCTGGGGCAAAGCTTATAGCGATGAGTGGTTAGTTGCTCCTCAGCGAGATAGTTACATCAATCGCGCTGGGATAGGCTATGGTTAATAGTTAGAGTTCTCAAGTTTTAGAGTGGTTACAGAGTTATCTTTTTGAAGGCGGTTTTGTTGGCAACCGCACAGCTTGCGGGACTGTATTGGCCTTGTCTTTCATGCTCTTCAGAATTTTTTAAGCTGAAAACTGTTAAAGTAAGTCTCTCCATTCTTTACAAGCTAATCTAGAACCTCTTTGTCGCTAAAGTTAATAAAGAAGTAGAAATGACTTATTTTTTGTGGCTGGAGAGAATTAAACCTCGGTTTCAGTGGCTCGCATAGTGTTTAAGGATAATGTTGAGTCTTTCTTTTTTTTGATGTGTCTTATTCATATTTGAAAAGTAGGTAATTCAACTTTTTACAGTGCTTTTTATGCGATTGTATTGGGTTGCCTATTGTTTGTGTGAATCCGATATGCACCCGTTAATTATAAGCGGCTCAAAAAATGTACTCACAAGTTGACCTCTGGACAAATGCTTGCGATTTCATAGTTAAAATAATTTGTATTAATCCCTATGTCTTGTTAGAGTCGCGGCCTTTTTTTTAGTAATGCTAAACCATTGGTTTCCAGTGACACCTATGCGCCTTCTCTTTAATTTTATATGTCTGATTTGTGTTTTAAGCTTCTCCAATCTTTCAGTTGCTTCCGTAGGGATCTGGGATGGGGGCTACACCATATATAAAGGAGATATTAATGGCGATGGGTATAGTGACCTTTACTTTGAGTATGATCAGCCATTGGTTCTTTTACATGGTGAGGTCATAACTCCGATTGCGATGCCGTTACTGCCTAATTTCGTTTTGTATCGAAAGGGAGGGGTAGCATGGGAGACTTACGGTACACCGATACAGAAAACACTAAGTAGTAATTTTGTCGCGAAACTACAAAAGCTCGACAAAAGAAATTCTTTTTCCGGTGATTTTAATGGTGATGGGGCGTCTGATCTATTGCTGCTTGACACAACCCCTCTAGTCCTGCATGCCAATGGCAACGGTCTTCCTCGCCTTGCGCAAGAATTTCCTATTAATAGTTCTGCCACAGAGGCAGCAGTTATTCTATCGCGTGCAAATGCAGATATTCTGATTATTGGTGATGCTAATGGAGATGGCAGGGATGATATTTCTGTGGGGGGCTCTTTACGTAGAACGCTTCTAGCCAGCAATACAGGAATTTTTGAGGGGCACAATGACTCAGCAGTGGTAAGTAGCCCCAATGTGGCGGGTTCTTCAGCTGGGCAGTTTCGCGTCAATGAGTCTGGAGCGGCAACATACTCTGTTCCCATTGCAAAAGCAGCGGGCACTGCGGGTGTTGCGCCTGAGGTTACCCTTAATTATAGCAGCAGCGGTGGCAATGGCTTATTGGGACGTGGCTGGGCCATCGGCGGTATGTCTGGAGTATCACGCTGTCGACAGACTTTGGCGATTGATGGCCAGGTCACACCTCTAAATTGGTCTGCATCAGATCGTTTTTGTCTTGATGGACAGCGCCTAATAAAGACTAGCGGCTCTCAGTATGGTGCCGTAGGCGCTACTTATAAGACCGAAATGGACTCCTATGTCATGGTGACTTCGGTTGGAGGCAGTCTTGGAAAGCCTAGCTATTTCAAGGTTGAACGCAAAGATGGCTCCATCAGTTACTATGGCAATTCCACTGACTCTAAACAGCTGGTTGGAAATCATACCCTGTCCTGGGCTCAGAATCGCTTTGAGGATAGTGTCGGCAATCACATGGAGTATCGCTATGAGGGTGATACGAAAACTGGACACCGGATTAAAAAGATCAGATATGCTTTTGGCTCTGGCAGTTATAATGCTGAAATTGAATTTTTTTACGAGCCCCGTCCTGACAAGCTGAGTGGATATACTGCGGGTTATGAATTGAAAACAACTCAGCGCCTTAAGAAATTAGTCTCAAGATCCGATAATCAAATTATTAGAGAATATAATTTCGGCTATCAGTTCATCAGCGAAACGATTGGCGTAGATAAAACTTCTTTACTAAGTAGTTTACAGGAATGTGTCGGCTCGAAATGCTTACCTGCAATTAGTTTTAGCTGGCTACAGCCCAAATTGCAGTACTCGGGACAGGAGGTGGAAGTCTTAGACTTTGAACCTACTTCCAATAGATTCTCTGGTGGTCACCAATATGCAGACTTTAATGGAGATGGTAAGCAGGATGTTGTTTGGATTGAGGGATATAAAGACGGTGACCACGGCGATACAGATGTTCGAGTAAAATATGCCCTCGCTAATGGCACAGGTTACGATAAAGAAGTCTTTAGTGGCTCTAAGTTTAAGGACTATTTCTCTAAAGCTGATGTGGGTAAAGTTTTTTCAATACGCACTTTGGATTATAACGGTGATGGTCGAACTGACCTGGCAGTCTATAGCCCGCGAGTTGATTATGGCTTGCCAAGTTATCAGTGGAATATATTTATTAGCCGCTATAAAAATAATCGTTGGCAACTTGACTCCGATTCTCCCGTTAAAACTGGTTTAGGAGATAAGGATGCTATTTTCGCCGATTTTAATAGTGATGGACTGGCTGATTACATTTCATTTGCGCAAGATGGAAAAGTTAAAGTTCGTCTTTTAGTCCCCTCAGGGAAGTCTGCTTCATCTGATGTTTTTTATGCATTTAGCAGTAAAGAACAGCGCTACTATGTGGATGTAGAGGGCGCAACGATAGGTGATCCTGAAAAGAGGGTTCCTAATACTCTGGGCGATTTTAACGGTGACGGCTCTATCGATATCCTTGTAGCCTCTTACTACAATGATGCGCGCTGTGTGAAGAAATCTACCGGTGGTGGAGGTGGTGTCACTGACCCACCCTTTATACCTGATGAACCTTTTCTTCCTAGGCAGTTGGTCAGTGGTCCGGGCACTTGCCCTCCAAATTACGAGTGGAGGGAATTGGGTGTTAAATTCCGTGGCTATGAAGTGGCGGTTTTTGATCAGTCACGTAACAGATTTGTATCCTTCGGACATCTACCTGTTACAGAGGTTCAAGAACCTAGGGCGCTGGATATCAATTCTGATGGCTTGACTGACATTACATATGTTCTGAATAAATCAAACAAACTAGTTGTTAAACTTAGTACAGGTACAGGGTTTGAAAATCTTGGGTTGTTCTCATATGGCAAGAAATCTACTTTTGTAGACTTAAATAATGATGGTTACCAAGATTTGGTTTGGCCTGAGTTTAAGGGTAGCCGCTATATGATGGTGCGTTACTTTGATCCAAGCATAAATAACTTCACGGCTACCCAGAAAACTGCTCAGTCTGTAGGTAGTGATTATGATGATGCTATCTGGTTTTCCGATATAAATGGCGATGGCCAGATGGATTATCATAAATATAATGGGGATTTCGGGCGAATTGCCGTTCGAATTGCCAATAAAGATAAGCCAGCTGAACAGAGAAAACCTAATAAAGTCATTTATAAAGTAGATAATGGCTTGGGTAATGTTACAGAAATTACTTATGCGAATATGCTGGATGGAAATGTTTACTCCGGCATTAGCCCTAAAGCCAGTGTTACGGACTTTTATAAGGCATTAAATGGTAATTGGGTGCTTCCTAATGGTAGCCACTCTCTGGGCAAAGATAAACCAACTCTAGAACTCTTAAGCCCTCTGTATTTGGTTACAAAAGTGGAGAGCTCTGCTCCTGCAGCGGGTATCAATCCAGGCTCAGTTAATCAGTTAGCCCGCAGTTCAATTACTTATCGTTACCATCAGATGAAGCTACAAGCAGCTGGGCGCGGTATGTTGGGCTTTCAAAAATTAAGTACTACAGATAACCAGACTGGCGTGGTAACAGAAACCACCTATCGCCAGGACTTTCCTTTTACCGGAATGCCGTTAAAAACGGAAACTCGCACAGCTAGCGGAAGGCTGTTGAGCAGAGCAACTAATAATTGGCGCCTGCAGGGGTGGGGTGGCAGTGGCACACCTTCTAGGCCGTACAAACCCTATATCTACAATGCGGTCGAAGAAACCTATGACTTAAAAGATAACGGCAATAGTGCTGGAGAGCTGCTGCAAACGGTTAGTACTACTAACAGCTATGATGGCTACGGTAACGCTCTCACTATTAACGTGGTGACAAAGGATGGAGCATCCGGCCAGCAGTTCGTCAAAAAAACCGAGAATGTGTATGGCAGTACTACCTGGGAAAAAGAGAAGGGCCGCCTGAGCCATACCAAGGTTACTAGCACCCGCCCAGGGATGCCCAGCCATGTGCGTGAATCGGCCTTTACCTACTACACCTCTGGAGCCCACAAAGGGCTGCTGAAAACCGAGATCATCGAACCGAACAAGTCGAAATTTAAGCAGGTCACCAGCTACGAGTACGATGGCTTCGGCAATGTCAGCAAGAAAACACTCTCTGCTGCTGGCGAGACAAGCCGCAGCGCCAAAACGGTGTACGACCCCTCCGGTCGCTATGTCTCCGAGAGCTATAACGCCCTAGGGCATCTGACTGAGAAGGTCGTCTCCCGTAACCACTTTGGTTCCCCCCTGATAGTGGAGGGTCTGAATGGTCTGATCAGCTATGCCTCCTACGACGCCTTTGGCCGTGAAGGCTACAGCTGGAACAACGCCGGTGCGGATAAGAAGACTCTATATGAACGCTGTACCAGTGGCTGTCCCAGTGGCGCCAAGTACAGAGTGACCACCAGCAGCAGTACCGGCAGCTGGGGCAGGGAATACTTCGATGCCCTCGGCCGTTCCATGCGCACCGAAACCCAAGGGCTGCACAATAAAGTCTATGCAGATAAAGAGTACGATAGCCTCGGCCGGGTGAAATTTGTCAGCGAGCCCTATTTCTCTGGGGACACTCGTATGTGGACCGAGACCCAGTACGATCTGCTCGGCCGTCCTATCCGTGTCATCGCCCCCGACAACTCGGACGCAACGATCACTTACGCCGGTCTGAAGACCATCACCACCAACGACAAGGGGCAGCCTAAGACCGAAGTCAAAAATGTCGCCGGTGAGTTGGTGGAAGTGATCGACGCAATGAATGGTCGCCTCACCTACGAGTATGATAGCCAGGGCAACCTGCACAAAGCGAAATCCTGGGGCAAGACTAATGCCTCCGGCAGCCATATTGATGAAGGCGACGGCCTCAGCTACCCCATCGTCGTCACCATCAACTACGACCATCTGGGTCGTAAGAAAAATATGGATGACCCCGATAAGGGCGCCTGGAGCTATGAATACACGGGCTATGGCGAGCTGAAAAAGCAGACCAATGCCAATGGTCACACCGTCGCCTTCACCTACGACAAGCTGGGTCGCAAGCTGACGCGTATGGAAAAAGCCGGAGGCAGCAGCCTCACCAGCAACGTAACCTGGCTCTACGATACCGCCCAAAATGGCCTCGGCCAGCTGGAAATGATCAGCGACAGCGTCACCGGCTACCAAGCCGTGTACCAGTACGACCAGCTGGGTCGCAACCATGCCCAAGCGGTAGACTTCGATGGGGCCGGCCCTCAGCCCGCCTACGTCACCACCACGCTATTTGATGATTACGGCCGGGTAGAGCGCAGTTACGACGCCCTCGACAGTCTGCTAAGCACCGGGCAATCAGGTGTGCGCAACTACTACAATGGCAATGGCTACCTGTACAAAGTGGTCGATCTTGCGACTGGAGACCTGATCCAGGAAGTCAAAGCCCAGACCGCCCGCGGCCAGCTGAAAGAGCAACTATTGGGGAACGGCGCCACCACCAGTTACAGCTACGAAGGGAGTACTGGTCGCCTGCTCAACCAGACCTCCAGCGTACTGGGCACCTTTGGTATCCAGAATATTACCTACCAATGGGATACCCTCGGCAACCTCAGTAGCCGCCACAACCAAAGTGGTAGCAAGAATCTGCGCGAGAGTTTCTGTTACGACAGCCTCAATCGCCTGATCAAAACCCATATCGGCAGCAGCAACTACAACTGCAGTAGTCTCAGTAGTGCCAACCAGGATGTGCGCTATAACGCCATCGGCAATATCACCTATAAAGCCGGGGTTGGATCCTATGTGTACGGCGAGAATGGAGCCGGTCCCCACGCAGTGACCACTGCCGGCGGCGTGCGCTACAACTACGACGCCAATGGCAATATGACCTCGGATGGCTTTAACGGTGGCCGCACTATTCGCTATACCACCTTCGACAAAGCCTCCTGGATCAAGAAAGGTAATCACACGACTGAATTCCTTTACGGGCCCAGCCACAGCCGCTATTACCGCAAGGACACCAACAGCAGCAATGGCGAAGTCACGGAAACCTGGTATATCGGCGGCATCGAGCGTATCCAGAAATCCAGCGCCCCCAACGAAATCGAATGGAAGCGTCAACTGGGTACCGCCGTATATACGGTCAAGACCGACCTGGCGTACGCTGTACAGTCCACCGATAAGCTGTTTCTGTACAAGGATCACCTGGGCTCTATGGACCTGATTACCGACAAAGCCGGTAATGTCAAACAGGAAATGTCTTTCGACGCCTGGGGTCAGCGCAGAAATACGGCCAACTGGAATGCGCTCTCTCTCAGCGCGCTGTCCAGCTTCGATCACAGCCGCACCACCCGTGGTTACACCGGCCACGAAATGCTGGATGAGGTGGGCCTGATCCATATGAATGGGCGGATTTACGACCCGCGCCTGGGGCGCTTTATGCAGGCGGACCCCTTTATCGATGGTACGCTTAATACCCAGGGTTACAGTCGTTACAGTTATGGAAAAAATAATCCGCTTAGTGGAGTTGACCCAAGTGGTTATGAATTTTTCTCAGAAGTATTTGATGATATTTTAGGCATAACTGAGAGTCCACTGTTAAATGCTGTTGCACAGGCTGCTGCTTGTTATTACGGCGGCGAATGGGGTTGCGCTGCCTACGCAGTAGCTTCCGCGAGAGGCCACGGTGCATCTTGGAAGAGTGCACTTAAGGCGGGTGCATATGCTTATGTTTCCTATAATGCGTTTGTTGGAATAAGCGGAGGGCTTGAAGCGGGTGCAATTAATCTTGGTCAAGCAGCTTTATATGCAGGACTGGTTGGCGGCACCATGAGCGTTTTGCAGGGTGGCAAATTTGGGCATGGGTTTGTTTCTGCTGGGCTAGGGATGGCTGCTGCACCTTATATAGGCAATATTGGAAATAGCACCGGGCAGTTTGTTGTTGGCACAATCGCTGGAGGTACAATTTCCAGGCTAACTGGTGGAAAATTTGCAAATGGCGCGGTGACAGCGGCGTTTGCGTTTGCGATAAACTCCTTAAGCCAAAAGGGAACTCCAGAAGGTGCTCCAAATCAAGAAAGTATTGATCGGGTTAATGCCATTCCAGATTCTCTTGAGGATCGCCAAGCTGTATATATTGAGGGCTTGAAGGCAGCGAGAAACATTGATAAGACAAATATTGATGCGGCTAATATAGATTTAGACCTGGAGACGATTATGCTCGGTCACCGCAATGGAAATGGCTGGGATTATCAAGGGTTTTCCTCAAAATCTGATGCAATAGCGTTCTTGAAAGCGAATCCAAGTTGGGGCATTGTGGATGGGATTCACTTTGGAGGCAGCAGTATAGGTATTTATGCTGGAGCTACTGCTTCTGGAACTGCATTACGAGTTGGCTCCATGCTAAAGGCCTATTTGTTAAGTGGTAGGTCGTTTTCCACTAGTATGACTGGAGTTGAGAATGTTATTCAGACTCTTGCGCATGAAACAGGGCATGTTGCCGATATTTCTCATGGTAATGTCATGCTGAACAGGGAGTTTAAGGCCATACGACAATATCGAAGAGGGTTTTGATATGCATTCGAGTTCTTGTTTTATTATCCTGCTTCTATTTATTTTAGGGTGTGGAGTAGTATCGGAAGCCTCAGCTATTGATTTTGCAACCAACGAAAGCTATATCACTGGAGAGGTTGCTAAAATGACTTTATTGGAGGCGAATGAGTTAGGGATTAAGGTTGAAGTAGAGGAAAATACAGAAACAGTATCGGAAATATCATTGCTACTCTCTGAGGATTTATCAGAAGCTGTTAAATGCAGGGATGTGGAAATTTCCGGAAATGTGTTGTCTGCTATTGGAGATTTAATAGTCAGCACGCCACCTATATCGAGGTCTGGAAATTTTAATGTGCAGAAAGGGTTGGTCTTCCGCATCTCCTTTGTGTCAAGAAGAGATATAGGTATGTACAAAGCTGGCACTACCTACGTGTTCGATATAATTGATTATTAGTGTTTTCAGTTTGTTATTATTGAGTCGCTTAGGAATGGTTGGACTTGGAATAATTTGAGTTCAAGTAAAATATTGAAACCCAATAAAAACTTTTTAAGAGCTTGCTTTGTAAGCTTGTGGTTATAAATCCAAGGAGGGATTTATGGCACTTTTAACGTGTCTCGCTGCTTTAGTTATCCTCTAACATACTATCTAACAAGGCAAATAATTTAGAGTGGAGTGAAATGAAGGCACCGAATAGGTTTTGCAAATAGATATTATTTTTGGTATTTGTTCATGGCTTTGCAGATGAATTTTCAATCTATAAATATGTTTGGCGTTGCTGAATAATTAGGGTGAATAAATGATTGGGGCTTAGCTTAATTTAACAATTAGGGCGCGCGTAAATCTATTCACGTTGAGAGCTAATATCTGATACCGCTCTTTTTAGGATGGCTAGTTATAGTTGGCTTTAAAAGGCACTGGCATGATTGTATGGGGGCTAACCAGCCTGCAGCTAGTTGGCCCGCTCGACTAAAGCCAAGAGTGGTGACTTGGAGTCTATTTAGAAAGTGCTATATTGTAGCTGATACACCTATTGCTTCCATCGGTACTGCGCCAGTCATACCAAGTTTGAACTTTCTTATCAGCCATAAATGCTGCCAAAAGAGCCGCATATTGTTCATCTTTGTTAGGTAGATCGGCAGTAGCTTTAAATCCCTTCGAATTACCAACGCTGTGGTTGCAGTTACAAGTAGTTGACGGTTCTATATCAAAGTACAGGCTATCATCAGCCTCCACCCAAAGCTTAGAAACACTGCCTGTGCAGCCGGCTGCAGTCGAGTTGTTGGCTCCTGCGATGCTCGAGCAAAAAAGCAATGAAAACACGGTTCCAGCTTTTACGATATTTTCCATGTCGTTTTCTATAAAAGGTTTTATGTAAATCTTATATTGTAAAGGTAAAATACTAAATCAATAATTGTGCAGTTGAATGGGTTTGAATAAATTTTTAATTTGCGGTAAGGGTTTACTTTGACCTATAGGTGTTTATTTGCAAGAGCCGAGCAATAAGGTTTTAGGTCTATTATTATGGAGGCCCTGCAGTCAATAAGCCCCTGCACTGTCGCCAAATATACCGAGTACGGTGGGGCCAGAAAATAAAAGATTAGTCTAATGTTTCTATGCTGTTCAGTGTAATTCTAGCCAGGTAAATCTGGTGTGTCCTCCAAGACAGGTTTCACCGGCAGATCCAAATTCAACAGCTTGCCCCGTAGTTTTGGCTGAAAATAAAATATGCCTGGACAATCTTGGAGGTATTTCCTGAAGCATCCCACCTTAGCGAGGAATTATTCCCGCAATATGCTTTATCTTCAATTGTTCCATTCAAATAGACAAAGCAGCTATTGTGGTCAATGTGGCAGCCTATTTTCCGAACTATATGTGTAATGCTGCCAGTCAAGTGTCATAGGTAAGCAAAAAGGAGGCTAAAGCAAATAAGGGGATTTTAATTTCACTTGATTTCGGATAATAAGTGCAATTGGTAAAGGGAGACTCAGCTGGTGGAGTCTGTACCCCTCTCGGTTAAGAGAAAGGTGCTGATGAGCTACCACCAACTAAGTGAGGACAAACGATACCAGATTTACAGCCTGAGAAAAGCCGAACATTCTCAGAAAGTAATTGCAGCATTATTGGGGAGGTACCCCCCCCCAATAATCATTCGAGAGCTATGACGCAATTGTGGTTTGCGAGGATATCGCCCTGGAAAAACAGCCAGCAATTAAAAGAGACATACGAGTGAATTGTTATATCGCGAGACGATCTTCTAGCTGATTTATTTAGACCAGACAAATGCTGGAGAGCTATACAGGCATCTTAGGATCGCATCAAAACTTTATCGCAAATGCTACGGTAGGTATGATCGGCGCGGAAAAATCAAAAGTAGAGAGAGAGTATAGATAATCGGCCAGCGGTTGTTGATCCAGAAAATTGGATAAGTGGCTGGGAAGGCGATACCGTTACAGACAAGGGGATGATGGAGTTATGCTGACTATAGTCGAGCGTAAGACGTTGTTAACTGTTAATATTAGGCTGACGGGTAAACGATAAGACTTGCTGGTTGAAGTAATGATTAGTCATATGGTGAGTTATCAAAGATAAAATTAATACAATTACCATTCGACAATGGTCTTAAATTCTCTGATCATGGAAGGGTTGCAGCGGGTCTAGAAGCCGATATTTAATTTGCCTTCCAGTATTTACCCAGGAAAAGAGGGGGCGACGATAAACTAACGGCTTCACTTGACAGTATTTCCCAAAGGATACCGACTTTAATAAAGTAACAGGCGAGCAGGTTTAATTTGTAATGGATCGCCTAAATAGCAAACCTGGAGCGAGCCGTGGAGAAAGGTCACCGAATAGTTAATTATAGGATTGCAAGATGATCTGCTTGCAGTGTAAGGAAACTGCAGTTATTACTTGAAATCAAGGTGTATAAGGCCTTATATAGGGGGGGAGAAAAACGTTTCCCCATTTTAAGATATATCAGTGTTACGCCCCAGGACTTCTATAAATAGTTTAACTATATTGAAAATTTTTTAATTGAAAAATAAAAGAATCATGGAAGTATAAAGGCTATCATTGCAGCATCTGAAAAAGAGTTTAACTAAGTTGTAAGCAGATGATGGGCGAATAAATTATAAGCGCATTGGGCGACTTATGAAAGAGGTAGAAATCATCGATAAGGCTGGAATGATCAATATTTAGGTCAGTGAGTAATGACTGACATGTAGTTGAGTTTGTTATCTTTGCTCACAGAAAATGAGGGCTAGGAGTTATCAGATACTAAGGTAGTGGAAATGAAGCTGACAGTGTTTAACAAGGCAATTGGAAGTGGAAGATTCTTATCTAAGTTGATATTCGTAGTAATGGAGTCTCTGAATACGGTGCAAATGCATAACAAAACGGTTTGAAAATGAAAGTTAGATATGAGTAAAAGTCTCCCTGGATTCAAAGGCTTAAATCAACATGAATGAATTTTCATGCAAGGTAAACGTTTGTGGTTTTTATTTCGGGTTTTAGATCTCACCTTTCCTTTTGGCTTTAATTCCGCTGCTTCAGAAATAATCTCAAAGTATAAAATTAAGTTGTTTTTCTAAGGTGAGAGTGCCTGCTAGATTAATAGGTTTAAGACTTTATGCCTATTCTGATATTTAGCTGTATGTGAAAAGCTTAGATAATTCCGTTTGTCTCAAAAATAAATTATTGGTAAATATCAGCTAATGATGAGCATCTATGCTTATATATTTGAGCTTATCATAGAGGGAATCAAAGTAGAAATAGCCGCATAAAAGGCTCGAGGTATAAGGTCAATCAATGATTGCTGGCCTTAAGCTATTTGCAGATTTGTGCATCGTGTAGGGTTTATACTTTAATCATTCAGGCATTCTATAGGCGGTGGAAAGGAAGGGTGTAATATATTTGGTACGTATGCTCCATTCGATTCAAGCTAAAGCTAAATAGGATTAATGTTTGGTTGGGCATAGCTACCTCTTGATATTTTTTATTCATTCTAATACTCTTGGTGGGCAATAAATTATCTGCAATAGATAAAGGGACTACTTTATGCGTTTTAAGTTTTTAGTGTTTTTGATGCTCTTGCCGTTTCCTGCTTGGAGTGCAGATTTCGATTTTGAAGTTTGTGCAATTCAGGCAACTAATGATACGGCTTTTATTAGAAGTTGTAGCAACTACACTTCTTATAATCAATGCGCAAGTGGGGATTGGGTTGTGTGGCCTTTACAGGAAGGTAAAGGTGAGGCAATGTATAGTACGGCTTTAACAGCATTTAGCCTGGGTAAAAAAGTGCAGGTGCGTGTTGATGGTAAGACTTGTATAGGAATGTACGACGTAACTTCGATGATACGTATTGTTAAGTAGTTATCATGGCGGTTTTAAAAGAAACTCTTCTTAAATTCGTAGGTTCTGCAAATAAAGTCATATGTAAATTTTACCTATCTTTCGTAAGATAGGCTTTTTATTACTTCTGGTGGTGTGATAATCATAAAAGGGGATTGTTATAATTATCATGTATTAGGTTTTGTATGATTACTGATTATTTTTTAACAAAAAATAATCAGTAAGTTTCACCGTTAAGGTTACTTATTGTGATCTATTGATTGTCGAATAGCATATTTCGCCCTGATGGTCGAGAGGACTATAATGATTTTTTTGATAAATTTTAAATGGTGTTTTCGGCTTTTGTGGGGCTTGACTATTGCCCTTCCATCAAGAGTGTGTATGATTTTTTGACTTTTTAAGGTTTGTGAGGAAAGAATAATGATGTTTAAAGGTTCATTTGAAAAAATAGCCAGTCTCTGCCTATTTGCATTCACCTCCTTAAATGCTTTGGCATTGGATGATGAAGATAAAGCTATTCGTTTGGTGGAGGCTCTAAGTGGAAACAAAGTATACATTCATTTGAAGGAGCCTATGAACAAGCAGCCATCCTGCTCCAAGTGGGAAACAATTATTGCTTGCTCTACAGATAATTCTTATTGTTCCCATGCATTATCTATTGCTCTCGCTGCGCAGGCCTCGAATCGTACTATTGATTTTCAGACTAGCGAGTCGTCATGTGTTGGCGATGCTGCCGAGTTTGTCAGACTGCGCATGCGCTAATTAATTTTAGTTGGCCATAAAGTAGAATATGAAGGTGCAGAAATTTAAAGGTTGGCAGAGATCATGCATTGCTTTTTGGTTGAATTAGCCTATAGCTACTTGATAGCTGGTCAACAATATTTAACTAGCTGGGGGCAGGATTATTTTAGGGATGATAACATTTGGATATAGAAAAATTTCTGATGCCTAAGTTGTTAGTTGGAGTCATATTGATTATTCCATGCTAAAGGTGTGGCCTGGTATTTTTCAAGGATGACGATTTTAAATCAATCCTTATAGTATACCCAGCTTATTATTTAGGCAGCTAGCCAATTTTAGATTGACTGGCTGCCTCTTTACTTCATCGGCACTGCATAAGTATGTCGAAATCTAGAGATTATTTAGAAAGCGATATATTGTAGCCTTTACACCTGTTACTGCCATCCACACCGTCCCAGTCATACCAGACCATAACTTTCTTGTCAGCCATAAATGCGGCTAAAAGGGCTGTATACTGTTCATCTTTATTCGGCTGGCTTGAGGGAACTATAAAACCTTTCGCGTTACCTATGTTAAAGTTACAGGTGCATGAGGTTGAACTCGATGGCTCTATCTCATAGTACAGGTAATCATTGGTTTCTACCCATACTTTAGAAACCGTGCCTGTGCAACCAGCTGCAGTTGAGGTGGCTGCTCCAGTGATACTTGAACTAAAAAGCAATGAAATTGCGGATCCAGCTTTAACAATATTTCTCATGTTGTTTCCTATAAAAGGTTTTATGCAAATCTTATAATGTAAAAGTGTAATAACTGTTCAATAATTGTATAGTTGAAGGGGGGGTGTATCAATTCTTATTAATGGTTAGGGCTTACTTTGACCTATAGGTATTTATGTGTAGGGGCGGGGGGCAATAAGATTTTAGGCCTATTAATGCGGAAATCCTTCAGTCAACAAGCCCCTTCACTATCGCCAAATATACCGAGTGCTGTGGGGCCAGGATTAGTGTGCTGGTTCTGTGCTGTTCAGTGTAATTCTAGCTAGGTAAAGCTGGTGTATCCTCCAAAACAGGTTTTACCGGCAGATCCAAGTTCAACAGCTTGTCCCGTAGTTTTGGCTGTAAGTAAAATTGATAAAGCTGCTTGGACATTCTGTGAGGTGTTTCCTGAACCATCCCACCTTAGGGAGGAATTATTCCCGCAATTTGCTTTATCTTCAATTGTTTCATTCAAATAGACAAAGCAGTGATTGTGGTCAATGTGACAAGCTACTTTCCGAACTGTACTAGTGATGCTGCCAGCAAAAACAACATAGGTAAACAAAAAGGAAGCTAAAGCAAATATGGCGGATTTTAATTTCATATCCTAATTCTCCATAGAAACTATTCTTCGTATGATTCACGGCGGATTACCCGGGACATTTTCTTTTGACATCACTGTTAGCTTTCTATTATTGCGTATTTGAATCCCTGTTAAAACCATTAAATACCTATGCTTTTCTGCAAAAAAGAATCTTACTTCTAGCGCTTGTTGATAAAAATTTCTGAACTTTTAAATGTGCGTATTATTAATGTCTGCTATGGGTGAGTATGGTAGGTAATACAAGTAATTTAAATTAAAATTTTTTGCTCATTCTCCCATCTAACAGTAATTTCTAGGGTGCTAAATATTAGTGTTGTTATAGGCGCTTCTTAATTGTTTAGAGTTGCTATTGGGTCTTGAAGGTATAACGAGAATAATAATTTATTGTTTACCCCTTGGTTGTTAACTTTGCTTGAAAAGCAAACAAATTGGTGTCGATTTAGGTGGGGTAGATATGGTAATGATTATCTTAACAAGAGCTGTTAAATTTGATGTTTAAAGCGGTCAGTGAAATCGCGTATATACAATAGGCAGTAGCCCCATGTCCTTTGATTCGGAGACATGGGGCTCAATTGTAAATGGCTGCTGCTTTAGATTAGTCTACTAATTCAATATAGAAAATAGACTCTCTATCTGGCCAGTCTGAACATTGATGAGAACCAGTTACTTTGACCTTCTTCCCTTGTGCCTGTGCCGATAGCACAAGAGAGTAAACAGATTTCCCAAACTCATCCAGTTTAACTGCCCATTGTATTGCGGGCTTGTTTGATTCGGGACAGGTCGGTGCATCAAAGTAAGGGTTTGTAGAAAACATTAAAACTGGAATATCCATAGTACGGTGAACCATAATATTATGAACATTTCCCCCAGCCTCCCCGGAATGCCCTGCGAGGGATTTCAGTGGTAATAAAGAAAAAATTGAAAGGGCCAAGAATAAAATCTTAATTCTCATTAGTTAATTTACCGTACGTATATAATGGTATAAAATTCACTCAATATTTGTGGTTCGTCCAAGAAGTCAGAAAGAAAGCTTCTTAGACCCTTTGAATCCACTGAGCTATAAAATTATCATCAATAGATTTTGTTATATTATCATAGTGAAATATTTTTTCATATACCATTTCAAATGGCTTTCCTTTTTGTTTCATAAATGAGTATTGTATGAGTGGAGAGGCTTGAGATAAATGTTTTGAAGGTGAGGGAGGATTAATTGGTTTTTAATTAATAGTCCCAGTGATAGAGTGTGGCTAGAAGCTATTTCATAACTTCTTCAACGTAATTAACATGCATGCAATATAGAAAAAAGCACGATAAGTGGATAAATATCGCTCCCATCTAACAACCAAGCGGCGGTAATTTCCCAGCCACGCAAAAGTCCGTTCAACTTTCCAACGTCGAGTATACCTTCTGAGCTTTCTACCATCCTGCCTTGAGGCTTTTTTCCTATTTCTCCTGTGTGGACAGATAAGGTCGATTCCACGACTCAACAGGCTATCTCGAAGAGGATCAGAGTCCGCCGCTTTATCATAAACTAAGCGATGAATCTTTGTATTTTTATACGTAACATCAAGTAATGGATGCAATAACTTTACTTCTGCTGGTGAGGCCGAAGTAATGGTGCCTCCCAGTGGAATACCTTCGCCATCGACCACCACCATCCACTTTGAACCCTTGCCCCGCTTGGTTTTTCCGGTTTCGAAGCCCCCTTTTTTGCTGGTGCAAAGCTGCCATCAGAAAAGACCTCCTCCCAGTTAAGCAAAGACTGTTGATCCAACAACTCCAGGAACCTTCTCCATGCCTGCAACCAAGCTCCTTGCTCTTCCCAAAACTGAAGCCTTCTCCAGCATGTACTCGGTGATGGATAGTGTGAAGGAAGATCTTTCCATCGCGCTCCAGAACGTAAAACCCAAAGGATGCCTTCAAAACAAGCTCGATTATCAATGGGTTTTGGGCCTCCCTTTCCTCGTTTTAACTCAGGGAGACAAGGTTCGATCAATTTCCATTGATCATTGGTTAACTCTGACTTGAATCGGCTCACTATTGCTGGACTTTTTTCTATGTAATTACGTGAGAATAACCGATTTCAAGTTATGAAACAGCCTCTAGTAAACTGTGTCCTAATTGAAAGGCTCTGATGCCGCTAGGGGTGGTGATTAAATTTACTTAATGATTATGTCAACAGTTAGAGAAATTTTTGCAATCGATCAATTTTTTTGCATTACAATTTACTCCATTAAGGGCTTGATGTTGGGTAATAGAAGGTGAGGCAATATTAACGTTGCTTCATGATTGTGAGTAATTATTTGTGGGTTCTGAACCTTCCGTACAAGTTTTCATTTTGGGAAAACTAGCTTCCAATGATAATTATCGCCGCTTGACCTAATTGAGGTTGGAGATCACCGATCTCTTTATCCTGTGATCGGTAAATTAAAGTTAAAATCAAGGTTCATTAGAGGGTTTTCCTGCATACCTAATATAAACTGTGTTGTTTATTGAGGTGAATATGTGGGGTCGGCTAAATATTAGTTTTGAAAGTTTTTGTGTAAGGAAAATTTATTCATTTTTAATGAAAGCAGTTTCGTCTTGCTGGTAGCGATTTATGTCTCTTGTTAATTTTAAATGAATGATATCTCCTCTGATGGTAATTTGTCTAAATTATCTTTTGAGGTTTCTTGAGGTGGCTTAATTAAACCTCCTAAAGGGTGCTACACTTAATGTTTTAATTGCGGGGATGCCATAAGGTGACTTTAGGATTTTTTGCCAGGATGGCGGTTATTGTGATTTTCTTTGTAATGGCTATGGCGGATTCTGTAGCTGAGGTTGTTAAGGAAGAGCGAAATAAGGCCGAAGAGTTAATCCAGAGGCTTGAAAATAAATATCTTAGTAATGAAGTTCCTGTCATTCTCCAGAAGCTAGAGAAGAATGAGTTGTCAATGTCAGTTATAAACGCTTTTGCACTGGAGCAGCGTTTGATTATTCAATCTGACCTTCGTAATAACGCACTTTCATTGCATCGATTCGGTGATTCTTCAAGTAAGGTAACTAATAAATTCTTTTATCGTTTAGTTGTTAATGAGGTATCAGCCAGTGAGCAATTACCGGCTCTCATTCAGGCGCTTAATATCTCGGAAAGTCACATTGCCAAGTATCGTCCACTAGCTGGAGCGCAGGCGTATCCAGCTTATACAACATGGTTGGCAAATTATGCGGAACCTGCAGAGATTGCGGCAGCTCTTTTAATCAACTTTCAAAGTTTTGGTAAAAATGTTGGCCGTATGGCAAAAGCACTTAAACAATATAGGGGGTTGTCTGACAGTCAGTTGGAGTTCTTAATCAATTTTAGCACTTTACCTTCTGATTTTAGAGAGCAGGCTATAGCTATAGTGGCAAAAGGCTTGGCCTCCGGAGTAAGTGAGTCGGATATTGAAACTCGCGTAAGGCTTATTCAAGCCTATGAGGCTGATTTTTGGGGTGCACTTTCAAGTGTTGATAGACAGTGAATTTTTATGATGTAATGTTGTTTGACGTTGATCTTTACTAATCTTTAATTTAAAGCGCCAATACTTGGCGGTTAGTCGATTATTTATATGAAATAAATCACTTTGTCTTTATAGATGCTTTATCCTCCTGGAGCGGTGTTTATATGCTGATGCATTGTCTTGAAGTGAGTTGTTCCAATAATAATATCAGTTGATTCAATATGCCCCGTCCCACCTTTCTGGCGCAATAATCTCCTTTAGGTCTGTTTCTGGACCTTGTCTATATTTATTCCTATGCTTAATGATTGGTATATATAGAGATAATAAGGAAAGTTGAGCTAGCAAGTTTGGCTTTATTGCTAAGATAGCTTGCTTTGTCATACAACACTTACCCTTGAATGTGATAAAAGTTGAAGTCGGATTTTCCTATTAAAGGAATAAATGGAAATGATGAACCGTGTAATAGCTCAGAGAATTTCTTTGGTCATGCTTTTTGCTATGTGGAGCTTTGAGGGGTTAGCTAAAGAGGTGGCCAGCCCTGTAGGCCGTAATTCAATGTCCTTCGAAGAATCACAAAGATTTGGTTGTATACAGCAGTATCCGGTGGCTGATTCTAGATGGCATGGTTTTAAACTGCCTAAATTCAAGGAGCATGTATCTACCATTCCATTTGAGGCTGCAGGGGTAGCTGTTTCCACTTTAGCGATTGGTTTAGTGGATTGGGACTGGGGATCTAGTAGTTTTGGTACAACTAGTGAGGGTTTCTTTGAGGATGATACTGCCAATGGTGGTATGGATAAGCTCGGTCATGTCTATGGTAGCTATCTTCTCAGTGAATTCTTTACAGATGCCATTCACTGCAAGGCTGGTAATGCGGTGGGGGCGGAGGCTAGTGCAGTTACTCTAGCTTGGCTGAGTATGTTATTTGTGGAGTTAGGCGATGGTTACTCTAAGGAGCATGGCTTTGCCTGGGAGGACGTTGTTGCCAATACTGCAGGGGTAGGAATCTCTTACCTAAGACGGAATATCCCCGGGCTTAGGGAAAAGCTGGATTTTCGTCTAGAATATCTTCCATCGGGTAATCGCTCTGGCTTTAAGCCACACTCAGATTACTCGGGGCAAAAATATCTACTGGCCTTAAAGTTAAGTGGTTTTGGCTTATCACGGAGAAATCCTCTTAATTATCTGGAGTTACATGGGGGTTACTTTGCTCGGGGTTTCACTTTGAAAGAAAAAGAACGAGACGACCCTTTGCGTAGAGAGCTCTATGTTGGGGTTGGAGTGAATATAGGGGAGCTGCTTTTTAGCAGGCCTGGAGTTAGAGAGAGTACTGGAGGCCGATTTGGGCGAAAGTTTTTTGAATATATTCAGCTTCCTCATACTTATGTTGCTAGTGAGAATGATTAAATCGGATCCGACTTTATAATTACTTACCCAGTAGACTAATGCACCTAATTGCCAGGCCCCCGGAGAAGATTCTCCTGGAGCCTGTAAGCACTTAATCTATCCACACCCTTGTATATATTCGTTTTTGCTCGGGTGTGTCTATAAATTCATCGCGATCGTGCAAGACTCTAGTATTGTCAATAAAAATCATATCGCCAGAATTCATATAAAAGCTAACAACATTTTCTTTGTTATTTAGTTCTCCATCAAGAAGATCCAGTGCTTGAAGTACCTCTGCCGTTAAGGGATTATTGACTCGTTGATGGCCTTTCTCTATCCAGTAGCGCATATAGCGGATAGAAATTTTGCCATTGGCATAGCTGAAAATCGGGAAATGATTGTTCAGAATATTCTGGATATCTTTATCGCTCCCTGGTGTGACAAGATCTCGAATGTAATTCTTGTAGAGCAGCTCTAGCTTTTTAGGTGCCTGTTTCTTGAGATTTTGATGTACCTGGGCTGCAGAAACTACTTTAGATTTACCACCTTGAATCGCGGGGGTAATACAGCAGAGCCCTAAAATATTTGGTTGTATGGCTCGTTGTGAGCTATCTGTATGTACACCAGTTGCTGCGTTAGTTTGTGAAACAGGAATGGCTTCGTCTTTATAGCTTTTGCCCGTATCTAAAATGCCGTAGAGTCTACCGTAGGTATCAATAGTCTGCCCCATTGCCAGGCTGATTTTGAGAAACAGAAGATTTAGTGTTGTTTGATCAAAGCCTTTTACTCCTCGAATCCAAGTAACACCATTGCCTTCATGGATTTCACTTTTGATTTTTTGGGCGAGCTGATCAAACTGAGGAGTGGCAACAGAATCTGCTTGCAAAGCCCGAATAGGGTTGTCCTGCTCTTTAGACCATTCTTGCAGGGCTTTGATTTCATTTGGCCAGTCATTAGGCCAATTAAATTTCCAGTTGGGTTTAGCTTCCAACTCTGCGGCTGTCCATGCCTGTGCACGGATAGTCTCGTCAGGTGCTATATCAATCATTTACCTTCACCTTAAATAACACATGCAGTGGATAGCCATTTAGTGGACCAAAAAATTCAGGGTCAAATGCTAGATGTTCATCCGTTACAGCTAATTCTTTGACTTCGGGTAGGCTGTTAAAGCCGGCTTTAGCAAGGGCTTCGAAGTAGTGTGCAAAGGTTTTATGTACACAGCGAACAGAGACCGGGACCCCATCTCTACGCCAGATTTTCCCCTCAAAGGTCTTATTTATACCGTCGAGATAAGATTTTTCACCATGTTCAAAGTAAAACGGTGGGCTTTCTTCCCTCATAAAGGGGAGGCATGGATGGGGTACGGTAAAGACAAAAGTACCACCTGCTACCAGCAAAGAACGTACTTTACTCATTACCTGAGTCATTTCTTCGATAGTCAGGTAATTGAAAAGGAATACGGCAATGGCCTTGTCGAATCTGGTTTGTGGAAATTGATTAAATGAAACTGCATTGCCTACGGTATAAGTTGCATTAGATAGCTTGAGTTCCTTAGCCATCGATTGTGCTTGAGCTATCATTTCAGCAGAAGAGTCAACTCCAAAAATTGACTTGACACCAGCCTCTATCAGCATGCGTGATACATAGCCCTCTCCACAGCCAAAGTCTAGGATATCTTGGTCTTTGATTTTGCCCAGAGCCTCTAAAACACGAGGTCTTGCCGTGAAGTCACTCAACAGTATTTTTTCTGATCTAAGCCAATTCGTGGCTTGTGCATTATAAATTGATTCAGTTGATATAGGTTGGTTCATCCTGAGCCACTCCTGATACTTGTGTGGTTGTCGAGTTATAATTGTTGTCGATGATTTTTGTATTGTTGTATGCTCGTGCAAGCATGCCATCCCAAAAAGCAGCTCTTAAATTCAGAGCCTTAGTTGCACCCTGGCGAAGACGCCTCCTTCCTTCCTCTGTCTCGGCAAAAGTTAATGCGATCTGGTTGAGACTTTCAGCATGATCATCGTCGATTAGAGTGTGAACGGAAAAGAAGCAGTAGTCCTTGGGCTGAATTTCAGGTAAATGCTTCAACCCCTTTTCAATATATGGATAAATTGTACTCACTACATGCTCTGTTCCTATCCCTAAAGCTCCTATTGCTTCCTCGGTAGAGCCATAAAGTAGTACCATTGAAAGCATGTCATACCAGATGATCGCATCATCCGAAAGAGGTGTTTCTTGTTTACCCTGTGTGACCTTTTCTTTAAAGCGGGTAAAAAGATCAGCATGGGGGATATTTTTTATCCACCTTGGATCTATTCCATGGTGATTTAGTATTCCAAGTTCATCTTCCTCATAATTACCAGATTCTTCGTTCAGGTTTTCCAAGAGTATATTTCGGTGCTCCGGAATGGTCAGCTTGGAGATGGCTGCACTTAATAAGTTAATAAATCGGGATGTGTATAGGCTGTATTGTTGTGCAAAATCAGCCACAACGTAAGGAAAATTTGGCAGGGATGCCTCGCTAAATCGTATTAAATAGGTATGATTTACAGCCCTATGGTTAAGTGCTTCCTCGGATAGATCTTTCAGCCAAACTCGGCTTGTGTTGCTCGTTTTAATGTTAAAATTCCTTTTCTAGATGTTGACGGTATAGCTTGTTTGCTTTTCAGGTTGTCAATGCACATCCTGTGCCCACTAGCTTTAAGTTTATTGTTTTTTGATAGAATTTCAGTATACGAAGTTGGATTTTTATTGGCAATTGTTAAATTGTAATTGATTTCCCATGGGCGCTTCTTATTTTATGGTTTTTTGTTAGCTGTGATTCTTGGTGGTTAGATCTCTATACCTATTTGGGAGTATTTGCTTTTTTTTAAGAGAGAGTTGATGCAGGTTTAGTGTTTGTTTTGTTTCCTTTTGAATAGTGAATGATTTTTTTGTGCTCAAAAATATTTCAAGAGCATGCTTTTTATTTTGTGCTTTATCGTTTTTGATTGATGCAGTTGTAGGCTTTCTGGTTGTTAATGACTTCATTTTTGATATTTTTATATTTTTTGATTTCCTGTCTTGAGATGCGGGTTATTGATCTAAATCAATGATTTCAATATCTTATTGGGTTAAAGGGGTTGCTCTTGTGTTGGTCGATGTGTGAGAAGGGTATAGTTGTCGCACTTGTAAGTCTCACTGGTAATATTTTTGTGTGATCTAGGTGCTTTAACGTTGTTGTCTTTAGGGTTTCCAAAGAAGGCTTTCTCCTGGTTAGTAGGGGTTGATACTAATTTATTTTCGCCTGTTTGAGTTGATTTCTTTGTGGTTGCAAAAAAGGATCTAGTGGCGGCTTGCTCTTGGTGGTTATAGAGTACATAGCTTATTTTTCAGTCAGTAACATTAAAGATTATTTAAGAATTTGTGGGTGTTTGTAGTCAGGTTCTTGAGGAGATGTTCTTATAGAACCAATTACACTAATAGGAATGGTTCGACATAACTATAGTAGTTTCCATGAATTTTCATATTTTATATGCCAAAATTATAGTTCCTTGAGCGGTAATTGGACCAATGATGAAATTGGAAGAAGATGTAGTTGATGCAATTGAAAGTGGCCAAATGATTCAAGCTATGAAGCTTCTGCGTGAATACAAGAATATTAATCTTAAAGAAGCAAGAATAATTGTTAACACCTATGTACGTGAAAAAAACATACAGTCATCACCTACAGAATTACCTGGTCGGGCGGGATTAATTGGGCTTCTGCTCCTGTTGGCTATTACCGGATACTTAGCATTTGGCCTAGGTGCTGGTTAGCGGCGAATATCTCAATTTTGCTTCAATTTGATTACATAGTTTCTTAATTTGACCCGGTTAAGTTTACCAGCTATGGATCATACCAATGTCTCTGAAAGTTGGGACTATTGTCTACTCTTTAAAGAAAATGTGGCATATGCACACTGATGCTTGTATTTGTCTCATTTTATGCTCTTCTTGATTATTACACTTTGCTTTAAAGCGCTGCTGTTACCTGTTATTTGGGAGGTTAACAATGGCTGCAACTCTTATAGACTCGCAGGTCTTTTCTGGTCTCTTTAGTACTCCTGCCATGAGTGAGATCTTTTCTGACCGGCAAAGAGTTCAGTACTACTTGGATGTAGAGGCTGCCTTGGCCAGGGTACAGGCGAGACTTGATATCATTCCCAAAGAGGCAGCAGATGAGATTTGCCAACATTGTCGTGTTGAAGAAATTGACCTTGAGCAGTTGAGATCCCAGACAGAGTTAATTGGCTATCCGGTATTTGGAGTTGTACAGCAGTTAGTTGAGCGTTGTAAGGGGGGGCTAGGGCAGTGGTGCCACTGGGGCACAACAACTCAGGACATTACCGACACCGCTACTATATTGCAGATTCGTGCAGCATTAAAGCTTGTGGAGACGGAAGTAGATGAAATCGCCGGTGCGCTGGCCGCTCTAGCCGAGGATTACCGGGATACGCCAATGGTTGCGAGAAGTAACCTTCAACAAGCTGTACCAATTACCTTTGGCTATAAAGCAGCTGTGTGGTTAGCGGGTTTTCATCGGCACCAGCAACGGCTTGCAGAAATTAAGAAACGAGTCCTAGTCGGGGAATTTGGTGGTGCTGCGGGAAACCTAGCCTCCTTGGGAGATCAAGGCCTAGCGGTGCAGGCTGGACTTATGAAGGAGCTTAATCTCGCTATACCTGTTATCGCCTGGCATACCATGCGTGATCGGATAGCTGAAGTCGCCTGTCTATTGGGGTTAATCACCGGCACTCTGAGTAAGATAGCCCAAGATATCAAACTGATGGCACAGACAGAAGTCGGGGAGGTCACGGAGCCCTTCACTGCGGGGCGCGGTGCTTCTAGCACTATGCCGCAAAAGCACAACCCAGTTTCCTCAGTATATATGAGTGGAATAGTGCCCATTGTGCGACAACAGGTGGCGGCGTTACTCAATGCTATGGAGGAAGATCACGAGCGTGCGACGGGAACCTGGGAGATTGAGTGGGTGGTTCTTCCTGAAATCTTTTGTTTATCCGCTGCGGCATTGGCACAGGCGAAGTTCGCGTTGCGGGGTCTCAATGTACACCCAGATAATATGATGCGAAATTTACAGATGACTGGAGGTTTGGTTTCTTCTGAAGCGGTGATGATGGGGCTAGGCCCAAAGATTGGCCGTGAGAAAGCTCATGATCTTGTTTACAAAATTTGCTGTCAAGCAATGGAAACTGATCGACCATTTGCGGATCTATTAAAGGAGAATAATGAGGTTTCTAAGGCCTTAACCGATAATGAAGTGGATAAGCTGCTTGATCCCAATAATTACCTTGGGCTTTGTGGTGAGATGGTGGATCGAACTTTGGCTAGGCAAGATAAATGATGAAGAAATCTGTAGATATTAAAGAGACCGAGCAGCTCTGTTACCAATATCTATCTGCCTTGGAGCGGGGGGACTTGGATACACTTCTTTCATTGTTTTCAGAAAATGCTTTGGTCTATTCGCCAATTTTTGGGAAATGCTCAGTAGAGAGTTTTTATTCCTATATTTTTCAGTCAATTAGTGATCGTGCTATGAAACTGAATAATATACTTTCGGGTGTGTTAAAGACTAACCAAGTTGCATTACATCTTAGCTATACCCGGTCAGTAGAAGGAAGAGGTCCGGCCACAATTGATGTGGTAGACCTCTTCGATTTAACGGAAGATTTCAGTACTTTTATGGCTGTAACAATTATTTATGATACCGCACCAATCCATGGGGACTTTATATCTTGCAAAAATGCTCCGCAATAAATCACTTCTATTTTTTAATGGGTACTAGAATTTTTAGAACACCTTTCTAATAGCTAATAGAGGCTATTTTACTGATACAGCAGAAAAAGCATGCAGTAAACCAGTTTTTGGTGTGCTATTGGGGGTAGGACAGTTAAAATTTTCTGAGTGCCCATAGTTATAGCCATACAGCAAGTTGCAGGCCATAACTTTATGTCCGGCTGTTGTTGGGTGTACAGAATCACCTGTCGGTACAATATTGCCCTGATCAACAAGAAGAATCTTTACCGGAGGAGTGATACTAGCAATAGTACTTTTGATTTTCGTATTGTAATAGTCTGTACAATGGTTGGAAGGGTCCTGACCATCCAAGTTCGTTCTACGGGGAATGGTGGAAATTACAAAGGCAATTTTATTATCCGGTATACCCATTGCACTTAGGTGGCTGTATATTTTGCCCACCAACGTTGTTTTATCTCGAGTATTATTGCTAGAGATAATGCTTTCCACTACTTCGTCTAGGCGCTTAGCCGTTAGGCTCCCAGCCTTCGGAGCCGCACCACATTGGGTAACGCCATTCCGATTGAGATGGGTGATATCGTTTGTGCCCAGCTGGATAGGCACAATAATAGCATCTGATGCCGCCAGATTTAGGTTTAATGGGCAGGCTTGGTTGTCTAACCACCCTGCGCTGTTACCACTTTCACGACACATTTCAGTAACGACAGAATTAAAGTAGGCAATAGCATCTGCGCAGCTGGCAGAGCTATAACCTGCTGGGATTTGATGGCCTGTAGGATTAAGAAAGCACTGCATATCGCTCGTACTTGCTCCAGGAATTCCGGTATGCCAGTAATTTCCAGTCTTCTTCTCTACTCCATCGGGTCCGGTTGGGCCACTCACAGTACCAATAGTTTCTACGGGCTGACCATTATAGCTAATGGTCAGGCTGCCGTTATTATCGCTACTGCTTAGGGGAAAGCTGGATTTCCCATCAGAGGCCTCGACGATTTGCTGCCAGATTTGTGAGCGGAACCCCATTGAGTTGTAGGGCAGGGTGGTCATACCATAGGTGATTGAATCCCCGATAAACCAAAGTTTGATTTTACCGGTACCATCCTGAGAGGAGCTTCCGCTATCGCCGGGTTGGTTTCCGGCTACGGGGGGAGTTGCTGGATTGCCGGTGCCAACCTGGGATGAACCGCTGGCTTGGCAGGTGGCATTAAGAGTTGGCTGACTATTGGTTCCGCTATACTCGCCATTAAATCCAAAGGCACGTGCCTCTCCTGGTGGAATAACATCCTGGCCGCTAGCGGTTACCGAGCCAGAGTGGTCAACCACCTCAGCATTCCAAAAGTGGGTTACTTTTTGGTTGCCCGGCCATTGCCATTTTATTTGCCAAGCATCCAGTGGCTGATCCCCGGTATTGCGTATGACAACATTGGCCATAAATCCATTACCCCAGTCATTTTGAATGGCGTATTCCACCGTACATTGACCTGAGGCTTGGGGTTGCTCTGCGGGTGTTGTGGGTGTTGGCTCAGTTCCAGTATTAGTGCCGTTCCCAGTGTTCGTACCTGATGTGGGCTCAGTGGTATTGTCAGGTTTGGTAGCAGTAGAGGATTCAAACCATTTTAGGGCAAAAGCGCGGAATTCAGACTCTGAGGGTAGAGCCCCCTGCTTGGTGTGATAGTTATTTAGATAGCTCTTGGCATCAGTGTAAAAATTCTTGTGGGTTTGATAAATCTCCTTTTTATTGCCATTGTTATCAATCAACCAGTAACCGACAAATTCTTTAATCCAGCTATCGTATTCGTTCCCGTACATCTGCCAGTAAAGAATAAAGGGAGAGCCCCACTCAAGAGAGGTTTTAATTACATTGCGAGACAACATATCTTGCGCTTCACCAGAGCGGGTGCCCCAGTCTTTAAACCAAGATTCACCGTAACCGTATTCACCGATAAACACCCGCTTTTCGAAGGGCAGACCAGTTTTTTGCGGCAGTTTTGACTCAATAAAGTCCAGTGCTTTGGTTAGCTCGGTGTGTAGGGTGGCGAAATCAGAATGTTTCTCTTTGGTAGTCAGATCATAGGCTGAGTAGGAAACGAGGTCGACATTGGTGTGTGGTAATACGGCGTTGGTGATGCGCTCTTTACCCTGCATTGCGGATTCAACCCGATTCACCTCTACATAGTGATACAAGTTGATGTTGGAGTGGGGAATATTGGCCTTGGCATCTTCAATGGCTTTTTGGCGAATATTGAGCCAGTCGATCAATCCCTGAATTCGCAGCGGGTCAATCTTCACTTGGTTGTCGTCCCGTGTTCCATCGGCTTTTTGCACGAGGTTCCAGTCGCCCTCCCAATGACCGATCATAAACGTTTTACCTGAGCCGCTGTATTTCGTTAATAGATACTCGGCCATCGCATAAATCTTATCGTACTGCCAGGTGAGCTCTTCCTGAGACATGCCTTTATTGTCCATCCAAGATCCGGAGTCCTCCACCCAGAACATATAGTGGGAGAAGTCCATATCGAGCACCTCTCGGTAAGCGGGTACTTCTTCCAGCATCCGTTTGAACTGGTAGTCAAGGCCCAAGCCATTAAGTTCATCGTACAAGCCGGTAGACAGGGCGATCTTAAGTAGGTTGGACCCCATTGCGCGGATGGCTTTAGCGGATTCCACTAGAGAGCCTTCGCCAGTGAAGCTGTACTTAGGGCTGATAGTCTGGGTGCCCAAAATATAGTTGTAGCTCTCTATTGCTGATAAGGGCGGGCTGGTTTTCGGTGGCTCTGATGTTGTCGGTGGAGGGGTTTGCTGATTGTGACAACTGGCATTGATTTTGGAGGGGATTTGTGTTCCTCCAGAGTAGGCGATATTAAAGCCAAAAGAGCGAGCCTCACCCACGGGAATATTGGCAAAGTCACCTGTACCTTCTGCTGTTGCAGTATTGCCATTTTGGGAAATTTTGGCATTCCAGGAGCCGTCAATTACCTGGTCTCCGGGCCATTGCCAATCAAGGTTCCAGCCATTAATAGGCTCTGTGCCAGTATTACGGACCACTACAGAGGCCATATAGCCCTTATCCCATTGACTTTGGATAACCATATTGACCTTACAGTTGGTTGCGGCCATGGAGAGAGGGGTGATGCCGAGTAAGAATAGGGAGGTGAAACCCGCTTTGAGTAATTTAATACGCATTTGCTAACCACTGCTTATTCATTATTTGCAACTCATCTTAGGGCCCTTTCTGGGCAATAAAGTTTCTTTCTGGAATATCGAGATTTTCATGACTAAATAGCCAAGGTATAGTTTTCTCTATTTTCTCCCATTTGTAGGTCATTTTATCCGAAAAAGGCCTGGCCATACTTTGATCCCCTTCCCAGCATTCCTCAGTGATTGTTTACTGGAAGCCTATGAGTTTTATCGGTCTTTTTTTTCATTACGTCCTTTATCGCATGGTAGATGAGCGGCTGATCAAGTGTTTGTTAGAACGCGTGAGTCATCTTTTTATTGTTGTGCTTTATAAGATGAATAGTGCTGTCAGTTGGCGCAAACAGAAATAATTAATTGTTATTTCTGTTTTTTATTGGGTTGGTATTACTTTGAAATTTATCATGTCAGATTTATTTTGGCGGCCGTTGAGTTCTGTTAACCACACTGACTGGGATAATTAGAGTATGCTGGCACCTGCGTGCCTTTACAAAATAATAAACGCCTGGTGCGATCAAGGACATCGACCCTGCCGATCATTCTTCACAGTTTCTAGAATGCTAAGGCAGCGGTATCAGGAAGAGAAAACCGTTGTGAGTAGTTGGTAATTACTTACAGGTATCCACTGGTTCGGCCAGTTTTTATCACACAATATCAAGCTGATTTTTTCGGAAGGGACTGGCTTCTTGGCGCCTTGAAATCAAGGATAGAGGGCCTTTGAAAGGACTTTTCGTATAAAAATTATGGAGAAAAAATGAAGACAAAAATAATTCGGTGGTATACCACATTTTTTATACTGCTTGGATTCTCCCCCCTGGCTCTTAGTGCAGAGTGGCTATTAGGTACGGGTAAATACGATATCACTGGGCCAGCCGCCGATGTTGGTATGGTTGGTTATGGAGAAACCAGTCAGACAACCAAAGGAATTCATAGCCGCTTGTGGTCCCGTGCTTTTGTAATCGCCAATCCTCAGGATAGTCAGCGTCTAGTATTTGTTTCCGCCGATTTACAGAGTATTACTCAAGGTGTTAAACAGGGTGTGGTTGCTAAGCTCAAGAGTAGGTATGGCAACGACCGCTTTACAGATGAAAATGTGATGCTCACGGCCACCCACACCCACGTAGGCCCTGGAGGTTATGATCACTATGTGATGCTCAATATGAGTGCACTGGGTTATGCGGAAGATAACTATAACGCGATCGTAGAAGGTATCTACCAATCTATTGTTATGGCAAATAGCAGTTTGGCAGAGGGCGACATTTACCTGGAGCAAGGTACCTTGCTCAACACGAGTATCAACCGCAACCCGGAGCCCTACGCGCAAAATCCGGATACGGGCAATTACCAATACGATACCAACAAAACTATGACGCAGCTCAAGCTGGTTAATGCGAATAATAAAGCATTGGGTATTATTAACTGGTTTGCGCTACACAATGTTTCACTTGGTACCGGTCAACGTCAGTTGAGTAGTGATCACAAGGGTGCTGCCAGTTATTTATTTGAGCAATGGGCTTCAAATCAGACAGATTCGACAGGAAATCTTGTTGCGGCCTTTGCCAATAGCAATCTAGGTGACGCTTCTCCCAATATTTGTGGCCCAGGGAATGGTTGTGGCTCCAGTGAATATGAGAGTCTTGAGTTGGCTGCAGAAAAACAGGCAAACAAAGCGAAGTCTCTTTACAGCACCTCTAACAATAAATTATTGAACAATCTTGATTATCGCCATCAATACATATATTTCCCCGGTTATACCGTAGCCGGGGAATATACTGGCGAAGGGCAGCAAAACATTTGCGAAGGTGCCGTGGGCTGGTCATTCACAGCTGGCTCTTCCTGGGATGGCCCCAGTGGGATTGATGGTATTTTCGAGGGGATGTCAGTTGAAAACGAAGGCATTGAGTGGGATCGCAGCGAAAGCCTATTCGAATCAGTGATCAGAGGTTTCCCGCTCTTTGGGTTAATGAACGCTTTCTCTGCGGCTGCCGTTTATAAGGATACACAGGATGATCCTTGCCAATATCCCAAACCCACTTTTGTTGAGCGTAAAGTAGTAGGGCAACAGCTGTATACCCCTTATCTGCCATTTCAGATGTTTCGCATTGGGTCCCTGGTCCTAGTGGCTGCGCCGAGTGAAATGACCACTATGGCTGGTCGCCGCCTGGAAGAAAAGGTATTGGCTTCAATGCAGGGGCACGGTGTTACCAGGGTAGTTATTGCCGGTTTGGCCAATGCTTATACCGGTTATGTGACCACTCATGAAGAATTTGACAGACAACACTATGAGGGGGGGCATACGATCTATGGGCCCAATACCTTGGCGGCTTATCAACAGATTTATACAGGCATGGCCAACGCCATGAATAATAATCTGGCGGTGGATGCAGGGCCGACACCAACAGATTTATCGAATGACCAAATTATTCATGTCATTGGTGTCGTCTACGATGATAAGCGCCTATGGGAATCCTTCGGCCAGGTTTGGAATGATGTACGTAACAACTATTCTATTGGTGATACTGTCTCCGCGAGTTTTCGCTCCGGTCATCCCCGTAACGATTTCAGAACGGGAGATACCTTTATAGAGATTCAACGTAAGGTAAATGGCAACTGGGAAACCTATCTTACTGACAATGACTTGGATACTCGCTTTATCTGGACACGGGATACTGCGGTAGACTGCCTGGCCTGCTCCTTTGCTGAAGGGCAGTGGGTAATTGGTGAGGATACTCCTGCGGGTACTTATCGCATAAAACACAAGGGAAACTGGAAAAGTGGCTGGACAGGGAAGGTTAGCAGCTACTCAGGCAAGTCGAGCAGTTTTACTGTCAATAACTGAGTTGTGTTGATCAAATTATTCGATTAGTAAATCAGGCCGTTAATTCGGCCTGATTTAGATGCAATGAACACTAATTTTTTAACTCTTATCTATTGGGCAGGTTTTTGTAGCTGAAAATGAGATAGGGCTTTTTCAGCAATTTCCTTGCCATATTCCTGTACGAAGTGACCAGCCTCTTCAAGCTTGAGAGGCGGAGGACAATTTTTGATAATTCCCCTAAGCATTTCCATTACTTTTTCACCGAGTACGGCATCCCTCATTCCAATTGCCATAAAGCTATCGCCTTCCCAGGTCTTGGACCAGAAATTTCTGGCCTCTAGCCCCAGTTCTACACCCTCCATGTCGGGATCAACGGGAACAATTGAGGGGAAGCGACGAACACCGGCCTTATAGCTGTTATCGGGAAAGGGAGCATCATAAGCCACTATATCAAATAGATTGATTTCCGATCTGGCATCAGTGGCAATTAAGCCGCCTACCGGTATCTCTGGAACACTGACAGAAAAATTTCTCCATTGATAAAAACCTTCCGAAGCGCCATCCCCCGCTGCAATCGCAGTATTCATTACCAGTAATCGTGTAAATCTTTCCGGCATATCCATTGGCAGAGTGAGGCCTAGAAGTCCACCCCAGTCCTGGCATACCAAAGTGATATTTTTTAGGTCTAGGTGTTCAATAAGTTGTATCAGGCTGTTGCGATGAAAATTAAAGGTGTAAGTATTGTCATCTGTTGGTTTATCGGAACGACCAAAACCAAAGAGATCAGGAGCAATAACCCGGTGCCCAGCTTCTATGAATACTGGAATCATTTTTCGGTACAGATAGCTCCAGGTTGGTTCCCCATGTAGGCAAAGAAATGTTGTTTCTGCATCAGAGGTGCCTTCATCAATGTAGGCCATACGCATTGAATCGTATCCATCCAGAGTATCGATGTATTTTGGTTGATAGGGAAAGCCTGGCAGAAGGGAAAAGCGCTCTTCGGGAGTTCTTAATCGCTCAATAGGCATTGGCAAGCCTCTTTTATTAAATGTTAGTATTTAGACTTTTATGATTTTAACTTACGAAATTAAACAATAATCAGCATACAACTTAAAGATGGTTTTTAGGTTTTTTTGATTTTGCTGTAGATTCATAGGTAAAATTTCTTCAAGTATTACATGTTGTCGATAAGAAATGGTTCTCACAATTCACAAGCTATAGATAGATATTTAAGTTCCGGTGAATGTGTTTTTAGCTTTTCGACTTTTACTTTCTATTTAAATGCTAATTTCAGTGCAGGGTTGGCATGCATGGTTAAACTGTGGATGAGAGCCTACACAGGCTTGAGTACAGGTCATCTTCCGCTTCCTTTGTCTTTGGGCAACCCCTAGGCGCACTTGAGGGTCAATTACCCTGATAGTTCTGATTACCTGATTTAGAGAAGAGATGTTGTATAGTGCCCCCGTTAACAAGCCCCTTAGCAAAGGGCTTATCAGTAAACGGTTAAGGTAGTGAGACAAGATGGAGTATCAGTCCTCGAAGAGTGCAGTTTTGCAGCTTTGGAAGAAGTTTGGTGGTTCGGCGTTTGGGCGTTGGACAGTTTCGAAGGTGGTCGCTTTCAAAGCACCTTACTTTAGGTCTATTAAGCCCTGCTTTGCTGAGGTATCACAGGGGCGTGTAGAAGTATTGCTGAAGAAACGTTGGGGAGTGACAAACCATATAGGCACAGTGCATGCGATTGCGATGTGTAATGCTGCCGAACTAGCCGGCGGGGTCTGCTTGGATGTTTCTCTGGATCGCCGCTTTCGTTGGATACCCGTGGGGATGGAAGTTAAGTACCTGAAAATGGCAAAAACCAACCTGCGTGCGGTTTGTGAGTATCCAGATTTTGCATCTATTCAGGTTGGTGATGTGGTTATGCCCGTGGGTGTCTTCGATGCTAACGGTGAGGAAGTGTTTCACGCGGACATCACCATGCGTGTATCTCAGCGCCCCACAAACAAGTAAAGGCTGCGGTTGGCAAATGGGGTTAGGTTTTTAGACTGTCACAAGTCGCAGAAATTGACCGAAATTGAGGGCAGGTAGTCCTCATAGTCCTTTTCTGAGTATCTGAAATATAACAGTCTTGGCCTAGATCACTGCTTATAATCTATACAGTCAATTGAACCTCGTAAGTGGATGTACGGAGGCCGTGAACGTCGTAAAATAGTTCACTTGTAAGGGTAATCGATCGACTGGCTGGAGGAGTTATGGGTTTAATTTGGGATATGAGTCATTCGATATCCGCCTTTGAAGCGGTAGAGGGGGATAATACTGAGTATGAAATATATAATGCGGAAAGTCAGGCATTAAGCAGTGAGGGTATTTATCAGGATCTTGCCGAAAGCCTTGAGCTGGCTATTTCCAAGCTAAGTAAAAATGTAAATGATAGTTCTCGTTACTTCCTTATTCAGTGGGAACCCATCAGCTCGCAATTAACCCTGACCGTCACGGATGACCAAAGAAAGAATGATGCCCAGGCTGTTGTTCGCTGTCACTTCACTGCGCTGGAAAAGCAATTTCAAGAATCTCAGTTTAAAACTGATGACGACAAACAATCCGCTATAGCTGCATTTTCTGAAGATTTACACTTTTGGTGCAAGGAGTTTCTTTCAACGGACCAAGGGTTTAGCCAGTTTTCTTTAGTCGCTCTTTTCACCTCTGGCTCGAGGGATAGCGCTGTTATTCTGTAGATTGCAGTACCTTTTAATATTCAGGGCTACTTTCATTAAAAACCAGTGAAAATAGCCTTGAAATGTACCCGAGTGGTCCACTCTAAGTGAAACTTGTTTTGCTATCACTATCCACTATTTTAATTACAGATCTACAGAGAACTCTGTATACCAATTGTTGGTTTCCCAGACTTTGATCTTTTCGAAATTAATATCTAGGTCTGAGCTATTGGCGGCAACTCTTTGATGAATGGCACCATGCCAAGCTTTAGCGAGGTTTTCGGAGCTTGGTTTAAAGGGTGTTATACACAATTTCCCAATTTTGGAGTTCGCTTGAATAAATTGTGCCTTTTTTTGTTGTTGATAGATTATGCCCATGTATTCTATGGAGTTAATAATTTCCTTTAAAAAGGGGTCTTGATAATCAATAATCGTAGCATGATCGCAGAGATCCTGAATCTCAGCTTTAAATATTTTTTTCAGGAATGACATGTCGGTGGGAGGATCTTGGTATTTTGCTCTGCATGTACATTCCACTCGATACCTGTAACCAACAAAGCCTTCTTCCAGCTTATTATCCTCTATATAGGCGTAATTTACTTTCTTGGTGATATTGAGGTCAAGGCAGTAGGTGATATTGAAGTATTGAGGCATTGGAGTGATCCTGATTTACTCAGATTACTATTGCTTGCTGCTGAGTATAATAGATATTTTGAGATATCTTGGGAGGGTTGATCAATATGGGGGAGAAGAGCTGAGCAGAAAGATCGATAAAAGAATTCCTAACAGCCTATTTTGAGATACAGGTCGCCGATAATAGTTTGGTATCCAATGAAAGATGTCCTCACTCTTAGCCTTAATTGGATTGTGGAAAGAATAAATTCAAAGGTGCCAAGGATAAGAAAATACATTAAAGAGATGTTTCAGGCTCTGTTCCCACTTTGTCCAGTCATTACTGCTGCGCCTATCATATGCGCTAAACGCAGGGCTTCAGGCACATTGCCGTTATCAGTAGCTTGCTCAAGTATCTGGGCGGCAATGTTCGGGACACAGCCCTGTACCTGAAAGTAAAAATTACGGTGAGAATAAACCTTGCCTGCTTTAAGTAGAATCTCCCTGCGTAGTGAATAATCAGGGAAGTTTTTCAGGGCTTTATTAATGGCTGACATATCCGGTGGTTTACGCATTACCGCGATACAGGGGCGCTTCAAGGATTCAGCCAGTTTGGGGAGATCTATGATATTAAAGCCTCCAACGGCGACGCCATCAATCAGTACCACGTTAATCTGGGGGTAAAACTTGCTGCTTTGCAATATTTGCGTGATAACTTCAGTAGCATCCATGCCGTCTTTTTGTACCTCACCCCAGAGCATGCCTTCAAAGCGGGTATCGGTACATATTATCCCGCTGATGTTTACAGGTGAGCCCCGCTCTTTTTGGAAAGGGGCATCGTCAAAGCCAATAATGCGGAGTTTCTTCTTCAAGCGAAGAAGTTCTGCGATGGGCTTCATCGTTTATTTTTTCAGCTGCTGGAAAAGGTAAGGAAAGAGTTTTAGCTTCTCCTCCTGAGTAAGAGACTCTACCCGTTGGATATTATTTTCCGGAATAGCTTCCGGGTTTGGGTAAAGATCAATCATTTTGGCTAGGTTTTCTTCCCGCAGCAGGTGCAAAATCGGGTAGGGTGCCCGATTGGTGAGGTTCTCGGCATCCTCTGGGGCAGTACCTGCGAATTGATAGTCCGGGTGGAAGCTGGCCAGCTGATAGATACCTTCGTAATGGTTGCGCTTCAGTAGCCATTCGGCCTGATCGAGGAATTGATTGTAGTCAGCAAAATCCTTTAGGTAATTTGGAATAATCAGCAGGGTAGTCAGGAGTTCGTTTTCCGGCGTACTGTCGAGTCGTTGAAGCTCAGCAAGGAGGTCTGCCAGTAAAGCATCCTCGTTGTTTGCCTTACAGACCTTATAACGAATCTGGCCTGCGCGTAGTGGTTTGCGCGCAAAAGGGCAGAGGTTTAGGCCCACCACAACATCGGTGAGCCATTGTTCCACTGTCTGTGTAACTTGTTGCTCCATGTACCGGCTTACCACATCAGGTCGTCGGGGATCTGGAAGTCGGCGTAGGGGTCGTCTTCGTCCACCGAGGTCGAAGTTTCGGTAGGTTTGACAATGATTTCGGTATTGCGCTCGGCAATTTTGTCGGCGATCACTCTGGGTACCAGTTCAAACTGTTCACCCTGGGCGACAATCACCAACCGGCCGGCAATGAGATGATCCCGCAGGATTTCACTGACATAGATAGTTTTGATTTTTTTATCAAAGGTAAAGTTATAGGCGGTTTCACCTGAGTAGGGCTGGCGGTTGTTGTTCACCAGCTGCTTGATTTGTGCTGCGATGGCCTTCTGTTGAGCCGCAGCGTCACGTTCGGCATTCAGGGCGCGATCCCGTGCAGCCTTATCCGCACGCGCTTGCTGCGCGGCTAACTTCGTTTCATCTACCTGTGGTTGTGAAGATTTCTTTGCAACTTTCTGTTGCTTGCGCTTTTCCTTACCGATCTGTTTGGCTTTTTTCTTGTCGACGAGTCCTGCTTGTAACAGCTGGTCTTGCAGTGAGGCCATAGTATGTTTCCTGCAATAGTAATTAGTAATTAGTAATTGGATTGTGCCGCCAGTAAGTTTGGTGGCTACTTGGTCAAAGTGTAATTGGGGACTTACCCCTTTCATAGATGTGGGGCATTTTACCTGAAGATAGCCGCGGTGCTGGCAGGGAATTTGATTTAAGGGGTCCAGGGCTTACCAGAGGTAGCGGTAGCAATGATCTCATCGGGCTCTTTACCATCGCTCAACATTTGTGCACCCCCTGGAATCATTAGTGCTGAGCCCGTGGCAATTGCCACGCGTTTGCCGCTGGGGGTATCGATATTACAAGAGGAAACCCGTAGCTGGCGGCCGCGGTGAAGAACTTGCGCCTCGAGGATCAGGTCCCCACTGTTGAGCTTGGCCGGTCTGGCAAAGCGGATATGCATATCTAAGGTGGCAAATATACTGCCCGCCGGTAAGGTGGAATATACGGCCGCCCCCATAGTGAAGTCCGCCGCCCAGGCCAGCAGCCCTCCGTAGATAGACAGGGTGCCGTTAGAGAACCAGGGGGATGAGGGCATGGTAGAAATACAGCGGCCGTTCTCGATTTCGATGGCGCGGTAACCGGTGAGCAACCATACGGGGTGAATGCGACCCTCATTGATGGTAGTTCGCTGAAGCTCAATAGGTACCTGTTCCGGCAGATGCCCCATATCACAGAAATAGGGTTTGGGTGGCGGTCTGAGATAGGGGTCTGGGGGATCGGTTGGTCCCAGGTCTGGCAGAGGTAGCTCCTGATCGGGATTGACTGGGAAGTCTGCAATTAGGCAGCGGGTACTTCCATAGGCGAGGGTTCTGCCATCTTGATCGTTGATCTGAATGCTGGAGAGCCCCACCTGACTACCGGAATGCACAGTCGTGGCCCGGCCAACAATATTCTGGGTGTTGCTGGTAATTGGCCGGATAAAACACATATTCAACTCAGAAGTGCTAAGTACTTTACCGGCCGGGAGAGTCGTCCAAATTGCAGAGGCGAGGGGCGCGTCGGCGAACATCGCGTAAATACCACCCCAGTAAACCCCGGTGCCGTCTGCCAGCCAGGGAGTGATGGGCATTGAGTAGGTGGCTTTGCCCAACCCTGCTTCCGTTGGCTGCATACCTGTGAGCCGCCAAAAGGGCGGTCCCGGCAAACTTCCACGAATATATCGTTTGAAAGTCTGTAGACCGGGTTGTTGCAACGCTCGCAGGTCGCAGATGGCACCACGATGAACTTCGTCGGTGATATTGGTCATCCCCCGCCTCCAATTTCATCTATTGAAAGATTAATGTGCAAGGGCTGGGTAAACGAGGGAATGTGGGCTGGATATGGCAGCAGGCACTATTGACCTACCGCAATCTGGGTGGGCAAGCCTTATTGTGGTGAAAAATCTGGTAAATCCACCGTAAGAGTGGTTTTTTCGATTGGGCGCCCCTCCATGAACGAGTTGATGGTGTCTTGTATCTCTGGGGATGCCATAAATAAATTGTGACCGGCATTTTCTACTGTTACCAGTGTGGCATTACTAAGTCCTGCCATTGCCTCTTGCTGGCTCTCTATGTAAGTTCTGCCATCAAGAGTGCCACTGAATAGCAAAATGGGAATATTGCTATGGGGGTTGCTGCGAAAAGCATCACCCAGGTCTAACTGTTCAGCCAAACCATCGTAGTGATAGGAAAAGTTGAGGTAGTCACTTAACAGGGCGGTTTTTGCTTGCTCCTTCACTTCAGACTTTCGCTGTGTGCTTATACCTGAGGCTATATCTATTGCCGTTGGCATGGCACTCAGGGAAATTGGAGAGCCTGGACTCAAGAATCCATCGGGAAAGTAGCGCCTGGGAACTCGATCGAAAGCCGGAACATGCCCCAAATCAAGAGTTCGATAGAAGCCTAACAAGTGGGCGACACTTTTGGGGTCGGCAATAAAAGCGGAGGCAATTTGTTGCATATCTCTACGCTGAAGCAGGTACTCCAGAGTGTGGCCTTCCCGCTGAGGGATATGGATTTTGACTGGGGCCCGCTCCAGCTTTGTGTGCACTCTATCGATAAGAACCTTGATGTCAGGGTAGGCCACTTTGGCTGCGGGTTGCTGGTCCAGGGCGAGTTGCAGTCGATCTAAATAAGAACCCGTTCGCGCGGGTAATTTAACAGTTTGATCCAGGCCTTCAGCACTGGAAAGGATCACTCTGTCTATGGAGTCTTCTATCTCCCTTATTGCCGCTAGAGCAAGGTGGCTGCCGTAAGAAGTGCCCCATAACACAATCTTCTCTACCCCCAGATGTTGTTTCAGCGCCTTCAGGTCGCGAGCGTTTTCCAGGGTGTTGTAACCGGCTAGATCGACCCCCTTTTGATGCCAGAATGCTAGGCATTCACGCAGAGCTTCGCGATGATATTCGATGTATTGGCTATCAGTTGTTTTTTTCAGGGCGGGAACAACCTGCCGAGATTCACAGTGAGGCAGATCGTTGGAGCGGCCGGTGCCACGCTGGTCCAGGGCGATCACATCGCCGTACTCCCGCAAAGCCATAAACATATCAAAACGATAGTTGACGGCCATGATGCCCGATCCACCAGGGCCACCGGCAAGATAAATAATCGGCGGGCCCGACTTTTTTCCGGTTGTAGGGAAGCGCACATAGTGAAGTTTCAGTGAGCGGCTCTCCGGATTACTACGATTCTCAATTACCTCAAAGAAGCCCTTATAGCCTTCTGCAGTCTGCTTATTCCAGGTCGTGAAAGTAAATGCCTCTTCATTAACAGGAGATTTGGCATGGGTGGTTGTTGTACCAACAAGGAGACTTAAAAATAGAAAGACCTTTAAAAAATGGAGATTGAAAGTAAAACTCATTGACTACCATCCTTCCCTAGAGTGAATTTTTTGTATTTTTATACTTGAAAAATCTTGATTGAGCCAGCTGATGGTAAAAGAGGTGGGTCTCTTACCTTTACTGAAATGATTGAAACCCTTTCATATTCGTAAGCTTGGAGCTTTCAGTCTTGAATGTTATTGAGATTATGAATTGTCATTCAATTCTACCTCTTACTTCAATCGATGGCCCTATGGCTTGATTTCATAACTCTTTACTCTCCGTAGGGTATGCATTTGTACCATCTTGTGATTTGTTTGGTTGGCGCTACCTATATGTGAGGACGGCTTTGCATAGAATGATTGGCAATTCTGAGTTGATGAGCATTGGGAATCTCTCGTTGGAACAAGGTGGGGGCGGCACAGTTTGCTTGAAAGGTCCTCGATTGGTAGATTAACTTCGATTAATTTCGTTGATACTCAGCTTGAGGGTGAGAAGTAGGAAATTAGTTTTGGAGATTATTTGGTTTTTTGCTCTCAGTTATAAAAAGGCGTTTCATTTTTCTCAAATAGTCCTTTCAAGCATTTATCAAAAAATTTTGTGAGGTTATTCTGTTAACTCTCCTTAACTTGGTTGTTTTTAATCTCCTTTCACTGTGACCAAGTAGTTTTTGTGTTTTGCTTGGCTTGGTTCTTAGGGGGGAGTTGTTACAGATAAATAACAAGAATAAATTTCTGGATTTCGTGGATTTTGCATTGGTTGTTTGTCTAATCTTTTCTGTGTCGGGGGAGCACTAAATATCATTTGAATCACATGTGTGTTTCACTATGGATAATTTTTATCAAAAAGATATTTCAGCTTGGGTGGATAAGTATCGCCCAGGATTAAAACGATACTTTTCTTCTCGAGTAGCTTCAGCTGATGTTGATGACTTAGTGCAAGAGGTTTTTGCTCAGTTGCACTGGCACCTTAATCAGTCCGATATAGAGATAGAAAATCCAAGAAACTATATCTATACGGTAGCTAAAAATCTGTTGGTTAGTCACAGTCGGTACCACAAGTCTCGATGTCGAGCCTTCCATGAGTCACTTTCCCTTGATTATGAAATTCCCGATGTTATTACACCGGAGCGTACAGTAATAGGTATGCAGGATTGTCGGTGCGTCTTAAAAGCAATTCTGGGGCTGCCACCACGTGCAGGGGCGGCATTCAAATTTCACCGTTTTGAGGGATTGACTTACCAGGATATTGCCGAACGCATGGGGATCTCCAAGGAATCTGTAAAGGAACTTATCCAGCGCGCATTAATTAGGGTTAGGCGGGCAGTGGAGGAGGTTTCATAACCTGTTTTTCTCGGATATTTAATCAGGCTATCATCCAATTAAAGATTGGTTAAGTACAAGTGTTTTAAATTATAGGTTAAGTCTATCTGTGCAAATTTTAGAATCTGGTACTTGAATTTACGCCTATTCACCTAAGCATATTGATGCTTGCCTCTCAAATAGAAAAATTCTCTACTTTTATTGTCTCCTTCATCTTCAGATGGTTTTTGCAGATTTAAAGATTTTCTAAAAGCTATATTTATCCCCAATTGTAAATCCGCTTGCACTTACTTGAACTACACTCGAAAAGACCTTTTGGAGGCTAGTCTTTTTTATTTATGAAAGGTGAGAGCTTCCTGCTTGAAATAAGTTGCCCTTTTTAGTGAGTGTAACGCTGAGAAGACGGAGTTTGTAACTTTTGGTCACCGCTATTGTTTGGTTGTGTTAATTGTTGTTTTATTTAATCTCCTTGATTTCTGGGGGCGAATATTTAGTAAATGTGGATCTGAAAAATCTGGGGTTAGATCCCCCCGACTGTGCTGTAAATGCGTCTTAAACCTAGTTAGGCCTGAGATAAGGTGGTGTTTGGCTGACAGAAAAACAGAGAAAATATAATAGAGAGAATCAGAATGATGATGAGCCTGCGTAAGCAAAAAAATTTGATTGCACAAGCGATTCGTGCCACCAATCCGCTCAATCAAACAACGCCCTGGTACAGCGCTGCAATAGCCTGTCTGGTGATGTCTACCGTTTCCACTGCGGCCCTAGCCCAGGAGGAACAGGATACGGAAAGAAGTAGCCGCTCCAAACAGCCGATCGAGGAAGTGACGGTAACGGCCCAGAAAATTGAGGAGAGTATCCAAGATGTTCCTATTGCAGTTTCGGCACTCTCTGGGGATAGCATGGATGCCTTGAAGATCGAACGTGGTGAGGAACTACTACGGGCGATACCGAATGTAAATTTCTCCAAATCAAATTTTAGTACCTATAACTTTTCCATTCGCGGCGTTGGCACCAAGGCAGTTTCTGCCGCCACAGATCCTGCAGTGGCAGTGAGTTTTAATAATGCTCCATTGATTCGTAACAGGTTGTTTGAGCAGGAGTTTTTTGATGTTGAGCGGGTGGAAGTGCTACGCGGACCACAAGGCACATTGTATGGTCGTAATGCCACAGCTGGTGTGGTTAATATGTTGCCGGTTATGCCAGAGGATGAATTTTCCTCTGAAATTAAAGCGGAGATAGGTAGTTATAATTCGAAGCGTACTAGCGGTATGTTTAATTTACCCATTGGGGAGACCATAGGGTTACGTCTCTCCGGTGCTATGACCAAGCGCGATGGATTTGATACTAATACCTATACAGACAATGACGTTAATGATCGTGATCTTTATTCCACTCGGGCAATTTTTGAGTGGGAGCCATCAGAAACATTTAGCGCCAATCTAATTTGGCAGCATTTTGAGGAGGATGATAAGCGTTCACGAACAGGGAAGCAGCTTTGTACGACAGATCCAGGCGTTTCAATGATTGGAGATGTTGAAGTACCAGAAAATTTCACAGGTTTTTTTAGTCAAGGTTGTTTACCCGGCTCAATCTATAGTGATGAAGCATATGGTACAACCAATGCTAAGGGGCTTGCATTTGTTGTTGCTCCGCAAGCACTTCTTCAAGGCTATTATCCGGTAATGAAGGAATTTCTTCCAAATCCTTATGCCAATGCTGAGCAGTCCAGGGATTTGCGTGAAATTGCTACCAGTTTTGATCCTGTGTTTCGCGCTGAGAATGACTTGGTACAGTTAAATTTTGCATGGGAAATGAGTGATACTCTTACATTTTATTCCCAGTCGACATATGCCAAGGACGACTATTACTCTTCCCAAGATTACAACCGGTATGTGTCAGATTCGATTTTTAGTGATTCTACTGAATATGGATTGGATCCAGGCCCTACGCCCGGTGGGATCTATACCGATCCACAGTTAGGACCTTCGGATGGCGTCTTGGCAGTGGATATCAGCCGATCTGATAACAAACAGTGGAGTCAAGAATTCAGATTGCAAACATCCTTTGATGGCCCTTGGAATTTTGTTGTGGGAGCTAATTATCTAGATTTTAAGACTCAGGATGATTATTTTGTATTTAATAATATGTTCTCCCTGATTGCCGAGCATGTATACAATGGCGTTGATGATCCTGAGGCTGGTTTGGGTACAGAGAATTGCACGGACCCTCAGAACATTGAGGGTTTTCAAGATTGTATGTATGTGGATTACAACTCATTAGAGAATATTGATGAGGAAGGTCATAATTATTTCCTCAGTCGAAATCTAGTGGAAACACGATCCTGGGCTATTTTTGGCGAAACCTACTGGCAAATTAATAATGATGTAAAGCTTACCACTGGTCTACGCTACACGAATGATCGCAAGCGTTCCACACCGGTACCCAGTCAGTTATTACTGGGAACAGAAACTGATAATGATACCGGTGAGATCGTTCCTGGCCCTGCCTCTGGGGGGCTGGTTTATAAAGGGTATCCGGAGGGTGATGCCGTTACTCAAAGCTGGAAGGAGTACACTGGGCGCGCTGTACTAGACTGGCGTACAGATACGCCCTTTACCGATGAAACTATGCTTTATCTCTCCCTTGCCCACGGTTATAAAGGGGGCGGCACCAATCCCCCTCGCGCAGATATTGATCCCAATGTTGTGCAATACCAACCTTTAGATGAAACTTTTAAACCTGAATTTGTTAATGCAATTGAAATTGGAACAAAGAATGTTTTATTTGATGGCAGCTTAACTCTCAACGCTAATGCTTTTTACTATGACTATAGCGACTATCAAGTTTCCCAAATTGTTGACCGTATTTCGTTAAACGAAAACTTTGATGCAGAGAGTATGGGGATTGAGCTGGAATTAGCATGGCAGCTTACAGACAATACTCGGCTAGATATGAATATGGGTTATCTAAAGACCCGTATTGCAGATGGTGAAGAGTCTATTGATGTAATGAACCGTACTCAAGGACATGAGGATTGGTTAGTGGTTCGTCCAAGTCTTCAAGTTCCTTCTAACTGTGTTGCGCCGAAAGATGTAGTGGAGGCGACATTTGCAATACCATACCCATTAATGCTTTGGGCTTTATGTGATACTACGGGTAGATGGGGTTCTTTCACACCGGAAATAGAGTCTAGCCAGTATTTCCATGAGTGGCTAAATATCGACCCCTATAACCCGCTCACTGATGCACCGAATGGAGCGAGAGGCTTTGCCGCCGATTTAAGTGGCAATGAACTGCCAAATGCCCCACGGTTCACAGTAAATTTGGGAGTGGAGCATACAATTCCTATCGAAGATTGGGACCTAACTTTGCGAACTGACTATTATCGTCAATCGGAGAGTTATGCAAGGGTTTACAATACAGAGTATGATCGTTTAAAGGCCTGGAGTAACCTCAATGCTTCAGTCAGTTTGAGTCATCCTAACTCAGAATTGTATATGCAGCTCTATGTGAAGAATATATTTGATGATGCACCGATCACAGACATGTTTACTAATAGTGATGATTCAGGTCTCACCACAAATGTATTTACTTTAGAGCCTCGTATTGTTGGGTTCAGTATAAGTAAAGGGTTTTAAACTCTGAGATTATGTCTGATTGACAGATTTAAATATTAATTGCCCTTTTAAGAGCACCTTGATCTGTTGGATAGGTTCTTCTGACAAATTGAGGTGCGTTTTTAAATGTAAACTTGCTATTTGATAATTTGCCAGTTTTTTGAATATTTCTTTATGAATTTTTAGCCGATTGCTAAAGCTTAGGCTCTTTGGCTGGAGATGGGTGAGTTGAGGGTAGTTAGGTTAGGTGGGTGTTTTGCTATAAGTCAATTAATTGTATAAGGGGCACCATCATGATTGCTGATAGTACCCCGTGCGTCTAAATTATAGGGGGCTATCTAGGGTACAGTGAACGATGATTGTGGATTGGTAGATACAACGCCATTTATAACGCAAGGAGATCCTGATCCAGTACTAGGTATTTGGGCATCATTAAAGGTAATTTTGCCTGTTGACTGGTCGAAACTACCATTCAAATCTCCCGCGCAATTACCTGATACAGCTGCTACGTTTACATTTTTTAGGGTTACAGTATTGTTTGCATGTCCTACAAGGGCATATGGTAGCCCGCTAAAAGAAATAGTGCCGCAAATGTTAAGGAAACCTCCCGAGAGGGCCAGGCTTCCAACTGAGGCATCTGCTCCTGTAGAGTCGACACTTCCAGAAAGTTTACATTGAAGCAGGATACCTTTCTCTACTTCGAGGTTACCATCACTCGCTAGGGCTATTGCACCTGGGGGAGACCAGGTTTCTGCATTCGCGAGCCCGGCTATCCCAAAAGAGGCTAAACAGATAGAAGCAGCGGTAAGGATCTTTTTCATAATAATGGTGTTCCTAATATTTCTGTTAATTATTAATGCAGGCACATTACTTGATGCTTGGTCAATTTATATGCGCTACCTTTTGAAGCGTTCATCATCGCTGGAAAGTGATGAAACTTAGTAGACCTCAATAATAGGAGCCGACCCAGTTCCAACCCCTTCCATTTATAAAGACGTGTTGGGATGGCTGTTGGGGGGATGTCTAGCCCAAATAGACGCAAATTTATTTGTGAGGCGTATTTCCTATCCTCAAATTCAATCTATTAATAGGTTGGTTTTATTTATGATGGGCACGGGGGTAGCTCAGCGTTACATATAAAAAATTTTTATATTGTTGATAATGGCATTCTCAGATTTATATTATTTTTGTTCTGTAGACCTTTATTAAGATTTCTGATGTGTTTTGAGTTGTGCAAAAGTACAGGAATTTAGGATTTGTTCTCTCATTAAACTCAACAAGTTAAAAGTGCTTATATAGCTTTTGGTTTGTCAGTTTTCTCAACTTTATTTTAATCCTTATTTCATGTTTGTTTATAAGATGTTTCCTGGTGGGGTGTTATGGCTGCTAATAACAAATTACTATCGGTGGCTGGGTTCCTGGTTATGGAAAGGTTTTATTGATTGTAATTTTCCATTGGGTCGATTTAATCTGTCGATGTATTCCCAGTTCTGAGCAGTTAAGAAAATATTGACTATTTATAGACTTTCGTTAGTCTAATTTTCACTTGAGTTGGAAATTAAAGGAAATATATTTGAACATATCTAAATAGTTAGAAACCCGATGAAAAGCGTGAGGCTTCCAGTAAATGTCTTGTTGTGGATTGAATTAGCATCAACGGACAGCGTGTAATTTTGCATAGGTTTTTTTGTAGTGCTTTAAATATCTAAATTAACTCGGGCAGGCTTTTGTGGGGCTTAATGAGCGTGTATTTGGCATTAAAGGATAAAAGCTATCACGTTACTGGCTAATTTGAGGAAGTCCTTGGTGAAGGGCTACGCTGTACCAGTTTCTACTTCATAAGCCGTTTTTACTATGGCTGGGGACGGTTTTGTTTGGTTTTTGCTCTCCCTGCCCCGGACTCATATTGTTATACTCCGCGCCCTTGAAAGCCCCCCTATCTTATGACGGAGAATTTGATGTCTGATTCACAGTGCGACATTGGCTTTATTGGCGCTGGTGTGATGGGTAAGAACCTGATCTTGAACTTGGCTGATAATGGCTATCGGGTCTGTGCCTTCGATTTGGATCACAACCGGCTCAATGCACTGCTAGAACAGGATAAAAAGGAACGTGGTGATCGGCCTGCGCGTGTGGAAACCTGTAATTCATACACTGAGTTATTGGCTAAGGTCAAAGCGCCGCACTTGATCATTCTTTCTGTACCTGCAGGGGCGCCAGTAGATGATGTTTGTTGCAAACTGTTGGATGCTGGCCTCAAGGCTGATGATATTGTTGTGGACACGGGTAACAGCCTTTGGACTGACTCCGTAGAGCGTGCCAAGCGCTATGAAGGTAAGCTGATCTTCTTTACAACGGCAGTATCCGGTGGTGAGGTTGGTGCGCGATTTGGGCCGTCTCTGATGCCCAGTGGCGATCGCTACGCCTGGAGCCGTATCGAGCCTGTTTGGCACGCGATTTCGGCCAAAGTGGACAAGGCCAGTGGCCAGCCTATAGAACGCTTTGAGCCGGGTAATCCGGTGAAAGAGGGTGAGCCCTGCGCGGCTTATATCGGCCCTATTGGTTCTGGGCACTATGTAAAAATGGTGCATAACGGCATCGAGTACGCGGATATGCAAATGATCTGCGAGGCTTACCATGTGATGCGCAGTGCCTTGGCGATGTCACCGGCGGAGATTGCCGAAGTGTTCCGTGAGTGGAATCGAGGCCCGTTAAACAGCTACCTGATTAATATCAGTGCTGAAGTGCTTTCCACCCTAGATTCTGTTACCGAACAACCGCTGGTGGATGTGATTTTGGATCGTGCGGGTCAGAAGGGGACCGGCCTTTGGACGGCTATCAGCAGTCTTGAAGTAGGCTGCCCTGCGCCGAGCATTGCCGAGGCGGTTTACGCCCGCTCCCTATCTACTCGCAAAATTTTGCGCACCCGCGCCGCGCAGAAACTCAAGGGCCCAGTTCTCACCCAGGTAGCGGCAGAGCAGCGTGAGGAAGCGATCCAGCAGCTGCATGATGCCCTTTACTGCGCCAAGATCTGTGTTTACGCCCAAGGTTTTGACCTGATGAAACTGGCTGCGCGGGAGCAGGGCTGGCAGCTGAACTTCTCGGAAATTGCGAGAATCTGGCGTGCCGGCTGTATAATCCGTGCGGTATTCCTGCAATCGATTAGTGACGCCTACGATCGAGACTCCAAACTCTCTAATTTGTTATTAGATGACTTCTTTACCCAGCAGATCGCCGACCACCAGGCTAACTGGCGCCAGGCAGTGGCGAGTGCAACTCTCAATGGCATTCCGGTACCGGCGCTGTCTTCAGCTCTGAGCTATTACGACGCTTTCCGTTCAGAGTCCCTACCAGCCAACTTGCTGCAAGGGCAGCGGGACTTCTTTGGTGCGCACACCTTTTCACGGGTAGATCAGCCCGAGCAGCGCAAATACCATGTGCTGTGGGGTGAGCCGGGCCGACCAGTTGTGGAGATCTGAGCTTCAGAAAGCGACACTTTGACCTTGGGCGGGGCTTTCGTCCCGCTCAGGGTCAGGTTATTGTTCACTGCTCCATTCATTTCTTTTGCAGTAAAACAAGGCTATCAGAAGACCACTTCTTCTACTTCTCGCGCCAGCTCTTCAGCTTCAGAGTGGGAGGCTTTAGCGACCATCTCCTCTACGCTGGTAGATTCGGTATTAACGCCACCAAAGGCATTGAGTAGATCCTTGATTAGGGCTGAAATTTCCAGTGCCATTACTGCGAAATCTGCATCGAAGCGCTGCGCCGCACTTTCGGCATCGGTGTTATCTGCCTTTTCCAGCAGCTCATCGCTGAACTTTACCCGTTTCACGGAGAGTTGGTCGTCCACCAGGAAATCGACCCCGCCGCGCCAAACCAACCCTAATTTATGTACCTGCAGGCCAGCAACCAAGTGGTTGTGAATTTCCTCGGCGCATAGGTCTTGGTTTTTGCAGCGGATCACACTGCCGCTGTCCTTTGGGTCGCGCAGTTCGCATTCGTGTCCGAAATCAAATTGAGCGGGGGCCTCGGGAGCGGTGAGCCAGTGGGTCATTGTTTGTTGTGGCAGGTTTTTGGCTGATAGAGGGACTACCGCGAGGCTGCTAATGGCTTCGCGTAGATTTTCTAATAACTCTTCAGCGGCGGAGGCAGAGGAAGCATCAACCACTACCCAGCCTTCCTGCGGGGCGATATAGGCGAAGTGCAAGCGGGACCGTGCAAAAGCCTTGGGCCGCATTTCCAGCAGTACCTCATCTTTGAGGTTTTGACGTTCCTTGCGGCCCACCTGTCGGGCCTCTTTTTCTGAAATGGCCTGGGCCATTTCTTCTACTTTCTCATTGATAACGGCTGCTGGTAGAACTTTTTCTTGCTTCTTGGCGCAGACCATCAGGTAGCCATTGGTGGCATGTACCAATTGACTGCCGTGTCTGCCTAGGGGAGAGACCCAACCGTAGCGGACACTGTCCTGGCTACCGCAAGGCACAAATGCCTGGGCTTCCAGTAGCTCGTTTAGTTTTTCGGCATCCAGAGAGAATTCTTTGGTTAAGCGGTAAATACGAAGGTTCTTAAACCACATACATCAGGCCATTTGGTGTTCAGTTGCGTGTGCGGACGTTAATTATGCGGAAACTGGGGCGCGGCAGCTAGTGAGCTGTTTCCAAATGACGAATTGGTTGTTTTTTGTCCGAAATTTGGCGGGGCAGGATAGAATGTTCAGCATCAATGCCTGCAGAGATTGTAGGTTATTGTTCTTTCAGCAGGATGGTCGTAACGGGGCCGTTTTCTCTGTGAAAGCCTTTGTGGCTGAGCTGCAATAGTTTGAGTGCAGTCGCAGACACCTGGTTCTGTTAAAGGGTAGGGTCATCGGAGAACTCCCCTAACCGTTTAAAAGTAGGGGGCAGGGCTGCTGGCCAGATTTATCTGAGCCGGTCACACCACGCCAGTAGTCCAACCTTAACCCCATATTTCAGCAAGGCCAATTATTATTCTCTGTTTGGTAATGTGTCTTTAAGCCGCTGGGCGCTTATCGATATTAACCTTGAAGAGGAAGAAGTAAATGGATTGACTTATCTTTAGCAAAGGATTACTTCGATATTTCCCGGATGGCTACTTGAATTGTTCGCGGAATCTGAAGCTGATTTAGAGGGGCAGTGTGGCGGTAATGAAGAATGCTATTTCCGTAAAACTGCTTGAAATATAAAAACAATTACATCATGGCATTCCCCACAGTCAGTCCGTGACATTTGTGGGGCTATATAATTACTGAATGCTCAGGAAGCAATTTTTAATGAAATACCTGTGCAGGCTTCCAATGCGGTCCAAATTACTCCCACGACGGCATTCCAGATTTTTTCTATGGTTACAGCGAGAAGGCCGCGGAGGGTTCTGGCAAAATTCAAAGCCATATCCTCGATAGAATCAAGAAAGTAATCTCTCAAGTCCTCACCGATTTCGTTTTCCGCGATGGCTTTGGCAATCAATTTTGCCTGAAGGGCTAGAGCGGATAACTGGCGCTCTGAGAAGCCACGGATTTCTGTGATGTCATGCTCAATAACGGTAGAGGCTGCATCTTTAATATCTGAGATCAATTGGGTTACGTCCAGTGACATGGCAAAGTCCTCAGCGGTTTAAGAAGGATTCGTAAGTTAAAGCCTGGTCCATAGAGATTACAACTTCATTCTTGAAAAGCGCCACAATGGTAGAGCGAAGCCCCTTGTCTTCGTCTTCTTTACGCATTCGATTAAGACTGCTAGAGATTTTTTTAAGTGAATTGACACTGGGTGGCTGCTCATTGAAAACGATATCTGCTCCTGTAGAACTCAAATAGTTGTTGATTTTCTTGAGTGTATCTTTATTGGGCATTGGCCGGGTGTTGGATTGCATCGCTAAGGCGTCAATCTTGCCAATTAATGCATGGTAGTTTTGGTCTCTTTTAGCATAGGATTCTTTATCTGTACCATGAGAAACTGAGGAAAAGAACTGCATCAGTTCTGCATTCACCTCAGTGAGATCTGAATAGAGTTCCGCATCATATCTTGGAGCTAGCTGGGAGCAACTGCTGATGGCTAGAGCTAGAACTATGTATAACAGAGCGGATGCTACCTTGGGTGGGGTGGACAACATCTGTACTCTCCTTGCTGTTGACGTTTATGGATATTCTGATTGTTACTTCAAGTAAGCGATAGTTGGATGGCTACTATCGCTCAACTTTCATTAAGCTGGTTCTAAGGCTTCTTCATTTGTACAAACTTTAGCGGAGCCCTGCCGTTCAAAATATGACAATAGAAATCTGACTGCTTCCTGATTGTCGAAATAGCGGGAATGTACTTTAGCCGCGATTTTATCTGGAAAAGTGCCATAAGAACCGATTACCCTCTCATAGCAATTATGAGCTTCAGGTACGGCTGAGCCGCTGGCAAACCAGTCGGAGTGGGATTTGATATCAATCCATTCAATCAGATCATCGCGCTGGGATAACTCTAGAACTTCGTTTTGTAGCCATGGGGCCTGTTTACCCAGAACTTCGATTAATGAGCCCATGGTTAGAATTCGCACTGGCGTGCCAAAGGAGGGAAGGTCTGCAAAGAGATCCACAGTAACTACGCTACCAAAGCTATGCCCGACTATTGTAACTGATTCATAGTTTTCTAAGGCTAGGCTGCTTTGCAGTTGCTCGCGCACACGTCTGATAATCTCAAAGCGCACAGCGGGTTTACCTCTGGCCGCGGGCTCATTGGTTAGGTAGCGCTTACAAAAATCTGAGATATCAACCAGTAGCGATACGGGCATGAGAGCGACAATCGCTGTTGCCACTGCCCAAATACGCCAGCCACCAATATATTCAACAGATCTTTTCAATTCCTCTACCAGAGGGAAGAATGGGTTATCAGCGGCAGGTTCAATAGCTTCAACAAATAGTATAATGGTACCCAAGTACCAAACTATAAAGGCTAGTGCTGACAGGGTTAGCCCAAAGGTGAGGTATTTGCGCCGCAGTACTCCTTTCCAAATATGTAAATTAGCGAGCCAGAACCAGATAAGTGAAAAGCCCCTGGCGAGGCGAGTTTTTAATGTCTGTTGGGTAATACTGGGTACCAGGTCGTTCCAATAAGCTTCAACCAGGTCTAGTTCCATTTCCTGCCCTGCGGAGGTAGCTCGTAAACGCTGAACGCCCGGGGGAATAGTGGGCGCCGCTATGGGGGTGAGTGGTATACGTTCACTCGCAGCAATAAGCCCCTCTGTAAACTCGGACAATTGTGCAGTACTGGTGACACGGGTAAGTCCTGGTACCAGCATTATCAAGTTTCTTTTCATGGTACTTCCAAATGATAGTGTTGAGCCTCGGGCTGCTTCATTCTTTGAGTTAGTGCCCGTAGTTCAATGGCCTGAAGAGCCCTATATGTTTTGAGTATTATTATGTTAAGAAACAAACTTCCTTTTATTCTTTGACGCACCAGTTTTGGACTGGTTATGCATACTCCGATGCTGAAAACTTGACCTGTAATTAGCTCGGGTTAGATCAAGAGGTATAAAAGTATGGGAATTGGTACATGTAAAGCGAGTCTTGCCCGATTTATATGTGATAGAGAAAGAGAAGTAAACAGGAAATTTTACAATAGTATGGCTTCTATACTAACGAATGAATGAGGCGCAGTTAGTGAGTTCGGAGAGATTTAAATTGAACCCCTGCCACCGTAGTTGAGTGCTAGCGGTGGCAAGTTTGGTAGAAAAAGCAGTTTAATCAACCACTTCTGTTTGCAGCTGGACAAGTATAAACTCATTGCCATACAGGTCTTCAAAATGGGCAAACTCAGCGTTGGAATCTGAGGTTCTTGGCTTAGTAAATTTTACTCCATTATTTATTAGGCGCTTATATTCATTATCAAAATCCTCTGTATAAATAACTGCACAGGGTTGACCCGCCGTCTGCCTGCCAACCTGATCCAATTGACTATTGGAGGAGGCTTGTAAGAGCCAAATACCCATGTCTTTTTGTTCGGGTAGGCGAAGGTGAACGAATCTTAATGGCGGAGCCTCTGAATCAATAAATACTTCGAAACCAAGTTTGTCACGGTAAAAAGTAATAGCTTCTTCGTAGTCACGAACAAGAATAACCAATCTTCCTATAGTGTTCATAAAATCCCGTCTTTGCTGATTGAATGTTGATAGAAGGGCTTGATATTAACTGGCTTTGTTGTACTGAATACTATTGCAGTCAGAATTTGATTAAATCACAACGTAGAATTATATGACAGAAATACTCCTGTAGTGCCTAAACACAAGGGGTTCTAATTAGATGTATCAAACGGTTGCTGTTCACGTTATCAGATAGTGAGATTCAGGATCGCTTTAAGGCTTGTGGGCGATCTTCATAATGAATCTTTAAGCGTCTTTTTATGGGGTTAGAGTTAGGTGGAAATATTCAGTTAAATCGTTTTCGTCTCTTTCCACATGTTGTCGTTTATTGTTGGCAGCTAAAGCTAGACTTGGCCATTAAAGATGACTTGATCGTTATTGAAATAGAATTGATTAGCGGCTGATCGGTGTGGCTTTAAAAATTTAAAAGGAAATTAATGGCATGTATATCAGGGAAAAGATGATGGACAATAAATTTGTTCGCGGCTTACTTGGTACAGCTCTGATCTTGTTTGTTGGGTTGAGCCAAAGCAATGCCAGTGCCTGCACTAGAATTTTTTATGAGGCTGGTGATGGTTCTTATATTACAGGGAGAAGTATGGACTGGAGTGATACCACAGCTGCAATGGACTTTTGGTTGTTCCCAAAAGGGATGCAGAGAAATGGAGGTGTCGGTCAACAGTCGATAACTTGGACTTCGAAGTACGGTTCGGTAGTAATAAGTATTTATGAGGCGGCAACTTCTGATGGCCTTAATGAGGCAGGCTTGGCTGGGAATCTACTTTATCTGGCCGAGGCTGAATATGGGAACCCTCAAAAGCGTGGAAAACCGACAATTTCAGTTGGAGCCTGGCTTCAATATATGCTGGACAATTATGCAACTGTTGAAGAAGTGGTTACAGCGATGGAGGCAGATCCATTTACTGTGATAGGAGCTGATTTGCCTGATGGTAAGCCCGCTACTGCGCATATTTCAATCTCCGATCCCAGTGGGGATTCTGCGATATTCGAGTATATCAATGGAGCACTACAGGTCCATCATGGCAAACAATATAAGGTCATGACCAACTCTCCGATATATAGCCAACAACTGGCGATTAATACTTATTGGAGCCAGATTGGTGGTGAGAATTTTCTGCCAGGTACCATAACTGCAGCAGATCGTTTTGTCCGTGCTAGCTTTGCCCTTGAGTCATCACCAAATTTTAAAGATCATCGAAAGGCAGTTGCCTCAGTCTTCTCACAAATACGCGCTGTGAGTGTGCCACTGGGGATGAGTGATCCAGGGAAACCTAATATTGCCTCGACCCTGTGGCGTTCAGTGATAGATCAAAAGAGAATGCGATATTACTTTGACTCCGTGATTAATCCTTCGGTGGTTTGGTTGGATTTTAGTAATTTAGATTTTAAAAGTGGAGCGAAGGTTTTATCTATGAAGCTGGATACCCCGAGTGATATTGGTGGTGAAATATCTTCGCAGCTTAAGCCGGCAACTCCCTTTAAATTTCTTGCACCAAAGAGTTAACCGGAGTTAAAAAGTCACATTTAACTAGATTATAAATGGAGTTGATCTCAGTCTCTTTATAAATAGGGGTGGATATGAAAGATACAATGACTATACGTAATATGCAGCGCCCTGAAGTCGATGTCTTGGTACATTGGGCAGCTCAAGAGGGCTGGAATCCAGGATTGCATGATGCTGAAACTTTTTGGCAAACGGACTCTAAAGCATTTATCGCTGCACTGGTTCAGGACAAAATGATAGGTGGTGGTGCTATTACCTCGTATGAGGGAATATATGGCTTTATGGGCTTCTTTATTGTGAAGCCAGAGTACCGAGGATTGGGGCTTGGTCGTAAACTTTGGTATTTTCGTCGTCAACGAATGCTTGAAAGGTTAAGCCCAGGAGCTTCAGTGGGGCTGGATGCTGCATTCCAGATGCAGGATTTCTATGGGGAAGGCGGCTTTAAATTCTCTCATCGCAACTTGCGTTTTAGTATGGCCGTGCCTTTAAAAGTGGCTTCAAATAGTAGTGGAAATTTTGAAATATTACCTCTTGCAGAGATTCCTTTCGACCAGCTTCTTCAATATGACATGACCTGCTTCCCTGCAGGAAGGGAAAAATTCTTGCGTACTTGGCTGAATCAAGAAGGGGCTCAGGCTTTGGGGGTATTGCAATCGGGAACGTTGAAAGGTTATGGGGTAATTCGCCGCTGTGGTGAAGGTTGTAAAGTGGGCCCTTTATTTGCCAATAACGGTCAGTTGGCTGAAGCGCTATTGATTGAATTGACAAAGTTTTCTTCAGGAGGGGCTGTATTTTTGGACGTGCCGGAAAATAATCAAGAAGCCATGGCTTTAGTTAAAAAATATAATATGAAAGAGGTATTTGGTTGTGCGCGTATGTACCTAGGCTCTAAGCCCGATATTGCTCATGAGCGTATTTTCGGTGTAACAACCTTTGAGCTGGGTTGATGATTGAGCGTGACTTAGAAGGCTATGCAGGGCAGCCTCCGGATCCAAAATGGCCGAATGGGGCCAGGATAGCCGTTCAATTTGTACTGAATATAGAGGAAGGCGCTGAATCTTGTGTTTTAAACGGGGATGACCAATCGGAAGCTTACTTACATGAACTCTTTGGTAGGGAGCCGCGTTTAGGGGAAAGAGACCTCAGTGTTGAGAGTATGTATGAGTATGGTAGCCGGGCTGGCGTGTGGCGTATCCTCAATATCTTCAACTCTAACAAACTCCCACTAACGGCATTCGCCTGTGGGTTGGCACTGGAATTGAACCCAAGTGTGGCACAGGCATTGGTAGCTGCAGGTCATGAAATAGCAGGGCATGGATATCGCTGGTTAGATTATCGCCATATTGATGAAGCTGTTGAGCGAGAGCATATACGAACAACCCATAAATGCATTGAAAGACTAACTGGAGAGAGAGAAGTTGGTTGGTATATTGGTCGCACTAGTGCTAATACCCGCAAACTTCTAGGGGAAGTTTCCCAGGTCCTCTATAGTTCTGACTCCTACAGCGATGACTTGCCATACTGGAGTTACACCCCAAAGCCTAGGCTAATCATTCCCTATAGCCTTGTGAATAATGATGTTCGATATCTTTTCCCAAATGGCTGCGCTTCGGCAGAAGATTTTTTTCAAATTTTAAAAGATGCTTTTGATCTTCTCTGGCTAGAAGGGGAGAGTCAGGCGAAAATGTTAACGGTTGGCTTACATGGCCGAATCAGTGGCCACCCCGCTCGTGCAATGGCTTTACTCCAATTTATTGACTATATCCAAAATCATGAAAAAGTTTGGATTTGTAGAAGGTCAGATATTGCCAAACATTGGATTTCTCAGCACCCTTCAGCGGGGGGGGAGTAGTTAACCTTATTAAGCTCTTTGTGTTGTCGAGGTCAATAGGGTTTTTCAACTGTCATAGGAAATGTTGTTAATTTATAAGAGGCTGGCAGCAATTGATACTTCATAGATCTGCCAGCGGCTTTTATTCTCTGTTTTTACTTAAATACCGTTGTTAATACTGGCTGCTGGAGACTGAAATATTTCCGTTCTTCCTCTGCTCAATCATGGTAAATGGAAGCACTATTGTGTCAGTTGCGGTGGAAAAGAGGCTGTCTACGAGGTACACGCCGAGAAGTAAGTCGACATTTATTGATTCACTGTCTGAATGCATTTTACATATATTGTAGGAAAGACCGCTGTAGACTCTCGGGATGGATTCACAGTTGGATTTTTGCCGTTTTAAATTTGCAGAAATTTCACGGTCTGTGCTGGAGAGGGTGGTGAAAGTCCCACAGCCCGTTAACATAAGAGAGCAAATTGCTAGACTGATAGTTTTCATTAATATCGTTCCCTGTGAATGTTTAGAATTGATAGCCGAAATGTAGTTTTAGCTCGGTCCCATCTCTGAATGAGCCATCTTTATTAGTTTTTAGGTAGGATTTTCCCAAACTGATACCACCTAAGAGGCTGGCCTCGTCATATCTATTGAAGAAGTAAGTGTAAGATCCTGCGATATAGCTTTCATAACGTCCTTTATATTTGAATTCAGATAATGACTTATCGTTCGGCGATGCGCTGAGAAGGTTTGAATTTTCATAAATATAATGTTCCCAATCTAGCTCTTTTGTTCTTATAAGCAAGCCGAGGGAGTGTTTCGGGTTCAAGCTTCTTTCCCATCCAAGGGTTATTCCATACTCCTCATCAAGGTTGTCGGCCAGCCCTCCTCCGATATAAAAAGTGTCGGTCCCATAGGTGGTTGAGTACTTGATACCTAAAAGGCCTCCATATTGTGTACCTACACCAAGGCTAAGGTGGTTATTCAGATTTGCAGAGGCGAATGCGAAGGATGGGAAAAGAATACCGGCAAAAATCACACTTTTCATAGTTCTTCCATGTTGTGTTAAAGCGATTCTATTGACCTAAGGTATTCAAGGGAAGTTCCATGGTGGTTTCTAGAGCAAGAATTTTTATAAAGGCGCTGAGCACTCTTTGGAAAATGAAAAATATTTTATTAATTGATGGGATAAAAAAGTAAATCAGATTGAGAAAGAAGACTGCTGACTAGATTTTTTCTTGTTGGGGGTCGCCTGCCTACTTAGATGATTTGTAGTGGGCAGGCAATAAAAAAGGATGATACTGTTAAAGATAGCTCTATAGGTTGATCGTTAAGCTAGCTACGGGCAGGAATGGCCTGCACAACTTTAATAAAATAATCCCAGAAGTTAGCCACACTCTGGATATGCACTCGCTCTTCGGGTGAGTGGGCGCGTCGGATAGTGGGGCCGAATGAGACCATGTCCCAGTTGGGGTATGGCTTGGCTAAAAGACCGCATTCCAGGCCGGCGTGGATGACTTTTACTTCTGCATGTTCCCCAGTCATTTCCTTGTACACTTCCCGCATCATGGCAAGTAGTGGTGAGGCTGGGTTTGGCGTCCAGCCGGGATAGGCATTGCCCAGTTTGGTTTTTGCACCGGTCAGCTCGAATATGGCGGCTACGTCGAGTCCATGGTGGTCTCGGGCGCTGTCGGAGAGGCTGCGTACCAGGCATTGCATCTTTACTTGATGTTGGCCGTTTTCTTCAACAGTTACCACACGAGCCAAGTTGTTGGATGTATCGGCAATACCATCCAGTGCGGTGCTCATGCGTTCTACACCGTTGGGGCAGGCGCGAATAGCACGGATTAATTTCAGCTGGCTCGCTTCATCCATAACGCTGCTCGGTGCTTCGGCTGCTTCTAAGCAAATCTCCAGCGCTGCTTCATTGTCGAATTCGCGTGCAATTTGCGCGCTCTCTTGCTCAACAATTTCCTGTAACTGTTTCTGTGCGTTATTCGGTACAACCAGAGTGCTGAAAGATTCCCGAGGGATGGCATTGCGCAAGCTGCCACCATCGAGGCTGGCAATGCGCAATTGGGGAATGCTTCGCTGAGCGGTATCAATAACACGATTGGCAATTTTATTGGCGTTACCGCGACCTTTGTCAATGTCCAGGCCGGAGTGCCCACCGCGTAGACCGCGTACAGTGAGTTTGAAAGCCTGAGCATCAGCCATCAGAGGCTCGGCGGTGTAGGGTAAGGCGGCATTAACGTCCACTCCACCGGCACAGCCGATGTAGAGTTCTCCCTCATCTTCGGTATCGAGATTTAACAGCAGGTCTGCTTCGAAATAACCTGGCTTAAGATTTTTCGCTCCGGTCATACCCGCTTCTTCATCAATAGTCAGCAGTGCTTCCAGGGCTGGGTGCGGGATATCTGTAGATTCCATCAGGGCGAGGATGGCAGCTACACCGATGCCGTTATCGGCCCCCAGGGTGGTGCCTTCTGCGGTTACCCACTCACCATCGATATAGGGTTTGATGGGGTCCGTCAGAAAATCGTGATCAGTATCGGCATTTTTCTGCGGCACCATATCCACATGGCTTTGCAGTGCCAGTGTCTGGCGGTTTTCCATGCCGGGGGTAGCCGGCTTCTTGATAATGACATTGCCAATTTCGTCGAGCTGAACTTCTAAGCCGCGATTCTTGGCAAATTCCACAATGTGTTCGACAACGCGGTCTTCATGCTTGGATGGGCGGGGAATTTCACAGAGTTTGGCAAAGTGTTGCCATAGCGGTTTAGGGTTCAGCTCAGCAATATTGCTCATTGGTGGCCTCGGGCATTGTTATGGGTTGGTTTTATGCTCTGCGTTTAAATTGGCGCAGCTAGGGCATAACAGTAAAGAGCCCGGCGGGTGCCGGGCTCTTTGGGGTTCTACTTGGCTTATTTCTCTATAGCCATTTCGTTTGCTGAAGTTTCAGGTAAGAGCTCCAGGGAGATGCGGCGTTTATCGACATCTACAGAGGAAACTTTAACGCTGATAGTTTGTTCCAGCTGGTAGCTCTGTTCGTTGTAGGTAAGGGTAAGGTGCTTGCCGTCAAAATTCGGCAGGTTCTTTTTATCCCCATTTAGGCGAACAAATCCATCAATACCAAATTCGTCCAGGCGCACACCGAGACCGGCGCCATTGACCAGGGTGATCTTGCCGCTGAACGCCTGTCCAACCTTGTCCTGCATAAATTGGGCATAAAGCCATTGCTCGAGCGCACGATTGGCCTGGCGGCCGCGGGTCAGGCTGTCCTGCAGGGCTTCGATCTGTTCGTCACCAAGCGCCGCAGCAGGGCCGTCTTGTTGGGCGGCACGCAGTACCCGATGGTTATGCAGGTCGTTGTATTTACGAATGGGGGAGGTCGCAGTGGCGTAGGCTTCAAGGCCCAGACCTAGGTGCGCTCCCGCTTTGTTGTCGAGTTGGCCGGGGCGCAGCATGCGCTTCAGAACCGACAACAGGTTTTGCATCTGTGCATCGCCATGGCTTTCCAGATACTTAACCAGGGCTAGGTAATTTGGCAATTCGCCGAGGTCTTGCTCTGCATGCTCCGGTAGTAACTCTTTGAGTAGGCTACGTACCTCACCCATGCGTTCCTCGCGAAAACCCAGGTGTACCGAGAAGCAGCCCTGTTGCAGCTCAGCCAGTTTGCCGCCAATGCTGATATTTGTGGCGAGCATGGCTTCTTCCACCATGCGCTGAGCAATATTGCGCTCCTGCTTTTCGATACGAGCGATCTTGCGCTTGTCGTCGAGGTGAATCTCGTAATCGGGGCGGTCTTCCATCGCCAGGGAGTGATTTGCGCGATAGGCAGAGCGAGCTTCAAAAACGGCAGCCAGGTTGCGCAAACTCTGTTTTTGCTCTTCTGGTACGGCGGATTCGTCGCCCTCAATGAACTGGCTCACTTGGATGTAGCTCAGCTTGTGCTGGGAGCGAATCGCAGCAAATTCATAGCGGCTCTCGCCCAGGCTGCCATCAGTGTTGATATCAATATGAACCACCAGGGCCGGGCGCAGTTCTCCGGGTACCAGGGAGAACAGGTTTTCACACAGGTTTCGCGGCAGCATGGGTAGGGTTTCACCGGGCAGGTATTGGCTGTGAGCGCGCTCGAACGCCTCTTTGTCCAGGGGGCTGCCGGTTTCTATCACACTGGAGGGGTCGGCGATGGCGATATGCAGGGTCCAGCCTTCGTTGCGGGTGGTGACGGCGAGGGCGTCGTCCATATCGCGGGTACTTTCCGCATCGATTGTGGCAAAGCCCAGTTCAGACAGATCCTGGCGCTCGGAGATCACTTCGGCAAGTTGAGCGCTGATTTCTTGCGCCTGGGCCTCCGCAGGTTGGCCAAACTGCTCAGGCAATTTGAATTGCGCTACTACATAAGCATGCTCAATACCGGGGATATCGGGCTTGCCAATGACCGTTTCCACTTTTGCCTGGGCGCGGCCATCTTTGAATGGGTGTCGATTGATTTTACAGGCGATAAACTCTCCCGGCTGTGCTTTACCGCGGGCCTTGGGAGGCAGGAAAATCCAGCGCGACAAGCCGTTCTGGCTGGGCTGGATAAAATGCCCCTGGCCCCGTTGGACATATTGCCCAACCAGATAATCGAGTTGGCTTTCGATCAGTGTGTCCAGCTCAGCGCTGAGCTTGCCTTTTTTCTCTTCCGTGAGGCTGACGCGGACACGATCACCTGGGAAAACCCGTTCCATCTCATTGGGAGGTAAAAAAGCCTCGCGTCCATCTTCTAGCTCCACAAAGCCAAATTTGCCGTTGCTGCCGCGAACCCGGCCCTCGGCAAACTCCTTACTGGAGCGAATATCTGTTTTCAGTTGTGAAAGTTGTTTCAGAGCGTCGGCATTCAGCATCGAGTTGATCTCTCGGGGGTCGATTTAGGCGCGGATTCTACCAGACCAGAATGAAGCGGGTAACAGGGGGCTAAAGAAGGAGAAATCATATCCGTTTGATTAAGCGCAAAGATGCCGGGTTGAAGGGGCAGTCAAGATCGATGACTGTATGGCCCAGTATATTTCCGTAGGGGCCGCTGTCCTAAAAAAAAATAATTCGTGTGAGGATTTAGCTATTACAGCGCTGTTCTGTGCAAAATATGCAAACTTTATCTGCCGAAGCTAGATATAATCTTACCCCTAAATAAAAACAGATAAGGGCTGTGGTTGTTCCCCAGCTGTAGAACCGGCCTTCCGGAGAGGAACAGTTAATGAGTATTTTTTCCCATTCCGCCTACGATAAGCACGAACAAGTGGCGTTTTACCAAGATGCTAAGAGTGGTCTCAAAGCAATTATCGCGGTACACAATACGAATTTAGGTCCCTCCCTGGGTGGTTGCCGCATGTGGCCATACGCCGATGACGGCGAGGCTCTGAATGATGTTCTGCGTCTTTCACGAGGCATGACCTACAAGTCTGCTATGGCTGGCTTGAAGCTGGGTGGCGGCAAATCCGTCATTATTGGCGATCCGCGTAAGGAAAAGACTCCCGAGCTGCTGCGCGCCATGGGTGAGTTCATCAATACCCTGGGCGGCCGCTATATTACCGCAGAGGATTCCGGCACCAGTGTTGCCGACATGAGCGTAATTGGCGAGACCACCGAGTATGTGTCCGGTCTGTTCGCGGGTTCTGAATTCGGCGGTGACCCCTCTCCCTCCACTGCATATGGGGTGTTTGTCGGCCTTAAGGCTGCTGTCGAACACCGCTGGGGCAAAAACGACCTTACGGGTCTGAAGGTCTCTATTCAGGGGGTGGGCAACGTGGGCTTCCGCCTGGGTAAACTACTGAAAGACGCTGGTGCAGAACTGTTTGTGACCGATATCTTCCAGGACAATATCGACCGTGCGGTAACTGAGCTGGGTGCTATTGCCGTGACCGCAGATGAGATCTTTGATCTGGATGTGGATCTGTTTGCTCCCTGCGCTATGGGTGCCATCCTCAATGACGACACCATTTCCCGCCTGAAGGTGGGTGCTGTGGCTGGTGCAGCCAATAACCAGCTGGCCGAGGAGCGCCATGCAGCGGCTCTGCGCGAGAAAGGTATTCTGTATGCGCCAGACTATGTGATCAACGCCGGCGGCATTATTGATGTTTACTACCAGCAAAAAGGTGACTACGACGCCGCAGAGGTGAAGGCCCATATCGAAGAAATCGGCAGCACCATGAAAGAAGTGTTTGTGCGTGCAGACGAGACTGGCGAGACCACAGCGCATGTGGCCGACCGTATTGCTGAAGAACGCTTCGGATACCACTCTGTGACCGGTGATACGGAGAACAAATCCGGCACCGTGGCAGCATAACCTAATTCGGCACGGGAGATGTGCCGATGACCTGATCCCTGGCGATTGGCATCATCGCTTCTCTCTGTGATGTATTTATTTGGGCACTTTAGTGCCCATTTTTTTGTCTCAAGATTGATGTAGTGACCTGGTGCCTCATTCTGGTGCCAGGTTTTTGGTTCGTTACTGCGGAGGGCGAGCCGGTAAATGGATTGGATACTGGCCTAAACTTGCCATCCTGAATCCGTGGTTATTACTAGGGAGTGACAATATGGACTTGCGTCCAGTGTTCTTCAGTGTCGTTATCGCTACTGCCGGTCTTGCCGGCTGTAATCAGTCTACCGATGATACCCCCCACGCTCTTTCCGTGGACAAGGAAGCCGCAGCCAGCAGTAAAGATGCGGCTACGGATCAGAAAGCATTCGTACCGCCTCCTCAACTGGATATTCCCTTTCACAAGGAGGTTTTGCCTAACGGACTGACCGTTATTGTGCACGAGGATCGCAAGGCCCCGGTTGTCTCTACCAACATCTGGTACAAGGTGGGCTCCAAGGATGAGCCGAAGGGTAAAACCGGCTTTGCGCACTTATTTGAACACCTTATGTTCAATGGCAGTGAGAACTTTCCCGGCGAATACTTTGAACCCTTTCAGCGCTCCGGTGCTACCGATATGAACGGCACCACGAGTAACGATCGCACCAATTACTTTGCCACAGTTCCCAAGGGGGCTCTGGATATGGCTCTGTGGATGGAGTCTGACCGGATGGGCCACTTCCAAGGTGCTATTACCCAGGAGGTGCTGGATGAGCAGCGCGGAGTGGTTAAAAACGAGAAGCGCCAGGGAGAGAATGCGCCCTACGGCAAGGCTTTTGACATTATTGCCAAAAGTACCTTCCCTGCGGATCACCCCTATTCATGGACACCTATAGGTTCCATGGAAGACCTGGATAATGCCAGCCTTGAAGATGTAAAGAAGTGGTTTGCAGATCACTATCAACCCGCCAACGCTACCCTGGTTATTGCCGGTGATATCAGTGTTGATGAGGCGATGGCCAAGGCGCGCAAATATTTTGCTGATATTCCCAGTACTAAAGTGCAACCTCGAATCAAAAACTGGGAGTTACCCACCCAGGTGAAAAAGCGCGAAGTTGTTCACGACCAAGTACCGCAAACCCGTATTTACAAGGTTTGGAATGTCCCCGCCATTGGTAGTGAGGAAGAGCATGCCCTGGAGCTGATGACTTCGCTGCTGGCAAATCGTAAAAATTCCTTGTTATATCGCCGATTGGTTCGGGATGAAAAAGTAGCGACCAGTGTGAGTGCTTTTTATTACGGTCGCCAGTTGGCAGGTCAGCTGATTATTGTGGTGGATGTAAAGCCGGGGCAGCCTGTCGATAAAGTGGAAAAACTCTTAGATAAGGAGTTGCAGCAGTTTGCTAAAAATGGCGTCAGCGCAGAAGAGTTGCGCCGGGTTAAGCAGGGTGAATTCGCCAGCCTGGTAAAAGGATTGGAAAAAACCGGTGGCTTTGGTGGTAAGAGCGATATCCTCGCCCGCTCGGAATTTTACTATGACGATCCCGGCGCACTTCTGAAAGGTGTTGAAGAGTATGCCAAGGTTTCCGCTCGTGAGGTGCAGGATGTTGCAGAGCAGTGGCTTAAAGATGACTCTTACACTTTGATTATCCAACCTCAGCAGCAGTTCACCGCAGCCACCGAGGGGGCAGACCGCAGTAAGCTGCCGGAGGTGGATAAAAATGTAGAGCTGGAATTACCTAAGCAGCAGAACTTTACCCTGAAAAATGGTCTTCGGGTTGTTTTGGCTGAGCGCCACGATACGCCGGTTGTGTTAATGAATCTGCAATTTCGCAGTGGCGCCTCAGCAGACAAAAGTAAACCCGGGCTCGCTTCAGTTGCGGCACAAATGTTGAATGAGGGCGCCGGCAATCTCGATAGCTTGGAGTTTAGTGCCAGAGCAGAGGAACTAGGGGTAAGTATTGGTGGTGGCAGTGGTTTGGATTACAACTCCATCAGTATGAGTGCCCTTAAGTCACAGTTGAAACCCTCACTGGAGTTATTTTCCAAGGTAGTAACCGAGCCCAGTTTCCCCGAGTCTGATCTCGAGCGGGTAAAGTCCAATCGCCTGGATGCTATCGCCCAGGAAAAGGCACAACCCCAGGGATTGGCACTGCGTGAGTTGCCGCCACTGCTCTTTGGTAACGAGCATCCCTATGGCGCCCCCTTGACCGGCTCTGGCACACCTGAAGGCATTAAGTCGATCACTCGCGAAGATCTGGTGAACTTCCAGAATACCTGGGTGCGTCCCGATAATGCCACTCTCACCATTGTTGGTGATGTGACAGAAAAAGAGATCGAGCCGCTCCTGAATGAAACTCTGGGTGGTTGGAAAGCGCCCAAAGAGGAGTTGCCACAAATTGATGTGGCCAAGGTGGCGCGTCCGGAAAAGGCTAGGGTTTACCTCCTGGATCGTCCAGGCGCCCAGCAAAGTTTCATCATGGCTGGATTGGTGATGCCACCTTGGCAGCCGCAGGGTGCTGAAGCTTTTGATGCGATGGCCAATACAATTGCTGGCAAGTTTACCTCGCGGGTTAATATGAACCTGCGTGAAGACAAGCATTGGTCCTACGGCGCCCGAGCGGTTTCCATGGATACGGAAGGTCAGCGGCCTTACATTCTGTTTGCCCCGGTGCAGACCGATAAAACAGCCCCGGCCATCAAGGAATTAATCAAAGAATATCAGGAGTATTTGACTAACCGCCCAATTACCGAGAAGGAGTTGGAGGACTATCGAAACGATGAGGTGCTAAAACAGAGTGCACGCTTCCAAACCAAAGGGCAGTTATTGTCCAGTATCAACTGGCAGGTGGAAAAAGGCTTGCCGGAAGATTACATTGCTGATTATCCTCAAAGGGTGGCCGCGTTGAATAAGGAGCAGGTAGAGTCCTCTGCGCAAGAGTTTCTTGCACCAGATCAATTTACTTGGGTCATTGTTGGCGATCTGGAAAAGATTAAGGGAGAGGTTGAAGCCCTGGATATTGGTCCTGTAGAGGTACTACCCGCAAAAGATCAATAAAAAATTGATGTCATACTAAAAACGCCCCGGTTTCTTATAAACCGGGGCGTTTTTTATGGGCGTTTAGTGGTTTTTTTCAAAACCTGATACCCTCCACTGGGCAGGCTATTCCGAATAGTTTTTCAGAAATTTACCTCAGGCCTTGAAGCTTGGGCGCTGCTTGAGCTGCTCACGCCAGCGGATCAGGTGGGGGTGTTTTTCGGCATCCGGACGCAGATTCTGTACTTTGCCAAAATCGAGACTGCACACCATGCTGATATCGGCTACTGAGAAATAATTTCCAACCAGAAATTCATGATCAGAGAGGTGGTCGTTTAGGGCCCCCATAAATTTTATCGCGCGTTTGCCCGAATCCTCGCCGAATTCAGGATAGACATTCATGCGGTCCTTGAAAAAGCCAGAAACGTGTTGGAAGCACATTCCTACTGGAAACATTAAGTTGAAGTCGGCACGGCGATTCCACATTTCCACTAGGGCTTTTTCTTTTGCATCGCGGCCAAAGAGTGCCGGCTCCGGGTGTAGTTCTTCGAAGTATCGTTGAATCGCTACGGACTCAGAGATATAAGCGCCATCATCCAGTTCCAATACGGGAACTTTCTTGTTGATATCTTTACTGCGATATTCGGGGCTGAGGTTTTCGCCCTTGGTAATATCTACATGGGTAAATTCAACTTCGATGCCTTTTTCCGCAAGATACATGCGAACTCGACGACAATTGGGGGCGCTTGCAAACTCATAGATCTTCATAGGGCTTCCTCTCGCCTCGGCGATTGCGTTAAATTGAGCAGCTGTCCATAAAAACATTACAAATCTAAAAGAGACTTACTGGTGACGACAATGACCACAAGTTCCAAGAGAGGCTGCTTCTTTCGCCGCACAGTCACGGCGCTGGCTGTTTTTGCCGGTCTGTTTTGCCAGCAGGTTACTGCTGAAGAACTCGCTATTTATGCGGGGAAACTCTTCAATAGCAGTAATGGAAAACTGTTAGAGAATCGCACCATTCATATTGTGGATGGCCGTATTGAATCGGTACAAAAAGGGTTTGCCAAGCGGGAGCGGGAAACTCTTGTCGACTTGCGCAATTACACTGTGCTTCCAGGGTTGATGGATATGCACAGCCACCTCACTTATGAGTTTGGTCCTCGTGCTTATACGGAATCTTATACCTGGAATCCGGCAGATTTCACTCTGCGCGGTGTCGATGCGGCCAGCCGTACCTTGCAGGCGGGCTTTACCACCATCCGCAATCTGGGTGATCACGATAATGTTACCGTCAGTCTGCGGCGAGCGATTGAAGCAGGCACTATTGAGGGACCGAGGATTTACACTGCGGGAAAATCTATCGCAACCACCGGTGGTCACGCCGACCCCACGAATGGTCGCCGCCATGACTTAGTAGGGAATCCCAGCCCGGCCGATGGTGTTGTGGATGGGCCTATTTCCGCGCGCAAGGCGATTCGTCAGCGCTATAAGGATGGTGCAGACCTCATCAAAATCACTGCTACTGGCGGGGTGCTGAGTGTTGCCAAAAGTGGGCAAAATCCACAATTTATGCAGGATGAGTTGGAGGCAATTGTTGCCACTGCCAAAGATTATGGCTTTACCGTGGCGGTACATGCCCATGGTAAGGAAGGCATGATTCGAGCTATTCGCGCCGGTGTGAACTCCATTGAGCACGGTACTTACATGGATGAAGAGGTGATGGATCTCATGCGTAGGAACAACACTTGGTTTGTTCCGACTTTGATGGCAGGAGAGTGGGTAACTGAGAAATCTGCGATTGATGGCTTTTTACCTGAAATTGTTCGTCCCAAGGCCGCCACTATGGGGCCTCTAATGCAAGAGACTTTTTCCAAGGCTTATAAACGTGGAGTTAAAATTGCCTTTGGGACCGATACCGGTGTGACCCGGCATGGAGAGAATGCGCGGGAATTTGTCTTGATGGTACAGGGGGGAATGACTCCTGCCGACGCCATCCGCTCTGCAACCTGGAATGCCGCACAATTACTGCAGATTCAAGACGAGCTTGGCAGTATCAGCGAGGGCAAACTCGCGGACATTATTGCGGTTGCAGGAAATCCTCTGGAGGATATCTCTGAATTGCAACGGGTGCAGTTTGTCATGAAGGAAGGCAAGGTTTTCAAATACCCCAGCGAGCCGGCAGTGGAGGTATTTCTGGAGCATGAGGGGGATGGTTAACAGCTGTGAGTAGAATACCGGCACCGCATAGAGTTGCGGGGCCGATATAGAAGTAATTGATTATTTCAGCTCGAAGACCAGGTCCAAATTGACAGCTACGGTAGTCTCACCGGGGGCAATAGGGGTTGAAGCACTGTCTTTCATTGACTCCATCTGGCCTCTTAACATCATAGGGCGGGGCATACCGCCGCTACCCTGTTCAGAAATACTCACGATTCGACGAACCTTCATGCCCAGTGCTTTAGCGTAAATAGTCGCGCGCTCCTGGGCATCCAATAGGGCTTTTTCGCGAGCCTCAGCTTTTACTGGTTCTGGCTCGCCAATCTCAAAGCTGGGACCGTTAATTTGGTTGGCCCCGGCGGCGGTGAGGTCATCCAGTACACCTCCCAGCTCACCCAATTTGCGCACTTTGATGTTGAGGGTATTTCGCGCAGTATAGCCGACGATTTTGGGTTTCTGATCTCTCTGATAATGGTAGCGGGGAGAAAGACTGACGCCGCTGGTTTGAATATCTTTCTTGGCAATGCCGGCTTTCTTAATCGCTTTCATTAGCGTAGCCATTTGTTCGGCATTATCTTGCATGGCTTGCTTACTGTCGTCTGCCTCGGTTACCACGCCTACAGACAAATTGGCAACATCGGGAGCCTGACGTGCCTCACCTTGGGCCGCAATAGAGACCAGGGTTCCCCGTTCGGGGGGAGCCTGCCCATTTCCGCAAGCGGCGATAAGCAGAGTAAGTACTGTGATTGTCGAGAATTTTACTAACTTCATGATTTTTCCTTATCAATCGCTATGGATTTGGCATCACTCCGATGCATTAGGTGCCAAATACTATCAATGCCTTTCTGAACCGTAGCTGAGCAAGAAGGTCAGCATAACGGATCATCGCGGAGCTGTAGACAAGCTGCTTGGCAATATTGGCTTGCCACTTGGCCGGGAAAGTGCTGCCAACTTAATCAGAGCTAAATTTCTTCTGATAAGTTTCATCTTTCTTGGTAGAAAACAAAACTCAGGAGAAGAAGGTAACGACGCCTGTTAGAAACACGTGGCTGCATTCGTTTTTAGGATGCTTAATCGCAGGCTGTATCTGGCTGGCTAAATCCAACCTCCGTAATTCTTTGAGCCAGAGCTATCGGGAGAGTGGAGATTATAAGGTAGTCTTGGAAGAAGCTCAGTCAGTGTGCTCTATTCGCCTGGAGAGGCTATCGGGGAGGCCCAATGTGTCTTTCGCGGGCGGACGGGCGAAACCACCTGCGCGGGCGATACCTGGGTTGAGCCGTACAAGACCCTCTGCCTGCACGACAGCGGCAGGGACTGGATCGACCACAGGAATCGGCAGTCTGCCAGAAATCTTTGTGGCAAGACCGGCGAGCGGTCCTCCAGCGAGGATGGCGACATCTGCCCGGTCAGTGTATGCAGCTTCTTCTACGAGCTGAACCAAGCTCTCGCTAAGCTCTTCCTGTACAGTTTCGATTGATTGGAAACGCTCGCTAGGTAGGCGAATGCCGGTGAAGCGATTTTCGAGACCGGCACGCAGCACACCATCACGAAACCAGTCCGCCAAACTATCGCTAAATGTGACTATCGAGAAGCGCTGGCCAAGTGCACAAGCGGTCAGCATTGCCGCCTCGGCAACACCGATCACGGGAATGTCGAATAACTGGCGCGCACCAATGAGACCTGGGTCCCCGAATGCAGAGATGATGACTGCGTCTACCTGTGTGTGGTGTTCAGCAATTGTCTCGAGGATATCACTAGCGATAATTTCGGCCTCGACCCGGCTCGAAATATAAGGAAAGCCGATCTTGGCGGTGGTTGCTACGATTTTGGTGCGCGGAGATGCAACCCTTTGTGCGGCGCCCGCCATTAGTGACGTCATAGATTCTGTGGTATTTGGGTTGAGGAGAAGCAGCTTCATGATTAGGTCCGGGCTCTCCAGTTTTTAAGGTTACATCGTCCGCAAAAGTATGGATCAAAGTATTGATCAATAGAGGCTGCCGGCTGGCTTAGCCTGTTAATCAGCATAACAGCGCCTCCGAATTTATTTGGGGAGAGCCAAAAACCTGCTGATAAGTTTCATTTTCATCATGGTAGATAGCAAAGCCCAGGCGCAGCAGCTGTTGGCGCCTGTCACAAAGGACTGCTCGGGCTTTCAGCTCTTTTTGTAGCTTTTCTGAGTTTTCTGTTGTGCCGCAATCGAACGTGAAAAAGTGGCCATGGCCCTCCTTCAGGTCGTGGTGAATTAGGCGCTCCCGGTTGAGTAGCGGGTGGCTGTTTTTGTCCATTGTGTTCAGGAAGCGGCTTTGGGCATTGAGGACATAGCGGTGGATTTTATCTACGGTGATACCTTCGCGTCGGAATAGATCGAAAATGGAAAGACCCTTGTACAGGCAGGAATAATCCATAGTTGCCCCGGCAAATCTCAGCCAGTTGTCCGCATAGCTGACATGGCCACGGCGATTTTCAGGCTCCGCAATTTCGGCAAACCAGCCGGTATTTAGTGGTCGTAGGGAGCAGCCGCGAGGAATGCTCATAAAACACAGCCCTTCGCCGGCACCCAGGTACTTATACGAGCCGGCAGTAAAAAATGCTTTGTCAGCAATACCACTCAGGTCGATTGGGCGGGCAAAAAACCCATGGTAACCGTCGACTACAAACTGGGTTTGGGTTGGCTTCTGCTCGACGATTCGCAATAGGTCGGGGAATACCACGCCAGAATCGAAAAACACCAGGCTGGCATAAGCCAGTTGGTAGTCTCCCGTATGCAGTTCCTGCTCAAAGCGCTCTGCCAGGGTGGAGAAGGGGTGTTTGGGTATACGGGTTACTTGTATGTTGGGCAATTCTTCCAGCCGCTGCAGCTGGCGGGTGAAGCTGTAAAATTCTCCATCTGTAGTGAGGATATGTAGGGGTTCAGTGATGGGAAAGGCACTAAGTAGGCGGTAGACAAGCTCGTGGGTATTGGGGGCAATAGCTATTTGAGAAGCGTCGGGGAGGTTTAGTGTTCGAGCGACGGCACTTTGCCAGGCGGGTATTTTTTCCTGGAAAATAGGTCCCCACTTGTCATCGGCGAGCAGTGCCGCATCCTGCCAGTATTGTTGGACTGCCTCCAATGTCACATCGGGCCAGTAATGATGGGAGTGACAGGCCATGTGCAGCATGGAGGATGGGCTGCCGCTGGGTGCTTGAGAAAATGCACGATAGAATTTTTTATACATTTGCTTTTCGCCAGGCGAAGCTGAATTATTTATTATTCCGCGATTGTAGATCCTGGCAACAGGAAGGAGTAGAGGGTGAGATACCTGCACACAATGGTCCGCGTGGCCAACCTGGAAGAATCCTTAAAGTTTTACTGTGAGAAGTTGGGCTTGCAGTTGGTGCATCGCAAAGATTATGACAAAGGGCGTTTCACCCTGGTATATCTTGCGGCCCCTGAGGATGTCGATAGTGCTCGCCAGCATAAAGCGCCCACGCTGGAACTCACTTACAACTGGGATTCGGAGTCCTATAGTGGCGGGCGAAACTTTGGCCACCTGGCTTATGGAGTGAATGATATCTACGCCGTCTGCCAGAGAATGATGGATGCGGGGGTTACGATCAATCGTCCCCCTCGCGATGGCCATATGGCCTTTTTCCGTTCGCCGGACGGTATCTCAATTGAACTGTTACAAAATGGCGAGCCCCTGGAACCGAGGGAACCCTGGAAGTCGATGGAGAACAGCGGCGAATGGTAATTGGCCCTGGCAAGGCTCTCATTTGACTTTGGCTTTTAGGTAAATTGATAAGGAATTTATGTGAAGAACCGCAGTTGCATTTTACTGGCCGGCGCCAAAGCGGCGCGTAGGGTTCGCGAGGAGGGATTACATCAAGGGCAGTTCTCAACCTTGGTGGGAGCTTCTGGGGGCCCCAAGTGGCTGGTTATCAGTCAGCTGGATCGGGTTCTTATGGGGGCTTTTTTTAAAGGTCGCAGTGAGCCTATTGCGACGCTGGGTTCATCAATCGGCAGTTTTCGCAATATGTGCTACGCCATGGAGAATCCTTTGGCGGCGCTGGAACGTCTTGAATATGGATATATTCACCAGAGCTACGGCGATACCAAGCCCACCCCGGCTGAGATTACGGCGACGGGTGGTGCGATTCTACAGGAAGTGTTAGGGGAAAGTGGTGCGCGCGAGGTGGTGGAGAATCCCTTGTGGCAAAGTCACTTCGTGACAGCGCGTGGGCGTGGCCCCCTGGCAAGTGAAAAGCGGGCCATTCTCGCTCCGGCGCTCTTCACGTCTGCGTTGGTCAATGCGGTTTCCAGACATAGCCTTAAAGCCTTTTGGGAGCGCGTAGTGTTTCACTCCCGGGCCCAGGCCACTGTGAAGTTTGGCAATCTGAGTACGGCGAATACCCCCCTCACTCGGGAGAATGTTCGTGAGGTGGTGCTCGCCAGTGGTTCTATACCACTGGTAATGGCGGGTGTGCGCAACCCGGCTGGCGCACCCTTGGGAAATTATCGCGATGGCGGGATTACAGACTACCACTTTGATTTGCGCTTCAGTCATCCACGTGGATTAGTGCTCTACCCGCATTTCTTCCCGTTTATGGTGCCCGGTTGGTTCGACAAGGGGTTGTCCTGGCGACGTGTGCGTGGCGATGCCATGATGTCGACACTACTGATCGCACCGTCGCCGGGATTTGTGGAGCAGTTACCATTTGGCAAGATCCCGGATCGCAACGACTTTTATAAGATGCCCTCGGATGAGCGTGTGCGCTATTGGAAAAAAGTGGTGGAAATGAGCCGGCAGGTGGCAGACGACTTTTATGAAATCTGGCAGACCGGCCGGGTAGCAGATCATCTTATCGAAGTGGGTTCCGATGATTTGCCCCATAAGTTGCAAAAGGTTGGGGCCGCATGAAGATGGCACCAGAATTTAGCCCTCCGCAGGAGGAGTTTCGCACTACCCAGGAGCGTGTGTACTTTCAGGTGCGAGATGCCATTCTGCGTGGCAAGTTTTTGCCGGGGCACCCGGTCACTATCCGGGGTTTGGCGGCGGACTTGAATTGCAGCCCGATGCCTGTACGTGAGGCCTTGCGGCGCCTGACCTCGGAGCGAGCGCTAGAGCTGTCTGATACCCGCCGTGTCACTGTGCCCACCATGACGCCAGAAAAGCTCGCAGAGATTTGTGCGGCACGGGTTGCGCTGGAGTGTCAGGCCGCAGAGCAGGCGCTGCCCTTTGTAGGACGGGGGGCCCTCGAGCGGTTACGACAGCTAGATGCTCGAGTCACTAAAGCGCTCAGAGAGAAGGATATCGAGGAGTATGTGACGGCCAATCTCGATTTCCACTTTACCCTCTATCGCCTGGGGCATCCCCATATCATCCTCTCGCTGATAGAGAGCCTATGGCTGCAAACAGCTCCCCTGCAGCACCTGGTGTTCCAGCGCTTCGGTGTACAAGAGTTGCCGGACCGTCACGAGGACCTGCTTGGTGCGATTGCCGATGGCGATGTGGCGCGAGTGCGCCTTGCTATTCGTCAGGATATTGAGGAGGGGCTCGGCTCAATTCCCGCCGAAGAATTACTCTAGGGCTTGGGCAGGCGCTTTTACAGCCATATTTATAGGAGCCAGCCCAGGCCAACAAGCCCGACCTTTTTAGCCATCTTGATAGGTCACTGTGAGAGTCTTCACGTATCCCTGTTGTAAGGGTTCTTGTTGCCGCAATTTCAGGTCAGGATTTTCTACAAGCTAAGGGTAACTGCGGTTCTGGACCCTATTGTTACCCTGAGGCATAGATAGATCTTGCGCTTCCGTCAGTCTCGCCACTAGAATGTGATCACAAATTTTGGAAGCAATACCCTGTCCGGCAAGGCACGTTAATGGGCTCCGGAGGGTAGGTGATCAATTGCGGGATGACTCATTCGATGCATGCGGGCTCTCGTCCGGTGCTGTGGAGAGCCCCCAGAGCAAAGCCAGGAGCGAAATATGAACAAAAGTGAGCTGCAACAACACGACCGCGAGCACCTGCTGCACCCCTTTACTGACTTCAATGACTTGGGGCAACAGGGCACCCGGGTGATCACCAGTGCTGAAGGCGCTTATATCACCGATATCGATGGTAATCGTCTACTGGATGGCATGTCTGGTTTGTGGTGCTGCAACCTGGGTTATAGCCGTAAGGAAATTAGCGATGCAATCTATGAGCAGCTGAATACCCTGCCGTTCTATAACAGTTTCTTCCAGTGCACTACCGTGCCATCTATCGAGCTGGCAGATGCCCTGGCAGAAGTAACTCCCGCCAGTATGAGCAATGTGTTCTTCACCGGCTCCGGTTCTGAGGCGAATGACACCAATTTGCGCCTGATTCGCCGTTTCTGGGATCTGCAGGACAAGCCCGAGAAGCGCATTGTGATTTCCCGCAAAAATGGTTATCACGGCTCCACCATCGCCGGTGCCAGCCTGGGTGGTATGAGCGGTATGCACAAGCAGTTCCAGCCGCTGGATTACATTGAACACGTACAGCAGCCTTACTGGTTTGCTGAGGGCGGGGAAATGTCCCCAGAGGAGTTCGGTATTCAAGCCGCGCGCAGCCTCGACGAAAAAATCCAGGAGCTGGGCCCTGAGAAAGTGGCCGCCTTTATTGCCGAACCTATCCAGGGTGCAGGTGGTGTGGTCATTCCGCCGGAAACCTACTGGCCAGAAGTGAAGAAAGTATTGGATCAATACGACATTCTGTTGGTGATGGATGAGGTGATATTCGGCTTTGGGCGCACTGGTGAATGGTTTGGTGCAGATTACTACGGCCTCAAGCCGGACCTGATGACTTTCGCCAAAGCGGTGACCAATGGTTATTTCCCTCTCGGCGGTACCATGGTAGGTGATCGCGTTGCTGATGTGATCAAGAGCAAGGGCGGGGAATTTACCCACGGCTACACCTACTCTGCGCACCCTGCGGCCTGTATGGCAGGCCTGGCCACTATTAATATCCTGCGCAATGAGAAGATTATCGAGAATGTGCGCGATGTGACTGGCCCTTACCTTGCCAAACGTTGGGCAGAGTTGGCTGAGCACCCCATCGTTGGTGAGGCGCGCAGCCTGGGTATGGTCGGCGCTTTGGAACTGGTGAAAGACAAGGCCAGCCGCGCCCGCTTTGATGATGACTGCACTGCCGGTGGCGTATGTCGTGATCTGAGTATCAAGCACGGTTTGGTCATGCGTGCCGTGGGTGATGCCATGGTGATTGCGCCGCCACTGATTATTACCACTGAGCAGGTGGATGAGCTTGTGGAAAAAGCGCATCGCGCACTTGACGACACCGCTAAAGCTCTAGCGTAAACTCGGGGTCTAGCCCCTTTTTTGGAAGCGGCGCAAGGCTGTCACCCACTATCCGTCAACGGAGAATGCAGGTGACCGCTCTGGGCCGCTTCTGCGGTTTGACAGGATTACCTCAGGCAACTTATGTCACAAGAAAAAGAATTTACTGCCCAACCAGAACTGTTGGAGCAGTCGCGCAAATTCCTGGCAGAACACACGGACCTAAAGTGGATTGAAGGCTTTATGTTCGATATCAATGGTGTCCCCCGCGGCAAATGGCTACCAGCAGAAGCGGCGGAGAAGCTGCTGAAGGGAAGCCTGCAAATGCCGCGTAGCGCTGTCAGCCTGGATATCTGGGGGCGGGATATTGAAGATAGCCCTCTGGTGTTTGCCAGTGGTGACAGTGATGGTGTTTGTCTGCCGGTATCGCCGATCAGTCTGGCGCCCTGGCACCGGGAGGTAACAGCACAGCTGCATATGCAGTTGCACGAGGCGGATGGCTCTTCGCTCTATGCCGATCCACGTGCCCAGCTGCAGCGGGTGGTGGATCGCCTGCAGAAGCTCGGTTATACCGCAGTCTGTGCCACCGAATTGGAATTCTATTTGTTGCGCGATGACGTTGATCACTTGGCGCGCCCGCGCCCAGTCAGCGACAACGATGCCGAACTGGTGCCCTCTACCGATGTATATGATTTGTCTGAGCTGAACGCGCAGCGTCACTTTTTTGCCGATGTGCGTGCCGCTTGTGAGGCGCAGGGTATTCCAGCTGATTCAGTGCTCTCAGAGTGTGCGCCCGGTCAGTTTGAAATTAACCTGTTGCACAGTGCCGATCCTGTCAAGGTGGCGGATCAAACTCTGTTATTTAAGCGCCTTCTGAAAGGCGTGGCGCGCAGCCACGGCTTCCGTGTAAGCACTATGGCTAAACCCTTTGGGGATCAGGCTGGCAACGGTATGCACGTGCATATGAGTTTGATTGATAGCCATGGTAAAAATGTTTTTGATGATGGCAGTGAAGAGGGCTCCGAGCTGCTGCGTCAGGCAGCGGCAGGTATGTTGGCAACCGCCAATGATGCGATGGCTTTCTTTGCGCCACACAGCAATTCCTATCGCCGCTTCCAAGAGAGTTCTCACGCGCCGCTGAATCTGTGCTGGGGCTACGACAACCGCACCACCACTTTGCGAGTACCAGCCAGTAATCCCGAGGCTCGTCGTATCGAACACCGCATTGCCGGTGCCGATGTGAATCCCTACTTGGTCTTGGCGGGTATTTTGGCCGGTGTCTGCCACGGAATTGAGAACCAGTTACAAGCTCCCGATCCGGTTGAAGGCGATGCCTATCAGGTGCAAAGCGAGCAACTGATCAATACCTGGAGTGGGGCACTGAAGCGCTTTGATAAGAGTGCCTTGTGGAGAGAATATCTCGATCCTCGGTTTGTCGAACTTTTCCTTATGCTGAAGCGCCAGGAGATGGCGGAGATTGGCGCCCGAGTTACCGATGTGGAATACCAAAGTTATTTGCATCGGGTTTAATCACGGTTTCTCGTGCGCCGGCGGCATAAATACTGAACGGCTTTTACGACAGGAATGCCGGCAGGGACACAGGATAGAACGATACTCTGCTATACCTAAATTTAAGTGCGTAACGTACTTGAAACTCTCCTCCTGAAAGTGTGTTCGAGAAACCTGGCCCGCCTTTTGGCGGGCATTTTTTTGCCGGTCAAAAATAAATATATAGGCTATTTTTCCATCTCTTTTGCTAAAAATTCTTGTCACACTTTTCTTTCTATTCATCCTGCCTCTGATGACTGGGCTGAGAGTAAACCTGGCGCAGGCAAAAATATTTTTAAATGGGGTATGCGCAGCGCAGAGATCTGGTGTAGTTCATCGGCTGATAATGTATTTGATAGAAGTTCGCTGCGTACTTTATTTGGCTTCAGAAGCCACGCGGAAGGGCAGACTGGCCAAGAGAGTGGATTACTTCTGCCTAGCAGTCATTTCCCCGCCAGTGTATTCTTCCGCTTTATCAGCGTAGGGCCCCGGATTGGTCGATTGCTTTAGCCAGGCTTCACAGCAGGGCGCTGCCTTTTTGATTAATGAGTGTGGGTCTCAGAACAAGCAGATGGGGAATCTATGACCGCCTTGGGAAATTGTGCAGACGGTCCAATGGCTGGCGAGACACGGCCACTAAAAATATGTCTACTGGGATATCGCAGTCATCCGCACAGTGGTGGCCAGGGAATTTATCTCCGTTACTTGAGTAAGGCTCTGGTTGATGCCGGCCATTCGGTCGATGTGATATCCGGCCAGCCCTACCCAGAGCTGGATGAGCGGGTGAACTTGATCAAGATGCCCGGACTCAATCTCTATGAAGTAGAAAAGCCCAGCCGTGCCCTTAGACCAAAACATCTGCTCTCTTGGGCAGACTTCTTTGAATGGCTGAGTAAACTGACCGGCGGTTTTGCCGAGCCATATACTTTTGGTCGTCGCGTGCGTAAATACTTACGTCAGCATGGTCCCCAATACGACATAGTTCACGATAACCAATCGCTTTGCTATGGGCTGTTGGATATCGAGCGTAGCGGCCTCCCAGTTGTTGCCACTATTCACCATCCCATTACCCGCGATCGCCAGCTAGCCCTGGATGCGGCGCCGGACTGGCGCTTTCGTTTGTTGGTGCTACGTTGGCACAACTTCCTGAATATGCAAATCAAGGTTTCGAGGAAGTTGCGCCATATTGTCACGGTATCGCGCCAGTCAGAGCGGGACATCATCGAACAATTCGGGGTGGCGCCGGAGCAAATACACCTGATCTATAACGGTATCGACACAGAGATCTTCAGCCCCGATAACAAGGTGCAACGCCAACCCTTGCGTATTATGACGACCTCTTCGGCGGACCAGCCGCTCAAAGGGCTTGGAATCTTACTGCAGGCCATGGCCGGATTGCGTGAGCGCTTTCCTGAGCTGGAGCTATTGGTGGTTGGCCGTTTGCGCAAAGGCGGCGCTACCGAAAAGCTGTTGCAGAAGTTGAAACTGCAAGATGCTGTGCAGTTTGTTTCTGGGATTTCCAATGAAGAACTGGTGAACCACTACCGCAGTGCAACAGTAGTGGCCTGCCCATCACTGTATGAAGGGTTTGGCTTGCCTGCGGGTGAGGCGATGGCCTGTGGGGCCCCGGTGGTTTCCAGTGATGGAGGCGCGCTGCCAGAAGTTGTCGGCGACGCCGGCATCGTCGTCCCGGCCGGTGACAGTAATGCGCTGGCGGAGGCCCTTGGTCGTGTTCTGGCGGATAAATCTTTGCAAGCGGATATGGGCGCTCAAGGCAGGGCGCGTATTGAAAACAAGTTCTGTTGGAGTTTGGCGGCATCGAACCTGGTGGCTTACTACCGGGAAATACTTGGCGAGTCTGTCGTGCAACAGCAGAACGAAACGGGCTTAGTCGATACAGATGTTAGCGGTGCGGAGGCTGCTTAATGATTACTGTAGATCCGCAACACCTGAACCTTCGCCCGGGACAAAAAGTTTTGGACCTGGGCTGTGGCGAGGGGCGTCACTCCATTCATTTGATGATCACTGATGAGGTGGATGTATACGGCATCGATCTGTGCCTAGATGATGTGTGTACCGCCAATGAGCGGGCAGAGCCTTTTAATAATTCTGAACACGCCAAAGGGCGCCTGTTACTTGGGGTTGCCAATGGTTTGCAGCTGCCGTTTGCCGACGCCACATTCGATGTGGTGATCTGCTCCGAGGTATTGGAGCACATTCATGAGTACAAAGCGGTTCTCGCAGAAATTGACCGCGTATTGAAGCCCTCAGGTATCTTTGCCGCTACTGTGCCGGCGTATTTTCCCGAGTGGGTCTGCTGGCAGCTTAGCGATGCGTATCATCAGGTGGAGGGGGGGCATATTCGTATTTTCCGTGAGCGAGAGCTGCGTCAGAGTATTGAAGCCCTGGGACATCGCCATTTCGCTCGGCACAAGGCGCACGCACTGCACGCGCCCTATTGGTGGTTGAAATGTCTGTTTTGGGATAAGCCAGATAACCGCTTGGTGAAAGCTTACCATCGCTTGTTAGTGTGGGACTTGATGAAGCGGCCCGCACTCACGCGTGTGGCTGAAAAGCTGTTGAATCCTCTTTTGGGGAAAAGTGTCGCGCTCTATTTTGTGAAAGCGGAGCAGCGGGCGCCTGAGCCCCTGGGTTTGGCAGGGGAGGTGAACCCATGAGTGAAACGATATTGCCCCCCAAAAAGAGTACAAGCCTTTTCCCCGTAAGTTTTGTGCGTGATAGCGCAGCCTATATCCTTTCCCAGCAATTACCCGATGGCTCAATCCCCTGGTTTAAAGGGCACTATGCCGATCCTTGGGATCATGTTGAGGCGGCCATGGGATTGGCTATCGCCGGAGAATTTGGTGCCGCGGAGAAAGCCTATCGCTGGTTGGCGGATATTCAATTGCCGGATGGCAGCTGGTGGGCGGCTTATAAAGATGGAGAGATCGATAACGGTGAGCGTCGGGAGACGAATTTTGTCGCCTACGTAGCCACTGGGGTCTGGCACTATTTCCTGATCAGTGGTGACAAAGGTTTTCTACAGCAGTACTGGTCGATGGTTGAGCGCGCTATCGATTTTGTCCTGGGTCTTCAGACTGAATACGGTGAAATTCACTGGGCCGTGGATGCCGGGGGACAGCCCAAAGAGGATGCCCTGATTACCGGCTGTGCCTCAGTTTTTAAAAGCCTTGAGTGTGCGATCAATATTGCCAGTGTGTTGGGGGTGGCTCGACCGGAATGGGTGCGGGGGCGCACGGCATTAGGTGAGGCCCTACAGAGTAAGCCCGAGCGTTTTGACCGTACCTGGGAGAGCAAGGCGCGTTTTTCCATGGATTGGTTTTACCCTGTGCTCACTGGCGCATTTACAGGCGAAGCTGCGCGTGCTCGGCTACAGCAGCGCTGGGATGAGTTTGTGGTGGCCGGTTTGGGTTGCCGTTGTGTCAATGATGAGCCCTGGGTGACCGTGGCGGAATCCTGCGAGTTGACTATGGCCCTATTGGCCTCGGGGCAGCGGGCGCGTGCGGAGATCATTTATCGCGGCCTGCACCGTTGGCAGGACAGCGATGGTGGCTACTGGACAGGGTATGTCTATCGAGACCAGGCGGTTTGGCCCGAGGAGAAAACCACCTGGACCGTGGGTGCGATGTTGCTTGCGGCAGATGCACTCGCCGACCTGACGCCGGCAAGCGGTTTGTTTACCTCGGTGTGCCTGCCTTCAGATACGGCGCAGGATGCCCAGGGTGTCGACAGTTTCGACCAGCTCGAATTGAGCGGAAGCTAGAGCGAGCTTGTAAATGTCATAGGGGGCTTGGCCGCCATCGGCGGGGTCGGGGAATATATCGTGAATGGCCAGGTAGCCGCCTGGCACAATATGCCTGGACCAGCTGCGGTAGTCGGTCAGTGCCGCTTCAAGGGAGTGGCCTCCGTCGATAAATACCAGGCCCAGTGGGGTATTCCAGTGGCGCGCGGCCACCGAGGAGGGAGCTACCACGGGCACAACCCAGTCTTCCAGTTCGGCCGCTCTCATATTGGCTCGAAAGGTTCGGAAGCTGTCCATTAGGTTGGCTTTTTGGTCAAACAAATCGGGATCGTGGTATTCCTCACCCGGTTGATGCTCCTCGGAGCCGCGGTGGTGATCCACGGCAAACACGACACTGTCGGTTAGTTTGCAGGCTGAGGCTAAGTAGATTGTGGACTTACCGCAGTAGCTGCCTACTTCGAGGCAGGGGCCGAGGCTGCTGGTCTCAGCGGCAAGATGATAGAGCGCTTCGCCCTCGTGGGCAGCGAGGAACCCCTTGATGGCTCTGATATCGATGGGCAAATGAATGGACATATTTTACTGCTTGCTATTTTACTTGGCCCAAACACTAAACCGGCGCTTGCACAAAAGCAATTGCGATTTTTTGTGGGCAGTTTGCCCCATCAAGTAGATATTTAATTATGCGCAAGGATCATAGGCCTTATTGGTTAAAGCGCCTGCAGTTGCGTTGGCGCAATTGGCGCACGCACTATTTTTTACTTCCTCAATTTGATGCGGTAGGTGTTGACCCTGAGGTGATGGACCCTTCTTCAGTACATGTTTTTGGAGGGAATGTTCGCCTGGGTAATTATCCCCATTTAATTTCTAATGCGGAAAAGTGCATTCGCTTTACTACCTTTGGGCACAAGGGGCGCGAGGCTTTTATTACCATTGGGAACTATGTGCTGATTTCTCCCGGAGTGCGGATATCGGCTGCGCAGTCCATAGAAATTGGCGATGCCTGTATGATCGCCGCTAATGTTTATATTTCTGATTCCGATTGGCATGGCCTCTATAATCGTACCAGGCCTTTTCGTTGCACTGCGCCGGTGCGTCTTGGGAATAATGTTTGGATTGGCGATAGTGCGACTATTTGTAAAGGCGTAAGCATTGGTGATAATTCCGTTGTCGGCGCGGGTAGTGTGGTCACCAAGGATGTGCCAGCCAATACAGTGGTAGCAGGGAATCCAGCCAAGCCGATAAAAACCATTAACCCCAAACGGAGAATGATTACCCGCGAGGCGCTTTTTGCCGATGCTTTCCGCCAGGCTCACAATATGGATGAGCTGGATAAATATATGCTGCAAGGTAATAGCCTATTTGGCTGGCTGCGCGCTGTATTTTTCCCTCGCCGCGGCGATTAACGTTGATCACTGCTTCGCTCTGATTTTTGCGAACAGGTAAAAAGATGAAAAAAAGAAAAAGTATTGTTCTGATTGGCATGCCGGGTGCAGGTAAAAGTACTTTGGGTGTGTTGCTGGCCAAAGAGCTGGCCCTGGATTTTGTTGATACAGATGTTTTGATTCAGGCGCGGGAGGGGAAAACACTACAGGAAATTATGGCGGAGAGTGACTACCTCAATTTGCGGGCTATAGAGGGGGAGATCATTGCCGCAGCGCAGCTGCCCAAGCATGTGGTTTCCACTGGGGGCAGCGCGGTCTACAGTGCTGAGGGAATGGCTAATCTGCGTGCGCAGGGCACAGTCGTGTTTTTGGAATGTTCCGCAGATGAACTTCGCCGGAGAATCCACAATTATGAAAGTCGTGGGATAGCCAAAGCACCGGAGCAAAGTTTTGACAGTTTATTTGAGGAGCGCCAGATCCTCTACCGCAAATATGCGGATATTACTTTGCGCTGTGATGGTTTGAATCTGCAACAGGCATTGGATCGATTAATGCAAAAGCTGCGGGCGTTGGCTTGATAGGTTTTTTGAGCCCCACAAACTATGGGGCTCATTCATGAGACTCTGGTATTGCCTCAGCCTCTTATTCTGCTAGAGCGGCAACTGAGTGGTATATTTCACTTGTTTAAGGGCGAAGGTGGAATTCACCGAGGCTACATTGGGCAGGTGCACCAGTGAGCGTTTTAACAGTTGCTCGTAATGTTCAACACTGTCCACTACTACACGCAGAACATAGTCCTTGTCGCCACTGGTTGAATAGCATTCGACCACTTCCTGAACATCCTGTACCGCAGTCTCGAAATTATTCAGGGACTCTTCATCGTGGTTGTGGATGGTCACGTAACAATATACTGTGACTCCCAGGTCCAATTTACGCGGGTCCAGCAGGGTGACGCGGCCGCGAATAATACCCTCCGCCTCCAGCCTTTTGATACGGCGCCAGCAGGGGGTGTGGGAAAGACCGACTTTGTCTCCGAGCTCCGCCATGGAATAATCGGCGTTCTCCTGCAGCGCTCGCAGAATCTTGCGGTCGAAATCATCCAGGTCTGTCGAACGCTTCATAAAGACTCCTATCCTATAAAAAATTGCTCGATCGAGATTTTCATCACAAATTTACGCACATTTACGTAAATAAAGCAATGCTCTGTTGCGCTTAACGCACTAGTATGACCTGACCAATCCGTTTCAGCCTGAGCGCTTTTTGTAATTACCCGCCAGAGAGTTTTGCAGGGTGCCGAAAAAGTGATCAGCTAACTACCGAGACGGAGCAATTCGGAAGAATAATGACTTATAACTCGAACTGGGTTTCGAGAAGAATAAATGACCGGAAACTAGGTGTATGACTGAAAAAGTAGCCAGTCCCCAGCGCGCGGTGGACTCCCAGGGGAAAAAACAAATCTCACTGGATGATCGCTTTACCACCCTCAAAGGCCGTGTGCTTCTTTCGGGGATCCAGGCGCTGGTGCGTCTGCCCATTGACCAGATGCGGATGGACCAAGCTCGCGGTTTAAATACCGCAACTTTTATCTCCGGTTACCGCGGCTCTCCCCTCGGTGGTTATGACTTGCAGCTCTCGAGGGCCAAAAAGTTACTGGATCAGCACAATATTCGATTCCAGCCGGGCGTGAATGAGGAGCTGGCCGCGACGGCCGTGTGGGGCTCCCAGCAGGTTGGCCTATTCGATGGCGCTCAAGTCGATGGCGTTTGTGGTATCTGGTATGGCAAGACTCCGGGCGTGGATCGCTCATGTGATGCCTTCCGTCACGCCAATGCTGCGGGTTCCTCGCCAAAGGGTGGTGCTCTTATTATCGCTGGGGATGACCACGGCTGTAAGTCCTCTTCCTACCCGGGGCAGTCGGAATTTGCTTTCGTGGATATGCATCTTCCAGTCTTGAATCCTGCAACTGTGCAGGAGGTCTTGGATTATGGCCACTATGGCCTGGAGTTGTCCCGTTTTAGTGGCTGCTGGGTGGCAATGATCACTCTGGCAGAGAATATGGATAGTTCCGCTACCGTGGAAGTCGATCCCCAGCGGGTACAGTTCAATTATCCTGAGATCGAGCGCCCCGCAGGTGGCCTGAATATCCGCAAGGAGGATAACCCCCTCGAACAGGAAGAGCGCCTGTGGCGCTATAAGCGCCCGGCGGCTCTGGCCTTTGCTCGGGCGAACAAGCTGAACAAGGTAGTGCTGGAAAACTCTAATGCCACTCTTGGTATCGTCACTACCGGTAAGGCTCACCTGGACTTGATGCAGGCCTTCGAGGACATGGGGATTAATGAGGAAAAAGCCCAGCAATTGGGCATTCGTATCCTCAAAGTGGGGATGACCTACCCCCTCGATGTACCTGGAATTCAGGAGTTTGCCCGCGGCTTAGATACTTTGCTGGTGCTGGAGGAAAAGCGTAGTCTGATGGAGGTGCAGCTGAAAGAGGAGCTGTACAATGTTCACCTCAAAGACCCTAATTTCCCGCGTATTCTCGGGAAAGTAGATGAACACGATCAACCGCTGATGCCTGCCTATGGTGAGCTATCCCCGGCCATTATTTCCCAGGTGCTTGGTCTGATTTTGGATCAGGATAAGCTGGGTGAGCGCGGGCGACATCGCTTGATGCGCCTTAATGCCCTGGCCCAGCGCATCGCGCAACAAGCGGGTTCCAATGTTTCTCGCCTACCCATGTTTTGTGCCGGCTGCCCGCATAACCGTTCCACCAAAGTGCCTGAGGGCAGTCGCGCCCTTGCCGGAATCGGCTGCCACTATATGGCTCAGTGGCTGGACCGCGAGACGTTCACCTTTACCCAAATGGGCGCCGAAGGAGTCAACTGGGTGGGGCAGGCGCCTTTCACCGATGAAAAGCATGTATTTGTGAACCTGGGGGATGGTACTTATTTCCACTCGGGGGTCCTCGCAATTCGCGCTTCTGTCGCCGCTAAGGTAAATATCACCTACAAAATCCTGTTCAACGATGCCGTCGCCATGACAGGTGGCCAGCCCCATGATGGAGAGTTGGCGCCGGATATGATTTGCCGCCAAGTGCTGGCCGAGGGTGTGCAGAAGGTTGTTCTGGTGATGGACAACCCAGACAAATATCAGGGCGCCCTGAGCTTCCCTTCCGAGGTAGAGATTCGCCATCGGGATTATATGCCGGCGGTAATGGAGGAGTTGCGTGAGGTGGAAGGGTGTACGGTCATTATTTACGACCAGACCTGTGCTACTGAATTGCGCCGTAAGCGCAAGCGCGGCTTACTCCCCCAGGCTGAGGGGCGCCCCTTTATTAATGAGTTGGTGTGTGAAGGCTGTGGCGACTGTGTGCAGCAATCCAGCTGTATTGCCGTGGAAAAGGTTTCTACAGCTTTGGGGGACAAGCGCCGTGTTAACCAGACCGGTTGTAATCAGGATCTCTCCTGTATCAATGGCTTCTGTCCCTCGTTTGTGACGGTAAAAGGTGGGCGCTTGGCTAAAGGTGCGGGCGTTGGCGATGTCTTGCGCACAGAGGCAGAAAAGCTGCCTGTACCAAAGCTGCCGGGTCTGGATGAGCCCTTTAATTTCCTGGTGACAGGAGTGGGTGGTACCGGGGTGGTGACTATTGGTGCTCTGTTGGCGATGGCGGCCCATATAGAAGGCAAAGCCTGCAGTACCCTGGATCAGACTGGCCTCGCGCAAAAAGGCGGCGCGGTGTATTCCCATATTCGTTTTGCAGCCCACCCAGAAGCATTGCAAGCGGTGCGAATCTCCGATGGTCGCGCCGATGCACTGATGGCCTGTGATTTGATCGCTGCGGGAAATCTCGCCGCCTGTTTGGCCAAGCTGGATGAAACCCATAGTCGTGCGGTGGTGAATACCCACCTGAGCCCCACCGCTGCCACCGTTTTGGGGCGTGAGGATGCTCACTCTCCACAAGCGGTTCTCGATACCCTAAGTAACGCGGTTAACGCTCTGGATTCTGTTGAGGCTCACCGTCTGACCAAATCTGCACTTGGTGACACTCTGGCGGCCAATATATTTATGTTGGGCTTTGCTTGGCAAAAAGGCCTATTGCCACTTTCTCAGGCGTCGCTGTTGCAGGCAATTGAGCTGAATGGTGTGGCAGTGGAGGGCAATCTGCAGGGCTTTGCTGCCGGGCGTCTTGCTGCGGCAGACCGTAAAGTTCTAAACCGGTTGCTTGCTCACGATCGGACGCCTGTACAGCTACCCAAAGGTCTGGATGAAATTGTTGCCCACCGGGTTGAGCATCTGACAGGCTATCAAAATGTAGAGTTGGCTAAGCGCTACCAAGTTTTGGTGGATAAAGTTAAAGCGGCGGAAACCCTTAAGGTACCCGGGCGCCAAGCGGTCGCCGAAGTGGTTGCGCAAAATTATGCCAAGTTACTTGCTTACAAGGATGAGTATGAGGTTGCGCGCCTCTACACTGATGGGCGCTTTACTCAATCCTTGCAGGAGAATTTTAGCGGAGACTTTGTCCTCGAATTCAACTTGGCGCCGCCATTACTGGCCCGTTTCGACAAAGTGTTGGGGCGTCCTCGCAAAATGAAGTTTGGTGGTTGGATGCACAAAGCATTCGGAGCCTTGGCCAAATTAAAGTTCCTGCGCGGTACTGCTCTGGATATTTTCGGCTATACCGCTGAGCGACGTATGGAGCGGTCTTTAATCACTGAGTATGAGCAACTGGTTGAGAAAGTGGTGGGGCAGTTGAACGAACAAAACCACCAGGCGGCTATTGAATTGCTCAGTTATCCTGAGGTTATTAAAGGTTACGGGCACATCAAAGAGGCTAATGTATTGGAGGCGCAACGCCAAAGAGAGCAGGCGCTAAGTCGTTTTGAAAATCCTGTTGGTAAAACCGGCCAAGCTAGAGAGGTTGAAATTTTCGACCCCACTAAGGCTCAGCAAGTGGGCTAACGTTCCGCTCCTACTAAAGCCCCGGTGGGTTTCCACCGGGGTTGTTCCGCTTACCAGAATCCCTGCATACGAATAGCAAGCTGCTTGGTTTGATCGCCGGTAAATTTATCATCCCCGAGAGTCACGTTCAGCATCAGGCGCACTTTGGGATTAAAATAGTAATTAAACCCAAAAACAAAATTACTTACCTTCATGCCGGGAATATCCCGGTTTTCGATGGTATCGTAGCGTGCAGTAATCTCGAAGGCGCTCTCTGGTGGAGTAGGTTTGATAGATCTGAAAACTCCATTTTTCTCATCATAGGGTTTGTGCTGACCAGTGATCGCCCAACTTCCCACGATATACCAAGTGCGTACATCTTGGTCTCCGATAAAACAACCGGTATATGGGTCACAAAAAAAACGAGGCGGCGCACCAAAGAACTCAAAAAATGTAAATTCGGATAAATAGAAATCTCCGGAAAAATTCCCAAAAGCGTATTCAGACTGGGCGTAAAAAGGCCCATAGGCACCAGCGAGTTCTAATCCTAGAATCCACACATCTCCACCGGGGTCGCCCTGATAAAATTCATCATCGCCAAAATCACCGAAGAAAAATTCACCACCACCGGGGCTCAGTGCAACCAGTTGTTCTGGGCCGCGACGCCCTGCGTATTCGACTAGTGCCTCGCGCGGTGGCGTGTCTTCATTGGCGTCTTCATAGCTGAATGAAGCGCCCAGATGTACAGTACTGTCGAAGTTACTGATTGGGGCCCAGGTAAATCGGGTGGCGGCACCAATACCCTCGTTGCGTGGATCACCGGGGTTGCGCAGATTAAAAAGGGTGACCCCATAGGTATGACAGCACCAATGGGTATGCCAGCCAATTCCCTGTTGCCTGCCGCGGTTGTCGTAAATACCAGCGGATGAGGCAAAGGATCTCTCCATCATGGTGATTTGATTGGAGGAAGTGAGTTGGTTCATCGAACGGCTGGGTTTAAAATTTCCTATGCGGAGGCTTCCATCAAAGACTTTAGTGCCCAGGTATACAGTCCTTAATCCTCCAGTTCCAGAGGAGGCAAAGTCTCTTTCCAGTTCGTATTCCCATTTCCACAATTTTCCCCGCATTTTTAGTCGTACTCGACGAAAATCTGTAGTGTTTACGGGTTCTTCAAGTTCTGTATCAAACAAGATGGTGTCATAGTAGTTTTTATCTTTGTCAAAAAAATATGTGTCAAAGTGAATGCGGCCGCCGAGTTCTGCAGAAAAATTTTCATCCTTGGACGTAATTTTTAGTCCCCCTTCAGTTTTGGCCTTATCAGCAGTGGCGAAGGGAGATAAAAGTACACAGGTTAGGGCGAAATACAGGGCGTAGTATTTCATGCAGTGTCCTTAGAGGCGGCTGTATCTTTAGCTGCGTATTGTTGCAGTTTAGCAAGTAGGTTTGATGATTTTTCGGTTTTCTGGGGTAGGGTTTACTTATAAAGAGAAGGTCTTGGGGTATGGTCGAGTAAGGGATGGGTGTACTTAAGTAAGTCCGTGAAACACCTGCAGCTGTGTATACTTGTGCAAGTGTTTCTTGGGTGGAAATGAAGCAGGTTACAGCTCAATTGTTTTCCTGATAAGTGAAAGTTTAGATGCGCTCCAGCTTATAGCCTTTTTGCTTCATCAGCTCAGCAATGCTGCCTTGGCCGACTAAATGGCCGGCGCCGACAACCACAAAGAGTTTCTGATACTTCGGCGCTTTTAAGATTATTTTGTTCGCCATTTTCTCATTGCGCTGAAAAAATAATTTTTCATAAAGCGGCTGATACTCGGGACTTTCTTCAAGGCCATCGAGAATAATCAGGTGATTGAGAGCTTTGTCGTCTCCGGCTTTCCATGCACTGGTGAGCTTTGGCAAAAAGGTAGAGATATCTTCCAGCTGCTCAAGCGTCTGCTGGAGTAAAAGGGCGGGATTATCCAGGCCATTTAATAGTTGGAATTGCTGTAGAACCCCCTCCAGCTCCAATACCGGTTTACCGTCCTTTTTAGCCTTACTTAGGAAGTGGCGATCGATACCCAGTTCCGGGTTGAGCCCCTGGGCCTGCATTTCGATCATACTCATGGAAATCATGGCGATGGCTGGGCGCTGGCGAATAAACATAGCCTCCGGCATGTTGCGTTTGTGCATCCAGGCTTGTAATTTCTTGTACAAATCTGCGGGGAGGTCATCACGCAGGCTGCGTTCTCCCTGATAAACAGACTCCATCATAATTTTCTGCTGTATCAACATATCGCTTTCGGCGGCGAGGATATCAGCTTCAACAGCAACGGCATCACTTTGGGCATAGGCACGCTCTATCTGGGAGCGCATTGGGTAATAGTCTTCTGTGGCCAGGTGGATAGATCCCAGCAGGTAGACAGTTTTATCCTCCTTGGTGGCTTTCCAGAAAATACCTTGATCTGTTTCGGCTGCAGAGGCTGTGCCAACAAATAATATAAGAACAAGAGCGATTGACCGTGTGAAGTAGCGTTGGAACATTACTTTTCCCTGAATGTGTTGAGGCGAATCATGTTAGCACTCGAGAAGCCCGTCTGATACCAAGTGACTGCGCAGGTAAATTGGCCTTGCCAGAGGGGTTTGTTGCAAATCTGTGTGGAATCTACTGGGAAATTACTTCTGTGAGGGTCAAAATACTCTCTTTGTTCCACTTTTGCGGTAGATGTTTTGAGAATTGTACAAATCTGGCCTGAATTGGAGCCTGGAGATAGAGGTAAGGCTGCGCTGGATTTCATTCAGGAGTTGGCTCGGCAGGACGCAAAACCAATTGTGATCTCAGCCGGGGGGGCCTTGGTGGCGCGCCTCGAACTGCATGATGTCCAACATATCCCATTGCCTTTGAACAAGAAGCCTTTTTGGGCTATGGCCCTTGTGCGCCGCTTACGCAGTGTCCTACAGAATTTAAATGCCGATGTGGTCCATGTCCATGGGCGTTTAACCGCCCAGGTGGTCTGGCGAGCTTGGGATGGTATGGATGTCAATACACGCCCCAGTTTGGTCACTCATGTCGATGGTTATTATTCGCCCAGTCGAAGGGATGTAGGGTTGGTTTCCGGGCCATGTGTGATCGCATCATCCGATGGAATTGCCAGCCACCTGAAAGCGCATCTTGGGGAAAAATTGGTTAATCCTACCCATATCGTGCACTGGGGCATTAGCTCTCGGGAGTTCGATCGCAGTAAACCTGTATCAGGCCAATGGCATCTGCGTTTCCTGAATAGCTATCCGCAACTGGAGGGAAAAAATTGGTGGCTGTATTCGGGCCCCTTGTCTGAAAAGGGTGAGCTGAAGGTGTTTTTGCACGCTCTGGCGCGGGCCGTAACTAGCCGGGAGGATTTATTGGGGTTGGTGGTAGGGGCATCAAAGGGTGGTGATTTACACCATATCCGCAAGTTGGAGCAACTGGCTCAAGAGTTGGGGCTGGAAGGGAAAGTACTTTTTCTGGGAGAGAGAAAGGATTTACGGGAGCTATATGCCTCCTCGCAATTGACTTTCAGTTTGGCCAGCCCTGGTGAGCCTAGCGGCCAAAGTGCTATGCAGGCTTTGGCGATGGGGTGCTCTGTGGTTGCCTATAAAGATACTTGTGCTGGAGAGGTGCTGGAGGGCTGCTTCCCCAGGGGAGTCGTTGAGCGGGGAGGTTCACAAGCTTTATGTGATGTGGGGCTGGCTTTAATGGAGCGGCGGGATAAAGTGGAGTTAAATGGTTTTTTTCATGAAGAAATCGTTAAAAAGACCATAAATATCTATCGGGATTTAGTTGGTTCTTCCAGCTAGGCAGAGGCTGATTAAAAATTAAAGTGCCCATTAAATGAGGCAAAATCGAAACCGGGATTGGGGATATTCGTATAGGCATTGGAAAAGTGGCTATAGCGCAGCGATAGTGTATGGCCGCTACTGAAGCGATAGCCCAGAGCAAAATGTAAGGCAAAATTTACCTTGGTGCTGAGTCGAATATCACCAAACTCCTGCTGGCTTAAATAAGAAGCGCCGACACCCGCCTCGCCAAAGCTACCGAGGGGTTCACTGCGCGGATACCAACGCAGCACCGGTTTGATTTCTAGAATATTTTGCTGCTGGGTTTTATTGAGGTGTTCCAGGCGAATATAGGAATAACTGCCTTGCCCCCACCACTGCCAGGAATTATTGGCATTGTTGAAAGAGGTGAACAGGTAGGAATAGTTGATACCGCCTACTTTGGCGGCTGAAATCGAGTCTCTCTGCATCAGGACATTTCCTAGCCCCTTTCCTGCGCTGATAATAATTTCCTGCTCGGCGATAGTGGCAGGGGCTCCGGGGAGAATCCAGGCGAGCAAAAGTGTACAGCCCAATGCTGTGTTGCCGCTTACACCATTTTTGGAATATTTACGCATGGGTTGTGAGGATCATAGTTGCAAGAGCTGTAACTAAGACTAGTGGGAAAGTGATTGAAGGCAAGCACGCTACCTATCGACCGCCACCGGCTTCCTCAAGTTTGGCTGGGGCTGAGATCAGCCCCAGGCCGCGGAGTTTTTGGACGGTTATCGCCACTGACGTTTCAGTTGACGAATGGCATCGGAGTGCAGTTGGCGGGCGCGTTCCTGACTGAGCCCAAGCTGTTCGCCGATAACTCTGAAAGAGCAATCCTTGTCTGAAATCAGTCCATAGCGCAGGTTCAATACCGTCCTTTGCCTAGCTGGCAGGCGGTCGACAGCTTCGCGTAGTCGCTCTGCCAGCTCTTGGTTGGTGACCAATTCATCGGTATTGTAAAGTTCGTCGGCGGGAGCGTAATCCAAGCGGGTACTGCTCTGGTCGTCTGCGACAGGGTCGTCCAGTGAGCCTGTTGGGCCGGGTAGTTTGAGCAAGCTTTGAATTCGCTCCAGGTCAAGCCCCGTGTGTCTAGCCAGATTTTCATCGGATGCGGGCTGGCCTAACGCGCGTACCTCGCCGATAGCACGGTAAATTGTGCGTAAGTCATCCTGCACATTGGCTGGCTGGCGAACCAAATCTTCATTGCGTCGCATAGCCAGTTGTATTTCCTGCTGAATCCACCAGTAGGCGTAGGTTGAAAATCGGTAGCCCATTTGCGGCTTGAAGCGCTCTATTGCTTTCATCAAGCCGACGTTCCCCTCCTGAATCAGATCAATAAAAGGGATTGAGGGATTGCGAAAGCGCTTGGCAATAGCGATTACCAGGCGTAAATTGCACTGAATCAGCTTTTTTCTTTGCTCCTGAAAGCGTCTCAGAAGCCCACCGAGTTTGCTTCTTTCCCGTCGGGTGAGTTCTTCGAGTGACAGTAACATCTCCGTGCGAGCAATTATCAGGCCGTGGTCATAGGCACCGGTACTGCCCCGCTGCTCCACGCCTTCACTACGCAATTGCACAAGCTCGGTTCCGCACTGCTGTAATTTCTCAATCAGGGTATCTTCGAGATCCCGCAGTAGGCAGGTGGTACTGTGTTCCTCCTCGGGGGTAAGCAGCTCAAGTCTGTATAGGTGCTTGAGATAGCTTTGCATTGGGGTGCTGCCACTTTCGCTGAGCGATTCCCCAACTGAATGGATCTCTTCGATATCGGGTTCGGCATCTTCTGCCTGACCGCGATTTTCCGCATTGGAGCAGGAATCGGAGAGGGCGTTGTCTGTATCCTTCAGCCAGTCTTCATCCCTTGAGTAAAAGTTTTCTCGGGACAAGTGCTTAAACCTTCTGTTGACTGCGTGAACGATATGCTTTGTTCAGTCTCTCCAGGCGCTCTTGGCGCCCTTTTCACCTTAACGATAGATGAAAGTTGAATTTTGCGCCCAATAAAGGCTGACTGATGGGTTTTTTGGGGAGGGGCTGGGCGTAGCAAACGCCCAGTTAGTAAAAGATAAATTATTTTAGGCGCTTAACTCGCATCTTTTTTCCGCCGTCAGCGGGTTTCATAAAAAAGGATCCAAGCATCGCGCGTTCTACAGTAACGAGATCGCCGGCCTTCCAGAATACGCGCCCTGTATCATTTTGCTTCCAGATCTGGCCGTTCTCCAGAATGACAATCTTTTTATTGTGGGCGCCCTCTTGAATCTCAGCGATTCTTGCCTCAATAGACTCTGGAGCTTCTTTGATTTGCTTCAACTCCTGGCCAAAATCTTGTTCGGCTCGCTTCTCAATGGAGCTGCTGAGCTTATCGTAGCAGGCCAATCGGTCTGTATTGGACGTCACTTTAGAGCAGTGCTTGAGCTGCTTTCCTAGTGAATCTGCATAAACATTGGGGGTAAGGATTGCTAGAAGGGAGATTATAAAAATTCGAGTCATGACTATTTATTACGTTTTTGCCGGTTGTTGGCTTTATTTTGCCGGAGCAGTTGACGATGGACAATTGGATTTGTGCGTCTCAGCACGCTTTTAGTGGAACCTACATGGAAAAATACCCTCGATTAAGACGGGCCATCCTGACGCTCTTCATTGTTTAGGTGGGCTCGTCCGTAATAGCAGCCTTGTCTTAGGGGATTTTCGAGTGCTTAGCTATTAGCTGGGTTAAAAATATAGGCAAAAACTATCAAGGGGCGGAAAAATGAAAAGTCTTATCACTCCCGCAGTTTTATTGGCCACACTAGGCTGTCTCAGTTTGGAGGGGTTGCAACTCTCTTTTGCAGGGGAGGCCTTTGCCGCGACGAGCGTGGTTACTCTGTCTCAGGAACAGCAGGGTAAAAACATAGAGCAAAACTTTTCTGTAAATGGTGCTCGGAAGGGTGAAATGCTCGATGGCAGTGAGATGTTGGAATTTGAAGGGGATATCTTTGCGGATGTGCCTGAGCATGCGGCAACCGATAAGGGTGTCGGGCAGAGAGATTCATTGGGAGAGAAATCCCCAAGTAAGTAATGCAAGGGTATCCTTCTTAGTAAAAAACCGGGTTTTACCCGGTTTTTTACTGTTTACATGGGCTCAGCGTTTTTGAGCGCTAAAGTGTTTGCCGCTTTGACTACGGCTGTCATCGCCCATTAAGTAGAGGTAGGTGGGCATAATTTCTTCTGGTGCCGCCACAGACTTGGGGTTTTCTGCCGGATAGGCTGTTGCACGCATTGGGGTGCGAGTTGCGCCTGGGTTGAGGCTATTCACCCGTACATTGGATACGCCATCCAACTCATCGGCCAACACCTGCATAAGGCCTTCCGTTGCGAACTTTGATACAGAGTAGGCACCCCAATAAGCCCTTCCCTTTAGGCCTACGCTGGAACTGGTGAATACCACTGAACCGGCTTCGGATTTTTCTAGTAATGGCAGTAGTGTTTTGGTGAGTCCAAATACGGCATTAACATTGACCTGCATAACCTGTTGCCAGGCGGAGAAATTGTAATTTGCCAGAGGGGTGCGCTGCCCGAGGAGGCTGGCATTGTGAAGTAGCCCATCGAGACGGCCAAACTCCTGTTCAATGGCCTCGGCAAAACTTTCAAAGTGCTCTATTTTGGCTTCATTGAGGTCCATTGGGAAAATGGCCGGCTGCGGTCCTCCTGCGGCCTCAATCTCGTCATAGACCATTTCGAGTTTTGGAGTGGTGCGTCCCAGTAAGATTACAGTGGCTCCGTGTGCGGCGAAAGTCTTTGCTGCAACCTTGCCAATACCGTCACCAGCGCCGGTAACAAGTATGATTTTATCTTTTAGTAGGTTTGATGGAGCGACATAGTCGCCGGCATATTCAGACATGAAACATCCTGATGCTGGCGCCCAGCATCGGGCCGGGCATGGTTTCGAAGGTTAAATATAATGTTGCTGGAGTAGGGGCCAGATTTCATCCACTGAGCTGACCAGGTGATCGGCACCCCAGTTAGCGGGATCATCGGAGGCATCAATATACCCGTATGCGCACGCAATGGTGGGCATGCCCGCACGCTGGCCGGCAATGATATCTCGCTGATGATCTCCTATATAAACGGCATCTGCTGGAGTGCAGCCTATTTTACTGCAGGCGAGCAGTATGGCTTCAGGGTCCGGCTTGGACTTGCTCACATGATCCGGGCAAATCACAGTGGAGGCTGGCGGCAGGTATTCGAATGCTCGCATAAGGGGCACAGTAAACGCTTCGGGCTTGTTGGTAACGATACCCCAGGGGATTTCATTTTGTGCCAGCGTATCAAGCAATGGCTCTATGCCGGGAAAAGGTACGGTCTGCTCTGCGAGGTGTGCCAGGTAAAGATCCAGTAGGCGCTGCAAAAGGCTGGAAAATTCAGGATCGCCTTCCTGCTTGCCAAACCCCAGAGTGACCAGTGCTCGCGAGCCGCTAGAGACTGTGCCACGGATAACCTGATCGGGCAGGGGAGGGAGTTGCTCCTGGTGGCGCAACTGATTGAGTACGACAATAAAGTCTGGTGCGGTGTCGAGGAGTGTGCCATCCAGATCAAATAAAACTGCTTTCATTCTATGGTTCGCTTATTCGGGTTTGCTGGCATACATCAGGTAATTGACGTCGACGTCGCGGGGGTTCAGTTTATAGGTGCGGGTTACCGGGTTGTAGGTCATGCCGGTGATATCGCGTAACTCCAGATCCGCCTCGCGCAGCCAGGCACCCATTTCCGAAGGTCGAATAAATTTGCTGTATTCGTGGGTACCTTTGGGTAGTAAGCGTAGGATATATTCCGCTCCCACCACCCCGAAAAGCCAGCCTTTAGGGGTGCGGTTGATCGTCGAAAAAAACAGGTGCCCGCCGGGTTTGACCAAGTTGGCACAGGCGCGGATTACCGAGGCAGGATCGGGTACATGCTCGAGCATTTCCAGGCAGGTGACAACGTCGTAACTTCCAGGGGCTTCCTCGGCAAGTGCTTCCACTGTAATACGTCGATAATCTACCGATACGCCACTTTCCAGGGCGTGTAGCTTGGCGACATTGAGAGGGGCTTCGCCCATATCAATACCGGTTACCGTCGCGCCTCGCTGAGCCATTGCCTCGGCTAGAATGCCACCGCCACAACCGACATCCAACAGTTTTTTACCAGCCACCGAGGCGTATCTATCGATATAATTAGCACGCAATGGGTTAATTTCGTGAAGGGGTTTAAATTCACCTTCTTTGTCCCACCAGCGGCTGGCGAGTTGTTCGAATTTGGCGATTTCCGCGGGATCTACATTACTCATGAAATTCTCTGCATACTCCGTCGCTATCAACCCGCAAATAAATTTGTGCCGGGTTAGTTCAGCACTGAGGTGCTGTCGCCGGCTATTAGCCGGTCCTAGTCCGCGAATACGAGGAGGTCGAATGACTACTTCCGTACTTCACGGGCGGCAATAAATGACGAAGAGAGTCAATTTAATTGCCCGGTTAATCGTTAATTGCTGGCTGCTTATAGCAGTTGAATTACCGTAACCAATTACGCCTAGCGTGAATGGCCGGCGATTCTATCACGCCATAATTGCGCCCGCTGGATTACCTCTGCTTCATTCAAGGTCAACAGCTGGCGTTCCTCCAGCAGTTGTTTGCCGGCAACCCAGACATCGCTGACATTGTGCCCACCGCTGGCATAAATTAACTGTGATACAGGGTCATGCACTGGTTGCTGTTCGAGGCCGGATAGATCGATCGCGGCAATATCGGCGCTCTTGCCGATTTCCAGGCTGCCAGTCTTCTCTTCAATTCCCAGGGCGCGGGCACCATTGATGGTGGCCATCGCCAGTGCCTGGTGAGCGGGAAGCGCAGTGGCCTTGCCGCTTACGGCTTTGGCGAGCAGGGCGGCGGTACTGGCCTCGGCAAAAAGGTCCTGACTATTGTTACTCGCGGCTCCATCGGTGCCCAGTGATACATTGATACCGGCGTCGAGTATCTCGACCGTGGGGCAGAAGCCGGAGGCCAGTTTGAGGTTGGAGGATGGGCAATGGGCCACATGCGCACCACTGGTTTTTAACAACTCTATGTCCCGTTCATTGGTTGCTACCATGTGCACACAGAGCGTTTGTGGGCTCATTAGGCCTAGCCGCTGTAGTCGTTCGGTGGGGCGTTCACCATTTTGTTTCAACGCAGTTTCCACTTCTTGGTAAGTCTCATGCAGATGGATCTGCACGGGAATTTGCGCCTCGGCGGAACACACGGCGATTTTTTCCAGGGTCTGATCGCCAACTGTATAAGGGGCGTGTGGTGCAAACATCACTTCAATGCGTTCATGGGCGCGGTAGTCGTCGCGCAGTGCCAAGCCTTTGTGCAAGGCCTCTTCGGCGTGGCGGCTCCAGGGGGTGGGTGCGTCTAATATCGGGAAGGCGATATGAGCGCGGATGCCGGTTTCCCGAGCGGCGATTGCTACGGCTTCTGGGTAGAAGTACTGATCTGAGAAGGTGGTAGTGCCCGAGCGCAACATTTCAGCAATAGCGTGGCGGCTGCCATCTGCGACAAACTCCGGCCCCACCCAGCGTTGTTCCGCTGGCCAGATATGTTTCTCCAGCCACTCCTTGAGGGGGCGGTCATCAGCATAACCCCGCAATAGTGTCATGGGCGCGTGATTGTGAGTATTGATCAGTCCGGGAATCAGGGCGTGATGTCCAAGTTCTACTTCCCGCTTTGCTTTAAAGCGTATCTTGGCTTCTGCCGATGGCAGCAGAGCGGTAATTTGTCCGCCTTCAACAGCGAGTGAGCAGTTCTCGTACACTTTTTGTTCGGGGACTACCGGAATAATCCAGCGCGCATGAATCAGGGTATCTATTGCTTGGGGCATGGGAGGTAAGTGGCGACGGTTAAGATAGGGATTTACTTTAGCGGCAGAGTCTGCCCACAGCAACAGCTGTAGGTGAGGCTCGGAAGTGCGTGGGGACTGCCATCCAAAGGCGTCAAACTGTGCTAGAATCGCCCGCTTATCCGGGCTCAGTATCCATGCCCGCGCTATAAAAGGAACGCCGTAAGCCATGGGCGAATTAGCCAAAGAAATCTCTCCGATTAATATCGAAGAAGAACTAAAGCAGTCTTATCTCGACTACGCCATGAGCGTGATCGTCGGGCGCGCACTGCCGGATGTACGCGATGGTCTCAAGCCGGTACACCGTCGTGTGCTCTTCGCTATGAGCGAGCTTAAAAACGACTGGAACAAACCTTATAAAAAGTCAGCGCGTGTCGTTGGCGATGTGATTGGTAAATATCACCCGCATGGAGATACCGCGGTCTACGACACCATTGTGCGTATGGCTCAGCCGTTCTCTATGCGCTACACACTGGTGGATGGCCAGGGTAACTTCGGTTCTATCGACGGTGATAGCCCGGCCGCCATGCGTTATACCGAAATTCGCATGGATAAGCTTGCCCACGAGCTGCTATCCGACCTCGATAAAGAAACGGTCAATTTTGTCGACAACTACGATGGCTCCGAGCAGATGCCGGAGGTACTGCCTTCCCGAGTACCGAACCTGCTGGTAAACGGTTCCTCCGGTATTGCTGTGGGCATGGCCACCAATATTCCTCCTCACAATTTGGGGGAAGTTGTTAATGCCTGCCTGGCGCTGATTGCTAACCCTGAGCTGTCTGTTGACGACTTGATGGAGCATATTCCCGGGCCGGACTTCCCCACTGGCGCAACCATTAATGGCCGTGCCGGTATCTTGCTAGCCTACCGCACTGGTCGCGGACGCATCTATGTGCGCGCCAAGGCGGACGTTGTTCGCGATGACAAGAGCAATCGCGAAACGATCATCATTACTGAGATTCCCTTCCAGCTGAACAAAGCGCGCCTGATCGAGCGAATTGCCGAGCTGGTGAAAGAGAAGAAGATTGAGGGTATCTCTGAGCTGCGCGATGAATCCGATAAAGACGGCTTGCGTGTAGTGATTGAGCTTAAGCGCGGTGAGCTGGGTGATGTGGTCCTGAATAACCTCTATTCCCAGACCCAGCTGGAGAGCGTGTTCGGCATCAATATGGTAGCTCTGGTTGATGGCCAGCCCAAGGTGCTGAACCTGAAAGAGTTGCTTGAGCACTTTGTACGTCACCGCCAGGAAGTGGTTACCCGCCGTACCGTTTACCTGCTGCGTAAAGCACGCGAGCGCGGCCACATTCTAGAAGGCTTGGCTATTGCTATTGCCAATATTGATCCGGTCATTGAACTGATTAAATCCTCCGCAACGCCGGCGGAAGCCCGTGAGGCGCTGCTAGCCAAGGGTTGGCCGGTGGGTAACGTACAGCAGTTCCTGGAGCGCGCTGGCGCCGATGCCTGCCGCCCAGATGACCTGCCTAAAGAGTTTGGCCTGCGCGATAACGCTTACTATCTGTCCCCAGCTCAGGCTCAGGCCATTCTCGAACTGCGCCTGCACCGCCTCACTGGTATGGAGCACGACAAACTGCTGGCGGAATACCAGGACCGCTTGGAGCAGATCGCCGAGTATCTGCATATCCTCGGCAGTTTTGAGCGCTTGATGGAAGTGATTCGCGAGGAGCTGGAGCAGCTGTCAAAAGACTTTGGTGATGAGCGTCGCACCGATATTGTTGCCTCCCGTCAGGATTTGACCGTAGAAGATCTGATCACCCCGGAAGACAAGGTGGTGACCATTTCCCACGGTGGCTATGCCAAGAGCCAGCCTCTGACCGATTACCAAGCTCAGCGTCGTGGTGGTATGGGTAAGTCGGCCACCCAGGTGAAAGATGAAGACTTCGTCGAGCACCTGCTGATCGCCAACTCCCATGACACTATTTTGTGCTTCTCTAACAAGGGCAAGGTGTATTGGCTCAAAGTCTATGAAGTGCCGACTGCTGGCCGCGCCTCTCGTGGCCGCCCGGTGGTCAATATGCTGCCCCTCGAAGAGGGTGAGCGCATTAGTAGTCTGATGCCAGTGTCTGAATACGATGAGGATCACTTTATTTTCTTCACCACCGCCAATGGCACCGTGAAGAAGACTCCACTGACGGCCTTTGCCCGTCCGCGCAGCGTTGGTTTGCGCGCAATTGAGCTGGAGGAGGGCGATCGTCTCGTCGCTACAGCGGTAACCGATGGTGAGCGCGATGTGTTGCTGCTCACCAGTGCTGGTAAAGCAGCCCGCTTCTCCGAAGCCAATGTGCGCTCTATGGGACGCGTGTCTCGCGGTGTGCGTGGTATCCGCATGCAGGAGGGGCAGGAAGTGATCGCCATGGTAATCCCTGAAGAGGGAGGCTCCGTGATGATGGCGACTGAAAACGGCTACGGTAAGCGCACTGCGATCAGCGAGTTCCCCACCAAGGGTCGAGGTACCCAGGGGGTTATCGCAATCGCCGAAAGCGAGCGTAACGGCGCTCTGGTCGGAGCCTGTCAGGTCCACCCGGGTGAGGAAATGATGTTAATTTCTGATCAGGGTACTCTGGTGCGCACCCGAGTCGATGAGGTTTCGGTGCTGGGGCGCAATACCCAGGGTGTCCGTGTCATTCGACTCAAGAGCGGTGAAAAACTCGTGGGCCTCGGGCGCATCGAGGAGACGGAAGAAGAGGGTGAAGATAACGGTGGGGCCGAGTGACCCACCCCAAACTACCAACAGAAAGGCTGCGATTATCGCGGCCTTTCTTGCCTCTGGCACCCTAAGAAATGCTTAAAAGCGTGATATCCATCTCTCAAGATGGTGTTTTGTGCGTCGGCATATCTAGTTGAATTTGAAACCATTTTTAGTTTGTGGAAATCAGGTCATGAGGAAATACAATTTCTGCGCTGGTCCAGCGGCTCTGCCGGAACCGGTCTTACAGCAGGCACAGCTGGAGCTGATGGACTGGCGGGGTCTGGGTTGTTCAGTAATGGAAGTTAGCCACCGCTCGCCGGAATTTGTTGAGGTGGCTGAGCGCGCGGAGCAGGACTTGCGCGATCTGCTCCAGGTGCCAGATAACTATAAGGTGCTGTTTCTGCAGGGGGGCGCTACCGGGCAATTTAGCGCGATACCCTGGAACTTGTTTGGCGCCGGCTCTAAGCAGGCAGATTTTATCCACTCGGGACAATGGGCCGCAAAAGCGATTAAAGAGGCCCGGCGCTATGGTGATGTGAATGTGGTTGCCTCTAGCGAGGACCGCAATTTCAGTTATGTGCCAGCGCAGAATAGCTGGCAGCAGAGCGAGGGTGCGGCCTATCTTCATTACACGCCCAACGAGACTATTGGCGGTATCGAGTTTGATTATGTTCCAGAAGTGGACTGCCCTCTGGTTGCGGATATGTCATCAAATATCCTTTCCTGCCCGATCGACGTGGAGAAGTTCGGTGTAATTTATGCCGGCGCGCAAAAAAATATCGGGCCCTCGGGAATTGCGGTCGCTTTAGTGCGCGATGATCTCCTGGATCGGGCGATGAAAGATATTCCGCGCAGTTTGAGCTGGAAAGTGGCAGCCGATGCCGGTTCAATGGATAACACCCCGCCCACATTTGCCTGGTACCTTTCCGGTCTGGTTTTCCAGTGGCTTAAGGCGCAGGGCGGGGTTGAAGCTATGGCCCAACAGGCCGCTAAAAAATCCTCGTTACTCTATGAGTTTCTCGATGGCAGCGATTTCTTTTCCAGTCCGGTAGAAAAGTCCAGTCGCTCGCGGATGAATGTCCCATTTGTGCTGGCCGATGAGCGCCTCGATAAACCGTTTTTACAAGAGGCTGAAGCAGCTGGGCTGTTGAGTTTGAAGGGGCATCGCTCTGTGGGTGGCATGCGCGCATCCCTTTACAACGCTGTGCCTTTTGAGGCGGTGAAGGCGTTAGTGACCTTTATGGCAGACTTTGAAGCCCGCAAAGGCTAGAGAGCAGACAATTATTAACTTCAGGAGAAAGTAGAAAGCGGATGACAGAGGAAACCGTGGGAGGCGACCAGCGCCTGCTGGAGCTGCGCAATCGTATTGATAGTATTGATTCAGAGATTGCGCGATTAATCAGCGAGCGAGCCAGTTGTGCACTGGAAGTGGCTGAAGTAAAGAAAGCGACAGGTGAGGATGCGCTCTACTATCGTCCTGAGCGTGAGGCGCAGGTACTGCGTCGCGCCATGGAGCGCAATGACGGCCCCCTGACGGATGAAGAAATGGCAAGGCTGTTTCGTGAGATTATGTCTGCCTGCCTTGCTTTGGAGGAGCCGGTCAAAGTGGCTTATCTCGGGCCAGAAGGTACCTTTACCCAGCAGGCGGCCCTGAAGCATTTTGGTAATTCTGCGCAGAGTCGTCCGCTGGCGGCCATTGATGAGGTCTTTCGCGAGGTGGAAGCCGGCGCCGTAAATTACGGTGTAGTGCCCGTGGAAAATTCCACTGAGGGTGTGATTAATCATACCCTGGACAACTTTATGAACTCCAACCTCAGTATCTGTGGTGAGGTGGAGCTGCGAATTCACCATCATCTAATGATTTCTGACGTGACCCGCCCTGAATCGATCACGCGGATTTACTCCCATGCTCAGAGTCTGGCCCAGTGCCGAAAATGGCTGGATGCACATTACCCGAACGTGGAGAGGGTGGCGGTTTCCAGTAATGCGGATGCGGCCAGGCGTGTTAAAGGGGAGTGGAACGCAGCGGCAATCGCCGGAGATATGGCTGCCGAATTATATGGTCTCAAAGTGCTCTCTGAGAAAATCGAGGACCGTCCGGATAACTCTACGCGCTTCTTGATCATTGGTACCCAGCGGGTGCCCGCCAGCGGCGATGACAAAACCTCCCTGATGGTCTCTATGCGCAATGAGCCGGGTGCGCTGCACGATTTGCTAGAGCCATTTCGCCGTTATGGAATCGATCTCACCAGGGTGGAAACCCGCCCATCCCAGTCTGGAAATTGGACCTATGTGTTTTTCGTAGATTTCAAAGGGCACCGGAATACAGATGATATTGCAGAGGCACTCAAAGAGGTTGGCGCCTGTGCCTCGGACCTGAAAGTGCTCGGGTCCTACCCGCGCGGTGTTCTGTGATGGAGAAGTCTCATATAGGTCGCTTATTGGTGGTTGGTGTCGGCCTTATTGGTGGTAGCTTCGCATTGTCCCTAAAGGCGGCGGGTGCCTGCCGTGAGGTGATCGGTGTCGCACTCCAAGAGGAGGTCTGTGAAGAGGCAAAGAAGCTGGGCGTGGTCGATCGTGCCTATACCAGTCTGCCGGAAGCGCTCGACTTGTTGGAGGAGGGAGACCTGGTTTTTATTGCTGTGCCAACCTTGGCGGTGGAGTCGGTGTTTGCGCAGTTGAAGGACAATCTGCCTGAAGGTGTAACGGTTACCGATGCTGCCAGTGTTAAGGGAAGTGTGCAACGCTCGGCGGAAAAGGTCTGGGGCAGGGTGCCGAACTTCCTGGTGCTAGGGCACCCGATTGCAGGCTCTGAGAAGAGCGGGGTTAGTGCCGCACGAGATGACCTTTATCGCGATCACCGTGTCATCCTCACTCCAGCTCCTGATACCGATGTCGATCGCCTGCGCTTGGTGGCTCAGGCTTGGCAGGCTGCAGGGTCTGAGGTGCTGACAATGTCGGTAGAAGAGCATGATGAGGTGCTGGCTGCAACCAGTCATCTACCTCATGTAATCGCCTTCAGCCTAGTGGATACCTTGGCCCACGACGCCGAGAATGAAAATATCTTTCGCTATGCTGCTGGAGGTTTTCGCGATTTTACCCGTATTGCCTCCAGCGACCCGGTGATGTGGCGGGACATTATGTTGGCCAACCGGGATGCCATTTTACAGTCGATCGATCTCTACAGTCTCAACCTCTCCTCACTGCGCAGTGCCATTTCCTCCGGTGATAGCGCGGCGCTGATGGGGGTTTTTACCCGCGCTAAAGCGGCGCGGGATCACTTTACAAAAATGTTGGCAAAACAAGCGTATTCAGAACCTATGCAAGCTAAGGAAGTAACTTTTATTGCCCAGCCGGGTGGCACAGTGAGTGGCAAACTCCGTGTTCCTGGAGATAAATCCATGTCTCACCGTTCAATAATGCTGGGCTCCCTGGCTGAAGGTGTGACAGAGGTGGAGGGATTCCTCGAGGGGGAAGATGCCCTCGCTACTCTGCAGGCTTTCCGCGATATGGGGGTGGTGATTGAGGGGCCGGACAAGGGCCGAGTGACAATACACGGGGTGGGACTTCATGGCTTAAAGGCACCGCCTGGCCCCCTATATCTGGGCAACTCCGGAACCTCTATGCGCCTGCTTGCTGGTTTGCTGGCGGGGCAGGGCTTCGACGTTACCCTAACCGGCGATGAGTCCCTCTCTAAGCGCCCTATGAATCGAGTTGCCAACCCATTGCGAGAGATGGGCGCGGCTATTGAGACTGGCCCTGAGGGGCGTCCGCCGTTATTGATCAAAGGCGGCAAGCCTCTGTCAGGGATCAATTACCGGTTGCCAATGGCAAGTGCCCAGGTGAAGTCTGCGGTACTACTTGCAGGCCTTTATGCAGAAGGTGAGACTAGTACCGAAGAACCGGCCCCCACTCGAGATCATACCGAGCGTATGCTGCAGGGCTTTGGTTATGCGGTGGAGCGAAATGGCGCCTGTGCGACCTTGCGTGGTAGTGGGGGGCTTAAGGCTTGCCGTATTGATGTGCCGGCGGATATTTCCTCTGCGGCTTTCTTTATGGTGGCTGCGGCTATTTCCCCGGGAGCCGATGTGATGCTGGAGCATGTGGGCATCAATCCCACCCGCGACGGGATTATTAATATCCTGCGAGCCATGGGTGGCGATATTGAGCTTTTAAATAAGCGTACTGTAGGGGGGGAGCCGGTTGCGGATATTCGGGTTCGCTATGCACCTTTAAAGGGGATTGCCATTCCAGAGGATCAGGTGCCACTGGCTATCGATGAATTTCCCGCACTTTTTATTGCTGCCGCTTGTGCCCAGGGGCAGACGGTATTGACCGGCGCCGAAGAGTTGCGTGTGAAGGAGAGTGATCGTATTCAGGCGATGGCTAACGGCCTTTCTGCCTTGGGGGTGAGCGCGGAGCCTACCGCGGATGGAATTGTAATCGATGGTTCTATTGAAGATGCTGTATTTTCAGGCGGCACTGTGGATAGTTTGGGGGATCATCGTATTGCGATGGCTTTTGCGGTGGCATCGTTGCGCGCAAAGGATACAATTCGCATCCTCCACTGCGCTAATGTGGCGACCTCCTTTCCAAATTTTGCCGAGCTGGCCGTCGGTGCAGGTCTAAATCTGCAGTTGGCATGACCTAAGGCATGAGTTAAGGAGGGGCCGGTTTGCGCGGCTTACAATGAAGTTGAGTTGTACAAAACTATGAATGAAACGAACAAGCTGCCACCGGTCGTCACAATTGATGGCCCCAGTGGTTCTGGTAAGGGGACTATCGCAAAGTTGCTGGCGGATAGGCTGGGCTTTGTTCTTTTGGATTCTGGTGCTCTCTATCGGGCTGCAGCTTTGGCGGCCCTGGAAAAAGAGGTGGATCTGGCCGATGAGGATTCTCTGACCCAGGTTGCCAGAGATCTGGATGTTCGCTTTCTGATCAGTGATGGTTGTCTGCAGGTCCTGCTGGAAGGGCGCGAAGTCAGCCATGAAATTCGTATGGAGCGGGTGAGTATGGCGGCCTCTACTGTCGCTGCCATTCCTGGGGTGCGCGCCGCACTGTTGCAGCGCCAGCGTGATTTTCGACTACAGCCTGGATTGGTTGCTGATGGCCGCGATATGGGTACGACCGTATTTCCCGATGCTCCAGTCAAAGTCTATTTGACCGCCAGTGCAGAAGAGCGCGCCAGAAGGCGCGAGGCTCAGTTGCGGGAGAAGGGGGTTTCTGTTAGCCTCCGCGACCTGCTGGAGGACATCCGTGCCCGTGATGCACAGGATATGAACCGAAAAGCCTCACCCCTGGCTCCTGCGAAAGATGCGGTAGAGCTCGATAGTACTGGGGTGACGATTGAAGAGGTTCTCAACGAAGTGCTGGCACTGGTGCAGAGGCGAATTGCGCCCTGAACCACAGAGGTCAGCAGCAGATAGTTTTTAACGATAACGGCCGGGTTTTGCCAGAATTGCCCGGCCGTTGTTGTAATCCGACCCGCGTTCTGGCATCGCGGTTGGGGTCTTGGCTGGCGGTTGACTAAACTCAACAGTTACCAACGGCTGGACCCAGCACTATAGGTAATGTAATGAGCGAGAGCTTTGCTGATCTATTTGAAGAGAGCCTGAAAAGCGTTGAAATGGCACCGGGCGCTATTGTTACTGGTGTTGTAATTGACGTAGACAAAGACTGGGTAACCGTTCACGCGGGCCTGAAGTCTGAAGGCGTTATCCCTGCTGCTCAGTTCGCCAACGATAAAGGCGAAGTTGAGCTGCAGGTGGGCGACGAAGTACAGGTTGCCCTGGAAGCTGTAGAAGACGGTTTCGGTGAAACCCGTCTGTCCCGTGAAAAAGCCAAGCGTGCTGAAGCCTGGAAAATCCTCGACGCAGCTCACGCAGCTGACGAAGTGGTTAAAGGTGTTATCAGCGGCAAGGTTAAGGGTGGCTTTACTGTCGACGTTGCCAATATCCGCGCATTCCTGCCCGGCTCTCTGGTCGATGTTCGCCCGGTTCGCGACACCGCGCACCTGGAAGGTAAAGAGCTCGAGTTCAAGGTTATCAAGCTGGATGCCAAGCGTAATAACGTAGTGGTTTCCCGTCGCGCTGTGATGGAAGCTGCAACCTCTGAAGAGCGTGAAGCGCTGCTGGAAAGCCTGCAAGAAGGCATGAGCATTAAGGGTATCGTTAAGAACCTGACCGACTACGGTGCTTTCGTAGATCTGGGCGGTATCGACGGCCTGCTGCACATCACCGATATGGCTTGGAAGCGCATCAAGCACCCAAGCGAGATCGTGAACGTTGGCGACGAGATCGAAGTAAAAGTACTGAAGTTCGACCGCGAGCGCAGCCGTGTATCCCTGGGCCTGAAGCAACTGGGCGAAGATCCTTGGGTATCCATCAAGCAGCGTTACCCAGAGAACAGCCGCGTGAAGGCGGTTGTAACCAACCTGACCGACTACGGCTGCTTCGCCGAGCTGGAAGAAGGTGTCGAGGGTCTGGTACACGTTTCCGAAATGGATTGGACCAACAAGAACATCCACCCCTCCAAAGTTGTCCAGGTTGGCGACGAGGTAGAGGTGATGATCCTGGATATCGACGAAGAGCGTCGTCGTATCTCCCTGGGTATCAAGCAGTGCCAGGAAAATCCGTGGGATGCCTTCGCGCGTAAATTCGCTAAGGGCGACAAGATCTCCGGTAAGATCAAGTCCATCACTGACTTCGGTATCTTCATCGGTCTCGACGGCAGCATCGACGGTCTGGTTCACCTGTCCGATATCTCCTGGAACGAAGCTGGCGAAGAAGCTGTTCGCAAGTTCAAGAAAGGCGACGAAATCGAGACTGTTATCCTGGGCATTGATTCCGAGCGCGAGCGCATCTCCCTGGGTATCAAGCAACTGGAGTCCGATCCGTTCTCCGACTACGTATCCACTAGCGATCGCGGCAGCATCGTCAATGGTATCGTGAAGGAAGTAGACGCTAAGCAAGCGGTAATCACCCTGGCGGATGAAGTTGAAGGCATTCTGCGTGCTTCTGAAATCAGCCGCGACAAGGTTGAAGACGCTCGCAACGTTCTGAAAGAAGGCGAAGAAGTAGAAGCTAAGATCACCAGCGTGGATCGCAAGAACCGCGTGATCAGCCTGTCTATCAAAGCCAAAGATCAGGACGACGAGAAGCAAGCCATCAAGGATCACAGCAAGAAGCAGTCTGAGCAGGTTCAGCCCGCTACTATCGGTGACCTGATCAAGGCACAGATGAGCAACAAAGATTAATAGTCTTTAAGTGTTCATTGCTCCAAGTTTAGTGCTTGGAGTGACCCGAAAGCCGGACTGGGGTTGCCCAGTCCGGCTTTCTATTAGATGATTGGCGCTCTACTCCAGAAAATCAATGACTTACAAAGGTTGCGGAGCGCATGACCAAGTCCGAACTGATCGAAAGGATTGCGTTGAGGTTGGATCAGCTGCCAGTTAAGGATGTAGAGCTGGCGGTGAAGGTGATGTTGGATACTATGTCTGACTCCCTGTCGCAGGGTGAGCGTATTGAGATACGTGGTTTTGGTAGTTTTTCCCTACACTACCGGGCGCCGCGCACTGGGCGTAACCCCAAGACGGGGGATGCTGTGGCGTTAGCGGGTAAGTATGTGCCTCATTTCAAACCGGGGAAAGAGTTGCGCGACAGAGTCAATCGCAGTATGCATGATGTGGTTGGGATCGAAGTATGATTGCATCTTAGGGCTTGCGGGATCAGAGGGGCAGCGCTCCTCGAGTGGCAGTACCGTTCGCCAGAAAATTCTATTGGCTATTAGAGTCACCCTTTAGTGGAACGTGGAGGTTCCCTTGTCATTTCTGCGCTGGCTGATGCACTTTATTTTCGGTCTTCTGGCCCTGGTATGCGTTGCTCTCGGAATTTATTTCGCGGTGGAAAACTCCCAGGTAATCTCCCCGGTTATTGCAGGCTACTCATTGCAGTCAGGCAGCGTTGGTGTTTGGCTTATCTGCATGTTGCTGCTGGGTGTCCTGCTCGGATTTCTCGCCAGCCTTTTGCCAATTTTTTCCCAGCGTCGCCGCGTGCGAGGTCTTAACAAGCAGCTGAAAAAGATGGAGCGCGAACTCCAGGCTGTTCATCATAAGGCTACCGGAGACTGACTTGCTGGACTTAGCCTATTTCTTCTTTTTACTGGCTGCGGTTGCAATCGGTTGGGTGCTGGGTCGAGGCAGTACCAGGAAAAAACCTGACTTTAGTGAGCAGGAGCAATCCCTCGCCCGCTCCTATGCTCAGGGGCTCAACTATTTACTCAGTGAGCATCCCGATGACACTATTGAGAAGTTTATTGATTCTCTTGAGGTAAGCCCGGTCACTTTCGATACACACCTGGCCTTGGGGAACCTCTTGCGTAGGCGAGGGGAGTACGACCAGGCTATTAGAGTGCATCAGAACCTGCTGGCGCGCCCTAGTCTATCAAGGCAGAGCCAGCACAAGGCCCAATTTGAGCTGGCTTGCGACTATATTGCTGCTGGTTGGTTGGATAGAGCCGAGCGACTATTACAAGAGCTGGTTGAGACTTCACAGGAGCTGCGTGCAACCAGCCTCGAGCACTTGATAGAAGTTTATAGGGATGAGAGAGAGTGGGCTAAGGCTATTCATGCAGTAAATCTACTGCATGGCCGTCGCTTTAAGCGGCTGTCAGCGGACTGGGCTCCTGTGCAGGCACACTTTTGCTGTGAGTTGGCTGAGGAGGCTATTACCGGCAAAGACTACTTGAGTGCGCGAAAGCATCTCGACGCGGCTTTAGGATATGATCGAAGTTCGGTCAGGGCTTGCCTGTTGTGGGCGCGACTCGAATACTTGCTCGGCAAGCAGCGAGATGCCATTAAAGTATTGCAGCGGATCCCCAAGCAAAGTCCAGACTATATCCCAGAGATTCTAGAGCTGTTAGTCACCTGCTACGTGGAGCTTAATGATGGGAAGGGGTTGGACCGCTATCTTGAGTCGCTTCTCAAGGAGCATCCTTCAAATAGTGTGTTGATTGCCCTGACTAGCAGAATTCAGGAGCAGGATAGCGAAGCTGCCGCTGCAGCTTTTATGGGAAAGCAGCTTGCTCTGCGTCCTTCTTTGCGAGGGCTTGGCCGCTTTCTGGACTTATATATAGGTACTGCGCAGGGTAGATCGAGGGAAAATCTCTCCCTACTGAAAGCGCTTGTCGATCAGTTGATCGCTAGTCGCCCACACTACCGGTGTAGCAACTGTGGTTTTTCTGGTAACCAGTTGCATTGGTTGTGCCCCAGTTGTAAGCACTGGGATTCTGTCCGATCAGTCAAAGGGATCGAGGGTGAGTGATCAGCTCCCTCGGCCACCGTATAACCTAATCCTTAAGAGGTATTTCTTTGCAGTCTCAAGTCTCCTCCCCAGTTATTGTTGCTCTTGACTATGACAGCGCTGATGCCGCGCTCTCCATGGCTGACCAGTTAGATCCGCTGCTTTGTCGGGTAAAGGTTGGCAAGGAGCTTTTCACTATTGCTGGGCCCGATCTGGTTCGTGCCCTTGTGGACCGCGGGTTTGAGGTGTTTCTAGACCTGAAATTTCATGATATTCCCAACACTGTCGCTGCGGCGGTTAAGGCGGCTGCGCGCATGGGGGTCTGGATGGTGAATGTGCATGCTAGTGGTGGAGAGCGCATGATGAGAGCGGCTGTAGATGCTCTGAGTGAATTTGGTGCTCGCAAGCCATTGTTGATTGGAGTTACTGTATTGACCAGTACCACCCCGGAAGAGCTGGCTGCCACTGGGGTTGCTAAACCGCTTCAGGAGCAGGTGCTAAATCTGGCTACACAAGCACAGTCTTGTGGTCTCGATGGCGTGGTCTGCTCTGCCCGTGAGGCTGAAGCGTTAAAAGCGGCTTGCGGCCCCGACTTTGAGCTGGTGACCCCGGGAATTCGTCCTGCGGGCAGTGATGCCGGCGATCAGCGACGGACTCTCACCCCTTCTGAGGCGCTGGATCAAGGTGCTGACCTCTTGGTGATAGGTCGACCTATTACTGCAGCAAAGAACCCCATGGTCGCCCTTCAAGACATATTGACTGAAATTGCAGGAAATTAAGGTTTGTTTGCCTAGACCGGGTGTGATGTAGTGTAATAGCCCTCGGGCAAAGTGTTGTTTGACCTGTTGGTATCATGTCCCGGCTTGGGGAGGTAGAGCTGTCCCAATGTGAAACTAGAACACTTTCACTGGGAGTCGAACATGATTAAAACTCATTCATTACTTTCTTTGCTGTTAGCTATTGCACTTTCATTTTTTTCCTCATCAGTAGTATTTGCCGATGGGGCTGAGAGTGAGCAGCAAGTTGCCTTTGAGGTCAATGTAAACAGTGCATCTGCTGGGGAGCTTGCTGGCAAGCTTCTTGGAGTTGGTGAGGCTAAGGCGCAGTTGATTATCGAGTATCGGGAACAATATGGACCCTTTACATCCTTGGATCAGCTTCTAAATGTCAAAGGGATTGGGGCGGCCACCCTGGATAAGAATCGTGAGCGCATTCGGTTGTAGCTGCTTCTGACTAGCGGTGGATTAAGGTCTTCTTTGCTGAGTGGGTAAGGGGTCTATGTCTACCTATTTGCTTAATCGGGCTAGAGAGAGGATTCAATCACCCCCTCTGCTGTGAATTTGGCGTCAGCACTTATTTGAGTTTTTAGTGTTGGCGCTATCTCACGCCAATCGTAGAGCATTGAGGAGAGAGGTTTAGTGGATCCGATGTCAGCTTGGTGGCTTCCCTTGCTAGCTGGAGGGGTTCTGAGTTATGGCGTGACGCTTGTCTTGCTGTTGCGCATGCGAAATTTGGCTTTAGATGTTCCTAATCACCGTTCAATGCACAGCGCTCCAATTCCGCGCACAGGCGGATGGGCACTGTTGGCGGGCTGCGGACTGGGCATAGCTGTAGGGCCTGCTTCCCTCCCGTTACCGGTTTATATGTCTTTTGTGTTGCTCCTTGCCGTATCTGCCATGGATGATATTAGGCATGTGGCGGCGAAGGTGCGTTTGGCTTTCCAGTTGATTGCTGCTTTGATGGTTGTCCTTGCGCTACCTGTAGGGCTGGAGTGGTGGTGGCTTCCCCTTTTTGTGTTGGGCGGGGCCTGGATGATCAATCTATACAACTTTATGGATGGTATAGATGGGTTTGCTGGCAGTATGACCGTGATCGGCTTCTCATCTCTTTGTCTGGCATTCCTCTTGGTGGAAGACTGGGAGTTGGCAGGGGTGTGTGTCTTATTCGTTGTGTGCGCATTAATTTTCTTGCGCTTTAACTGGCCTCCTGCGCAAATTTTCTTGGGAGATGCAGGGTCGACGTGCATTGGCTTGGCGGCGTTTACCTTAAGCTTATTTGGATGGCAGAGAGGGGCCTTTGAGTTATGGTTTCCAATCATTGTTTTTAGCCCTTTTTGGGTGGATGCCAGTATTACATTGTTGCGGCGAATGGCTAGCGGGCAGCGTTGGTGGGAGGCGCATCGAGAACATTTTTATCAACGCTTGGCTATTCGTATCGGGGTGGCAAAAGCGCTCTACCTGCAGCTGATTCTGATGATCGCAGCCTCTGCCCTGGCGTTCACTTTTTCTGCTTTCGCGGCAACTTGATTTCAACGGTCGCTTTTAATTGGCGCCACGGATTGGTTGATTTTTATGTATGGGGTAATCCTGTGATGGGAATTTGGCGAAAGCTGGAGAGGGCTAGGAAGCCGGTTTTGATGTTGCTGTTTGACTTGGCAATGCTGAGTGCTGCCTTTTTTATGGCGATGGCAATTCGATTGAATGGATTAGCTGAAGCCGTAACACTCCCAATGCTGGGTTGCTTGATTATTACGATCTGCTCTAGCAGTTTAATATTTCTAAAGCTCGGTCTTTACCGCACAGTTATCCGCTATATGGGGCAGAAAGCGGTTATTGCTGTGCTCCAGGGAGTTACCGCATCCTCAATTCTGCTTGCGGTTGCTTCTTATTTGACGACCGCAGGTGTCCCCCGCTCGGTTCCCGTAATTTACTGGTGTTTCGCGTTGATAGCAGTGGGGGGGTCTCGGTGGCTCGTCCGAATTTACTATCAAATGGCGTTGGAAATTCATAAAACGCGAGTGGCAATTTATGGGGCTGGTACTGCTGGCCTGCAAGTTTACAAGGCCCTGCTTCACGGTGAGGTCTACAAGCCGGTTGCCTTTTTTGATGATAACACCTCTAAGCAAAAGACCCTGATAGATGGTGTTATGGTCTACTCCCCTTCAAGCATACTTGATGTGGTCGCTGAGCATGATATTGCTGAAGTATTACTGGCGATGCCTGGTGTTCCAAAGCGCCGGCGCCGAGAAATAGCGAGAGGGCTCCGTGATCAGGGGTTGGTAGTCAAAGCTATTCCTGGTGTGGAGGAGCTGGTTGACGCAGCAGGCCGTACCGAAGATATGTCCCAAACCTATGAGAATGTATTGGGCAGGGCTCCGGTGGAGCCTGAGAAGGCTTTGATAGCTGGTTCCATTAGCGGCAAAGTAGTGCTGGTGACGGGCGCTGGCGGCTCTATTGGATCGGAGCTTTGCAGGCAGATTGCCCAGTGGGGCCCGGCTCATTTGGTGCTGGTGGAATCTTCAGAGTATGCGCTTTATCAAATGGAGCGCGAGCTTCGTCAGCAGCAGCAGGATGAGGGGTATCAACTTCGGGTGACCGCGCTGCTTGGTGATGTTCGGGATAGAGTCCGGATGGCGGATATCATCAAGGGTTTCTCGGTTAATACCATTTATCATGCCGCTGCTTATAAGCATGTTCCCCTGGTTGAGCAAAATGTTGTTCTGGGGGCGGACAATAATGTGCTGGGCACGTTGTCGGTTCTGGAGGCCGCGGAGGGTTCTAAAGTTGAGCAGTTTGTGCTGATCTCCACCGATAAGGCTGTACGCCCTACGAACGTAATGGGGGCTACCAAGCGTTTCGCGGAGTTGGTGTGCCAGGATTATGGGCGTCGCTCTACTCAAATGCGGGTTTGCATGGTGCGCTTTGGTAATGTGTTGGGGTCTTCGGGTTCGGTGATACCCCTGTTTACGGATCAGATTAATGCGGGCGGTCCTGTCACTGTAACCCATCCAAAAGTAACGCGTTACTTTATGACTATCCCTGAAGCGGCTCAGCTTGTATTGCAGGCAGGCAATATGGGGCGCAATGGCGATGTATTCGTTCTGGATATGGGGGAGCCAGTCCTTATATATGACCTTGCTGAGCGGCTAATTAGGGTTATGGGACACTCTGTGAAGGATGATAGAAATCCTGATGGGGATATTGAGATTCAAGTGACAGGTTTGCGTCCTGGGGAAAAGCTCTATGAAGAGCTGCTACTCGGTGACAATGTGTTGGGCACTGATCACTCGATGATAATGCGTGCGGAAGAAGAGTTTTTGGAGCCTGGGGTCTTGCAGCGATTGATTGCAGGGTTGAGGCAGGCTTGCGTAGAACATCATTGTGAAAGGGTTCATCAGATTTTGTCTGAGGCGGTAAGTGGTTACACCTCAAAGCAAGGTTTGGTCGATGCTGTTTGGTCCCGGTCTCGCACTGTGAAGCCCCAGATAAAAATGGCCACGGTGGAGCGTCTTCCTGTTACCAGTGAGGGCGGCTTGCACTAGCTTGCCAGGTAAGCTGTTAGATGAGCTCCTGATTTTGGGGGCTTGTAAGTCCTAGGGTGGAATATAGGTAAAAGCCATTCTGCCCATGGGGTGAGGGAAGTGCGGTGAAGTATGAAGAAAGTGAATAAGAAAAAACCCCGCATAGCATGCTATGCGGGGTTTTTGTTTGGCTCCGCCTGCTGGGCTCGAACCAGCGACCCAATGATTAACAGTCATTTGCTCTACCAACTGAGCTAAGGCGGAATTTAATCTAACTTATAGAGCGCAAATTAAGCTGCGCTTTGAAATTTGGCTCCGCCTGCTGGGCTCGAACCAGCGACCCAATGATTAACAGTCATTTGCTCTACCAACTGAGCTAAGGCGGAATATCTTTTCGGCTGTGCCGTTGAGATGGCGCGTATATTATAGAGCACTCCTGGCGAGGTCAACCCCTTTTTTGATCTTTAACTAATTGATTTGTCAGGAAATTATTTATTTGGCCTGTGCGCAAAATGCCTCAGGTCTGGGTGGGGCGGGGTAGGACGCTATTCTCTTGTATTTGAGGGTGGTATGACGACAGCCTACAATCCGCTGTTGCATGAACGATTGAGTGGTTGAGGGAAGTGTATGGAGTCGCGACCTTTTAAGGTGGAATCTAAGTATCAGCCGGCCGGGGATCAGCCGCTGGCGATCGAGCAGTTATCCGAGGGCATAGATGACGGCTTGAGTCATCAAACACTGCTAGGGGTTACCGGCTCAGGTAAGACCTTCACGATGGCGAATATTATCGAGCGCTTGCAGCGCCCGGCGATAGTGATGGCTCACAACAAAACGTTGGCAGCTCAGCTCTATGGAGAGTTCAAAGAGTTTTTCCCCAAGAATGCCGTCGAATACTTTGTTTCTTATTATGACTACTATCAGCCCGAGGCCTATGTTCCCTCCTCGGATACTTTTATTGAGAAAGATGCATCGGTAAATGAGCACATTGAACAGATGCGCCTTTCCGCCACCAAGGCACTGATAGAGCGGCGTGATGTTGTGGTCGTTGCCACGGTATCGGCTATTTACGGTCTGGGTGATCCTGATAAATACCTAAAAATGGTATTGCACTTGGATCGCGGCGACCTGGTGGATCAGCGCACAATTTTACGCAGGTTGGCGGAGTTGCAATACACGCGCAATGATGCTGATTTCCGCCGCGCAACTTATCGTGTGCGCGGCGATATTATTGATATCTACCCGGCCGACTCCGATTTGGAGGCGGTACGCCTGTCTCTGTTTGATGAAGAGATTGAAGAGATCACCTTGTTTGACCCGCTTACTGGAGAGCAGTTTAAGAAAGTTCCTCGGGTTACCATCTTCCCCAAGAGTCACTACGTTACCCCGCGTGAGACCATTGTCAGCGCTATTGATGAAATCAAAGATGAGCTGCGAGTACGTCTGGAGCAGTTGCGCGGTAATAACAAGTTATTGGAGGCGCAAAGGTTGGAGCAGCGCACCCGCTACGACCTGGAAATGATGCAGGAGTTAGGATACTGCAATGGTGTGGAGAACTATTCCCGCTACCTCTCCGGCCGCAATGCTGGCCAGCCGCCCCCCACGCTATTTGACTACTTGCCAAACGATGCACTGCTATTTATCGATGAAAGCCACGTAACCGTGCCACAAATCGGCGGCATGTATCGCGGGGATAGATCGCGCAAAGAAACTTTGGTGGAGTATGGTTTTCGCCTGCCTTCTGCCCTGGACAATCGCCCCCTGAAATTTGAGGAGTGGGAGCACCTGGCCCCGCAAACAGTATTCGTTTCGGCAACACCGGGGCCCTATGAGGGCGACCATGCAGGGCAGGTGGTCGAGCAGGTGGTGCGGCCCACAGGGCTTGTTGATCCGGAAGTAGAAATCCGCCCGGCTCAGACCCAAGTTGATGATGCGCTCTCTGAAATTCACCGCTGCGCGGAAGCGGATCAGCGAGTGCTGATTACCGTGCTGACAAAGCGGATGGCAGAGGACCTGACTGAGTATCTGGCGGAGAATGGGGTGCGGGTACGCTACCTCCACTCCGATATTGATACTGTCGAGCGGGTGGAGATTATTCGCGATCTTCGTATCGGTGAGTTTGATGTGTTGGTGGGTATTAACTTGCTGCGAGAAGGGCTGGATATGCCTGAGGTGTCACTGGTGGCTATCTTCGATGCTGACAAGGAGGGCTTCCTGCGCTCTGATCGCTCCCTGATCCAGACTATTGGACGTGCGGCGCGCAACCTTGAGGGGCGGGCTATTTTATATGCGGACAAAGTAACCGGCTCCATGGAGCGCGCGCTGGAAGAGACCCGTCGTCGCCGGGAAAAACAGATTGCTTTCAATAAAGAGTATGGCATTACACCGAAAGGTATTCGCAAAAGCGTTGCGGATATTCTTGAGGGCGCTGTGGCGCCCGGTGTGCCCAAAAGTAAGCGTAAGGTGGCAGAAGGGAAGGGTACCTATAAGGTTGATGACAAACCGATGTCCGATAAGCAGCGCTGGGCGCGAGTTGCTGAGCTGGAGAACCAGATGTATGAGCACGCCAAAAATCTGGAGTTTGAATCTGCAGCGAAGCTGCGAGATGAGATTGCCCACCTGAAGGAGGTGGAATAGTTTAGTTGAGGGCGGCTTTTTCGGCTGCCCTCACCACCACGGCAACTTAAAAAAACTCTGCAAAAAGTTCAGTAAGTTGTTGAAAACACTGAAAAGCGGTGCTAAAGTTCGCGCTCTTCGCAGCACTGGGTTCCCCCGCTGCAGAGTTCTAGACCCGTAGCTCAGTTGGTTAGAGCGCTGCCTTGACATGGCAGAGGTCAGCGGTTCAAATCCGCTCGGGTCTACCATCTTCAAAAGGATGGTTACCCATCTGAATCAATAGTTCCATGAACCACTTCATGGATAGTTTCATGCGGTCTTTGGTAGGGATCGCCACTGAGAGAAAGGACAAACAATGCTCGTTGTTACTCTCCCCGATGGTTCTCGTCGAGAATTTTCCGCTCCGGTTTCCGTGCATGACGTTGCCGCAGATATCGGTCCTGGCTTGGCCAAGGCTGCACTTGCAGGCGTAGTCGACGGCAAAGAGGTTGATACCAGCTATGTCATCGATCGCGATGTCAATCTGGCCATCATCACCGACCGCCAGCCCGAAGGCCTGGAAGTCATTCGCCACTCCGCTGCACACTTACTGGCGCAAGCCGTTAAGCAGCTGTACCCGACGGCCCAGGTCACTATTGGCCCGGTTATCGAAGATGGCTTCTATTATGACTTTGCCTACGAGCGTCAGTTTACGCCGGAAGATCTCGAGAAGATCGAAGAGCGTATGGAAGTGCTGGCCAAGGAAGATATTACAGTCAGCCGCCGGCTAATGCCCCGTAAAGAAGCGGTGCAGTACTTCCGCGATATGGGTGAAGAGTACAAGGCCGAGATTATCGACAGCATCCCCAGCGACGAAGATATTTCTTTGTACCGCCAGGGCGATTTCGAAGATCTTTGTCGCGGCCCCCACGTGCCCTCCACTGGCAGACTGAAAGCGTTCAAGCTGACCAAGGTGGCTGGTGCTTACTGGCGCGGCGATTCAAGCAACGAGATGTTGACCCGTGTTTACGGCACCGCCTGGGCCAACAAGAAAGAATTAAAAGCTTACCTGCGTCGCATTGAAGAGGCAGAGAAGCGCGACCACCGCAAGCTGGCCAAGAAATACGATCTCTTCCATATCCAGGAAGAGGCACCCGGTATGGTGTTCTGGCACCCAAATGGCTGGACTATTTACAGTACTGTCGAGCAGTACATGCGCCGCCGTCAGCGCGAGTTTGGTTACAAAGAAATCAAGACTCCGCAGCTGGTGGATTTCAGCCTGTGGCAGAAGTCTGGTCACGCGGACAAGTTTGCCGATGACATGTTTACGCTTACCAGTGAAGAGCGTCAGTTTGCCATCAAGCCGATGAACTGCCCCTGTCACGTACAGGTGTTCAATCAAGGTCTGCGCAGTTATCGCGACCTGCCGCTGCGTTTGGCGGAGTTTGGCTCCTGCCACCGTAGTGAACCTTCCGGTTCCCTGCACGGTCTGATGCGCGTGCGCGGCTTCGTACAGGATGATGGCCATATCTTCTGTAGTGAAGATCAGATCCAGTCAGAGGTTTCTGACTTTATGGATCTGCTGCACTCCGTGTACAAAGACTTCGGCTTTAATGATGTTATTTACCGTCTCTCCACTCGCCCGGAGAAGCGTGTAGGTTCTGATGAGAGCTGGGACAAGGCAGAGAAAGCCCTGGCCGATGCGCTGGATGCCGCGGGCCTGCCGTGGGAAGAGTTGCCAGGTGAAGGCGCCTTCTACGGACCCAAGATCGAATTCTCCCTGAAAGACTGTCTCGGCCGGGTATGGCAGTGCGGTACCATTCAGGTGGACTTCTCTATGCCGGGCCGTCTGGATGCGCAATATGTCGCCGAAGATGGTTCGCGTCAGTCCCCGGTGATGTTGCACCGTGCAGCCTTGGGTTCCTTCGAGCGCTTTATCGGAATTCTGATCGAGCATTACGAAGGCGCGTTCCCCACCTGGCTGGCACCACAGCAGGTGGCGATCATGAATATTACCGATCGTCAGGCCGATTACTGTCGTGACTTGGAGGCCCGCCTTGGTTCGCTGCAATACCGCGCCAGTGCTGACTTGAGAAACGAGAAGATCGGCTTTAAAATCCGCGAGCACACGCTCCAGCGTGTCCCTTATCTGCTGGTCATTGGCGATAAGGAAGTAGAGAGCCAGACGGTTGCCGTGCGCACCCGCAGCGGTGAGGATCTGGGAAGCATGACTTATGAGTCTTTCCTTGAGATTCTCGAGCAGGACGTCAGTCGCCGCGGCCGTTTGTCCGAAGATAATGCATAACAACTTGGCAACTGGGAGACCATAGCTATTAAACGAGACACTAAGGGACGGTCCAAAAAGGCCCGCATAAACGATCAGATTGAAGCGTCAGAAATCCGCCTGATTGGCGCTGATGGCGAACAGGTAGGCATTGTCTCCCTGAATGAAGCGCTGGAAGCTGCACAGCAGGCTAGCTTGGATCTCGTTGAAATTGCCCCGGACTCCACGCCGATAGTCTGTAAGATCATGGACTACGGCAAGCACGTATTCGAAGCTAAGAAAGCTAAGAATGCCGCCAAGAAGAAGCAGAAGCAGCAGCAGATCAAGGAAATGAAATTCCGCCCGGGCACCGATATCGGTGACTACCAGATCAAGCTGCGCAACCTCATCCGCTTCCTGGAGGCGGGTGACAAGGCCAAAGTATCCCTGCGCTTCCGTGGTCGTGAAATGGCTCACCAGGAGCTGGGTATGGAAATGATGCAGCGCATCGAAAAAGACCTGGAAGAGCTGGCTATTGTAGAGCAGCGACCCAAAATGGAAGGTCGCCAGATGCTGATGGTTCTCGCTCCCAGCAAAAAGAAAAAGTGAGGTTTGGGGAAGCGATTCCCGGAACCTCCTTTGAGAAGTGATTGGGCGACGGCTGCCTCCTCACTCTCACCGTGCCGATGGCTCAGGTTGTCGGCAGATACTAAAGGTGCCTGTTATGCAGGCGAATATTCACTTTGGAGTACAAAATGCCGAAAGCAAAGACTCACAGTGGCGCTGCCAAGCGCTTCAAGAAGACGGCTGCGGGCTATAAGCACAAGCACGCTAACAAGAGCCACATCCTCACCAAGATGACCACCAAGCGTAAGCGTCAGCTGCGTGGCACCCAGACTATGAACAAGTCTGATGCCGGTCTGGTCGATCGTATGCTGCGCGCCAAGTAATTGGCCCAAATCGCAAAGGTTTAAGAGGATAGAGTTATGGCCCGTGTAAAACGTGGTGTAGAGGCGCGTCGTCGTCACAAGAAGATTCTGAAGCAGGCTAAAGGTTACTACGGTGCGCGTTCACGCGTATTCCGCGTTGCCAAGCAGGCAGTTATTAAAGCTGGTCAGTACGCATACCGTGACCGTCGCGTTAAGAAGCGTAACTTCCGCGCTCTGTGGATTACCCGTATTAACGCCCAGTCCCGTGCAGAAGGCCTGAGCTACAGCCGCCTGATCGCAGGTCTTAAGAAAGCGGAAATCGCACTGGATCGCCGTGTACTGGCTGATCTGGCTGTTTACGATAAAGCCGCTTTTGCTGCCGTAGTTGAAAAAGCTAAGGCAGCCCTGGCAGCGTAAGCTGTCACTTCAGTTGTAAAACTGAATACTTAAAATAGGGAAGGGCTGTAGCGGCCCTTCCCTATTTTTTTATGGGGTTTCCGCTATTTTTTACCGGTGGCGGTGCCAGGGGAACCCCCGCGGTGCAAATGCACCGGTTAAAACAAGCACAAAACTAGGGCCAATCGGCCTCAATCGAAGTTGGATTCAAACGGGAACAGTTCGATGCAAGATTTGCAGTCCCTCACCGAGCAGGCAATGGAGCTGGTGGAGAAGGCCGATGGCCTCGCCGCACTGGATCAGGTGCGTGTTGATTACCTGGGCAAAAAGGGCCAGCTGACGGCACTGCTGAAAGGCCTGGGCAAGCTGTCTGCTGAGGAGCGCCCGGCTGCGGGTGCCAAGATCAATGAAGCCAAGCAGCAGGTGCAGGAAAAAATTAATGCGCGCCGCACTATGCTGGAGCAAGCAGCCATCAATGCCAAGCTGGCTGAAGAGACCATTGATGTCACCCTGCCAGGGCGTGGTGAAGAGCAGGGCAATGCTCACCCCATCACCCGCACCTTAAAGCGTGTAGAAGATTTCTTTGCGGGCATCGGATTTACAGTTGAGAACGGCCCGGAAGTCGAGCAGGACTACTACAACTTCGAAGCCCTGAATATTCCCGCGCACCACCCAGCGCGCGCGATGCACGACACTTTCTACGTGGACCCCACCACCGTACTGAGAACACACACCTCTTCCGTGCAGATTCGCACCATGGAGAAAAAGTCTCCACCGCTGCGCATTATCTGCCCCGGCCGCGTATACCGTTGCGACTCCGATGTGACCCACTCGCCCATGTTCCACCAGGTAGAAGGCCTGGTAATCGGTGAGAACATCAGCTTTGCGCATCTGAAAGGCACCATCGACCAATTCCTGCGTGCTTTCTTCGAAGCGGAAGTGCCAGTGCGTTTCCGTCCGTCTTATTTCCCTTTCACCGAGCCGTCTGCAGAAGCGGATATCCAGTGCACCGCCTGTGGTGGTGAAGGTTGCCGCGTATGTTCCGGCACCGGCTGGCTGGAAATTCTCGGCTGCGGCATGGTGCACCCGAACGTGTTTGCCGCCTGCGATATCGACAGTGAAAAATACTCCGGCTTTGCCTTCGGTATTGGTATCGAGCGCCTCGCCATGCTGCGTTACGGCGTTAACGATCTGCGCTTGTTCTTCGACAACGATCTGCGCTTCTTGAAACAGTTCTAGCCCAGTGAGAGCGCGAATGGCCGAGGCGGTTCGCAGTAGCAATCGAATTGTGGAGGCCCGGGTGGCGAAATAAATACCCCGGGCGAAATGCGCACCAAGTTGCGCTGACGGAATACAGAAAGAGATCAACTATGAAAATCAGCAACTCCTGGTTGCGGGAATGGGTAAACCCGAAACTCACCACACAGGAACTGGCCGATCAAATCACCATGGCCGGTCTGGAAGTGGATGGCATAGAAAAAGTAGCGGGTGAATTTTCCGGAGTGGTTGTGGGTGAGATTGTCGCCTGTGAACAGCACCCGGATGCCGACAAACTGCGCGTGTGTAAAGTGGCCGGCCACCCCGACGGTGAAATGCAGGTGGTGTGCGGTGCCCCCAATGCGCGCATCGGAATCAAAATTCCTTTTGCCCTGGTAGGCGCCAAATTGCCGGGCGATTTTAAAATCAAAAAAGCCAAGCTGCGCGGTGTAGAGAGCTTCGGTATGCTCTGCGCACAAACCGAACTGGAGCTAGGCGAAGACAACGACGGTATCTGGGAGCTGCCGGAAGGCGCACCCACCGGTACCGATCTGCGTGAATACTTGCAGCTCGATGACGAAACCATCGAAGTGGATCTCACCCCGAACCGTTCCGACTGCCTCGGTGTTGCCGGTATTGCTCGCGAAGTGGGCGTACTGAATCGCTGCGCTGTTGAAGGCCCGGAAGTTGCCTCGGTACCCCAGCAAATCGATGAGAGCCTGCCCGTATCCCTGCTAGCCGAAGCCGCCTGCCCGCGCTACGTAGGTCGTGTCATTCGCAATATCGATATCAAAGCGGTAACACCTCTGTGGATGCAAGAGCGCCTGCGTCGCAGCGGCCTGCGCAGTATCGATCCGGTAGTGGACGTTACCAACTACGTACTGCTGGAACTGGGCCAGCCCATGCATGCCTTCGACCTGGAGAAACTCTCCGGCGGTATCAAGGTGCGTATGGCAGAAGCCGGCGAAGAGCTGACCCTGCTGGACGGCCAGGAAGTGAAGCTACAGGAAGGCACCCTGGTGATCGCCGACGAAGAGAAGCCTCTGGCCATGGCCGGTATTATGGGTGGCTTGGATTCATCCGTTACCGAAGGTACCCAACATATCTTCCTAGAGAGCGCCTTCTTCAGTCCGCTGGCGATTGCCGGTAAAGCCCGCTCCTACGGTCTTCACACCGATTCCTCTCACCGCTTTGAACGCGGCGTGGATTATCACCTGCAAGAGAAAGCGGTTGAGCGTGCTACCCAACTGCTACTGGATATCGTTGGTGGTGAGCCAGGCCCGGTACACGTGCGCGAGCTGACCGAAACCATGCCCGCCGAGCGCCATATTACCCTTCGCCGTGCCAAGGTGGAGTTGGGCCTGGGTATCAAACTGGCCGATGACGAAATCGTCGATATTCTTACTCGCCTGGGCCTGGAAAAAATCGACCAGAACGACGAAGGTTGGACCTTCCTCGCCCCCAGCTTCCGTTTCGATATCGCCATCGAAGCCGATCTGCTGGAAGAGCTGGCCCGTGTTTACGGCTACAACCGTATCCCTAGCGAAAGCTTTACCGCCGAGCTGGAAATTGCCCCGCGCCCGGAGAGCACCATTGCCCAGGACAATCTGGAGCAGACCTTACTGAGCCGCGGCTACTACGAAGCGATCACTTTCAGCTTTATCGATAGCGACAGCGCCGCGCTGTTTGACCCGGAAGCCGACCCGGTGGCTCTGCAAAACCCGATCAGCGCAGAGCTGGCGGTGATGCGTACTACCTTATTGCCGGGCCTGTGCAAAGCCTTGCAGTACAACCTCAATCGCCAACAAAACCGCGTGCGCCTGTTTGAAACCGGCCTGCGCTTTGTACCTGGCGCGGAGCTGCACCAGGAGCAGATGATCGCTGGTCTCGCCTACGGTAACCGCTTTGCGGAAAACTGGACGGGCAGCAAAGACAGCGTGGATTTCTACGACGTGAAAGCCGACGTGGAAGCCCTGCTGGCTCGCACCGGTGTCGCCGATGAATTCCGCTTTGTTGCCGGCCAACACTCCGCACTGCACCCGGGCCAAACCGCCAAGATTATGCGCGGCGACCGCGAAGTAGGGGTTATCGGTGCCCTGCACCCGCAGCTGCAGAAGAAGCTGGATCTGGCCAAGCCGGCCTTCGTATTCGAACTCAGCCTGGAAGCCATCGGCCAGGGTAAAGCCCCTGCGTTCCGCCCGCTGTCCAAGTTCCCGGAAGTGCGCCGCGACCTGGCCCTGTTGATCGACGCGGATGTTCCCGCCGCCAATCTGGTAGAGGCCGCCACCGAGGCCGCCGGTGAAACCTTGACGGACCTCAAGATATTTGACGTCTACCAGGGCAAAGGTATTGATTTAAATAGAAAAAGTGTCGCTTTGGGGTTGACGTTTCAGCATTCGTCGCGCACCCTTAATGACGAAGAAATCAATGCCGCTGTAGATGCGGTGGTCGGTAAATTAGAAGAAAAATATAACGCTAGTCTGCGCTAACAGGGCATGATGCTCTCGGTGTGCAGACTGAATTGCACCCCGAGAGCGTCTGCTTCCGGGTTGAAAGCCGCCGCGGTTTGGGCCGCTTCCGATCTGGAGTCGACGCCTCTGAATCAATTGGTAGGATCCAATGACAGAGGCACTGACCAAGGCCGGGCTCGCCGAGAAGTTGTACGAGGAGCTGGGCTTTAATAAGCGCGAAGCAAAAGAGATCGTCGAGTATTTCTTCGAGGAAATCCGCAATGCGCTGGAAAGCAACGAGCAGGTCAAGCTCTCGGGCTTTGGCAATTTCGACTTGCGTGACAAAAGCCAGCGCCCCGGTCGCAACCCCAAGACCGGCGAAGAAATCCCCATCTCAGCCCGCAGGGTAGTCACCTTCAAACCAGGGCAAAAACTCAAGACACGAGTAGAGGAACATGCTGGAACCGAGCAATAATGCTCAGCTACCTGCAATCCCCGGTAAGCGCTATTTCACCATTGGTGAAGTGAGCGAGCTTTGTGCCGTGAAGCCCCATGTACTGCGCTACTGGGAGCAGGAATTCCCACAGCTGAAGCCCGTTAAACGCCGCGGCAACCGCCGTTACTACCAGCACCAGGACGTTATTATGGTGCGCCAGATTCGTGCGCTACTCTATGAAGAGGGCTATACCATTGGAGGAGCCCGCCAGCAGATAGAGACCGGTAGTGAAAGGGCAGAAGTGGTGCAACTTCAACAGGTACTGCCGGAAGTGATAGCGGAACTCAAAGATGTAGTGGCCCTGCTGGATGGGAGAAAGAATTTCTAAAAAACTGTAAACCTGGGCTTGCAATCCAGCCGCACTCAGGTATGATTCACGCCACATCGAGACACGATGTCTTTAAAAATCAATCACTTAGCGAAGTGAGCGATTTTTCAAAATCGGAGCGTAGCGCAGCCTGGTAGCGCACCACACTGGGGGTGTGGTGGTCGTCGGTTCAAATCCGGCCGCTCCGACCATATATATCGTTGCCTGGCAACGGCCAAGAAACCCGCTTTTTAGCGGGTTTTTTTGTGGGTGGGATTTAAGTTCAGTTGTGCAAGATTGGGGTTTCCGAGTGGATGGTTGCATGTGAAGGCAAGCTAAACGTTAGGGTATTGGTGCGTGTGCTGTTGTTGGGGTGCTGGATCAAGCTGTGAGGCGAATAAAAAGTTATTCAGTCAGATATCTTTTGGGACGACTGGAATCAAACAGTGAGTGGAAGCAATCAATGTCAGCAGCACTTTTTATCCCTATTTTCACAGATGAAGAATTTTTATAGAAAAAATCAAAATGATATCGGGGGTGGATATTGCCATCTTCACGGTCGGGGTCGTCATCAAAGCGAAGGTAGCCGTGGTCTTCCATTAGAAGTGCTATATATGCGTCATAATAGTGGGTAGCGTCAGGTATTTCCAGGCCAAAGGATTCATGAATTGAGTGCACAATGTCGTCGTAAGAAAAGCACTCGTCTCGCGACGTTAAAATAGCATTGCGCATTATTGAAATGAATTGGCCATCGACTTCGGTCCCGGCCTTATCAAAATTGAATGAAATGTGCTCTCCATGATCAATTATCTGAAAAGGAATTGACATCGAGAAATAGCCATCACTTTTACTGATTAAAGCGCGACTGAAGCTGCCGGAAAATATGACAAAGTCGAAATCAGCCTCGTGATGGCTGCTCAAGCACGTTGGGCAAGTATTTACAATTTCCGCAATCTGTAAGATGTTACGTAAGTTATCGAACGCATCCCGGACAGCAATAAACCCTCGCATTCTATAATCTGGGACGTTCTTGAAGTAAAAGGCACTCATAGGTTTCGATGCCTTTCATACTCTAGATTTAGAATCCCATCGAGATATTCTTTGGAGTAATCACTGTCTCCAATCATGTTAGTTACTCGACTGATAAGTTTGCCAATTAGCCGAGGAGAGGCTCCTTTTTCTACACCGAATTGGCGGATAGAGTCTTCAAGTGATTCTGCTTCATCCAAGACGAAGAGATCTTTCTGTGCTTCAATTTCTCCGGCAGACGGTATTCTAAGGTCCATGTAATTTTTTTCTGACATGAAGTCTAAACCGGTGCGTACCTGTTCTACTACGTTATTGTCAGAGTTGGCTCCTAAAATCAAATGGCTTTCTAAGAATGAGCGAGCCATCATCGTATATAGAGCGTTTCGAAAGGCTGGGCGCTGGTTTAGATTTTGAGCGAAGCAGATAACAAAAGGAAATTCCAATCCTTTTGCATTGTTGATGTTTGAGATAAAAAATTTATCAGGGTCGCTCATTTTTGTTTCGAAGGAAACGTTGGCGTCCCAATTAAATTTGTTTTTTACCGCTAATTTTAGTTCTGGTATTACATTGTATATATAGTTACTTCTGTCCAAGAATATGACAGCAATATCACCTTGCCTTACAGATGGGTGCCGAAGCTTGATCCCATTAACCACCTCTAGCAGGCTTTCCGAAATTGCTTTGCCTGCATTTAGAGTCTGGATTGTTGTGCTTTTGAAGTCATTGGGTATGTCCTCAAAGCGTCTCAAGGGGTCTCGAGAAACATGAGCGCGATTTCCGTGCTTGGAGTAGCGATAACCGCATGAATCCCACTCACCGGGTTTTAGCCATCTCAATACTGGAGTCTCAAAAAGCCCCATTCCCAATGCATGAGAAAACATAAGGTTCTTGGGGTCTGTTCGGTAGCATTTTTTCAAGACCATATCTGCGCGATTAACTCGGTCATCAATGGGCTGGAAAATGTTTTGAAAAACATCCCCGGCTACAAAAACTTTTTTCTCTGTTACTAGTTCACATAGATCGATGAAACTATCAGGAAAATCTTGGCTTTCATCAATAAACACGTAATCAAATATGTAAGTTTTTTCTCCAGGAATTTTCCTGATATCGTCGATTGCCCGTTTGCAGAGACTTTCAAATGTTCCTGATTGTAAATTGCCGAATGCGATCTCATATTGGTAGCATATATACCTATACATTCCAGATAAAGGATCTTTCGCGCTTCCCCAAGAGTGAAAGCAAAATAGCTTGTCTGTCCATTCAATCTGACGATCGACGCGCATGAAATCAAAAAAATCTGGAATCCTGCTTCTCATTGACGCTGCAAGTACTTTGTTGAAGCAAGTAAATGCAATTCTTGCTTGGTCGTCTCTCGAATAAATTTCTTTTATTTTGTGTAGGAGGAGCTCGGTTTTTCCCGATCCTGCTAGCCCCTGGATTACAAATTTTTTGTTTGACCCTGTGCGAAAAACAAAGCTAGTTTGATCAGTGTCGAATAGAATGATTTTTGATTTTACAGAGCTGAGTAGATCCTTGGCTTCTAAGTCAATTTTTGAAATGTCATTAATACTACCTACAACCAGAGAGGTGATTAAGTCTACCAATCTTGTATCAGAAGTTTTTTCTACGGTCAATTCTGAAAAGTCAATATCCTTATTAGGGTTGTTAGAGAATATTGACAGCCAATGCTTTTTTCGCCCAATTTTTTCACGGTATTTAAATTTTTCGGACAAGTAAGATATATCTTCAATGAAGTCATCAATATAATCTTCGAAGGCATCCTGGTCATTTCCCATATTTACAAAACATGGTTTCATTCCGGATGAGAATATAACTATGGCGTTGTCATAATCGTAGGTAGCATCCTCTTTTGATAGAGGTCTATGAAGTACATAAGTTTGCTTTCTTGTTGTTTCGGCATGAGTTGCGATTTTTTCCATCAATCCACTGCCGTTGACTAACTCTTGAGCTTCGGGTGCACAGAAGCAATAACCAGCCATTTTGAGATTCTCCGCTAGGTTTTCGTGTTATCTACACTGCAGCTGAACAAAAGGCATAGGCTTGCTCAGGACTACAAATGAGAACTTCTTTCAAACTAAGAATTTTTGAGTGCGTATCATGACAGAACTAGCAATGTGCTGTTAATTTTTCAATTTTTGCAAGCTACGTTAAGCATCTTTTCTTGAATCAATTTGAAAATCATTTTCTTTATTCCTTCGTTTAAAAAAAGTGACTTAGAATATAGAAAACCTTTATTCATTCTTCCAATATTCACTCGGCCTGTATTTTCAGTAAATTCTTCTAGTTTTAGATCGAGTGTAATTCTGTTGTTTGAAATAATATTTTGACGAATTCTTCTCCAGCGAACCTCAGGCAGTTCTCTACTTAAATCATCAAGAATGAAGTACATCTTATGATTACTAAATGCTAACCAAGAGCGCTGTGTGGATGTCTTGAAAATCAGCAGTAATGTTACTTCCTTGATGTTTTCAGATGAATGGTCGAAGTATTCGCTCGACTTTAGTACTTTTAAAATTCGAGTTTGGCTTGCGAACTTGCGTGCACCAAGCAGCAGTTGAGATAGCTTCATTCGGTATCTCCAGGGAAACTTTCAATTTCTTCTCTTTCTTCATGTTGGTCTAGCGAACTAATTATTCTAGGTAGGATCAGGGGCCAACTTATACCGATGGTAATGCAGGCAGCACGATTAAGCTGCAGGATGCCAAAGGCTGCACCGACGAAACCTCCTAGGCCTGCGCCCAGCCCCCATAGTAGAATAAGCCATACAATGTTGGGTCCACGATAAATTAGCTTTAGTACACTGTCTCGGCCCGAGAGGTGCATAAGCCAGTCAAGTAGCACAACCAGAAACCCCATTGTTGCCGATGAAAGGGCAAATAAAGCAAGTGGATAATGGGTACCGTCAACTAATTTACCCTCATTCGATAGCAGGAGAGAGGCCACTCCTCCAAACAGCTGTTCCATAGCTTTCCTTCGTTATCATGGCTCTAGAGCCAAATTGATTTGCTGATACTAGGCGTCGACCAAGGTATCAATTAATGGGGCAAGTGGTTACTGAACAGGAAAGATGTATGCTTCAAAGTTTGATCAGTAGCAATCTCTAAATGATAACATTATTTGGCGCATATATAATCAGTCTCTTAAGGTACCCACATAGTTAGTGACAGAAATCCAAGGGAAGGCGCTTGCTCATCCTGGTGCTTTAGTTTTTGCGCCGCTATTCACACAACCAGCAGCTGGCCTAAATGTCCATTCGTGAGAGGAAGTAATGACTTGTGATCCGCCTGGAGCAGAAGTTTGCTCAAATTTTGAGCTATTTATCCATATTTGCTAATGCCCCTCGTAACGACGTGTAGTGCTCATAACGGGAGGCTGGCTAGGGGTTCAGTGAAGATTTCTCTGATCTCTTGGTCTGCAGCCTCGATGAGTCCTTTCAATAGCTCACTATCTATTGAGCCTAAAACGGCTTCGGCAGACTAACTATGGGCAAGCCTACGAAGTTACCGTTGGGTCGCAGATCTGCAATAATTCGGGGCACCCTAGGATTGGAGAGAGGTGTCAGTTACGTAACAAGTATCAGTTCTGGAGGCTCTTCATCCGTAAAGGATGTGAAATGCTGGGAGTTTGTGTTCAGACTTTGGAAAAGTTTGTTTTGGATAGGAAATTGGCAATCACGGCGTTGAGTGTTTGGAGTGGGGCTAGATTAGCAGGGGGTAGCTGAGAGGTAGTGCCGGCAGTTGCCTATGCCGTGTACCCAACGTTTATTGAACTGGCTGTAAGCTTGTTGCATAGCCACCACTGATCCCATCAAGCATCGAAAGCCGTTTCCAAAAATTCAGTTGAATCAAAATGTACTTAGTGTCTTCAGGCGTCTTGGTGATATTGGCACGGATAGGAGTAAGGCCCACAAGTGCCACTAAGGCGGTAAGGGCGTTTTATTTCAGTAAAGCCTGGAATTTCAAATGACCTCACCAGCGGCTACTTGTACGGTTGGTTTTAATCCAAAATAACCAAGCAATAGCACTAGTGTGGAGAGGTGACTTGCAAGATGGTAACTCCACGCTGAACTCAATATTTATCCCTACAGCGGAATCCCGCTCTTCCAATATTTAACAAAGGAGTGCGGATACGAGTATAAAACTAATGAGTCAATTAAATCATTAGTGGACTTTCACATTCCCCGGTTTAGCCTTTAGTTAGCCATGTGATTGAGAATATTGCTCTTTAATTTTTTAAGAAAAGCATGGGGTTAATTTCAATGTGAATTGAGTTTTCCAATGGTTAATTGATATTTCCTCAGTCGAAAATAACTAAAAATATAGGCGCAGAAATATTCTTATTAGAATTTATTCAGTTTGTTTCAACCCCAAAGCTGGGTAAAATCAATTGATACTCTTGGTATTTTTGCAGTAATAGAGTGGGCCGCTTAAAAAGACTTCAGAAATTCAAAAAATTTTGAAAGCTGCGTGAGAGCCGAGAATTTTATAAAAAACCCATCCCCTCAAAGGAGAACGGTAGCGTGACGTAAGAGTAAGTAAAAGGCGCTGACCCAAGGTGCTACCAACACCCGGGGCCAGCTAACCAAATTGATAGGATAAGTATCAAGATGGCTATATGGATAATACGCTAGAAACCCGCTCGTCTTCAATAAAGTGGAGTACATTCAGCAGCTTGGGGCCTATTCCCAATCTCTGGAACCCTAGCGCCCGCCTTTTCCTCTTCTCTGCCTACCGCCCCCGCGCACCACCCAACATTTCCTCCAAATATTAAGCCCAAGCTTCCCCACCTGGGAGGCGCCCAAACTTTGACCATCGAGGGAAATGTGTATGTTGATTTTAAAGCGACGGATAGGTGAAAACTTAAGGATTGGAGCAAATGTCTCCGTCACAGTGCTGGAGGTTAAAGGTAATCAAGTGAAGATAGGTATAAGTGCACCCAGGTCATTGCCCATCCACCGTGAAGAAATCTATGTGCGGATCAAAAAGCAGCTGAAAGCGAAGGCCTGAAAGCGCTTAAAGCGGCAGCCAGGAGGGATAATCTTGCCTCTCTGGTGCACCCTTATTGAAAAGACTAGAGGAGTGATGCCGGCAATCGTCCCTTGTTATTTAGCGAAGTGAACTAGTAGCCAAATTGGGCCCCAGATTACCAGACAAAAATAGCCGATGAACCCAGTAGAAAAAAGTCAAAGCGATCCAGCGTGCTACTGCATACGCTTGTTTGGGATTTTAAATTTCCACAATGAAAGATTAAGCTAGTGATAGATGATCCTGAGCGCATCGCAGGCAGTATATATTTCCTCATCAAATTTGGTGAGCTTGATTTGCAAGGAGTTGTTACTCATATAAGCAGTGCATGAGCCACATTATTTAATTTTCCCTGGCAGACTGGCACGATGCCCCCTCCATCAACTTCGGAGAAAAGCTCTCAATCCAAGTGCGCCAATGTTCGTAATCACAATCTAAACTACAGCCAGTTCCTCTATTGGTACCGCAAGCTATCTGAACAAACTTCGGTGACTATTATCCTGACTTTGCTCCCGTGAATATCAGGTTCCCCCACAGTCATTACGGGAAATCTGGGTCTATTGGATTCTCTAATGGCATAAAGCTGAAGTTGATACCCGTGTAGTGAGTCAACCTAGTCAAGTGTTTGTGCCCAGGCTTGAGCGGCACCATCAACCTCTTTTAACGCAGGTACCAGGGATTGATTATGCAGAGGGATATGGGATTTACCAAGCGCTACGCAGCATCCAGCATCGAACACTGCATTCCATTTATTATATCTTCACCAAAGCGAATAATAGGCAGGCCACAATTTTAAATGTGGTGTTTAATCCGTATCGCGTTGACCTAGGCAGACTTATGATCTCGACAGAAGGAGTTAGCTTCTACGCCAGGACCATAGCCAGCTGCATCACTGCATAGTGATTGGTCACCGCAGAGAAGAAAAAGATTTCCAGTCCCTGCTTATTGCAGCCTTCAATTATCTGGGCTCTCCAGTCAGAGTGGTTTTCTCTAGAGAGATATACTTTCAGTTTTTAGTTTAGTTACTTAATAGTGGTAAACAATAGAGTTTGATACTTAGTAAATGACTTACAGTAGGAATTTGACTTGAGAGGAGGGGGCTATTGATTGAGTCAATTAGGATATATCAATGCGTCATTAGCGCTGAAGTATAAGACCAAAATCCCTTTTGGCTCTTACTTATTGGTGGTTAAGGTAGCCTTATGGCTTAAACACCACATTTTCTGGCACTTTTCCAGATGACAGTCTTGTAGAGTGCAATTGTGAGATGAGCCACTTTCCTTTCACTTTCTTTAGAATAGCGCTTTCGAGCCAATAAACATCCTGGCTCTCATTCTTTTTAGCAAAATTGGCCTTATTCCAATAGTTGATTGTGACTAGGTCTGGCTTCTCATCAAAGTCAATAATGCTAAAGTAATTAGTTCTAACAGTATCTGATGGCTTTGCTACCTTAATTAGATCTTCAATCGTCCATACTTCACCATGTTCGAGCAAGAGAAAAGATTCAGTTACGGTGCCTCTCATACGCTCATGGTCTACATCGGATAGGTAATTTAGAAGGTTCTCGATAGTTTTGAATGCTTCAGGCTTCTCTTGTGCCTGCGCGTTATCGATTGTCAAAACAAACAACATCAATGTAAAAACAATATTTCGCATAAGTTATTTTCCTGGTTTTTAGAGGTTAATTATTAGTAACGGAAGTGTTGATTTTACAACATTTACTTTATCAAGTGTCTAAACTCCTTAAGGTGAGGGAGGCTATAAATGTTAGGCGAGTTCCGATCGGAGCAGGTTTTCGCCGATTCTGTCTATTTTTTAAGCAAAAAATTTGTTTTTGGGATCTCAGAGCCCCATTATACGGTATACCAGAGTAAGTCTAGATATTTGTACACTCTGCGCCAATATTCTCCGGCCGGATTACACCTAAGATACAGCTCGAGTAAGGATTGTTGCTGAATTCTGTTGAGCTGATGTTCCTCAATGATAACGCCGAGATCATAGAAGCGATCGCCCATAGCCGCGTATTCCCAATCAATGGCATAAAGCCGCCCGGTCTTTTTAGTGATGAGATTTCCAGTGCTTAAAATCATTATGGCAAAGAAAGAGCCTACTACTTAGCTGTTCCGCGGCAGCAATATGGGAAGAAATTGTTTGGTAAAGCTGTACTAGTGTGGGGTAGAAATTTGCTTGTTCATTAATAGAGCTCCAATAATGATCAGCTTTAAAGGATATATCCAATTGGGTATCAATTTCGGGGAGGTTGTGGATTTCATTAAGTAAATTGGTAACCTATTCCGGAGCATTGGCATCGCTTCCATTCCAAGGTGCGCTTCACAAAGCGGGTAACTTGGTATTGATATGCTGGGGCACTGTAAACTAAAGGAGCGTATAACCCGCCACTACTTGAACTCACAAGGAGGTAGGTCTCTGTTTGTCGGTTTAAATCTAGAGCACTGCTGCATAGTGAATTGATACGTAGAGGAAATAGCTCTTGGTTTGCCTTGAGAGGAAATGTTTGGTTCGTTTGCCCCTGTAAGCCGTCTGACCACAATGGATTTGGATGGGCTCCATAGGGCCGGTCCTGGGGAAGCATAACGTAGAACTAATATCTTTGCCGGCTGATTAATTGATTGAAGCTGAATCTTATCAAATATTGTAGGCCATTCTAGAGGCACGTAATAGTGATGAACTTAATTTCAAAAGTAAAATTTGGGTGAGTAGTGTGTTTTAAATTGCGAGTCTTGATTGAAAATGATGGCTGGAGGATTATTCTTGCGATAAGCAATATTCTTCAAAGTATGATTCTTTTAGGGAGAATTTGATTCATGAAATTCCTAATTGTGGTCCGCATTACAGCTCTCAATTAAAATAGGGTGTGTCAGATTTGTCCTGAATTAATACAACTAAAACTGCCTAATGCTAGGCGTGCCCAATTCAAAGCCTGAATTCGGCACTATTACAGCTGGCGATCTGTTCTCCAGATCGCCGAGAGAAATAATCTGCCTATAGATGACTAGCTCACGCAGAGTTTTGAACATCCTTGCAGATGCCCACTTCACTTTTTAGTCGATAACTATTAAGAAAAGGTGACTGCACGCTCATTCAAATCATAATACTGAGTATTAACCTTAATCTTTACAGAGCTACCGGTAGCATCAAACCAGCCGAGGTACCCGGTAACCTCTAGGCTTTTATGGGTAGTGGCCATCGCCTCACGTAAACGCTGGGCCCAGGGCCTTAACTTCTCACCATCATAACCTGAGCCACAAGCGCAGAGATGTAGATCGACAAAATTGCCAGGCAAACCCTCTTTAACCAGAGTGCCCGCTAGCTGCGTGGGGGTATAGGTTTTCCATACTCCACCCTGCCACGACTCTACTCCTCTATCGAAAACTTTTGCTTGTTTATTCTTACCACTATTGCGTTGTGCACCAATTTGCTTGCCATCGCCACCGCCGGTACCATGAGCAACAATATAAAGAGTGTCACCAGATTTGAGGCTACTGAGACACTTATCTATCCAGCGGTACATAGACTTACCAATACCAGATGTTACCTTGTTGGCAAGAATTTGATTCTTCGGAATATCCCATGCACTCGCCATATTCTCCGCGAACTCTAGCATTTCATCACTGTTTACCGGGAGGTAAATGTATTTTGCCATTTTTTACACCTTGTTATTATTACAATGCCAAAATTATAACACCAAGCCTTGCAGAGTGAATTATTCAGGGCACCCAAAAATTGGAGAAAAGTCTCAGTTTTGCGACAAGCATCGGTTCTGGTGGCTACTCATATCTGATTTGGAAATAAGGGTAGGTGAAATGTTAAGAACTTGTATTTAGGCTTTAGAAAACTTCACTTTGTGGTAATAAGTCAGAAATCGTAGTGTTGATAGATTGGAGCAGGGTTAAATTATCAAAGAGGAAACTCCGATAGTGGATCAAACCATGTACCCTATGTTTATTGAGCTTGCTGCACGAATGCATAGTTGAATCAAAGTGTAATCAGGGTGTTTAGGCGTATTTGTGATATTGGCCCTGATTGTGTTTAGGTCTACATAGCCCATACTGGCCGCGTTAACGCTTTTATCCAATAAAGCCCAGGATTTTAATTAGTGGCCTGTAACGCTGTCTTCAGGATTAGCTGGGATTCATTTAAGAAGTGTATAAAACAGCTGACATTGATTAAATTTTCCTGCCAGAGAAGGGCAACGCTTTGTAGCTTTAGCGATTCACAGTGATCGAGTATGCTGCCCTGGGTTATCGTTGTGCCAAGTTTAAGGCCTTAAATAGCTCCAGATAGCGAAGAATCACTTCGATATCTGGTCAGGTCAGCCTTTTTACCGATATAAAGTACGATATGGTAATGATTACTCATTACGGTATAGGCTACGATATTAAGTGTTAAAACCTATGCCAACCTATTTATAGGTGTTTCAATTCACTGGTACTAGGCGTAGGGGTGAGTGCACTGATAAGAGGGCGTTACGCGAAGAAATACCTGGATGATTCTGGGCCGAGTCCTTGGTTGCTCTCATATTGGTATGGATAAATAGAAGGTGTTTTATTAAATTTCATCAGTAGGGTTGGCGGTTTAGGCTTTATATTTGGTGAGTGTTGAGAAGTGTCCTTAGTTTATTTGGCGTCAATAATGAAAGTTAATGAAGTAGCTAGAGTTTCGAGGGAATACGTTTATTTGTATCCGCATGCGACAAATAGTGCCAGTAAAGTTAAGCTGTAGCTGGCTTGTCCGCTAAGTGACTATACCTTGTCTATAGTACGAATTGCTTACCTATTTACTCAGAGAGCTTTGATAGTTTATCGATCCGCTTAAGATGCAATGAGTGAATGAATGTGATGGACGGACGTTAGTCATGCCATCGGTTATTTTAAGGTTTCTATTAATCTGTTAGAAAATGACTGTGGAGGATGCTGGTGAGATTTCTAATCTCATGCCTGTCAATACTAGGTGATCACCGCCCAATAGACTTCCCCGGTCTGCTTTCGAGAGCCTTGTTTTTTTCACTCAGTTGGGTTGTAGGCGCTTCATTAGATGCGCAGGAAATCAGTTCCTCAGACCTGGGGCAAGATACGTCTACCCCAGAAGTTGCTGCTGACTATCTGAGGAAAGAGTTAAAAGGCACCCAGAATTTGGTTTGGACCGGGCATAAAATACCCGATACTGATTCCGTTAGTGGGAGCTTGCTCTCAGCCTTCATTTATGGTGGTAAGCCAGCAATTCCCAGTAAAATCAATCCGGAGACTCGCTTCGCCATTGAACAATGTGGTGCTGAGGAGCCCGAAATAATTGAGAATTTCTCAGGAAAGACTGTTGGATTGGTAGATTTCAATCAAGGCACTCAATTGCCAACTGGCGTTGATCCAGACTTAATCGTAGCAATAATCGACCATCATGCGATTGGTGGATCGCCAATTAATATTCCAAATGTAATCAGTATAGAGACTAGGCCATGGGGATCGAGCGCGACAATTTTAACTGATCATGCTCAGAAGTTTGCTATTGAATTACCAGTTCATCTGGCGTGTATGGGGTTGGCTGCAATTCTTTCGGATACGGTTAACCTGACATCACCTACCACAACCGAGTACGACAAAGTCTATGTAAAAAAATTGGCAAAGAGAGCTGGTATAGATGATGTAGATAAGTTTGCAGAGCGGATGTTGCTAGAGAAATCAGATCTGGGTGGGTTTTCCGCTAAGGATATTGTTTTACTTGATTTTAAAGATTTTGAGTTCGGAGGAAAAAAAGTTGGTATTGGTGTTGCTGAAACGCTGACAGCTCAACAGTTAATCAACAGAAGGTATGAACTGAAGTCTGCCATGGGCGAGATAAAAAAAGAGAAAGGTATCGATCACTTGATCTTCGCAATTGTCGACACTCGTGAAAATAAATCTTATCTACTTTGGAGTGACACCTCAGACAAAGATCTTATTATCTCCGCTTTTGGGGACCAGGTAGTAGATGATATGGTTGTTGCTAAAGGGGTGATCTCGCGAAAACGCCAAATTGGCCCAGCTATTCAAAGAGCTTTAGAGAATTAAAAGATTGACTGATTTATTGAGCATACTAACAAGATCATATTCCTGCGCAGCACATTTTGTTTGGAGATGAAATTGGATGGAATCATTATCAACTAAAAACAGATTCCAAGAAAGTTGGAATAAAACTGACCCATACCAGATGTGAAGCTCTACCATTTATCAAACAATGGAACGCCTTTGGTTTTGCTGGCGATACAATGTCTTGATCGTCAACGACGATTTTGATTGAAATAGTTACAGATCACCAAACAAAGGGTGTCTTTATGGCTGCCATCAACTAGACAAAGCCAACCGGGTGAGATTCTATATGGATACTATCCGAGCGTTATCTCCATTGTTTAAAAGCTGCACGAGTAAATAAAAAATTGTTAATTACTTTTGGTTTTCTTTAATGGGCTATTATTCAGTTTAAGCCAAAAAGGCTGGGGTTGAACTCCGGTGTTTTTATATGTTGGAATTTCAAGTTGGCGACAAATCCATAAAATCAAGTATTAATCTCAAGCTATGCTATGTTTAGCAATATGCGCACCCTTGCTCATATTATACGCAATAACTTCCCTTTTCGTTTGACAATATTCTTGTAATCCCACTGAATTACCTTTGATTTTTTAGTCAGCGTTTTTATCAGTTGTTTTTATCTACACTGCCTCTGTATCACCTGATTCTTAGTATCTTAAGTCCAAAAACAGATCGCTACACTTATCGAGATTACCGGAGTCACAAATATACGGGGCTTGGTACAGGGTGCGCCAATCCGCAAAGTAAATAAAGAGCCAGTTCCTCCACGCTTGATACAATCCCAAGGGGTTATGGTATCTATCGCAATAGATCAAACAAAACCTATTTTCTAAATCTGGGGAGAGTGAATTTTCTAGGCGATGATGGCATTACGAATATTCGAATTGTAGTTGGTGATGGTACCAGTAATAGTTTTCGCTGACCAATCACGATAGTTCTCTAGTTTTTGACCTCCAGCAGTTCTTGAGTGATTTGTTAGCAGAATAGCGTGGTGATATGGTGGCTTTCGCAGCTGGAATCGAAAGGATGGTGGAAGATTCATGCTTGCTAATATTTGAGCTACTTTGGTCTTCAGGCCTCTCTGAAAGCCATTGTTCTGTCATGATCTATCTACAATGTGCATCTTATCGCTTTATTCGGTTTGTTTGACGCATTATCTAGAGGTAATGGTTGTGCTTTGTTTAAGGGCATAGTGAAAATAGTGGCACAAATTAGGAGGATCTAATAATGATAAAAACAACAGCCAAGTGGGTTGGCGGGATACTATTGTTTGGGATGGTTGCAATCTCGGTCTTTGCCGTCAATGCAATTTATTTTAAACCATGGTCTATCAATGTATATTTTGAGCGAGCCTTTATAAAAATTCAAAGTACCAGCCCGGAAACACTCTCAATTTTTCGCATACTGGAGCGATTTGGGGTTGATGGCCATAATGCTCATCTTGATGATGTTTCTGAAAAGATGAAGCAACATGAGATACAGATAGTTAAGGATGAACTATCTACTTTAAGGAGCTATGACAGATCTAGTCTCAATGACCGGCAGGCAATTTCCTATGATATTCTGGAGTACTACCTGGAAAGTCTAGTAGAAGGGGAGCGCTGGAGGCATCATAATTACCCTCTCAATCAAATGTTTGGTGTGCAAAATACTCTTCCGGAGTTTCTTGTTGAGTTGCATCAAATTAACAATGTCAAAGAAGCGGATTATTATCTCTCCCGCTTAAGTGAAGTAGATAGAAAATTTTCTCAAGTATTGGATGGGTTGAAAATTCGGGAACAGAAAAAGATCTTGCCTCCACGCTTTGTAATTGATCGTGTGTTAAGAGAAATGCAAGGGTTTATTAACGTTCCGGCGCATGAAAACATACTTTATACCTCTCTGGAAAATCGCTTGGATACTCTTGAAACTTTACCAGATCAAGAGCGTACACGTATCCTTGATAGAGGAAAAATATTAATTGAAACAGATGTCTATCCTGCGTACGCAAGCTTGATCGCTTACTATCAAGAATTACAGTATAAGGTTTCAGAGAATAATGGCGTTTGGGCCCTCCCGGAAGGTGATGAATTTTATGCATATCAAATACGTATTCATACCACTACAAATCTGACTCCCGATGAACTGCACAATACGGGCTTGATGGAAGTAGAGCGTATAAAAGATGAAATGAAACAGATCTTTGCTTCTGTAGGTCTTGATACGGGAAGCATTAACTCCCGTTTCTCCGCTATAAATAATGATCCTCGGTTTCTTTATGAAAATTCAGATAAGGGCCGTGAGCAGATTATCAAAGACTATCAATTGATTATCGATGAGATTAACACAGGTATTGACGATTATTTCAATATAAAACCAACTGCGGGCGTTGAAGTTAAGCGAATTGCAGAGTTCAAAGAACAAGGCGCACCGAAAGCATACTATATGCCCCCGGCAATTGATGGGTCTCGCGGAGGGGTGTTTTATGTAAACCTGCGCGATGTACATGAAACAAAGAAATTTACCATGCGAACCTTGGCTTATCATGAGGCAATTCCAGGGCATCATTTTCAAGAAGCAATTGCAAAAGACTTAGAGGGATTGCCAACTTTTCTTAAAGCCGTATCAAATACAGCTTATGCGGACGGCTGGGCTCTTTATACAGAGAAACTAGCCAAGGAGATTGGTTTTCAAGATGATCCCTATGATGATCTTGGGCGATTACAAGATGAGATGCTTCGTGCTGTTCGTTTAGTGGTAGATACCGGTATACATCACAAGCGCTGGAGTCGAGAAGAGGCGATTGAATATATGGTGAAAACGACCGGTTTTCCGAGAACTGAAGTCACCACTGAGGTTGAGCGCTACTTTGTGATGCCGGGTCAGGCTGTAGCTTATAAAACTGGTATGTTGAAGATATTGGAGTTGCGAGAACGTGCTCGTCAAAAGTTAGGGAATAAATTTGATATACGTGAATTCCATGATGTAGTGCTAACTAATGGTGCCGTACCGCTGATGGTGTTAGAGCAACTTGTTGACCGCTGGATTGCTACTAAGAAAGTCTAAGAGAGTTAATAAAAAGGCATTTCAAGCAGTATCATTTGCTATTTAGAGTGAGCTCGCGTTAATTGTAATAGCGATCAACAAGTTCATTGTAGCGCCTGAAAGGGGGTTGAGTTCGACTCATACCCCACTACTGAATCCAAACAGATAATGGCCTGCTTTCTGCGGGTCATTTTTTATTTATCCCTTAAAATCTCCATCGCAGCATTATGCCCAGGCACTCCAGTAACGCCACCTCCCGGGTGACTACCGGAACCGCAGAGATACAGGCCCTGAATCGGCGTGCGGTAATCCGCAAAGCCCATAAAAGGGCGGTTGCTCCACAGTTGGTCCAGGCCTAAGGCACCATGGAAGATATCGCCACCCATCAAGCCAAACTTGCGCTCTAAATCCAGCGGTGAGTGGATTTGTTGGGCGATGATGGAATCACGGAAATTGGGTGCATAGTTGTTGACGGTATTGATAATGGTCTGAGCTGCCTGCTCACGGTAGTTGTCCCAGCTCTTACCCTCCGGCAGTTCTGGAGCAAATTGTTGGCAGAATAGGCTGGCCACATGTTGGCCCTCGGGGGCTAGGGAGGGATCGATGGTGGAGGGGATCAATATCTCTACTATGGGTTGCTTTGACCAGCCGTATTGAGCCGCATCTATATAGGCCTGCTCCAGGTAATCGATGGTAGGGCCAATGACGATTCCCGACTTGTGGTGCGGTTGTACGTGAGTACCGGGTTTACATGCAAAGTCTGGCAGTTCAGACAGTGCGACATTCATACGGAAGGTGCCGGACCCCACTCTAAAACCACGTACCCTGCGGTGAAATTCCGGCTCCAGATGTTGTTCGTCAATCATCTGGGAATAGAGAAGTTTAGGGCCGACATTAGCGATTACTTTACTAGCTGCAATAGTTTCCCCGCTACTTAGCCGTGCTCCGGTAGCGCGACCACCATCGATAAGCACCTCTTTAACTTCAGCGTCTGTACGAATAGTGACCCCGAGCTGCTCTGCCTCTCTACGCATGGCCTGAGTGATAGCACCCATACCACCCATAGCATGGCCCCAAGCGCCTTTCTCACCGTTTACCTCGCCAAACACATGGTGCAAGAGCACATAGGCGGAACCGGGAGTGCTTGGAGCGGCATAGTTGCCGACAATAGAGTCAAAGGCGAACGCAGCTTTTACATGGTCATTTTCGAACCAGGCATCCAGCACGTTGGTAGCACTCTTGGTGAACAGGTCCAGAGCGTCTCGGCGTGATGCCATGCTTAACTTTTTCGCTCTAAGCCCAAATCCACCAGCGCGAACCAGGTCTATAAGGCCACCACCCACGTTGGGAGGAGCGCGCAGTAGCTCTTCGCGTAAAATATCCGCAACGGTTTCCAGCATGGCATAAAAGTCAGGTAAGGTAGCTGCGTCTCTCTCAGAGAAACGTGCTACCTCTGCCTGTGTATCTGCAAGATTCTTATGGAAGGAAAGACTATTGGCTTCTGAAAGTGGGAAGAAGTTTGATTGCGGCCGTAATTTGATTTCCAAGCCATGCTCTCCTAGATGGAGGTCTTCGATGATCTTGGGGTTAAGCAGACTCACGGTGTAGCTTGCCACAGAGTTTTGGAAGCCTGGGTAGAATTCTTCAGTAACCGCAGCACCACCAACAATCGACCGGCGCTCAAGAATCGTTACATTTTTTCCAGCTTTAGCCAAATAGCAGGCACAGACAAGGCCATTATGGCCACCGCCTATAATCAAAAAATCCTTCATTATTATTCTCTGAGTAGGAAAAGGTTAGGATCAATTGTCGTCAAAAACCGCAGAAAAATAAAGAGTCCAAAATCAGATTATTATCGATACCATTTTGTCTATTGCTAGATCTAAAGTTTTAAAGATAAATTAAGGTGGGAGAAATGCTTGTACAAAACTCTATATTATTTCCGCTTTAGTGCAAAATTAGTGTTTACTGCATCCTTGATTAAAACTATGCGGCTTCAAAAAAACTGTCCAGTTAAATATACTGAGCTCAAGGAGCCTAATGGGGAGCACCCGTAGTATTATTGGTGAAGCGTTAATCTATATCACTTCTTATTAGATTTTCTCTGAAATTAATTTGTGTACTGCCGTCATGTACGCAGATATTCTGGGAGGCGTATTGGCAACTATCTATAACGAAGTTTTACATCGGGTTTTTAAATTGCCCTGTCCTTTTAGTAGGCTGAAGCCAAGTTGAGTTTAACTCAATACACGAGAAGTATAAGTTCAGTTTCGTAGATTAATTTCCTGGTTGATGCTAAAAAGTAAAAAAATATTGCAGCTATTAAGTGTGAAATGTATGAAAAAAATCACTCTTCAATACTAAATTTTCTTTGTTATTACCTCCTCTAGGAATTACTTTAGTTAGCATAGATATGCCTTATGGAGATGATATTTTGTGTCCAGTGAAAACCTTTCCAGAGTGTTAGGTGCTCAAGAAGCAATATTCACAGAATTAGCCAGGAGGACCTGTGGAGGTACTTTAGTTATTTCCTTCATTAAAGTTCTTACACCACTAAGCGTTGAGCAATTAAAGTCTGGGTTTGCATCTATTCATAAAATTTATCCTCTATTACAAGCACGTGTGGAGTCTGGAGAGCAACTTCGTTGGCGTTGTGATGTGTCATTTGATTCTATCCCTTTCGAAGCTGTGAAATTAGATGGGCCTCTTGATTTTGAAGAGGAGTTTACGCGTAGAGGCGAGGTTGGACTTGATGTTGAAAAATGCACTTATACGCTCTCGTTCTATATAAATTCCCAGAATAAAGTTGACTGGATATCCCTGGTAAGCAGCCATGCAGCCCTGGATGGCCGGTCAGTAATGACTCTTTTTTGTGTTCTAGATATATATTTTAGGGAGCCTGAGACATTTAGATTAGGAAGGCAGCCCTTGTATGAAGCGGTTGAGAGCTACTTTAGCTCCTCCAAATACTTCGCAAGACAGGAGTCATGTAACGCTAAAGATGATTTATTTAAATGGCCAGTTGAAGAGTCAGCCTTTGCTGCAGAGCGTGAGGGGCACGCTATTTATAGACAATTTCCTATGGAGGATCTTTCAAGTATTGTAAAGCAGGGGAAGAGCTACAAAGTTAGGCCTAGTGCACTTTTTTGTGCTGTTGCTATTAAGGCCTCAAAAATTTTACCTAATCATAGGGACTGGATTAAAATCCTCTTACCTTTAGATGTTCGAGATTTATGTGGATCAGAAATCGGTTTAAGCGCAGTGGGTGCATTTTCAGCAGTAACCACTTTAGAAGTAATACCTAATATTGATACTAGTAATATTTGGCAGCTAGCAAGATACTTGCAAGTTGAGCTTGATCGCCAAGCCGCGGAGGGAGAATCATGTAAGTTCGCCTTTCCTAAAGATTATATCCTAGGGGATATTATCGGTTGGGCTCAAGAATATGAAAATAATAAACCAGTTTTCTCTGAAGGGTTATGTATTTCAAATGTTGGAAGCATGAAAGCTTTGGGCACGCACATGAAATCTTTTGAAATTGTAACAGCTATTCCTTTCCAGACACATGGTGCTCACCCAATATCACTGTTAACCTATTCAACGGTTAGGAACTCAGTATTTATTTTCTCTTACTGTTCTCCCCTTACTAAGAAAGATAATGTTTTAAACTTCGCGGAAAAATTTATCAATACACTTAGGGATCTTGTCAAGAACACTTGAATAAATCATATTCTACAACCTACTCAACTGAAAGAGCTCTGATTGGATAGATCACATTATATTTTACATGTAAAGTAATTTTGAGGAAGTCTGGTTGCTTTATTTAGATTTCTGTCTCTAATAATAATTTGTAACCAAGGTATGGCTTTGCATGGCTATCTAAGTCTTTAAATTCATAATGGTGTATACGAATCATCCTGAAAAATCGGTGTAACAAACTCCGAACGGCATAATTCCGGTATTAAAGATTTTTCGAAGGGTTGTGGCCATTCGTGAAATGCTGCCTATAACCTATGTACCCTTACAACCCCTAGAATATTTTTCAATCTGCTCGAACCTCTACTTGGGTTTTTTGAATAATTTTATTCTGATGGGGTATTGTTTGTCTTCCTGCTGGGGTATGTATGACTTATACATTAAGTCAGATTTGGCGAATCATAGTATAAGTTAAAACTCGTGGGGGAACTTTCTTGCTCAGTTGAATGTTCCCACTTTATAGAAGGAGCTGAAATTTGAGTGTTTACTTATTAACGACCGGGCCAGAGAGACACTACTTGTGTATCCTCTGAGAGTTGTATTGGCATTGAATGCATTTTTTAAAATGTTAGGGGTTCGACTTATTGGTATCCTCTTCCACAGAGTAAGTAGAAGAAGCGTGATCCTGAACAACGTAATACAAAAAAATTCAGGTATATTGAAGTAAAGTTGGATGTTGATTTATAGGATTCTGGCGGGCTAACACATAGCGCCGATACAATAGCTGCCAATAAGTACGAGATTTAAATTTCAGTATGAGCAGGTAATCCCTGACTAGGCATGTTCTGATTCTACCTGTGTAGAAAAACATGATGAATTAGAATCTATAGAAGTGAAGTGGAACACCGTAAAGAAATCAGGGCGCTTTAAGCGTAAGTAAAGTCGTGTAGGGTGGGCAGGATAAGGGGGGAATGTTGGCACCATAGTAAGAATTTATTTCGTCATTAAAAAATACTGAGTGCATGTATATATTCTGTTTGTCAGCTTATTGATTGTGGAAAGTCTACAGTCCATGGTGTTAGTCACTTTCCCTAAAAGTAGATTTTGTACAATACAAAAGAGGGAAATACATGTTAAAGCCTGGTTTCGGCTAATGAAATGTAGGCTCTTTATTGCGTGAAATTTAACACTTATTTAGTGGGCGACTACTCATAGGTATTCTCGAATCATTGGTATGAATGCTAATGTTAAATATGGGTTTCATTACTAATAATAACTGTGGCCTTAGACTCCCTTTGTGTATTAGGGCAAGTTTGATCATGATTACTTAATATTTCATAATAATTGTGATATAAAAAATCAACATCCTCTTGATATATGCCGGATTGTCCTTTAAGGGGTAAGAATGTGAACCCCTAAATTCTTGAGATGCAATCTATAGTTGAAAGGCGAAATGTTGGTTTCTGTATTCATGGATATAACACTAGTGAATATCTATAGGTTGTGATCTGAATTGATCTGTGTACAAGCCCGACTCTATTGTAGATCGCTAGCTGTCAAGCTGCATGAATTTCATCTTGAGTAGGCAAATATTATGTTTATACTACTGCACAAGTAAGATCCCAATGAATAATATTGTTTAAGAATTTGGCACCTTGATAATCATTATGCGTACACGGATGATAGGCGAGAATGGGAGCTTACCCATAAGGTAAATCTCTGAATTACAGCCACAGGGAGGAAGTTAAATTTGCTTAAATATTTTATTGAGCATTATGTAGTGAAAGTGAACTTAATGGTAACAAGGGAACGATTGATATTATGAAGTCTAGATTTAGCATAATCGCCCCTTGTTATAATAATTCGGGTCTCTTGCGCAACATGCTGAAAGGGTTTTCTGTCCAAAATTATCCAAAAGAAGATTTCGAAGTTATTGTTGTCGATAACAATTCAAGTGATTCAGGTATTTATTCTTGTTATAAGGAATACAAAGACAAGTTGAATTTAACCTTACTTTATCGCCAGATCTTAGATAATCCTTTTGCCCTTAATTCTGCTCGAAATTTAGGAGTAAAGATTTCTAAATATGACTGGTGTGTTTTTACAGATAGCGACTGCATCCCATCCTCCAATTACCTAATGCGGGTTAATAATATAATTAATAACAAGGGGAAGAACATCTGTATGACAGGGTTGAGGGAGTTCCTTCACTTCAAGGACGTTGAGGTTGATATGATCGACGGCACTGATTTACATCTAAGTGCCTGCCCCAGATTTAAAAGCCCATCGAATTATGGGTTAACAAAAGATAGAAGGATAGGTAAGATAGAAGACTTACCTGATACGGAGCAACCCTGGGGCCATTTCTATGGTTGTAATATGATCTATAAAAAAGAAGATATTATCAAAGTGGGAATGTTTGACGAATTTTATGATGGTACATGGGGGTATGATGATATTGATATGGCTTACAGAATTATCAGTGAATTAAATATTGAGCCAATTTTTGCAGATAAAGCAGTTGTTTATCATCAAGATAAGGTTGCACCGGCTGAGAAAGTTGACGAGTCAGTTTCAAAGACTGAAAAGCTAAATAATCCAAACTATCAGTACATTTGCAAGAAAATTAACGGATACTATGAGTTTAGTACTCGTGAGTTCAGGCGATTTGGATTAACTGATTTTTAATTGTCTGAGGTAGTTATAATTCTTCCTGATATATTTTTATTGGAATCTAGAATTATATCAAAATAGAAATTTACTGGTTCTTAATAAGATATGATTCACAATACCCGTGAAAAATACGCCTCAAGCCATTAGATGTCCGCCACATTACATTCAAGTGAGAATTGCCTTAAGAAAAAGATTATTTTTTTTATATCAAAGGCCGCTTTATTGGCTGTGGTGTATATCCAATACCCCTTGTCACATTTATTGATAGTAAAATTCAAAGTATCTCTAGCAATTGAATAGACCGCGATGCACTCATCATCCCCAATAGGCAAGTAACCCAGCATAAAGTCTTCTTTTATCAGCCGGTCAAATTTTTTTTCCACTCCAAGAGCATCAAGTAAAACCATTCCGTAATAGGCTATATCATATTTCTTTAATAGATGAATCTGCTGACGGGCAGATTTATTTAGTGTACTGAAGGAAAAGTTAAATCCACACGCAGTGTTACCGATTCTTTTCTCAATAATGTGTTGTTTAGGTAAATTTTGTGTAAATTCCTGTGTTATTAGTATGTTTGCTTTTTTTCTGCCCATTAATTCTGTAAAAGAAACAATGAATTTTTCAGTGATATCCTCAAGAGAAGGTTCTTCAGTTCTCACTTTAGCTGATATCATTACAATATCGCCAAGATCGCTTTTTGTATTTCTATACCCTTTCAGGTGAAAAGGATTTGTTTTAGGGTCCCTCTTGTTGTACAAAAGTAGTCCAGCAATGAGAAATAAGGCCTTGAGGAAATCTATTGAGTACTTCAAAAGAGAGCGATTTCTACTCCCATGGTAGAGCCTTTTTAACTTTAAATAATACTTTTCGGATCTAGCTTTATTGCCTTGTAATAGATGTTTTGCACATTTAACAACCAGCAGCCCTGTATATCCTGAGAAGTATTCGTGATCAATAATGAAGTCTGTGCTGTTCTCACTGAAATGAATGTAAATTGGGATCCTCATTTTTTCTAGGTTTCTATAAATAAAATTCCTACTTGAGTTTTTGGTTGCCTGCTTTTGTAATTGTTTTATTTGAGAAAGATAATAAGACTTAGAGTGAGGAGCAGAAGTTAGCCCTACCAAATCATAAAGTGTGCTCAAGCAACTCGTAAGTTCTTTCTTTCCATATTTTTTAAAGCGATAAACCATTAATGTTGTTACAGTATCATGCTCCTTTAAAAACTGCTGTACAAAACTTTTTGGAGTTTTTACTGGAGTAAATAGATTAATCCTTATCTTTCTGAAAAGTTGCATTAGATCTCTCTACGTGTGTGAGCTAATATCTCAGTTATAAGTAAACCATATTTCAAAGCTCTAAATAAGCTTAGTTTGTCATTAGAAGGATTGGAGGCCTCCTTATAGGTCATCATTAAATTTATAACATTCAATGTGGAAAAAATGCTATGGAGTATTTCATTTAGGGTGTGTATCAGATATTGTGTTTAAAGAGGTGTCTATAACCCTTATTTCAAAAAGCTATTTCCATGCTTCTTAAATCTATTTTAGTTATTTTAATTGATACCTTTGATTGTTGAAAGCTATTACATAATTTTAAATTGGTTGGTCTCACGTATTCACATAAAAATAAGACCGACAGTTGAGAGTCGATTCAAGTCAGGATTAACAGGTGATCATTGGAAATGATCAAACTCTGCCTTTCTTCGCTTAACAGAGGCCCAAAGCTCACTTATCGGCTAGAAAGCATATTATGACTTTTTTCCATCCTGAGCCCAATGGAAATGTCTTCTTTTTACTACTATCCCCATCGAGCACTTGCTGGAAAAGGCACTAACTATAGGAAGAGCAAGGTACTTGTTTAGGGGGCGGTGAAAGTTTCTGGGACAACTTAATCAAAGGTTTCTGTTTGAAATGGGGCATCATTTCCGATTACAGCTTTTCTACAGCAAGAAAATGAGGGCTGAAGTTGAGAAACTATTCGGAGTTAGGATACAAAGTAGATGGTAATAGTCGGCTGCGAAGACATTTTATTACGGATTACCGTTAACTCATTAGCTGAAGTAAATTTATTGCATCCTAATTCATATTATGCATTGAAGTACAGAAATTGGTCGCTTTGTAAATTCTAAAGTGACTGCCCCTAACTTTCGACGAGATTATTTAGTGAGTTATGGATTGGATCTTACTTGCCGGCAGAGGAAAAATAGGAAGCAGCACAAGACAGGATGGTGAAAAGCTCAGAATTTATTAGATAGCTTCGTAGTCTATCTGTTGGTTGGCTATATCGTGTTTATGCTTTTGATAGGAAATCCTCTTCTTCTTCAATAATTTTTTGGGGATGTGCCATTTAGCAATCAAATGTACTGATTCTGTGCAAGGTTTTACATAATTATTTGTTTGTATACCCATTTATCTTAATAAATTTCTCGATAGCTGTAGTTTTAGATTTTTAAGAATGTTTGAAATCTAATGCTAAACAAAAGTGAGGGATTATGTTTTTTTATTTTGTGTGTTTAGGCATTTAATTTCCTTGAAATATCAAGTTAGGGAAGATGTTTAAATGGAAGTTGAATCAATCTTTGATTGATATTAATTGGTTGAAAAATAACTTAATAATTTTCAGAGGAACCTTACAATACTTCACTGTCTTGAATAATCAATTTAAAGTGGTGATCTCACAATTTTTAAAACAAAAGATAAACTTGTATGCCGATCTATTGAAACAGTTGCAGATAGTTAAATAAATAGTATTTCATTGCTATATGAGCTGCCAGTTTTTATAGTTTTATAACTATTAAGATGATGGCTTTATTTTTGTTGGTGCTTACTTATAGCCTTCAATCCAACGTAGGCCAATGCAGGTGAGTTCCCCAAAATCTATTTGCTATCCATTGTGACTCTAATGCACTTGCAATATGTTCGTACAGGTATAGATCGATTAATCAAATATATTTTTCTTTTGGGTGAGCTAAAGGAAGATAGAAAAAATAGATATATCAGTAGATAAAATGATGAATTCTATGCCGTTTAGAGGCATTGCACGACGAATGATTCTTATTTGATGTCGGTTGATAGTTAAACAGTATACTAGGTGCTTCAATTGATCGGTATTGAATTTGTTAACCACAGAATATCTAGGACAAATAGTTAAACATTAGGCTTTAAAACTTCTTAGAGGTTATGAACCTGGTAATTTTATATAAGTTCGAAAAAACTATTGGATGCTGCGAACTGTAGATAAGTAGTTGCAAAAGCTTGTGTGTGTTTTTTAGTCAGGCAGGTGAATAAGAACTATTGATATGCTTCGATTGGTAAAATGGTGATCTACTCAAAATATAAATTATAAAAATCTACCAAACATGCATCATAAGAAGGGTGGTAAGAAAAAAGCGACGCTACTAAGCGCAACATTGCTCAGTGCTACTTGCATGATAGGTTCGGGCTGGCTGTTTAGCTCCCAATTAACAGCTAGATATGCAGGTAACTGGGCATTTATGGCGTGGATACTCGCTGCAGCTTTAGTTCTGATGGTAGGTTTGTGTCTTGCGCGTGTCGTGTCGATTTATCCGGTCCGAGGCGCGCTAGCTCAAGCCTGTGCTTTTTCTTATAACAGTATCTTTGGTATGCCTTTCTCCTTTGCCAATTGGTTTGGCATTCTAATGGTTGTTGCAACGGAGGCTCAGGCTACTACACAGTATCTTTCTTCTGCTATTGGCTCTTCTTTATTGATTGAAAGTCATAGTCTTACGATTTGGGGAAAGTTACTTGCCCTTAGCATCTTAGCGCTATATCTACTGATTAATTTTTATGGTATTCGTTGGCTAACTAAAATCAATAATATTGTAACTGTACTCAAGATTTTTACTCCACTATTTGCTCTGACAGTATTACTCATTGTAGTTTTTACCCGAAATCACATAGGCTCAAATTTTTCTCTTCCTTCCAGTCAGGAGTTTGAGTTCCATAGTGCCTTTTCAGCCATTATTGGTGCAGGTTTGATCTATTCCTACAATGGATTTCAAGTAAGTATTGCTTTTGCTAGTGAAATCAAAAATCCTAAACGCAATATCCCTTTGGCTATAACACTATCGATAGTAATCATTACTTTGGTTTATTTGTCATTGCAATTTGCTTTTATGGAGGCCGTTCCACATCAGGTGTTGATAGAGAATGGTGGCTGGCAGGGGTTGAATTTTGCTTCACCACTGTTAGATCTAGCCACTCTGCTTGGCCTGCACTTTTTGGCGTTAATATTACTTGCAGATAGTATCACTAGCCCCTCAGCTTCTGGATATACGTACCTTGGAGCTTCATCAAGGATTTTATTTGCGATGGCCAAGGTAGGGCAAATGCCTCGCTGGCTAGCGGTGCTAGATCCAGTGCACAATATTTCCAGACGATCCATTCTAGTTAACTGGGTATTGGCAGCTATTGTTTTGGCTAATGCGGATAGTTGGGCAGCACTTATGGTAATAGTAACAGGGTACCATATTGTTAGTTATATGGCTGCGCCTATCAGTATGGGAGCCCTTGAGCCTAACACCCGTTGGTTTGGGCTGATAGTTTTTATCCTACTGGGTTTATTAATGCAGACATTACAGTCTTCTTCACTGCTTTTAGTATGTGCATCTTTATCAGTTTTGGTCTCTATATATGCAGGGCTTCATATAACAAAAGCTGGTTTTCATAAGTTAATTATATTTACTTTTCCATTTTTGGCATACTTATGGAGCTTGTACTTTATATCAAATGTTTGGTTGATAATAAGCGCATCTGCAGCTTTTTATCTGTTGATATCTTCGCGTTATTATGTTGAATTCTGCAAAAGTTATAAGGCAAGAGTTTGAGGGTAAAAGATGTTCTCATAAAGTGGGCATCTTCATAAAAAGTGGGTCTGAAAGGTTTGACCTGACAGCAGTGGTGAGATATCTGCCAGGTCAAATTTTGAAGGTCAAAACATAGAATTAATCATCTTGTTGGCTTTCGAGTTGCCTGAACCATGATTGAGATCATCCCAGGTTACTCTTCCGCTGGCGAGATCTAACTTAACACCCTGATGTCCAACATAATTTCCACCTTGACGTAAAGTCATCTCAGTGAAAACTCCCTGGGTAGTGAAATTAAATCTTTCCATATTCGTAATATTAAAATTAACATCAAACATGCGATTAAATTCCAACACGCCACGTACGGTATCAACTAGCGCTCGTGTGTGTGTCAAGCTAGATCCATTTCCAAGCATGGTCTGATGTGAAGAGCTACCATTGAGTGATACGCCACCAAAAACCCATCCCCGCCACTTTCTTCCCGGTGCAATAGGGCAGACTGCTGCCATTATCTCAAGGGCATCATTTCTTACCTGCGGAGCTTGCATTGATCCTGAAAAATGAGCGACTACACCAATCTTTCTAGGGGCGCCGCTATAGAGTACTAGCCCCACACAGGAACCATAACCATCAGAACGCAGCTCTCCTGCATTGGTGCCTGTCACCCAGGTACATTCCGGTCTGAATCGATAAGCAGCATAATTACCACCTAGCTGAACTGCCATAACATTGCCTCCTTATCGGATAATTATCAATTATTTGACTACTTGGTCAGCAACAATATAACCGTACATCACACAGTGACCTTGATCAATATCAGTTAATTACAAATTGAAAGAGAAATATTGCTTGGGATTTTATTGGTGAGTGCTTTCAGTTTTTTAAGGTGGAGATAATGTCCTTCCTGTTCGAAAGTATAGGCGTGTGGTTTCGGTTAGTGGTTTTGGGTCCTTCACTTAGAAGACAGAGTTTTCAGAGTGCAATTGACGTTATATAGCTCTATTTATTTACACTAGCAGACTTTCAACTATACATAGATGCGCTCGCTCAGATTTTATTTATATCCTGGTTCGAATTGGACCAAAATAGAGTTGTGAAATATCTTTTTGTGCGCGGTTTGCTTGTCAGTCACTAGGATTTATTGTGCTTGCGGGTAGAAGATAACTATAGATGGGCTTCCACAATTGGACATTTTACAGCGTAATTGTGCAGGAAATATGGAAAACATGGCTACTGCTCCTTGTTTTTTATTGGCTTGTTTTTTTGCGCCAAAAATCTGGCCGTAATTGTCGTTAGTGTTCATTAATTTTATCAAGGCATTGTGAATTCGAATCATAATTTCAGTTTTTTATGCTCTCTTGGCTTTTTTAAGTGGTTTTATATTGCTTTTAATGAATTTTAGTGAGAGCAGGGTTCTATTTTCGATCTAAATGGTTTTTTGCTTGGTTTCTAGGAACCGTGTTAATCAGTGGCGGTCCATAGCTTTGTCGCTAACGCTACTTCTGAAGTAAAACCTGCTTCGGTAAGTGAAGGATCTAGCTTAACTGGGGAAGGACATCGGACAAGATTGAATAACAGGCAAAGATATGATTTACCGAAAAACCAAATTAGCTTCTGTATTTAAACAACCTTTTTTTAGTCATACATTAATGGCTGTAGTTTTAACTGGAATTAGCGCTAATGTACTTGGCCATGGTTATGTAGAAGCTGCTGATGGCGGGGTTGCATCCGCACGTGGGACACTATGTAAATATCCTCTCGACTCTGGAGAGATGAATATAAACTGCGGTGCAGTTCAGTGGGAACCACAAAGTGTAGAGGGTAATGAAGGCTTCCCGGAAAGTGGACCCGCTGATGGGCAGATTGCCAGTGCGGGGAATAGCTCTTGGTCAGAGCTAAATGAACAGTCTTCTGATCGCTGGGTTAAGAATTATATCAGTTCTGGTTGGCAAACCTTTAAATGGCACTTCACTGCGAACCATGTAACCAGGGATTGGAAATACTATATTACCAAAGAAAACTGGAATCCTAACGCGTCGTTAACCCGTGATCAGTTTGATCTTGATCCCTTCTGTGAAGTGGATGGAAACTATGAGCAACCTCCAACAAATATGACACATGAGTGTCAGGTTCCAGATCGTGAGGGTTACCATGTCATACTCGCTGTTTGGGATGTTGGTGATACAGTGAATGCTTTTTATAACGTTATCGATGTTGAGTTTGATGGTGATAATGTTACCAATACTGCGTGGAGTGCTGTAGGCACAATTAATCCAACACAAGACTTAAATATTGGAGACAAGGTATATACCCGTGTGTTTGATAGCTCCGGTGAAAATAGCTCTTATTCTACACTTCTGGAGATTGCCTCAAGCGAGCAAGGGATCGCAGAAAATTGGTCTCACGACTTGGCTGAATTGATTAACCGAGAGCAAACCAGTATTAGAGCTGGTGATTATGATGGTAGCAGCAGCTTTGAACCCTTGTACGGTATTAATAGTATTTATCTGCTAGAAAATAGTGGCCTGAGAAACGTTGAGATTGGGTACGAACTTAGTGCTGATCAGGGGGATGGTACTTCAGATACCAATGACAATGATTCAGATGATACTGGAAACACCGAGGGTAGTGGGAATACTGGGACTACCTCTTGTGCAGTATTTGAGCAGCCCTACGCTGGTGATCCGGGTTACGCGATTGGGGATATCGTTATTTTCGATGGTATCGCTTACGAATCCAAACACGAGCCCAATTGGTGGTCTCCAAGCTCGGTGCCATCACTTTGGATTGAAACCACTTGTGAAACGGCAGGGGGTGAATCAAACAGCGATTCTGATACGGGATCAGGTAATACCTCTAATAACAATTCTGATGACAATACCAGTACAGAGGGCGACTCGGCAGCTTCCTGTCCGGAATTTCAGCAGCCCTACGCAGGCGATGAGGCCTATCAGTCTGGTGATCGTGTAACTTTTGAGGGCCAGGTATATACTTCCACCTACGGGCCAAACTGGTGGTCTCCCACTGCTGCACCCCAGTACTGGGAGCAGAGCTCATGTGAGTAACTTAAACATTCTCAACCGCTTCATATAATGAGAGGGAGGCGGTTGAATATAGGTGGCCCATTTCCTTAGTATTGACAGCGTGAAATGCTACTTTTCAAGTCATTTCTTACCAGCCTCTTTGGTCGGTTATTACATATAAATTCATTACGTACATAAAGGTGGCAACGGATGGCAACCTTCGTTTTGGTACATGGCGCTTGGCAGGGAGGTTGGTGTTGGCGGCGGGTTGCGGATCGCTTGCGTAATTTTGGCCATTTAGTATTTGCTCCCACATTAACAGGTCTAGGAGAGAGAGTTCATCTTTTAAATGATAAGATTGACCTGGACACACATATTCAGGATGTTCTTGGTGTCATTGAATCGGAAGAACTCTCTAACATCATTTTATGTGGTCATAGCTATGGGGGAATGGTCATTACCGGTGTTGCTGATAAGGTACCCAGTAATGTCCGCACCCTTGTTTATCTTGATGCTTTGGTGCCGGAGAGCGGGCTATGCACTTTAGAACTCTTACCTAAGGAAATAAGTTCTACCTTGCTTGAAAGTGCTAGGTCTACAGATAAAGGCTTTCTGGTAGCCCCAGATCAGGCTAAAAACTTTGGAGTAAATATTCATGATCAGGCCTGGGTTAATAGGCGCTGTATAGACCAGCCCCTCAAGACCTTTGAGCAACCAATCTTTTTGGAGGGGGCTTGGAAACTAATTCCTGATCGCATTTATATCTATGCAACAGGGTGGACTCCGGGAATTGGTAAGCCATTTTATGAAATGGTACAGCGGGATAGCGGATGGCAGTCCAACTCTATTCAATGTGGACATGATGTAATGATTGATAAGCCTGAGGAATTAACGCAGATACTAATAGCCTCTATTTAAATATTCTTATCAAATTGCTACTTGAGAAACTCTGGACTTGTCTTTATAGCCTAAGTCATAAGCGTTATAGGGATTGATATGACAAAGAGTACGCAGGTTTTAACTTCCAGGATCACCTGCCCTTTATGTGGTCATGATCATACGGAAACTATGCCGATTGATGCATGCCAATGGTTCTATCAGTGTAAGAATTGTGGAGAGCTATTAAGTCCCAAGAAAGGCGATTGCTGTGTATTTTGCTCCTATGGAACGGTTGCATGCCCACCGGTTCAAAAAGATGGAAAATCCTGTTGCTCCTCGTAAGGGACAGCCATAATTTTAGTGGTAAGAAAGTATAAACAGGTAGGCTGTTGGCTCAAGCGGGATCGAAAGTATAGGCGTTTAGCCCATTCTATTCTGATCTCTCCTTTAGGTGTTCAATGGCTTGATCAATTTCCGGCTTATTTTCTTCTATTAATCTATCTGCATGAATTTTTAATGAATCGATTGATTCGTAGTCAAAAATCCCGACTTTGGGATTGTTTACTTTTACGTTTAAGTAGTCAAATTCTATCCTCCCTTTTGGAGATAATAATTTTGCAATTCTTAGAGCGTAGAGCTGCTGCGTATCCATAGATCGTTGTACATCTGTGATAAGGTCAGGAAACCATTGCAGTCGTCCCCAGTTTTTTATGTCTTGATAACTATCCTTTGCGCTACGTAGAGGCGGGGTGCCCGATCCCATTATAAGTATGTAATAATTTTTATTTGGGTATTTTTCAATGATGTCCAGTAATATCATGCTGGTCGGATCATTTTCTGATACCGCGGCATCTGCAAAATATCGATGACTGAGGTCCCTGCTTGATGTTATAAAGTCTACAGGAGGGAATACCCCTTCCGCGCTGGATGCAGCAACCACTAGCTGATAGACACTGTTTGAAGGGAGTTCAGCAATTTCTTCACCATAATTTTTAAAAAGATGTACCCTTCCAGTGTAGATATCAAGAGAAGGCACAATGACTGGTTTTTCTAAATCAGTAAATTTTAAGCTTTCTGAGTAATGAAATTTTAAAACTTGATGGAGTCGATCTCCCATGAACCTCGGTGAAAACATTCCAGCTCCAGTCAATATTTTATGATACCAGGGTGTTGAGAATAAATATTTACTTTCAGATTTGTAAAGTTTTATCAGTAGGTCTATTTTTGAGCCGTAGTCACCATATTGTTCACGTAGTTGTTTCATGGGAATGTTGATTCCTGTAGCAATAATAGCTCCGGTGGATACTCCACTGAAAACATCAAATATTTCATTTATAGGCTTGCCTACTTGACGTTCAATATATTGAAGAACATATAGTGGGATAAGACCTCGAACCCCTCCACCATCCAAAATTAGGATGTTGATGGTTTCTTTATCCTTGAGGGGGGCTTCATAGATAATGGCTTCTTCAGTAACCGCTATCCTATGGAACTTAGTTTTTTCAGTAAAGCGATGATTGTAGATATAAATTGTGATGCCAATTGTGGCTAACAATAGAAGTGTAAAGAGTGTAAGTTGCCAGGTCTTCATTGTGTCACCCAAGTAGCCTGCCGACAATTCAGGCATAATTTGAGCAATAATATTTATTTCCAAGTGGCTTTTAGTGAAGTTTTTGATTTAATTTTTATTTTTCTTATTCATAAATTATATTGTTGGTAGGGTTGTTAGTGTTTTGATCGGAGTGGCTGAGATGGCTATTCCCTCTGGAATTCTATCGAAATGCATATATTGCAGAAGAGTATATAATCTGGTTGGTCTTGTGATATCTACATAGTCAATATTCTGACTGTCTGTTAACGTTTTGCACAGGTATTGAGAACAACTACCTTTCAAAAAGGTGATATTTAGGATAACCTCCTAGACTCACTGTATTCTGCTGATCGAATTATGACTTATGCTAAGATAGGGTCATTATAGATGTGTACCGAACCCTAGATATAGACCCACTGGTTTTGTAAAGAATTCTAAGCTGTGAGCTCTAGGCTAATAATTATGTTTAAATATTTTTTAGTGGCCCTTTTGTTGTTGATTTTGGCTTCATGTGGCAGGTCCGAGTCACTTTCAGTTGAATCTGGGGGGGAAGCTAGGCTTGGTACTGAAGAGGTCGTTGAGGGGACGCTGGAGCAGGAAAAACAATTACAGGACTTTGTTAGTTCCTCTGAGCTATCTAAAGATGATATTTCAAGTGTGGAAGATCACACTGAAACTCCTGATAACCAACATGGCCCTCAAAGCGCTCTCGCGACTGAAAAAAGCTCTAGGCCGATAGATATCAGTGCAGCTTTCGAGAAGGGCGTATCTTCAGTTGAGAAGTATGATTTCTCCAGAAAAAGCACATTGCCTAATCTTTTTGAGACGCAGCAAAAGGCTGAGAATGTCTCTTTTAGTGGTAAGCTAATAAACGATCCTGAAAATCCTGATTACCTTCAGTCATTGGAGGGGGTGGAATTCTCAATAGAAATTAAAACACGATAGAATAAAATAGAAAGGCAATTCGCTGCATCTAAGGTGGTTGCTGTAATATGTCAATATAATTGCTTCTCTAGTGTTTGTTTGGGTTTTGCTTTATCAAGCTTTTGCCTCTCTTTGATTAACTATTTTTTCTCCATAGGTTAGATACAACCACTAATGTCTTGTGTTACTTTGTTTCGAATGGTGCGCTTTTTATCATCCTGGGCTAATATTTTATTTGCGGGAGCGAGGCTCAAAGTTTAATACATGGAGTGTATCCAGAATGTCAGGAAGTTATCCAGATAGAATTAAGCAGCTACCTCTTTATGATGGTCGGTTTGATGCCTACAAGTTGGAGGCAAAAGGAAGTGATGTTCTTTTTGCATCATATCCGGCGGGAACGGTTATTCCAGATCATACGCATGCGACTGATAATTATGGGGTGATTACGAAAGGCGAGTTGATACTAAGTATGAATGGTGCTGTTCAGCGCTTTGGAATTGGCGATTGGTACCATGTTCCAGCAAATACTGAACATGCTGCCTCATTTGAAGAGGATACAGATGAAATCGAGTTTTGGTTTCAAGCTAAAGATAAAGAGAAAAGCCTTTAATTTCCCCAGCAAAATCTATTGAGTTCAAACAGATTGAATAACCCGAATACGGTCATTCATGGCTCTAATGGAGATTGGGATTGTAGGTGCAAATACCTCCCATGCGTGATTAACGCCTGGACGCAAGTGGAACTCTGTACTTACCTCGTCATTGGCGAGTAAGCGTGCATATTCAATATTTTCATTGCGAAAAATGTCCAATTCCCCAATTTCAATATATGCGGAGGGCAATCCTTCCGCGTTTTTTAAGTGAGCTGGAGCGGCAACAGCGGTTACTTTACTTGTACCCATTGTTTCTCCGAGATAAGCCTGCCAAGCGGTAAGGTTGTCATCATTAGTCCAAAGTACATAGGGAGCCAGCTTTGGGTCCTCAACAGTATTCCGGTCATCAAGCATTGGATATATAAGAATTTGTTTTGCTAAAGAAGGGCCATTCCTGTCCCTTGCTAAGATGGTCAGTGCCGCAGACAGCCCTCCACCAGCACTATCGCCCATAACAGCTAACCTGTTGGGGTCTACTTGCAGCAATTTGGCATTCTTATGGAGCCAGCACAATGCCGAGTAACAATCCTCAATGGGGGTTGGAAAAGGATATTCTGGCGCTTTGCGGTAATCCACTGAGAGAAATGGCACCCCACTCTTTGAGACATAGTTTGCGACTAATCGGTCGTATATTCCTACATCATTGAAGATCAAGCCCCCACCATGTAAGTAGAGTACCGCTGACCCCGGCGTTGAGTTTTGTTTACAGTACCATCGCAATATGATGCTGGATTCATCGGGCAGCTTTACCAGAAAATCTTCTATTGATACATCGGTTGGCATGGGATGGGTTTGAAATACCTCTCTGAGAACATGCTCACCAACCTCACGTCTTGTGGCCACATCACCTACTTCTATTGGCTCTATGGATTCCAGTAAAGCCCTAAATTGCTTGATTGCTTGGCTGAATTGGCTGTCAAGGGTATAGGCCATGATCTTTCCGTATCTTATGGCTTGGTACTGACGGTAGGGTATTTCTATTGGAAAAAGTTGGACGCTTATAGCTTCGTCTATTTTTTCATCCATGTGTTGGAAATGCTGCCTGAATCCAGTGTTGCCTCGGGGGGTAACATTCATCCAGATGGGACGTTCAGAAGTAAAAGTGAAACTTTACAATCATACCTAAATGATAGCGTTCAGCGCTAATTCATTTGTGCCTATTGTGAAATTTTATGAAAAATAGCTTTATAGATTGACTGTGAGCAGCTACTAGGTGTGTGAAGTAATAGTTAAAAAATAAGAAAGATCCAGAGTTATAATTTTCAAGTTACCTCTCAACCCTCCTATCCAAAAATGTGTACGCATTATGGAATGGTTAAGTAACGTTAAGGATTCACTTTTACTGCGGTCTTTTAGGGTAATTTTCCTATTGAATCGCCAGCGCTAGTAAACCCCCGAAAAACTGGAGAGACACTCTGTATTTTGTGTTTTCACTAACAAACGATCTGTCAGGGATAAATAATGCTAAGAATAATTAACTCATTATCTATTTTTTTACTGGGAATCTCAGCATCGATGATGGCTGCTGGAGAAATTGATTCAGGGGATGCAAAGGTGCATCGGTTGGATTTGCAGGGACAAATTGATACTAGGGCACCGTTGTCAAAAACGTTATGGGCAGGGGCACATAATGCCTATGCTTCTTTCCAGTGGGATCAAGGAGTATATACCGATGTTAATCAATGGTATGCCCCTGAGAAGCTGTTCCATCGTGGTATCCGCTTAGTGGAGTACGATACCTACCCTTCATCCACGTTTAGTTCTACTCCACACATGTGTCACATGGGACTTGAAGAGGCCACTATGTGCATATACATGGTAGGCACAGCGGCAACTCTCGGGGATGGCTTTGATGAGATCACAGATTTTCTTGAGGATAATCAGGATGAAGTGTTATTTATAAAATTAGAAGCTTATGATTCAGATTATCATCAGAATTTTAGGAACAAAATTGGTGAAAAGATTGAGAGTCGCCTGGGGGACTATGTTTTCAAGCCAACTGACTGGGGTTACGCGGAAGGGGATTGCGCTTCATTGCCAGTGCAAACTTTAAGCAAGCAAGATGTGCTGGATACAGGGCGAAACATTATTCTTTTTACTCAGGTACCTAGAGAGTATCCGCACACAGGGGATAATAATCTTTGCGATTATCATGATGAATCCAAAACAAGCAAGTATTTAAGGAATGTCTGGATTGGCGTAGATGAAATGGATGCTGCTGGCAATCTAACCTCCAATGAACCTTTGGCTCAAAATTCCAGCCAGTTGACAGTGGATTCTGATGGTAATAGCAGCGCTACCACCCACTATAAAAATGGAAATTTCAGTGTCGTACTGGATGCGACTACGGAGTACAGTAAGAACGATATCAAAATTTATGGTGATACCGTCCAAGAAAAAGCACAGGCAGGTTACCAGCTGATAGAGTTGGCTTTAGTTGAAGCCAATGCAACAACCATTGGAGCATCCAAAGCTCCACAAATTGAAGATTACCTTTGGTCTTGGCGAGATGACTGACCGGGTACCGAGCACAGTTGTAGTTGGCTAACTAATGATGGGGAGATTAGAGATTATGATTGCTCTACGATCCGTGTATTTGCGTGTGTAGATGCTAATAGGAATTGGCACATCAGTGAGTCCACCGGTGCCTGGGCTGATGGCTATAGCGCTTGTGCTGCAGAGGGCTATCAATACGGTATGCCTTATAATGCCCTTGAAAGTACTGAACTCTATGCTGAAAGAAATACTAAGGGCATAACAACTTCGGTTTGGGTAAATTATTATAAGGTATTTGAGGATTTTTGGCTTGCCAGCCAGGATGCTTACTCTGATTATGGTTACCTCAAAAAGGATGCGATTGGTGGCACTGGTGGTTCTGCATTTGATTCCATCGATTTAATCAAGCGTAAACTGCTTGGTAGCGGCACTATGAATTTGAAATCGGTACAAATTCGCTCTGGAAGTCGTATTGATGGGTTAAAGGCTTGTTATGAATTCCAGCAGGCTGTCAGCCATGCAAATGCGAGCGTTCATGAACTTTGCATTGAGTATGGTGACGGAGATGGTGGCTCAATGGGCTCTGTCCTTAGTTTTGACTCCGCCAGTGGTGAATATCTCGATGATGTTAAAATCTGCTGGGATGATGAAAAGTACAGTTCCGGTAGTATTTATTATTTAAAACTGACTTCCAGTACAGGGGAGACAGTTTCAGGTGGCATGCAGCAGGGTTCCTGTAAGAGCTATTCTTCTACCTCTACCCAGCAGATATTTGCTTTCCATGGGCGCCAAGGGGATGAAGTTATTGCTTTGGGTGTGCACAAGCTTTCCAGTTCTTTGATCAATGCTGGCTATTACGCAACGGAATGGCTCAATAATGACAACCCCTCCTCTGGTGGCATTGACTACGAAAGTTTTAATGAACACAAAGCGGCAGGTAATATCTCCAATACCTGTGAAGTAAAAGATGTCGTAAATGTTGTTGGTCGCTTGGCTGATTCCAAACTAGATTACAGGTTTACAGGAGAGAGTATATTAGTGGGGAATCTCGGTTCTAATTATCGTTTCTTCTGTGCAACAGAGAATTGTAGTGATTACGAGGTAAAATACTTCTTTACTACGCCTTCTTGTTTGCCCTAGGTGGCGGAGGTGAGGGCGGGTTGGGAGGCCCAATCCGCACTTACTCTAAAACCTTATTGAATATTTATGGGCACATTTGCTTGCTTCTTTTTGCTCAATCTCACTTTATCCCACTTTATGACTCCCGCAATGAGCCCAGAAATGATCAATAAGCTTGAACAGATTTTCACTATCCCCAGAGGCTCTTGATAAACAAGCCAGCTAGCTAGGAGACCAAAAATTGGTACCAGTAAGGTAAGAGGAGCGATAGTTGATAAACGGTAAGTGACAACCAAACGATTCCAAATCCAATAGCCTAGTAAGGTGGTGGGCCAAGCCTGAAATAGAATTGAGGCTAGGGTAAGCTTATCAATTTCAATAAGGTTGTTTAAAACCTCTTTACCTTCCAGAGCCAACGCAAGAACCAGTAAAGGGATGGGAGCAAACAGAAGGCTCCAAACAATAAAAGCGAAAACCTCCTTGGTATTGGCCGCTTTGACAATCAGACCACTGATACCCCAGCAAGTTGCTGCCAGAATCACTAGCACCACCCCGAGGGGCTGACACTGCCATCCTCAATAAGGAAAGCAATCCATAATCCTAAGATTGCCAGGCTGGCTCCCAATATTTTTTGTGCACTGACCGTCTCTTTAAGGATCAGCCAGCCAAGTAATACGCTAATTGCTGCATTGAGCTGGAGCAGCAGTGATGCCATACCTAGAGAGAGCCCAGCAGTAAGCGAGCAAGTAGCAAGTCCCCAGATACCTGTGCCAAAGACCAAGCTATAGCTGAGGATATAGCGCCAGGCAACGGGCGGCTTGGGAATAAAGAAAATGGCCGGTATTGCTGCAAGAGTGAAGCGCAGCGCGGTAACTAGTAGTGGATTGAGATTTGTCGTACTCACTTTAATGGCAATAAAGTTGACTCTCCAAATAGCCATCACGAAAATTCCAAGGCTCAAATCTTTGTATCTCATAACTACTGTCCCATTGATATCGGGATAGTTTCTGTGCATTCTGAGGTTAGGGACAGATACAGATTTCAATTAAAAAAAGTATACAGTTTGTTACTTTCTGCCCAATAAGGGGCTGGAAGGTTAATTGAGTTTGGGGAGTATGATGCGGTACAAGAGAATGGCTGATCATTTAATGGAAGATATTCGCCAGGTAAAGGTGCAGCCAGGACAAAAGCTTCCGTCTCTACGTCAGCTTGCTCGGGTGAATGAGGTTCGCCTGACTACCGCATTGAATTGTTATCGTTATCTGGAGGAGATGGGATGGGTGAGGACGACGTCTACCATGAGTTAGATCACCAGGGAGTCCCTCCACTCCCAGCATGCCATTGGGATACCGGGGGATACTTATTATGGTGTGGATCTATATCAAAAACACTGAGTTCTGGTTATCGACTGGGTTGGTGTTTGCCTGGACGATATTTAAATTATTACAGGCAGCAACGTCAACTCGAGAGCTTAGGGGTAAATTCACCACTCCAATTGAGCTTGGCTGATTTTATCTGTAGTGGGCAATATGCTAAGCACCCGGCGACATTGAGACCCCGATTGCGGGAGCAAGTTGATCAGTATCGTAATTTCCTGACTGACCATCTCATCCCAAAGGTGTGGATTAGCATGCCAACAGGAGGATTGGTTTTATGGCTTCAAGTTCCCAGGTTAAATGGATAAAGGCTTTCATGATGGTACAATATATGGAAAACCTATAAAAGATACAGTAAAAATATTAAAAGATTTATCAGAAAACTTTAATTTAATTGTATTTTCTTGTAAATGTAACCCTGATAGACCTTTAGTTAATGAAAAAACCGCCAAAGAGTTGATTGAAGAATGGTTAAAAGATAAAGGAATGTTAAAATACATCAGAGAAATTACTTTTGAAAAAACAAATGTTGTTGCTTATTTTGACGACAAAGCAATAAAATTTGAGAATTGAGCTTCTTGTAAAGAAGAATTAAAGAAAAATGGAATTGTAAAATGAAAGTTTTAATAACGGGCGGGTTAGGGTTTATAGGTTATACTTTTGCAAAATTTCTTAAACTTAAAAAACATGATGTTCATATATTAGATAAAAAAACGCCCACCTCTTCACAGAGAAATGAGTTTACTTGCTTTTCATTTGATATGTCCAATAAAGAAAAATTTTCTCTTTTGGGTGAAAAATATGATTATATTTTTCACTTTGCGGCTCAATCAGGAGGATATAAATCTTTATTAGATCCTCAAGAAGATTGTTTATATAATTGTTTGGCTACTGTAAATTTGATAGATTATTGTAAAAAAACAAATATCAAAAAAATAATCTTGTCTTCTTCTATGTCTGTTTATGGAAATAATGAGTTTGTCACAGAAGAAACAAAGGAGAATCCAATTAGCTTTTATGGAGTAAGTAAGCTAGCAAGCGAAAACTATGTTAAGTTGCTATATGAGCATAATAACATTCCTTATACAATTTATAGGTTGTTTGCTACATATGGAGCAGGGCAAGATATGGACAACCTTCACCAAGGAATTGTCAGTATTTATTTGAAATATGCTCTTGATACCGGAGAGGTTCCTATAACGGGAAAAAAAGATAGAGTAAGATCGCTTGTGCATGTAAACGATGTCTGTGAAGCATTTTATCTGTCTATTTCAAATGAAAAAACAGATAGTCAAACATATAATGTTCTGCATGAGGAGCCTCAAACTCCTGAAAAAATAATAAATCAAATTTCAAAAGTGTTAAACAAGAAAGTTTCCATAATAGAAAAAAAAGGTTATGTAGGAGATCAGACACATATAACAGGAGTTAATAATAAGCTAAAGTCAATAGGGTGGGAGCCAAAATTTAATTTATCTTTAGGCGTTAAACACTTTTATGATAATTTTGAGAATATATGAAAAATTTTACAGCAGTCATACCTGTAAGAGCAGGTTCTCAAAGAGTTAAAAACAAAAATTTTAAAAAATTTGCGGATAGCAATCTTCTGCAAATAAAAATCAATCAGGTTAAAAAATTACCAGTTGAAGATATTATAATAAACACTGATTCAGAGTTAGCGATTGAAATCGCAAAAAAGAACAATTTAAAGTATTTTAGAAGAGATCCATATTATGCTTCTTCTGATTGCTCAAATAGCGAGTATCACGAATATTTGGGAAGCACAACCAAATCTAAAAATATTATAGTGACACAGGTTACAAGCCCTCTTGTAAACGAAAAAACTTATTTAGAAGCAATAGAAACATATTTCAAAGGTGATTTCGATTCCTTAATGTCAGTAGTCTCATTTAAAGAGTTTATTATATTTGATAATAAGCCTTTTAATTTCACAAAAAATAAAATGCCAAATTCTCAAGATTTACAAGAATATCTTATCCCCACCTTTGGGCTTGTTATATGCAAAAGAGAAAAATTGATAGAAGATAAGAACTATTTGTGTGGCCAAACTCACTACTATAAGATTTCTAGTGAAGAATCAATAGATATTGATACCGAAATGGATTTTAAAATAGCAGAAATGCTATATAAGGACAAATTTAATATTTAATTAAAGTCATTATTTACTGTCAAATGAGATTACATTCCCAACTCTAGTAAATGAGTACCGCTTGGATATATGAACTGGTGTATGTTTCAGTAGCCTAAATTATTATAAAGATTGACAGAGGGGCAATTGCGGTTTTCCTTTAAGGTATTAAAATGGAGAGTGTTCGCAGGCAAAAAAACAGCTGAAGCAACTGGTTAATCTAATCAATCGGTGTATTAGTGTATAAGTTTTATTGCTGGGTCTGGTGACTATGACTTAGTTTATTGTGCTCTTCTCATGCTTTGGGCCCTTTTGCAATTGAGTAGTACCTGCATACCTCAATGGACGATTTTGGTTAATAGAGGGTTGCTCTGTCACCATATTACAAAAATGTTTCATTCGATTGCTTCACTTTGCTAGAATCCGCGACGATTTTGAGAGAGTAAGTTCACGGAGGATTTCGAATGAAAACCATTGCATCCTTATCTGTAGTAGCTATGGCTGTTGCTGCTGCTATTCCTGCACAGGCCAACACAACGTTTGATTTGCCGAATTTTAGCCAATGCTCCGAGGCTGCGACTCAGAGCAATACAAATGACCGTGAGGTGTACCGCATTTTTTCAGATTTCTACTATGAAATTGAAGATAAGCGCGAGTATGCCGTTATCGCGGTGAAAAACTGGGCAAAAAACTTTGCCTCTAGCTGTATCACTTCCACCACTCAAATCACATTAGATGATGTACAGTGTGATGATTTTATCGGTGGTGCGCCAGTTTGCCGTATAGAAAGTGATGAAGGTGACTATGTTGTTGTAAAAGACTACGTTGATTCCACCAATGTAGTCCTTTCCAAGCATGACCAACAAAACTGGCCTGCAGTTCACACCTCTAATGACATGGACATGCTGTGGATGGCCAATCCTGCGAAGTGTTACTCCGACCTTCTAAAGTCTGGTGTGGATTCCCAGGCGTATTACCTGGATGCCTATAATTACCGTTACTTTGGTGATTACCGATTTGTGTTGGCTAGAACTACACGTGATCTGGTGCAAAATCTGGCTGGACAATCTAATCAATGTGCCTATGAAACGATAGGTATTGAAGCCAATAAAATGGAGTGTTCAGAGACCTCTGGCGGTACTAAAATATGTGCTTCCAGGCACACCAATGCAGGTTATTTCGTATTTGTTAGTGATGACAACCACGGAATGCATGTGGTATTTAATCGCTGGGACTGATAAGTATTGATGGTTGTGAAAGCTCCTCAAGTGGGAGCTTTTTTTGTTTCTCTGTGATATTTCCCTGTTAATAAGATAGGCTTTTTGTTCTCCAATACGCTTAACTGTCCCTGGCCCCATTTCAAAGTAATCTCTAACTTTTTAAGCTGAGGGAATAAACAACTGGTTTCAGCTACTCAGTATGAAGGTAATTCCTGAGAGCTTTGGCTACCGCCTCTCCCCTTGTTCTGAAAAATACTCCTTTCGCTGAATATTGATTTTAGGGGCAGTATTTATTTCCCCTTGCTATAAGTGCTTTAGGCTGATAGCCTGAAAATGTGATCACATTTTCAGGCTTTTGAAGACTCTTATTTTTTTGATAAATAAATTCAGGGAGTAGAAGTATGCAGGGTGAAATAATAACTGCCACGCCAAAGCATGCCGATATAGTAGCGCATCTAGTTGCCAAGCTATTAATGGCTTTGGTGGGGCATAAGCGTGAAATCGAACCTGATCAACTCATTGAGGCAAGTAACAAGCTGCTGGTAAGGGAGAGTGCTTATAATGCTTTTCTTTATAGAGTTGAGGGTGAGATTATTGCTGTTATTACCGTTTCCAGGTCTGCAGCTATTTATGCTGGGGGGTATTATGGCGTAATTGAAGAGTTTTACGTAGAGCCTGAATACCGAAGTCAGTCGATTGGAAAAAAAATGCTGGACCGAGTGGTTTATTTTGCAAGAGAGCAGGGGTGGCCACGTTTGGAGGTGAGTACACCAGAGAAGGACAAGTGGAGCAGGACAGCAGATTTTTATCGTCGGGAAGGATTTTCAGATAACTCTAATGGGGAGAGGTTGAAGCTGGAATTATAGTCCTTATATTCCTATAAGGTTCGGTACGTTCTGTATGCCTATTTTCCTTGCGGTTTTTATTGATTGTATCGGGCCCTATATAGGCTGAGAAATCGATGTGTATTAAGGTGGGAAGGTTTATATTAATTCGCTCTCATCCTTTAAATTTAGGACTTTGTAAGGGTGCCTCAACAAGCTTTCTACAAATAATACTTCTATAACATTGAGCGTTGAGAGTGGACGGGAAATATATGCTATGCCGATTAATGTAAATATTTGTTTGGTGGTGAAAAACTCCCTGCTTTAGCCTTTTAGCCTTTTAGCCTTTTAACCTTTTAACCTTTTAACCTTTTAACCTTTTAGCCTTTAAGGCTGAATAAATCGTTGTGGCAACATTAAGTTGCACGATTTTTTAGTGGTAAATGTCTAGGGGGTTGTGGTGGTTGAAATAAAAATAGAGTTTGGCTCTTTGAGATTTTCTAGCCTAGATGTTCGGAATTACAATAAGTACTGAAAAAGATTCTCATTTCCGTCTGAGTTAATGCTTGGAAATATGATTTAGTAGATGTTTTATTGATATTATTTTGCCTGACTGTTTAGTTCTGTAGGGCGCTTATGCTTTACGGAAAAACTGGTTAACAGTGTCATCATCTCGTTCTTGATTTTTGCGGTTTAATATAATTAACTGCCGCTCGGGTTTAAATATTTTCACCTTTGGTGTGCTCGCCAAGCTGGGAAATAATAAATATATATCGCTTGGTGAAGAGGGTGTTAAAAATCAAATATGAATACATTGCACTAAATTTATAAACATAAGGTCAGTTAAAGCAGTCGGCCGTTTTTATTACAAGGAAAATAATGAAACGTCGCGATCTTCTGAAAGCCGCAGGTGCTCTATCGGCACTGCCACTGGCTGGTATGACCAGTTCTACAGCTCAGGCAAGTAATCGCCTAGAGGATTCCACCTTCCCAAAGTCAATTATGCATGGCAGCCTGCAGGATTCTTCCGGTTTCCTTAAGGTGGTTCAAGGTAACTTGCCTGATGATGTTACCGGCCATTTGTTGATGGCCGAGGGGATTCCTCTCGCTCCTAACCATTTGACTCCAAATGGAAAAGGTGCGCTTACCCGGTTGGATTTCAGTGGTAGAGCCAGTAATGGCAGTGTGGCTTATACGCGAAAAATGATCAGAACCGCCTCTGCAATTATGCAGGAGCAAGATTTGAGTGGTTTCGATAAGTTTAATTTGCTGGGGGGAACTATCTATTCCAGCCCAAATCTTGGCTTTATGAATTATTGCAATACGGCCCCCAATTATATGGGGGAAAATCGCTTTGCGATGAGCTATGAGGGTGGGGTGCCCTATGAGTTCGATGCTACCACTCTGGAAATGATAACCCCTATTGGTGAGGTGGGAGAGTGGGAATCCAGTCTTCCTCCTCTATTGGATAACCTAACGCCAAAGAAGTGGTTGTTCCCACAAATTCGCACTACTGGTCACCCCTTCTTTGATTTGGCGTCCGGTGAGTGCATTACCATCAATTATGGTGGCAATATGGGTGACTCCGGTCGCTCGGGCTTTATTCGCTTGATTTCCTGGGATCAGCGGGGGGCTTTCAAAAGCTGGAATATTCGTGATCGCCAGGGAAATAACGCTTATATCGCGGCCAGTTCCCACTCCCTGGGGGTTACTCGTAACCATGTCATTATTTTTGAGACCGCGGCGAGGGTCGAATCCACTCGTATTCTCGGTACCCATATTGTGCTGCCGCAGGAACACAAAACTCGCTGTTGGGTGATACGCAAGTCGGATATGGTACCTGGGCGTGAGGATATTATTGCTGACTACCTGGAGCTGGGCTTTGATACCTCCGATATTGTTTGCAACTATGACGACAGTGCCGGTGAAATCACTCTCTATGGCCAGTATATGGGAGCCATGGATAAGTCTGAACAGCTGTTCCGCTATGAAATATTCCAAGAGGGTGGGCTAGTGCCCAAGTGGTTGTCCGGCTATCCGGCGGCGCCTGTGGATGTTGGAGGTCTGGTGCGGGCTAGAATTCAGGTAACGTCCAACTTTGCACGGGAAATCAAAGACGATTACCGGGTTATCCGCGATGAAAACCTCCTTTGGGATATGAATGACCCAGCTTATCGAGGGCACTTTCAGTTTCCAGAGACATTTGAGCATCTGTATTGGGCTGCGGTGGGCTACCGCCCAGATTTGGTTTCTATGCGCGTTTCCTGGGCATACCGCAATTACCCAGAACGTTTTTATAGTTATTGGGATATGCCCGAGCAAAGTAAGCCATCTGCTTTGGTGCATATGGATTGCACCCGCATGCAAATTGCCGATGCTTATCAGTTCCCCGATGACTGTGTGATGCGGACACCGCAGTTTATGGCGCGGCCTGGATCCACCGCGCAGAATGATGGTTATCTAATTGCTGCGGTTGTTCGGAAAAATCCGAGTAGTGCGCAATCCAACGGTAAAGAGTTCTGGATATTTGATGCTGCCGCACTCAGCCGGGGGCCACTCTGTATCCTCGCCAGTGAGTCTTTGGAATTTGCTACCACTAACCATGCCCTGTGGGTGCCCTCTATAGGTCGCCGTCCAGCTATGGCTTACCGTTCTGGATATGGGGATTTCCTACGTAGTAAAGCGCCTGATCACAGTCGCAATGTTCAGGAAATAATCGACCGGGAGCTACTACCTAGATTTGGTTAATTTTTTCATTAATTGAAATACAACAACTCAGTAATGCAACAACAAGGAAGCAAAGGCATGTACCATCCACTTCTCTCCGGGCGAAGTCATTTGTTGCGCCGGGCTACCAATTTCTTGTGTGCGGCAGGTTTGTTTTTTGCTGCGGGGGCTTCGGCGGAGCAGTTACCTCCCCCCATTGATGTACCTGAGGTTTTGAAAAACTATCAGGACACCCAGGATTGTTTTCCCGGTGTTATTCATGACCCTTCAACAATCGCTGAGGTACAGTCGATAGTGCGCGATGCTGCGGCTCAGGGGCGCAAGGTCATGACCGGTACCCGGCGCTTTAACAGCCAGATAGACGCGGCTTGTGCGGGCAACGGCGAAGTGCAAATCACTCTGGAAAATATGAACCAGGTGGTTAGCCTGGATAAAGAAAACCGCTTGGTAACTGTTCAAGCTGGTATGCGTTTTAATGATCTAGCAGCCTATTTGCGTGAGCATGAACTCAGTGTACCGATGGTTACTGAGCTGGCGATCTTCTCGATTGGCGGGATGCTCGGCAGCGGCACTCATGGATCCACCTTTACTCAGAAAAGCAATATGATTTCTGACTATGTCACCGAGATAAAGCTCGTTGATGGCAAGGGGAATCTGCGTGTAATCACTGGTGAACTACTCAATGCTGCGCGGGTTAACCTTGGTGTTTTGGGGGTTGTGGTTGAAGTGACTATTGAAGCCGAACCCGGCTACAAGGTGCAAGCCAAAGTGAAGGGGCACCGGGATGACAGCGATCTGGAGAATGTCATTTTGGGCTTGGCTCGGGATAACCACTCCGCAAATATTGCCTGGTTCCCAGGTCTCGGCCGCTATACGGTTACTACTTATAATAAGGTTCCTTTGGACACCCGGGGCAATGCTTATAACGCTCAAGCTGATGTCTCGGATTTTTCCGAATATCTCTTTGGCCTGATTTTTGATAGCTTGCATGAAGCCGACAGTGCTGCCCTGCAGTGCTTTGCCGCATCTCTGCGCTATACGGCCCGCTCCAGTTCTTATTTCCGCGATGTAAATACCGGTCTAAAGAAATTCATCAAGCCCACGGGGCACGCGGATCTGATGCAGCATTTTGTCTGTAAAGAGCCGAACAATTGTGTTTGGGATAAGTTGCCGATTGCCTTGCAGGAAGTGGCCATACCTTTTGAGGAGCTGCCCAACTGGATTGCCGATGTGCGCCAGATTATTGCCCACAGTGAGCGCACCTGCTTCCCCTTGAACGGTATTTACTTCCGCTTTGGTAAGGCCTCCGATAGCTATCTGGGAATGAGTGCTGGGCGCGACACCGCTTTTGTAGGTATTGAGTATACTCTGCGCCAGCGCGGTGAGGCGGTGCCTAAAAACTACTTTGTAAACCTGGAAATTGAGCAGATGTCGCTACGCAAATATGGCGCCAGACCGCACTGGGGTAAGAATTCGGTGGCTATTTTTGAGGATATGCCCTCGCGCTTCCCGAAATGGTCTCAGTTCCTTGATGCCAAGGCGGAATTGGATCCTGAGAATGTCTTTACCAATCCATTCTGGCAGCGGGTTAGTGGCCAAGACCCTCTTGAGAATTATCTAACGCCCCAATGTAATGCTGACGGGCAGTGCTATTGCAGAACCGATGCACATTGTGAGCAAGGGGCAACTTGCCAAGCAGGTAATTGGTATTCCGAGGCGCGGATATGTAAGAAAGATTAGGCTTGTATTGATACAAAAGGAGTGGTGGTTTCACCACTCTTTTTTATTTTATTGATGATTGAGTGTTAATTCTTTGAAAGGTGCTCTTTAATATACAGGCAAAACTTTTCTGGATTTTCTATTGGCAACATGTGATTTTCTGAAGCCGCTTGCAATAATTTAGATGAAGGAGTGTGACTGGCAGCAGATTTGGATACTATCTGAAAGAGATTTCTGGTATTACTGCCGTATCCAATCGTAGTGGGGATTTGGATTTTCGACAGGTGCTCTTTATCCAGGCAGGGCTTTTCAGTTTGAGAGAGTTGTAAGGGCAGGGTGTGAGCATTCTCCAGTTGCTGGGCCCGAAGTACTGGTGCTTGTGAAGAGAAATAGCCAGCTCTGTTCCCGGAACCATCAATAAGAAACGCCACAGCCTCCTCAAGCTTACCATTGTCAACCGCTTCGAATACCTTGCCAAACATGGCTTCGGCATCCTGCATAAACGCCTCCATTTTCTTGGCATCCAGATGTCCTGGATAGCCAGGCTCATAGATAAATAAGCTTTTGAACAATTTGGGGGCTTTTATTGCTGCGCTTAAGGCAACATCAGCACCATAAGACCAGGCGATCAAGTGAATGGGGCCATCGCCAAGCGTGGCTGAGAAACTAATTAAATCATCGGCATGAGTTTCAATGCCAAAACTTCCACTCGAGCCTTTATTATCAACACCAAAATGTCTTTGGGTGAGAGAAACAACCCTGTATTCTTTTGCGAGTATACGATGGTGTGGTTCCCACATTCTTTCATCGGCAAGTGCACCATGAAGAAAGAGGACAGTTTCTTTAGGTTTTTCTAGTGAGTGCTTCATCTTTGGTATATAAGCTTTATTATTTATTTCTAACTTTTCACTCTCTGAATTAGAGAGCGCTAATAGCTTGGGTTTGCGCTTCTATGCCTTAAAGTTTTACTCTTTGTAAAGTCTGATAAGGGCCAAGAAGCTGATAGGGGCCAAGTTTACTCCAATCCCCCAAGTTTGTTCGCTTAATAGGGAGAGTGAGTATTCAGCACCGATGCTCAGGCGATATGTATCACTGAAGGGTGGATATATCAATAAAAAGGAGGCGCCTACTCCGGTGGCAAGTTTAAAACTCAGAATAGGAGATGTAATCCAGGGGATCTGTACGATAAAAACCCGCTCAAGGTGCTTAATGTTTGAAGGGAATCTCAAAAATTTTATGCCCGCGTATACTGAGTATACAAAAAAGGCAAATACTAGGCTGCTACCAATTGCTTTATTGAATGTTAATTCTCGTGAAATCATGGTATCTGCTGCAACCATAATGCTTCCAATAGAGCCGCCTGCAATTGACGTGGCCAGTAAGATCTTTCTGATTATTGCTTTCAATGACTTCCCTTAAAACACCAATTATTCATATTCTTTTTTGCGGATAGCTTTTCCCAGATCAAGTATATTGATAATTCAATGATCTATGAGAGCCTGTCTCTCAATGAGTTAGCCTGATGGACCCCATTAACAAGAGCAAGATTAATAAACGATCTGCATAGCGAGAGCGCCCGGGTATAACTCAGGCGCTTTAAACTGGAGGATTGCCTTAAAAATTTATCAGGACAGTGGCAGGAGGGTATTTCTGTCTAATTTATTTTTCCAACAACTGATCCAACGGTAATTCAGTGCGGTAACGTACCTGTTTTAGGGAAAAGCTACTCTTAATATGATCAATACCCGGTAACTCCGTCAGTTTTTTATCGAGAAATTCCTGGTAGGCCTGTAGGTTGGGAACAACCACGCGGAGCAGGTAGTCGAAGTCACCGGTCATTAAGTAACATTCCATAACCTCCGGCCATTGGCCGATAACAGATTCAAAATCCTGTAGCTCTTTTTTCACTTGGTGGTTGAGGGTTACCTGAATAAAGACACTAACTGGAAGGCCTACTTTTTCGGGCTCCAAAAGGGTCACGGCGCGCTTGATAAATCCCTGTTCATTGAGATTTTTTACCCGCCGCGAGCATGGCGAGGGGGAAAGGCAGACTTTTTCTGCCAGCTCAATATTGGGAATAGTGGCATCCTCCTGGAGGATCTCCAGGATTTTTTTATCGATGGCATCCAGTAAATAGGCCATGGTTTTTTCCGTATCTCTTCTCTCTGAACGAACACCGGATTATCCGGCTGCTTCACTGCCATGCCGGCATGACAAAACATCCCGGTTGAGTCCTTTCTGGGCAATTATCCTGTTTTATGACTGCGCCGTGAAACCGTTTATTCTTTGTTATCAATATCCGCTCACTAGATCTGTGCTGAGTGACCAGCCACCACCTACTCGTTCACTCAGCTTTCCTGTAACCGACTTGCAAACTAGGAAGGTGGTTACGTGTAGGGGTAGATTCTGCGTCTCTCACAGTGGCGCCCCCGCGTAGGGCCTATTCGATGAATCCCTAAAAAACTGACTTTTTGAGTGAATTGTTGCTGGTAGTTTGTGATCTTTAGCGAGTTGTGTCCGTATTATGCCCTAGCCAGGCTTATTTTGGTATGACCTGCCCGGCCGGGCGGTGTTAATTTTAGCGGCTAGTAAGCAGATGCTTCGGTTTGGCTTTGAGCTGTTTCAGTAGGTGCCGAGAGAAATGTGGCACCGTGGCTATCGTCATCAAACCGGGCAAAAGAAAAGCAATAATGAATTAATAGGTGGTACCCATGGCAATGGTCGAAGGCGATCAGGAGCTGGGCTTTGATACCGAGTATTCTCTCAAAGCCGCATTTACCCGTGATTCTGGCCGAGTCTTTCTGACTGGTATTGATGCGCTGGTGCGCCTGCCGCTCATGCAGAAACGTATGGATGAGCTGGCTGGCCTGAATACTGCGGGCTTTATTTCCGGCTATCGGGGCTCCCCTCTCGGCGGTTACGACCAAGCGCTCTGGCGTCATAAGAAGCTACTCGCTGGGCACGATATCCACTTTGAACCGGGTATTAACGAAGACCTTGGGGCCACCAACATTTGGGGTACCCAGCTAGTCGATCACTACCGAGAGCAGGCTACCCGCGATGGGGTCTTTTCCATTTGGTATGGCAAGGGCCACGGGGTGGATCGCACCGCAGATGTATTTCGCCAGGCGAATATCCAGGGCACCGCCAAACTCGGCGGTGTGCTGGCATTGTGTGGCGATGACCACACCGCTGAGTCCTCCATGTTTTCCCACAACACCGATCAGATTTTTGAATCGGTAATGATGCCGTTGCTGTTTCCCACCAGTATCGACGAGTATCTCACTCTCGGTCTCGCTGGTATTGCACTTTCGCGCTTTTCCGGTCTGTGGGTAGGGTTCAAGGCCATTACCGAAACGGTAGAGGCCGGTGCCTCTCTGGTGGTTCCAAGCTTGCCACAGTTCACTATTCCGGCGGACTTCCCCATTCCTGCCCATGGCTTGAATTATGACCCGCACCTGAATTGGCCCGCTGAGCGCCTGGAGTACGAGCGCCGTATGCTGGAGGAGCGCTTGCCGGCGGCGCAGGCCTTTGCCTATGTCAATCGCCTGGATAAAACAACGCATGAAAGCGAGCGCAAGCGCTTTGGAATCGTGACTGTGGGCAAGGCCCATGGGGACCTGCTGGAAGCGTTACAACTGCTCAACCTGAGCGAGGAAGATCTGCGCCAGGCGGGCATTGCCATTTATAAGGTGGCGATGTCATGGCCCCTGGAGCCTCGCGGTATCAGTGAGTTTGCCGACGGCATGGAACGACTGCTGGTGGTGGAGGAAAAACGCCCGCTGGTGGAAGACCAGTTGAAGAAACTGCTGTATGGCTGGGAGGACAACCGCCGCCCGAAAGTAGTCGGTAAGAAGGACCTCAATGGTGAAGATCTGCTGCCGGCGATCTGGGGTTTTGGACCAGATCAGGTGGCCAAGGCGATTACCCGCTGGCTGGCAGATACTGACCTCGCACAGCGTTTGATCCCCCTGGCAGAAAAATTGGGAGGCAATGTGCCTCAGCGAGCACAAGGCCTGTTGGCGCGGGAGCCAATTTTCTGTGCTGGCTGCCCCCACAATACTTCCACCAAACTACCGGAGGGCAGCCTCGGCAGTGCCGGCATTGGCTGTCATATCATGGCGCTGGGCAAGGGGCTGCGCACCGATACTTACTCCCATATGGGCGGTGAAGGCGCCCATTGGGTGGGGTTGCACCGCTTCTCGAATGCCGAGCATATTTTCCAAAATATGGGAGATGGTACCTATAACCACTCCGGTTTATTGGCGATTCGCCAGGCAGTCGCCAGTAAGGTCAATATCACCTACAAAATCCTTCTCAACGATGCGGTGGCTATGACCGGTGGCCAGCCTGCCGATGGCGAGGTAAACGCTCCAAGTCTGGCCGCGCAGCTGCTGGCAGAAGGCGTTGGGGTGGTGGTTCTGCTCAGTGAAAACCCCGATCACTGGCATCAGCACCGTGGCCAGTTGCCGGCGAAAGTGGAAGTGTTAGACCGTTCAGAGCTGGATGCCGTCCAGCGCCGTCTGCGTGAAACGCCGGGTGTCACCGCCATTATTTACGAGCAGGTGTGCGCCGCAGAAAAACGCCGGCGCCGCAAGAAAAAACTGATGGTGGATCCGCCCAAGCGCCTACTGATTAACCAGCGCGTGTGTGAGGGTTGTGGTGATTGCAGTGTGCAGTCGAGCTGTATCGCCGTGGAGCCCCTGGAAACCCCCTATGGCCGCAAGCGTCAGATCAATCAGTCCAGCTGTAACAAAGATATGCGCTGTGCCGATGGCTTCTGTCCCAGTTTTGTCACCATCGAGGGTGGTGAGCTGAAGAAACCGCCGGTTCAGTCTCTGGCTGAGTCCCTGGATTCTGCCATCGTCGATTTGCCGCCAGCGCCGGTGGCAGCCCTGGAACAACCTATTAGCATCTTGGTGGCCGGTATCGGCGGCAGCGGTGTACTCACTGTGGCGGCACTTTTGGGTATGGCCGCGCACCTGGAAGACAAGGGCAGTACCACGCTGTATTTCACCGGCCTATCACAGAAAAATGGTGCGGTGGTCGCCCACGTAAAAGTGGGTGCGCGCCCGGAAGCCATCACTACTGCACGTATCCGCGATGGCGCCGCTGAGCTGCTGCTCGGTTGCGATATGGTCACCGCTGCGGGCCAGCGCCCGAAATTTGCCACGGGCAAAATGCGTGCGCTGGTGAATACGGCGGAGGTGCCGGTGGCGGCCTTCGTACGAGACAACGAATTAGCTTTCCCGGCGGATGCCACCCAACAGAGCATTGAGTCCCTCTGTGCCGAGTATTTCGCCTTCGATGCGAATAAGTACGCACAGGCGCTGTTTGGCGATACGGTTGCCAGCAACCTGATGATTATGGGCTTCGCCTGTCAGAAGGGACTGCTGCCAATTGGTGAGGCGGCACTGGAGCGGGCCATCGAACTGAATGGTGTGGCAGTGGAAAATAACCTGCGCGCATTCCGTGCGGGGCGCTTGTTGGCGACGGACCCGAGGGCGATAGAAAAGCTGGCGGTACCGGCGCAGCCCGTAAAGATGATCGAGCCGCAGGAATCTGTGGAGCAACTGATCGCGCGTTTGAGCCGCGAGCTGGTTGAATATCAAAATGCCGCTTACGCTCACCAGTTCACACAGGGTATCGAGCATTTATACCGAGCGGAGCTGGCTCTTGCCGGCACGACGGGGGAATTGACCCGCACTGCAGCCAACAGCTTGTTCAAAGCCATGGCCTATAAAGATGAGTACGAGGTAGCGCGCCTGTACAGCGGCGAGGATTTCCAGCGTCAGTTGCGCGAGACTTTTAGCGGTGATTATTCCCTCAAATTCCATATGGCCCCGCCATTGCTGGCACGCCCCGATGCCAGTGGCCGGGTGCGCAAGATGCAGTTTGGCCCTTGGATGGGCCGCTTAATGCCATTGTTGGCACGTGGTAAAGCGTTGCGTGGTTCCGTGCTGGATGTGTTTGGCTACACCGAAGAGCGCCGCGCCGAACGGGACTGGGCGCGCCAGGTGGCACAGGCGGTGAAGTCGGTGGCGGCTCAGCTAAGCGCTGACAATCTTGCCGAAGCCCAGGAATTGCTGGCAATTCCTATGCAAGTGCGCGGTTACGGGCATGTGCGTGAGCAGAAATTTGCCCAGGTACAGGAGCGCTGGCAGCAGTTATTCACCCAGTTTACCGCGGGGAACAAGGAGCAGGCGCCGGTGGCGGTTTCCTGAGCCCCTGGGTAAGCAACGGAAAGAGTGCATCGGAAATAAGTAAGGAATGGATGTATGGCAGGGACGCCAGTGATATTTCTTACCGTGTACCTGGAGGCAAAATCTATCGGGTCTAACCCGGCCGAAAGGGGATCAGCGGATTGAGAAACAGACCGCGGACTCCAGTGAGTGAAACCGGAGCTTCTACTGCGGAAAAACACAGGCAGTCCATGTCCTGAGTGGCGATGGGCCTGTGTACCTGCCCCGGCTCGCGCAGGACAAAATCCCCCCGCCCATAGATACCGTTGTGATCGGAAAAGCTGCCGTGCAGTACCAGGGCGAATTCCCGCCCACGGTGATCGTGTTTCGGTAGTCCGCTGCCGCTGCGCAGGCTGTGAAAAGCCACTTCATACTCTCTCTGTCCAGACTTGAGCCGGCATATTTGTAGGTTGCGAGTCAGGGTCTTCCAGCGCCTGTTTGGATTGCTGGCCAATAATTTATTTAACACTTTGGGTAAGTGGTCCATAGCCGGTTCCCTGCTGACCGGGGCCGGGGTGGAGCTTTCTTCATTTTTGTGGAGGATTTTCTCCGGGATCTGGCTGATGCGTTCCATCAGGCGCTCGAAGGCGTTGGCTTGCAATGGCTGCGCCGGGCTCCCATTTAGGAGGGAGCCACCGAGATTGTTCAGGGTATGCAATTGGGATCGGCAATCAGCACACATCTGCACATGGGCTGCAACAACCAGGCTGGGGCCCCTGGCCAAGCTGCCTGAGGCGTATTCCAACAGAAGGTTTTCATCCGGGTGATGGCGAATCATTGGATGTTTACCTGACGAACCGAGCTTGCAATTTCTTCATGGCCAGGCGCACCCTGGATTTGACCGTGCCCAAGGGAAGGCGCAATTCTTCGGAGATCTCGCTGTGGGATTTTCCCTCCATATAGGCCTTTTCCAAAATGTGGCACTGTTCAGCGGGCAGGGCGCTGAGGCCATCGGCAATATCGCGCTCGTTGCGCTTGTGTTGTAAGAACAGCAGCGGCTGGCTTTCCAGGTTCTCATCCCAAATATCGGCCACATCAACATCGTTGTCGCGATTTTGATGGCGCTGGTTGCGGCGCAGCATGTCAATACGGCAATTGCGCATAATAGTGAATATCCAAGTGCTGGCCGAGGCCTTGCCCTGGTCAAAGCGGGGGGCTTTATGCCATACCTTGAGCATAACTTCCTGCACCAGTTCATCGGCCGCTTCGGCGTTGAGTGCCTGGGTACTGCGGCTGTGGTGGAAGCCCTTAATGAGCGGGGCAAAATGTCGGAAAACACGCTCAAACGCCTGGCGGTCGCGCTGAGCGCCAACCTGCGTTAGCAGCCTGCTCCAGTCATCCTTGTAGTCCTGGGAAGCTTTCACCGCAATTCCATTGCCGTTTTGTCTTTGCCTATGCGCCATATTAGCGCTCTCTAATGTTGTGTCGATCCTTACTACGCATCTGCGCACTAAATGGATTGGGTTATTTTTATTTTGGCGCTGTGATCTGCCATTGGCAGGCTAACGTAAATCAGAGGGGTAGCGCCGCGGAATACAGTGGAAGGGAAAATGAGCAGCCGCACATTGGTAAAAGAAGTCCAGTCTTATTATCGGGATTTTTTGGTTAGAGACCCGGCGGAACTGTCAAATATGTACAGTGACAAAATTGTGTTTCGCGATCCTCTGCACCGAATCGAGGGGCTCCCCGCCCTCAAGGCCTATTTCTCTGATATGAGCCACGGCCTTACCCAGTGTCGCTTTCGCTTTGAGGAGGCTTCCATTACCCGTGATAGTGCCTGCCTGCCCTGGTATATGCACTATGCACACCAGTCTTTGAAGGGCGGCCGGCCGCTGCGTTTACGCGGTTGTAGTTTGGTGCGCTTTTCCGACAAAGTGTTTTATCACGAAGATTTCTATGACATGGGGGCAATGGTGTACGAGCAGGTGCCCCTGCTGGGCTCCCTGTTGCGCAGGATTAAGTTGCGTCTGGAGCGGGGCTGACTGGTGACGGAGATTCGCGGCAGGACACTATGGGTTACCGGAGCCAGTTCCGGCATTGGACGCGCCTTGGTCTTGCGCCTTGCCGAGCATAATAACTTTGTAATTGCCAGTGGGCGCCGGCGTGAAGCGCTAGAAGAGCTGCAACAGCTCGCTCCCACACATATTCGCATACTCGACTGCGATGTGGCCGACGACAGCGGTATGGCCTCTACCTTCGAGCGCCTCAAGGATTTAACCGATCATCTGGATACGGTGATTGCCTGTGCTGGCACTTGTGAGTACGACGATGATTTACAGCTTGATACCACAATGTACCGGCGGGTTTTTGATGCCAATTTCTTTGGTGTAGTGAATACATTGCATTGTGCTTTACCGCTGTTGGCTGTCAGTGCTTCTCCGGTTTTTGCCGCATTGGGCAGCTTATCTTCGCTAGTGCCATTTCCCAGGGCAGAGGCTTATGGCAGCTCCAAAGCCGCGCTGGATTATTTTCTGGCATCGGTACGTGGGGATGTCTGTCATACCAACCTCAAGGTCGTGTTGATCCGCCCTGGTTTTGTCAACACCCCGCTCACTGCGCAGAACGACTTTGACATGCCTTTTTTGATTAGCGCGGAGCAAGCAGCGGAGTATATTGAGGTGGGGTTGGCTCGCAAAAAATCCATAATCGATTTTCCTCTGCGCTTGAGCCTGCCACTGCGTTTTCTCGGATTTTTCCGTTCTCTTTGGTTTCGTTTTTGCACACCAAAAATAAGTAGGATTCGTACCTTAAGGAAGAGTTGATGCGTATTGCCATCGTCGGGAGTGGAATTGCCGGCATGACGGCGGCTTATCTTTTGAGTCGCAAGCATGAGATTACCTTGTTTGAATCACAGGACCGCCTGGGGGGGCATACGGCGACTATTGATGTAGAGGAAGAAGGCAAGCGAACCCTGGCTATTGATACCGGCTTTATCGTGTATAACGACTGGACCTACCCGAACTTTATTCGTTTACTCAATGAGCTGGGTGTCGAATCCCAGCCAACCTCTATGGGTTTCAGTGTGCGCTGTGATCGGGAGGGCTATGAGTATGCCGGCAACAATCTCAATACATTATTTTCCCAGCGCTCCAATCTTCTCAGTGCCGGCCACTGGCGCATGTTATGGGATATAGTGCGGTTTAATCGCACTGCTATGCGAGATTGGCGCGAAGGGCGTCTTCATGAGGGCCTGACCCTGGGTGAGTATTTACCGGCAAATGGCTATTCTGCCGAATTTGCCAACCGTTATCTGGTGCCCATGGGTTCGGCAATTTGGTCGGCCAGTGTGTCGCAGATGCTGGAATTCTCGGTAAGTTTTTTTGTGCGCTTCTTTTTCAATCACGGGCTGCTCAATCTGCTGCGGCGGCCACAGTGGCGCGTGATTAAAGGGGGCTCTCGCTCTTATATTCCTGCGCTGAGTACGCCCTATGCCGATAGGATTCGGCTCTCCACTAAAGTGAAATCCCTCTGGCGCAAGGAGCAAAGCGTAGAGCTAGTGACCAGTAAGGGCGAGCAGCTGACGTTTGATCAGGTAATCCTTGCCTGCCACTCGGATCAAGCGCTGGAATGCCTTAAAGATGCCTCTAATTTGGAGCGACAACTGCTCAGTGCCATCCCCTACGCGTGCAATAGTGTGGCTCTACATACCGATTCCACTTTATTACCACAGCACAGGCGCAGTTGGTCCAGCTGGAATTACCGCTTGCGTGCCGAAAGCGATGAGCTGCCGGTACTCACTTACAACATGAATATCCTGCAGGGATTGGCAACGGATAAAACCTATTGTGTCACCCTGAATGCTGAGGAGCGAATCAACCCTAAAAAAATTCTCGCTCGCTTTGAATACGCGCATCCCCAGTTTTCTGTGGCGGGTAATCGTGCCCAACAGCGGTGGGAGAGGATAAACGGAGTGAATCGTACCTGGTTTTGTGGCGCTTACTGGGCCAACGGCTTTCATGAAGATGGGGTATGCAGTGCGCTGCGGGTTGCCAAAGGGCTTGGGGTTGATTGGTGAAGGAAAAGCCAAAGGCTATCGTTGCTGGCGCGGCCATGAAGAGCGCTATTTATACTGGTTGGGTTCAGCATCGTCGTTTTGCGCCCCGTCAAAATCAGTTCCGCTACAAAGTGTTTATGGTTTATTTAGACTTGGCGGAGCTGGATGATTTTTGCTCGTTATCGCGCTGGTGGTCCAAAAAGTCCTGGGCACCGGCTCGATTTCGTCGCGAGGATTTTTTTGGCGATCCGAAACTCAGTGTCGAAGAGGCTGTATGTCTCAGAGTTGAGCGGGTTGCAGGAGAGCGCCCGCAAGGGCCCATACGCGTGCTCGCTAATTGGCGCTACTTTGGCTATAACATGAATCCCATCAGTATTTATTACTGTTTTGATGCCGAGGGCAGGGAAGTGCATTGGCTATTACTGGATGTTCATAATACTCCCTGGAAGGAGCGTCATAGCTATGTACTCGATTGCCGCTCTGGGGCTCGTGTACAGAAAGTAGCTTTTGCAAAGACTTTTCACGTCTCCCCATTTATGCCGATTTCCCAGGGATATCGCTGGAGAAGTATTACTCCCGGCGATCGCCTAACCGCTTATTTACAGAATTTTGATTTAAGCGATGAGGAGCAGGAAGAGCGCCCCTTATTTGATGCCATTCTCAGTCTGCGCCGCAGTGAGCTGAGTGGTGACCTGCTCAATCGTATCCTGATCCAGTATCCATTTATGACCGTAAAAGTGATTGCCACAATTTATTGGCAGGCGCTGAAATTATGGTTCAAGCGCACACCTGTCTATGCCCATCCCGGTGGCAGGGGTGAAGTCCAGGGAGGGGAGAAGCGTTTATGAATGCAAAAGAATCTTCACAGGTTATTGTCGAAGGAGAGAGCCAGTCCTGGTTGATCAGACTCGCCCGCAAGCTGGTTTTGGGCAAGATGCAAGTGATAGAGCGCGGCCATCTATTGATTGAAGAAGGGGATAGCCATTACCGTTTTGGTCAACCAATTGAACAGGCAAAAGTTCGGGCGCATATTCGTGTGCGGGATCCCATTGCCTATGTACAGGTATTGTTAAACGGCACTATTGGTTCCGGTGAAGCCTATATGGAAAAGGTTTGGGACTCCCCGTGCTTATTGGATGTCATTCGCCTGATGGTTGACAATATGTCCCTGATTGAAAGTATGGATAGCCGCTGGAGTAAATTGCCCCGTATGCTGCTGCGTGCCCTGCATTGTCTCAACAGTAACAACCGCCGTGGCTCGCGTAAAAACATTGCTGCACATTACGATCAGGGAAATGATTTTTTTCAGTTATTCCTCGATAAAACCATGCTCTACTCCTCGGCGATATTTCCCTCAGAGCAGACAACCTTGTACCAGGCTTCCATCCATAAAATGGAGCATATTTGCCAAAAACTGCAATTAAAGCCCGGAGACCACTTGCTAGAAATAGGCACTGGTTGGGGGGGCATGGCCATTTATGCGGCAAAACACTACGGCTGCCAGGTAACCACTGCGACTATTTCTGAAAAACAATATCAATACGCTCGCCAATGGGTGGAGCGTGAAGGACTACAAGATAAAGTACACGTGCTGCTACAGGACTACCGGGATTTAGAGGGACGCTTTGATAAACTGGTCTCTATTGAAATGGTTGAGGCAGTAGGGCACGAATACCACCACAAATTTTTCTCAATTTGTGGGCGCCTGCTTAAAGAGGATGGCCTGATGTTGATGCAGGCCATTACCATTTCGGATCAACGCTACCATCAATATCGCAAAGATATTGATTTTATCCAGCACTATATTTTTCCCGGCGGCTGTCTGCCATCCAATCAAGTGATTGCTCAGCAGACTGCCATGGCTACCGATATGCAGATTGTGGGGTTAGAGGATATTACTGCAGACTATGCGCGTACCTTGCAACATTGGCGCAAAGCATTTTTGAATCAGCTGCCGCAAGTGCGCAATTTGGGCTTTGACGATCGCTTTATTCGCATGTGGGAATTCTACTTGTGTTACTGCGAGGGTGGCTTTATGCAGCGGGTGATCAGTACTGCTCAGTTCGTCTTCGCCAAGCCACGCGCTCTTATCGGCTGATATGTGGCGGTTAATAGTCAACGCTTTATTATTTGATATTGCCTGGCCTCTCTGTGTGATAGTCGCACGCCCCTGGATTGTTGTGCCCTTCACCTTGATCAATTTGTTCATCCACTTAACTTTTGTGGTAAATCTGCGTAGGGAGCCTTTGTGGTTGGGGGGTGTTTTTTTATTTGGTGTGGGGGTGGATTCCGTTCTCTTCCATTTAGGTATCTTGCAAAATCTCAGCGGTATTTCTTGGCCACCCATTTGGCTGGTGTGTTTATGGTTAAACTTTGCGATGACGTTGCGTTACAGCTTGGTGTTTTTGCAGCGTAATTTGTGGTTGGCAGTGTTACTGGGTGGTTTTTTTGGTCCTTTTAGCTATTACACCGGCGCTTTTCTGAATGGCACCGTAGAGTTGGGTCAGCCCCTGTGGCAATCACTGATGATCCTGTCTCTAATTTGGGCATTGATATTGCCGGGATTTAGTTACCTGGCTCGCGCTATTAATCCCGCTTACCGGTAAAGAGTTTTAACTCTGTTCACGGGTGAATTTTTATGTGAGAGCTTGTTTTTAAGCTTTTGCTTGGCAGGTAGACCCCTTTCCTTGAAGACTCCCTAAAGACCTCTTAACTTTTTCCTCCAGGTAATCACAATGGCTTTAGCAAGTTCGCAAGCCATATCAAATTCCGATTGTTAGGCTATCTGGTCACTCTTTTCTTCGCTTTTTCTCTTCATCGACTGGCGCCATCTTCAACCAACAGCTAAACCTAAAGATGAAAAGCGTGACATATACGCAATCTCTAGGCTCAGGCTGTAAGAGGTGTTCGATGAAAACTGGTATTAGCGCAACTGCAGGATTTTGCATAGCTCTATTAGCTGGCTGTGCTGCTCAACCGGAACAGGTACCTGGTGCCGGTGGCATTGTGATTGATACCTGGGGCGTCAATATGAACCAGTATCAAATCGACCTCTCTGAGTGTAAGGGGATTGCTTATTCCACCTACAGCGACCAGGGGCGCCGGGGGTTAACCGGTGCTGCGGGCGGAGCTGTAGTGGGCGGCGCGCTGGGCGCTATTGTTGGTGATAGCAGTCGCGCAGCGGCGGCAGGTGCTGGAGCGGGCGCTCTGGTGGGTGGCCTCTCTGGTGCTGGCAGTGCCGGTGCAGAAGCCCAGCAGATTATCAAGAACTGTCTGCGCGGGCGCGGATATCGCGTGCTCAATTAATTCCCCTCACAGGAGTTAGCCAGGTTTTCTCGTGGGTCCTCTGATATTCGGCAACCTCACAGGACTTGGCTTGGGCCGGGAAACCCCCGGCTCTTTTTTTTCACTCTTCTTAGCCGCGGCTTTTTAGGCCGAATGCACAGGGTTGATCTTCAGTGAATACCACGGGAGTAGGTTATGACCAGTGGGACTACCATCAATGCCTATGGGGTTATGCAAGCCGGCGGGCCCTTTAAACCCTATCAGGTAGAAGTGGGGGATCTGGGAGCAACAGAGGTGGAGTTGGAGGTGCTCTACTGTGGTATTTGCCACAGTGATCTCAGCATGATTGAGGATGAGTGGGGGGTGTCCAAGTTCCCCATTGTTGCGGGTCATGAAGTGATTGGACGGGTGTTGGCTGCGGGAGAGCAGGCCGGGCACTTTAAGCCCGGTACGGTTGTCGGCCTGGGTTGGAATTCCGGCTATTGTGAGACCTGCCACTACTGCCGGCGGGGCGATCAAAATTTGTGTGCCGAAGCTCGCTTTACCACTCTTACCGGCGGGGGCTTTGCCGATAAAGTTCGTGCAGATATGGGTAGCCTGGTGGTTATTCCAGAGGGAGTAGACCTAGTTTCGGCTGGGCCTCTCCTGTGTGGCGGCATTACGGTATTTAATCCACTGATACAGTTTGATATTCAACCGACGGCTAAAGTGGGGGTGATTGGTATAGGAGGCCTGGGGCATTTGGCCTTGATGTTTTTGAATGCCTGGGGTTGTGAGGTAACGGCATTTACTTCCAGTGAGCATAAGCGCACCGAAGCTTTGTCTCTCGGTGCTCACAAGACATTGAACTCACGTGATCCGGAGGAAATTAAATCAGCCTCCATGAGTTTCGATTTCATAATCTCCACGGTCAATGTCAATCTGGATTGGGATTTATATATTCAGGCTTTAAAACCAAAAGGGCGCCTGCATTTTGTCGGTGCTGTTGTGGATCCAATCCAGTTTACCCTCTTCCCCATGATATTTGGCCAGCGTGATATCTCCGCTTCTCCAGTGGGTAGCCCTGCAGCCATTGAAACGATGCTTGACTTTGTCGCACACCATCAGATCAGGCCGCAGGTGGAAATTTATCCTATGAGCCAGATAGAAGAAGCTTTTAAGCATTTGAAATCGGGCAATCCTAAGTATCGTATCGTGCTGTCCAGGGAGTAATAGGAGGGTTTGGGGTGCTATTAGGGGCAACAGCAGGGTATTGCGGTCAATGGCGATCTTCTCAAACTTTTCGATATGCAGGGTCTGACTTTATTTTCTTTATCTGTTCTTAGTAAGTTGTAAATAAGCCGCTTAATCTTGATAGCACTTAAGGTGCCTTTTTTATGGTTGTTATCCCTCTCTGTGAACATTTTCGAAATGCAGGTAGGCATGCATGTACCATTTATTTGGATGCTCAATGAGAGGGAATCATTTTTTTGTGAATTTTTAACTGTGGGTGCAGTCGTATAGATTTCTTTGGCAATAAAAAATAAATATAAGATGGTTATATTAAGGTTGAGCTGCAGGGTTGCGAGGGAAGGGTTTTAGGTGCTTGTTTATCAAGTTTTTCCCTGAAAGATAACTCAACAATTTACTTGCTAGAGCTTTTGTCTGCGTAGCGTTTGTTTATTGGTTTAGAGTTCTTGGAGGTACTTATTTAAAAGGTGAAGCTTTGGTGTAAGCTAAAAACTTCTCTAAATAGAGAATTTAGTATCAGTTTGAGTGTTACACTTTTTGTAAGGTTCAAATAAATATTTGTACTTGTGTGTTTGGTTTTAAATTTAGGGGAGCTCTAAAAAGTAAGAAACTTGACCAAGTTTGAAAGACATTAATTTGCATTGAAAGTTAATTTCCAGATCTTTAATAAAGATAAAAGGTAAGATTCTGTGAGTAGTCCAGTTAAAAACTCCAAAATAAGATCCCAGTTCAATATTTCAATCTGCCACTTGATTGCACAGCAAATGAAAGCAGCTCCTCATCGCATAGCGATTATTGATGGGGAGGTCAGAGTGAGCTACGAGTGCCTGCTGCAGCGGGCCGGCGCGATTGCGGCGGAGCTTGAGCGCCGGGATATTCAACCCGGCGCCTTGGTGGGGGTATGCATGAAGCGCTCCTGGGAGCTTGTGGCAACTTTAATTGGCGTAATGCGAGCAGGGTGTGCCTATGTACCTTTGGATCCAGCTTACCCTCAAGATCGTGTGGGTTACATGCTGGAACATTCAGGTGCTGTGGCAGCTATCGTGGATAGTGATAGCTCTGCGGACCTATGTCGCGAAGTGGGTGAGTTAATCTGGCTCAACAGAGTGAGTGCTCAAGGCAAAGAATTTCTAACTGATTCAGCGGGGCCATCAGCCAGTGACTTGGCCTATGTGATCTATACCTCTGGCTCTACCGGCAAGCCAAAAGGTGTTGCGGTTGAGCATCGGTGTATTGTGGCCATGTGCCACTCTATGGATGAATTGTTCAGTGAGGAAGAACTCCGGGGGGTCTTTGCAGGGGCCTCAGTCTGTTTCGATACTTCTGTAATGGAAATCTTCGGTACCTTGTCACTTGGGGGCACAGTAATACTGGGTAAGAATATTCTGGAATTACCAAACCATCCGGCAACAGATCAAGTCAGAACTTGCGTATCTGTCGCCTCCGCAATGCAGACATTATTAGCTTCCGAGAAGTTGCCAGCTGGACTTCAGTGTCTTGTATTTGGTGGAGAGGCATTAAAGCGGTCTCTGGTTGATCAAGTTTATAGCTTGAGGCCAGGGCTAAGGCTGTTTAACGCCTATGGTCCTACCGAAGATACTGTGTACTCGACCATTGCCGAAATTAAGCCTGGCACTAAGTCGATCACAATTGGAAAATCAGTACCAGGCTCCCGTGCCTATATTTTAAATGAGTCCATGCAACCCGTTTCTTCAGGAGAAGCCGGTGAGTTGTATCTTGCAGGAGGTAAGCTGGCAAGAGGTTATTTATATGACGAAGCCCTCACTAAAGAGCGTTTCATCGAAATAGAATCTAGTGACCTCATCCAAGATAGCCGTTTGTATAAAACTGGGGACCTGTGTCAGTGGGCGGAAAATGGAGAGATCGAATTTCTTGGCAGAATCGACCAGCAGGTTAAGGTCAGGGGGTTCCGCATTGAGCTTGGGGAGATAGAGTCGACGCTTGAGATTATGCCGGGTATTGATGCTGCTGCAGCGGCCGCCGTAGATGGTGGTATTGGCCAGAAAATGCTCGCGGTCTATATTGTTAACCAGGATAAAACGGTAACAGATATAGCCGTTAAAGAGTTCCTGGCACAGCGACTTCCAAAATATATGGTCCCGCAAATTGTGAGGCACCTAGAGGTATTACCTATGCTCCCCAACGATAAGCTCGATCGCAAAAAGCTTATGGAGCTAGAGGAGGGCTATGCTGGTTTGGAATTAAGTGTTGATACAGTGAGTAATTCCAGTGACTTGATGCAGCGCCTGATTGGTTCCAGCTCAGAGCAGCAAAGCATCTTATTATCGATTATTCAAAGAGAGGTGGCCGTTCTCCTGAATTTTCCTGATCAGAAAGAAGTATCTCCAGAACAGTCCTTCTTTGGTCTCGGCCTCGATTCCCTCACAACTCTGGAATTGGCCAGACGTTTGAGCAACAACTTGGGTCACTCGGTTGCTTCCCAGGCGATTATTAATTACGCCACTCCTAATGCCCTAACGAACTACATCCTCGGTACTTTGAGTGATGGCGAAGCCAAGGGTTCGGATGAAAAAGTGAATCGCACTGCATCGGATTCACTTGCCAGCTTCCAATCGCATATCCAGTCCAGCCATCCTACATTCCAGGCTGCAAAAGCGCCGTCCTGGTCTGCACTGGATAAGAGTAAGCTGGTGCAGGAAGTCATGTATATGGTGAACGACCAGCGCAGAAATCCCTACAGCAAAGTCCTGCGCACAGGTAGCGCCACTCATGGCACGGTGAGTGATGTTTACAACGATGAAGAACAGGAAGCAATAATCTGGACCACCAATCTATATCTTGGCCTGAACCGAGATAAGAAAGTTATGCAGGAGGCCGCTTCCGCAGTAGCGAAATTTGGTACTGGTATGGGGACCTCTGCGGCAGCATCAGGCCTCACAGATCTTCACCTGGAGTTCGAGACCGAGTTTGCAAAGCTGGTCGGAAAGCCGAGCGCTTGCCTGTTCCCAACAGGTTATACCGCTAATGTTGGAGTGGTTGCAGGGCTTCTTGGTAAAGACGATGTAGTGGTTATCGACCAGCTTTGTCATGCATCTATTGTGGATGGCGCTCGTCTTTGTGGTGCCACGATTAGGACCTTCAAACATAATGATGTGGCCGACCTGGAGTCTGTGCTTGAGTCGGAAGTATCCCCATACCGAACGGTCCTGGTTGTTCTGGAGGGCGTATACAGCATGGGAGAGGGCGCCGCACCGGTAGCCAAAATTGTCCGCGCGGCCAAGAAATATGACGCGCTTGTCTTGGTAGATGAGGCACATTCTTTCGGTTTTTATGGTGAAGGTGGAGCGGGCATTTGTGCCGCTCAGGGAGTTACCGATCAAGTAGACTTTATTATGACAACGCTCAGTAAGGCACTTGGTAGCCTCGGTGGCGTTATTGCGGCGAAGGAAGAATATGTAGATCTTTTGAGATCATCATCCAGAGCTTACATTTTCCAGGCTTCGATCAGTCCTGCAGATATTGCCGCGGCATTGACTGCTTTGCGCAGGCTCAGTACTGATGATGGTTTACGGGAGCGGCTCTGGGATACGACACGCTATATGCGGCAGCGCTTCGAACAAGCTGGCTATGATTTGGGAACAGGGGATGGGCCTATTGTCACGCCGCACTTTAGTAGCAAAGACAAGCTGTTTGCGATAGTACAGGAATTATATAAACGTGGTGTTCAGACATCAGCGGTTACCTATCCCATAGTGGAGAGTGGGCGTGGCCGACTCCGACTTATTTGCTCGGCAGCCCACACGAAAGAGGATGTCGATAAAACTGTTGAAGCTTTGATTGAGGCGGAGCGGGAAGTTGATAGCTCATTGGTGGCAAGTAAAGAGCTATCGATGGATTCAAACTCTGCACAGTCCGAAGTAGAAGATTGGGCTCATAGTTTTTCCAGCTATCTTAAACGATCACTGGCCAAGCGCTCTGGTCCAACGCCAAACTTGTCTTTATCCATTCGTGTTTCTGACCAGTCAGAGCCAGTAAGGATTTTGTATTACGACGGCAATATCACTTTGAGCGATCATGAAATTTCCGGTCTGCCCACGTGTTCAATACTTCTTAAAAGCAGCGGGGCTGTTTCCGCCTTGCACTCCTCCGATGTACAAAGTCTGCTTAAGAGCATCTGCGAAGGAGGCTGTGTGTTAAATGGCCAAGTGGAAGCGTTTATTTGGTTTATCGCGCGCATGGTTGATCTGCGGCGAGGCTCTAAAGAGTCGGCGCGCAGTGAGTTGCGCCGCGAGCAAGCCGTTTGCTAGTTGAGGTGAAGAAATAACTTAGCGCCAAAAAGGCTCTAGATGTTTGGCTCCTAGGCAAATGCTGCGGGGCCTCTATCCAAATTAAGATGGCAGCTGGGAAGCTCAGATAAGAGTATCTACAGAAGCAGAGGGGTTACAGCGTTTCTACAGTTGTGCTTCTCCTCTGTAGAGCCGCGCTCCTTGCAGGCTTACTGTTTTGATTGTCTATCAGCAGAGTTGTCGATGGTTTTGACTGATTTCGACTGCCCAGCTTTCAGAAACCCCAGCACGTTCAGCAAAGCCCTGCCACTGCTTCACGGCTGCTGCTACCTCTTCAATAATATCCATGGGCCGTTTAATACTGATTGCTCTTCCCACGGCAAGCAAATCCTCAAGTTGGAAGTGGTCGCGTTTGCCGTTGATACTCATCTGATGTTGGCTGGTCCAGGCGCCGCCCGGATTGTGGGCATAGGTTACATCGAATGCCGGCGATAGAGACCATTCGCCTTCGGGGTTCATCAGGAACGCAATATTCTTTGTATGATCATCCTGGTTTCTGGCTAAAACATTGAATACCATTCGGCGATATTGCTGAATCGCCTCATTTTTGGGCAGGTAAAGTTCACGCATAACGCTAAAGGCTTGTTCGTATGAATGGGCACCAGCCATGTTGAAATCCAGGTGCGCGATGCCGCAGAGAGACTGCATATGTAGTTTCTTGCCATTCACCCGATCGAAGCGCCGCGTCATAAAGTGCGCTCTGCCATTTTCTTGCAAGAGCTGGCAGTCTGCCATGTTAATACCGGCTTCGATGGCCATCAGATGATAAGCATATTCAATGCGTCCATACCCATCGGTTGTACCGAGCTCAAGGTCTCCGGCACCATCGAATTTTAGTAGCCAATAGTCGTAATCACTGGATGCGGGAACTTGGCCTGAACGTATATCTCCTTTGTTATTGATGGCAATAACTGCTTTTGCTCTGGCGCCCCCAGCGCTAGTGCCCACTCTTAATATGTCCAGCAGTGCACCGGATTTCTCCGCATCGCTGTTGCCAAGTTGGGCGTTAAGGTCCGTCTGCTTATGAGTGATTGTTGCTGCTAGTTTTACCAGCTCTTCAATATTGAGATCGACGGAATCCCTAAAACTACCATCTACTGCAGGCTGAAACTCCAGTGCGCCCATTCCACGGGTACCGGTATAGCAAAGTCGTTCAATAGGGTTAAAGCTTTCCGGAGTTCTCCCCTGCCGGGCGAGCCAGGCATCAATAACGGCATTACCGAATTTGTCCGGCAGGCAGTCTGCAAGGAGTCCCGGTAAACCCTTAAAAGTGTCCCGGCTGAGAGTGCGGAACGTATAGGGCTCCTTTGAAGCTTCGATAGGCATGGTAATCGGAGCAATATCCAATCCACTCTGCAGAAATTCTGGGGCGTATTCAAAGGCTCCATACCCACTATTCTCCCAATGGACGGCCCCAACTATCTCTCCCCATAATTGCACCACTGCTGTGTTTGTTTGGCTTACCATTCTGGTTTACCTCTCTTTTTAATTTTGCTTGCGCGTGTCTTGGGGGGGCTTTCTGCAGTGGTCTCTTTAAGCGCTTTCTCAGCGTTAGAGGCTCTGGCTCTTTTTCGCTGTTTGCCGTGAAGAGCAAGTTGCATAGGGCTGACCGTTGGGGCCGGGAGAAAAGCTTCCAGTGCGTCCAATCGGCGTAGGACTCTCAGTGCAGCGACCAGGCTGTCTAGCCTGCCGCGACCAGCCTCTAAACCTTTGATGGTGGAGGTGGATAAGCCGGCACGTTCAGCCATATCATCCTGGGTGAGATTCATGCGCAAGCGATACTCTCTAAGCCGGTCGCCCAGTGTCGCAAGTATCTGCTTATCGGATTGTCCATGGAAGTTCATAATAGCCGCTTTTCAATCTCTTATGAGTTAAAATCTACCTTAATAGGTGATTTTTTGTCTATTATAGCAGGATTGGATAACATGTCATTAATAGGTATATTTATACCTTTTAAGCTTAGTCTTACCTTTTATTGGGTGGAAAAGCATCTTTTAGAATGGTGCAGGGAGTCGCTAATTAAACTGTGAAGCGGATACCTCTCCCTCGCAGCAGGGATGAGATGGGTAGGTAGGGATATCCAGTTGGCCGGGAAGAGAGTTACCGACAATGGTAAAGAGAGGCGAAATCTAATAGCTCATGTTGCATTTCTTTGCGTAGAGCTTTCCAGTGTTGACAGACGTTGTATCTCCTGCACTTTTGATCCCACAAAATCATTGCTCCACTTGTGGGGATGACGGGCAATGGAGAGGGTGTGGGCTTGGTTCATATCAATGAAAAACAAGAATTGATGTTTGGTGGCTGGGATACCAGTGGAAGGGATTTGCTCAACTATCATGGAGGGATTATACGGTGGGTAAAACAATGCTCGTATTTCTTATTTTATGGATTGGATAGAAGCTTCTATATCTGCAAAAGAATAGAAGTAGCGCTTAGGGTTGGCAGGAGGCTACAGGAGGTAAAAGGATGAGTTTCTGAGTTGAGTTTATTGCGTGGCATATTTGTAACCCGCTATTTGGATACTATTGTAAGAATGTTATGTATAACCAGCCACTGGAATTTTTGACACACAACACTGATGAAAATCCGATTTCGAAATTTTAATCGTGGAGAGGATCAGTATCCCTGGATTAAAAATATACCCGGTGAGCTGATACGGAAGCCGAAATATTTAGTAGCTTGGGAGTTTTTGCAGTTCTTATTTGCCGTACTCGGGAGCGCTATGGTGTATTTTTATGCGGCCTCGTGGGAGCATTGGGTGCTCATTGGCATACCTGCTAGTTATTTAGCGGCCGCTTTATTACTGGCTTTTGATAATCCTTTGTATAGAGTTGTATCACTTCTCTCTGTGCTGGCTAGTATAGTGTTTTTACTATATCTGGGTTCTCAGGAAGGGAATACCACCCTCTTATTAATTCCGGGGGGCTTTCTGGCTTGTTGGTGCAGCAGTATGTATTTGGGACGCAATGCGCAATCCTATTATACTCGGTGTAAAGCGAAACGTTTATGATTTTGTTCTAGGGGAGAGACTAGTTATCAATTAGCCAAGTTCCTAGGCAGAAATGTATCACCCAGAGAGTAATCGAAGGTTGGATTTGGAGTACTGAAATGTATGAGATGCTAGTAGGTTTGGATGTCAGTAATGATGATGTCTACCAAGTATATCGTAACGCTATGAGGCCTATATTGGAGTCTTATGGTGGTTCGTTTGGCTATGATTTTAGGGTGTCAGAGGTGTTGAAATCTGAGAGTAATTTTAAAATAAATCGTGTGTTTACAATCAGGTTTCCATCTGAGCAGATAATGAATGACTTTTTCTCCAGTCCTAAATATACAGCTGTAAAGAAAAAGTATTTTGAGTTGTCGGTTCTTAGTACAACGATTATAGCTGGCTATGAAAAGCATACTTAGTGGAGTGCGAAGTATGGGGTGCATTGTTAATTCCTGCCAGGGTTCAGATTTTTGGCCCCCAGCTTTTCTGGGCTTCTTTTACATTTTCAGTTTATATTCCCTGTATGTCAGCCGATAAGTTTTTAGGGTCTGGGCCCACTTTATGATCCAATGTCATTAGTGATGCGGGGCTATATTCGTTAGCAATTTTCCACTTGGTATCCTTGTGCTATTTGTGTTGCATAGACAAATGGTACTTGAGGATTTTGGTTTGTGCTTCTGAGATTTACCTGATCATAAATTTTATCAAAATCCACATGGCAGGCTTTAGGGGGAGAAGGGGTTCAATAGAAAAAAGTGTGAGCCTCTTCTAGTTGCCCTAATAAAAATCATTAAGGATGTTGACATTCAAAGGTAAGCAAGTAATCTCGAAAAAGGTTACATTTGTCAATTCTGACATGTTGTGGCTATACCTAGCTCTTCACAAAAGCTACTGGTTTGGTGATTGGTCAGGGCAATATTATTTGGTACTGGTGTTCAGGTTCTTGTGGCAGAACCCATATGAAAGGAATGGGCTCTTGTGGGGCGGGAAACTATTGGCCTCGGCATTTAATACATAAGGTGGCCGCACTATCTGGAATTTTTCCCTTATAGATTTAAAGGACTATATATGTATATCGAAAGTGATTTCAAAAAAGAGATCGAAGGGCTTTTGAATCCGGCCGATCGTACCGCGCAACATATCGAAGCTTGCTGGCAGGTTTACAATAATGCTGCCACCACTAAGGATGGAAAGATCGTCGCTGGTAGTATTGAAGATTTGCATGAGGCATTAAAGGTTTTTGGGCCAACCAATTCAAGAGATAACGGCTCAGTGTTGAGAACAAAAACCTGGTCAATTATTTTGAATGACGCATGGATATTGGGAGCCGTACACGCCAAAGCTGAGGTGGAGCTGGTTTCCCGGCCGACTTCCTCGACTATTGCTAATAAAGACTTTAAGAGTGGTGATCCTCTGGATCGTATTTTTAGGGTGACCGGTAGAGAGCTAATCGGACTGAAAAGTTTTGGTTATTCTGTGGTTCAGGGGCCCCTGATCTACAAGAGCCACACTGCTAAGGTTATTAATATGATGAGCTGTATAGATCATCGCTTGGCTGAAAGTGCCACCTTCAGCAAGTACAAAGAGACGATTATACGTCAGGCGGGGGTTATGGCTTATAAAGGTATTACAGCCATTAATAGCTTTCTGGATGCTTAGAGCGTTTTTAGGGAGGCTGATGTTTAACTATTAGCTTCCCGGATTTATATTTTTCTACCGTTCCGCTGTTAAAAATAGAGTTGTATTCTTTCTCTTATATCTGCACTAATAGCGCTGTAAAAATTGCTTTCCTTGCGGCCAGTTTGTTGGGTTGGGCAGGTAGTCTTGATTGCCGATTATATTTTTTATTGCTTCTTGATGAGGTTTAGCTTGTGAGTTTTGTTTTTCGTGAGGGGGCCAGTGGCAAAGAAAAAGTTTATACCCTGGTATCCATGACGATAGTGCTTTTATTGATGGGTTCTGCCAGCGTTGGTAGATACCAGTTCTATGAGAATCCAGGCTATGGTGGTGTAATTGTTTGGCTTTTGGCTGCGATTTGGGTTCTACCTGCTCTCCTGGATAAGCACCCCTCAAACAAGATAATCCGCTCGAATATTGTTATTCGGGGTATTTACTGGGTTCTGTGGTATTTAATTTCTTATGGGCTGACTTGGGGAGCGGTGTATTATGCTATCCCCGCCTACTATACAAATACGTTTGGCGAAGAGGCTAGCTTTGAGCAGGTTGTTACCCGTAAAGGGGTGAGGACAGGTCGCTTGGGGCATACTTGCTATAGTATTGATTATGGTCAGCCTTACTCTACATGTGTAAATCAACGTTTTTTTGACTCGGTTGAGACGGGAGATACTGTAAGGCTTAATGTGTTAGAAAGTCACTCTGGTTACTTTGTGCGCTCTATCCAAAAGTTGAACTCTAAAAATGCTTCAGGAGAACTGATTGGAATATTGCAATTTTAAAGTGGCTTATTGACTGGGTGTGCGAGGGCAGTGTAAGGCATCAGGGGTTTGAGAATGTTGGTTCTTTAATTTCTCGATTTAATCCCTCTTACCTCTATGTCTTGAGATCTTCCCCAGATTCAATCATTAATACCAACGGTTGCGCCTATGGAGTCGCTTTAGGTAGTCCCGCTCGCGATAATAGAGATCATCGTCATAGCAAATAAAATCACAAAATCTCTTATCGCTAACACAGTCGGCTGGAATCTCCCGGTTATTTTTAAGGCACCGATAGTAAACATGCTTGCAGGTTCGCAGGCATCTTTTGCGGGCCTCCTGCTCATTGAGGCTCCTCGCCAAGGAGAGTGAGGAGGCTCCTAAAAACACTAGGAGCATGCATATTACCAGCGTCAATTTTCCAGTTGCCATACTGATTGTCGCATCTGTGAATGTCTCACCGGGAAACAGTAATGTTGACCGTGATGAAAAGCAACTATACCTGTGTGGAAGGTGTTTTAGAGTAATAATTACCCATTCTGCTTGAGGTTATTGATTACCTGATCAATCTCTCCTTGGTTTTCACTGATCAGTCTATCGGCAAGAATTTTTAGTTTATCGATTGATTTGTAGTCAAATGGATCGACATATGGGTCGATAATTTCCACGTTTAAATAGTTATAACTGATTCTTCCTTTAGGGCTTAGAGAACTTGCAATCTCCAGAGTATATAGTTGTTGGTCATCCATGGACCTTTGCACACCGGATATAAGATCCTGAAGCCAGTTAATTTTCCCCCAACTTTTTAGGTTTCTGTAATTGGTTTCCATTGTGGCCAATGGTGATGTGCCGGATCCGAGAATTAACACATAGTAGTTTTTCCCCGGAAATTCCTTAATGATATCGCGTAATATAATACTGGTGGGGTTGTTTGCGTATATGGCGGCATCAGCGTAATAGCGGTGAAGAATATCCCGTCCAGTAGTTATAAAATCGACAGGAGGGAATAGGGTCTCTGCGCTAGCTGCGGCGGTGACCAGTTGATACAGTGTGTCCGTAGGCAGTTTGTTAACCGTTTCGCCACGGTTTTTGAACAGATGTAACTGGCCTGTATGTATATTGAAAGAAGGTATAATGATGTAATTTTTTAGATCAGTGAAATTTATTTCATCGGTATAGTGTTTCTCGATGGTGTTGCGTAGGCGCTCTCCGCTAAAGCGAGGCGAGAAAAAACCATTCCCGCTCATTAATTTGTGATACCAGGGTGATGAAAATAGGTATCTGCTTTCATTTTTATAAATATCGATTACTTTCTCAGTTTTAGTTCTTGAGTCTATTTTTTCTGGGATACCTTCTTGATTTGGTATCTGGGTGACATTAAGCCCAGTGGCAATGATGGCGCCAGTTGATACTCCGCTAAAAACATCAAAGAGTTCATCAATAGGCTTGCCAGTCTGTTGTTCTATAAATTGGATAACATAGAGTGGTATTAATCCACGTATACCCCCTCCGTCTATAATCAGAATTTTAATAGTATCTTTGTCTTTGAGAGAGTCATTGCTATTAATAAACTCGTCTGTAACCGGGTAAGCGTTAAATTTAATGCTCTGGGTCAGACGATAATTGTAGATATACAATAGCCCCACAAAAGCAATGATAACAACGACCAGAATGGTCGATATGTGGCTGATTTTCATGGGGCGACCTGTGCTCTTTAATCCATATCATAGAGAGTGCAGGTGGTAGGATTAGTTTTATTATTTTGAGTGATTTATGGGGCGCTTCTTAGCTGCATATTTATTGTATTTTCTCAACCCTTACTGTTAGATATTTTCTTCTATGGGAAGAAATATATCTGTAATGATTTTACTCTCAGGTACTTCGGGAAAAAAATTTATCCGCTCAAAAAAGATCGGGAAATCACGAATTCCAAAATCTGAATGATCCAACCAATGAAAGTATAGGTGCTGAACAGCCGCTCCAATGGTATCGTCACTGCCTAAGTGCCTTATGACTGCGCATTTCCCTGCCGGAATTACTTTGTTGACTATATTCCTTTCACTGGCATCAATGGGGTATTGCACGGTACAGCAGACATCAAATCTGTATTGGTCAGGGGGCGTGGTTACTGGGTCATCATAAACCAGGTTGAAAGTTCTGCTATTACGTGGTGAAAGCCCTTGAGCCTTCCGCCATTGGATAAACTGTTTGATAGTAGCACCTAGGTGGTGGGCTGGGCCTCTATGTTCCATGGCGGCGAGTTGAGTCTCGGGGAATTCAACAATGGTTACTTCGTATTTCGCTGTATTTCCCATAAAGTGACTCCTAAGTACTGTAATTGGTTCATAGCGCTTATGCCAAACTTCCCAGTCTGGGGCGCGGCGAAATTCTGAGGGGCTCTTGCCAAAGAGTTTCTTAAAGGCTCGTGCAAAGGCCTCGTGGCTGTCGTAGCCACTCTCCAGGGCGATATCCACCACCTTTTTGTCTCTATAGGTGAGTTGATAAGCCGCCCTTTTTAATCTCAATCGCCTGATTAGGGCTATTACCGGCATTCCAAAAAAGGCGGAGCATTGCCGGTGAAAATGATATTTAGACAAGTTGCTGTATTGACAGAGTTTGTCGATATCGAGTTCGGAGTCTAGGTTTTCCTCAATATAGTGCAGTACCTGCACAAACCTATTCCTATACTCTGCCATAGCTGTCACCTCTTCTTATGAAAGTATTCTAGGACTTGTGTGTGTCTGGCACTTGACCAAAATTGCTGGATATCGCCTCAGGAGGGACTGTTGGGTTTGAGTGCGGGGAGTGGACGCGATGGCGGGGGCATAGGCCCCCAAATCTGCTACTAGGGGCTAACAGGGGGTAGAAGACCCTTTGAAGGTATTCACCATAACCTTTGCCTCTTTGAGGCGTAATAAGTAGTCTTTTAGAGATTTAACCCCCGCCTTAACGCCAAGGGAAATCAGTTTCATCATGAGGGAAAATGCAAGTTCTGATTTCAGGTGGGGAGTAAATGCCAGGAAGGCTTTGAAAATGGAGCAGTGGATTCTTTTGAGCAGGTCTTGAATATCTTTGTTGCCGGTGGATATCTTCTCGGCTTTTTTCTCAAAGGCTTTGAGTTCATCCAGGTACTCGATAAACAGGCGGTAGTTAAAGACAACGGTTCTGTGTTCTTTGTAGCCGGCTATGATGCTGCTCAGCGCATCATTGATCTTCCTGAGGGCAATATAATCTGTTCTGGAGAGATTCTCATAGGAATTAGAGAGATACGAGATCGTATCTCTCCGCAGCTGACAAAACTCGAACAGGTGTTGGTCGTGCTTTCTTATCTCATGAAGCCGGTATAACTGAATTGCAATGAAGAGAAGAGCGATCGCGAGCAATATGGAGAGCACTACTCAAACTCCTTTTCATTAACTGGCTTTTTTGGGGCCACTTTTCTGGTGGGCGGAGAATAGGAAAAGGCATTATCCATCAGCTTGAGGAACCTATCCCGATACTCCTTATTATCTGCCGCTAGTCGATCAATTTCAACTTGACGATCTTTCAATCGCCCACTGTACATCCAGAACAATAAATAGTGTGCAAAGATGAAAAAAATGACAAACAAGCCATTTTTCAGGCCCATTTCCTGTACGAAGTGGAGTATATCTTTGAGGGTATCGGTCATGCAGTCCCTTAAAGCCAATTTCATTGAATCTTGCGCATTTTTAACTATTGAGACGGTTGAAGCAAATTACTTCGCTGGAGATGGGAAGTGGTAAGAACTTTTTTTGTGCCTTTTGTAGAGATTTTGTGGGCCTGTTTTTTGTTATTTAGGTGTAGCCAGCCAGATGGCATGGTTTTCTGTATGGGAGAGAAGGGCGCGTTGGTACAAAAGTTCCAGAGAGGACTTGTCGCTTTCAGGTTTCCCGCCCTGAATTGAGGGCGGGAAAGTAGAGAGCTATTGCGCTTCAGTCTGGCCGGCTTCCGGCAGCTTTGCAGGTGCTTCAGTCTGCTGCTTGCTGGGGTTTTTGATTACGCCTTTTTGCAGAATTAAAGTGTTTGGGTAAGTAATTAATTCTTCGCCGCGCCTGATGAGAACATGGAACAGTGTGATCTCCTCAATAGTGCCGGAGATATCGTCGTCTTTGTCTATCACCCGAATCTGGTCGCCAACCCGGTAGGGAAAGCCAAAGAAAATAATCAGGCTGGCGGTAATATTACTCAGTATCGACCACTGAGCAAAAAGTGCTACGCCAATTACTGCGAACACGGAGGAGAGAAAAATGGAAACCTGAGTGTATTCAAACCCCAGGGCACTGATCAGCAGCACCAGATGGAATACCAAGACGGCAATACTGATGGTCTTGGAGATATATTTGAGGCGATAGGGCTTCACCGCCCTGGCCTGCCCGAACCGGTTGATAGCGGAGGAGCTAAGCCTCATGCAGATAAAATAGGAGGCCACGATCAGTGCCGCTATAGCCAAATTCATTTTTTGTCTTGTCTCCGTACTATGTTCACTCGGGTGGGGGCTGTTGCCTTTTTAGGGCAGGCCTTGTCATCGATCATTACCCGCCTGTTGCGCGGATCATAATCCCAGGCAGCTGTGCTGCCAAGCGGCCACTTGGAGGGAGGTTGTGGCCCGTTGCCTGGCTTTACCCAAGAGTGCACTGGGCTCACAACATACTCGAATAGCCCGTAGCTGGTATTTACACCTTGTGGGTCCCTGCTACAGGGTACCCGTTTTAGTGCGTGCTGTGCTTTTGTGGCCTTGCTATGGACCTGTAGCGAGCACGGCTGACGGCTCGCTGGTCAGCCATCGTCCTTGCCGGAATTGGCGAACTCCCCCTAAACTGTATGTATATACAGTATCGAGTGAAATCCTATGAAACTAGCGACTCTCTACAGTCACGGTGTGGCCGCGGGCTTTCCATCCCCGGCGGATGACCACAAAGAGAAAAGCCTCAGCCTTGACCAGCATTTGATCACTCACCCGGCGGCCACGTTTATGGCTCGTGCCAATGGAGATTCCATGCAGGGCTTGGGGATCTTCGACCGCGACCTTTTGGTTGTTGACCGTTCACTAACGCCAGTACACGGCGATGTGGTGGTGGTGGCTTTGGATGGTCAACTTACCTGCAAAGTACTGGATCGCCATCATGGGCGGTTGCTATCGGCCAACGATCGTTACCCGCCGATACCGGTTTGGGAAGGGCAGGAACTGATTGTTGAAGGGGTGGTTAAAGCCTCCATTCGTTATCACCGCCCTCTCTGAATGCTGGCACTGGTGGATTGCAACAGCTGCTATGCCAGCTGTGAACAGATATTCCGGCCCGACTTAAGGGGGAGGCCGGTGGTGGTGCTCTCTAATAATGATGGTTTTGTGGTGGCACGCTCAAAAGAGGCCAAGGCACTGGGAATTGGGGATTTGCAGCCCTTCTTCAAGATTGAACATCTGTTGCGGCGGCACAATGTGGCCATCTTCTCCAGCAACTATCCACTGTACGGCGATATTTCCCACCGGGTTATGGAGACCCTGAAGGGCTTTAGCCCAGAGGTGGAGGTGTACAGTATCGATGAGATGTTTCTGAATCTGTATGGTTTACAGGAGGAATGGTTGGATTACGGCCAGCGGATTCGCACAACTCTGTGGCGCGATGTACGTATGCCGGTGGGTGTGGGGATTGCTCCGAGTAAGACTCTGGCCAAGCTCGCCAATCGGGCAGCGAAAAAAATTGCCAAGTGCAACGGGGTTTGTGCCCTGGATACTCCGCAGAAATGGCAATGGCTGCAGAAACGCATGGCGGTCGATAAAGTCTGGGGAGTCGGCAGGCGTCTTGCCAAGCGATTGAGGCGCTTGGGCATAGAGACCGCCTATGACCTGGCCCAGGCCAATCCTAAAATCTTGCGCCGACACACCAATATCAATATTGAACGAACCATTGAGGAGTTAAATGGGGTGTCATGCCTGAATCTGGAGGAGCAGCCGCCGGCAAAAAAACAGATTTATTGCACGCGCTCTTTTGGCGAGAAATTGAGCGAACTACAGCCCATTCTGCAGGCAGTTAGTCTCTATGCCAGCCGGGCGGCAGAAAAGCTGCGCGGCCAGGAGTGCTTGGTGGCTTCGATACATGTCTTTCTGCACACCTCGCCCCACGAGCCTCACTATTACAGTCGCAGTACGCTGGTACAGTGCCCCTATGCCACCGATGACACCCGCCTGATTGCGAGCCTGGCCAAGGGGGCCATAACCGAGCTTTACCGCCCTGGTCATCGTTTTATGAAAGCCGGTGTGGGCCTGGTGGAGCTGGTGCCCAGCTCCCTGGGGCAGGGGGATATGTTTACCGCCGGCCAGCCGGCCCGTGCCGCGGAGATGATGCAGGCCCTCGATAGAGTCAACCAGCGCTTTGGCCGCGGCACTCTTTTTCTAGGGGCTGAGGGGGTGCATAAGCACTGGAAGATGCGCCAAGCCTATCGCTCACCCGCCTACACCACACGCTGGGAGGCCCTGCCATTAGTACATGTTTAAGAAGGTGTGTTTTTAATAAGGGTCTCGCTGGCCCTGCTTCGGAATATCGAGATTTAGCGCTCCGCAGCTGCTGCAGTTTTTGAAGAGAATTGGAATATTGTCCAGCTGAGTATTGCAAAAGAAACAGTGGCCGCTCTTTAAGGTCTTGTGGCCTGCGAATTGCTTCACCGCCATCATGGGGAGGCCAATGGTTGGTTTTAAAGTTTTGATCAGCTTTGCGCTAATTCTGCTATCGGGAAAAGCGCGGAGGATTTCCTGTATTGAAATAAGCGCTGAATCCTCGATATTCCAGATTTGGCCGCAATGATCACAATACAGTTGCATTGGGTGGTTAGGATTAGTTACCGATCGATAAAAACCAGTCTAGCTACAAGCAGAGAGTAAGGGGAGGGAACGAGGGAGGGTAGCGAGATAAGTAAGTGTGGAGAGAGCAGGCCCCTCGGTGGGTCTTAACCCGCTGCTCTTTAGTATTTCAAATCCAGATCCAGCAGGGATACCGGCTTACCATCTTTACTCACCAAATCTATCTGAACAGGCTCCCCGGTTCTTTTATCAATCACACGGGACCAGCGCACATTGGCTTTCTCAGACCAGTGTGCACTCCAATCAATCATAGAAACCAAAACGGGAACGAGCGCGAGGCATTTTGGGGTAGGGCTGTACAGCATACGCCGTGCTCCGGGCTTAATGGGCGCCTTAATCAGAATGCCGGCTTCTTCCAGGTTGGAGAGTCTTTGTGTAAGGATATTTCGGGAGATCTGCAAGCTGTCCTGAAGCGAGTCGAACCGATTAACGCCTCTCAGTACATCGCGGACAACAAGCAGGCTCCAGCGGTCGCCGATTACAGAAAGTGCCTCTTCGATCCCACATCGAACAGCGGGTTTACTCTCGCTCATAGCAGTCCCAAGGTTGCTCAAGGCGCCATAGTCTCACAAGCCAGTTCCAAAACAAAACTTCCCTGGAGGCCGCTTCGGGCCGTCATATTGCCATAGGTTATTGAGAGATCGGCCGATAACCTATCAATTTTAGTTGTATTTTGGAACTTAATGGCATTAAATTAGTTCCGAAATGAAACTTATTTGGAGATGAAATGCATTTTAAACCTATCGTGTTATGCGCTCTGGTCGAGGGCTCGCAAGCAAGTTTCAACAAGGCTGCGTTGGAGCAGGTGATACGGCGGGCTTACCGGGGTCACCTGGACCAGTCCGTCACTCCCAGGCTGGTGTGGATGGAGGTTCCGCCAGATCAGGCCTTTATGAACGGAGAGAAATCTTCGGTGGCTACCCTGATGGCTCCCGTGCCTGATGGGACATCAAACAAGCTGCGTCACCCGTTTTTATACGAACTGCTGGAGCAGTGGTGTGTCACCACTGGGATCAATAAAAACGAGGTCGTTATTACTGCACCTGACCAGTCTCTCAGCAGGAAATTTCTAAGTGCAAATCGCAAACGTATGCCGCCGCTGCGGCAAATTGCCTACATAGCCAAAACACTGGTGCGTTTAGTGAGATCCAAAAGCACCACGGGGCACTTCAACACTCATATCAATCTATAAGAGGCCGCAAATGCCGCTTTACACGATTTCCACCCAGCGTCCACTATCCGGCTCCGAGCAGCAAGCTCTTGTCTCCGGGGTCACAGAAGCTCACTGCACAATAACTGGCGCGCCCGCGCAATTTGTACAGGTTGTATTTAGTCGAGGCATTCATTTGCGTTCAAAGAGTAGTCTTCATATTCTGGGTTCCATTCGCTCAGGCCGTAGCGATAAAATCAAGTCAGCTCTAGCTAATAGCTTTATAAAAATGGCCTCTCAGCTTTTGGGTTGTTCATCAGCTCGTTGTGAGGTGGATCTTATTGATGTTCCCGCCAGTTGGGTGATTGAGGGTGGGGCAGTTATGCCGGAGCCCGGAGACGAGCAGGAGTGGCTCTCACAGCAATCCAGCTAGGTTCGCTTTGCTTTCTATATATCAAAATAAAAAATAATTTAATACAGCCACATTCTGATTGGCTATCAGGGAGTAATATTATGTCCACTTCAACTTTGAAAGATATTGAGGCTTTGGAAAATTACTTGCTAACGGGCAAGCAACCAGAGGGGGAAGATTTCTCCAACCTTAAAGCGCTTACTGAAAAATTCAGCGGCAACACTTTTGAAGCAATAATGGCTGCGTGCAAGTGTTACTCCCAGCAAACAGCGATTTCTTTTTTTCTCTCAGGCAAAGATTATAGAAAGCCAGTAAAGATCAGCTATCAAACACTGGCTGAACGTATTATTCAAACTGCTAATTTATTGAATAGTGTTGGCATTCAAGAACATGACACGGTTGCGTTTGTACTGCCAAATTTACCAGAAACGCACTATGTACTCTGGGGGGCAGAGGCGGCCGCTAAAGTATTGGCCATTAATCCGCTACTGGAGGCCAGGCAGATAGAAGAGCTGATTCGGCATAGCCAAGCAAAGGCTATCGTTACCTTGAGCCCTTTCCCTGGTACCGATATCTGTGAAAAAATTGAAAGTATCTTGCCAAATTTGCCTGAGGTGAAAAATATCTTCCATGTGGACCCAGCTTATCATGCAGGAGGTTTTAAAGGCATTGCGGCTAGTGCGATACAGTATCAATACCGCAAACGGCTGCCCCCCTTGCAAGGTAAAAAGCGGATAGCCTACCAGTCGGCACTTAATCAGCAACCGTCTAGCCATTTGAATTTCAAACGCAGTATCCACAGTGATGATACCGCCTCTCTATTTTGTACTGGGGGCACAACAGGCCTACCAAAAATTGCTACCCATACACACGGGAATGAACTGGCCAATGCAAAAAGTATAGGTCTGGTAGCTGGCGACATTATGGGACCAGGAAAAGTTATCTTGTGTGGCCTGCCACTTTTTCATGTGAATGCGGCAATTGTGACGGGGCTGGCGGCCTTTATTAATGGTTGCGAAGTGGTATTAATGACCCCTCAAGGTTACCGAGGTGAGGGTGTTTTCAGTAATTTTTGGAAAATTATTGAGTTCTACCGCGTGAACAGCTTCAGCGCTGTGCCCACAGTTTATTCCACTTTGCTGCAGCAGCCAGTAAATCAGTGCGATATCTCTTCCCTACAAATGGCTTTGTGTGGCGCGGCGCCTATGCCGATTGAGGTTTTTAATGCTTTTGAGCGTATAACCGGAGTGCAAATCGTAGAGGGATATGGTTTAACGGAAGGCACTTGCGCTAGCAGTCTCACCCCACCACATGGCGTGAAGAAGGTGGGCTCTATCGGACTGCGTTTACCGCTGCAAGAGATGAGAAGTGCCCAACTGGATGAGCAAGGCAATTTCATTCGGTATAGCCAGACCAATGAAATCGGTAATCTGCTGATTCATGGGAATAATGTATTTAATGGTTACCTTAACCCTGAGCATAACCAGGGGATATGGGTAGAAGATGCTCAAGGACGGCGCTGGTTTAACACCGGGGATTTGGGCAGGCAGGATGAAGATGGCTATTTTTGGCTCACAGGCCGAAAAAAAGAGTTGATAGTACGTGGAGGGCATAATATTGAGCCCAAATTGATAGAAGAGGTGCTTTGCCAGCATCCTTCCGTTGCCATGGCCGCAGCGGTAGGTACACCAGATGCCCACGCGGGAGAGGTTCCTGTCGCCTACGTCAAGTTATCAGAGGAAGCAATTAGTACCCTGATAATCAAAGGGCATGAGGTTGTAATGGACGATTTGGCCAAAGCCCTGCTTGAAGCAATTACTACCTATGCCAAAGAAAATATTACTGAGCGAGCGGCCATTCCCAGAAGAATTGTGCTCCGTGCCGAGCTCCCTACTACAGCGGTTGGCAAGATTTTCAAGCCCGCTTTGGAAATGGAAGAGATTCGTTTGTGTGTTCAGGGGATTATTGATCAGTTGGTGAGGGGAACAGACATGGCCACTGCCAGCAACCAGGTAAAGGTGGAGCAGGATAAGGTACTTGGCACTATTGCCAGGGTTACCACAGGAGGGAACCCTAGCCTGGAGGGCGCCCTTGCGGAACAGCTTGCGCCCTACACCTTTAAATATGAAATTGTTTAATCTTTCTCTGAGGGTGCTCTCTTTGAGAGCATCGAGATCAAGTCTACTCAATCTTTGGGAGCCTGAACGGTTTACCCAGGGGCTTTTCTAGCCCTAATAATCTACCATATAAGGAGTTGCATATAAGCCCAGCCATAATCAGCGCAAAGCCTATAATTTCTATGCTCTGTAACTTTTCGTCCAGGATAATACAAGAAGTGATAATACCTACTACTGGAATCAATAGAGCAAAAGGGGTAGCCGCTGCAGCGGGATGTGATCTAAGGAGCCTGCCCCAAATTGCGAAAGCAATTAGGGTGGAGATGTAACTGACAAAGGCAAGGGATAGCCAGGTTTTCTGATTGGCACTAATGATTAGAGTTAGCGGGTCTTGGCTCTCCAGGAAATAGGAGAGAACAAAAAGTGGTATGGGAGGTACCAGGAATACCCAGATCATAAAGTGCAGCAGATTGACACCCTGGATACGTTACATAATCAAGTTCGACAGCGCCTAAAAGAATGCCGCTAGCAATAATAGAGTCAAACCGCAAGAAGTCGCGCTGCCCTCACCGCTGGAAAGGAACAGAGAAAATCCGGCCAGTGCGATACATAAACCGAAGAGCTGGAATCGCTCTATTGCCTCTTTAAAAAGGAGTGCGCTGAGTAAGATAGTAAAGAAGACCTGGGCCTGGATGATCAGCGAAGAGACACCCGTAGAGGCATTGGCGTTCATGGCGAAGAAGAGCAACCCAAATTTGAATGCTCCTAGAAAAATACCAACACCCAGCAGGTTCCACGGGGAGGTTTTGGGGAAAAGGATAAAAAATACGGCTGGAATTGCAACCACAAGGAATTGAAGTTTGGAGAAAAGGGTAGGTGGCAGCTCTTCTAACCCGGTCTTGATGACAGAAACATTAACTCCCCAAATAATAACGACAGTGCAAGCTAGAGCTAAGTCCTTTATTGGCATAAATAATCCAAATTCCTAGTGGGTGTAACTACTTTAGAAAAATCTCAAAAGTGTGCATACCTCAGCATTTAATGGGTGATACCTATCTAGTTGTAAGTTAACAATAATATTTAATACTTTCACGAAGTTAGCTTATTGATTTTACAAGGGAATATTTTTCTTGGAAAAGTTAAAGAATCATACTTTTCGTTTTAGAGAAGCATATTTATCTTAAAAATATGACAATAAAGCATCATACTTTTTAAATTGAGAGCTTTCTTGCAAGTACGGATGCTGGCCCGATCCTCAAAGGTTGTTGAGATCTTCACTAGTTGAATCCATTATCAATTAGCCAGAATTGCACTATTGGGCTATAAGCTCGGTGCCTCTCAGGTCCCCGTTGGATGAAACGTAGGCATTGATAACCTTGATTTGTATCTTAGTACTCTTCGTGCACCATCATTTGTGATAGGTGTGAGTCATAGACTGAGCTTCTATGACTCACTTTAAAGGTGTTTTATGAGTCATAGAGACAAGAAGCATCTATTGTTTATGAGCTTTTGCAAGTCATGCATGATCAGGACATCAGGCAAGCCTTCGGGAAACGACTCAAGGAACTGCGCAAACAGAAGGGTTGGCCCCAGAAGGAGCTGGCCAACAAACAGGATATCCGCTACTCCTACCTCAACAAGTACGAGAGCGGTATGCATGCGCCGTCGCTGGAGAAGCTGATCCAACTGGCGGATATTTTCGAGGTGTCACTGGACTATCTGGTGATGGGTCAGCCAATGGAGGAAAGCCCGATCCGCAATGAAGTGCTATTTAAGCGCTTCAAGCTGCTGGAGACTTTTGATGATCAAGACAAGGACACGGTAATTCGGGTGATTGATACGATTATCGCTCAGCGTCAGGTGGAAAATGCTATGCGGCCATTAGAGCGCTAACTACTGGTAGTTAGCGCTTTTTCTTGAGGGTTTACTTTAGTCAGTTTCTTGAAACTGAAACATGTACTAGCTCCTAGCTTGGAATTTCCTGTAAGAATTCTGAAAACTAAAAATAAACATAACTACTGTAATCCCAATATATTCCGCTGCAAAACTTGGCTCAAAGTCAAACCAAAACAAACCAGCAATCAAAATTGATATGCATAAGAGCTGAGAGATGTAGAATACAAATAAAAATTCCTCAGTAATCCTGCCCCATAAAAAGATATTCTTTGAAAGAAAAAAACATACACCAAATATAAAACTTACTCCGAAAATAAAAACTGAAGCTCCGGTTATAAAATATGCAGCCCCACTGATCTGTTCCGGACTAGCCATCGGACCAGAAAGAAAAACCTTACCGAAACTTAAAGCTAAGGGGGCACATAAATATATAAATGCCCCACCTAAAACAGCGGATATAAATGATAATCTCGCTTTAAAAATAACTTTAATAAACGACATCATTAATTGGATATCCATTACTGTTTGGAATGAAATTTGATACTCGGGACATAGATATAGTCTCTGACGAGGAGGTATAAAGTACTGAGGATCCAGTCATAACTCTATAGCTTCGAGTGACTTCTAAGGTCATTGTTCTAGTATTTGATAAACCGTGAAAATCAATCGCTCTTACTCCACCCATTAACCCAAAATATACTGTGCCATGCCAATCTGAAACACTGGCAGTATAAGTCGTAGTTTGAACCTGAACGGTTAAGTTTTCCCCGGTGGCCCCCCAAAAGCCGGTTCCAGCAAGAGATGATGACGCTGCGCCAATTCCAAGTAGCTGCGAAGTCCTTGCCACAAATAGCCCTTTAAATGCTCCCCATACAGGGGTCTCTGCCATACCAGGGCTACCCCATTCGGAGGTGGTGGCAGTCAAAGAGTTTGGATCAACATAAACTGGATTACCTTGCCCCCCAGGATAGGTTGCCGAGCGATACAGGGCGACAGGACTTATCCCCTTTTGTGCACCTTTGTCCCCATTAGGGAGGGACCCTCCTCCTAAGCTAACAATTGTAGATGTATTATTCCCCGAAGAGCCGCCATCAACCGGATCATAGTTGGTCAATTTTATATCATCTAAGATTCTTTTTATGATTGAACGTGAGTCTATAGACTGAGCTGTCAAAACATAGACATCCTCACCAATGGTGAACTTACCTGCAAACATTAACTTCTAGGGCGATCTCACGAGGGGGACAGGCTGAGAAAGCGGCCCAGTGCGGGGGCGTAGATACGCCCATTCATATGGATCAGGCCGGTTCTGTCCAGGTGCTCGTGTCCAGTGTAGCCGCGATTGGTGGTGAGGCCCTGTACTACCAGCAGTTCCTGTAGTTGCTACTAGTTCAGGTCCCCACTCCACCTGGCGGCGGCTGCCGTCCGGGTTAAGGCAAGATTTAATATCTCCAGGCCGGCTTCATGGTGATTTTCTCGATGGAGGCCTGATGGCTCCATTGCAGGTATCAATACTTGCTGATTATTTCGAAAGGGGAGATACCTAAAAGACATAACTAGACGTCAACATCTTACTAAGCCTCAAATTATTAAGGCCTAGAAGCTGTTTCATAACTTCTTTAGCGTAATTAACATGCAGGCAATATAGAAAAAAGCTCTGTATGAAGATAAGTAGCGATCCCACCTGACAACTAAACGACGGTAGTTCCCTAGCCATGCAAAAGTTCGCTCAACTTTCCAACGTCGCACATATCTCCTAAACTTTCTGCCATCTTGTTTCGAAGGTTTTCTTCTATTCCTACGGTGAGGGCAAATCAGGTCAATTTCACGGCGGGCCAAACTATGGCGTAGTGGATCAGAATCTGCAGCCTTGTCGTACACTAGTCGTCGAATTTTTGTATTTTCATAGGTAACATCGAGTAGTGGATGTAATAAATTTACTTCTGCTGGTGAGGCCGAAGTAACGGTGCCTCCCAATGGAATACCTTCGCCATCGACCACCACCATCCACTTTGTACCCTTGCCCCGCTTAGTTTTTCCGACTTCTGCTCCCCTTTTTTTGCTGAAGCAAAGCTACCATCCGAAAAGACTTCTTCCCAATTAAGCAGGGATCTTTGATCAAGCTGTCCGAGAAATTTTCTCCAAGCCTCCAACCAAGCGCCTTGCTCTTCCCAAAACTGGAGCCTTCTCCAGCAAGTACTCGGCGAAGGGTAAGATGGGGGGAGATCCTTCCATCGTGCTCCTGAGCGCAAAATCCACAAGATACCTTCAAAACATGTACGATTATCAATGGGTTTGGGACCTCCTTTTCCACGTTTTCGCTGGGGAAGGGAAGGCTCAATCAATTTCCACTGAGCGTCGGTTAATTCTGACTTAAATCTACTCACACTTACTGGTCTTATCATTCCATGAGGTCGCAAGAATAACTGATTTCAAGTTATGAAACAGCTTCTAGTCACTTATCAAACAATAAATAGTTTATTTTAATTTTTCACGAAGCCTTTCGGCATTATAATCTGGCTCATTTATATTCCTACAAATATTGACCTTTTTAAGCCTGCTGCCTACCACGCTTTCAGTTTTGCATGCCACGTCAGATCTGAATCCTTTTACCAGGCTTTTTTGTGGCTGTTGTTGTATGGAGCTGGAGGCACAACCAGTAAGAATAAGTACGGCAAGTGGAATAAGATATTTCATGTTTTTAGAATCTCTCTTTTTAGTTCATAGAAAATGCAAATAGGCAACATAGCCCTTCTCTACCTCCTAACATTATACACTCCAACCCCGGATGACTACTACCATCCGGAGTTAAGGGGAAGAATTATAATCTACAGACCGAGTACCACTCGCTTTGCGAAGTGCTACTTAAGCGCCTCAAGCTGTATTCTGATACAGAAATAGTTAGAGAGTTTGGATCAATGTAGGATACTGTTCCTCCATTTCCAGGAAATGGTAGCAGCTCTGTACGGAGGTAAAGGTTTAACAAATCCCTTTTGTGCAAAAGCGGCTAAGGAATCTCTTGCCGCTTTTATTTAAATTACCTCCAATTAAGAATCTCTACTCTTTAACATAGAACCTCTGTTGATCTATAGGCCCCACAACAAATAGTTCTTTATTAAACATATTGTGATATGGACAAATATCTAACTCTGACTGGCTTTCAAAGCGATCAAATTAACCTGATAAAGTCACACCCGCAATTTTTTCACTGCCCGATAGAGATGGATAACTCCGCCAACTACCTAAATTGTAGCTTTCAAATTTTCCATCCTGATTCAGAGAAAACTGTTCATAGCTTCCATCTTTATAAAGACAGATTCTGTCAAACGGCTCAATATCATCCTGAAAGTAACAACCAGTTACAACTACTAATGGCCTGTTAAATCCATATAGTAGCAATACGTACATTATGATTGCGATAAAAAGTGCAACACAGAAAGCAATCACTTTATTTTTTTTCATCTAGCAGGTCTCGACCACTCAATTGTGATATTTAAATCATTTGCTTTTGGATCAAAGGCTTTTGGGTTTAACCAGTCCCAGCCGCTCTCCGCTCTTTGTCTACCAAATGTGAGAGAGCTAAAACTCATTGTATTCTCTGCCCTAAATAGAATTTGATCATGAACCCTAACAGCATGGCCCTTTCATGTCCCCGTCACTTGCGCGGCTGCATTAAGGTTAAATGCGCGGAAAAACCATGTGTACTTACAATCAACACGATCCATTTTCCCAAGATGAGGTGGACTACCATTGAATTTTGAGTAAAAAAGATTTTCGAGTAATGTTGCCCATCCCCCTGACTGAATAACTGAGACATATTACTATCAAGGACGAAGTAGATATTACCGCCATTTCCTGTCGCCCAGTACTTAACTAGGCCTGCTGGAGACATGCTATTGATTTGGCCTTGCGTCAAACCCTTTTGTGCATTAGCTCGTAATCAGGACTGATTCCTCAATCATTTTTATAAGCACTCAACCTCAACAGCTTCCTTACTTAACACGGAAACTCTTTCAACGTGACTAGTAATAGGATCAATCGCCCAATATTCACAAGCTGAAGATAGATTTGTTTCTGCAACATTATTGATAACACTAACCGATCTTGGTCTTCTAGCAATAAAGATTTTTCCCTCTTTAACTATATATCTATCGACCCTAGCATCAATAACGATCTCATCCAAACCATCTTTTGATCTCCTTACAATCATTTTTTCCGGCTCACCAGCATTCAAATAATAATATTGTCCTTCAATATATGTGTAATCATCAGAAATACCGCCTCCGCACCCCAAAAGGAATAATGAGAGGACAATTAAAACTGTTAATTTTTCTTTATGCATAACAAGTAAAATTCTCTATTAAGGTGTAGAGCCAGCCTTAGAAGTAGATTGCGGTGTGACTAGCTGGGGAGAGCCCGAATACTTGATCAGATAATCATGTCCAACCATAGTTCCAGCATTGGAAGCAACATAAAAACCACCATAAGTTAAAATATTTCTAACTGTTCGCCCTTGATGTTGCTCAAAATCATACATACCTGGCAAGATTGAAATAGCCCCGTTTGATGGGTCTTTATATAAAGTTACGGAACCATGGACCAACCAATCAGCCCTTTAACAACCGCACTTGAATTTCCTGCCGACCTCCATAAGGAGGTTATCTCCACCTTCAATTGAGCTGCATCAACAGTAACTTCTAGGCCCGCCCTATTATTCGCTCGCCAGATAGAGTTAGCCTCAAGAAGAGATAGGCGGCCATCTTTAAGAGCTTCACTAGCTCGTGACATAGCTGCATCGAACACTGCCTTTTGTGCAAAGATATCACCCAGAGGCCGGTCGCACCTTAACCTTCCATTTTTCCTAGCGCAATCAACGAGTTAGCAACTATTTTTACCGGTGCCACTGGCTCTTCGCCACTTTTTTGCCCCGACGCGGGTTTTACCTTAACCGGATGTTTTCCTGAGGCAACGGCCCCTTCTGTTTAGCCGCGCAGGCGCTCCAACGCCTGAACGCTGAGGGGCGTTTGCCCCTCTTAGTGTTTGGCTAGAGCGGTGGTGCCGATTCTTCGATGGCTTCGATCAGGTACCTGATTCCCTGCTGCATTTAAAGCCTGCTGCATACAAAGAAGCCCCAGCTCTTAATTGGGGCTTCGAATATTAAGCTTCTTTCGTCGACAATAACTTCTGCAAAAAAACCGGTATCCCGTATTGGAATAAAATATGAATCCCAACAAACCCTGGAGGCGTTAAAGAAGATTGCTGTCGCCATGAGTATCACCATTGACTCACTGGTATTCGAAGAAGACGAGCGCGGACCGGATGAGCAGCTAAGGCTGCAATTTGAAGCTATCAGCCAACTACCAACGGAAGAGAAAGAGATTGTTAAGGAGTTGCTGGACGGGATGATTATTAAGTATCAATCCCGGCGTTGGGATACCAAGCGGCAGATCAGTTAAATAAAAAGCCCCGCCGGGGTCACCAGCGGGGCTTTTGCGGGGGTACGAGAACAGGCTCTGCTACTTTATTTTGCCCTTTTCCTTATCCTCCTCTTGAATATCAAACTAAATATTTGACCTACACCATACAAAAAATAAAGACACGCCATTATAGCCAAAGATTTCAGGGTAAATACAATCCAAAACCAAATTGGACGATCATCTAAAAGCAGCTTGTTTCCAGTTCTTAAATCTTGTATTTCTTTCAGATGAATACCCGACCAAAGATCAAACCCAAGCCAAAAAACTAGAAAAACGCAAATAAATGTCCAAAGGAAAAGGCCAGGCCGGGGTTTGATTCTCAAGGCTTCAATCTCCAGTGTTAATTGTTATCAGTGATACATATGAATCCACGCCAGACCCACCAATCAACGTTAACGTAGCATCTCCCACACTCGGCCTGTAAGTTCCAGCTGCGGCAATTCTCCTAGCTCGGGTTCTTCTAGCTGTTTTACTATTAGACCTCCAGCTTTTTGCTTTATTTAAACCTTTATAAACCTGGAATCCGGCACGCCCGGCATTGGCCAACCCAAACACCTTCCCACTTGTATTACCATAACCATAGCTATCTGAATTTGTATCCACCCTACCTATACCACGCCAATTTCTGTAATGCTTTGTGAGATTGAATGAGAGCGAATCACCGAAACCAGCAACAAAATCAACAAACTCTTGAGAAGGAACCGGCAGTTGAGCACCCAACCTGTAATGCCAAGGTATTTCCAGTCCACTATTTTGAGTTACGGTAATTCCCTTTTGTGCAAACTTTAAAAATTTCGTCGTTTATTTTTTTGATCGATCTTCCCTTCCGATCGCAAGTACAGGACACATCGAAAACATTGCCGCGAACATAAATAGCTGGAACATTTTCCCCGCAGAAAAATCGAACTCTTCTACAGACAACATACCGTACTCATATAAGACATAAAAATTCCATAACACTACACATATAAAAACCACATATAAATATTTAAGCATATTGATCTTTATGCTTAGCAGACTTTTCACCAAAAACCAAATAGCAATATAGAAAAGCAAAAACACTACTATAAGAATCACAACTTTACCTTTAAAAATTTTTATTTACAAAAGAGAAGTTTTCTTTGCCTCTAATCACATTGATAGTTCTTGTAATTCGAACGGCATCATCATTTAACATCAGAGAAGCCGCTCTGACTTCCACTGTAGTAGTAATAATATCTCCACCATCAAAGCTAAAACTCGGGCCAGTTGTGAAGCCTGCTATTCCATATCCTGCGCCTAAAATGCTTCCAACTCTTGCTCCTAGAAGGACAGCTCCTACTTCTGAGCTAATTAAACCAGCTAAGAATAGTTTTGCGCCATAAATAGTTCTATTCGAATCATTAATTGCTCGAGCTTCTTGCCAAGAAAGTTTGTAAGGGGCCTGTGTAAAAGTCCACCCAACTGCAACTTCCTTATAACTACACCTGAAATCAGAACAGCCAGTTTCAACTTTTTTATAATCCACTAGCAATGAAATTTCTTTATTCTTTTGTGCACTATGGTCTCTTTAGCCTTTCTGTGACAAAAACAGATCCCATAGCAAACATTGCAGCATACATATACAGCCTGATCATAGTAAAAATCGACAAATCAAATTTTGCAGTACTCAACATACCATATTGGAATAATGAATAAAGGTTCCAGAGTAAAATACCGACAAATACAAAATAAAAACATCTAATAAGATCGCGCCGGAACTGTAATAACTTCTTCGTCAAAAACCAAGTTACAGTATAAAAGATTATAAATATTATAAGCATCATTTAACTTAGTATCTAATGATTTTTCTTTGTAAAGGTGTAAGTTGTATCACCTCTAGTAATATTAATAGTGCGAGTAATAAGAACTCCATCTTCATTCCCCAGCAAAGTAGTAGTCTGAAAATCTACTGTTTGATTAATAACATCTCCAGACATAAATTGAAAACCTGGCCCGGCGTTAAGACCTGCGATTCCCGTCGCCATCGCCCCAGGAAAACCAGCCATTATGTTTCCAAATTTTAAAGCTCCCACCGAAGCACCAACCTCCGGGAGCATGGCTGCCCCTCCCATAATCAGGGCAGATGCCCCCAATACTTTTGCTCCACGCCAGAATGTATTCGCATTAGATAGGTTTATTGCTTGCACCTCATTAAGCTTTCCGATATTTATTCTAAATGTCCCTCCTACAATAATATCTCGATAACTACACATAAAATCTGAACAAAAGCTAATCACTCGTTCAGTTTCAAAATCTGCCGTAACCGAAACACAATCACCATCCTCCCCACAATTAAATTCATCCCCTTTCTTATTTTTAATACGAGAACCAATACTACCCAAACTCAACGTTTTAGAGGGGTTACTACCAGACATCACTCCAATCGCCCCCATCGTAGTTTTCTTGAAGGCGCCACCACCAATCCGTGTTCCTCCTGGTGTAGGTCCCTGCTCTCCAGTTCTTTCTACTTCACTCTCTACTTGAGGTTCCGAACCTCCCCCCCCTTCAGGCGTCTGGCCTTGGTCTATCGGTTTAGTCTCATCTTCTTTTTCCTTAGCAGAGAATCCGCTAGGATCGGTAAAGCTCAATGGGTTGTTGAACACATAGCTATAGCGGTTCCAGCTCTGGCTATAGGTCGGTGACTGCACAATTGGGTCCGGACTGAGGAAGCGACCCAAGGTGGGGTCGTAGATACGCCCATTCATATGGATCAGGCCGGTTCTGTCCAGGTGCTCGTGGCCGGTGTAGCCGCGCTTGGTGGTAAGGCCCTGTACTGCCAGCAGTTCCTGTAGTTGCTGCTGGTTTAGGTCTCCAGTCCAGTCCCCCTGGCGGCGGCTGCCGTCCGGGTTAAAGGCGAGATTTAAGATCTCCAGGCCGGCTTCATCGGTGATTTTCTCGATGGAGCCCAGGTGATCCCGGTGCAGATACTGGTATTCGCCGCTGGTGCCGGTGAGATCCGTAATGGCGACATGCTGTACGCTGCCGGCCAGTGCGGTTTTTTCAATGGTGAGAATGCTAGCATCTGCGGGGATCTGCTCCTCATAGCTGCCCACAATAAAGGCTTTCTCAGTTTTGAGCTGGCCATCTTCCATCCAGCTGCTTTCGCGATAGAAGCGCTGGCCATCCGGTCCATAGTGGAAGCGGTCTCTGGCGGTCGGTGTGCTATCGCTTTGGCTGCTGCCCAGCACAATTTCTGTGGGCAGTTGCCGTGCGTTCCAACTGATCCATTTGTCATCGCCGCTGGCGGCGTCATAGCGTTCAATAGCGCCGTTGGCATCGTAGTGCAGGCTGTGGGAGACGCCGTTAATGGTGACACTGCTGACCGCGTTGGGACCGGCATTGCCGAACTCGCCGTACTGGTAGCCGCTGACCTGGGTGTCGTTGCTGACACTGGAGGTCTTGGCGAGGATATTGCCGAGCTTGTCGTACTGGGTGCTGAGCACGCGGTCGCCACCGACCTTCATAGTGGCGTGGCGCAGACGATTGAGGCCGCCGTAGCTAAAGTCTTCCTGCTTCTGCAGTGCCTGGGAGGCATTGTAGGTGAGGCGACTTTGCAGGGTGCCGTTGGAGCGCCAGCGGTACTCGTTGTTTTGTACCTGACCGCCACCGGTTTTGATGGTTTGCAGGCGCCCGGTATCTGGGTCGTAAGTGCGATTGGTGATCAGGCCGTTGCCGTAGCTCTCCTGTTCTACCTGGCCCCAGGCGTTGATGCTGTCAAAGGTTTGCAGGGGATTGTTGCCGGCTGCATCGCTGCTGAGACTCTGCATATAGCCGCGCGCGTTATAGCGATAATGGGCTTCAACGCTGTTGGGGTAAACCACTTTGTTGGTGCGCCCGTAACTGTCGTAGCCGTACTGATGTTGGTAATTACGGCTGGCACCACCGGCTAGTAACTGAGTGCGGATAGTGTCCAGCTTGCTGTCGGAGCGGTAGATGTACTCTTCAAAAAATACCTGTGATCCGTTTTCTGTGTAACTACGGCTGTGCAGGCCGCCCTTTGCATTCGCGGCATCGTATTGCCATTGGGCCAGGCCCTGGGCATCTTGCTGCTCCAGCATGCGGCCCAGCTGGTCGTACAGATAAGTAATGCTTTGACCTTTGTTATCGGTCTGCCGCTGCAGCTCACCAAAGGCGTTGTAACTGCTGGAGACGGTGCCCAAATTGGCATCGGTCATGCTGGTGCGGAAGCCGGCGTAGTCGAAGACAAAACTGGATTCGATATTGCGGCTACCGCCGTTAACCAACACGGTTTTCGGCAGGCCACTGCCGTAGTAGGTGTAGTCGGTCGTTACCGCTTCGCCGGTGGCGTCATCGATCGTGCGCGCCAGGTCGCCATTGAGGTCGTAGTAGCTCTCCTGCACCTGGGTGCTGTTACCACTCCCCCCCACTACCGATTCCGTTACGCGGACTTTGACTTGCTTGCCACTGTTGCCCGTCGCTACGCTGTAATCAATATCCATCGTGCCGCCACCGGCTTTCTCTATATAGTCGAGGCGGTTACGCAAGTCATATTCGTAATTGGTAGTCGGTTTGTAACCATCGACCGCTGCGTTACCTTGGGCAAAGAAGGGGGCCGTCTCCATATTAAGCCGCCCGAGAGGGTCGTACTTATATTCGCGGCGGGAGACGTTGTTACCGAAGAAATCCTCTACATCCTGCTGTACCAGGCGGCCCAGTTGGTCGTAATAGTATTCCGAGGTGGGAGTAATTGCCGAGCTGGTCTGTACCGAGTAAGGCACTTCGATACTGTCAACAACGGGGCAATTAGCGAAACAGAAGTTGTACTGGGTGTTGAATGCCACTCCATCGGCATTGGTGCTGCTAACCTCGCGACCGAAGGGATCGTACTGGATACTGCTGGACTGGAGATTCGCATCGGTCACCTGAGTGATGCTGCCAAAGCGGCGGTCGTAGTCCATGGTAATGGTGTGACCCAAGACATTACTCAGGCTGGTAGGATAACGCCGATCGGAGAAGGCGCCGTTCACCTGGGTGCTGCGCGTTTGGCTGCTAGAGCCATTAATTGTGGCATCCACCTTACCGGTGACGTTTTCACTGGTCACATTGCCATAGGCATCGTAATCATAAGTGACCACCATCTGGTACTTGGCATCACCGGGATATTGGGTTGCCGTGTGCACCTTATTCGTATTGCCATAAGGGGTCATGGCGCTACGGGACTGTTGATCTGGGCTGCCATTGGTATCGCCACTAAAGTGGCGCTGTTCCTGGGCACTGGGGAAACCAACCAGCCAATTGCCGCTGATGCGGTTTTCCAGCAGCGTGGTGCTCTCCACACTGCGTTGAATATCGCCATAATTATTGGCCGGCAACACCTCACCCCAAACACTCTGGGAGTCGTTGATCTGGGCAGTTTTCATTACACGGCTGGTACTTACACTACCGCTTAACAGATCGCCCGCGTCGCCATAAGAAATAGCCTGGGGCGCGTTGTCGCTGACTACATAGCCGAGTATTTGCCCCCCCTCCAACTGGGTGTCCAAGCTTTGCGCCATATAGGGGTAGTAGGTTTTACTATCACCGGCACTGAGCTCAAGGGCATCGTAACTAAAGCGCTGGTTAGTGAGCAGTTCGCCAAACTCATAATTGTCAAAATACTGAACCTGCCGCGCCACCTTGCCAAAGTAAGGGAAGTCCTGACGGAACTGGCGATAGGTAACAATTTTGGCTTGCGGGTCCCAGATGCGCTGGGCGTGATAGCCGAGGAAGCCCCAGCCTTTCTCACTGGCTAGTCCGACACCCTGATAAGTGTAATGGGTAGTATGCCAGCCTAGGCTGTAGCCGTTGGAGCGTTCCACCTTGGTCACTACGGTGCGGTAATCGCCATTTGAGGCCCGCACTGAGCTAGTATCGGGAATAGAAATATTTGGGCCAAAAACTTCCTCGCTGAAGCGGCCCTTTTCCTCTTCGCCAGGGTTATCGGAGATACGTTCCAGCGTAAATTTGGTTTGGGCGCCGAGGCCATTGGTAACCGTTTCGATGCCGGTTTCAAAGTCATCCGGGTTAGCAGAGTCGGTAAACTTCCAGGTAAATTCCAGCGGCTTCAGGCACTGACGACCGGTACCATTTTCATCATAAGCACACAGCTGTACCTGCTTGAGGCGGCGGTAATGGGCCTGCTGGCGATCGGCGGGCTCCTCCTCGGAGATCAGCTTGTATTCCCGCTGCAGTTTGCCATCCAAGTGCACGCGGATATGGTGTAGTAACACCAGCTGTTCCTGCTGGATTTCCTGCAGCGGCATGGGTGGGGCATCGGTACGGGTACCGTACTGGAATTCTATTTTTGCATCGCCCTGGTTGCCGTAAGTGATTTCCAGGGGATAGTTAATACCCTCGATAAGATCGCGATGGTATTTGTAGGCCATCGTATTGCCGAAGGCATCGGTAACTTTATTCAAACTCCAGGCAAAGTGCGGGGTATCTTCCCCTCGCAGGCGACTATCCGCCGTTGCTCCATATTCATTGATTGAGCCACTGGGGGTTTTGACTTTGAACCAGATCTTACCGGCACTATTTTTCTGTAACTCAATCAGACGGAAGCTATCGCGCAAGGTGCGATACTGGGCGCCCGCCTGCCAGTGAGTACCAGAGGCCAATACTAAAGGCTCACCATTCAAACACAGTGAATCCGCGTCTGTCAGTTGAACTCTATCGCTGTTGGGCCTATTCACCACACAGCGGCGAATACTGCTCAATCCGCCCAATCGCCAACCATAGCCGAGGGTATCTTCCGGCAGGGCTTGGGTCATACGCTTCTGGAAACGCGCACTGGTGTAATGCAGGGATAAATTGGGCTGCAAGCCATTGACGCCAGGCGCCGGCTGCAGGGGGACATTAATAATGGCATTACCGGTGGCACTGACATCGGCACTATATGGCAGGGTGCCCGGTGTAGTTGCTTGCTCGGTGGTGACCGCTGGAGCTTCGTCTGTATTGGCCAGACTATGCACTTTGATCCAGGGGCTTAGTACCGAAGCACAATTATCCGCAAAATCAATACAGGCGGTCAGCTTATATTGGTAAGTGCCAGGTTCACTGCCGCCATCGAAATAGCTTGTGCCTGCGGTGTTGGCGACCACAGTGGTCCAGCCACTCTCACCCTTGCGCATGCGTTCCAGTTTATAGACATTCGCCCCAACATCTTTCCAGGTGATGTTTTGGTCCAGTTTAAAAAACTGCGTAGGGTGATTATCTGAAAACTCAGGCTCTGGCGGTGTGGGGGGAACTAATCGTTTTGTTGTGGACCAGGGGCCGCAGCCGGAACTGTTACAAGCCCTAACCCGGAATTCATAGTCTCCCGCGGTAATATCTTTGCCTGTTGTGGCCTTGCTGATAGTGACTAATGTAGAGGTGGGCTTAGTGGTAAAAACATCGCTAAAGCCACTGCCGTTTACATTCCATTCCAGGTCATAGTTAATTACCGGATCAGAGTCGTCAGGATCTGCAACAGAATTCCACTTAAGTTGGAAACTGGGCCCAGGTAGCGTACTGCCACCCGGCTCCTGCCAGCCACTAACCTGGACTGGATAATGCTTAACATAGAGTGTGGGAGAGGTACGCCAGCCGCTGTATTGGTAATAACTGCCGACCTTAGCGTAGGCGCGCACTCGATATCGATACTTACCTCTTGGCATAGTACCCGTTCTTGAAGTGGGAAAAACTTCGCCAAGGTTTGTCTCACTTTCTTTTTTCGGGCAGCTATTATCAGATTGCCAGCTACCATTAGTTTCCTGACACCACTGATAGCCAGAGACTGTATGCCCTCCATTGGGAGCCCCCCAATGGATTCTATATATTCCAGTAGTATCAATATATCCGCTTTCTACTCTGCTTTCTACCCAAGAAAACGTTAGCGATGAAGGCGTATTGGGTTTAAATACGACATTTATAACAGCCGACCCAGCATCAGTCTCTTTCGGGAAAGTCCAGCGTCCACAAGAAATCGGCCTGGTATCCTGAATATTAATACATTCAGAAACCATCGCTTTTAATTGATAAGTATATTGCGCTGTTGAACTCACAGAAATTGAAAGGCTGCCAGAAGGATTGGTAGTACTTAAACCACTAAAGGTTCTATTAACCGTTCCATTTTTTAGCTCTACTACTTTTAGGGATGAAAGATGGCTCATCCAATCAGAGGGCGGCAAGGGGTAGGAGTAAGTGACCGTGTATTTTCCTGTACTACTTGTGGTAGAAGAAATACTGATCGTTGCAAAAGCTTGGCCACTAAGTAGACAGGCCAATATCAGCAATAGAATGCGGAAGGAGTACATTAGAAACTTACTCTTCGAGAAAAAAAGTTTGGAGATCCTATCACAGTTTTTTTTGGGCAGAGTATTAATGTGCCAACCAGCTGACTTAGCTGACATTCATGTATTTTATTTAAGGTAAATTTAGGGAATACTGCTGCTTTATCGCAAATATTAAAGAGGTAGGAAAAGGCATCGATGGAAATTTATTACCTGCCATAAGATGGTATGCTGGAACACCCCTACAGTTCCTCATTCAATGTGCTCAGCCTTTATCTCATAAAAGCGGCCAGGGCATTACTGATTTCTAAAACCCAACATCTTTAAATTTTTGGTTGGCATGCCGGAGCTGGCCGAAGAAACAGCTAAAAAAACAGCAGTAGGGTAACGCTATTTGGCTGGCTGAGTTTGCACTTGGCTCTTTCTGTTAAAGGGTGTTTTCTGAGTTTTAGAGAGAGACTTTGAGAAAAATAGGAAGCCCAGAGAAAGAAAGGCTACCCAGGCTTGTCTTTTGAATCCTTTTTAGAATGGCAGGCTCTAGGAGTTCCTGATTTCATCGGGTGGGGGTTTAAGAAGGAATAGCGTTTGTTCATTTAAAGCATCCAAGCTACGCCTATTTCATTCGGCATAGCTTAGATTGCTGTAAAAGTATGATGCTTTAATGTTTGGAATGATGCTTTATTGTCAATCTGCACTAGTAGGTGTTGCCTGGAAAACTGCTCCTGCATGGTAAAGCGAGCCAATCAAATAGTGTTGATCTTGTGGAGCCGGAAGAGTTGGGTTTGTCAGGGTGTCTTGCCTACAAACTTCACAATGTGACCTAGGGTTATCTTTATCTGTCCAATAAGTCTATCAGTGTGACATCTCAAGGGGCTATGGTGTTGATAGTTGAGGAGGTCAACAAAAGGACAGGTAATATCATCATCGAGCTAATCGTATTCTATACGGTTTTTCTGAGTAACTAGGTGATCTTCAGGGCATAAAAAATGCAGGTGAACTATCGAAAGTTAAGGGCAGGAGAAGATATTTAGTAATCAGAGAAAACATAGATGCTCAAATATTCGAACTTGTCATGCGCTTCTATTGAGAAGATGTTCCATCTGGCTGGCTGAGCCGGTCGATAATTCTTTGTATGTCCTGTTGATTTTCTTCAATCAAGCGGTCGGCATAAATTTTTAAATGGTGTAGGGAATCGTAGTCAAAGATATCGACGAATGGATCAGCAATTTCGATATTGAGATAATCGTATTCCAGGCGGTCGCTATCGGAGAAATGTTGGGCGAGATCAAGAGCGTATAATTGTTGAAGGTCCATATATCTCTGGATATTAGAAAAAGCATCTCGTATCCAGCGAATGCGCCCCCAGTTTTTTAGCTCGCTATAATCTACCTCGCTACTGGCCAATGGTGGTGAACCTGCCCCCAATATGAGAACGTAGTAGTTTTTATTTGGGAACTCTTTAAGGATATCAAGTAGCACCAGACTGGTGGGGTTATTCATGGCTAGACCTGCATCAGCAAAGTAACGGTGCACTCTGGTTTGCTCTGGTGTTTTGAAGACTACCGGGGGAAAGGCGGTCTCGGCACTGACTGCTGCCGTGATAAGTTGGTATAAGCTGTCGGTAGGTAATTGTTTGATTGCATCCCCACGATTTTTGAAAAGGTGTATTTCACCATTGTGAATGTCCAGTGCAGGAATAAGAACAAAGTTATTTAAGTCTGTAAAAGAAAGCGACTTTGTATAGTGGTTTTCCAGTACACGGTGGAGCCGTTCCCCCATGAAAGAGGGGGAAAAAAGTCCCCAGCCTGTCAATAGATCGTGATACCAGGGTGAGGAAAATAGATAGTCACTTTCTTCTTTATAGAGTTGTATCAAGTACTCTGTGGCTGAATCATGCCCGGTGTAGTTTTTGGGAATAAATTTTTCAGGGATGTTGATGCCGCTGGCTACAATAGCACCGCTGGATACACCACTATAAACATCAAAAACTTCGCTAATAGGTTTGTTTAGTTTGTTTTCGATATAGTTGAGCACATATAAGGGGATGAGCCCCCGGACACCGCCGCCATCTACAATCAAGATTTTGATGGTGTCTTTTTCTTTGAGGTAATCCAGGCTTTCAGATCGTTCGGGCTCGGAGGGGGAGCTTTTGAAGGTGGCAGACTGAGTAAAGTGCTTGTTGTAGACGTAAGCGGCAACAATATAAATCAAAAGGATACAGAGCAGGACTAAAATCGCACGCTTAAGCATAAGACTGCAGGCCACTCTTACTTAAAGATTTAATGAATGCTGCCGGTCCGAAGCCGAGATTACCTTAGGCTAATGAGAAGTGTATGGTCGTATGCCTGAAATCACTACTTGTGAATCTATCTACTGAAGAAATAAAAAAAGGGCTTGCATCCGGAGATGCAAGCCCTTTTGAAATGGCGCGCTCGGGAGGATTCGAACCTCCGACCGCCTGGTTCGTAGCCAGGTACTCTATCCAGCTGAGCTACGAGCGCGTCGTTGAGGGTGCGCACAATAAAGACTTCTCCATAGGGCGTCAAGTACTTTTATGAAAAAGAGTAATTGAGGTTAAATATTGACCATCATGCAAAGGAGAGTAGTGGTTAGTTCCTACTCCGGTTGATCAAGAAGCGGGGTGGTTTAGCTATGGCATTCTTGGCATCAATACATTAGTAGCCTTGAGCTGTTTGAGGGATCGTTAGCCGCTTAGTGGCGTGTCCGTTGTTGTTGGATAGAATCACGCTGGTAGTTTTATTCTTGCCATGCGTATTTAGTGTTTAATCTCGGAGAGAAGCTTGGGGTTCTGGATCAGATTCCTTATACCGTAGCATGATCTTGATGATTCTTGGAGCAACAACGGCTTCTGTGGCGCGGGAGTTAGGTGTCAGCGCACAGCAGATCTACAATTCGTGTCGTCAATTTAATCGATTGTCTGATGAGCAGTTCAATAGTTTAGACGGCGTCGACTATTCCAAACAGAAAAGCGCTGAAGTTCACAAGCTCAAGAAGGAGCTGCATGAAGCTCGTCAGGAGGTTGAGTTTCTAAAAAAGGCAGCTGTAGATTCAATTGATCAGTGCAACACCCCTGTAGGAATATGGCCTATCGGGGGATCATTGAATGAAGCGCATATTTACAGCAGAAGAAAAAGAGTGGATTTTCGACGCTTGGAAAAAGGGCATTGGCTTTAGTGAAATTGCCAATGCCATAGATTCTAAGCCAGGAACCATTTTTACTGTTTTGAGAGATACTGGCGGAATTAAACCAATACACAGAAAGCCATCTCCTCAACAGCTCACATTAGCCGAACGCGAGGAAATACGTGCAGGTCTTTCTGCAAAACAAAGTATTCGAGCAATCGCTCGCTCCTTGAATCGGAATCCATCCACAATCTCGCGTGAGATTCAGAGAAATCGGGGGCGACGATACTATAAAGCAGTAGACGCAAACAACATTCACGTAAAGCCGAGCGCGCTACTATCAACATCGTCAACGGTACATCGATAAGGGAGCATCCTCAGGAGATACAAGAACGATGTGTTTTAGGTCATTGGGAGGGTGACTTAGTGTCAGGTTCAAACAACACTCATATTGCCACGCTTGTTGATTGAAAATCGCGGTATACGATCATTCTTAAGTTGAAAGGGAAAGATGCGAATTCTGTGAAGCAGGCGCTTGTTGCTAAGTTTAAAAAACTGCCAAAAGAGCTTTGCCAATCACTGACGTGGGACCGAGGAATGGAGCTGGCGAAGCACGCTGAATTTACGGAAAAGACAGGTGTCCCTGTCTTCTTCTGCGATCCTCAGAGCCCCTGGCAAAGGGGAACGAATGAGAATACCAACAGCTTAATCCGTCAGTACTTTCCAAAAAAGACATGCTTGGCTCAGCATACTCAGAGGAAACTCAATCAAGTTGCTAACGAGCTTAATAGCAGGCCAAGAAAAACACTGAACTTTGCAACACCAAAGCAGGTTATTAAACAGGGTGTTGCCTTGACAGGTTGAACCTACAGCTGCGTACTTTGAGAACCACCAAGAGTAAAGCACGTACTGATACAAGAGTATGTAGGGTCATTCCCGGTTAGCTTTATGTGTCGGTGTTTAGAGGTCTCAAGATCGGATTATTATCGGTGGCTAGGACGGTTGCCAGCTCTATGCACGATTAGAAAGATACGAACAATCGAGAAAATCCGAGAGACGTTTACTACGTTTAAAGGTCGTTATGGAGCGCCTAGAATCGCTTGCGAGCTTCGAGAGTTAGGTGAGCCATGCTCACGGAACTACGTCGCTAAGCTTATGCATCAGAAGCATATTAAAGCGAGAAACGGCAAAGGCTTTCGATATAGTCAGCCCGTAGAGGGGAGCATTAACGTCTCTGCCAACTTACTTAAGCGTTGCTTTGATGTGGGTCGACCAAATTGCCGCTGGACCAGGGACATTACGTATATCTGGGTTCCGGAGCGGTGGTTATACCTCGCGGTAGTTATGGATCTGTACTCTCGTCGTATTGTAGGTTGGGCATTTGACTCCCAGATGACCGATGAATTGACACGTCGAGCATTGAAAATGGCCCTAGAGCGACGACCAATAAAGCCTGGACTAATAGTTCACTCTGGCAGGGGTGTACAATATCTATCACAGAAATACCAAGATCTCTTGTCCGAAAGCAAGTGCAAGCCGAGTATGAGTCGCCAGGCTAACTGTTGGGATAATGCGGCAATGGAATCATTCTTTAGCAGGCTAAAAGTCGAGCTGGTCTATGCCGGAACATTCGAAAGCGAAGAGCAAGAAAAATCTGAGGTGTTTGAATACATTGAGATTTTCTACAATAGGGTTCGTAGGCACTCTGCATTGGGCTATGTAAGTCCAGCAGAGTATGAGCGTAAATATATAGCTAGAGTGTCTACTTTTGTGGGAAAGACCAATGTAGGTCACAGTCCTCATCTTAAGTACTGGTTTCTGGCAATTAATAATTCACTGATATTTCTAAGTTTCTCTGACTTCATTGCTTTACCAAAATATGCGATATGGATTGCATCTAGTTTATCTGTTTTGGTAAGGCATCCAGCTGATTTGGCAAAATTTAGTATCTTACAAGGATTGCAAATAACAATAGGTAATCCCGCTTTGCCTACGGCAAAAACAAACTCTAGTTCAAGTCTTCCTTTAGACTCGGTTAGTACTCTTTGAAGAATTGGCCAGTAGGTCTCTATTTGCTCGTTAGAGAAAAGGGATTTCAGCATAAGAATCGGAAGAGAATAATCATACAAGCACCAGTAGTCCGACATTGATCTGTATAGTTGTGGTACTGTGTTTTCAAAAAAATGTGATACAAAGTTAATAAATGTATCTAGATTAATACCATAATTCGGTAGCGGCCCTAGCAGGTTGTTTGCCCCACTCGGATCAGGGAGCGAATATAGCACAGATGAATTTAGAGAAGCCCTGAAGAAATGTCGGTTCGCAAGGAGCTTAAGTCGAAAGGGGTGCCACTTAGATAATGCTGAAGTCGAATTATTTTTCTATATGATGAAAGCTAAGCTAATTCGTTAGAAAAATTTTGAGATCCAATCGAAGCAGCTAGCCATATTGTTAAAAACATTTAGTTTTACAGTCAGGAACGGATTCATTCGTTATTGAGCTAAAAATCGCTAGTGAACTGTAAAAAAATCTGTACTTGATGCTTAAAAATTATCTATGAGTCTAGCATAAGTTAAATTTTAAAGTGAATTTAAAATAATATCATCAAATTTACGGGCCTTCGCTGGAGAATCTTTATCTGGCCAAAAATATCTGGAAGATATAGGGAGTATATGTCTGACCAGCTTTATTAAAGGGAAGCTCCATACCTATTTAAAAGCCTACCTTGGGGCAGGCTGCTAATATTGTTATAACATTAGAAAAAAACTAGTGTTCGTACAAACCCCTTATATTGAACAATAGTCATTATGGAAGGTGGCGCTATACCCTGTTAGCCTCCATTGCATTACAAATCGAGGATGGTAAGGAATATGCAGGAGTCAGATGTTGCCAATCGGTTGATAGAAGCGGCACGAGAGTGCTTTTTGAACGATGAGTATCACCGGGTAACTACTCGCCAGATTGCTGCCAAGGCGGGAGTGGCGGTATCAATGATTCGGTATTACTTCGGCAGTAAGGATGGCTTATACGAAGATATGATTCGTCAAACCTTACTCCCCCTGATTAATGCTGTTGAGCAGCTGAGCCTAGATGGCGACTGGGATTTTGGTGACTTCTTCGACCTCTACTATGCCACAATGCAGGAGAATCCCAAGTTTCCAGCCCTAATCTTGAAAGTTATGGCGCTTAACGAGGGGCCAGGAAAGAATGTTATTCGCCAACTCTTAGAGCGGGGGCGCCAACGGGGGACCAGGAGATTGGCGGAAATTCAGGGCGCTGAACCTTCGGACGCTGGCACTGAATATGATTTGCTCAGGATTGCGTTTGTCAGTCTTGCCATGTTGCCCATGCTGGCCAAGCCAGTTCTTGAGGAGCAAATGGGCCAGGAAATGGGGCCTGAGTTTTTAAAGCAGCTTGCCGATTTTAATGGCCGAATCCTAAAGGTCGGTTTACAAAATATGTAACCTTTCAAGTCTCTGTTTGTAATAACAGAGATGTTTATTTTATTGGATATTTTTATCAGACATTTTATTCTGAGGAGTTCTTATGCCCAGGTCTATGCAAAAGAATAGGGTCTCTAATTGGGTCTTTCAGAGGGTTTCTAATGCGGTTTATAGTTTGTGTAATATCCCAAATCGCCTGATCCCGGCTCCCTTTCGTTTGATGCAAATAGGATCTTTATTTTGGCAATCTCGCTGTTTATATGCTGTTGCCTGTCTTAATGTTGCAGATCATATTGAAGATAAAGCCATTTCGATAGATAACTTGGCGGATGCCTGCAAAGCCGATAAGCAGTACCTCTATCGATTGATGAGAATGTTATGCGCAATGGGGATTTTTAAAGAAGAGGAACCAAAATGTTTTTCGCATAATAGAAATTCAAGAGCGCTTCGTACTAACGCCGACAACAGCGTAAAAAATATGATCCTGATGCATAATTCACCTGAATTTAGTAGGCCATGGTTTTCCAACTTTGAGAGGCATATCAAAGAGGGCAGCGTGCCTTTTGAAGGTGTGTATAAAAAGGAGATGTTTGATTATATGAATGATCACCCGAAGGTTAGTGACCTATTTTCGGATGCAATGGATACTGTTGATCATCTTACCGGTTTACAATACCTGCAAGACTTTAACTGGAAGAATTTTGATCGAATTATTGATTTGGGTGGCGCAAAAGGTAGTAAAAGTGCCAGTATCCTTTCTTCGTACAAACACCTGACTGCAGTTGTTGTTGATAGGAGTAATGTAGAATCGACTGCGCGAGAGTATTGGGATAGTCACCTCGGTGATGATGTTAAGAAACGATTGGATTTTTATCCTACTGATATCCTAAATGACCCACTTCCAGATGCAGTAAGTGATAAGGACATCTATTTGTGTGTGGCTATTTTTCACTTGCTGAATGATTCCAGGGCTAAAGAGCTTTTAATGAATATTCATCGGGCGATGGGTGAACGTAATACTACTTTAGCGATTGTTGATGCTGTACTGCCAGAGAAAGGGGCAGATCTCAATTTAGCGGCAATGGATATGCAGATGCTAATGGGAACAAAAGGGCGTGAACGCACGGTCAGTGAATGGAATAAGTTATTTGCTCAGAGCCCTTTCTACTTGGTTGAGACTGTCAGCGTTCGGTCTTTCGCTAAAGTGATGGTTTTAAAGAAAAGAGAAGGGTTAAAGTGAGCTGCCAGTCATTGAGGCATCTCTAATGGGGTTTGAAGTTTCACTTCAGACCATTCGACACTAGTGGCGGTATCTGAAGCTCAATTTCCTTTGCTATGGCGAGAAGTGTTAAGTCGGCGCCGGGCACTCCATCCAGTTCCACACCTACCGGTAAGCCATTATTGCCTCGCCCAATAGGAATACTTATTCCGGGAGCACCGGTGACTGCTGCTGTGGCATTGTTGTGTATGAGTGTGTCCAGAGTTGGAAGTATTTTTCCGTTTAGTTCAAGTTGGTTTGATGAAGTACTAATAGATTGAGCTTCGATCGGTGCTGTAGGGAATACAATCGCATCTAGTTGGTGCTGCTGGATGATTTTTAGGTAATTGTCGCGTACTCCAGGCATCTTCTTTAAAGCGGTTTGATACTCGGCATTTGATGGTGCCTTGGGGCCGAGTACTGACTCCTGATAGACAGCCTTTACATCATTACTTTTGATCATTGCAACCAACTCAGCCAGTTGGGTATTAGGCTGGTAGCTCGCCAGAAATTGGGTCATAGCGGTTTTCATTTGATGAAATCCGATAGGAAACCCAACATCAAGTACTGCGCTCACTAACGAGGATAAATCGATTTCTATTAGGGTGGTTCCCGCGGAGCTAAGGGAATGTAACGCAGCTTTAAAAGCTTGGTATACACCTGGTGAGAGATTATCAAATAACGGGTGGGCAAGCCCAAGGCGCAGCTGATTAAGTGGCTTTGCCTGGGGTAGGGCAGACCCGGTTAATATCTCAAACAGATAAGCGGTATCCTCTACATTGGCGGCCATGGGGCCAGGGGTATCAAACGCTGGTACAGAGGGCACTATTCCCTCGGTACTCAGGCAGCCAGTGGATGGTCGAAAGCCCACAATTCCCGTGAGGGCTGCTGGCAGCCTGATTGAACCGGCGGTATCTGTGCCCAGGCCTGCAGATACGATCCCGGCGGCAATGGCTACTGCTGTTCCCCCGGATGAACCACCTGGAAAGCAGGATTTATCCCAAGGATTCCTGACGGCACCATAGGCGGCGTTATTCGAGGTTACGCCGAAGGCGAGTTCGTGCAAATTCGTTTTGCCAATGACGATAGCTCCGGCCTTCTCTAGACTCTCAATTATTGGGGCAGAAGTCTTGGCCTGGAAGTTCATACCAGGTGTGCCCGCAGTCGTTTGAAAACCTCTCACATTGATATTGTCTTTGACAACGATAGGGATGCCAGCAAGATGCCAGTTATTGCTGCTTTCTTTCAGCTCGTTATCAATGCGCTGTGCTTTCTGTAATGCGCCTTGCCTATCCAGGCAGATAAAAGCATCCAGATCTGAGTGGGCCACCGCATTATCGCAGGCCTCTTCAATTAAGGATGTCGCTGTGATCTTCCTTTTGCGGACCATTTCAGAGAGCTGGCGTATAGACGTTGTCATGGTTTGGTTTTTATGAAAATTTGAATCAATCTTAGTACATGTCAGTCATAATCCTGCACACTTAAGGTTATGAATTATGATAGGCAGCGTGTTTGGTTGCCATACATGATTAATCGTTAGGAAAAAACATCAGATTATTATAAGTATAGAATACATCAATCACGCTACTTCAGTAGTGTTTGATATAAGGTGTTAATCGTAATTAATATTAATCAGGATTAGTAAAACTAATTATGACTGTGCCATTGGAATATGAGAAAGCATCTGAAAAATTTTTTGAATATTTAGTTGATGCTCGAGATATAGCTGGGCTTTGGAGTACGCATGTTACCTATACAATGACACAGGGCGTTTTTCATGTGTTCCGCCGTCGAATTTCTACATCCGATGCTATTGCGTTTTCCAATGTCTTACCCGTTTGCCTGAGATCTTTGTTTGTGGCCGACTGGGATGTTAACGAAGAAAAGAAAGACTTTGATAGTGTTGAGGAAATGACCAGGGAGGTGCGGTTATTACGAGGAGAGCACAATTTTTCAACAGTTACAGCAATTAAAGATGTTGCTAAAGCTTTACGGAAACATGTGGATGAAGAGGTATTTGATGAGTTGCTTTTAAAGCTTCCGGATGGGGCCTTTGAATTTTGGCGACCCTAAGCGGGTAGATGCCCATAAGGAGGGTGGGAAAGTCTATACACATTGAGCCCGCTTTACGGTTAGGTGGGGGGTATGGATTTTTATTGCACTCAGAGGATATGACTACTGGATAAGGCGATGCAATTGCCAGAAGGACACAAAATAGTAGAGTAAATTTTACGAGGAAGAAATCGCTAAAGTAGAGGCTGGCCACAAAGTAAAAAGTATAGAAATCCTGAAACTGGGAGAATGGTGGATTGGAAACAGTTGAGGAGTCTATGGAGGTTGATCCGTATTGTTATTGCTTCTAGAGCTTACCACTGCCCATAACTGAAAGCCTGCCTAAGAGGGTGGTATTTGTATATATTTTATACATGTAGTGAGCTGATTGCCGCCATCAGAATAAGAATCAGGCAAAATTCACAAGGACGTCAGGCGCTATATAGCCAAGTTGATTACAGTGATTGCCAGTTACCCCTTGATCAAATAAGGATAAGTCATGAGGCATCGTTCTACTTCAGCCATTTTACTTTCCCTGCTAACTCTAAGTGGTACCAGCTATAGCAAGGATACCCCTGTAGTGCTTGAAGGCCCTTACCTTGGACAGAAGCCACCTGGGCTGACTCCACAACTGTTCGCCCCTAAGCCTTCGAAAGAGTATCGTGACTGGGGCGGTTACTTCACGCCCGATATGAAAGAGTACTACGTTACAAGAAGATATCACCAAAGTGGCAAATCCTCGAAAGTTGTATTTAAGCTTGAGAACAATCGATGGCATGAGTCTAAAGTGGCCTGGGGCGGCTCCATCTCACCGGATGGTCAAACGATGTATGCTAGAAATCAATATAGAGAGCGTACCGCTAATGGTTGGTCAGAGCTTAAAAGTCTTGGTTCACAATTTGAAGACATTCGTATTATGCGCCTTACTGCTTCTGCGAAAGGAACCTTTGTATTTGATGAGGTAGGTCAAAATGGCGATGGTATTCTTCGCTATTCACGACTGTTAGATGGTAAGCGTGAAACGCCAAAGCCTTTTGGCCAACAGATAAACACGGGCAAGTGGACTGCTCACCCCTTTATTGCCCCTGATGAGTCTTACATCATCTGGGATAGTGAAAGAGAGGGCGGATATGGTGATAGCGATATGTATATTAGCTTTCGCCAGCAGGATGGCTCATGGGGTGAAGCTATTAACTTTGGTGATAAAATCAATACAGAGGGGGAAGATGGTGGTGGGTATGTAACACCAGATGGAAAATATCTTTTCTACTGTCGTCGTTGTACCCCCCCGAATTTTGAAATAATGTGGGTAGATGCACAGTATATAGAGACTCTTAGGCCCAAATAAATTCTATAGTATTAAATCTGGAGTGACGTTCAAAGATAATAAATCTTCTGCGAGAGCTATCTATTTCTAGAGGTAAAGTATCCGGCCATTTAACTACGCAAGTCGAATGAAGATTGATTTTAATTTGGCTGCAAACTTAATTGACTTTCTTAGTGCGGACAAGGCTAATTAATTACCATTCGACAATGGTCTTGAATTCTCTGATTATGAAAGGATTACAGAAGATTTAGAGGTCGATATATATTTTGCCCACCTATATTCATCATGGTGGGGATTAACGAAAACACTAACGGCCTCATTCGACAGTATTTCCCAAAGGATGCCGACTTAAATAAAATAACAGACGAGTAGGTTCAATTTGTAATGGATCGTCTGAATAGTAAACCTAGAGAGAGCCGGGGTGACAGGTCACCGAATGAGTTATTTAAGGAACAGCAAGATGATCTACTACAGCATAAGGAATTGCAGTTATTAATTGAAATCAAGAAGTATTACTACAGGTAAAACCAAAGCTTTGTTCCAGGATTGGCTGCAGTTGCTCATCAGGAATATAACCCCTGAGCCGGCGCAGTGGCTTGCCATTGGGTGCTATTAGAAAACTGAAGGGAGTGCCGGGAGTTTCACCCAGCACTTGTTGGAGTTTTCGATTCGCCTGGAACATGGGAAATTCCGGGCGCAATTTTCGATACTCAGCCAATAGTGCTTTGCGCGATCCGTTAATACCCAGGGCAAGTGGCTGGAACTGTTGTGAACACTTGTGTGTAAGCCGGTTGAGTGCTCGAACCTGACGAAAGCACCAGGGGCAGTCGGGTTCTACCAGTACCATCAGGCTTGGCTTGTCTTTGAAGTGCTGCAAGTTGATACGCTCAGGCCCGGCAAGGCTGCGCAATTCAAAATCGAATAGGGAAGTGGGAACTTCAGTCGCGCCAGTTGGCGCGAACAGAAGTGTGAGGAGTAAGAGCCAGGCTCGCATTACAGGTTCCAGTCGAAGCCCAGGTAGAATTCACGGCCGCGCAGGGGACCATAGATATAGGCTACGTCATAGGCACCACTGGCATCCCAGAACAGAGGGGTTTCCCCTTCCTCGACCTGGGTGTAATCCGTGAGATTGTTGCCGCCCAGGTACAGACTGAGGTTTTCACTCACATCAAAGGTCAATTTCATATCCAGTGTCCAATAGGCGTCTGCGTTTGTGCTCTTAAGTGTGGAATCGCCCAGCTGGTTAAAGCCTTCGTAGCCAAATTCAGCCAGGTCACGAGATCCGATCCAGGTGGCGCTGGCGTATAGCATCCAGTAATCGGCTTTGTAATCCAGATTGAATAGCGCACGTTGCTCCACTGGGGCAATGGCAAAGGATTCCCGGAAAACATCATCGTAGTCGTAGGTCTCCAGAGTGCCGCCAATAGATAGATTATCGTTCAGCGCATAATTGAGAGTAATGTCGGCAGCGCCTACAGAGGCACTTTCCTGCATTTGGGTAAGCAGCGGTACCCCGTCCTCGGTTTCACTTAATGCGGCGAGGTTATCTACCTCGGTAAATGCCAATGACAGGGTACTGTTAAGGCGCTCCCCTTCGAAGCTCAGCGCATAAGTTGCAGATAGAGACTTCTCCAGACTTTCAATGTCGATGGCAAAGCCATCTCCGGCATCCAGGATGCCGTGATCCGTTTCGAAAAAGGAGAGGGGGGCTCGGTAGCCTCGCCCCATCGCTACGCGGGAGGTCCATTGATCATCGTGCAGATAGCGCAAGTCTATACGCGGGGCTACCACTGTTTCATCGATCTCGGTACCGGGTTTTTGCTCGGCGACGAAATCGGCCTTGGCATTATCCAGGCGTATGGCTAGTGCCACCTCAAGTTCTGGTGAGACTGTCCAGGTATCCTGCAGATAAAGGCCGGTAGTTTGGTAATTGAAACTATCTTCAATGTAGTTGTCGCTTTCCTCTCCTGCAGCAGAGTCGGAGCGCATGGATTCATCGCGAAGGTCGACACCAAACGTCAGCATATGCTGGTCGTTCAGGATCAGGTTGTTGCGCAGGTCGAAGTAATTGAGCGTGTCGGTAGCGCTGTAGTCGAACCCCTCATAAAAGGAGTCCTGTTTATGCTCAGACCAGGCAACTGTTAGCAAAGCGTTATAGGACTCGTTAAATTCGTGTAGCCAGCTACCGGAAATTTCACTGCGGGTGGTGGCGATCCACTCAGTGGTTTCCCAGGGTTTACCGATATATCGCTGTCGCACATCGTCGTCGATAAATAAATGATCAGATTCCACACCATCGTGTCCGTGTAAAACCGAACCAATACTGTTTCCCTGAGGGCCGCCAAAAATATTGGAGTCGGTGTAGGCTGTGCGCAGGATAAGGTTGTCCCGTTCACCCAGGTCTTGCGAGAGACGCACCACGTAACTGGTATTTTCCTGTAACGGCGCTTCGCTGACGCCGTTACCATCGTTGTCCATCTGGTGATGTTTGTCATCCTGGATGACCAGCGATGTGCGGGTACGTTCATCATCGCTCAGATAGCCTGCCATCAAGCCAAGAAAATAACTGTCGTTGTCCTCCATGGAGGCATTTATATTGACGCCAGTTTCTTCTATCTCCTTGGAAATCACATTGATGGTTCCGCCGATTGCTTCGGGTGCCAGCAGTGATGCGCCAGCACCGCGGGCTACTTCGATACGTGAGATGCCGGTGGTGGCCAGTGCATCTACCGCGTAGTAGCCAGCCATCATCGTGTGTAAGGGAACGCCGTCGGTGAGGATGGTGGAGTGCTCCCCACGCATACCATTCAGCATTACCCGCTTGACGCCACACATAGAACACTCATTGGAAACCCGTACCCCGGGGGATTTCTCAATGGCATCCGTCAGGTTTACCGCTTGTTGGGACTTGATCAGGCTCTCGTCTACGACTTCAGTCTTCTGTATGGCGTCCAAAAGGGCGCCGCGTTCATACAATCGCTGGCGGACACCTATCACTAGGGTCTCCTCCATTACAGCGTTTTGTCCGGAAGGCGCGTCATTGGCAAAAGAGGCAGGGATTGCTGAGGAGAGGGCGATGGCAATCAAGCTTTTGCGAAGCATGGGTGATTCCCCAGAAGTGAATTCATCTCATATGGTAATGATTCGCATTTGCGGCGCAAGTGAGCAAAGGTAGTAGTTTTTTGCGTCTTGAGGACTGGAGGGGGAGGGGCTATGACTAGTGCCGTTCAGGTAGCTCGTTGTTCAATAATTGAAAAATGGTCGAAATATCAGATAAAGCCATCAGTATGAATTTCGATCTGCTGACTGGGTTGGCTGCTCAATTATTGAAAGCAAGAAGTAGATATTGCCATGCAAATCAAGAGTTTTATTTTAATAAATACTCCCCACCTTATTAAGGGGGGAGTGAATACAATTACTCTAATTATTCATCACAAGGAATAATTTGGATATTTAAAAGCAACTGTGCTCCAACATCGGCAGAACGCAGAGAAAATAGGCTGTCGGCACCGATTACTGTTGCAACGGTATCTGCTCTCGCAATAAGGGCCTCGCCATCGCACCCGGAATAGTAGGCAAATGGTGGGCGATCATTGAGGACAAAGTTCTCAAAGCCAGAGCTATTCCAGTTATTGTCATGGCTCGGGCCTTGACTGCCAGAAAAAAAGTATTCTCTATGGAAGTTGATAAGTGATCCATCGGCAGAAAATACTGTACCCCGCCAATCAATATCTAATATGCCTACTGAAAACCCAGGTTCTACACTTAAAGGTATTGCCAAGTTACAATCAGAGCTAGCAATTGGATTTGAAGAATTTGTTACGGCGCTATATTTACTGAAAAGTATCGCGATATTTTTATTATCATCTGTTGCCGTAGCCGTTACTGACCCTACAGGGCAGCCTGTACCATTAACGGCGACTTCTCCAATCTCAATTTGTTGACCATCAATTAGTAAAGTTTTTGCCAAAGTGGGGATAGAAAAGATTGAACAAAGTGTGAGTGCTAGAATTCTATTAAGCATTGATACTCTCCATTCCTTGAAAAGTGTGAGCGGTTAATCTTTGTAAGTTCTATGTGTTAATTCCCAATTAATCGTTCTGTTGCTGGCGTCTCCCAATGAATTAGTTGGCTCATACTGCAAAATTCATATTTGCAATGTCAATTGGTTGCAGGCGTAATCATTGGTGGTGGTTTAGCTTTGAATATGTTTGTGAGCCGGGTCACGATTGAGTTCAACGATAATTTATTAATACGGTAGGGTTATTGATGTTGTTACCTGAGGTTGTGTGTGGTTAATTATAGGGGGCGAAAAAGATGTGTGAGTGAGTGTGTTGTAATATCTACATGGATGGTGTTTCTACAGGGTGTTCATTAATGTTATTTGATTTATGATTTAATGGCCCATTATGGGTTGTAGGATTGTTGTGAGGGAGTTGATTTATAACGTGGGCCTTTTGATAGTGATATTTTTTAGGGTTTTAATGATGATGAGATAAAATACTCGATACTGGATAGTTTATAAGTAGTAATTAAAATAATTAAATGCAGCGCTGAATCATTTAGCTTCGGCCTGAAGTATCATTCAGATGCCGCTTTCGCAATGAAAATTCAGTAGTAAGTTGCTGATCTTATGGATGTAAGATCCCCCCTTTGATTAAAGGGGGAGTTAAGTAACCAAATTATTTCAGAATTAAATATGGTAGTTCTAAGAAAGAACTCTGCAAAGACTGCTACTCCTCTGAATCTGGTGATTTAAGGTTTTCTTTCTTTGAAGCTTCAGCCAGAATTTTTCTTCCTCTATTCGCGATCTTCTCGGCTTCGTTGCTTGGATCACGGTTCCATCGCTTAGGGATCTTATCCCAGTCACTATATATGGTAAAAGGGTTATGAGTTGCCCCCTTAGGAGGCATTCCTGTATACCCGCGGTGTTTAATCTGATAAAGATAGTTGTTCGATAGTCGCTTATCACGAGCCTCTTCAGCTAGTTGAGGATAAAGGTCAACTTTTGTCATACCTTCACTGCCATCTAGAGAACATATGATGTTCCCATCATAATCGCAGGCCATTGAGCGACCAAAATAAGAGTAGGAACTATCTTCTCCAGTATGATTGACCGCTACTACATAAGCTTGGTTTTCATAAGCCCGCACTTGATTTGTAATCCCCCAAATATGATCCCATGGGTACATATATTTAGCAGGTCTTAGAATTACATTTGCACCCTTCCAAGCTGCTTCACGTGCCACTTCTGGGTAGTCAAAATCTGAGCAAATCGCAATGGCCAGTTTCGACCCTTTTGGACCATTACAAACTGACATTTCAGGCCCGGGACTCCAGGGCTCCATAGGACACCATGGAACCATTTTGCGATAGGAAAGAGCGACCTCACCATCACCATTGATCAGGACCATTGCGTTATATGGTTTCATATGTGGCTCAGGTGCAAGCTCGACAATTGATACACACAGCCAAACACCATATTGCTTAGCTATTTTCCCAAAAGCTTCTGTTTCAGGTCCCGGTATGGTTGTAGCAAGTTTTAAATGCTCAGCATATGGATGGAAGCCAAATCCGTAAGTGCTGTATTCAGGAAAAATGATTAAATCCACGCCCGGGAAACATAAAGATGCACGATCAACATATGCTTCAATTCTCTTTATGTTTTGTTTGATGCCTTCTGAATCAGAGGCTGGGTAAGGCGAAAATTGGACAAGCACTACACTCATCGCATCTGGAATAGGGTTGATAGCCGGCACTTTATTTCTCCTTGAGAAAATTTGGCGGTCTCTTGGAAGAGAAAATCTCTATTGTTACTTGAAGAAAATTATAATTTGATGATTTTTTAGTTTATTTTAATTGTCTGTTAGTTTGAGTAAAAGGACGTCCGAATTTATTTGTAAGCGAATAAATGCCAGTGACAAATCAGTTTGTTTGATCACTAATCTGTTCTTGTTAGTATAGGGTTGTTATTATGTGCGCTCGGTGTTAATGATTGTTTGTCCGGTAGAGGGTAAGATTAAACTTTGTGATAGTGACAGAGGTTATGACAGTTTCCAGAGCTATGATCTTGTATGAAGAAAAAAGTGTTATTCATATTGATATGTGATGGATAAAAGGCCGCGCTATTATTGTTGGTTAGCCGCTGTATATGTTAGTTAATGAGAAAGCTAAATCCTACATAAAGCGGTCAGCTCCGCCTGATGCCTCAATACTATCCCCAGTGATAAAATTATTACGCGCAGAACAAAGGAAGGCCGCCAGAGTAGCAATGTCTTCTGGTTCCCCTGGATGTTTTACAGGCGTACATTCGTTCGATACTCGAACAAGAATTTCATCATCTGTAAGTGTTGCATACTCTGGCGTATTACTGCGGATAAATGGGATCATGTTATTTTTCCAGTTATCCGTTTTAATTGCGCCTACTCCAATCGAGTTAACTAGTATATTGTACGGTGCAACCTCTAATGCAAGAGATTTTGATAGATTATTGATTGCTGCACTTAGGACATGAGATATGAGTAGCTTTGGGTTTGGGTAGGTGCCGCCAATAGATGACATGTTAACTATTCTTCCCCAGCTTTTTTGCTGCATATAAGGGATGGCAGCTTTGCACATTCTCCGCATAGAAGTGAGTTTTACTGCAGTCATTTGTTCCCAGTCTTCCTCAGTTGAGGACATAAGTCCACCAGCATGGGCGCGCCCAGCATTGTTGACTAGAATCTCTGGTGCTCCAAAGGTGTTTAGGGTTTTATCGATTATCTGTTGTGCAGCATGATCTCGAGTTATGTCTATTGAGATAGAAGTGACCTCAGACTTTGAGTTTTTATGTAGCTTATTCTCTGCTTTTTGTAGATGTGCTTCGTTTCGTGCAACCAGAACTACCTTTGCACCATTGGCAAGAAGCTCTTTGGCAATGGCATAGCCAATTCCTGAGCTGGAGCCAGTTACAATAGCTACTCTATTCGTAATTCCAAGATTCAACATTGAACTCCGCTAACAGTGTAAATGTTGTGATGTTAGGTTTTTAACTTACAGTTAGTACCTAACTACTGGCAGTTTCTTAATTAGCTGAGAACCTTTCATTTTAAAGATGGCAGTGTAGGTGATTTGGGTGTCAAGTCTTAAGGTAAAACTTCAAGATTTTAAATCAGCTTAATTATAGGTCTAAAAGTTGTTGTTCTTCCTATTTTAGGGAGTGCAAATATTAATGTGTGTGTCAATAGCAGGCTGGAGTTTAAGCTTAGGCTGTCTGAGGAGGCGTGAGATGTAGGTCATCTTTATGAGGTGGGAGTTGGTCAAGTACCCAAGAGTTATTGAGCATAGAGTAAGAGCTCAGTCGGATTGGTAAATATTTTTTAGCACAACCACGCTTATAGGTCTGGATAATAGATCTTCTATATTCTTTCGGTAGTTAATGTAGTGAGCTGAAGATTTGTGTTCACTGAGCGCGGTTTCATCTATATATTTCTCTATGAGACTATAGATTATTTTGTGATCTTTCTGGTCGATCTGTTCGCAAAGTTCATACAATAAATTACCAGGCTCCGCTCTGGATGGTGAAACCATCTCTGTGAGCAAATTTTTGACAGCTTGTTCCTTGTCGGGTTTTGGGTAAAAGGAAGCAAAGACTAAAACAGGTGTTTTCATTGGGAGTCTCAAGATGAATCAACTCAAGGTGGTTGTTATTGAGTGGTTGTAATTATTTTGAAATCTTTGCCGCCTAAGCTTGAACTTAAATTTAGACGGCGATGGCTGCTGTGCAAGTTATTTAGCTGAACTTGAAAGCTAAATCCATTCAAGTGAAAGCCAATTGGTAAATCTCCAGATTTTGTTGGAGGGACTGGATCTACACTGTTATATTGGGATTTCTAATAGCTATTTCAATACTCCAATCTGTTTCAAGAAACCATATTTGTCCCAGGTCACCCAGGTTTCTAGTATTTTTCCATCCTTGATTTTAACAAACTCTACGGCATCCCAGGTGATGGTTTTATTTGTTGGAATTTCTCCCATAAATGATCCTGTGTGATTGGCGCTAACTTTTACATGGGTTGCGACAAGATCTCCCTCGGCGACCTGCATTGAATCAATCAGTTTTACATTTTTGAAGGCCGTATGAAATTTGGCGACTTCGGCTTTGAATTCCTTTAAATTACGTTTTTGTGAGCCGATACTCAAATTTGTGGCCGAGTCTAGATTGTTGATATAGTTAGGTGCCAAAATTGAATCAGGATTGACCTTTGACCCACTGTGCCATAGGTCGGCTGCCTGCATGGCAGTTTTTTTATTTTCTTCAAGGTTATTTGATTGGGCAATCGCATTGCAGGCAATACCTAACAGCAAGAAAGTTACAGTTAATGCCAAAGAGTAAGGGTGCTTGGACATCTAAATTCTCCCAATGTTAAGTTTTTTACCTGATAGGCTGGTTAGGTGTGAAAATGATAGGGCCTAAATAGCTTTAGAGTATGGAGGCAAACTTGGGGATTTGTAGCGTGAGCAGGTAATTTGGCAACTTTCACTTCATTGTAGGGTAGTTAGGTTATAAAAATTTCACGAATACAAACAAGAAAAATTGTGCGAGTGCCAAAAGGAGGATGGAATAATCTGAATAGATATTGATGCGACTAAAACAAAATGATTTAATTTTTTCAATTATGAAAAATAACTTTGAAATGTAGAGCTATTAATGGCCAATGACTCGATGAAATATTTGCCATTTTAATGCTCGGCACCGTATTTTCTTTAGAAAGGGTGTACTTCCATACTAAATTACTTCAGCAGCCTCTCGATACTTTCAATAATTTTCTCAGCTGTAAACTCGAAGTACTGCATGACTTCCTGGCCGGGTGCAGATTTGCCAAAGTTATCCATTCCGATGATTTCACCGTCAAAGCCTACGAACTTGTGCCAATAGTCTTTATGACTAGCCTCTTCCACCACCCGGACGCGGAGAGTACTGGGGAGAACTGATTCACGGTACGGTTCTTCCTGTTCCAAAAAGGTTTCTATGCAAGGCATGGACACAACCCGAATTCTCTTGCTAGTGAGCTTTCTTTTAGCCGCTATGGCCTGCTCGACTTCAGAGCCGGTCGCAATAATGATTGCCTCAGGAGCGCCTTCGCAGTCAGACAGTACATAACCACCTTTTTCAATTTGTGCTATCTGCGTGGTATTTCGTTCCTGCGGAGCTAAATCCTGACGACTGAATACTAGTGCAGTGGGCCCCTCTTTGCGTGTAATAGCCATCTTCCAGCTTACCGCTGATTCCGTAGTATCACAGGGGCGCCAAGTGTGTAGATTCGGTGTAGAACGCAAGGCGCTGAGTTGCTCCACCGGCTGATGAGTTGGGCCGTTTTCACCTATTCCGATGGAGTCATGGGTATAGACGAATATAACTTGTTGCTTCATTAATGCCGCCATACGCACGGCATTTCGAGCATACTCCATAAAAACCAAAAAGGTAGCACCATAAGGTATAAAACCTCCGTGCAGGGCAATGCCGTTCATTATGGCGCTCATACCAAATTCACGAACTCCGTAGTGTATATAGTTGCCTGAAGCATCTTTCTTGTTCAATCTTTTAGAACCGGACCATAGGCTAAAACAAGGGCCGGCTAAATCGGCTGAACCACCTAGGAGTTCGGGCAACAGAGGCCCGTAAACATTCAGTGTATTCTGGCTCGCTTTACGAGAGGGGATTCTTAGTACATCTTTTTGACATTGCTTAATGTAGCTATCGGCTTTTACCAGGAAATCTGGTGGAAGTTTTCCACTCTCACGACGCACAAACTCGAATGCCATCTCAGGATACTCCTCACGGTATTTAGCGAAGAGACTCTTCCACTCCTTCTCGAATGCTTTACCTTTAGACCTTTGATCCCAATATGCATAGATATCTTCAGGGATCTTAAAAGGAGGGTAGTCCCAACCAATCGTTTTGCGAACGAGAGCTATTTCCTCCTCCCCGAGTGGTTGACCATGGCATTCCTTTCGGCCTTGCTTATTCGGGGAGCCGAAGCCGATCACGGTTTTACAACAAATAATGGTGGGCTTATCAGAACATGCATGGGCTTTTTCAATTGCTGCTTTAATCGCAATTGCGTCATGGCCGTCAACATTAGGGATGACGTGCCAATGGTAGGACTCGAAACGCTTGGGTGTATCGTCAGTAAACCAACCTTCAATCTGCCCATCGTCAGAAATACCGTTGTCGTCATAGAATGCGATCAACTTGCCCAAGCCTAAAGTACCAGCCAGAGAGCATACTTCATGGGATATGCCTTCCATCAGGCATCCATCCCCCATAAATACATAGGTGTGATGATTGATCAACTTATAGCCAGGGCGGTTAAATTGAGCGGCCAGTGCTTGCTCCGCCAGGGCCATACCTACGGCATTAGCAACCCCCTGGCCTAGGGGGCCTGTGGTGGCCTCAACACCAGGTGTGCAACCATATTCCGGGTGGCCCGGGGTCTTGGAGTGCAATTGGCAGAAATTCATCAGTTCTTCGATTGATAAGTCGTAGCCGCAAAGGTGCAACAGGGCATACAACAGGATGGAACCGTGTCCATTAGAGAGGACAAAGCGGTCACGGTTAGGCCAATTCGGGTTAGCTGGGTTGTGCCTTAGGTAATCGTTCCATAAGACCTCCGCAACGTCTGCCATCCCCATAGGTGTACCAGGGTGCCCGCTATTGGCTTTTTGGACTGCATCCATGGATAAAGCACGAATCGCATTGGCCATGCTTCTTCTATAAGGAGAGGAGACCATGTAAATGTACTCTGGTGCTTTGAAAGCTGAAGCATCACCTTTGCAAAAGGAGATCCCCAACTTAATAAGTGACAAACTAGTAATATAATAATTTTACAGTTTAATTTCCTATAGCATAAACAATGAGCAATTTGTTGGTCTTTGCAAAAGATATTGACCTGCATTTGGCGGCATTAGTGATGATAAGGAGTTATTTGCGTCTTTACAAAAATAGCCTGTTTTTCAAGAAATTTACAATCTAAAGAATTGTAATAATCATGATAAAAAGAAATAAAGGTTGTATTTTAAAGATCTGTTGTGGATTACATATCTTGAAATATCTCTACCACCGGCATCATTACTAAATTTCTTGGGGGAAAGTTAGTGTATATGTCAACGAGTAAGAAAAGTCTAATTGCATACTATGTTTTATTCAGCGATCTGTTGATGCTCCTGGAATAAATAAGGCCAACTAAAGATCAATAGTTGTTGATTTACATGTCTCCATCATAAAGGTTAGAGGCAATGTTATGAATACAAGGTATTTTCAATGAGTCCAGAACCATTTTCGAGAGAGCTTGGGCCCCAAGAAGCATTATTTATTGAAATGAATAGGTTATCTCGTGGTGGCCTGCAATTTGTTTCTTTTATAAAAGTCTGTGAGCCCTTGCAAATGGAGTCCTTGCGTGAGGGGTTGGCTTACTTGCATAAGCGTCATCCATTTTTGAGGGCGCGTGTAAAAAGGGGTGAGCGATTAAGGTGGGTTTGTGATGTTGATTTTGTTGATGTGCCAATAGAAGTAACTCTAATTGTTGATCAGCTTGATTTGGAGAAAGAGTTTAGGGACCTTGCTGAGATCTTCATTAAAACTGAGGAGCATGTATATAGATTAAGGGTATATACAAATAAACAAGGCTTTGTTGAGTGGATTTGTTTTATAAATATACATGCCATACTTGATGGCAGATCCCTCATGACGCTGTTCTCTGATCTTGACAAGTTCCTATGCCTTCATGAAAAGCCAAGGCATGCCATTAAATCACTCCCTTTGCTAAATAGTATCGCTAGTCAACTAGAGGCTTCTGGATATTGTGGTGAGAAGGAATTTGAGCATCAAATAGAGGGGGGAAGCCGTTGGGCGGTTGAGAAGCAAGCGTCTGTTGCTGATAGAAGAGCCTGTGCTAAATCATATTTAGTATCACCTAAAAAAATCGAGGGATTGGCTTATTTGGCTAAAAAAAATCAGATAAAGCTAACGGCGCTTTATTGTGCTGTTGCATCAGTTGCTGCCCGGGTTATACCAGCATGTAGAGATTTGACAGAAGTTATTTTCACGATGGATGCTCGACTATTGTGCAACCCTATTATCCCTAGTGATCATGTTGGTTCATTTTCAGAAACTGCCAGCCTAAAATTACCACCAAACGCAACAAGCTCCGATATTTTCGAGGTGGCCAAGCTTTTGAACAATGAGATTAATTTAGTGCTCCTCAAACAAAAACCAATGACAAAAAGCTTAAGATCTGACTATAGCATAGAGGAGGTCACCCGCATGGCTGCTGAGATCACTGCGCCGAAAGAATGCTTTCCTGCAGGTATTCTTGTTTCAAATGTAGGGAATATGCGCCTTCTTGCAAATGAAATGCGATATTTTGAAATTCGAAAAGGGATGATTAGTTTAAAAACTGCAATTAACCCCTTAATGATTATAAATTATACGACTTATCGCAACTCGGCTTTTGTATTTGGTTATTGTGAGCCTTTGATTAGCGAAGATAGTATCTCTGCGTATATTGATGAATATATGGGTATCATTAACAGATTGATCTCTAATGTTAAATGTTAGTTTAATATAGCGTCTAGCAAACTGTTGGTCAGTTGATTAACTGAAATATTTCCCGAAGTATAAGTATCAGTCATATTGCAATGCAATCTATTGAACACAATAATTTGATGATTTAGCCCTACAGGTCTGATTGATTAAATGGTTAATAGTATGATTCGTTGATGGGGTATATATCAGAAAATCTGAGATGTAGCTAAGCCGCAGAGTTCGAACCATATAATTTTAATATGGGTTAATCTTTATAGTTAAGACTTGGCTTGACCGTACACTTTATTTAAATAGGAAATGATCCTACCAAGTCTGAACTAATCTAACTGATACTTTACTCCACTGCTATTTTTTAGGCTTGAATCTTAGAGGCTTAACATTTCACGTAGCCGAGTGGCTGGCCGTCTGGCAACCTCTATTTCTTTCCCATCGGTCATGGTTATTATTAATCCACTATTAACCCAAGATTCTATATTCTTAATAAAGTTTAGATTGATAATTTGTTGTCGATTTACACGGAAGAATACTTCTGGGTTTAATCGTTGTTCTATTTTGGTTAGAGATTTGTAGATAAAAGGCTTGCTGTCATCGAAAAATACTTGAGCATGGTTGCCGCAGTTTTCAAAGTATCGAATTTTTCCAATTTCGATTAACCAGCAACGCTCCCCATCCTTGATAAATATTTTATTGTTGGAGTCTAAATAGCTTGTTGAGCTATTTGTGTGCTCGGTGGGTGTTTCACTTGACGTCTTATCGAGAGCTTTCTTTAGTTTTTCAGGGTTTATGGGTTTTAGTAGATAATCCAGTGCATTTACTTCAAAAGCTTGTATGGCGTATTCGTCATAAGCTGTTGTAAAAATAACCTGAGGTGTGAAATCCAGTTTTTCAAGTATGTCAAAGCCATTGCCATCAGGAAGATTGATATCCAGGAATACTAAATCAGGCTTTTCCTCTGATATAAGGAGAATAGCTTCTTCACAGTTTTTTGCTTCTGCTATTAAGTTTATATTCTTATAAGGTTTGAGTAACTCTCTTAATTCATTGCGTGCGAGTCGAGAATCTTCAACGATAATGGCTTTCACTTCTTATACCACTAATTGTAAGGGAGAGGAGGGAATATGGCACCGAGCAACTACCTGGGAGCCCTGCTGTTCAATTCCAAAATATGTCTTGTCTCCATATTGTATGGTTAACCTTTTTTGTATATTGATTAACCCCAGGCCGGTATTACCACTCTCTTTGGTTGACTCTCTGATGAGAGTACCTGGATTTATCACAGTGATTACCATATGATTGTCTTCTTTGGTGATTTTAACCACTAGTTCACCGCCTTGTTTACATTTTTCTATTCCATGGCGAACGGCATTCTCGGCAAGCAGCTGGATTAGGAGTGGAGGTATTCGCTCTCCCATTAAATCTTCGTTAACTTCCAATGTGAAAGACAATCGATCTTCATATTGTATTTTCAAAAGTTCGATATACTGACAAACGATTTCCAATTCATCTCTTAATGATACAGTTTTATGCTTATGGGCCATTAACGTATAACGTAGAAGGTCAGACAAGTTCGTCAACATATCTCTGGATTTAGCTGTATCTTCAAGGATTAATCCTCGAATATTATTGAGCCCATTGAATAGAAAGTGAGGGTTTAACTGCCCCATTAGAGCGCTCATTTTTACTTCGTTCAGTTGTAATTTAAGTTGTGTTGCATCATGTTCGGCTTTGCGTAATTGCTCTTGATTTACCAGAGTAAGATAAATGAAACTCCAAATAAATATAAGAATGGTAAGATAGAACCAATTGCTAACAACAACCTCCCAAAAGGAAGATGGAATTTCATATCCTACAAAGATGTAATATAAATATCCAAAGCCAGTTGCAATATAGGCGCCTATACCGCCAAGAGGAATGGCAGCTAATAGGAAGCCAATCCATTGTTGATACCCGTTTTTATCAAAGAGGCTAAATCGATATATGATTTCTCGAGTAAGAAGGGTAGAGATCCCTGTAATAAACCCTACAATAATAATATTAATCACGATTTTATCGGTGTGATTCTGAGATAGAAGCCCTAAAGAGAAAACATTAACTAAAGAAAATATCAACCAGCCACCAAAATGGTAGGCTAAAAATTTTGCGGATGGAGTTGGGGATTTGAAAATACTCATTGCACATATATCTAAGTAAGTTGGCTCCTAAATCAGGAGCCATGTCTTGACATTCTTATCAAGTATCAGAAACGTTCATTCAGCCACGAGGACATTACTTCGAGAGCAATAGGTGAAAAACTCTCCTCTAGCTCGGCATACTCTGAAAATGAGCCCTTATTGGCTATTTGAAAAAGGTGGTTCATTTTGTTCAGCTCGATAGTTTTAAAGTCTTTATGTCCAGCGCTGCTCAATATTGATTGTATATTACTTAGGTTCATTTTTGCATCAACCTGGTAGTCAAGTGAGCCATTAAGAGCCAGAAGTGGTGACTTTGTTTGTTTCAAATAAGGTTCAGGATTGAACTTAACAAAATAACGGAACCAAGGAGTAGTATACTGCTTCTTTAGTTGTTCAACCTGAGCATCCAACTCCTCTTCCTGAGCGCCTTCGAGCTTCACGCTTTCATAAAGCAGCTCATGAATCTCATCATTAAGACTTTCATTCATTCCGAGTTGAGCAATATTCTCAAAAATCTCCTTATCCAACTGGCTAAGTCTTTGCATATTTTGTTCAGGTAAGTTATTGAACTTACGATTTCGGTGCCACTGATCGACCAGTAGTTCAGGTATTTTAACCCCTGGTCCAGCGAGTAAGATGGTAAATCCAATATCATCTCGACTACTGGCAACCATGGGAGCTATCATACCGCCTTCGCTGTGTCCAATTAATCCAACTTTACCCTTTGGGAGATCTTTACGGCTGTTTAAATAATCTACAGCTGCGTTAGCGTCACTGGCGAAATCCTTGCTGGTTGCTGCTTGAAAATCACCACTTGAGCCGCCAATACCGCGGTCGTCATAGCGAAATACTGCATATCCTTGCCGTGTCAAATGATCGGCGATTACCGCAAATGGTTTATGGCCAAACAGGGTTTCATCCCGGTCTTGAGGCCCAGAACCACTGATAAGAACAGCAGTTGCTTTAATATTAGACTTTGGTTTGGTCAGTGTTCCCGAAATGATATTGCCTGTCGCAGCACTCTTAAAGCTTACTTCCTCTATAGCATACGGAAATGGGCCCTTTGGTGTTTGGGGTCGCTTGCTAGTCCTGTTCTTTGCATCTTCAGATGCCCGGCTAAAGTTCAGAGGGGATGTCACTTCCTGGCTGATAGACCCAAATACAAGATCAACTGCTGCACTGTAAGTGCCTTTGTAGTTAATCTGTAAGTCTTCTACTTCGAAAGTGATACTGCTGTCCCGGATTTCCAGCATAGATATTTCTACTCCCTTAGCCCCAAGGGAAGGGCTATCTAAGGAGCCTTTCCACATACCGTTATCTTCTTCCAGGTGAATGACTACAGGTATATTCTTTTCACCATTAATCTGGGCTACGGACCTCCAATCACCCTCTAAACCTGAAGCCATTACATTGGTTGATATTAAGCCAGTTGTGAGGATTACTGTTTTCAAGTGCCACTTGGCTTCTGCAAAGAGTGTTTTGATAGGCTGCATTTGTACTCTTCCTGTACCTACTTGTTGAATGGTTGATATTCTACCTGTCGATTAGCCTGGTGTTATAAATTTAGTAGGAGTGGCTTCCTGAGGGGATGAATGGTAGGGAGGGGCGATGAGCGGTCTAGGATTACTCTGAATAGGAAATTCAAACTGATATCTTGCTCATAAAGTGGTTGACCACAGACTTGAGACTAGGGTGCAAAGTATTCTAGTTTTGCTGTGATCGATTTCTCTATAAGGGAATTAGTCGGCCGATAGATCTTTGAGGGTTTACTAATTATCAGCTCCAGTATGGAGCGTTTATTATCAATATCTATAAGGTTTTGCCAATAGATTTTAATCTTTAGGTTAATTTAAGTATACCCACTCGATTTGATTTTTTTAAATAGCATTTCGTTTGAATGTAATAAAATGGCTCCCAAATTGGAGCCAAAAATTCTAGTCAAATCTAGATTTTGAATCGTTCGTTTAACCATTCAGAAATTACATGTAATGCTTTTGGTGAAAAGCTTTCTTTTATTTCAGCATACTCAGTACTTGAACCTTTGTTAGCTATTTGAAAAAGATGATTCATTCTGTCAAGTTCAATGACCGTAAAATCTTTATGTCCGATTCTATTTAACACTGATTGTATATTACCTAAATTCATTTTTGCATCAACTTGAAAGTCTAAAGAACCATTAAGAGCCAATAGCGGAGCTTTTGTTTGTTCTAAATAGAATTCTGGATTGAACTTTAAGTAATCACGAAATATCAAACGAGAGTATTCTTTTTTTACCTCTTCAAATTGGGTATTTATGTCCTCTTCGGGCACCCCCTCAAGCCTGATGCTGGAATAAATAAGATCCTCAATGGCATCATTAAGCGGTTCATTTAATTCAAGATTACCAATTTTCTCTAGGATTTCCTTATCTAACTCTTTCAATTTGTTTAATATTTCTTCGGATAAACCATTAAATTTACGACCACGGTACCACTGATCAGCAAGCATAGTTGGTATTTTAACTGCAGGTCCAGCAAGTAAAATGGCAAATGCAATATCATCACGCCTACTGGCAACCATAGGAGCTATCATACCGCCTTCACTGTGGCCGATTAAGCCAGTTTTACCCTGGGGTAGGTCGCTTCGGCTGTTTAAATAGTCAACAGCTGCGCTGGTGTCACTTGCGAAGTCTTTAGTAGTTGCTGTTTGATGGCTACCACTAGATCCACCAACCCCTCGGTCATCGTAGCGTAATACTGCATATCCTTGCCGGGTTAGGTGATCGGCTATTACGGCAAAAGGTTTATGTCCAAAAAGAGATTCATCTCTATCTTGGGGACCACTACCACTGATAAGAACAGCCGTTGCTTTAATTCTGGATGCTGGCTTGGTTAAAGTTCCCGAAATTAGATTGCTTGTCTCTTTATTTTTAAAATTGACATCTTCAATAATATATGGAATAGGTTTTTTTTGTGTTTGTGAATGATTGCTAGAACCTTCAATATGGTCATTTATCCTGCTAAAAAATGTAAGAGATGATGCGCCTTTCTTAATGTTTACACCAGCGATTAGGTCTACCTGATTAATGTAACTTCCCTCGTATTTGATATCTAGGGCTTCTACCTCGAAAGCAATTCTATTATCTATAACCTCCAGCCCCGTAATGTCTAATTTCATTTCCTCCAAAGATGGGCTATTTAATACGCCAGTCCATTCACCGCTATTCTCCTCTAGTTGAATCACTATTGGTATTATCTTCTCATCATTTGTTTTAAGCATCGATCTCCAGTCGCCTTCAATGTCAGTGGCCATAGCGTTGGAAGTCAATAAAGTGGCTAGGATTAATGACTTTAATCGCCACTTGGTAACTCTATATTTCGTTTTGATCGTTTGCATCAGTAATTATTCCATAGGGTTAGTTGAATGGCTGGCATTCTAGATATTGATTAACTTTGTGCAGTTAATTTAGTAGGGGAGGTTTTATATAATGGATGAGCGGCAAAGAAAGATGATGAATGGCTAGGTCCTGCGCAAAAGTAAACAGGTTCTATCGTGCCAGTTACTTTGGGTAATGTCCTTTCAGCTTGTTTTTGTTCGTTAGGCGAAAGATGGTTCTGTGTAGACGGTCAGTTTTATCAGTTGAGCATACAGCATAAGTAGCTAAAAGGACCACTCTTACTGTCAATCGCTCTAAAAGTCAGGGGAATCTAGGAGTTATTCTGAGGCTTCGTCAATGTTATAGTTTGGTGAGTGTCCTTTCTTATACACTAATACTGTTCTCATAAAGCGCATAAATAGTTCGCCATCTTGCTTGAAGCCACGAGTCTCAACCGTCACTATTCCCTGAGTGGGGCGGGAATGTGATTCTCGTTTAGATAGGATCTCACTCTCTGCGTAGATGGTGTCCCCCTCAAAAACAGGTTTCAGTAGCTGTACCTTATCCCACTCTAAATTGGCTACTACCTTCTTGCTGATAGTGTTTACTGTCATTCCAGTTATAATCGCCAGGGTTAAAGTACTATCCACTAGCGGTAACTGCCACTCGGTTTTTTGTGCATAGTTGGCGTCAAAGTGTAACTGTGCCGTATTCATTGTTAATAGCGTCATCCAGGTATTGTCTGTTCGAGTTAATGTCCTACCTGGACGATGTTCAATGATCATACCTTCTGTGAAGTCTTCGAAGTAAAATCCAAAGTCTTCCCGGTAGCGATTATCGTTAATTTTTTTATATGGCTGGAATTTCATGACGACCATTTCCCTTTAAGTTTTAGCTAAGTTTATTGAATATAGAGATAACTTGCTTTGCTTTGGAGTAAACCGGTACATCAATCATCTCCCCTTGGTATTGACAGGCTTTACCCTTTGAATTGTTATAGATTTCTACTATTTTCTCTGCTTTTTCGTATTGTTCTTGAGTAGGCTTGAAAGAAGACTTGATAGCAGAAATTTGTTTGGGGTGAATGGCGGCCTTGCCATTGAATCCCATCCCCTTAACGATATTTAGTTCTTTATTTAGTCCATCTTCATTATTGAAATCAAAATAGGGGGAGTCAAAGCAGGCCAGATTGTTTGCTGCTGAAGCTTCCACGATTTTACTACGTGCAGAGCTTAGGGCGTCTATTGAGTTATCACAATTGAGGTCGTTGGCATAGTCTGCGGCACCAAACATTAAGGCCTGCAGTTTTTTGGGGCTGTCCTTAACAATATTGTGAATATTCATTGTTCCACAGGCAGTTTCGATTAAAGCAATAATGGCTATGTCCGTATAAGTTTGAGCAAGGAGTTTTCCAAGTTGTTGGATGTCACTAGGAGACTCTGTCTTAGGGTAAAGTACAGCGTCGATGTGTAACTTGGTTGTAGTAATGGCAAGTATGTCTTTTAGTCCTTCATTGCTCGTTAGGTGGTTGATTCGAATAATATTAGCAGTATTGTCGCTTTGGCTTTTGGAGCAGTAGTGAATAGTATTGTCTCTGGCTAATTGCTTATCACTAGTGGGTACACTGTCTTCGAGATCAATAATAATTGCGCTGGCTTCTACCTCTGTTGCTTTCTGAAAAAGATTGGGCTTATTGCCTGGCGTAAAAAGTAGTGCAGGATAAATGTGTAGGTTGATCATATGCCTGGTTAGATAAAGTTGTGTTCTTTAGCCTGCTTTATCAGGTTGTCTCTAAAGTCTGGGTGTGCAATGTTAATTAGGGCATGTGTGCGTTCTGTGGTTGATTTACCCATAAGCTGGCAGCAACCGTACTCAGTAACGACATAGTCAACATCCAGTCTAGAGTCTGTTGTGATTGTATTTAGGCGCGGTACAATCCGGGAAATTTTCCCTCCCTGTGCCGTAGAACTGCTCGCCAATATGGTTTTACCATTTCTTGAGTAATATACGCCTCTGATAAAATCCAATTGTCCACCCACCCCAGAGAATTGATGATCGATAAATTCTGCATTTACCTGCCCATTGAAATCGATCTCAATAAAGGAATTGACTGAGATCATGTTGTCAATTTGAGCAATAGTTTGTGGTTCATTCACGTAGGAGACTGGAAGGCAGGCCATTGAAGGGTTGTTATCAATAAAGTCATAGAGTGTCCTATCCCCTATGGCAAAGGTGAACACATTGAGGTGGGTGTTTAGTTTTTTGCGTGAATTATTAACCGCACCAGATTTGATTAGGTTTATCATTCCGGAGGTGATAACCTCGGTATGTATCCCAAGATTCTTCTTGTTTGCCAGCTGCTCGCACACGGCATTGGGAACACCTCCAATCCCCATTTGAATTGTAGCGCCATCGGGTATTAGCGGTGCAATATAATCGCTAATTTTCTTATCCAGTTCAGAGGTTTCTCTTTGCGGCTCTTCAATTAATGGGGTGTCATTTTCTATAATTGCATCTACTTCACTAATGTGAAGTAATGTGCCCCCAGAAGTTCTCGGCATATTTTTGTTGACTTCAACGATGAGTTGGTCTGCATGTCTGGATAACTCAATCGCATAATCTCCACTAGTACCAAAATTGAAATATCCATATTTATCCATAGGAGATACTGTTACGAGGAAAGCATCTAGATTCACTTGCCTTTTTATAATTTCCGGGTATCGACTAAAAGAAATGGGAACATAATTGATATATTTCTTCCCTTTGGCGAAGCCTTTCTTTGCGAGCTTGACCTCATCTTTGGTAAGCATGGATGAGAAGGGTCTGACGCGGTCTAGCAAGTCCTCCTGAAAGATTGTTTTCATCGCGACACCACCACAACGCATGTAATAAACCATGAGTTTTTTTATGTCGCCTGTCCGAACCCGGTTTTCTAAAGCTTTAAGCAAAGCTGGCGGGGTTGCTACGCGCATACCCATGGAGATGATACTCTCGCTGGGGATAGAGGCTACGGCATTATCGGCTGTGGTTAGCTTTCTGTGGTATTCATCGTCGTGATTCATAGTGGGCTAAATTTCCGGTGCCTTAGGTAGGTTCTTGCCGTGTTTTGGTAGATTTATTGTCTTCCGTGAGCCTTGACTTTGAGATATATGGGTTGAAATATTTTTTAATAAAGTAGATTTCGTAAGGTTTAAATTATACTTTTGATCTGTTTGGGAAGATGAATATTCTGCAGGTTTACCTTGCTACGCATCTATGCCATTGTTCTAGGGCATTATAGGTGACATTTAGAGGACTAAGATCGATCAAGTGATATATTGGGGTTGTTTCGCGACTATTTTTCTAGAAACTGTTTCAAAGCTTCTTTAGATTAATTGATTTGCAGGCAATATAGAAAAATGCTCTTTAAGTAGATGCATAGCAATTCTACCTGCCGACCAAGCGACGGCAGTTTCTTTGTCATGTTAAAGTTCGCCCAACCTTACTGCGTCGCACATACCTTCTAAACCTTCTGCCATTTTTTTCGAAGGTGACTTTCTATTCCTGCAGTGAGGGGAAATAAGGCCAATTTTACAGCGGGCAGGCTGTATCGTAGAGGATTCCAAATTCGGAGCTTTGTTGTACGAATAGGCGTCGTTTCTTTTTTTTATCTTGCCCCTAAGTGCAAAATCCACAAGAGATCTTAAAAGCAAACAGAGTTATCAATAAGGTTGGGGCCACCTTTGCCACGTTTTAGTTGGGGGAAGATATGGCTCAAGAAAATCTACTGAGTGTCTGTTAATTCTGACTTAATTCTACTCGCACCTGCTGTTCTTATCATTCTATTCGATCGTAAGAATAACTGATTTCAAGTTATGAAACATATTTCTAATATTATTTGATTCCTCACTAGAGAGTTGACTCTCTCCGTAAAATAAATATTGGCAATGTCAATTAAATTTACGGGAAATGAATTGTGATGCTTTGCTTTGATTGTGTTCTGCGTGGGATCGTGAATGGGTTCAACAACCATGTATTTGCGTGATGTGGAATAGAAGTTTGATCAGGTTTGTGTGAGCGGTGGAATATAATCTAGAAAATTGTTGGTTTATTTTGGTGATTATGGTTTTGCTTATGGTTAGAAATTCAGCTTATAAATTGTAGCGATGTAAGGCGACCGTGAAATATCATAAACCAGATTTGAGAGGGCTTTCAGGTGGGCTGTATAAAAAATTTTGTCAGTGCCTTCGTAGGTTTAATCGAGTTTTTAAATTCTTGGTATGTAAAAAACGGGGGCTTATTGCCATAAACCCCCGAAGCCTGTGAGATAAATTATTGATTGGTTACTTAGCGCCAAACACCCCATTGCCCGGTTGTGCCTGGCTCTTCACCCCTGGTCCACCATCCGGCAGTCCATGTTTTACCATTATGGCTTACCGTGTCCCCAGCAGTGTAGATTTGGTTACTGTCCCAGGTTTGAATAGTGGGATCTGTAGGATCTGTAGGATCTGTAGGATCTGTAGGATCTGTAGGATCTGTAGGATCTGTAGGATCTGTAGGATCTGTAGGATCTGTGGGTGTCGAGGGTTCAACGACAAAGGAGTAGACCTCGTCATCATTGGCAGAACTACTACTTACGGTTAACTTAAAACTCAACTCGTGTCGGGCATTGGTTAAACTTGAAGTGTCAATAACCAATGCACCACTCGGCCCGGCTGCTGTTTCCACTGGGCTGCCACTCACTTGTGACCATTGGGTATCTGTGATGTTTCCTGTGCTTTCTCCTGTAGAGAGCACCAGTAATTCACCGTGCTCGACCTTGGCTATGTCGAGAGGCTTTAACACCTTGGGCGTAATAGACGCAATCAATTCACTGCCATTACTTGTGATGCTGAACTGGCCTGAAGCGCGTGCATCTTTAGAGTTAAAATAGTTGCCATGCAAGTCGCCTTGGAAATACATGTAATGGTTCATTTCCTCATGCCAGCGACCGATAAAGACATTTCCATTGTGATTGGATTGATACCAGCCAGTAACTTGAGATGCTAGCAGTCTATCCCAATCATTTTTATTGTCCTCAGTAATTGCTAATGAAAACGATGAGTGTTCCTCACCATTTTTATTTAAGACCGTATAATTGACAGTATCCCCTACAGCTACTGAATCGATATTAATATCCTGCGGGATAAAGGTGTTGCCTTGAATAAGGTATGGCTCTGTTGTACCCGGATCAGGTTCGGTAGGCGGTTGAACATCACCATTTACAATGGTGATATCACTACAGTTGTAGAAACCTTCCCCAGCTGCATCTACTCGTTGCCAGCGTACAAATAAAATCGCATTGCCTACCCTGTCTTGAGGGATCGTAACATTCATTCGATACTGGCTATTCACAACTGGCACATCGCCCACTTCCTGAATAAGCTCCAAGTCATCCCAGGCGAGAGGCTTTGAAAGGTCAGCGTTGGGTTTGGTTAGATAAAACTGCCAAAAAGAGGGGTTGTGCGGTGCGGTTGCATTGAATACGTATTCAAAGGTTCCAGCGTTAACTTCAACTCGGCTCCAAGTGTCTGTAGCTGCACCCATGCCCTTTTTTTGTGGGTCATTGGCATAGCAGAGTGTTCCATCTGGAATGGCTGCTTTTACGGCCGAAAAATTATTGTAGTCAGGAATGTTGATGGAAAATTCATTGTGTTGCTGAAATGGATAAGATCCAGAGATGGTTTTTGCTAATGCACAGCCAGGATTTGGGGGAGTTCCTGACCAGACATTCCCTTGGTCATAGCATATTTTTTGCCTCGCCTTTGGGTATTCAGACCAGCCGTGAGATTGAACCTGCAAGCTGAAAGGCATTAGTAGTAATGTGGCAATGGCACATTTTGTTCTTAGTAGCATGGATTTACTCCTGGTATCTCTATTTTTGTGAGTCCGTTAACTTCGTGAATAAGAGTGCTTCACGGTGGTTGAATTCTTGTAATAAAAATCTGTTTGTAGAGTGTTCCTTTAGATGATGTCGAAAAAATCTAGGTGACACTCTAAATTTAAAATCCAGTGTGAACTGTGACGAAGGTTGAGTTTTTTATTACGTAAAAAATGTGAAAAAATTTCGAATTAATATTTGTGTTTATTCAGTTACACCACTCAAACAGACATTCGGTTTGGATGTGGGTTCCCGTTGGCAGGGTAAAATCTAACTTCTTGGTTTCTCTTTCAGGCTAAATTGCCTATGACCAGCTTTGCTATTTTGGTCTAGATATGTCCTTTTTGATCCCGATATCTCAGCTAAATAAAGTCAAAATACGATGTTAAGGGGAAAACCTCTGGTTTTTTTCCCTTTAGCGGATTTATATGTGGCTTAGTGAACGTTTGGTTTTAGTGGCCGGGATGGGTAACAAAACTGGAGAGTCTGTATGGTCATTTCTTTTTATTGCAAACATCGTGGTTCAATGACCACAGGGCCACACTGTGACGATTTTGGCATAACACGCTTTCAGTTTGCTTGAGGGGCTTCAGGTAAATTGCTTGGAGTTAAAGGCACTGTGGGAATTTTATTTAGGGCACTTATTTGGTGGTTTATTTGAAGTTGTGTTCTCTGCCCACTTGAACAGGTCCTCTCTAAAGCTTAGGTGAGCAATGTTGGTCAGTGCGTGTGTGTGGTCAGTGCGTGTGTGTGGTCAGTCGTGGATTTTCCCATTGATTGACAGTAGCCATATTCTGTAACAATGTAGTCAACATCACGTCTCGAGTCTGTTGAGATTGTATTTAATCGAGGCTCAATTTTTGAAACGCTTCCCTCTTTAAATGGTAGAGCCACTTGCTAATATTTTTTTATAAAATCCAGCTGACCATCAACACCTGGAATTGATGATCAAGAAATTTGACGTTAACCAGCCCATTGAAATCGATCCCAATAAAGGGACCAACCGAGATCAAGTTGTCAATTTTTCATTCTGGAATGTAAAAGCAGTCTGTCTGTTGGAATGCCTCAAATTGCTTGTATGTACACCGATTTGTACGTATCCATGAGGAAGTTGCTGATGTCACTATGAGCTTGTGAACCATTCAATAGGCAGTAGGCTATTTGTTTTACGAAAAGGTAAGTAAAAGAGATTGTTATTGAACTTGGCAGTAAAGCCCTTATAGCGGCGTGGCGTGGAGAAATAGAAGGTGAAGATTGAGTGAGTGGCCGGTCAATGACCGGCCGTTTGATATTCCAGTCTTTATTCCACAGAAGACCGAATTAAGTAGTCAAACGCTCCCAGTGCCGCTGTGGCCCCTGCGCCCATTGAGATCACAATTTGCTTGTAGGGAGCAGTAGTGGCATCGCCGGCAGCGTAGACGCCTGGAATGGAAGTTGCGCCGCGCTCATCGATTTGAATTTCACCCATACGATTCATTACGACATCACTCTCTTTGAGGAATTCTGTATTTGGCACTAGTCCGATTTGCACAAAGACTCCTGCAAGGTCGAGCTTTTTACTCTCTCCCGATTTGCGATCGGTGTAGGCAAGGCCATTGACTTTGTTACCATCCCCCAATACTTCGGTAGTTTGTGCATTGAGGATAATGTCGATGTTGTCCATTTGTTGTGCCTTGCGCACCAGTACTTCATCGGCACGCAATGAGTCAGCGAACTCCAGTACGGTGACATGTTCGACAATTCCAGCAAGATCAATAGCCGCTTCAATACCAGAGTTACCGCCGCCAATAACCGCTACGTGCTTACCTTTAAAGAAGGGCCCATCACAATGGGGGCAGTAGGCAACGCCCTTGGTACGGTATTCCGCTTCGCCAGGTACACCAAGCTCTCTCCATCTTGCACCAGTGGCCAGCACCACAGAGCGACTGGATAGAGTGGCACCGCTCTTTAGTTCTATATCTACCAGTTCATTGCGCTGTAAATTTGCTGCACGTTGGTCAGTAATAATATCTACACCGTATTCTTTAACGTGCTGTTCCAGGCTGGCTGCTAGCTTCGGGCCCTCTGTATAAGGTACGGAGATAAAGTTCTCGATACCTACAGTATCCATCACCTGGCCGCCGAAACGTTCGGCTACTAGCCCGGTGCGAATACCTTTACGCGCAGCGTAGATGGCAGCTGCTGCGCCGGCAGGTCCGCCACCAATGACTAGTAGGTCGTAAGGAGCCTTGTCATTCAGTTTTTCAGCTTTGCGTTTTGCGGTACCTGTATCCAGTTTGCCAATAATCTCCTCAAGGGACATTCTGCCTTGGCCAAAGTGTTCGCCGTTTAAGTAGACCGCAGGTACCGCCATTACATTGCGTTGCTCTACTTCCTGCTGGAATAACCCTCCATCGATCATCTCGTGGGTAATGTTCGGGTTGAGGGTGGCCATCAGGTTCAGTGCCTGTACGACATCTGGGCAATTTTGGCAGGAGAGAGAAATATAGGTTTCAAAGTGAAATTCACCTTCCAGATTACGTACTTGCTCCAGTAGCTGCGGGTCTGCCTTGGATGGGTGGCCACCCGCTTGCAGGAGTGCCAGAACCAATGAGGTAAATTCGTGGCCCAGGGGAATACCGGCAAAGCTTACGCGGGGTTCCTCTCCAGCAGGGGCGATAGCCATGCTTGGTGTGCGCTTGGCCTGGCCCTGTTGTGCAGTAATTTTATTGGAGAGCTCGGAGATTTGATCTACCAGGGTTTCCAGCTCTTTCGATTTTTCGCTGTTATCTGTGGACACACGAATCTCGATCGGTTTGACGATATTCTGCAGGTAAGTGTCCAGTTGTTTTTTCAGGTTTGCGTCCAACATCGGTGTATCCTTTCTCTAACAAATTCAGGCTTGGTTGTTGCCCATCATCTAGATGGGCCGGGTCAGAGGTATTGGGTTTATATCTTGCCTACCAGATCGAGGGAGGGTGCTAAGGTTTCTTCACCTTCCTTCCACTTAGCAGGGCAGACTTCTCCAGGGTGAGCGGCGATGTATTGGGCCGCTTTGATCTTGCGCAACAGCTCACTGGCATCGCGGCCTATTCCGCCGGCTGTGATCTCCACAATCTGGATACGACCTTCCGGGTCGATGACAAAGGTGCTGCGATCGGCAATGCCTTCTTCTTCGATCATTACACCGAAGTTACGAGTGATGGTGCCGGTAGGGTCGCCAATCATGGGGTATTGAATTTTACCGATGGTGTCAGAAGAGTCGTGCCAGGCCTTGTGGGTGAAGTGGGTATCGGTAGATACGGAGTAGATCTCCACACCCAGCTTTTTGAACTCTTCGTAGTTGTCCGCCAGATCACCCAGCTCCGTGGGGCACACAAAGGTGAAGTCTGCGGGATAGAAGAAGAACACCGCCCACTTGCCCTTTACGTCGGCGTCGCTCATATCGAAGAAGTCGCCATTCTGGTAGGCCTTAGCGTTAAAGGGCTTTAGTTGGGATTCGATGTAACGTGACATGGATAACTCCTTATTCATCACTTTCTATTCAGTCTTTGTCTTTGGAACGGCATTAATACTATCGATTCATTTTGTTTAATAAAAATTATCAATATAAATATTTCTAATAAATTTTCCCTATCGATCATTGGTTTATAGGGGAGGGGAAGGCGCCAGTTGGCTGATGTAGCCTTGTCGTTACAGGCTCATGAACAGAAAAGACTTGGAGTCTAAATGGGAGGACGTTAGCAATGAGTTAAAGAAGTAACTCGGATTCATGTGAGCCTGGATGGCTTAGATTTGATATGAGATCGCCCCTATGAACCAAAATGTGGTGCATGTCATCGTGATTGGTGTTGGCTTGCCAGGGGAGTCAATCGGATGGCTGCATCTTTCTCAGTTGATGAGTATGCCTAATGTCGTCGTAGATGCCATCGTTGAGCAGCACTGGCTGTCTGCTGCTGTTTCGTCTTCCAAAAAAGGGATGGCATTTCATGAGGAGATGGCAAGGCTCAAAGATCAATTTGGTGACTTCAAACTCTATTCCTCTTTAGAACAATTACCTAAGGCAAATCTTTCCCATAAAAGTTTGGTGTTGATTTCAGTTAGAACTCAATCAACGAAAAGAATTTTTGATTTTGTAGTAGGCAAGGGGTATAGAAATATCTACTTGGAAAAACCTGGCGCCGACTCACTGGAAAAATTGCGTGACATGGAGAGACGTGCTGGTGAGGAGCATGTAAATGTTGTTATAGGCTATCAGAAGCATATCGCCAGCTACGTCAGCGAAGCTGAGAGAATTAATGAACAATGGCAGTTAAAGTCTAGAAGTGTGGGATTTATACATCACAATCCACATCCAGAAGCTAATTTGGAAAGCATCTTCAGGCAAAATGCCGAAGGTATGTTACTTAACCAATGCTGCCATGAGCTTGAGCTTTGTGTCGCAAAGTGGAATCTAGCCCCCCACAACATTGTGGATGTAGTGGTGAATCAGGATGAGACGGCACAGAAGCAATTTGGTGATATTGAGGATTTCAAAAAGCTATCTTTTACTTTAAAAACCAATTTGGGAATCAGTTTCTCCTTTCTGGCTACCCGTTGTGAAGGTGTAGAAAACTGTATAGTGATGCGGAAAGGGCTCAGGGGCAGGCCGATTTTCATTCGACAAGCTATGCCGGATAGGCTTGATCGCGCGCTTGAACTTACAAGAAAGGAAAAGGGGGCTATATGGTATTGCTATTTATTTGAACAAGATTATCGTGATTTGAAGAGGCTTTTCATTGAATCTATCTTGGATGATGATAATGAAAAATACCAGCGGCTACCGCGGTTAAATCATGCATGCAGTGTACTTGAGTTAGCCACATTGATTGAGCCTAGTATCAAGGCTCAAGTGCGAGCAGACGAAAACCATCACCCTATTGTCCAAGTTTCAGACACTATTTGTCAGGCCCCTACAAATCAGAGAATCTGGTATCACCACGGGTTGTTTGACCTCGGCAATCGGTTTCTTATTGAGCTCTTAAGGCCCCCAAAGAACAGAATTATTTGTTGTGTTGATGACAAGGTTTGGGGTTTGTATGAAAAATCTATCATTGCGTGGGAAAAGTCTGTTGGGGTTAAATTTATTCCAATTGTTATGAAGGGCGGTGAGCAGTCAAAAAATATTGACAGTCTTTTAAAAATGATTGATGAAATATGGAAGGTCAACCCTCTTCGTTATAGGGAGCCAATTGTAGCTATCGGGGGGGGAGCGGTAACGGATACAATAGGGTTTGTCAGTGCGGTATGGCGACGTAATACGCCCTGGATACGTATCCCAACCACTCTAATGGGCATGATTGACTCATCTATCGGTATTAAGGTTAGTGTAAACCACAACATCAAAAATGGGATAGGTGCTTTCCACAGCCCTTTGCACACAATAATTGATCCAACCTTCTTAAAAACTAATCCACAGCGAGTGCTGAAAAGCGCGATTGGTGAAATGATCAAGGTTGGCGTGGTATTTAATAGAAACGTACTCGATACATTGTCAGCCCAAGGTGCATCATTATTAGAAAATAAATTTCTGGGACCTGATGGGCTCCCGGGAGAAGCATCCTATAAATTATTAATAAATTGTATCGATGCAATGCTTGACAGTATTGCGGGAGATTTAAAAGAGGAGAACTTATCTAGGCCAATGGACTTTGGACATACGCTATCTCGATGGTTGGAACGTGATGAGGCTTTTAGGTTGATGCATGGTGAAGCTGTGGGTATTGATTGCCTATTTACTTCACTGGTTGCTGAACAGATGGGATTGATATCTAAGGCAGAAGTTAAATTGCTGTTTGACATTTACGTGAATCTGGGACTTTCCGCTAGTGTGAAGGGGCTGAGTCTGGATGTATACAAAACGGCAATTAAACAGATTTCAATCCACCGTTCAGGAACGTTACGCGCGCCTCTACCTGCACCTCTCGGAAGGTGCATATGGGTGAACAAAATAAAGGGTAAACATCTTGAGGGTGCCTGGAATAGCCTGCAAGAGAGGCTTTACTACCACCCTGAACTCGTATTAGATCCCGATACTATAGAAGATGAAGAGGGGCTGATTGAGGACGTAGAAATAGCGAATGTTTATACTCCAGAGAGGGTCTCTCCCCAAAAGCTACGTTGGGGGTTTATTGGTTGTGGAAGGATTGCGAATGATTTTGCCATAGTGATCAATTATCTGGAATCTGCAGAAATTCATGCTGTGGCTTCTAGGGACTTTGGGCGGGCTAAAGATTTTGCAGGTAAGCATGGAGTCTGTCGAGCATATGGAGATTACCAGGAATTAGTTTCTGACCCAGAAGTCGATATTGTCTATATTGCGACTATTCCCGAGTTGCATCGACAGCATGCTGAATTGGCTTTAAGGGCAGGGAAGCCGGTACTGATTGAAAAACCTATAGCGCTGACCGTCGAAGATGCCCAAAAGATTAAGGATCTTGCCAATAAAAAGCGGCTTTTTTGCATGGAAGGTATGTGGATGAGATTCTTTCCAGCTATACAACACTGCAGAAGCATTATAACTTCCGGTGGCATTGGGGATGTTTGTCAGCTACGGGCTGATTTGAGTTTTGATTTACTCATGGACGAAGGGCTTCAATCTCCTAAATGGAAAGTTGGGGCAGGTTTGGATGCCGGGGTATATCCAATACATGCAGCGTTGATGATGCTGGGTAGGGATACATCAGACCTGGAGTTCTCTGGGGTACTTGATGATCATGGATTTAAGGAAGATGGAGCCGGACTGATTTATGCCCACTTTAATTCTGGATCTACTGCAGTTGTTTCTTGGAGTCACCTGGTGGAGGGAGCAGAAGAGTTGGAGATCTATGGAACTGAAGGCAGGATAAAAGTTTTTACGCCGGCGCATTGTCCAACAAAGATTTCAACAATTAGAATTTCAGGTGATAGAAGATCGAATAATGTTTCTAAGATGTATGAATTCCCGCTGCCGAGAATTAGGGGTAAATTTAATTATCCCAACTCTGAGGGGCTATACTACGAGGCTCGGATTGTGCAGCAATGTTTGGAGAAAGGTTTAATTGAGTGCCCGGAGCTTCCTCTAGCAGACTCCGTGCGAGCGATTCAGATGGTTGTAGAGTGCGATCACTATATTAAAAGAAGAGCTGCGTGAAGCAAAAGATCTATTGGTTTGGATTGTTATCCTGTTATGGGGCGCTATTTCTTCTAGGTTTTATAGAGGTTTATAAAGCGCCAATTTATCCTCAAATCTTGGATTACTTTTCTGTAACCCCTTCTAAGGGTTCTACCTTTTTCTTTTTGTCTACTTTTTCTGCCTTATTAATGACTCTATCAGGATCTTTATGGGTAAAGAGAGTTAGAGTGATATCGGGTTTGGGGTTGTTTGTCGCTTTTATGGGGGTTGGCTCAATACTATCGGGAGTTTCTGGTTATTATCATTCCTTTCCCACTCTTATTTTAGGCAGTTTTATTTTTGGAATGGGAGCAGGGGGCTGTATGGTACTGATTAATGTAGCAATCCCTCTTTTTGTTCCTCAAGATCTCGCGCGTCAAGGATATTGTGGGTTGCATAGCACCTATGGAGTTGCATCGATACTATCTCCCTTAATACCTGCATTATCCTATAAGTATCATTTTGATTGGGAGGGGGGGTTCTATTTATTTGGCGTACTTGCTGCTGTCATTCTTCTATATATTTGTGTCGGCTTATTCAGGAGAAAAGGAAGGTATCAAACGGGAGGTGGGGACATTGATCCCAGTGCTTATCGAGAAAACAGTAAGCGAGATAAAGAGCCAAAAGAATGGTGGATTGCAATTGGGGGTGGGTTAATTGTTTCTGCATATAATGGATCTGAACACATTCTTGCTAGTCGACTTGTGTTATTTCTTGATGCAAGGGGTGGTCCATGGGCTGTTGAGGCAGATGTTTTACTTTCAATTTTTTTTGGCCTGCTGTGTATTGGAAGAATATTTTTTACCTTTATCCTTCTAAGGGGTAGTGCATTTATTTGGTTGATAATTTCTTTTGTATCAACAGCTGTTGTATTTCTTCTTGGTTATTGGGTTAATCCTTTGTGGTTGCCTGTATGTGGTCTAACTCTATCTTACCTTTTTCCCTATACGATGGAGTGGTTAACACGTAGTTCAAGAAATCCACCGTTTACTGTTTCATTTTCTCTTGGAATGGGTGGCGTGTTTTTGATATTTGCCCATGCCTTAGTAGGCTGGCTGGATGAGAATTATGGTATACAAACTGCTATCTATATAGTTCCAGTATTTCTTCTGGCGGGAATTGTATTTTGCTCATTGATAGCTTTTATTGAGAGGTTGGTAAAGTCTCGGTAAGCTCTTGATAATCCATATTACCTTTATGGCTCAGAAAGAAAGTTAACCCGTTGAAATTCTCAATGTGTAGGGTTGTTTAATCCTAACCATTCACTTACAGCTGAATCAGTCTGACTATAAGAGAGTGGTTTGAGCAAAAATGCTGGCGGGTTGCTAAGGTACCCCCTTCCTACAAGTTGAGACTTAGAAAGCTACTAGATGGTCGGATTGGTGGCGCAATGTTCAGTACCAAGTCTCGATGGAGAAGCATGTTAGGTTACTCTAACCGCTAGGATAGTAGGTATCATCTAAGTTGATTGGTTTGCAAATAGTGCTTGAAATATATTGACATATTAATTACGCTAAGCGCCTTTAATAGATGCCCACGCCTTGGGAAATACTAATCTAATATCTTGTCCGGAGTCATTTACGCCGATGAATTAAGCCCTGCGCATAACTGGAACTAAGTTCGCACTCTATCGCTGCGGACCTAATCAATCCTTTGCAGGTGGCGTATCTTCCTCAAACACCTATCTTGGCTGATAGCAGAAATACGCCGCACGGTCCTATGATCGGAGGGCATATGACAGCTATTTGTACTCTTGAAAACATCTCCCTGATATTTGGGGACACCCCGATTTTCCATAAAGTAAGCTTGGAATTACCTATTGGAATCACTGGATTAGTTGCACCTAATGGCAGCGGGAAATCCACACTACTAAGTGTTCTTCACGGTCAAGCTTCCGTTACTGGTGGTAAGGTCTCTTGGAGAAGACGCCATCATCTGGTGAAACAGCTTAATCCCCGACTTGATTTGCGGATCGTAGATTGTCTTGCAGATGGCCATTTGTATGAAGTTTTTTTACGGGTAGAGCGAGGGCATGCATCAGAGGATGACCTGATATCCGTTGCGGACTATTGGCATCTGCCTCTTACTTGGCAGCGCCAGCTAGAGGAAGCAAAAATCAATGTGCCATTGGATACGCCGATAGAACGATTGAGTGGTGGTCAGAGAGCCAAGTTAAGCCTTGCCTATGCATTTTCTCTCTCAAGTGACTACTTACTGCTAGATGAGCCTAGCAATCATCTTGATCAGAGTGGGCGGGAGTGGCTGCAAGAGAAAATCTTAAATCATGCAGGAGGGGCACTGGTCGCCAGTCATGATGTAGAGCTGCTGGAAAATGTCCGACAAATAATAGAGATATATCAGCGAGGATTGAAAACCTATGGCGGCGCATACAGTGCGTATATGCAACAAAAAGAATCAGAGCAAGCAGCCCTGCTCCAAAGGGCAGAGGATAATCGAAAAGAGTTCAACCAACTAAATAATGTCAGGCAGAAAAGTCTGCATAATTTCGCTACTAGACAACGGCAGGGAAAAGGCAAGCGGAGCTCTCAAAGTAAGAGTCTTATGGACTCACAAAAAGATCGCGCAGGGAAAGGTCTTGGAAAATTAAAGCGAAAGTTAGAGCAGCGCCAGTTACAGTTAGAGAAAAAAAGAGAGGAAATAAGTAAAATAACAGTAATTGAGTCACAGAGACTAAGACCGCAAAAGCTATCCCTCACTAAGTGTGATTCTCGCAAGTCAATACAATTACATCTTGAAAATTTGCAGCTCCCATATGGTTCTCATGATAAGCCTATATCTTTAACACTCCGCAAGGGGGAACGTTGGAGGATAGCGGGTGGCAATGGTAGTGGAAAATCCACTCTGCTAAAGGTCATAGCTGGTCAGCTAAAAGCTCTAAGTGGCGTCTGCCAAACTCGTGGAAGTTTGTGTTATTTAGACCAGGACTTCAGTTTTCTCAATAAAGAGTTATCCGCCTTAGAGAATCTTTTCTATCTTCACCCCGGTAGAAAAGAATCTGAATGGCGTACCATGCTAGGTAGTTTGCGGCTAAGGGGAGATGCGCCGCTGCTGCCTCTCAGGCTCCTAAGTGGAGGGGAGCAACTAAAAGTGGCACTACTTGCCGTTACGCGAGGCACCATTGCCACAGACCTCATACTGCTAGACGAGCCAGATAATCACTTGGATCTGGATTCCCGCCAGCTATTAGTAAATGCCATTATGGATTTTTCTGGTGCTGTCTTATTGGTCTCACATGATCTGAGTTTTATTAATGCTATAGGTGTAGATAGTCAGCTCAATTTGGATTGAAGAATCTTTATCGTTTGGTAGGTAAGGGGTGTTTGTAGGTAGTGTGTCACAGGTGGCAATCTATATAGTTAATCATGATAATAGCTAGGTTACTTTGTATTTTTTATCAATAATCTCTGGACATTTGCTATTATCGAGAGGCTTTGGGGTGGGTTTTCACCATAATTCCAAGTCTTGGATTGGCTAATCTTTCGGGGGGGGACAGGGGGCTTAGCCTGGTTAGCTCTCTGTAAGATCTACAACACATCTGTTGTTCAACCCTATGAAGCCTTAGTTTAAATTGGGTTTAGCTGGAAGTGGGATATCTATAGTTTATCCTTGTCCTCTCTTGTCTCTTATTATCCTCCCAATATCCTTTTCCATTTCTTCATATTCTGAAACTTTCCATGGTTCCTGTATGGCCTGACCTATCCATTCCTTTAAATTTGGTAAAGCCAATATCTTGTTGAAATATTGGTTTGTCTCTGTGCTAACTGATAAGTTGTAGTTATTTATTTTAATGATTGTTGGAGAGTAGAATGCATCTGCGGCGGTAAACTTTTCGCCGGCAAGGAAAGGGCCACCAAAATTTCCAAGTCCTTCCTGCACCAGATCATCAATTCGGGTGAGCGCTTTACTAAGATTATCTGGTATTACTGGGGTGTTAACTTCTGTCGCGCAGCTTAGCGATTTGCTATTGAAGAATTCAAAGTCTGAGTGCATTTCTGCTGAAATACTGCGCGCCCAAGCTCTGGCAGACCTATTCATTGGCCAGATGAGAGAGATTTTTTCGGCTAGATACTCTGTAATTGAAAGAGAATCCCAGATTAAGAGATTGTTATCTTTCAGGCAAGGCAGTTTTCCGCTAGGTGAGAAACTGGAAAATTTTTTCCAACTATCCCCACCCTCAAAAGTGATCATTTTTTCCTCGAACGGTATACACATCTCCTTCATTAAGAGCCAAACTCTTAAAGACCATGAAGAGTAGTTTTTATTGGCAATAAATAGCTGGTACATGATGGTTTGATTACATTTAGTAAGGTGTAGTAATAGAGGCAAGCTTATTGTCTTCGATTTGATATCTCGGTTAATGAAATATTGCTATATCTATTACTTGCCATTATAGGAAAAAGACGTTCAGTAAGTTGTACTATTTCAAAATTCATTAGGGGGTTTGGATAATTGTCACTTTTCCAGATCGCAGATGACTAGTCGGTCAAAATGTTTGATTGGTTCAATTTATAACTCCGCAGCGTTTATTTGGCGGTAAACCTAACTTTTTTCATTACACTGGTGTTTAACAACTTATTGGAGATTAACCCAGTGGGCCTATATACATCCGAGTCGGGTATGGTTGTAATGCCTATGGATAATTTACCAGTGAGAAATGATCGGGTGTATAGGTGGGGTTTTATAGGTTGTGGGAAAATTGCAAATGACTTTGCCTTGGTGCTAAATTTTCTTGAGTCAGCCCAACTCTATGCAGTTGCAGCACGAGATATTAGTCGTGCGCAGGCATTTGCAACATCGCATGGGGCTAAAAGATATTATGGGGATTATGCCCACTTATTAAATGACCCTCTTGTAGATATTGTTTATATAGCAACAACAACAGAGTTTCATGCTGAGCATGCTTTACTTGCCCTAAATGCCGGAAAGCATGTATTCATCGAAAAGCCAATCGCCCTTTCAGTAGATGATATTGTTAAAATTAAAATTTTGGCTAGCGATAAAGATCTTTTTTGTAGTGAGGCTATGTGGATGCGCTTCTTTCCTGCAGTTGAATACTGTCGGGAATTAATTAAAAAAGGTGAAATTGGAGAGGTTCAACAAGTTAGGGCGGATTTTAGTTTTGATATGAAGAGTGATGAAGGCTTGGAGTCACCAACCTGGAGAACAGGGGGTATCTTCGATGCCGGTGTCTATCCTGTTCATCAATCTTTAATGATTTGTGGAGAAAATATTAAAGAGACTGTGTGCGCAGGAATAATTGATGGTTATGGTTTTGGGCAAGTTGCCGCAGGTATGCTGTACGCTCGTTTTGAAGGATCTTTATCCGCAATCTCAGAATGGAGTATTTTATATGAAGGTGCGGAGGAAACCGATATTTATGGGTCGGAGGGTAGAATTAAGTTGCACTCTCCAGCACATACTCCAACGTGTGTTTCGGTAATTAAGTATGGCGGGAGTCGCCGAAATCCTGATAATACTATTGAAACACAGGACTTTCGTCTGCCTAGTATTCCCGGAAAATTTATCTTTCCATGCTCTGAAGGGCTGATTTATGAGGCTGCCGCTGTACAACGCTGTCTTGCTGCAGGACGCACTGAATGCCCTCAAGCTCCTATGGATGAATCATTATTGGCTATTCAGTTATTATCCGAGTGCGATCGTATCATCAAAAGTAGGGAGAAATAGATTCTTACTGCATTCAAATTTGTGATGATCAGGTGAGCTTTTTCTGAAAAGAAATCAGTGGTAATGCTTACTCTATTGAATTTGTTCGGATCAGTTTGTCAAAATTTATAAATGACAATGCCCACCAAAGAGTGGGCAAAGCCAGTTCCAATCCTGTGAGGGCTTGGGAAAACTTAAATCTTACCTACCAGGTCGAGAGACGGGGCTAAGGTTTCCTCGCCTTCCTTCCACTTGGCCGGGCATACCTCACCGGGGTGTTCGGCAACGTACTGGGCGGCTTTGATTTTACGTAGCAATTCGTTGGCGTCGCGGCCAATACCACCTGCAGTGATCTCAACGATCTGAATACGGCCTTCCGGGTCGATCACAAAGGTGCCGCGGTCTGCGATACCTTCTTCCTCAATCATTACGCCGAAGTTGCGGGTGATAGTGCCGGTGGGATCACCAATCATCGGGTACTGGATCTTACCGATGGTTTCAGAGGAATCGTGCCACGCTTTATGGGTGAAGTGGGTATCGGTGGATACGGAGTAAATCTCCACTCCCAACTTCTTGAACTCTTCATAGTTGTCGGCCAGATCGCCCAGCTCGGTGGGGCAAACAAAGGTGAAGTCGGCGGGGTAAAAGAAGAATACCGCCCACTTGCCTTTGACATCGGCATCGCTGACGTCGTGAAACTCGCCATTTTGGTAGGCTTTGGCGTTGAAGGGTTTAAGCTCGGATTCGATGTAACGGGACATGGGTAACTCCTTAAGTGAATACCGCGTTGTGTCAGTAATTTCTATGGGCTTAATACTATTGATGGTTTCATTTTGATAAAAATTAACAATTTAAATGTGTCAGATAGCTTGTCGCTATTTTGCTGTCCTGGGGCTTGACCGGCTTGGTTGTTAGATTGTGGATGGAGACGACATCAGAGATACTCCAAAGACTTACAGCGGGCGCTGAACAGCGCCGCAATGGATATTTGGCCGCAGGACAGTGGTATGCGATTGATACGCTTATTGAAATATGACTTGGCGCGTGAAGCCGAGGATTGGGTCGATGACGGGGTGATTAGCGAGGCACAGGCAGAGCTAATCTGCGCCCGCTACCAGGTAGATTATCGCAGTGCCCGGCAGCGCTCACTGGGCTACAACGTGTTAGTGGGGCTCGCTTATCTATTTATCGCACTCGCACTGATCACCCTGATTGGCGCCAACTGGGAGGAAATTCCCCGTGCTGCGCGTATGGGCGGTTTGATTGCGCTCACGCTGGTCACTCAGTGTGTTGCCTTGCGAGCTTATTGCACAGGGGGCCGCCGTGCCGGCGAAGGGCTCTTTCTGCTGGGGAACTTCTTTTTTGGTGCCGCGATAATCCTGATCGCACAAATCTACCATCTGGGTGAGCATATGCCCGATGGAATCTTTTGGTGGGCACTGGGTTGTTTACCATTTGCCTTGATTACCCGCAGCCCTTGGCTGGCCATTCAGGCTAATGTGCTGGCACTGCTGTGGTTCTTTTTACAGGTGAGCATGGGCTATTACCCGGCGCTCTTCCCGCTCTTTATAGCGCTATCTCTCTATGTACTTTTACGCGGGCGAGCGAGCACCATTCTTATGCTGCTGCTTGTGGTGAGCATCGGCTTCTGGATCGAATTCTCGCTATCGGAATTCTGGCGTGGCGAGCAGCTGGGCGCGGGGCTGGAATTTTATTCAGAGAATCTGGCGGTGGCGGTCTCCCTGTTTATTCTGCTGTATACCTTTAGTCATTGGCTGGCGCTGAGGGCTTCGCCGGTGGCCAAGGACTACGCTGCGGTGATCTCGGTGTGGTGTCTGCGTTTTGCCCTGGCCAGCCTGTTGGTATTCAGCTTCGCACAGCCTTGGGAGGCGTTGATCGAGGCCGATTGGCAACACCGGTTGTCTATGTGGCTGGTGGTGGCCGCGATGGCCAATGTTACTCTGCTGTTGGCACTGCCGGCCAGGCGCTTGATATCGAGTGGTTTGCTCTATGTGTTCTTTATTGGTGCCCTCATCACTGTCAGCAGCAGTGATAACCAAGACTTGGCGATGTATTTGCAAGTGGCTACCAATTTCGCCCTTATTGGCTGTGGTAGCTGGTTAATTTACCGGGGTATTCACGATGGTATTTCCCATTATTTCTTCCTTGGGGTGATGTCGATACTGATCACTGCATTGCTGCGTTATATCGATCTGATCGGTGATTACCTGGGGGCTTCGCTGATCTTTATTTTATTTGCGGGCCTGTTATTGGGCGCCGCTAAGTACTGGAAGTACCACCAGGGCAGGGAGGGAGCACAATGAAAAAGGGACTGACTTTTGCCTTGGGTATGGCGATAGCTGCACAGTTTTTGATTCTGGTAGGCATGTATGTAAAGGCACAGGTGCCGCTTTGGACTGGAGAGCCAATCCGGGTAAAAACGATACCGGTAGACCCCCGCTCCCTGTTTCGCGGCAACTATGCGCGCTTGAATTACGACTTTTCCCGTATTGCCAAGTCAGCCTTAACGGGAGAGCGCCCTATACGAGAGGGGGAGGTGGTGTATGTCTCCTTGAAAAAATCCCCCTCAGGGCTTTATGAATTTTCTGCGGCGAGCCTGGAAAAACCGATCGAGGGGATATTTATTAAGGGGCGGATTGTCGGTGCTAATCCCTGGAGTGCAGAGCAATTTTACCGCATCAAGTACGGTATAGAGGCCTACTTTGCCCCCAAAGAAAAGGCCCTGCAGTTGGAGCGGGAATTACGCGATGGTGGGATTGCCGAGCTTATGGTGGCGCCTAGTGGCCAGGTGAGCCTCAAGAGTGTAATAGGGGGCGGCTGAGTCACTCACTTTATGCTCTGGAGTTGTAACGCGAGGCTGTATTGGGCCAAGAGTCGAGGGAAAAAAACAGCTCTAATGAATGGAGTCAGAATCTATGTCACAGGGAAAAAGGCGCCAGATAAATATCTTCAGCACCATGATGTGGGTGCAGGGGGCTTGCCTGTTGTTGGCAGTGATCGGACTTTGGCTTTCCGATGTGACGCTATCACCAGCAAGAGGCGACCCGTGGAGTTCTGTTGCCTGGGGAGTCTTGGGCGCACTGTTAAGCTTTGCTGTGGTTGTGGCATTGGCCCGCGCCCATCATCGCGTGGGGCGTACACTGCGTTGGTACTGTGCCCAGCTGGCGCCAATTTTCTGCAAAATGCCGTTGGCCCAGGTGGTACTGTTGTCTCTTGCCGCAGGTGTTTGTGAGGAGTTGTTATTTCGTGGCTTTCTGCAAACCTGGCTGTCGCAACTGAGCTCCCCGCTGCTGGGGTTACTCGGAGCTTCTTTCGTTTTTGCCCTCCTTCACTGGGCTTCGTTGATCTATGTGCTGTTAATTTTTGCATTTGGCCTAATCCTTGGTTTTGTCTACCAAGCCAGCGGCAGCCTATTGGGGGTGGTTGTCTGGCATGCCCTCTACGATTTTTTTGCCCTGGCCACACTTGCCTATTACCCGAAAGTACTGGGTGCGGATCGGTGGCTGGCCAAGTAACAAGCGCATTTCAGTGGTTGAGTGCGTCAGCCTTACAGCAGGGTATGCGCTAGTAGTAGGGTTAGTAGGGCGGTCATGGTAAAGCCGATCAGCGCTAGCAGGCCATCGTGAGCCACCAAGGCCAGCCCAAAAATAGTGAGGGCGAAGCCCGCTGTAGTGGCCGAAAAGGGCACCAGTTCCATCAGCGGCATTGTCAGGGCGATAAGTGAGCAAGTAGTGGCAATAGCATAGGTGCCACTGCGCTTTACCAGAAAATGCAGGCGTGGCTGCATCCAGCGATCGGCAAACTCTGCCGGTCGCCTCAACCAGTGCAATGCTCGGGTGAGCTTCTTCTTGGAAATCGAACGGTTTAATAGCCACTGGGGCAGCCATACATGTTTGCGCCCCAGTAACAACTGAATGGCCACTAGTAGGAGTAATGCTGCCATGGAGGTAGATATGCCGGGTACGCCGCTTAGGGGGGAAAATAGAATCAATCCCACCACCAGCAGAAAGGGCGCATAAGAACCGAGCCCTACAGCATCTATTACCAACTCTAGGGAGACCCGTTCAGTATGCTGGCAGCTGGCTTCTATGTGTTCCAGCAGCTGGCATAGGCCGGTAAATTCCTGGGGCATAGGCTTAGGCTTCAATGCCCATTACTGATTGATCGGACAAGAACGGTGAGTCGGGATCTTCCATCCGGGATCTTCCATCTGGGATCTTCCATCTGGGATCTTCCATACTGGCGCTTATGCCGGTGATAGGCTACGTAGATAAGCAGCAGGGAGGGGGCTAAAGACAGGAGCAGTCTAGATAAATAGTGCACAAACAACAGCATGGCGTTCACCGCAAAGGGAATCCTATAGAGATAGTCTGTGCCGCCAAAGCCTCAAGCGCCAGCCCAAAAAGGCGCTAGTTGGAAAACAATTCATCCAGAGTGAAGGTTTCTTGGCCTTTGCCCTCTTTAAGGCTCTCTCTCACCATCTTTGCCGCTACCTGAGCACCCTCGATTGGGCGATAACGCTGTAGTCCGGGGAGTCGGCAGATCCAGGGTAATAATATGGCGCCAATTTTCTCTGCTGGACGGGAATCACCCCGCTCACCTAAAAGTAGGGAAGGGCGAAAGATACTGGTTCGGGCAAAGGGCAAAGATAAAATTTCCTGTTCAAGTTCCCCCTTCATTTGCAAGTAGGCATTGCCACTTTTGGTATTGGCACCGCTAGAGGATACGAGCAGGTAATGCGACACCCCATTATCCGCAGCAAGCTTTGCCGCCTGGTATTGATACTCCACATCCACCTTATGTTGTTGCTCCAGGCTGCCTGCTTGTTTTTTGGTAGTGCCAAGGCAGGAAAAAAGCAAGTCACCACGGAATAAGTCTGCATAGTCCGTCAGATGTTCAAAGTCCACAATTTCATTGCGTACCTTGGGGTGGCGAATAGGGACATTTCGGCGGGTAAGAGTGATTATCTCATCGATAGCGGATTCCTTTGCCAACAGTTCAACCAGTTCACTGCCAATGAGTCCCGTTGCACCGATAATAATTGCCTTCATTATAAAGATTTCCGATTCATACATTTGCCAATTAGCTGATGATCCACTATTTAGGGATGGGGTTGTCAAGTGTATTGGTCCCTTTCTCCGCTGTAAATTTTCCGACTATTTTTTTAAATAAATGGGCGACTTATTTAAAAAATTAATTCTAAAAATAAATGTAGAAATGTTTGCTTATTACATATTAATCTCCTTCGTCATTGTTGGTGAAGGTATCAACCCTTTTAGGGAGTCGGATTGAACAATGCTATTTGATTACTCGAAACAGAAGTTGCCTATTCGTGAAGGTCTACGTGAGGCAAATTTAAAAGCCTGGCAGTTTATTGGGGAGGCCGGTAATTGGTGGTCTGCCCAGCAGCACCTTGTCATTGCCAGAGAGGTGCGTGCAGCACATGAATGTGCATTTTGCCGAGAGCGGAAGAAAGCGCTTTCACCTTATCAGGTGGAGGGGCGGCATGAATCTAATTCGGAACTTTCTGAAGTTATTGTCGATACAGTTCACCGTATAGTGACAGACTCCTCCCGCTTAAGTGAAGAGTGGTTTAAAAGAATAGTACCCTCAGAAATCTCTAAGGGACAGTATGTGGAGTTGGTCGCTGTAGTTGTATTTGTCATGAATGTGGATACCTTCCATCGGGCACTGGGTTTACCTTTGGAGGCATTACCAGAAATTAAAACTTTAGTGAATGAATCGCCATCGCAATATATTCCCGAAGGCCTGGAAGAGGGCGCAGCCTGGGTGCCAATGATCGGCAAGGGCCAGTGTGCAGAGGAGGAGCAAGATTTATATAGGGATGTGCCCAAGCCCACTAATGTGCTTAGAGCTTTGAGTTTGGTACCAGAGGCGGTGCGTTGTCAGCGCTATATGGAGAATCGTTATTACTTTTTACCCTCTGAGGTCATGCAGGTAGGTGAGAGTCACGATCGTGCGCTATCTCGTATAGAAATTGAGTTAGTCGCTACCAGGGTGTCGATGAATAACGAGTGTTTCTATTGTTCGGCATCTCACGCAATGTTGCTGCAAGTAAGCGGAGAGGTGCAGGGTAAGCAGCAAGATATCACCAACTTGCTCACTTCGGAAAGAGCGGCAGCTAGTGAAAATAATAGACCTGGTAATGGGGGAATCTCCGGGGAGTATGCGGAGCTTATTGGTTTTGTGGACGCTGCTATGGGGGATGATAATCAGCAACTTGTCCTCGCCAGGGAGAAGTTATCCAAGGAGCATGGTGATTCTGCACTGGCGGATACGGCCGCGCTAATAGGCAGTTTCCAGCGTATGAATCGTATTGCCAGCGCCACAGGAATAGAGCTGGATAAAGAAGTGGATCTGTTAAGTCAGCAGGCACAAAGTCAACTGGCGCTGGATACATATTCCCAGGCAAGTGAGACGACGGCCGGGGGTAAGGCGTTGGGGTGGCTATTTGCCAAGGTTCGCCCGATTTTGTTTAAAATGGTGGGGAAAAGAGCCAGGGATAGGGCTTAAGTAGCAAGCTACTCTCCCTTTGGAATAGTGAGCCAGATTCAATTGATAAAATGCATATGGTGGGCTAAAAAGCCCATATGCCAATGAGGATGAGTCGCCTACCGTTATAATCGTTATCGGTATAGTGTGGATCTTGATGGACCCGCTTCAATAGTGGGTTCAAAGGTCCTCTCAAGGTTTGGTGCAGTAAATATAAAGCAAGGTGCACCACGGAGAAATTGAGTGTAATCATTCCTGGCAAAACCTTCTGGTCAATCTTGGTGCAAAATTTAATGAACCAACAGATACAGTACATTTACCCAAAAGTACTTCACTGGGCTGATGGCTGCCCTGCATCTCCTGCTTGCGCATAGGCATACGGTCTATGCGCTGAAAAATTTCTACAGGGGAAAAGGTAACTGTACGATATTTTTCTCTGCCATCCTTGCCAATTAGCACAACTTGTTCACTATTTCCCTTGAAATATTCATCGCGAATATTTTTACCAAAATCCCCAGTAATTTTTCCTGCATAATTGGTTTCAATTTTGTCACCTGAAAATAAAAACCAAATAAGTTGCCTCTCAGCAAATTGTGGCCCCAGCTTGAGCAGTGACTCTAGGGTTTCAGGGGGCTTTGGTGGGTTTGCTAGCAGTAAAATACGATTTTTCCATTGAAAATCTTTAAGGTTACTTATAGCTGTTTCTTCAGCGGCAAGCTGTAAGGATTGAATAAGTAATAGCAAGAAAAATAGTATACGCATTATCACAACTCTGCTATTTAGATTGCTAAATACATTGGAGTTTAGCTGAGTAAACTCAACTAAGCTTAAGTAGTACCCTTTGTGGCACTCCAAAAGAAACGGTTTTGGGTGACCCTTTCAAGCTTACCGGTTTTTGTAATCAGGTTTTAGGATAAAAAATCGAGTCTGCGATAGATTAGCGTATTGCATGGTGTGGTCGAACTCCCCTGGCCTAACAATCAAATTGGAGTTTCTGAAGCTGGTACCATTTATGGCACATATGCAGGAGCCTACCCAGCAGTCAAACCGTTTAGGCCTATTAGCCATTTATGTTGCCCTATTTATCATTGCCATTGATATCAGTGCATTCTCCCCGGCGATTCCCGCAATAGAAAGGGAGATGAATATGAATATTACCACTTCACAGTGGGTAATTAATGGCTATGGGCTGGTTTTTGGGGTAATGGTTGTTACCGGTGGCCGTATTGCCGACATTATTGGGCGGCGCCGTACCTTCATCATTGGTGCGTGTATATTCCTTATCTTTTCCCTACTCGGAGGGCTAGCTGTAAATGTTCCAATGCTGTTGGCCGCCAGGGCTGCAATGGGTATTGGGGCCGCCTTAATGTGGCCATCAATTCTGGGGATGGCTTACAACCTTATGCCAGAAGAACGCGCTGGGGAAACCGGCGGATTAATTATGGCCATCTGCGGACTTGCCAATACCCTGGGGCCAGTAGTGGGGGGAGTGTTGGCAGATCTACTGAGTTGGCGCTGGCTATTCTTTTTCAACTTGCCCATCGCTACTGCGGCGGTCTATATGTGCTGGAAATATATCCCGATAGATACACCTTATGACCCAAACGAAAAAATTGACTATTTTGGGGTTTTGACCCTTACGGGTTCTTTGTTAAGTTTTCTCTTGGCCTTAAATTTCGCTTCTGAAAATGGCTTTATGAATCCCTTGGTAGTGGGGTTATTAACCTCCTCTCTTCTGTTTACGATTGCTTTTGTACTGATTGAAACAAAAGAGCGAGATTTCGCCCTGATACCTCAGGATATCATTAAGAATAAGCGATTCTTTGCCGCAGGAGCTGTTACCCTTTTTACCTCCGTAACTTTTTTTTCCGTGATCCTGTATTTGCCACAATACTTAACCAATGTGCGGGGTTTCTCTACTATTCAGTCCGGCTTGTCACTGGTACCCATGATGGTCGCTTTTGGCATAATGTCCTTTATTGCAGGTAAATTATATTTGCGTACCGGAGGGAAAATATTGGTATGTGTTGGAATTTTGGGCATGAGCCTGGGGATGTTTTACTTGTCCAGGTTGGGAGAAGGGTATAACTACATCTTAGGGCTGATTATATTAGGCGCTGGCCTGGGGCTGTTTAACCCCTCGACAACCACAATGGTTATTGCGGTTGTAAATCCCAACCGCGCTAGTTTAGCCAGTGCCATTATCTATATGCTCAAAATTACCGGTGGAGCGGTAGGGCTTGGTGTAAATGCGGCAATATTGGGTTTCTCTCCAGATATCACATCGGGTATTAGCTTGGCATTTGAGGTTAACGCCTGCTTTGCTTTTGTGGGCTTTGTTGTTGCGTTCATGTTTATGAGCGCTCCTAGAATTCCAGAGCGGGAAGGCGGGTAGTCACTGAAGTGCAAGACCAGGTGATGAAAGTGAAGGAAGCTGCGAATCTATCCGATTGGCTTGCAGAATTGCTGAGGGATTTACAGTGGTGAGTCAGCTACAGATTTCCAGAGGGCAGGTTTATGGCTTATTTGCTGCCGCTCTGGCCTTATTTATGGTCGCGATTGATATGAGCGCCTTCTCCCCTGCATTGCCAGCTATACAGCGTGAGTTTGGATTTGATATCACCACTTCGCAATGGGTGATTAATGGTTATGTACTTGTCTTTGGTATTTTGGTGGTCACTGGCGGTCGCATAGCGGATATCTATGGCAGAAAACGTGCATTTATGGTGGGAACGACTATTTTTGCTCTCTGCTCATTAATTGGTGGCCTCGCTATTGATATGGCCATGTTGCTGGTAGTCCGCTGTCTGATGGGGATAGGTGCAGCGTTAATGTGGCCCTCTGTTATAGGTATGACCTATAGCCTGGTTCCCAAAGAGTATGCTGGGCAGGTTGGTGGGGGCTTGATGGCAGTATTGGGGGTGGCAAATATTGTTGGGCCTGTGGCTGGAGGGGTGTTGGCTGAATATTTAAGTTGGAGGTGGATTTTTTTTATAAATATTCCTCTTGCGATTACCATAATTTGTTTTTGCTGGAAGTCAGTTCCAGATGATGTTCCCAAAATTTCACGGGAGAAGATAGACTACCTGGGAGTTTTGACGTTGAGTATTTCTCTGTTCAGTCTTTTGATTTCTTTGAATTTGGCTGCCGAAATTGGTTTCAGAGATCCATTGGTGATCTATCTGATAATGCTATTCTTAGTATTCATCTGCTTGTTTATTGTTGTGGAAAAGCGCAATCAAGAGGTTGCATTAATTCCTGCTGATATTGTCTCTAATAAAACATTTTCTCTGGTAAGTTTGGTTACTCTTTTATCGGCAGTGATGTTTTTTGCCGTTATTTTGTTTTTGCCCCAGTTTTTAATTGAATATCTGGGGTTTACTGCAGTTCAGTCTGGTATAGGAATGATCCCCATTATGGCAACCTTTGCCCTGACCTCCTATCTATCGGGTGTTCTGCATAAACAGCTGGGGGCTAAATTGTTGATATGTGGGGGACTTGTCTGCAAAGGCGCTGGAATATTTTCACTATCTTATCTGAACAAAGAAACAGAATATCTTGAACTTATACCCGGATTGATTATTTTGGGGATTGGCATTGGCTTGTTCAATCCGGCGGTGACTACCGCTGCGATATCAGTGGTAGATTCTGCGCGCTCAAGCTTGGCGAGTGCGATTCTTTATATGTTCAAGATTGCAGGAGGTGCCTTGGGCTTGGGAATCAATGCGGCTATTGTAGGTTTTGCGCCAGATGTGGTGAGTGGTATTGGTTGGGCCTATACGGTAAATGCTTATTTTGCTCTTAGTGCGTTTGTGATTGCTGTTTTCTTTCTTCCTGGGCAGTTACCAAAAGCCTTCTCGAGACGGTAGTAATAGTGAAACTTAATCGTTTTAAAAGATTCTATGTTGGGTTCGTAAATTTGATCAGGAGCGTGGTTTGATAATGTGTTGAGTTCGATTTGAGATCTAGTGCGCAGGAGGTTTCAATTAATGCCCGCGCTAAATTCTACTCTAGGAAAGGAGCAATATTTAGGGCTTGCGGCCTTATCAGTGGCTGTGTTCCTTGTGGCAAATGACTTTACGGCTTTTGCTCCAGCATTACCTGCCATTGAAAATGAATTTAATGTAGACATTACCACTTCCCAGTGGATTATTAATGGCTATGCGCTGGTCTTTGGGGTGCTGATCATTACTGGTGGCCGGCTTGCTGATCTCTACGGTAGAAGAGGTGTATTTTTTTGCGGTACCCTGATTTTTATATTTTTCTCCATTTTAGGCGGATTGGCAGTTAATGCTAATATGCTGTTGATTTCCCGAGCTTTGATGGCAGTTGGGGCAGCGTTGATGTGGCCATCAATTCTGGGGATGACCTATAACTTGATGCCCGATGACCGCTCTGGCCAGGCTGGCGGGCTGATTATGGCAGTTTGCGCTTTTGCTAATGCCGTAGGCCCAGTACTGGGAGGAATACTGGCGGACTTTTTAAGCTGGCGGTGGATTTTTTTAATCAATATCCCTATAGCATCAATCGCACTATTTGTCTGCTGGAAAGTAGTTCCGTTTACACCACCAGAGCAGACAGAAGAGAAAATTGATTATCCAGGTGTAGCAACACTTTCTATTTCACTATTTGGGCTATTGTTTGCGTTGGATATTTCTGGACAGATTGGCTTCCAGCATCCATTGGTTATTGCATTGTTGACGATATTTTTAGTTTTTATATGTTTATTTTCCGTTATTGAATGTCGCATAGGGCGTACTGCATTGGTTCCAGGTGATGTTATCGGCAATAAAAAATTTCTTTCAGCAAGTGTTGTTACCCTGTTAGTCGCTGTTTTATATTTTTCAGCCTTACTTTATATTCCGCAGTTTTTGACAAAAACACAGGGGTATAGCGCGATGCAATCTGGTATGTCATTGATTCCATTGATGGTTGTTTCGGGAATCTTTGCTTATATATCAGGGCGTTTTTATGAGCTGATTGGGCCAAGGTGGTTGGCTGGGGCAGGCACACTCTGTATGTGCGTAGGAATGTTTATGTTGTCTCATCTAAGCGACCATACCGGGTTCATTAGCCTTTTGCCGGGTATGATAATACTGGGTACAGGCATTGGCCTCTTTAACCCTGCAATTACCACTGCTGCAATCACTGCTGTATCACCAAGTCGAGCCAGTTTGGCCGGAGCCGTATTATATATGTTTAAAATTGCTGGAGGTGCCATTGGTCTTGGGATGAATGCGACTATTGTGGCTTTTTCACCAGATATCTCTTCAGGTATTGACCGGGCGTTTACGGTTAATGCTTATCTTGCACTTGCAGGGTTGGTTGCTTGTCTATTTTTTGTTGGTGCTAGCCAGAAGAAAGAGGTATCTGATTAGTATTCCTTTTGAGAATATCTATAAGTAAATAGCTCTTCAAAAGAGTGATGATTTTAGGGGTGACGGAGGGCACTTTACAGTAATCATCATAGTTTTCATGCTTCTATCCGCTCTTAATTGCTAAAATAGCAGAGCCTCATCGCAGTGAATTATTTCTAAGCTTCTATTTTTCGAAAATAAATATGGTCGGTATAAGTTTTTCCGTCAATCATATGAGCTTCTGGGATGATCATATCAAGATGAAAGCCGCACTTTCCGAGCACTCCCTCTGAAGCAATATTGCCTTCTGTTACCACTGCCTTATAGTGCGCAATACCATACTCTAAATATGCCCATTCCATTAAGCCGCAAAGCGATTCGGTACTATAATTTTTTCCATGGAATTCTGGTAACAGTAAATAGCCAACTTCAGCTATGCCATCCTCCAAATAAAACCCAGTTACACCCATTTTCTGGCCGGAGAGCTTATCTATAATAACCATGCACAACCAAGTGTTAGAGTTTGCTTCCCAGGGGGTAAGTCTTGATTCAAACTTAGACTTTATTACTGTTTCATCTGGCGTATCGAAACATAACTGGATTACTTGAGGATTAGTATGCAAATTTACAAAAAGTGACCAATCACCCTCGGTGATTAGTGACATGGTTAAGCGCTGGGTACTGACTTTCATTGTCTGCTCAAGATTCCATTAGTTCATTAATTTTGATGATATTTCAGGTTTGTTTAAAAGTTGATCTACACCTTTGAGTGGGAATGAATCTGCGAAGTAAGTTTGAAATAAATTCAACTTCGCAGATATCTAAAGATTAAGAGGTTATTAAAGTTTTTGCTCTTCAATGGTGGAATTCATTATGGCTACACATGCACTCCCTGGCCCAGCACAGGGACCTTTCAAAATGTATGTGGCACGCTTATTACAGCCGGAAGCGCCGTATGTGCGCCGGTCAAGTTGGTGGATCGTCATTGATTTAGCATCACAGTTTAAGTCAAAGGGTGCTCTTTTTGTGACAGTTTCCTCCATGAGGGAGGTGCAACCACTTAATGAAGCAATCAAAATGCTTGACCACATTAATTTACGTCCCACGGGTAATCCTTTTCTATAAAATTGATGAAGTAGGTAGGGAAGCATACACAGGCCTAAGCTTGTGGAGTGTTAATAGATTTATTAATACAAACTTGACTATGTTTCCCGTTGCTGAAAGTTAGATTTATTTCCCTTTAAGGTCTAGGTAACAATTATATTGTTAAAGCTATCCTTTGGGGAGTAGCCATTCTGGCTTTTGTCGTAAGTTAACGATCTCTTGGGGAAGGAAGATCGTCTTACCTTGATCGTTAGTACTAGTTAATCCTTTCATAATCACCCACTGAAGGTGGTATGTTCGGCTTCCAAGCTGATTGCACCTTAAATCGCTTAATAAGATCCTGAATCTTGGGGCTCATACAGCTTGCGGATTCTATTTCTTGATATACCCTGTCAGTTGCTCGTTTACCTGCGTCTAGAAGTATCTGCGCTGTTTGTTTTTCTGTTAGTTGGGGTCTTTTCTCTTTAAGGTATTGAGATGACATACGTGTTACCAGCTCATAATTTGCCAGGAATGAAGCTAGCTCTGGTTTTTTAGGTTGGTAACACTTACCAGCAGCGGCACTAGACAAGGTAAAGTGTTCATACATCTTAAGGATCTCAGGCGTACTCTGGGCAGTGGAGTTTGAGCTGGATAAAAGTGCGATGGATAGAGTTATTATGAATTGCATAACATTTCCATATGTTCAATGGTCTGCACTTATTTTAACTTAGAAAGCTTAGTTTTTACACTGCTTGAATAATTGCTTTTACTATAAGGTGGCTTACTTGGCTGGAAAATAGTTTTTTTGGTTTTACCAGAAATGCCAAGTAGCCACCCATATTATCACTATAGTATTTTTGGTAATCTTTGAGTTCATACTTGCTATTGAGAGGGTAGGGAGCTGAAAAGCTCCTTTTTGTATTCCATCCATTTTTTCATGGATTCATAATTTCTTATAAGTTCCTGCATTTTATGCATGGACTCTAGATGCTTCGGTTCTTTTTGCTGATACATCTCTATACCATGTTTCTTACTAAGATCTGCAATCTCTTCAGAGGAGTTTGCTTGAAATTCAACATCACAAGCGCCATCTAATTGCTTGCAGGTTATAGTTTTCATATCGAACTCCTTTTGTGAAAGGCAATTGATTTTTTGGCGTGCTAATTTTAGGACAACTGTAGATTTGAAGAGGTAATGGTGGAGAGGTACAGATTGGGAGACTTGAGCGATAGATGGTATTGCTAAGCTTGCTGCAGCTCTTTGAGAGGGCATTTGTGTGTACTTATGGGTATTAACGGGCCTTACAAAGGGCCATGTGGCCACAGTTATTAGACCCAAAAATCTTATGCGTGCCTAGAAGCTGTTTCATAACTTCTTTAGCGTAATTAACATGCAGGCAATATAGAAAAAAGCTCTGTATGAAGATAAGTAGCGATCCCACCTGACAACTAAACGACGGTAGTTCCCTAGCCATGCAAAAGTTCGCTCAACTTTCCAACGTCGCATATATCTCCTAAGCTTTCTGCCATCTTGTTTCGAAGGTTTTCTTCTATTCCTACGGTGAGGGCAAATCAGGTCAATTTCACGGCGGGCCAAACTATGGCGTAGTGGATCAGAATCTGCAGCCTTGTCGTACACTAGTCGTCGAATTTTTGTATTTTCATAGGTAACATCGAGTAGTGGGTGTAATAAATTTACTTCTGCTGGTGAGGCCGAAGTAACGGTGCCTCCCAATGGAATACCTTCGCCATCGACCACCACCATCCACTTTGTACCCTTGCCTCGCTTAGTTTTTCCGACTTCTGCTCCCCTTTTTTTGCTGAAGCAAAGCTACCATCCGAAAAGACTTCTTTCCAATTAAGCAGGGATCTTTGATCGAGCTGTCCGAAAAATTTTCTCCAAGCCTCCAACCAAGCGCCTTGCTCTTCCCAAAACTGGAGCCTTCTCCAGCAAGTACTCGGCGAAGGGTAAGATGGGGGGAGATCCTTCCATCGTGCTCCTGAGCGCAAAATCCACAAGATACCTTCAAAACATGCACGGTTATCAATGGGTTTGGGACCTCCTTTTCCATGTTTTAGCTGGGGAAGGCAAGGCTCAATCAATTTCCACTGAGCGTCGGTTAATTCTGACTTAAATCTACTCACACTTACTGGTCTTATCATTCCATGAGGTCGCAAGAATAACTGATTTCAAGTTATGAAACAGCTTCTAACCATTACCTTAATAGTAATATCTTACGCTTGTTTGAATGCTCGTGGTAGGGACTAATTGTGCAAACCTCCTGAATTAGATACTGTGCATATGGGGCTGGCTGGAGAAAATAAAGAGTGGTGGTTCTTGTGTGCTAACTGGATAAAAATTTATGAATTTATTTTTTACTTTGCCTAGAGATCTAGTCATCTAGTGACATAGGAATCATTAAAGCACAATCCATGTGGTGGTGAGGGATATAGGTATGGCTAGGAATGCTAACAATTCTACTAGCTATAAGTTATGCCTTGGTATTAAGAGGCTGTTGTTTTGCGTTATAACTCTAATACTTGTTGCGCAAGCGCTATATACATCTCCAAGCCAACAATATAGTTGCCGGAAGCAGTACAACAAACCATCCAGTCCATGCTGCAGGTTGATAGGGCTAATCAAGAAGGTAAGAACCATCATTGGTAGTACCTACTTTGCAGTATCAGTAAAAACCCTTCCCCATTATGAAATGCTTCATCTGTTTTTTTTGTGAACCACCAAGATATCAGATTTACTGTGCTCGATCGTGATAAGTAAACCGAAGAAAAGTGAGAGTACGTCGAGAAGATTAGTAAAAAGGTAATGAGTATTCATCGAAGTCCCTTTTCATTGTTATATTTTTTAGCTTAAATTTATAGCTTGGGCTGCCCCCATTGTTCATCTGTTTTAAGGTTTTAATGTATAAATGTGGGTTTCAAATGGACACTTCTGTGTCGGTTAATTTTGTGTAATTTATATGGTTAAACCCAAAAAATGACCTCCTACCATAAAGACGTAGTTTGTCGCCAGGTTTGAGATCCTCCCATGACTTTTTTGTCACGCCGCATATCTGATTGCTCATTAAGGAGTTGTACTCACTCAGAAGGATTCTACCTTTGCAATGCTTCTCTCGGTATCTAGATGATTTTCCTGAAACTGTCACATCTATGCTATCGTGAGTTGATATGAAAAAATGTAATGTTGCTGGTAATCCTCTTGCTATTGAAAGATAGATGGTAATTGGGATCCCCATAGTTAAAGCTACCCCCATCAAGAGAGGGCTTTTTTTCTGATCTTCGATAATTTCCCTTATTGTCGATTTTCTTCTGGGGAGAGAAATGAATAAGATTGTGAGTAGAACTATAGAGAGAGCGATGCTAGTAAAAGCAAGAAACCTAGCTTTTTCATCACTGATCAAAAGTTCACTCGAAGCTCCAATTGGGAGTAGGCAGGCTATGCCAATAGCTATACATGCATATATCTTGTGCTTAAGTGTTGCTCTTTTCTCGAGTGAGGAATCCATTGTTACCTTTTGTACGGCTGACTGATCATTTATTGAAGTCGCAATATATCATTTGATGTATGTGCTTCCCAGGCACTTACAACGATTTATAGTTCAGTTGGTTATTCTTTGGAGAGTAAATCTTTAAAGTGACAAAAACATAAAATTCAAGTCGTGATTAGTAAGGTTAACTAAGGAGTGGTAAATTTTTCAGTAAAAATGGTAGCCTAGTCAGCTATATGGCACTTCTCAAAAGTTCATTTATTGGTATTCAGGTTGCTTATATTTGCTCGTTGGTTCTATCTAGGTGATGCTGCAAATGCTCACAAATAAAATCCACACATAGTTTAATTTTTGGTATTTGATATTTACTGCGCTCGTAAAGAAGAAAGATGCCAATATCACCTCCAGGGCTGACAGAGACTTTACCTTGGGTGGGAACCTGTACTAATTCTCCAGATTCCAGGTGTTCGCAAATACTCCATGAGGGTACACAGAACATACCGCGATGATTCAGTGCTGCAGCCAGTAGAGCTTTGCCATTATTGCTGATCAGGTGGGTGGATAGCTTTAGTGGCACCCAGTGATCATCATCGAAATAATGCCAGTCAATCAGTCCTCTGGGGCCGCGGTATTGTAGGGCGTGGGCAGATTCTATAGCTAGTTTGTTTAGCGGTAACTCTTTCCCTAGGGTGTTTAGGTACTCGGGTGTGGCGGTGAGTGAGAATTCGTTCTTGGATAGACGCTTGGCGATGACATGCTCATCGGGAGCGGAGCCTCCGCGAATGGCGATATCTACAGGGTCTTTACCTAGCTGGGTAAGATCGTCGCTATAGTGCAGGTCAAAAACAATGTTTGGGTAACGTTGGACGAATTGTTCCAGTAGGGGGGTTAAGTGCTGTTCGCCGTAAGAGGGTAGGCAGCTGATACGGATCAACCCGCTGGGGGCTTCGAAGGTTTGGCTCACCAGCTCATCTGCCTGCTCCAGTTGGCGAATGGCTTCATTAATCATGGAGTAATAGAGCTTACCCAGTTCGGTAACTTCCACCTTGCGGGTGCTGCGCTGCAATAGCTCTACTCCCAGAGACTGCTCAAGGTCCCGCACACGCCGTGAAATAGAAGAGGCGGGAACATCGAATTCCTCAGCCACTGCAGTAAAACTACAGAGTTCTGCCACGCGCTTGAAGTAGCGTAATGCCCGGATTTTGTCCATAAAGCCCCTATTCTTGCTTGTTTACACGGCAACTTAGCATTCATTATTGTCAGAAAGACAAAAGAGTTCCACTAAATGCTCTCTGTTTCTCAGTTGGGGCAGGGGGCACTATCGCTCTCATTCTTGAACTGATGACTAGAGAGATTAATGAAAGCACTCAAAATTACCCAGTATGGCGATATCGATAGCAGCCTGGCTTTCCAGGAAGCGAATGTACCCGAGCCAGGTGCGAGCGAGGTGTTGATCAAGATCAATGCCGCCAGCATCAACCCCATTGATCTAATGGTGATGCGCGGCGAGATGAAAGCGCTAAAGAAGCTCAACTTGCCGGTGGGAATTGGCCGGGATCTGAGTGGTGAGGTGGTCGCAGTGGGTAGTGGAGTCTCACCATATCAGCCCGGAGAGGAAGTGTTCGCCAGGGTGGGGGAGGATCACGTGGGCACCCTTGCCCAGTATCTGGTGGTGGATGCTACGCATCTGGCGAAGAAACCTGAAAACCTCTCCCATGAAGAAGCTGCAAGTATCCCTTTGGTGGGGCTGACCTCCTACCAGGCCTTGATCCAGGTTGCTGGTTTGAAGAAGGGAGAGAAAGTATTGATCCATGCGGGTTCCGGTGGCATCGGCTCTATGGCGATTCAGCTTGCCAAGGCCTACGGCGCTTATGTGATTACTACAACCAGTAGTGCCAATGTGGACTGGGTGCGCAAACTCGGTGCGGACCAAGTGATCGATTATAAGAAAGAAAACTATCTGGATTTATTGTCTGATATTGATGTGGTGTATGACACCCTAGGCCAACAATACACAATGGATGCTTTTAAAGTATTGAAAAGAGGCGGCAGAGTAGTATCTATTGCTGGGGTGCTGGACCCGTTGACGGCGAGGGAGTTGGGTATCAACTGGTTTTTCCGTAAGCTAATCGGGCTTAAGTCTCGCCCGGTATTGAAACAGGCGAAAGACAAGAATGCGTTTTACCGTATGGTCATTATGCAGGCGAATGGGGATCAGCTCAGTGAGCTAAGCGCCTTATACAGGGACAAAATCATTTCTCCCGTCGTTGATAAAGTTTATCCATTCAGCCAGAGTCTGGCGGCTTTCTCTTACCTGAATAGCAAGCGAGCAAAGGGTAAAGTGATCATTTCATTGAACAGCGGCGATTAAATCGCCGGACTATTTGAACGGCTTCTTTACAAGTTGGCAGTCATTCCTGTATCTATTGGGTGATTGCCAATGGCTAGCCACTCTTATTTTATTGCTAGTCGCAAATGATAAATGATTATCGATTGCACAGCAGGTACTTTTAATATTTTATAGGTTGGCAGTTTTGCTTGTGAAAGACTTTCACAATGAATCTATAAAACAGTAGCCATTAACATTTCGGCGCGAATTTAGAATTAATGAGATCCACCTCACATAATTGCTCAGTCGCATCACTTCTCAGTGCAAAAAATTAGCAATTGCCGGTTTTCCTAGATTTGACTTTCCTCACATCTGCCTATTTCTGTATTCACTACAATGCCGCTGGCTGAAAGGTCCCTGTTTACAGGCACTTCAATGTGGCCCTCAAGGGGTTTGCACATCGCTGGTTTTCATTGATAAGGATTGGGTCAGAGGTAGGCCACATGTTCAGAATTTTACAGATAGCTCTCCTTCTTTTACTGGCTGCCGCAGTGAATGCGCAGAATGTCAGTCGTGATGATATCCGTGGTTTGGACGAGCAAATCCAGGATGTTAAGAAAGATGTAATTGATCTGACAGCAACTTTGGCACAGTTGGAAGAGAAACTGTTGTTTCCTTCCAATACTCAGGTGGCTTTGTTTGTTTCTGTCGCAGACGAAAAGCCTTTTGAACTGGAATCCGTAGAAGTCACTCTCAATGGTGAAATCGTGGCGCACCACCTCTACACCTATCGGGAAATTGAATCCTTACAAAAAGGGGGGGTGCAAAAAATCTATACAGGTAATGTGCAGGCTGGTGGACACCCATTACAAGTGCGCTTTATAGGCAAGACCCCTTCCGGTAAAGAGTATCGAGCCAATGCTTCTTATCAAATCGACAAGGCGGTAGGGCCAAAGTTTGTCGAGATCAGAATTTCCGGAACCGAGTCCGAGATTAACTTCAAGGACTGGTAACCATGCGTATCCCCCTGCTTTCGGCATTTTCCGGCGTAGCTGGAGCTGGCCTGCGTGTTCTCAGCTTTACATTATGTAGCTTGTCTCTACTCCCTAGTGTGGCTGGCGCAGACGATGATAAAGAAGAATTACGCGATCTGTTCTTTGGTGCTGCCATGTACTACGCCCACCAGGAAAACTACTTTGATGCGATTGTAGCGCTGGATAACGAGCTGGCCCAGTATCACCGTCTGGATGAGCCCGAGTTAGACCCCTTCAGTAATCATCTTGGGCAGGCTGAATTCTCTGTGGGTGACATGGAGCTTTCCTACCGTATGCACCGGGAAGCGGGGCGCGCAATTGAAGCGGTGCTGAAGGGCAATGTTTCGCAGGAGGTGCGCAATGAAGCCGCCTATCGTCTGGCTAAAATTCACTACCACAAACAGCAGCCTCTAAACGCTTTGCATGCGCTGGAAATGATTGAGGGCAGGGTGCCCTTGCGGGTGCGTGCCGAGGAGCAATTCCTGCGCGCGCGGGTTTTTATGGAGTTGGGGCGTCTCGAAGAAGCGGTAGAGCTACTGAAAGACCTGAAAGGTGAGGAATCCCTGGAGGGCTTTGTGGAGTTCAACCTGGGCATTGCCCAGTTGAAATCCGGCGAGGAAGCACGCGGGGTGTTGGAGCTGACCGCTCTGGGCAAGCGCCACAGTGGCGACCCGGCCGATCAGGCCCTGTACGACAAGACCAATTTATTACTGGGTTCCCACTTGATGGAGGCCGGCGAACTGCAGCTGGCGCGCCCTTATTTTGACCGGGTGAATCTCGAAGGGCCTTTCTCCAATCGGGCGCTGCTCGGTGCCGGTTGGGTGGAGGCCCGAGCGGGGCGTTTCGATCGCGCCCTGGTGCCCTGGCGGATATTGCAAAACCGCAAGGGCACCAATGAATCGGTGCAGGAAGTGATGCTGGCTGTGCCTTACGCCTACGGAAAATTGGATGTACACAGTACTGCGGCAATTCATTACGGCCGCGCCCTGGATGCCTTTGGTCGTGAGATCGACACACTGACGGCTTCCATCAACAGTATTCGTCAGGGCAAATTTCTCGAAGCTTTGCGGCGCAAAGAGGCTACCCAGGTACAAAACTGGGTGGTGGCGCTGCGCAATCTGCCGGAGGCACCGGAGACTCACTATCTCCTCGACCTCATGGCCTCCAATGACTACCAAGAATTCCTGCGTAACTACCGCGACTTGAATGATCTCTACGAGCGCAATAAAGAGTGGCTTAAAAGTCTCACTGCCTTCGAGGATATTATCAGCGCGCGTCGGGCTTACTACGAGCCCCTGTTACCACAGCTGGATGAGCAGTTCCGTACCTTGGATGCACGGATCAAGCTGCGTATGGAGCAGCGCGATCAATTTTCCAGTCGCATAGAGCAAATGCTGGTTTCCCGCCGCCCGGAGTATCTCGCCACCGCCGAAGAGCAGGAAGCGCGCCTGCAACTACTGCAGCTGCATAAGCAGATCGCACGCAATCCTAAAGGTTTTACCGAGCAAAGCCGCAACCGTGTTGAGCGCTTGCAGGGTATTTTGGATTTGCGTCTCTCTACGGAATATCACCAGCGTCTCACCGAGGCCTATAAGCATTTGCAGGCCCTCAATGCTGAGATCGAAAAGTTACAAACGGTGTACCGCTCCTATGTGCGCAGTCGTCAGGCGGCGACCCACAGTTACACCGGTTATAACAAGGATATCCAGCGTTCGCGTGCGCAGATCCGCTCAGCCCAGCAGCGTCTGGAGATGTTGATGGCGCGCCAGGGCAGCATGCTGGAAACACTCGCTGTTGAAGAGCTGGAGCGCCGCCGCAGCCAACTGGAGAGTTACCAGATCAAAGCGCGCTTCGCCCTAGCCGACAGTTACGACCGCGCCCATGAACTGCAGGAGCAGCGCGAGGATCAGCGCAAGATTGAACAGCATCGCGAGGCTCAGCCTGAAACTTTGCCAGAACAAAACCCTCCCGAATTGGAAGCACCGGAAAGCGAAAATGGGCTGCAGGAGCAGAGCCAAGCAGCCCGGCCGGAAACTCTGCCTGAGAGCAATCCTGCCGAATTGAAAGTGCCAGAAAGTGAAAATGGGCCACTGGAGCAGGGCGGGCAACCCCAAGCAGACCAGCCGGAAATTTTACCTGAGAACAAATCCGCTGAACGGCAAGTTTCAGAAACTGAGGGGGATAAGGCGTGAAACCTGTAAATCATCGCGTAAGCCCCTCTGCTAGTTTTGCGGTTGAGCCAATAGCTACAGGGCGGAAGCCCAAAAATGCACTGCGCTATGGTGCATTCGCCGCGGCATTACTGTTACTTAACGCTTGTGCGGTGAACAGCGGTAAAACAATTGGCAGCCTGCAAAATGTCGATATTGAGATTAAAGAGGAATATATCGACGGCAGCCTGGAAAAGGCCCTGGCAAGTTATCAGCGCTACCTGCAGGAAACGCCCGAATCGAGTCTCACCCCTGAAGCGATGCGTCGAATTGCCGACCTGAAAATTAAGCAGGCACACCGGGCCGAGGATGCTGCCATTGACGGTATTGCCCCTGCCATAGCAAGCAGTGGTGCTGTGATTGCCATCGAAGCACCGGAGGCAACAGCAGAAAATGCCCTGGAAGCTCCGGCTGAGGTAACCGCGCCTGTTGCCAAGGTACAGCGTATCCCCACTGAGCATGTAGCAGGGGCGGAATCTGATGCGGAGTTTGAAGCTCGCGCTAGTGGCAGTGTGGATATCGCCGCAGACGCCACTCCACTGCAGGTTCCTGAAGAAGACCCGGAAGCGCTGATGTCGGCGAATGCCCGAGAGGCTATCGCTCTGTATCTCAACCTGCTGAAGAAATACCCTCTTTACGACCGCAACGACCAGGTGATGTACCAGCTCTCCCGCGCCTATGAAGAGGCCGGGCAAATTGATGCCGCAGTAGATGTATTGCGTCAGTTGGTAGCCAAATACCCGGATTCCCGTCATATCGATGAAGCCTGGTTTCGCCTGGGGGAATATTACTTTACCCGCAAAAAGTATCTGGATGCGGAAGAGGCCTATGGCCGGGTAATCACCATTGGGCAGATTTCCAGTTTTTACGAGCTGGCCCTGTATAAACGCGGTTGGTCCCTGTTTAAGCAGGATATGTACGAGATGGCCCTGGACGATTATGTGGCCATGCTCGATTACAAAGTCTCCCAGGGTTACGACTTTGACCAGCAGACCAATACGGTTGAGCGCAAGCATGTGGACGATACTTTCCGCGTGGTGAGTCTGAGCTTCTCATATATGGAGGGCCCGGATTCTATTGTCGACTATTTCTCCCGCAAGGGTGCGCGCCAGTATGAATACCTGGTGTACAGCCATCTCGGGGAGTATTACCTGAATAAACGTCGCTACCAGGATTCGGCCAAATCCTATATCGCCTTTGTGGAGCGCAATCCACTGCACAAGGTTTCTGCGGACTTTTCCATTCGTGTGATCGAGATTTACAGCAAGGGCGGTTTCCCCAAACTGGTGCTTGAAGCGAAGAAGACTTTTGTAAATACCTATGCCCTCAATGCCGACTACTGGACAGTATTCGATATTAATGAGTTCGGCGAGGTGGTCGAATTTCTACAGGCTAACCTGATCGACCTGGCCGGCCATTACCACGCCGCCTACCAGAACAAGAAACTGAAGGATAAAAAGGGCGAGCACTACCTAGAGGCAATTCACTGGTATCGCCGTTACTTGCAGTCCTTCAGAGAAGCTGAACGCGCGCCGGAAATGAACTACCAGCTCGCCGGCTTGATGCTGGAAAATCGCGATTTCCACAATGCCGCTCTGGAATATGAGCGCACCGCCTACGAATACCCTGCCCACAAGGATTCCAGTGAGGCGGGTTACGCTGCGGTTTACGCTTATCGCGAACATCTGGCCAACAATTTGAAAGAAGCCAGTGCAGATCAGCGCGCTCCATTGTTGCGTGAAATTATCCGCTCATCGTTAACCTTTGCCGATACCTTCTCACAGCACGCCAAAGCGCCGCAGGTAATGCTGGGTGCGGTGGAAGATTTGTACGGTCTTAAAGACTATATGCCGGCGATCGATAACGGACGCCAGCTATTGGAAAAATTCCCGGCGGCAGAGCAGGAGATTCGCCGCTCTGCCTGGATGGTGGTGGCCCACGGCTCCTTTGATACCCATGCCTATGCCGATGCGGAAGTGGCCTATGGGGAAACCCTAAATCTCACCGCCACCGATGCCAAGGATCGTGCAGGCCTGGTCGACAATCTGGCGGCATCCATTTACCAGCAGGGTGATATGGCACGCAAGCAGGAGGACCACGCTACTGCTGCCGGCCACTTCCTGCGCATTCGCGCTGCGGCTCCGGGAGCCACTTTACTGGCCACCGCCGAATACGATGCTGCTGCCTCCCTGATTGTACTCAAGGATTGGACCCAGGCCGCCACAGTGCTGAACAATTTCCGTGGGAATTTCCCAGAGCATGAACTGGCCAAAGATGTCACCAAGAAACTGGCGGTGGTCTATCAGGAAAGTGGCGAGCTCTTATTGGCAGCGGCGGAGTTTGAGCGTATTGAGCGAGAATCTGAGGACGAGGAAATACGCCGCGAGGCTCTGACACAGGCAGCGGATCTCTACAGTACCGCTAAAGATAGCGACAGGGCGTTGGCGGTGTTGAGGCGCTACGTGAAGCTGTTCCCCAACCCCATGGAGCCCGCTCTGGAGACGCGGCAAAAAATCGCCGATATCTACAAAACTGCTGGGCAGCAAAAACGCTATATGCAGGAACTGCGTGAGATGGTGCGCATAGAGAAGCGTGGCGGTTCCCAGCGCAGTGATCGCACCCGCTACCTGGCTGGTAGCGCCGCGTTACAGCTGGCTGAGCCCAGTTATCGGGCCTTTACCCAGGTGGCGCTAGTTAAGCCAATCGAGCAGAACCTCAATTTGAAACGCAAGCGCATGAAAAAAGCGATTAGCGATTTCTCTGCCCTGATTGATTACCAGGCCGCGGATGTGACCGCCGCAGCCACTTATTACCTCGCGGAAATTTATTTGCACTTCAGTGTGTCTCTGAAAGAGTCCGAGCGCCCAACGAATTTGAGTGCGCTGGAACTGGAAGAGTACGAGCTGGCTCTGGAAGATCAAATTTATCCGTTCGAGGAAAAAGCGATTTCCGTGCATGAAAAAAATGTCGAGTTACTTGGGGTGGGTATCTACAACCCCTGGATCGATAAGAGTATCGGCCAACTTGCCGGTCTGATGCCGGCCCGTTATGCCCGTGTCGAAGAGGCTGGGGACTACCTGCAGAGTATTGTCCCTCTGCCACCGGAGCCGGAGGCCTTGGAATCAGCGGAAGTAGTTTCCGGCCAGTAATAGCGAGAATGGAGAAGAGGGCTATGCAAATTAAAATGCGAGTGGTTTTCCTGTGGGTGGTTACGCTGTTTTTGGCTGCCTGTGCGGGAGTTCAGACCAAGTCGGGCAAGGTTTCTGATTATTCCTCTGTGCGGGTGTCCGGCAGTGTGAGCCGGGACTTTGAACGATCCCTGGAATTCCTTGCGGATAAGGAATTTGTGCGCGCGATTGAGTTGTTGGAGACGGTTGTCGAGCGCGAGCAGCGTTTGCCTGCGCCTTATATTAATCTCGGCATTGCCCAAATTCAGGTGGCAGAAGAAAAAAAAGCGGAAGAGGCTTTTCTTAAAGCGCTGGAAATAGATGGCGAGCACCCGGTGGCCACGAATGAACTGGCAGTGCTTTACCGCAAGCAGGGCCGTTTTGCCGATGCGCGCAAAATTTATGTGAATGCCTTGGCAGAAAACCCCGAATACCTGCCATTGATAAAAAATCTAGGCATATTGTGTGATCTCTATCTGCAAGATCTCCAGTGTGCTCTGGCACAATTCCAGCAATATGTACAGCTGGAACCCGAGGACCAGGATGTGTCTATCTGGCTGGCGGATCTCAAACGGAGGGCGGGCAAGTGATAGCGCAGTGTAAATGGATTTTGCCGTTTATGATGGGGGTTGCCATTTTTCCTTTTGCCGGTGCGCAGACCCAAGAGGGTGAAAAAACCCAAGCCACAGATAAGAAAGTGGATACCAAAGTTAAAGAGTTATCGGGTATTTCCATTATTGGTAATAAAGAAGCGCCCAAGTCTCTGTATATCGTTCCCTGGAAAAGTTCCGAGGTGGGTGTCGAAAGTGATCTTGTCTCCAGTTTGATGGACGACAAGCTCAAGCCGCTCGACAAGGAAGTTTTCATGCGTGAGCTGGAGTTCTACCAGCTCAGCCTGTCCGGCGATTAACGCCGTCCTTTCTCTGGCTAAAGCCAGAGCAGCAACCAATTACTGCAGTATTTCTCAAGAGGGTTTGTAATGGACTTTTTCAACAGCGTCATCGAGTTTTTCCAGACGGGCGGTACTTTTATGTACCCCATTCTTGTGGTGGCCGCCCTGGGTGGCGCAGTAGCAATTGAGCGATTTATTCGCCTGCATTACGAGCGTCGTACCAACCGCACTATGTGGGATAAATTGCAGCCAATCCTCTCCAGTGGTGATTTCGATCGTGCGCGCAATCTGGTTAAGCAGGATAACTCCAGTGTGGCAAAGCTACTTTCCATGGGGTTGGCCCGTCAGGGTGCAGTGCGCCGCCGCGAAGATATCGAAATCGCGATGGAAGAGAGCATGATGGAAATCACTCCACAGCTGGAAAAGCGCACGCCCTACGTAGCACTGTTTTCTAATATCGCCACGCTGCTGGGTCTGCTCGGTACTATTATGGGCCTGATTGAAGCCTTTACCGCAGTGGCCAATGCCAACCCGGCAGAAAAAGCCGACCTGCTTTCCGCCAGTATCTCGGTAGCGATGAACACAACGGCTTTCGGTCTGATGACCGGTATTCCCCTGTTGATTGTGCATGCACTGCTCAACTCCCTCACTGGAGAAATTATCGATAGCCTGGAAATGGTTTCCGTAAAAGCCTCCAATCTGATCGATAGTTCAACCCGCCGTCGCTTCGAAGTCGATGCGCCTGCTTCAAAAAATAAAGGTGAAAACAAGCCGGCTAGCAAGTCTGGGAAGGATACCAAATCACAACCAGTGGCCGAGTCCAAAACCGAAGAACAGCAAACGGAAACCGCGTAATGAGAAGGCGGCGCCACGGGAGAGATAAAGAGGCCCCGGAGCTGGACATCACCGCCTTCCTAAACCTGATGGTGGTGCTGGTACCGTTTCTGTTGGTATCGGCGGTGTTCTCACGGGTAACAATTTTAGAGCTAAATATGCCGAGCGGAGCCGGTGGTGGAGCGCCGGATGATCCCACGGTCACGGTAGAAGTCGTCGTTCGCACAGAGGCGCTGGAGATTAGTGATGGTGAGAAAGTCATTGCGCGTTTTCCAAACCTGACGCAATCCGAAGAGGGTGAGTCTGCGCCGCTGGAAGCGGCTACAGAGGAAGGCGCCGGGGGGGGGGAACAGCTTGCTCTGTTGCCAACTGCGGAGGTCTACGATCTGAAAAAACTCACCGAGTTTTTACTGCAGGTTAAGGCCAGCTACCCAGAAAAAACCGACTCCATTTTGTTGATGGAAGCGGATATTGCCTATGAGCACTTGGTGGGTGTAATGGATACCGTGCGCGGAGCCGAGGTGCGTGTGGAAGGCAGCGATCCCAGTGATCCAAGTGCTGTAGAGAAAGTGGTGCTGTTTCCCGATATTTCCATAGGAGATGCGCCGTGAGACATGAAAGCCGACGTATGAAGCGCATGGCGCGCAGCCATAAGCGTAAAAAAACCTCGGGTATGAACCTTACCTCGCTAATGGACGTGTTCACCATTTTGGTTTTTTTCCTCTTGACCAACACTTCCAGTAATGAAGCGTTGGAGCCACCGAAGGTGATCACACTGCCGGATTCGGTGGTGGAGACCAAACCAAGGGAAACCGTAACCCTGATGGTGACCAATGAGGAAATTCTGGTGGAATCCAATTCAGTGGTGGCTACCAGCGAGGTACTTGAGAGTGAAGAAATCATTATCGAGGCCATTAAGCAGGCGATGATCGCCGAGATGGGTAAGGCTATCGGTGTGGCCCAGGCCTCTGCTGAGGCGGAGGCCGAAGAAGCCGGCACCGAGGGAGAAGTTCAGCCGGAGCCACCGGAAGTCAATATTCTCGCGGACAGGGGCATTCCGTTCAGTTTGCTTAAGAAGGTGATGTCCAGTTGTACGGAAGCTGGTTACACCAAGGTATCGCTGGCGGTTATTCAGAAAGCATCTCAGGGTTAATGGAAGTTTGTGAGTAATTTTCTACAACAACAGCAGGCACTTAGCGAATCGCTCAATGCGGTTCGCCAGCGCATGCTCCTGCTCGAGGATGAGCGGCAGCAGATAGAGGCACAGCTGGCCGAGTTGCAGGCCAATGGCACCAAGTTCCAGCTGCTTGATGAAATTTCCGAGCGCTTGCGCAAGCTCGAAGAGGCCGGCGCCGGAGAAATGTTCTGGGCCGAGGATTACCGGGTTGATGCCTCCGAGCGGGTGATTTCTCGAATCGGTGAGTCCACCCGCGATTTCAACGAACAGCTGGAGCAGCTGCATCAATCCCGCCGACAAGTTCTCGATAATATTGAATACTGCAGCGAGGAAATCTTTGCTCTGGACGAGCAGGCAGATGAGCTGCGCCGTGAAGAGGAAGAGTCCAAGTACGAATTCGAAATCACCCGTGAATTCGAGCAACCGGATTTTCGCCCAATGGTTATGCCCTGGCATACCCAGGGTGAAGATGAAAAGCGTTTCCGTCTCTGTGTATTCGCCTCTCTGTTTATTGCCACTTTATTAGGTTATCTGGTGCCACTCTATACGTTGCCGGAACCGGAAAGCGAAGTGGTTGAGATTCCAGAGCGTTTGGCCAAGCTGGTAATCGAGAAGAAAACCAAGCCCAAGCCACCGCCGGAGCCGGAGAAAGCCAAGCCCAAGAAAGAGGAGAAGAAGCCCGAGCCCAAGCCTGAGCAGAAGGTGGCCAAGCAAGAGCCCAAGCCAACCAAAACTGAGAAGAAACAGGCGCGCAAGAAAGCTGAGCGCACAGGTGTTCTGGCCTTTAAGGATAATTTCCAGGATCTGATCCAGGATGATCTGGATAACCGTCTCGGCCAGCAGACCCAGCTGAGCACGGCGGGTAAGAAAGAGAATCGCAGCCAGCGCTCTCTGATTACGTCTGCCGCAGCCAAGGGCAGTGGTGGTATCAGTGCTTCAGATGTGAGTCGCAATGTGGGCGGAACGGGTTCTTCCCTGGGGGGTGTCGAGTTTGCACGTGTTGAAAGTGCTATTGGCAATGAGGGTGACTTTGCCGGTGAGGACCGACCGCTCAGCGATGGTGTTGGCCCGTCTCGTACCGACGAGGAAATCCAGATTGTCTTCGACCGCTATAAGAATGCGCTCTATCGCATCTACAACCGCGAGTTGCGCAACAACCCGGCTCTGCAGGGCAAGATGGTGCTGAAGATCACTATCGAACCGGATGGCTCTGTGTCCCTGGCACAAGTGGAGTCCAGCGATATGGATTCGCCGGCACTTAATGCCAAAATTGTTGCAAGGGTCAAACGGTTTAACTTCGGTGAAAAGGCTGGTGTTCCAACAATCACCATTCTCTACCCGATCGACTTCCTACCGCAGAGTTAATCAAATGGGCCTCCTTCTCGCTTGTGCGGGAAGGGGCCCCTTTTTTTCGGGCAGTTTTTGTCTGCTTTCACAGCTTTTTCCCTCCTGGGTTTGCCTGAGAACCACTTGGCAATCTTCAAAAAAGTCCTCCTGCCGGGCGGTATTTATGACCTGCTTCACGGCCACTTTTCCCCTCTGCAATTAAAGTTCGGGCACCGGGCAGACCCTGTGCGGCGGCAGTGCCTGAGGGTGCTGTCAAGGATTTTGTAAACAGAAAAGCGGCGGCTAATAAGTGACGATGATGTCGGAAGTAATTAGGCAAACCTCTCGGAAGTACTCTTTAGCTGGTTTTATTTTAGCCAGTATGTTCTTCCTGTTTGTAGCGAGCAACGCCTCGGCTACTGAAGAATGCCCCGTAAACTTCTTGCCGGATGTTGTAGAAATCGCCAACGACAGTCACTGTGAATTATGTGGAACGGGTACAGTTCGTGTAAGGCTTCGAAACCCCACTGATGAGCCGTTACGAGATCTTGCTTTGAATGTAGATCTCAATAACCCACGTCTCGAATATGCTGGTAATTTACGTATATCCGGTAGTGCTAGCTTAACCTCCATACCAAGTGATGGTGACAATAACCCTTACTTTTCTTTTTCTGATTTACCAGCCTCACCTCGAGATCCCATTTTTTTGGGCAGACGATGCGATAATTCCAATGTATTTGATAATGATTGTGAGTTTGTAGAGCTGAGCTTTGATGTACGTAGCCGCCCTGGGGAGGAAGAAAACCTTGCAGAGCAAAACTTAAGATTGGACATAACTGCTCTTGCTCAATATTCGGCTTGTGGTAGAACAACGATTCAGCAGCAGAGTCACAATCGCACTCTAGATATTGAGCAGCCGACCCCAACTCTTAGTAAATCGGTAAGAACATTTGATACCGGTACGGGTGCATTGATTCCAAGGTTTGGTGATTCCACAGCCTATGGGCATATAGAAGATGGAGTTCTGTGGGAAGTCACTATTGATAGTGGGGCTCGAGCATTAAGTTATGTGAAATTTGAGGACTTGCTGAGTCCTGTAGATGGTGCAACGGATTTAGAGTATGCATGTTTTTCACAAGCAGATGCTATTAACTCTGTCATTGCGGGTAGCCGTCAAGGTAATTGTGCCTCGATTGCTAGTGTGAATAATGAATTGATTGGGGGGAATGCTGGGGGCTTACAAATCCCATTGGGCTCCATTAATGGGGCCGTTTCTATCTACTTTTCTGGGAAAATGGATAGTTCTTGTAATAGCGCTCGACAAATCAATGTAGTTAGAAATCTCGAATGGGGTTGTAGCTCTCCCTTAGGTGGAATTACCCATGCTTGGGGAGAGGGGCCCCCATCATCTAAAGTTGCTAACCTGTTTGGGAACCAAAACCAGGGAGACTTAGAGGTTAACACTACTATACGAAATGCACAGGGGATAGCAGGCAGGGCAGGCTCTCGTGCCAATATTACCGTTCGTGTAGAAAATAATACTGGTCATACAGTAAGTGGTCTACGACTGCTTAATACTCTACCTTCCCAGTATATTATGGATCCAACACATCCTGTAGAGGTTGTTGGTCGACGAGGAGGTGGGGGTAATAACTATCCTGGCAGAATTAACTTTGGTGGGGCTGGGGTTACTTGGGAAAACCCAGTGACAGTTGATGCTAGTCAGTCTAACTTAGCAAAAGCAGAACTTAAAAAACCTAATTTTTCATTAGAGGGAAATGGTGTCGCAAACAATGAAGGGTCTCAAGTAGACATTTTGCGACATGGGGATTGGGTTGAAGTTAGGTTTGGAGTTGTACTAATAGACCCCGCTGCTTTTGATCTTAAAACCAACCTTGATGAAGGTATCAATGAGCCTGATACCGGGTATAGGAAGACACTACAGCATAAAGTAGAGGTTGAGTTTGATAACTATTGTTCTTTAAATAATGCAAAAATTACAGAGACTACCAATTTCGATGCTTGGCCAGAAGACCTGGATGTTAATATCCCTGCGGCTTTACATATTGTAAGAGATAATGGCACGACCGATCTCACTTTTGAAATTACAAATGAAGGTGGAGATCAAGCCGATAACTTCTTTGCTTATGTCTCTTTTGGGGCAACGATGAATGTTGTGGGTGTTCCCAATGGTTGTAGTAGTGCTACAGTTGCGAACCCTCCAGTTCACCCCAGTAGCACACATCCTTCTGGTGCCAACGTCAGGATGCCTATTTGGAAGCTGCCGCCGCCTGATAACAACACTGTACCCATTCCTAATAATGCAAGTGTCTACCTTTGCTCAATTGACAATGGGCTAGACATTTTAAAAGCCCAGAATGACAGTTCTGGGGATATAACATTTGTTGTTGAGAAAGATACAAGCAGTACAGGCTTGCAAGCTGATGATCTTACTTTTCGAGTGGATTTGATCGGGGAAATAACTCTTAGTGATGGTACACCATTAATTTATCCTGCACCGGAAGCTGCTAATTCCGAAACCAATCCTGGGAAACAGCAAGCCAATAATTATTCGTTGGATGCTATGCGAGGAAAGGTACTTGGCTTCAATCTATTGAAACGTCATGTGCCAGGTAGTTGTAATGAATTGCCCAGCAGGGATTCTGGTGAGCCGGAAATATTAATTGGGGAAGAGTGTGACTTTGAGATATATGCTGGTGGTTGGTTTGGATTTGAGACACCAGGCTACAACTTAATTGCTGTTGGTGGCATTGATATCGCAGATGATACACCCGGGGTCCATAACGGACGCGATGGTTATCAAGGGTATATCTCCCATAGCCAGCTTGCTTCTTGTGCGGATGCTACCTTCCCTGACCCATCCAGGACAGACTGTAGTACTATTATCACTAATTTTACCAGTATGCCGGGCACGTTGCTTTCAGATGCAGGCTTACACTGGGATGTGAGTGATGGTGGCACTTATGCTGTAGATAAACGTGGGCAGTGGTTCCTTGCGGACATGACTACCCGCTTGCTCAATAAAGATGAGGATAAAGTCTCAGGCCCTACCACTCATGGTGATACGAGTATTGACTATGGCCGGGCTCGTTTCACTGCTTTTTTTAAGACTACTGTGGATGGCACCGGCACCCCAACAACTCAACAAATAACCATTGATAATTATTCCTGCACAAAAGGAAATAGTTGTAATACAGAATATCCAGGCTATCCACAATGGCAAGACTGGACTGCAGAGCTTACAGTAACTGAGCCAAACCTTAATATCTCTAAAAAGGTCTGTAATTTTAGTCAGGCTGGAGGAAATATTAACAGCTGTAACTGGGTGGACTCGGTGTCTGGTAGCAAGTTTGATGACTTTGTCTACCGAATAACTGTAGAAAATAATCAAGACAGCGGTCCAAGTGCTGCCCCAGCATATGATGTCGTAATTACCGACGAGCTGGAGAGTGCACAAATGTGTGTTTGGCCATTTGCATTGGATGGTCTAAATAATACTCCTGAGGGCGACTTTGGTCTTGTGGGCACTTTGGTTGGTCGAAATGATTATGACTACGACCCTAATGATCCCGAGGCCTCCCCGCACTGTTTGGAAAATGGAAGCCAGGCTTTCTTAACCTTTTCCTATGATCATTCAACAGCATTAAAACAAATTGACGATAAAGATAGTGTTAATCTTTACTATCGTGTGAGCCCACACCGTACAGTGGTTCCTAATCAGTCGTTTAAAAATACGGCCTCTATTTTTCGTTACGACAGTCTAAAAGGGTTGGCGGGGGCGCAGAGTAAGCCAGTTATTGATAATAATAACCACCCTGGCACAGATGGAAAAGTTCCACCACGTACAGCCACTCCGGCGCTTGGTGGTGCTCGTATTTATTGTGTTGATGGGAGTGGCTATTGCGGTTCTGATGATGCGACTATGACCATCATTGATGTTAAAACCGAACCGAAAGAAATTATTTCACTCTCCCTGAGCGACCCAAAAAATAATAACGTGGTTGTTGGCGAAGAAATCCGATATCAGCTGACGGGTAAGGTGCCTGCCTCCCGATTAATTGATTTTACTTTCCGTGATGATCTTCCCGAGGGGTTAAGTTGTATTGAGGCGGTATCGCTGGATTTAACATCCATTCTGGGTACCACATGGTTTACTGGTGGTGGAGCAACAACCCCTCAAATCGATTGTAACGATGACTTTGTTGAGTGGCGTTATGGCGATCAGCATCTATTGTCTTTTGACCGTGGAGCCTATCCTGACGGTTTGGTACCTGTCGAACTAACATTTATCGCGCGAGTGGAGAACAATAAATATACACCTCATGCCGCTACTTTAGTTAATCCTAATGTTAGTGGCGTAGCGCAAATGACTTATAGGCCTGCGGTTGGAGCTACCCCGGTAGCCACTACTTTTGATCCACATACAATTAATGTAACGGGTCCGAGGATACAGCTGAACAAATCGTTCGCAGTAACTAACAGCGATGCGGATGATATTCTCACAGTAACTGTCACTGCAGAAAATATCGGTACCGCCGCCGCCTATAACCTGCAAGTACTCGATGACCTTACAGGCTCCAAGTTAGTTTATATCGGCAATATTGGAGGTAATGATCCACCCCAAAATGTCGATATCACTTCCGTGGGTGCTAATGCACCGATCTTTAGCTGGAATCGCAGTAATGCGGATTACAGCATCGCCGTGGGCGCTACCAAGTCATTCACCTTTGATGTGCGGGTAGAGCAGGGTGTAGAGCCCCATGAGATTCTGGATAACACCATTCAGGCCCGCTGGCAGTCCCTGCCGGGCAAAGATATTTCATTGAATAGCAGTAAGACTATTGGCAATGATGGAGCTGCTGACGGTATGCGTATCGGCGTGTTACCCAATGGTGGCGACGCGATTAATGATTATGAAACCAATGCCAGTGCCCAGACAGAAGTCTTGCCGTTACAGATAAACAAAACCGATTTACAGCCCGCTTTAGCTCCCACCATTGGTGCTCATAAAAAATTCCAGCTGGAAATCCGCTTGCCAGAAGGTATCAGCCAAAATGTAGCGGTTACCGATCAGCTCGGCAGCCCGGAAGGCTATGTGCTTAGCCATAATGCCGATTTCGATATTACTTATGATTTTGTCGGTATCGAAACCATTAATGGCGCAGTGCCATCTGAAACAGCATTCAATAGTTTCCCCACAGATAATACTGCCGGCAATGCCACCTGGAATATTGGCACCGTGGATACTGCCAGTGAAAATGACACGGTTGGCGGTACTATTGAACCACTGATTCGTATTACCTACTTTGCCCGTATCGCCAATGATTTGGCTACAAATAATGGCGATTCCCGTCGCAATGGTGCCACCCTGTCTTACCGCAATGGCGAAACCGGAGCCGGGGAAAATCTCAATGACAACACCGCTGCGGTTACCGTGGTAGAGCCTTTGCTAGCGGTCAGTAAAACTGTCAGTAATGCGACCAACCCCGGCAATTTGCCTGTGGGTGGTGATGTACTGGAGTACGAAATTACCGTGGCCCACGATGGTGGCTCCACAGCAGCTGCTTACGACTTAAACCTGGTGGATACACTACCTTCGGAATTGCGCCTGGATAGCAGTTTCACCCCAACGGCACTAATTAATGGTGGTGCTGTGGCAGGTTTTGTCTCAACACCGGCGGCAGCGCCCAATGGCCCCTTGATTTGGGGACGGGAGAACGGTGATAACAGTCTGGACCTGCAACTGGGGGAAACTCTGGTGATTACCTACCGCACTCAGGTGAATGGGGTATTTGGTTCTCCCATTAGCAATAGTGTGATGTTGGATTGGACCTCTCTCGACAACAGCAGTACAAATAATCAGGCCTATGAACGCGATGGTGCTGGCTGCCCAAGTATTTCGGCACCGGATGATTACTGTGTGGGCCCGGCCAGCGCCAGTATCGACACGGTGGATAACACCACTATTTCCAAGACAGTCATTGCGGATTCCGATAGCGCCACTCCAGTGGGTACGGTACGGGTTGGTGACACTGTTACCTATCAGCTAGTTCTGAATCTGCAGGCGGGCACCACACCGGCGGTAACCGTTACCGATACGCTGCCGAGCGGATTGGAGTTTGATTCCATTATCAGCGTGAACGGTGATACCACCGCGCCCTACGATGACAACTTGAATGATTACACCTATGCGGCGATTGCCGTGCCTGGCGCGGGGGATACTGGTACCGTGACCTGGAATCTGGGCGATATTCTCAGTAACTTCGGTAATACCAATCAATTTATTATTGAGTACACCGCCAAGGTACAAACCGGCGCGGGCATTGCGGTGCCCACAGCCACCCTCACCAATACTGCGCAACTGAATTACACCGGTGCTGCCAGCACATTGCAGGACAGCGCCAGTATTACAGTACTGCAACCGCGCCTTGCGAATCTGACTAAAACCGATGCCAACTGGCCCAGTTCCCATATGAATGTGGATCCGGCCAATGATGTGATGCAGTTTACTTTACAAGCCTGTAACACTGGCTTGGCTCCAGCTTACGATCTGTCTTTGACCGATGATCTGGCGACGCAGATGGAGCAAAGTTCCATCGCCAATTTACGGGTCTCCCTGGATGGCTCAGTACTGACTCAAGGTACTGATTATAGCTACACTGCACCGGTCAATCGCGGTGACGATATGCACTTTACTTTACAGGTGCCTATCGACGCTGGTACCTGCTTGGATATTTATTATGAAATTGGCTTTTATACTGATATCGGCGGCGGTGAAAACTGGGTAAACACTTTTACAGCAAATGAATTCTGGTCACTGCCCAGCAAGAGCGGTGAACAGTATGCTGCAGTTCCCCTGGCAACGCCTTACCCGATGGGTACTGTTGCCACTACGGTAACGCCTCCGCAGAAAACGCTGCTTACTGCCCCCACAGCGGCAGTGGGTGAGGAAGTGATATACCGCATTCAAGTACCGGGTAGCGCCACTACTGCGGCGATTCACGATTTGGTGATTACCGATGTGCTCGACCCCAGCCTGACACTGGTGCAGCTGCAGGAAATTAATGGCCGCGCATTTACCGATAACACCAGCAGTAACAATATTGCCCTGGCTGTTGACATGCTTCCGGCCGGCGAAGTGGCAATTTTTGAAGTGCGCGCACGGGTTGCCAATAATGCAACCGCGCAAGCGGGGCACAACTTTGCCAATCAAGCCAGTTATACCTTTGCCGCCACTAAAGGTGGGGCTGCACAGGCCGGCGGTGTCGGCACTGCGCCGGTGCTTACTATTGTGGAGCCGGATTTATCCGCAACCAATACGGTGGCCAACCAGACCAGCCCCGGTAATGACCCCGATGCGGGCGATATTCTGCGCTTTACCCTGGACCTAGCCGCTGCGGGCAGCCCGGAGAATTCCGCCGCTTTCGATTTGGCTATCCTTGAGCAGCTCTCTCTGGGGCTGCAATTGGTACCGGGCAGTGTCACCTTTGCAGGTGCCGCCCAGGCCGACCCCACGGTAACCGGCGATGGTGTTAATGCTGCGCAAACTCTCGAGTGGAGCCGTGCCAACAGCGATCTGGATATCTCTGCCGGTAATAACAGCCTGTTGGTATTCGATGCTCTGGTACTGGATGAAGTGCTGGCAGCTGCCACACTTTCCACCACTGCGCGCATCGAGTGGACCAGTCTGGATGAAGATAACAGCAGTCCCCATGAGCGCAATGGTGCTGACGGTGTCGGCGGTTTAAATGATTATGTACTGGAAAATATTGCCGCACAGCTGACCGCCGCCAATGACAGCGTACTGAGCAAAACCCGTGTTGACGATAGCTACGGTAGCACTGATGTGCAGTTGCGTATCGGCGATCTGGTGGAATACGAGCTGCGTCTGGCCCTGCCAGAAGGTACAGCACCGAAGGCGCAGATTGTCGATACCTTGCCGCAGGGCATGGTATTTGCCGGCACTGTGTCGATCAATGGCGATAACAATGCACCTTTCGCGGCTGTGGCACCTTTCCTCCACAACGCTATCGCCGAGCCGGTGCAGGCTGGTGACCCGGCCGCGGGCCCGACCACACTGAGTTGGAATATTGCTGATTTGCGCAACCAAGGCGATAACAACGCAGCTAATGATGAATTTGTGCTGCGCTATCGCGCGCGGGTATTAAACCGCGATGTGCACCCATGGCCCGCCAACAATACTGCACTCACTAATAATGTTGTTTTCAGCTTCGATGCCGCTACCGGTAATGAAACACGCAATGACAGTGAAACTCTGGATCTGCTACAGCCAGACCTGGCAATAGCAATCAGTGCGAATCCTGCTGGGGGTACCACTCTCTCCGCCGGTGATAGGGTCGACTACACCATTACGATTACCAATAATGGTTCTGCGCCCGCCTATGATCCGCTCTTTAAAGACTTGATTCCCCTCGGCCTGCGCCAGGCTGGTATCAATGTGCAGTCAGTAACTATCAATGGCGCTACTGCAACGGCTGTTGCTCCAACTTTCGACAGCAGCACTGGCGCAGCGGTTTGGGATTTCTCCGCGGGTACCGGTTACGCCATTAACCCGGGCCAGACTTTACAAATGGTGTACCGCGTTCAGGCGGATGCTAATTTGGGCGCGGGCCTTAATCTGCAAAATGCCGCTTATGTGGAGACTTATTACTCTCTGGATGGCGACAATCTGCCTTCTCTCGGTACAACGGCCGTGACTGCGGATATGCGCGAAGACTACGGCCCCACAGCCCCGGTGAGTGTGCAGTTTAATACTCCCAATGCCGCGCCGCTTTTCATTGAAAATACTCAGCCCACGGCTTCTATTGGCGAGCCGTTCAATTACCGCATTACTATTCCGCAAACGCCGCAGCCAGCAGCCCTGCACGATGTTAGCGTGTTGATTGACCTCAGTGCTTCCGCGGCGGATTTGGAATTTATTGGTGCGGCCAAGGTTTCCGGTAAAAATGCATTTACTCCGCAAAATACCGGTTCCGCTTCTGCACTGGTGATTGCCGATACTACCAACGGCATCGATGTGCCCGCTGGTGAGCAGGTGGTTATTGATGTAACGCTGCGCTTGCGCGACAGCAATCCACCCAATGTGGATGGCTTCCTGTTTAGCAACAGCGCCAGTTACAGCTACAACTACGATAATAACAACCCGGCCATGGGGCAGGGTGCTGGTGCGGGTAATTCCACCTTGGATATGCAGGTGGTAGAACCCACGGCGATTACCCTGACAAAAACCGGCCCGGCCAGTGTGCAGTCCGGTTTACCTGGCACCTTTACTTTGGACTTACACAATATTGGTACCGGCCCAGCCTGGGATATCAGCGTGACCGATATCCTGCCGGACAATAATCCCGGTGGCATGTGTGAAACCGCACCAAATAATTTTGCCGCACAAATCACCGATGCGGCCGGTACTGCGATTGCCACCCTGAGTGAAGGAACCGATTTTAATACGGCCTTTGATGCAGCCAGTTGTACTCTTACCATCACATCAATTGGTGCTGGGGCAATGTTGGCTGCGGATCACCATCTGCTGCTAAGTTACGACGCTACTCTGGATGTAGATACCCGCGATGGCGATACGCTCACTAATATTGCCGGGGTAACGCTGTGGCACAGTTGGGATAGCAGTGCGCCTGAAGCGCGTCAGTACACCCGTCCGGCGCCTACCGATGGTACACCTGGCGTGCTCGATCATGAGGATGCCTATACCCTAAGTGCTTCAGTACCCAAGGTAACTTTCTACAAGACTGTCGAGAATGTTACTCGCGGACAAAATCCGGCTGCCACGGCCAGCCCTGCAGAAGTACTGCGCTACACCCTCACTTTGAAAAATATCAGCGGTGTGGATGTCAGTGGTATTGAGATTACTGATGACTTGGGCCGCCTAAACAGCTTGCCATTGTTCCAGTCGGGCTCCCTGCAACTGGTTACTGCTCCGGCGAGTAGCGATAGTAGCGGGACAGATGCTTCTGCTGGTACCCACGGCAGTGGCTTGTTGAAGGTGACCAATCTTGACCTGGCGGCAAGTGGCAGTGCGGGTGATTCCATTCAGTTGATCTATGAAGTAAGTCTCGCCTCTGTAATTGACAGCGGTACAACTGTGTTGAATCAGGCTCAGGTACAGTTGCCCGGTCAATTACTGAAAAACAGTGATGATCCCAATATTAACGGTACTGATGATCCTGACGCTGCGGGGGATGAAGATCCTACTCAGGTATTAATTGAATCTGAACCACTGCTGGTAATTCATAAAACCTCAGCAGATATGACCGGTGACCCGGACCTGCTGATGGTGGCGGATACCCTGCGCTATACCATTCGCGTGGAAAATACCGGTAACGAAAATATCGTTAACGGGATGTTGCGTGATCAGATCCCAGCGAACACTACTTATGTTGCTGGCTCCACCACCTTGAATGGTTCTGCGCTTACAGATGTAAGTGACGCTTCGCCGCTTGAAGCGGGTATGAACATTAATACATCTGGCGAAGCCGATGGTTTTATTGCTGCAGCGGCAACTGGCGCTGTGCCTGTGATGGTTACCTTTGATGTCACCATTAATGATGTCAATGACGGCACTATTATTTCAAACCAAGGCTTTGTTAATGGCGAAGGTGCTGGTAGTGGCCCCTTCGATGAAGTCCCATCGGATGACCCCGCTACAGATGTCCCCAACGATCCAACAATAGATATTGTTGGCGATGTTCCCCTGCTGGTTGCTCATAAGACCGTGGTAATTGCGGTGGATAATATTTCCACGGGTATTGTCGACCCCGGTGATGTGCTGCGTTACACCATTGCGATTACCAATATGGGGGGGGTTGATGCGCTGCAGGTGGCACTCACTGACCAAGTGCCCGCAAATACCAATTATGTTGCCGGTAGTACCACCTTAAATGGAATCGCGGTTGCTGATAATGCCGGTGGTATGTCACTGCTGAATACTGCATTGCCGGTATCTTCTGATGACCTAACCCCACCTTTGCCAGGTGCCAACGAGGGGGTGATTACTTCTGCACAAACTGCCACCGTAACTTTTGATGTAATGGTGAATATGGATGCTGCCAGGGGTACGGTAATCAGCAACCAGGGCAGTGTTGCTGCAGAAGAACTACCACTGGTACTCACTGATGCAGATGGCAATCCGGCCAATGGTGCCCAACCGACACTAGTGGTGGTGGGTGATGCACAGCTGCTTTCAATTGTAAAAGAAGTTGCCGTTGTCGGCGGTGGCGCAGCCGAAGCCGGAGCAGTGCTGGAATATTTGGTGACCATTGAAAATATCAGTGGTGTGCCGGCGACCATGGTAAGTATTACTGATGACCTAATGGTTGCTGGCGATGGTGTCCTTACCTACGTTGCAGACTCTGCCATGCTAAATGGCCAAGTAGATGGAGTCAGCGTTGCCGGTACGGTAATTACTGCTGACTACTCCACAACTTATGGAGATTTGCTGCCGGGTGAAAGTGTGACATTGCGCTTCCAGGCAAAACTTTCCGACAGCCTGGAAATTGGCTACACCGTGGTGAATACCGCGGAAGTGCACTGGAATGATCCACCTTCAAGCAATCAGGCCAGTGTTGCTATCGATGTTGGTGGCACACCGGGAATCGCTAATCTGGCCGGTTACCTGTGGCACGATGTGAACTTCAATAATCAGGCCGATGCCGATGAACGCTTGTTGTTGAACTGGGCAGTGGATCTGTATTTCAACGGTGCATTGCTGGAAACTATCCAGACTGATGAAAATGGCTATTTCAATTTCCAGGGACTGGTGCCCAACAATTATGGTGGTCTTAGTTACGAGATGCGCTACACCGCGCCGGATGCCAGCGAAAGTACCGCATCTCTGGGTAATCCGGTTTCCGATTTCACCAATGGTCCCCAGCGTATCAGTGAGATCTTTGTGGAGTCTGGTGCTAATCCGCAAGACTTAAACCTGCCGCTCACGCCAAACGGAGTCATTTACAACTCCATCCTGCGTGCTCCGATTACCGGCGCTACGCTGAGTATGCTGCGTGCCAGCTCAGGCCAGGAGCTGCCGAATCGTTGCTTCGATGATGAAAAGCAGCAGGGTCAGGTAACCCGTGCCGGTGGCTACTACAAGTTCGATATTAATTTCGATGATGCCGCCTGTCCGGCCAATGCGGACTACCTGATTCGAGTAGAACTGGCCGATGACAATTATGTCGGTGGTGAATCCCTGGTTATTCCAGCGCAGACCAATGAGGAGACTGCCGGATTCGATGTGGGCGCTTGCCTCGGCAGTAATGCGGATATGGTGCCGGGTACTGCGCAACACTGCGAGGTGCAACTGTCCCCGGCTAATCCGCCACTGGATATAGAAGCACGTGATACCCTGACCAACTATTACCTGCGCCTGACTCTGGATAACAAACAAATTCCAGGGGATAGCCAGTTGTTCAACAACCATATCCCCCTGGACCCGAAATTAGAGGGGGCGCTCTCTATTACTAAAACTGCGGCCATGTTGAATGTGACCCGCAGCCAATTGGTGCCTTACACCATTACCTTCGGCAATAACCTGCCGGTACCGCTCACCGATTTGCAGCTGGTGGACTTTTTCCCCGCAGGCTTCAAATACGTGGCCGGCTCGGCGCGTCTCGATGGTGAACCGGTGGAACCGGAGATGAAAGGGTTACAGTTGATCTGGTCGGACCTACGTGTAGAGGCGGATCAGACCCGCGAGTTGAAACTGCTACTCGTTGTAGGCTCCGGTGTAGGGGAGGGCAAGTATGTGAACCGTGCACGTATGTTTAACCAGCTCTCCGGACAGACGGCGTCTGGTGAAGCTTCGGCGACCGTGCGTGTGGTACCGGACCCCACTTTCGACTGTACCGATGTGATCGGTAAGGTCTTCGACGATAAAAATATGAACGGCTACCAAGATGCCGGGGAAGGTGGACTGGCCGGTGCGAGGGTCGTCAGCGCAACGGGTCTCAATGCCACTGCCGATGCCCACGGTCGATTCCATATTACCTGTGCTTTGGTGCCGAACCCCGATCGCGGTTCCAATTTTGTGCTCAAGCTCGACGACCGCAGTTTGCCAAGCGGCTATCGTCTCACCACAGAAAACCCGCGCGTGGTGCGTGCGACCCGAGGCAAGATGGTGAAGTTTAACTTCGGCGCCAGCCTGCATCGGGTAGTGCGCCTGGATATGGCCGAGGCGGTCTTCGAACCGACAACTACCGAGATGCGTCCCCAATGGCACTCCCGTATTGAGCTGCTGCTGGAAAAACTCAGCGAAGCACCCTCGGTATTGCGCCTGTCCTACCTCGCGGAAAATGAAGACCCGGATTTGGTGGAAGAGCGTTTGCAAACGATCAAGGCGGATATTGCCGAGCAGTGGGCGCGTAGTTATGGCGACTACGAACTGACGATTGAAACGGAAGTGTTCTGGCGGCGTGGTGCGCCGCCCAGCAAAGGAGGGTGGCAGTAATGTCCTTTGCAGATGGCAATAAAAAGCGCAGTAACTTGGAGTGTTCGCGCACACCTGGCACAGCGGTTGTTGCGAAAAAAAACACTCGCACATTTCGTCGGCGTGAGCGTTGCCTGGCCACAGCGATTACTTTGGCCTTGGCAATGCCTGTACACGCGCAGCAGCAATCTGATACCGAGGTAGCCGAACCCCAGGAAACCAGCTGGTGGCAGGTGTGGCAAAAAATTCCCGGACTGGCGCCAGAAGTAGAGGAGCCGCAGACGGAGTTTGAGGAAAAATCCATAGGCAGCAATACGGAAACGATGTTGCTGCGCGCCCCTTCCAATCAATGGCTGCAGGATGCGGGTACTTTTATTGCCCCGCCCGAGCCGATTGTGGTGGAAGACTTTATCGAGCCATTACAGTTTTTTGCTGTAGGTGATGAAGTTTCTCCTGAGGCCATCACATTATTGCGTGAAAAGCTGGATGAGCTGGGAGAAACGCCCAATTTCCAATTGCATTTTATTGGTCACACCGATTCGGACCCGATGCAAAAAGAATTCGTTGCGGATTACGCAAGTAAGGAAGAATTTACCCTTGCTCGCGCTCAATTCGTGGCAGATTTTTTCCAGCAGGCTTTGGAACTGCCGGAAGAGATGATCGCGGTGGAAAGCCGCGGTGACGCAGAGCCCATTGCCGACAATATCACCACTGCCGGACGCGAACTGAACCGTCGCGTGCAAGTGCAGGTGAGTTACGATGCTCTGGATGCAGAGGCTATGGCAGCCCGTGCCCGCGCTGAAGCCCTGGCACTTAACCGGGTCAAAGTGTGTCGCCAGGAAACGGTTTGTAGATTGAATTATACCGCTGGCACTGAGCAGCGCGCGCGCTTGAAGAACCTGGTTAATCCTTTGCGCTGGCAGCCGGGGCAAGCGAATTTACCTGAGGCGTTCTTACGGCGTATCCGCGAAGTGCGTACAAATCTGTCCAATAAGAATAATCTGGTGATTCATTTTGTTGGTCATACCGATGCGCTGCCTCTGCAAATTGGTGAAAGCTCTGAGCAGCAACAGAGTGCCTATCAGGAAAAGTCCCATAGCGAAGCCCGACGTGTTGCTCTGGCGGTGCGCGATGCCCTGGGCCTACCGGACACCATGATCTCCAGTAGCGGCAAGGGCGCCAGTCAGCCCATAGCCGCCAATGACACACCCAAGGGGCGCACCCTAAACCGCCGTGTGGAAGTGGAGTTCTGGTACGACGATCCCCTCGAAGTGGCGGTGGATGGCGTACAGGCCTGCCCAGAGGCGGCAGCCGCGGAAACCATTACCATTGCCCACCAATCCCTGCGTGGCGATATAGCGCCTATCCGTTTCGATAATGGCGATCCGATTATTACCCAGGCGCAGCTGGCTCAAATTCGCGCTGCTATGGGGGAAATTTCGAGCAAAGCCAATGTGCGCTTGAGTTTTATTGGTTATAGCGAAAATAAGCGCATGGACCGCCGGGAAGCCATGGTTTACGGCGATGATGTTGGGCTCTCTGGTGCACGCGCGCGCCGTGCGATGGAGCAGGTAAAAGAGCTTCTCAGCCTCGAAGACTCCCAAGTGGAATTTGAAGGGCGCGGTTATGTGCAGTCCGACGATGTAGTGGCCAACGGTTTCACCCTGGATGAAGGCGCGAGGGTTGAAGTGCAGGTGCTCTACGATGAGCTGGCGATTCTGGCGGAGAGCGACCGCCTGGAGATCGAGCGTATTAACCGCGAAGCCATCGCTAACAACCCCTATTCACTGAATTTAATGCGTATTACTGTGGATGGCAGTCCCGAATACGATCCCTATAAAAACTCTGCCGATCTGCAGCGCTGTACCGATGTGGCGCTGGATAATGCGAATATCCAGTTCCGCTTCGATAACAAAAAAATGCAGCCGCGTCTGAATATTTCAGCCTGGCCCAATACCATTCGCTACGCGGATAACCCGGATACCGAGCACAGCGAGAACCGCGTGGTTTTCCGCAGCTACACCAACTATCCCAGTTTTATTGAGCGGGCCGAGGTACGCCTGTTTGAAGAAGGGCAGTCCCTGAGAGACACGCCGGTTGACATAGTCCCGCTGGCTGCCGGAGAAGGGGAGTGGTTTGCAGAATTTTCCCATTTCCAGGCACCGCTAAAAAAACTGCACTATGTCTTGCGGGTGTACGATAAAAAAGGCCGCTTCGATGAAACTGCCGAACAGACTCTGTGGCTGGTGGATAAGGTTGAAGAGTCAACGAAAGAGGTAAACGTTTCACAGGAATTATTGGTTGGCTACGGTGAAAATCGCCTAGCGCGAAGAAATATTCCTCTGGATGGTAACAGTGTGCTGGTGAACGGTGCCGAGGTACCGCCAGGGCACACTGTGTGGCTGGCGGGCAACCCGGTACCGGTCAACGAGCAGGGCCAGTTTGTCGCCGAACAAATTTTCGACCCCGGTATGCACACCGTGGAAGTGGCGGTTCTGGACCAAGAGGGCAATGGCGAATTGTTCCTGCGCGATCTGGAATTTGCCAAAAACGATTGGTTTACCGTGGGTATTGCCGATCTCACGATTGGCTATGACAAAACCAACGGCCCAGCGGCGCTGGTTACCGGCGATGAAACCCACTACGACAATTCCGTTAGCTACGATGGTCGCCTGGCGTTTTATACCAGCGGTGGTTTCGGTGAGGGCTGGCGCCTCTCTGCCAGTGCGGATACGGAAGAGGGGCCGGTGGATGATTTATTTTCCAACTTTATGGAAAAAACGCCCGATGCCCTGTTCCGCCGTTTAGATAGTGATCTTTATTATCCTACCTTTGGTGACGACTCCACCGTAGTGGAAGACGCACCCACCTCCGGCAAGTTTTATGTGAAGTTGTCCAAGTACGACGACTACGGCTTGTGGGGTAATTTCAAAGCGACCTATGCCGATAACGAACTGGCGCAAATAGACCGCGCACTCTATGGTGCTAACGGCCACTTCGAAAGCGACGCTATGACCAGCTTCGGGGAAAAACGCTTTCAGGTGGATGCCTTTGGTGCGGAGCCTGGCACTATTGCCGGGCGCGATGAGTATCGTGGAACCGGTGGCTCCCTCTATTTCATGCGTCATCAGGATATTCTCAACGGCTCCGAACGCCTGCGGGTTGAAGTGCGGGATAAAGACTCCGGTTTGGTACTGGCAGTAAAAAATCTTTCCCCGGTGATCGATTACGATATCGATTACATTCAAGGCCGCGTACTGCTGAACAAGCCCTTGTCTGCCCTGGCTAACGATAATCTGTTAATCCAGGATGGCTCCTACAACGGTAATCCCCAGTATCTGGTAGCCCGCTACGAATACACCCCCGGTTTTGAAGAGATGGACACTCTCGCCTTTGGTGGCCGCGCCCATTACTGGTTTGGAGATCACGTAAAGCTGGGGCTCAGTGCTACCCAACAGGATGAGGATGACAACGAAACTGCGCTGCAAGGCTTTGACTTAACATTACGTAAAACGGCAGGCAGCTGGCTGAAAGTGGAAGTGGCCAACAGTGAAGGCGGTAATCTCGATAGTACCAACTCCTTAGATGGTGGTTTTACTTTTGATAGCGGTCAAACTTTTGATCCTGAGGCTAGCGCTGCTGCCAACAAAATTGAAGCTAGCCTGCAGCTGGGTGATTTCTTCGAAAGCCTACGCGGCTCCGGTAATTTCTATCACCAGCAACGGGAAGCGGGCTTTTCTGGCCCCGGTCAATTTGCCCGGGGTGAAACCACCCAATTCGGAGCGGGGATCAACCTACCTCTCGGTGAAAGTTTCGATGTGGGCTTGAAAGCGGATAGTAAAGAAGAGGAATTCGGTCTGCACACCAGTGCAACGGATTTCATGCTCGGCTACCGCCTCAACGATCACTGGCATCTCAGTTCCGGTGTGCGCAGCGATAGCCGCGAAGATTTCTCTCAAGTTGTGGCGGCCACCCAAACTCAGGGCGACCGCACTGATATGGCAGTGGAGGCCAGTTATGATTCTGGCGAAAATTGGAGTGCTTTCGGCTTTGTGCAGGGTACCCTAGAGGTGACCGGCACTCGTGAGGAAAACAATCGTGTCGGTGTCGGCGGTGCCTACCGGGTGAGCGACAGACTCACCATGGATAGTGAGGTTTCCAGCGGCGATACCGGTATGGGCGCGCGACTGGGCACTGACTTCCTGGTGAGCGACAGAACCAGCGTATACCTGAATTACACCCTCGATAACGAGCGCAGCGATACCGGCGTACGTGCCCGTAAAGGCAATATGAGTACCGGCTTCCGCAGCCGTTATTCCGATACCCTGAGTATGTATGGTGAGGAGCGCTACAGTCACGGCGATGTCTCCACCGGCCTGACGCATGCCTTGGGTATGGACCTGGCGCCCAACGATCGCTGGACATACGGCACCACGGTAGAAGCGGGCACCCTGGAAGACCCACGCACCGGTGCCAAAACCGAGCGCAACGCCCTGGGGCTTAATATGGGCTATAGCCTGGATGCGATCCGTTTGGCCTCGGCGGTAGAATACCGTACCGATGCCATGGAAACCGCAGTGGATGAAAACACCGTGCTGGAATCCGAGCGTGATACCTGGCTGTTGAAGAATACCCTGAGCTATCAGCTCAACCCAGACTGGCGCTTGGTTGGCAAATTTAATTACTCCGATAGCAAAAGTTCCCAGGGCGAGTTCTATGATGGAAAATTTACCGAAGCGGTAATGGGCTACGCCTACCGCCCGGTGAATCACGATCGCCTCAACACGCTATTGAAATACACCTATTTCTATAACGTGCCCACCAAAGATCAGGTAACCGTAGAAAACACCTCAGCTGAATTTATTCAGAAGAGCCATATTTTCTCCGTGGATGCCAGCTATGATCTCACCCAGCGCTGGACCCTGGGAGGCAAATACGCCTACCGCCTTGGCCAGCTAAGCCTGGATAGAGAAAACCCGGAATTCTTTGACAGCCGTGCTAGCCTCTATGTACTGCGCGCAGACTGGCATTTTGTAAAACGCTGGGATCTCCTCATCGAAGGGCGCCTGCTCGATTTACCCGACGCGCAGGACAGCAAGAGCGGTGCATTAATTGGCCTATATCGCCATATCGGTGACCACCTCAAGCTGGGGGTGGGCTACAACTTTACGGATTTCTCCGATGATCTCACTCAGCTGGATTACGACAGCCAGGGGATGTTTGTAAATATTGTTGGGAAGTTGTAGCGCGGAGCCCGGTGTAAGCCGGGCTCTAGAGTAGAAGTTTGAGCGGCCGACTTTTCCAGCTGTGACAAGATATAGCTTGCCTTTCAATTATTAGCCTAAAAGCTCACCATCAAATGAATATGCGATAAACTAGAGTCGACTTTGATCCTTTATTACACTTTTTTTGATCTCTAGGGGTTGGTGGGATAGGGTTTTTATCAAATATTCATCGTCGGATATACAGTAAATGATTGGTGTAATTTAAGAGTTGCAGGGACTTTTTTAACCTTAATAAGCAATTTTAAATATTGATAATTTTTTTCTTAGCGGATTATAATTTGACTGGTCAATAAGTACTCTTGAATTCTGGTACTGCTTAGGTTGTTCAGGTTTAGGGGCTCGAAATAGGCTATTTAATGATGAGGCTAACTTTGCGCAGTGTATCAAAACTACTTTGCTAATTGATACTTCCGTTTTACACTAGAGCGAATATTCTCTATATAGCACTTATATAGTTATTTCTTGGAGCTGGCTTGATGAGCTTCTACCGCTATCTAAAACAACTTTCTTACTTGGTTCCATCTAATTATCGACTCTTACCAAACTGAAAATACAAGTATGGTATTATCCAGCAAGGGCGTATAATTTATGTTATTTACCTTCTCATGACAGGGGTAAATATAGTATATTTCCTCCAGAATTATTTAATACCAAATTTGAATTGATTGCGAGTAGATATGAATAGTAAATTCGGGAAGCTTACAGTAAGGTCAGGAAAAGCTATGCTGTTGGGGCTGATTTTTGCCTCTGGTAGTGCTTACTCTGGGACTGAGTGTACCGGTAAAGTAACTACGGTAGAAATTGCGTTAAACGGAAATGTTAACGCCAGTATAATAGACAGTGGAAGTGGCACTAACTTTCATAGTGTCGCACTTTGCCGGATCACCGAGAATTTGGAGGGCGGGTTCAAGCAAGAATCCTGTAAGGCTGCTTTTTCTCTTCTAACCACTGCACATGCAACTGGTAAGAGTGTAACCTTGTGGTTTAATGAGGATAAATTTTCTTCCTGCTCACAGTCATGGGGGGAGATTTGGTCGCAAGGATTTTATCATCTTCGCCTTAAAGGGAGTTAAATAGTACGAAAAATATTTTAACAATAGGGCGCAACAGTCGATGAATTAAGACTTACTCTTGCCTTAATAAACAGTGAAAATTGTTAGTTCAGTTGCTATAAGAATTTCCAAATAAATAAAGGCCCGACGGTGTTTTGCTATTTCGCTGGGCCTGATTTTATTGGAGTTAGCCTGTCAGCTTTATTAGCTCATTATTGTTGAGGGCCATAGGGGTGAGGCCTCTAGTTGTTATTTAGTAGCGTACTCATCTCTAGTTGGAAAATATAAGATACCTCTTGCCTGCCATACACCAAGGTTATCCAGATCGAATTCCATTCGTTTGTTTCAGTTATTTTATATTTGCCGATCTAATCGATGTTGTGTTGAATGTATTCAGTATTCATACACAAAGAGCCAGTGAACTTGTAGCGGAACCCATCTCCAAGGTGGGCGAAGCTTTTGTTGAATAATTTCGACTCGTGACTATCGATACCTTCAATTACCCCTTCCATAGATAGAGACCAATCTAGTTCGGCAAAGCTATAACCCCCTAGCAGTTACAGGCAGGCTTTTTGGCAGGATTTCGATAGCTCAAAAACATCAGTCAGAGAGAATGCTTCTAAATCATACTCTTGCCAGGCATCAAAAATAAGCGCAAAGATGGGGTTGTTCTCATCAAAATCCCATGCATCAATTTTATCAGTAGAAACGGTACAGTAGCATAATCGCAACTTCAGCGGATAGTTGTCAAAGTCTGCCCCTATTGAAATACTATTCCATGACTCGCTCTCAGAAGCAGTGAATTCTAAGTAGCTAAACTCCTTTGTATTTCCTTTCTCAGTTGTTCGATAATTTCTAGTAAGTTCCATTTCTCTATACCTTGTGTTCAAGGGTATATACGGATGGAAACTTAGTGGCTTTGGTTGTCGAACTCGGCTGCACTTGTGTTTGTTGAAACTTCAAGGGTTCCGAGAATGGTGATTAAACGAGAATGCATGGCTTCCTCCATATGGTTACTACGCTTTTTCTTAATTTCTAAGACTGGGCTCTAAGGTTTAAAACGGGTTGAAACCAATCAACATAGTGACATTGCTTCGATTGGAAATGCTGAGGTCAGGTAGTGGAGAAGTAGTAAATTCATTTGGTCTTCACTGCTTAGGTAAGACTGATAACAGGTATCCTGTCTTTAACCGATATTGATTAATATCGGTCAAAGACAGGCGTGCTACGTTGGCAATCAAATTAAGATCGCAAGAAATCGACTTGAGATTATTGTTTGGCTAATTTTGATATATCGACCTCAAGCCCTGCCAGGTGAGTAGTAAGCTCCTCAGGGATTTCAGGATTCAATTCACCACCAAGGTGCTCAGCAAGAAACTCTTCCATCTTTATTAAATAAGCCATCTTATTAATGCGCTTGCTAAACCCATGCCCCTCATCTTTTGCTAAAATATACTCGACATCCAAGTCTTTTTGATACATTTCTACAGCAATTTGATCAGACTCAAGTTGAGTAACGCGAGGATCATTTGCACCTTGCACCAACAGTAAGGGTGCTTTAATTTGATCCGTAAAGTTTATGGGCGATCTGGTTTGCATATCCTCTCGATCAACTTGAATCAAAGGGTCGCCAACAGCATTGAACCAGTTAGAAATAAAGGGTCGATAATACTCCGGGAATGACTCTATCAATGTGATTAAACTTGATGGGCCAACAAAAGATATCGCGGCGGCATATACATCTGGGGTGAAAGTCAACCCGGAAAGTGCTGCATAGCCTCCATAAGAGCCACCCATGATTGCCACTTTGTGTTTATCTGCAATGCCTTGTTCTACTAAATACTCAACACCATCAGTAAGATCGTGTTGCATCCCACCGGTTCCCCACTGGCGATTACCCAAAGAGATAAAGGTTTCACCAAAGCCAGTCGATGCACGAAAATTAGGTTGCAAAACGGCATAACCACGATTTGCTAACAGTTGAGACACACGGTTGAAAAAGCTATCACTCAGTCTCCAATAATCTCTAGCCCATGGGCCACCATGCGGCAATACCACTAGCGGTAACTGACTACTCTTGCCGTTGGGCAGGGTAAGATAGGCCTGGATGGTAATACCGTCACGGGCCTGATAGGTGATAGAATGTCTTTCTGCCAGAGATGCAGAGTCTAATTTAGTATCTTTATCAATCAAGCGCGTTAGCGACTGGTCTGTTTGATTGTAGGTATAAAAAGCTCCCAGATCGACATCGCTAGCAATGTCCAACAACCAAATGCCAGACTCTTCATTTATAGAGATAACATCGATCTCTACTCTGCGAGTAAACTGAGTAGTGATAAATTGCCAGTGTTTTTGGAATTCCTTACTAACCGGATAATCTTCTCGGTACCCATAGTAGTAAGAAACCAACTGAAGCTCACCATCTTTATTGAAAAGAGTCTTGTAAACATCGGCACGTTTATTAGGATCTGTATGCACATCAGTAATTTTTCCTGAAGCCAGGTTCAATTGCTTCAACCCTGATGTGTCTGCCTCACCGTAACTAGACTCGAAATACACTCTCCCGAGATCTGAGTTATAACTGGATAGGTGTAAGATTTCTCCAGGCTCAGTTTTCAGAGCCTCTTGCCAGGATTTATTCTTGTGAATAAACAATTCCATGGATGTGTCTGGGTTGGACCTTACACCGGCGACAGGAATTCCCTCTTTGTCAATCAGTACATCATGGAAGCGCTGATTATTAGACATTATTGATGTCAACTTACCAGTTTGGGTGTTCAATTGATAAAAACTTAACAACTTCGGATCGTCGTGATTAGCAAAGAGAGTTAGACTGTTGGGCTTTTCTGAAGCTTGCCCTAAAATTATGTATCTCGCGCTGTCTTTTGAGGTTAATTTTTGGGTGTCGAGCAAACTTAGATCTTTATCTTTTACCTCCAGATCCAATCTATAGATCTGGTGCAGTTCATTCCCTTTCGAGTCTTTAGAGACAAACATGCCGAGCTGATGTTTATCCCAAGAAAAGCTATCTGCGCCGTCGGCAAAAGCGGTCAACGGGAAGGCATCTTCAATACTCCCATTGCTCGGCATTACATAGATATTCGGTGCTCCATTGTGCAGCTGGAGCCAGGCTAGCCACTGCCCATCTGAAGATAATTTAACCCCGCTGATTGCAGAGTCATTAAAGAAACTCTCAACAGAGAGTAGTTCCTGCTGAGTTTCCGCCGATACTGAATCCTCCACGAGGTGGTTAATGCTGCAGCCACTAAATGCGGCCGCAAGACTTAGCCAGCAGATGGCCTTACGTACTGACCAACGATTATTTTGTAATTCCATGTGCTTTACTCCTTATCAATAATGACTATGAGGCATACTGTAGATCAGCAATAAATTATTGTAAAGCAATAATTTATTGCTTGATTGCAGAAATGCAATATTTTTGTATAATGCCTGCCTATCCAATAGGAGTTAATCTGTGAATCATAAGATCCAGGTATTAAGTGCACGTCTGCGCTGGGCAATCGTGGTAATCAGCCTTATTGCTGTTAGCAGCTTGCTGATCAATTATTTTTTCTATGACATGAATGCCTTCAATAGCAGCAACCCACTTTTTCAAGAGTTGTGGGGGCTAGGTGATCAGTTCAGACCGATGCTATTCCTCGGCCAGTTGCCAACTTTTGTGCTTTCCGGGTTGTTTATTTATTGGCTTTGGCGACTTTTTGGACAGTACGCCAAGGGGGATTACTTTGGTAAGGAGAGTGACCGATGCTACCTATGGCTGGTTTGGCTTTATGGCGCTGCGATTTTGGTACGTATGTTAGAATCTTTGTGGCTTAGTTATTTATCGTATTTGCATAATAATGAACTTACTCTATTCCTTGCACTTGATATCGGCAGGCTATTTACATTGTTCGTGCTAGTGAGCGTCCTCTATATTTTGCGTGCAGCAAAACAAATCGATCAAGAAAACAAAGAGTTTGTTTAGCATGGCTATCATTGTCAATCTAGATGTAATGCTGGCCAAGCGAAAAGTCAGTTCAAAGTCGTTGGCAGCAGAGATAGGAATTACTGAGGCTAATCTTTCCCTACTGAAGCGTGGTAAAGTGAAGGGCGTTAGGTTTGACACCCTATCGGCAATATGTGAGGCACTAGAGTGTCAGCCAGGTGATATTTTAGAGTTCAGGCGGGATGAGTGACTTGCTCACTGGATTTTTTATAGGTAAAGGTTAAGGGGCTAGGTTATAGTCAATTAAAATTCCGCCAGAATCTAACATTAGTGTACGGAGTTACCTTTATGAATTAACTCATAGACTCCGTATATCTACATAAATTGTATTACTTTCCTAAACATTTTTTCCGTAGAGGTTCATAAACTTTCCACACTTAAAGCTGACCAGTAATTCAGCAGTTATCTTCTTTTATAGCTAAGCTATACCCTATAATTGTCAGCCGTAATAAGGCAATTGGTAATTCCCACTCACCATATAAATTTTCGGGTGATAGTAGTGGCTTTTAAACTGCATATCATTACATATTTATATTTACTTTCTTTTTCTCTTATAACCTTTGCTAATAACTTTTCTAGTCAGTCAGCCTTTGGGGTGGCACCGCCCTCAGAAGTTGAAGTAGCTGTCTCGGAAATGAAAAGTCGAACTGGGGATATAACGTTAACTTGGCATCCTCCCCCAGAGACGGTAGACACCTATGAGCTTGTAAAGCAAAAAAATGATGGAGATTGGTCTAAGCCCATAAAAATTGCTGGGCATTCTTATCGGGTTAAAAAGCTATCTACAGGATCTTGGGGATTTAAGGTCCGGGCTTGTAATAGTAGTGGATGTGGCGCTTACTCCATTGAAAAGTGGGTAAATGTAGCTATCCCACCTTCTTCGCCAAGAAATGTTACCGCTTCTGGTGGCGAGGGAGAGCGAGTTCAGCAGGTACAGCCTCCTGTACAGTCAGCCCCCTTATCAGTGATTACAGCTTCAGACAATCCAGAATCTCATGGAACGGTCAAAGTTCAATGGGAAGCTCCAGATACTGGAGCAAAAGTATCAGGGTATGAAATTGAACAGTGTAAAGATGATTGCGCAACATGGTCCTCAGTCTATATGGGAGCAAAAGCTGTTTCAGTAACCCTCCCAATTGAAAAAAATAATCGATTAAAGAGTGGCTCTTACAAGTTTCGAGTTCGGTCTTATGCTACGGGAGGTCGTTTTACGTCCTACAGTAAATGGGTAGCATCCCCAAGGATTGCTGTGATCCGAAAGGGGCTGATAAATCCCAAAGAAGTTAGATTTACCCAGGATAGTATTAAGCCAACGTTTTCAAATGGTCGTAAAGTTGAAGATTTAATTCAAAGTCTTAAAGAGGGTAAAGTAACTGCGTATGATGTCCCTCCTATTCGGGTTTTTGGTCGTGACGGAAAGATTTACTCCCTGGATAATAGAAGGCTCAAAGCTTTCCAAGAGGCGAATAAGCCGATAAGAATAATTCCCGCCACATCAGAGGAATTATCTACCAGATCATTTAAGTTTACCAGTCGTAACGATGGTACATCTATTCGTATCCGTGAAGAAGGTGAAGATCGATGAAATCACTAGATCTGCCAAATAAGCTGGGTGAAATTAAAACAAGGGCTGATTTTTCCAGTTTCATCTTGGATCTACTTGAGGATTTTAAAAATAACGCATCAACCTGGGAAAATACTGATTTAGCCAATTTTCTCGAAGCAATGGCTGCATGGACAGAAGATATGGATGGATTTTATGCAAATCAAGGGAAGGGTATGCCTGAAAATATTCAGTGGCAAGTCTTTGCTGAAATTATTTATGCGGCAAGGATTTATGAATGATTTGCCAGGGAATCCTACCTATCTCCTAGGATAATATGTATAGAAATTAATAAGCGGTTATCCTGGAGCTTGCCAAATGCTTTCCATTGGTAATCAGGTAGGCAAGATGATACTCCCTGATAATGGTCTAAATGGTGTTGGGTGAAATCCATATTTACATCTTCAAAGTCATTTAAGTGATATAGTAATTCTGGGTAATCTTATTCTGACCCTTGTCGCGGGTTACCTTAAAGTATCCATTTTTTACTCTCCAGATATAAACTGTGAGTAAACGTTTCAATTGGGGTCGATTCATGAATAGTCGCTCAATTTTATGCTATTTGACTCTTTATAATTTCATTTATTTAGTATGCGGCTTATTGGTACCTTTAAAGGTTGATTCTGCGACACTGGCTCAGCCCTGCTTTTCAGGGCCTAATCCGTTCTGGCAGGAATCTAGTGCCATTAAAGGCAGTTGCGTTATTGATTCTAGATATTATGTCATTAATTTATTTGTTGGGAGCTCAAAGAAAAATAAAAATTGGTTGCCTGTTGGGGTTGAGTCTCATCAGTATGCACCAAATGAGGCTTCAAAAAGCGATCAGTCATCGTTCCACTCAGAGAAGATCGAAGGCTTTGATGAGTTATATGCAAAAGCTCCCGCAGCGAAGAAAGAAATTGACCTTCTGGCCGATAAAATAGCGGCTATGAATGAGGGGAGTGTTGCTAAAGTGCCGATAAAGTCATTAGAGAGATCTAAGGAAAAAGTTATTAATGATTACGGCGGTGACCCAACTCGAATCAAGGATCTTGCAAGGAATACCATTGTTGTACCGCAGGATAAAATCCCTATAGTAGTTGGAATGCTTAGGGCAAAAGGAGCAATGGTAAAAGTTATCGATGGATCTGTGGATCCATTAGGTTATAGCGGAGTAAACTCTAAAATTAAAACGAGTAGTGGTTTGGTTGCAGAAATACAGGTGAACTCCCCTGAGATGATATATGCAAAAGAATCTCCTGAGTCTGCGATAGCTCTACTGGGTAAGGACGCATATGCATCTATTTCAAATAGAGCCACAGTTGAAGGTGGAAAAGGACATGAGTTATACGAGAAATGGCGCTCTTTGAAAGAAGATGATCCACGAAGAAAGAAGATTGAAGTTGAAAGTAAAAATTACTATACGTCTTTGAGGTCTGAGCTGATGCCGATTAAAACGGGTGAATATTTAAATCTAAGGCATATTTTTATTGACTATCCTTTTGAGTCAGTCATGTTTAGGAGGGATCATCAGACTAAAAATATATACAGAAAATTTTATGGTGAAGAGGAAGGTCAAACTCCAATTCCCAGCAATAATCGACTGTTTAATGATGCCCTCCGGCATGGGCAAGAAATATCTCAGGAAGAATATCTTAAAGGGAAGGGGAAGGGGAAAGGAAATGAGGGTTAATGTCTAATTGTGAGTATATCCAAGGAGTTAAAGATAATAATCTCGTGGTCTTTATGGTGGTGTGGGGCTTATAAGATGTTTTGAATTTTTATGACTGGGTTTGTTGAAGGAGGTGTTCTTTTGTGTCAGGTGAAATCATAAGGTCTTAAGGTTTTTGAAGGCTTCAAAATTGAATTGTTGCCTGCCAGTTTTAATTGTAATTTTGGGGTCATGAAACTGCCTCCCATAGCTGCACGCTAACTCTGAAAATTAAAATCAACCCAGATACAAACATGATCGAAAGTGCGTAGCTGTTAAATTTTTGTATGCTTATTATCTTTAGGAAATGTTTCGCTATAAACATGCCTGTCATAATTCCCAGTCCAATGGTCAAGCCGTAAGTGATCAATTCAGTGTTAAGCGCGCCAAAATGGAAGTAAGCGACAAGTTTCGTCGAGTGCATCATTAAAGAGCTCACGCCTCTGGTTGCGACTAGCTCCTCTTTGTTAAGTCCGTAATTTAAGAAAAAAGGATTTTGTACGGGGCCTACAGCGCCAATAATTGAAGAGAAGAGTGTGGTGACAAAGCCGAGCATTGGAAAGTACGGCAGGTACATAACAAATGAACGTTTCTTATGCCCGAATCCAAACTGAAATATGGTCGAAACTAAGAATAAGCCGACAGTAAACTCTATTAATAGTGGGTGCATCTGGGTATAAACGTAGGCGCCAATAATTGCTCCAGGTATGATGCCTGGGATTAGCCATAATGCCACCTTCCAATCTATGTGCTTCCAAAATAAATACACGCCGAATGGAGATGCAATCGCATTTCCTGTTGTTAATACTGGGGCGACTAAATGGGGGCCAACTAGAAATCCTACTAGGGGGACCAGCAGCAGTGCGCCACCACCTGCAGCCATAATAGAAATGTAGCCAGTAACCAGGCCGAGAATTAGAAGGAGGGTAATGATCATGTGTCAGCGGATTTTCGTGCCTACAATAGGGATTTTTATTTCTTAAAGGTAAGCATAAAAATATTTTAAGGCTAGTGGTTGTGGTAAAGGATATCTATTTTTGATGAGGTCGAATTATATGAAAATATCTACAGTTTCCTCACATTATTTCACGTCAAATCTGTCTTGTTAGGCTGGTAAATAATAGAATGTTATCACTCAATAGTTTTTTATGATGGCAGATAAAAGTACGCTCACATCACTTCACTATTGGGGCTTATCTGTTCTCTCTCTTGCCGTCTTCTTGGTTGCAGGGGACTTTACAGCTTTCTCTCCTGCATTGCCGGCGATTGCTGCCAATTTTTCCTCAAATTTTACTTCAGTCCACTGGGTAATAAATGCTTACTCTCTTACTTATGGAGTGATCATTGTGACTGGTGGTCGACTGGCAGATGTTTACGGCCGTAGGCGCTTATTTATATTTGGCGTTATTGTCTTTGCGTTGTCCTCGCTTGTGGGTGGTTTGGCACAAGATCTATGGGTGCTTCTCTTATGTCGGGCATTAATGGGGTTTGCTGGAGCCTTGATCTGGTCCGCGATTCTTGGGATGGCTTATAACCTGTTACCTCCAGAGAGAGCCGGTTTGGCGGGAGGGTTAATACTGGCTGCCCTTGGTTTGTCGACATCCCTAGGGCCCATATTGGGTGGTTTTTTTAGTGAGTACCTAACCTGGAGGTGGGTCCTTTTTGTCAACATACCATTGGCATTTATAATAATTTTTTTGTGTTGTAGGAAGTACCCAGCTGATGAAGTAGTGAGAATTGAGGAGGATGTTGATTATCTGGGTGCATTATTGCTTTCAGTGTCACTATTTTGTTTCTTGCTGGCTATGGAAGTGCTGGCTCAAAAGCATGCTTTTGGATTATTTTCCACTTTATTGTTGTGTTCTTCAATGGTATTTCTTGTGGGGTTTGGTTGTAGAGAGATCAGTAAGGGATCTGCTGCGCTAATACCCGTTGAGTTGATAAAAGATGCCAGTTTTCTATCTATAGTGTTTAGTGTTTTGTTGGTTGCGACAGCCTTCTTTGCTGTCCTTGTTTATATACCTCTACTTTTTATTAAGGTTCATAAATATAGTGCCCTTATGGCAGGGGTTGCACTTTTGCCAATGATGATAAGCTCCAGTATTTTTTCTTTTATATCTGGATTGATACACGAAAAGTGTGGTGCAAGGTTGTTAATTTGTAGCGGAGCCCTTGGTATGAGTGTCGGGCTCTATTGGCTGTCAGTACTCAATGAATCCACAAGTTATGTTTTTTTTATCCCTGGGTTGGCATTGGTAGGGGCAAGTTTAGGAGTCTATTCACCAGCCGCGGTTACTGCTGCCGTTGCTTTGGTTGATCCCAGTAAGTCAAGTCTCGCGGGGGGAATTGTTTATATGTTCCGTTTTTTGGGTGGTGCGCTTGCTCTTGGGTTCAACGCAATAATCCTAGCCTATTATGATGATATTGCTGAAGGTGTCTACAGGATTTTTGAGGTGGATGCTTTTATAACTTTTCTTGGTTTTTTATTGCCGCTTTATTTTTTGAGGGGTGTTGATGCACGTTTTTCTTGAGGTTCGTTTTGACGCTTTATATATCTTGTCTGCTGGGTAAAATTTTAAGATCAATTTTGATTATCTGTTTGCGGAGCAATTCAATTTAACAGTGCTTTGCAGGGTGTGAGATCTTACTCTTTTTACCGAATGGAAGATTGAAGGCTTTGTGTTTGGGTAAACATCAGCTTCTTTTTCAGTATTTTTCTATTGTGCTTGGCTAATGAATGATTCACTTCATGATTTACAGTTGTGGAAGGGGACTAAGGATTATTTTTAAGCGATGGTCACTAATGAATGCTCTAATGAAATAGTGAGATGGGGATGCTTTTTTAGTGTGATTTTTGACTTGACAGGTAAAATTTAACGACTTATAGAAAGGGCTTTGATAATGCTTGGAGTGCAAAGTAGCGGAGTTTTAAAGTTGCTGTATTTGTTGGGGGGGCAGAAAATGGAGTAGTCGATAAAACGTGTTTTATGGCTAGGTGAGTAAAAAATAATGAATTTAAAGGGGTTAACGGTTTCCGAAGCCCGCAGTTTGGGGCTGGCGGCGTTAATTTTCTCTATTTTCCTTATTGGGTATGACTATACGGCCTTTTCTGTTGCTCTACCTGCGATCCAAAAAACCTTTAATATCGATCTTACTACAACAATGTGGCTGGTTAATGCTTATGCCTTGGCTTTTGGTGTTTCTGTAATATCGTGTGGGCGTTTAGCCGATATGCTGGGTAGGCGCCGAACTTTCTTCATAGGCGCCTCACTTTTTTCGATGTTCTCATTGCTGGGGGGCTTTTCCATTAACATCTGGATGTTGATGGGGTGCCGCGTAATGTTAAGTATTGGTGGTGCTTTGATGTGGCCCGCCGTGATTGGAATGACATACCACCTTTTGGATAGTAAACGCGCAGGAGTGGCTGGTGGGTTATTAATGCTTGGCTGTGCTGTCGCTAACGCACTTGGTCCAATTATTGGCGGTATTGTGACTGATTCTTTAGGCTGGCGGTGGATTCTCTTTCTTAATCTCCCGATAACTTTGGTAGCAATGTTGGTTTGTTGGCGACTGATTGGTAGTGACTTGCCTGAGGCTCCCTCTGAGCGTGTGGACTTAATGGGGCTACTCTTCCTCTCATTGGCATTACTTGCGCTATTGGTTGGATTGGACCTGTCGGTAGATATGGGATTTACTGACTATAGAGCAATACTTTTATTTTTGGCGTTTGCGATTTTCTTTACAGTTTTTATCTTTTTGGATTACCACTCCTCAGAAGAGCCGCTAATTCCCATCGATGTGGTGAAGAATAAGAAGTTCTTAGCGGAGGGAGTGGCGACCCTTCTGGTCTCTGTGGCATTTATTGCTGCACTTATGTTTATCCCCCAATTTCTAAGCAAGGTTTGGAGTTTTTCTGCAATCCAATGTGGTATTGCATTGCTCCCCATGATGCTTGCTTTTGGTGTCACTTCTTATCTGGCTGGACATCTCTATGGGCGGTATGGGGCCAAACGCCTTTCCAGTCTAGGGGCCTTATTTATGTGGATCGGTATGTTGGTGCTTTCGAGGCTTAGTGCTCAAATTGATCCAACAGCCTTTGTCCCGGGCCTGATATTGATGGGGGTTGGTATGGGCTTGTTCTATCCAACTGTGACGACGGCAGCGATATTGATCCTTCGTTTCAACCGTGCAAGCCTCGCAGCAGCCATTATTTATATGTTTCAGATTATTGGCGGTGCTATTGGCTTGGGCTTGAATACGACAATCGTTGCACTGGCTCCAGATCTAGCAACAGGTATGAGTAGGGCCTTTTTGATGAATGCACACTTGGCTTTGTTAGGTATGGTGGTGAGTGTGTTTTTTATTAATGGAAGAGGTAAGGCTTGATTTGGATGGGTTTACTGCGTTAAGTGTCCCGTTCTGAACAAAGGCAAAGCTCACTTTAACTCAGTTTTACGCTTTATTTTTATAGTTTTACTTCTTAGATAGCACTAGATTATGACTGCGCAAAGTATTCGGGCAATAAAAAAGCCCCGCCAAATGGCGGGGCTTTTTAGTGAGGTAGGGCGGTTAGTTATACACTAACTTCCTGGATCTCAGTCGCGGCGATGCGCTTGCCTTCTTCGGCAGACTTCTGGAAGTCTTCAATCTGATCGAAGTTCAGGTAGCGGTAGATCTCGCTGGACATGGAATCCAGGTTCTGTGCGTATTCCTGGTACTCAGCCGGAGTCGGCAGTTTACCCAGGATGGCGCCTACAGAAGCCAGCTCAGCGGAGGTCAGGTACACGTTGGCACCATCGCCCAGACGGTTGGGGAAGTTGCGGGTAGAGGTAGATAGTACGGTGCTGTTCGGAGCCACACGCGCCTGGTTACCCATACACAGGGAACATCCGGGCATTTCGGTGCGGGCACCGGCAGAACCGTAGATGTTGTAGTAACCCTCTTCCATCAACTGGTGCTCGTCCATCTTGGTGGGCGGGGAGATCCACATGCGCGTGGAGATGCCACCTTTGTGTTCTTGCAGCAGTTTACCGGCAGCGCGGAAGTGGCCGATGTTGGTCATACAGGAGCCGATAAACACCTCGTCTACCTTATCGCCAGCAACGTCGGACAGCAGGCGAGCGTCGTCTGGATCGTTAGGAGCACAGACGATCGGCTCTTTGATCTCGGCCAGATCGATTTCGATGACTTCCAGGTACTCGGCGTCGGCGTCCGCTTCCATCAGTTTCGGGTTGGCCAGCCACTCTTCCATGGCGCGCGCGCGGCGCTCCAGGGTGCGCTTGGAGCCGTAACCTTCAGCGATCATCCAGCGCAACAGGGTTACGTTGGAGCGCAGGTACTCGGCCATGGTGTCTTCGGACAGCTTGATGGTACAGCCAGCAGCGGAGCGCTCGGCGGAGGCGTCGGACAGCTCGAATGCCTGCTCTACAGTCAGGTCTTCCAGGCCTTCGATCTCGAGGATGCGGCCGGAGAAGATATTCTTCTTGCCTTTCTTCTCAACGGTCAGCAGGCCCTGCTTGATGGCGTAGAGAGGAATGGCGTGAACCAGGTCGCGCAAGGTGATGCCAGGCTGCATTTTGCCTTTGAAGCGCACCAGTACGGACTCAGGCATATCCAGCGGCATAACGCCGGTAGCGGCGGCGAAAGCTACCAGACCGGAACCTGCCGGGAAGGAGATGCCCATGGGGAAACGGGTGTGGGAGTCACCACCGGTACCTACGGTGTCTGGCAGCAGCATGCGGTTCAGCCAGCTGTGGATGATGCCGTCAGCCGGGCGCAGGGAAACACCGCCGCGATTCATAATGAAGTCCGGCAGGGTGTGCTGGGTGTCGATATCGACGGGCTTGGGGTAGGCCGCAGTGTGACAGAAGGACTGCATTACCAGGTCGGCGGAAAAGCCGAGGCAAGCCAGGTCTTTCAGTTCGTCACGGGTCATGGGGCCAGTGGTGTCCTGGGAACCCACGGTAGTCATTTTTGGTTCGCAGTAGGTGCCTGGGCGGATACCTTCAACGCCACAAGCTTTACCAACCATCTTCTGCGCCAGAGTGTAACCCTTGCCGGTGTCGGCAGGTTGCTCAGGCTTGCGGAACAGCTCGGAAGGCGCCAGGCCCAGGGCTTCACGGGCTTTGCCGGTCAGGCCGCGGCCGATGATCAGGTTGATACGACCACCAGCCTGAACTTCGTCCAGCAGTACGTCGGACTTCAGTTGGAATTCAGACAGGACTTTGCCGTCTTCGGCCAGGATCTTGCCGTCGTAAGGGCGGATCTCGATCACGTCGCCCATACCCAGTTCGTCAACGGGGGCTTCGAATACCAGTGCGCCGGCATCTTCCATGGTGTTGTAGAAGATCGGGGCAACTTTACCGCCGATACAAATACCGCCACCCTTCTTATTGGGCACGCCAGGCATTTCTTCACCGAAGTACCACAACACGGAGTTGGTGGCGGACTTACGGGAAGAACCGGTACCGACTACGTCACCAACGAAAGCAACGGGCAGGCCCTTGGCTTTCACTTCTTCAATTTGCTTCAGCGGGCCGGTAACGCCGGCTTCTTCAGGCTCCAGGCCGTCGCGCTTCATTTTGTACATGGCCAGCGCGTGCAGGGGAATGTCCGGACGAGACCAGGCATCCGGTGCCGGAGATAGGTCGTCGGTGTTGGTTTCGCCAGTGACCTTGAATACGGCAACTTTGATGCTCTCGGGCACTTTGTTGCGCTTGGTGAACCACTCGGCGTCAGCCCAGGATTGCATTACCGCTTTGGCGAATTCGTTGCCGGCTTTGGCTTTCTCTTCCACATCGTGGAAGGCGTCAAACATCAGCAGAGTGCCTTTCAGCTGCTCGGCAGCCAGTTCGGCCAGATCTTTGTCGTCCAGCAGCTCGACCAGGGTGGAGATGTTGTAGCCGCCCAGCATTTGGCCCAGCAGCTCTACAGCGTGTTTGCGGTCGATTAGCGGGGACTCCGCGTCGCCCTTGATAATGGCGGACAGGAAGCCGGCTTTAACGTAAGCGGCTTCGTCAACACCGGGGGGTACACGGTGGGTTAGCAGGTCAACTAATTCCTGCTCTTCGCCTTTTGGCGGATTTTTCAGCAGCTCAACCAGGCCAGCGACTTGCTCTGCGTCGAGTGGCTTCGGTGGGATGCCTTGTTCGGCGCGTTCTGCGACGTGTTTACGATAGGCTTCAAGCACGGATAAGTCCCTCTTGGTGTGTGGGGTGGCACCAACAGCGGGTGGAATTCCCGATCTTTGTACTGTTGTCGGGATTTTTTTTTCGAGGCCGCTGAAGGCGGGGTGGCGAATACTACAGCAAAGCCCTACGGCTGTTAAGTTTATCGAAAAATCAATAATTTAAGTGAATTTCGACTATTCGCAGGGCAAATTTTACTGTGCCCACTGCAGCTGCCTCACCTCTTTTCTTAGTGGCCGAAACAAAATAGTCTACGCGCAATTTTAATCCAGGCCCGCGTTGCCTGATCGGCTAAATCTGGTTAATTGATGTACAAAAAAGTCCGTACACCTTGCATTGGTGTCTGTTCAACGGGAATAGGTGATGATGTCTGTCGTGGGTGCAAGCGTTTTGCCCACGAGGTGATCGACTGGAATGCTTATACCGAAGAGCAGCGCCGTATTATTGCCTCCAGGCGGGAGGGCTATCTAACCAATGCTGTACGCAGCCAGCTGGAAATCATTGATGAGTCGTTGCTGCTTTCCCAGTTGCGCCATCAACAAATTCGCTTTGATGAAAGCCAAAGTGCCTACTGCTGGGTTTTTGAACTGCTGCGCGCCGGTGCCAGCCAGATTGGCGATCTGGGTGCTTACGGCCTGCGCCCGACAGCTCAGGCCAGGGGAGTGAGTCTGGTGGAAATTCGCCGGCGCATCGATGAAGATTTTTATGCCTTGTCTGTGGCTTACTATCAGCGCTTTATCGCCCCTGGCTTGATACAAGACTGACTTACAGCCTCAACTCATTCTTACGTGCCTGGGCTACTGTATTTCCCGAGGCGACTTACCCCTTTAGAATTGATGTTCATCTTTCCGGTAATGGAGAACCGGCTATCAGCTCAGCTCACAAAAATCCGCGTAGAGTACTTCTCGTGGTTAATCCAAAAAGCCGGAATGGTGCCGAGGCGGATATCGACAGCGGCCTAGCGCGCTTACGCGCTGACGGAATAGAGGTTGAAGTCTTGCATTCCGAGGCCCCAGAGGAGACCGAGGCTGCGATCCGGCAGAGTCATAAGAACCTCGACCTTGTGATAGTCGGTGGCGGAGATGGCACCATCAGCTCCACCGCTCGGGTATTGAAAGAGTGCCAATTGGCCCTGGCAATTCTACCGCTGGGTACCGCGAATGACTTGGCACGCTCCCTTGGCATTGTCGACTTGGAGCAGGCTTTTGATGTCATTATCGGCAACCATCGCCAGCTAATCGACCTCGGTGTTGTCAATGGTCACTATTTTTTCAATGTGGCCAATATGGGGCTTGGGGTAAAAGTGACTGAAGCACAGGACTCCGAGATTAAAAAGCGCTGGGGGGTTCTGAGTTATCTGAGAGCCTTCTTTATTGCCCTGAGGCGTACACAAAAATTCCGGGTAAATCTGGCACTGGACGAAGAGCGCTGCCAAATGCGGTCAATCCAATTGGCCGTGGGCAATGGTCGTTATTACGGTGGCGGCAACCTGGTTGCAGAGAAGGCACGCATCAATGATGCCAAGCTTAACCTCTATAGTCTGCGTCCGCGCGGCCTGTTGGAGTTGCTGGGCATGGCACTATTGCTCCGCGGTGGCAAGCACCATCTAACCGAGGGGGTTTTTAATGCCAGTGCCCAGCGAATAGAGGTAGAAACCAAGCCGCGTCTGCAGATTCATGCGGATGGGGAGCCGGTTGCTGAAACCCCTGCAACCTTTTCGGTGATTCCCAGAGCGCTTGAGGTTCTGGTGCCACGCAATTCAGAGGAACTCCTCAGTAGAAAAGAGAGAGGGCAATGACACTCATTCGCACTGATATCCAGGCAGCATTGAATGATCTTTTTATGCTTATTAGCCGTAGCGAGGAGGATTACCGGGCAGCGGCCGGGCAACTTGAAGAAAAGTCGGCAGCTAATTTCTTAAACACAATTACCAAACGCCGGCAGGTGCTTGCGGACAAGTTAGAGCGGGCAATTCGTGCCGAAGATAGTTTGCCTTCTGAGCCGGATAGGGACCTCAAGGCTGGTGAACAGCTACTGCAGAGCTTTGCGCCCCTACTGGCTGAGGACAAAACCAAAGAGATTTTCAAAAAGCGTCAAGACGCCGATCGTGAGCTACTTGCGCGTCTTAACGATGATGAGTTGAGTGCTCTTGATAAATCCCACAAGGCGCTTAAAGAAGTCTGCCGGACTCAACTCGAAGAAACATTGGTGGAGCTGGCTCAAAGGCTCCGGTAGCCCTTTGGGCGTTCCGGTTAACCGGCGCTAGCGTTGCTGTCGCAAGAAGACACGCAAGGCAGGTAGGAATGGCTCTGTGGAAATAGCCAGGTCCCTTCTTTGTCGGCGCCGGCTGACACTGGGTTGATGATCGACCCGAGTAAATTCAGGCAATCGCCCGGCTTCATTCGCAGCCACTAGTATCGGCATGGAGGAGTAACCCACTTGTCGATACTGGTCTTCCTCTCCAGCTTCCTGTGCGAAGAAAATTTCGGCGACCTGTAGATTGGGGCGGCTCTGCACTTGTACCTGGCGCAGGTCCTCCTGTTGGCTTTTGTGCAGGCCGGCAAGCAGTTGCCGTTGGTATTGGATGCCGGGATCTGCACCGGTTGGGTCCATCTGGACCAGCTTTTTTTCACACCACTGCACTGTGACTTTGCGAATGGACTTGCGTGCCTTTATCCAGGAGAGGGTAATGGCATTCGGATGCTGTTCGCAGAGTAAAACCAGGCGGTAGCACTGGCGCAGGTGCGCGCGGGGGTAGCCTGCTTGCGCCAGTACCTCGCGCACGTTGCGGTCTCGCTCTGCCATGGGCCGCTCTGCTAAGGCTGATCGGTACTCGGCGATAGCATTGGCAAAGGCCTCTTTGTCGCTGTTGAGTTGTTTTGCCAGTGCCAGAGTCTTGTCTGGAACCGCCAATAGACCCGGGATTTGCAGGGTTGCACGGGCATCGCCTCCGGTTCCGAGAGGTTCGGCATAATCCAGCTGGTTATACAGGGCGCCAGCAAGAGAAAAGGGCCGCTCAAAGCTTTCTTGCAAGGACTGGGCTGCTTCCAAGGCAAAAGGTGGCTGCAGCAGATAGTGTTGCCAGGGCTTACTGGCAGTTTGAAGTTGTTCAAGAGAGTCGCGTAATTCTGCTGCGCTGCTGTGGATCTGCTCCAGTAAGGGGGGGATGCTGAGTGCCAATTGCCGATGGTCTTTCATCGCCGAGTTCCACTATCCAAAAGATCAACATTTTAATGCACTTAATAAACCGTTAACAAATTTCTATTTGGACTGTTTAAAACTGGGGGTGCCTGGCGTGTGAAGTTGTTTAGAGGTTGACTGAAGGGGGTGCGTCATAGGGAAAAGGATAGATAGCTGTTTACAGTAAAAGCCGCCCTGGAGAGCAGCGCTTGATTTCTGTTGGGGCCTGCCTTTCTGCTGTTGTGCCGCTATAATCCCGCGCCAAATGATTGATACCAGATGAAATACTGATCCCATGAGTGCCCAAGTTCCCGATTTGTCCGCGATTCACGAATTCCTGCTGTGCGCCACCCCGGATGCCTGGATTGAGGCAGCACTGGCTGAGCCGGAAATGATGCTGGTGGACCACGCCAACTGTGAAAAGAAGGCGGCCGGTACAGCGCTCAACCTGATGTTTCGCTATCTGGGGGATTTTGAGCTGCTGCACAAGATGTCGCGTTTGGCTCGTGAGGAGTTGCGCCACTTCGAGCAAGTACTGGCCATTATGGAAAAGCGCGGCATTGCCTACCCCCACGTGAGCGCCTCCCGCTACGCGGCTGGGTTGCGTGCTCAGGTGCGCAGCGCAGAGCCAGGGCGCCTTGTGGATACTCTGATTTGTGGAGCCATTATTGAGGCACGTTCCTGTGAACGCTTTGCCCGTATAGCGCCACACTTGGATGAAGAGCTGCAAAAATTTTACCTGTCTCTGCTGAAATCTGAAGCTCGCCATTTCCGCGACTATCTACATCTCGCGCAAAAAGCCGCAGACGAAGATATTGAGCCGCGAGTGCAGGCGTTGTTAGCGCTGGAAAAAGAGCTCGTGCTGAGTGGCGATGGTGAGTTTCGTTTCCATAGCGGTGTGCCGGGAAAGTCGCAGGGTTAGGGTCCGTTAAAAATCATTGAACTGTCACTGATGGAGATCACTTTCTTGCCTGACTAGACAGGAGGGCTGTGAATTTGTTCTACATCAGTTGCAGGCAGTACATTGGACACCAAAATACTGTTTAGGTACTACCGCGGTTTAGGCGCTACCAAGGTGCTAGTCCACTGGGGAGCAACGGCGCTTAAGGTATTCATTTTTGATCAAGACTAGCCAGTAGGCGTATAAAATCCTGCAGTTCTCTGTCGCTCGAATAATCGATAGAAAACTTATTGTGAAAAAAGACGGTGAGCTTCACTTTTGCTGAGTTGATAAATACGGTGTAGCCATCAAAATCGGTGCTCACTGTCAGTCCTTTGTAGTGCCAGCCGTCTGTTTCCCTGTGTCCCTCCCGGGTGACACGATCAAATACCCGCAAGGCCTGTTTGACATCAATTTTGCTCTCCTCTTCCATACTGGCTTCCCCGTGCCACTAAACTTGTTGTTTCTGTTCTCCCTTACTGTATGGAAGATTAGACAGCATGGATAGTAGCGGCTATCAGCAGCCGGTGGTGGATACCCGTTTATTTGATGCCCTGGCTTACCTGGGGCTCTGTCCTTTTGTTGTCGGTCTATTGCTGCAGCTAACTGAAGTCTCCCTCCTGGGTATTGATGCCAGCCTATTCTTTACCGCTTATAGCGCAGTGATTCTCAGCTTTTTGTGTGGTATCTGGTGGGGGGGCGTGCTGAACCGGCCCGGCCATCCTCACCGGTTGGCGTTGATCGTGCTCAGTAATGTGGTTGCGCTTGCCGGGTGGGTGGGATTAATGCTTTATCAAAGTGCTTGGGGGTTGCCCATTCTCGCAATAGGTTTTGCCTTTGTGGCCTGGATGGAGGCCCGCTTAAATCCCAATCTGCCTGGTCGGGAGCAGTATTTTCGTACTCGCAGTATCGTGACCTATCTGGTGATTGCTTGCCATATCGGCATGATACTGCTGCGTTAACACTTGGAGTAACCGTTTCTCCGTCGTTCTGAAAGCTAGACTTTCACCAGAAAGCGACACGAGAATGCCAGGTATGAAATCGATTGCCCCTCCAGCATTAGATCAATTATTTTTTGAAGCTAGAACACACAGTTACTGGCAAGATAAACCGGTGCCGAAAGAGTTGCTGAAAAAGTTGCACAATCTTGTCAGGATGGCGCCCACCAGCGCTAACTGTTGCCCGATGCGGGTTGTTTTTATTGTGAGCAAGGAGGGAAAAGCCCGGCTTAAACCGGCTTTGAATGCGGGCAATATTGAGAAAACCATGTCGGCACCGGTGACAGCAATCATCGCATTTGATATGCGCTTTTACGAATATCTTCCCAAGTTGTTTCCCCACACACCGGCGCGTGAGTGGTTTGCCGATAATCCAGAGTTGGCAGAAACCACGGCATTTCGCAATGGTTCAATACAGGGTGGCTACTTTATTCTGGCGGCGAGGGCTTTGGGCCTGGACTGCGGCCCTATGTCTGGGTTTGATAATGCCCTAGTAGATCATGAATTTTTCAGTGATCAGTCCTCGACCCCAGCCTTTGTACAGGAACACTGTCCAGGCCATATTAAATCCAACTTTCTCTGTAATCTGGGATACGGTGTGGATGCCAAGTTACATCCGCGCAATCCGCGCTTTGAATTCGATGAGATATGCCAAGTTGTTTGAGGGCACTGTGTGAATGCCATCAGGATCTCAAGAAGAAGGTTAAAAGTGAGTTGGATGAATGGCTCATAGGCAATTGCAAAATATATTTCGCCCGAACAATTATTTTTTACCCAGAGATGAAGAGGTTTTGTATGAGTTGTTTGGCAGGGATATCAGCCGGCCGGTAGTTGAGCGTTTTCTCGCGTTTCAGGATGCTGAATATTCACGCTGTGTCTCATCTAAAAATAAAGGAATTTACCGGGCTGACCAGATGCTTCTGGATTGCTATGCCAGAAAAATTAATAAAGAAGCGGTTTTGGATGAGAAGCTGCTGTTTAGCAGAGAAGAACTAGAGCCAATTATTTCGGCGTATCGAAATGAAGCGCGATACATGAACCTGGGGGAAGAGAGGGCGTCTTTACCCCATGACGTAATTTCTACTGAAGAATTTATTCTGCACTTACAGGCCACCATTGTTAAAGCCTTGGAAAAAAAGAAAGAGGCCGATGACTTTGTCGTGGTAATTCCTACCACCAGTTATAAAGGGGAGCTTATTCCCAAGGCAATCTGCAGTAAGGCAAAACTGGATGATGAAACTTTCAAAAAGCAGTGTCAGTTGGGTTTGGTGAGAAACCAACACCTGCAATATGTGCTCAGTAAATCTTATCTTTGGACCCTAGCCCATGCCTGGCCCTTTATCACAGGTAGTGAGGTGGGCAGGGGGCGCTTTCGCGGGGTTGTATTCCGGCAGTTTGATCTTGGGTGGGACCTGATCTGCCCTGATCTCGATAGTGATACCAATGTTTTTGTCATTACCGATGCAAGTTGTTCCGGTGGCGAGGCTGAGCAAATTCGCAGTCGCTTGCTGAGGTGTGATAGGCGCGAGAAATCTGCGGTTATTATTCCACTATGTAAAAAGAAAGCCTTAGAGCGCTTGAGTAAAACCCCTGACGGTTTTGCCGATATTATCGCAGGGGTTGTGCTGGAGGACTTTAAGCGGCAGTGGAAAGATATGGGGGAGAGAGCGAGCTATAAAATACTGCGGGGAGGGAGTTAAGGCTGAAAACGTGTATTTGGTCATCATCAAATTTTCGTGATGCTGTTTAAAAGGAGGGCTTGGAAACCATCAGGTAAACGATAGCAATCGTTAAGGGAAAGGCCAGAGCACCTAGCAGGCACCAGGTGCGCATGATCCAGCGGATTTGACTGTGGCTATTTTCTTGGTTTGCATGTGCGCGCAATTGATATTGCAGGTAGACAACCGGGAGCCACAATAGGAAAACCGCTAGGGTTAGCCCGGCAGCCAATTGCAGCCAGGTTTGTTCTATCCATGCCGGGTTAATCACCAGCATCCCCATGGCACTTCCCAGTAAACCGAGCACTGCGCTGCCGGTAAATATCCAGTCTGCTCGCACCGTTTCCTTACTCACCCACTGAATCACCTGGGAATCACCGGACAGCCAGCCGCGCAAAGTATACCAGGCAATCCCGGTGCCGGTTCCGAGTACGATAATGGCGCAGAGAATATGTAGTGTCTTGAGTGCGAGGTAGTAATTCATAAAGCGGCAGACCAAAATAAACCGGCAATAAGGTAGAGTTTTAGCGCATAACTTTCAATCCTATAGGTTTGATTTGGCTATGAGTTTCAAACCAGAAAAAATTATCAGCGGTGGGCAGACCGGTGCGGATACTGGTGGCTTGATCGCCGGGCAACGATTGGGTATTGCCACCGGTGGTACTGCCCCGCAGGGGTATTGGACCGAAGTTGGAGAGCGCGCCGATTTTCTCAAAAGCTTCGGGCTGATTGAACTGGCATCTGGGAATTTAGCAGAGCGCACTCGGGAGAATATCCGTAATTCTGATGCAACTTTGATTTTTACCGACAATCCCGGCAGTGATGGTACCTCTTATACCATTAAGTTTTGCCGGGAGCTGGGGAAACCCTTTTTAGTGATTGATCCCTGGGATTACTGTTGCAAACAAATTCGCGATTTTATCGGTAAAAATAAACCTTATATTTTAAATGTGGCCGGCAATAGGGAATCAAATTCTCAGGGAATTACCTGGCGCACGGCCGAGACCATACAGCGGGTATTTAGTGGTTAATTGGTTGCGACTGTTGGTTCGAGACTTGTGGTTGTGGCGCGCGCAGGCGTAGCTCTAGGTCTGTATGCTGGCCCACGGAAAACCAGAAAAAAACGCACAGCGCAGTAACTGTTGCGCCGAGGGTAAAGTATTGCACCCACTTTGGCTCCGGTCCGCCGGGTAGCCAGTGTTTCTCTGCGACGCTGCGGCGGCGATTCAATATCAGCGCATAGAAAATAACGGTGGCAATAACAAATATCAGCGACCAGCGTGTCTGCTGGCCATCGGAGCCCACCAGTGCCACCAGACAATAGATTGCGGCAATTAGCAGTATTACAGTAAACAGTGTGTATTGTTGCTGCGGTATTTTGCCGTAAGCGAGTACCCGCAATGCAATTGCCGAGTAGATATAGGGCAGTAATGTCATGATGACCGCCACTGAGGCGATCTTGCCAAATTGCTGGCTGGCGCTGGGAGAAATGGTGGCGAGTACCAATAGGGACATCAGAATGGCCACCAATGTCAGGCCGACAGAGGGCACCCCTTTAGGGTTGGTTTTGGCAAAGGCTTTGGAGAAGAGACCGTCATCAGCTGCGGCCTTGGCAGATTGCCCTACCAAAAGAATCCAGCCGCCGAGAGAGCCGATACAACCTACTGCTGCACAGACTGCAACAATATTCGCGGCGGTATTACCTAACGCCAAACGTGCGGCGTCGGCAAAAGGTGCCGAAGAGGCGATGAGTTCCTTGTTGGGCAGCATGCCCATAATGACTGAAGAGCTCAGGACATAGGCTACCGATGCCAACAATACCCCGCCAACAGTGGCGATCGGCACATTGCGGCTGGGGTTTCTCACTACTGCGGCGGATACAGATGCGGTTTCCACGCCGATAAATGCCCACAGGGTAAAGGTGAGCGTGGCCATAATTGCACTGGCATTACTCTTGCCGGAGACATTCCAGCTGGCGTTGAATGTCTGGCTATCAAACCAGAACCAACCAAAGAGTGCTGTACCGAGAATGGGAATAAATACCAAACTGGTGGTGAGCGATTGGATACGACCAACCATACGCGGCCCGAGGATATTCGCGTAGGTAAGTAGCCAGATCATGGCCACCTGGGCCAGGGCGAAGGTCATAGGGTCCTGGAGCGGGGGGAAGAAATGGGTGATATAGCCCAGCCCGGCGGTGATCAGTGCGACATTGCCGATGACATTGGCGAGCCAATACACGAGGTTGGTCTGGTAGCCGATATAGTCGCCAAATGCCCTGCGTGCGTAGGCATAAGGGCCTCCGGCGGCTGGGTCCAAGGCGGCAAGGCGGGCAAAAACCAGTGCTAGTGATACGGCGCCCACGATGGTGATCAACCAGCCAATCAGAGAAATGCTGCCTATAACTGCCAAGTTAGCAGGCAGCATAAATACGCCGGAGCCCATCATATTGCCGGCCACCATCAGCGTGGCTGGCACCAGGCCGATTTTATTACTCTCCGCCGTCCGGGGGGTTATGGCGCGGCCCCCCGGCTCAGGGTGTAGACATGGTAGTGCCCCTTGTGTACTTCGACACCGTGGTTGTCATGGCCGAAGCCGGGAAACTCCCGGTCGAAGGACTCCAGCACGCGTAAATATTCCAGGGCAGGACTGCCCTCGCTGCCAAAATTTTCCCCCGGCATCAATAGCGGAATACCCGGTGGGTAGGGAATAACCCCGGTTGCTGCGCTCCGCCCTGCCAACTGGCTCAAGGGAAGCAATTCCACTTCGCCGCGCACCAGGGCTTCATAGGCCTGCACAGGGCTGCAGTCGGCCTGTGGCAGAGCAGAAAAACCAGCGGACATTTTTGCTGTGCTGCGCAATTCCTTCATACGGGTAAACATTTTTTGCGCCAGGTCGCGTAGGCCTATATCGGCATAACCAGAGTGTTTGGCCAGCAGATTGGGCAGACACTGGCTGAGAGGCTGATTGGCATCGTAGTCCCGTTTGAAGGCGAGTAGTGCGTTGATCAGCGTGCCCCATTTGCCCTTGGTTATGCCGATGGAAAACAGGAACAGGATGGTAAAATCAGTGGTCTTCTCGACAATAATGCCGAGGTTATCCAGGTACTTGCTGATAATGCCGGCTGGAATACCCCATTCCGCCAGCTGACTGTTGCGCTGCATGCCCGGGGTAGTGATGGAGACCTTAATGGGGTCGAGCATGCAATAGCCTTTCTCTAGCTCGCCGAATCCGTGCCAGGAGTCTCCGGGATTCAACAACCAGCAGCTGGCTTCGCTGCACAGTAGCTCTGTAGGTGCGCTGTGAAAGGCGTATTTCTGGCCGCTTGAGGGCTCTGTTACCTGATCCGGCTGCCAGCCATCAAAAAACCACTCCCCCTTTTCCCCATACTCTCGTTTCAGTCGTGCCAACACTTGGCGAAAAGCCACCGCCTCAGCGATAGATTCGCCCGTGAGCGCAGTGCCGCCAGGGCCGTCCATCATCGCCGCACTGACATCATTCGAGGCCATGATGGAGTAGAGGGGTGAAGTGGAGGCGTGCAACATAAAGGCCTCGTTAAAGCGGCCGTGTTCGATGGGGCTGCGCCCATCGCGGATATGAATCATGGAGGCCTGCGATAGGGCCGCCAGCAGTTTGTGTGTGGACTGGGTGGCAAATTTTGTCGGGCCTGTGTGAGGCTCGTCGTCCTCGCTGTCGTACATCGCGAAGCGATCCCGGTAGATTGGGTTGAAGCGCGCATAGGCGTACCAGGCCTCATCAAAATGCAGCCGGTCTACGGACTCACCCAGCAATTCCTCCACCCGGCGCACGTTATAGCAGAGGCCGTCATAGGTGGAGTTGGTGATCACCGCATGTACCGCCCGCTGGCTATCGGCGCTGTCCACCAGGGGATTGTTAACAATGGCTTGTGAAATGGCTGCTTTCGTCAACTGATCCGGGGGAATCGGGCCAATCAAACCGTAGTGATTGCGCAACGGTATCAGGTAGGTAGGAACAGCGCCGGACATGGTGATGGCATGTTCTACAGACTTGTGACAATTGCGGTCGCACAGGGCCAGCTGGCCGCGGGTCACAGAGGCCATCACAATCACGCGATTGGAGGTGGAGGAGCCGTTGGTGACATAGTAAGTGCGATCTGCGCCGAATACCTTGGCTGCGTAGCGTTCCCCTGCGGCGATGGGGCCTGTGTGATCGAGCAGGGAGCCCAGCTCTGTCACAGAGATGGACAAATCTGAACGCAGCATATTTTCGCCGAAAAAGTCATAGAAGGCGCGCCCTGCAGGGGACTTTAAAAATGCGGTGCCACCAGTGTGGCCGGGCGTGTGCCAGGAGTATTCATGCACATGGGAAAAATGGGTTAGGGCGGCAAACATGGGCGGCAGCACTGCCTGGCTGTAGCGCCTTATTGCACCCTGGATGCGCCCGCCGATAAAAGTGGGGGTGTCCTCCAGAATCCAAATGAAGTCATTGGCCAGCTCCAGGGCGCGGCGTGGCATATTGCTGACGGTTTCGCGGTCTGCGAGCAGAAATACCGGCAGATGCAGATTACGTGCTCGCAACTGCTCCAGTACATTCAGCGCAGGGGGGTGACCGCTGCCGGGCAGTTCCCAGTTCAGTAGCAGACATTGTATTGCCGGGTTGGCGCGCAACATGGCACTGGCATCGTCACTGGAAACCGTGGTGATCAGGTCGATGCGGCGCTGCGCCAGCTCCTCCTGCAGGCGTGTGGCGGCGCGGCCAGGAGCGCTGTTGCTGGCGATCTCCCCACTGGCGAGCAGGGCCAACATATTGGTGGGCATTTGTTTTCCGAGCTGGTGCATGAACCTCCCGCCTGGGTTGCGTCTCGGGTCGAGTTGGCCGGCTCCCCGTCAGCGCAGAAAGTTGTCTTTCAGCAGGTCGACCACTTCATCAGCGCGTCCGTTGAGTATGGCTTTGAGGCCAAATAGCGCGGTGGAAGACACCTGCTGCGCTGTCACCTCCGGGGGCATCACCAGTTCCAGCCGGTTTACAGTGACGTCCAGTAAGGCAGGTCCTTTGACTGCCAGCCAGCGTTTCATCGCGTCTTCGAGATCACCCGCTTTCTCGACTTTTTCTCCAGGAATACCAATCACTTCCGCCATGCGGCTGAAGTCGGGGTTCTGCAGGTCAGTGTAGCTATCCAGCAGTCCCTCGATACGCTGTTCCATTTCCACAAAGCCGAGGGAGTGATTGTTAAAGACCAATAGTTTGAGTGGGATTTTTTCCTGCACCAGGGTCAATAGATCGCCCATTAGCATGGTCATTCCGCCATCGCCACACATCGCAATTACCTGGCGGTTGGGGTCTGCCTTAGCCATACCCAGACCCTGGGGGTAGGCATTGGCCATGGTGCCGTGGGAGAGGCTGGTGAGGAAGGAGCGTTTGCCATTGGCGCGCAGGTGGCGCAGCAGCCAAACCATGGGAGAGCCGCCATCGGCGGTAAATGCAGCTTCGTCGCTGGCGAGTTTGTCCAGGGCTTGGGCAACGTACTGTGGGTGAATCAGTTTGGGGTCTGGCTCGTGGCCGCGCTCTTCCAACTGCTCCAGGTCTTTTTGATAGCGACCGAGCAGGTCCTGGAGAAATGCATGGTCACTGCGGTCTTTTAATCTCGGCAATAGGGCTTCAATGGTCGCGCCGACATCGCCAACCAGGCCCATATGAATGGGCGTGCGTCGCCCGAGGTGGGAAGCCGCTATATCCACCTGAATAATGGTGGCTTTTTCCGGGTAAAACTGGGTGTAGGCGAAATCGTTACCCAGGCACAACAGCAGGTCACAGGTTTGAACTGCGCGATAACCGGCAGGGTTGCCGAGGATACCATTCATGCCCACGTTGCAAGGATTGTCGTATTCCAGATATTCCTTGGAGCGGGTGGTATGCACTATGGGTGCTGCCAGCTGCTGTCCCAGCTTAACTACTGCATCGTGCGCGAAGCGGCAGCCGATACCGCCATAGATAACAATTTTCCCTGCTTGGTTGAGCTTTTCTGCCAGCGCATCCAGCTCCTCATCAGTGGGGCGTGCTATCCACTGGGGGCGATGAACAGCCCAGGGAATTGAGTCTTTGATCTTGGTCTTGAAGATATCGCCACTGACCTCAACCACCGCAACGCCTCTGTGGTTGAGGGCTGCCTGAGCAGCTTGGCTCACAATGCGGCGAGCCTGCTCAGGGTCGGAAAGGGTTTCACAGAATACTGCGCACTGCTCGTAGAGTTTGATCTGATCGACATCCTGCGGGAATCCCAACCCCTGCTCGGCTCGGTCAATGCGGGTGGCGATCAGCAATACCGGTGCGCCATTGCGGTGGCTCTCAAAGATGCCGTTGAGAAAATGCAGGCTGCCGGGGCCAGCGGTACCGGCACAGACACTGAGCTCCCCGCTCAAGTAAGACTCACCGCCCGCAGCCAGGGCACCCACCTCTTCGTGACGAACGTGGACCCACTCCAGCTTGGACTGGCGCACGGCGGAGGTGAAATGATTGATGGTATCGCCGACGATGCCATAGCAGCGCTTTGCTCCGGCTTTTACCAGGGCATCGACAATAATTTCCGAAACGGTCTCCATGGAAATCTCCAGAGTAAGGTGCAGGGCTTACAAGCGCCGCAGTGCGGAGTGATCATCGTGGTGAGCCAGGTTGACTGCGGGCCGGAATGAATCAGCCCTGGCGGCCTGCCACCAATGCCGGTAAGGCGTCTCCTCAGGGGCGTCTATCAAGGCGTTCTCATTGAGAAAGTGCCAGATGCGATCAATAGGATATGACTCAGTACCATTGATGCGGTGATAGAGATGGTAAGGTTGAAGGTCGCGCGGTTCGGTTAAACCGGCGGCGGCGACAATCTCCCCCAGGGCCTCCAGGGTCTTGGCCTGGAAAGCCGCCGCGCGCTTGCTCTGCACATCCACCACCAGGCCCCGCTGGCGCTTGGGGTCCTGGGTCGTGACACCGGTAGGACAGGTATCGGTGTGGCAGCGTCGCGACTGAATACAGCCGATGGAAAACATAAAAGGCCGCGCGGCATTGCACCAATCGGCGCCTATCGCCAGACAGGCTGCGAGCTCTGAAGCCGAGTAGATTTTACCGCTCGCCGCCAAGCGCACTTTATCGCGCAAGCCGGTAGCAACTAAGGCATTGCGGACTACGATCAGCCCCGACAGCAGTGGCATACCCACATGGTTGGATAATTCCAAAGGCGCGGCACCCGTCCCGCCTTCGGCGCCATCGACCACGATAAAGTCGAGATATTTCTCTGTTTCCAGCATGGCTTTCATAATGGCCAGTACTTCAAAAACCTGCCCTACGCACAGTTTGACGCCCACCGGTTTGCCACCGGACAGGCTGCGCATCTGATCGGCAAATTCGAGCATTTCAATAGGGGTGGAAAACATCGAGTGGGCGCGTGGAGATACACAGTCGACGCCGGGCTGGACTTTGCGGGTTGAGGCAATTTCCTGGGTAACTTTTGCTCCGGGTAATACACCGCCATGGCCAGGTTTAGCGCCCTGGCTCAGCTTAATTTCCGTCATCTTTACCTGATCATCGCAGGCTTCGCGAAAAAGGTCGGGATCGAAGCTGCCGTCATCCTTACGGGCACCGAAATAGCCGCTACCCAGCTCCCACACCAGGTCCCCGCCGTGTTTGCGGTGATAGGGGCTGATGCCACCTTCTCCGGTGTCGTGATAGAAGCCACCGATAGCTGCGCCCTGATTCAGTGCCTCAATCGCAGCGGCGGATAAGGCGCCGAAGCTCATGGCGGAAATATTTAATAGCGTTGCCGAATAGGGTTTTGCACAGCGGCCAGAACCCACTTCGATGCGGGACTTTATATCAGCCTCTTTGGCCGGGTTAATGGAGTGCGTGAGCCACATGTATTCATCACTGCGTACATCCAGCTCAGTACCAAAGGGGTGCATATCCGAGAAACCGTCGGCGCGGGCGTAGACCAGTCTGCGCGCCTCATAGCTAAATGGTCTGCCCTCCTCATCACCCTCCACGATGTAAGCGCGGAAGTAGGGGCGCAGATTCATAAATAACCAGCGTATGCGCCCGGCAACGGGGAAATTACGTGTCAAACTCCAGTTGGGCTGGAGCATGTCATAAATGCCCAGTAGCACTAAGAACAGGCTGAGTAGCAATGCGATCACCCACCAGGCATCGACAGCAATGGTGAGTATTAAAAATATCGGTGTCAGAACCAGGGCGGTCACTGGAATGATGGCGCGCTTGATTCCATTCCGACTGGCATAGGCGCGCCAGGCTGTGGAGATGATCATAGTGTGTGGGTTCAATCTCATTACTGGGAGTTCCGATAATGAACCTAGATCATCACAGGGGGCTTTGCCGCTATCGGTCCACGATCTGCCGCAAAACTGACCACCCCCAGTATGAATCTTGCCAATCTACTGTTTGTAGGCGCGTAAATACTGGCTTTAGGCATTGAGTGTATGCAGCTGTTTATTTCCATGCGGGGAGGCCTGCAATACTTAATAAGGGAACGGGCCTCTGAATAATTCAGTAATTTCAATTGAGGCTTGAAGGTCGAGTGGTATGGGGTGGGCCTTTGCGAATGGCTGAGTTCTTTGCCAGAGCATTCCAGTAGTTGCCTGACAAAATTCTGGCAGAAATAAGATTGATTGAGCGTTCACGGGAGATAAGCATGTCGGGATGGAAGCATGCTGCGGATGTACCTTTATCGATTACCGAGAGGAGTATCTACAACTTACATTACCGAAAAGCCTTGGCAGATATGATCGCCCGTGCAATCAGTATCAAGGGCACCCTCCAGATCGACCTGTTCAAAGAGGCGGTTCAAAGAACTGTCAATATTTATCCTATTGCTCGTTGTCGCTATACCCGCGAACCCGTTCGGCGGATTTTTGCAGATGTCGAATTGGATATATTGGATGTCCGGGGCATGAGTGACTCTCATGTAAAGAGCTTCTTAACCCAATACAGTAATGCGCCATTAGCACTGGATACTGATCAGCTGCTGAGCTTAAGCCTTATTCGCACCGGAGAGAATGAATACATTTTCTTAACGAAATGTCATCACATTATTACCGATGGGATCAGTTTGACATTGCTTTGGGGATTGGTACTGAGCACTTATCTGGATCTTGAGAGCGGGGCTGGTTTCCGTCCTCAGCCGGAAATCATTGATTACGCCGATTACGTGGGTTTTGAAAATAACTACATCCGTAGCCAGCGGGGACAAAAAGCTCTACAACATTGGCAAAATAAGCTGGCCCGACAAAGAGGCGCGATTGAAGTGGCCTCATCAGGGAAAGGAGTCTCTCTATATTGTGAAGACTTGGTTTGCACCCTGTATAAGAAAGAGTTCTCCCATATTAAAGAGCGGGCAAGGGCTGCCGGGGTCAGTCACTTTGTCTATCTGTGTGCAGGATTTCAGCAGGCTTTGTTCGAACTCCTACAAAAAGATTTTTGGATGAATACCAGCTTGTCACTGCGGGTAAAAAGAGAACATCGGAAGGTTTTGGGGCCAATGTTTCGCCAGGTAAATCTGGCAGTGGTAGCTGAGGAAACCTGGAAGGGAAAACTACGGCGGCTGGCCAAAGAAATCCAGTATGCCGTACGAACGGTTTACGTGGCTGATTCGATTGGTCCCCATGGTGTTATTGGCAATAACCTGCCTGCTCCCTGCACCTATTTGATTAACTTTCTGCAAACAGAGGTACAGCAGGAGGGACTGCAAGCGATTTATAACGATGCTTCCTCGAACTGGGTCAATTTAAATGAGAGAGTAAAAATGTGCTCAATGAGTTTGCCCACCCGAATTACACCCTATGGAATCTATCTCTCTCTTGCGGCTTACGGTGGGCACCTTCATAGTAACTTTGTCTATAACGCCAACTGTTTCAGCCGTGACACCGTGCAAAAACTCAGTGATCGGTGGCGTTTTATCTTAGAGAATGGCTGTTAGGCCGAGTTTGCTTGAATTACTGCGCCAAAAATATCAGCAAACTCTCAGTGGGGATGGGCGCAAATCATTCACTTTGCACCAGCGTTGGTCTGGTTACCGCCCTAGCCGGCAAGTGCTGGCATTCGCTCGCGGGAGTGGGTCTCTATAGCCGTAACGATTGAGTGATCATTCAGTTCAAGCAGAATCTCATCCAGACTCAGTAACTGCCAGCAGGCTCTTGCTCCTGTCTCTTCCATTTCTCCGCGTAGAAACTTACGTGCTAGTGCTGCCGCTGGGGCTGCAGGAATCCAGGGGCCATCGCCATTTAGGCCTAATACCTGCCAGCTGCGCGAGGCGCTTTCTCCATGGGCATTTTCCCCTGTAGCACGCACGATCATGCCGCCGTGTGGTGTGCCTCCCGGCCAGCGGTCACTGATCTTATGGCCAAGCTGGGCTAGGCGCGCAGTGGTTGCCGGTAGTTGTAGGCGCGCCAATTGGGCGCAAGCGGATAGGCCGATTTGCAGGGTTAGAGGCTCAAGGCCAGTGGCGAAGCGAGCACTGTGCATCTTGGGAAAATACTTCGGGCAGAGCTCTAGGTCGGGCACATCAAAGTCGCACAGCCAGCGTTTGCCCACTGGGTGGGCCAGGTTGATGGGGCGTAGATTTTTCCCTGCGTGGGATTCGCGCCAGTAGCCGCTCTGCAGCTGTGGAAAGCTGTGGCCAAGGGATTCAAAGCCAGCGCGTACAGTCGCCAAGCCACGATCTATTCGGTGTGCAGGTGCTATGGCAATGTCTACGGAGTGAATCACTGGCAGTTCAAGCTGGATCTCGGCGATTGCGGCGGAGCTCAGCCCGGGTAGGCTACTGGCGCCCGATACCATACTAATGCCTGCGGCCTCTGCGGCGGGGGACAGGCGGTGAAAATCGCACACGAAGCGACGACCATCGGAAATATCAATGTAAGGTGTGCGTGACTCAATGCAGGCTTTTGCAACCCGATAATCACTCTCTTTTTGGAAGGGGCCTGCGCAGTGAATCAAAAGATCCAGGTGGAGGGCTTTGAGTTGTGCAGCCAAGTTGACGGCATCTCTCTCCAGGCGTAAACCTTCGGCGAGCCCGCCGAGTCCCTCGGCACACTGGTCTGCCAGAGCCTTGTTGCGGCCGGCAATAATCAGCTGAATATTGGGCTCGGAGCTCAGCATTTGCGCAATGCGCGCGCCAAAGTTGCCGTAGCCGCCGAGTATTAATACGCGTTTGTTCAGGTTATTAATCACCTGGATCGCACTCCTCTCCCCTGAGGTTAGTTAGAGTGGATCATGCAATGGGGCAGTGACGTAAATCAAGAGAATCTTAGTGACTATTGATTAAATGACTGGCTGGCGGTTTATCACGATTTGCCTTTGCTTGGTGAGTACCGACGAATAAATAGTAATCTTAGGGGGACAACTATGACGTAAAAAGGGTCAACGGATTACCCCCGACAGGGTTCGTTATTCACGCCTTTTCGGCTGTTAAAGAAAACCAGGCGCTATCCCTTAGCCTTATCTAGTTTGTGTCTTACAGGGGCTAATCGATGACACTATTCACTTACTTGACGGTAACCTGATCGGCAGTCTTGTATATTATTTATTCATATATTTTGGTGTTTGGCGCGGACTTTTCTCTGGGGAGGTTAATATGCGGCAAAACGGTAATGCCCATATTCTGGTGTTGGGGGGAGATGGCTTTTGCGGTTGGCCTACGGCCTTGTTTTTATCGCGGCAGGGATACACGGTCACTATCGTGGATAACTTCTCAAGGCGTCGTATCGACGAGGAGTTGGGGGTGGAATCCCTGACACCGATTGAGAGTATTGGACAGCGCCTACAGTGCTGGTGGGAGACGACCGGGCTAAATATCCGGCTGCACAGGCTGGATTTGGCTTGTGACTACGAGCCGCTAATGGAGTTGATTGCCGAGACCCAGCCCGCTGCTATTGTGCACTTTGCTGAGCAACGCGCAGCGCCATATTCCATGAAATCCTCGCGTCATAAACGCTACACCGTTTCCAACAATATCAATGCCACTAATAATCTTCTCGCCGCGGTGGTGGATGCCGGCGTCGATAGCCATATCGTTCATCTCGGTACTATGGGAGTTTACGGTTATGGCTCTGCGGGCATGAAGATTCCAGAAGGTTATCTGGATGTGGAAATACCGATGGCAAACGGCCAGAGGGTGTCCCAGCAGATACTCTATCCCACTAACCCTGGCAGTATTTACCATCTGACGAAATCCCAGGATCAGCTGCTCTTTGCCTACTACAACAAAAATGATGGTGTGCGAATTACAGATTTACACCAGGGGATAGTGTGGGGGACACAAACCGTGGAAACCTCCCTGGATGAGCGCCTAATCAACCGCTTCGACTATGACGGTGATTATGGCACTGTACTGAACCGCTTTCTGATGCAAGCCGCTACCGGACATGAATTGACTGTACACGGTACCGGCGGGCAAACCCGTGCATTTATTCATATCTCCGATACTGTGCGCTGTATCCAGCTGGCGATTAACTCTCCTCCCGTCGCAGGAGAGCGGGTGCGTATCATGAACCAAATGACCGAAACCCATCGGGTGCGTGATCTCGCCAAAATGATTGCCGATGTGAGCGGAGCCAAGGTGGCATTTGTCGACAATCCGCGCAATGAGGCTGCAGAAAATGATTTATTTGTGGAGAATGCCAGCCTCTGCAACCTGGGTTTAAAACCGACATTTTTGGCCCAGGGATTACTGGAGGAAATCTCTGAAGTAGCGGGGAAATATGCCTATCGCTGCAATGCAGAGCTGATCCCGTGTCGCTCTTACTGGCGCAACCACAAAGTCCAGGAAAGTACTCCAGATGTTGAGACACCACACCTGCACAAAGTACTTGAGGGGGCCCAGAATTTGATTCGGCCCACTAACTCTTAGCCGACGACTGGAACTCCTATGCCAGGCTGGGATTGCTCTGCGCATGTGCCTCTGTCGATTACGGAGCAGAGTATTTACAACCTGAATCACCGCAAGGTACTGGCGGACCTGATTACCCGCGCGATGCGTATTAAGGGGGATGTAGATGTCGAACTGTTTGAGCGGGCTGTGCCCGCGGTTATAAATGCTTACCCTATTTTTCGCTGTCGCTACCGGGATGAGCCGGCTATCCGAAGTTTTGATGATATCGAACTGGACTATATGGATATTCGCCATATGAGCGAGGCGCATATTACCAGCTTCCTGCGCCAGTTCAGCAGTTCCCCAATGGATTTAAATTCGGACCAGCTGCTAGGCCTCAGCCTTTTTCGTACCGGTGAGGATGAATATATTTTCTTGACCAAGTGCCACCACATTATTACTGATGGTATTAGCCTGTCTCTGTTGTGGGCCGAATCCCTAGCTGCTTACCTGGCAATGGGAGCTGGGAAACCCTATAAGCCCCGCAAAGAATCCACCGATTTTGCCGATTATATCAATTTTGAGGAGACATATCTTGGGACGGAGCGCGGGCAAAAGGCCAGTTACTATTGGCGCAATAAGTTAGAGTTGCAGAGAGACGTTGTATGGCAGGCTTCGCACCAAGAGATTGTCTCAATTAATTGTAGCGAGGTGACTCTCAGCATTGACGGGGCCGATTTTGCACAGATTCGAGCCAATGTCAGTGATGCAGAAATTAGCTTGTTTGCCTTCTTATGCGCCGCCTACCAGCAAACTTTATGTGAATTTCTTCATCATGACTTTTGGCTAAATACCAGCCTGTCTCTGCGCTTAAAGCGAGAGCACCGCTATATTCTGGGCCCCATGTTTCGCTATGGCAATTTGTCAGTTTGCAGAAATGAATCCTGGTCAGAAAAGCTCGTGCGTCTGTCACGAGAGATCCGGCATGCGATGCGCACTGCCTACGCCGCTGATTCAATTGGCCCTCACGGCAGTATCGGCCACAGCCTCAATGCCTCAAGCTGCTTTCTTATAACCTTTCTTCAGGCGGAGGAGCATCATGAAGGATTTACTGCTGTGTATACCGGCGAAACTTCAGAGTGGGTAGAAATTAGTGAGAACTTGAAAATACATACGACCCCGCTGCCAACGCGTCTCACCCCTTACGGAATTTATCTCTCATTGGCAGTCTATGGCGGTCAGTTACGGGCGAGCTTTATCTATAATGTGAACTGTTTCAGTTTTAAGCAGGTGGAGAGCATTGCAGATCGCTGGTGCCTTCGCTCAATTTATGGAGCGGATGAGAAAATGCCTCCCCTGTGAGTCTCCCATAGGCATTTCTGAGTGCTAGGCAGTGCGTATACCTAACTAGTGTTAAACAGATTGCAGTAGCCATCATGTCTCGTTGTGCCTTTATTACCCTCGTAAACAGCCCGGATTATGTGATTGGTGCGGTTGCGCTAAAACGTTCGCTGGAAAGGGTGAGGGCTACACACCCTTTGATAGCAATGGTGGTTGCCGATTCTGTGGATACGGAACCGCTGGAATTATCTGGATGCCTGGTGCGGGAGATCAGCCCACCAGATTTTTCTGAGGCATTTATCCAGCGTCACGAGCGCGCAGGACTTCACATGCGCGCGCCTTTCGATAAGGGGGAAAAACCTCGGTTCCATATTCCTCTGAATAATTTTTGCAAGCTGTCCCTCTGGCAGCTGGAGGAATATGACAAGCTAATTTTTCTCGATGCAGATATGTTGGTACTGCGCAATATCGACCACCTGATGGGATACCCTGAATTTTGTGCCGCGCCCAATCTCTATGAAAACTTGGACGGCTTTGGCCGAATGAATTCTGGCCTATTTACCGCCGTACCTAGTGTAGAAACTTACCGGAAAATGCTGGCATTATTGGATAGGCCGGGCGCATTTTGGCGGCGCACCGACCAGACTTTTCTGCAGGCATTCTTCCCCCGCTGGCACGGCATGCCTTATATCTACAATGCCCTGCAGTATCTGTTTTTTAATCTACCGCAATTATGGTTGTGGAGTAGCATTCATGTGATTCACTATCAATACGAAAAACCCTGGCAAAAGGACCATACGAAAATGGAGCAGCTCAGACCCTTGATCGAATTGTGGTGGGCAGTCAATCAGGGTCGTGATATCGGTGCGAGAATCGAGCAGTTGACCCATGAGCAGAGTCAGTCAGTGAGTAGTGCCCAGTGAATATCGGCATCACTGGCGCCAGTGGCTATGTGGGGCAGTTTATTGTCCGTTACTTTCTCGATCATGGTTATAAAGTGCGAGCACTATCCCGCACAGGTCATAAATCTGGGTTATTTCCCTTTGCTACAGGTAGCAACTTTGAGTGGGTTGCTGGCGATATGGCGGATCGTGCAGTTCTATCCAGGTTTGTTAGTGGTTTGAATGCGATAGTGCACTGTGCCTATGATCACTTGCCTGGGCGTTATCGTGGTGGGGAAGGGGAGAATCTTTCCGGTTATCTCCAATCTAACCTGAACAGTACGCTGCTACTGATGCAAGTGGCTCATACTGCCTCCGTGGATAAATTTGTTTTTATTTCCAGCAGGGCCGTGTACGCGACGGGGTGTTTGCGAGGCAACTTGTACGAGCATCAGGCGGCCTTGCCCGATACATTTTATGGGGCTTACAAATCGGCGGTGGAAGCGATGGTTTCCGCTTGGGCCCAGCAGCGTCAATGGCACGCGGTCTCCCTGCGTCTCACCGGAGTCTATGGTGTGGTGAATCCCCTCGAGCGCAGTAAGTGGTATGACATTGCTCGCGCAGTGGTGAGCGGTGAGCCCTTCACTCAAACCAGAGTTGCCACAGAAGTACATGGGGAAGATGTCGCCAGGGCAGTGGAGTTGGTCCTATCGGAGGCGGATGCCAAGGGGAGGGCGGTGAATTGCAGTGATCGCCTGGTGAGTTACCGAGAGGTGGCGGAGATTTTGCAGTCCATGTTGGGTAAGCCTAGCCCTCTGCCCCCAGAAGCTCAGGGAGAGCGGCCAGCAATAATGGATTGCGCCTATTTACAGGCCAAAGGGTTCCGCTTTGGTGGGGCGAAGCGTCTGCGCCACAGCCTGCGCCTCTTGGCGGAGGCTGTGAAGCTCGAACAAAAGCTCTGTCACTAACTATTGGGAAGCTGGATGTGGGTAGCCCTGCTTCAGCCGATTGGCCAGTGCATCAGTTCCAATGTTTCCCCACTCGCTTTTAGGCACCAGGCATTGCGATCCCAGTCTCCCAGTACAATGCGCTCTGCTGCAGCGTCATCAAGTGAGAAGGGGTGGCGACCGGGCCTGTGGGTGTGGCCGTGGATCAGGGTATTTACGTTGTATTCACGCATCACTCTTTCCACTTCCTCAGGGGTAACATCCATGATGTCTTCCGCTTTGCGACTATTCATGGCTTTGGAGGCGGCGCGAATCTGTGCGGCGATAGCGCGGCGTTCTCCCAAAGGCTTGGCCAGCAACCCCTGTTGCCAATTGGGGTCCCGCGCCTGACGCCGAAAAGTCATATATTCCTCGTCGCGAGTGCAGAGGCTGTCGCCATGCATTAATAGAACCTTCCGGCTTGCCAGAGTGAGGGTAGTTGGGTCTTGCAGTAGCACCGCACCTGTGCGCTGGGCAAAATCGGTACCGAGCAGGAAATCGCGGTTGCCATGCATTAGGTACAGTTCCACCCCGGTGCCACTGTAGTGGCTTAACTCCCGCATCACCTCTTCAATCAGGGGGGCATCGTCGTCATCGCCAATCCAGGCCTCGAAGAAGTCGCCGAGAATATACAGTGCTTCGGCACCGGCGGCGGGGCCGCGCAGAAAATCAAAAAAAGCCTGAGTAATCTCCGGTCGGTTCTCATCGAGGTGCAGATCGGAAATAAAATAAATAGACAATGTCCCCGCCTTAGAGCCTAAATGGGCTCGAAAAATTACTTGTCTGCGTAGTCGTCAGAAATGCTGATACCGGTGATTTCGATGGTTTCCATGGGTACGTCCTGATGAAAGCCCTTGCTGCCGGTTTTTACGCTCTTGATCTTATTGACCACGTCCATACCGTCGGCCACTTTGCCGAACACGCAGTAACCCCAGCCCTGGGTGTCTTTGCTGCGGAAGTTCAGGAAGTCGTTGTCCTTTACATTGATAAAGAACTGGGAGCTGGCGGAGTGGGGGTCCATGGTGCGGGCCATGGCCAGGGTGCCGGTGTCATTCTTCAGGCCGTTGTCCGCTTCGTTTTCAATGGACTCGCGGGTTTCTTTCTGCTCCATGTCGGGGGTCATGCCGCCACCCTGAATCATGAAGTTGTCGATCACCCGGTGGAAAATGGTCCCAGTGTAAAAATCGTCACGGCAGTACTGCAGGAAGTTGGCTGCGGTCTTTGGGGCCTTGTCGAAATCCAGTTCGATAGCAATATCTCCGTGGGTAGTGTGCAAGGTGATCATAAAATGTCCTATGAGGGTTGATTTCGGCCGGCATGATACCTTTTAGTCAGGAGCTGTAAAACGCCGAGTCGCGATATCATAATGGATTGCCTAAAAAGTGTGCGCCAACAGCAAAAATCATCGTCTGGCGCTCAGCTAAATAGGATATTCTGTGGCTCAAATAGGGTATAATTCGCCGTTTATGTTCGCACAGCTGTAAATAAGAGAATCCTATGACATCCGAGAGCAAGCCCGCTCACTTTTTACAGAACCTTATTCGCGAAGACCTGGCAGAGGGCCGGGTATCCCAGGTGGCAACCCGCTTTCCACCGGAGCCGAATGGATATCTACATATTGGACACGCCAAATCCATCTGCCTGAACTTTGGTTTGGCTCAGGAGTTTGGCGGCACCTGCAATTTACGTTTTGATGACACCAACCCGGCTAAGGAAGAGGAAGAGTTTGTCGATGCGATTAAGCGCGATGTCTCCTGGCTCGGTTTTGAGTGGAATGGCGAGGCCAAATATTCCTCGGATAATTTTGATCAATTGTACGAGTGGGCACTGCACCTGATTAAAGATGGCAAGGCCTACGTCTGCGATCTGTCCGCAGAAGAAGCTCGTCACTACCGTGGCACGCTGAAAGAGCCGGGCAAAAACAGCCCTTTCCGGGATCGCTCTGTCGAGGAAAACCTGGCGCTGTTTGAAAAGATGCGCAACGGTGAAATGGAAGAAGGCCAGTGCAGTTTGCGCGCCAAGATCGATATGGCCGCACCGAATATCAACTTGCGTGACCCGATCATCTACCGCATCAAAAAGATGGCTCACCACCAGACCGGTGATAAGTGGTGCATTTACCCCAGCTACGATTTCGCTCACGGCCAGTGTGATGCGATTGAGGGTATCAGCCACTCCATATGTACTCTGGAGTTTGAAGATCACAAGCCCCTGTACGACTGGCTGATCGAGAACCTGCCGGTGCCTTCGCGCCCGCGTCAGTACGAATTTGCACGTCTGCACCTCAACTACACCGTGGTATCCAAGCGCAAGCTCAAGCAACTGGTAGACGAAGGCCATGTAGATGGCTGGGATGACCCCCGCATGCCGACCCTGTCCGGTATGCGCCGTCGCGGCTTTACTCCGGCCTCCATTCGCAACTTCTGCGAGATGATTGGTGTAACCCGCTCCGATTCCGTCGTCGATGTGAGCATGCTGGAGTACAGCATTCGCGACGACCTGGATAAAAATGCACCGCGCGCTATGTGCGTGATGGAGCCTTTGAAGATCACCCTGAAAAATTACCCGGAAGGTCAGGAAGAACTGTTGTCAGCACCGGGCCACCCAGTGCGGGACGATCTGCCGGCCCGTGAACTTCCGTTTGGCCGCACTCTCTATATTGAGAAAGAGGATTTCCGCGAAGAGGCCAACAAGAAGTACAAGCGTCTGGTGCTGGGCAAAAAAGTTCGCCTGCGCAACGCCTATGTGATCTTTGCGGAAGAAGTCGTGAAGAACGATGCCGGTGAAATTGTTGAGGTGATCTGCTCGGTTGATCTGGACACCCTGGGTAAGGACCCGGCCGACGGCGTTAAGCCGAAGGGCGTTATTCATTGGGTATCTGCCGATAACAATGTCGATTGCGAAGTGCGTCTCTACGATCGCCTGTTCAACGATGCGGCGCCGGATGCCGGCGGTAAAAACTTCCTCGACTGCGTAAACCCGGACAACCTGCAAATCCTAAAAGGCTGTAAGGCGGAAATCGGCCTGGCCAAAGCGGAGCCGGAGCAGGGCTACCAGTTCGAGCGCAACGGCTATTTCTGTCGCGACAGCAAGTACGGCAGCGCAGAAGCGCCGGTGTTTAACCGCACCATTGGTCTGCGCGATAGCTGGGCTAAAGAGCAAAACAAATAGCAAGGCGAAGAGCTGCCCGAGCGGCAGTTTTCGCGGTTGGGTCAGGGGCTGGCCCAGCCAGACAGCAAAAAGAATTTGAGAGAAAAGATGTCTCTACAGGTCTACAACACGTTTTCCGGGAAGAAAGAACCCTTCGTACCATTGGTGGAAGATCAGGTGCGCATGTATGTGTGTGGCCCCACCGTGTACAACCGCGTGCATATTGGCAATGCCCGCCCTGTGGTGGTGTTTGACACCCTGTACCGGGTACTGAAAAGAAACTTCAGCGATGTGATTTACGCGCGCAATATCACCGATATTGACGACAAAATCATGAAGACCGCGCGGGATAACGGCGAGGAAATCGGCGTGCTGTCGGCGCGCTATGCCCAGGCTTACTACGAGGATATGGCCGCGCTCAATAACCTGGAGCCGGATATCGTTCCCTACGCCACCCAGCACTTGCCGGAAATGATCGCGATGATCGAAAGCCTGCTGGAGAAGGGCCACGCCTACGCCGCCGAGGGCCATGTGCTGTTCGCGGTGGAGTCCATGCAGGAATACGGTCAGCTGTCCAAGCGCTCCCTCGACGATATGCTCGCCGGTGCGCGGGTGGAAGTAGCGCCTTACAAAAAATATGCCGGTGACTTCGTATTGTGGAAGCCCTCCTCAGAAGAAGAGCCCGGTTGGGACAGCCCCTGGGGTCGCGGTCGTCCTGGTTGGCACCTGGAGTGCTCGGCCATGATCAAGAAGCATCTGGGTGACACCATCGATATTCACGGCGGCGGTCGCGACCTGACCTTCCCCCACCACGAGAATGAGCGGGCCCAAAGCTGCTGCGCCAATGGCGTGGATTTTGTGCGCTACTGGATGCACAACGGCTACGTGAATATCGACGGCGAGAAGATGTCCAAGTCCCTGGGTAACTTCCGCATGGTCAAAGACCTGCTGAGCCAATACCCCGGTGAAGTGCTGCGTTTCGCACTGCTGTCTGCCCACTACCGCTCTGAGCTGAATTTCAGTGCTGACTTGCTGGATCAGGCATGGCGCACCCTGGATACCCTCTACGGTGCACTGCGTGAAACGGAAGTGGTTGAGGCGCAAGCGGCAGATTTGGCCGGCACCGCTTTTCTTAAAGCATTGGAAGATGATCTAAATACCCCCATCGCCATTAGCGAGCTGCACCAGATCGCCCGCGATTTGAATAAGGCCGAAGACGCCGATAAAGCGCGCCTGAAAGGTTTGTTGCTGGCGGCCGGTGAAATGCTCGGTATTTTGCAGCAAGACCCGGAAACCTGGTTCAAGCAGGCCCGCGGTGGCGAGGAAACTATTTCCGCAGAGGAAATTGAAGCGCTGATTGAAGAGCGCGTGCAGAGCAAGAAAAACCGTGACTTTGCCCGCGCCGATGAGATTCGCGAAGAGTTAAAATCAAAAGGTGTGGTGCTTGAGGATAGCCGCGAGGGCACTAAGTGGCGCCGCGAGTAGGGCGCCTCTATCCCCTAAACAACATCCTTAAACTAAGCTCACTGATTTCTCCCTGGCTGGTCGCAGCTGGGGAGAAAAAGCCATTCGAATTTCATTTGTAGAAGCGAACCATGAAAAAAGTACTCTTTCTGATCTGCTCCGCTGTAGCCCTTGTCGCACTGACCGCCTGTGAGCCCAAGCGCGGCTCCGATGCCTGGTGTGAAAAAATGGATAAAGTGCCCAAGGGCCAATGGACCCTGGATGATGGACGCGACTACACCAAGTACTGCGTATTCAACCAAAAGCCGGAAGAGGAATAAGTGGGCCTATAGTCGTTGTTCTTCGTCGATTCTTACCAGCACTTCTTCCGCCCGCTGACCGGTAAATACCGCGAACAGGTGGTTGAGTGCTTGCGTCTTTTGTATGAGCGTCTGTACACCGCCAAGGCTGACTACGGTGAGTCTTTGCTGCGGGAACAGATCCTGGGAATTTTTGCTGAGGCCCTGACCCGCGCGCCCCAACTCGATAGTGAAGATGGAGTGCAGGACCCCGAGGGCCGCTTCCGCAACCTGCGCGATCAAGCCGTCTGGGTACTGAACAGCCTGGTGGAGTTCGGTTGGTTGGAGAAGCAGGTGGACAGCGCCACGCTCACCGCCACCTATCCGTTTAGCCGCCGGGGCCGACTTTTCACTCAGCCGCTAGTGGAAGTGAACGGCACTCGCGTGCGCACCCGCCACCGCAATACCCGCAACACCTTAAATGCCCTGGAGGCCTTCGCCAGTCGAGGTGAAATCCACGACTTGATCGATGCCTGGGAATACTCCGAGCGTATCGTGGCGGATTTCACCGATATGATCGCCGAGCTGGAAGAGCGCAAGCGGGAAATGGTGCGGGAGGTGGAGGCCCAATTGCTGGTGCAGCAGGCCACCGATGAGTTTTTCTCCTTTATGGAGAGCCGCTTCCAGCCGGACCTGGCTATTCGTCTGTCTGCGGACAGCGTGGAAAAACATCGCGATTCCATCAACCGGGTGATTGACTGCATTCGCCGCAAGGAGGATATGCAGAAAGCGGAGTGGGAGAAGCGCCTGCGCCAGCTGCTGCCAGAATTGATGCAGCCCGGCCAGTCCCTGCTGTGGCTGATGCTCGATACCATCGAGGACCGTATGCGCCGCGCCTGCGAGGTGAAGTTGCCCGCGTTGCGCCGCGCGTTACAGGGTTTTACCAAGCGCGCGGATATTATTATTCGCCAGCTCAGCTACCTGCACAGCCAGGCCGAGGGCGAGTTTGCGGATTTGTGCCAGCGTCTCGGTGAGAGCCAGCAAAAAACACAAATTCTCGAGCAGCTGGGCGAACAGTTAGGTGGCTTCCAGCTGCGCCTGTTTGACCCCAAACAAACCCAGCTGTGGCAGCGCAATCGCCGCCAGCCGGTGAATACCCGGGTCGAAGATGAAACCCCCATCGGTGAAGAAAACCGTCGCGAGATCGAGCTGCAACAACTGCTCGACCAGGCGTTTAATTTCAACAACAGTAACCTGCGCGATTATCTGAGTGATGCTCTCGGCACCGGCCGCCAGATCAACAGTCGCAACCTGCCATTGCGCGATGCGCGTGATCTGCTCGCTATGAGCCATGTGATCGAAGCGGCGGCGGTGAACCAGAGCGGTGCCGCCGACTTGCAGGTGAAATTTACCGGTGAAATCGCCAGCAATGATTATTTCACCGAATTTGACGAATATATCCTGGAGCTGAAAAACAGTGATTGAACAGGCTTTGGATGAGGCCCTGGCGCAGTGTCGCCTGAACCGCAGCGAATTTTCCGAGCTGCTGGTGCGCCTGTTGGATTACGGCGTTATTTGCCGGGATGAAAGCGTTATCGAAACCACGCTTTACGATCGCTTCCAGCGCTGCGAGCAGCTGGTGCGCGAGTGGTTGGCCCCGCTGGGATTGCGTTTGCAGCACGACAGCCGTTTCCAGTTTATCCGCGTGTATCCGCCCGGCGCCGAAGTGCCGGGTCTGCCGGATCAGGAAGAGCCGCACCACGGCGGCTTCCGCGCCCGTCTCAGTCAGCAGGAAGTAGCCGCGATTCTCGCCTTACGAGTGGAATACGATAAAGCGCTGCGGGAAGGGCAGGTGGATGAGAGTGGTTGCGCCGCGCTGTCACTGGAAGCCCTGGAACTGGGCATGCGCAATCTGCTGAAAATGTCCCTGCCTGATAAACATGCCGAGCGTAAAAACCTGCTGAAGAAATTGCGCCAGCTGCGTCTGGTGCAGTTCAGCAGCGAAGAAGTGGAGACCAGTGCGGAAGTTTGGTTGCGCGTGCGCCCGACCATCGCCCACTTTGTCAGCGAGTCAGTATTGCACCAGCTGATCGACAGCGAAGCCCCGCCCGCAGTGGAGAGCGAGGCCACTCAAACTGATGAAATTGATGAGGCTGAAGAGGCGGAACAAGAGCAAGCGCTCGAACGCATCACTCCTGAAGTCGAAGATAACAGCCTGTTTGAGAGTGAAGCCGCTTCCTAGTTGAAAATAGAGGCCGCAGTAGCGGCTATAAAAAATCGAAAACATTCGACCGCCCGGGTTTGCGTAAATCATGCCCGGGAGCCTCGGAGAGGGGTGTCGGCTTCCCGCCAGTAAAAAGACCCTGCTTTTGAAAAGACCGTTTTTTTGAAAAGACTATGTTCCTAAAAAAACTGATCCTGATTAACTGGGGCAATATCCCGCAGTTGGAATATGATTTCGGCCCGATCAACCTGTTTTCCGGTGGCAACGGTTCCGGTAAAACTACGGCGGCCGATGCTATCCAAACATTGATGACTGCCGCCCACGACACCCTGTTTACCTTTAACCCGGGGCAGGATGAAACCACCCAGCGCGGCCGTGGTGGCAAGCAGGTGCGGACACTAGCTTCTTATGTACTGGGTTGTGACGACGGCAGTTACGCTCGGGTAGAGCCCACCGACTGTTACATTGCCGGTATTTTTCACCCCACCAGCGGTGAAGACGATGCTGAGCCTTTTACTGCAGTGATGGGTATTCGCGCACACCTGGATAACAGCAGCAAACCCGCCCAGGCTCGCCAGAGTGATTTGCGCTTTTTTGTATTCCCCGGTGAACAGTTGGTGATGGGCGATTTTGTCCGGGATTACACCGATGGCAAACACCTGCTGCCGCTGGATAAATTCAACCAGGTCCTGAGCAAGCAGTTCGAAAAAGTAGAGCAGTACGACAAGAAAAAGGCCTACCTGCGCCGCCTTTACGGCGCACTGCGTGGACGCCGCGATGCGGTCTCCGATCGCGAGGCCATGCACGCCGCGCGCACCTTTGCCAATTTTATGGCCTACAAGCCAGTAAAAAGCATCAACGATTTTGTCGCCCAGGAAGTGTTGGAAAAACGCGATCTGGGTGATGCCATCCGCTCCGTCTCCGAGCTGATGAAAACCATTCACAGCATGGAGCAGGAAGCCCGCCAGATTGTAGAGCGGGTCAGTTCCCTGGAGGCCATCGCCCAGTCGGTAGAGCTCTACCGGGAGCAGTGGTTGCAGTTGCGGGTGCAGGAATATTTGTGCGCACGCCACCGCCAGCAGCGGGTGCAAAAGAGTTATCTGAGCGGCAAGAACGACCAGAAAAAACTGCGCAGCGATCTGGACAACAATGAGCGCGAAGTGCGCGTCGCTTCCGAGCGCGTCGAGCAACTCAATGGCCAGCTGGTAGAGCTTCAAGCCCAGCGCCTGGGTATCGATGCGCTGCGCAATAAGGACGAACTGGAACAGCGTATTAACAATGCCTTGAGCCTTCTGTCCCAGCAGCACACCCCCATGTCTGCCGAAGAGGCCCGCTGGCGTGAGAACCGCGAGGCCGCCGAAGAATTATTAAATCTGCTCAACTCCACCTCCGCCGAGCTGGAAATTCCCGCCTTCTCCGATAAAGCACTGGTGCAGGCGATCAAGCAGGTAGCCCGCGAGGAAGACCTGCCGGATCTGCACAAGTTGCTGGGCAAGGACTGGATTGACCTGGCCGCATTGGAGCCACTGCGCGAGCGCGCTGCCAGCAGTGAGGCCCTACAGAACCGCCTCTACGACCTGCTGGATAGCAGTGGTAAAGCTGGCGTCGGTGATGAGGTTTCCCCCAAAGAGCAGATTGCCCAGCAGGCCTCCCGCTGGGAGCAAAAAGTACAGCAGCTGCAAAAGCAGCTGCGCACCCAGGAGAGCCGCATTCAGCATCTCCAGGCCAACCGCGTGCGCTACCCCCAATCGGTGGAAGCGGCCCTGGCCGTAATTCGCGAGCAGTGCCCGGAGGCAGAGCCCCGTGTCCTGTGTGATTATGTGGAAGTGCTGGATGAGCGCTGGCAGATGGCGATTGAAGGCTATCTGGGCGGCGCGCGTTTCTCGATTATTGTGGAGCCGGAACACGAGGCCCGCGCGATTCGCTTAGTGCGCGGCCTGCCCGGTCGCAATAACCGCGCCCGGGTGATCCAAGGGGATAAAGCCCGCCGCGATGCGGAGCGCCTGGATACGCCGTCGGGCTCCATTATCGAACTGATGGAGTTCACCCATAAAACTGCCGAGCACTATTTGCGCGCCTCTTACGGTGCCGTGGTGCAGGTGGAGGATGAACACGAGCTGCGCGGCACCCGCCGGGGCCTGACTGCCGACGGTATGGCCAGTGGCAACTACAGCATGTGGCGCTGCGATATGGACGATGCCGAGCTGGTCTTCGGCCAGGGCGCCCGCGCCCGCGCACTGGCGGCGCAGCAGCGCGCTATGGAGCAGTTGCTGGAAGAGGCCGCCCACGTCAACGAGCGCCACCAGCTCTACCGCCGGGTCACTAACGCGGTGCGAGGGTTGGCGAATATCAAGCTGTTGTCCATAGTGGATTCCGCCCTGGCGGCCCAGCGGGAATGGCGCAGCGCCGAGCGGGCTCTGGAAAACCTGGACCTGAAGGACTTCGAGCAGTTCGAGCAGCAGGTCGATGAACTCAAAGCCCAGCTCAAAAACCAACAGAAGCAGCTGTCTGATCTCCAGCGCAAGCATGGCTCTCTGGAGACCAAGCTAAGGAGTAATGAAAAGCTCTTGTATGCCCTGTCTGGCGAGCTTGAGTCCCTGGACGATGCTGCCATTGACAGCGAGGAAATGGTAAGGCGCATTACCGCCATCGACCCCACTTTCGATGCCGAGCAAGTGCTGGTTACTGCTGACGAGCAGGTAGAACGTGCGGCCGACAACTTCGACTTCTCAGCGGATATCGAAAGTTGGCAGGGACAGCTGGAGAAATACAGTCGCCAGTTGGATCGCGCGATGATGGAGTACAACGCCACCTGTGCCAGCATCGATACCCTGGTATTTGAGCCCGACTTGAGTGGCGGCCATAAAGATGGCCTGTTCAAGTTGATCAGCGGTCTCGGCGATCAGGTAGAGACCCTGCGTAACCGCCTGAAGAACAACCTGCTGGTGGAGCGCCACGATCAACTGCTGGGATTGAAAAAATCCTTTAACACCACTTTTGTAACCCACTTGTGCCACGCTATTTACCAGTCCATTAACGATGGTAAGCGCGTGTTGGATGATCTGAACAAAGAGCTGGAGCACCACCGCTTTGGCGCCGACCGCGAGCGCTTCCGTTTTGACTACCAGTGGGTGGCGGAATTCAAGGAATATTGGAGCTTCTTTAAGGCGGTAATCGAACTGCCGAACTTGGGCGAAGAGCAGAGCCTGTTCGACACGGACTTGGCGCCCAAGCACCGCAAGGTGCGGGATCGCCTGTTGAGTATGCTGCTGAGTGAAGATGAGCAGGTGGCGCGGCGCGAGCTGGATCGAATCAGCGATTACCGCAACTATCGCAGCTATGAGATCTATAAGGAACCGGAAGGCAAGGAGCCGATTGCGCTCAGCCAGTACGGCACCGGTTCCGGCGGCCAGCTGGAAACGCCGGCTTATATTATCCGCTCCGCAGCGGTCACTTCGGCCTTCCGCTTTGGTGAAAGCGGCAGCCATTTGCAAATGGTGCTGGTGGATGAGGCCTTCTCCAAAATGGATGAGTCCCGCTCCAAGGAAGTGATCCGTTACCTGACTGAAACCCTGGGCTTACAGCTGCTGTTTATTATGCCCAGTAGTAAATCTGGGCCTTTTATGGACCTGATTTCGAATCAGTTTGTATTCAGCAAGTGCCCCAGTGCCAAGCCCATCGGCCAGCTGAATACGCGGGTGTATGTCGATCGCAAGGTGTGCAACCAGGAGCGTATCGCCGAACTCTGGGCCAATCACCGCCGCACGATTCGCCAGCAGGCGTCGCTGGATTTTATGGACCTGGTAGAAGTAGAAGGATAGGTATTTTCGGGGGAAACCCCTCCATTGGCAGGGAGGCAACCGATGGAAAAGGCATTGCCCTATTGGGTAGAGGAAAACCCGCTGTTAATCGGCATCCTGAATTTCATTCTGGATCGGCGGGACAGCCAGCTGGAACGGGGCAAGGAAGCCCGCATTAGTTTCAGGCTGGATTTGCGCGCTGGCAGTAAGCGCTGGTTGGAAGTTTTGGAGCCCCTCAGAGACCCCGACCAAGACGAGCAAGAGCTGTGGAATGAATTGCAGCACTTTGCCAGTGAGTATCAATGTTTTGCAGTAAAACCGAACCCTAAACGGCGACCGGGTGTTGCCGAGTGGCAGGGCGCTCAGCTGATCTTTCGGGACGCCAGTGAAGAGCAGCTGCGCCTGTGGCTCAATCGTCCATCCCCCAACTTGCGCAAGTCAGCCTGGATCAGTCTGCTGGAGCCTTATGCCGATCGCTTTGAGAATCCCGCGGCTTTTCCCGTAGAGGGTTTGGAGCTTCAAGCGGGGTTCGACTCTGCCGAGGAGATGGTCTCCTGCTGGGCCGCGATAAGTCGGGAATTGATTTTTGCCGAGCAAATCACCTGGCGGCAATTGGCCGCGCGCTGCTTTAAAGGGGATTCCAAATATCTTGATTTACCTAGTCGCCAGTCCCTGGTGCGTAACCTGTTTCCGGAGCTGAGCCGAAAAATTCGCGAGCGCCAGTTATTACTTCACGCCTACCTGCCGGAACAGTTTACGCAGGTGATTTTTATAGAGAACCAGGATACTTTTATCAGCCTGGCGGAATTGCAGCCCAGCTCCACGGCGCTGGTGTATAGCGAGGGCTATCAGGGGGGTACGGATCGGATTCGCAATTATGGTATTACTCGCTTTAGCACGATTAATTCGGCCACTACAGTTTCTCGGCAGCAATTTTCACAGTGGTGGTATGGCGATAATTTGGGTTCACTTCCCGTTTTCTTTTGGGGGGATCTGGATTATGAAGGGCTGCGTATAGCCGCCGCGCTGAAGAAAAGTTTTCCTGAGTTGCAGTGTTGGCGGCCCGGTTATGATTTGTTACTCAACTCTCTGCACGCCGGCAAAGCCCATTCTCCCGACTTGGCGGAAAAGCTCGGGCAAAAACCCATCGAAATGATCGGCTGCCAATATGCGGATGATTATTTGATCCCAGCTATCTCGGCCAATAATTGTTTTGTGGATCAGGAGGCCGTCAAAACAGAGGCTTTGCTGGAGACTCTTCCTTAACGCTGGGCCTTTTGTCGCTATCAGATAAATTCTTCTTCCTCTTAACTCTGTGCTGGCTGTTGCAATCGTTTCAGTCAGCCTTAAAGCTTGTTTTTTATGCGCGAGATCTCGGAAGATACAGAAAATATACGGTAAAAATGCCCTTTAAAAATAACAAGGGAAGTTTCTGGAGATCTCTATGCGTCAGTTTTCCATTTTGGTCATTTTTGCTTTGGCCTTCGGCGGCGCCGCTGTTTTATATGAGAAGGAAAGCCGTAAAGTTAAAGGCGTACTGACTCAGATTACCGAACTGCAGGCGCAGATGGGAGATTTGCAGGCAGAGGTCAATCGGCTCAACAGCGAGTTGGAAGCGGTTAAGCTGGCCGAGCGCCGACGACCAACGCTAAGCACTATGGCCAGCCGTATCCGCCGAGAGTCCAGCACCTCCATGCCGCCCAAGCCCGTCGTGGAAAAGCGATTCGAGCAAAAACGCTCCGCTTTAATTGCCTCCGATGTCACCAAGGCTCCCCCGGCTATCCAATCGGGGGAGGAGCAGGGTGGCCGCGAGAGTGATGAGTGGTCACGTCCCACGATGGATGCAGACCAATATCAACGGGAGTCCTCAAAAGAGGAGGTGCTGGACCCCTACCAGTAATTTTCAATCACCGGTTGATTCCTGCTGTAAAGCCCGCAAAATACCTGCCTCTTGGCACACAATGCGCCAGGTATTTCGCGGGTTTGCTGTGTCTGGCAAACGCGTTTTATAGCCACTGATTGTGAGGGGGCGATCCGGCCATGTCGTTAAATAAATTCTACTTATCGCTCAATAGTCAACTCGAAGGTCTGCTATCCGCCGAGAGGGATTGGCTGGCCAATACTGCCAATGCCAGCGCTCTGTTGTTTATGGAGTTGGAGGATATCAATTGGGCGGGCTTCTACTTTTTGCATGATGATGAGCTGCGTCTGGGGCCTTTTCAGGGCAAGCCCGCCTGTACACGTATTCCCGTAGGTGCCGGAGTTTGCGGTACGGCGGTATCCAGCGGAGAATCTCAACTGGTAGAGGATGTGCACCTGTTTCCAGGCCATATCGCCTGCGATGCGGTTTCTGCTTCTGAAGTGGTCATTCCACTTTACGATAATAACGGCCGCTGCCTTGGGGTGCTCGATATCGATAGCCCGACCGTTGCCCGTTTCACCGCAGAAGATCTGGCTGGCTTACAGGGCTTTGCCCAAGTACTGCTGAAATCTTCAGACCTGCCACAAAGCTAATGGCACTACTGTGGCAGAAGCAGGTGGGAGACACCTGTTATGAGGTGCGCAACCACGGCGCCAGCGTACGTTTGTACAGCAACGGGGTTTTCCATTCCCAGTGGAATCCTCGCGATCCCCTTAAGGGCTCCCTGTGGGAGCTGCTTCTGCTGCCGGCCTTCTTTCTGCCAGAGAAGCGTCTGAACTCTGTATTGTTATTAGGTGTTGGGGGCGGTGCCTTGATCCGCTTGTTACAGGCTTACACCTCGGCGAAACGTATTGTTGGGGTGGACCTGGACCCGGTTCACCTACAGGTGGCCCGCCGCTTCTTCGGAGTTAAGGATGTAGAGCTGGTACATGCCGATGCCAAAGAGTATGTGGCAGATTACCTGCAAAACCCCTCTGCTGAGCCGTTTGATCTGGTAATCGATGACTTATTTGGTCATTTTCAGGGGGTGGCACAGCGCGCCGTGCCCGCAAGTCAAGAGTGGTGCGCCAACTTGATGCGCCTATTGCATCGGGATGGGGTTTTAGTGAGTAACTTTGGCGATCTTCAGGAGCTCCGAGACAGTGCCTGGCGTCAAAAGGCTTTGCGCAGCCGTCTGCGTGGCGCCTGGATGGCCTACATGCCCCAATACGAAAATCATATTCTGGCGGTGAGCAGGAACACGCTTTCACTGGCGGAGCTGAAGAAGCGCGTTCCAGCCAAAATCAATCCCGGTAGTCCCAGTTGTCGCCTGTATGCTCATCATCGACTTCTGCGTTGAGTTATCTGTCTGGAGCGCCCTGGCGGCTCGATAGGCAAAGAGAAAACTGCCACTGTCGTTTTTTTGTTGGGTGTTGTTGGCGCCCTTTCTCACTGCCTGTCTATACTGACATTAGCGACTTATTACTCCAGGGCTCGTTAATGCGGTACAAAACAGTTGAGGAAGTTATTCAGGAAGGAAGGGATTTTCATGCCAAATTGGCGCTGCAATACGAAGAGTATGAGCAGCTTGCCACCAACAAGCGGGTTGAGCTGCTCCTAGATCAGCTTCGACGACGGGAAGACTCCATGAAGCATTCACTGGAGAACTTCCACGCCGATTTGCCGCCAGGTGCCTTGCACACCTGGGTGCAATTTGCCCCGGAAGGGCGCGAGAAGGAGTTTCTGCAGCGCCTGCGCAGTATCGATATAGATAATCTAGATGACATTGCCAAACTGGCTATGGATATTGAGATTTATCTGGCTGACCAATACCGGGATCTGGCCCAGGGGGCGGAGACTCCCTCGGCGCGTGAAGCCTTCGAGCGCTTGCGACAATTGGAAGAGCTGGAGGAGCACACCCTCTCGATGAACCTGTTTAATTTGCGCGACTACTAATCCTTACGACTCAGCTGGTCCGCAAATTTGATTTTTGTCTCCTGGCGACTGCTCGCCTAATTTAGATAAACGCTGGCAAACTGCGCCCTAAGGGCGCAGCCGGTATACACAGAAGCCTTTTTCTTTGTTGATCAACTGCACCTCAGAAAAGTAACGCGGCCCCTTCTTGAGCAGCGGAATAAACTCATTCACCACAAAGAGTGCCGTACCGGTTATTTTCAATAACCGTGCGCTTTGTTGCAGAAAGCGATCGGTGAGATCGCCCTCCACCTGGAACCCCTGATGGAAGGGCGGGTTGCACAGCACCAGGTCCGCAGCACCGCTTTCCAGCTCTGCCCCGGCATCGGAGGGCAGCACTACGCCCTTGATACCCTGAGTTTGAAAATTTTTCTTACAGGCGAGTAGGGCAGCGGCATTATTGTCGATAGCGGTAAAGTGGAAGCTCCCCAATGACGCTAGTCGGGCACTGAGATAACCGTAGCCACAGCCGAGATCGATGACTTGAGCGCCCTCCTTGGGAAGCTCGGTGGTGAGCTGTTGGGCCAGCAGGGCGCTGCCCTTATCAATCTTATTCCAGCCAAACAGGCCGGGCTTGCTATAAAGACCCCCAAGCTCCGGCAGGCTGCGTAGCTGCGGGTAATCCTCCTCACCGATAGGTGTTCCACCTTGGGGATGCTCCACCAGGTTAACACTGCAATAATCGTTGCCGTACTTTTGCAGATGCTTACTGCCATCCAGGCGCTCGGCAACTTTAGCCGCATAGCTTTTAATGCCGCTCTGCTTTTCCCCTAACAACACCAGTTCACCGCCCTCACCGAGAAACAGTGGGGCCTGGTTGATGATATGGTGAACGACGGTTTTTTCCTTGGAGACCGAATAAACAATGCGGCGGTAGCGGCGATCCAGCTCTTCAAGATGAAAGTCGTTATAGAAGCTGCGCCCAACCTTACCCTGGGCCAGTTCGGCAATATCCCAGCGGTTGGTAAGGAGGTCACCTTCGAAGTGAAGGCCCGGCTGGAGTAAAGGCTTGCTGTTTTCATCGGCGATCCACAGGGTTTCACTCGGGACCTGTGAGATTTCCTGGAGGAGAAGCGAGGACATAGTCTTTATTGTACCGAAGCGATTTCTTCAGAAGTTAACAGCCGGTATTCGCCTTCCTGGAGCTCTTCATCCAGGAAGATATCGCCGATTCTCTCCCGGTGCAGTTCGATTACCCGGTTGCCCAGGGCGGCAAACATACGCTTGACCTGGTGGTAACGGCCCTCACCGATGGTTATGCGCACTTCGTTAGCGTAGAGAATCTCAAGCTTGGCCGGCTTGGTTCTTTTCTTTTCATTGTTGAGCCAGATGCCTTTGGCAAACTTTGCCACCGCATCTTCCTCAATTTTCTCAGCCAGAAGAGCGTAATAGGTTTTCTCACAGTGGTGGTTCGGCGAGGTCACTTTATGTGACCACTGGCCATCATCGGTGAGTAGTACCAGCCCGGTGGTATCGATATCCAGGCGCCCGGCGATATGTAGCTTGGCTTTGTTGGGCTCGTCAATCAGGTCCAGCACCGTAGGGTGTTCGCCATCTTTGGTCGCGCTTACATAGCCCAGGGGTTTGTTTAACATAATGTAGCGTGGCCCCGGCTCGTGCAGGGGCTCTCCGTCCAGGTACAGTGCATCGCTGGCCTGTACCTTGGCGGCCGGATCGGTGACTACCTCGCCGTTTACGCTGATACGCTCCGCCTTGGCGGCGCGCTTCACATCGGAACGAGAGAGGTCCGTCACCTGGCTGACCGCCTTATCCAACCGTATAGAACTAGCCAATCTTGCGTTCACCGGAATCGACAGATTGGTAGATCAGGGTATTGATGGTCATTGGGCCAACACCGCCGGGCACCGGGGTGTAGGCGGCAACGCGCTCAGTTAGCGGACCCAGTTCGATATCGCCCACACCGCCTGGGTGGTAGCCGGCATCGACAACCACTGCGCCATCTTTAATCCACTCGGCCTTAATAAACTCAGGTTTGCCCACGGCGCCCACTACGATATCGGCGCGGCGGATATGTTCGGCCAGATCTTGAGTGCGGGAGTGGCAGATAGTTACGGTGGCGTTGGCGTTCAACAACATGGCAGCCATCGGCTTACCCAGGATAGGGCTGCGGCCCACAACTACGGCGTGCTTGCCTTCCATTTCGATATTGTAGGCCTCCAGTAGACGCATAATGCCTTTGGGGGTTGCGCAGCCATAGGCTTCTTCACCCATTGCCATACGGCCAAAACCCAGGCAGGTCACGCCATCTACATCTTTCTCCAGGCTAATCGCGTCGAAACAGGCACGCTCATCGATCTGTGCCGGCACCGGGTGCTGAAGTAGGATACCGTGGACGTTGGGGTTGGCGTTGAGCGCCTCAATCTTGGCGAGTAACTCTTCAGTGGTGGTGGAGGAGGGCAGTTCCACCTGCATGGAATCCATGCCGATACGGCGGCAAGCATTGCCCTTCATCTTTACATAGGTAGCTGAAGCGGGGTCATCACCCACCAGGATGGTCGCCAGGATTGGCGTTTGCCCACCGCTCTTCTCTTTTAGTAGGGCTACCCGAGCCGAGAGTTCTTCTTCAGTTTTCTGTGCCAGGGCCTTGCCGTCCAGAACCAGTGCAGACATAGATGCTATCTCTAACAATAAAAAATCGATGGCTAATAGACCGGAGTCTGCTTCAGCACCTACTGTATATAGAAGGGCGGAAGCAGGCGATTTTTAAAAACGCTTACTTTTTATCCGGTCGGATTTGCGAAGTGCGCCATTTTCGCACAGGTTGGAAATAATTTCGCCACTTCTGGGCCCAGATAGGCAAAAGGATAAACTTCTTTAAAAATAATAGCTTAGAAGCGTTGACATGGGCCGGGGGTATCATTACTATGCACGCACTTCGCAGCTACAGCGACTTACACAACCACCTACGGGGCGGTTAACAGGGTCAAAGAGATGCGAATGATTGGAAAAACGGGGCATAGCGCAGTCTGGTAGCGCGCCTGCTTTGGGAGCAGGATGTCGGGGGTTCGAATCCCTCTGCCCCGACCAATTTTCCGGGTTCACCTTGCGCCCGTAGCTCAGCTGGATAGAGCATCCGCCTTCTAAGCGGATGGTCGCAGGTTCGAGTCCTGCCGGGCGTGCCATCTTCACAAGATGGTGCTGGTTTGGCAAAAAGGACTTAGTCTGAAGCCAGATTGGCTGCAAGAGATATCCGGCAATCAGTACTGCCACAAGGTGCTGAAGTATATCACTTTTATGGTGGCCGTAGCTCAGTTGGTAGAGCACAGGATTGTGGCTCCTGAGGTCGCGGGTTCGATCCCCGTCGGCCACCCCAGATTCTTCCTTGTTTTTCAAGGACTTAAAACCTCGCCTAGTGCGGGGTTTTTTCGTTTTTGGCCTCAGTGTGGTAATTTGGTGTGGTAATTTTGGCCTCAATCTATGTTGAGGTTTTAAAAGCGGGCTAGGAGAGGGATATGGATTTCAAGGAGTTGGAAGAGTTAATATCTTTGGTGCCAGAGCCGCCTGATTTAACGAAAAAAATGGCAGAAATCTCAGCGCCAGAAGAGAGGGGCCCCGAATTCATAGCAGTTGCTTTGGTGCATCTGATGGCTTTTAAGGGGGAGATTGAAGGTTATATCTTCACTCTAGATGGGTTGAAATTAAGGAGTGGGCAGGATTGGGATAAAACTGCAGGAGAACCAAAAAAGCAGTTCCTCGCATCATTTTTGCCGCAAGTCCAAGCATCAGTTGATGCTTTTACAGTCATGAACACTTTAAAGCTGCAAAGGCAGAGCATTAAAGTTGCATCTGAGGGGGTCGCGGCAGCAAAAGAGAGCTCTGAAGCTGCTAATACAAGTCTCAAAATTGCACGGAGGGGCACAATTCTGACAAGAATTGGGGTCGGAGTAGCGGCGATATCAGCAGTAATCTCAAGCGGTGCGCTTTTATGGCAAATTTATAATCAAGGGAAATCAATCGATGTACAGCTCGCTTCGCCGGTAAGCCTTCAAGCTGTCACCCTCACTTCAGAGTCTATCAAGAGCTTAGGTGATGCAATTGTCAAAGCTGAGCTGGAGAGGGGGAATGGTAAACCTGTGTCAGTTATTCTTGATTCTTCCGTGCAGCTGAAACCTATCACTCTTTCTCCGGAATCAATAGATGGGTTGAGTATGGCTGTGGCGGCTGAACTTGAGCGTAGGAAGTCGGCGATAGCGTCAAAAGATCAGACAGAGGCAGGGCAAAAGGCAAACTAAATTATTTGCCTTTTTTTGGGCGCTTCCGGTCTAGGCTGACAACTTTATCTGCTGCTCGATTATATCGCTCCGCCATAGAGCGGGTTTTGTGTCCGGTAAATTTCTGCACGTCACCGTCAAAATCACTGGCGGCTTTAATTTTCAAATCATGAAACCGAAAACGCTCCTTAATAACTCCCGCTTCCAAGGCGGCTCGCTGTTCTCTTAGCCAAGTAGCATTAAAGCCCATGCGGGTGAAAGGTCGCCCGGTGCGGCTGCGAATAATATGAGCTGTTTGAATTTGTGTATCAACATTGCTTGCGAGTGCGCGATCCACAGCTTCCCTTAGTGCTGGGCTCCAGAGTTTTATCTGTGCTTTTCCGGTCTTGCTTTGAATTACAAGCAGACCATCTTCTTTCATATCTGTTCGCGTAAGTGCCAATACATCCTGCTGTCGGGCTGCACACAGATAGTTGATCTCCATAGCGCACTGGTGCATGATGTGGCCGCGTTCACCAAGCCATTGCCAAAAGGCTTCATACTCCCAGTCTTCCAAATAGCGACCGCCAGCTTTTTCCTTGAGTGCTTTAACTACCGCTGTAGGGTCTTCAATTTTTACAAACCCTCTTGCCTTACCCCATTTCATCACAATGCCTAGAAAGGTTTTTTCTCGGTTTGCTGCGGTAGGGTGTTCTGCCCCGCGGGCATCCAAAAACATCTGTACCAGTGGTGAAGTGATTGAATCAGGTGTCATCTCTCCAAACACTGTCAATATACGTTGGCTGTAGCGGTAGTAGTCTTTTTGAGTTTGTGGCTTGATGTGCTTGGTGTACTGAGGTGATGCGAAGTACAACTCAATTAGGTCTTTAAGAGTGAATTCTTTCTCGACTAGGCCCGCAAGGTAGCGTTCATATGCCGTCCAAACTTCTGCTTTGCTGGCATCTTGTTTAGCTAAGTGCTTAGTTGGGTAGCCCCTGCGGTTTACTCGAAAGCCATTCTTGTACCGCTCAACATGTGGTGGCATCCATGCATTTTCGGGGTTACGCCTTCTGCCCATCAGCTTGCTGCTCCAAGGTTAAAGCCTGGGGGTAGATTAACACCAGCTAAGTCGGGTTTTGAGGCCCCTCGGGCTAGAATGGCTTGATTAACCATTTCCCAAGTGAGAGCGGGGGATCGATCCTTTTTCAGCACATAGGGAATCCGATTGGCATCGAGAATACGCTTTTGCTCCTCGGCATTCTCGGCGCCAGCGCCCGTTAGGCGGGCTATCTCATGCTTGGTTAGCAAGTTACCCATCGCACATCCCTCGCGTTGTTGTCTTCTACCTAAAAAGCCCGCGTTTGGCGGGCTGAGAGCGCTATCTTTAGTTGAGTTCAGGCGTACTGCGGTTCTGTCTTGGGTTTTGACTCTGGGTGAGGGCAGTCTTTGGGTTTCTCTTCGATGATTTTCTTATCGACTATGCGATAAATTTTTGCCTTGTCGGTTTTCTTATCGAATATCTGTGCCCAGTCGGTAAACAGGTCATTTTGAGCAATGCGCTGCACTTCTTCGAAGGCCTCTTCTTTGGTGGCGTAGGAGCGTTTGAAATCTTTGATACCGCCCATCAATAGGTTGTAGGAGCCAGTAAGCAGTGCGTATCTTTTCATTAGATTTTCCCATTTTTAAAAATGGGCTCCATACTGGCAGCCCAAGGATGGTTACCTCTGACTGAATGCGCCAGGGCGCGGCTAAATTTCTAGCTGGCTTGGGAGATGGAACTCTTTTCGATCAGATCCCGAATCCACACCATACCTTTCGATGTCACCTTGGTATTGATATACGGCACCTTCACCGGGCCACGGTTATATTCGGCATTCTCTGCAACCAGCAGTCCCTGCTGAACGGCGGCCTTTGTTGGTGAGTTGCGCATAGGTTCGCGGCTATGCAAAAGGTCGCTATTTCGTAGAACCTTTAACAGGTTGTTTCTGCCCATTTCTAAAGTTCGGGCGGCCTGGGTGATGGTGAAGAGTTTTTCCTTTTTCACGCTGCCTCCTGGTCCTTCAAATTTTGTTCTGATGGTTGGCCCTGGATGGCTTCGGAGAGTGCGGCGATTTGCTCTTGCATGCCGTTTATTTGTAACTGCTGAGTTTCTACCGTGGCCATTAGGTCTTGAGTGATTTTTAGTAGTTGGGAGAATTCATTCATGGTCCGCCCCTACTATTTTTTTGAACTTCCGCTCCCTGCCAATTGCCGGCTCCCAGTATTTGCAAAGCTGACAACTCCAGCCGCGCAATAACAGCTTCCCGTTGAATACTGGCCCTGCGGGTTTTCCGCAAAGGGCGCAATGTATCCGTGGCAGCTGCTGCGGTTTGTTCATGCTGCACCTTTCCTCTGGGTTTCAAGGTGAGACCACTCGACACAAAGGGTGCGAAATTTTTTATCGCCCTGTGCGATTACGTTTTGGGGTTCCTTGCCTTGATAGCGAAGTGTCATCACGTTGAGAGCGTGCTGATAGTTCTCCCCATCAAGTAGCGATAACTCGGCAACGGGAACCGTAAAATCGTTGCTGTTCCAAGCCGAAAGCAACACCTGTGCGGCAATTGCGCTAGCACCGGAGTATCCGTTGGCTACAGTGAGCAGCGTTTCCACACTCTGGGTTGGGCTGAAAGTATTCATGCTGCATCACCTCCAAAAGGTGGCCAGTCGTTTTGGTGCACTGGCCGTGCAAAAGTGGGTTTTGGCTGCACTAAACGGATGTGCGTTTTGTGATCCGCGTTGGCGATATCGGTGCGCTGCTTGAGGCGATCTACGTCGCTTTTGCTCGTAGCCGTTGGAAGTACAAACACGGTGGCGGTCATGCGAGTCCCTCCCGATTGTTGCGGATGCGAATGGTTCGAACTGTGGGGCGGCGCTGGAAGCGGGTGCGTAATTGGTCTTGAGCATCAGCGCCCATACCGCTGAGTACGCAGGCGAGCAGGGCGAATTGAATCAATCCGTGCTTTACCGCCTTGGCCACGGCTTCAGTACTGTTGCGGGCATGCAACTTGTAAAAGCATTCCGCCAGCAAGTTGGTGACATTCGCTACAGAGCACCGCATAGCTTCGGCGGTCTCTTTGTTGGTGAGGCCACGGGAACGATATGTAAGCGCTTCAGCTTCGCGTGGCGCCAATGGCCTTAGATTCCTGGCTGTGTGCATTTTGATGCCCTGTCCTTGGTTAATAATTGCAGTAGCCGAAAGTAAATTGTCTGGTCAATAGTCGTAAGTTAATTTCTTAAAAGGTTTTCACCTTGATATGCTCAGGGAGCGCTTATCACGGAGGATAAGAATGAAAAAAATAAGACATGCAGTAGTAGGAGTTCTGCTAGCGACTGGCCTTGGTGGCTGTACTGCAACGAACCAGACGCCAGTGTTTATCAGTGAGTACTTTGCTTTAGAGCACCTTTCAACAAAACAAGAGGTATTGAGTAAGGCGAGGCAAGCTTTGTTGAGGGATGGGTTTCAGATTTTGTCCTCTGATTTAGAGGCGGGTTATATCTCTACAACCCTAAAAAACTGGAAACTTACGCCTGAGCAGGCCAATTGTGGTGCTAACGAGGGCAGAGATTATTTAGAGGATAATTACACCAAGACAGAAGTTGCCTTTAATGTGGTTGTTGATGATAGGGATGTGATTGTTCGTTCAAACATTCAGGGCGAATACTTACCGGAGAAGCCGGCACAAGATCTCACTTTGAACTGTGTTTCTCGGGGTGTTATTGAAGTTGAGATGGTCAAAAAAATTCTGTTGTGACTCTCAGCATTCAGAAAGGCCCGCTAATGCGGGCTTTTTTTTTGTCCTACTTAGGGGTGTAGGAGCCAATAATTACGCCACAAAAGGATATAATTTTGCCTGTAACTTCCATCGGAGAGTAGGTTGGGTTGATGGGGCGTAGATAAATATGGCCCATGTCTTCTGCATAGCTTTTGAAGATGACCTCACCATTTATTTTGGCGATAACTCGGCAGCCATTGGTCAGAGGTTTGTCGGGGTCGACAAAAATGATTGTCCCTTCTGGATAAGAGCGCTGGCCTGGGTAAAGGCTAGTCATGCTATCACCATTCACTCGTAATGCGTAAGAGCGGCCTGAGTGAGTACCGGGGCAGGGCAGCGAAGCTTCGGCTTCCCCGGGCTCTAATAGATCTACTGCGCTACATGGAAATTTATACAGGAGGTGGGTGGTGAGCTTTGAAGCTGCGGCATGGGCCATTAAACGCAGGACCAGAACACCAACAGCAAAGCTGGTTTTAATTGCTTTGGCCGATTGCCATAACAGTGATGCCTGGGCAATGCCTACCTGGCCGACGTTGCGCAATGTACAAAGCGTTCGGTGATTAATGCCATCGAAGAGTTGGAAGAACTGGGCTACCTGAGCGCCGAAAAATCCAACGGGCGCAGGACCAATTATGACCTCTTTTTACACGTAAACCGGTGCAATGATTTCACCGGTGAAAAATCTTCACCGGTGAAAATAAAACACGAACCGGTGAAATCTGTGCACCCAACCGGTGAAAATGACAACACGTCCTTCTCTATAGAACCAGTAAGAACCAATAAGAAACCAGTAGAGAGAGGCACAGTTCCAAATCGCGCCAACCCCAAACGCGGCACACGCTTGCCTGGAAACTGGATTCTCACTGACAAATTCCGCACCGAAGCCCAACGCCTCCGCCCAGACCTGATCCACCGAATCCACGACATTGCCGAAAGCTTCCGCGATTACTGGATATCCCAACCCGGCCAGCGGGGCGTAAAACTCGATTGGCTCGCCACCTGGCGTAACTGGCTAAAACGCGAGAAGTACTTCGCACCTCAACCTCAGGCGTCAGGGCAGCGGCTAACGCGAAATCTCAGCGCAGTAGAAATCGCAACGGATACCAATTGGTAAAACCCAATCACCAAGGAGAGTTCACCATGTGCACAGTCACCATCCCAGAAGCCATCGAAAGGATTTCCACAACCAACCCCAGCAGCCCGCTGGCCGTATTCCGCACCAAGTACGCTCACCTCGTGGAGGTTGTGTTCGCGAATACGGTGGTTACCCAATTCTGGATAAACCAGGGCCACATAAATTACCTGGGCACGTATCACCGAGACAATTTGCACGCAGCCGAAAGGCGACTTCAGGATTATTTCGAGAGCATGCCGCAGGCTGCTTGATGGGGTGCTTGGTTGCTTGAAAATTGCTTGGGGGGCATGACATGAGATTCGATAGTGCTAGGCAAGCGTGGCACGACGCCTTTGATAGCTCCACAGCTGCATTTGATTATGAAGCCATGGGCGGCAGAAGTACGGTTTCCTCAGCTGGGAGAGGGCGAAAGGTTGTAATTCGCGGAGAGGTGCAGGGCAGGGCCAACCAAGTCATTTGCCGGGTTGCAGCCCCAACAGTAATTGCGAAAGAAACCCCGGGAACTAAGGACAGCGGCAATCGCATCATGGATGCCTGTGAAAAGGGGTTAATCCAAGATGCAGTTGCAAAGCTGCGAGTGAGTGATCCGTTGGCATACTGCTGGGGCATGGCCGCCTACGCCCCGCCAGCCTCAAGAGTCAAAGAGCGAGCAACACTATTGAAATACTTGATGAGTGAGTTCGACAAATGGGATGAACCGCACCCACGAGAAAAGGTTAGCCAGCTAGCGCTATTTTGTATTAATGCGTGTGCACTGCGAGATGTAAATGGCCGATTAATAGACCTGGGCCAAGCGCGGACAATTTTAGGGTGTGACAAAAAGCGTTGGGATAGGGAGTGGGTAAAAATTTGGAAACGTTTGCAGCGGCGTTTGGACTCTCTACCCGCAAGAGCTTTAGGGCCTATTTCTGAAGTTGTACAGGGGTACAGAGGGCGGCTTAAAGCCGCTTGTTGACAGCTTTGTCCTGAGTAGGTATAAATTCCCTAGTGTGCAGTTTTTCTGCTTTGCAGAATAAAGCCGGCCTCTGAGCCGGTTTTTTTGTGCCTGTAATGTGGTTGGAACTCGAGTATTTGGTGTAGAGATAAATAGAGTGTCATAATATATAGTATACTCATCTTTTCTTTGTGTAATCTTTGAACATTTTTTCAGGGAATTAAGAGTAAATGGCGAAATTAATTAAGTCTTTAATTTATTCAGTGGTTGCTGTAATCCTTTTAAATAATGCCGTATATGCTTCAGTGCAGTGTAGTGAAAAAGTCCTCAGGACCATTGTCCATAAAAATGGAAGTGTATACTTCTCCACAGATAAGACCTGTGCGGATATGTGGTGCAAGATAGATTTCGAAGATCCCAAACAAATTGATAGGGCGTACTCGATGCTTTTATCAGCTACGGTTGCTGATAAGAGTGTTGCATTTGTGTGGCCTAACATTTCAACCTGTGATGAAAAAAATTCAAATCAAGCATCTCCAGACTATCTTGATGTTCGTCCTTAAATAGTACAGTTTTTATTTAAATGATATGAGGTTTCGGGTGAGCTAGATTCATCGCCTGAAAAATTCTCATTCTGCTGAATGCCAAGCCCGCTCTAAGCGGGTTTTTTTGTGCCCGAAATCCGGGAGCTAATACCTCATGTTTGAATTAACGCGATTCGCCTATGGGCCTGATGCCACATTGGGGCGGCTGAGAGTGCACGACTGTGTGTTTTATACGGTAGAGCGTCCGTGGTTGGGGAATCGTCCATTCGAGAGCTGTATTCCTGAAGGGGTGTATTCCTGTAATCCCTATAACTCACCAAGGTTCCCCAATGTGTGGGAGCTTCAGGAAGTCCCTGGCCGTACAAAAATATTAATCCACACCGCTAATTATTCGGCGGATGTGCAGGGTTGTATTGGTATTGGTTCTGGCTTGGCTCCCGGTGGCTGGTGGGTTATGCAATCCCACAAGGCAATGCAGCAGCTGCGAGAGCTGCTCCCGCCTGAGTTTGATCTGACAATTACGCACTATGTGCCGGAGTATCCGTGATGGGTATTTGGTCTGGAGTGAAATCGCTATTCAGCAGTAACGCTAAACCTGTAGACGATATTCTCGATAGGGATAACGGGTTACTGGTGCGGGCTGGAGGTTGGATTGATGGCCTGTCCTATACCGATCAAGAGAGCGCAGAGGATGCAAAGGAAATCATTCTGCATGCACAGGAGTATCGATACTGTGGTGGCTCATGTAGAGAGCACAGCGAGTGAGAACACACAGCGAAGCTTAACCAGACGTTTTACGGCCTTGGCAATTATTCGTGTTGAGATGTTTTTGGTTATTGCTTCTGTAGTGGTGTGGACATGGAACTCTGAGTACGCGAAGTTTATTTGGGCTGTGGCTGGATCGACATTGATGTTCGGTGCGTTTTCGGCGGTGATTGTCTTTTTCTTTGGTTCCTATAGCATTGGCCGGCACATCATGAAACCGCTAGCAGCTCTGAAGCGTGCGGCAAAAGGGGTGGCGCAATGAGTCCAACTGATGCAGCACATACAGCAATGGAGCGGCTAATGATATGGATTGCGGGAGTGGGTAGCGTGACGGCTCAGCTCAGGTTGCATCGGCGTTTGAGCAATATGTAATTACCTACGGTGCATTCACCACCGGCCTGCTTTCCATCGTTGTTTTCGCTTATTACCGACATCAGGATATTAAGCTGAAGCGGGAGCAGATGAAGCGGGGTGAGGATAGCTCTGCTGAGGAGTGGGGCGATGGACGTTAGTGTCAAGGTCGATACCTCAATCTATAAAAATAGCTCGGCTAAATTGAAACGACAGTTACCGTATGCCGGTGCGGTGGCGGTGAACAATGTGTCAGTTCTGATTCGAGGGGAAGAGCGCTCAGCAATGGGGCGGGTCTTTGTTAAGCCGACACGATTTACACTTAATTCTGTTTTGGTTGAGAGGGCCACGAAGCGTTCGGGTGTTTCCAAAATTCATATCAGGGATGAAGCGACTAAGGGAACAGCACCTGAGAAATACCTAGCTCCGGCAGTTTTCGGTACTGCTCGTAATGAAAAAAGATTTGAGCGTGCGTTGCATGCTGCTGGTTTATTGCCCTCAGGTTGGTATGTGGTACCTGGGGAGGCTGCCAGACTGAACAAACATGGAAATATTACGGCTACCACTTATAGCAAGATTCTATCTCAAGTTAGAGCTAACCCTGACCCTATGCAGAACGCAACCAATAGTAAACGCAGCAAAGCTAAACGGGGAATAACCAAGGGCTATTTTGTTGGAAAGATTGAGGGCACCTTGGGAGTGTGGCAACGGGTTGGATACAAGCGCCGTCGGTCAGCACGCCCGATCTTAATCTTTGTAGAAGGCAGGCCCAACTATCGAAAACGTTTCCCGTTCTATCAGATCGCCGAAGGTATAGCGCGTCGGCACCTACCGATTGAGCTTGATAAAGCATTAAGTCATGCCATTGCGACAGCTAAGCCATAAGGCCGGCTGTTTATGGATGAAAAGCTGGTGCCGATTATCGAAGGCTCACCAGCGGTAAATCGGGTGATCGATGTCACCACCAGTCGCAAAGGCGGTAGCCGCTCGACGCGCAAGAAATTCCCCGGTGGTGAGGTGCGCACCATTGGCTCCAACTCGATATCCAATGTGAAATCCACCACGGCCCGCCGGGGCTATGTGGAGGAGCCGGACGATACTAATAAAGACGTTGGCGATCAGGGTGACTCCATTCGCCACTTGCGCGAACGCCTCAAGCGCATGCGCAATAAGAAATTGATTATTGGCGGCACGCCGGCGATTGCTGATCTTTCCCAAGTGGAGCACTACACCAAGCTCGGCACAATGCGCGTGCTACCGGTTACCTGTCACGACTGTGGTGAGTCCCATGTACTGGACTGGGAAAACGTCAGTTGGTTGGAGAAAGAGGGCGGCACACCGCACCCGGTATTCGGCCTGAATCAGCCAGAAACCGCCGTTTATACCTGTCCTAAATGTGGTAGTGCCTGGGATGACTACCGCCGCCAGGCCAATATCCTGCAGACCTGTAAAACCGCGCGGGAAAACGGCGATGACTTTGCCGGCTGGGTCAAAACCCAATGCGGCGAGGACTTTACAGAGGATGAAATCGAGCCGATAGAAACCTTTATGGAGCTATCGGAGCTTTATGTGTGTATTCCTGGCACTGGCTTGGCGGAGGTCGTCAGGGATTTCTTGGAAGCCGAACACGAAGCCAAAAGCGGCGATGAATCTGCACGCATCGTATTCCAAAACAACAAGTTAGGCAGGCCCTATAAATATGCGGCCAACCGGTTGCTGGATCATGAAAAACTGCAAGAAACTGCCGAGGATTATCCAGAATTATTTTGTCCGGCTGGTGGGTTGCTGGTTACTGTCGGTATTGATGTTCAGCATGACCGGCTTGCCATCACCATCCGCGCCTTTAGTCGCAATGAAGAAAGCTGGCAAATGTACTGGGGCGAAATCGATGGCGACATGGTAGATAAGCGCGATAGCTGCTGGGATGCCTTGGACAAGTTAGTTTTCCAAGGCTTCAAGCATGAGCGCTTTGGTGAGATTTACGCATCTGCAGTCAGTATCGATTCCTCTGATGGTACTACCAGCGGCGCGGTGTATGAATGGGTAAGAACTAGAGAAAAAAATATCGCCGCGTCCTAGTGATGGCAATTAAGGGCGATAGTAGAGACTTTGGCAGCAAAGAAATATTTTCACATCCAAGGAAAGCAGAGGTTAGTAACCCAACGCGCACTACTAAAGCCGATCGCCATCAAGTGAAGTTGTACATGGTGGGCACCCACAAGGCTAAGGATCTTATTGCCAGGCGATTGTTAGGCACCAGCGCTTATATGCACAGCTGCAAGCATGTGCGTCAGGATTACTGGGAGCAGGTCACCGCTGAAGTAAAAGCTCCAAGCAAAAAATATTCAGGAAGGGAAATTTGGCAGAAAAGACCTGGAAAGAGTAATGAAGGGCTAGATACCGAGGTCTATGCCCTACACGCGGCTTATTCCATGGAAGTACAAAAAAAGACTGAGAAAAAATGGTCAATTCTTGAGGCGCGTCTAGGCCAGCGCACGTTGTTTAGTGAACCTGATCAATCCCCATAATCCAATCAATCTACTAGAAAACCACCCCGGCCAGCACAGCCTGTTGGCTCCTTACTGGATAGTTAAATGTCTAAAACCCCGCAAGAGATGGTCGACCTCTATATTGAGGCCGAAATAGACGTGCTCGCCGGTAAAACCACGGTGATTAACGGCCGCCAATTTACCGCGGAGAACCTGCAGGAAATCCGTTCAGGTCGGCAGGAGTGGGAACGCCGCGCACAGCAAGAACAACTCAAGGCTACCGGCAAACGCCGCGGACCCGCCTACGCGAACTTTTACTCATGAACAAACTGGATTCTGTTATCGGGTTCTTTGCACCCGAGGCCGCTTTACGTCGCGTGCAAGCTCGCCGCGCCCTGGAGATCGCCGCCGCCTATGAAGCCGCGCGACCCAGTCGCCTGCGGAAAAACCCCGGTGATAACCGCAGTGGGGATTTAGTCATTGAAGGCAGCGTGGAAACCCTGCGCGGCCAGGCCCGGCACCTGGAGCAAAACCACGATTTTGCCTTTGGCATTCTCACTACCCTGACCAACAACATCGTCGGCCCGCGCGGTATCGATGTGGAGTTCCAACCTAAAACCTGGGATGGCGATATTCACGAAGGTCTCGCCAGCCAAATGAATGAGGCTCACAAGGAATGGGCGCGTCGCCTGGAATGTACCCGGCAGTTCAGCTGGGGCAAATCCCAGCGGCTTTTGTGCAATACCTGGCTGCGCGATGGCGAAACCCTACTGCGGCACCTGCAGGGCACAGTGCCCGGTTTAAAGCACCGTACCAATGTGCCTTACACCATCGAATGCCTGGAACCGGATTTTCTGCCGGTGGATTACAACGATCCCAGCAAACGCATAGTGCAGGGCATTGAGAAATCCGCCTGGGGCGAAGCCAAGGCATTTTGGCTCTACGACGAGCACCCCGGTGCCTCACTGAACTGGCGTATGAAACGCAGGCGCCACAGTGCGGAAAATATCGAACACCTGAAATTTGTGCGCCGGCTGCACCAGAGCCGAGGGGTTTCCATCTTTGCAGCGGTAATGAATCGCCTCAACGATATTAAAGACTATGAAGAAAACGAGCGCGTTGCCGCCAAGATTGCCTCGGCCATGGTGGGTTTTATACAAAAGGGCAGCCCTGATACTTATGAGCATGATGATGCTTGGGATAGTGAAGGAAAGCGCATTCTCGATATCCGTGCCGGCGCCATCTATGACGATCTCCGCCCCGGGGAATCTGTCGGCACCATTCAAAGTAATCGCCCAAGCGGTCTGCTAACGCCATTTTTAGAAACCATGCACCGCATGGCTGCTGCCGGCACCATGGCCAGCTTTAGCGGTATCAGCAAAAACTACAACGGTACTTATAGTGCGCAGCGCCAGGAACTGGTGGAGCAGTGGACCAATTACGAAACCCTCAGTCTGGAGTTCTGCGAGGAGATCGTGGAACCGGTCACCCGGCGCTGGGTGCAAATGGGTTTATTAGCAGACACCTTTCAAGTACCCGCTGATGTCGACCCGGCCACCCTGATGCACGTCGATTTTATTACTCCGGTCATGCCCTGGATTAATCCAGCCCACGAAGCCAGCGCCGATGAAACCCTGCTGGAAAATGTTCTGGTCAGCCCGCAGCAGACCATTCGCCGCCGAGGCAAAAAACCTGATGACGTTGTTAAACAAACCGCTGCTTGGCAGAGGAAGTTGGAAGAGAACGGAATCACCACCCCAAGCAAACGCGCTGCGGTCCCCGCAGGAAATACTGAATCCGAGTAGGAAACTGCTATGCCCAAAAAATCTTGGTACAGCATTACCGCTGCTGCAAATGCGACTGAAGCCGATATCTATCTGTACGATACCATCGGTTATTGGGGGGTAACGGCAAAAGACTTTGCCCGAGATCTCAAAGCGCTAGGCGATGTCAGCAAGATCAATCTGCATATCAACTGCCCCGGTGGGGATGTGTTCGATGGCACCGCCATTTACAACCTGCTCAAAGATCACAAAGCCGAGGTGGAAACCTGGATTGAAGGCATCGCAGCCAGTATGGGCAGTGTGATCGCCTTAGCCGGGGACACGGTTCATATCGCTGAGAATGCCTATTACATGGTGCACAACCCCAGCGCCGGTGTGCGAGGCGATGAGCGCGCCCTGGAAAAAACCAAGAGCCTGCTGGCCAAAGTCAAAACCACCATGAAAAGCCTGTATTCCTCACGCACCGGTATGTCGGATGAGGAAATCAGCCAAGTGATGGATGACGAAACTTGGTATACCGGCGCCGAAGCCGTGGAAGCGGGTTTTGCTACCGACACCACCGCAGCAATGGAAATGGCTGCCAGCTTTAATGCCGATCACTTAAACCAGTTCAAAAATACCCCGCAAGCTATTAGTGCTTTGGTTATGCAGGGGCCCACTGAATTTAAATTCCCGTCTGCGGTTGCAGACAATCCCCCCAAAACCAAGGAGGCGCAAGCCATGACTACAACCACCTCCACCATGCCAGCTGCAACCGCTGCACCCGAGGTTACCCCAGAAATGAAAGCGCAGATTGCTGCCGATGCCAGAGCACAATTTGCAGTGGATGAGCAAAAACGCAAAGACACTATCAAAGCCGTTTTTAAGGGATTCGAGGCGCACAGTGTTGTTATGCAGGAATGTCTCAATGATATGGACTGCACCGCTGAAAAGGCCAAGGATAAACTGCTCACAGCCCTGGGTAACCAAACCCCAACCCCAGTGCAAAGCTACAGCGTAGTGGTGCAGGAAGGTGAGGGTATCAAGCGTATTAAGGCGGATGCTGAGAATGCCATTGCCATGCGTGCCTTTGATGAGAAACGCACCGAAGGCAACAGTCTGGCCGGCTATACCATGCTGGAAATTGCCCGTATGTTTATGCACGCCCACGGACAGAATTTAGCGGGCCTGGATAAAATGGGCGTGGTTGCCGCAGCGTTTACCCATAGCTCTGGTGACTTCGCTACCGTCCTGGGCAATATTGCTAATAAATCGATGCTGAAGGGCTACTCGGAAGCCCAGGAAGTATTCCCGCAGTTTACCGCCACTGGAAATTTAAGCGATTTCAAGATAGCTACTCGTACGGATCTTGGCACCTTCCCCTCATTGCGCCAAGTAGCACCCGGAGCAGAATTTAAATATGTAAGTATCGGAGAGCGCGCCGAAACTGCCGCGCTGGCTACTTACGGTGAACTCTTCTCCATTACTCGCCAGGCGATTATCAATGACGATCTGGGAGCCTTTACCCGCATCCCGCAAAAGATGGGCCTTGCTGCTATTCGCACAGTGGGAGACCTGGTGTTCAGTATCCTGATCAATAATCCACAAATGGCCGATGGCAAGGCCTTATTCCATACCGATCATGGCAACCTAGCTACTAAGGCAGGTATCAATACAGCCAGCATCGATGCCGCGCGGGTATTGATGGGTAAACAGAAGGACGGTACCGCTTTCCTAAATATCCGTCCCAAATTCCTGCTGTGTGATATTGCCGACGAGGGTGCCGCAAAGGTTGCGCTGGAGTCAGAATTTGAAGTTGGAGCTGCTGAGAAATCCAACACTGTACCCAACAGCGTGCGCAATATTGCCAGCGTGATCTCCGATGGTCGCCTTAGCGGACACAATGGCTGGTACCTCAATGCCGACCCAGTAGCGCACGACACTATCGAAGTGCTTTACCTGGATGCCGCTGCGAAAGCCTGGGATGCAAAAGGCATGGTGAAAACACCTAAGACCTAATACCCAGCTCAAACCGAATCAAACCTTAAAGAATCCGAAAAGGGCCGCACATCGCGGCCTTTTTGCTTACAGTAATTTACTCAATTGAGAGAAAGAGAATGGCTACTAATTTTGTGCAAGACGGGCGCATGCTGGATTTCACCAACAACACGAGTGCATTGATTGCCTCAGGCCAGGTGCTAGCAGTAGGCGCAGTGCTGGGCGTGGCGATGGATGATATTGCCGTGGGTGAGTCCGGTGTGATTGCTATTGAAGGCGTATTCACTGTGCCCAAGGTATCCGGTGCAGTGATTGGCCAGGGCGAGTTGCTCACCTGGGATGTATCCGCAGCTGCCTTTGACGATAGTACTGCAACAGCCGCAACCGGCGATATCACTGGCCCCACCGCCTTTGCCGCCGAAGCTGCCGGCGATGGCGTTACCAGCCTAGCGGTCAAATTTACCGGCGTACCGGGCACCGTGAAGGTCTAGGTGATTTATGGACCTGGACCAACGAACCGCAGAACGTGCGTTTCGCAAGTGGGGCAAGCCCGCTACCTATACAGACGGTAGCGGTGCTGAGCCAATTGATTGCCGCGTGATCAAGGATCAAGAGATTGACGACTTCGATGAGGATGAGCGTGTGCGGGTGCCGCGTATTGAGTTAAGCCTGCTGGTGAGTGAGGTAGGGGCTTACAACTCCGAGGCGGTGGTTACGCTTGGCGGTGTGGAGTATGCAGTGCGCAAGCGGTTGTTGGATGATGGGGTTGTTTGGCGGGTGTTGGTAGCTGAGTTATGAGGTGCATTTTGTGGCGACTTTATAATTAGAGGAGAAGCTGAGAGAATGGCAGAGCTGTACTGAAACCGATTTACATTCAATTTTCTTTCTGTCTATCAGAATGTATCGACCGTTTTTTTTAGTTTATCTAAGGGGAAGGGGCGAGATATAAGGTTGATAGATGTGAAGAGGTTTCTTGGAGCATATCGTTATTTTCTTTTGAGTATAAGTTATGAAATACGTATTATTTTTTATTCTTCTAATCTTTCATGCTCAGGCATCTGCCGCTTGGATATACAACACTAAAATTGTCGATGTTCGCTGGTATACAGATTATGGCTATATAACCGTTGAGAATGATGATGCATCTCAGTGTCCTGGAGCGCAGCCAACAAAGTACAAAAGGCTAGATGAGTCAAATCATGGGCATGAAAAAATAATTAGTATGGCATTGGCGGCAATGATGGCAAATAAGGAAATAGATTTGAATGTAAATGGTTGTTTTGAGGGTGAGTTCCCTGTAGTTACGGGAATAATTGTAAAGTCGTAATGCTGTAGATCGCGACAGCTTAATGTATGTAGTTGTGTGCATTTTTTTGGTAGTGTGAAAGAATATATCTTTCAAGAGTTTATGAGATGAGGTGCTCTGTTTATGCTAAATAAAATTTTATTTGTTATTTCCGGTTTGGTAGCTCTTTCTACTTTCTCTATGCAATCGTATGCATATTTAGAGTGTGGATATATTGATGTTAAAGGCATCACTGTGCAAGCGAATCGTGATAATGGTAGTGCTTACGCGAACACAATGCGTATTCACGTAAATTACCAAGGAGATTGCGTTGGTGTTAAATATGCATATCTTAAAAACTCAGAGTCATCTTACGCAAGTATTTTGTCTACTCTGCTAACTGCGCAGGCTTCAGGAAAGAAGGTAAGTGTAAATGTAAAAGAGTCTAGCGGTATCGCCTCTGATGCTCATGAAATTGAGTGGGTTAGTATTTGGGAGTAATGCTGTTAATTAAATTGTCACCCGTATCGCGCGGCGAACCTAGCAAGTAGACTTTATAGTGGTTGAATGTCTGTTTATTGTTGGTGTTCTAGGAGTGAGATATTTGAATGGCAGGTTAAGGCTTAATGGCTTATATGTTGGTTATGGATTTATTTGTTGAGTGCTTATAGTGAGAAAAATACAAAGTCTATTGTTTCCGTTTGTGCTTATTACCCTGTCTTTATCCGCAGTTAGTCTCCAGGCGGCAAGTTTTAAAGTGGTGAGCCATAATGTATGGTCTGGGTTTACTTCATTTTACGACTTAAATGTAGATGAGAAGCCGGAAAATCCCTTTAAGTTAAGTTGTGCGGATGATTACTATAAGTATAGAGGGAGGTTTGAAGCATATTTAAATTATTTGAGTGAAGAAGTGGTAAAGGATGAAGATTTTATTATTGCTTTTCAGGAAATGGACAACAAAACTAAGAGGGCATGCGGTGATAAATTTTCATTGACTCAGGAGATTGATGAGTATTTTTCACCGAGAGTCGAAAATCGTTTTTTAGGGTTGGTGCCAATGGATGGTGGGAAGGGTTATGATAACTCTCAATCTCACGGTGCAGCTGCAGGGGTTTATAATGGAAATGCAATTGTAACAAGCCCTAATGTTCTTGATACTAAGTATAAGACGGTTAGAGAAGTGGAAAGAGTGGATGGGAGCAAATTTTTGCGAGGATACATCGCAACTCTATTGGAAATTGAGCCAGGAAAGCAGCTTTGGTTTGTAAATATTCATGCTACTCATCATGATACCGATAAGAATCTGGCAGTTGACGATGCACGGAAAATGTTGACTGAAATGAAGGTTGTATATGAGGAGACGCCTAGGCCAATAATATTTGCTGGAGATTTTAATATTAAATTTGGCACGGAATACTATGATCAATTGATAGATTTGTTTGAAAAGCACTTCGAGGGAACGATCGAGGCCACACAACCAATAAACAAGACATACCATTACAAGATAAAAGATTCCGTTGGTGGCGGAAATACTTTGAAGGATAGTCATAAGATAGACTATATTTTTTACTATTCGCCAGGTGGTCAAATCAAACAAAAAGTATTGCCTGCTGGAGCCTTAAATAAGCATCCGATTCCTGTTATGTCTGCAGGGGCGAAAGATGCTTTATGTATTGATGGGGAATGTTTTCCGGATCATAAGTTAATATATGCTGAGTTTTACTGGCCCTAGCTTTTTATTGGTGGGTATAAATAGAAATGCTAGAAGTAAGCTTTCGATCCAATGAGGCTAGAGTATAGGGGGTATATCATGTTGCTGGTTGTGGTTTCTTGTTGTCATAGTTGAATTGATTGGTTTTAGTATTGATAATGTTGGATGGTTGAATGAGGTTGATATGAAGAAAGTTATATTTACAGCTGTGGCCTGCCTAGTTTCAATTGATGCTTTGTCACTTGGCAATGATAATTATTATAAAGTTGAGCATGTATATTCTTGGAAGAATGGTGAGGTTCATGTTTGGCTCGAAAAAAATGGTGGGGAGCATGTATGTCCAGATCAGACATATCCCACAAGATATTTGATGAGTCGAGAAAAGGCTATTGAGTTTGATCAAAAATTTTCATTGTTAGTTACTGCTAAGACTTCTGGGCAGGGAGTGAAAATGGAGTATACCTGTGATGAAACAAATAGACCCTGGATAGACTCAATCCGCTTTTAGATTTTGAAGAATCTGTTTGTAGTAATACAAATACCAAAACCCGCTCCAGCGGGTTTTTTTTGTGCCCAAAATTCCTGGAGTGCGTCCCAATGACCCAACGCATAACAATCCTCGATGCCGTTTTAAGCAATCTAAAAACCCTATCCGGCTACAACTTTCCCTCAGCTGGAAGCACTGAAGGCATCGAGCGGGAAAAGCTGCCGGCAATCTTTGTGGGTTTTACTTCGGAACAAGCAGAACAGGAGTTCTTAGGCACTACCCGCCAGCAGGATCTTATGGTAGCGATAGTGGTACACAGCCGGGGGATATCTATGACTTACTGGATCAGGCTGCGGCAGAGATTGAGGGAGTAGGATTAATTTCTGGCGGATAAGACCAGTTGCAGTCCCCTGGGTGGCTTGATAAAACTTTAAAATTGACATGGTAAGGTTTGGGTGATGTATGATGAAATAAGTCATGATATGGGTGTGGACCTGACCTCCAGTAGTTGATGTCGGTTGTTGAAGTCAAGGAGATGTAATGAAGTTTATTCCTATTTTAGTTGTAATGTTATTTGTGATCGGTTGTGAATCTGCGAGCATTACTCATAGAATTTCTGGTGAATATCGACCTCTAAGCAAGGTTGGAATTGTATTTAATTCCAGTGACGATGTGTGTTTATTTGGTAAAAAATACTCAGACATTTTTAATCATAGAGAAGTTGTTGTGGGTACAAGTATTCCTTACTTACAGACTTTGGGGTTGGATGCGACGGAAGTAGATATTCGAGATTATGGGGCCAATTCCGAAGTTTTGACTGTACGACATAAGCGGTCGAATACTGCGGAAGTTTTAGATATCAATCGTGTCGCATTTGGAAAAATCATGAATGATTTTGACCTTCTCCTAGTTATGGAGCATGGTTCGATCACGGGGAATTGGCTGCAGGGCGATTGCTTCGGAGCAATTAGTATCAAGCCACGCGAGTTTTATAATCAATATGGGTCATATGCCTTAACACCTGACTCCAATGATATGGCTTACTCACCACCCATTATGTGGATTTTTAAGAGGGGTCAGTACGAAAGCAAAGGTGTTGGGGTTTATTTTCATAGAGTAAAGGGAGTCCCCTTTCCTTATGAAAATCCAACAGATGAAAGTGGAATTGATCAATTCCTTTCATTTTACCAGGAGGTTATTGAAACTGAATTGAATAAAGCATTTATAGGCCTGCGACAAGCTAATAACTAAACTCATGAATAGGTGGGCAGTGTAAAGATACTGTCGAATTATTGATGCCCCAAACCCGCACCAGCGGGTTTTTTTATGCCCAAAATTCCTGGAGTAATCCCAATGACCCAACGCATCACCATCCGCGATGACGTTCTAAATAACCTGAAAATCCTATCCGGCTACAACGTCCCCTCAGCGGGCACCACGGAAGGCATCGAGCGGGAAAAACTGCCGGCCATTTTTGTGGGCTTTGCCACAGAACAAGCAGAACAGGAACTCTCGGGTACTACCCGCCAGCTGGATCTTGTCGTTTCGGTGGTGGTGCACAGCCGGGGAGATATCTATGAACTGTTGGATCAGGCTTCTGAGGATGTAGAGGGCGTCCTGCAGGATCGAACCCTGGGGGGTACCTGTGAAATTTTTGCGCTCTCACAAACCGGTTTCGCCTTAGATCAGGATCACCCGCTGGGCGAGGTGCGCCTGACCTATACCGCCCAATATTCCACTGAATGACGCACCCCTGCGTCGGACTTTCATTTCTATTAAAGCAACGGGAGAACCCCTATGTCTCAATTGGCTCAGGGCACCAATATCTATTTTATCGACCCGGCAGATGACTCTGTGAAGAAAGTGACCGGGCTGAACTCTTTTAACCCCGGCGGCAATCCGGCGGATCAGCTCGACGATACCTCTCTGGAGGACTTGGATAAAAAATTCAAACGGGGCCTGCGTACACCGGGGCAGGCGTCGGTGGGCCTCAAAATTGATCCGAGAAATGCGGTCCATAAACGCCTGCATGAGTTGTCCCAGGATGACACCGTGGAAAATATGAAATGGGCGGTGGGTTGGAGTGATGGCACCGAGGCGCCCACGGTGACAACCGGCGAGTGGACCTTACCAACTACGCGCACCTGGTTCACCTTTGAGGGCTATGTGGCCGACTTCCCCTTTGATTTCCAGCAGAACAGTCTGGTCACTGGTGAAATGTCGATCCAGCGCAGCGGCGGTTCCGCCTGGACGGTTAAGTCTTCAACTTAAGGGCGTAACTATGGAATTATCCATCGAATCCCTGCAGCAGCAGGGGGCTTTTTCCGGTGCGCCTGTGAAGCGTTCCATTACCTGGAAGCAGGGTGAACAGGAGTTGTCGGCAACCGTTTATGTCCGCCGACTCTCTTATCACAGCGCCGTCAGTGATGTGGCGGCGCTGCGTGGTGAGGGGGATGTGATTGCCGGGCGGATCGCTGCCTGTATTGTCGATGCCGAGGGCAAGCCGGTGTTTACCCCGGCGGATATTACCGGTGAGGCAGACCCGCAGCGCGGCCCGCTCAGTGCGAATCTGACCCAGGCCCTGCTATTGGAAATCGGCGCGGTCAATAATCTGGGAAAGACGCCCAGCTCAGCGAGCTAGACGAACTCTGGCATGAGTTGGTGCTGAATGGTATCGGCGGTTGCACCATCGCCGAGGCCCAGCAGCGACTCAGCTATGAAGAGGTCCAGCGCTGGGCACTCTACCGCAAAAAACGCGGCTCCCTACATCCGGGGATGCGAATCGAAAGGTCATCGGCACTACTCGCCACACTCTATGCCAATACCCATCGCGGTAAAGGCACCCCCGTAAAAATTACCGACTTTATGCCCCACGAGGAAGAGCCAGAGCTGTCGCTGCAAGAGGCGATGAAAAGCTGGTCCTAGGGGCCAGTGGATAGCTATGTCTAAAAAAAGCCTGGGCACATTAACGCTGGATTTAATCGCCAAAGTGGGCGGCTTTGAAAGGGGACTGGATAAGGCCACCCGCCATACGAATAAACGTATGCGGGAAATTAAAAAGAGCAGCCAAACCGCCGCACGGGCTATCGGGGCTGCCTTTGCCGCGATTGGTGCGGCAGTGGGCGCCAAGGAGATTATTGAGGCCACTATCCGCCAGGAAAACGCCATACGTCAGCTGGAAGCGCGCCTTAAATCCACCGAGGGTGCGGCCGGCCTCTCCTCGGAGGAATTGCAAAACCTCGCCGGCACCATGCAGCAGCTCACTACCTTTGGCGATGAAGCTGTGATGGAAATGGAAGCGTTGCTGCTGACCTTTACCAATATCCATGGCGAGGTATTTAAAAGGGCTACCCCGGCGATTCTGGATATGTCCGTGGCCATGGGTACGGATCTGCGTTCCTCGGCAGTACAGCTGGGCAAAGCGCTAAATGATCCAATTAAGGGTATTTCAGCCCTGAGCCGTACCGGTATTCAGTTTACCGACGCGCAGAAAAGCACTATTGAAGCCCTGGTGGAATCCGGTCGCATTGCTGAGGCGCAGGGGCTGATCCTTGAAGAGCTGGAAAAGCAATTTGGTGGCGCTGCCGAGGCGGCTGCCGATACTTTTGGTGGGGCATTAAAGCAGGCCCAGAACGCCTTTGGCGATCTGCTCGAATCCGAGGGCGGGCTCAATGAGGGGAAAGCGGCCCTGCAGGAGCTGACTGCACTATTGCAAGATCCGGCTACCAAGAAGGCGGCTGCTGCGCTTACCAATGGTCTGATTAAAGGCTTTACCGCAGTTTCCAAAGTGGTCACCGATACGGTGAACACGGTTCAACATCTGGCCGACGAATTCGCCGCAATTACTGTGGGCATCCATGCCGACGATATTGTACGCCTGGAGCGGGACGCTCAACGCATTCGCGACGTGCTGGATAGCAATGACCTCGGCCAGCGCCTGCGCTTCTTCGGCCCTAAAGGCGTGGTGGAATATTGGAATGATGAGGAATTAAAAGCGGAGCTGGCGCGGCTGGAATCCGCGATTGATACCTATTACAAACCGCGCTCAAAAATTACCGGAAACTCATCACCGGCTCCCGCCGGGCTAGTGGAAAATACCAGCCTGGTTACTGATGCGAACCCGGAGGGCGAGCTACTTCCGCCAGTAGATCACTGGCTGATTTTTAATGAGATGATCGAAGAACTCGGCACTGAATTTAAAGCCACCAAGGAAGAAGCCGAGGCCCTGCAGCGCAATCAGGAAGCCTATGCCGGCCTGCTGCGGGATCTGCGCACCGACGAAGAAGTGCTCACCGATCAGATGCGCGAGCGCCTGGCCATCGTCGATGCCATGGCCGGCCTGACCGAAGAGCAGCGAGCTAGCACCCTCTGCCGTATCGCCGACGCGGCCACCGAAGACGGCCCAACCCTGGGCGGTTTCGGCAGTGGTGAGGATGTTGAAGCCGCGCGCACCGAGCTGGAAGACTGGTATTCCACTCAACTGCAAATGCAGGAGCAATTCCGCAGTGAGCGCGCCGACCTCAATGCCACCTGGGATGAAGAGGAATTATCCCTGCGGCAGCAGTACGAAGAACGCCTTACCGAAATCACCCAGGCTAATGAAGACCTACGTCGCCAGCAGCAGCTGGAGGGTTACGCAACACTGATGGAGGTAGCAGGTCAGTATTACCAAGGTATGGAAGGTGAGGAGGCGGCCTATATGCGCACGGCCCTCGCTATCGGTCAAACCCTGCTGGATGAGAAAAAACGCAATGCCCTGCAGAGCGTAATCGCCAATACCCAGGATGCCGCTATGGGCGCCTACAACGCCATGGCCTCTATTCCCTATGTGGGCCCGGTACTCGGTGCTGCGGCGGCGGGTGCAGTCTACGTCACCGGCGGTTTGGCTGCGTCAAAAATTACCGGTATGGCCCACGACGGTATCGATGCGGTACCGGAAGACGGCACCTGGTTTTTGCAAAAAGGTGAGCGGGTTACCACCTCGGAAACCAGCGCAAAACTGGACCGCACCCTGGCCATGATTCAGGCGGATATGCACAGCGGTGTTGGCGGTGGCGATTACAGCCGCCCGGTTTCCATGACACAGAATATTCGCGTTGATGGCACGGTGAATAACCGCACCGCCACACAGCTCGCCCGCGAGAGCGAGCGTAAACAACGGATAAACCGCAGGAGGCTCGGCTCTTAATGTTTAATGAAAGTCGCCTGCTGGAAAAAGTGGCCTACGGTTCCGAATACGGCCACCGCTATAAAACCGATATCAAAGAATTACGCAGCGGGGTAGAGCGCCGCAATGCGGAGTGGGAGCGCCCGCTGGGCCGTTACTCGGTGCTGTTTAAAAACCTGGATTATGCCGACCATCAAATCGTGGTCGCCGCCCATCACGCCTGCATGGGTGCCCTGATTGGTTTTCGTTTTAAAGACGCCAGCGATTTTGAAGCGGAGCGGGAAGTGATTGGTTTCGGTACTGGCAGCAGTGAGAGCTACCAGCTGGTAAAAAAATATATATTCGGTGCTTTTTCCTATCAACGAAAAATAGCGAAGCCGGTGATCGGCCGGGTAACCATTTTTGCCGATGGCAATCCGGTGGCCGCCAGTATCGACTACACCACGGGCCAAGTGCAGCTCAGCGCCGATAACGATGCGGAAATTACCTGGAGCGGGGAATTCGATGTGCCGGTGCGCTTTGAGGATGATGAGATCGGTTTCAGTATCGACAATCGCCACCAGGCAATGCCGGTACTGAATGGCAATGTGGAACTGCTGGAGATTCGCCTGTGAGACAGATTCCCCCAGCACTCCAGGCCCACCTGGACAGCGGCGTCACCACGCTGTGCCGCTTATTAAAAATCACCCTCACCGATGGCCGCCAGTTTGGCGCCACTACTCTGGACCGCGATATCGAGTTTGAAGGGCTCACCTATTACGCGCAGAACGGTTTTGATTCCAGCATTATTGCCAGCGATACCAGTTTCGATGTGGACAACGCCGAGGGCTATTCGCTGTATAGCACCGACGTGCCCGGTATCACCGTAGCCATGGCAGAGCGCGGCGAATTGGACGGGGCGGAGTGGGCCATGGTTCTGGTGAATTACCGCGATCTGTCAATGGGTGCGCTGTTATTGGATGGCGGTGATGTGGGCGAGGTGCGCACCGCGCGCAATACGGTCTTTATGCCGGAATTACTCAGCTACGCCATGCGCCTGCGCCAGTCGATCGGCCATGTGGATTCCGTCACCTGCCGCGCGATTTTTGGCACCCCGGCCAATTCCCAGACCGGTTGCGGTGTGAATGCGGAAGCCCTGTGGCAGTCCGCCACCGTCACTGCTGTTAATGCTGATGAGCCAAAAGTCACCTATGTGGTGGGCAATATTGCCAGCCTGTCCACCGCCGCCAAGCGCTGGCGAGTGCGTTGGAAAAGCGGCAATAACATCTCCTCGCGCCTGTATCAGGTGGAAGCAGTCGATACTGCCAGTGGGCAGATCACCCAGATAGAACCATTGCCGTTTGCGGTAGCCGTGGGTGATCAATTAGAGATCCGCCCGGACTGCGACAAGACCTTTTCTGTCTGCCGCGATGTGTACGGCAATCACCTGGATTTTAAGGGTGAAAACCTAATTCCCATCGGCCAGGCCAGTGATACCCCCGGCGCCGGTGTGCCCGGCAGTACCGGTGGTGGCTCCTCTTACAATTCCAGAAATACCAGCCAGCAGCAACGCTAATGCAACAACAAAGAATCGACACACTGGCCTTTGCCCGCGGTCTGGTGGCTGCTGGTGTGCGCTGGCGCCACCGGGGCCGCACCGCCTGGGCGGTGGATTGCGTGGGTTTAATTGTGCTCAGCTTGCGCGCCGCCGGCCTGGAAATCGAAGATGAAAAACACTACGGCCGCGAGCCCTGGAAAGATGGCGTGCGCCGCAAAATGCGCGCGCGTTTCGGTGATCCTATTGCCGAGGATTTATGGCAGCCTGGTGATATCGCCGTTTTTAAAAGTCCGCAGCGCAGCGATCCCAGCCATGTGGGTTTTCTTGGCGATTACCCGCTTGGAAGCTCCGCTGATTTCTCCTTAATCCATGCCCACGCCGATCAGGATTGCAGAGAGCATGTATTGGATGCGCGCTGGCGCCGGCTACTGGTGGAGGTGTACTCGCCATGGGCGCTTTAATATTCGGCACCACTACGATTCAAGGGCGCAAGTTCGACAAGATCCAACTGCAGACCAGCAAGGCTGGGGTGCCGCGTCAGATTATTTTTGGGCGGGTAAAGCCGGTGATCGGCAATATTATCGCCACCACGCCGCCAAAAATTGTTAAGAAAAAACAAAAGCAAAAAAGCGGTAAAGGCGGCGGTAAGACCGAAGTCGTTAATGAAGAGGTTTATAGAACCTACGCCATTCGCATTTGCGAAGGCCCTATTACCGGTATCTGCAAAGTCTGGCGCAACAACGAATTAGTTTATGACCGCGACAGCGCTGACCCCACGCAGATCGATAATAACCAGGCGTTTTTACAGCTAGCCGAGTTTTTCCTCGGTGGCTTTAAACAGATGCCCTCGGCAGTACTGCAGGCCGCCTTTGGTATCAGTAACGTACCCGCGCATCGCGGCACCTGTTACCTGGTGATCGATAACGAAAACCTCACCAGTACCGGCGGTGCCATTCCGCAGTATGCGTTTGAAGTGGAGCGCTCTGAGGGTTTTACCCTTACTAGCAAGCCTTACCCGCTGGAGTCTGTGGATGCACTGGGTGCGGAGTTTGCCGAGGTGCGGCCCGCACCCGGTGCTGCAGTCCGTGACAACCTCACAAGCAGCCTGGTACAGGTCTCTGGTGAGCTGCGTCCCACTTTGCGTAGCTATGACCACTACCCGGACGAAAAAATCGGGGCAGCATTTGTCGGCGTCGCCGGTGAGCTGCGCTCCACTTTACGTGGCTATGACCACGCCTCACCAGAAAAAATAGCGGCGTCACTGGTTGGGGTATCCGGCGAGCTGCGCCGCGCATTAATTACCTATGGCGATGCCAGTACAGAATCCATTACTGCAACATTTGCTGGCGTATCGGGAGACCTTCAATGATTCACACCCATAACCGCGTGCGCGGTTTTTACAAACTGGAAATCTTCAAGGCTGTGGAAACGCCAACGGGCTTGAAAGAAATTCCCGGCAGCCGCCAACGGTGTGCCGAGTTTGAAAATCTGATCACCGATATCGGCTTAAATCGGCTGGGTATAGATTCCATCAGTGAGGTTATGAGCTATTGCTATGTGGGTAGCGGTAGCGCGACCCCACAGACCAGCGATAGTGGAATGAATCAGATTGTCGGTGTTACTGGGGATGGCCAGAGCCAAAGCGGTGGGGTACAGACTACCCAGCAGCCTTATTTTGCTTATTTTTCCAATACGCTGCGCTTTTCCCCGGGGGACGCCGCGGGCAACTTGTCGGAAGTGGGTGTAGGTTGGAGTGGTAACAGTAACCCCTATGTCTTCTCCCGTGCACTGATACAAGATGCCGATGGTAACCCCGCGAGCCTTACCGTGCGTTCAGATGAATATTTGGATGTGACCTATGAGCTGCGCGTCTATCCAGACTTTTCTGATACCGGCGGGCAGATTACTCTCGATGGTGAGAGCTACAACTACACAGCCCGCCCAGCGGGTTTTAGCACCATCAACAATGGCGGGTGGGCTTTGGGGCGGGCTAACTCCTATGCTCAGGCGCCATTCGCGAAAACTGGTCAGCTGGGCGATGTAACGGGGTTTCCCGATGGCATTACAGGTGCTGGGGTCGCCCAACCTCTGGTCTATGCGGACAGCAGCCTGCAGGCCTCTGTGCAAAATTCTTGGGGCTTAAGCAACGGTAATATCGGCGGTATCCGCTCGCTTGTCACTTATATCGGTTGGACTTGTTGGCAAGTCCAGTTTGACCGCGTGAGTGATGGTGCCGCCATACCCAAAGATAGCAACAAAGTCCTGACCCTGACCTTTACCCACAGCTGGGCGCGAGGCTGAAATGGCGCTGCCTGAAAACACCTTATCGAGCCAGCCGGTAGCCAGCCCCTTTATCGGCGGCGCCGCCCTACCGGTGCGAAATATTACCGATTACCAGCGCGGCGGTATTGCCCTGCAAGATCCCAGCCGAGGGCTGAATTTCCAAACCTGGCGCGCGCGGGTATTGGAGGATGGCAAAGCCATCGTATTGGATGCCCAGCAGGTGCGGGCCAGCACGGTGATCACTGGTAACAATATCACCGAGGTCAGTCTGGCCTTCGACCAGAATATGCGCCCAGTGATTGCTTACGTAGAGGCCGGCACGGCCAAGCTGTACTGGTATGACTCCAGCCAGGGCGCCCAGGCAACAACAACCTTCGCGGGCTTTGTTACCCCACGGGTTTCCCTGGACGATAAGCGCAGCACCCAGACCGGCAATAGTGATGTCATTTTTGCCTACTTAAAAAACGGCAATCTCTACTATCGCCAGCAGCGCGACCGCTACGGCACTGAGTATCTGCTGGCCAGCAATGTGAACAGCCCCGGCCTGGTGAAAATCGGTATGAGCCGCAATTTCCGTTTCCAGTTTTTGCTGAAAAGTCCTGAATAGAAAACCTCAAATCACTCAGAGCGATTTATGCCTTATCCCCTCTATGCCGTGGTTGCAGAGATCTGCGAGCGCGCCGGCCTGCCGTTTGGCAAATTCGATACCACCCTGCTGGAGGGTTATGTCTCGGGGATGCAGATCAGCAACGAGGCCCCCGCGTTCGAGCATATTCAGGAGCTGGCCAAGGCGTTCTTTTTTGATCCGGTCAATCGCGGCGATTCCCTGGTATTTACCCCGCGCGGTGCCGAGCTGGTAATGACCATCGACGAAAACGATTTGATCGGCGATAGCGACGACGAGAAAACCCGACGCTCCCCCGAGGAAATTGTGCGGGTTTTAAACCTGAACTATTACGATGCTGAAGGCGGTATCGATACCTGTAAGCAGACCAGTGATCGCAGCATCGATACACGTGGCGAGGGGGAAAAGAATATTGAAACCCCGCTGGTACTAGAGACCGACCAGGCCGCGCAGATCGCCGTGATTATGCACAAGGTGATGATCGAAGAGCAGCGCGGCGATTTTGAAATCACCCTGCCGGATAACTACTTAAAACTGACCCCCGGTGACGTGGTGCTGTTCCGTGGGGATCGTTGCCGAATTGATGAAGTTTCCCTGGATAACGGCGAGCAAAAATACAAACTGATCCACGACCGCAAAAGCGCCTATCAATCACAGGCCTTCGGCGTAGCTCCTATGGCCCCACCGGCCCCGGTGCAGCTGGTGCCGGGCTCTACGTATATCGAATTTATCGACGCGCCCATACTGGCCAGCGGTGATGATTTACAGCTGGGCTATTACGTGGCCATTGCCGGCAGCAACAGCGCCTGGGCCGGTGCCACAGTGGCTCTGTCCCTCGACGGGGGGCAGAACTATATAGAATCGGATAATACTGATATTGAAGCGGTGATGGGCGAGCTCACTACCAGCCTCGCCAGCCACAAGCGGGAAATCCCCGATACGCACAACCGCGTACAGCTACGCCTCTATGATAGTGGCGACGCGCTGGAAAACCGCACCTTGGCCGAGTTGTTAAACCGCCAGAATAGGGCGCTGATCGGCAATGAAATCGTCAGCTTTGGCGAGGCCGAAGAAATCAGCCCCGGCGTGTGGGAAATCGGTTATTTCCTGCGCGGGCGCCTCGGCACCGCACCAGCCAACCACCCGGCGGGCACGCGCTTTATATTACTGGAGCCAACACGCTGAATTTTATTCCCGCCGAGCGCTACAACCTCGGCCAGACACTCACCTTCCGCGCCACCAGTATTGGCAGCGGCAAAGAGACAACCACCAGCGGCACCTTCATCGGTGCCAGCCATACCGAACCCGCCCCGGCCAATCTCAATGCGCACCGCGCAAATGGCCAGCTGGTAATTCAATGGCTCGGAGTAGGGCGCCTGGGTGGCCGCGCCGCCTACGATCAAAGCCAGTTTTTTGCCGGCTACCGGGTAACGGTCAACGGCCAAAGCACAGACACCACAGCAACCACTTTATCCATTGCAGACCCAGGCACCGCCACGATTAAAGTCAGCCAGCTAAACAGTATCACCGGCCCAGGCCTGATGACACAAATCGGCATATAAGCAGGAACCAAACCCCATGAGCAACACACCCAATAACGGTATTCCCTACGCCCAGGAAGGCACCCTAGACCCCGCCGCCAGCCTTAACCAAGCGCTGGATACCACCGACACACTGCTACAGCTGGAAGTGCAGGCCATACAGAATGATCCACCGGGCTCTGCAAGCGATGGCGATCGCTATCTAGTTGCCGCAGGCACTGGCGCCTGGTCCGGAAAAGACGGCCAGCTCGCGCGCTATGTGGCAGACCCGGGCTACTGGCAATTTTTCCCCGCAAAAGTGGCCCTGAATAAGGCGGATGGTCTTCTGTATGTAAAAGGCAACAGCGGCTGGCAGATCGCCAACCGCCCCGCGACCTTGCCGCAGATTACTGGCGACACAAGCAGCGATTTGGCTGGGGTGGTTACGCAGATGTTAAGCGCGTTGAATGGGATTTATTGGGATAATCAGATTAGTTAGTCGTGTTGTTTTAGTTGTTGGCTTAGATGGTACGGATACTAAGGTAAAAATTTTGAGGTATAAGGAAATGATCGAATAGAATAATTCGAACATTTTTAGCCTACTGATTTTGAGGTTTGTGCTCTGTAAATCTATTTTTCGTAGTTTGGAGCTATCTAAGACGTGCGATAAATACCGATTACCAAAGCATGGGTCGCACTTAATCAGGATTGGGTTATAAAAAATGTTCGAAGTATTTTTGTGTCTCAAAATGTATGTAATGGAATGTAGTTTTGAAAAAATTGACAAATAGATCCCCTCGATACAAGGCTGTAGTGAAAAATTCTATCGCTGGTTTCTCTTTAATTTGCGCGTCGACATTAGTTCAGGCAGATACGATCAGTACAACAATAGATCTAGGTGAGCCGTATCCCTTCAGCTTCGAAGATAGAGTTGAGCATGAGGTGGATTTAGATATTGCCCATCAGTTTGATACCATTGAAAAAGTTTGTTTCAAAACTAAAGTTAAAGGCGGAAATGCTGACAGGATGGCTGTTATTGTAGGACCGGAATATGTTAAACCCTGCCATATGTCCTATGAGATATTGTATCCTATGTCTATGGTTTACACCGCCGATGATCCAACTCCGGAAAATCCCAACCCTGTCTCAGAGCTACAGGATGTTAGTCTCTGTTTAGATCAAAATTCTCTCTTGGCGAAACACCTTCTCGATGGGGAAGTTAAGTTTTCAATCGAAGCGGTTGATGGTTACGTAGAGTTCTGGGACGTTGAGCTAGTTGTCGAAGGTGAATCCTCTGACATCCAGTTGGCGATCGAAATTGATGAACCTGCTGAGTTTTCAGTTCCTTCTTATGGGGGAAGAGTTAATTATGATGCAAGTATTCGTAATTTAGACTATACGCAATCATTGGTTACATTCGAACAATGGAGTGTGCTCAAACTTCCCAATGGGACTAATTATCCCATTCATAAATCACGGGATGTCGTATTGAATTATTCTGAAGCAAAGGATTACACGCGAAATTACCTCAATATACCTGCTTGGTTTGAGGCTGGAGACTACGAGTTGACTTGGTATGTGGTTAATCCAAGCACCGGGAATCTGGTAGAGGACAGCCTGTATTTCACTAAAAGTGCTGACTAAGCTTTAAGCTCCTGGCAGGCTGGGACGCTCTTGTGTCCCAGCTACTCTATTTGGAAGAATTGTTATACTTCATAATATATTGAGTGAGTTGTTATTTTGAAAAAGCTGAGTATAAATCAACCTCTGCACAATACTGTGTTGAGAAAATCCATCGCTGGCTTTACTTTAATCTGCGCATCGGCATCCGTACAGGCAGACATGATCAGTGCCCCAGTACACCTGAGTGAACCGTATCCTTTCATGATGGAGGATGGAATTACTCATGAGGTGAAGTTAGACATTGGCTTTCAATTCAATAGTATTGAAAGGCTTTGTATCCAAGCTGAAGTTAATGGTGGAGATGCGGACTATGCAGGTTTCATAGTAGAAAATGAATCCCCAGGTTACCCGCCTGTAGTTAGTCAATGGATTTCGGTACCTTTATTTTATCCCATTATTCTCCCAACTCCAGAAAATCCTAATCCCATTAGGCAGTTGCAAGATTTCAATTATTGTATGGATGGCAATAATATATTACCAAAGAATCTTCTTGACAGAAAAGGTGAGATTAATTTCACTGTGTCCGGTGGCTATGTAGAGTTATCGGGCCTTAGATTGCAAGTTGAAGGTGATATCTCTAATACTCAGTTAACAATTGCACTTGACGAACCTGCCGAGTTTTCAGTTCCTTCTTACGGAGGGAGAGTCAATTATGATGCAAGTATTCGTAATTTAGATTCTACGCAATCTTTGGTGACACTCGAACAGTGGAGTGTACTTAAATTTCCCAACGGGGATAATTATCCCATCCATAAGTCACGGGATGTGGTGCTAAATTATTCTGAGGCGAAGGACTACACTAGAAATTATCTAAATATTCCTGCTTGGTTTGAGGCCGGAGATTATGAGCTAACCTGGTATGTCACTGACCCAAGTACCGGCGTTCGGGTGAAAGACAGTCTGTATTTCACTAAAAGTGCAGACTAAACGTTAAGCTTTCGGCAGACTGGGGTGCCCTTGTGTCCCAGCTGTCTCGTTCTAATCATATTTAGCTCAGCCAGAGGTTCGGATCAGAACTAGGAATCAAAAGAACTTGTCAGTGGCTGGGAGTATCGCGCAGTGGCTATTATGATTGGCTGAAGAGGCCGCGATCAGAACGAAAATACCAAGATGATGATCTCAAGGTTCAGATTCAAAAGATATCGGATGACTCTGCAGGGCGCTATGGTAGTCCAAGGATTTGGAAAGCCTTGCTGACCAAGGGCTATGAAGTTAGCCGTAAGCGCGTAGCCCGGCTGATGCAGGAGTTAGGGGTCGTAGCCAGAGTTATGAGAGTGACATGTAGGGCACCAGGCATAATACGTTTCCTAGCCTCTGGGGAGAATCTTAGACCGGATGGAGCTGTGCCTAAAAGCAGGAATCAAGTTTGGGTGCTGACGTAACCATACCTTATGGCTAAGGGGCAGTGGCAGTACTTGTCAGTTCAGCGCTAGACTACCAATCACCAATGGAATATGAGCGAATAGCAAAATGAAATGTAGTGTGTCTGTTTTATCGGGGCAAGATCACATTATAAAGCATACTTCAGCTGCGCTGCAGCACGTTTTAGAATGCCGGTTATCGTGACGTTATTGTGGTGGTCATTTTTTAGATATTTTGTAGTTGCTGCAAGTATCAATCTCTAACTGGACACACTTCTCCAGAGAGTTTTTTCTTCCAGCTGGTACCACAGTTTCATACAAGTGCCTTCGTTTTAAGTCGGCAAGCCCTGTAAGCCAGCAGCACCATAGTGGAAAGCCAATCAGATAGTTAATTGGTGGGGAAAGTATGGTATTTTCCCTGTAAATTTATCGGACAGTGGATAGCCAACGCTTCGCTTCGGCTACCCTTGCTAGCAGTGTTGGGCATCTAGAGGAGGCTTTGATATTGAAGTTATTGGTAAAATTTTTGACAGTTTTAATTTTTGCTGGATGCTCGACACTTAGCAAAACTATTAATTACGAAATAGAACCAACTTCTTTACTTAAAAGAACTTACGTTTTTGATTGGTGTGAAGAAAACCAAGCTACTTTGGGTTTATTTGAAGATCACTGTTTTGGAATTTATAATCCCCCTCTTTACTCTTACCCAGTAGATAAAGGATACCTTGTTATCTATCCACTTCTTGTAAGTCATAGGGAGATCGCTGCTGGCCCATTAGGACTACCGGTAATTCCTTTGGGTGGTAACAACGGATTGGAATCATCGGAACGAAAGTTGTACTTTAGATTTAGAACATACTCTGAGACTGATGATTTTAATGTTATACCATTAAAACTTATTGCTGTCAGTGCGGCAGGGGAAGGCTGTGAATTTTCCAAGAGTTCGGAGGATGATATCGGAGAAAAATATACCTGTATGCTCACTATAAATCAAAAGAGCATAAAATCTCTCAAAGTAAATTTGAAACTAAGTGATAATTCAGAAGTTGATATTTTGTATAAGTTATCAGAGTTTACTAGTTATCGGCCTGTAGTAGCTCCTAATGGTCCAGCTAGGGATGAAAAGCCATTTATAATAATTGAAAAAAACGATGCCTAATAAACGTATAAACACGGATTCGTACTACTGTGACGCTTTTTGCTATTCCCTTCGGGGCAAAAATCTCCCTAGTACTACTCACCGGTTATACGGGCGTAAGCTGTTGAACACACGGAGGTATGATGAGGGATAGAGATCAAGCAAAAGTCTTTATCGTCTTGGTGCTTGCAATTAGTTGGAGCTTGGAGGCGTTCATCATCACCAGCGGGGGTGTCAGAAATTTCGGCCTGCTTTGGATAGTCGCCCTGATGTGCATCCCTGGCTCTCTTTCAATAGTGCTGAGACTCATCCTGAAATCGGGATATGAAGATGTCAGATTTCGGATCGGAAAGGGACGCTACTACGTCTATGCTGTAGCAATTCCATTCCTATTAGTATTGCTAACGGGTCTGGTATCTGCAGCCATTGATATCCGGCAATTCTCGCTGGTGTCATTGGAGCAACTGATCCAACTCAGCCCTGTTCTTCTGTCCGTCTTAGTGCTTGGCCTGATCGGCGCATTTGGGGAAGAGCTCGGATGGCGCGGATTCCTATTGCCAAAGTTGGTAAGTGGTGGTGTTAAGAACCCCTATCTCGTCAGCGGACTTGTATGGGCGTCCTGGCATCTTCCACTCATTGCTTACGGAGGTTTCTACCAGACAGATTATACGTTGCTCATGGCGTTGATCTATGGCCTCGGTATTATCGCCATGAGCTTTGTATTCAGCGAGCTCAGAATGCGCTCTGGATCAGTCTGGGTTGCCACCATCGCCCACGCTGCTCACAATTTCTTCTTCCAGTTCGCGGCCCCTGTATTGCTTTTAACGGAACCGGGTTCGCGTTCAAAGTTTTGGGATATGGTGGCCAGCGATACTGGTTTGTGTATCGCAGTGTTCTATGCTGTTGCGTACCTCGTTTTTCGTCATGTCGTTCGACGGGGCAGGGCTTTTGATCGGTGTTTATCGCCAAAAGCCCCGATAAATCAGTAGCGGGCCTTGGCGGGGGTAAGCCACCGGGGCCAGTGCCTTTGGTGGTTAGGGTTTGTCGTTCCTACAAGGAGGTAGACCATGCCTTTGACTGCTCACGTTCAACAACTTCACCACGTTAATAATCTATGTGCCGGCCTGGAATGGGTGGTTGGCTGCCCCAATCAGAATGCGCGCACTGCCTTGCTGTAGCTGATTGGTGAGGAAATGGGGGAAACCCTGCAGGGCGTTATTTTCGGCGTTGAGGCAAAGGCCGCAGGCACAAGCCTACCGATAGAAGAGGCGGCCTAGCCGGCTATTGAAGCCGCTGCTGAGAGTGGTACCGGCCTCATAGTCATCCATTGCTCTTGCCGATTGCTACCTTCTGGCAATAAACTGTATGTATATACAGTATTTGGGTATCCCAGAATGAAGCTTTCCCAACTCTATGGCCACGGCATTGCCTGTGGCTTTCCCTCTCCTGCCGATGACCACAAGGAGGCGGCCCTTAGCCTGGATGAGCATCTGGTCAGCAAGCCAGCGGCGACCTTTATGGCGCGGGCGAACGGGGATTCCATGATGGGGATCGGCATCTTCGACAAGGATCTATTGATTGTCGATCGTTCGTTAAAGCCCACCCATGGCGATGTGGTCGTGGTGGCCCTGGATGGCCAGCTGACCTGCAAGGTGCTGGACCAGCAGCAGGGGCGGCTGCTCTCTGCTAATGATGATTACGCCCCGATCCCTATTTGGGAGGGGCAGGAATTGATTGTGGAGGGGGTGGTAAAGGCTTCGGTGCGCTACCACCGGCCGAGCTGAATGCTGGTACTGGTGGATTGCAACAGCTGCTACGCTAGCTGTGAGCAGATATTCCGGCCGGATTTGCGTGGGCGTCCGGTGGTGGTGCTCTCCAATAACGATGGCTTTGTGGTGGCGCGCTCCAAGGAGGCGAAGCTATTAGGCATTGGCGACCTGGAGCCCTTCTTCAAGGTTCAGCCGCTACTGGGCGCCCACCGGGTAGCGATCTTCTCCAGTAATTATCCCCTGTATGGTGATATCTCTCACCGGGTGATGACCACCCTGCGCGAGTTCGGCCCCAGCGTGGAGGTCTACAGCATTGACGAGATGTTTTTGGACCTGCACGGGCTGCAGGAGAATTGGCAGGACTACGGCCGCAAGATCCGCAATACCCTCTGGCGCAATATTCGAATGCCTGTGGGTGTGGGGATCGCCCCCAGTAAAACCTTGGCCAAGCTCGCCAACCGCGCGGCCAAGAAAACCCCAAAGTGCGATGGCGTCTGTGCATTGGATACCCCGGAGAAGTGGCAGTGGATGCAGCGCCGTACCGCTGTGAATGATGTGTGGGGCATAGGCCGGCGCCTCACCAAGCGCCTAGCGGATTTCGGCATAGAGACCGCCTATGACCTGGCGCAGGCCAACCCGAAAATTTTGCGCCGCCGTATCAATGTGAATATTGAGCGCACTATTGAGGAGTTGAACGGGATTCCCTGCCTGGGCCTGGAGGAAGAGCCCCCAGCGAAGAAGCAGATCTATTGCACCCGCTCCTTCGGTGAAAAGCTCACCGAGCTAGCGCCGATACTGCAGGCCGCCACCCTCTACGCCAGCAGGGCAGCGGAGAAACTGCGCGCGCAGAAGTCGCTGGTTAAGTCGATCCATTTATTCCTGCACACCTCACCCCATGAGCCCAACTACTACAGCCGCAGCGCCGTAGTGCAGACCCCATACCCCACCGACGACACGCGGGTAATCGTGCGGCTGGTGAGAGAAGCCATTGCGGACTTGTACCGCCCCGGCTGTCGCTTTATGAAAGCAGGCGTAGGGCTCATCGAGATAATCCCCCGCGCCCTGGGCCAGGGGGATTTGTTCACCCCAGGGCAATCACTTAGGGCAGGGCAGACCATGCAGGCGATGGACCGAATTAACAAAAAATTCGGCCGGGGCACTTTGTTCCTGGGGGCTGAAGGCATCCAGAAAAAGTGGAAGATGCGGCAGGCATTTACATCGCCTGCCTATACCACCCGGTGGGGGGATTTGCCTAGGGTGGTGACCTGAAGCGATTGCGGAAATTTTACTTTTAGGAAATAACCTTTAAATCAGGTGAGATTTATGGCTCACCTGATTTAAAAGATAAAACTATTAATATTTAATTACTGGCTTCTTAAAGAGTCAAGCTTTTCCAGCCTGATGATGCGCAAACATATAGTAGCGATTCAGATTGATGTATGGTCATGCGGCCTACATCTGATGAGCTATTACAATCAGAATCAGGAGGAGTTCCTGCAGAAGTATCTAACTGTATATACCCTGGAGAATCGTCGTTCTCGATCGGATTTTTGACAGAGAAATTACCTGCATGCGTAATCCTCACCACTTCATGGAATTCGCCTCCGATGTTTTTGTCGTCAAAATTATCCTCCATTGAGGCTTCCCATGTTCCCATTTGAAGGTATTCACCATCTTTCCACGCGATATCTCCTTCATCGGGCCCTGCACCTTCGATATAGAGTCCAGGCTCATTTTCGGGATTTATAATATTGAAGCGACCCTTAAAATAATTTTTGTAATCGTCAAGTACATTTTTAGAGCCTACACCAACTCGCCCCTGTTTGTTTATAGACATCCTTGCTTTGCCATCCGTAAAAAAACCAATCCAGCCGCCATGCTGGCTATCCTGGTTACCGTAGAAGTGAGCACCGGCTCCATTGTTATTTGGGTTAACACCGTCAGAGACGGCTCTCAGTGCAAGCTCTTCCCTATACGGTAGGCATTCATTCAATTCAGTATCTTTGCACTCCTTATCCAGATTTACATTATGGTCCTCGGGTCGAATGAAACCTGAATAATGGAATATAGTTGAATGGCTATTGTCGCCAATTAATTTCAATCTAGTTTTAGTGTTGCCGGGCACAAATTCACTGTGGCCGGATTCCTTTATATCGTTCTCGGATTCCTTAACATTTTCAGTGTCAATCTCCAGCCAGTTAATATAGCTTTCGGTAGAATCTATCCAATTTCCAAGCTGGAATGTATCATCATTCAAGACCGCAATATCGCCTTCAGTAGAGCTGGCACCAGATATTAGTATCGCGGGTTTTTTTGATCCTGAGTCTTTGATGTGCAAAGTGGCTTGAGGACTTGTAACTCCAATGCCAACATCTTCATAAAAACTTTCCGCAACGGCTACACCTGAAGTGACAAGACCAATTAAAAATGTAACGTGTACTTTATTCATTCAACATCTCTTATATCCTATTTATAAGCAGCAGATCTAATTTTACCTGGCAGTTTGTGCCCCAGCATTTTTTCAGCGATATGGGGCTCGGTCAGTTAGGAAAAATTGCCATGCCGTTTTGTGCAAGTCATGCACCGACCAGTGTTTCATTCCATAACCTCTGAGCCGGCTTAGCCTCTGAAGGGGATTGTAAAGTATTAATAGCGGTAGAACATATCACTGTTCCAGAAATAGCTGGGGGAACAATACAAGCGCAGGACGGCTTCAACAAAACGCTTGGTTAAGGATCACTATGTCTGGGTGCTGAAAGAGTACAGGAAATTGGCATAGGCAGGCGTTTACATTGCTTGCCTATATCTTTCAGTGAGATCAACTGCCGGTGATTGCAGTCTAGTTGCTGTGTAAGTGTACAGCTTTTAAGTGTGTCAAAAATTGACCAGCTAAGTAATCATGGGGTTTATTGCGATGCTGAACCACCTTGATATTTACACACAAAGGTCTGTAACTGTATGGTAGTTATAGAGATTTAGGTTTGATTGTGGCTCCTGAGGTCGCGGGTTCGATCCCCGTCGGCCACCCCAGATTCTTCCTTGTCTATCAAGGACTTAAAACCTCGCCTAGTGCGGGGTTTTTTCGTTTTGGGCCTTTGAGGGGTAATTCGAGGGGGTAATTTTTACCATAATCGATTTTTTCAGTCCCTCCGATTGGACATTTATCCAGTGTCCACTGCGCCTAAAGCGTTCCCTTATATACCATCACTTTGGATTGTAATGGGTACCTCAGAAGTGAAGAATGCCGCCGCTGCTCTGAGTGTCGCTAAGTCTACCAATCTAAAAGCCCTACACAGGAGTTTTAAATGAAAGATCAAACTATTTATCAGGAGGTTGCAAAGCTGCTGTACCTCGAAGCTCCAGATGTTTCGAGTGAGGTGCACGCTCTTGTGAGATATTTTAAGGAATCTTCCATGATTTCTGTATGGGTGGGTGAGCTAAGGTCAACAGCTGGCGGGTTTGCTTTATCTTATGAGGCTGGTACTAGAGTCTCAGACCTAGTGGGCGAACTAAAAGCGTATTATGTGGAAAAAAATATGGGGGATTGGAATGTTGCACATTTCATTGCGATTCCTCACGCTAAAAAATTTGAACTTGAGTTTAATTATTGTGAAGAGCTGGAAAATGGTGACGTAACTTTTTCAAAGTATGCAAAAAGGCTCAATCAATCCTCAAGGATTCATCAGGAGTAGCTATTGAAATCTTCAGTTTAGTGCTTTCTGCTCGGAAGATTTTAGGCCCTTTTCAGCAGAAACTTCACCCGTCGCCCTTGGGCACGCCTCGCTTTCCTTTAATCCTCGCCTTGTTAAGAGAAACAACTTTATCGGCGGTGTGGTTGTAGCGCTCCATCATGCTGCGGGTCTTGTGCCCGCTGAATTCCTGCTTGTTGCCTTCGAAATCTGAGATGCCTTTAATCTTTAAATCATGAAACGGGAGCGAGCGGGTAGGGCGCCGGCCTCATAGGCAGCTTTCTGTTCGGGGCTCCAGGTGCTATTAAATCCATCTCGGGTGTAGCGCTGCCCAATTCGGCCACGAATCAGATACATACTTTGTGACCTGGAGCTGGTGTTGCTTTTAAGCGCCAGTTTAACTGCGTCGTGTAATCGATCTGTCCAGAGCTTCAGCTGCTTCTTGCCGGTTTTTTGCTGGCAAATCAACTAATCCTCGTCGGTGATATCCTGCCGCTTTAATGCAAGAACATCTTGTTGCCGTGCGTCGTAGAGGTATGAAATTTCTATGGCAGCAGCGTGTGCGGTGTGGCCCCTGGATTCAAGCCAGGTGTAAAAGGCTAAATATTCGGAATCTTCGACATAACGCCCACCCTGTTTTTCCTTGAGAGGTTTCATCGCCTTAGTTGGGTCGCCGATCGATACGAATCCACGGGCCTTTCCCCAGCGATAAAGATGGACGGCCAGCATCCATTAAGTCTCAGGGGGGCGGTCAGGCCCATAGCCACGGTATTGGCAATAGCGACTCTCATACGCATTCTGTTGACGTGCGCCCGCCATACTATGCACTTGCTTGGATAATAAAAACTTCTGAAATCACCAGTGAGAATATTGCTGACTTACTGGCTGAGTTGAGCGGCGATGAGGATACCTAATGGCTTTCTATCCTATCCGACAGTTAGGTGAGCGCGGCATTAATGTTGATACGCCTCCATTCGAGCTGCCCGTCAATGAATTCTCGGCGGGCAAAAACGCCCGATTTGCCAACGGCGCGGCACAGACTATGCCATCCCCGAAAACACTAGAGGTCCTGGCAGAGGCTCCCGTATGAGGTGCCGGCTGGGTTTCCGATGGTGTGCCGCAGCTGGCCTATGCCTCGCAAACAGAGCTGTATATACGCGAGAATGAAACCTTTGTTAAACGCACCAACAGCACAGATTTTTCCACCGGGTATTCTCCTTCGGAAAACTGGCAGTCGCTGGTGTGGGGCGAAAGCGTGATATTCAATAATGGCGTAGATGTCCCGCAGATTCGTGAGCCGACGGACACGGAATTTAAAGCGCTGCCTAACTGACCATCCAATCTACGAGCTAAATTGCTGCGCGGTTACAAAAATTTCATGGTGGCCTTGGGTATTACTGAGGGTGGGGTCAGTTATCCGAACACTGTGCGCTGGTCTACTGAGGCTGAGCCAGGCCAAGTACCCTGGACTTGGGATGTGGTGGACCTGTCCGGCCTTGCTGGTGCTAACCCGGTGGACTCTGGGGCAAGTGAGCTAGTTGATTGTCTGCCTCTGGGTGGGGCCAATATTATCTACTCTCAGGAAGCCACCTATCTGATGCAGTTTGTCGGCGGGCAATATGTATTCGCCTTCGACAAACTACTCGACCAAGGTATTCTTTGCCGGGGTGCTGTTGCCGCGTTCGACAAGTTTCACTTTGTAATTGGTTCTACTGAAATTTTTGTACATGATGGTTCCAGTACTCGACCGGTAGCGCATCGGAGAGCGAATAAAACTTTTTACAATGAGGTGGGTGACCGCACCAAGGTGCGTTGCGTAGCCAACCATAAAACCAAAGAAGTATGGACCTATTACACTACAGGCGCGGGTAATGCTAACCGGGCCATGGTTTACAACTGGCTGGATAATACCTTCACGTTTGTAGATGTACCGGGCGTCGCTTGTGCAGTCTTTGCACCCAAGCAGGGTGAAATTGTGACCTGGGAGGAGCTGACGCAGAGCTGGGTGGACCTCACCCAGAGCTGGGGTGAGTTTGCTGATACCGCTTTCTACCCGGTGATGTATTACTTCAGCAGCGACAGAGCTGCCCACACCCTGCAGGAAGCCGACTTCCTCAGCACAGCGAGCACAACTCAGTCGGTATACTTGGAGCGCACTGGCATTGACCTAGACCAATTACTGAAAGCGCCTACGAAACAGTGGAAATTGATTCGACAAATTGTTCCGCAAATTCATGGTGCAGGCAAAGTTCGCATCACCGTAGGCGGGGCCTCAACGGCTATGGGTGATGTGCACTGGCGCCAGCCGCGGGAGTTCGACGTGGCCGAAGGGCTCAAGGTGGATGTACGGCTTAAGGCTCGCTATCTAGCCATCAAAATCCAATCCGTAGACGCCGGCTTCTGGCGGCTGACCGGCTGGGACCTGGACCTGATTCCGGTGGATGGCCGATGAGTTACACACCGGGACCGGCGCAGCCGAGAAACCTTGAGGAGCTGTGGCGGTATTTACAGGCGGAGCTGAGCAAGATACAGCGCGCCTTTACCGACCTGGAGGCGCTGGCACCGCTTTACCGTGAGCCGCCACGACGCCCGCCGCTGGGCCTGTTGGTGACTGCCGACGGCACGGACTGGGACCCTGGACAGGGGAAGGGTTTGTATATCTGGGTAGGCACTGCCTGGGTGCAGGTGCATGCGCTGTGAGGTTAGAGAGAATCAAACCTGTTGCCCAAGAGTGTTGAGAACGCGGAGGCAATAAGGGAGCCTGGCGTATGGAGTGCATTGAGTGCACGCTAAATCCGCGTGTGGTGACTTGGGAATAAGTAGCTCCTCAGAGACTGCCTGAGTATCGCCTTAAATAGGTGGGGGTTAATTATAGACGCACCATTAGAGCATTGGCGCAAATTTATCCCTTGTGAGGAGGCCGCTGCTAAATTGGTCTAGCCTGAAATCGTGACATATATTTGGGGTCATTAGAACCTTGCTAGGACTTGGCCCCATAAGATTGATCTGGAATCCTTTATATTCGTGAGGTGTTTATGGCGAGGGCTAGAAGTGGCGAGGATATTTCGCCTAAAAAATTTGGTAAAGCTGGTCAGTCTATCGCTCAATCAGAACATAAATCTGAGGAGCAGGAAATAATTGATTTCACTAAAATCAAGGTGGTTAAAGGTATTACAGGGGAATACGTGCTAACTGTATGGGGAAAAAATGACCCTGATATAGAGCCTTCACTTAATCCAAGATATAACCCATCGAATCCGGATTATTATGAGATAGAAGTATTAGGAAAACGTTTGAGTAGTCCTCGCCCTAAAAAGGTGAAAAGATTCCCACTCGATTTAGACCTTAAAAACTATATGGGTGAAAAAGGCATAGAAGTTATTGGTGCGACCAAATCTGTTAAGTGGGACTTGCCAGAGGTGTAGAGGGGCTTTTTCCATCGAATCGCCTAGCCGTTCAAAACTCCATTGTGGCTATGGCGATTCCCTTGGCTAAAGTGAGACTGAATATGTAGTTTTTACTTTCAGCTAACTTGAGCTTTTAGCTCTTCAAGCTTTTCCCTATACAGGTCATGGTCTCTGGGTTCTGTCAGAACAGAAAGCCCTCCTGTATTAGGGTTGCCGGTTATAATATCTTTTATCATTAGCTCTAATAAATAGCATCTGTTTGGAGAGTGCTCAAAGTGAGTAGACCTTTTAATTATTCTTGCTAAGAAGTCGAATAATTTCTGATCTTTAGGTGTTATATGTAGCAGTGAAAATTCCACCTGTTTTGAAAATATAAGATATTCGGACATGATGTCTAGTTGTAAATCTTGAGATTTTTCTAGCTTATCCTTAAATAATTGAAAATTCTTCCCCTTATCTTTGAAGAGATATTCACGTGTTTTCGTTACTTTAGGCGTATTCCACAATTTCCAAGTTCCACTTTCTCTGCTGTTGACTGTTTGGATAACAAGGTAAGTGGTTATGTAAAGAAAATGATCATATGTTTGGATTAGCTGTTCGGCGATTAAAGCCTGCCTTTTTCTCTCTTGCTGGTCTGCTTGATGTTTGGCTAGTTCATTTAAAAGTAATCCGAAAGCAAAAATACCTACTAAAGCTTCGAGAGCTGTCCAAAAGTAACCAATCTCATTTTTTGGGTGGACTTCTCCATACCCCAGAGTTGTGATTGTCACAATGCTGAAGTAGATGGTTTGAATTAAGCCCATCTCCTCTTCATTAAAGGAAAAAGAATCTCGGAGGAAATAATAGATAATTGCAAAAAAAAGTATTGCCGCTACATAACAAAATAGAAGCTTTTTCCAGGAGAGCCATGAGAGAAAGCGTTGCATATGTCCGTCCATAATTTTCGTGCCGAAGCTTCCATTATCACGCCACAGCTATTGTGTGTAAACGAATTAAGCGTCAAGAAAATGAGCTAAATTTATGAACTCTAACTACGGACACAACCCCTACATGCCCGACTGGGAAACCCAGTACAACCCGGCACCCTCTCTAATTCAACAACCACAAGCTCAGCAACAATCCAGCATTAACCCAATGCAGGCAATGAGCTGGTACAACAAATTCGCAGGCGTTGGCGCATCTGGTGCAGGTAGCACGGCAGGCGGTACCGCCAGCACTGGCGCGGGCAGTGGTGCGGCAGGCGGTTCCAGCTGGATCGCTTCTCTAGGTCCCTGGGCGGCGTTGGCTGTACTCATTGGGGTAAATGAAAACGAAGCCCGCGAAGGTGGCTATCGCGATGAGGATGACAAGGACTACGCCCTGGACTTACTCGGCGGCAAGGTATTCGAGCAAGACGCAACCTACCGCTGGAAAGATGACCTCAACGATGCAGCGCCAGGCTCTGGCAGCATGGTCGAATCAATGGCAAACCTCGGTTCTCTGGATTTCTCCAACGCTGGCAAAGCGTTTGAAGATGGATTGAAAGAAGACCCACTAATTAAAGGCATTCTCAGCCTCTTCTAACAGGTGAAACATGGGATTTTTAGACGGTCTTATGGGTGGTGGTGGCGAGTCCAAAAGCCAGAGTTATCTGGATGAGGACCAGAAAGGCTACCTGAATGATATCTGGGGGGAGGGGCAAAGGCTCTATAACTCCGGGCAATCTCCGGTCGCCGACCTCAGCCCGGAAATGCAGCAATATATCCAGGCTGCAATGGGGTTTGGCAACACCGCCAATGGCAATGCCAACCAAGTATCTGGCGCGGCCAGTGGATTTGGAAATACCGCCAATGTGATGCAGGATTATTTGACCCAGGTAATGAGCGGCGGAGGCTTTCAGGCCCCAATGCAAAACGGTGTTGATATGAACACTGTGAATTCCTTAATAGATAACGACCTGCTGGATTCTCAAATTACGGCCAACACTCGAGACATATACCGCAACCTTAATGAGAGTCAGTTGCCGGGCATCGCCTCTGGGGCGGTTTCTACCGGCAATGCTGGCTCGAGAGGGTATCGCCATGAGCGGTGCAGACGACAGGGCCGCAGATGTAGCTGCGGGTATACGCTCCAACGCCTATAACCAAGCCGTGCAGGTTGCGGCCGGCCAATCCAGCGCGAATCAGGGCGCTCAGCTGGCAACCAATAACCTCAACACATCCCTGGCCAGCAATAACTTCGGTACCGCTGGCAATCTCTTCAATACCGGATTCGGCAACGCCTACAACATGGGCGCGGGCGGTGTGAGCATGATGGGGCAGGGCGGAAACGCGATGCAGAACTATATGCAGCAGGTAGCCATGGCACCTTGGCAAAAACTGCAGCTGTACCAGGGCTCGATTGGCTCTCCAATTGTGCTCAATGAATCCACTCAGGCGGGAGGCAGCAACGGAGCCGGGGGAATCATGCAGGGCATGGGGTAAGGCCCACAACTGAAACTCAACAGGATAGAGAAATGCCAATACTCAGCATCGGCGAGCCTATCGGGGCGCTCGACCAGAATTTCATAGAACCCCAACAATCCCCCACCTTCGACTCCTCAAACCCTTTTGCCCGCACCATCGACCGTTACGAACTGCAGCTAATAGAAAACCAGAGTGAAGTTGAAAAACTGAAGGGCAATAAATGGGCCCGGATTGGGCGCATGCTAACCGCTGCCGGTGTTGGCCTTAACGGTGGCGACCCGTCGCAGGCTTATCGCGGTTACAACAACCAACTAACAGCGCTGCAAAATCATGGCGCCAAGCTCAATTCTGGGATTGATGAAATGAATCTAAAGCGGGCAATGTTGGAGCAGCAAGGTGCGGGCTCGGCAGACACAGTAGGTTCTCCGCTAACACTCGCTAATGGTAATTATGGGATTGCGGTTAAGAATCCTGACGGCTCTACCGAGGTGCGTGACCTCGGTGTTCGGTTTGACCCCAAGGTGCATAAGGTCGGTGACCAGCTCCTGATGACAACTGGCGGAAGCACGCCCGTAGAGCTCCTGTCTGATGAGCAGCTTCAGAAGATTTATGACCAGCGTATAAAAAACAAGAAAGGTGAGATTGATTTCAAGAATAATTCTGAGGCCGAAAAGACGGCCGCGCTTAACGCTAAAACTTACAAGGCGTATCAGGCTGGAATGGAAGGCTTATCTAAAGGGATGGAGGGAACTACCACTAATCCGTTTACAGGTTCATTCCCGGCGTTGACCTCTGGGGCGCAGACGGCTGATGGGGCAGTGTCTGCCATGGCCCCAATCCTTAAATCCCTTTTTCGTGAGGCCGGCGAGGGTGTCTTTACTGATAAAGATCAAGAACTGCTGTTAAAGATGATTCCAACCCGGAAGGACCACCCAGAAGCCCGCAAGGCAAAACTCGAAATGGTTGACCGAATTGTTCGGGCGAAACTTGGTATCGACTTCGAAGATATTGAGCGTGATGGTCCTGAGGCGGTAGCTGACGCCGCCAACACAAATAAAGACCCATAGGGGATTCGATGAATGGCTTTAACTATCGCGGAAATACGTAAGCAATATCCTGAATATTCAGATATGAGCGATGAAGCTTTGGCGCGCAGCCTGCACCAGTCGTATTACAGAGATATGGAGTTTGGCGAGTTCGCCGGCAAAATTGGCTACACACTGCCAGACCCTGCAGGTATTAATCAACCCGGCGCTTTCGAGCAGTTTGCGGACAATTCCATTGGTGAGCTTGAGGTGGTGGGCGCGGTAGGTTCGTCGATTTTGGCTGAGCCGGTTTCTGGACTCGCGGGCATTGCTCAATCGCTAAATCCCTGGGCCGAGCCGGGAGCTGGTTACCGAGCAGTGGGGGCGGCTCGCAACTTCCTCACCTATGAGCCGTGCACCGATGAAGGTAGGGACAAGCTAAATACGCTTTCTGACTTTATCGAACCTGCCGGCCGGGCTATGGAATATGCCGAAAAGAGCCTGGGTGATGCGACCTATAACGCTACAGGAAGTCCAGCATTGGCTGCCGGTGCCGCCTCTGTACCAACGGCAATTTTGGAGCTGCTGGGCGTTGGCCTCGGTAAAGGCGCTACCCAAGCAAAAAGGGCCACGCCAGAGAATGTAAAAACGGAACTGACGCGACTTGGTGTGGACTCGCATCAGATGTCGGAGGAGGCAGTCTTAAGGGTAGTTGACGAACTGAATGAGGGTGCTGACTTCTCCAGTGATGCTCTGGTGGGAGTCCTTGAAAATGTCGATATGCCAGAGGATTGGGTACCAAAAACCCGCGCCGAGCAGCAGGGGATTGAAACTGGCAACTTTGACCTATGGCGCAAACAGAATGAGGCTGCGGCCGGCGTTTACGGAAGCCATGCAGAGCAGGCAGTTAATCGTTTCACTGATTTCCGCGAGCGCCAGCTGGGCAAGGTGGTGCAGAATCAGATGGATGACCTGGGGCTGACTGAAGGGGCTAGCTCACTCGCAAGTAATGCGGGGATGCTCTATGACGGCCTTTTGTCAAAGGTAGAGAATGCCAAGCAGGCTAAAACCGACGCTTACACCAGAGTGGACGATATTGCCAAAGAACGTGGTCCTATGATGGCCGAGGGCTCGGTTATGCAAGAGGGGCTGGGAGCGGCCTATCGCGGATTTGATGGCGATATCAAACTTGCCAGCAAGACCGAGACGCCCAACGCATATGGGTTGTATGAGGAGTTTCATGCAGCGCTGCGAGGTGAAAAGTCTTCCGGTTTACCGGGCGCCCTTACAGTCGCGACCAACAAGATGGAAAGTTTGGATAACTTCGAAAGCCTGCGCCGTCGAATTTCTGCTGCTGAGCGGGCCTCCGCCCCCGGCTCTGCCGACCAAGCACTACTTGGGCAAGTGCGTCGGCAATATGACAGCTGGCTTGATGAGGCCGTGGAGAATGGGAAGTTTTTCGGCTCGCCCGAGCAGCTGGACGCCCTTAAAGAAGCTCGCCGCCTTAATCGCGAGTACATGCAGATAGTCAAAGGCACTCACAAGGATGGTAAGCCCACAGCTCGCACTGGCATTATCAATGATGTTGTGAACGGGCGAAGCACTCCAGAGGAAGTGGTCAACAAGATAATCGGTGGCACCGGCAAGAAGCAGGGAGCGGCCATCGTTGAGGACTTCAAGCGGCTATTCGGTGAAGACTCTCCGGAATTCGGAGCCCTGCGGCAGTCCGCTTTTATGAATATTTTCGGCCCCGCTTTTAAGGTGGCCGAGGATGGCAGCCTGCATCTATCCAGGGGCTGCTATATCAATCGACTCTCCGACCAGCTCAAGAGCAATGAGAGCAATGAGAGCAATCTGCGGGCCTTGTTCGATGAGTCTGAGGTGGGTAGATGGAATAAGTTTTCCGGCGAGCTGCGCAAACTACAGGAGAATGTGCGCAAGAAGAACTTTTCGGGCTCTGCGTACCACCTAGCCGGACCGATGAGTGCACTGATTGACCGGGTAGGCATCATTACCCAGTGGCTGCCGTTTATGCGCGAGGGTGCCGAGAGTGTGAGCAAGAGCCGCCGTTGGCGAGACCTGAGAAAAAACGGCTTGGCTGAAGGTGATTTCACCGTGTCCAGCGACACTGCTACTTTACTTGGTGCATTACTAGGTGGCGCCCCGGCGCCCTCAGGAGTATCACCGGCGCTACTGTTAAGTGAGGATGACGAGCCTCGCAATCAGGGTGTCTTGGCTATTAAATAACTCCCCCCCAGTGTCAGTTAACCCGCCTGATGCTCTACCAGGCTGTTTCGAGGCGAATACGCACCAACGATACGGGTAAACACCTCTCCGTTTTGAAACTGTCAGAGTATGGCTGGCAAACTCCATCCAGAGACGTTCAACAGTCCCGTGCCGGTGTATGCTGATAATGATAATGGTCCGTGTTGATTGTAGAGATGGCAAATCGCTTGGCCATTGATAAGTGGCTGCAGGCTAAATGGTATATACCCGCAGCTATAGAATTGTTTGCTAACAGAATCTGCAAAATTGTTGGTGCATGCTTTGGGGGCAAAACTAGCTAGATAGAAATAGTTTGGATGAAATCATCAGGTAGAGTAGATTTATAAACCTTCTGGAAAGAAGATGTAAAATTTACTTTTAACTTCAAGAGTTAAAAGTTGTTAGGTGTTGACAGGTTGAAAGATATGCCAGTTTAATAAAAAGTTGTAATTTTTTAACTTTTTAGTAATTTTTCCTTTTAGGGTTTCGAGGTTTGGTGGTATATAAGTGGTGCTTGCTAACTGTACTGTATATTTATCTACCCCCCCAAGGAGGCTGATTTGAAGTTTACTGATAAGATTTTAAAAGCCAAAAGACGATCAATATTTTCGTATGTAATAGGTTTCTTTGTTGTGATCTATTTTTGCATGATTACAATTAAAGGTATTTATTTTTGGACTGAAGGCAGTCTTTTCACTTTCGCTCATAACATACACATGTGGACTAGTTGGCTTATCGCGGAAACAAGGCCGATAAATGGACTTTGGCAAATAATACCGGCAATACCATTCGAAGGTAGAGATATTCTAGCTTTTTATAAAGTGATTATTCCTCCTTTTGTCATTTTTGGTGTGTGTGCGTTATTTATACTTGACCACCGTATTTTGAAGCAGAAATTTTATGAGCTCAAAGACCAAATCGAAAAGGAAATTGCTCTGCGTGAGATGCGTGAGGAAGCAGGTCTGGAGACTTTAAAAGAAAATTCCACCATTGATATTATGGTTAGGAATGCAACTAATGATGATCCGCCTTGGCATGACACATGGTGGGGCAGGGTGGTAATTGGTGTTGCTATCGTGCTAGTCGTTACGGCTTTTGGGTTGAAGTAGGCTAGAGACGCTTGAATAATAGGGTGTACCGCTCGAAATAAGCTGTGTTTGTTCCAATATTTTATCTCATGTACGATCCCTCAGAACAATGGAGGGATCGTCATGCGCCTTTTACTGCCTATTCTCCCATCTACCGCCCTGGCTGGCTGCCTTGAAGTCGAAGCTAAAGGGGAGCGCAACTATGACCGCCATGAGTGGCTACCGAAGTGGTCCGACTCTGACGGCGATTGCCAGAGCACCCGTCATGAGCTTTTGGTTCAAAATTCAGCAACACCAAACTTAGCAGCAATCATTGCTATTAACGAACACGAAGCCAGAGATGGTGGTTATCGCGATGAGAATAATATGGTCTTTGCCCTGAATTTGCTCGGTGGCAAGGTGTTCGAGCATGACGCCACCTACCGCAGGATGGACGATCTCAATGATGCGGTGCTTGATGTTAGCTATATGATTGAATCTGCGGTATAGCTCGGTTGAATTTCATAGGGCAAGATATATTGGGTTTGTAATTTGTTATTTCGGTTCTCCTTTAGAAAAAATAATTACAGTATTTATTAATTTATGGGTGATAATGTTTAGTTTATGCAGATTAGGAACTTAGCTGAGTGACAGTTTCTCTATATAAGTATATGACGTGGAATGCATCGTATGAGTTTTTCTTGCAGCCAAAGTTGAGATTTACCCAGCCGTCTCAGTTTAATGACCCCTTTGAAGGGCAGGCATCAGCCCAAAGTATGCTGGAACTCACACAGTCGATGCAGCCGAAGGCTCAGTACGGGGAGGTTTTCCAGCAGTTGATTCAAAATCTACAGACGGCTACAGAATCACCTAATTTAATTTATCCGGAATATGCGATCTTGTGTTTAGCGTCCTGTGAGCAAAATCTTTTGATGTGGGCTCACTATGCTGAGAATCATACTGGCTTCATGATCGAGCTCGATTCTTCTCATCTATTTTTTCAAGATTGGTATTCCTATAAAAAAGTTGTGAGACCTGCGGATCAACTTTTAGGGCGGATACATGACGTTGCGTATTCCAGTCAGCGTGCAAAGATTCCTCAAGGACAATCTAGCATAAAATCTTTACTGGTTAAGGGAGAGGAGTGGAGTTATGAAGAAGAGTATCGGATGTTTTTGCGCCGTGAAGACGCTGATTTCCATAACCTAGCATCCTGTGAGGAGAGTGACCCCAATCATGAATCATGCATTTTGCTTTATCAAATTCCCCCGGAAGCTATCAAGAGAGTTGTGATTGGTTGTCGAGCGGGTTCTAGGAAGCAGGAAATAGTAGATCAATTAAACCAGGCATTTAAATTGGGTGTCATTAACCAAGGAAGTATTCAGGTTCAAGAGGCAGTCATTGATCCTAATCTATTTAGATTAAATTACCGAGACCTCTCCATTCAAGCTTCTGCCCCTATTAATAACACTTATAGTAGTGCGGAGAATGCAGGAAAGGATTGGTTTTTTAGCCCACATTTGGATTCTTGAGTAGTAGGCGCTGCGTGCTAAAGATTGTGGAGTCACTAGTAGTAGTTCATTATTAAATTGAAAGTAATTTACACTTGAACTGTGATCTGTTGTATTTGTTCCTCCCATCCACCCCCTGTACGATCCCTTAAAACAATTGGGGGGCCGTCATGCGCCTTATCCTACCAGTTATCTTATCCGCTGCTCTATCGGGCTGTTTCGAGGCTGAAGCCAATACCAGCGAGTACGACCGCCACGAATGGCTTCCAGACTGGTCTGATACTGGCCGAGATCGCCAGAGCACCCGCCATGAGCTGCTAGTTCAATTCTCCCTGGCTCCAGTAACCTTCACCAATGAAAAGCAGTGCACGGTGGACACCGGTCTCTGGCTGGACCCATACACTGGCAACTTTTACACACTGGCCTCTGACCTGGATGTTGAACACATCGTGCCACTTTCCTGGGCGCACGAGCACGGTGGTGCCAACTGGACTGTAGAGCTGAAGAGACAGTTTGCCGAAGACCCTGAGAACCTCTGGTTAGTCGATGACGGCTGAAACCAGAGCAAGGGCGACAAAGGCTCGGACGAATGGATGCCGCCCTATGAGCCAGTCTAGGCCATCTATGTTAAGCGCTTTATGGCGATAGTTGAGATGTATGGGCTAAAGTTCTAACGGAAAGAGTTAGCCCAAATGTTGGCATTCTTGGGAGAGTAGGCGATTGTCAGATCTTGGAGTTCATAATCTGCTCTATTTATTAGAGAAGCGGCCTCCCCTTATTGTGTAGGCTGCTTCTCTTAAAATAAGCTCATCAAGTGGGAGCATTCAACCTGTTGAAATACTCCTCATTATTAGTGGTATCGTGAAGTTGTTTGTGGTTATTGACAGTTTTTACCAAGAGTATTTGAAGTCTATCCACTCGCCATTGTCATTACAGTAGGCGTTAACGTCGCAATAGTTCTTACAAATCGAACCTCTGCTTATATTAATTATTGTACCTTCATGATGTGCTGCTTCAACATCTCCAAGCCAACAATCTTTTCCGGTTCTGTTGGTGGTATCAATCTCAACTTTATAGGTGCTGGATCTAAATCCTGAAGTTGTTTCCTTTATGACCCCAGTGCATTGATATAGCTCTCCCTGAAAAACAAAGTGGTGTGACAGTTGTTGGGATGGGCAGGTAGCGCTGTTGGCCATTGTGGTGACAGAAGATAAAACTACGGCTGCCAATAATTTTATTTTTAACATCAATAAATCCTTTTTTGATTAAAAGCTTGTATCAAGTCTTGTTTTTTATTTAAAACAACATTAAGTATTTTCCTTTGCGGGAGGTGTTGAGTTCAAGTTATGAAGATATAGTTTGTGCTGTACTACCGGTAATATATGGGCACAATGGTGCCAATTGGATGTGATAGTGAGTAGATTCGTAGATAGAGATAGCTAGAACAATTTATGGGCAGCGCTTTATGGCGATAGTGGAGAAGTATGGGCTGGAGTTCTCGGAGGAGGAATCAGCCCAATAACTGGCTCTCTTAGAAGAGTAGGGTAGTTACAGCTCTAGGAGATCGTAGTCTGACTTAGTTCTTAGGGCTGTCGCCTTCCCTTCATTGATGAGTTTCATTGGGCCCTGACAGTTTAGCCTAGTGAATCCTCAGGGTTATGAGGGGCAACAGCAAAGAGGGGTGGGGGCCTGCAGGTAGAAATCTACATGTTTCATAGTCCCGCTTGATGCCGCAGACTCCACGATGACAGAAGATTGAGACAGGCCAACTTGAACCCTGTTTCTTGCTACAAAGAAGTGTCTTTGGGGTGATACGTCTTCAGGGTGTTCGGATACCCAGAGGCCTCCAGTATCGAGTATTCGCATTGCTAGCTTATAGTTTGCCCGAGGGTTTGCAGTGTGCAGGCCATGGGCAAGCACAGGGATAGTGTCTCCCCCGGCTGCCAGGGCGCCCTCATGGGCTACGGCATCAATCCCCAGGGCTAGTCCGCTTATGACAACATTGCCCTTAGTGGTGATGTAACCTGCGATTCTTCGAGTAATCTCCAGGCCGTTTGGAGAAGTGTCTCGAGATCCAACAATCGCAACGCCTGGCCGATTTAGTAGGCTGACATTGCCGCGGGCAAACAGTGTTGCCGACGGATTGGGAGTATCTTCCAGGCCGACTGGATACTCTGGATTGCCGCGTTGAATCTCAACTATTTCCATTAAGAAGCAGTTTTGCAGAGAGCTAGTGTTAAAACTAGATGCTTAGGGTTATTGCCCCGCGATATGGATGGTACTCAAAAAGATATTCTACGGACATGCCAAAATCCTTGTAACACTTTACATCCTAGTGAAATTTGATCGTAAATATACAGCGGAAATTTAAATCATAAAAACTGGATTTATTTTGGTTAAGCTTCTTGGTTTGGTGCGTTTTGTTTTTGCGTTGAATCATCGGCGGGCTTATCTATCACTTCATGAGTTGCTCAAGTTTTTCGAGTTGCTTTTCGTTGTAGTGATCTTATTGATGTTTTTGTACTAGTGTACAAAAGGCTGAAAACCTTTTGAAAGGAAGGGTTTCTTTGGTCTAAAAAAAGTTTTACTTTTTTGTTTGTCTGTGTATTCTTCGCACTCTGTTTTAAAGTGTTAAATGGATTTATTGATGAATAAAATAATTAAAATAACCTCTGCAGTATTAGGGTTAACAATTTCCTCGGCTGTATTTTCTGCAACGTGTTCTACAAGTGGGTATGATCCAAGCAGCTATCCTAAGGGAAGCGAATATCCAGCTGTGGGTGTACCGACAACTTTTTATCACGATACCCGGCATGTTGATTACAGCGGGAAAAAGGCAACCTTCTCAACCTCTACCGGATTTATGGGATGGGATGAGTATAATTATCAGGATTTTAAATGGAGAGCCAAAGAGTCCATTACATTTACGACCAGAGGACCACACTGGGTGACAGTTAAAGATCCTTTGTCAGCCAAAACAATTTGTAATGACGTTTCGGTTCAAAATAAACCTAAAATGAGTTTGCTTTCTTTTAGTTCATCTAATAGAACAGCAAAAATAAGTTATACCGTAGATGAGTATTCCAAGTTTGCCAAAGAAAACAAGTCTATGGCAATCGTATTCCGCTGGAGGTCTGATTTCTATGGGACAACTGGTAGCGCTGGAGGAGTCACTATCAATGGCTTAAGTGGTACTGTCACCGGGAATATATCAGTCCCTGGTGGCGATGATCTCTATGAAATTGATGCCGTCCTATCAGATGGTACTTATACTGCGGCGGTAAACCTGGGCTATATTAGAACTCAGGGCGATTCTAATCGGCCATGTGAACGCTGCAATAAGAACTAGATTACACAAGGCTATGAAAATTTCACTCTAGTCAAAAGAGTGTTGTGTGCTGGGTTGACCTTTTGTGAGAACGAGTCAGCCTAGCAACCAGTCTTTTTGGGTGAGTGAGGTACACCTTCAAGCACTCTCCCGGGAGTATCCTCCAGTTTCTTATTCAGCACCCATGTTTCATGCATACCCTTACTTCCAGTGCGGAACGGAATAGGCGCCGAATTCATTCCTTTTTTTATTCTGTATGTTTACACAGTATTTTGGTAAATTGCTCCTGTGTCGCCGGAAAGAAGGGGTTGGACCATGACATTTATAGATGTTGAGGCCGAGATACGCGCTTGCTTGAACACTATTGAGATGACTGCAGACACTACCGACCCGAAAATAAGGGATATGCTAAAGGTGCAGATAAACAACCTAGATGCAGCAACCAACACCCTGGTTGATGAGCTAAACACTCTTAATGAGAAGCAAGAACAGCTTAGAGAATTATTAAAGTAGTCAGGCAAGGTCAAGTGGTGGCGCTGTGGTCATGCGCCCCCTTGCCTGACCGCTCCCAGCCTCTCGACACTGTATGTATAAGCAGTATCTAGCATTACGGTGAAACTTACCCCTCTATACGGCAGCGGCGTCAGCTGCGGCTTCCCCTCACCGGCAGACGACTACAAAGAAGAAGCCCTCAGTCTAATGATCATTTAATAACCAGCGGCCTGACGACGTTCATGGCTCGTGCCAATGGCGACTCTATGCAAGGGGTGGGAATCTTCGACCGGGACATTCTTATCATTCCCGGAGAGAGCAGGAGATTCAGTATCCTGGCCCCATATGTCCTCCTTTGCTAGGAATATGAAGTCAAATTATCGAGAGAATCCAGAACCCGTGAACGAAGGAGGGTCGGAGGAAACTGATCAAGTTGTTGGTATGTAACTACGAGCGGTAAAGGGGCGCAATAAACAAGATAAGGCCAGAATTGAGTTAACAGTATTTTGGCTCCGTTACTTCCGAAGATGGGAATTGCAGGAGGTGGCAAAGGTGGCAGGTAGCTAGCATTAAGATTCTATGCCAAATCATTAAGTCCAGCATAGAAGTGGGCTACAAGATGCGAGAGAGGCTTTAGCAGGGATGAGGAAAGGCCCTTTCCCTTCCAGTTAATTAAGTACAATTTTTTATTATACCAATTTGCTCTGGCCATTGGCGCCTTAATTATTAAGCCTTATTAACAGTTAAAGTCGATTGTATTCGATATCGTATTTTTACATAGTATCTATGTTTTGGCCTAACCTGCTATTTAAGTATTAAGAATTTCCTGCTATTAAGGAGTTTTACTATGCGAAACAAGACCTTAAAGCTGCTAGTCTTGTTCCCATTATTGCTTGGGTTACCTTTATTCGCTAATACGTCGGAGTTAAAGGTCGCTATAGCTAATGATGCACCTCCTTATGTTGCTGATAACGCGAAGAGCGGGCTCGAAGTCGAAATAATCCAGCAGTCATTACCTGGGTATTCAATAAAATTCTTGCAGATGGGTTGGGGGGATATTCAAAATGCTATTAAAAATGGCATAGCAGATGCTGAGACAAATGTGTATGAGCATGGTGAGACGGGTGGCCATTTTTTCTCAAAGAAATATGTTGGATTTGTTAATTACGCAATTAGCCGCAAGAGTGAAGATATTAAAATAGATAATGTGAACGACCTTGTAGGGCACCATGTCATTGCCTGGAAGGGGGCTCACCTGGATCTAGGGCTAGAATTTGAGCGCCTTTTCTCGCCTGGAGGGGCAGGTAGCAAAAATTATGTTGAGATACAGGATTCACGAGATCAGGTCCGGGATTTCTGGCAGAACGAAGATTCTATTGCCATTATCGATAAGAGTATTTTTGCTCACTTCTCCATGAAACAGGGGCACTCAATGGATGAGGTGGATACTCATAAAGTCTTTTTACCGGTTTCGAAATTTAAAATGGCGTTTAAGGATGAAAAGACTAGAGATGAGTTCAATAAAGGGCTGGCCCGTCTTTGTTCTACAGGTGAATATGCAAAGCTTCTTAGGAAACATGGCATTTCGGAAAAAGCGAATATCTGCGAATGAGCTGGTGATCTAGATGCTATTAGAGGCTTTTAGGATTTATTGGCACGCTAATTTCTACTCTGTGCATATATAAAACTGTATTTATTGACAGCTAGCCATCAAAAGAATAATCTTGGGCAAGCTGTCGAGTTGTATGTATAGCGACCGATCATCCTTTCTTAAACCGGCCCCTAAGCCGGTTTTTTGTGTTTATTATTTAATAAGCTTTACTGTCGTTGATAAGCTTCTGTAGGCTTTAACTCATACTTTATATATTTTTTGATTAGATTTTTCGAAAAGTGTGATCAGGTGCTGAGTTTTGATGTATGTTATAAGGTTCACTTTCTCTTCAAACGGTTAACTCAATTTATTTTTCAGTGAATTTTTATGTTTTTAAGAAATACCATTAAAACAGTGGCTGTCTCTGTGGCTCTATTTGCCTTCGGTGCGCAAGCTAAAACGTTCAAGTATGAACTTCAAGATCTACATTCATCTAACGGTGAAATACAGTACCCTGGCCTAAACTTGAATGGTGCTAGTTCTGTGATTTTGACTGTTGATCAAGCGGATCATTCAGTGCCCGCAATGCTAACTTCGTTAGAAATTAATTTTCCTCATGCGCCCGGTCTGTCAGTAAGTAATTTCAAAGAAGATGATCAAGGTTGGAGATTTTATTCTACCGTCGATGATGTTTGGGTGTATCGTCAGCTTGATATTGCAGTAGATGGTTTCAATGCTGGAAATCCAAATAATGCAATGGTTCACATTGAAGGCTTTGTCTCTGAAGCTGAAAATTTTATTGGGGAAGAGCGTTCACTAAATTTTGAGCAAAGACTATTTTCTGTTCATGGACAATTAGTTGAAGTTACTCCAAGCAAAGTTGTTGATGTTAAATCGTTTACAGTTGATGGCAGTCAGGTTGAGTTGTCGCTTAAAGATAATCCAGCTGTTGATCCAAATTCAAGCAATGGTGATATGGCATTTGTTATCGAATTGCTGTGGTTTGGAGAAGGGAAAGAAGTTTTTCATTTTTACGCACCCTACGGCGATGAGTCAAAGTTTTTTGAGGCATACAAGCTAGAAGTCTCAGCAATGCCTGGGCCTGATGGTGATGAAACAGCTGTCAGTATTAAAGCTAAAGACGCGCAAGGTATGGAGTTTGAAACACATCATATTTATCTTAAAGATATGCTGAGGGAAGCTTACGAGCTTTAATCGCATCCTTATTTTTGATTTAAGCTTTAAGATACGCTGTTTATTTAAAACAGTTAAAAAGTATTAGTAAAATCGTTCTGTAGCGACACTAATTTTCAAAAATTAACCCGCACTGTGCGGGTTTTTTTATTTCTGGTGCTTCCATGTTTGATAATGACTATTTCACAGAGTTGGAATTGGCCTGTCGTTGTTGTGGCAAAAATTATTTCAAAGATGAAACGCTCAGGCGCCTGATCCAAGTTAGAGAGCGCTTTGGCAAGCCGATGATTATTAACTCCGGTTACCGCTGCCCAGTTCATAACGCTCGATTAAACGCCACCATGACCCATACCACCGGGCAGGCTATTGATGTTCAGGTGGCGTCAGGCAGGGTCTACCGGTTAATTAAAATCACCCAGGAGGAAGGTTTCACCGTTATAGGGGTATGGCAAAAGGGGGCATTCAAAAGGTGATTCCTTCACCTGGATGACCTTGAATCAATGCCGGGCGAGCGTACCCGCCCTACAGTCTTAAGTTACTAGCCGTCCCGCTGAAGTGTATAAAATTTGTCCGGCAGTCTGATTTGAAAGATTACTTTGGAAAACTGACGCGGAATTGCTTCCGAGGCAGTGATCAGGATAATAGTGGTCAAGATCATCAGTATATAAATGTTAGCAATAAGTATGAATAAAATCGAAGTTAAGATAACACCCGATGATTACTATCATTCCCAATGGGTTCATCAGAAGCTTAGTGTAAGCAAATTTTTTATCATTACGCTTTTAACAGTATGGCTTGCCTATTTTTTATATAGTGCTTTAAACGTTGAATTATCAATCGCCGTTGGTAGTGCCTCTGGCTGGCTACTTTGGTATTTTGGCTATTATTTGGTCTATCTGCGCTACAAGTGTAATAAAATTTATCGGCAGCAAAAGAGCTTAAATCTTCCAGCTCAATTCGAATGGAATCGTGAGGGCATTAACGCAATTAACGAAAGAGGGGTAGTAAAAATCAAATGGTCAGACTATGTCAAGTGGCGAGAAAGCAAGCGGATTATCATGCTTTATCAGTCAGATTTGATTTTTAACATTATTCCTAAATCATCATTTGAAAACACAGACCAGGAAAATGACTTTTTATCAAATCTGCAAAGCATCAGCAGCTAATAAGACTAAGCACAACCGACCACTTCTTTATTATTTTGGGCTGACACCTTTTTGGTACTTCTGCGTTTTGGGAGTATAAATAAGCTACCTTACGATTGTTGTCTCTAGCAGGTACCTAACCATATAAACCGGCCACTGAGCCGGTTTTTTTACGTAAGGCATTCCCAGGTAAGACAGAAGCCAACCGCTTAAAGGCGCAGGTGGATTCAAAGTTAATCTCAATGGACCTGAAGGAGTTGAGAGTGGCTACCCAGGTAATCACTGCAGAAGCTGGAGGAGAGTCATGGCTACAAAGAAACTGGCGGCCAGTAACAATGCTTACGTTCGTGGGGCTGACCGTCTTTCATTGGTTGGGGTGGACAGCGCTAAACCTCAGCGAGAACCAGACTCTCGCCCTTCTGGAAATAGTAAAAATCGGCCTCGGTGGTTATGTAGTGGGGCGCAGCGTTGAGAAGGCAACTATTGCCTGGAAGCAGTCATAACACTTCAGGATGCTCTGAGAGAAATAGCGGATAAGGCTGGCTATACGACTGCTATTGGTGCTGGAGCTTTCGCGGGTTGGCTCGCAAACAACTGGCTTGGCTTTGCTGGTGTACTGATAGCTGCAGCAGGTTTAATGATTAATTGGTATTACAACCACAACCACAACCACAACCACAACCACAACCACAAGCGCTAGAAGCTGCAGGGCGGGGACGATGGGCGTTAGTGTAAAGCTGGATACTTCAAAGTTTGATCAAGCATCTGCTGAATTAAAAAAGCAATTACCTTATGCTAGTTCTGTCGTACTCAATACTGTGGCGTTACGAATCCGGGGAGAAGAGGGTGCAGCTATAGGGCGTGTATTTACAAACCCAGTAAAGTTAACGCTGAACTCCGTATTGGTAAAGAAAGCCACGAAGCGTTCAGGTATTGCCAAAGTCTTTATCCGTGATCAGGTTTCCAACGGTACTGCACCCGGAGATACCTGGCCCCGTCGGTCATGGATGTGAACCGGAACGACAAGTGCTTTGAGCGAGCCCTTTGGCATATGGGTGTTCACTGCTGGTATGTATGTGGTGCATGGCAAGGCGGCGAGATTAAACAAGCATGGAAATATCTCGGTCGGAACCTATAAAAAAATCCTGGCTGAATTACGGGGTAACCCTGGCTCTACAAGTGGGGCAGGTAGTGCGCAGGGTAAAAACGGTAAATATTTCGTTGGCAAAGTTGGATGGTGTCTTAGGCGTTTGGAAGAGGGCAGGCGGCAAACGCCGGCCAACGGTTAAGCCCACCCTGATTTTCCTCAAGGGAAAACCTGACTACCGCAAGCGATTCCCTTTCCTCCGTATTGCTGAAGGCATAGCGCGGCGTCATCTGCCGATTGAACTGGATAAGGCCATGGACCATGCAATTGCGACCGCAAAAAGACGTTGAACGGGTCTTCCTGAGGGGGCCAACACACGGGTGATTCGGACCCCGCTTTTTTAACAGATATCTGAAATTTCCTAGGGGGTTATACCTTGGCTGGTGATATCTCTCTTGATGATCAGGCCACTCAATTGGGCTTTGCTCGCTTGGTTGGCGCTACTCAACCGGCTATTGCCAAACACTACAAAGCAGGGCTTTTTACTGTAGGTGCCAGCTTCAGAGTTTGGCTTCATGAATATTGCGAGCGTCTGCGAACCGAGGCCGCTGGCCGCCAGGCGAATGAGGCCCGCAACCGCCGCGATATGGCGCAGGCAGTTGAATCTGAGGCGAATGCACAGCTGAAGATGCGCGAGCTGTACAAGCAGGATCAGCTGATTGTCGATATTGAGTCCGTACGTAAAGCGATGGTGGAGTGGTCCACCATTGGCAAGAATGAATTTTTAGGAGCGGTGGAAAGCATCGTTATTGCTATCGAGAGCCAGCATGCCATTACCATCGATCGCGAACCCCTACAGCCAAACATTGACGCTGCCCTCAAAGCTATTGGCAGTTACGAGATTGAATCTGAAGAGGCTGGTGGAGGAAGTACGCCAGGCCTGGATACCGCAGCCTAAAATCCCGCTGATCGAGTGGTTGCCGGACAATATCAAACTGCCGTCGGAAGATAGCGATAACGCTGGTTATTACCGCAATGATTTTCTGGGGTGTCATGCACGCACTGGATAATCCACTGTCGTGGATGGTGGTGATGCAGAAGGCCGCGCAGATCGGCTGGACGGTATTGCTGGCCACGGATATCTGCAAGGTCGCCGTCACCGACCTGGCCCACATCCTGATGCTGTTTCCCAAGGATGAAAAAGGCCGGCTGTTTATGGATGAAAAGCTGGTGCCGATTATCGAGGGGTCACCAGCTGTTAATCGGGTGATCGATGTCACCACCAGTCGCAAAGGCGGTAGCCGCTCAACGCGGAAGAAATTCCCCGGTGGTGAGGTGCGCACCATTGGCTCCAACTCCATCTCCAATGTGAAATCCACCACAGCCCGTCGGGGCTATGTGGAGGAGCCGGACGATACCAACAAAGACGTTGGCGATCAGGGCGATTTCATTCGCCACCTGCGGGAACGCCTCAAGCGCATGCGCAATAAGAAATTGGCACACCGGCCGTTGCAGACCTTTCCCAGGTGGAGCACTACACCAAACTTGACACCATGCGCGTGCTGCCGGTGACCTGTCACGATTGCGGTGAGTCTCATGTACTGGATTGAGAAAACGTCAGCTGGCTGGAAAAAGAAGGCGGTACACCGCATCCGGTGTTCGGCCTGCACCAACCAGAAACCGCAGTGTATACGTGCCCGGAATGTGGCAGCGCCTGGGATGATTACCGCCGCCCGGTTTTCATGACGCAGAATATTCGTGTTGATGGCAAGGTAAATAATCGCACTTCCACGCAGCTTGCCCGCGAGAGCGAACGCAAACAACGGATTAACCGCAGGAGGCTGGGATCTTAATGTTTAATGAAAGTCGCCTGCTGGAAAAAGTGGCCTACGGCTCCGGATACGACCACCGCTATAAAACCGATATTAAAGAATTACGCAGCGGAGTAGAGCGCCGCAATGCCGAATGGGAGCGCCCGCTGGGCCGTTACTCGGTGCTGTTTAAAAATCTGGATTATGCGGATCATCAAATCGTGGCCGCTGCTCATCATGCCTGCATGGGTGCCCTGATTGGTTTTCGTTTTAAAGACGCCAGCGATCTTGAAGCGGAGCGGGAAGTGATTGGCTTTGGCAGCGGCAATAGCGAGAGCTACCAGCTGGTAAAAAATATGTATTCGGTGCTTTTTCCTATCAGCGGAAAATAGCGAAGCCGGTGAACGGCCGGGTAACCATTATGCTCAACCTTACCCTAACCCACAGCTGGGCGCGGGTCATGGAGGATGGCAAAGCCATCGTATTGGATTCCCTGCAGGTGCGGGCCAGCACGGTGATCACCGGAGCCAATATCACCGAGGTCAGACTGGCGTTTGACCAGAATATGCGCCCGGTGATTGCCTATGTGGAAGCCGGCACGGCCAAACTGTACTGGTATGACAGCAGCCTGGGCACCCAGGCAACAATAACCGTTGCGGGCTTTGTTACCCTGAGAGTCTCCCTGGACGATAAGCACTGCCCCCAGACCGGCGCTAGCGATGTGATTTTTGCCCATTTAAAAAGTGGCAACCTGGATTACTGCCAACAGCGCGACCGCTATAGCAATGAGTATTTACCGGCTAGCAATGTGAATAGCCCCTGCCTGGTAAAAATTGGTATGAATCGGCAATTCCGCTTGCAGTTTTTACTCAAAAGCCCTGAATAAAACCCCGAATAAAATCCTATGCCTTATCCCCTCGATGCCGTGGTTGCAAAGATCTGCGAGCGCGCCGGCCTGCCGTTTGGCAAATTCGATACCACCCTGCTGGAGGGGTATGTCTCGGGGGATGCAGGTCAGCAACGAAGCCCCCAAGTTCGAGCATATTCAGGAGTTGGCCAAGGCGTTCTTTTTTGACCCGGTCAATTGCGGTGATTCATTGGTATTTACCCCGCGCGGCGCCGAACCGGTGATGACCATCGATGAAAAAGATTTGATCGGCGATAGCGACGACGAGAAAACCCGCCGCTCCCCCGAGGAGATTGTGCGGGTGCTCAATCTAAACTATTACGACGCTGATGGTGGTATCGATACTTGTAAGCAGACCTGTGATCGTAGCATCGATACTCGCGGCGAGGGCGAGAAAAATATAGAGACCCAGCTGGTACTGGAGGCCGACCAGGCCGCACAGATCACCGTGATTACGTATAAGGTGATGATCGAAGAGCAGCGCGGCGAGTTTGAAATTACCCTGCCGGATAATTAAGCTCACCCCGGCGATGTGGTGCTGTTCAGTGGGGATCGCTGCCGTATCCCTGGATAACGGAGAGCAGAAGTACAAACTGATCCACGACCGCAAAAGCGCCTATCAATCTCAGGCCTTCGGCGTAGCTCCTATGGCACCGCCGGCCCCGGTGCCACTGGTGCTGGGCTTTACCACTATCGAATTTTCGACGCGCCCATACTGACCAGCGGTGACGACAGCCAGCTGGGCTATTACGTCCTGATTGCCGGCAGCAACAGCGCCTGTACGATACCAGCGACGCGCTGGAAAACTGCACCTTCTCGGATCTGCTCAACCGCCAGAATAGGGCACTGATCGGCGATGAAATCGCCAGCTTTGGCGAGGCCGAAGAAATCAGCCCCGGCTTGTGGGAGATCGGTTACTTCTTGCGTGGGCGCCTTGGCACCACGTCAGCCAATCACCCGGCGGGCACGTGCTTTGTTTTACTCGAGCGCAACACCCTGAATTACATTCCCACCGAGCGCTACAACCTCGGCCAGACACTCACCTTCCGCGCCACCAGTGTTGGCAGCGGCAAAGAGACAACCACCAGCGGCACTTTCAATGGGGCCAGCCATGCCGAGCCAGCACCGGCCAATCTCAATGCGCACCGCGCAAATGGCCAGCTGGTAATTCAATGGCTCGGAGTAGGCGCCTCGGTGGCCGCGCTACTTACGACCAATCGCAATACTTCACTAGCTAAAGGGTAACGGTGAATGCCCAAAGCACAGACACCACCGCCACCACAATCACCATTGCAGACCCAGTAACTATTCAGGTCAGCCCGCTAAACAGCATCACCGGCCCAGGCCCGGCCGCACAGATCAGCGTATAAGCAGGAACCAAACCCCATGAGCAACACACCTAACAACGGTATCCCCTACGCCCAGGAAGGCACCCTAGACCCCGCCGTCAGCCTAAACCAAGCACTGGATACCGCAGACACACTGCTACAGCTGGAAATGCTGGCCATACAGAACGATCCACCGGGCTCTGCCAGCGATGGTGATCGCTACCTAGTCGCTACCGGCACTGGCGTTTGGGCCGGCAAAGACGGCCAGCTCGCCCTCTATGTCGCAGACCCAGGCTACTGGCAATTTTTCCCCGCAAAAGTGGCCCTGAATAAAGCGGCTGGCAAATTGGTAACCGCCCCGCGACCTTGCCGGTGATTACGGGCAGTACAAGCAACGATTTGGCTGGGGTGCTTACGCAGATGTTGGGGGCGTTAAATATTATTTACTGGGATAGCCAGGTAATTTAGTTTTTGTATTTAGTTGGTACGTCTAAAGGGGAAAAAATTTTGGTGGGGCAGGAAAGGGTGAAATATAATGCTTCGAACAGTTTCAGGTCGGTAATTCTGGGGTCTGTAGATTTATAAAGATATAGACCTTATCTTATCAGGATTTGACTCAAGAAAACTGTTCGAAGTAAGTTGTGTTTCATAATGTATGTAATGGATTTTAATTTTGAAAAAACTGACTGCAAATTCCCCTCTGCATAAGGCTGTGTTGAAAAAATCTATTGGTGGTATCACTTTAATCTGCACATCGGCATTGGCTCAGGCAGGCACAATCAGTAAGAAAAATAGATCTGGGTGAGCCGTTCCCTTTCAGGATGGAAGATGGAATTGAGTACGAGGTGGATTTAGATGTTGGCTATCGATTCGATAGCATTGAAGAAGTTTGTATTAAAACTGAAGCTAAAGAAGGATATGCCTCCTCGTCAATTTTGGGTGTAAAAGGTGAGCCTGTGCCCGGCTTTGTATCTATGGGTATAAGGTTTGGGATAGGCATTGTTTATTCCACTGATGACCCAACTCCGGAAAATCCAAATCTAGTGCCACAGATGGGAAATATCAGTATATGTGAAGGTGAAAATAGCATATTAGCGAAAAATTTTCTCGATGGAGAAGGTAAGTTTACATTTAATGTGTCCGGTGGTTATGTAGATTTTTGGGACTTTGAGTTGGTTATTGAAGGTAATACCTCTGACACTCAGTTGGTGATCGTGCTTGATGAATCTGCTGAATTTTCAGTTCTTTCTACGGAGGAAGAGTCAATTATGATGCGAGTATTCGTAATTTAGACTCTTCGAAATCATTGGTTACATTTGAGCAGTGGAGTGTACTCACTCTTCCCAACGGGGATAATTATCCCACTCATAAATCACGGGATGTTGTGTTAAATTATTCTGAGGCGAAGGACTACACTCGAAACTATCTAACGATACTAGAGTGGTTTGAGGCCGGAGATTACGAGTTAACCTGGTATGTCACGGATCCAAGTACCGGCGTTCGGGTGAAAGACAGTCTGTATTTCACTAAAAGTGTGGGCTAAGTTTTAAACTATCGGCAGGCTGGGGTGCCCTTGTGTCCTAGCCATCCCTTTATCAACCCAAAGGCCTTGCTTTATAAGGGCTGAGTTATAAAAAACTGTCCGAAATGTTGTTGTGTCTCATATTGTATTTAATGGAATGTGATTTTGAAAAAATTGGCTAATAAGTATCCTCAGTACAGAGCTGTGTTAAAAAATTCTATCGGTAGTATCACATTAATCTGTGCATCGACATTGGTTCAGGCAGAAACCATAAATACAAAAATTGATCTAGGTGGGCCCTTTCCTAGCAGGTTGGAAGATGGAGCTAAGCACGAGCTGGGCTTTGCGGGAGAGCAGGTTGCTCCCCCGGGCCTCGATTTTAATTACTTTCCGAGTGAGTTTATTATTGGAGAATCTACGGTAGGGCGCTGGAGCTCATCTAATGCTACAGAGTGCCATAATTCATCTGGCACTAAGCTCTCTCTAGTCGGTTCTTGGACAAATACACCTATTTCAGTTGGTCTTAGATCATCGACAATTACATGTACTGGTCCGGGAGGGAGTGTCACCAAAACTGCTATTTATACAGTGTTACCCTATCCTGAGCCGACTCTAAACTTTTCTTATACTCCCAGAGAAATTTTTATCGGTGAATATACTTTAGGAACTTGGGCCTCTAATTCTGCATCAGAATGCCACAATTCATCTGGAACAAATTTAGATTTGAGTGGTTCATGGGAAAACATACCAAAGAGGGTTGGCTTAGGAAGCTCTACTATTATCTGTACTGGATCAAGTGGAAGTGTGACTCAAACTGCACTTTATAATGTGGTAGATCTACTGAGTAAAGACTACTACTATGATCAGCTATTAAAGCTTAAGCCAGAGTCTTTTAAAGACACTATTACTAATAGTGTAATTCCTATGTATTCCAATATGCCTGCAATAGACGGTTTAGTTGAAATGTACCAGGCCACAGGAGATAAAAAATTAATACGACATGCACTAGATATAAGCTTAGCATACCAGAATAATGGGTACGATTTCGATGGTGATGGTTATTTGGATTGGAGTAGTGATCTTATTCCACAAGGTTACAGCCATGGCCACTATGAATGGCGAGCGGCTATGGGGATTGCCATTGTTGCAGCTAGGGTATTAACCGATCCTGCTTTATCTAGTGATCCGCTGATGAAGTCAGATGCTGAAAATTTGGTCAATTTTGTTGAGACTCATGTCTGGGATAAATGGGAGAAAAGCGAAAAATACAAAGGGAGACTGAGTAATATTAGAGTTACTCACTTTGTAGGGCGTGTGGGTATGATAGCACTTTCTTTATATCAAACATCACTCAGTGAATCTCGAAAAAAGGAATATAAAAACTTCATTGAGGTAAAAGGTAGACAGTTAAAGGATTCGTTAGAGTTGCACGGCAATGCATATGATATACGCTGTTATATGAATCCTATAGCTGACTGTAGCTCAGAAAAATTACCCGTGGACGGCACTATTGATGTAGGTCATGCTGGTGATACAGTCAATTTTATTATAGCAAGCTACCAGCATAATTTTGTTTTTGAGCTACAAGATTTGTCAAGGCTGGCTAACGCTGTTAAATATAATATATGGAACGGGGAAACTCGTAATGATGTGCTTGGGCATGTCTTTAATGATAATGTTGATGGTAGCGCAGTGGGCAATATAATTGTAGGTAGGAATCAAGGAGCTTGGGTAAAATTATCTAAATACGATGCGGAGTTAAAAAGTATATATCGGATTTGGAGTAGCTTTGATTCAAACCTATACCCCAATGTTGCTACAAAAGCTCAAGTTTATGGTGCGATAGCCAATACTTTGGATTAAATCAGGCCCCTTCTTTTTTAACTGCTCAATTCTATGGCTTGGGGCTATTTGGCTAAACTGGATTAAATAGCCCCTTTAATTGTTCATTAGGAGTAAAAGTCTATATTTTTTTCCCCAAGCCACCTCTTATGCGATTTCTCAAAATAACAATGAGGGATCGTTATGCGTTTATTAGTTTCTAGCCACCTTGGTTAACTTTCTCGAAACCAAAGAAGAATACGGTTATGACAGCCATGAGTGGCTACCGAAGTGGTCCGACTATGACGGTGATTGCTAGAGCACTCGTCATGAGCTTCTGGTGCAATTCTACCTGGCTACGGTCAGCTTTATCAACGCGAAAGGTTGCATGGTAGATACTGGCTCGTTGCTAGATCCGTACACCGGCAACTTTTACGCCCAGGCCTCGACCTGAATGTTGAACACATCGCCCCACTTTCCTCGCGAATGAAGACGGTGGGCCAATTGGGCAGTAGAGCTAAAGCGGCAGCTTGCCGAAGACCCTTAGAGCCTTTAGTTAGTCGACGACGAGTGGACCCAAAGCAAGGGCAGTAGGGGCCCGGATGAGAGGATGCCGCCCTATGAGCCCATCCTGGTTATCTTTGTACAGCGCTTTATAGCGATCGTGGCGAAGTATGGGAGCTCAGTTACTTGCTTTCTTAGAAGCGTGGGGAGTTACAGTTATAAATGATCGTGGTCTCACTTGGTCCTTAAGGCTGTTGCCTTCTCATCATCGATGAGCTTCATTGAGCCTAGTGAATTCTCAAGGTTATGAAAGGAAACGGTAAATAGTTGGTGAAGGGCCTGCAGGCAGAAGTCTATATGCTTAATAGTTCCACTTGGTGTTGCAGAATCCACGATAACAGAGGATTGAGGCATACCAGCTTGAATTCTATAAAGAAGTGTCTTTAGGGAGGCGCACCTTCAGGGTGTTCGGATACCAGAGGCCGCCAGTCTTAATTATATTATCGCCCGCTTATATTTTTCCTGAGGGTTTGCAGTATACAGGTCATGGGCAAGTACAGCAATAGTGTCTCTCCCGGTTGCCAGTGTGCATTCATGAGCTGTGGCATCAATCCCCATGGCCAGCCCGCTTATGAAAATATTGCCTTTAGAGGTGATATAGTCCGCGATTCTTCGAGCAATCTTCAGATCGTTTGCAGAAGCGTTTCGAGACCCAAAAAAAGCAACGTCTGACTAACCTAATAGGCTGACATTGCCACTCTCATACAGTATTGACATCGGTTTGGCAGCAGCCTTTCAGTCTATTGCAATGAATTTCTGATGGTAATCACATCATTTATTAATACCATCTTTTTACCTGAGACTATCGAATCGCCAGCTACTGAGGACTTGGTGCACGATACCCGCCTTTATGAAGAGAGGAGATGCTAGATATTCTTTGAGGCAGGTTTTCGCTGTTGGAAATCTCTCTTTTAGAGACCTAATCAATGACCCACAGCCCTTGTGAGTTTTGCCAGCGTATTGCAATACTGAATCGGGTGCCACCTGGTAAATTCGTTTTCACCTTAGCTTCTAAATGATCAGTAAAGATTGTTTTGAATTTAAGGTCACCATTTTTGAAATTAAGTAGTTGTACACTCGCCCCAATATGTTTGGGGTTGCCCCCCCCCCACGCGCGATATGGATGGAATTCAAAAAGATATTCTACCGGCATGCCAAATATTTGTAATGCTTTACATCTTAGTGAATTTTAATCGCAAATATACTGTGGAAATTTAACTCATAAAATCTGGATTGTTTTTGGTTGATTTTCTAATTAAATGCGGTTTTGTTTTTTGTTCTTAATCTGTGGTGTGATTGTCTATCGCGCCTTGGGACGTTGGATTTTTTAGAGTGGGGGTAGTAAATATTGTTCTTAATGGAGTGGGCTTTCCAGTTGCTTTGTATTGGAGTGATCATGTTGATTTTTTTGTACTGTCGTACAAAAAGCTATAAAAACTTCATGAAAGAAAAGTTGTTTTTTTTGGGGTGTGAAATTGGTTTTATTTTTTTATTGTCTGTGTGTTCTTCGTGCTCGCTTTTAAAGTGTTAAGTGAATTTGTTGATGAATGGAATAATTAAAATCATCTTTATGGTATTAGGGTTAACAATCTCCTCGGCTGTTTTTTCTGCAATATGTACTACAAATGGGTATGGTCCAAGTAGCTACCCTAAGGGTAGTGAATACCCTGCTGTGGGTGTGACGACAAATTTTTATCTAGACGCCCATCGTTTTTATCATAGTGGGAAAAGTGCACTTTTCCCAACTTCGACCGGCTATGGAGCAAGTGATTATTATAATTATCAGGACTTCAGGTGGAGGGCTAAAGAGCCAATAATATTTACCACCAGAGGCCCACACTGGGTCACGGTTTTAGATCCTTTGTCAGGCAAAACAATTTGTAATGATGTTTTGGTTCAAAATAAACCCGTAATGAATTTGCTTTCTTTTGGCTCATCTAATAGAACGGCTAAATTAAGCTGTACGGTAGATGAATATTCAAGATTTGCCAGAGAAAACAAGGCTATGCAATCATCTTTCGATGGAGGTCTGATTTCTATGGAACCACTGGTAGTGCTGGAGGAGTTACTATCAATGGCCTAAGTGGCACTGTCACTGGGAATATATCGCTCCCTGGTGGCCGATGACTCTATCAAATTGAAGCTGTCCTTTCAGATGGAGTTTATACTGCGTCGGTCACGTAAAGGCGAGCGCGGTACTATCAACATCGTCAACGGTACATCGATAAGGGAGCGTCCTCAGGAGATACAAGAACGATGTGTTTTAGGTCATTGGGAGGGTGACTTAGTGTCAGGTTCAAATAACACTCATATTGCCACGCTTGTTGATCGAAAATCGCGGTATACGATCATTCTTAAGTTGAAAGGGAAAGATGCGAATTCTGTGAAGCAGGCGCTTGTTGCTAAGTTTAAAAAACTGCCAAAAGAGCTTTGCCAATCACTGACGTGGGACCGAGGAATGGAGCTGGTGAAGCACGCTGAATTTACGGAAAAGACAGGTGTTCCTGTCTTCTTCTGCGATCCTCAGAGCCTCTGGCAAAGGGGAACGAATGAGAATACCAACAGCTTAATCCGCCAGTACTTTCCAAAAAAGACATGCTTGGCGCAGCATACTCAGAGGAAACTCAATCAAGTTGCTAACGAGCTTAATAGCAGGCCAAGAAAAACACTGAACTTTGCGACACCAAAGCAGGTTATTAAACAGGGTGTTGCCTTGACAGGTTGAACCTACAACCGCTCTCTTGATCTCCGACGAGATAAATCGTACGCGCTGATAGACCTGTTGAGTGAGCTGGAGCTCGTGGAACTGGCCTGCAAAGCGTTTGAAACACCTCGATGATACTACTACGAATACAGGAAAAAAAGAACTCTGTTTATGTACCCAGAATGCAGCTCCGCTCCAAAGTCGTTGCAGTCTTCGAGCGCAGCCGTAGCTCTGCAGGAAGTCGTACAGTCGTAGGTTTGCTTTATGAGCAAGGGATATCAATCGGACGCTTTAAAGTCCGAAGACTAATGTGTGAGGCCGCCTTAGTGTGTAAACAACCTGATCCTCATAAGAATAAGAGAGCAATAGTCGAGGACTTAGATATATCGATTGAACTTGACCGCAAGTTTAATGTTGAGAAGCCCAATCAAGTTTGGTGTGGTGACATTACCTATATCTGGGCTGTTTCAAGCTGGTGTTACATAGATTTACACTCTCGCCGTATCGTTGGATGGGCCTCTCAGGGAAACCAGATGCCACACTAACAATAAAGTCACTGGAAATGGCCTGGGAGCAGCTAGGAAAGCCTAATGGGGTTATGTTCCACTCAGATCAAGGCAGTCAGTATACTAGCCATCAGTTCCGCCAACGGCTGTGGCGCTACCGAATGACCCAGAGCATGAGTCGACGTGGAAATTGCTGGGATAATGCACCAATGGAAAGACTGTTTCGGAGTCTGAAAAGTGAATGGATACCCTCTCTCGGTTACACCTCTATCACAGAAGCAAGCCGAGACATCAGCCATTACTTGATGACTTACTACAACTAGGAGTTTCCCCAACAACACAATGACGGATTATCGCCTGCAAAAGCGGAAGAAAAACTTAACTTACTGTTCGGAAATAGTTGACCACTACAATACACCATTACTGAATGTAGGCCAATAACGTTGGTTATAGTAGTCGTATCTACTTTCAGTTGATTGGTGAGAGCTGCCACTCTAACTTTGAACTCTGTTGAGTATCCAATAACACGTTCTTCGCTCAATATTTTCGGCATTTTCTCCTACCTTGTTCAAAAGGTAGGTGTCTACTCTATAGGGGAAGGTTTCCACTGGTAATTCCACCCCAGAGGTAAATCAGGTTGGGGCGGGTAATCATATAGCCGGTTCTTTGGGTCAATAGTCGGTATCTACAGGTGCCAATGTGGCCGATTGTGAAGCCCGCTTTGTTTGGTGTCAGTGGGTAATGTGCTTTGATTGGGGGAGGGCAGGAGGGAGAAGACACCCTGACTGAAGTAACTGCCGATTGGCTTTCGGAAGTACCTGATGCTTGCAGCGGGTTACACATACCTGTAACCCGGATTGCAAACAGTCCAAGCTCTCGTTCGAAGTATCTACGACTATCGGGGAGGTCAAACTCACTTTGTTGAGAAGCGGCAGAGCAGGTGAAGTAGCCTTTTGTTGAACAACGTAGTAGCTCGACTTCCGCGTTTAGTATGGTGTTCAAGGCTACTTCAGTGGATCAATGCGGACGATATTGTTCAATTCCTTTGCCCTATCTTTCTCGCCCACAATCAGCCCCCTCCCGCTCAATAAATGCGGGTGGAATCTTTCTCAAAAGTAAATGTGCGAAAGATATTCGACGTCATTAAAGGCAATTCATTAAATTATCTCTCTGCGAGAAATAAAGCCCAACAGTTTTCTTTTGACAAATGAAAGCCTTCTATTTTTTTGTAATTTACTCTCAAGTTCCTTAATTTTTAAGCCTCTCTCAGCTTTTTCTTTGTAGGTCTTTTGGAGTTTCGCATTTATTTCTGATTTTTCTTTGTAGGTTCGTTGAAGTTTCGCGTTTATTTCTGACTTTTCTCTACGAGCAATATTAACTGTCTGCTCATTTCTTTTATTTTTATTTATTTCTGTGGAAATACTTTGGGTGTGAAAAATTGAAATTTGTTCAATCAAATTTTTGTTGAAGGGTGTAGATTTACTTTGTGGGGTAACATTATTCTGCAGGTTGCTAAATAGCAACTCCCATTTAGCTAATAGATTGAGCTTTTCATAATTGGAAAAGCTATCCTTCAATAAAGAACTATTTTTGTTCCAGTATTCTTCTTCGCTTAGCAGTTTGCAAATCTTATCAGCGGCCCCTTTCGCGTCCAATTGAGGGACGGTCTCCCACCCTTCTAGCATGTTGTAATACTCGAGCCATGGAAGGTCATACATTACGGTGGGTAATCCGAGGCTTGCACTTTCAAACAAGGTTAGCCCAAAGCCTTCATAAATAGAGGTCATCAAGAAGACAGATGAACTTGAATAGTGCATACCAACGTCTTTATGGTAGCCAGCTATATTTATATTTTTTTCCAGGTTTTTTTGAGATATTACGTTTCTTAAATTGCTTATAATTTTTTCATCGCCATCTCCAACAATATTGCAGATGGCATCAGGGTGCTCTTTTACCACGTGCTCCATTATTGATACTACTTCTAAGGGCTTTTTTTCGTCCGAAATCCTAGAAAGCCAAAGAATCCGTTTTCTATTGGGGACAAACTTCGCACTTGTATCATTGAACTTTTGAATGGGGTTAGGGATGAGGTAAGTATTTTTGTTAAAGTTTGACCAAATTGTTTCATCGTACTCGGTTAAGGTAATTACGCCATCTGAAATAGAAAAAGAATTAAATATTTCACTGACTTTATTTTTTACCTTGTAGATAATGGCGAAAAAACTATGTGTATGATTAATGTAAGCTGGTCGCTTTGGGTGGGACTTGATGGTTAACATATCCCATAGGCTTGCGGGGCTCAACCATGCGGAGTTAAGTACAATATCAACGTCATATTTGTCAATAATATTTACCCAGGCCTCAGCCCGCTTAGCGTAATTTTCTTTTTGGGGGAATAATTTTATATCTGTGATAACCTCTCTATTAACTCGTGGAGAGATGTGGAATTCATCGTTGGCTTGTGGTTGATCGGTTACTAGAACCACATTATATTTATATTTCTGGTTGATTTGAGCATCCGCAAATAGATTACACAAATGCGCTACCACTCTTTGGGCCCCTCCACCCCGTACGGAATGGTAGTAAAGTACAATATTCTCTATTTTTCGTGGTATATGCTCAAGCTCCGAAAAGTCTTTAAGGTATGATGATACTTCACCTCTATTGTACCATTTATTTCTCGCTAAAGCTGCCATAATAAAAGGAAACCCTTTATTCCAGGCCGCATTCATTACACGAAGGCCAGAATGTTTTTCATCTTTTGGCAGGTTAGTATACCATCTTCCGATTTGCTCATTAATAAAGTTATTTTCTATTATATCGAAAACAGAATTGTATTTCTCAATAATACGGTCGTCTTCAGAATTAATACTTTCCCTGATTTTGTTTAACACCAATACAGATTTGCAGTGCAGTGTAAAATTTTCTATATCCATGATTGGTTTACCTGTCATCCCCAGGCCAAACCGATAATGATATAAATTGTCATTGATTCCAGAGTAACTGCCTGCCTGTTTCAGAATATAAAAAGCTGCGTATAGGTCGTTTGCTTTGGGGAAATAACCATCTGAAACTTCTGAAAATGCTTTACGGCAAACGGCTCCGCTATAAATTTTATTCCATAAAGTAAAGCTAAACTTCTTTTGTAAAAAACAGTTTTCAATTAAGTTACTTGAAATGGTTTTCTCAGTAAATGGCTGCACCAACCTCTGATTATAATCTATCCTAGATTGCGGTAAGTTGCCGCAATTTTCAATGACAGTCCCGAAGTGTAGGATGTCAGTACCATTTTTCTTTATTGCATTGTAAGCAACTTCACATGCCGTTGGTTCAATATAATCATCTGCATCTACAAACATTATATATTCACCCGTGGATGAAAGGACGCCATCTTTTCTGCATTGAGAGGCAGAGAGGTTTTTATCATGCTTAATGGCCGTGATGATATCTGGGTGTTTTTTTACATACTCATCCAAGATTTCAACACTATTATCTTCGGACTTGTCATCAATACATATAATCTCGATGTCTGAAATTGTCTGACTAATTACGCTATCAAGGCAGTGTTGGAGGTGTTCTGAGTTATTGTAGATCGGAATAACTATTGAAACTTTCTTAGGCACTATTCTCTCGCTATGTACGTATACTACATTTATTTGTTGATTTATAAATTTGACCGACGTTTCCAGGATTGAAGAACGCCGGCGACCCTTCCCAGCTCGTTTGTGACTATTGAGTTCCCAGAATTTCAGGGCTATACCTTAATATGTGCAGAGCCGGCTCATGGCGTCTATTTTCGCCTATCCTATGGCCCCAAAGCAACTTTGGGGTTAGCCCAAAAAGTCAAGGCACAATAGTCACAATTGGGCTTTAAGGGGTGGGGGCGGCCAGCATGTCACTTTTTGAAAAGGTTGCTCATTGCATTTAAATGCACAGTGTGGGTTTCACCACAAAACAGGTCACAAGGGGCCTGTACCAAAATAACTTAGGTAGGAGCTCGCAAGTTGCGCTTTATCGTTGTGAACGGATGGTGCGGTATGTGCTTGAACGGCGCCAACCAGTTGGATCAAGTTGTTAGAGCATTTGCATGAGTGTGCAGAGGATGCGTAAGTGGATCGCCCAACAGGTTCAACTGATCTGGAATATCCGTCGTTGTGCTCTAGGGGTTGTGCGGGGGCGGCTATGTAAGGAAGGCAGCGATCCGCTTTCGCCAAAAGTATAGATTGAGCGCACAAGAGGTAATTGCCAAGCTCAATCCTGCTCGGTTCCTGGCCGCTAGCCGGAGAGCTTTTGTGCCTAGCTGCCAATAAATTGTGCCAGCTTGAAGGGCTTGGTCACCGCATAACTTGCAATTCTAAGCACTCCCAAGGACTGCACTGGTATTATCTTCATGTGAACATTGATAATGCGATCTGCCTGGAAAACGTCGAGGTCTTACTTGGAGAGCTTCATCCCTTCGCCCCCGGCTTTTTTACTTATTTCGCAGCCGGGGTATCGTAGTGGAAGTGGACTAGGTGATGGCAGGCAAACGCTCCAGTTTAGTTATAGTGCGAAACGATTACGAAATATCTTATGGTTACTAAGGATTAAGCACGTATACCCTCGATCCTATACCACAAGAACTAATGGAAAGGCTAAGCACTTAATCCAAACCCATCTATGGGCCGAATTCACACTATTCCATCCGAATCCTCAAAAGCCCGAGAAAATGATCTACCCCGATGGTTGTGGTACTGCAATAATAAAGCATCCATGTCGTTATCTGCAATCAAATTTCAATACAAGCCCTAACGAAACAACCCGATTATATTCTAGGTCCAACGTGACTAGGGGTGGGTTGACAATCAAGGCGGCCCGTGATAATGCCATATGGGCAGGATGGTAGGTAGTCTGTCCTGGATGACATTGGTTACTTAACTCTTTGAGCCGGGGCTTTTGATGGTTTTGTCTACAATTGGCCTTTATCAAGCAGGGAAGAGCACGCAGCACGATAAGCAGAAGCTTCGAACGCACCAAAACACTTTGGCAAGCACGCTCTTGGGCGGCTCCAAGGAGTGTTCAACACTGAATAGTCTCCTGAAGAGGCTTTTAAGTCTTCTCACTAGATCGGTTATTCCGATAACTTTGACCTGATGACCCTACCACATGGGCCTTGAGTTATGAAAAGACTACTTCAATGAGGTTCTGAGTCGGGCTGTAGGGTTGGGGGAGTATATGCATTTTGCTGTGAGAGGGTTTATCCAGCTATACGACGAGCGTGAAAATCCATAATAGTAGCCAGCTAACACCAGCTAACACCAGCTAACACCAGCTTGAGCCGGCTCAGATATAAATAATGCCACAGCACCAAACTTGATTGAGTTTCACTGCATTAAACTGGCGGTCAAGTGCATTCTGTTTATCCATTTAGTAAGAGGCTATGCTCTTTTATGCTTGTGAGCACCAGGTTGTTTAAACACCAAGTCGACCTCACACATTAGTCTTCGGGCTTTAAAGCGTCATTGATATCTCTTGCTCGTAAAGCAAGCCTATGACTATATGATTCTCTGGAGAGCTACGGATGGGCCCAAAGACTTCAATGACCTTGGATTGGAGCTGTATTCTGGGTGCGTTAATGGAGCTACTCCTTCACCTATATTCGTAGTGGCATGGGCGAGGCATTGGGAGTACTTTGCAGTGCAGCTTCACTAATTTCTGATCACTCAATCGGCCCGTTAGCGCGCACGACACACCCCATCGGACATTAAGAGAGTGGTAGTTTTTAGTGTCTCCATGTCCCTTTCCGGGTAATTGATACGGGTTTCAAGCTCTAGATTGCTCTGTAATAAACGCTTTACATGTGGGGTCTCTCTACACGGCTCTGCCCCTAGTGCTTCGCCCAGTCAGGAATAGCTCATGTAACAACATCAAGCGCCCGGGTTGCCTCAGCGATTAAATAGCCCTGATTTGCTACCAGGTGGACAGCATTTATTTTAATTTGAGAGAAAAGAATCGATGTTGTCTACCCATTGGGCGCCTCTATTGTCGGTGGCAACTTTACCACCTTAATTGGTGTCCGGGTTTAGTGGATCACCGCAGGATATCCTCACAGAGGTGAGAGGCGGGGTAGCAATGTAGTCTTAAGAGCGAGTGATTTCATCTCTTTTATGGCCCTTTAGCTCGTGAAGTAATACCACTCCAGCTGATATCCTTATCTCAGCGGTACGTCACCTTAACCAAGCTGGTTTTTTCTCTGCTCTTTTGGAGTGTTGCAAGGCCTAATGCCGCTAGAAGGCACTCACTGTGATTTTTTGCAGGGTAACTTGTAATAAGGCGCCTAAATTTTCATGAATTTTCATGACTATTTTCATCAGAAGTACTATGGCGGCGATGGAGAATAGAAACTTATGCGCTGGAACCGATAGTTGGTTAAAATTGTACTTGTGCAGATTTAAAGTGGAGGCTTTAGCTTAAAGTTTGTCAATTATATTTGGTTTGGATAAGGTCTAACGTTTTGATGTTGATATAGGTGCGCTAATTTTTCTAGGGGGAAATTTGGTTGTTTTCAAGGATTTCCTTTGGCATAAAATGAGAGTCAAATTAATGAAAGCAATTATTAAAGTGGCGGTCTGCTGGGTTTTATCTGTTGGGTTTTTTAATCAGGCATTTTCTATTGAGATTCTTGCACATAGGGGGGCATCTGGTGAATATCCTCAAAGTACAAGGCTAGCGTTTGATAGAGCACTGGATCAAGGTGCCGATATATTAGAGTTAGATGTTCATCTGTCGAAAGACTATTTTGTCATCATTAATCATGATTCAGACCTAAAGGATAATGTTGGGATATCTGAAAAAATTGCGGATTTGACGCTGGGTGAAATTAAAACCCTTGATGCTGGTCACGAATTCACATTAGATAATGGCAATAGCTACCCTTTTAGGGGGCAAGGACTCACTCTGTTAACTCTCAATGAATTGTTTGAGCGTTACCCGGATGGCTATTTTAATATAGAGATTAAGCCCAATGATAAGACTCTTTCTGAGACTCTTTGGCAAGTCATTGCAGATTACCGTATGGAGCAGCAAGTTACTGTTGCTAGCCAGCATAGTAAAGCTATGAAGCACTTCCGTGAACTTAGCGGGGGTCAGGTTAGAACCAGCGCAACTATAGGTGAGCTTATCGAAGCAAGTCTTGCTTGGAGTACGGGTTTTGGCTGGGCTTTTCAGCCCAAGTTTGATGTTGCACAATTGCCATATAGTATTACGACCAAGCCCTATGTGCGCTTTTTTCAGAGAAAAGGAGTGGCTGTGGACCTTTGGACAGTGAACAATGAAGACCATATTGAGCGCAGTATATCATTGGGTGTAGATGGGATTATTGGCGATTATCCAGGCCGAATTTATCGAGCGCTTGTTGATGCTGGTGAGCGTTAACTGATCACTTTATTTTTAAAGGCTATGGAATATTGAAATGTAATAAATTTTAAAGTGAATTGGGACCTTATTGTGTTTTGGGTGCTCTAGTGATACTAAGTTGCTTCCAAGGTGACTTCTTTGAGCCCCGATTCCTAATGAATTAAGTTCCTTCCTGTTTGAATAGTTTGGATCCATTTGCAAATACAGAGGTGCCGTATGAGTAGGCTGGAAATTGATGTATTTGGATTTTTCTGGGTGCTTAGGAGGGGATTTCTGTGTGACAATGAATCTAGTAGTTGGCGTTTTTTGTTGATCGGCTGTTTTTAGTAGTGTTTAGTTATGATAATAAGGGGAGGGGGTTAGATGTATAAAACAATTCTTTGCGCTATAGAGGCTTCCAAAGAAGGGCGCTTTGTGCTTTCTAGGGCCGTAGAACTTTCAAGGCAGCATGAAAGTAAGTTAATCGTATTAAATGTGCTTCCCTACAGTTTTTTGCCTAAGGATTATCAGCGAGAGCTTAAAGAGGATGCTATTCCGAAGTTTGAGGAGATAGTTTCAGATTTCGGTATCTCTAAGAAAAATAGACTCCTGAAAGTAGGCAAGCCCTATGAGGTGATTTGCAAGGAGGCTGAAAAAAGAAGTGTAGATTTAATCGTGCTCGGGACTCACTCTAAGAAAGGTATAAGCTCTCTAATAGGCTCTACGGCAAATAGTATCGTAAATTATGCTCATTGTGATGTGACTTTGGTGCGGATTTAATTGACGCTGAACTTATTTTTTGTTGTTAGTTGAGTTATTCGATACCAAGCCTAGCCGGTGCTGTTATCTAAGTAATCGTTATGTGAGTAAATCTTAGCCGAGTAACAATTGATTATAGTTACTCGGCTCAGGCTGTACAATTTAAAGCGGAAATTTTAGGCCTACCACAAATCTACTCTGCTACGAGACGGAATGAGGCGGCAGTCCAGAATTTGAGCTCTCGGCTTCCTCTGCTTCCTTGAATTCATCCTCTTGCTCTGCAGAGATGGGTGCATTGCGTAGAACTAGGAAGCCGGCAACTCCGGCGATTACAGAAGCTAGTAGGATACCGGCTTTCGCCTGCACCAGAAGTTCGTACTGGGAGCTAAATGCCAGCTCGGCTATAAAGATAGACATAGTAAAGCCAATGCCGGCGAGTAATGCCACACCTACGATATGCTGAAAGTTCGCAGCCTTGGGTAGCTTGCCCCAGCCAAGTTTCCAGCCAATCCAAGTTGCGCCTACAATGCCAATTAGCTTGCCAACAACCAAGCCGCTAATGACCCCAAGTGTTACTGGGTTGAGTACCGCTGCTGAACTACTAAAGCTATCGAAAGGGATGCCTGCATTAGCCAGTGCGAAAATTGGAATTACTATAAAGCCCACCGGGATATGTAAACGGGTTTCCATACGCTGTAGGGGGGACTGAGCTAGATTTACACCGTTACCCAAGGCCATTACACGTGCATGGAGAGCATCGTTTGCAATGATCTTATCACCGGGGCGAAAGTATCGATCGAAGCTGCGGATAATATCTTTAACAAAGGTGCTGAACGCTACGGGATCATACTTTGGCTTGGCAGGTAGTGCCATTGCCGTAATTACGCCTGCTAGAGTGGCATGGACGCCTGCCTTGTAAAGTCCGTACCAGAGCAAAATACCGGTAAAGACGTAGGCAGAGGAGCGGCGAACCCCGGCGGCATTGAGTAAGCCCATGATTGCAACTAGAAATCCGGAGGCCATTAAAGCGGTAGTGTTCACTTGCTCTGTATACCAAATAGCAATTACAAGAATTGCTCCTAGGTCATCTACAATGGCTAGGGCTACCAGAAAAGTTACTACAGCCCTTGGTACTCTGTTTCCTAGTAATGCTATACAGCCCACGGCAAAAGCGATATCAGTAGCCATAGGGATACCCCAACCGCGTTCTGCGATGTCGCCACTGTTTAGGGAGCTATAAATCAAGGCTGGAACTACCATGCCGCCAACCGCTGCCATTACGGGCAGGACTGCTTGGCGTAGATCTGAAAGCTCTCCAACTAAAAATTCACGTTTAAGTTCTAACCCTACCAAGAAAAAGAAGATGGCCATTAGGCCATCATTAATCCAATGATGTAGTGATAAAGAAAGCACCCAGTCACCAGTGCCAATGCTGACTGGCATGTGCAGCAGGTGCTTGTAAGCATCCTGTAGGGGGGAGTTGGCAACAATCAGTGCAACCATTGCAGAGAACATCAGTAAGATACCACTGCTGCTTTGGCGATGGATAAATTCTTCAAAAGGTGTAACCAGGCGGCCAAAGGCCTCCTCTAGCGGTGCCTCAAAGACTTTTCCTTTACGAATTTTGAATCTATCCAGAACACTTTTTGCCATCGGCTAATTGCCTCCTTTTATAAAGCTAAGCCCCACTAAATGCAGGGCTATTTCATGCCTATTCAGACCAGAGGTTATCATGGTCATAGTGTCATTTTCTATATTTGACGTGTTTTATTGAGCAGGGTATAACTGGGTTTAGTTTTGAAAATAGGGGGAGAGACAGGCATATCTTGTTTGCGAGTAGGCACTAAGTAAGCACAAATTTATATGCATGATATTGCTTACATATGTAATTGGAGAGTGAAGCATGGCACATACAAAAAGATAATCTCCCTTTCGAATATCAGCTAATTATTAAAGGGCTTATCCCACCTTATAACTTTTTAGGGTTACTTGTTAGCTAACTCTCTGATAGGTTGTGACATAGTCCTTATGTGGCACTTCTATATGCGGAATGCGGATTATATTTAAAGGTATAGTTGTATATGCTTGCATAATGCCATTAGATGAAGCAATGCTAGAATCATAGCGTAATATTCAATTGTTTATATGTGTTATAACTGCAATATAGAGCGCAGTGAGATAATACTGCGTGATATGCTTTAATTGCTATTTGGTTAATACTGATTGTTGTTTAATGAAGCTTATTTGAAAGTGCACAGTATTGAGGCATTGAATTTATGATGCTCTCAATAGAATTGTAATCATTATCAAATTTAGGTTGAATCTATTTGCTGGCCCACAACAGTCAATGGAAAAATAGTCTCTACTTCTCGACCAGGGAAAAGGCGCTTTTCCTAAGGGTTTAATACCTCAAATTTTCTCTTTTTGGTGCCAATGTTCTTTCTTGAGGTCGAAATTTAGAATTAAGTGGCCAGAGGTACTTATGCACATCCACCACTATATGTGGTTGAATATGCTATAAGCAAAGTCTTTACGCTAATGCTTCAAATGCCTGATAATTGGCCGTCTAGCCTCTGGGGGGGTGGTTTCCTGTGAACCTCTCACTGAAGAGGGAATAGGAATTGAATCAAAATCTTGGAGTGATCGGTGACGACAACAGTTGAACGCAAGGCGACCAATGTACATTGGCATGATGGCGATGTAACTCGTGACAACAGGGCCAGTATTCTTGGTCACAAAGGCGTGACCCTTTGGTTCACCGGCCTGTCGGGTTCCGGCAAGAGCACGGTAGCAGTAGCAGTTGAGAAGGCTTTGGCTGCGCGTGGTGTCCTGAGCTATCGCTTGGATGGTGACAATATACGTCTGGGTATCAACTCCAATCTAGGCTTTTCTGCTGAAGATCGCCAAGAAAATATCCGTCGTGTAGGTGAGATTTCTAAACTGTTTGCGGACACTGGGATTGTGGTTCTCAGTAGCTTTATTAGTCCATATCGAGAAGATCGCGATATGGTTAGAAAGATGCATGAGGATGGCAATCTGCCTTATTTGGAGGTGTTTGTAGACTGTCCACTGGAGGAGGCAGAATCTCGTGACCCTAAAGGCCTTTATAAAAAGGCTCGTGCGGGTGAAATTAAGGGTTTTACTGGAATTGATGACCCTTATGAAGCGCCTATTTCCCCCGAGTTGCGTCTCAATACGGCAGAAATGACCTTAGAGCAAGAGGTGGAAGTAATTATTTCTACCCTGCAAGAGAAAGGTCTTATTGCCAAGGATTAAGCTGACTTTTTTGAGGCATACTATAAGGGAAGCCTGATGGGCTTCCTTTTTGTCTTTGCCTGATTTGTTGGGCTACTTGGTTCGATATTTCTGATACATCCTTCCTATAAGTCCTCCCCGGCGCCAACTGTCGGTTGACCTCTTTATCCCTTCATATACTCAAGCTGTATCACTGGTGAAGTTGACAGCTGTGGAGGCGTTTATGTCGACAAGGGGAGCTTGGTTTCTCTCTGTATTTTTCTTGGCGCTGCTCGGAGTGCTGGGGGTAGTCGCTTGGATCGCGTATGCGAAATTGCCAAAAGTACATGGTAAAGCAGATGCTCCAGTAATAGGGGTGCCGGCTGGAGCTCTTGATTATGCTTCTACACCGGCTTATGCGGGGCCTCACCCTAGAATGATGTCACGCCCGCCTGAGTATTTCCCATTCCCTATCTCAATTGGTGAGGTTGGACCAGTAGAAACGTTATTTACTGGCCCCTCAAAGTACCCCTTCTTTTGTGGTCGTAATGCGATCACCGATAAGCAGCCATTGGTTGATAACCAAGCTAAGGAGGGAGTCCCAGTTTTTGCTTTAGGTTCAGATGGGAAGAAAACCAAAGAGGTGATTGGTTATAGCCGAGACTGTAGCCATGCAACGGAGGTAACGTACTTCTATAGGAGCACAACGGATGGAAGCTTTTATTACCTACATGAAGCACGTAACGATATTGATAAGGTAACAGTAAATGGCCGCCAAGTAGATTTTATTGTCCGTGTCGAAACAGGCACGATTAACCGGCATCATTATGCTATTGCAGCTCTGCGAGGAGACGGCGAAACTGCCGAAAAACCAAATGCCAGCAATTGGAACCGGCGTTTGATCTATCAGTTTCGTGGGGGAGTAGGTATAGGTTGGCGCCAAGGTAATTTGAGCAAAGGAGATGTGACAACTCGGCGAATGGACCAGTTGGCTCGAGGATATGCCATCGTTTACTCGACGGCGAATCAAACCAGAAATCACTATAACTTATGGTTGGCAGAGGATACGGCACGGCGCCTAAAAAAACAGTTCCTAGCACTCTATGGTGAGCCCATGTATACGGTTGGTATCGGTGGCTCGGGAGGTGCTATTCAGCAGTACATCTTGGCGCAAAATGCACCGGGGCTACTGGATGCGGCGATACCACTTTACTCCTATCCAGATATGGTAACCCAGACTATCTATGCCTTTGACTGTGAGCCTTTAGAGTATTTCTTCGATGTCCTGGATGCTAACAACCCCCGCTGGCAGGATGTTGAGGAACGTCAACGGATACAGGGGTTGGCTGCGAACCCTGAAGCGGATAGCCGCTTTAAGCTGATTACTTTAGCCGCTGGTTTGTTTGATGGCCGTTATAGGGGACGACCTAGCGGTGCAACTGAATGCGTAGAAGGTTGGCGTGGTTTGGTGCCACTGGTAAATAACCCAAACTTTGTACACTTCTTTAAAAGTTTTTCCGGTGATTTGCCGGATAGAGTGCATTGGACACATTGGGAAAATCTTCGACAGTTCTATGGTGCTGCTGAAAATGGCTATGCGAATACAACCTGGGATAATGAAGGGGTTCAGTATGGGTTGAAAGCGTTGGTTGATGGAGAAATAAGCATCGATAATTTCTTAAAAATCAATGCTGCAATAGGTGGGTGGAAAGCCCCGCAGAATCAGTCGCAAGAAAAGCTCTGGTTTCTCAATGGTGGGCTTTTTCCTGTGCGCCTTTCAGTATGGAGTGAGCAAAATTTAAACATGGGGACTCTAGCGAGTCCAGCTAAGCGTAGCCGCGCGGATATGGAGGCAATCAAGGGGATTTATAGGTCTGGTCATGTTTTCCTTGGGGATGTAGAAATTCCGATAATTGATATGCGCCACTATCTGGACGAAGAACCAGATATGCATCACAGCTCGGCTTCTTTTTCGACTCGAGAGCGTATCCGGAGGGCCCGTGGCCACGCTGACAATCAACTGATCTGGATGAGTCACAAAGACTACAACCCATTGGATGATGCACTTGATCTGGTCGACCGGTGGATGCAAAACATCATTAATGACCCTGCTAAAGGTGTAGTTGGTAATCGACCTGAGGATGCCAGTGACCAATGCTTTGATAGCGAAGGTAATGTACTAGCATCAGGATCTGATGTTTGGAGTGGAGACTGGAACCGCCAGTCGGAAGGGAAATGTATGCGGGAATACCCTGCCCACAGCACCTCAAGGCAGGTAGCCGGAGCACCAGTGACTGATGACATCTTTAAGTGCGCGCTTCAGCCGGTGGAGAGGGCTCTTGCAAAAGGCGTCTATGGCTCTCATACGGAAGAGATATCAGGTCGTCTCGATGACTTACGCCGTATCTTTCCAACAGGGGTATGCAACTACAATGAACAGGATTTGGCCCGCCCAAGAGAGCAGTTGATTCCTAAAGAGGTCCCAGTGCGAATCGCGGGTCATTTAATTGACCCAGACTATCGACAGGGTAAGGTATTGCAGGAGGCAAGTCTCGGGGAAGAGGAGATGCAACCGGTGTCTGTACCACCGGAAAGCATGCCCGATGAATAATAGTGGGACTTGGCGCGAAAATTATTGACAGGAAATTTTATTCCAGTAATATGCGCCTCGCTCAGGGGGCAAGGCCCTGAAAGAAGATGAGCAGCGGGTGGTTAGCTCAGTTGGGAGAGCGACGGCCTTACAAGCCGTAGGTCACAGGTTCGACCCCTGTACCACCCACCAACTTCCTAAATGGAAGTTTACTACCGAGGACCGGTAGTTCAGTTGGTTAGAATGCCGGCCTGTCACGCCGGAGGTCGCGGGTTCGAGTCCCGTCCGGTCCGCCAGATACGATAAAAGGCCCGTACATAGGTACGGGCCTTTTTATTTTTATGGGGGCGGAGTGGCACTGCTCTTGTTCCTTGTAGCCAAGCTTGTGGTATTTGGCGGGAAGATAGGGCTTGCAGTAGATTTGAAACCTTCAGCCTTCTGCACTGGGGTGCTCTTCACCTTGTCCATATGATCTCTGGCTAAGTGCCGAGCACTAACCTAATACGGAGGGCGTTAGACTCTATCGTATTGCTGGCTCTGGATGGGTCGGGACCCACACTTTGCTCGTCAACTTTTTTGAGAGGGGGGTGTGTTCTTATCGGTAAAGGGCTGCTTTTATGGAGCGAACCCTGTCAGACAGCCTCTTTTTAAAGGGATTGGAGATACGTGACAGTTTCCTACCTGACCACTCTTGATCTGAATGCCTTCACTGAAGCTGCGCGCGCGATTCCTTACCAAAAAGTCCGAAGCAATCTTTTTCCGGGAGTTGAGGTCTGGATTCGTCGTGATGACCTGCTGGACCCACTTATTTCAGGTAATAAAGCGTATAAGCTCATTTTTAACTTGATTAAAGCAAGGGAGCTGGGTGTCGAGACGCTAATCACTTGTGGAGGAGCATGGTCAAATCATTTGCATGCCACTGCTGCTGCTGGAGCACGGTTTGGCTTTCGCACAATTGGTATTGTTCGAGGTGAGCGCCCACCGGTGCTCAGTGCCATGCTGCAAGATGCCGAGCGCCTCGGTATGAAATTTATATTCGTGTCCCGTGAATTATATAGGCAACGCAGCAAATCAGACTTTCTCAATCGCGTTGGCGTTGGTTCTGCTAGTGGTGCCTATTTACCGGAAGGTGGGGCAAATTTTGCAGGGGTGAGAGGAGTCCATTTATTAGGGAGGGTTATCGCGGAGACAGCTCCAGTTGATTTTGATCAGCTTTGGATTGCCTGCGGTACAGGTTTGACGCTGGGTGGATTAAGTTCTTCCTTGAGTGGGATTCTTGTGTGTGGAGTTGAGGTGTTAAAAGCAGGGGGGGTTGTCCGTCAAAATGCCTGGCGATGGTTCTCGGCACTATCGAAAAATGAAGCATATAGTATTGAGACAATAGGTGGTGTGGGAGAGATTACTGAGAAATACCATTGTGGGGGTTATGGTAAGTACCCCAAGCAGCTTCAGGAATTCCAGCGAACCTTTGAGTATCAAACGGGTATTTCGCTAGACCCTGTTTATACTGTGAAGCTGTTATATGCAATTTCGCATAAAGCTAACGCTGGTCATTTCGGCTGCGGAACCAGGATCTTAGCGCTCCATTCCGGCGGACTACAGGGTCGGCGTGGGCTTCCACGAGAGCGCTAGGGTCTCCCCTTTTTGGTCTAACAACTTCCCTTGACCAGCCGTTCTAATTCGACTCCAATTCCAAGCTAAGGCATAATTGCCTGTCACATTTTGGAAAGCATTTCCTGTCGGCGTGGTGAACGTAATCAAGCGTATGTAAGATAGGTAAAGCATCAATCGCAAGGCCCTGGTTTGGGCACTTGAGAGGGAGCGGTGTCGGAATTTCAAATTATTGGCCTGATCGGCCGTACTGAGAGTGATAGTGCTGCCCTTTCACTCAATCGCCTTATGCGGTTTCTTGAGAGGGAAGGTTATTCTGTTGTACTTGAGATGGGTACTGCGACTGCGGTCGCTAGCCATAATGCGAGAGTTTCTCCAAAAGAAAAGTTGGGAGAACTTTGTGATCTTGTCATTGTTGTAGGTGGTGATGGTAGCCTTTTAGCTGCCGCCCGCGCCCTGGCCAAATTTAGTGTACCTCTACTTGGTATTAATCGCGGCCGACTTGGCTTTCTCACCGATATTACCCCTGACGAGATTGAACAAAAAGTTGGTGAGGTATTGGCTGGTAAGTATATGGCTGAAAGCCGCTTCTTGCTTGATCTGTCTGTATCTCGTGAGGGCAGGCCGAAAGGAAGAGGCACAGCTTTGAACGATGTAGTACTTCATCCCGGTGAATATATTCGGATGATTGAATTTGATTTATATATTGATGGCCAATTTGTTTACACACAACGATCTGATGGTTTAATTATATCAACTCCAACAGGCTCTACTGCTTATGCTCTTTCTGGGGGGGGACCGATAATGCACCCCAAATTAGATGCTATTGTTGTTGTCCCCCTCAATCCTCATACATTGAGTAGTCGCCCAATTGTTGTCGAAGGTAGTAGTGAATTTAAAATTATTGTGGGTGAAAAAAATAATGCCCACCCGCATGTGACATGCGATGGGCATAATCACGTTATTACTGAACCTGGCGATGTAATTCGAATTCACAAAAAGCCACACCGGCTTACCCTTATACATCCTATTAATCACAATTTTTACGAAACCTGCCGATCAAAGTTAGGGTGGTATAGAGACGGCTAAGAAATATTCAACAGTTAATAGGATTAGACTTTTCAAGTGCTCTTACATAGTGAAAAAGAAAAGCTATTTCTAGGTTCTTATAGTTTGCTTAGGTTTTTCTGGAGGATAAATGACGACTATTCAAGTGGGTATTGTTATTCCAGTTTTTAATGAACAGGATCGTATCATCTCAGCAATACGCTCGATTGTAGAAAAAAATGAGATACCGGTTAAATTTTATATCGCTGATGATCTTTCAACAGATGATACTGTTTGTAGAGCCGCTGAATACCTTGAAGAGAATAGTATAGCCCACCAGATACTAGTTGCTAAAAGTAATAAAGGGGCCGGTTATAGAAGAAATCAAGCGCTCAAGTTTGTAGAAGAGCCGTATGTATTATTCTTTGATGCGGATGATTTTGTTTATCCTGGAATGTTAGATAAAGCAGTCGAAAAAGCTAACGATAAAGAGTGTGATGTCCTACTAATGGAGTATGACTTAGTTCAAGGCAGAAATGATCAAAAGTTAGGGATGATAGAAGGCGATAGAAAAATATTTGATCGCATCGCTCAGAATGTTAGCGATTGTCTTTCAATTGATGATAATGGTTATCTTTTGAACCTAGTCAATTATCCATGGAACAAATTGGTATCAACTCGTTACGCAAAAGAAATTGGATTGAGGTTCTCGAATACACCAGTGCATAATGATGTAATGGGGCATTGGATGTTATTAATGAACTCAAAAAATATTTCTTTTCTTTCCGAGTCTTTTTGCGGTCACCGTGTTTGCCCCAAGGCCAATCAAGTGACGAATATTTCTGACTCCAGAAGATTGGCTATGTTGGATGTTTTCCAAGAATTAGAGCGGTACTTTTCATGCCACCCTGAGTTGAAGAGAAAGTTCTATCATTTTTTCATGTACTTTAAGCTGAAACTTTATTCCTGGGCATCTAATCGCCTAGATGAAGAGTATCGCAACATGTTTAAAGTTGAGTTTTCTAAAACATTTTCAAGAATGAATAGGTTGGATATCTTAAATATTGCAGAAAGAATGCCAGAAACTGCTAGTGAGATTATGCGGTTTAAATTGGGGTTAAAATAAGAGTTGTTGCTATGATTTCAGTGATTGTTACAGCGTATAACATCGAAAAATACATTGATGACTGTTTGCAAAGCGTTCTAAATCAGACCTTAACAGATATCGAGGTTATCGTAGTAGACGATGGGTCTACTGATTCGACACCAGAATTAATACAAAAATATGCCCTTAAGGATGAAAGGATAATTCCAGTACTATTACCCGAAAACACACCTGGCGGGGTGGCAGTTGCTGCAAATATTGGGCTTCGCAAAGCTTCTCGAGAGTTCGTTGGGTTTGTGGATGGTGATGATTGGTGTGAGCCATTTATGTTTGAGCGACTTGTTACTGCGGCTCAAAATAGTGGTGCAGAAATCACAATCGGAAAATTCAAGAACTTCGATGAAGAAGCGAATTTATTTTATGATGCGAGTGATGAGAAGTATTGGGGCTCTGAGTCATTACCTCTAAATACTGCGATATCTGGGCTGGATGTCCGCAAAAAAGTTTTGAAGTTAAACCCAGTTCCGTGGAGAAAATTATATCTTCGCAGTTTTCTGGTGGAAAATGATATATTTTTTCCCGAAGGAGACTACTTTTATGAAGATAACCCTTTCCATTGGTATTGTGTGATTTCAGCAAGAAATTTTACTTTAATCGACGATTATATTTGCCATCACCGCATGAATCGTGTGGGGCAGACAATGTCTGCAGGTGATGGGCGCCTGTTAGCAATGTATGAGCATCACAATACTATATTTGAATGGTTACATAGAGCGGGTGAATATGCGAAGTACAAAAATGAACTTATCTTATGGGTGATCAATAATAGCTGTTGGATTTATGAAGCGATTAAGGATGAGTTGAAGCCAAAAGTACTCGAGTCATTGGCGGTGGCATTACTGCGCCATGATGTAGATACTGTGGTAAGAGTAACAATGTCTGACTATATGGGGGGGGGCGGGCGGAATCTAGTGCGCGATGCATTAGAAATAACCGGCAATAAAAAATTAGCTAAAAAAATTAAGAGCGAAAGAGGGGTGCTCACGCGTGCGATAGCTTATTTTAGAAAAGAGGGTTTCTTTTCAACTGCTAAGCAGGCCGCTAGATTTTTTTACCATAAATCTCCACCGGCCGTAAAAGTTGTCATTGATAAGGGGCGAGCAGTAACTACACTTAATGTCCGCTCAAATGATCAAGTAATGAATAAACTGAGATCTATTGAAAATAAGATGACCCTGCAGGGATATCTGCTGGCATTAAATGATGAATTCGAAAAGGATGTCAGGAAAGAGCTTGCTGAAATTAAATCTGTACTTGCTGATATTCAAGAACTTTCTAAACCTAAGTGAAGTAGCTGTAGATTTTATATAACTGGTTGCGAGATAAGGGCGGCGCCAGAGTTTATTAAAATTTTTTATTTTTAAGTGTCAGTTACTACAAACGAAAGGCGTCATTTTTAATTTGGATTAGTTTAGAGGAAATCTGACACATCCTCTTAAAAAGAGGGGTTTACCGGTTTTGATGAAGCCTAAAAAAGTAAAACCAAGGATAAACCCCATAATCTATACTAACGATCCCACTATCAAACACAAGGTCGGATTGATTAATTCGGCAGAAGAGCTCGGCAATATTTCCAAAGCATGTAAGATACTCCATACATTGAGACACTTTCTATCGCTACAAGAAATTCATTTCAGGTGGCTATGTGGGTGACCTTCTTGAAAAGAATCGAAGAGCGCCCAACCACAAGAACCGTGTTGATACTGCCATTGAACAGGCCGTGTTGGCCTATGCCCTTTAAGGCACTACCCATAGACAGGTTTGAGCCCCAATAAGCTTTGTAGATGCGATGTATTTTTTCCCTCGATAGTGCTCGGAGCAGCATGACCTAGTCAACCTCAATTTACGATTAGAGGCGCTTGAGGCCAAGGTGGCTGAGAGAGGGCTGATCCTAGCTGAGTCGAGGTTTAGTCTTTGGAAAGAAAGCGGCATGTTGATGTAGTCTATGGTCAAATTGATACTCAAGATCTCGGCTGCCTAGAATTGCAGGATACCTTTTACGTGGGACATTTAAGGAAGTTGGACAGATATCTATGTAAAGGTGGATCATTACAAGCAAGCTGTATATCACCAAGCATGAGTCACTGCGGCAGATTATTCTTTATGGCTGTGTACCATTGTTTTATGTGATTCATGATTTATAACTGATCGCGTTACTAGATATTGTGGCAGACTGGATCAGCATGATTATCAGTTGTACCTTAGAACAAATGAAATAGAGCATATCAAGAAGTAAGAGAAAGGTACTTGTAAGGGCATCTATTATGCTGCAATGATCTATGGGGCAATAGAAGGCCTGTAGAGGATCTGGACGAATGATTTGTAGATTAAAATCATAATCGCACTCATCGGGGTAAAAGTGTTGTGACCACATGCCGATGGCGGCCCTTGAAGAGGATAAAATATCTAAAAAGAAAAGCTTGCAAACGTAATCTGGCCAAAATTATAAGAATATTTTATATCTTAAATTAATACCTCCCTTAGTAGTAATGCCAACTTGAATCTTCTTTTTGACACTTGCCCACATATTTAAATGTGGGTGCTAACATAAGTGGCTGGTTAGTTTTACGCTCCCTGATTTTTATTGTGTAATCGCTGATAAAGTTTCAGTCTGAAGAATCACCTATACCCCCTTTAACTGAATATCGAGTTCCATATTTTTATGTTGCTATACTTATAATGTATTTTGAGATTGGAGGTTTTTCAGTGCAGAGCATTGGGATTTAGGTGTCACTTTAACTCTTGATAAAAAACACAATCAAATTTTTGTGGCTTTAGATTCCATAAAAAATGGTCGACAGGGTTGTTGTTTACTTTAGTTTTAGAAATTTTTTCCAGAAAATTATGGATGTCATTTTGTTAAAGTTATCGAGGTAACTTTTTTTTGCCTCTGGAAATTTTTTGTAAGATGTTATGCATGTCACAGTTAATTGAATTAGGATTCCAAAAAAGCGAGCGGTGTTACGTTGAGCTATAAAACCAGAAGTCAAGGAGGGTTGAGTATATTGCACGTAACGAGAACGAAAGCATTTTGTATAGTCTAAATCATAAATCTCCAGAATTCTGATTTTTTCATGCTCGGATGATTCTTCAGGACGAAGGCAGAATTTGGGCAGGAGGTGCCCATTTAAAGTTAGTTTGGACAGGATCTTAAGGTGCGGCATAACTATAGTATCATCTAGTTTATGCTTAGGTACTTTGGGAGTAGTAATTGTCTTTGCTACATCTTTCTGTGAGCTTATAAGCTGACTGTGCAGCTCATCTGGTAATGTATCGTGAAGATGCAAATAGCCCCTTAATGCGGCTTTAGTTCCATCGATCACTTTTTGTGCTGAGTCATATCTATAGCCAAGCGACAAAACTAGGACTGTCTTGATAAGTCGTCGACACATCGAAAAGTAATTAAAGTCAGCATCATGGATGCTTCTAGCAATAAATGAATTTCTTTCCTCGTAAAAGAATGTTGATGACGAGTATTTATTTTCAAATGGTTCATGCCACACTCCGATACCATTTAAGTCAATTATCTTGACCTTTCTTTTTGTTGCTCTTAATGAAAACTCTACATCATCCCACTTTAAAAAAACAGGTATTGGCAAGCCGAGCTCTTTGAATACTTCGGTAGAGGCTGAGAAGAACCACCATCCCGCATAAGCTTTTGTAACCTCTTGGTCGTTTTCCAAGAGTGCACTAAGATTGTTCAGATTAATTTTGCTTTTAATCGGGATGAAGTGGGCGTCTTTATTCAGAGTGGCCCCATTTTCATGTTGAATGGTTTTATTATCGAGCCGCAACATGCTCCCGCTTACTGCTATTTGGTCACTTATACAGTGAGAGTAAAATGATTGCAGGCGTGTAAATATTGAAGGTTCTATTACGATATCGTCATCACATAAAATGATGTGGCTATATGTAGATTTTGACGACAAAACCTCTATTAACCCTCTAGCGAAGCCGCCTGATCCACCATAGTTTTTGTTGAAAATCACCTTGGCAGATGAATTTTCAAGGTTGCTTAGAGTCTTTCCATTATCTATAACGACAAGGTCTATGGTGACTTCGGAGGAAAGGCTTTTTTTAAGTTCTTTAATTGTATTGATGTTTTTTTCCACAAACTTTTCTCGCTTATATGTGGGCATAATCAAAGCGAGAGAGGCGTTTCTCTTAGGTTTGCTTTTGGTGGAAAAAGCTAGATTGTAAACTTTTGCAATACTTTTGTTAGTTTTAAGCTCAACATAGATTAGCCCTGACCCTAAGGCATTTCCTAAATCAATACTGATTGTGAAGCTTGACTTATCCTTAAAGTCAATCTCTGTTTGGTTGAGAGTGATAACGCCTCGTTTCCTTGAGGCAAACATTACATTGCACTTAAAAGAGCCTGAAGCGGTAATTTTTAGGCTCAATGAATTTAGACTACAATACTTCTTCCACTTCCCATAATTGAAAACATTAAAGTAAGTGTCAAAGGATAGTGTTGAGAATTCACTTAGCCGCCAAAATGAAGGGTTCGATTGATAGCGTACATCTCCTGAGCATCGCTGGTATAGCGAAAGCTCTTCAGATACGCTGTCGTTTGGAGGAATAATTGTGTGAATGTTGATGCTCATGGGAGATGCTGCTACCGAACCTCTTTTAAATATTATTTATTTTTTTGAGTTGTCCAAGAAGGTTTTTGCTGCAACTAAGGCTTCTTTGATTGTGATATCCATATCGAGATAGCGGTATGTGCCCAGTCTGCCGACAAAAGTTACATTTGGGATGGCTTTAGCGCATTTTTCATAGGTTTCGAGCATTTTGATTTCGCCTGCTAATCGGATGGGGTAGTAAGGAATATCACCCTCCTCACAAGATCTGGAATATTCATGGTAAAGCACGGTCTTTTCATGATCTTCCCAGGGCGCAAAATGTTTATGTTCTGTAATGCGTGTAAATGGCACTTTCTCTTCTGTATAATTGATAACAGCATTTCCTTGAGCGTCACCTTCTTGAATGCTTCGTTTAAAGTCCAGGGTTCTATATCCAAGGCGGCCGTGCTGATAGCCAAAGAAGGCGTCCAAAGGGCCTGACCAGAAGGTGTGCCCGTAATTACTTCTTGCTTCTGGGTCAAATGTACTATTCAAATATACTTTAATATTTTGATGGTCTAATATTTTAGCTACTATTTCCGTGTAACCATTTTTAGGCATCCCTTGGAAGGGGTGATTAAAATAGTTGTCATCATAGTTAAAGCGCACGGGGAGGCGCTTTAAAATTGAAGCTGGTAGCTCAGAAGGGTGAAGCCCCCACTGTTTTTGAGTGTAGCCTTTGAAAAATGCCTCATATAAATCCTTACCTACAAAGCGGAGTGCTTGTTCCTCAAAGGTTTTTGGATCTTCAATAGATAAGTCTGCTTTAGATTCAATCCATGCTGCAGCTTCTTTCGGCGAAAAGGTTTTCCCGAAAAATTGGTTTATTGTATGTAAATTAATTGGTAGGCTAAAAACGCTGTCGTTGTAAATTGCTTTGACGCGGTTCTTATACGGAACCATTTCTGCATACTTGTTAATATATTTCCAGACTTCTTCATCTGCGGTGTGGAAAATATGAGGTCCATACGTATGGACCATGACGCCTGTTTCCTTGTCGCGTTCTGTGTAGCAATTACCAGCGATATGATTTCTCGCTTCAAATATTTCAATATCAAATCCTGCTTCTGCAAGCTGCCTTCCTATTACCGCCCCAGAAAACCCTGCACCAACTATTGCAACGGTATTTTTCTTTGCGTTCATTTCATTTTTCCTCTAACATTTTTTGTGAAATCTATTAGCGCTTTAAAAATTTCCATGCCCTGAGGCCTTGTTGAAATTTTAAGGCTGGAGAGTATGCCTTTAGCCATAAATCTAATAAAAAGATAAGGCATTGCCGCTTTATAGTGCCAGGAAGATACGTAAAGAAAATTTCTAACATCGTAATATTTAATTCCTGGTCTAAAAGCATTTTTTTTGTTTGGGTGGGTTACACGAGCGGACGGTTCAATAAAGGTCTTGTAGCCAGCCTTGCGCGCCCTCAGGCACCACTCAACATCGTCAAAATGTAAGAAAAAATCTGAAAAATTTTGGAGCTCCTTTGCCAATGTTAACGGCATAAGCATACAGGCTGCTGACGAGTAATCGCTTTCAAAAGGCTTATTTGGAAGATTTTCAATATTCTGGCCGTTGTAAAGTAGTTGCTGCCTCGCTTGCCACCAGTTAATCCTAGCCCCAGCTTCGGTGACGATGTGAGTATTGTCTTTGTCAAGAATGACGCCCCCAATAATGCTATTTCCAGATTTAAGTTCGGCAGCATGTACCAATTTTTTAAGTGTTTGTTTTTGTGGTGTGGCATCATCATCTAGCAGCCAAATATATTTAGCTGTGCCCTTTAGTAATGCCTGCTTTATCCCATTGCTGAAGCCGCCAGAGCCGCCAATATTTTTCGATAGATTTATAAGGTTATATGTTTTGGTTGACAACCTATTCTCTTTAATGAAATCTTGTACGACTTGCTTAGTATCATCATCGCTATTGTTGTTGACGATTGTTACATGGTAGTGGTCTTTTGAGTAATCCAGCCCTTGCAAAAGTTTTAGTTGTTTTAGCAAGTCAACGCTTCGATTGTATGTTACAACTACAATCTCTACTTCTGGAATAGTTGATAGTTTCTTTTCAAATTCTAGAGGCAAGCTGCTACAACCCTGGTTGATAAATGTTATTTGTGGGAAGACCGCGAAGTCTCGTTTAATTGGCCTTGAAGCTTGTTTTTAATTCTATTTGTTTCGGCCAAGTAGCCTGCGACAATATTTTCTGCTGTATTTATTAGTTTGCTTAATTTTGGTAGACCATGAGATTTTTCTGTTTTGTGAGAGGGGAATGTAATATTGTTGGAGCGTAGTGCTAAGGAATTAAATAGTGATGACATCGCTCTTGCAGTTGTGCGCTTACTCCAGCTGAGGAGTGGACCGCTCTTTTTGTGCTTGGAGCCTCTAGCTAAAGTTTCAGAAAATGTGTTGCGTAAGCCATAAAGTTTGTTGCGAGATAAAATTGATATGGCATAAATTGCGGTAATATCAAGGGTTACATTTCGATGGATACTTGCTGGTTTTAAGTCATCAAGGTTTTTGTTAAGACCAAGTCTATTTAACAAATCGTGAACAATATTTTGTTCGACCCATTGGTTTTTGTCATAGGGGCGAATTATGACTTGTTCTGGGTAAACCCTTTGCCATTTTACTAAAAAAAATGCTTTAAAGGCGGCATTAAATACATAGGGGTCTAATATTGTGGGTACGTGTTTGGCTATAAGATACTGCCTTTTGAATGCCTTCAAAGAGCTGGTACTTTTTAGGCGCTGCAGCATTCCCGATTCCAAATATTCATCCGCTCTACGCAAGTACGCAATGACTTTTATGGTTGGCTGGTTTAGCCAATTCTTGAGCCTTTTAATTTCAATGGTTTTTAAAGCGCAAAAAGCTTCTGAGCTCAATAAAATGTGTGGGGGATTGGTTGCAATTATTTCTTCTAGCTTTTGCCAGCTATTTCCTTTCACTCCTGATTGGAGTTCTAACACTAATGATTCGTGATGATCCTGGTTTTGGACTAGCTCCGGGTATATTATTCCTTTAGATTTTAATAGGGTTCTGTATCGACTTAATGCTGACTGTATAGCGGTGGATCCAGTTTTATCTGAGCCAATATGCAAATATACTTTCACGCTGGTGCAGCCTCAGCCTCAGCCTCAGCCTCAGCCTCGTATGAGTTCAAAACTATCTGCGCATCTCCGATCTCCTTAACCACTCCATTTTCAATCCATAGAATCCTGTCACAGAGGTCTCGTAATGTTTGAAGAGAGTGTGAAACTAAAACCACTGTTTGATTCGACTGTACTCTCTTTCTTAAAGCTTCTCCCGACTTTTTCTTGAACTCTTTATCACCTACACCTAGGATTTCATCAAGCAAAAGTATGTCTGGAGTGGAGTGAATTGCTGCTGCAAATCCGAGACGTGCTTTTTGCCCTGAAGAAAAAGTGCCTACGGGCTCCTTAATCTTATCTCCTAGGCCTGAGAATTCCGCAATAGTAGGGATTAGCTCTTTTGCTTGTCGAATACCACTTCCCTGAGTAACCAAAGCCATAAGTGCATTATCAATTCCGCTGAGATTCTGATTAAAGCCCAAGCCTAAAGAGAGCAGTTGTGATTGGGTGTTGGCAGGGCGATGAATTTTGCCAGTATTTGGTAATATAATTCCTGCCAGCAGCTTAAGTAGACTTGATTTTCCAGCGCCATTTCTCCCAATTACTCCAAGTGTTTCTCCAGCAAATAGGTCAAAAGAAATATCCTTCAAGACCCAATCTGGTTTTGCGAATAGGCTCAATCTTTTGCGGTAGGCAAGGCCTACGTTAGAGAATCTCAATATCGGCGATTTCATAGTAAAACTCTTGGGTAAGTCCTATCTAAGACTTTGATCAATACGAGTGAAAAGCAAAGGGATGAAATGCCGACAGTGAAAGGATATAAGAGCTCTTTGATTGCTGGTACTTGGCCCTCTAATAAAATCGTTCTGTAGCTATTAAATATTTCAGCATAAGGGTTTAACAGCAAGAGGTCTTGAGTCTCCTGCGGGCGGCTGCTGATATCAAAAAAAATTCCAGATGTAAAAAGAACCCCTGTTACACACAAAGGGATTAAATGCCTCAGATCCGGAATAAGGGGGACAGTGGCAGCGGCTAGCAAACTCAAGCCTAGATTAACTATAAGCTGAGAAAAAATTACAGGAATAAGTACGAGCCATGCTGATTTCGGGGGGAAGCCCGACAACCATACCGCCCCAAGGAGAATTGGTAAGATGCATATAAATCTTAAGAATATAGATAAATTAATTGAGCAAGGAAAAATCCACTTAGGCAAATAAAACTGCCCAAGAATTCCCTTGTTGTTAATTATTGATTCGGCACTATTGCTGATACAGGATGCAAACCATTTGAACGGCAGCATCCCGCAAAGTAGAAATATCAGAAAACCTGAGCCAGTCTGGTTATCGCGGAATCCTGACGAGAATGCGAAATATAGAAGTGCCGTGAGAAGAAGAGGTTCCATTACCCACCAGATGGTCCCAAGGTAGGTGTTTTCCATGTCGGCTTTGAGAGCGTTAAGGCCTCTAAGCCAGACAATATTGAAGTAATTCTTAAGCATCCAGGTGTTACGGTTACTAGTACAGAGGCCGGATTATAATGACAAAACAGCCGAAAATATACAGTAAAAGCTTTAGAAACAACAGCTTACATGTTGTAAACTGTCGCACAAAGTTTGAATGGGCTTTAGGTTTTGGTACAAAAAGTAACCGCAACTCATTGTTATAGAACGTTTCTTCCTGAAACACAGGGAGGGGTAGAACAAGCTATATTCCAAATGGCCCGAGGGGGTGGTGAAGTCTTGTCGCTTTCATCCCGACCTGGCTCGTTTGAGCTTGATCGGGGTTTGCATGTTCGGGTAAGCCGTCGATGGTTCTCCATTAAGTCAATGTGCTTTGGTCCTGGTTTGATTTTGGATATGTGGCGAAGCAAAGCGAGAGTATTGCATCTGCATTTTCCTTGGCCATTTGGTGATATTGTTTATTTGTTGGCTGGAAGGCGGCGCCCTCTAATCGTGACCTACCATTCAGATGTGGTGAGGCAAAAATGGCTATTAAGGCTTTATACCCCTTTCATGAATCGGTTTTTTGCAAAAGCGGATCGAATCGTGGCCACTTCCGAGCAATATGTGAAGACAAGCGAGTTTTTAAAGCGTTGGAAACACAAGGTTTCTGTTATCCCTTTGGGTATTGATGAAGACGTTTTGCCTTTAGCAACTGAAAGTGATCTTGAGAGGTTTGAGCGAGCTTACGGGCGCGGTTATATGCTTTTTGTTGGGGTCCTTCGATATTATAAGGGGCTTGAGTATTTAATCCGGGCCGCTGAAGGTTTGGGTAGTCGTATATTAATTGCTGGGGTAGGGCCCGAGGAAAGGCGGATGCGCTCTCTTGTTCGGGATCTGGGCCTAACTAATGTGGAGTTCTTAGGTTTTGTATCTGAAAAGGAAAAGTCTGCGTTATATCAATTGTGTGGGGCTGTAGTTTTCCCATCTCATCTACGGTCGGAAGCCTTTGGGGTCACGTTGATTGAAGGGCTTATGGCAGGCAAGCCGCTAATAAGTTGCGAGATTGGTACTGGCACGAGCTTCGTTAATCAGAGCGGAGTTACTGGTCACGTTGTGCAGCCAGCAGATGTTAATGCTCTCCGATGTGCCATGCTAGATCTTATTGATAATCAAGGGAAAGCGAGGGATATGGGCTTGGCTGCCCGGAAGCGTTACGAGGAATTATTTACAGGTAAGGTGATGAGGGCTTCATATCAGAAGCTTTATAGGGAGGTGCTTGGTTGTGATGAGGGTGAGGTGGTTTGAGTCAGGCCGGGAGGGGTATACTTAAAATTGGCGTGGATGCTAGGCCGCTATCAGTTGCTACAACGGGAATTGGGCGCTATACAGAGGCGATTATTGGTCGTTTACTTAAGAGTGGTCATAAATGGTTTCTTTATAGTGATGCCCCTCTTCCAAAATCATATTATGGCATCTCCAACGTAGTGGTCAGGGCGGGGGCGAGAGGTCACAAAGCCTTGGGTAGCGTATTTGCACAGACGTTTTTTCCATGCTGGGCAAAGTGTGACTCTATAGATGTATTTTGGTCTCCTAGGCATCATTTGCCATTACTAATGCCGCCACCCATCAAAAAGGTGGTGACAGTCCATGATGTTGTCTGGGCCAGGTTTCCTGAGACTATGTCAGTTTTTGGTAGATATCTTGAGAGGGCCTTAATGCCTTCTTCTGTTCGTTTGGCTCATGCAGTTATAGCTGTGTCACAGTTTACTAAAAATGAGCTAGAGAAGTTGATACCGGAATCTATAGGGAAAATCACTGTAATTCCTGAAGCTCCCTTCCTGGAGGGTACGTCAACTTTGAAAGATGGTAAATACTTCTTATTTGTTGGCACCTTGGAACCTCGAAAAAATCTAGCTCGTTTGCTCAAAGCCTATCGTGCATATTTGGATATAGTCTCGGTTGAATCGTTGCCGCTTTATATTTGTGGTGGAGCTGGTTGGGGCTTGCCGCAGATAAGTGAGATTATTCGGGAGTTGGGTTTGGAGAAGAATGTAAGGGTGCTGGGGTATGTACCAGATACTGAATTAAGTGCTCTGTATTTGAACTCTAGGGCATTGCTGATGCCATCGATTTATGAAGGGTTTGGCCTTCCTATTGTTGAGGCGTTTTCGCAAAACACGCCTGTATTGACGTCGAATACTGGAGCGATGCGAGAGGTTGCGGGTGCGGGGGGGGTGTTGGTGGATCCTTTTTGTATCCAGGATATGGCGGCTGGCTTGGTGCAATTGCATCGTAATTTGATGCTTGTTCGTAATCTTCAGCAGCAGGCTAAGCAGAGGAGGAGGCGGTTTTGCTGGGATCAAGCAGCTAAAGATACTCTAGAGATACTTGAGCGAGTATCCTATATAGAATAGTTGCAAGCCCTACCTTTGTTTACCTTTTTTCTAATGTGGGAGTGGTGTCGGAAAAAGTCCCCACTTTCATTATTGTACGTATCTTAATTGTTAAAAGGTCATGAAATAGCTTTTGGCAATAGGAAGAGAAGAGGCAGATTTGTTTGTGGGGATATTTTTTAATGAGGTAGCTGAGTCGCTTGTAGGTGGCTTATGTTGAATGATTTAGGTTCTATGAGGTGAAATAGTTCAGGTCCAATCTGACACTCTCTTGAAAAAGAGCGATTTATCAGTTTTATTAAGGTACCTAAACCTAAACCTAAACCTAACCTAAACCTAAACCTAAACCTAACCTAAACCCAAACCTAAAATCAAAGCTGATCCTAATGATGGCACATTAAAAAAATGACTGGACTGCTAAACCGGGCAGAGAAATTTGGTAATCTCTCCATGGCTTGTGGGATGCGCGGTGTGTAGAAAGCCCCTTTTTATCGCTGCAAGGAAGCCGTTTCAAGCGGCGGCGTGGAAGCCCTTAACGAGAAGAATCGACATAAAACCGTGTTTACGCTGTGATTGAGCAGCTAGTGTCGATATATGCCCTCCAGGCGCCTGCCCATGGGCGGTTTTGAATATCTAATGAATTGCGTAGGTGGGGTGTATTTGTGGCCCCCATTGGCGTTCAGGGCATCTGGTTAAGGTGTGACTTGGTTAACGTCAAATTACTTTTAAAAGCGCTAAGGCCAAAGTAACTGAAAAGGAGCTGATGCTCACTGAATCTCAAGTTCAGGCTTTGGGGCGAAAGCAACACGGTCAAGAAGTCTGCGGTGAAATTAATGCCCATCACTTAGGATATTTGCTCTTGCAAGATACCTTTTACCTAGGAGCATTTTAGGTGTTGGCTAGTCTATCAGTAAACCTGTGTTAATCACTATGCAAAGCTGGCCTATTACAAGCTGTACACCACTAGAGCCCCGGTCACTAGGATAGGCCTTTCGAGCGATAATAGTGTATTACCACTATACGCTATGCATGATCTGCCAGTGCTACTGACCGCAGTACAGAGTATTGTGACTAGTCAGAGCAGTATCATAATTAGTTACACTTGAATGTGAATGAGTATGCCAAGACAAAAGTGAGGTATCCGCAGGCGAACTGTATCTGCTAACGCTTCCATAAAACTATTTTACAAGAGCTCTACCAATCTTTATTGCGTCGCAAGGCCTACAAATCTATGGGAGAGCCTCAAAAGAATTTGGATGAATGGCTCACATATTACCATAACGAGAGAGCCCATCAAGGTAAGGAGTGCTGCGGTCGAACACCGATAGCAACCCTTGAAGATGGAAAAAGTATCTGGAAGGAAAAGCTCGTAAGCTGAATTTGACTTGACAGGGCCGCCCCCTGAAAAACTGGTAACTATCAGATCAAGTCTGAATTACTACATATGAGTGCTAATATCTATTGCCACTTTCTCAATATTGGTTAGCCTATTTGAGCCCTTGGGGTAGTTTTCAAGTTATTTCTTTGAGGGTGGTCCTACCTAATTCTTACGAGCCAAAAACGTTGGTTTTTGTGGAGGCAGTGTCAAGTAAATAGCTTCGGTAACTCCCCATCTTCCAAAATTTTATCCATACCACCCTCTCGACTCATCAACCTATCAACCAGAACTTTTATCTTCACTATATTTAGCGGTTTAACAGGTTCTTGATAGATGGCTGCGCTGAGCAGCGATTGGATCTCATGAAGCTCCTCAAAGCCTAACTGGTGCGAAACCTCACTTAAATTATTACCCTCAACTTGTGGCCAGCGTTGCTGAAGCCAGTCGAGTAGGGCTTGTTGAATGTGTCTAGGATCTTCACTTTCAAGAGCCTTCTTTAGCTTGGCTTCGTGGTGCATTTTTCTTGCTGGCTTGGCGCTCGCTGTGGGCTGTTCCAGCCGTTGGGGACGATATCGATAAAGGTAAAAAATCCACAGAAGGTGGGAGGCAAGGGCGGCTATGGCCAGATTGCGCCAGAAATGATCTTGCTCCTCCAAAGTGGTGGTTCCAGGAACTAGTGTAGGGAGATTTCCTGGCTCTAGAGTTTGGGGTGTGGCTACAGCAGTACCGCTGACTTCAAAGCGGAAGGCGGGGAGCTGGGTGGCGCGCTGTTTTTGGCTCTTGGTATCCCACCAGGTGAGTGTGACGGCAGGTAGCTGATAATTACCGGGCTGAGTGGCGACGATTGCGGTAGTTTCTATGCGGCTACCTGTTACTCCATTGGGGCCTATCTGATCTTCTTGTTGTGGTTGATCTGGGTAGGTTTTAAGGCCTTCAATATCCAACTTGGGGAGAGGTGGAAGCTGGGCTGCGCGCAGACCCTCTGCCCGTATGGTAAGAATACGGGTTATGGGCTCGCCGACAGTGAAGGTATCCGGATTTTGGCTCCAGCTTTGTACGATCCCGAGGCTTGCAGCGGGCAGCCAGTGGGTACCGCTGTAGCTGTCAGGCTTGGGAAGGACCTCAATAGTTTTTGCCTGGGAGCGCAATCGTAATCTCTGGCTGTTGCGATTGAACAGTGAGAAAGGATCTCGGCGACCGGCAACCGCAACATAAGTCATTGCGGGGATAGAGAGCTGGCCAGAGCTATCGGGAAAAACGGCATAAGTGAGTTCATATACCGCATGGCTGACGCCTCCGAGCTTGCGCTCATAACGCTGTTCATCGACTTTTTCTACATGGGCGCCGGCTACTTGTAAAGGTTCGGTGGCGATATCGTGCAAGCCGATTGTTGTGTATAGGCGAACCTTAACAAGTAGCTGTTCTTGTACGTAGACTTTATCTTTATCTAATTCGATCTCCAAAAAGGCTTTGCGATCGGCACCGTCGGGCGCACTACCGGCTTCGCTGATTTTTATGGGGATTGCATCAGAAACTTGTCCTTTATAGTGCAGAGAGGGAATAAACAGCTCTCCTTCCCGCTTTGGTGCCAGTGTGAGCGTCCATTCGACGAAGCTTTCCGCACGACCATTAATTACCCGATATTGGTTGGACTGCTGACGGGATAGAATATCGAAATCCTGCTCAAGTAATTCGAAATCGGGTTGGCCGCCATTCTCATCACCGGAGTAGCGCACTCGCAGATTCAGGGTCTCATCAATACCAATTTTATTGCGGTCCACGCTGGCATTGAGGTCGCTTCCCCAACTGCTTGCGGGCAGGCAAAAGAGAGCAAGAAAAAATAGCAGGCAATGAAGTCCTGTAAGGTTTAGTGGCCGAGTAATGTTATGTTTTCTAAAAAAGCTATCCATAAGCCTTCCTGGGGTTTGGTCACATCTAAAGCCGAAAATAATGTTGTGCATTGTGGGGATTTATCTACCACCTCTGGGTAGCGCCGTTTTCAGGGGGCTCCCACTCGCCACTGCGATAGGCACGCCGTCTTTGCAGGCTTTCGTATTTGAATTTTTCCCGCATTAAGCCGGCGGGGTCATCGGGAATTTGGCGCAGCCATTGGTCAAGAGCCTGCTGGGTTTCTGGGTCTAATTGTCGCTCTTCGGCGCCGGCGGGTTGGGGCTTCCCTTGCTGTTCTTTTTGCTCTTCTTCACCCTGTTGGCCTTGCTGAGACTGCTGCTCCTGTTCATTTTTCTGTTGTTCAGCATTTGCAGGTTGCTGTTGGTCTGATTGTTCCTGCTCTTGACCGGATTGCTGCTCGGAGGGCTGAGGCTCGTCAGAGGAGGGCTGCTGTTGGCTCTCCTGTTGTTGATTCTGTTGATTTTGCTGTTGGTTGCCGGCCTGCTGCTCCTGTTGTTGGTCCTGCTTATCTTGTTGTTCTTGTTGATCACCAGATTGCTGTTGGTCTTGTTGTTGCTGGCGCTCTTGAAGCTCCTTGAGTTTCTCGGCAATTTCCCGATTGTGTTGCGCATCGGAGAATTGCGGGGCTTGGGCCAGAGCCTGGTCATAGGCTTCAATGGCGCGCTCATAGTCGCCCTGTTGCACTAGGCTATTGCCCAGGTTGTATAGGCCTTGCGCATCATTTAATTGGGCAAAGTCCTGCTGAGCAGCGGCATAATCACCGGCGCGATAATTTGCCGTGCCCCGCCATTCCGGGTTGCGGAAAGTTTCGGCGGCCTCGGCAGACTCCCCTTTGTTGAGTAATTCCTGTCCCTGCTGGTCTTTGCGTTGCCAGAGGTCTTTCCATTCAAAAGCCTGACCTTCACTCGGTAGGCCCAAGTATAGGGCGAGGGGCAGGGTGCAGGCGAGAGTGCCACGGCGAAACAGTAGGGCGGCAAAGGGCAGGAGGAGTAAAATCAACAAGGGGCCTTCATCGCGCCATTGGTCGAATTCTCGCTCGGTCAATTCGGCCTGCTCGGGGGTTTCGCTTTGCGGCAACAGGTGCTCTATGTCGGCGTCGTTGACGGTGATCTTGGCGTAACGGCCGCCGCTGCCTCTAGCCAGCTTACGCAGCTCCCGTAGGTCAAAATTGGCAATCACAATTGCGCCATTACTATCTGTGACGAAGCCGCCGCTATTGCCGCGGGGGATTGGGCTGCCCTCGCCACTGCCGACAGCGAGGATATTGAGTTCAACTCCAGCTTCGGCCAGGGATTTTGCGACGATATCCGCTGCTGCAGGCTCAATGCCGTCTGTGACTGCGAGCAGTTGCCCGCGCCCAGCAGAGCCATCCCTGAGTAGGCGAATGCCGGTCGATACAGCCATCTCAATATTGCTTCCCGGTACCGGCATAATGGCAGGCGATAATGCGGGGACCAGGTTGGCGATAGTGGCGGTATCTTCTGTCAGTGGTGTGACCACATGGGCTTCGCCGGCATAGGCTACCAGGGCGGTCAGGCCATCTTTGCGCTCACGAAGAATGTCCAGAATTTTCAATCTTGCACGGGTGAGACGGTTGGGGGCGAGATCTGTCGCCATCATAGAGGGGGACAGATCCAATAAAATCACCAGGGCATCTTGATTACTGTAAACCGGTGTCGGCAATTTTCTCCAGGTGGGCCCTGACATAGCGATAATCATGGCGGCGAGTAATGCAAAGATTAGCCCGAATAACCAGGGGCGCTTGGCACCGCCGCGCATTAAAAGGTGCGGTAAAAGATCTGCATCAATCACCTTTTGTAGCTGGGCATTGTTTAGAACGATTTTGCCCAAGCCCCAGCAAATGAGTGCCGCGGGGATTAATAGCCATAGCCAGTACGGGCGGAGAAAATGAAACGATTGGAGTAGCTCAGGGGTGCTCACTATGCCTGGCCTCCGCTGGTAGTGGTTTGTTTATTGCCGTTGCCGGAATATCTGAAATTAGTGGTGAGAGGAGCCACTGCCCAAATAGAAGACAGGAGTAGGGCTACTCCAAGCGGCCATACAAATAGGGACTTCAGTGGGCGGTAGCTTTCTGCTTCCTGCTCCACAGGTTCCAGTTCATCTAATTCCGAATAGATTTCTGCCAGTTCCTGGGGGTTATGAGCGCGGAAATAGCGCCCCCCCGTTGTATCGGCAATCGCCTGCAGGGTTTTGCTGTCGAGATCCCTGGAGGGGTTAATTCTGCGGCTGCCATAGCGGCTGCCCAATAAGCCCGGTTGAACCATTTCTTCGGCACCCACACCGATGGTGTAAACCGTAATGCCCGCTTGCTGTGCAAGTTCGGCGGCTTTCAGTGGGGAGACTTCGCCGGCAGTATTGGCGCCGTCGGTGAGCAGGATTAACACGCGCTGCTCGGCTGGACGCTGGGTTAGGCGCTTAACAGAGAGGCCTATAGCATCCCCTATAGCGGTACCCTGGCCGGCGAATCCGATTTGCGCCTCGCGCAATAGGGTCCCTACAGTTTCCCGATCGTAGGTTAATGGTGCTTGAAGGTAGGCGCGGGTGCCGAATAGCACTAGGCCCAGTCGGTCGCCTTGGCGTCGCTCGACAAAGTCTCCCACTACCTGTTTGACCGCATTAATACGCATTGCCGGGCGCCCGCCAAGGAGCATATCGGGAGTCTCCATACTGCCGGATATGTCTACGGCAACCAATAGATCCCTTGCGCTGCTGGCTTGGGAAATCGGCTCCCCATACCAGCGAGGCCGCGCGGCAGCGCTGATCAGCAGTAACCAAATCAGTGTGAGTAATAATAAATTGAGATAGTTGCTTTGCTCCCCACCACTGCGTTGGGAAAGTTCAGAGTAAAAGGGTACTTTTAAGGCACTGCTCAATGGCTTTGAGCGGGGCATTAGCCACCGCGCGAGTAGTGGCAGTGGGGTGAGCAGGAAAACCCAGGGCCAGGCAAACTCAAACACCGGCATGTTCCTCACTAACTTGTTTTTCAGGTTCCTGCATCGATAGTTGATGCTGCAGGACCCACTGAATAGCGTATTGTTGAAAAGCCTGGCTGCTTTCTTGCTTGGAAATGCCGCGATAAAGTTGCTCGAGCAATGCTGTCCGTGCCTCATCAGGACACTTCAGAGAAGCGCTCTGTTCTAAAAAACTTAACCATGCAGTACCGGTGAGGTTGCCACAGCGGGTTCTGCCATAAGTGGTCACAGCAACACGCTTAAGAATTTCGTTGATCTCCCCGGTGGCCTCAGGTCGGCTTATATCTACCGTATTCAATAAATTAACCGCTTTAACCTTGTAGCGGTTGCGCTCAGTTTGTTTGCGCTGATATCTGATCCATAGGGCAATTCCCAGCAGAGATAACATGATTAATAGGGCTAGTAGCCACCAGCCGGGGGCAGGTGGCCACCAGCTTACTGGTGCTGGTTCCTGGATATCGTATAGTTGTGCCAGTAATTCCTGGGCCTCAGGCGAGGGGGGCTGTAGTTGTTGCTGCTTTCTCAGCATAGTTGCCCCCCCGTTGGAATGACTTTGTTGGTAGCGCTAATCGCTCCAATTACATAAAGCCTGCTTGGCGAAAATATAGAGTGCTGTCTATCGCTCACGGCTACTGCCTTTTATTTTTATGCCAGCCGTTTTGCTGGCGTGAACCGTAAAAAGACATTAATTCCCCAACAATGGGTTTTGTATTGTCAAAATCCAAAAGCGGAAGTCGGTGCCTCCGGCATAATTGTTCAACATCGGCGCGGGCCTGGGCCTGCTTCTCTGCAAAATGTTCACGCAGGGGGCGGTTGCCTGCGTACAAAAATGTGCGCTGGCGGCCATCAGAAATTGTCAGGGACTGATCGGGTAAATGCTGTTCCAGCGGATCGGTGATTCGCAGTACCTGTAAATCCGCATGTCTCGACAGCAAATATAATGATTGTGAGCAATCCTGATTGAGGTCATGGCAATCACTTATAAGAAAAAGTGCACTGCCGGGGCGAGCGATACGGCGGGCTTCCTCCAGCAGAGTCTGCATGGATTGGCTGCCATTCTCGGCGATAGGGCTCTGTAATTTAGATGCTCTGTCCACCGCGCTGTGAATCATCGCTAATACGGCATGGTGGCTGCGTTTCGGGCGCACTGTATCGATGTCGTTATCCGAGAAGAGCAGGGCACCAATGCGATCGCTATGTTGCAGTCCAGCCCAGCCCAGCGCGGCGGCAATGCCGCTCGCTGCTACAGATTTGAAAGCGCGATGGCTGCCAAAAAACATCGGTGAACGCAAATCGAGCAGGATAACAATGGGTCTCTCCCGCTCCTCTTGATACAACTTGGTGTGGGTAGTGCCGGTGCGGGCGGTAACACGCCAATCAATTGAGCGCACGTCATCGCCGGCCTGGTAATCTCGTACCTCTTCGAAATTCATACCTCGCCCACGGTAGCGGGTAAGAAGGCCACCAGCCTGGTCGCTACGTACCAGGCGCGGTTTAAAGAGTTGTAGCTGACGTGCGACATAGCGCATTTGTACGAGTGAGTTGACTTCCGGATAGGCGCCGCGCAGGTCCAAATCTGAAGGAGGTGTTGCTGTGTGCATCAGATAGCCGGCACCTGTTGCAGCAGGCGCTGAATAACCTGGTCGGTAGTGATACCTGCGGCTTCGGCTTCAAAGCTGAGTAGCAAGCGATGGCGTAAAATATCCGGGGCTACATCCATGACATCATCGGGCGTTACAAAATCGCGGCCATCTAACCATGCGCGTGCACGGGCGCAGCGGTCGAGTGCAATTGTTGCCCTTGGGCTTGCACCAAAATCTAGCCATGATGCCAGCTCGCTGTCATACTTCGCCGGCTCGCGCGTAGCAATGACAAGTTGGACAGTATAGGTTTCCACGGCTTCGACCATCTGCATTTCCAGAATCTGGTTGCGAGCCTGAAAAATGGTCTCCTGACTAATGATTTCGGTAGGGCGATTTTCGCCAAGGGTGGCCTCGGATCTGGCCAGGCGCAGGATTTTTGCTTCCGCCTCGGCATCGGGATAGGCAAGATTCACTTGCATGAGGAACCTATCCAGTTGAGCCTCGGGCAGAGGATAAGTCCCCTCTTGTTCAATGGGGTTTTGAGTGGCCATCACTAAAAATAATTGCGGCAGCGGATAGGTTTTTCGACCCACACTAATTTGTCGCTCAGCCATAGCCTCAAGCAGTGCCGACTGTACTTTGGCCGGCGCGCGGTTTATCTCATCCGCCAGGATCAAGTTGTGAAATACTGGTCCCGGTTGAAAATGGAACTCTCCGGTTTCCGGCCGGTAAATGTCGGTACCGGTAATATCGGCCGGCAGTAAGTCTGGCGTGAATTGAACTCGATGGAAGTCACCCTCAATAGCTTCGCCCAGTGTTTTAATCGCCTTGGTTTTGGCCAGGCCTGGCGCCCCCTCGACAAGCAGGTGTCCATCGGCAAGCAGAGCGATAAGAATGCGATTAACCAGCGTTTCCTGGCCTATGATCTGCTCTTTAAGCCAGTCGCCCAGTGCGATGATGTGATCTCTGTTATTCCGGTTTGCTTCCATAGCGTCTCTTCTTCTACAAATGTACCCGCCCTATTCATTCGGGTGGCTATCTACCATCTTTTATATATAGTCGCCGCCAAAGCGGTGGGGCCTGTTGATTTTAACGGCACCAGAGGAAGAGGCAACCACCGCGCCCAAGCCCACTTTTTAGGCGACATTTTTTCGGTGGCACCAGTGCCACTTACAAGGTTACGTGAAAGTTTAATTTTTAGGACTCGTCCCTGCAGCACTTCAGGGATGAGATGACGATCTTTTCGGATCTACAGTCATTGGATTCGATGTGACAAAAATGAGATTGGGAGGTTCCCCGTGAATATGGCGACGGTGATTACCGAAAGCCGTGAAGAATTGGTAGCACAGATTTGTGAGCTGATTCGCGACAAGTTGGCATCTGATGCAGAACCAGTAGTGGCTTTTGCGCAGCAGTTCCTGCACCAGTACCCGCTGGAAGACCTGCAGGGCCGACGCCTGGTAGATATCTACGGTTGTATCTACACCTGGTGGAACTTTATCCAACAACGTTCTGACGGCCTGCCGAAGGTACGGATCTTCAATCCACGCCTGGAAGACGATGGCTGGGAATGCTCGCACACTGTAATTGGGCTGTTGGTGCGAGATATGCCTTTCCTGGTGGACTCGGTGCGTATGGAGGTCAACCAGAGAAACACGGTTATTCATTCCATTAAGAGTACGGTGTTAAAACTAGAGCGCAGTGCCAGCGGCAAATTAAAGCACCTACTGCCTCCGCGGGATGAAATTCCAAATCTATCTTTCGACCATGTTACGGCCAAGGATCATAAGCCCGCCAAGGGATCAAAGCTGGTCAGTGAGGCCCTCATTTATATTGAGGTCAACCATGACACTTCCGCCAAGTTTGCCTCGGAACTCAGTGCGGCGCTGAAAGATGTTCTAGGCGATGTAGAGCTGGTAGTGGATGATTATGCGCCGATGCTCGAGACCTGTGGGGGTATGGAGGGGCAGCTGAAAGCTGGGGTTTCGGAGGACGACACCAATCTTCTCGAGGCCTGTGCGTTTCTGCAGTGGATGCGCGATGGTAACTTTACCTTCCTTGGCTACCGGGAATACGAGTTCAGTCAGGTTGATGACAAGAAAATTCTCAGTGAGGTGGAAGATCGCCGCCTGGGTATTTTCAAAAAACTGGAAGAGTCTGCAGCACCAATGCTCGAAGCCGCCTTTAGCGAGGGTAAGCAGCGCTTTTACCAGGGCCCCAACTATCTGACTTTTGCCAAATCCTCAGTGAAATCCCGTGTGCATCGCAGCGCCTACTCAGATTATGTGATGATCAAACGCTACAACGCCGAGGGTGAGGTAATTGGAGAGTCGGCATTTATGGGGCTATACACCTCGCCAGTGTACACAGAGAGTCCTGCCAAAATCCCAATTATCCGACGTAAGATGGCTTCCATTATCGAGTCCAGTGGCCTTTCCGGTTATGGCCACGATGGCAAGGCGTTGCGCCGTATTTTGGATACCTTCCCCCGCGATGAATTGTTCCAAAGTAGTAGTCAGGACCTGTTTAAAGTGGTGATGGGAGTGCTCAGTTTGAATGAGCGCGCTCATGTTCGCCTGTTTATGCGTAGAGACCTTTTTGGAAAATTTGTTACGGCCACTGTGTATGTGCCGAGAGATCAATTCAACAGTAACGTACGTGAATTGATCTGCTCCCATATTTCCAAGGCAATTAAAGCCAAAGAATCAGACTTTACGACTTATTTTTCTGAATCCATTCTCGCGCGTGTGCATTTTGTATTCCGCATCTCGCCCGATGAACCTGTCGATATAGATGTAGCGCTGTTGGAGGCGCAGATTGTGGATATTACCCGTTCCTGGGAAGACGTTTTTCAAAGATCCTTAGTTGAAAGCAGTGGAGAGGAAGAGGGTAATCGACTTTTCCGTATCTTTGGTCGTGCCTTTCCCGCTGGTTACCGTGAGGATTTTGAGCCGCGTATCGCTGTACAGGATGTGGCAGCAATCCAGAATCTCAACGAAAACAACCGGGTGGCCATGAGTTTCTACCAGCCGGTAGGTGCGGCCCAGGGCAGTTTGCGCTTTAAGGTATTTAACTGGGGTAGCGGCTTAACCCTCTCCGATGTGATCCCAGTATTGGAAAATCTCGGTCTTAGGGTTATGGGCGAGTTCCCATATACCATTCGCCCTTGTGGCAGTAGTGATGTATGGATGCATGAGTTCCACCTGGAGTTTGGCCTTCCAACAAAAGTTGATGCCCAAGCATCGCGCGGGCTGTTCCAGGATGCGTTCGCTGCTATTTGGAATCACACTGCGGAAAGTGATGCTTTTAACCGCCTGGTGCTGGCGGCTCGCCTGAATTGGCGAGAGGTTTCTATGTTGCGTGCCTACGCCCGCTATTTGAAACAGACAAAATCCAGTGCAAGCCAGAGCTTTATTGCTGCGACTTTGGCCAATCAGGTTGAAATTACCCGCAACCTGGTGGCTTTGTTCCGCGCGTTGTTTGACCCGCGTCTTAGTAGTGGCAAGCAGGAACAAACACGAGTTGAGCGTTTAATCGCTAAGATCCATGACGGTTTGGATGCTGTTGAAAATCTCAACGAAGACTTGGTGCTGCGCCGTTATCTCGAATTGATCCTGGCTACTTTACGGACCAACTTCTTCCAGGCGGGTGCTGACGGTCAGCCTAAAGACTACATCTCTATTAAATTCAGCCCGCGGGATATTCCCGGTATTCCCGAACCTCGCCCGGAATTTGAAATCTTCGTTTACTCTCCCAGAGTGGAAGGTGTTCACCTGCGCGGTAGTAAGGTGGCCCGCGGCGGCTTGCGTTGGTCCGATCGTTTAGAAGATTTCCGTACCGAGGTGTTGGGGCTGGTAAAGGCCCAGGCTGTAAAAAATGCCGTGATTGTCCCCAGTGGAGCCAAGGGCGGTTTCGTTGTGCGGCGTCCTCCGGTGGATGGCAGTCGTGAAGCCATGCTGGAAGAGGGCATTTCCTGTTATAAAACCTTTATTCGCGGTTTACTAGATATCACCGACAACCTGAAAAATGGTGAGATAGTAGCGCCTAAGCAAGTGGTGCGCAGGGATGAGAATGACCCCTATCTGGTAGTGGCTGCAGATAAAGGAACCGCGACTTTTTCTGATATCGCCAATGGTATTGCTGAGGACTACGGTTTTTGGCTGGGGGATGCCTTTGCCTCAGGTGGTAGTCAGGGTTACGACCACAAGAAGATGGGAATCACCGCGCGCGGTGCCTGGGTATCTGTACAGAGGCACTTCCGCGAGATGGGGGTGGATGTTCAGAAAGAGGACTTCTCTGTCATCGGTATTGGCGACATGGGTGGGGATGTCTTTGGCAACGGAATGTTGCTATCTGAGCATATTCAGTTGAAGGCTGCCTTCAACCACATGCATATTTTTATTGACCCAAGCCCTGATGCAGCGGCTAGCTTTGAAGAACGCAAGCGCCTGTTTGAGCTGCCTCGCTCCAGCTGGAGGGATTACGATCGCACTCTCATTTCCAAGGGGGGTGGTGTTTTTGAGCGCCGGGTGAAGGCCATTAGCATCACACCTGAGATGAAAGAAGCCTTCGATATCAAAGAAGACCGACTCACGCCAAACGAATTAATCAGCGCACTGCTGCGTGCGCCGGTTGATTTAATCTGGAATGGTGGCATTGGTACTTATGTAAAAGCTGGGACTGAATCTGACAGTGAGGTGGGTGATAAATCCAACGACCACCTGCGGGTTAATGGTGCTGAGTTGCGTGCCAAAGTTTTTGGTGAGGGTGGCAACCTTGGTATGACCCAACAAGGACGTATCGAATTTGCCCTCAATGGCGGCCGCTGTAACACCGACTTTATCGATAACGCGGCAGGAGTGGACTGTTCCGACCATGAGGTGAATATCAAGATTCTCCTCGATAAAGTGGTTGCCAACGGTGACTTGACCGAGAAGCAGCGCAATGAGCTGCTGCATGGTATGACAGACTCCGTGAGTGATCTGGTGCTGCACAATAACTATGATCAAACTCGCGCATTGAGTGTGGCGGAATACCAGGTCTCTAAACGCCTTGACGAATACCGCCGCACTATTAATACCCTGGAAGATGACGGTCGACTGAATCGGGCTCTGGAGTTTATCCCCGATAACGAGCAGATTTCCGATCGGGTACATAAGGGGCAGACCCTGACCCGGCCAGAACTTTCCGTTTTGATTTCTTATGTGAAGGTGAAGTTAAAAGAGGAGCTTCAAGAGGCGGAAATCACGGATAACCCCCGGGTGCGTGAAGCCGCGGAATCCGCTTTTCCTTCGGCATTGGTTGAGCGCTACAAGGGCCAAGTTTACGAGCACCCCCTTCTGCGCCAGATCGTTTCCACCCAGGTGGCCAACGAAATGGTGAACAGCATGGGAATCACCTTCTACAACCGCATCAGCACGGCAACAGGCGCGGACGTCAATGATGTCGCTGCGGCTTATATCAGTGCTCGAGATGTTTATAAGATGGTGGAATTCCAGCAGCAGCTGGCTGAGTTGGACTACAAAGTACCGGCCGAGCTGCAGACCGAGTTGCTCAACTCCATGATCGGTCGGGTCCGCCGTGCCACCCGCTGGTTCCTGCGCAATCGTCGCAGTGATCTGGAGCCTGGGCAAAACTGCGCACTGTTCCAGTCTCAGGTGCAGAGGGTGATCAAGGCCCTGCCGAAAGTCCTGAGTGGTGGTCCGTTGGGTGAGTGGGAGCAGCGCTATCAAAAGTTATTGGAGGCGGGGCTGCCAGAGGAGATTGCCCTGCTATCAGCATCCCCGACTTACCTTTATTCGGCACTGGGCATTTCCGAATCTGCTTATGCCAGTGACCGCCCTGTAGAAGAGGTGGCCAAAGTCTATTTCAGCCTCTCTGACGAGTTGAATCTACACTGGTTTGGCAATTTGATTGTCGATCTACCGGTGGACAGCTTCTGGCAAGCCCAGGCACGCGAAACGAGTATGGATGACTTAGACAGCCAGCTCGCCACCCTGGCAGTGAATATCCTGCGCCTTGCCACTGTGGAGAAATTGGACGTAGATAGTGCAATGTTGCGCTGGGGCGCTATTATGGCGCCGGCTATTCAGCGTTGGCACAACATGATTGCCGAGCTGAAGGCAGCTGCCGTCGGTGATTTTGCGATGTTTACAGTAGCGCTGCGCGAGTTGATGTACCTTGCCCACGCAACTGCAGACCGCGAAACCCTGGCTGAGTAGGCCGAAGTGAGTTCGGGAAATAGCGCTAGGGGGTTAGTTCTCCTTGGCGCTATTTCACGGGTGGCAATGAAATTCTATCTCCGTTCGTTGACTCCTGGCGGACGGGTTCAGTCCCCACGTAAGGAAAGGTATGTATTCAACTCTGCGTAAAGCTCTGTTTGCGCTCGATCCCGAGCGGGCCCACCACCTCTCTCTGGATGCAATTGGTGCCGTTGAGCGCCTTGGCCTGATGTCTTTTTTCAAACAGGCAGTCGCTCACGACCCGGTAGAGCTGATGGGGTTGACCCTCCCTAACCCTGTTGGTCTGGCTGCAGGACTGGATAAGAATGCCCAGGCTTTTAACGGTTTGGGTGCTTTGGGTTTCGGTTTTGTGGAAGTTGGCACCGTGACCCCACGCCCACAGCCGGGCAACCCGTTGCCACGACTGTTCCGTGTGGAAGAGGCGGGTGCCATTATCAACCGTATGGGGTTTAACAACCTGGGAGTTGACTACTTAATCGACAGAGTGAAGCACCGCCGTTACAGGGGTGTATTGGGAATCAATGTTGGTAAAAACTTCGACACTCCGGTAGAAAAGGCGGCGGATGATTACCGGCTCTGTATGGAAAAGGTGTATCCCTATGCGGATTACATCACCGCCAATGTTTCTTCGCCGAACACCAAGGGGCTGCGGGACCTGCAGTTTGGTGAGAGCCTCAACAGGCTACTGGGAAGTATCAAGGAGAAGCAGGCGGAACTGGCTCAAAAGAGCGATCGCTACGTGCCCGTTGCGGTAAAAATCGCGCCAGATATCGAAGGGGATGCCATAGAGCAGATCGCCGAGGCTCTGTGCGAATACGGTATTGATGGCGTAATTGCCACTAATACCACCATTGATAAGTCATCTGTGGCTAATCTGCCCCATGGTAATGAGCAGGGTGGGCTGAGCGGTAAGCCTCTGCAGCACCGCTCCACGGAGGTTATTGCGCAGCTGTCCAAGGCTCTGGACAAGCAGATCCCTATTATTGGTGTTGGGGGTATCTTCGACGGTGACAGTGCAGCAGAAAAAATTCGCGCAGGGGCAACTGCCGTACAGGTTTATACCGGGTTTATATACCGGGGACCGCAGCTTGTCCGCGAAGCGGTGGAGTCTATAGCTATGGAGCGTCGTCGCTCAGCTGGTGAATAGGCGAGTAACGCCTGGTCCTATTAACCTAGATTGAGATGTTGAATTCATCTTTATCGTTGAACGGGTTCAGAGGGATGCAGGTGTAGCCTGGTGGTGGTCTTGTAAAAGGTGCAGGTGAACCTGCACCTTTCCCGCAGGCTAAATAGTACTCCAGCCGTCTGGATATTGGATATCGGTGGAAATGGCGCCATAGATTTCCAGTTTTTGCGCCTTGGTAGTCCTGTCAAAGCCATTCCAGTAATCTTCCCGCCCTTCACGCCAGCCGTTAACCCATTCCTGGTGTGGGTCATTTTCGACAAAGGGACAGCTATCTATAGACTTATTGTTCAGGGCTGCCAAATACCCTTTGTAGAAAGCCCTGTCGGCGTGATTGCGTTTTTGGCGTTTCATCTATACGGCACCTCTGCTTGTAGATTTACGAACTGCGGCGCAGTCCGTTGGATGCTTATTACGGTTTTGTTGCATCGACAATTAAAGCTTAGCGAAACTTTTGCGTGGGCAGTTGTGTGACTCCTATCGCTTCCCACATAGCAAGAATATGGTGGAGAGAGCAAAATCGGAAAATGGCTGGGCATCGCTCTCAAGACATCTACAGAGAGGCATTTAAAAGTCGGGGTGACTGTGTAGACACTAGCAAGATATCCCGACTACATAGGCTCCGCCGCTACAAAGTGGGATAATCGCGCCAGAAAATCTGGCCTGTTGAGGGGAATACTGACCTCCGGGTATGTCTACCAGGCTCTTGAAAATCTAATTTGCGCCAAGGGGCGCCATATTTATCCCCCTGATGCTAGGGGTTATCGAGTAAAAGTTTTGATCGACTCACGTATAGAAGAATTTAAGTTTACTGCGACATGTCCGAAAGGATTGGAAAGCTTACTTGCTGTAGAGCTTGGGTCTCTGGGGGCTAAGGTCCTTCGGGAGCAGCCTGCGGCCATACATTTTGCAGGCTCCTTGAAGCTTGCTTATCGTTGCTGTCTGTGGAGTCGCCTGGCAAACCGGATTTTGCTGCAACTCGATCAGGTTCGCATCGGTGATGCTGAAGACCTCTACCGGGCGGTGGCTGCACAGCCTTGGGAGGAGCATATTGGCCCTTCGGGCAAACTGTGGTTGCAGTTTTCGGGGACAAATCGGGAAATCCGTAATAGTCAGTTCGGAGCCCAAAAAACAAAAGATGCCATCGTTGATCGCTTGCGTGATAAAACCGGGGCGAGACCGAGTATCGATAAGCACAATCCCGACCTGACTGTGGCTTTGCGACTGCAGCGGGACAGGCTGGATATTGCCATAGATCTCAGTGGGGATAGCTTGCATAAAAGGGGCTACCGAACGCATATCGGTGCTGCCCCCCTCAAGGAAAACCTGGCTGCAGCCCTGTTATTGCGCGCTCGTTGGCCGCAGATTGCGGCTGAGGGTGGGGCTCTGCTGGATCCAATGTGTGGTTCGGGCACTATTTTGATTGAAGCGGCCATGATGGCTGCTGATATTGCTCCGGGTCTCTTCCGTGAGAGTTTTGGTTTTGAGCGCTGGCTCAACCACCAGAGCGATATTTGGAATGAGCTTCGTGAAGAGGCTCTGCAGCGTCGCGTTGCCGGTTTGGAGAAGCCTTTGCCGGAAATTCGCGGTTATGATGCCGATGCTAGGGTGCTATTTGCTGCCGAAGCCAATATTGATAGGGCGGGATTGGAGCGCCAGGTGCGGGTGAGTTGCCGGCCGGTCGCCGCATTCAAGGTTCCGAGTCATCGGGAGATCAATACTGGTTTGGTATTGACCAACCCCCCCTATGGTGAACGCCTTGGTGAGCAGGAGGCTCTGCGAGAAACCTACGCGGAGTTGGGTAAGCAGTTAAAGGCGGAGTTTCCCGGTTGGCAGGTGGGAATTTTTACCGGCAACCCTGAGTTGGGGTATTCCACCGGGCTACGCTCTCACAAGCACTACCAGTTATATAACGGCTCAATCCCCAGTCAGCTGTTGTTGTTTCAGGTGCGCGAACAGGGGGGGCAGGCCGAGAGCGCACCTAAGGAACGCAAGCTTTCCCCGGAAGCTGAAATGGTGGCCAATCGCCTGCGCAAGAATTTACGCACAACAGGCAAGTGGGCATCCAGAAACGGTATTGACTGTTATAGGCTCTACGATGCTGATTTACCGGAGTACGCCGCCGCAGTAGATTTATATCGCACTTTAGAGGGGGAGCTCTACGCTCACCTCCAGGAGTACCGCGCGCCGGCCAGTATTGATGAGGGTAAGGCGCGCAACCGGTTAAGGGATCTGTTGAGAGCCGTGCAATCCGTTTTGGAGCTGCCTAGAGGGAAAATTAGCATCAAGGAGCGTCGCCGCCACAGCCATAAAGGTGGCCAAAAGGGCGCTGGCCAGTATCAAAAGCAGGTTGAGGAAAGGGCTAGCTTGCAGGTGCAGGAGTACGGCGCTGAGCTGGAAGTGGATTTATGGCGCTACTTGGATACAGGGCTGTTCCTAGACCATCGCCCGGTGAGAAAGCACCTGCGCGAGATATCCTCTGGGAAGAAATTTCTCAACCTGTTTTGCTATACCGCAACAGCCACTGTGCAAGCTGCTTTGGGTGGCAGCATACAAAGTACCAGTGTGGATATGTCCAAAACCTATCAATCCTGGGCTGCGCGAAACTTCCGTGCAAATGGTATGGATCCCTATAAGCACCAGCTGGTGGAAGCTGATTGCCTGCAGTGGTTGGCATCGGCCCAACAAAATCGCAAAGGCCATTACGACCTGATCTTCCTCGATCCCCCGAGCTTTTCCAATTCGGCCAAAATGCGCGGAGTGCTGGATATTCAGCGCGACCACGCCAAGCTGATCAGCCAATGCATGGCATTATTGGCTCCGGGGGGCACTCTGATTTTTTCCAATAATTTGCGCAGTTTTAAAATGGATGTGGCGATTACTGATGCCTTTGCCGTGCAGCCTTTACAGTTGTTGGATAAGGATTTTCAACGCAACCCTAAAATCCACAACGTTTGGGAAGTGAGAGTGAAGGTGTAAGTGGGGATAACTTAAACTTTCTTTGCAGCGGCTTTGAGGGTATTTCCTCAGGCCGCTAATTAACCAATTTTTAACATGGGGTTTTGAGGTTTTTGATTTAGAAATCAGCTTTAGAAGCTATAACTCTCTCTATGGCTAGTCTTGCTTGCTTGTGAATTTGGATTAGGGATTGTATAGGCGACACCTTGGCATTCAAGAAAAGAAATACAACCGGCAGATTGCTGTACTGCGCAGTTTTCAATCACAATTGCATTCCCGCCCATATCATGAACCTGTTTTTTTAGTGCCCAGTTCAGAGCTTTTTTTGAGGGCTTATCCTCTTTGGGGGAGGCTTGGCATTCTGAAGACGTTACTACTCCCAAGATGATTCCATTATATCGGCGTATTTCTGCTGGAGAGTACTCCTTAACAAAAGTTGAGGTAATTTTATTTGACAAGTATGGTCCTGCATTGGTGTTGAATTTTAGGTTGCTACAAGCTGAAACTGTGAGTGCTGACAGTAGAACAAAGATCCTTATCATTGCTTAATCCTTTCTGGTTACGCTAGTTTGAGTTGGAGTTATTAATCAAGTTCCATAACAATCCGCATTCCTACATCCTTTGCACGACTATTTTCATTGAGGCCCTTGCGATAATCTGCCCCAATTCTGCTAGACGAGTCCCGCATTGAGCCACCGCGAACGCTGCGTAACTGACAGTTTTTGATTTTCAGTGGTGCAGATGTGTTGTGGTTTTTATCATAACCGGGTTGATAACAGTCTTGCACCCACTCTGCCGCATTGCCGGCCGTATCGTATAGTCCAAAAGGGTTGGCTTGGTAATTCGCTACCGGCCCGGTTTTCGTGATAAAGAGACTGTTAAATTCACTGTCACATCCGCGCCTGCAATTGGCTTTTCCCCTTGCATCGCTGCTTTTCCACCAGAAAGGTTGGTCAGTGCCCGCGCGGGCTGCATATTCCCACTCGGCCTCGCTGGGCAAACGATATTTTTGTCCCGTTTGCTCTGAAAGCCACTCAACATATTTTTGTGCGTCCCGCCAGGTAATATTGGTGACCGGTCGCCTCCCTCGGCCCCAGCCTGAGTCACTGGGTTGATTAATGCCTGTGGCGAGAGCAAAGCGGTCATAATCCTCAAAAGTGATTTCTTGAGTTGAAATGGCAAAGGGTTTGGGAATTTTTACTTGGTGCTCGGGGCGGCTATTACTGCGTTTATTGCTGCCCATCATAAATTCTCCCGAGCCTACTACGATCATCTGAGGGCCCTGACCGCCGGAGGAGAGCTTGGAGCGTATTTTCTTTCCGGCAAAATAGGCTTTTTGTAGCTTTACCGAAAGCTGGTGGTTCTGATCCTCAATAATGATCCAATTACGAAAGCGGTCATAGCCGGGTTTGCTGACCTCTACATCGTATCGCCCGGGCTCTAGTTGAATACCCGGTGTATAGCGCGGACTTATATTCATAATACGTACGCGGGCATCTTCAGGCTCAGTTTTGACCGTAAATGCAAACTTTGGTACTGAGTTTGGCTGCTCCTGTGAAAGCACAACCGAGTTTTGGGTGTGTAGATTGCCCGATAGTGAATTTTCCGGGGATTGGTTGTTTATGGAATGACCTTGAGAGATCTCCTGCCCTTGTGTCTGTACCAGATCTTTAACTGGAGGCTTCTCTACATCTCTGACTTGTACTTCTTCAGAACGATCGGCGCTGGGCGCAGTGTCGGAGGTATGGCGTCTTGCGCTGTCGGATAAAGTGATCTGGCTAAGCCAAGTTTCCTTACCACTGAAAGTGCTATGAACGCTCCAGCCAAAGAGTAGCGTAATGGCGGTGATGGCGGTTAGTGCCCATGGGCGCCTGTGCTTTGTTGGTTCACTGACCAGCTGTCGTAAACGCACCAGGGTATCCTGATCTTTACGTACGGAGTCCACTTGCTGGGGGTTCTCCAGTCTCACCTGCCAGCCTTTAATAAAGCGATCCCGGAGGCTGCTTAAAAGAGTGAGAAAAAGTGCACGGGCTAGACTGGAAACACCGACAGAGGCGTTGTTTAACTGGCTGATTTGCTGGCTGGGCTTGCCGGCTAGGGTTGCAACTAACTGATCGGTTGCATCTGCGACATCCAGGCCCCGTTGAAATCGTTTGGCCGGCTCTTTGGCCAGGGCGCGATCAATGATCGGCTGGTATAGCGCGTGCCGAGCAGGTAACTTGGGGATGGGGTCGGTCAGGTGCTTGATGGCAATAGCCACCGCTTCCTCTGCTTGGTAGGGAACAGCACCAGTGAGCATTTCATAAAAGACAACACCTAGGCTGTAGAGATCGGCCCGACCGTCAATAGCATTACCTCTGGCCTGCTCGGGGCTCATATAGTGGGGCGTGCCTACGACCATGCCGCTATTGGTCATTCTTGTGGTATGTGCAACAGCGCGCGCCACGCCAAAATCACTCAATACGGCAGAGCCATCCTCCCGAAACAGTATATTTTCTGGTTTTAGGTCCCTGTGCACATACCCCTTGCTGTGGGAGTGGTCCAAGGCCATGGCGATTTGGCGTACAACATTGAGGGCTTCCAGTGGCTCCAATGGCCCTTTGGCGAGTCTTTCAGAAACAGAGCCCCCAGCCATATAGTCCATGGCGATATAGTTAAGGCTGCGGTAGCGTCCAATATCATGGATACCAACGATATTTGGATGGGAGAGCTGTCCGACAATGTTGGCTTCCCGTTGAAATCGCTCACTGAAAATCGGGTCGGCATTGAGAACCGGCGACATAACCTTGAGGGCCACTTGGCGGCCGACACTGCGCTGAATGGCTAGGTATACCGTGGACATGCCACCCTGGTTAATTTTGCGGAGGATGCGATAGCCGGGGATTTGTAGCGAAGAATTGCCACTCTTTACGAGCTCCATGGTGTGCTATGGCCTCGTTAAAATAGCTGGAATATTCCGCCTGCCAGTGCGGCAATTGCTCCGCAAGCAGCAAGCAAGACCAGAAGTGGTCGCCAGCTTCTATTGCTTTGGCTGTCACCATTAGTTTTGTTTTGTGCAGTGCTGCTGTGAGATTCTTGCGAAAAGCTTGGGGGAGGGGCGATAGCTGGTGCTTCGATAACCTGAACGGTGATATTGTCCTTGCCACCGGCATCAAGGGCTGCGTTTATGAGAAACTCAACTATTTGGTGGTTATTGGGGTTTTCAGCGATGATCCGGTTTATTTTTTCATTGGGTACTTCGGAACTGAGTCCATCGCTGCAAAGTAGAAGTTTTTGTCCTGAGCTCCAGCGATGAGATACCCGGTCAACTTCGAGCTTGGGGTTGGTACTACCGCCGATACATCGGGTAATAACGTGGCGATTTGGGTGGGTTGCGGCTTCCTCTGAGTTGATGGCACCAGAATCCATCAGCATCTGAACATAGGAGTGATCACTTGTCAGTTGGCTGAGTTCGCCGTTTTTGTCGCCCGGTGTCCAGAGGTAAGCTCGGCTATCTCCAACCCAATAGATGTGATAGTAATCGCCTTCCTCGGCGAGCACTACTGCGGTTGAGCCCATATTAGCAGTGCTGTGCTCATCACCAAGCAGTAGGGCGTGGGCCCTTTGTAGGGCGCGTTCATAGTGGCGGTCAGTTGACGCGCACTGTTGGATTTCTTCTACTACGGTCTGGCTGGCAATCTCGCCGGCGTGGTGTCCGCCCAAGCCATCGGCGACGACCCAAATGCCTTTTTCTTCATCTGCCCAATAGGCATCTTCATTCTGCTCTCGCCGGTAGCCGGGATGAGTGGCGCCAGCGCTACGTGTAGCACTTGGGGTGTGTTGAACTACTTCGCTGTGCCGCGATACCTCGCGAACTTTGGCTTCACTCACTGGCGTGCAACTACCTGTTATGGTTTCTCATCGTTACTGACGGTGATAGCCGATTCGGCAAAGATCCGTCTTTTCCTTGTGGTGCTGCAAGTGTACTTTACCCAACGACACCAATGGCAGCTGAATTGGTCATCCCTGCCTGAGCCGGATATTAGACCTTTGCGCCATTGTAAGCTGCAAACCCAATCACACGCTAATGATATTGCCCGTGTTAAACTCGGTTTTATCTTCAATCTGCAAATTTTTTTCAGGTTTTACTGTTAATTGGGACAGTCCCTTTATTTAGGCTGCCCTATATTCAGTCTCCTTAGGGCTGAGGAGCGTGATCAATGCTAAAACTTTGTGATGTAAACGATTCTGGCCAGAGTGTTTGGTTGGTGGCCCCCGGTGTAACGGTGGGGCGAGATCAGGGTTGTGATCTGTGTATACCGGATGACTCGATTGCGAAGTTACATCTAAAGATCGCGATTAAGGGGGGGCAGCTTACCCTGGGGAATGTTTCTGGAGACTCCCATGTACTGGTTAATGGGAAGCCGATGGCATCAGCCTGTCGAATCAAGCTGAACGATCAGATAACAATCGGTACTCGAACACTACAAATTATTGACCCCAAAGTAACAAAGCTTAATTCGAGCAAGTCGAAAAATACCGCCTGGGCGCTACGGGCAAATCACAAGGCGATAGCGGGGAAAGTGTTTCCTGTGAAGGGTGGCGCGGTGGTGGGGCGCTCTGAGGAGTGCGATATCACTTTTTCCTTGTCACACCTTTCACGTCGCCATGCAAGGTTGGAGGTGCGTGAAGGGTTGCTGTTCGCAATTGATCTCGGCTCGGCCAACGGGACATTCGTCAATGGTCGACGGATCACGGAAAGCCGTGTGCGAAGAGGCGATGAACTGCGGTTTGATTCGTTGAGTTTTTCTGTTGTGGGCCCTGCGGATGATCTTGATCGCACCGCAGTGCGCCCTGCAATCTCTTCACATCTTATGAAGTCTCCAAAAATTGGCTCAGGTGAAGTGACAGCTGAAGATGTCACTCAGAGATCCTTCTCGGCTTCTATCGCCGGGCTGCGGGAAGAGAGCCCAAGTATGGCTGAGCCCCAGGAGGAAAAACTTCAGCCACGTATCCCTATAAAAGCCTTGGGCTTGACTCTGTTATTGGTTTCCGGTGCTGCCGGATATTTTTGGGTTAATAACCTGGGAGTGTTCTCATGAGTTCGCCCCGTGAATTGCTGCTCTATACCACCCTTGGATGCAGCCTGTGCGAAAAGGCCAAGCTGGAAATATGGCCCCTGCTCGAGCAGTTTGGGTTGCGTTTAAGGGAGGTAGATATTGCCGATGATGACAATTTATTCGAGCGCTTTAGTCTTTTGATACCCGTGGTGGGGCTCGGTGATCCTGAAGACACTTATGCATGGCCCTTTCAGCAATCGCAGCTGCAAGCCTGGTTAGCCAAACGAATTGGTTAGGCGCCCGTCATTTATTGGGAGATAACTCCCACCTTAAGCCCCAATGACTCGGGTTCCCAAGGGGGGCTCTATTCCTATCAAACGGTATCAAAGTTAGGGCAGAGGTTTGTAAGGTTATTCTGAGACACCTTAAAGTTTATTCCCTGCCTCATGCGCCTTGAGAAGTTGTAGCTTGGTGCCGCTTCGATAGGCATAAATTACCGTATAAGCGAGTACATTCTGTACATAATTCCTTGTTTCACTATAGGGAATCGTCTCGATCCAGACATCGTGTGGCAGACGCTGACGAGTCTCCTTTAACCACTTGGCAACCCGCGTTGGCCCCGCGTTGTAAGCGGCAGCGGCGAGGAAGCGATTGTTATCGAATCGATTTAACAGGGTGCTCAGGTAAAAGCTGCCAAGGGCAATATTAGTTTTGGGGCTTAGTAGATCCCAGCTGCGTCGATAGCGTACACCGGCGCGCTTTGCCGTTGCGCGTGCGGTAGAGGGTAGCAATTGCATTAGGCCCAATGCGCCAGACCGTGATTTGGCGTCGTGGCTGAAGTGGCTTTCCTGGCGGGCAACTGCATAAATCATATAGGGCTCTAGAGGCGTGCTCTGCCGTCCAACCTGCTCACTTACACTTTCTACAATATCGGCAAAGGCCAGGGGGAAGCGGAGTTCCAGATCATCCAGGTAGTCTGCCGCAAGAACAGATTGAATGGATTTGTGATACCAACCCCATGCGCTTGCCACTTTGCCCGCGGCTAATAGCTCCTCGTGATCCATTTCCCGAGTAGCGTAGCTCCACTCACGCCGAGCATGGAATAGTTCACCAATAGCCTGCAATTCACGTGCCCTTTGTAAGCCGGTGTGCTGGGCCATCTGCTGCACTTGAATTGGCGTGATTGGCGCGGGACGATCTACAAAGCTGTAATTTTGTCCGAGGGTATCGGCAGCAAGGAAGCCGTAGTAACTGCGTTCCCGTGCAGCTTTTCGATAGAGCAGGGAGGCTGCTCCAGACTGCGCTTTACCATAAAGTTCTTCCAGTGAGCGGGCTTTCCAGTAGAGCCAGCGATCGCGCTGTTGCCGATCGAGTGGCAGGCGATCAATCCAAAAGGCAACCTGCTCCCAGTCGAGCTCTCGCAGGGATTGCCGCGCCAGCCATTCAATGGAATATCCATCATCCATTGTGTGATTCTTGGTCAGTTGTAGCAGTCCCTGGGTATCGTCTTGACGCGCAAATTGTCGAGCCAGATGGCGGAGCATATTGGCTTGCTCCTTATCGTTAAACAGGAGGCTGGCACTATAGCGCTGCCATGCCTGTTCAGCGACGGCTGCATCTTCCCTAGCTAATCGATGCAATCCATGCAGAATAATTTCCCTATGATGCTCTGGTGACTGTAAGAAGCGGGGGTAATTGAGAAGAAGCTTGGGTGATTTGTGCACCTCCCTTAGCAGGGCTGCTCTCTGTTGGAAGGGTTTGTCCATTTTCCTGGCGATATAGGAAGCGAGTTCGAGGTTATCCTCTTCTAGGGTGAGTAAATGGCGGGACCAAATCTTTTCCTGGGTTAGGCCACCATTGCGCTTCCAACGGGCAAAAACAGGGTCACACTCCTCTACTTGTGAGTGCCCAACCAGCCAGAGCTCGGTGGTTACTTGATCGGCATTGTCTTTGTTGCCATGGCGAAACAATGCGTCGGCATAATAGCAACGCAGTGCCGCGCGCTTGTGTTTCTCAGGTTGAAAGTATTTTAGGTAGGTCTGAAATTGTCTCTGTTGCCCCAGCTCTCTAAGTAACCTAATACGCATCCAGTCACCCACCGCTGTTCCCTGATTCTCAGCGAGAAAGCGATCAATATCTTTTAGGGGCAATTGGTGTAATTTTCTTCCGATCGCCCAGTAGTCGAGATAGGGCACTAGAGGGTAATTCGCCAACTTGGCTTTCAATTGCTTTAACTGTTTTTTATTGCCGTATTTGATCGCTATCCTGGCTTGTTGTAATAGCTGGCGCTGGTTGGATATACCTGTGGCTGGCTTGTCTTGCTGAGACAACTCCTTCGATGATGCTTGTGACTCTGCCTGGGCGCTGAGGCAGATCCAGACCATTAAAGGGGCAATAAACTGGAAGAGTCGACTTGTGCTAACTGACATGACAGTAACCCCAAAGTTGAGTCTGGTCGCGCAAGTTTATGAGACGGCTTGGCAAAAAAGCGTAAAATAGCGAATTTTTCACAGGACCCGAAGTATCAATTTTCGTTTCATTCAACTAACTAGCGAGAATGTTAACCGGGTCTGTTAATTGTAGTGCCTAATTATGTTGCTTCTATTGGATGGGGTCAGTCTGCGTTACGGGACCCAGGTGCTTGCTGAAAACGTCAGTGCAAAAATTGAGCGGGGCGATCGTATTTGCCTTGTTGGCCGCAATGGAGAGGGTAAGTCCAGCCTGTTGCGTTTAATTGCGGGGCAGGTGGACCCAGATGCTGGGGAGATTGTGCGCGCGAGTGGGATGGTTATGGCAACCCTTGAGCAGGAGTTGCCCGCAGGCTGTCTCGACTCTGTCTACCGATATGTTGCCGAGGGTCTGGGCCCTATAGGGGGGGTATTGGCTGGTTATCGGGAGGACCCATCGGCCGAGCTACAGGCCAAAATTGAAGCGGAGCACGGCTGGGATCTCCTGCCTAGAGTCGATAGTGTGCTCGACCGCCTCGGCTTGAGTCCCGATGAATCCGTGGCTGATCTCTCTGGAGGTTGGCAGCGCCGTGCAGCTCTCGCGCGCGCACTGGTTACAGAGCCCGATTTGCTCATTCTCGATGAGCCCACCAACCATTTGGATATTGCCGCTGTGGAGTGGTTGGAAGGGTTCCTCGATACTTTTAGAGGCGCGTTATTGTTCGTCAGCCACGATCGTGCTTTGGCGCAGCGGCTGGCCAGTACAGTCTGGGATTTGGATCGTGGATACCTACGAGTTTTTCGTTGTAAGTTTGGGCGTTACCAGGAAGAAAAAGAGAAACTTTTAGAAGAAGAGGCCAGGAACGAAGCGCTATTCGACAAAAAGCTAGCCCAGGAGGAAGCCTGGATTCGCCAGGGTATCAAGGCGCGACGCACCCGTAATGAAGGGCGGGTGCGGGCCTTGCAGGGACTAAGGCGCCAGAGAGAGGCGCGTCGAACTCAACAGGGCATTGCAAGGATGTCTCTCGATAGTGGAGAAATATCCGGTAAACTGGTGGCTGAGCTTAGCAACGTTACCTTTGCCTACCCCAATGAGTCCCCCCTGATTCGCGACCTTTCATTTACCTTAATGCGCGGTGATAAGGTGGGATTGATTGGTCCTAATGGGGTTGGTAAAAGCACCTTAATTCGAGTGTTGCTCGGGGACCTTCAGCCTCAGTCCGGTCAGGTGCGTTTGGGTACAAAGCAGCAGGTAGCCTATTTTGACCAGCGCAGGGACCAATTAAATCCAGAACTTACCGTGTTGGATAATGTTGGTGGAGGGCGCGACTCTGTCACCATTGGCGGTAAAAGCCGCCATATCATGTCCTATTTATCCGATTTCCTCTTTAGCGGTTTGAAAGCGCGGACCAAGGTAGGTGCGTTGAGTGGTGGTGAGCGCAATAGGGCTCTTCTGGCGAAATTATTCAGTCAGCCAGCCAATATTCTGGTGCTCGATGAGCCGACAAATGACTTGGATGTAGAAACCCTGGAGCTGCTTGAAAAGTTACTTCTGGAATTCACAGGCACAGTGTTATTAGTCAGTCACGACCGTGCATTTCTCGATAATGTTGTGGATTCCTGTCTGGCCTTCGAGGGAGATGGTCGTATCCGAGAGTATGTGGGTGGTTATGCGGACTTCATTCGCCAGGGAGGTAGCTTTGAACAGGAGTCAAAAGAGGAAAAAGTCCCCGAAGGCAAGGTGAAAGCAAAGCCGGTCGAAGCGGACAAGCCTCAGGTTAAGAAAAAGAAGCTCAGCTATAAGCTGCAACGTGAACTGGATGGCTTACCAGCCTTGATCGAACAGCTTGAAGTTGAAATTGGCGCTATAGAGGCTGAGGTAGCAGACCCTACTTTTTATCAACAGGAGCAAGCCCAGGTGCAAAACCGGCTCAATTTACTGGCGGAGAAGCAAACTCAATTAGAGACCGCTTTTGATCGATGGTCGGAGTTGGAGGGGGGCGAAGAGTAAGGTTTGAGTATTGGAGAGAAGGGGTGCATGGCACCACTTCTCTCGCCGAAAGAGGGGGCTTATTCTTCGTCCACATATACCCTGACAGCTAAAACATCGCACTTGGCGCCGTGAAGAACCCCGTTAGAGGTTGAGCCCAGCAGAAGAGCCAGGCCATGGCGTCCATGGCTACCGATAACAATAAGATCGACCTCTAAATCTTTGGCTAGGCGATGTATCTCGGTGGATGGTTGGCCCAAAATTACATGCTGTCGTTCAGCGGGGATATTCAGCGGTAGAGCGGCTTTGTGGAGCTGTTCCTTGGCCTGTCTCTGTAGCTGATCCTGTACCTCCGATAAATCCATGGGGATATCCCCACCGTAGGCAAATGTCAGCGGCTCAATGGCATGCATCAAGCTGATTTCGGCATTGAAAGCTTCAGCGAGGGAGGCCGCTTTTTCCAGCACTTGTGAGGATTCTTCCGAGAGGTCCAGGCCCACCAATATTCGTTCATATTTCGCCATTTTCCATTAGCTCCTGTCTTTTCTATTTGCCCAGTGGGGCCTCATACGACAGCTATTTTCAGTCTATCGCAAAAAAAACTGTTTGACATGGATCATATATGGCGCCGCAGAATAGGCCGTTTTTAAAACCATCATAAGGAACTTTTATGTCCGAATGGCTACCGGTAATCATAATTGGCTTTGCTATTGCCCTGGTGCTGGGGCCAGTGATGTGGCTGAAGCCCAATCAGCGCGACAGCCGTCTGGCTGATTTGCGTGGCCGTGCCGCCAGGGCAGGTATTACCGTGCAAATTCAAGCCTTACCTGAAGCTTTGGGGGAGGGGACCGCAGCGGTTTATTACTATCGGTGGAAGGATAGAAAGCGTCTACAGATTGGTTGGAAGCTACAGCGCCAGCGGATTACGCACGAAATGAATTTTGCCGGTAGTTGGGACTGGGGCAACAGTGTGAGAGCCCCCCAGGCAGCATGGCAGCAATTGCACCAGTTGCTGGATAGCTTGCCGGCGGATTGCTATGCGATTATCGCAACCGATGTCGGATTGGGCGTGCAATGGCAGGAAAACGGTGGGGTCAAAGCTTTTTCGCAGCTGTCTGAGAGTTTGGCGGAGTACACCCCTCTTATAGAAGAATCTGTACGCAAGATCAGTCCCATTAAGCTCCCAGAAGACTAGGGCGACAGGCATTTTAGCGGGCTGCTCAAATAGGGAAAATTGTCACAATTTTACCCTTTTCTGGGGGTGAAATTTGGCGAATAAGCACTAAAAGTTGTCAGCTTTGCTTGACCGCGCCTTGACTGAGGCTTATATATTCGCGCAGCGCAGGCCCGATTGATGGGCCTGAAATGCTTCGGATAGCAGTAAATTTTTCATTTGAAATCAAAGGCTTATGGGTAAATCACTGGTCATCGTCGAATCACCGGCCAAAGCGAAAACCATCAATAAATATCTCGGCAAGGACTTTGTTGTTAAGTCCAGCGTCGGTCATATTCGCGATTTGCCAACCGGTGGTGGCAACAAACAGCCCGTTGACGCAAAAGAACGGGCAAGGCGTGCGGCAGAGACTCGTAAGCTTTCTCCTGAGGCGAAAGAAGCTTACAAGCGCAAGAAAAATCGTGCGCAGCTGATCAAGCGCATGGGGATCGACCCGGATAATAGCTGGCAGGCTCACTACGAAATTTTGCCAGGCAAGGAAAAAGTAGTCAGCGAATTGCAAAAGCTGGCTGAGAATGCCGATCACATTTATCTGGCAACGGATTTGGACCGCGAGGGAGAGGCGATCGCCTGGCACTTGCGGGAAGCAATTGGCGGTAATGACGAACGCTATCGCCGAGTGGTTTTTAATGAAATCACTAAGTCCGCGATCCAGGAGGCGTTCAAAGATCCCGGCCGCCTGAATATCAATCGGGTTCATGCCCAGCAGGCTCGCCGATTCCTCGATCGCATTGTTGGCTATATGGTCTCCCCACTATTGTGGGAGAAAGTTGCCCGAGGACTCTCTGCTGGCCGGGTGCAGTCAGTGGCAGTTCGTCTCGTGGTAGAGCGCGAACGTGAGATCCGCGCTTTCATTCCTGAGGAGTACTGGACGCTTTTCGCTGATACCGCTACCAGCAAAGCGAACAAGCTGCGGCTAGAGGTTAAAAAACAAGCTGGTGAAACTTTCCGCCCCACCAATGAAGCCGATGCGAATAGCGCGGTGAAATTGCTTCAGGGTAGTGAGTTTGTTGTTAGCGGTCGTGACGATAAGCCTACCAGTTCCAAGCCTAGTGCTCCCTTTATTACTTCGACACTGCAGCAGGCGGCTAGTAATCGTCTCGGTTTCAGTGTCAAGAAAACCATGACCCTTGCACAGCGTCTTTACGAAGCTGGTCATATTACATACATGCGTACCGATTCGACCAACCTAAGTAAAGAGGCGGTTGAGTCGGCCCGGCAGTATATCGGTGAGAATTTTGGCGATAAGTATCTGCCAGAAAAGCCCGTTAGTTATAGCAGCAAGGAGGGAGCGCAAGAAGCTCACGAGGCAATTCGTCCCTCCGATGTGCGTGTTGCCCCGAATATGCTCTCAGGTGCAGAGCGGGATGCGGAGCGGCTCTACAATCTGATTTGGCAGCAGTTCGTCGCCTGTCAGATGACCCCGGCAAAATACACTTCCACCTCAATTGTGGTGAGTGCCGGTGACTTTGAGTTGCGTGCTCGCGGCCGAGTGATTCGTTTTGATGGCTTTCTCAAAGTTGCCCCTCCTGCGGGCAAGAAAGATGAAGATCTGCTGCTGCCTGATGTTCAGGTTGGCGATAAGCTGTCTCTGCAGCAGCTGGACCCGAAACAACATTTCACCAAGCCTCCGGCTCGTTTTAGCGAAGCCGCTCTGGTGAAAGAGCTGGAAAAGCGTGGTATTGGCCGGCCCTCAACTTATGCCTCTATTATTTCCACAATTCAGGATCGGGGCTATGTGCGGCTTGAGAACCGCCGTTTCTACGCGGAAAAAATGGGTGATATTGTCACCGACCGCCTCAGCGAAAGTTTTAAAAATCTGATGGACTACGGTTTTACCGCAAGCCTGGAGGAGTCTCTGGATGCGGTTGCCGATGGCGATAAAGGTTGGAAGCAGTTACTCGACGAGTTTTATCAAGACTTCTCCTCGCGGCTGGAAAAAGCTCAGTCCAGCGATGCGGGTATGCGGCGCAACACGCCGACAGATACCGATATCGAGTGCAGTAAGTGTGGTCGCCATATGCAGATCCGCACAGGCTCTACCGGTGTATTCCTTGGCTGCTCCGGTTACGCGCTTCCTCCTAAGGAGCGCTGCACCAACACGATGAATCTGGTCTCAGGCGATGAGGCCGTGGACGCGGATAAGGACGAAGATGCCGAAACCCGCCAGCTGCGGGAGAAGCGCCGCTGTCCCAAGTGCGGCACGGCGATGGATAGTTATCTGCTTGATGAGCAGAGAAAGCTACATATCTGCGGTAATAACCCAGACTGTAATGGTTACGAGGTAGAGCAGGGCACGTTCAAAATTAAGGGCTACGACGGTCCGATTATTGAGTGTGATAAGTGCGGTAGCGACATGCAGCTGAAGTCAGGTCGTTTTGGTAAATACTTCGGCTGTACTAACGAAGCCTGTAAGAATACCCGCAAGCTGTTGAAAAATGGCCAGCCGGCGCCACCCAAAATGGATCCGGTTCCTATGCCGGAGTTGGCTTGCCTGAAGGTTGAGGATCATTACATTCTCCGCGATGGTGCCTCCGGATTATTCCTGGCTGCCAGCCAGTTTCCGAAAAACCGTGAGACCCGTGCCCCGCTGATAAAAGAGCTACTGCCTCACCAAAGTGAGATTGACCCTAAGTACAGTTTCTTGTTCTCGGCTCCCTCACAGGATGATCAGGGGCGCGATACCGTAGTTCGCTTCAGCCGTAAGACCCAAGAGCAGTATGTTCAGTCCGAGGAGGATGGAAAGGCCACGGGTTGGAAGGCTTTTTACCGGGATGGCTCCTGGAAAGTCGAAGCGGCGGCCAAGAAAAAGCCGGCAGCTAAGAAAGCGGCGGCAAAAAAGTAAATGAGTAACCCCTATACCGGCCTAGTCACTTCGGCATTGCGTAAGAGCCAGCTGCTGGCCACAAGTAGTTATGACTCTACTATTCGGCGAATGGCCCTGGAAGAAGGTGCTTTGTTGCAGCTATGGAAAGCCTATCAGGCTTTCCTGGCTGAACTGTCACACCAGCTGCAATTGGGTTTTGAGCCGGAGTCTGTACAGGTTATTTTAGATAGCCTGCACAGCCAGGGGAGAGCGAGCCTTGAAGTAAGTGAACTGCAGTCATTGCTCTCAGAGCCAGGGAGTTGGCTTAGCGAATTATTACGCGCGTGGAACCAGCTCTTAAGGCTGCCTACATTAGCGGAGGAAAAGGGGCAAGCTGGCAACCTTATTCCGACCCACAATATCGCCGGACCAGTACCAATTGAGCTTTCTTTCGAAGTGCTGCTTAAATGGCACAAAGCTCTCAGTGAGCTGATACTTAGACAGCGTGCCAATCTCGAGGAGTGCTAAGAGGGCTCCGCTTCCTTTCTATTCATCTTTTTGCGCCCACTGAAACTTCTAAATTGCCTGTGGTACACTGGGCGCAAACTGATGTGCAGTGAAGGGAAAGCAAATGTCCTCCGAAACTTTTGAGATTATCGAGTTGGCCAATGGCGATGTGGCTCTGCGCCGTGCCGGCCATGAGGAGGACCCTCTGGTGAGTATTCGTTTCTCAGCCGAGAGTCTCCAATTTTTGCGAAAGCACAAGGTAGCAGTAGCCCGGGCCATGTTAGAGGCGGGTATAGAAGCCGTGCAAAATCTCGATGACCTGGAGCCAGGTTACTTTGAAGAGGAAGAGTCGATGCCGGTTAACCATACGATTCACTAATCTATGGTAAAGGCGAAAAATTAAGTGAAACAACAGCGGCTAGAAGCCGCTGTTATTGTATTTGATTGGCGGTAAATCTTTTAGTCTCACGGAGTTTGGCGAATAACGCCCACCGCTAATCCTTCAATCACAAAGTTCTTATCCCGCATATCTACTTGGATGGTATCAAAGTCTTCGTTTTCAGGCAGGAGTTGTACTGTTGCCTGATTACCTTTACGGCGGAAGCGCTTTACGGTTACTTCATCATCAATCCGCGCAACTACAATCTGCCCGTTTCTGATTTGTTCGGTCTTCTGCACTGCCAGAAGGTCCCCATCGAGAATACCGGCATTTCGCATACTCATGCCGTGTACCCGCAATAAATAATCTGCCGGTGGGTGGAAGAAACTGGCGGGCAGGTCGCAATAATCCTCAATATGCTCGGCTGCCAGAATAGGATTGCCTGCGGCGACACGCCCCACGATGGGAAGTCCCGATTGGTGGTCGGGAATTCGAATACCTCGGGAGGCACCGGCAACCATCTCAATGGCTCCTTTCCGTGCCAGTGCTTTGAGGTGTTCCTCTGCAGCGTTGGGCGAGCGAAAACCCAGCTCTTGGGCGATTTCTGCGCGGGTGGGAGGGTAACCTGTGTCGTCCAGGTAGGCTTTTATCAGCTCTAATACTTGAGTCTGGCGTGCGGTGAGATTGGTCATAGATTTACCTAGCGTTTCTGTATTTTTATACAGTTGCTGGGATTATATACAGATTTAAGGATCTCGCAAACTGAGCACCTGCCTGCAGTCCAGCTGCTACATTGTTTAAGAAAACAGGGAATGAAAAGAATAGTTGAAAGAACTGACAGCAAGGGAGAACAATAATGCTTGATGCGAAAATGGCTGAAGCCTGGAGAGTTCTGCGCATTCAATCTGAGTTGGTTGATGGAATTGAGCGTTTGGTTGCGCTTAACGGGGCGGTAACAGTTTTTGGCGGTGCGCGTTTCACTGAAGATAGCCAGGAATATCAGCAAGGGGTGAAGCTTGGGGAGCTTTTAGCAGCAGAGGGGATACCTGTGATGACCGGTGGCGGGCCGGGTCTGATGGAAGCGTGTAATCGTGGGGCTTTTGAGCAGCCTGGTACTTCAATCGGATTAAATATCGAGCTGCCTTTTGAGCAGGCAGCCAATCCTTACCAAGATATCAGCTTGAATTTTCGCTATTTCTTTGTGCGTAAATTTATGTTTGTGAAGCATGCCGTGGGTTTTGTGGGTTTACCCGGGGGCTACGGCACGCTGGACGAATTATTTGAGGCGCTGACATTAGTACAAACCCAAAAAGTACGGCGATTCCCAATCGTTTTGGTGGGCAAGCGTTATTGGGGAGGGCTGTACGATTGGCTGGTAGATACGGTATTGGAACGAAATTGTATCGACTCTGCTGATCTAGATCTGTTTCATGTGGTGGATGCAGTGGAAGAGGCTGCAGATTTAATTATGAAATATATGCGAGCCAGGGATTAAATAGTTTTCGAGATGTCTAGGTTACTTTCTTTATTAATTAACAATCGGATAGGGCGAGGAGTAGGGGAGGCAGGAAAAACAGGAATACAGGAGGTAGAGGCCAAATACAGAGCCTACAGCTGTGCCTCGTCCCTAAATAGTAGTTAGCGCCTCTATCTTTCTTCCCGCGCAGTGGAATGCACTAAGGCCTATGGGAAGAGGTAGTGGTCAGTCGCTTCGGTAATTACATCTTATCCTGCCAACTTACCAAACCAATTTCGCCTATGGGGATTCGCCAGGTCGGACTTCCCCCTACAACCGTTCTTTCTGTATGTGTAATAAGCCGCCAGCGAGCTGGGGAGTGTGCTACTCTGGCCGAAATTAAACAGCTGTTTTAAATGGTGGTTTGATATCTATGAGTCAGATGGATACCGTTAACCGCATCTTGGATGCTGCCGAAGCGCTCTTTGCCGAGCGCGGCTTTACTGAGACATCCCTTAGGACTATTACGAGTACTGCCGGAGTCAATCTGGCAGCCGTCAACTACCACTTTGGTTCTAAGAAAGAGTTGATCCAGGCGGTTTTTGAGCGTTTCCTAACACCATTTACCGATGCCCTGGAAGCAGAGTTGGATCGACGCATAGCTTCTGGCCAGCCACTTAAGGTTGAAGGGTTGTTGGAGAGCCTATACCGAGTTGGGTTGGGCAGTCTGAGCCAACTTGGGCTGGATGCTCAGCGCTTTATGCGCCTGCTGGGACTAGCTTATACGCAGTTTCAGGGGCACTTACGCCGCTTTATAGTGTCTCGTTACGGTGATAGTTACCGACGCTTCGCAGGCCTACTGGCCGAGGCCTTACCGGGGGTTGATCCCGTGACTTTCTACTGGCGCCTGTATTTTATGTTAGGGGCCACTATTTTCACCTTGTCGAGCTACGATGCCATAGAGGCTATCCTGAGAGAGGATTTTGGTGCTCAGAGCAGCCTGCCGGAAACTTTGGAGCGCCTTGTGCCGGCCGCTTCGGCAATGCTAAAGGTGGAGTCCGGTTAAACTGCGCAGCTGGTGAATCTTAGAGGAACTGAATATGCCTGCATCACTTGGACCGGTGATGATCGATATCGAAGGGCAGAAGCTCACTGATGAGGATTGTGAGCTTTTGCGCCACCCGCTCGTGGGTGGTTTGATTTTCTTTGCGCGCAATTATCGCGATCGCGATCAGATTCAAGCTCTGATTGCCGATATTCGATCTGTGCGCCCAGAGATACTGCTGGCTGTTGATCAGGAGGGTGGGCGAGTACAGCGTTTTCGAGAGGGGTTCACGCGTTTGCCTTCCATGCAAAAGCTGTCCGCCGAGGCTTCAGCAGTACAGTTGCAGGATGTGGGTTGGTTGCTCGCCTCTGAGTTATTGGCTGTAGGGATGGATTTCAGTTTCGCCCCTGTATTGGATGCCGATGACAGCCACAGCCGAGTTATTGGAGATCGCAGTTTTTGTCCCGCCCCCCATCACCTGACGGCTATTGCAAGGCCATTTATTCAAGGGATGCGTGAGGCCGGTATGGCTACAACCGGCAAGCACTTTCCAGGACACGGGCACGTGCTTGAAGATAGCCATGTGGAGCTTCCTCAAGACGAGCGCTCCCTGGAGCAGGTGCTGGCCAGCGATGCCTTGCCTTTTATTGACTGCATAGGGGCCGATGAACTGGATGCGGTGATGCCCGCTCACATTCGCTTCGTCAATATAGACAGTCAGCCGGTGGGTTTCTCCCGTTACTGGCTACAGGATATTTTGCGAGGACGGCTGGGTTTTAATGGGGTTATCTTCAGTGATGATCTGTCCATGGAGGGGGCGGGAGCTGCCGGTGGTTATGGGGAGAGAATCCGCGCTGCTCTGGAAGCGGGTTGTGATATGGGCGTAGTCTGCAATAACCGCGCAGGGGCTTTGGAGTCTCTCGCTGGGCTGCAGAACTTTATTCCCGCAGCGGAATCGAGTGAGCGTCTGAAAGCTATGCGGGGTAGACCCTTAATCACCTCCTGGGCGGAACTCGAAAAAAGTGAGCGCTGGCATAGAACTCGCAGCTGGTTAGCTTCAATAATGCAGTAGTTGAGAAATACCGGTTTCCGCAGCTTGCTCCAAGAACCTATGGGCGGCTGGAGCCGGTTTTATAAGCGGAGGGGGAATTGTGGAGTCCGTAGAGAGTGTGCTGTTGTCCTGGTTGGGTGATAACCGGGTTTGGATAATCTCTGTTTTTCTTATTGTATTAGCTTCCGCACTGGCGGCCTGGGTTTTCGGCCGCTTTGTGCAAAAACTGGCTGCCAGGGCTGAGAAGACCGTCAATCCCTGGGATGATGCGCTGGTAGGGGCTCTCTCCCCTCCTGGACAAGTATTAATCTGGCTGTTGGGGCTCACGGTGGCCGCCCAGCGTGCGGGTCAGGCGACGGGTGCAGAGATTTTCTCCCTGGCAGAGCCTGCCCGCGAGATAGGCCTTATTTTGGTCCTCTCCTGGTTCGCTTGGCGCTTCTCGCACAGCGCGGAGCGTAACCTTTGCAATCCCCGCTATATTGGCAAGCCGATGGATGCCACCACGGTTAGAGCCATCGGCAAGCTGGTGCGGGCTTCGATCGCTATCACTGCGGGTATAGTGATTATGCAGTTCCTAGGCTATAGCGTCAGTGGCGTTTTGGCCTTTGGTGGCATTGGGGGTTTGGCGGTTGGCTTTGCCGCTAAGGATTTGCTGGCGAATTTCTTTGGTGGGCTGATGATTTACTTAGATCGCCCCTTTGCGGTTGGCGATTGGATACGCTCCCCGGACAAGGAGATTGAGGGGACTGTAGAGGATATTGGCTGGCGCCTGACTCGCATACGCACCTTTGATATGCGCCCAGTTTATGTGCCTAATAGTGTCTTCACGCAGATTTCTGTCGAGAACCCTTCGCGAATGCTCAATCGCAGGATCTTTGAAACTATTGGGGTTCGTTATGAAGATGGCCATTTAATGGCGCAGATAGTGGCAGATGTTAAGAAAATGTTACAGCATCACCCGGAAATAGATGCCAACCGAACTCTTATTGTTAATTTTAATAGTTTTGCAGCCTCATCCCTTGATTTCTTTATATACACCTTTACCAGAACGACAGAGTGGGTGAGATACCATGAAATCAAACAGGATGTTTTGTTGAATGTACTCAATATAATTGAGCGCCATGGTGCGTCTTGTGCATTTCCGACCTCGACGGTACATATTGCCGATATTCCTTCATTAGCGCGAGAAGCCGCGTTAGACAGTTGAGTATTGGGAGTGCGATAAGGTACAAATGTTTAGTTTAAATATCGCGCCTAATTGGGGTTTTGACGGTTAATTACGCCTATTGGTAAAAACGTAGTATTTATTTCACATAGAAACCTAGACACTGGCGCTGTTTTATCTAAGAATCAGGTTACGCCCTTTGGGTTACTCTCAATAGGGTGAAGCAAGATAGCATTCTGCATGGAGCAGTTTGTTAACAATGGGGTGGCGTTTGCCCCTCTTGCCGAATTGAGCAGTGAGGTAATAGAGGTAGGCGCAATAACAATAATGAGGTTTTCTCAATGAGTGATCGCGTTACAGGTACAGTGAAGTGGTTTAATAACGCACGGGGTTATGGCTTCATCACCTGTGGAGAAGGAACTGAAGATATTTTTGTTCACTATCGCAGCATTCGCGGAGAGGGTTATAAAACCCTTAACGAGGGGCAGGCGGTTGAGTTCGAAATGCAACAAGGTGACAAAGGACTGCTGGCGGAAGATGTTGTTCCCTGTGAGTGATTTTAGGATCACTCGTTGAAAGAACTGTTGTCGCGTAGAGTTTGCGGTGCCAGCCGCTAGCTCTGCCAGCGCCTCCAAAGCGGGCTTTTCAGCTCGCTTTTCTATTTCTCCATTCGCTTGGTTCAATATGTGTCTTATGGCGGTTTGCATACATATATGACCAGTCCCACGAGTTTCGTTATATTTTGAAATGTATTAATTGCCTGCGCCTTTAATTTCTGAAAGCGCTCCAGGCTATTTGTGAAGCTTTAATAATCTTGAAACCAATTTAATATTAGGAGTTAGGGTTTCAGTTCTGTCTGGCGGAATAAATTTAAAAATCTTTATTGCTGCTTCTTTATTAAGCTTTTTTATTTTATTTGGCTATTTTTCTTCTCTAGTGATTTTCACTTGAGCGAGGGTGTTGTAATAATGGGGTGAGTTTTTCTCTTCGCCTTCCGTGTCTTTGTACTTGTTTTTTGCCGGATATCGTTAAGTTGCTGCCTTTGTAAAATTTTATTTTATAAATTGCAGTCAAATTGGTTTGGTTGTGTTATCTGTTATGCCGGATTCGATTCGGCTTTTATAGATTTAGGAAAGTGTAATTTGTTTGGTTATATATACTGTTGTATATGGAATACCCCCTTTGAAGGGGGGTATTTAAAAGAGTATTAATTGGCTGTTTATAAGGTAACTGGGGTGGTTTCTTCTGTGACTTCTTCGTTGCTTTCAGCCACAGTGCGAATTTCAATCAAAATACCAAAAGCCGGGTGGTCAATATAGTGCAGTTGGCCGCTTCGCATACGGCGCTCATGCTGTAAATGAGCGGCCCGCATCACATATACCGGTTGCTCAGTCGGGGCATCTAGGGTTGTTGGCTCCCGGTCTCCTGCTGCGTTTGAGAAGTTATGCCTATCCGGATTGGAAGCAATAAACCCTTCATTTGTGGTAGTGAAAGAAATTGTCTCCTCGGAGGGTGTTGGAGCAGCCTTGGGTCGATGAGGCAGGCGGATACCCTCCACAGATGCGGGAGCAGAGAAATCATTGAGCCAAAGGTTTGTACTCAGGTGTAAATAGCGTGAGACGCTCAAGGTAATAGACCCTTCCAGTTGGCTGTGTCCTGAAAAGGTTTCGCCACCATCAATCAGGATTGCTGGTGACTTATGTTTTTGCTCCAAAACTTGGTGCCAAGCTTTGTGGAATAAAATGCGATCCCCGCCTCTCACTAGAGCTGCCGCCTTAGTATCCAGCTTGGTGTCTACGGGGGAGAGGAGTAAGCGGAGGGGGGGGGCTTGGTCAGTATTGTGATCGCCGAACTCGCTGACTGCAAAGCTGACAGGCTCCTCGTCCAATGCTGTATCTTCTTGGGGGAGCTCTGTGGATTCAGGGAATGCGGTTGCGATAGGGGATTCTGCTTTTTCCTCCCGGGGTGCAGGGGTGTCGAAGTCCACCCAGCGAGCAGGGTAGGTGAGGCTCGGCTCCGCAGGCCAGGTTTCATTGGTTTGTGCCATACCTTGGGGGCGTTCGAACACGATCATCTCGATTTCGAAAGTATTGCCGGCGTAGTTCGCCGCCTGTGAGGTCGTGGCGGAGAGTGCCAGGGCAAGTGTAGAGCAGAGGTGCACTATCTTTTTTATGGTCATTGGGTTACCACTTTCTTCCATCTGTCCTGTCTATCGTCAGAGCAGGGTGAGTATTTCGCGGCCAGCTATATAGGCCGGGATTGTGGCAGGGGGTGGCCCCCCTGTCGATCGATCAGGTCACTAGCTACCGGATACTATCACTGGGCTAAGCGCTCCAGCACTTCGCTTATTTCCTGTAGCTTGCGGTCGGCGCCCTCTTCATCAAGGCTGAAGTTCAGCTGGTTGGCGCCAGCCAGCTGGTAGCGTCCCGGCTGTGTTTGCACCAATTTCACCAGGGTGAGGGGGTCTACTTGGGTATTTTCGGCAAACTCGATGCGGCCTCGAGCGGCGGAGGCTTCCAATTTGCGAATGCCCATTTTATCGGCCTTCAGTTTTATTTCGGTGGTGCGGAACAGGTGTTTGACCGGTTCTGGCAGTAGACCAAAGCGGTCGATCATCTCCACCTGTAACTCCTTCAGTTGTTGGCGATCAACTGCGTTGGCGATACGTTTGTACATCATTAGACGGCCATGGACATCCGGCAAGTAGTCCTCTGGAATCAGCGCCGGTACCCGCAGATTGACGTCTACAGCCGGGGACTCCAGGGGGTCGTCGATATTGGGAGTGCGCCCCTCGCGAATGGCTTTTACCGCGCGGTCGAGCATCTCCATATACAGGTTGAAGCCGACACTCTGGATTTGACCGCTCTGTTCCTCACCAAGTAACTCGCCGGCGCCACGGATTTCCAGATCGTGGGTCGCTAGAGTGAATCCAGCCCCAAGATCCTGGGCTTCACTGATGGCTTCCAGTCGCTTGACCGCGTCGCCAGTCATTGAGCGTTTGTTGGGGGTCAGCAAGTAGGCATAGGCTTGGTGGTGGGATCGCCCCACACGACCACGCAGCTGGTGCAGCTGGGCCAGGCCAAATTTGTCTGCGCGTTCGATCAGTATTGTGTTGGCAGTTGGGACGTCGATACCGGTTTCGATAATGGTGGTACACACCAGTACGTTAAAGCGCTTGTGGTAAAAGTCACTCATGACCTGCTCCAGTTCGCGCTCACGCATCTGACCGTGACCGATACCGATGCGGGCCTCGGGAATCAGCTCCTGTAATTCTCGGGCGATACGCTCAATGCTTTTCACTTCATTGTGCAGGAAATACACCTGGCCGCCGCGGAGGATCTCCCGCAGTATGGCCTCCTTCACCAGTGCATCGTCGCGCTCGCGCACGAAAGTTTTTACAGAGAGGCGTCGCGCCGGCGGCGTGGCGATGACTGATAGATCGCGAATGCCGGCCATTGCCATATTTAAAGTGCGCGGGATCGGTGTGGCGGTTAGGTTGAGGATATCCACTTCGGCGCGCAGGCTCTTGAGGCGCTCTTTCTGGCGTACCCCAAAGCGGTGTTCTTCGTCGATAATCAGCAGTCCGAGATTCTTAAAATCCAGGTCGCTCTGTAGAAGCTTATGGGTACCGACAAGGATATCCACTTTGCCACTGGCTATCTTCTCTTTCACGCTGTCCACTTCTTTGCCTGAACGGAAGCGGGAGATCACTTCAATATTGATGGGCCAGTCGGCGAAGCGATCTTGGAAAGACTGAAAATGTTGTTGCGCTAATAGGGTGGTGGGTACCAGCATGGCCACTTGCTTGCCGGCATGGGCGGCGACAAAGGCCGCACGCATAGCGACTTCGGTTTTACCAAAGCCCACATCGCCACACACCAGTCGGTCCATGGGCTTTTTCGACTGCATGTCGCCAATCACGGCTTCAATGGCCTGCTGCTGGTCTGGCGTTTCCTCGAAGGGGAAGCCGGCTGAAAATTCTCTATAAGCCAGCTTGGGGTCGGCAAAAGCGTGACCTACACGGGCTTCACGACGCGCATAGATATCCAGGAGTTCGGCAGCGGCATCACGAACTTTTTCGGCGGCTTTGCGCTTGGCTTTCTGCCACTGTTCGCTGCCCATTTTATGCAGTGGAGCCAGGGCCTCGTCGGCACCGGAGTAACGGCTGATCAGGTGCAGGCTGGCTACGGGAACATAGAGCTTGGCTTCATTGGCGTATTCCAGAGTCAAGAACTCGGCAGGCTGTCCATCGATTTCCAGGTGTTGCAGGCCGCGGTAGCGTCCCACTCCTTGATCGATATGCACTACCGGGGCGCCGATACGCAATTCGGCCAGGTTTTTGACTGCATTGTCTGCATCATCTTTGGCTTTTTTGCGGCGGCGCTGTTGTAGCACCCGCTCGCCAAATAACTGCGGCTCAGCGATCAGGTTGACGGCAGGATCGGTCAGTAACAGGCCCTGATCCAGGGGCGCTACGGTGATCCCGATGGATTCATTGCTTTGGAGGAATTCTTCCCAGCTGGCATAGGTTGGGGGAGTCAGGCGAATACCTTTTAAAAGCTCCAGCAATGCCTCGCGGCGCCCGCCGCTTTCGGCACAGAAGAGCACTCGCCCGGAGTACTCCATCAGGTAACTTTCCAGGGCGGCCATTGGTTGCTCGGCCTTGCCGTCTACCGGTAGGGTTGGAGGTACTTGGGTGGCAAAGTTGTAATTGCCCTGGGCATCGGGCAGCGTCTCTGCAGAGAAGATGGCCCTTGGCATCGATTTGAGCGCGCCATTGAATTCATCGATATCCAGCAGAATCTGGCGTGGTTGAAGAATTGGGCGGGTCAGATCGCCGCGGCGGCTCTCATAGCGGTTGCTGACCTCGCGCCAAAAGCTATCAACAGGTGCTTGCACATTTCCTTGGATAAAAGCTTGGCTGTTCTCGGGTAGGTAGTCGAACAGGCTCGCGCAATTGTTATCAAAAAATAGCGGCAGATAGTATTCGATACCCGCTGGGGCAATTCCTGCACTGATATCCTGGTAGATGGACACAAGACTGGGGTCCACCTGGAATTGTTCATGCCAGTTCCGCAGAAAGCCGGAAAGACCGGCCTTGTGCATTGGGAACTCTCTTGCGGGCAGCAGGTGAATAGTTTCCACCTTATCCACTGTGCGTTGGGTTTCTGGGTCAAAGGTGCGCAGGGATTCAATTTCATCGTCGAATAGATCGATGCGATAGGGCAGTGGACTGCCCATAGGGAAAATATCCATGAGTGAGCCGCGCACGGCAAACTCACCGTGTTCATAGACGGTATCTACACAGTGATAGCCTGCCTGCTCTAACAGGCGACGCTGGATATCAATATCAAATTGTTGCCCCTCATTGAGGATCAGCGCATTGCCAGCTACGTAATCACTTGGCGGCAGGCGATGCATTAAGGTGCTCACGGGCACTATGACAATACCGCTCCCCATTTGCGGCAGGCGGTAGAGGGTTGCCAGGCGGTCCGAGATAATATCCTGGTGGGGGGAGAAGGTATCGTAGGGGAGAATTTCCCAGTCTGGAAAATGAAAGATCTCAAAGTCGCCCTCTGAGGCTGCATCTCTCCGCGCTTTGTTAAAAAATTTCAGCTGTACCTCTAAGCGGTGCGCTTCGAGGCTGTCACGAGTGATCAGCAGTGTGGGGGATTGACTGTCGCGAGCAGCATTCAGAATGGCGAGTGCGGCCGCTGCGCCGTGAAGTTGTCCCCAGAATTGCCGGTCGGTGGTGCTGTGAAATTTGGGGGGAGTCAGGGGCTGTATATCGGTCATCGTTCCTTAAATATCCGCGCTTTCATTTGCTGTAGTGCCAGGGGCGGCTATTGTAGCCGCGATCGGATCGGGCTGCAGTCTATGATATCTGTGCCTGTGGTTTCGATCTCAAACGGCTGCAATTTTTAGGGGGTTGCGTATCGCGAGGGCTTGTGACAACAAAAAGGTAGTTTTACTACATTTTTTTGGTTTTTTTTTGCGCAGTTGCGTAGCAGCGGGTGAATACTGATAATGCGCAGCCATACGGCCCCGAGTGGTTTGTGGGCCGTGATTTCCTGCCTATTAAACACATTGCAGAGGTGTCCGATAGTGACTCAGAAGCGACCGAAGCCCGCGGACTTTTTCAAGGACTGGAAACAGCGTGAAGCACTGGCTGAATCCATGATCCCGATGATTGGAAAGCTCAACCGTGAGAGCAACGTCGGTATTTATATGTACGGCCGCAACCTGGTTAATCGCTCAGTGCTGAGCATTATGAAAGCGCACCGTTTCGTGCGTCAGGTTGAGGAAAATGAACTCTCCGAGTTTGAAACCTTCCCTGTATTGGAAGCCATCTGCAAGATGGAGCTGGGTCCCGTACATATCGACCTGGGAACCATGACCAACAAGTACATGCGCGACGATCGCGGCTTGTCTGTGGATGAGTTTGTACGTGAAGAGCTGTCCGACGCAGCGGGTGCCGGCAAGCCTCTGCCTGAATCCAAAGATGTTGTGATCTACGGTTTTGGCCGTATCGGCCGTCTGGTTGCCCGCCTGCTGATCGACAAGGCCGGTAGTGGTGACGTTCTGCGTCTGCGCGCTATCGTACTGCGCAAGGGTAAGGCCCCCAACGATCTGGTGAAGCGCGCTTCTCTGCTGCGTCGCGACTCCGTACATGGCGCCTTCCAGGGCACTATCCGTGTAGACGAGGAGACCAACTCCCTGATCTGTAACGGTAACGAAATCAAGATTATCTACGCCAACTCCCCGCAGGAAGTGGATTACACCCAGCACGGTATCAACGATGCGATTATCGTTGACAGTACCGGTGTATGGCGCGATGAAGAAGGCCTGAGCCAGCACCTGCAGAGCCCCGGCGCCTCCAAAGTGCTTCTGACTGCACCGGGCAAGGGCGATATCAAGAATATCGTTTACGGTATCAACAGTAGCGACATCAAGCCGGAAGACAAGGTGCTGTCTGCCGCTTCCTGTACCACTAACGCCATCGTGCCTGTGCTGAAGGCGATGATGGACGGTTACGGCGTTGAGCACGGCCACGTAGAAACTGTACACGCCTACACCAATGACCAGAACCTGATCGACAACTATCACAAAGGTGAGCGTCGCGGTCGCGCAGCAGCGCTGAATATGGTTCTGACTGAAACCGGTGCTGCCAAGGCGGTTGCCAAAGCGCTGCCCGAGCTGAAAGGTAAGCTTACCGGTAACGCAATTCGCGTTCCGACCCCCAATGTTTCCATGGCGATCCTGAACCTGAACCTGGGTAAAGAGACCACCAAGGAAGAGCTGAACGAATATATGCGCGACGTGGCGCTGCACTCGCCACTGCGTCAGCAGATCGATTTCACCAACTCCCCGGAAGTGGTATCCAGCGATTTTGTTGGCTCCCGCGTTGCCTGCGTATTCGATTCCACTGCGACTATCGTGGATGGTAAGAACGCAGTGCTCTACTGCTGGTACGACAACGAGTTCGGTTATAGCTGTCAAGTGGTTCGCTGCTTGGAAGATATGGCTGGCGTTCGTTACGAGTTGTTCCCCAAGAAAGACTAAGGCGTCAGCTTGAGGTCTGCAGGTCGGCTCTTTGGGCCGGCCATGAGGGTGGGGCGGCAGTCACAGCCGTCCGCCCACATCTTTCCAAATCCCTGTTTTTTCAGTAGAAATTTCCCATCTTAGTGCCACTTTGGACGCTTCCAGACTGGTAAAGCTTTTGCCCCATCTTTATAATGCGCGCGATTTTGCGGGGCGGCCGTGCGCCGAGAAGTTAGCGCGCACAACCTTTAGTTAGCTTCCTTCCGCCCGGTCTACGGGTGAAACGGCATAAGCCCTCGCAGCACAGAATTCCACAGTATGGCTCGCCAGTCCGGGATTGACTGTTTTTCAGTTTGAACCTGGGCGGGTGGGCTTTATTGCAATTTTATAAACTAGAAACTTAGGCATAGGCGTATGAGAAAGATCCGTCGGGGATTGGACTTACCCATATCCGGCGCGCCCGAGCAGGTCATCCACAAAGGACCTGCGATCAAGACCGTTGCTGTTCTCGGCCCCGATTATCACGGGATGAAGCCGACAATGGCAGTGGCTGTAGGGGATCGCGTCAATCTTGGTCAGCTACTGTTCAGTGACAAAAAAACCGAAGGCGTGCGCTACACCGCGCCGGCCGCCGGTCGTGTTGTTGCTATCAATCGCGGTGCTCGCCGTGTTCTGCAATCCGTTGTGATTGGCATAGACGGCGATGCAGCAGAACAGTTCCAGAGCTATAGCGTAGATAAGCTATCTGGTCTGACGCGCGAACAGGTCGTTGAGAACCTGGTTGAATCCGGTATGTGGACCGCACTGCGTACCCGCCCGTTCAGCCGCGTTCCCGCTTTGGATGCCAAGCCGGAAGCGGTGTTTATTAATGCGATGGACACCAATCCTCTGGCTGCCAACCCAGAAGTGGTCATTGCCGAGAACCCCAAAGCCTTCTCTCAGGGCGTTGAGATTCTTTCCAAGCTGTCGGAAACCACTTACGTCTGTACCGCTCCTGATGCAGATATCCCCGTACCGAGCGCTGCGAATATTCGCCGCGAAGCTTTTGCCGGCCCCCACCCGGCTGGCCTGTCCGGTACCCATATCCACTACTTGAACCCGGTTTCCGGTTCTCGCAGTGTATTTACCATTAATTACCAGGATGTGATCGCCGTAGGCAAACTGTTTACCACCGGTAAACTTTTCACCGATCGCGTTGTTTCCCTGGCCGGCCCTCAAGTTAAACAGCCCCGACTTGTGCGCACTCGTCTCGGCGCCAGCCTGGAAACTTTGACTTCCGGTGAGTTGAAAGGTGATAACGACCGCGTTATTTCCGGCTCCGTATTTGGCGGCAGCACTGCTGAAGGTCCTTTGGGTTACCTGGGTCGTTACCATAATCAGGTATCTGTGCTGGAAGAGGGTGGTGAGCGTCCTTTCCTGCACTATCTGCGTGCCGGTAACAAGCGCTTCTCCGTTTTCCCGATTTATCTTTCGCGCCTGTTCAAGAACAGACTGTTCAACTTCACCACCAGTACTAACGGTTCCGAGCGTGCCATGGTACCGGTCGGCACTTATGAGAAGGTCATGCCGCTGGACGTACTGCCGACCCAGCTACTGCGCTCCCTGATCGTGGGTGATACCGCTATGGCCCAGAAACTGGGTGCTCTGGAGTTGGATGAGGAAGATCTGGCACTGTGCACCTTTGTGTGTCCGGGCAAGTACGAATACGGCCCCATTTTGCGGGACAACCTGACCCGTATTGAGAAGGAGGGGTAAGTATGTTGCGTAAATTCCTCGATTCCATCGAACCGAAATTCCACAAAGGTGGCAAGTTCGAAAAGTTCTATGCCCTCTTTGAGGCCATTGATACTGGCTTGTTCCAGCCGGCTGATAAAACCAAGACCACCTCTCATGTGCGCGATGGTATCGACCTGAAGCGTATTATGATCACCGTGTGGGCTTGTGCGATGATCCCGGCGTTCTACGGTATGTGGAATATCGGTTTCCAGGCCAACACTATTCTGGAAGGTATGACCAATCCGGATCTGTCCGGCTGGCGTCACGCCATTATTGGTGCTCTGACCTCCTATAACCCTGCGAGCCTGTGGGACAACTTTGTCTACGGAGCCATGTACTTCCTGCCGATTTATGCGGTCACCTTTATTGTGGGTGGTATCTGGGAAGTGCTGTTCGCCGCTGTGCGCGGTCATGAAGTGAACGAAGGTTTCTTCGTAACCTCCATCCTGTTCGCCTTGACCTGTCCGCCGGATCTGCCTCTGTGGATGGTGGCTATGGGCATCAGCTTCGGTGTGGTGATCGGTAAGGAAGTGTTCGGTGGTACCGGCAAAAACTTCCTCAACCCGGCACTTACCGGTCGTGCGTTCGTATTCTTCGCCTATCCGGCAGCGATGTCTGGCGATGCAGTATGGACTGCGGTTGACGGTTACACCGGCGCTACCGCGCTGTCTGTCATGGCCAGCGAAGGTATCCAGAACGGTATCGTGAATGCTGCGGTTGGCCAGGTAACCTGGTTCGACGCTTTCTTCGGCAAGATACATGGTTCCATCGGTGAAACTTCTACCCTGGCTATCCTGATTGCCGGTGTAATTCTGATGGGCATGAAGATCGCCAGCTGGCGCATCGTAGCCGGCACTCTGCTGGGTATGATGGCCACCGCATTTATGTTCAACATGATCGGTTCCGAAACCAACCCGATGTTCCAGGTACCCTGGTACTGGCACCTGGTAGTGGGCGGTTTTGCTTTCGGCCTGATCTTTATGACCACTGACCCGGTTTCCGCTGCCATGACCAACACTGGTCGCTGGTGGTACGGCATCCTGATCGGGGTGATGGTTGTCCTGATTCGTGTAGTGAACCCGGCCTTCCCGGAAGGCATGATGCTGGCGATCTTGTTCGCTAACCTGTTCGCTCCGCTGTTTGACCACTTTGTGGTGCAGTCCAATATCAAACGGAGGTTGGCACGTGGCTAATAAAGATTCCGTAACCGGTACTCTGATTGTCGCGCTGGTAATGTGCCTGGTGTGCTCTGTGGTGGTTTCCACTGCGGCGGTAATGCTGAAGCCTGCCCAGCAGGCGAATGCCGAGCTGGACATGAAGCGCAACGTACTGATGGCTGGTGGCCTGCTGAAGGACTCTCGCGCTAACAAAGCGGAAGTAGAGAAAGCCTTCGCCGATGTGAAGATCAAATACGTTGATCTGAACACCGGTAAGTTCACCGATGAAGCGCCGGCTGGCGGCAGCGGTCGCGCTGCTTCCAAGATTCCCTCTGCCAGTGAGAGACTGCCGGCAGACGAGGATACCGCCAAGATTATCCGTCGGGAAAACATTAAAGAGGTTTACCTGGTAGAGAAAGATGGCCAACTGGACAAGATCATTCTGCCTGTTCGTGGCTACGGACTTTGGGGTACCTTGTACGGCTTCCTCGCGCTGGAGAGCAACCTAGACACCGTAGCGGGCCTCGGCTTCTACGAGCACAAGGAAACTCCCGGACTGGGTGGCGAAGTGGACAACCCTAACTGGAAAGCCCAGTGGGTTGGTAAGCAAGTCTTCAATAAGCAAGGCGACGTAGATATCGCTGTGATCAAAGGCCAGGTTAACCCCAACAGCCCGAATGCGATTCACGAAGTAGACGGCCTGTCCGGTGCAACTCTGACCAGTAAGGGCGTTAGCAACCTGGTGAACTTCTGGCTGGGTAACCAAGGTTATGGTCCCTTCCTGAAAAACCTGAAAGCAGGGGAGGCATAAGCATGAAAATCAAAGAGACTCTGCTAGAGCCGATTTTTAACAACAACCCGATCGCACTGCAGATCCTGGGCATCTGTTCTGCACTGGCTGTAACCAGCTCGCTGCAGGTAACCCTGGTAATGTGTATCGCTCTGACCTCGGTTGTGGCCTGTTCCAACGTTGCGGTATCTCTGATCCGCAACCAGATCCCGAACAGTATCCGCATCATCGTTCAGATGACCGTGATTGCCTCATTGGTAATTCTGGTGGATCAGTTGATCAAGGCATTGGCATACGACATCTCCAAGCAGTTGTCCGTATTCGTTGGCCTGATCATTACCAACTGTATCGTAATGGGTCGTGCGGAAGCCTTCGCTATGAAGAACCCGCCGCTGCCCAGCTTCTTCGATGGTCTCGGTAACGGTCTGGGCTACAGCGTTATCCTGATTGGTCTCGCGGTAATCCGTGAACTGTTCGGCGCTGGCAAACTGTTCGGTGTAGATATCCTGACCACCGTGAGCAACGGTGGCTGGTATATCCCCAACGGCCTGCTGTTATTGCCGCCCAGTGCATTCTTCCTGATCGGCCTGTTCATCTGGGCAATACGCGCCTGGAAGCCTGCTCAGGTTGAGCAAGACGAGTTCAAGATTGCGCCTAATTCCCAAGCGCAGGAGGCCTAATCCATGGAACATTATATTTCTTTGATTATCCGCGCCGTTTTCGTTGAAAACATGGCGTTGGCCTTCTTCCTCGGTATGTGTACCTTCCTGGCCGTATCGAAGAAGATTGAAGCTGCGATTGGCCTGGGTATTGCGGTTATCGTGGTACTGACTCTGACAGTACCGGTGAACAACCTGATTTACACCTACCTGCTGAAAGACGGCGCACTGGCCTGGGCCGGTTACCCCGACGTGGACCTGAGCTTCCTCGGCCTGCTGTCTTACATCGGCGTAATTGCGGCACTGGTACAGATCCTGGAGATGTTCCTGGATAAATATGTACCAGCGCTCTACAACGCCCTGGGTGTATTCCTGCCGCTGATCACCGTGAACTGCGCCATCATGGGTGCCTCCCTGTTCATGGTTGAGCGCGAATACGCGTTCGGTGAGAGTGTTGCCTACGGTTTCGGTGCCGGCCTCGGTTGGGCACTGGCGATTACCGCTCTGGCCGGTATTCGTGAAAAGCTGAAGTACAGTGACGTTCCGGATGGCCTGAAAGGTCTGGGCATCACCTTCGTAACCGTTGGTCTGATGTCCCTGGGCTTCATGTCCTTCGGCGGCATCGATATCTAAGCGGGGAAAACAATAGAATGAGTATTGAAATTATCCTCGGCGTAGCGATGTTTACTGTCATCGTACTGGCGCTGGTGGCGGTGATCCTTGCGGCCCGCTCGCGCCTGGTAAACACCGGCAACGTCAACATTTTGGTTAACGGTGAGAAGACTCTCACCGTGCCAGCCGGCGGCAAGCTGCTGCAAACCCTGGCTGCCAATAACCTGTTCCTGGCCTCCGCCTGTGGTGGCGGCGGCAGTTGTGCGCAGTGTGTGTGTAAAGTGACTGCCGGCGGTGGCGATATGTTGCCGACTGAAGCGGCTCACTTTACCCCGCGCGATGCGAAAGAAGGCAAGCGTCTTTCCTGTCAGGTTGCGGTTAAGCAAGATATGGAAATCGAAGTGCCGGAAGAGGTGTTCGGAGTGAAGCAGTGGGAGTGCACTGTGGAATCCAACCCCAACGTTGCCACCTTTATTAAGGAGCTGACCTTGCGTCTGCCCGAAGGCGAAAACGTTGACTTCCGTGCTGGCGGTTATGTACAGCTGGAGGCCCCAGCTCACCACGTTAAATTTGCCGACTTCGAAGTAGAAGACCAGTACCGCGGTGACTGGGAGCACTTTGGCTTCTTCAAGTTGGAGTCCAAGGTGACCGAGCCTGTGGTTCGCGCCTACTCCATGGCTAACTACCCGGAAGAAAAAGGTGTTGTTAAGTTCAACATCCGTATCGCGACTCCGCCACCCCGTACCGAGGGTATCCCGCCGGGTCAGATGTCTTCCTACGTGTTCAGCCTGAAGCCGGGTGACAAGATCAAGGTGTACGGACCCTTCGGTGAGTTCTTCGCCAAGGAAACCGACAACGAGATGGTGTTTATCGGTGGTGGTGCCGGTATGGCGCCGATGCGTTCACACATCTTCGACCAGCTCAAGCGTCTGAATTCCAAGCGCAAGATCAGCTTCTGGTACGGCGCGCGTTCTCTGCGCGAGATGTTCTACGAAGATGACTACAACGGTCTGGCTGCTGAGTTTGATAACTTCAAGTGGCATGTGGCCTTGTCTGATCCGCAACCGGAGGACAACTGGACGGGTTACACAGGTTTCATTCACAACGTAGTGTATGAAAACTACCTGAAGGACCACCCGGCTCCGGAAGACTGTGAGTACTACATGTGTGGGCCACCCATGATGAACGCCGCAGTAATCAGCATGCTCAAAGACTTGGGCGTAGAGGATGAAAATATCCTCCTTGATGACTTCGGTGGTTAAACGGAGAGCTTAGTTTGCTAAACGCAATCAAAGCCCCGATAAAAGCAAAAACAGGGCCCGTTCTTCCGGCCCTGTTTTTGCTTTGGGCAACTGTAATTTTCACTGCCTGTACTCCGGCAGCGGAAAACTGGCAGCTTAGTGGCCGCACCATGGGGACCACTTATCACATCACGGTTGTTGATGTACCGCAAAGCGTAAAGCGTAGCGAGCTGCAAGCGTTAATTGACGATGAGCTGCAGCAGGTCAACCAGGAGATGTCCACCTATATCGAGGACTCGGAGTTGATGCGTTTCAACCGCGGTCCTGTAGGTGAGGCCATCCCGGTCAGTGAGCCGCTGGTAGATATTGTGGCGCTGTCCCTGGATATTTATCGACGCAGTCAGGGTGCCTTCGAGGTTACCGTTGGCCCATTGGTTAACTTGTGGGGATTTGGTCCCCAACCAGAGCCTGAGAAAATTCCCTCGGATGCGGAGATAGCCGGTCTGCAAAAGGTAGTCGGCTCCGATGCACTTAAAGTGACCCGTAAACCGGATACGATCACTCGTCAGAGACCGGTAGAAATTGACCTTTCGGCTATCGCCAAGGGGCACGGCGTCGACCGGGTTGCACTGTTGCTGGAGCAGCAGGGAATTCGCAACTACTTGGTCGAAATCGGCGGTGAACTGCGTACCCAGGGTGTGAATCCAAAAGGTAAGACCTGGGTAATTGGTATTGAAGCGCCTGACTCGTTCGGCCAGATGGTTCAACAGCCCATTGGTGTTAGTGGTAAGGCGGTGGCTACCAGTGGTGATTACCGGAATTACTATGAACGCGACGGAGTGCGCTATGCGCACAGTATCGACCCCCGCACTGGTCGACCGTTACAGCACAAGCTGGCCTCGGTAACAGTGCTGGCAGATACCTGTGCTGAAGCAGATGGCCTTGCTACCGCTCTCAATGTACTTGGGGCTGAGGAAGGGTTGGCTTTGGCCGAACGTGAAAACCTGGCTGTTTTCATGTTGGTAAAAACTGATAAGGGTTTCGAGGAGCGCTATAGTCGCGCCTTTGCACCCTACTTAGAGAGGTCTGAGTAATGACAATATTTATCTTTGCTTTTATTGCCATGCTGTTAGTAGTTGCCGGAATGGCACTCGGCGCCATGGTGCAAAATAAGCCACTAAAAGGCTCCTGTGGAGGCCTGAATAATATCGGCATGAAGCAGGACTGCACCATTTGTGGTGGCAACGACGACGAATGCGAAAAAGAGCAAGAGCGTAAGCGTCAGCAAAAGGTTGCCGCTGAAGACCTCGCTTACGACGCGACTAAGCGCAAGTAAGCAATCTCTCCCAAGCCCGTAATTAACGGGCTTGTTGTTTTATATCATTGGCACCTTCTGTGCTGATTTTAGTAGTGAGTGTGAGGCATTCTTAAATCTCATACTCCGTTTTGGAAAAATAGAATTAGAGCTATAGATGGCAGAGCAAAAGTTTGACTTGGTTGTAATTGGTTCTGGTCCCGCTGGTGAGGCCGCCGCAATGAGCGCCGCGAAAAAAGGCATGCGTGTCGCAGTGATTGAAAAACGCCAAGTAGTTGGCGGTAACTGTACCCATAAGGGCACCATTCCCTCCAAAGCTCTGCGCCACTCTGTCAAACAATTAATGCGTTATAACACTCAGAGTGTTTTTCGTGCTTTGGGTGAACCGCGCCGCCTAACCTTCCCTCAGGTGATGCAAACAGTCAATAAAGTGATTTCCTATCAAGTGGAAATGCACACCTCTTTTTATGCGCGTAATCGGGTTGAGCTAATCGTTGGGGCGGCAAATTTCCGTGATGCGAATAGTGTAGAAGTACAGCTGCCCGATGGCGCCACAGAAATTGTCACCGCGAAAAAATTTATTATTGCCACGGGTTCCCGTCCATATCGTCCCGCAGATGTGGACTTTGATCACGAGCGTGTCTACGACAGCGATATGATTCTGGATATGCAGCATACGCCGCATTCCATCATGATCTACGGCGCCGGCGTGATTGGCTGTGAATACGCTTCTATTTTCGCTGGTCTTGGTATCAAGGTAGATTTGATCAATACCCGCAGCAGCCTGTTGGAATTTCTGGATGATGAGATCTCTGATGCCTTGAGTTACCACTTGCGCGATATGGGCGTTACCGTTCGTCACCAGGAGGAGTATGCGCGTGTGCTCCCCAATGATCAGGGCGTGATTATGGAAATGCAATCAGGTAAGCGTATCCATGCAGACGCACTGCTCTGGTGTAATGGTCGTACAGGTAATACCAGCTCCCTGGGCCTGGAAAATATCGGCCTCGAAGCGAATCACCGCGGCCAGTTAAGCGTAGATGATCATTACTGCACGGAAGTGGATAATATCTTTGCGGTGGGCGATGTTATTGGTTGGCCCAGCCTTGCCAGTGCCTCCTATGACCAGGGTAGGGCGGTAGCAGCAGCTATTGCCGGCCGCGGGCACCGTGTAATCGAGGATGCGCCCACTGGTATTTATACCCTGCCGGAAATTTCCTCAGTAGGAAAAACAGAATCCGAACTGACAGCCGCCAAGGTACCCTATGAGGTGGGGCGTGCGCTCTTTAAACACACTGCACGCGCACAGATCTCTGGTGAGCGCGTGGGCATGCTCAAGATCCTGTTCCATATTGAAACCCGTGAAATTCTCGGCATTCACTGTTTTGGTGCCGAAGCGGCAGAGATTGTGCATATTGGTCAGGCCATCATGAAGCAGCCCTCGCCAAATAACACCATCGATTATTTCGTTAACACCACATTTAATTACCCCACCATGGCAGAGGCCTACCGTAGTGCCGCACTGGATGGTCTCAACCGGGTTGCAAGATTATGACAGAGCCCTCTCCCCATGAATTTCAGGAGTTGGTAAAGGGATTTTTTGAAAAGATCCCTTTTAATCAGCAGATTGGCCTTGAAATGCGCTCCCTAGACCTAGAGGCCCTTACTCTTTCCGCCGGTTTTCAACAACGTCCGGAGTTGATAGGTAACGTCTGGACGAATATTTTGCACGGCGGCGTAATTGCCACCGCTCTGGATACCGTCGGTGGCCTTACCGCAATGGTTGCTGCATATCAGCGCATGGGGGATCTGCACTGGAAAGAAAAAGCCGATCGCCTTTCTAAGCTGGGTACGGTAGATATGCGCGTGGATTATTTAAAGCCCGGAAGGGGGGAGCACTTTCTCTGTGAAGGCTCAATTCTACGCACAGGCAATAAACTCGTGGTTGCGCGTATGGAGTTGAGTAATGACCGGGAAGAATTAATTGCTACTGGGACTGCCACATTTCTCTACTGATGCCCCCTTGGATTAGTTGCAAGAACTGACTTGCAGCTAATTTGGTAAGCTGAAATGCTTTTGTAAATTGCGAGGGGACATTGTGAAAATATTACGATGTGAAAGCCATCATGTACCTGAGGTGGCTCAATTATTTGATGAATACAGGGTGTTTTGTGGCTATAAATCGGACTTAATTGGAACTGAGTCTTTTCTGGGCAACTTGATCGACAGTCAGGCTTCCACACTTTTTATAGCAATAGATTCCGAGTGTTCTGAGGTAATGGGTTTTGTGAATCTTTATCCCAGCTTTTCTTCCCTTGCTCTTACACGCCTGTGGATTTTAAATGACTTAGGTGTTTCAAGTCGCTATAGGGGGAGGGGCGTTTCTAAAAAGCTGATCCAGGTTGCGATAGATTTTGTCAAGGAAACTCAGGCCATTCGTATTGAACTTAAAACAGAGAAAAGAAACAATCGCGCACGTCAGTTATATCAGTCTTTAGGTTTTGAGATTGACTGTGAAAATATTTACTACAGAGTACCCTGTTAAAAAGCAACGGGTCTTTTAGCAAAGAGTGAGAGAAGGACTTAAAGCTCAACCGTTTTTAGAGGTCATGCCCGGGGCTCAATCTAATCTAATGGGCTGCTAATCCCACGTTCATGAGCACCAATCACGTGTGTGTAGATCATCGTAGTACTTATATCATTGTGACCAAGAAGTTCTTGAATATTGCGAATGTCTGCACCTGATCGTAATAGGTTGGTAGCGAATGAATGCCTGAAGGTGTGGCAGCTGGCTTTTTTTCGTATACCTAAGCTCGAAATAGCCTTGGCAACTGCACGCCTTATCTGTTGTTCTCCAATATGATGCCTTCGTATGATATTGCTACGAGGATCGAGCGAGCGCTCTCTAGCAGGAAATATATATTGCCAAGCGGGGTTGGTGGCAGCCTTTGGGAACTTTCTGGCTAGCGCAAATGGGAGATAGACCTCGCCATATCCTTCAACGAGATCCTGCTGATGGAGCGAGAGAGCATAGTGAATTTGGGCCCTTAATGGTTCAATAAGAGATTTAGGTAGTAGGGTCCTTCTCCACTTTTCACCCTTGGCTTCACGTACGAATATACACTGCTCTGTAAAATCAACGTCTTTCACCCGAAGCCGCACGGCTTCCATGACCCTAAGACCGGAACCGTACATCAAAGATGCAGCAAGCTTTGCCGGGCCAGTAAGCTGCCCCAAAATATCTGTGGCCTCCACATGGCTGAAAACCACTGGCAACCGCCTGGGACGATGACTGCTGTGAAATTTGAGCTCACCTAGTTCAAGGCCCATAAACTGCTTGTATAAAAATACGACTGCATTTAAAGCCGTTTTCTGGGTATTGATTGATACGGATCGATTGGTTGCCAAATGACTGAGCCAGTTATTCACTTCAGCCTTGCCTAGTGCTTCTGGGTGGCGCATCTGATTAAAGCGAATGAAGTCTTTAATCCAATAGCAATAGGTTTGCTCGGTTTTGTATGCCAAATACTTTGATCGCATGAAAGTTCGTAATCGATCCATAAATCGAGAGGAGCTTTTGGGGATCGGTATAGGAATGTCATCCATTTAAACACACCCAACTCTGGTTATATATACAGTCTTGCAAAAAATATGACCAGATGCGAGCTGGAATTTCGGTCATCGTGACCGTTATTTTGATAGGTTTAGCAAATATGCTCAAAAAATCATTAAATACAATGAGTTACGTAAAGTGGTATATTTAGGGATAGTGGTCGCAGTGACCATATTTCCACATTGCACCTTCGTATCATTTTTGTATAACTATATGATTTTAAAGTGATTCAAAGGGGGCTGTCGTGGGATTGCTTCTGAAATAGTAATCAGGATAATAGTGGTCATGATGATCACTATATAAATGTTATTGTGGCGGTCTAATTTTTAGATGTTTTGTAGCTGCTGCAAGCATCAATCTCTATCTGGGCACTCTTTTCCTGAGAGTTTTCCTGTAATCTGGTACCGCAGTTTCGCTCCAGTGCCATCGTTTTAAGTCAGCAAGCCCTGCAAGCCAGCTACGCCATCATAGAGTGCGAATCAGATAGTTAACCGGTTGGGAAAGTATGGTATTTTTCCCTGTAAATTTATCGGGCAGTGGCCAGCCAAAGTTGGCTGGCAGAGAGCAAGTAGGTCGTTCAGTGCGCGCCAACTATAACCAGGCCAGGCAAGAATGCCCAGCCGGAGGCTGGGCTGGACAGCCTACGCTCCGCTTCGGCTGCACTTGCTGGCAACGTTAAGGCTCAATTTTGAAAATCGTCATTTTCCTGATACTGCCGATATTAAATGCTCTTGCGTGGAAGTATATAAGTATTGCAGGTGAGACTTTGAGGCAGCTCAAGCTGGGTAAAGAGCCAGAGATTGACCCAATGCAGAGTGCTATATTACCTGAAATAATAGCCATGCTAATTTTGAGCTTTGTGTCTTACGTAATCGTAAATATATTTAGTCCTGCAAATAGCGTTAAATTTGTCGCATCAGGGCAGCTGGTATTCTTAATATTTCTTGTCCCTTTCACATTAAAACATTGGTGGGGGCTTAGGCAGGTTTAGCCTTAACAAAGCCAGCAACGGCGACAGCTTTTCCGTTGCTTCTTTTGTGGCTTAACGCTACGCTACCACAAAATAATCAACTACAAAGCTGCGCATTCTGGCGGCGTTATACGTAGATACGGCAATGGATATATCTCAGTATTATGATGAAGCAGAGAACATCGGGAAGCTAGTGAAGAAACAGGCTCCTCATATTTTGTCTGCATTAGATTATCCTTCTGAGGACGATCATCCATCCTTATGGGTTCCCAAAGTTCAAAATGCTTTACTGAACTTTTATAAAGAGTTTCCATCTTCAGAAGTAGCTGAAGAAGCTCTAAATTTGTACATTCAAGGCGCAATAATGGAGGATAAAGCAGAGTATAAATTACAGGTCAAAATAGGCGTTTCTTGTTTGGTTTTAGGGGTGGCAATCGGATGGGTTATATGGAGCTAACCACGTATAACAAGCGCATGTTGTTCGCCGCTATCGCGGCCGGACGGCTTACGCTGCGCTTCAGCCGCCGCAAATGCGGGCGTTATGAGCCAGATTGAGTCATGAGAGGGTTTCTATACAAAATTCCGTTTTATATATCGCTGATATTGTCAGCTTGTATTGCCATCTTCTGCGGGATTTCGATAGACAAGATGTATGATGCTTCTTACGGTATCTTCGTGATGCCAATTGTTTTTATCGTGAGTCATTTCTTAATAAATGGTGTGGTTTTGAATGGATTAGTCTTCCGCAAAGTTATTGAGAGAAATACGCTAGTATTTGAATACGATGAATCCCAAGGAAGGATAAGTTGCCCCGGCGAGGCACCAAGAGTAATCCCATGGGAAGAAGTAACGAAGATTGAGATTGTTACAACCGATCGAGGACCTTGGGAAGAAGACGTATGGTGGTTGTTCTACTTAAATGAAAGTGAGTCCCCAATCGACATGGCGCAGGGAACCAAAAATCATGAAAAAATATTTGAAGTACTGGAAGGCTATTTTACGGATGTGAACATGAACGAAATTTCAAGAGCTATGGGCTCAACTGTAAATGCAAAATTTAACGTTTGGGCAAAAAGCTCATAACAAGCGCAGGCTGTCGGAAAACCGGGACGGCGCTTCGCGCCTAAAAGCCCCCGGTTTCCGCAGCTGCGGGCGTTATGTGTCAATGAGTAGGAAATATGATCGATGTCATTGATGGGTTTAAAGCGGGTGGTTGCGGTAAAATTTTTATCAGACACTTACTTAAGCTTATTTTTACATTGTGTGCCTCAATAGTTCTTGTAGGATTGATTCGTTTCTTGCTTGGGAAAGATGAGGTAATACCTCTTGGTGCTGAATTCATAGGCGTTTTAATAACTCTGGTATTAGTACACTTAATTGATTTCATGCGTGCGGTAATTAAAAATGGCGAGCATTCTGATATACCCCCAACCACATAACCAGGCCAAGCAGGCTCGCCCAGCTATTGGCTGGGCTGGACGGCCTACGCTATGCTTCGGCCGCCCCTGTTGGCAACGTTAAACGTAAATATGGAAAGAACTGTAGTATCAATATGCTGGTCCACCATGTTATTTTTAGTGGTAACAGTGGTTTTAGGTAGGGGAGAGCTTCCTGAGCATGCAATTATTCCTGCTCTAAACACCGCAGCTTTTTGGGCGGCTGTTACTGGGCCGTTTTGGCTTATGGGTATTTCTACAGTTTCACTAATTGCAGGTTGCATTGCCATTAGCAATGGTAAAGCAGCCAAAAATAACTCTATCGCTCAAAAATATGGCTGGGGTTTAGCGGGCGTGGCGCCTATGGTATTTATATTTACAACCTTAATTGTTGCGGCGCTATTATGAGCGCTGAAACGTTTAACAAGGCGCTGTTGTCGCAGCCTTCGGCTGCCGGGACGGCCTGCTACGCAGTCCGCCCCAAAGCTTAGCGTTATTGTGGCGGTCACTTTTTAGATGGTTTGTAGTTGCTGCAAGTAACAATCTCTACCTGAACACGCTTCGCCAGAGAGTTCTTCTTCAAACTGGTACCGCAGTTTCGTTCAAGTGCCTTCATTTAAAGCCAACAAGTTCTGCAAGCCAGCTGCACCATTGTGGAGTGCCAATCAGCTAGTTAACTGGTGGGGAAAGTATGGTATTTTTCCCTGTAAATTTATCTGGCAGTGGCCAGCCAAAGTTGGCTGGCAGAGAGCAAGTAGGTCGTTCAGAGCGCGCCAGCTATAACCAGGCCAGGCAAGATCGCCCAGCCGGAGGCTGGGCTGGACAGCCTACGCTTTGCTTCGGCTGCCCTTGCTGGCAACGTTATGCATAAAGGCCGAATGAATATTATCTACTCAAAATTGATAGAACTGATTGGCTTAAATGAAGGAATTGTGTGGGGCGAAAGCTCGTGCCACGATTCTTACTTCCGTTTACAATTTTACATTCATAACTCTAAAACCAGATTGTTAGCTCATTATGTGGCGGAAGCTTCAAATACGCTATTAAATGTTTATGCTAAAAAGCCACCAGGAGAGCTTGATCACGATAATAACTGTGATAGTGAGCTTGTCCATGAGTACAGGTCTGATTCGGATGATGATGCTCTGGATAAAGCATGTTGGCTAGGTGCGCATTTTACCTGGGCTATGTATAAAGCTGGCATTATCAGCCCCAAAATGGAGCAAGAGTTTTGTGGTGTGTTTGGCGCGGCAAGTAGAAATGCATAACAAGCGCATGTTGTTCGCCGCTATCGCGGCCGGACGGCTTACGCTATGCTCCAGCCGCCGCAAATGCGAACGTTAGGGCTCTAGGAAAGTATGAGCGTATCTGAGAGTAAAAGAGAAGAAACGATAAAGGGATTATCTCTTAGGCCTGAATTAGTTGATCTTTTTCTAGAAAAAGACGATTTGGGAGCGTTTTCTCGATATTTTGAAAAGCCTGAATACTTCTATTCAGTTAGTTGGCCACAATTCAAGGAAAGAGAGCTGTTGCCATTGTGGGAGTTTTCTGAAGAAATATATGCGCTAGACCTAATCGAGAACAAACTGATTTCCTTCAACATCGAGTCCCCTGAAGAATATGAGATATTCGATTCAATAGACCAGGGCCTATTTAATATGATTGAGCTTCATACTTGGGAGTTTGGCGGTGAAGATCAAGAAATCAGTGAAGCAATAGAATTCGCAAAAAGAGTTAAACTGCCTAACATTCAGGGTTTGCTTGATCTATTTGCTAACTATATGGCGTGCACAGAAGAGATGATTTCAGAGTACAAAAATGCACTTTAAGAAAAAAGCCCTAACAAGTAGCAGCAACGGACTGTCAAAAGTGTCACGCCTTTTGTTCCAAAAGCCGCGCCATTTTAGCCGGCAGTTACTGCGGGCGTTATGCATCTCTAGTAGGCATGGAGCCAAATTTTGAAGAATAGAAAATCCCCTGTCGGGCAATACATAATTGAAGGTATAGGCGATAATGATGACGCCTATGAATATATTGAAGATCTACTGCCATTGATCGGCGAGGTCGTTCTATTTTTTAACTCACTAGAATCAGACATCGATCAACTGATTTGTGGAGATATCTCCGACCGAACCGACCATAAAGGTTTGTTGGTTCTACATAATATGATGTATGGGACAAAGGTTGATTTGTACGAGCGCTTTAAGAGTGAAGAGCTACGAATGTGCGGCTGGGATTTACATTCCTTTAAGAATTTAATATCAAATTTGAGGGAGTGTGGCACTCTTAGGAATCGAGTAGTACACGCTAACTGGCAGCATACCAACGAAGAAGGCTATACCCATGTTCGCTTCAAGATGGGAAAGGAAGGCCTTGAGCACGAATTTTTACAATTCTCAGTAGATTCTCTCAATCAAATTATTCAAAAAATTATCGATGCTAGAGAGGCCGTAGAAAAATTTGAAGAGGAGCTTGAGGAAAAGCGCTATGAGTGGCAAAGGGAAGCGGCTGAGAGGCGTGCGAAGAACGATGCATAACAAAGCCAGCCAGAGGGAACAAAAAACCGCCGCTTCGCTCTGGTTTTTCGTCCCCTGCTGGCGGCGTTAGGCGAAGGAGAAATCGAAGTGCTTCGGATAATAATATTACTCTCATCTGTATTGCTTCCTATCAGCGTATTCGCCACGGCGCAGGCACCGGACTATCTGATTTACAAAGAAGAGCGGCATCGTTTGCATGTAAATCCACTTGAAGAGCTGTTTCTAATGAAAAAAGAGTTGAGGCCTAAAGGTGGGGTAATGTCCACGGGCAATTGGCGAGGATACGTCGCAACATTTGAAATCAAGCAAGGATTTTTAACTGTTAGTGATATCACTATCGAAAAACGTGATCCAGATAAAGATAAAGAGCATAACTATTTGACGGAGTCAGTGCTTAAAAAGGTATTTCCAAATCAATCTGCCAGGAAAATGGATTGGTTTTCAGGCTTGCTTGTCGTTCCTCTTGGTAAAAGAACAGGCTATGTTCATCTTTCATATGCGTCTCGCTATGAAAACTATCTTGTAATTCGCATAAAAAGTGGGCGAATAGTCGAGTCAGCTCAAATGAATTCTGATGAATACCTGGATTTTAAAACACGTCAATTTAAAGTGTTCAAGAGTACTTCTGAGTATAAGGCTCTATACGAGGAGCTAAGTAAGGATGGTGGATCGGAAGATGAATTCGATTTGGAGAGTTTCATATTTCAAATGGGTGGGTTTACACACAAAGTTGATGTGCCGTTTGAATCGCCTAACAAGTGACTATGGTCCTTTGTCAAGTATTTAAGCCATTTTCTCATCCCAGTAAGTGCCGTTTTTTACCATTGTATTTAGGATGGTAAGTTGCTTCCTCATACATGCGATAAGGGCTACTTTCTTTGGTTTACCAGCAGCGACCAGGCGCTCATACATTGGCTTTAATTTAGGGTGGCATTGTATTGCCGACATCATAGAAACAAACAAAACCGTGCGTACACGATGTCGCCCACCTCGAATATAGCGCTTACCCTGGAAGCTGCCGCTATCACGATTCATCGGGGCGATACCCACAAGTGCCGCAATCTCTTTGCGGTTCAGCTTGCCCAGCTCAGGAAGTTCGCTCATTAGCGTGTAAGCCAGTACATTGCCGACTCCTTTAGCGCTTAATAAGAGATCGCGTTTTTGTCGCCACTGGGCAACGCTGTTAACAAATTTATCAAGTTGCTTATCGACTCCTTCTAGCTCTTTTTTGATGGCCTTTAAGATAGCCTGAATGGGCTTGTGAACAGACTTAGGCATTCTCTTGAGGCGATTCTTTTGCATTGTGCTCATTTCTAAGCACTGGTTCCTGACCGTCAGCAAATCACTGATATTTCTTAGTTTTTTTGGTTTGATCGATGACAATCTTGGCTTCATTGCTTCACCAAAATGTGCGATATCAATTGCATCCAGCTTATCTGTTTTTGCGAGCCGCCCCGCTGACTTTGCAAAGTTTCTTACTTGTGAAGGATTGCAAACAACTATCGGCAGTCCCGCTTTATGAGCAGCACAGACAAATTCTAATTCTAGCCTTCCTGTGGACTCGATCAATACTCTTTCAGGTTTAAGAGGTTGTAGTTGTTTAATGGCATCCTTAATACCATTTTTATCATTGGTAACGCTAAAGAATTGGCCAGTAGGTCTCACATAAATATCGAGTTGTTTACTGCTGGTATCGATACCGACATTGATCTCTTGAGGTTCCATAAGATAAGCTATCTCCGCCTTGCTATTCGGGCTCGAGGCCCACATGACTATTCGAGTTATGCCTAGTGAGTGTCTGTCACGTTCATACTTGTTATCGGTCTTTATGAACCAGCGCAGCAGCGAACTGTGACAAACAAGGCCTTCGGTGGCCGCCGAAGGTGGGTCTCAATTTACCCGTTAGCGAAAAGGATTTTCAACATCAGAATCGGACAAGAACAACCATACAAGTCAAAGCACACCGACACGCTAAAGCGTGTCGGTGTTTGAAGCGTTAACTTCGAAATACGATGAAATATATATCTGGCGAATCAGTAGAGCTATACGACATTGTCGAAAGCAATGAGGGTGGAACTTGGGTTCAAGCTACAGTCGTTTTTATTGCTGATACAAAGAAAGCAGCTAAAGAATGCCAGTGGCTTTTAGATGAAACACCTGAGTGGGCAGAGGATTCGATTGCTATCTGCTGGAATTACTCTCAAGAACTAGAAGACATCGATGATAGATTACTGTTCACCGATACAGAAAATAACGATGAACTTAGGTTTATCAGAAGACAAAGTTAACAAGTCAAAGCACACGGACCTTCGGCCTGGCGGCCTCGGTCAGTGTTTGAGACGTTAGTTTAAATATGAACCGAAAGAAATCGTTATCGATTCTAGTTTTAACAACTCTATTAATAGGGGTTGTTTTCTCTATGGTGCCTTTTTTTTCATCGCTTCAGCCTAATTCTAAAGCTGAAGCAGCTCTGTTTAGGCTAGATATATCAAAGATTAATAATGGGGAATTTATAATTTTTGATCACCCAAACTACGGTGATTCAATCAGAGGCTATAAATGGAGCGTAATGATCTACAAAAGCCATAGTGGCTCCATTACTGCTTTTGATATTCCCCGCAAAGGCAAAGCAACAGGGCTTCCCGATATGTACTGGTGGAGGCCTGCTTGGCCATGCTTTAATTTTGGGCCAACCTTTTCAGGAAGCAAGGTTGATGAAAGCATGCCCATTAAGTGCCACGACAACAGAGAGGAGCTTGACTATTGGCTTCCCCAGGTTGAATGGGACCTAAGCGGAAAAACCATAAAAGGAGGCATGGATAATATGCTCCCAACATTAGGTACACTTGAGGGAAAACACTTTGTATTTGGAAAACGAAACTAACAAAGGCCAGCACAATCGCCAAATACAAAAAACGAATTTGGCTGGACTCACTACACTGCGTTTCGCTCGCCTGTGTGGCCGGCGTTATGCATTATGACTGAGTTCCTACATAAGTTTGCATGCTTTGATTGCCAAGTCGCATTTAAGCGTAGGGCAATAGAAGATACGTCGTCTGGATCGGCTCACCAGCCGGATTCAGAAATGATTCATGTCTGCCCAAATTGCGGTCATCGCATGGCATTCATGGGACGCAATTTTGCAGCGCCATCAAAAGCAGACGCTTCTGCTTGGGAAGCAGCAAAGCGCCTTTGGGAGGCTGGCTTTCGTTTTGTGGGTAGTGGTTATCACAGTGATCCTCTACTGCCAAAAAGTAAATCCGGAATCTCGGCATTTATAGAGCAAAACCCTGAGCACAAGCAGAGAATTGGTAAACAGCTGGAGTGGGCAAAATATGTATAACAAGCCGCAGCAATCGCTCCCGTTGGTCGCTGGGACAGCCAAAACGCTGCGCTCATTTGTCTGCCCCTGTGCGGGGCGTTAAGCATAAGCATGATTAAATATCTTTGGATTCTCATAGCATTTACTTTTTTGCTGTCGGCTTACAACTGGTACGAAGAAGGTTATTTCAGTTTTTTGGGCTTTTGCGTAGCAAACCTTGGCGCTGTAGCTACGCCAATATTGGCTACTCTGATCCTGCAAGGTGTTTCTAAATTTTCAGGCTTGCCCGATCTACCATTCAAATTTTCGGCCGTCCTTTCTGTGGTCTTAAGCCTGGTTGCATATGCTTACTACGCCTTGAACGGTCGCGCTGAAAACTCAGGCACATCAGCCGCACAAATGCATGTTATCGTGGTACCAATAGTGCTCTTGTCTTTTACTCTGTTAACATCGTTAATGGCTTTGGTGACAAGCGTTGTATTTAAGCTGTCGGAGGGGAAAAATGCTTAACAAACACAGGCAGATTGCTCCGCCCCTTCGGGCCTGTGCGGGACGGCCTACGCTACGCTTCGGCCGCCCCTGCTGTGGGCGTTAGGGCTATATGAACACATTCTTATCTTTTATAGCAGCGATCTTTGCACCAGCGTTTATAGTGACTAGTTACTATTTATACGGTCAATTTATGATATTCGAAGCTGATGATCCGTATATCTGGGTAAGAACTAGTAAGTGGCTGTACATGACGGTTCTTGTGTCTGGCGCATTTGTCTTTTCACTTGGAGGACCTGCGTTTTTTCTTCTTAAGAAGTTCAATTTTATAAAATGGTGGTCCACAATTGGCACTGGCTTTATTTTAGGCGCTGCTCCAGTTGCAGTCTTTACACTACCTACATATGCCACATCCGCATCAGTTAATGGAGTTCAAACAGTTGTTGACGGTGTACGCACTTTAGATGGTTGGTTTCAGTATGTTTGGGGCTTTTCCTATTTCGGTGCCCTTGGAATGGCTGGGGCCTTGGCTTTTTGGTTGGTATGGCGGCACGGCCCTAACAAAGCATTGTACCGGACAAGCCGGTGAATGCGGCGTTAACCCATATGAGCAAAATGGAAGATATAGAAGTTTATGTGAAGGGAAATGAAACAACGCAAGTGGTTTCATTCCTTAATGAAGAGATTGGTGCATTGTCCTACGATTGCGAAATCGATGAGGGACATACTTTATTCACGTGTAATAAGATTGCGGTTCTAATTAATACTGGCATTCAAGATGGTTATATATCAGTTAGTATCAAGGGTGCAGAAAAATGGAGTTCTGACGTTGAATTTGCTAGAAGGCTAGTGGAGGTTCTTGGGGTTACTGTTCGCTGTGACCCTGGTGTCGAGTTTCCTGAAATTTCGCCTTACTCAGATATTTTCGTTGAAATAAATGAGCAAGGGGAGAGTTTTCTTGAGTGGGGTTAACAAGGCAAAACACGCGACAAGCACGTGTTTGCGACGTTATGTACCCAGAATATGAGAGATAAACGAGCCATATTTGCGACAGTTGAACTCTGGTGTTCCGAGCGCAAAGGCATTTTTTTCGCAATCTTGGTTACGCTAGGCATTGGAGTACTCTTCCTATATGTCGGCCTGCCTAAAAGCACTGAGCTTGTTTCGGGTGTCGCGCAAGCTCAGGTCTATGATGGCAGCCAAACTGGAAATGAGCCTAAGCTCTCGGTCAAATTAGCTAACGGCAGCTTAGTTCATGTGGCGGTAAGCTCTCCTGGTCAAGTAAAAATAGGCTCAGAACTTTGCCTATATAAAAAGACAAGCCATGCAGGTACAGTACACTATTCAATTAAGGCAGTTGGCAAATGCACATAACAAATTTAGGCATGCGACGTCTGCTGCGCAGCCGCACATGCTAAAGGCGTTATGTTTCAGGAGTAATCGAAGATCATTGCCAAATTTCTTAAAATCGTTAGCGCTTTGGTTTTGGTTCTAGCAATAGGAGTTGTGCTCATATTTGGGTATGCGTTTAATCCTTGGAAAAATGACGATCATGCTATGCGCCAGCAAGTAGAAAGGTACTGCGGTGGATTTGCCACTTACTACACGCAAGAAATGTGGGACGGTACTATCCAAGTGGTCATTCACTCAAGCAAAGTCGGGCCTGAAGCTATCGAGGCAATAAATGGAGAGCTGCCTGTTACAGTTGGCAATGTTCTGGCTTCCGACTTCAGGCAACCAAACCAAGGGTACGGAAAAGGTCTTGTATTAAACGACAACCAGCTTCAGTTCTGCAGCGCAAGCGGTTGTAAAAACATAACAAGCAAAGGCAGCGGATGCGTAAACGCACCGCTGCTTTGAGCGTTAAAGGTACGTCAATGATTAGAGCAGTTCTCGTAATAGTCTCCCTAAGCATAATGTCGGGTTGTGTTGGTTTTGCTGTTGGAACTTACGGGAAAAAAGAATGGGCTAGAACAGAATTCAGTCTAGGGAATGAGAGAAATCAATTCTCATTCGAAAAGAGAGATTCGCCTTACTCAGAACTTGAAATTATCGAACGTTGGGGAAAACCTGATTCTGTAGATCAATTTGAGTATTGCAAAGTACTTATATATAAAGACGGAACGTCGTGGGCTGGTGCTGGAGCATTTGTTGGCGTAGTACCAGTTCCGCTCGCAGTACCAACTGGAACGTATAAGAATCGCTTCTATCTTCGTAACAATGCAGCTGTTGGCTTAATTCAAGAGTACGGAGAAGTAGATCGTGCTGTTGGATATACGTGTGGTAGTAACGAGTGCGCGGCTAGCTCTGGTGAAAAGGTTAATGAGCCTGAGGTTGATCCTAAAGTGGCAGTAACACAGTGGTGTGGCAAGTCCCTTTAACAAACGCAGGCAGTATAGCTCCGGCCCTTCGGGCCTGCGCGGGACGCCCAACGCTGTGCACCTATTGTGCTTGTCGCTGCGCTCCTTTTTAGCACAATGGGTGCTCAATATTGGTTGCCCCTGCTGCGGGTGTTATACATTTAGAGAGATTAATATTTGAAAAATAACGTAGAGTCATTGTCAGGAAAGACATTAAAATCAAAGGTTAAAAAACTGAAGCGCAAGAAAATTCTTAACGATCTAGGGTCAACTCTAATAATTATTTTCTTGTTGCTTGGTATGATTGTGTTTGCTGTGCATGGGCAATGGTTTCTTGTCGGCTCTCTAGCAATATTATTTTTCATTTTTTCAATTGGTACGGTCGGTGATTAACTTGACGCAAGAAAAGTATAACAAGTACAAGTAGGTTGCTACGGGCCTTTGGCCCTTCGCGGGACGGCCTACGCTACGCTCCAGCCTCCCCTGTTGTAGTCGTTAGTAGCTAATAGATTGAACATGAACTATACAGAGTGTGTTGCAGACACAGAGTCAGTTTTAATTGGTCTATCTGAATTGACAAAAGTGCCTTATGTAAAGGGTAATTTCTCCAGATTTGAAGATCAATTTGTAAATTCTGGGAAGAATGAAGCGCGCTATATTCTAAAAGAAGAGGGCTTTGAAATATCAGTCCTATTAGAAAAATATGAAGGCTACTTTTTTGTGTCTATATGCGGAGAGGGTGGCCGTTTTGAAAGAGCTAGAGCTTACCTCGTATCAAATAAAGGCTAAGGCTACTAACAAACGCAGGCAGGCGACGCAAAATGCGCGCGCCTGCTACGGGCGTTAAGCCAAAGTAAAAATGAGATACGTGGAATCAAATTATTGGAGATTAACGGTGCTGGTGCTGTCGATTACGGCAGTTCTGATTTTCTTCCGATTCCATATTTTTATGACGGCAACTCCATTCGAATGCTGGAGTTTTGAGGACGTGTGGGATTACCATCCGGATTCATTGAATCCTTTTTGGATGTATACGGTAGTATTCCTGTTGCTTGCTATCTGGTCACTTTTGGAGTTGGGACTTGGCATAGTTGCAAAAGCCCAGCGATTTATTCCATTTTTTTCGCTTGTTTTGATGCTTTCTGTTCTCTTTGGGCATATGCATTTCTGGCAATCTTTCCAAGTTATGCGTGGAGCAGAAGAGTTTAGTTACTTTACTCTCAAACTAGTTCACTTTAAGCGGCCTGAGCCAGAAGTAAGGCTTTCAGATTTCCCTCCAAGCTGGCAGGAGTATGTGATCGAAAATAGGTGCGCTAAGGGTTTGGCAATTTCAAATATGTCAGATCAAGAGCGGAAAGAGCTCCATAGCAAGTACCTGGAGCTATGGGAGTAAGGGCTTAACAAGTGACTATGGTCCTTTGTCAAGTATTTAAGCCATTTTCTCATCCCAGTAAGTGTTGTTTTTTACCATCGTATTTAGAATGGATAGCCTGAATGGGCTTGTGAACAGACTTAGGCATTCTCTTGAGGCGATTCTTTTGCATTGTGCTCATTTCTAAGCACTGGTTCCTGACCGTCAGCAACTCACTGATATTTCTTAGTTTTTCTGGTTTGATCGATGACAATCTTGGCTTCATTGCTTCACCAAAATGTGCGATATCAATTGCATCCAGCTTATCTGTTTTTGCGAGCCGCCCCGCTGACTTTGCAAAGTTTCTTACTTGTGAAGGATTGCAAACAACTATCGGCAGTCCCGCTTTATGAGCAGCACAGACAAATTCTAATTCTAGCCTTCCTGTGGACTCGATCAATACTCTTTCAGGTTTAAGAGGTTGTAGTTGTTTAATGGCATCCTTAATACCATTTTTATCATTGGTAACACTAAAGAATTGGCTATTAGGTCTCACATAAATATCGAGTTGTTTACTGCTGGTATCGATACCGACATTGATCTCTTGAGGTTCCATAAGATAAGCTATCTCCGCCTTGCTATTCGGGCTCGAGGCCCACATGACTATTCGAGTTATGCCTAGTGAGTACTTATCACGTTCATACTTGTTATCGGTCTTTTACGAACCGGCCGGGCAGCGAACTGTGATAAACAAGGCCTTCGGTGGCCGCTGAAGGTGGGTCTCAATTTACCCGTTAGCGAAAAGGATTTTCAACATCAGAATCGGACAAGAACGACCATACAAGCAGCAGCACGATTGCCCGCAAAATATGTAAGCTGAACGTTATACCCTTGCAGGAGAAGGATACACCGGATGATATCTTTAGAGTTTTTACTTACTTCGTTAGTTGTAGTTTTAATTCCCGGGACCGGAGTGTTGTATACTGTGGCTACCGGATTGTTTATTGGTAGAAAAGCAAGTTTATTTGCTGCCCTAGGATGCACTTTAGGCATCATTCCAGCACTCTTAGCAAGCGCTTTTGGTTTGGCTGCAATTTTTCAAACTAGTGTAATAGCGTTTCAAATCGTTAAATACATTGGAGCTGTCTACTTGCTTTATTTGGCATATCAAATGTGGCGTTCCTCATCTCCTTTATCAGTTTCTAACCAGCAGTCAGACAGCAAATACTCAGACATCATAGTAAAAGGCTTTTTGCTAAATATACTAAACCCAAAATTATCTATTTTCTTTCTAGCGTTTCTTCCTCAGTTTATTCCAGCTACAACAGAAGGTGCATTGGATAGCATGCTTACACTTGGCGTTGTGTTCATGATAATGACGTTTGGCGTTTTTATTGTGTATGGTTTTCTATCAGGTAGTTTTAGCGCATTCATTATTAAATCAGAGAAAGCAAGCATTGCAATTCAGAAGCTCTTTGCAACTAGCTTTGCAGCACTCGGCATCAGGCTGGCGTTTAGTGAGCGGGTATAACAAGCCAATTAACTTCGCGCCTGAAACCTCCTCCAGTTAAGTGGGTAGTAGCTTTTCACTCTAAGTGCCTGAAGGCGCTAATTAATCGATGTCGCATCCTTGCTTGTGGTGAAATTCTCAAAATTTATCTATGTTTTTCTATCACCTCCCTAGGTTTATTCTGACACGCTAGGCAATCTGATCGTCTCATCTTTAATTGAAATTCATGTCGACTAAAACAACAAAGTTAAGTTGAAGAATATACTTTCCTTCGAGTTATTTATTTATATGAAGATGGCGCTAGGGTAGGTTTTAAATTCACTGTTTGGAACACTTTTCTTACTCCATTCTTGTGTCTTTTTTAGGGTGTAAGTTCTTGTATTTTGGGGTATTTGGCTGTGTCCCTTTCATCGGTTAGGCTGTTTGGTAAATAGTAGGTGCGATCTAATAAGAACTTTATATGTATCGTTTGCTTAACTGCCAGCAGTATCTAAGTACTTAATAAGAGAAGAACTCTAATGGTAATTGGTCTCCTCTTGGCTTGACACTACATATTTAGGATGCTTGCGTTGTATCACAATATTGCAGTAATGCGGGCGTTATGATCACTATAAATGGTAATGGGGGGTAGTAGTGTCAAAATTTTGAAATAGTCTACGTGGCTTTTGCTGACGGCGGAAATGTCTTATGGGACGAAAGTTCTGTTATTAATGTTAATCAAATGAAAAGGGAAGTTTAATGCGAAGCAATAAATTTTATAAGCAGGCTCTAAAAGGAGTTTTGGGTTTTCTAGTTGTTTCAGCTAGCTGGCAGGCTCAAGCCTTCACTTGCCCACAATTGGCCGATGTTACATTGCCACCAAAGTGTAGCTCTGTAGACTTAGAGAGTTGCAATGCTGCAGTACAGAATATAATTCCTGCTGCGGCCTGCGCAATTTTTGAGGTTTCGCCCGCTGCTAATGATGCAACTTTAGTGCTACGTTTTACGACATTAATAACCAACTCCTGGTTTGATGCAACAGCACCTTATCACCCTACTGCAAAAGGTGTTTATTCTGACATTGCAAGGATGCCTCAGCCATCGGATAACAGTGAATTAAATATTGCACTTTCTTACGCATCTCATAAAGTGCTAAGTGGGTTGTTTCCACATTTGGTACCGGAATGGGATAACATGCTGGTTGAATTAGGTTTGGATCCCTACAACCTTTCTGAAGATACTACTACGCCGATTGGTATTGGTAACTATGCCGGCCGAAAGGTATTGGAAGGGCGCGCCAATGACGGTATGAATCAGTTGGGTAATGAGGGAGATCAGCTATATCATCGTTTACCCTATGCCGACTATACCGATTTCAAGCCAGCTAATACGGCATACAAATTACGCTTCCCTTCTAAGTGGCAACCAGCTGTTTTAATGGAGCGCCCTGGCGTATTCCGGGTTCAGCAATTCGTAACCCCTCAAATTGCACTGACAACACCCTATAGCTATGAGTCTCCGGATGAATTCACCTCTCCAATACCTCTGAAGTCAAAAATCTGGAACTATCCAAGTTATGTTGCGCAAGTTAATGATGTACTGAATACATCAGCGAGCTTGACGGATGAGCAGAAGATGAAAGCCGAGCTGTTTGATATGAAGATATTCAGCTTGGGCTTTGCTGCTGTATTTGCATCTGAATCTCAAGGTCTTTCGTTGATGGACTTCATTCATTATGACTTCCTCACCAATATGGCCGCTTTTGATACAGCTATTGCAATTTGGAAAGAAAAGCGTCGCCATAATTCAGTCCGGCCTTTTTCTGCCGTTCGTTATATTTATAAGGACGAGCTAGTTACTGCTTGGGGTGGCGTAGGCAAAGGAACAGTGAACGACTTGCCAGCTAGCCAATGGACAAGCTATTTACCTGTAGCAGATCATCCGGAATATCCCTCTGCATCTGCCAGTTTTTGTGCAGCTCATGCAGAAACAAGCCGCCTATTTTTACCTCAAGGAGATACGTTAGGGTATAGCGTACCAGCTCCTGCGGGAAGCTCACAGATCGAACCTGGTATAACACCGCAAGCTGATATGTATTTGCATTTCCCGACTTGGACATCGTTTGAGGAAGACTGCGGAAACAGCCGTGTTTGGGCTGGTGTGCATTTTGAACCTTCAGTACCAGCGGGCCAAAAGATAGGCCGTGAAATTGCGAGCCGTGCCTATCAATTTTATCTTTCAAAAGTGGCAGGCGAATAATAAGGATTTATCGGGGCGGAGAGTGTATTTGCTGATTCAATGGTATGATTAATGATTACACTCTGCGTCTTGCTCCTTATGCGCAATCTTTCCGCTTTGTCATAGCGGCGTAGCGGAACTTGGGTGAGGTGACTAGATTTTCCTGAGCTGTTAAAGTGTTTGTTATTTTGATTAATGTTTCCTTAGTTATGGATAGAGAGAAGTAACCAAAATGAGGAAATCAGATAGGCTTTTTCAGCTTGTGAACATTTTAAGAGCTCACCAGCCTATAACTGCAAAAGAACTTGCCGAAAAATTATCTGTTTCTGAACGGACAATATATAGGTATATGGATGATCTCTCTGTATCGGGGATTCCTGTTTATGGTGAAGCAGGTGTAGGGTATCGCCTTTCAAATGGGTTTGAGCTTCCCCCATTGCAATTAACACAAGAAGAATTTGAAGCGCTTATTATTAGTTTAAATTTACTGTCTTCATGGACTGGGGCTGAGTTAAAGCAATCTTCACTTTCACTGTTAAGTAAAATTGAAGCTGGTTTACCTGATCTTGGGAAGTATGACCTCCATAAAACAGTTAGGGTACCAGGTAAGCATTTAAGATCAGTGGACTTCAGTTTGTGGGACCAGCTTCATAAAGCGATTAGTCTAAAGCAATGGATTTATCTTTCATATACTTCCCTGGTAGGCAGTAGGTCAAAGAGAATCGTTTATCCCTTGGGTCTCTTCTATTGGGGTGGCAAATGGACCCTTGGTGGATGGTGTGGTTTAAAGCAAGATTATCGTGACTTTAGAATTGATCGTATTGAAAGCCTTGACCTGGAAGTGCCCCAGCTTGAACTTCCCACTAATGTTAGCTTGTCAGATTATATTGAAGTGCAGAAAAGCTCATCTTTGCAAAACACTACTGACACAATGCTGTCAGGAGTCTAACCCGATAATGTGACCTCCACAGAAGGAGTGAATCATGTTATATCACAATCGAACGGCTGATTTTATAGGTTTTGAATTTGCTACATTTCGTCTCCGGGAAGGTGTTTCGGAGAAAGACTTGATAGCATTCTCAAAAGAGGTGGATGATGCGTTTTTATCTAAGCAAGAAGGCTTGTTATCTCATTTCCTTCTGCGAGGTAAAAATGGCATCTACGCTGATGTCGCTTTAGCCTCAACCCAGGAAAGGGCTGAACAGATATGTCAGTTGTGGCTGGATAATGAATTTACAAGAAAGTATTTGCAGCTTCTTGACTCGGAATCTGTTGATATGACATTTTGGTCGAGAATTGCTTGATGGATAGCTAGGCACAGAACGAAAGTGATAAGGAGTATTACTTTTTGTGCTGCTCCTTATTTATATCAGTTTTGATCCGAATTGAGAGGATCTCTTCGAGAAGTGCTCATTTTGTTCAAATGTAAGTACTACAATTGTTCCTTCGGGTGTTGGTTTCGCTTTGCTGCAATAACTGGTAGGAAGTAATGCCCCTCTCCTCAAAAGTTCCCTTTCAAGGTTTCCTCTTGATTTGGGACTGTCAGGTCTTCAATTGATTTACAGTGATGATTAGAGCGATGTAAGGCTGTTTCGGGGGCAGTAAGAAGTTGCCCCCGAGTAATACCTTCATTGGTCGTTATTTCCGCACCAGTAACAAGCCGGTTTCGGTGTGGTCTGTGTAGGGGAATTGATCAAATAAGGCAAAGCGCTCGATGCGGTGGGTCCTGCTCAATAGTTTGAGGTTTTCCAGCTGGGTCCCCGGATTACAGGAGATATACAGAATGCGAGGGAAGCGCGCAACCATTGCACAGGTATCTTCATCCAGACCGGCGCGGGGGGGATCTACCAGCACAGTGTCAAAATTGTAACTATCAAGATCTATATGAGCGAGGCGACGAAATGGGCGAACCTTGTCGATAGCCTGGGTAAACTCCTCACTGGATAAGCGCACGATATCCAGATTATTGATGCCGTTTACCTGAATATTCTCCTGGGCAGAGTTGACCGAAACTTTGGAGATTTCAGTGGCCAGTACTTTCTCAAAATTGTCACTGAGCGGAATGGTAAAGTTGCCATTGCCGCAATAGAGCTCAAGCAGGTCGCTGGAGTTCTGGCCGCAGGCATTCTTGGCCCACTGGATCATGGAACGGCAAATGTGCCCATTGGGTTGGGTAAAGCTGCCTTCTACTTGTTTGTACTGATAGCTCTTGCCATCGATATCCAGTTTTTCGGTGACGAAATCTCGCTCTAACACCATTTTCTGCTTGCGCGAGCGCCCAAGGATAGGGAAGCCCAGTTTTTCTTGTAAGGCCCTTGCTTCCTGTTCCCAGCTCTCTTCCAGCTTTTTGTGATAGATGAGTGTGATGAGCGCATCACCACTCAAAGTGGTAAGGAATTCGGCGGAGAACAGGCGCTTGCGCAGTATCTCGCTGCTGTTAACGGCCTCCAAGACCTTGGGCATTAGCTGATTCATTAGCTCCGAGCCCACGGTAAATGTATCGATGATAAAAGGCTTTTTATACTCACCCTGGCGATACATGGCGTAATGAGCTACGCCGCCTTCATGCCAAACCTTGAACTCGGCGCGAAGCCGGTAGTGAATGGGCGGAGATGGAAATAGCTCAGGCTCCAGATTAGTAAATTCACGATAGGCCTCGGCCAGGCGCTTGGCCTTTGCATGGAGCTGGTCTTGATAGTCGTCGGTGTTAACGCGGTGCAGTGCCATATTAAAATACGGTAGTCTCAATGGTAGAGCGGGCGCGAATTATATAGGAATCCGTATGGCAATAGGTGAGATTGCAATAAGAGTGTCTGGGCAGGGGCTTCAGGAGTTTACCAGCCAAGTGGCCGATTGGGTGTCGAGGCTCAATGTGGGGGAGGGGCTTTGTACGCTATTTATACAACATACTTCGGCGAGCCTGCTGATCCAGGAGAATGCCGACCCTAGCGCGCGCAGGGATCTTGAGCAGTGGCTCAATCGGCTGGTGCCAGAGGATGACCGCCTCTACACCCATACTCTTGAGGGGCCAGACGATATGCCGGCCCATATCAAAGCGGCCCTGACTGCCACTAGCCTCTCGATCCCTGTGCAAAATGGGCGGCTAATGTTGGGTACATGGCAGGGTATCTATTTGTGGGAGCACCGACACCACCACGGTGAGCGCAGAGTCATTCTCCATATCTAAATGTTCGGCCTAGAGGCAGTTGGTGGGCTTGGGGAGCCCGGCAATTTTGCTGGCAATCTTGGCTGGGCTTGGGGGGAACAGCTGCATGAGGTAGATGCTGCGACCTTTTTCCGAGCCCAGGTGCTGGCCGATAAACTTTACTAGCGGGCGCATAGCGGGAGACAGTTCAAACTGGCGATAAAATTCCTGCAGCAGCCCAATGACCTCCCAATGGGCGTTGGTCAGCTCGATATTCTCGGCGTGAGCTAGTTCTTCGGCCACATCGCGGCTCCAATCATTGAGGTCTCGTAGGTAACCCTCTTTATCCAGAGGGATTTCCCGGCCATTTACAGTTAGGTTGCTCATTGAATTGATCACCGGAACCAACTGACGATGGGGTTATGCTCGGTACATAATTGCACCCAGCGAGCATCGTTGATCATCTCTACTGAGGCGAGTGTCGAGCTGGCCTGTATGCCGCGGGCTTCGCTATCGGCTATCAGGCAGTAGACCTTTGTTTCTTGTAGGTCGTGCAAGGCTTGGTGCTTCAGGGCGTAGACCCCGTCTTCAAGCAAGAGTAGGGCATCGCCTTCGGTGAGACTCTGTAGGCAATCGTATAGGGCCTGGCTGCTAAAAGGCGATTTACTGACAATATGTAAGGTCATCTTAAAAACTCAACACGCACTGGTAAGCAGCGATTAGCTTCCCTGGCTTAGTAACCAGGGAGATTTCCGCTCCGGGAATCTGTATTTGGTCAGGGTGAATACCTCTTTGCTCCAGGCTGTGCTGGCACACATAGAGCTGTTCGACCCCAAACATAGGGAGTGCCATAAGGTTCCGGTACAGGTTTTTTTGTTCTATGGCTTCTGGAGCTTGGTTGTCCAGTAGTTGGAATACGCCATCGCCAAGGAATAACAAATCAACGTCCTGTTCCATAGCCGCTGAGGCGAGCACAGCTTCAATCCCCTCTCGGGCCAGGGCGCTCCCATAGGGTGCAGCCCTGCATAGGGCCAGGGTCTGGTTACCCATTGTTAACCTCCAAAAGTGATCAGGCGCTCAGAGTTGGCAACGGCATCGGTGAGCTGGCCGAGGCCGGCCAGTTCGAAGCCTTCTGCAAGATTGGCTGCGGGCTTTTCCAGGCGGTTTGCTTCCCGCTGGCTTAAGACACCGCGTCTCTGCGCTGCGGCGATACAGACGACCAAATCCAGGTTGTGTTTCTGTTGCAGTGATTGCCACTCATTGATCAGGTTGGCTTCGTCCTGGGGAGGCGCGGCAATATTGTTGCCGTTTTGTATGCCATCACAGTAGAAAAAAATCCGGTAGATTTCATGACCCTCGGCCAGTAGTGCTTTGGCAAAGCGCAATGCGCTGGCTGCCGATTGCGAGGCGTGTGGAGCGGAGTAAATTGCCAGGGAAAACTTCATAGGGGGCCAAATAGTAAAATGCCCCGCAGAGCGGGGCATTGGGTCTAGCTCAGCAGCACTTATGCTTAGTCGTCAGAGGAAGCGAACCCAAGAATGTGCAGCAGGCTGGTGAACAGGTTGAAGATATTCAGGTACAGGGAAGCCGTTGCCATCAGGTAGTTGGTCTCACCGCCGTTGATGATACGGCTGGTGTCATACAGGATGAAACCTGACATCAGAAGGGCAACAACACCACTCAGGGCAACGCTGACCAGAGGCATGTGAATGCCGAAGAAGCCTGCGATGATGACTGCCAGGAAGCAGACCAGTACAGCGATCAGGCCAACAGCCAGGAAACCACCCATAAAGCTGAAGTCTTTGCGGGTAGTCAGTACGTAAGCAGACAGGGCAAAGAAAATCAGGGCTGTGGTACCTAAAGCTTGCATTACGATCTGGCCACCGCCAGCGAGGCCCAGGTAATGGTTAAGCAATGGGCCGATAGATGCGCCCAATAGGCCGGTGAATGCGAAAACAACACCGATGCCGGCGCTGGAATTGGCAGTGCGTGGCAGAACGAACCAAATCAGGGCCAGGGCTCCCAGAGAGCAGATCAGGCTCATGCCGCGGCCCATGCCGACGGCCATAGAGATACCGGCTGTGACAGCACTAAAAAGTACAGTCATGGCCAAGAGGGCATAGGTATTGCGCAACACCTTCGCCGATTCCGAGCGGTCCAGTGCACGGGTATTTGTATAAGCTTGCGGTTGCATTTAGCGACTCCTGCTATTTAATCGATACCGGAATCATATAGCTCGCGGTGGGGACCATCAAGTCGGGAAATCCCTTTTAGGCGCTGGCTATAAATTGAGTTGAGTTCGAAAAACCGCAGTTTTTTCAGGGTTTTAGTCGAATCTTCTCCTGCTATTAATAGGGACCGCTGGAGATTTTTCAAGGGGTTTTGCTTGCTTCGGGCCTAAAAGGCACCTCGATATCGACAATCAAAGGCAGGTGATCCGAAGCTTGCCGGGTCAGCACGGTACGTGGCACTCGCACTTTTTTTATCACAATGCCGGCGCTCAAGAAAATATGATCGATTCGCACCTTGAGAAAAGTGCCTTTAGGGCTATGCCTGGGTGCTTGCTCCTGGGCATCGCGCAGGTAGCCGCAGAGGCGTTTACACTCGGCGGAAGTGGGCAGTGCATTGAAGTCACCGAGTAAAATCCGCTCGCCTTTACAGCGAGGGTTGCTCAGCCATTCTGGTCCCAGCAGGGCATCCACCTGCAGTAACCGCTCTGCGCGCGAGAGTCCGAGATGCGTATTGATCACCTGAATTTTGCTGCCATTATGCTCAACCTCTACCCAAATGGCGCCGCGAGGTTCATCTGCAGCGGGATTGAACAAGCGCCCCTTACCCTTGGGTGGCCCCGGTAAAATTCCTTTTTTGATCAGCTTTGCCGGCAGGTGAGTGAGAATGGCGTCGCCGTAGCGCTCTTCATTGAGGTTAATGGCTGGCTGAAAATGCACATCCATTGAGAGCAACCGTGCCAGCCGCTCAGCCTGATCAAGCCCCCCGGTGCGTTTGCGTTTCACATCCAGTTCCTGCAAGGCGACAATATCGGGGCGGTAGCGGGCGATTACCCTGGCAATACGCTGCGGTGACAGAGTACCGTCGGTTCCTTTACAGCTATGCACATTGTAAGTCATGACTCGCAGAGTTTTTTGTGGCAGCTGGTGCTCATCCAATTTCATCGGGTGGGCGCCGCGCAGGTAGGCCCTCGCAGCAGTGCGTAGATCCTGGGGGCGCCAGTAGCCCAGCCGCGGATCTGGCGGCTGTATATCTTTAGGCATTAGGGCAAAGGCGTGGGTTTCCCTGGGACCGGCGGCACCGTGGCTGCCGTTTTCCATGGCGAAAGTCAGAGGCTGTTCCTCGCTGGAGCACCAGCCGTACATCATAAAGTCGCCGGAGTCGGGGTGGCTGCACAAGCTGATCATGTCGGCAATGGATTGCTCGGGGTAGGGGTGTTCGTCCCCCATCAACTTGCGGCCGTCTTCGGGCAACCTCACCGGGCCGTGTTTCCACCATCCGTGCACCGGGGACTTTGCCGAAGTGGGGTCCACCCGATAGAGCACTAGAGGCACATGGGCCTGTTCAACTATTTTGCGAGCGACCTCTTCGCGGCTGATATTATCCAATTCCAGGTTGTAGAGCATGGCCAGAGGGCCAAGGGCAGTGAGTGCCAAAGGGGTTTTACTGGCGCTGCAATCAATAGACTCCTCCTGCTTTTCTATGTCTTTTTTATCCATCCACTCGCTGCCAAACAAGCGCGCCCGCTCCAGCTGCACGCCGTGCCTGCTTTGGCCTGGCTCAATTTCTGGCGGTTTTGCAAGATCTGACAATGTTTCTGACAGGGCATCGCCAAGGCTGCGGCCAAAGACCTCTTCGTAGGGCTTGGTTTGTTCCTGGCCGTGATCGGAAAAAATCCACACATCGTAGTGGCGTCGATCGGAGGCATGGGCGGCACGCCAAATGCGGGCTATGGCATCGTCGATACCCTTCAATACCCAGTGGGCGAACGCCGAGCGCGGGCCGCGTCGGTGGGACTGCTCGTCATAACCGAGCAAATTGACATAAATAATGGGTAGGCCGCGGCTGATGTCCACCTTGACCCCCATGGTGCAAAATTCTCTTGAGAGAATGGTGATACCGACCCGGGTGGGGACAAACATCAATTCCTTGAGCAAGTTTTGCCCCTGCATCACGCCGCGTATGCAGTCTACAAGGGATAGCAGCAACTCCACCACAATCAGTGCGGCAGTGCGTATCAGACTCCATAAGTTGGTCAGGATGAGAACGGCAATGGTCCAGGGGCTGGCACTGCGCAGGGCTGGGCCCCAGCCCTGATCGGCTGGGCAAAAGTGTGCCTCGCCGGTCTTGGTACCGGCGCGAAACAGGCTCAGGTAGCAACTGCCATCGCGCAGAAGGGGGTCACGCTGTTTGAACATATCCCTGCTTTCCACCAGCGCGGCCACTTCCGGATCGTACATACGGCCGAGTTTTTGGGTTTCATGGATAAGAAAGCCAAAGGCCGGTACAGCCTGGCGCACTCCGTAGAACAGCTCTGCCTGTACAGCGGGGGTGGTGGAGGGAATCCCGGAAAACATGTGTTCCAGGCGGTAGTGTTCTTTGCGGATCAGGCCCTTCAAGAAAGGCATTCGGCCCCCGGAAAGGGCCTTTAAGAGTTCCGGATGTGCCAAACCATCAATCTGGATCAGGATCAAACCCGGTGCGTGGGGTTGACGGCCGCTGGTGGAGAGTCCTAACAGTTTGGCGATCCACTCGCTGCGGCTGAAGCGGCGGCGCCAGCGCCTAATGGAAAGTCCAACTCTGCTTAACATAATGGGCGGCTATGGCTCCGGTGCCTGGCCAAATGCCGCACCGGCGGCTCCGGTCAGACCTTCGATAATCTCCCACTGGGCACCAATAAGATTGCGCATGCGCATCCACTGGGCGAAGAGGGAGTCATCCAGAGCCCATCCGTATTTGAGCAGAGGTTGATAGAGATCCAGCGCTCTCTGTGCACAGCTGTGCATAGAGAAATCCCGTGCGGTGTTTAAGGCTTCTCGGTTGAGAGCCTGGCGTTGTTCCGGGGGTAGCTGGTAAAGCCAGCGGATTGCCTCAATAAAGCTTTCCAGGTTTATTTCCGTCACCAGTCGCCCATTTTTACCATTGCGTACCATTTCCCGGGAGCCGTTGGCATCCAGGGCAATAACCGGTACCCCTCCAGCCATGGCCTCAGAGAGCACTAGCCCCTGAGTTTCACTAGTAGAGGCGAAAACAAAAGTGTCCATGGCGTTGTACATGTCCCGGCGCGCCTCGCCGAGCACTGCACCGGGCATATGCAGACGCTGGGAAAGCCCCCGGCTGGCAAAAATTGCCTGCAGCTCATCCTCAAGAGGTCCGCTGCCGGCAAACAGGAAGTGAGTGTTGCCTTCATCCCGCATAAATCTCGTCACTGCATTGCAGAGGAAACGCAGATTTTTTTCCTGACCAAAGCGGCCCAGATGGCCCACCACAAATGCGGACTTGGGAATACCCAGGCGCCGACGCACTTTGCTGCCGTCGCCGTTGTTATAGTCCTCCAGTTGAACGCCCGTGGGCACCTCGGCGATGGGGGTTTGAACGCCGCGCTCGCGCAATAATTTAACAATGCTGTGGCTGGGTGCCAGTACCAGGCTGGACAGGTTGGCATAGCGTGTGGCTAGCTCAATCACGAAGCGTTTCAGCACTTGAGAGTCAGCGGGTACATAGTGGGTATAGTGCTCATAGAGCGTGTGGTGGGTGAAAACCAGCGGTAGCTCCCGCTGCCGGGCTACCCGAAGGGCAGTCATACCTAGAAGAAAAGGGTGGTGGGCGTGAACGATATCGGGCTTGAATTGATCCAGTCGATCACTCAAATCTGGTGAAAAAGGCAGTGCTACTGAGAAGTCGCTGCCATTGAAATTTTGGATGGCGTGGATGCGTACAACGTGCTTTTCCCCGGAGATTTTCTCTGGAAATTCCGGGGCCACGATCAAAACCCTGTGCCCTCGCTTGCGATATTCTTCGCTGAAAGCAGCGACCGAGTGCGCCACTCCACCGACATGGGGTAAGTAGGTGTTGGTCAGCATGACGATATTCACTGGGATTTTAACTCCACAGATTGCAGCCCCTCGCCAACCAGTGTGGGTGGAAAGCCAATGGGGTTAACAGCAATGGCCGGTGGTTTTCCGTACCAGTCTGCGGTCCAGGAGACCTTTGGGCGGACTCCGGGAGTGATCTCTAGGGAAATCACTCCAAAGCGCGTCGGCGCTGGGCCGAAGCGAATGGGGACCTTGGCAGACGTATCCTTGAGCCATTCCGGCGGTAATCCTGAGACCAGTATCAGGGCGTCCTGTTCCTCTCGCACAAAGCAATTGCGCTGCATGGCGACCCACTCTGCAGCGGCCCAGGCATGCTGCCCGTCGCCCATGCAACCGCCCAGGGAATGGGGGTGGATGGCTTCAGGCCACTGGCCGGTGGGGGAGGCCAGTTTGGCGACACTGCGCATTAACTCCAGGCATCGCCGATCCCCGGCGCGCAGTAAGACCTGGGCAATATGTAGTGTGAGGTAGGCATTGATACCCGAGTGGATCATATCTTGAAAGAAACCGCCGCTGACAAAGCATTTGTCGATCAAAAAGTCAGCCAGGTCGATCAAGCGGGGATCATCCGGGGGGTAGAGCTGTAGTGGATAGCCTGCCACCACGGACCCGATAGCTCCGGCATCCAGGCGCCGGTTGGGAGAGGCCGGCATGGCGGATCTTCCTAGCCGTTCTTGAGCACTGCTGAGGCTTTCGTCAATGGTGCGCTGAAAATCATTGGCGGCGGTGCTGAATCGGTGTGCATTGTCGTCGATGCCTTCTCTGGTGCAGATGGCGGCAGCGGCGTGTAATCCGGCTACTCCCCAAAAGTCATCCCAGTAGTAACAGTCGTTGGGACCCAGGTGCTCTGCACTGAAGCCCGCTGGTAACAGGCCCGCACAGAGGCTGCCATCCTGGGGCAGGCGCTTGTTGATAATCCATCTGGCTCCCTTGAGGATGGGCTCGCACCAGAATTGCTTAAGCGGCTTATTTGCCAGCTGGCAAAATAAGTTGAATATCCAAAGAGCTTCGCCGTTGGAATCCCACTCACCATCCTGGGAGTGAAAAAAACCATCGCGTTTTTGTCGGTGGGGAAACTGATCCAAAGCCCGTTCTGCGCGATCTATCAAGCCTGCGTAAAGCAGTGACTGGATCATAAAGGCGGCATCCCGGAACCAGAATCGCTTGTAGGTGTAGGGGCCTGGGTACACATCTTTGGGGGAGTGCAGAATCAGGGTGCGAATGGCTGAGTCGTAGAGGAACTGGAAGTCCCGGTCTGGAATCTTGAGCGCGCAGTGGCCTGCCAAGCTTTCCGCCCAGCTTTTCGTCTCTGTGTCTTTAGGGGTTTCGCTGTCGAGGGGAATTGAAACTTCCAGCTTCAGGGGTTTGTGACGCTCTAATCGAAACATGGCTGCAGCGGAGGCCATGCCCACATCACATTCACCCTGCATACGCCCAGTTTCGTCTTTCAAGTGCAGGTAAATATCCCCACCGCGATAATCTGAGGCCAAGTGCTTGTCGATGGGTTGACTGAATAAAACCGCTTGCTTGTCTTCAATGAGCCACCCTCGGCCTTGGTCATTGAGGCGCACCTTGTGTACAAAACTGACCCCCTCTGGATTACATGGGCGCAGGACTACCAGTAGCCAGCCGCTGTTCCGGCAACTGGCGGTAAGTTTGATGTTGCAGTGGGGGGCTCCATCAATGGCTTCTACGGCTACAGTGTTGCGCAGTTTGAGTCCGTGGCGAGCGGATTCCGTGACCACAGAGAGGTGATCATCCAGTTCTTGGTGTTGCTCACAGTAGGTGAGTGAGGCGGGAGTTAATTCCTCGCCACCGTCGCCGATTACCCAGGCATCAATAGACCACCCATCGTAATAAGGTGTGACCAGGCCACGGGGATCGACCACCGGCAAAGCCTCACAGTCTGGCAACCCCACAGCGGTCCAATTGCGGTGGCTGAGGTTACAGTGGGTAATAGAAAAAGCCCGGGGGATAAACGAATTATCTCGTGGGTCAAACTGGCGTTGTATCCAATAGGGCCAGACCCAGTCCAGGTTGTGCTGGATTACCTTGCTATTGATCAGTGCACGGGCGTGAAATACCGCACCCGCACGCAGTAGCTCAATGGGCTCGCTGACTTCTGAGGGTTCGGCGAAGCGCTGCAAGCGAGCCATCAATGTCAGCGGATCAAGAAAACCGTGGGCGGTGGCAAATCGGCGTACGAAGAAGCGCCACGGTAGCCATTTCATCCAGGGCATCAGAGATCCTCTTCTTTCACGATCTTCTTCAGGGCGCGTCGCGCCATGCGTGTGAGGCCGATCAAGGCCAGTACAGCCAGTACAAAGCCCATGATGTAAAGCGCCCATTGCACCGTAGTGCGCTCCTCCACCTCACCCAGGGACGTTAGATCCGCGGCGATGGAGCCTACATACACATTGTTCAGGGTAAGGGGAATTACCCCCAACGCGTTGCCCAGTATGAAATCCCGCAAGCGAACCGGTGTCAGCCCAAAGAAATAGTTGGAGAGCTTGAAAGGGAACAGTGGTACCAGGCGGGTTAACATGATCATCTGCCAGCCCTCACGACGAATCACTTCGCCCACCGTGGCGGGCTTTATGTGGGACATAATCCAGCGTGATGGCCTCTCTCCGAGCAAGTAGCGGGCAATCAGAAAGGCCAGGGTTGCGCCTAGGACGGTTCCCACCAGTACCAACAAAGTGCCTTTGATTACTCCAAATACAAATCCTGCGCCCATGGTGAAAATAACACCAGGCAACAACAATACGATCGCTAGGGCAACGATTAACACGAACAGCAGGCTGGTTTGCCAGCCCTGCTCATTGAGCCACTGGAACAGTTCGATCAGTCGCTCATCCAGGTTGAAATACATCATCAGGCTGAGTGCACCGGCCACGGCGATCAGGCAAATCAGAATCACAATTACCGGTAGGAATTTCACCGCCATAGAACTGCTCGGGAGCCAACAACAAGCGGTTTTGATCGCCGCCAGTTATTAGCCTAGCCAATGGAAAAGGGCAGGTGAAACTTCATTGTGGCGCATCCGGATTTTATCGGGCGCTAGCACCTAGAGAAGGATTCATTGGCGGGGAAATGGCTCAGGCAGATATAAAAAAAAGAAATATATCGGGGAAATACACTGGTTGGCGTGGGGATAGGCGTGCTGACTAAGCGGTGAGCATGAAGCACATATACTTACTGGAATAATTGCATATTGTGCGGGTGTGTGCTGCTGCCAGGAAGGGGTGATCGTTGTTCAAGGGCGGGTTCGCAATATGGATCTTTATCGGCGCTGCCTGGAGCTCTGCCCCTGAGCCTGTGCTTCCGCTCAATGATGCAGTACAAACGGCCATTCGTACCAACCTGCGGGTGCAGGGCGCGGCTCTAGAAGTTGATGAGGCGGGTGACATGGTTGAGGCGCTAAAGACACGCCGTTACCCGCGATTGGAACTGAATGCCGCCATCAATCACAACCTCACCACCCAGAGCTATACCTTCCCTGAGGGTAGCCTTGTTCCCGATTCTGAAATAGGACCAATCCCACCAAACAATGTGGAGATCACCACCGAGCAGGGAACTACTGAGATCGTCTCCTTCAGTGCGCGCCAGCCTCTTACCCGTCTCTACACTATTGCCTTGGAAATCTGTGAGGGCTATGTCACCACTGCGATGGCGGTGCAAAAAGTGCGCTGGACGCAGCAGGATGTCGCTTTTTTGGTAAAGCTGCAGTATTTCGAGGTGGGTAGGATTATCGGTGACCTCCAGGCAATTGATGAATCTATTTTGTTCTTGAGTTCCCTGAGTGACCTTGTGCGCAATTATGTCGACCAACAGGTGGCTCTGGAATACGAGTTGCTGGATGTACGTGCCCGCTTGGCCCAGCGTCAACTGGAGCGTCAGCGCAGGATTGATGAGATGATTACGGCCAAGGAGCGACTCAATGCGCTATTGGGGCGCGATGTAGAAACGCCATTTAGCGTCGAGCACCTCCCTGTACCTCATCAAGTCGTGTATGACACCGATGCATCCCTGGTGTTGGCCTTTGATCAACGCCCTGATTTTATTGAATCACTGTTGGCCATTGAGAAGGCTGAATACAGCTACGATGTTAAGAAATCTGAATATATTCCCGATATAGACTTTCACTTCAGCTATCTCAAGCTCTTTAACGTAAGCCTAGTGCCCGATGCCGAGGCAATCGTTGCTTTAGATTTACGCTGGGAGATTTTTGACTGGGGACGCAAGCGGGATGAGCTGGCCAGCCGCGCGAGTAAAATTGCTGGGGCCGAAGTTAGAGTGGGGGAGTTGCGCGGTCAAATTGAAGTAGAAGTGCGCGACAGCTTGCGCAAGTTACGGACTGCGCAGGAATCGGTAGCTGTAGCCCGAGAATTACAAGCGGCATATCGGGAAAAGTTACGGGTAATGATCAACCGCTATCGTGAGCAAACGACGCTATTAACCAACGTACTGGAAACGGAAACCCAGCTCGATCGCGCCAACAGCGATTACAACAAAGCGGTACTTTCTGTCTGGAGGGCGTTAGCCGAATACGAAAGAGCGGTGGGGGAGGTGTAACGATGTTGCGTTTACCCCTTTTACTGATGTTTCTGCTCTTACTATCGGCCTGCCAAAGTGAGCCGCCGGGGAAAAGTCCGGTGCCTGTGCAAGCTACAGTGGCTCGTACAGAAAGTGGTATTGAAGGTTATCCATACTCTGCTGTGGTCCACCCCTATACGCAGGTAGATGTAGCATTTCGAACAGAGGGGTATATCGATGAAATTCCAACTCGCCGGGTTCTTGGAAAAATAAGAATATTGCAGGGCGGGGACCGAGTGATTCAGGGAGAGCCCCTGGCTATCGTCAACGACGAGCAATACAGAGACAAGGTGGTTGAGGCGGCAGCGAATGTCAGTAAAGCAGAGGCTGCCCGGAGGAAAGCAGATCTGGACTACAAAAGAGCTTCGGCTCTTTTTGCCACCGCAAGTATCACGGCGCCGGATTACGACGCCGCCCGGGAGGAGTATGAGATATCACAGGCCTCTGTTGTAGGTTCTAAGGCACGCCTGGATAACGCTAAAGAGAATCTCAATGACACGGTATTACGTTCACCCCTTACCGGAATTATTCTTCAACGCAATATAGAGGTCGGCACTCTGGTGCAAAGGGATACGGTTGGTTTTGTGGTTGCCGATATCTCTCGTGTCAAAGTGGTTTTTAATGTGCCCGATGTGGTGTTGAGCTTTGCCAAACTGGGTAGTGTTATCTCTATGATGACAGAGTCCCAACCAGGCAAGACTTTTACTGGCCAGGTCACAGAAGTTTCCCCGAAAGCAGAGGAACGCACCAGAGTTTTTGCCATTACCGTAACCGTGCCTAACCCCAATGCAATATTAAAACCGGGCATGATTATGAGTCTTTTACTGGACAAAATGCGGCCTCAGCCAAACCGGGTTGTGGTGCCCCTTTCATGTTTGGTCCCGCAGTCAAATGAGTCGGAAGGCTTTGCCGTTTTTGTATTGGAAATTGACAACAATGTTTTACAGGCAAAGCTGCGCAGAGTGGTTCCAGGGCCGGTAGTGGGTAACAACATTGTTATTTTACACGGCCTCAAGGAGGGGGAGCGGGTTGTGTCTAATGGCGCGTCACAGTTACAGGATGGTCAGACGGTAAGGATAGTGCCCTAGTGCCTCAAGGGAATATCAATGGTGGTTAAAGACGAAAAAACCAGAGAAGAAATTCTGGAAGCTGAAAGTGAGCACCGCTTTAATACCGCTCGCTTTTTTGTCGATAACTCCTCCATTTCATGGGCGCTATTGGTTGGGGTTATGTTTTGGGGGCTTATCTCTTATATCGCGATGCCCAAAAGTAAGGATCCAGATATTCCCGTCCGTATAGCTACAGCAACAACCAAATGGCCAGGGCAAAGTGCCATCAAAGTTGAGGAGCTGGTAACACGACGAATAGAAGATGCCATCGCCCAGAGTGAATATCTCTACCAGCCAGATGCGCGCTCCTTTGCAATAAAATCCCTGACCCTTAACGGTGTGTCCGTAGTGCAAACTCAGCTTGCCCCCCACACCGATGTCACCAAGGCATTTAATGATATAAACCTGAAACTTATTGACGCGCAGAGTCAACTGCCTTCAGGGACACAGGCTACTCAATTCAATGATGAATTTGGGGATACGGCTGCCGTGCTTTTGGCCGTAGCCAGCCCAAGGGCCGGAGCTACTGAAATTAGCCTCCGGGCAGAAAACATTCGAGAAGCATTATCTGAGGTTCGCGCCAAGTATAAAAACCAGGGAGTAGAACAGAGGGTCAGTATTATGGTGGCCCTGCCGCTTTCAGTGCACGGGGTGAATAGCTTGGCTGCCTTCAAGGTCTTTTCCCGCTGGATGGAGAAACAGGGTTATGGCACTGCATTTAAAATTCTGTCGGGCCCCGGTTATATCGGCGTAGATTTTACCTCTGATAAAAGCGATGAAGAGTTGATGCGCGCGGGATATCGTTTTTTAAATGAGCGACTTAGTGCACAGAAATTTTTTCCCGACTCCTGGCAGCCTTTTCTTGTGCGAGATATTGCTAAAACTCGTGAGCGTCTTGCCGAAGTGGCTGGGGCAAAATACAGCTATCGGCAGCTGGATGATTTCTCCGATCTCATCGCTGCGAATATTCGCACTCTCCCGCAGGTAAAGCGGGTACTGCGTTCCGGGGTGCTGCAACAGCAAGTCGATTTGGTTTATTCCCAGGAGCGGCTTGCTTCTTACGGCCTGCGCCCGGATATGATTGGCCCAATACTCAATGCCCGCAATACAACCATTCCTGGCGGCAATCTGACTGTTGAGGATATGGATGTCGCAATATTTCCCAGTGGGGACTTTAGCAATTATGAAGAAATTGGGGATGTACCTATCGCTTTGAGTGATGATGGTACTCCGGTGTACCTACGGGGTGTACTGGATGTTTCAATGGGGTATGAGTCGCCACCAGAGCTATTAAATTACTATGTCAGCAAATCTAAACACGATGGAACATGGCAACGGCATCGCAGCGTCAACTTATCGGTACAGATGCGTGATGGTGAGCAAATCGGCGAGCTAGGCAAGGTACTCACAAAGTTACTGGAACAGGTTAGAGCCGACTTGCCGCCAGATTTAATTATTGAAAAAGTATCTGATCAGCCCAGACAAGTAAAGGAAAGTGTGGGGCTTTTTATTGAGGCGCTGGTTGAAGCCATTATCCTTGTGGTTATTGTCGCTTTTATCGGGTTTTCTGATTGGCGTTCCGCCGTCCTACTGATGATCTCAATCCCGATTACCTTGGCAATGACCTTCGGCTTTATCCAGTTTATGGGGGTGGATATTCAGCAAGTCTCTATTGCAGCATTGATTATTGCCCTTGGGCTTTTAGTGGATGATCCTGTTGTTGCCGGGGATGCCATCAAGCGACAGATGGCCGCGGGTAAACCATCGTTTATTGCTGCCTGGCTTGGTCCAACCCTACTCGCGAAAGCCATTTTCTTTGCGACGCTCACCAATGTGGTTGCGTATTTACCTTTCTTACTACTAACCGGAAATCAAGGTGATTTTTTGCACAGTTTGCCAATTGTTATGGCCTGCGCATTGATCGCCTCCCGGATAGTTTCTATGACTTTTCTGCCTTTCATAGGAAATCTTCTCTTGCGTCCACCGAAGCGTACAGAGCCAACACTGGAGGAGAGACGGAAACATGGGCTTACAGGTGTGTACTATCGAACCGCCAGCTGGGCTATAGATCACAGGAAACTTGTACTACTGGGATTTCTACTTTTTCTGATTGCGGGAGTGGTATTGAAAACGCAGTTGAAAAATGCCTTTTTTCCAGATGACATTCAATATTTGTCCTATGTGGATGTCTGGTTGCAGAATGATGCAAGCATTGATGCAACAGATAATGTTGCCAAACAAGCGGAGCAGGTGATTAGACAAACAATAGAAAAGTATCAAAAAGAAAATGGTGGGAATTCTGATGAACCAATTCTACAGGCACTGAGTACTACCGTTGGTGGAGGGGCACCGCGTTTTTGGTATACAGTGAACCCTCGGCCACAGCAAGCTAATTATGGTCAAATTATTATCCGTATCAATGATAAAAATCTGACTCCAAAGTTGGTGCCGTTTATTCAGGAAGCACTCAGTAAGAATATCCCCGGAGCCGATCTGGATGTGCGCCAACTGCAAACTACCCCGGTAGATTATCCCTTTGAAATAAGGGTGTCGGGGCGTGTGACAACCGGTTCTGAGGAAGAGCGTAAGGATATTATTATCTTGCGAGATGTTGCCGAGAGAGTGAAAAATATTGTACAGAAATCGGCATATGCTCGCACGGTTCGCCAGAACTGGGGAGAGAGGAGTCTTGCGGTTTATATGAATGTTCTTGAAGACCGGGCAGCGATGTCTAGAGTCACTAATGCGGATATTGCCCAGGCTTCATCAACGGCAATTAATGGTAGTGAGGTATCCACATTACGGGAGGGGGACAAAGAAATACCAATCGTTATTCGCCTCCGACTGGATCAGCGTGGGCAATTGCAGGATATTAACAACCTTTATGTGTTTTCATCAGATACGGAAGTAAGAGTTCCCCTAGAGCAGGTGGCTACAACAAGAATTGACTTTAGAACTGAGCGAATTCGTCGTTTGGAAAAATTTCGCACGATTTCTGTTTTTGCGTACCCTTATGCAGGATTTATTGCCTCCGATATTATGGGAGATGTAAAAGATGAATTAGATGCCTTGCAAAAGACGCTGCCCAGTGGTTATCAAATACAAGCTTCTGGAGATGCGGCTAACTCAACACATGGGTTTGCACAGCTACTCATGATACTTGGTGTTTCCTCGGGGGCCATTTTTTTGGCTCTGGTTTTCCAGTTTAGTAACTTATTGAAGCCCTTGGTGGTATTTGCCACCGTACCACTGGGTATGGTGGGTGCCCTTGCCGCGCTTTATGTTACTGGCCAGCCATTCGGGTTTATGGCTTTTCTGGGGATAGTAAGCTTGGTAGGGGTAATTGTCAGCCATATTATTGTCTTGTTTGATTTTATAGAAGTGCGTCATGCCGCAGGCGATCCTTTCAGAGAGGCATTGTTGGACGCGGGGATCCTACGACTAAGACCAATCCTGATCACAATAGCGGCTACTACCTGCGCCCTGGTGCCTCTCGCTTTCCATGGTGGTCCTCTTTGGCAGCCTTTATGTTTTGCCCAGATAGGAGGCTTGATATTGGCAACCTGCGGTACTTTGCTACTGGTGCCGGTGCTTTATACCGTGATGGTGGTGGATTTAAAGTGGATTCACTGGCACGAGAGGGGTTCAGGCGCGGAAGACGGCAGTAGAAACATGGTAGAAGCATAAGAACTCTACTTAGCCACCAGTGTCCTTCAGCGGGATTAGTCACCTCATATCGCTTAATTGGTCTGGTATTGACTATGGTTGGAGCCTAAACCTTAATTCCCCAACAGAGGAAGCCCGATGCGCCTGTTAATGAAAATCCTGATCCCCGTTAAGAGTGGCAATAATGCTATCGCAGACAAGTCCATGCCGAGAGCCTTCAATGATTTTATCGCTTCGGCTGAGCCTGAATCCTCCTATTTCTTTTTAGAGGATGGTAAGCGCGCGGCTATTTTTATTCTTGAGGAGAAGCGGCAGGATCATCTGATGGCTTATAACGAAAAGTTTTTTTCAGCTCTGGGTGCGGAAATTTGGATTACCCCAGTGCTAAATCAAAAAGAACTACAAAAACACCTTTAAGTCTTGACGTAGGCAAGTTTGATTTCTCCGAAAGAGCGTAGTTGGGGCTTAAGCTTCGCGACACTAGACTAGCGTTTTAGTTTGTTTACAGTTTAAGTCTCTCGCTTCGGACTGTCCGGGCATCTAAATTTATTAGGATCTGCTTATGCCTACAAATGGTAATAAACGGATTGGAGAGTCACTAATTGGTTTAAGCGGTCTATTGATAGTTGTCATTTCCACATTCTCAGCCGGCACTATGGCGTTTGATACCGCCCCTTTAAATGGTTTTAGTGCCTCTAAATGGTCAACGTCTCATAGGTTAACGACATGGCCAACGCCTAATAGGTTAACGACTAGTTACTATCTAAAGAAGCTTCCTTTGGGTGGCACTAGCCCGGTTCCAGTAATATGTTTGTCTAAGAGGAAACTGTTAGCCGTTTCACCCATTGGTTTTTTCTCAGATCAGCCCGCGTTAACCACGTTACGCTGGGCTATCCCTTCTAGGGCCATTGCTAGAGGGGGCGCGACATCGCAAAGGATTATAGCTTTGCCTATTCGCCACTTTGATGCGGTAATAGATAAAGACTTTAAAGCAAATTTGGCCCGCAAAAGATACCATCGCATCTGTGACCGTAAGGTTCCCAGAGATCTTAACCCCTGTGCTGAGGCTCGCTGGCATTATCGGCAAGCCAAGGCTTGCTTGGCAGCCCGAGAAAAGTGGGAGATTAAATGGGGAACCGCAGAAACTACAGAACCCCATGCGCGGGCTCTAGAGAATGTCAGAGCCAGAGTGAAAAATGCTGGTAAAGCTCAGCTTCGGTTTTGCAGCCTTAGAGATCAAAACTAAAGCTCGAATAATAGATAAGAGAGTATTCGAACCCCTCTGCTGATTACTTTTGAGTTGTCTAATCATTTCTTAGTCAAGATACTTTTATTTTCAGGCTGCCCGCTAAGAGCTCTTTATCGTCAACCCTTCCACCAGTGACTCAATGCTTCCCCATCTGTAAACTACTTCCTGATGAAATTAATTGATATGGGCGGGGCTTGTGGAAGAGCGAGTATTGTTGACCGGTGCCAGTGGCTTTATTGGAAGTGCTCTTTTATCAGCCCTGCGATCTAAAAGGGTTAAGGTACTGCCCGTGTATCGCCATGAGGTAGAAGGGGGGCTTTATGTACCTCGCATAGATGCGGAAACTGACTGGGGTACCACACTGAACAACATTGATGTGGTGATCCATACTGCCGCGAGAGTTCATGTGATGCAAGAAAGTGCTGTCGACCCCTTGGCAGAGTTTCGCAAAGTGAACTTGGAAGGTACCTTACAACTGGCCCGCCAAGCTGCATCTTCAGGAGTAAAAAGGTTTATTTTCTTAAGCTCTATTAAGGTGAATGGGGAATCCACTACTGGCAGAGGCCCATTTACCGCAGAGGAGCCCTCAAATCCTGTAGACTCCTATGGGATTTCAAAAAAAGAAGCTGAGGATGCCTTGATCGCTCTGGCAGAGGAAACTGGCCTGGAAGTGGTTGTTATTCGTCCACCACTAGTCTATGGACCTGGAGTAAAAGCTAACTTTCAATCCATGATGCGTTGGCTGCAGAAAGGTATTCCACTGCCGTTAGGTTCAATTAACAATCGGCGCAGCCTGGTTTCTGTCTATAACTTGATCGACTTGATCACAGTTTGTATTGAACACCCGAACGCAAGAAATCAAGTCTTCCTTGTATCTGATGGTCTTGATATGTCTATCACGGATTTATTGCGGCGGCTTTCAAGGAGCCTAAGATGCCGGGCTCTATTGATACCTGTGCCAGCATCTGTTCTGATCTTTACTCTCTCCCTACTGGGGAAAAGGGCTGTTGCCGATCGTCTATGTGGTTCTTTGCAAGTGGATATTGGAAAAACTATGAACCTGCTTGATTGGCAGCCACCGGTATCGGTAGAAGAGGGGCTTGCTAAGACTGCTGAAAGCCTGCAGAAATCTTAGTTTATAGATTATAGAAGCCTGGGAGTATCTGAATGATCCCGCCAGGCTTTCGGCTCTATTTTTTTGGGAGTGTTCAGACTATTCACAAACCTGTTATGAAGACTTTGCCTCGTTAAGCAAGCCAGGCGCTGAAGTCTGTATAGGTATTCCGGAGCTACTCAGAGATCCCACAATTTAAAGGTCACACAATAAGTAATTGTGATGGCCTTCCAGTTTTTAGCCCCGTCTATTGACAATACTGGAGTAAAAACCCATCAGATAAGAGCTGGGCACTTCGATAACCGAGCGATGACCTGACTTTGCATAAAGCTTCACTCTAAGGCTTTCTCGCTTCTTGAGAGCATTGGTGATCTGATTTTCACTCAATGTGACTTCCAGAGTTTCTTCAAGCATGCATTTAAATGCTGATGCACAGTTGAGGACTTTTCGATCGAGTTTGGATAGCTCAACCTCGTTTCCACCACTAAATGTGGCTGTGTCATAGTTGCGCCAGTTTTCCCGGTATGTGATATCAATACGCAGTTGGTATTGGGGGCTTCCGCCATTCTTGGGGGCAAGAGCGCGTAGCATATAGTAGTACAGGTTGTGATCCGAGCCATCGGTGGTTGCCTGCATTGGGGGGCCGCTATATTCAGTTGCGTTATTTTCGGAACTATTATGTATCGTTACCGCCTGACGAACTTCACTAGCACTTTTTTGTGTGATGCTTGTGGTGGCGCTACATCCAGCTAGTAAGACAGCTGCCAGGTAGGTGGTGAACTTAGTCATAGGTCTTTTCCCAGTTTATTAGGGTTCTTTTATGGGGGGAGTATCTCATATTTGACGCTAATTGTAGGGATTGATGCATTTTTTTTGACAAATGCCAGCGATAAAGTTTTGCATAAGGTTTGAAAGACCAGGATGCTAATGAATCAGTTAAGTCTGTTAGAACATGTAGTGTGAGCAAGCTTCGAGAGGCTAGGCGTAACGTTCGTTAAGAATAATTGTAAGGTTATGAATAGGATAATGGCAGTAGAGCATGAGTAGTCAATATCTGTATTTGCCTACAGAGAAGAAAAGCCACTAGTAATTCGTTCTCATATTTTTCGAAAAAAAAGGACTATCTAGCTATTTTTATGTCTGTTCGGATAAGTGTCTTGGGGGTGAAATTTTATATGGGTTTAACACTTTACTTGGGGGAATTTGTTTGTGGTATGTTATTTTTTATAAGACACAAGTCTCTCCAAATAGAATTTACAGCTAGCTTATGATGGTAGAGTCAAACTTAAGGTTTGTGCTTATACTTTGTATGTAGGGTAGAGGTGCTGTAATGAAAATCAAGCATTCTGTAGTCATTTTCTTTTTGTTAATAGTGGCTCTAGGTTTGCTGGTTTTTTCTTACAATTATGTTTTTGTTCGCGGTATCAAGTTTGATTCCCGGCCGATTACAGAGGAGTTAATAAAAAGCAATGAGGCGTTAGAGAAAAAGGAAACAATTAATATTCTGATCATTGAAGGGGGTGGCGTCAGGGGGCTTATTCCTCTCTATGTGATACAGCATATTGAGAAACAATTGGGGAAGCCTGTAGAGGAAGTGTTCGACGTCTTTAGTGGAGTTTCAACAGGTGCGATTATTGCCACCAGCTTGAATATTCCACTTTCTCAATTGGGTCGGCTTGATTTTGATCATGACAACATTTCCTCAAGAAGTGAAAGGTTAATAAAGGTATATGAAAAAGAAAGTGAGTTTTTGTTTTCAGTGCCCTGGTATCATAATGCCTTGACATTAAATGGATACCTCTCGCCGCAATTTATGGGCACCCATCTTTCAGAAGTCTTGGAGAGAAATTATTCTCCGGCGATGAATTTCACCAGCTTAAATAACTATGTAATTATCCCGTCGCTGGATGTACATAATGGAAGGTTGCATCTATTTAAGAATAGAGGGATAAAAGCTTTAGATTTGCCTACTAATACGCTTTATCAGCTTGTTGCTGCTGCATCGAGTGCAGAGGCTTTTTTTACCCCTGTTGATTTTGTGGGGCCAGACAAGAAGATTACTCATCGTTACTTTGCAGATGCAGCAATCACGGCTAATGATCCGGCTAACGTTATCTTGCATGATGTAATAAAAAATTTTCCAGGCAAAAACTACTACTTGCTGATTCTTGGTTCCGGAATACACCCAGTTCATACTATGGGTTTTGATTATAGAAGTCTAAAGAGTTGGGGGAAATTACGCTGGTTCCATGATGCAATATTTAGCATGACACGATCAATGGACTATCAGCAGATATTTTCTCTGGAAATTGCCGAGTCTTTGGCACCCTCGCGGGTGAAATATGATTATCTTAATGTTGAGCTTATTGACCCCTTTGTGGGTCCTTTTGATTACAAATCAATTGACAAGCTTAAGATTCTTTCAGATAGGCTTATTGACGAAAATGAAGAGGAGATTGATAAAATAGTGGATTATCTGAAGGGTGAAGGCAGCTGATACACTCCTCTTAAATTCTCTTTCTTCTTTTAATCATCTTATTAGTGTGGTTCAGGCCACATTCTACGGTGAATTTCCATGTGCTACTCCTTTACGGTCCCTAGTGACAAGACGCTGTCATTACTTCCTGTAGGGTTTAGAGCGGATGTGAATGCCTGGAATCAATTCCGCTTCAACCAGAAGTGGGAGAACTGCTCTGCTAAAGCGGAGGTTCGCCACGCGCTCGGGTTGAAGGGGCTACCTCGTGTCAGTCAATTCCGTCTTGCAGGGCCAGGCGAAAGAGTATACCCCCGCTATTTTGCGCCTAGTATAGTATGTGATGGAGGTAATAATTGGTTGCGCCCGCTACGTTACTCGATACGCCCATCCAACTCGGCTTGGGATCTAGCAGCAAAATACAGTCTATATAACGCTCGGCTAGATAGATTGCTTGAAGCAAAAACCTGGCGCCCCCTGATTGGCCGCCAGCATGGGATATTACCATTCACGAGTTTCTTTGAGTGGGTCGAACACAAGGGTAAGAAAGCTCAGGCCCAGTTTACCCCAAAGGGTAAAGATTTGATGTGGGCACCAATCCTTTGGGACTACTGGGAATCATTGGGGGGAGAGGTTGGTTACTTCTCATGCACCTTGATTACCGATGACCCGGCTCCAGAAGTTGAGGCGGTTGGCCATGACCGTAGTCCAGTTTTTCTAGGGGCGGATCATATGTTGACTTGGTTAAATGCTGAATCTAAATCAGCTGAGGGTTGGCAAGATTTCTTGGCTGGGCATCGTGAGCCAGTAGCTTATCGTCACCACATGATGGTATGAGCAATGGAAGCCGCTTGCTCATGGGCATATCCTGCCCGGTAGGTCTTTATTTTTACATGCTGCGCTCATGAGTAGTATGCGCTGTCCTTATGATGCTCACCTTTTTTTCTGTGGTGGTATTTGTGGCGCTGGACGGTCAGCTGACTTGTTAAAGTTATTGATGGGGGCGCGAGTAGTTACTAGTTACTGGCAGCCAATGAAAATATCCGCCAGTTCCTATCCGGGATGGGTATGAACTGATTGCGGAGGGACTGCCACGGTGCCAATTCGATACAGCAGGGGTGGAGCGGCTTTTGCTGTGAAGATCTTACAAAAGTTAAGTGGGGGAGCACAAAGGGCACAAACAAAAAAGCCCTGAAAAATCAGGGCTTTCTGCATGAATAATGGCGGTGGGGCAGGGATTCGAACCCTGGGACCTGTTACAGTCAACGGTTTTCAAGACTCCTAATTAGGTTCCCATTGGTACTCAAAATGCCGGAAAATGGTGTTAAATTACACTTTTTTGTCCTGTATTACTCTTTGTGCTTCTTTACTGTTGAGACTTTGTTGAGACATTTCAAAATACAATCGCTATCGCAGTGCTTGTATTTGAGTATCATCTCAGCAGCCAATAAGAGAGGCTTTAGATTGCCATACATATAGTTTTTATTTATATATTTATTGGATCTTATAGATATCGGATATTATTGTTTTAATTATGCCTTTCTCAGTACCTTCAGAAGCTCTGGGGTAAGAGTTGTGAGCTTGAATCTAATGGGCCATATACGCTTACTGTCACTAAGGATCAAGTTTAAGTTAGCGATAAAATTTTAGTCCCCGACATCATTACCCAAATATACAATTTTATCTAATTTAGGTGCCGTAAGATTTTGTGCTGCAGATAAAGTTGTTTTCCAATGAACCTCAAAGAGATCGTGAGCAGTAAGATCAATTACCTTCTTCCTATCAAGATTTGTTTTGAGCTCTATTTTGGAAAGGAGGGCATCCTTAAAGTTCTCCCAAAGAAATGGCTTAATCTCTTCATCCTCAACTCTTTCATAGTGAAATAAATCAAATTCCACCTTGATTGGAGATGTCCAGTAGATTTTTGATCTCTCCTTTTTGATAAATACTGGATCTTGAATTTTGAACTTTTTCGCAACTTTCCGAAGCCCCATTAAAGGGGATTTTGTTAGTACTTCCGAAAAATCTTCCTTTATCTTATCTTGGATGTTTGATTTATAATAAAGTCCCTTTTCGTTTTCCGGTTCAATGAAAGTCAAGCTAGCCTTCTTGGTAAGCTCAGTTGCTAAATCCTCTGGTATCAACGAGACTAATGTATTAATCAGGCTTTCCAGCTCATCAAGTCCAGATAAAATTCTTACATTCTTTGCTGTCTCAGTTTTTTCTGAAACATATTCTCGTAGTTTCTTGTCTTCCGAAACGAGTACCAGTCTACATACGCTAGGTGTTATCGGTGAGTCTTTAACTAATTGTAGAAAACTATGAGCAATGACTGAATCTCTAAAACCTTTTTCTTTCTCACCGTCTTCAAAGGGCGGCACTCTATTGATTGAACGATCGATTAATTCATGCCAGTCAATATTATCGACATCAATATCAGATGTTTGAAGATTAAGTTCTTGGATGCTTGCATCGATAGCTTTATTCACATGAAAGGATAGAGTATCTTCGCCTATCCCAAATTTGTGGCCAAGTAGATTTTCCATTTTTTGCATGGATGGCAATAGATCTCTAGCTTGTTTGAGCATTTGATGGCGTCGTTCACCAATAACTACTTTTGGAAGATGCCAATTTATATTCAGATCAGTGTGTGATGAGTTTTCTGTTATTAAACTTCTAACCTTATGCCTTACTAAGTCAGAGGCAACCTGCGTATATAAGACATTGGTGTCAAACATTACACTCAATGTTGGATTTTTGTTTTTGTTTTTGTTTCTGTTTTTGCTCATTCTTTTAGTTCTGTAGTTTTACATCTTATAAAGTTGGCTCTGTAGTGCTTATCATAACTTGCTCAGCACTTTTTATCTTTATCTTGTCTTTACTCAATCGAGCTGAGATCTCTTCAGTGAACTCAATGCACTCCTCTCCACCGCATCCTCCAAATGCTCCGGCGACAAATGCGCATAGCGCATGGTCATCTCGATAGTGGAGTGGTCCAGAATCTTGTTTAGCTTGAGCAGGTCGCCGCCGTTGATCATGTAATGGCTTGCGAAGGTGTGGCGGAGGATGTGGGTTAGCTGGCCTTTGGGGAGTTTTAGCTTTGCTCTGGCCAGGGCTTCCTGGAAGGCGCGGAAGTTGGTACCTACAAAGAGCCGGCCCGAAATGGGGCGCCCGCTCAGTATTTCTGATTCCAAATCGCGGCTGATAGGGATGCTGCGGTTCTTGCCATTCTTGGTATCGACAAACTCAATTTTGCCATGGTGTATCCGTTCCGCTTCTAGGGTTTCAGCTTCAGACCAGCGGGCACCAGTAGCCAAACAGATACGGGTGATAGTTCTGACATTTGGGTTACGGGCCTGGAGCAGGGCTGCATCCAGGGCTTTGAGCTGTTCGATGCTTAAAAAAGTGAGTGGTGGTTCGGCCACCCGAAGTTTGGGAACCCCTTTAAGTGGGTTGGGATGTGTCCACTTTTTAATCGATATCAGGCGATTGAACACCGCATTCAGATAGGTGTGCTCATGGTTAATGGTTCTGGCACATGGTTGTCTCCCTTGTTCGTTGGGAGATTCTAGCCGCCGCTTGCGGTACAAAATCCAGTCTTCAGCAGTGAAATTGATGGCTTTGGGATCACCCAGCCACCTTGCTGTATTTTCCAGGTAATTTAGGCGTCCGGTGTGGTCTTTAAGCGTGTGGCCATGCAGTTCATACCATTCGTGAACCAATTGTGAAATGGTACGATTGTCTCTCTTTGGCGGGGACCACTCGCCGCGATCTGCTGCGGCTTTTTGCGCGGTAAGCCATCTTTGGGCTTCACCTTTGGTGTTGAAGGTTCGCTGAACTCTCTTGCCACCGCGGCCTTCAGGTTGGCAATCCGCTTGCCATCGGCCATTAGCCTTCTTTTGTATCGCCATCCCTGATTGAACCCTCAGAAAAATATCCCTCTGGAACTAATCCTGCGTCAATGCGAGCGGCAATAAATTTGCACAACTTATTCTCGCTGTTCCGTAGTCCTTGTAGGTTCACAGGACCTTCGTAGACAAACCAGGGTAATAATTCGGGAAAGGTAAAGCCTACCGCCTCATAGCACTCTTCCGTAACGCGGTTTTTCTTGTATTCCATATTCTTCAAATGGACAAGTTCAAGCTTTAAGAGCTCTGCGAACTCTTTCTGCGTTAATCCAGTCAGCTCCCTGATCGCTCGTAATCGATCACCGGCCCTTAGTTTTGAAGTCTTACCCATTAGTTGGCGTGTGCCTCTTTATTACCCTTTGCTGGGCAAATAATGCACCAAAAAAAGTTCTATCTACAAGAAAAGGTGTAGTACAAACCCTTTCATAAGGCAAAAATCCGCCAAAAGTGTAAATAAAGAACTATTGAGTGTTAAAAAAGAACAAAAAAGAGTTGACATGGAACTTCTTGCTGGGTGTAAATATTACCCCATAAGGACTCATATTACCCCAAAGAGGAGTAGAGGGAATGTCAGAGCATTCAGTACCTTCAATCAAAATCCCGGTTTGTACTCAGGAGCAGTACGCAGTTGACGCAGGTCATACGCTAAAGACAGTACGTGCGCAGGTAGATCGAGGTTATTTGCCAACGATCAAGATCGGTCGTTATCGGATGATCAATCTGTTGCAGCTTTCGCGTATGTGCCTAGAGGCTGACCCAGCCAAGCCTAAACAGAAGTAGAGGCTCGATATGGACTACAGCCAAATAAACCGAGATGTTGTCGAGTCGCTAGAAAAGGATTTGAGTTTTAAATTCAAGCGCAGTGGCAAGTATCTAAATTCTGGCAACTGCCCAGAATGCGGCAAGAAATCAGTATGGATTGAGATAGAAAAACCAATCACTGTGCGCTGTAACCACAAAAATAATTGTGGTTATGAAGAATCGGTCCGGGATATTTACCCGGACATTTTCGAAAATTATTCCGAGAGATTTCCGGCAACCCCTGAAGAACCCAACGCAACTGCCCGCGCTTATATAGAGCATGTTCGCCAGTTCCCGCTACTTAAAGTGGGGGACTGGTTCGAACAGGCTGCGCGGCCTTTACCGGGTGGTAGCTATGCACCCGTGGTTCGCTTTCAGCTATGGGACGGCTTCTACTGGGATCGGGTAATCAATAAAACCCATGAACGCGAATTGGGCGACAAGAGCTTTTTTAAAAAGCATATTAAGTACGGGGGTAAATACTGGCAGCCACCAGGGCAACAGATAGAAAAGGGCGATACCGTTTTTATTGTGGAAGGCATCTTCCACGCTATCGCCTTATGGCTTTGCGGCTATAAAGTGGCCGCCGCATTTTCTAGCAACAACCTACCAACAGAACTAATAGAAGAATACAAAGACCAGGGGATAACCTGGCGTCTTGGCTATGACGACGACCCCGCCGGTCGTTCCATGGCCAAGAAATATTTTGATCGCTTGCGCAAGCAAAAAGAAAAGGTCGATGTTGCCCTGGTGGGCGGTGGCAACGATTGGGACGATCTATACCGGGCCGATAAATTAACCCCGGAATTTATAGAAGACTGCCTTTACCGGGGGCGCCTATTCACCGCCAGTAGTATTGAAGAAAAAGCCTACCACTGGCACTGCAAAAACCGCCGTAATTATACGGTGCTGGATTTTAACAACCGCCTGTATTCAGTGCATATTGAAGACAATATTAATCGGGAATTGTCTGAATCCATAGAAGATCAAAATCAGACAGATATAGAAGAAGATGGCACTGAAAAAGAAGCGGTAAAAACCCTAGAAGATGCGCTGGCCACAGAGCGGGGCCGGGAAATATTTAACAGTAACCTCAACGTCAACAATATTAGCAACTGCCTGCCAAAGTTCCTCTACTGCGAGATAGATCAAGAGGCAACAGACGTTGCCTATTTTTTTGACATCTATCAAACAAAAGGCAAAGGACTACAAGTCGCTCTCACCGGCTCAAATCTGGAGAGCCCCAAGTCCTTTAATAAAGCACTTCTCAACCAAGCACCGGGGTGTACATTTGACGGCAGTGAAAACCAGCTCAAGATGTTACGGGATCGGTGGTTTCACAATGGCGTTAAACAGGTACGGACAATTAATTACCAAGGCTATGACAAGTCTTGCCAAACCTATATTTTTCAGGATTTCTCCTTTCACAATGGCAGGCGCTTAAAGATCAATAAGCAGGGTTATTTTGTTGCTGGTAAACACCAAATTAAAACTAGTTTTAAAAGCCTTTACATTCACAATAATAAAAACTTTGATCCGAGCTGGATACAGGATTACCACCAGGTGTTCTCTCACCTGGGTATGGTGGCTTTGGCATTTTGGCTGGGATCACTGTTTGCCGAGCAAATTCGCGCAGAGTTAAAAGTATTCCCATTCCTGGAGCTAACCGGCGAGCACGGCGCTGGTAAATCCACGGTAATTGAATTTCTGTGGAAGCTTTGTGGCCGCGACGACTACGAAGGCTTTGACCCCAGTAAGTCCACCTTTCCCGCCCGTGCTCGAGCACTTTCGCAGCTGTCCAATATGCCGGTGGTGATGATTGAATCTGACCGTCAGAGCGATTCCGCCAAGAAGGGGGCTTTTGATTTTGAGGACCTGAAGACCGCTTACAACGGCCGCGCCATTCGCTCAACCGGTGCGTTTAATCGCGGCAACGAAACTGTAGATCCACCGTTTCGCGGCTCTATCGTCATTGCCCAGAATGACACCGTGGATGGTAGCCCGGCTCTACTGTCTCGCATAGTCCACTGTCACGCGACCAAAGCGCACTTTTCAGAGAAAACCAAACTGTTAGCCCAGCAGTTCGAGCGAGCCTCAGTAGAAGAGGTCAGCGGCTTTCTCCCTGCTGCCCTGCACAAAGAGAAAGCCATTGTCGGCAGAATCTTAGAAGACTATCCGAAGTTTGATGCGGAGTACGCCCACCGGGGCGAAATCCACGATCAGCGGGTTGTGAAAACCCATGCCATGGTCTCCGCCATGGCTGGAGCTTTGCCCATCCTGTTTCCCTCCCTCGCCGCCAAGACCATTCAGGATATCCAGCACTTTATCTATACCCGCGCTGTAAGCCGCCAGGGCCGCTTAAGTGCGGATCACCCGGAAGTACAGAAGTTCTGGGAGATATACGACTACCTCAATGTGCGCCTAGTGACGGACTCCGAATCACCAGAGGTCTATGCCAATCGGGCAGGCAAAGTAGAAGCGCAAACCCTCAACCACAGCAAGGACAACGCCTTAATCGCCATCAACTTGATTCATTACAAGCAGCAATGCGAGCTGGCCAAAGTGGATCACCCGGACATCAAAGAGCTGAAAAAGCTCTTGCCCAATAGCCGCCGCCACAAGTTTATCGCCTGCAAAAACGTGAAGTCCGGGATTGATGACGACCGCGCTCGCTATTGCTGGGTTTTCCAGCATAGAGACGCCAATAAGGGCGCCGCTTAAGAAACGATAGGGGGCGTCGGAAAGACCTAACCGGCCTAACCGAAATCCAAAAACGCCCGCAAAGCCAGCAACCATGCGGGATACAGAGAAACCGGAAAAACTAACTTTTTCCTAACCAAGACCTAACCGAGTTAGGAAAAACAAAAACTAGAAACCTAACTTTTTACTTTGAAAAAATCCTTATAAATCAATTGGTTAGGTTTTTGGTTAGGTCAGGTTAGGTTTTCAACCTAACCGAAATTAGGGAGCTAAGTGCATGAAAGATACGGACTTTTTATTGGTTCAACAGGGGCGGTTAGCTCGGTTAGGTCTTTCCGACATCCCCCCTCTAATTTCCTCGCCAGCAGCCCCAAGCAGCGAGGATCACCGCCGCAACTGCCTTGCCTGGCACCTGCTGTGTACCCGCACCCGCTCCGAGATAGGGCAGTGGTTGAAGAAGCAGAGCAGGGGGATGGCCGAGGATATGCGCAGCCGTTTGAACCGGCTGAAACAACAGGTATGGGAAATGCGCAGGGAGGCCGAAGCGCTATGAGTCAGCGCGCCTTGAAGCTCTACCACACCGTCACCGAACACCAGGTCTATAACGCCTGGCTCAATAATGCCGAGATCAATAGTGCCTGCAGCTGGAAGCAGGTGGTGCGCGATGAATTGATATTTGGCTGTCTCGCCCGCGAGGCCGCTTACACCTATCGCGGGCAACGCCCGCAACAGTTTGCACACTTTCACAACGAGGAAACCGCTATGTCTACAAAGGAAGTTTTTGTACTCGATCTCGCTCAAGCCCGTCAGGTACGCCTGGCTTTAGCACTCTGCCGTGAGCGTATCGCCTGCCCAGAAACCACTACGGTAGCCAAAGATGAAGCCGTACGTGAACTTCGAGCAGCACAGGATATTTTTGTAGAGCATGAGGAACGCGCAGATCAGGTAAATAAATTAAATCGTGAATTAGGAGCCGCTGCACATGGATAAGAGAGCCGTTGCGATTTCAACAGACTTGCTGGACCGGATTGAATATTTGGTTGGGCTTTTAAATGGGTACGAAACGCATCTTGTGAACGGAGGATCACTAACGCCTGAAATAGAGCGCAATAGTGATTGGGCAAGAAGCCAATTGACGGATTGCGCAATAGACATCTTCGAAGAAATCAGCCTGCCACCTACGCCGGCTCGGGCTGCGTGCAGGGTTTCTGGAAAAATACACTAAGGAAGGTGAGGGATATCAAGTGACTGATGATCAAATGGAAGCCCTGGGAAAAATTAGCTCAGTATCTGCTAGAGCCAAATTTCTTTTAGGTGTTGGCGTAACGGCTGAACTCGATATAGAGGAGGGGGATTTTACTTTCCGCGCTTGCGTAGGCGATATGCGTTTACCGATTACCGGCGCTTCAAAGCTAACAGCCATAGAGAGGGGTACATCCTGGCTACAGGAAAAAGTTAGGAAAGCTGAGGAGGGAGAACAGTGATTTTATGGAAATATTTGATGGGAATTTCCGCCCTATTATTTGTGGTACCTCCGTAGTATTCACCGTAGGTTTATAGGTATCCATTCTCACTGCTGAGGGCACGTCCCAAATATGTCGCATAACTGCTGGACCCCTCTTAGCCAAGAGCGCACCCTACGCCCGTAGGGTTTTCTCTTGACGGAGAGGGTTGCTATAGTAGAAAGATTCTAGACTAGATCCGAGCTAATCGGGCAGTGTCTTTTAGGTTAAATTTGAGCTACTACAGGTAAATTATTTTCGACTTGATCTTACAGGCAGTGTCAGATTTGGTCTAAACTAATCCAAGTGATCATAATGCTTGACGCTTACGCATGGAGCATTATTACGGCTTAGCGTTTCCCAGATGGTGGCCACACGTAAGACTTCATTAGGAAGAAATTTATCTCCTAGGTTGTCAAAAAAACGATTTTGTACGAGTTTCTTAGCAACCCCCCAATAAAACCTAATAGCTTCACTAATTATCAGGCACAATACCCCAAATGCTCTACAGACCTCGCTATCCGATTCGTCTTTCGGATTTGTGAAGTTTAGAAGTATAGTGAAATAACCTTCTTGAAAGTCATGTATATTCAGCGACTCTATTTTTTTTATTTCTAGATGATTATAATTTGATTCTTTTGTAAATATTTCACTGTTATTGGCTGGCTTTTCAATTCCGCAGTCGTCGGTAAAATAAGAGATTCCATTTTCTGCTTCAAAGCCGGTTAAGTATAAATCTTTAGGCCTCATGTATATCTTTATTGTTCCTTTTTCAACTTTTTGCCAATTGTCATTGTATTCAAACACTGTTACATACACATAAATACAAGGTAGTTCCCTATTGGCTTTACATTGGAGCTTTTTTACCAAAGCTCTAATGTCAGCAAGATAGTAGTCTGTATCAAGTCTTACTTTAAATGTGTTTGTCATAAGTTTACCGCGAGCTGGTTCAAGATAAGGCCGGTAATATACAGTAAGAATGTCTTAGGTTTTTATTGTTGTTATCACATTTGATTACAGTCTGATGGTCTACCTAGATTGCCTAGTGTAATTGGTGCTTCCGTTCGTTAAAAAATATGCCTTATTATGGTGCTAGAAATATATTCATATCTCATAATGATGAGGAATAATGGCTGCACCCGCCATGAAAGAAAGTGTGGTTGCTTCACACCGATGGCAATACTTAAGTTTGGTAAAAAATCTGGAATAAAAAGTTCGAAAATCAATCTTGATCTGATAGGACGTTCGCTGAAAAATCAGCAATTGCCAGTTGGGGCCTCAACTACAGCAGCTAAATCTTACTATTTGTTTCTACTCTCTCTTCTCATGGTTATAAACTATTTCAAGATGTTTAAGAACCAGTATTTGATGGTCTTGGTTCAACTTCGATAGGATTCTCATAAAAAACAGGGCCTCTTCTTGTTGGGCTCTGTCTGTCTCTTCTGAACAAGTAATTGTCGTAACGGGAACCTTCAGAGCGCTACACCAGTCAGCCAGAAGTTCAGTCGGGATTACTTAGTTTCCGTGTTCCATTTTAGACAGTGTGGTTGGGCGAATACCAAGTTTGCTGGATAGATGTTACCCTGTCATACCAATCTGAATTCTGGAATGCCTTAATCGACAAGCGATTGAGGTTCTTTTGTTTGAGTAGTCAGATACGCACAAATCGATCAATTAATGTACGCCATGATTCAAGAGTGAGTTGTATAAAAATCAGCCAGAATTTCTAAATTAGGGATTTTCTTCTCGGCCTATTTTTATATTAGAAACACATAATATATCTTAGTGGCAGTGCTACTGCTTCAGTGTTAAAAGGGTTTTTCATTTGCCTTTCTAGTGGGAAGTCTTCCTGCTAAAGAGGAATGCGATAGCAAGATAAAACAGTCACCAAAAAATAACGTCAACAAAGTGGCTGATGAATTAATGCCAGATCAGCAGCAATTAACGCCAGAACAAAAACAGTTGGCGCAGTGAATTGCTGAGGGGGAGTATGGCGAGAAACCAGTGATTCGCAAAATCAACCAAGAAGTGAAGGGCGGCAACAACGTAGTAAAAACCCGTATTTAATTATCTGGAACGGATTGGGGTTTTATGTCGTACCAGTCGTGGGTTTACATTAACTCCTGCGCTATGAAAAAGGAATTAAGAATTGCCGCAGGCTAATCATTGCGCTCCTTCCTCTCTAGCTCCGCTACCAGTTTTATATGCCCCAACACCAGCTCCCGCCCTCGGGAGCTGAGTTTCTTAAACCGCTTTACCATCCCCGCCAATGAGCCCCACTCGGTTTCTTGAATGCCGAGCGCCTCGCTGGTGGAAATACCTAATGCCATGCACCAAGGTGGCAGCAGCTCGGCGGGAATTGTCTGCTGGCATTGTTCCATTTTTGAGAGAGTACTAGCGGATATACCCAGCTGTCGGGCCAGATCTAGCCCAGTGATATCGGCATCAATTCGGTATTCCCGCAATCGATTGGCAATGGAGATTTTTCGGCGTTTTAGTTCGGATCGCTTTGCTTTGGTCAATTCCTGTACACCATATTTAAACTACAAGCTGGTCACAGAGTGAACAAATTATAAGGAAGGTTTCGATATTAGAAATTTAGTATGGCTAATATTTCTATATTAGAAATCTTATAAACTTTGATTTGCAGTTCAGAAAAATGAATGGTAAAAGATTTCGAAAATGGAATTTATACGAGAATTTAATTCTAGTTTTTGCTGGTTAGCTTTAAATGGAGTTTGAGAGCATGGTCAAGGACAACGTGATACATCTACCGGCATCCGTATTGATGCGCTTAGAAAAGGGGCGTGTAAACCTTATTGATCAGATTTCTGATGTTCGATTAGCGCTTGAGGTGTTTGGGGGAGAGGCTTCGCCTGAGGCTCGTGTGGCTGTACTAAAGTTAATTGACAAAGAGTTAATAAGAACTCAAGAGCAACTTGAGCGTGATTTAAAATGCTTGCCAGGCCCACTAGACTCTGAACCTAACTAGCAGCCATCCACCAATTGGAATAACTTTTCGCGTTCTGCAGTGGGTATGGACTTTAAGAGGTTAATCAGCAGAGCGCTTCTATCCTGGGCGGAAGGCGATATTGAATGCCTAAAGCTCAGGTCCATGACGAAAGTGTGGCCACAGTGTTCAATATTCTTACAGGCGCAGTAGAGCTGTGAGAGCTTAGGGTCTATTTCATTGCGGCTTGTGATCACTGATTTAGCACCACATTTGATGCAATTAATTTGCATATCTTCCCCGCATTCGTGTATTGAAACTGCGTCCATTCTACTATCTCGGTGTTATATGTACATTAAAAGGTGTGAATAATGCACTTATTGGTTTAGCTATGTACAAACTCCGGCTTATCAAACCCAATCCTTTTCCCCATTGGCAGCCACTCATTCAACTGCATAAAAACATCCTGCATTGGCAGCACTTCATTCTCGTAATACGCCCGGGAGATTTTTTCGATATCTCCAAAGCCACCGGAATTTTCGGGCATCACGCCAGCCAGGGCCGGTTGAATTCTCCACATACTGAGTACGTCGTTGCGGGTGAGGTTCTTGATTCGCTCGAACTCGTCTTTAGTGGCGATGTCTCCAACCGGAATAATCTGTACCCCCTTCTCTTTGCCGTCGGGAATATTCAGGTACATAGAGCGGAAATTGCCCACGCCCTTACTGTCCTGAATCTTCTCCTTAATAGTCTGTTCGTCCTTATCCGAAAGCCTGCTGTCGGTGGTGTAGAAGATATATCCCATATGTGCGCCGTTGTTGTAGTACTTGCGCCGGAATAGGGTGCTGTCTTCATTCAGCAATACGGATTGCACCCCGCCCAGGTACTGGGGCCTGCCGTATATCTGCTGGGTGGGGTCGTATTCCTTTAGCTGGATCACTTCACCGGGTTTAAACCTGATAGGGTCGCCGGTGGGGCGCAGCATGCAGAAGCGGTCTTTCTCTTTCATGCGACGCATATTGAGCGCGGGTAGGTGTTGCAGGCGCAGTACATGGCCGAAGCGGTTATAAATCTTTTGGAAGTAGGCGTGGCCAAATACCGAGTGATCAAAGCCTGCATTCGCCAAGCATTCAGGTTTGAGCGTGTTGGAAGCTTTAAACCACTGGCGCAACCTGTTGCGCTTAAAGTAGGGGATAGTGCCGTGGTGGGCGTTGGCTCCTAACAGGTTGGCCAGGCCGCTCTGGCTCACTGGCGGCACATAGTAGTCTCCACTGGGTTCTAGGAAGGTGCCCAGATAATCCCCCCAGCTGCCCCCCAGAACGGGCTCAGGATCGCCGAAGCTAAATAGGGTAGGGCTATTGCTGCTTGTCTCAGCAGACAGGGCTTTGCTATTGCTTGAGGCCTGCCGATTCTTGCCACTGGAAAACTGTTTTCTTTTCTTGCCCATTGATTGGTCCCGTTAGTTACTGGCAAAGGCCACAGAGGATTTGCGCTGCTTGCGGTTGAGGGGTTCGTTGCTCAGGCCGTGCATGATTGCCCAAGCCACATCTGCGTGGCCGGTGGCGCTCTTGCGGTTGGCGGCGTAGGTGATGTGGTCGCCGCTGGTGGTGGTTTGGTGAATCTGCAAAAAGGCCTGGGGAATGTCGGTGTGCTCCGCATCCCATTCGATACGATGGCTTTCCACTACATCCTGGGTTTTCAATACCAAGTTGGTTTTGGTTTCCAGGCCGTAGTGGATCGGGGTTACGCGTGTGTAAAACTCCTTGACCATCTCGTAGACACCGTGACCGGGGCCGGTGCAGTCGATGCCGATAAACTGCACATTATATTTTTCAGTTAGTTCCTTAATGCGGTTGGCCTGGTACTGCCAGGCACGATTACGCATCACAATCTTTTCCAGCACCCGAAACTTGCCGCCCTCTTTCAGCGGGGGCGCCAGCACCACAACGGCAGCGCCGTCGATACTGCGCGAGGGATCGTAGCCAATCCAAACAGGGTGATTACCGTAAGGCCTTTTTTGTTTCGCCTTAAAATCTACCCACACCACATCGGTATCTACAGCGGCGGTGAGTAAATCATCCAGCTTAAATACGCTTAAGCCCGCTTCCATAAAGGCGCACATAAACAGGTTGTTAAATTCTGCCTCGTTGTACTCATCGCGGAGTTCGTCAATATCGAATAGGTCGCAACCCTGTTCCGCTGCATCTTCCACTGTGACGATATTACGCCAGATCTTATCTGGCCCCCGCTGTCCGTGTTTGAGGGTTTCGCGGCTTAGGTCAAACTTAACTTTATTTTTGCGGCGGTCGTTGTAGCGCTCGCCGCTCCACATTGGATAGGCGCCGTGGCTTTTAACGGAAGGCGTGGAGAAGTAGGTCTTGCGCCATTTCTTTTGGGAAGCCATAGCGCTGGCGACTTTGTTGAGGTTTGCAAAGTCGGGAATCCAAAATACTTCATCGATATATAAGTGTCCGTGGTAACTCTGCGCAGTGCGGCCATTGGTGGAAACAAAGCGCAGCTCCGCACCGTTGGAAAGCTCAATACACTCAGCACCCTTCAATTCAATGTCAAAGTAATCGCGAGCAAACTTGATAATGTAGGCTTTGAAGACCTCTGCCTGGCTGCGGCTAGCGGAGAGGAATATCTGATTGTCCCCGCTGAGAATGGCATCCTCAAAGGCCTCCCAGGCAAAGTAATAGGTAGCGCCTATCTGGCGTGATTTCAGGATAAAGCGGGTGCGTTGGTCTTTGTTCTCGTGCCAGCGGTGCTGGTATTCGTAAAACAGTTCTTTGCGGATTTTTTCCAGCTGTTCCGCTGTAATATCACTGATATCGTTTTTGGCTTTCTTCTTTTTGCTTTTCCCGTCTCCATGCTCTCCCCGTGAGGCCGCTGCTTTTTCTTTGGCTGCGCGGGCTTTCTTTACATCGATACCCGCCAGCTTATCCAGTAGATTGCTGAGGCGGTCTATTTCTGTGAAATCCTCCTTAGTCTTATTGGGTTTTCCCACCAGAACAATAAGGCGGCGGGCGGTGGCTTGCTCTACGGTTTCATGCTGCAGCATTTCTTCCCAGTGGCCTTTCTCTGCCCACTGGTAAACCACCCGCGCATTGTTCAGGCTTAGCTGTTCTGCAATTTCCCGCGCAGAGAGTCTACGCAACCACATTAGCTTTGCAGCGGTTTTGATTTCTTCAGAGTACTGTGCCATGCGCCGCAGTGTACGGAAGAAAATGCTCAGAAAAACGCGGGTTAATTTCTATAAATCCCTATTTTCCCGAAAACGGAATTTGCAGGAATTTAGCGCGTTGTTTGAGGTTTAAATTGCTTTTAATCTTCGGGCCGTCGATGTGGCAGAGGCCACAAATTAATAAACAGGAACCTATTTAGCGGGCAAGAAATGGCACGAAACCTAAAAACCGGATGGGTGACGTTGGCTACAAGCGGGTCGGTAGTCGATGGCAGTGATGATGGCCGCTATATAAAAAAGGAATGGCTAGAGGATATGGCAGAGACCTATAACACCAAGGTCTTTACCGCGAAACTCTGGCCTGAGCATCGTCGCTACTATAGCGGCGGTACCGTTTTAGCTTTAAAGGTTGAGCCTGCTACTGAGCCGGAACTAAAAGGTGAAGTCCAGTTGTTTGGCATTATCTCTCCAAACGATTGGTTGGTGAGTGCTAATAGATCAGGTGAGTACACATTCCCCTCCATTGAGCTTGGGGAAAACTATCGCGGTACTGACAAGTTCTATTTGAAAGGCCTGGGTGTTACTGACAGCCCTGCTAGCGCAGGTATTCAAGAACTGCACTTTTCAAGTAAAGACGGTGACCAGTCTGCGCGCATATTTAGCGGTCATCAATTCAATCTGTCCGACAGTCTGGAAAAAGATAACACCCTCTATAACAGAATTTTTGGACGTAAAGATTCCAAACCACCAGAACAGGACAGTGAAGCCATGAAAGACGAACAATTTTCTCAGCTGATGGGGGCTATCAATTCCCAAGGCGAAACTATGAAAGAACTAGCAAAAAATTTTAGTACTAGCGGAGCGGCTGGAGAGAGTCAAACGGAATCCAAAGAAGCAGGTTCTGACGACGAAGAAAAAGAAACCGTGAGCGTAAAGGAATTTAATGCGTTTCAGAGTAAGTTTGACAAGCTGGATAAAGAGTTTAAAGCCGCGATCAATACCGAGAAGCCCGGCACCAGAACCCCGGAGGGCACTGGCGGCACCGAAGAAGAAGTGATTTAAGCCCGCGCGCAGTAAACCTAAACAACCCTGTAATTTTTGAGTGCAATTTTATGCGTAATGATACCCGGCTTAAATTCGAATCTTTGTCTAGCGGAATGGCAAAGACCTACGGTGTGAAATCGGTAACGAAAACTTTTTCGGCAACGCCATCCGTTGAGCAGAAGCTAATGGATCAAATTGTCGAGTCCTCCAGCTTCCTGCAGCGGATCAATGTTATTGGAGTCGATGAACTTAAGGGCGAGAAAATATTCGGCTCTGCGACTGGGTTAGTGGGTAAGCGAACCAATACCACCAATAACGACCGCCAAACCAGCGATCCGTTGGGCCTGGACCCGTTAGGCTACGAGTGTGTAAAAACAGAATACGATGTTCATATTCTGTATCAGACCCTGGATGCTTGGGCAAAATTCAAAAATTTCAATAGCAAGTTTATGGACTATGTGCGCAAGGCGATTGCCCATGCACGTATTAAGCAGGGGTTTTATGGCACTCATAGGGCGGTAGAAACAAATCCCGGTAGCTATCCCAATGGTGAAGATGTCAACAAGGGCTGGTTCCAGAAGTTACGTGAATATAACGCGGGTGCGCAGATGCTCACCGAAGGAGGTACGGCTGGGCAAATCCGCCTGGGACCAGGTGGCGATTATGAAAACCTGGATGCGATGGTCCATGACGTACTGCAGTTAGTTGCTGAACCGCACCGTGATGGCGATGACCTGGTGGCCCTAATTGGCCGTGATCTACTCGCTCAGGACAAAGCACAGCTGTATAAGGCCCAGGGTCAAAAACCCACCGAAAAAGAACGTGTCGAGAATAGTGCAGTAACACGTACCTACGGCGGCTTGCCATCCCACGCGGTTCCTTTCTTTCCAGTGCGTGGGTTAATGATTACCAGCTGGGATAACTTAAGCCTGTATTACCAATCCGGCGCAGTGCGCCAAAAGATCGAAGATAACGCCAAGCGCGACCGTGTGGAGCATTACAACACCATGAACGAAGACTACGTGGTGGAAACACTGGATAAAGCGTCGGGCATTGAATTTGCCAATGTGAAATTGCCAGATGGCAGCGGCGGCTGGCAGTAAATCATTACTTCTAATTAATCAAACTTTCAAATCACCAATGGGCGTAGCGGGCTTCCCCTGGCCACCGTAATCTTGCGATTGGCCAGGGGCTTTTTAATAGCGCCTCACTGAAAAATTAAAAGGTAATCGTTATGAGTCTCGCATTGCGTCACAAAAAGAAATGCTTGGCTATTGCTCAAAGCAAAATTTCTGCTGAAGTAGCAGCAGAACAGACATCAGAAGTGGCGACTCAATCGAATCGTGATGAGTATGCCCGCGAACTGTCCGAGCAGAGTTTAGAACATGATTTAAAACTGCTTTCGGAACGCACAGATATTGCCGAAAAAATTGACTTTAAGCGGGCACTATTACCTAAGTATTTGCCCCGTGTTCGTCAATATATGGAAAGTGGCGCTCATTATCAGAATCCGATCCTGGTGCACTGCGTTATCTGGCTAATTGATGTTGGCGATATAGAGCAGGCCTTGGCACTGGCTAATCATGCTATTGAGCAGCAGCAATCCATGCCTGAGCGCTTCAAACGGGATTTACCCACCTATGTTGCCGAAGAGCTACACGACTGGGCGGAGCGTGAATACAAAGCGCAGCGTTCCCCATTCCCTTATTTTTCCGAAGTAGTGGAAGCGGTGCAGTCTCAGCGCTGGCCGGTCATCAATATTATTGTGTTGGGAAAACTCTATAAATTGGCGGGCTTACTCTATGACCAAGAGGAAGACTTTGCCAAAGCGGTGCATTGGTATGAAAAGGCCGAACAGGTAAACGATAAAGCCGGAGTCAAAACCCGCTTGGAAATGGCCAGAAAAAGACTGTAACAGTTCCTCCCACGGCACGGGCCAGTGGGGCGCCTGTCGCCCTGAGCGATCAGGCAAACCACTCGGCGCCGTGTTTTTAATTCAATGCTGATTGAGTCAATGGCATGTTTACCGGTAAATCCGAAAGCTACTTGGAAACCACCCTGCAGAATAACGGTTTTTTCCCGGATCTCTCTTTGGGCGACTTGCAGCGGCTTTACCGGGTGCCGGCGGAATATCACCAGGAAAAGGTGGAGCATCATCTGCGCTTGGCCATGCTCGATGTCAACGACGATTTACTCGATCAGCAAGAGGCCTGGCAACTTGAAGGACACGCAACCTTGGCGGCGGTCTCGGATAAAACCCTCGGCGGTAAAAATAGCTTGGAGGAGCAATACCGGCGCGCGGTGTTCTGTAAGGTAACAGCCACCCTGTTTCAGGAGTTCGCCACCATCAATCGCCGCGAAGTGGGCGAACACCAGGCAAAGGAATCCGACAGCACCGCCCAGCAGTACCAAGCGCAGGCAGACCGCGCATTACGCAGTCTACGCGGTGTAAAAACCAATATCACGGTGGAGCTTTTGTAATGGCCCTGGAAAAACTGCGCGCAATCACCCGCTTTTTATTGGATGCCAACCTGGTCTCCTGCGAGCAGTTAGACAGCTGGATGGAAGACGGCAAGCTGGAAGCTGCCAGTAAAAACCTGGGCAATGGGATTTGTATTTGCCGGCTGCGCTATGACGCGCTGATTAGTGTCGAGCGCTTTGCCAACTCGCCTGACCTGCTTTTTGCGTTGGTGACTGCCTGGGTGCAAGACCAGGACGCGGAGCGCATTAAGCAGGAATTACCGGACCCGGAAGTTGAAATTGATGTAATTGATGATCGCAGGGCCGATGTGGAAATCCGTATCGCCTTTTATGAAGACATCCAGTTAGTGCCCGACGATAACGGGGTAATCCCCTACAACGGGCGGCAGTGGTCTATCGCCACGGTGGGCATCGATGAGCCTAACCAGGTAGGGGTGGGGGACGATCAATCACAGCCAACAGATGCGCCTTATGTCCGTGAAGATTGATATTACCGGGCACTTGGGTGTGAAAAAGCAACTGCAACTATTGCAGCTGCCCGCCGCCAAACGTCGCCGCCTACTAGGGCAGGTGGGGCGCAAGGTGCGCACCTACTCCCGCAAGCGGTTGCGCAAACAGCGGGATTTAAACGGCCAGCCCTGGCAGGCGCGTAAAAAAGGTAAGCGCAAAATGCTGCGGGGCCTGAGTAAAAAAATGCTCAGTAAGGCCTCGCCAGAAAAAGCGGTTATTGAATTTAAAGACCCGATTACGGCGGGCATTGCCTATAAGCACCAGCACGGCGTGACCGAGCACTGGAACGCACAAAAGGCGGAAAAGGTTTACGGCCAGCCGGACTATGACGCCCCGGCAACGCGGGCACAGGCCAAAGCCTTACGCAAAGAGGGTTACAAAATTCGTCGGGCCAATGGGCGCGGTTGGAAACAGCCCAGCTTGAAATGGGTAACAGAGAATTTATCCATCGGCCAAGCCGGAATTATCTTACGGAGTATGCGCGATGCAAATGCAAAACAGAGTTGGGAAATTCCACTTTCCGAGCGCAGTTTTCTCGGCGTGACTCAGAAAGAAGTCGAAGAGCTGGCCACCACAATTATTGACCAAACATTAGAAAGGTCGTAACGGAGCAAAGAGGGCGATCAAATGGCGCTAGGAAAAGTCGCAGTCAACAATCTCAATCAAGCCCAGGGCAGCACGCCAGAAATTGAGCGCAAGACGCTATTTATCGGCGAAGGCGCCACCAATACCGATCAGCTGATTTCCCTAAACAGCCAAAGCGATATCGATAGCCTGTTGGGTGAAGATAGTAGTGAAATTCGCGATAACGTACTGGCGGCACAGTTTAACGGTGGCCAGAACTGGCAGGCCTGGGCGGCGCCACAGGCGAATGGTTACGACTGGACCGAAGTGGTTGATTCAGCAATGGCGACGGTTAGCCCGGAAATTATTGCCCTGTGTACCCCGGCCACTACTAGCGCCGAACTGATCGCAATGTACACCAAAGCGGAAAGTCTACGTACTAGCCTGGCCCGTCGGGTGATTGTTTTAGGGGCTACCCTCGGCATCGATCAGAGCTCACAAACCTGGAGTGACTACGAGGCCGCCCAGGCGGCAATAACAAATGGCGTGGCAGGATATCGTGTGGGAGCGGTACCGCAGCTGCACGGCAATAACCTGGGTGAACTGGTAGGCCGTTTATGTAAACACGAGGTAAGCATTGCCGATAGCCCAATGCGTGTTGCTACAGGCCCCTTGATTGGTCTGGGAGAAACTCCTGTAGATAGCGCTGGTGTTGAATTATCAGATGCAACCTTGCAAACCTTGGATGCGGCACGGCTCTCGGTACCGCAGACCTACCCGGATTATCCCGGCACCTATTGGGGTGATTGCAACTTGCTGGATATACCAGGTGGCGACTACCAGGTAATAGAGCATTTGCGAGTAGTGGATAAGGCTGCGCGAGCGGTGCGACTCCTAGCGATTGCAAAAATTGCTAATCGCTCCCTGAACTCTACCCCGGCCAGTATCAATGCCAATAAAACCGATTTAATGCGCCCCCTGCGGGAGATGAGTTACAGCAGAGTATTTGCTGGCCAACATTTCCCCGGAGAAATCAAGCCACCCACCGATGACAGTATCACCATAGTGTGGGCCAGTCATTCGGCGGTGGAAATCTATATCAAGGTGCAGCCATATAACTCACCCAAGGCGATCACAGCCAATATTATTTTGGATCTAAGCGGCAGTTAATCCCGTTGAGGTTTTGATTAATTCATTAATTGAGGAGTCATCGCCATGAGTCAGAAACTCAGCGGAAAAGATGTCGATGTGATGATCGGTAGCATGTTAGTCCATGTGGAAAAGTTCACGGTCAGTATTGAGGATGCGACGGGCCCGGCCATGACGCGCGGTGTGCCGGATGGTTGGATATCTGGTGAGAAAAAAGCCTCGGGAGAAATCGAGGTGGACACCAATAACCTGATGACCATTTTAGATGCGGCAAAAAATGCCGGCAGTTTTAGTGCGCTGGAGCCGTTCGATATTGTCAGCAGCGGCGCCACTACCAATATGGAATTTAAGGTGGAGGCCTTCGGCTGCAAGTTGCGCATCAGTGATTTGCTCGATGCCGCCGCCAATGGTGGTGAAAAACTCAAACACAAATTGCCCTACGACGTAACCAGCCGCGACTTTGTGCGGATTAACGGTGTTCCCTATATCGATGCCAGCGAAACCGAAAACTTTATTTAACGGGTAGGGCAAAGCGATGCCGGATGATTTGGACCGCGCCTCGGTACTGGAGCAAGCCCAGCGACAAAGGGCTCTACAAGCACAACGCCAGCGCAGTAATTTTGATGTGCCGAGCCTGGCGCAGTGTGAGGACTGCGACGGGGATATTCCCAAGGCGCGCCAGGCGTTTGGCGGTGTGACGCGCTGTGTGGAGTGCCAAACCGAATACGAAAAATGGGGGCACTGATGAAACGGCCGCGATACGGAAAGTTGCAAAGCGCACTGATTAAAAAAGGTTACCGTTTTTTTGAGGAGGGGGATTTCAACCTGAACCTGATCGGTATTCGCAGTGCGGACCATAACGCTAATTCTTTTAACGATTATTTGGCTGTGGCCTGGCGTTTCGATGGTATCCCCCATTGCCTGGTGTTTGCCACGACTACGGACCCCGGCACCTTTTGGCGAGAGAACCCGATCAATCTAAACGGCACCGCCATTTTAGTGCCTGGGCAGTATCCGGGCTTGTGGCAACTGGGATTGCACCAGGGCAAGTACCGCGCACTGGTACAGCGCAGGCCTGCGCGGGTTTACCGGGACAACAATCGCGATGCGGTGATTAACCAGGATGCGCCGATCGATGACGGGCTATTCGGGATTAATTGCCATAGGGCCAGCGCAAGCCACACCAGCCAGCGTGTAGACAAGTGGAGTGCGGGTTGCCAGGTGCTGGCTGATCCGTTCGATTTTGCACTACTGATGGCGCTGTGTGAGCGGGCTGCGGAAATCTGGGGTAGCACTTTTACTTATACGCTCATCGAGGAGGGGGACTTGTGAACCTACTGAAAAAGATTGTCAGTGCCGCGACCGGAGGTATTGGTCAATTAGCTTTCGATGTGGCCCAGAAATACTTCCCGCCCAGTATGAGCGATGCCGAAAAAGAAGGCCTGCGCCTGGCGTTTGAACACATGGAGCTGGAGCGTGCCCGGCAGGCGGACAGCGCGGCCCTGGAGGCGGAGAGGGCCCATACGGCGCGGGTGGAAAAGCTGGAGGGCTCTGCCAGTGACTTGGCCGCGATTCCCTGGTTGGGGCCATTGGTGCTGCTTCTGCGCGGCTGCCAACGCCCCCTGTGGGGATTCGCCACGCTGTATCTGGATTGGTATTGGTTTACCCAATGGAGCCTGACAGAACGGCAGGAGGCGGCGCTCTGGGTTATCAACTTACTGGTGCTGGGCTTTTTATTTGGCGAGAGAGCCGTACGTAATGTGTCGCCAATGATTGCGGATATTTTCAGGGCGAGAGCCGGGGGCCGTTAGTGACACACCTAACCGAACAACAGGCGGAAGAGCTGGCGCGCAAGGCGGGGCACAAGGCAGTTGAAGAGGTTTTAGAGAAGCTGGGTGTCGATGTGGCCAATGTACTGGAAATGCAAAAAGATTTAGCGCATCTACGCCAGCAGCGCAAAGCGGCAGAGCAGGTGGGCGTGTGGGCGCGGCGGATTTTATTAGGGATTTTTATCACTTCACTCTGCACCACTTTGTGGGCGGGCTTTCTTTCCGGGCTAAAAGGCTCAAATTAAAAAAGGGGTTTACCAATGGCAGATATTACTAAACCGGCAGAAGATAAAAACACACAAGTCATTGAGGTTACTGCTAGAGAAAAAGAGTTTGTTTTTAATGTGACTCGCAGTGACTACAACAAATATATCAATAGCGTAACGCCTAACAGCAAAGTCGCACCTTCACATAATTTTCTGGTGAATACGGTACAAGCAGAAGATAAAAGCGCGTTGGTAGATCTTCTAAAAGTTTCCCCTGGTGCTGAGGTACAAATTGCTGGCGCGGTGCTGGAGGAGTACACCCCAGATCTGGGTATTACCGCAAAAAAGCGCATGCCTTAGCGGAGCAAATTGCTGAAAGCGGCTACGACCAGCTGTGTTTGTTAGTCGCTCGATATTTTCCAGGGGCTCCGGCAACTGAAGAAAATATGGGGCGCGCGCTCTACCTGGAGCAGCGCGAGTGTAAGAACCTAGAGATAGCTGTGGCCAATGGTATAGCCCACGCATTAACCGGCAAATAGTGGAGAGCAAATGTCCTCGCGTCTGGAAAAATTATTATTTTCCGTGAGCCTGATCGATAAGGCCTCCGGCCCTGCGGGCAAGATCGCCTCGCAGATCGACCAGCTCAACCAACGCGCCATGGCGGGTTTTACCCAGATAGGGGTGGGGGCCGCGGGGCTGTTTGCAACGGGCTATGCGCTGAAGTCAGTTCTAGGGCCCGCTATAGAAATGGACCGGGCAATAGGTGAAGTTAAAAGCCTTGGGGTTGCCGATGCGGCTTTACAGAAATTGGAGAAAACCGCTCTCCGTTTTTCTGTGCAATATGGTGAGAGCGCGGCGGAGTTTGTGCGCGCTTCTTACGATATTCAAAGTGCGATTGCTGGATTAACCGGCAATGAACTTTCCCAGTTTACCGAAGTCGGTGCGATTCTGGCTAAAGGCACAAAATCCAATACCGGCACTATCACCGCCTATATGGGCACCATGTACGGCATATTTCAGGATACTGCCGACCAGATGGGGAAAGCCCAATGGGTGCAGCTATTGGCTGGACAAACTGCGACAGCTGTGCAGATGTTTAAAACCACTGGTGGCGAGATGTCTGCTGCTTTCTCTTCCCTGGGGGCAGACGCTACGGCTCAGGGAATTTCTATGACCGAGCAGATGGCCATTCTCGGATCACTGCAGGCCACCATGAGTGGTAGTGAAGCGGGCACTAAATATCGGGCATTTTTAAAAGGTGTGGGTAAGGCCCAGGATGAACTGGGTATGACCTTTACCGATAGCCAGGGTCGCATGATGCCAATGCTGGATATTCTGCAAAAACTGCGCAACCGCTTCGGCGATACCATCGACGTAGCAGAAAGCATGCAGCTGCAAAAAGCCTTTGGCACCCAGGAAGCGGTGGCACTGCTCAATCTACTCATTCCAAAATCTGACGGTTTGCAGAAATCCATGGAAGCCCTGGGCAATGTCCAGGGTTTGGATAAAGCTCGGCAGATGGCCCAGGACATGGCGGACCCTTGGGAAAGGATGGACGCTCTGGGAAGCGCTGTAAAAACCTTATTTGGCAGAGTGATGCAACCGGTATTGGTGCCCGTTGTGAATACGCTGATAGCGGGTGGCGAGGTGATCATGGATTGGACTGAGCGCTTCCCGTTGTTAACCAAGGTTGTTGGTATTGGCGTTCTGACATTATTCAGCCTGGTAGCCGCTGTAAGCGCCTTCGCTATGGTGCAGGGCCTGGCCGCGCTCTCTATGGCGGGTTGGAATGGGGCGCTGCTGGTCAGCGCTGCAGGGGCGCGTATTTGGCGCTTTGCGCTTGGGGCTGCCCAGGCCACTTGGTTCCTGTTTCAAATGGCGATTTATGGCGGTGTGGCGATCTTCCGCGCACTGCGCACCGCCTTTATGGCCTCCACCGCCGCCACCTGGTTATTCAATACCGCACTGCTGGCAAACCCTATCACCTGGATTGTATTGGCTGTGGTGGCCCTGGTGGCCGCTGTAGTGGGCCTGATTGTCTACTGGGATGAGTTAATGGCCTGGTTTAGCAATATCAAGCCGCTGCAACTGTTGGGCAAGGCGCTGGATTGGCTGATCGACAAAATCAATATGATCCCTGGGGTAAACATCGGTGGTGGTGGTGAGATTAAAGTCACCGAAAAAATAGCGCAGGAGCGGGAGGCCATGAACCAGGCCTCCGCCGGTATTACACAAAGCCGCCCCGGTGCTGTGCCTGCAGGGGGGGTGATGCGGCAGATGAATCAGTCCATTACCACCAATCGGGGCTCGCATGTAGAGAAAATCGAAGTGCATACCAGCGGTGGTGTGAGCGGCTACCAGCTCGCCGACGAACTGGCACTGGCGGGGGGATGATGAGCGATTTTGAAGACCTTCTGATTAATGATGAACGTGACCTGACTCTGGATGCGGGCGGGTTTCCAGTTATCTGCTCTGGGCGCGTGAGTATTGGCCAGGATATTAAGCACCGTATTTTAGAAAGTGGCCTGGCCCTGTTGCTCATAGGTGAGCGCGATCCCCGTAAAATTGCCCAGATTAAAAACCATATTTTATTACTGGTGGATACCGATGAGCGGGTGCGTCCGGGTACCGCGCAAATTGTCGCGGATAACAATGACAGCGGCGGCTATTGGTTAACCGCGACAACCATGAAATACGGTGATATTAAGGTGTCTCTATGACGGATAAAAACCGTGATCAGTTTGTACAACTGGCGATTGATGCCGGTATTCCCACCACTGAAACCAGCTTGAATACAGAACTGGAAAAAATTACCAGGGATGCGCAGTTAGCAATAAATAACGATAGTAATGTATCGCCGTTTTGGCGTTTTGTGCAGGCAGCGGTCAGCAAGCCGGTACTGTCGCTGGTCAATTTTATGATTGACCATGTATTGGCACAGGCCTTTGTTAAAACGGCAACCGGTTCAATATTGGAGTGGCACGCCTGGGCGGTGGGGCTGGAAAGGAAAAGTGCCGTCCATGCACAAGGGCAACTACAGTTTTCCCGCACCGATACCAGTGTGGCATTTACCATCTCCGCGGGTACGGTGATTAATAGCACGTTAATTAACGGTAAAACCTATTCGGTGGAAACGACTGAAGAAGTGTTAATGAGTCCCGGTGAGGACGCTGTTATTGTGCCGGTAAAAGCCCGGGGAACAGGTGAAGGGTATAACCTGGGCGCGGGGTACTATGTGTTGCCTGTGAAACCGCTGGCTGGTGTGAGTGTTACCAATCATGACGATTGGTTGATCGTGCCCGGCGCGAATATGGAGAGTGACGACGAGTTGCGATTGCGCACGCGCAACCAATATACGGCACTTAACCAGTGGCATACCGATGCGGTCTATACGGCCATTATTTCCGGCTTTGCTGGGCTCAAAACTGAAAACATCTTTTTTGAGCACGACGCGCCGCGAGGGCCGGGCACCGCAAACGTCTATATCATGCTGGATATCGGCAACCCGTCCGATGAGTTTATTGCCAGCATCCAGAATGAAATCACCGATGCCGGTAACCATGGCCACGGTGATGATTTGATGGTTAAGGCCATGCCGGAAACGGATTACGACGTGGAGTGTACTTTGTGGTTTATAGCCAATACCAACGAAGCGGAAAAAAGTACGCTCATTACCAGAGTCGAAAATTTTATCCGTGCTGCCTTCCGTGAAAATGTCGATTATTCCCCCACGCTGGTTTATCCCTGGTCCCTGTTCGGCTTCTCACAACTATCGCGGGAAATACAGGAGCAGTTTCCGCAGATCAGCAATATTTATTTCAATCTGGCGCAGATCACCAGCACGATGGATTTGCCCCGTTTAGGTAGTTTGAATGTTGTGGAGGCCGAATCGTGAAAATCACCCTACCAACCTGGGCCAACAAGGGAGAAGTAAAGAAACTCGGGGTGATGCTCGAGCTCTGGTGGGGTTATGTGGCCAGTTGGTTGCAGTGGCCTATGGCACAAATGGACCCTGAGACCTGTGGCGAATCGGCACTGCGACTGCTGGCATGGCAGCGTTATGTGGAGCGTTTCGATGGTGAATCACTGGAGTTGTTTCGCTTGCGGGTGAAGTACGCATTCGTCAATGCGGTGGATGCGGGCAGCGTTGCAGGAATTAAACGGATATTTGCACGGTTGGGTGTGGGTTATGTGGAGGTTATAGAGCGCGATCCTGACCGAGACTGGGATGTGATTATTCTGCAATTGAGTGATGCGCAATTAAGCCAGAATCAAGCGCTATTAAAACTGCTATTGCAGAAATATGGGCGTACCTGCCGGCGCTATGAATTTAAGTTAATTTCCCCGGTGAGCTTGGGGATTTCTGCGCATGAAATTGACCATGCGTGGTACTTCGACGCAGCAAGTTGAGGCGATAATCATGGGTTTAGGGATATTAACCAACGCGGGCCGTGATCTCTTTGCACAAAAGGCTGCATCCGGTGAGACACTAACTATCGACCGGTTTTTGCTGGCGAATATACCAGGGCTAGATTTGACGGCAGCACCTGACCCGAATGAGGCTTTGCCGGATATTTCCCACCGGGTGGCGGAGCGCTCCATTACCAAGGAAGGTTATGTCACTGCTGATAAAGTGGTTTATTCGCTTTACTTGGGTACCGGGGAGGGGGATTTCTCTTTTAACTGGGTCGGTCTTTTGGCTGAGGATGACACCCTGGTAGCGGTGCGCTATATCGACTCTATCCCCAAATATAAAACCAATGGCACCAGCATCGGCAACAGCCTGACCCGCAATTTTATGGTGACTTATACCGATGCCCAGGCGATTACCAATATATCGGTGGATGCAAGCACCTGGCAATTGTCATTTGACCAAGCTACAGAATCAATATCTGGTTTATCTAAGCGGGCGAGTCAACAGGGTGTCGATGACGGGGATGACGATTTCTCGCATGTGACACCCAGCAAGCTGGCTAATAGTAAACGGATCAGCAGGAGATTTCGTAACCGGTCGGAGTGGCTTTCAGACTCCAAGTTAAGGGTTGGCCAGATTATTGAGGTGTTGGGGTTAAATTATCCCGGGGATGGCGGCGGCAATGTCATAGAAATGGTCGAAGACAATACCGGGACACATGACAATGGTAGATATATTAATCATCCGGAATCCGGATTACAGGGAAAAGGATGGTTTCCTGACGGCGTAAATATTGTGCAGTTTGGTGCTGTAGGGGACGGGGTCACCAATGTCGCCGCCGCGGTTCAAGCAGCGATTACGGCCTCTGAAGGGGCTGGCAAGGTACTCAAGATCCCGGCGGGCACTTACCGCTGTGCTGACCGCTTGTTTATTACTGGTTCGATCACTATTCAAGGTGAGGGTGGCGAATTAGTTTTTGACGATGGCTTGAACTATGGCTCTGTGGAAACAACAGGCAGTGGGGCTATCGATGTTCTCGATGTGAGCGGCGTGGACATTGATGGTCTGGGCCTAAAGTCGCTGGAGAGTGGCGTAATATCGGCGCTGATCCACTTTCGCGGTAGCTCAAAGGTTGCCGTGAGAAATTGCCGCTTTGAGATTGCCTTCTCTCCGGCAGGATCAAAATCCATCGTTGTGCAACGCAGCCCTAACGTATCCAGCGTTAAGAATATTTCCGTGCAGAATAACCAGTTTGTAAATGCCGATACGGCTGTTCTAGTGATTGGTGAAACGGTAGAGCCGCCAACTAATATTGCGATTACCGGCAATGTTTTTAGCGCGAATACGGGGTTTTCCTCGGCGGCCATTAAGGTGGACAAGTATACCAATAACTGCATCATCTCTGGCAACAGCGTGAACGGAAATGGGGTGTGCGATGAAGGCATTGTGATTGAGCAAGGCAGTTTCCACTGTAGCGTTGTCGGCAACACCATTACAGGGGTAATTGATTACGGGATCAAGCTCGCAACAGATCCCTACAATGGCGCGACCGCATTCAATAACATATTGATTCAGGGGAATAATATTTATTCCGTCAAGATCGGTTCCGGTATGGGGATTCGGCTACACAATGCCGGCGCCGTGTCGTCCAATGTCGTTGTTTCCGATAACCTGATTTCAGATATAAAGATTGGCATCTATGAAAATGAGGCCGGCGTGGATGGACTGCATATTAAACACAACAGTATTTTTGACCCATCCTCATCAGGTATGTCGGTACGTAGCCATGGTGCAGTCGTTAAAGGCAATATCGTTAAAGGGGAGGCGAAAGCACCCTCGTTCGCCTCAGCGTTCACAACGAACAACCTAGTAGTAGTCGATAATATTTTTGACATGAATGATGAGACTTTCTCCATACGGCCGGCATTCGGGACCGGATGGCACGTAGCGCGAAACAAGGGTATACGGGCCAACAGCGAGAGAGCGGTAGGCACTTACACAATTTCGCCAGATATTAGTGTGACTGAGATTTACAGCACTGTAGGCGCGGTGAACGCAACCTTGGGAAATGGCAGCCAAGAGGGGCAAATCAAAATCATCCATCATAGTGCTGTGGGCTCGTTGAATGGCGGCACCGTCACAGTCATTAACCACGAAACTAGCGACCCGGAAGTGTTTACCTTTTCCAATCGCAGCGACACTTTGGTACTGATGTGGATAGGTACGCAGTGGATAACGTTGAAACATTCGGGCGTCACGATTAATTAATTGACCTGATCTATTCACAGAGGCCATTTAGTGCAACTTAACGGAAACGCCCTGCCGAACACTGAGCTTTTTGTAAGCGTAACCACTGAGTTCGACGCTGATGATCTCAGTGGCGAGACGAGTAGTACCAGTAGCGCTCACAAGGGAATTAAGCCGAAATCCGTGAATGTGTCTTTTATGGTGAAGTTCTCTGATTCAGAGGAGATTACACAATTCTATCGCCTTGCGGAATCAACAGAGGATAACGGCGATCTTGTTATTTACGATATCACCGACAGAACAGCCAATGCGGCCAATATTCGACAGGTGAGATTTACCGGTCGAATCGAGCAGCGCGAAATGGCGAAGCTTAAGGCATGGCGGGTTAGTTTTGCTTTGCAGGAGTACCTGAGTGTCGCAGAGAAAATGGAGCAACGTATCAGCAGCGAGGAAAGTGCAACGAGTACACCGCTGCAAGAGAGCATCAGTCAAACCGCCTTTGAGCGAGTTTTACAGACGGTTGATACGGCGCTGGTTCCACGATGAAATTGCATAAAAAACTATCGGTCGGAGATGGCAACTTTTCCGTAGTGAGTAGTAATTTTCGCTTGAACCTTTTCACCCCTGGTCGCGCGCTTATTACTGTGCAGGCAGATACTCCCTTGAGAGGCTTGGTTGTTTTCCGTTGCGGCTACAACCTGGAATCCCTCACTCCCTGGTTTGTGGGCTATGTGGAGGCCTGCACCAGTGTCGATAAAAAACAACAGCGATTATTTTGCCGGGAAATCAGTGCAGCCTTAGCCCTGCGCCTGCCGCTGGCTTTGCGCAATGTAAGTTGTGAGGAGGCTCTACAGCAGATCACTGCGCGCAGCGGTGTGGAGTTTGAAACGTCTACAGGCGATCACAGGTATTTAAATACCCCAGCGGCGGCGTTCTACAACCTGGCCAGTGGTTACCACGCGATGGACTCTTTGGCTGAGGTATACGGTATTCCACGGCTATTGTGGCAGCAGCAGACCGACGGGCGGGTTTATGTGGGCAGCTGGGACCATTCCTACTGGGCGTACAGGCCCGTGCAGATTGATCGCAGTTGGGAGCGGCAGTTGACCAGCCACAATGGCGCAACGCTGCCAGCGCTGCCCGCACTGCGCCCTGGAGCGCTCTACAACGGCGACATACTCACCGGGGTAGAGCTGGCAGGGACGCAGATGAATATCACCTGGTCGGCCAATCCCTGGGCGGAGCGTTAGCAATGCTGGAGAAGATTGTTAAACGGATTGTGCGGCGTCTGTTCCCTGAGCTTACAGGAGGCTTGCACTTGCCGTTGTGGGGCCAGGTAATCAACGCCCCGGTAGCCATTAGCGAGGCAGTAGAGAGCACCGATGAACAGCCGGGCTATTGCGTAGACGTGCAGCTACTAGGCGCGGACGGCAAACCGGATACGGCCATGCCACTGATGGAGAAAGTACCGCTACCGGTAACGGGCATCGGCGCCGAGCGGGGCTTATTTGCATTCCCGCAACCGGGCTCCCTGGTGGAGCTGGGCTTTGTTATGGGGTTGCCGCACAGGCCGTTTATCCGCTCGGTATTTACACGGGGTGAGTTACTACCGAAGCTGGGCGCCGCTGATGTGTTGCTGGCCCAGGATGCGGCCAACTATTACCGCATCGATGACAAAGGAAGCATTAGCGAGCAATGCCAGGCAGTGGCAGAGCGCTTTGCCAAACTGAAGCAACGCCTGGTAGTGAAGGACGGCGGCACTGTGTGGCTTGGGAATGAATCTAGCAACGTGCTACGGATTCTGGATGAGTTAATCAAAGTGACCAGCGCAATTGCCAATACCGCGGCTACACATACTCACGAATACACCGATAACGGTACAAAACTAAAAACCAAAGCGCCCGACCAGGCCGGGGAGTTTAGCGGGCAGAAGAGCGACGCCGACAAACTGGATTCTGAGCTGGTGCCGATTGTGGGTTGATAGAGCCCGAAGTCATTTCCGTACTCATGATAAATATGTAATTGAATTGGAGGTAATTATGGGAGGAGAGATCAACAGGTTTGCAATATTTGCCGAAGGTGTTCATTTAATGAATGGCGGTGCGAAAAGTTTTAGAGATTCCGCGCCTACTGAAAAGGCGGCAATGGAGTTGGCGGAAGAGATTGCGAAGTCTAAGAAAGCGGAGTTTTATTCTTGGTTGCAAATTCTGGATATTGTAGCAGGTAGCTATAGAGAGTATTCAATTAAGAGAGGAGGGGTGTTGGAAGAGAGGGGTTACTAGTGACAAGTATATAGCAGTGTTATTTGTTGGTTGGCAGGGTGTCGGCTATAAAATTGCATGGGTTTATTATAAAGCCCATGCATTAAGATAGAGAATAAATATTATTTGTTAGGCTTGAGTGTGGGGGCTGAATTTAGCTTTTTTGCTTGGTTGGAACGTTTATAAACTCTTCAGACATAGTTGGATCACTTTCTTCAAATTCTAATTCGTTTCTTAATTTAAGTGTCGGGAATTTGACGGAGTCAGTGGTGTCCAATAGGTGGGCACGGGAATAATACTCTGAGTAGATATACGTTTTGTGTCGACTTGAGTGGAGCCCAAAAGTAAAAACATAACTCTGAGTTATTCTCCTTACCTTTTCCTCTTTTTCTCTTTCTAAGTATGTTGATGCGAGATCAAATATCTTATTTCTCTCCGAAGTAAAGGATGGTGCATAATCTTTGCTGTCTGATAATTTAATAACTTCATTGATTACCGCTGACAGCATTTTTGCAAGTTTGTGAAAGTTGACTTCATGAAACAGGGAGTCCTCTATCCAGTCGATTTTTTTTATAGAGAGATTGCAAAAGGCAAGATTTAAAAGTAAGTAAAGTTGTTCAAGCTGAGTGTCTGAAAATATAAAGTTCTTATGAATTTCATTAAGTTCGCTCTCTAACTGCTTGAGTCTTTCAAGGCATGCCATAATTGGCCCCTCTCCAGATAAGGAAATGTCAAACTTTGTTATTTCAACGTTTGGGAACCAATGGTTGTATATAGAGTTTTTGTCCTCAAATTCTATTTCTTTATCTTCTTCCAGTCTTTCCAGTGTTGCATCAAATAGTTTTCTATGTTCAATGTACTGACTAAAAGCTGTCTTCTTATGTTCATGTTCAATTTGTCTGTAAGTTTGATTTATGCGGAATAATAATGTGACTATGCCAGCTGCAGTTAGTGTTCCTGCTAAGGTTTTTATGGCTGGATTAAAGTATGTAAAAAAATTTGAAACACACTGAACTGACCAACATTCTTTATATTCAGGGCCACTCAATGAGTTCCCAATAATGACGACAAGTACAAAAGTAGTAAGTCCACCTAGGATCAGAACGATCCACAAAGGTATGTGACGCCATATCGATTTATTTTCTTCTTTACTCATTCTTAAATTAACTCTCGGTCAGCTTCGAATAATTTTCATCTTTTGCTTTTGAAAATCATCTTTCTTAAAGTGCCAGCGCACACTGGCACTCTAAGGTCTAGGCTTGAACAGGGATATATTTTTTTAATTTTTCTTTGTCAACAGGTAAATAATCAATAGGTATGTATATCTTGCGTACTAAGTTAGGGGAATGGTTCTTGTGAGAGGGGGCGACATTTATTAGGCTGCCAAAAACAAAGAAAACCTCGCCCTCTTCTGAGGGTATGTCTATAGTTCTTGTAGCTAAAGCTTGCCTAATCGCTAGATAGTAGATTGCCCCCATTTTGAGCCCTGAGCTTCTTTTATAATTTTCATTAGAGGATATTCTTGTTAGTTCGGAAATAATGTACTCAAGGTCCATATGAATCGATTTTAAATCACTGCACAACATAAAATCTTTACCTTGTTTATTGTGAGTAATCCATAGCTGAAAGCATAAATCAGAAAATCTTTCATATTGAACTTCTAGTTCTTCTTGAGAGAAATATTCTTGTTTTTTATGGGCGTGATCAGTTTCTATGATTTCTGCAGCTATCTTTATTGCGTTGCCAATAAGGGATTCCTCCGGTATGGAAATGTCGAAATTTTTAATTTCGTTGAAGGGGAACATATGTTTGTAGAGTGTACCCCTAAATTCGAATCTAAATGGCACATGTTCTTCAATTATATCTATTGTTTTGTTGAATAATTCTTGGTGCTCAATGAAGATTGAAAATGAAGATTTTCTTCTCTCATGATTCAGTGCTCTATTTGAATGTTCTAATTGTCGTGCAGTTTGCTCGCTGCGAAAAACTAGAGAGACAATGCCGATCATCGCAATTGAGCCTGCGGCGACATTAAACACAGGTGTAAGATAGGTGGTGAGCATCTGTACCCACGCTATCCCGGTACTGTTGGATTCAGGCTGTGGTCTTTCAATAAAGAGCATGGTCATTATGATTAACATAAAAGCTGTAGCTGATATTCCTGCCCAAAACAAAAATTTAAACCGGAAGTCTTCAGTAAGTGTCGGCTCTTTTTCTTCTGGAGTTTTACCAGCTATGATACTAATTTCTTGTTCCATTTTTATTTGTCTACAGGAGCGTTTACTAGGGTGGTTGCTAAGTAGTTATTATTTTCTCTGTCTAACAACTGAAGGTCTACAGTTATGTTCTCATCTATTCGTAACGCTATATTTGTAAAAGAATTCTCCAATTGCCTGTAGGTTTTATCTTCCCAAAAACAAACAGCCTGAATTTTATCTTTGTGTTCAATTGAATTGACCGCTACAGTATTCCCCAAAGTTACTCCAAATACTTCTACTTCACATCGCCGAGAGGCAGATTCACCAATCACAAATAATATGCCATCTTCGCCATTTCTAATTTCAAAAACCTTGAGCCTTTCACTTTCAATTTCGAGTAGGTTTTCCGTAGTCGGATAAACTCTGCTATTCCTTTCGCATCCTGATAAGAGGGGTAGGCTTATAATGACGGCAAACAATCCTGCAAGGGTACGCATATTCAGTTCCTTCTGATTAATTATTTCATCAAATCCTAACACCTCAAGAAAGAGCTTTTATACTTGTAGCACGCAACTAGCGCGGTTTAGCCAATTTTCAAAACTCGTCAAACCCTCCAAGGTGCAATAAACCCTTCAATTTCCCGTCAAACCTCGCAATCTCTAAGGCCTACAAGGGGCCAGATCAAAAAAGATACCGCCAAAATGGCCGCCGCTCACTCCTCCCCACGCCTGCCGATTTTGGGCGTTCTCCTAGTTGAAGAAATGGCGTAAGAGGCTGGGGCCTGAGCTGGTGCGGGGTCTACAGTCAATGGAGATTTCACACTGTGAAAGGTTTTGAAGCGCTTTGAACAGATTTTTCACTGATCAGAACCTCAGAATACTGGTACGGGCTACAAGGGAAGAGGGCGACAGGAGCATCTTTGCGGCTAGGGCTGGCGCGCTCTGGCTTGATTTGTAATGGCAGCGCTGGTCAGGTGGTTATCTTGTGCCTTTACCTTTCTTGACCTCAGCTAATGCCTTGGAGATTGCTTTCTTTGCCTTTGTGTACGAACTCTTGGGGTCTGCTTCATTGGGCAGAACAGTGAACTGTTTTTCTTTATCGGTTAGCGGCTTGTTACTCATCGTCATGGTCCTCATCGAGATCAATGATCATCTTTCCATCTTTGTCACTTTTTCCAGACGCCAAGCCTTCAGGCTCTTTGATCTTGTCTTTCTCTGCTCTCATTTTTTGGGCCAGCTTCTTTAGCCCAGCTTTTGCTCGCTCTTCTTTTGAAAGCCCTTTGAGCTTCTCATCATGAGCAGTATTGAAGTCTTTGATTTTGTCATTCATCAAATAATTCTCCGGATACAGCTGTCGCTTTTGGGGTCGTACTTGAAGCCTTTCTGCTCATAGTAATCTCGAACATTACCATTAATGGGGTGCATAATTTTTACGTGCGTAGCACCGAGAAGGGTGGCATAGGCATACAAGGCTAGATACGTAAGGTCTAGGTGTGCTTCACCTGCATCTGGTGATTTCTCAATGTAATCCAGCCTTAGTCCTGTTGCGTGATATGTTGGGCGGCCCATGGCGAAGCCTACCAGGCGATTTCCGGCCCAAGTGGCGGATTCAAACCGTTTGGGGAACTTAAGCTTCCAGCTTGTCCAGGAAGAAGGCCAATCCCAATCGACCTTCCTTTGCGGGTGATTCTCCCACTGCTGGAAAGCGGCATAGGAAGCGCTATCAACAAGTGCAAGGCGGGTATCCGGTAGATCCAGTGCATCGTTGGCCATTTGGATCGACTGTCGCCTGAGTTCGGCATACCTGCGCTCTAGTTCCTCGCGCATACCTAGCTTAAAGCCTGCCATAAAAACTCCTTTTCAAATGGCTTTCCTGCTTCTTCTTACCGCGGCCGGCTTCAGCTTTGCCTATTTAAAAGTCAGCTGAGAAGTGGGGGAGGGGACGTTGTATGCATATGCACTTTCCGCCTCCCTGGCAGCAAGAGATATTTTTGCGTTGAGACTTTGTTGAGACTTTAACGAAAAAGGGCGGTACCAAGAAGATTGGTACCGCCCTTCGGTGCTTGTAACTCTATGATTTACAAGGCTTTATATGGCGGTGGGGCAGGGATTCGAACCCTGGGACCTGTTACAGTCAACGGTTTTCAAGACCGCCGCTTTCGACCACTCAGCCACCCCACCAAATTGTGCTGTGCATTATACATAGCTTCGTGCTACATACAAGTGCCGTTTTAAATTTTTTCAATTAGTTCAATGGGTTAGGTGATTTATTGACCAGTCAAGGGCAATTCTTCAGATGTAAAAAGCCGCCAGCAGCTGAGCCGCTGACGGCTTTGATTGGTTGCTTAGCCTGCTTCTGCAGAATTGTGGTCAGTATTAGCCTGTGTTACTTGACGTGCCACACGTGGGTCATTGGCTGGGCGTGCAAGTGCGCGAGGGCTGTGCTGGATGGCCGCTGGTTGAGCGGTGTCTAGCGGCTGCTGGGTGCCTATGTCATGACGCTCTGTCACGATTGCCAACTCCAGCAATGGCTTGGGGTTGATGCGCGGGTCGTTGCCGGCGCGTCCCTGAGTTGCCGGCGTAGCGATTTCCTCAGAAGCTTTAGCTTCTGCAGCCATCATTTCCTCTCTGGCGATAGCGTCGCCTTGCTCTACCGATGCCTTTGCGGCTTCACTGGCTTCTTTTAGGGCAGTTTCTTCAGCATCTTCAGTTGCTGCGGTAGCCTCCACGTTAGTAGCAGGTGCCGACACTTTTGTGGCTTGTACTTCTTGAGAGGCTTTGGGGGTTACCAGGGTAGGAGAGGGTTGCTCTTCTCTGGTTGCAGTAACCTTTTCAGGTGTTACTGGCTGCTGAGCGGGTGCCTCGTTTGTGATTGCTGGCTGTGCCTTTGGGGAGGCCTCTGCAACTGGTTTTACTTCCGCCTGGCTTTCAGAAACCTTAGGCGCAAAAGGCTTTTGCTCAGGAGCCTTCACTACAGGCTTGGGCTCGGTTACCTGGGTGGGCTCGGGAGCTTTTTGCTCTTTGTGCTTGGGCTTCGCCGCCTCACTCACAGGAGCTTCGCTTAAGTTTTTGGCTGCGGTATCCCTGGATTTCCTGGCTTCACTTTCCGCTTCGTCAATCGCTTCATTGACTTCGCGATTTAGCTCTTCCTGGCTCTGAGCTACGGCTGTGGCGGCAGTGTTTTCTGTACGGCGGCCACGACGACGAGCTTGTGGACGGCCGCGAACATTGCTGGGGCGACGTGCCGGGCGATCCTGATCGGCGCTTTCATCTACCTGTGAGATGTTTTCGTTAGTGTTACCCTCGGAGACGTTGCCGCGATTTTCATCTTTACGGCGATTGTCTCCGCTACGGCGGCGGCGGCGACGGCGCTGTCCTTCACCGCGGTCGGCTCCGCTATCACGCTCATCGAACGACTTTGTGGTCTGCCTGGCTTCGCGCAGGTCATCGCTCTTGCTATCTTCGCGGCGATCGTCTTTGCGGCGAGTCTGACGTTCATTGCGACTGCCACGGTTGCCACCGCGCTGATTGCGATTACGGTTGCGATTGCGCTGGTAATCTTTACCGCGGTTTTGGGACTTCTGATGCTTTTTGGGCTCTTCTTCTTTGCTGGTGAAAAGCTCAGCAATAGCGTTTATCAGGCGGCTAAACAGACCTGGCTCCGGTTTTTTCTCCGGAGTTGGTGCCGGTGCGGTGTGCGCGAGCGGTTGTACAACAGGCTGTGCTTGTGGGCGCTTAGGCTGCTCTTCTTTCTTGGTGACAGTTTCCTCTACGCTTCCAGATATTTTATAGGAGGTTTCAAGGGTAGATGTGTCGTCATCGCGTAGGCGCTGAACTTCAAAGTGCGGCGTTTCAATTTCCGCATTTGGTACGACCACTACGCGGGTTTTATTACGTGACTCAATTTGGGAGATCGCCTTGCGCTTCTCGTTGAGGAGGTAGGTGGCAACGTTTACCGGGGTAATTGCGCGAATCTCTGCGCTGCGCTCCTTCTTGGCCTCTTCTTCTACTAGGCGCAAGATAGAGAGGGCCAGAGATTTGGTGCCGCGAATAGTGCCTTGGCCGCTACAGCGGGGGCAAACGCGGAAGGTGGTTTCACCAAGAGATGGGCGCAGGCGCTGGCGTGACATTTCCAGCAAGCCGAAGCGGGAGATGCGGCCAACTTGTACACGGGCGCGGTCCATGCTGAGAGCTTTCTCCATGCGCTTTTCAACTTCGCGCTGATTGGATTTGCTTTGCATATCGATAAAGTCGATCACGACCAGACCGCCCATATCGCGCAGGCGCAGCTGGCGGGCAATCTCATCGGCGGCTTCCAGGTTGATGTTGCGCGCGGTCTCCTCAATGTCTCCGCCTTTGGTGGCGCGGGAGGAGTTGATATCAATGGAGACCAGTGCTTCAGTCACATCAATAACGATTGAGCCACCGGAGGGAAGTTTTACTTCGCGTTCAAAGGCGGTCTCAATCTGGCTTTCGATTTGGTATCGGTTGAAGAGCGGAATGCTATCTTCGTAGAACTTTACCTTGTGGGCGTAGTGGGGCATTACTTGTTCAGCAAAGCCCTTTACTAGTTTAAAGGCATCCGCATCATCAACAATAACTTCACCAATATCATCGCGCATGTAATCGCGAATCGCCCGGATGATTACATTGCTTTCCTGGAAGAGGAATTCGGGCGCGTTATTTTTGTCCGCTGATTCTTTGATTAAGCTCCACAGTTGCAGGAGGTAGTTGAGATCCCATTGCAGCTCTTCGCCACTGCGGCCCACACCGGCGGTGCGTACAATCATGCCCATGCCAGAGGGGACATCCACGCTGGCTAGGGCGTCACGTAGCTCAGAGCGTTCATCGCCCTCAATGCGACGGGAGATGCCGCCGGCACGGGGGTTGTTCGGCATTAGTACCAGATAGCGCCCGGCGAGACTGATAAATGTGGTGAGGGCGGCGCCTTTGTTGCCGCGCTCTTCCTTATCTACCTGTACAACAACCTCCATCCCCTCTTTGACGACATCTTTAATCTTGATGCGGCCTTCGATGTCCTTGGGTTGCTTGAGGAAGTATTCTCGGGAAATTTCTTTCAAGGGAAGGAAGCCGTGGCGCTCTTCACCGTAGTCGACGAATGCGGCTTCAAGCGAGGGTTCTACACGGGTGATTTTACCTTTGTAGATGTTGGCTTTTTTCTGTTGACGGGTGCGATTTTCAATATCCAGGTCATAGAGCCACTGGCCGTCCACCAGTGCTACACGCAACTCCTCAGGCTGGGTTGCGTTGATCAACATTCTCTTCATGCGTGTCGATTTCCTTGCGTTGCGCAAAGGTGAGACACCGCTCATTGCAGGCTTGCTTATGGGCCGCCAAGAGGAGATGACCTGGTGGCGGGGCAGGGAAGTTAGAGAGGCTGTCTGTTCCGCAAATTCAGTCTACGCGGCCTTTCGAGACGAGCGTTCGCCCAACATTCCACTGCAAAAACTCCGGATATGCGATGCTGTGCTGCTATCCGTTGGCACTTACCAGTACCTTTCTTCCTTTAGTACCTTACGTTTAGTACTGCCCTGTACCGGGGCCGTGGGTTTCCATGGCCGGGTTGGGCGCCACCCTTGGGTCAGTTTCAAGCTGGGTGGCAAGGTTTGCGTCATCGTTTCTAGCTCTGTAGCTCGGCTTTTGGCCGCTACTCTTCTTCTATATTTTGTTGACCAGGTTAAAGTAAGCAGTTGTCTCCTGGTTGCCAGTTCGGTCGCTGGCATTATCTACAGAGCGGGACGCAAGTTTTGAGTCGTCCTTTCAAGCGCTGCGGGTCGCGGCCCGTCTTACCTTCGCGATTGTTACCCACTTAACTGTGGGCTGTTGTGCTGGTGAGGCCCCCTTGAGATTCTCGTTTTGGGGAGTGCTCATCAGCTAAGTTTTTATCAATAACACGGGTATGCCCGCGCACTGGCCGAACAGCAGTATTTTCTCCGAAGCCATGGCTATTTCTTCATGTGGGAAGCCGCCGATGACCGAAAACCAGCCGAATTCAGGCCGGCCGAATATAGCACGGGCAGGGAGGTGCTTCAATTGTCCTTGCAGCGGCGCTATGATGCGCGTCATGCGAAGTACACCTCCCCTGAAAACGGCTGCGGCCGACACTCCCTCTGATACCTGGAACCCCTCTGGCGGCGTGCAGTTTTTGACTGTGCCTGAAGAGCTGGCTGGGCAGAGGATTGACAATTTCCTTCAGGCACGCCTAAAAGGTGTGCCCCGTTCACGCGTTTACCGAATCCTGCGCAAGGGTGAGGTAAGGGTAAATAAAGGACGGGTAAAGGCAGAATACAAGCTCGCGGCGGGCGATGTGGTGCGTGTGCCGCCAATTCGTGCGGCAGGGCAGGCTCCTGCCCCCCATGCTGGAGAGCAGCTGCGCCAGTTGGTGCACGACTCCATACTTTATGATGACAAGGGCCTGCTTGTGATCAATAAGCCTGCCGGCCTTGCCGTTCATGGCGGTAGTGGCGTCCGGCTTGGCTTGATTGAAGTGCTCCGGCAGATGTATCCGCAGAGCCCATTTATTGAGCTTGTGCATCGCCTCGACCGGGATACTAGCGGTGCGATCATGGTGGCGCGCAAGCGTAATGTTTTACAGCATGTGCAGGCGGAACTGAGGGGCGGACGGATTGGGAAGTCTTATCTGGCGCTGTCGGTAGGTAAATGGCCTCGAGGTAGGAGGGTTGTTGAAGCCCCGTTGCGTAAAAATACCCTCAAGAGTGGTGAGCGGATGGTCTCGGTGCATCAGGATGGAAAGGCTTCCGAGACGCGCTTCCAGGTGTTGGAGCGTTTTAAAGCGGCAACACTGTTGGGCGCAGAGCCGGTAACCGGGCGCACCCACCAGATTCGCGTGCACGCCCAGTTTGTTGGTTGTCCCCTGGCGGGTGATAGTAAGTACACCGGTGATGAGGATAACCGTGCGTTTCGTGAGCGAGGCCTTAAGCGTCTTTTCCTCCACTCGGCTTCTGTGCGCTGCACGCTTCCAGACGGCACCGATGTGCATGTTGAAGCGCCGCTACCCACTGAAATGCAAGCGCTATTAAAGAAGTTGCGAGACGAGTAAAGGGGCGCGGCGATGCTGGTTATTCTCGATTGGGATGGCACTGTTTGTAATTCCGAGACGCGGATTGTTGACTGCATGTTGCGCGCGGCGGCGCGAGTTGGTTTGCCGGCACTTTCTCCTGGAGCGGTGAGCAATATTATTGGGTTGGGTTTGCCGGAGGCGGTGGCCACTCTTTTTCCTGAGGCTGTTGATAAAGATCGGCAAGCCTTGAAGCAATTCTATTCAGAGGAGTGGATGGCGGCGCGAGTGGAACCCCTACCTTTATTTGATGGGGTTTTAGATACTTTGGATGCGTTGCTTTGCCAGGGGCATCAGTTGGCGGTCGCCACGGGGAAGAGTCGTCGAGGCCTCAGTCGGGAGTTTGAAGAGCATGGCATGGAGTACTTATTTATAGCGAGCCGCTGTGCAGATGAAACTGCTTCCAAGCCAGACCCATTGATGCTGAGTGAGCTGCTAGCTGAAGTTGATTGCGGTGTTGATGATGCGGTGATGGTTGGTGACACCACTTATGACTTGGCAATGGCGGCAGCGATTGGTATGCCCGCCGTGGGGGTTAGCTATGGCGCTCATTGCCCAAGTCGCCTGCGGGAGTGTAATCCCCAGGCGATTATCGATGAGTTTTCCGGGTTGCTGGGTTGGCCGCCGCTTAGCTCTTAGCGGTTGATTTCAGTGGATCTATACCAAATTCGCCGAGCAGATCTACCAGGCGAATTAGGGGTAAACCTATAAGAGTGTTGATGTCGGTGCCGTCGAGCTTTTCAAATAATGCTATACCGAGGCCCTCCACCTTAAATGAGCCTGCACAATCGTAGGGCTCTTCCAGCTCAATATATTTTTCAATTTGCGGAAGGCTGAGTGGCCGGAAATACACTGTAAAGGTTTCCACGGTGCTCACTTGGCGGTTGCTTGCGCTTTCCAGCAAAGACAGCCCTGTATGGAAGGTAACTTTGTTGCCGGAGCAGTTCTGTAGTTGAGCAATGGCTTTGTCGCGATTACCGGGCTTGCCCAGAATTTGTCCCCGGCATTCTGCAACCTGGTCGGAGCCGATGATCAGGGATTGGGGGTTGTCTCGCATTAAAGCGCGAGTTTTTTCCTGTGCGAGCCTTAAGGCAAGGGCGCCAGCGGCCTCCCCTGGCTTGGCATCTTCATTTATGTGGGGAGATGCGGTCTGAAAGGGGAGGTGGAGTTGCTTCAGTAGCGCCCTGCGGTAGGGGGAGCTGGAAGCTAGTATCAGTGTGGAGGCCATTATTTGGGCGGTTCCATGGTTGTTAGGTCAAAGTTTGTGACCGAGCGATACTGCAGTGACTGAATTGTTTTGACAAGGGTAGGGTGAGTCCATAGAATTGCGCGCTTATGTCGATAGCCCCCTCTAAATCAGTATTGCCTAAGAGCGTTGATGCTCGGAAATTGGTGCAGCGCGAGCAGTATCTGGAAGGTATTTTGCCTCTGGAGTCACTGCAGCGACTACGTGAAGCCGTTGAGTCTGTGAAAGGGGAGGTCGAGGCTGAAATCCAATTTGGCCGCGACCTGCAAAATCACCTCACTGTTAGCGGTAAGGTGCACTGCACGGTGGATTTGTTATGCCAGCGTTGCCTGCATCCTGTGGGCGAGCAGCTCGAGGCGCAGTTTTGCTGGGGTATCGTTTGGTCTGAAGAGCAGGGCAAGGCTCTTCCCAAAGACTTGGATCCGGTGATTCAGGATGGTGATGAGCTGGACTTGCACCAGATCCTCGAAGATGAAATTTTGCTCAATCTGCCGATGGTGGCTTATCACGATGAGGAGTGTGTCTCCAAGGAGACTTTCCATATTGGTGAGAAGGCATCTGAAGCGGGTGAGCAACGGGAAAACCCCTTTAAAGTGCTGGAGCAGTTGAAGGGTTCTTCGGGAAAATCCTAGATTTTCTCTTAGAGTTTGGGCTCGCCGGTAGGCGCCCCGGTTCCAGCGAAATTTGTTTATTTTAGGAGCTAGCAATGGCTGTTCAACAAAACAAGAAGACTCGTTCCCGTCGCGGTATGCGCCGTTCACACGACGCGCTAGGCGCCGGTGCAACTCTCTCCGTAGACCCGACTACTGGTGAAAAGCACCGTCGCCACCACGTGACCAAAGATGGTTTCTACCGTGGTCGCAAGGTGATCGACATCGGCGGCGGCTCCGAAGAAGAGTAAGCTTTGTCCAGCCAATTGCGATTGGCCGTGGATGCAATGGGCGGGGACTTAGGTCCCCGCTCTGTCGTTCCGGCCTGTATTAGATTTCTTCAAAATTTCCCTGATGCGCAGTTGAAACTTTTCGGCCCGCGCGCACAATTAGAAGCTCTGCTCCTCGAGCAGCGCCACGCCCAAATTCCCGATCGCCTTGAAATCATCCCTTGTGAGCAGGTTGTTACCCAAGAGTGCAACCCTTTGCAGGCGGTTCGCCATAAGCGCAACTCCACCATGGCCCAAGCTCTAAAAGCTGTGGCGGAAGGTAGTGCCCAGGCAATGGTTACCTCTGGAAATACCGGCGCCCTTTTGGCCTTAAGTCGCAGTGTTCTGGGTAATATTGAGGGCGTTCGCAAGCCGGCACTGGGCAAGTCTGTACCCTCAGGGCACGGTTCCTGCTACCTTTTGGATCTCGGCGCAAATGTGGGGTGCAGCGCGGAAGATCTACTGCAGTTTGCGCGTATGGGTATTGAGGCTCAGCATCTCCACACTGGCGTTCCGCGTGAGGACATTGAGGTTGCACTGCTGAATATTGGTGCCGAGGCGCACAAAGGTACTGCTGAAATACGCAGGGCGGCCGAGCTCCTCGAGGGGGATCCGCAGGTTAACTATGTGGGTTTTGTGGAGGGGCACGACATCTTTACCGGGGCTGTCGATGTAGTTGTGTGCGACGGTTTGATGGGAAATGTTGCCATGAAATCCGCCGAAGGCGTGATTAGACTGATGGGTCAAAAAGCGTTCACCATTGAGAAAAAGGGGTGTTTCAAACGTTTTTTTGGCCAATTAGCCATAAAGCTGTTGCGAAAATGGCGCACACAGGTGGAACCCGCTCGCTATAATGGCGCCAGCTTTGTAGGGGTGAAGGGCAACGTGATCAAAAGTCACGGGGGTGCCAGCAGCGAAGCTTTTTACCGGGCTATGGTGACGGCAAAAGAATGTGCCGATGCCGATTTGGCTGCCAGAGTTGGCGCCGCCTTGGTACAAGCTGGCGAGCGAAACTCAAAGGAAATGGGGTAGATGCTACACCTCCCTCCTACTGAAATTTGCCAAACAGGTTTAAGGATATCTTATGACCAATGCCGCGCTTGCATTCGTCTTTCCGGGGCAGGGATCTCAAAAGATCGGCATGCTCTCCGAAATTGCTCAGGAGGCCCCTGAAATCCAATCCACCTTTGCTGAAGCCTCAGAAGTTCTGGGATATGACCTCTGGGATCTCTGTCAAAATGGTGAGCAGGAAGCAATCAATCTTACCCAGCGTACACAACCTCTTCTTTTAGCCTCCAGTGTTGCTCTCTATCGCCATTGGCGTGCTCGTGGTGGTGCGGTGCCTGCTCGCATGGCAGGGCATAGTCTTGGGGAGTGGTCGGCATTGGTGTGTTCCGGTGTCCTGGCTTTTAAAGATGCTGTCCACCTGGTTCGTGAACGTGGCCGCCTGATGCAGGAAGCTGTACCCGTGGGTACAGGAGCTATGGCCGCAGTGATTGGGCTTGATGATGATGTGGTGGGAGAGCTCTGTGCTAAAGCCGCTCAAGGTGAAGTGGTGGCTGCGGTGAACTACAACTCTCCGGGCCAGATCGTAATTGCAGGCAATAGTGCTGCTGTGGAAAGGGCGATAGATGCCTGTAAGGCGGCCGGTGCAAAGCGTGCCATGCCTTTGCCGGTGAGTGCGCCATTTCATACTGAGTTAATGCGTCCGGCAGCGGAGAAGCTTGCCCCTCAGATCGAGGCGGCGGAATTCAGTGCCCCGCAAATCCCTGTTGTACACAACGTGCATGCCGAAACTGAATCTGATCCTGCGAAGATCAAGGCTTTGATGATTGAGCAGATATATAGTCCGGTTCGCTGGACTGCCTGTGCGCAAAAGCTGATAAACGATGGTGCTTCCCAGCTGGTCGAGTGTGGTCCGGGTAAGGTGCTGGCTGGTCTCATCAAGCGTATTGATCGCAGTGCCGTTTGTCACGGTATAGACACTCCCAGCAGCTTTAATGAAGCACTGAGATCTACAGCCGCCTGAGTTGCTCAGGCACGATGGCAATGGTCAAATAAGGATAAAGCAAGTATGAGTCTGAAGACCTCCCTTGAGGGCAAAGTTGCCCTGGTCACTGGTGCCAGTCGCGGCATAGGTGCAGCAATTGCGGATATGTTGGGCAGCCAAGGCGCAGTGGTCATCGGTACTGCCACTAGTGCTGGTGGTGCCGAAAAAATTAGTGCGCGTTTCGCCGAGCAGGGCTTCAATGGCGCAGGTATGGTACTTGATGTCACCAGTGCGGAAAGTATCGCTGGGCTGCTAGAAGTAGTGAAAAATGATTTTGCGGCGCCGACCATTTTGGTTAATAACGCGGGAATCACAAAAGACAATTTGCTCATGCGCATGAAAGATGATGAGTGGGACTCGGTGATCGAGACAAACTTATCCGCTGTCTACCGTATGACAAAAGCCTGCCTCAGAGATATGACTCGGGCGCGCTGGGGGCGTATCATCAATATCAGCTCCGTGGTGGGTAGCATGGGCAACGCGGGTCAGAGCAATTACGCGGCCACCAAGGCTGGAGTAGCAGGTTTTGCTCGGTCCCTGGCTGCAGAGATCGGCTCTCGCGGCATTACTGTGAATACGGTCGCCCCGGGTTTTATTGATACCGATATGACCAAAGTGCTGCCTGAGGCGCAGCGCGAGGCGCTTCTTGGTAAGATCCCTCTGGGTCGTTTGGGGCAGCCCGAAGAGATTGCCTCTGTTGTAGCCTTCCTGGCGAGTGATGCCGGAGCTTATGTCACGGGGGAGACGATACATGTCAATGGCGGCATGTATATGGCCTGAGGTACGTTGAAAATATTTCAATAACCTATTGATTTTTAAAAGTTTTTTGTATTTGCTGATGGTGCCGCAGAGCCGTGCATTACAACCCTAAAAACTTGGGGTACAATGGCCTCTGAATTATCCAAAAGCTGTGTGAGCCGGTCGTTATCGCCGTTAATTGGATTGGCGAAATAACAATAGCGACTAAAACAGATTTTTACCCACTAGGAGTTAAATTGAATCATGAGCAGCATTGAAGAGCGCGTTAAAAAGATCGTTGCTGAACAACTGGGCGTGAAGGAAGAAGACGTTAAGCCTGAAGCCTCTTTTGTTGAAGATCTGGGCGCGGACTCACTCGACACAGTTGAGCTGGTAATGGCTTTGGAAGAGGAATTCGAAACCGAAATCCCCGATGAAGAAGCTGAGAAAATCACAACTGTTCAGCTGGCAATTGATTACATCAAGGACAACCTTGGTTAATTCCTGCTGGGTGGTTTAGGCGCGAACAGTTTTATTACTGTGCGTAGCCAAGCGTTTCTGAGAGCCGTTCTATGTTACATAGCGCGGCTCTCTTTATATTTGCACTATGGAATTGTGACTGCTGTTCTAGTGTTGATTCCTTCGTACTTAGATTGAAGGGAGAGCAGTGGCAGTAAGAGTTTCGGGGGGACCGCAGTGTCGCACAGAAGAGTTGTTGTAACCGGAATGGGCGCAGTGAGCCCGCTGGGTAACACCGTAGAGGAGACTTGGTCTGGCATCCTAAAGGGCGTCAGTGGAGCTGCTCCAATAGAGTCATTTGATGTTTCGGCGTTCTCAACCCGCTTCGCCGCTATGGTGAAAGATTTTGATCCGACTCCTTATGTAGCCGCAAAAGATGCGCGCAAGATGGACACTTTCTTGCAATATGGCCTGGTTGCGGGTAATCAGGCAATGGAAGATAGCGGTCTAGAAATTAATGAAGAGAATGCGTCGCGTATGGGGACCTGTATCGGTTCCGGTATGGGAGGCATTTTGGCTATTGAAGATAATGCCCTGTTAATTGCCGACAAGGGCCCCCGACGAGTGTCACCATTTTTTGTGCCGGGTGCCATCATCAATATGGTCGCTGGCAATTTGTCGATAAAATTTGGTCTTCGGGGCCCAAATCTCGCCGTCACAACAGCCTGTACTACTGGCACCCATGCTCTGGGATTGGGCATGCGGACCATTCAGTATGGCGATGCGGATGTTATGGTATGTGGCGGGGCCGAAATGGTCACTACACCTGTTGGGCTCGGTGGCTTCTGTGCGGCCAGGGCGCTTTCTACGCGCAATGATGACCCCAAAACGGCCAGTCGCCCGTGGGATAAAAGTCGAGATGGTTTTGTGCTGGGAGAGGGAGCCGCGGTACTTGTCCTGGAAGAGTACGAGCACGCGAAAGCCCGCGGCGCAAAGATTTACGCAGAGCTTGCAGGCTTTGGTATGAGTGGCGATGCCCATCACATGACTTCGCCTCCAGAAGATGGTGCTGGAGCTGCACTCTCCATGCAGAATGCGCTTAATGACGCCGGTATGAATGCTGCTGATATCCAGTATATCAATGCACATGGCACCTCTACGCCATTGGGAGATACGGCTGAAATTCAGGCTGTTCGTGAGGTTTTTGCAGATTCTTTAGAGGAGCTGGCGGTAAGTTCTACAAAGTCTATGACTGGCCACCTTCTCGGTGCTGCAGGAGCTCTTGAAGCAGTTTTCTCTGTCCTCGCTCTGCGCGATCAAATGGCACCGCCAACAATCAATTTGTATGACCCAGACGAGGCTTGTGAAAATATCAACCTAGTGCCTCAGGAGGCCCAGCCTAGAGTAATTAATTCGGTACTATCTAACTCTTTTGGGTTTGGTGGCACCAATGGTTCATTAATCTTCAAGCGAACCTGATCTGTCTGCCCGCCTCTGGGTGGGCAACTCCCATCCTGATATGTGCAAATTGCCACAATTTTTTCTCAGAAGCCGACCTGTGCTGAGCTTGCCTGCTGATGAGAGTTACGAAGATGGAATCCTCGAAACCATGCGCTGTCACAACGGAAGGTTGCCGCTGTGGCCGCTACACCGAGAGCGCCTGGCCCGGAATGCTGGTTTGGATGAGCTGCTCCTTAAAGAGATTGATCAGTGCATACCCCGGTTGGTTGAGCAGCTTAACCAGAAAATGGCTATCGCCCGATTGCGGCTGGGTTCGGTTGGTGGTGAGTGGTGCTGGGATCTGTCCTTGTTGCCGCTAAAGTTGACTGCCGAGACTGAACTTGGAGTTCGACTTTACCCCTGTAAGACCTATCTACCACTTTCAAAAAGTAGGAACTTAGGCAGCAAACTTCTATGTCGCAATCGATATAATAAGGCGAAATCTGAGCTTCCTGACGGGGAGCGTATCGATGGCCTGATGTTAGATAGTGAGGGCAGGGTTATCGAGAGCTTGCGCTGTAATTTACTGGCTCGCTTTGGTAATACCTGGATAACGCCTGATTTGCATCGCTGTGGTGTCCGGGGCGTCATGCGGGACTGGTTATCCAGTGAGATTCAGTGGCAGGAGCGAGATTTAGAAATTCGGGATCTGAGCGGGGCTGATGAAGTAGCATTGTGTAACAGCGTGCGCGGGGTATTGCCGGTTGTCGAGATTATCGGTCGTCAACGTTGGTCGATCGGGGCTGGTGTTCGAGGGTTGCAGCATTTGATCATGGAAACATTGTGGTAAAGAAAAAGCGGACAAGTTCTCCTTTCAAGTTTTGGAAAATCCTGTTTAGTGGTTTTCTCCTCGTTGCCTTATTGGGCGGAGCCTCTCTGTGGATGTTACAGATGGCCCTAGCGTCTCCACTGGCTGTGGGAGAAAAGGGCCTGCAATTCCAAGTGCAAAAAGGCAGCAGCTTATCTGGAACCTTGCGGAAACTGAAAAGTGACGGGGTGATTAGCTGGCCGCGATTGATTCTTGCCTATGCCTATTGGGAGGGCAAAACCGATATCCACTCTGGTGAGTATCTGATACCCAGCGGAAGTACGGCAGTGGATTTAATTGCCCGGTTAAACCGGGGTGACGTCACCATTTATCGACTTACTTTAGTCGAGGGATGGACTTTCCGGCAGGCGCTGCAAAAGATTCGCTCGGGGCAGAGGATTGTTAGATCTGAGGCTGGCAGTAGTGTCAGTGCCGCGGCCAGGGCTCTTGGCCTGAAAGCGGGTGCTGAGGAAGGTTGGATTTTCCCAGATACCTATGTATATCGCTCTGGGACTACAGATATTGAGCTTTTACGCGAAGCGTATGAACGTATGCAGCGCGTGCTGGATGAAGAGTGGCAGGCAAAAGAGGATGGCCTCCCTTACGCAACACCCTATGAGGCCTTGATTATGGCTTCGTTGATTGAAAAGGAAACTGGTCAGCCTTCCGAGCGAAGTCAAATTGCCGGAGTTTTTGTGCGGCGCCTAAATATGGGCATGCGCTTGCAAACCGATCCCACCGTAATTTATGGGCTGGGGGAAGACTATGATGGTAACCTCACCCGAGCACACCTTCGCCAGCCAACCCCGTATAATACTTATGTAATCAATGGGCTCCCCCCTACGCCAATTGCACTGCCGGGACGCGCGGCTATCCGCGCCGCACTGAACCCAAAGCCCGGCAAAAGCCTGTATTTTGTAGGTAAGGGGGATGGTTCCCATCATTTCTCAGCCACTCTGACAGAGCACAACCGTGCGGTGCGGGAGTATCAGCTGAAAAGACGAGCGGATTACCGCTCCAGTCCGGCAAAAGGAAATTAGAAATAGTGTCGCGCGGAAAATTTATAACCCTGGAAGGCGGGGAGGGGGTTGGCAAGTCTACCAACCTGCAGTTTATTACCCAGTGGTTAGCTGATCGTAATATTCCATTTATTCAAACCCGTGAGCCAGGCGGCACTCCCCTGGCTGAGCAGCTGCGGGAGTTGCTACTGGCTAAGCGTGACGAGGCTGTTGATCCCACGGCGGAGCTGCTTATGGTTTTTGCCGCTCGAGCACAACATCTGGCGAAAGTGATTATCCCGGCCTTGAAACGGGGTGACTGGGTGATTTGTGACCGCTTTACTGATGCCACTTATGCCTACCAAGGTGGGGGGCGAGCGCTTGACAAGGCTCTAATCGAGCGCTTAGAAAATGATGTGCAGGGAGATTTGCGGCCTGATAAGGTGCTTCTTTTAGATTTGGACCCGCAAATAGGTTTACAGCGCGCTGCCAGTACTGGAGCTGCCGACCGGTTTGAAAGTGAGCAGCTGGCTTTCTTCCACCGGGTGCGTGAAGCTTATCGTGAACGTGCTCAGGCAGCCCCTTCGCGCTATGCCGTTGTCGATGCTAGTCAACCTTTAGTGCAGGTCCAGCAACAGCTGGGGCAGGAGTTACAGCGGCTTCTTTGATGCACGCTTTAAAATATGGTCACCACTAGTGTGGTGAAGTTTCCAGTTACAAATTTGGCAATTGGCAGTGTCTGAAGTACCTGAACATACCCCTATTCCTTCTTTACTACCCTGGCAAACGGAACAGTGGCAACGGCTTGGTACCCAGTGGCGTGCTGGTCGATGCCCTCATGCCCTATTACTGAGTGGCCAGCCTGGTCTTGGCAAACGCGCTTTTGCTGAGGCTTTTTCTGCGCTGGTATTGTGCGAGCAGCCCAGAGAAGGGCAGGCCTGTGGAAGTTGCAAGGATTGCCACCTTTGGCAGGCGGGGTCGCACCCGGATTTTCTTCGGGTAGAGCCTGAAAAGGTAGGCGGTCCGCTTAAGGTTGAACAGATTCGCCAGCTGGGGGATTTTGTCTCCCGCACCAGTGGGCGCGGGGGGGCGCGCTTGGTATGGCTGGCGCCAGCGGAAGCTATGAACACCAATGCGGCCAATGCGCTATTAAAAAACCTGGAGGAGCCTGCGGCATCAGTGATTTTCCTTCTGGTCAGTGACTCTCCCGCAGGTTTACTGCCAACAATTCGCAGTCGTTGCCAAGCTGTTGCTTTTCCATCCCCTTCTGCAGAAATGGCATTGCAATGGCTGCATAGGTATGGCTTGAAGGAAGGTGCGGCAACCAAGGCCCTGGCGTTGGCCGGTGGGGCGCCATTGTTGGCTGCGCAATTGGCCGAGCCAAAATGCGAGGAAGTTCGGGAGCGCTTTCTGGGGGAGCTAATTGCCCTAGCTCAGGGTAGTGCAAGGGCCGTGGCAGCTGCAGGTCGCTGGGAGACTCCGCCCGAGCCTACAGATCTGGGCCAGCTTATTCAATTTTGGCAACAGTGGGTTGCCCAAATGGCTAGGGTGCGCAGTAGTGATTCCACTGGCGATACTCAAGTTATGATCCTTCTTCAAGGGTTCCCGGGAATAGGTCAAGGCAGTTTGCGCCCACTGTTTGGTTTTTACGATCACCTCGTTCAGGCGCGGAAGGGACTTGCGAGTGGAGCGAATCCCAATCGCCGCTTGTTGCTGGAGGAGTTGATGATACGGTGGTCTAGGCTTTTTGCTTAATGAGAAATGTAAAGCCGTAACCACACGCAAGGGCATAAAGCTTCTTTCTATCGGGAACGTGTAGTGTTCTGGACAGAAACAGTACGCTCAGATAAGTTAGCGCAACATTTAAAACATTGAGGTTGAGCATGAAAGCCATGGGAGGCGGTGCCCGAAACGGCATCCTATCGCTGAAAATCCAGGATAAGTCGGTTCTCTATGCCGCTTATATGCCCTTTGTAAAAAATGGTGGCTTGTTTATCAGCACGGATAAATCCTACAGCCTCGGCGATGAAGTATTCCTGTTGTTAAGCCTGATGGATGAGCCGGAAAAAATTCCGGTGGCAGGCAAGGTTATCTGGATAACCCCTAATGGGGCCCAAGGAAACCGTACGCCGGGTATTGGCGTTCAGTTTGGTGACAAGGACAACATTGCACAAAACAAGATAGAAACTTACCTGGCTGGCACCCTTGAATCCAGTCGACCTACTCACACGTTGTAATTTTCACATGCTCGTAGATTCTCATTGTCACCTGGATAGACTGAAACTCGATAAATTTGATGGCGATCTGGATGCAGTCTTGGAGTTCGCACGCAGCCGAGGAGTTGGGAAATTCCTATGTGTTGGTATCAGTCTGGAAAATGCAGATGCCGTCGTAGAAATCGCCTCAAAATATGAGGATGTTGTTTGCTCTGTTGGAATACATCCGCTGGATGTTGAATCCGGTCTCGCTGGGGTGGACGAACTGATCGCGATGGCTGAGCGTCCCAAGGTAGTGGCACTTGGGGAGACTGGCCTTGATTATTATTACAGTACGGACACCAAAGAGACCCAGCAGCAGAGCTTTATTGCTCACTTGCAGGCCGCAGGTCAGGTGGGGTTGCCGGTTATTGTGCACACACGCGATGCTCGTGAAGATACAATTCAGTTGATTCGAGAGTACGGAAACTCACAAACAGCCGGTGTATTGCATTGCTTCACTGAGAGCTGGGAGATGGCCAAGGCCGCATTAGATCTTAACTATTACATTTCCCTCTCCGGTATTGTGACATTTAAAAATGCTGAGGATCTGCGCGATGTTGCGCGCAAACTGCCCCTCGATCGCCTGTTGGTGGAAACAGATTCTCCCTACCTTGCACCGATTCCTTATCGTGGCAAGCCCAATATCCCAGCTTATGTGCGAGAAGTAGCCGAATTTATTGCTGAGTTGCGAGGAATTTCATACGAGCAGCTGGCTGAAATCACTACAGAAAACTTTCTCCGATTATTTCCTCGGGCTGCCTAAGCCCGGCTAGTTAGAAGTTCCCTATATGATGAAGCAACAATTGCAGGTCATGCTGACCCTGCAGGACGAAATTAATACCGTTGTTAACAAAAACTGGCGTGCGCAAAATTTTGCCTGGTATCGCGCGATCTGGGTAGAAAGCGCGGAACTCTTGGATCATTACGGCTGGAAGTGGTGGAAAAAGCAGCAACCGGATATCGACCAGGTAAAGTTGGAGCTGGTGGATATCTGGCATTTTGGCCTGAGTCTTGAGCTGCAACAGGGCTCTCCGGCCCAAGTTGCTGAAAAGATGCTGAGGGAATTAGAGGCTGGCCAGCGAGAGCCCGGTGATTTTCGTGAAGACCTGGAGGCCTTTACTTTGAGCACCTTGGCAAGTAAACATTTCGATCTGCCAGGGTTTGCGCAGCTTCTTGCCGACACAGAGATGCCTTTTACTGAACTGTATCAACGTTATGTAGGAAAGAACGTACTCAATCGATTCCGCCAGGATAACGGTTACAAAGAAGGAACTTATGTGAAGAACTGGGGCGGACGTGAAGACAATGAGCACTTAGCGGAAATCGCTGCTGAGCTTGATGCCTCGGCAGTAGATTACAGCGAGCAGGTTTATCGCATTTTGCAGCAGCGTTACCGGGAAACTGCCTCGGCTTGAGCCTTTTTTTGGCGTCTCTTATAAAAAATTAAAGTTTTGTTAGGCAAATTGAGTTGGGAATTGCTCCGCTTGAGGTGAAATTTGCTCAAGAGGCCCTATAATGCGGCCGCTTACAAACGAGGAGAACTATCGTGAAAGCACCTGTTCGTGTTGCTGTTACCGGCGCTGCCGGTCAGATCAGCTATTCGCTGCTGTTCCGCATCGCTTCCGGCGAGATGCTGGGTAAAGATCAACCAGTTATTCTGCAGCTGCTGGAAATTACCCCGGCACTAGAAGCGCTGAAAGGCGTTGCTATGGAGCTTGAAGACTGCGCCTTCCCGCTGCTCGCGGGTATCGTTCAGTCCGATGACGCTACTATTGCGTTCAAAGATGCAGATTATGCTTTGCTGGTCGGCGCGCGTCCCCGTGGACCGGGTATGGAGCGCAAAGACCTGCTGGAAGCTAACGCTGCTATCTTCTCTGCACAGGGTAAAGCCCTGAACGACGTTGCTTCTCGTAACGTAAAAGTACTGGTTGTTGGCAACCCGGCTAACACCAATGCCCTGATTGCTCAGCGCAATGCGCCAGACCTGGACCCGCGTAACTTCACCGCGATGACCCGTCTGGATCACAATCGCGCTCTGTCCCAGCTGGCGAACAAAACTGATTCCAGCGTTAACGACATCACCCATATGACTATTTGGGGCAACCACTCTTCGACTCAGTACCCAGACCTGCACCAAGTGAAGGTTGCCGGTGCTGCGGCGATGGATAAAGTGGAGCAGGAGTGGTACGAAAACGACTTCATCCCGACGGTTCAACAGCGTGGTGCAGCTATTATCAAGGCGCGCGGCGCTTCCTCTGCGGCTTCCGCTGCCAACGCTGCCATCGACCATATGCGCGATTGGGCTCTGGGCACCGCTGAAGGTGACTGGACCAGCATGGCTGTATTCAGCGATGGTTCTTACGGTATTCAGGAAGGCCTGATTTACTCTTTCCCTTGCACTTGCAAAAACGGCGACTGGGAAATTGTTCAAGGCGTTGACATCAACGACTTCTCCCGCGAGAAGATGACTGCAACCGAGCAGGAGTTGGCGGAAGAGCGTGATGCAGTCGCTCACCTGCTGCCCTAGCCCTGTCGATTGATCGGCCTTGATGGCTGGTTCGTCTAAAAAGCCCGCACCAGTGTGCGGGCTTTTTTATTTGGCTCTTCGGCGCTGATTTATTGACTTCGCTGTAGCTATAAAATCGCCAGCTAGTCCAGATAAAAAAGTTTGCGTATTTCAAGTAAGAAGTAAGCGATACCAAGTGAGGGCATTTCCTCTTATTTTTTCAATCCCGCCAACCGTGGCTTATTCAGAAAGGCTAGATTAGGGTTCCTTTAGCCGCAGCTTAATAAAGTGACTTTTGCTAATGGTATTTAAAATAGAATGGGGTAGCCTGAATACTGGCGGGTCGTTATACGAGTGTGGGCTGATGGCGGCGGCACTACACTGATTAGGTAAGTATTGCCTGGAAGTATTTGCCATGGTCACAGAAGTCGGCCGCCAAGCCCCTCGATGCGCCTGTATTCTTCTTCAGCCTAATCAATCCCTGTCGGCAACGGGAAATCTTTGGGTGTTCTTTTCCCTGGTTGGTGTTTCCCTTGGTATTAGTTTGGCTTTTGCCTTTGCTGGGGCTTGGATGATCCTGCCATTTGCAGGGTTGGAAATTTTACTACTTGCAGTTTTATTCACCTATGTCTACCTAGAAGGGACCCGTCGCGAAGTAATCCGCATTAGCGATGAGCGGGTTGTGTTCGATTGTTGTAAAGGGTTCCGCCAGCAATCTGTCTATCATCGGGAGTTCTCACGGGGAAATCTTGCCTTGCTGGTGAGGATGGGTAACAGTCCGGCTGAGCCTGCCTCGGTGACCTTTAGCGGTCCAGAAGGATGCCTGGAGGTAGGTGAGTTTTTGACCGATGCAGAGAAGGCAGAGTTAGTGCAAAAGCTGAGGAAAATAGGCATTTTTGCGCGCAGGGAGAAGGAGTTTCGCCTGCACCAGTTTTGAATGATGGAGTTCTTGGCATTTCAGTTAGTACTTTTCGTTATAATCCCCCCAAAACTTAAACCAACACTTCAGGGGATTTCTTATGTCTTTTCCCAAAATTGGCAATTTGGCACCGGCATTCACACTGACAAACCAAAGCGGAGAGAAGGTTTCACTGAAAGATTTCCGCGAAAAAAGCAATGTTGTGCTTTATTTCTACCCAAAGGCACTGACCCCAGGTTGTACAACACAGGCTTGTGGTATCCGGGATAGTGCCGATGCGTTTAAGGAGCTAGACACTGTTGTTCTCGGTGTGAGCCCAGACCCAGAAGCTAAGTTGCAGCGATTTATTGATAAACATGAGCTGAACTTCGACCTCCTGTCCGATGAGGATCACAAGATTGCGGACAAGTACGGTTGCTGGGGGCTGAAGAAGTTTATGGGCAAAGAGTATATGGGGCTAATCCGGACAACTTTTATCATCGACAAAAGTGGACGCTTACGCCATGTTCTCGACAAAGTGAAAACCAAGACCCACAGTGATGATGTGCTTGGCTGGGTGGCTGAAAATCTGGATTGATTATCTGTTACACAGCTTCTGCAAACTCTTTCTAAGGGGGTAGGGTAGCCTCTGGCCCCCGAATTTCCTTGAGTTTTCATTGAAATTGCGTACCGGAACCATTCAATTTTGTCTTCTACGGCACAATAAGATGAAAAAAACCACTGTCGCCCCTTGCATTCTCAATTCTTGGTCTATACTGGCAGATGTAAAGGAAAGGTGCGCCGGCGAGAGAGTGTTTCTCTTTGGGTATTGCCGGAGCGGTTAGTTTAAAAATTGTACATCTCTGTGAAGGATTCGATGTCTGTTTTTGGTGCATCCCGCATCGAGTAGTAGTCCGCCGAAGTTGTAGGTGTGTTGGTGTGGGCAGGGGCAACCGGGATTCGCTGGATGCGGACATAGAAAAATAACTGCGGCTCACGGAACTCAAAAGGAGCAGCTCGATGAACCATACTCAGCCCGACCAGACTTCGCTCTCTGAAGATAAATCCCTGCAGCAGGCCAGAATATCCGGCGACCCGAATATTCTCGACCAGCTGCTGGCCCCACCGGAAGCTACCAGCTTTGGCATTGCTGCCAGAGTCATCGATGTGCTCGAACAGCGCATTGGTAAGGCTTCTCTCGCTATTCGCCCCGTTGCTTCCGACTTAAGCATGTCCACCCGGACTTTGCAGCGTCGTTTGCAGGAGCATAACTTGAGCTTTGCCTCACTGCGTGACCACGTGCGCTTCCGCCACGCGGTGCACTTCCTCAAAGATACCGCCCTGAGTGTTGACGGAATTTCAAGGATTTTGGATTTTTCTGATCGGACCAGCTTTACCAGTGCCTTCAAGCGCTGGACCGGTATGTCGCCAACTGGTTATCGCCGTCAGGTGCGTCAACGCTTTTAAGTGAGTGCGAATTGGTTAGGCCGGTCTCCTGTTGATCGGCCCAATCCGTTGCCTCAACAGGGGAAACCCGTTAGAGTTGGCGGCAATTTTATAGGCTGACTCTTTGAGGTTTTGCATGAGCTTTTTTATCCCCTCCGCCATGGCACAGCAAGCGGCACCGGCGCCACAGGGCAACCCCATGATCACCCTGTTGATGTTTGCGGGCCTGTTCGCTTTCATGTGGTTTTTTATCATCCGTCCTCAGCGCAAGCGCCAGAAGGAGCATCAAGAGTTGGTTGGTGCACTGAAAAAGGGTGACGAAGTCGTGATGAGCAGCGGTATGCTGGGTCGTGTAGACAAGGTGGACGAAGATTACATCGTGCTGGAAGTTGCAGACAATATGTCTTTGAAGTTCCAGAAAGTAGCAGTTCATGCTGTTTTGCCCAAGGGCACGATAAAGAAGATCTGATAGCTTTTTACTAGATTTTTTAGTGATTCAGATTGGAAAGCCCGGCATATGCCGGGCTTTCTCGTTTTTCGGCAAGTGAGATTTTCTCGGGCGATACTTCTGGTTAATTGATTTAGAAATTTTCAGGAGGCCCCATATGCAAAGCGATAGCCAAAATGCTTTGAAAGCAGCCATTGTTAGAAAAGTTACGGCACTTCCTAAGTTATCCAAAATTCAAGTGGATCCACCAGTTAAAGAGCGGGGAAGTTTTCACTTTCAAGTTAACCTCTCGGCTAAAGCAGCTTTGGAAGAGGGATACCTGAAAACTGCGACTGTACAAGCGAACGTACCGGGATGTGGTGCTTTTGAATTACTCTGCGATGAAGGCACCATTATTGGTGGTGCGGATAGCGCACCGGCACCACTTGATTACCTATCAGCAGGTATTGCTTTTTGTTTTCTCAGTCATATCAGCATCTACATTAATCAGAACAAACTGAATATTGAAAGTGTCAAGATTGAGCAACAGATGCGTTTTAAGGCTGAGGTGTACAATATGCAGGAATGTGCTGATATTCCACCTAAGGGGGTCTGTGAAGGAGTAGAAACCGTTGTTTTTGTTAAATCTGCAGAGTCGAGGGAAGCTATTGAGAGAATGGTGGGAGTTTGCCGCGCTGCCTGTATGGGATTACAGACTGTAGTAAATGCTGTTCCTGCCAGGATTACATTGGCTTTTAACGAGTCCTAGAATTGTTACCTTTACGGGAGATTTAGCATAGACAAGGCTTTATGCCTTTACTGATAAGCCTTTTTAGTATTTGCAGTGGAACTTGTTATGCCTGACAGTTTGCCGATTTCTTTACCTGAGCGGATACGTTTAGCCCATCTTCCCACGCCTATACAGCCGCTGGATAGGATTAGTAAACAATATTCCTTTCCTTTTGGCGGCCCTAGAATTTGGATAAAAAGGGATGACCTGACTGAATCTGGAATGTCAGGTAATAAATTGCGAAAACTTGAGTTTGTTGTTGCTGAGGCCTTAAAGCAGGGCAGCGATACCTTGATCACCGCTGGGGGTATTCAGTCCAATCATTGCCGCACCACTGCACTTGTCGGTGCTCGCTTAGGACTCAAAGTGCACCTGTTATTGCGTGGTGAGCCCTTAGCCCAAGCAGATGGAAACCTACTGCTGGATCAGTTGGCGGGGGCAGAAGTGAGCATCCATTCGCCTGAAAATTTTGCCAAAGATCTCAAGGGGCTGTTCAATTTTTGGTCTGATCAATATTCGAAGCGCGGGCATATTCCCTTCCGTATCCCTATTGGTGCCAGCGATGGTCTGGGATTGTGGGGGTATCTCTCGGCCTCGCAAGAACTTATTACAGATTGTCGAATGAGAGGATTCCGGCCGGATCATATTGTGTGTGCCACTGGCAGTGGAGGTACCCAGGCGGGTTTAACGATGGGGTGCTATCTGCTGGGGCTTGGTGTTCAGGTCACAGGTTATGCTGTCTGCGATAATGCCACTTATTTTCAAACCAAAGTGAGAGAGGATATCCGCCATTGGAGCAGGCTATCGGGAAACCCTGTGGATTTGCAATCTCTGCAAGTGCATGTGAACGCCGACTATATTGGGCCGGGGTATGCCAAGGCTGAACCTCCAATCTACGAAATGATTGAAGAGATTGCTGCTCTAGAGGGAATCTTGTTGGACCCTATATATACCGGTAAAGCTTTTTATGGGCTGATGCAAGAATTGAGAAAAGGCCATTATAAAGGATCTAGTAACCTGGTATTTCTGCATTCGGGGGGGCAGTTTGCCTTGTTCCCCTATCGTCATAACTTCTCTTTTAATAGGGTTTAGGCCCCTTTACTGTTCTAGTGCTTCGGAAGCTGCTAACCTGCGCAACAAATTACAGCTGTGGCTGTATATAAAACAATCAGAATTGGTTCAGAGAAGTGGGGGGTTAGTTTGGATTCCTTTAATCAGCTGCTGCTGTCGTTGGACGGTATGCTCGGATCGGCACCTTGGTTCCCGTGGGTGCTGCTCGGGGTAGGTTTCTTTTTTACTATCTATCTTGGGTTTCCGCAATTTCGTTACTTTGGACATGCGATTAAGATTGTCCAGGGGAAATATGATAAACCCGGTGACCCAGGAGATACCTCTCACTTCCAAGCACTGGCTACCGCTCTTTCAGGAACTGTAGGTACCGGTAATATCGGTGGTGTTGGCCTCGCTATTTTCCTGGGCGGCCCGGCCGCTTTGTTTTGGATGTGGATGACTGCCTTCCTGGGGATGACAACCAAGTTTGTCGAAGTAACACTGTCACATAAATATCGTATTAAAGCGGCAGATGGCTACTACGCAGGTGGTCCTATGTTCTATATGGAGCGCCGTCTCAATATGAAGTGGCTGGCAGTGTTATTTGCCATCGCCACAGTAATTTGTTCCTTCGGTACCGGAAGCTTGCCCCAGGTGAATAATATTGCCCAGGCGATGCACGATTCTTTCGGTATTGAGAAAGCGCTCACTGGTGGTGTGCTTGCCATCCTGCTGGGGATGGTGATCATCGGTGGCATTACCCGAATTGCCAAGGTTACCTCCACTATCGTTCCGGCAATGGCACTGATCTATGTAATTGGTGCGTTGGGTGTGATTTTCTACAATATAGAAAATATCGTCCCTTCATTTGTGGCCGTTTTCCGTGATGCCTTCACTGGAAGTGCTGCTGTAGGTGGTTTCCTCGGAGCCAGTTTTGCCTATGCCTTTAACCGTGGTGTGAATCGTGGCCTCTTCTCCAACGAGGCGGGGCAGGGTTCTGCACCGATTGCTCACGCCGCCGCACGTGCCGATGAGCCTGTTTCCGAAGGCATGGTTTCACTACTGGAACCGTTTATCGACACCATCATTATCTGTACTTTGACTGGCTTGGTAATCTTATCTTCCGGTGTATGGACTGAAAAACACGAAAACCTGTTTGAGGGGGCTGACACATATGTTGTCGAAGGTCGCTACGAAGAGAGTGACCCCCAGCAGGTTAAACAGCTGTTTAATTACTTAAGTGGTCAACCCAGTGATGTGAAGCCCTATAACGGATCAGTGGTTGTCACTGATGGGCAGCCTCTAAACCTGCAGGATTTCACCCTGATTCATGCACGCTCAATTGCAGAAGATCTGGATTTCCGTGTTGGTGAAGATCAGTTTAGCGGTGTGCTTAATGTTGTTGATGGTAAGTTTGCTAATGAGGATGTGGATATTTGGGGTAAATCCCTGGTTCATTCCGTTGCATTGACCAGTAAAGCTTTCCAGCGCGGTTTCTTCGGAGAATACGGTGGCTTGATTGTAACTCTGGGTATTCTCATGTTTGCTTTCTCGACCGCTATCGCTTGGTCCTACTATGGTGATCGCTCTATGATCTACCTGTTTGGTCCCAAGGCGGTAATGCCTTACCGAATTGTGTATGTGATAGCTTTCTTCTGGGCGGCGATTGAGGACACCACCGTTATTTGGAACCTGTCTGCGGTAGCTATCGTCATTATGACCTTACCGAACCTGTTTGGTATTACGATATTGGCGAAGGAGATGAAGTCAACGGTGAAGGATTATTGGAAGGACCCCAGCCATAAGTAACTTGGCTTGCAAGGGTTACTCCTAGAATAAAAAAGGCAGCCTAGTGGCTGCCTTTTTTAGTGTCTGGCCCTGTTGGTATGGCAACGGGGCCAGATTGTTCAGCAGATAAGCTTATTCTGCTTGGGCGCTGAGTGCTACACCGGAGTATGTCTGGTAACCGCGAATACTAATGTACCAAGTACCTGCTTGTGGGTTGCTGATGTTGCAGTTTTCATCATTACCCCACTTATATGGACGACAATCCCAGGTGTTTCGAGTTGGTGCTGAGCCAAAGCGAACATAGAGGTCACCGTCCCCACTGCCACCAGACATCACCGCTTTCAGGGATGACATACCGCTGTCCACATCCAGGGTAAAGTGCTGCCAGGCATTAGCGGAGCCAGACAGATTGGTTTTTTCCCAGCCGCCGGGGTTGCCACCGCCACCGTCGGTGAAGCTACCTACCAGACTGACACCGGAGAAGGAACTATAACCACGCACCATCACATAGTAGGTGCCTGCTTGTAAGTTGGAGATCTCACAGGTTTCATTGTTGCCGGTAGTGTAGGGACGGCAGTCGTATGTGCTGGTGGTTGGTGCTGAGCCAAAGCGTACATAGAGGTCCGCATCACCGGTGCCACCAGACATATTAAAGCTTAGGCCGGTAGCGCCAGCAGGAACATCTAATGTGTAATGGAGTTCATCGCCAGAGCCACCACCAAGGTTGTCAACGGAAACTCCATTTTCAAGCTCTCCAGGAGGAGGTGGTGGAGTGTTATCACAGGTAACTCCTACGGTACTGAAGGCAGTTGTAACATCCGCTTTACTGTACCCTAGGTCTACAGCAGCTTGCTCAACACCGCAGGCAGCCTCATCGTAGTCAGAGTTTGAGCCCCAGTACATCTGATTAGCGAGGACAAAAATATCAAATGCCTTGCGAGTATCCCAGCCGTTGGTATTGGCGATCAGATAGAAAGCTCGATTGTAGACACCGGAGCTATAGTGTACGTCCATACCGCTGTAATAATCATCGGCATGGCCAATGGAGCGTCCATCCTGTGTTGGGTCTTCAAAATAACGCAAGGCGCCATTGGCTTTGAAAATCTGGGCTCCAACCAACCAGTCGTTACTGCCAGTCATAAAGTATTCAGCGGCTTCACCAGAGATATCGGAGAAGGCTTCATTAATTCCCCCTGGTTGTTGACTGTAAACTAGGCCAGAGTTCTGCTCGGTAAAGCCGTGGCTGACTTCATGAGCCGTAACATCCAGGCTGACTAGGGGGTGGAAGGTGTTTTGACCATCGCCAAAGGTCATCTGGCTGCCATCCCAGAAAGCATTTTCGTAGTTATTACCGTAATGCACGCGAAGGCGCAGCTTTTGAGTCAGCGGTGAAGTGTTGTACCAGTCACTGAACATTGCGAAGACCACGCCACCAAAATAGTGCGCGTCATTTAGCGGTGAATAAGCACCATTGATTTCTTTGTGATCATTATAGGGGCAGTTGAATTGATGGACGCTACCGCCACTAGTTCCATGATTCAAGTTCACAGTTTCAACGTTGGTAGTATCCATACGGCAGTTGGCATCAACCTGCATGGAGGGGAAATCGGTACCATATTCATAGCGGCCCGTTTTTACATTGCCGCCAGGACCTTGTGCATCTTGGAAGGTGAGGCCATCCCAATGCTTAATCACTTCACCGGTCATGGCATCAATAAAGTAGAAGGGGCGCTTGGGGTCGTCTCCATACTCGACCCAGTTCACCAGGTAGGCCAGGCGAGCCTCATCTTGTTCATTGATGTAAACATAGAGTTCTTTTTTCTGGTTTTTGGCCTCCAGTTTAAGCACTGGCAGTGATAAAGCACCCGACATCACTCCCTGTTGTGCGCGCAGTGAAACCTGATGGTTCATGGCGCGATCAAGGGCATTGCCTGCGTCAATTGCCGCACGCACGGTGGGTACTTCAAGTTCGAGTCCGGTAAGGATATTACCGTGCATCTCGGTAATGAGTCCCTGTCCAGAACTGGTTACGGTCTGTCCCCACACGGGTATGCCTTTGTGGGTTTGTTGGTAGCGGGCGACGGTTTTGCCATTTCCCAGAGTACGCTCACGAATTTTTACCAATGCCATGTCAGATCCGGCAACGGTATTTAATGTCTGTGGCGAGAGCATATCCGGAGTGGCTGGAACACGGTCGGCAGCCTGCGCACTAATAGCCATAGCTAAAGTGCAGGTAAGTCCTATCAAATGCTTCATTGCTAGCTTTCCCTTATTTAACTTTTTTATTAGCGACCGAGCATCAGCAGCTGGAAAACAATCCAGTAAGGAATTACTGATTGCTTCAGTAACTTGATGCAAACGGTCTTTATGGTTGGTAAGACAGCAGAAGAAGGCCGGGCATCTGGGGTGGGGCCAAAAATTGGCAATGACGTCCGCTTTCTCAAACCGGTTGCCCAAATATTCCGGGCAACCTGAGATTACCTTGCATGTGCTTAGTGGCAACAAAAAGGTGATGACAAACTCATATATTTGAATTGTTTTCGATATTTTTGCTTATTTAGTCACAAATCAGCAAATAATATCCTGCCGAGGAATCCAAATTGATGCGCCTAAATAAACCCGATAAAAGGGTGGTGCGCCAGCCGAGAATAAAATTTCAGAAAAGTCTCAAAAATATTTTTTGGGATTATCTATACGTTGAGAAGTAGATATTCCCGCTCCCAAGAACTGATAACTCGGTTAAATTCCTCGTATTCATCGCGCTTTATTGCGCTCCATGCTTTTACGAATTTTTTGCCAAACATTTCAGCGGCGGCTTCACATTCCGTTAAAAGATTGAGGGCGTGCTCTTGAGTGCGGGGTAAGGTAATGGTCTCTTTGGAGCAGTCGCCCTGATACGGTGCGCTAGGTGCTACCTTATTGATCATACCGAGATAACCGCAAGCGAGAGAAGCCGCAATGGCGAGATAAGGGTTGCAGTCGGCACCAGGAAAACGATTTTCCAATCTTTTTCCTTGAGGTGAACTGTCGGGAACTCTAAGGCCGGTAGTGCGATTGTCATAGCCCCAATGCAGGCTTGTCGGGGCGGCCATTTCGGGAGTGAAGCGTCGATAAGAATTGACATTTGGGGCTAGAAAACTAATGAATCCTGGAGTGTACTCCTGCATACCGCCAATAAAATACATGAAGCTATCGTTTTCATTTCCATGGTCGTCTACAAATATGTTCTTCTCTGTTTTTAAGTCGACAACACTTTGGTGAAGATGTAATGCACTGCCGGGTTCGTCCTCCATGGGTTTGGCCATAAAGGTGGCATAAATTCCGTGGCGCAGAGCAGTTTCTCTGACGGTGCGTTTAAAGGTGAAAACTTGGTCGGCGAGTTGAAGTGGGTCTCCATGAAGGAAATTGATTTCCATCTGCGCGGTTCCTGATTCGTGAATCAAGGTATCTACATCGAGCCCCTGCGCCTCACAGAAATTATACATATCCTCAATAATGGGTTCGTATTCGTTGGCAGCGTCGATGCTATAAGACTGTCTGGTTTTTTCCGTGCGGCCAGATCTGCCAACGGGTGCTGAGAGTTTTTCATCTGGATCAAGATTGCGCTTTATGAGGTAAAACTCTACTTCCGGAGCAACGATTGGTTTCCAGCCTTTCTCTTTATATTTTTCCAAAACGAATTTGAGGATGTTCCGCGTACTAATCGGATGTGGTTGACCATCCCGGGTATAACAATCGTGAATAATTTGAGCAGTGGGATCATTGGCCCAGGGGTTAAGTCGAACGGAATCGGGATCTGGCACCAGCAACATATCCGTATCTGCTGGGTCCACGAGTTCATTGTGCTCATCGACATAGTCGCCGGTAACGGTTTGCACAAGGATGCTTTCAGGAAGTCGGCTGTCCTGGGTCAGGAACTTATCTGTAGGCGTAAATTTGCCTCTGGCATTACCCGACATATCCGGCACCAGGCACTCCACCTCGGCAATATCGTGTTCGGCGAGCCAGCTTGTAATCTTGTCCATTTGTTAGAGACCCAGTGTGTTTCCATCTACATGTCTGACCAGTATATGCCTGACCCTTATATAGGCGGTAGCCGCCAGTGCAGGCAAAAATAATGACTTGCCGGATATATGTGGGGGGTTATGGGAAGCCTGGCACGGCAGGCAAAAGGGAATTACCATTTTGCTATTCTCGGGGCCGAACTATTTCAGAGCCTCCCGTATACTCAACGCCTTGAAGGGCTGCATTGATGAAAACCACCTCTGGTTATACAGATTCTTACTACTCAGCAAGTGCCAATCCGCTTACCTCCTATCCCCAGCTGGATGGTGTCCGGGAGGTGGATGTTTGTGTGATTGGGGCCGGCTATACCGGGCTCTCCACAGCGTTGCATTTAGCGGAACGGGGCTACAAAGTGTCTGTCTTGGAAGCGCAGCGTGTGGCATGGGGCGCATCTGGTCGCAATGGTGGACATGTGGGGGTTGGGCAACGGCGCTGCCAAAGTGACTTGGAAGAAATGTTCGGTGTGGAGATTGCCAAGCGGTTTTGGCAATTTAGCCTTGAGGCGGTGCGGCTGGTAGAGCAGTTGATTGATAAGCATCAAATTAATTGCGACCTGAAGCGAGGGATTATGCATCTCGCAGCTAAACCCAGCCATGACAACTACCTGCGCAAGGAAGCCGAGCTTCTTCAGGAGCGTTATGGTTACTCGGGTGTGCGCTATGCCGATGAGCAGGAGGTGGGTGGCCTTGTGGGAACAAGGCGTTATTTAGGCGCGCAAATTGACAGTGGTTCCATGCACCTTCACCCATTGAACTATGGACTTGGGTTAGCGGCGGCTTGTGTCAGAGCTGGGGTCGAGCTCTATGAGCACAGCAGAGTGACTAGCTATCGGGGAGGGAATTCCTGTACCGTCGAAACAGCCAAAGGGCAGGTAAAGGCGGCTAAGGTTATATTGGCCTGCAATGGCTATCTCGGAAACTTGGAGCCGCGGCTGGCTGGCAAAATTATGCCAATCAATAATTTTGTTCTGGCCACTGAACCTCTGTCTGAGCCTGCTGCTCAAAAATTGATCGCCAATGATTATGCAGTGCAGGACACACTGTTTGTTATCAACTACTGGAAGTTATCGGGAGATAACCGCCTGATTTTTGGTGGCGGTGAGAATTATACGGCCAGCTTTCCTGCAGATATACGCAAGTTTGTACGGAAAAAAATGCTGCAGGTGTATCCGCAGCTAAAGCAGACCCGAATTGATTATGGCTGGGGTGGCACTCTGGCGATCACTATGAATCGCATGCCGCATATGGGGCGCCTGGAGCCCAATATCTATTACAGTCAAGGTTACTCGGGCCACGGGGTGCCTACTGCAACCTTTGCGGGAAAACTCCTCGCTGAAGCAATTGCTGGCACTGAGGAGCGCTTTGACATCATGACGAAGATCCCAACAGAGACTTTTCCTGGTGGAACCCTTTTGCGTTGGCCGGGCCTGGTGTTGGGAATGCTTTACCACAGTTTGCTTGATAGGTTTGGGCATTGAAAGAGGTGAGGTGGCTGGACTGTTGCTGGTGAAATTGTCGACTCCTTTGGTGTTAAGATGCTGTGAGTTGCCATTAGGAAACCGATCTTGTCCAGTACCGAACAGCATAAGCGCAAAAGCCAATTAACCCCTCGCCGCGAGCCGGTCCAAGCCCGTGCACGGGCTCGAGCCCGGCAGATACTCGATGTCACCGGGAGGCTCCTGGAAGAGGTCGGGCTCGATGATCTCACTACTATCCTAATTGCGCGGAAGCTCGATATTTCAGTGGGCTCCCTCTACCATTATTTCCCCAATAAACATGCGATTCTCTATGCTATGGGCGAGCAGTGGCTCGCTAGTATCAGTGAGGCCATGGCTGAGCTGGCAGAGCTCGATCTCGAGCATATGACACTTGGGAGTTTTATTGATGAGTTTGTTGGGTGCCTTCTAGCTGTGTACCGTGAGCAGCGAGGACTGCTGCCATTGGCCCAGGCTATGTGGGGAATTCCCGAGTTGCACGAGCTGGATAAGAGCCATGACGAGCTGGTGATCGGGCACCTGGTGGATATGTTCCATCGCTTGGGCTTTACCTGCCCGCCCAATGAAATGAATCGCTTGGGTCGGCTCACACTGGAAAGCTGCCATGCGCTATTGCTGGTGATGGTTAACCAAGCAGAGGTGCGTGCTTACCGTACCCGTGAAGATTTACAGCAAATGCTTTTCACTCTGTTGAACCTCAGGGGAAGCGATAATAGTCCCGAGGGGCTCAGTGATGTGGAGGCGCCCTGATGGCCATGCGTCCGGACAAACTGGTAATCGCGATTTCTTCTCGGGCACTGTTCGACTTGAATGATAGCCATAAGGTTTTCGAGGAGCTGGGCCTGCAAGCTTTCTCGCGCTATCAAGTAGAGCGAGAGAACGATGTATTGCAGAAAGGAGATGCCTTCCACCTGGTAGAGAAATTTCTAAAAATCAACGAACAGCTGGAGGGGGAGCCCAGGGTCGAGGTCATCCTGCTTTCCCGCAATAGTGCTGATACAGGACTTCGGGTGTTTAACTCAATTGAGCACTATGGTCTGGATATTACCCGGGCTGCCTTTTGCAATGGTGAAAGCCCCTATCGCTATATCGGTCCATTTGGCTGTAATTTGTTTCTCTCGACTGATGGCTTGGATGTTCGTCGCGCCTTGGATCAAGGGGTTGCTGCGGCAACTCTGGTGGCTGGGGGTAACCGCAAGCAGCGCGACGATGTCTTGCGCTTTGCCTTTGATGGTGATGCGGTAATCTTTTCTGACGAGGCTGAGCAGATTTTCAAGCGGGATGGGCTGGATGCCTTTACCCGTGCAGAGCGTGCCTCTGCACAGATGCCGCTGGGTGGAGGGCCTTTCAAGGGATTTCTTGAGGCTCTGCAAACATTACAAGCGGAATTTGGTTTAGAGAGTTGTCCAATACGCACCGCCCTGGTGACGGCAAGGTCTGCGCCAGCCCATGAGCGGGTAATCCGTACGTTGCGTGCCTGGGATATCCGTGTAGATGAATCGGTATTTTTGGGGGGGCTTCCAAAGGGGGAGTTTCTGCGGGCATTCGGTGCTGATGTGTTCTTTGATGACCAGCCGGCGCACTGTGCCTCCGCAGCTGAGCATGTGGCTACAGGTCATGTGCCGCACGGTATTGCCAATATCGCAAATAGTGATGCCTGAGTATTTGAGCTCTTTCGGGCCTGTAAATGTTGGAAAGTCGATTGACACCCGCCGCTCTTCACCGGATATTCATCTGTCCGTTGGCCCCGGCTTCGATTGGCTGCTATTCTTTTCTCGCATAACTCAAGATGTTTTTTATAACTAACAATTTATATGTCAGAGTTGCACTCGTCCTGGGGCGGGGTGATTGATATTAAAGGGAGGACTTATGAAGCTGCAGCAGTTGCGATATATCTGGGAAGTGGCGCATCACGATCTCAACGTTTCTGCTACTGCGCAGAGCCTCTATACTTCCCAGCCGGGCATCAGCAAGCAGATTCGCCTACTGGAAGATGAGCTGGGGGTGGAAATCTTTGCCCGGAGCGGCAAGCACCTCACCAGGGTGACGCCAGCGGGGGAGGCGATCCTCAAGACCGCTGGCGAAATTATGCGCAAAGTGGAAAATATCAAGCAGGTTGCCCAGGAGTTCAGCAATGACAAGAAGGGCAGCTTGGCGGTTGCCACTACCCATACCCAGGCGCGGTATGCGCTGCCCCCGGTTATCAAGCTGTTTATTTCCCGTTACCCTGATGTATCGCTGCATATGCACCAGGGAACCCCCATGCAAATCTCGGAAATGGCAGCCGATGGTACTGCGGATTTCGCCATTGCTACCGAGGCACTAGAGCTTTTCAGTGATTTGGTGATGATGCCGGTTTATCGCTGGAATCGTTGTATTTTGGTGCCTAAAGATCATCCTCTCTGCCATATCAGCAAGCTGAATCTTGAAGAGGTTGCAAAGTATTCGATCGTCACTTACGTGTTTGGCTTTACCGGCCGCTCAAAATTGGATGAAGCATTCCTGGAGAAAGGGCTTTCGCCTAAGGTCGTGTTTACCGCCGCGGATGCGGATGTTATTAAAACCTATGTGCGCCTGGGTCTCGGTATTGGCATAGTGGCGGATATGGCGGTGGATGGTGAGGATGAAGATTTAGTTGCCCTGGATGCCAGTGATTTGTTCGAGTCCAGTATTACCAAGATCGGCTTTCGCAAGGGAATATTCCTGCGAGGCTTTATGTATGATTTCATTCAACAGTTTGCTCCGCATCTCACCCGGGAATTGGTGGATCAAGCTGCGCATGCTACTTCCAGAGCTGAGGTAGATGCACTATTTGCCGATACAGAGCTGCCGGTTTATTAGTATTGCGGTGTAGCTGGCTGGCAGAGGCTAAGAGGCCTCTGCCTGTTGGATCAGGGGTTGTAAAACTTCCTTGGCAAATTTGAAGTAGACGGTATAGATCTCTGCTTCTTGCCCTTCACGCTCGACCACAAAGAATGGCGCTCGATCCACATTAAATTGCTGTGCAATTAGCATCCCGGCACTTTGCGGGTCGCGCACGTCAGCTACCAAGGTTTGATCGATAAATTTGAGTTGCTCGTTCACTTCCAGTTTTTCCTGCACATCCCGGCATTTGGCGCAGGGTGAGCCATCGGCGAGTACTTTTTTGACTAGTGTGATCTTCACAATAAATTCCTTGATCCAGTTAAGCGCTGAAATTGGCACTACTGGCATTGAATCTATCAGATGGCCTAATAACTTTGAAATATCAATCCTAGATAGTTCTATAACCAAAATGCTGTAGTAAGACTACAGAAAGCCCAGTAGGCAGCGATTTTTGACGGGCTGGGTGATCAATTCAGGAATTGCTCTGCGGTTTCAAGAAGTAAGCGCACTTTGGCCAGGCACTCCTGGTACTCTGCAGTCGGGTCAGAGTCGGCGACTATGCCTCCACCGGCAGCACAGGTAATGCGCCCATTGCTGGCGCTAAAGGTACGAATGGCGATGTTGGTATCAGCGCGGCCGCAGCTACTGATATAGCCGATGCTACCGCAATAGATGCCCCTGGGACTGCCTTCCAGCTCGCGAATGACCTCCATAGAGCGGCGTTTGGGCGCACCGGTGATGGAGCCACCGGGAAAGCAGGCCGCTAACAGGTCGCTGTAAGCTGAGTCCTCATGCATTTCTCCTGTCACTACGCTGACCAAGTGGTGAACATTGGCAAAGCTAGCCAACTGGAATAGCTCCGGCACCCTCACGCTGCCACTGCGGCACAACTTGCTGAAATCGTTGCGCAGCAAATCCACGATCATTAGGTTTTCTGCGCGATCTTTAGGGCTTCTCTGCAGGGTAAATGCCGCACGCTGGTCCTCTACCGGATCAGCTACTCTGGCGGCGGTGCCCTTGATGGGCTCGGTGCGCAAGCTACTGCCATCGGCACGAATAAAGCGCTCTGGCGATAGGCTCAGCAAACTGCCCTGGGGCATTTCCATAAATGCTGAAAATGGCCCTGCCACGCGTCGACGCAATGCCAGGTAGGCACCAAAGAGATCGCCCTCGTAGGGGGCGCTGAAGCGTTGGGTAAAGTTTGCCTGGTAGACATCTCCCGCTGCGATATATTCGAGGATTCGCGCAATGCGCTCCTCATAGTCAGCAACACTGAGTTCGTGGGCAAATGGTGCTAAAAGGCGAAACTCCTCGGGATCCTGCTCTCGCTCCCAGTGCACCGATTTAAAACGATCGATTAGCTCTTGTACCTGTCGGGCTGGGCAGGCAGGGTGAAAAACCAGATGGCTGGAGCCCAGCTGGTGATCCGCAATAAAAGCCCAGCTATAGAGCCCAAAAAAGCCTGCCGGTAGGTCCGTAGGTCGGGTATCCGCCGGCAAAAAGTTACCGCCGGTGCCCAGTTCATAACCGGCAAAACCGATGATTCCACCGCAAAATGGCAGTTGTGAGTCTCGCTCCTGTGGGCACAGCTCACGACTTAGGTCATCTACCCGAGTGAAAGGCTCGCTGCTATCTGCTGCCAGTTCCAGCGCGTTAAGAGGGTCGGCACTGATAATATCGTAGCGACCTCCGCTGCTGAGAGGTCGGCCGCTATCGAGCCATACCGGCACAGGTAGATCCGCAATTGCCTGGAAGGCCGCTGCAGAATTGAGTGAATAGGGCAGGGAGACTATTTGCATATCAAAACACGGCAGTCTGGAAGACGGCGCACACTACACACTTTGTCGCGGCGTGAAAAGGGCGCCTGGCTTTTTGGTCATCCCTTAGTCAATTCTTCGCTCGATGCCGGCCTGGGACATCAGGCGCGTAGCGAGCTCCTCCACGGATAGCTGGGTGGCATTGAGGAAGGGCACTTGCGCCCGCCTTAGCATCTGTTCGACTTGGCGCACCTCAAATTCGCACTGTCCTATAGAAGCGTAGCGGCTATTGGCGCGCCTTTCCTGTCGAATCTGCATCAAGCGTTTGGGATCTATGGTGAGGCCGAAGAGTTTGCGCTGGAAGGGGCGCAGAATCTTGGGGAGGGTGGTGGAGTCCATATCCTCTTCGGTGATGGGGTAGTTGGCCGCGCGCAGTCCAAATTGCAAGGCCAAATATAGGCAGGTGGGGGTTTTGCCGGAGCGGGAGACGCCGAGCAATATGACATCCGCTTGCTCAAATTCACTGATGCGGCGCCCGTCGTCGTTATCGATAGCAAAGTGCACCGCATCAATGCGTTCGCTATAGCGGCGATTATCGGCAATGCCGTGGGAGACATTAACGGTCTGTGCAGGATCGCGCCCAAACAAATTGGCCAGAGGTGTCAGGTAATTTTCGAAGATATCCAGCATTAAAGCGGGGCTTTGGTGCAATTGATCGCGAATCTGGTCAGAAACGATGCTGGTAATAATGATGGGCTGCAGACCGGATTCCTGGGCAGCGCTCTCTATACGCTGGAGAGCCTGCTGGACCTTTTCGGTAGAGTCAATATAAGGCAGAGTCACCTGTTCGACATGCTGGTCTTGAAACTGTGCCAATAGGCTGTGGCCAATGCCCTCTACAGTGAGGCCGGTTCCGTCGGAAATAAAAAAAGCGGTGCGTTTGTCTTTTGCCATGCTGCGTCTCTGTCTGTTGGCGGGACTTTTTAATGGCCGCTAGTATAGGGGTGGTGGGCTTAAAGGTCTTATTTTCTGAGAGCTAAGCAAGCTTGTAGAAAATTTACAACATATTGGCCGTTTTTCCTGGGCTATTTTTTACAAGACTCATCCTTATAATCAGCGCCCAACAAACCTGATTTCAGAGGGCCTTCACTTGACGAATTTCACCATCGACTTTGCAAAACTGGGAATGGATGATGTCGACAAAGTCGGCGGTAAAAACGCATCACTCGGCGAGATGATTTCATCTCTGGCCGGCGCTGGTGTGAGTGTACCGGGCGGCTTTGCGACCACAGCGGAGGCTTTTCGGGCTTTCCTAGCCCATGAACAGTTAGAGCAGCGTATCGCTGAGCGGCTGAAAGGGCTCGATGTCGGTGATGTTACTGAGTTAGCCAAAGCCGGCGATGAAATTCGCAATTGGATCATACAGACCCCATTTCCTGCACAGCTGGAAAAAGAGATCCGCGATGGTTATGAAGCTTTGGGTGGTGGTGAAACAGCTGTTGCTGTGCGTTCCTCCGCGACTGCTGAAGATTTACCGGATGCTTCTTTCGCAGGCCAGCAGGAGACCTTCCTGAATATCCGCGGTATTGATGCGGTTCTGATTGCAGTTAAAGAAGTATTTGCCTCTCTCTATAACGACCGCGCCATCGCCTACCGCGTACATACAGGTTATGCGGATGTAGGTGTTGCTCTGTCGGCTGGTATTCAGCACATGGTGCGCAGTGAGACTGGCGCTGCCGGTGTAATGTTCACCTTGGATACTGAGAGTGGATTCCGTGATGTGATCTTTATCACTGCGGCCTTCGGTCTGGGTGAGACTGTTGTACAGGGTGCTGTGAATCCTGACGAGTTCTATCTCTACAAGCCGGCTTTGGATGCCGGGCGCCCAGCTATCCTGCGTCGCAATCGCGGTAGTAAAGCCATCAAAATGGTTTACGACGAAAGCGGCGATTGCGGGCGCTCAGTAAAAACCGTTGAGGTTGCAGAAGAAGATCGCCAGCGTTTTGCTCTCAATGATGAAGAGCTGACCAGCCTGGCAATTCAGGCCCGTAAAATTGAGGAGCACTACGGTCGTCCGATGGATATCGAGTGGGCCAAAGACGGTGATACTGGCAAGCTATTTATCGTACAAGCGCGTCCGGAGACCGTGCGCTCCCGCGATCAAGGTACCAGCATTGAGCGTTACAGCCTGCAGGAGCGCGGTGAAGTACTGTGTGAGGGGCGCGCGATTGGTCAGCGTATCGGTGCCGGCCGCGTTCGCAAGCTGAAGTCCGTCGAAGATATGGCGGCTATGCAGGACGGTGAGGTCCTGGTGACCGATATGACCGACCCGGATTGGGAACCGGTGTTGAAAAAGGCGAGCGCAATTGTTACCAACCGCGGCGGCCGTACTTGTCACGCGGCGATTATTGCCCGTGAATTGGGGATTCCCGCAGTGGTTGGCTGTGGAAACGCCACCGAGTTATTGGAAGACGGTACTCCCGTCACCGTCTCTTGTGCCGAAGGCGATACCGGCTTCGTAATGTCCGGCGAGTTGGACTTCCAGCGTGAAGAAACTGAAGTTTCCGAAATGCCGGATCTGCCTTTCAAAATCATGCTCAATGTGGGCAATCCAGATCGCGCTTTTGCCTTTAGCCACCTGCCCAATCAGGGGGTTGGCCTGGCGCGCTTGGAATTTATCCTGAATCGCATGATTGGGATTCACCCGAAAGCCCTGCTTGAGCTGGATAGCCTCCCGGATGACCTGCAACAGAATATCCGCGAGCGCATCGGCGGCTACGCCTCCCCGGAAGACTTTATTGTTGAGAAACTGGTAGAAGGTATCGCTACCCTGGCCGCGGCCTTTGCACCTAATCGTGTAATCGTGCGTTTATCAGACTTTAAGTCCAACGAATACGCACACCTGGTTGGTGGCCAATTGTACGAACCCAGCGAAGAGAACCCGATGCTTGGCTTCCGTGGTGCGGCTCGCTATCGCTCTGAAGATTTCCGTCAGTGTTTCGCCCTGGAATGTCGTGCACTGAAGAAAGTACGTGACGAGATGGGGCTGACCAATGTGGAGATCATGGTACCCTTCGTGCGAACTCCGGAAGAGGCAGAAGAGGTTGTCGGTCTGCTCGCTGAGAACGGTCTGCGCCGCGGAGAGGCTGGTCTCAAGGTCATTATGATGTGCGAACTGCCGTCCAATGCCCTGCTGGCAGAAGAGTTCCTGCAGCATTTTGATGGCTTCTCAATCGGTTCTAATGACTTGACCCAGCTTACCCTGGGTCTGGATCGGGATTCCGGTCTGGTGGCCGACCTGTTCGACGAGCGTAACCCGGCAGTGAAGGCTCTGCTGTCCCGCGCCATCCAGGCCTGCAAAAAAGCCGGTAAATATGTAGGCATCTGCGGTCAGGGACCTTCTGACCACAAAGACTTCGCCCGCTGGTTGATGGATGAGGGAATCGACAGTGTTTCCCTGAACCCGGATACCGCTGTAGATACCTGGCTATTCCTAGCTAACGAAGAAGCCTAATATCCTTTCAAAGCGGCCCTTTGGGGCCGCTTTTCCTATCTAAGCGCCTCTCCTGCGACTTTGGTTTTTTTCCCCGAATCCATTGCGTGTTTGCCCCAAAATTAGACTTCTGTTGCCGCTTCTCTCGATAATTTCGGAATTTATCCTGCTATTTCTGTGTGAGATTTACAGATCACACGCTACCGAAAAAATTCAAAACTCTATGGCTTGCCTTCAGAGATAAGAATTCATTCTAAGGCTTACCACCAGCCTCAATAAAATCGGAAGAGTCCTGAGGCAGAGCGTGGATAGAAAACTGAGCGCAATTTGCTTTGGTGCTGATTCACCTGCAGGGGTAAATCCTCCGGTGTAGAAGTTTGAGTGGTATCGGTTGGGCTGTTTTCCTTTCCGCCCACTTTGGCAGAGCAGAGAAAGTTGTTGAGGTGAGCTATGCATACGAGCAGACAGTTACAGATCCCAATATTGCATATTTTTCTGATGTTGTGTCTCTTGGCACTAATCGCCGTTCCCCCTGCAATGGCAAAGCCCCGCGGTGGTAACTGGTTTGATGATCGCGCTGCGGCTAGGGGAGGAGGCGCCTCAATCAGAATTGACTTGAGTGAACAGCGCGCTTACCTCTACAAAGGCGGCAAGTTGGTCGGGGTATCCAGAATTTCCTCTGGTAAACGGGGTTATAGTACGCGGCCAGGACACTTCCGTGTATTGTCCAAGCACCCGCATCATCGCTCTTCGATCTACGGTAGTTATGTAGATAGGCGCACAGGACGGGTGGTGAGGTCCAATGTAAATACCCGTAAACATCGTCGCCCCGCCGGTACTGTGTATCGTGGTGCAAAAATGAATAACTATATTCGCTTCAATGGCGGGATCGGTCTGCATGCTTCTGGCCATGTGCCCAGACACCCTGCCTCTCATGGTTGTGTGCGTATGCCTCCGCACATGGCTAGAAAGTTTTATCGCCATGTACGTGTAGGCACTCCAGTGCGTGTTACGCACTAAAACCTGAAAACGATTTTGTAGCAGCGAAGCCTTGGCCGGGTATTATCTATAGGGATGATACCCGGTATTTATTTGTCAGCCTGCCACCAGAGTGACACTATCGCTATCATCATTTTTTACGGAATGATTGCGAGAGGACTTATGCCAATTTCTACCCCCGATTTGTGTGATGACCACGGTGATGCAGTGCAAGTGGTTGAGCCGATGTTTATTAATTACGGAGGCCGTGAGAGCTTTGGCGGTCAAATCGTAACTATTAAGTGTTTTGAGGATAACTCGCTGGTGCGGGAGTTAGTGGCGGAACCGGGAAAAGGAAAGGTTCTGGTAGTCGATGCGGGTGGTTCAATGCGTCGCGCTTGTCTTGGCGATATGCTCGCCGATAAAGCGGTAGCCAATGGCTGGGAAGGCATAGTGATGTATGGCTGCATCCGCGATGTTGACCAGATTGGAGCGCTAGATTTAGGCGTTCAGGCCCTGGGTACACACCCAATGAAAACGGAGAAAAAAGGTATTGGTGAGCGGGATCTGGCAGTGACTTTTGGAGGGGTGACTTTTCGACCTGGAGAATATCTGTATGGGGATAACAACGGAATCATTGTTGCGCAAGAAGCACTAGTTTGAACCCCACTTTTCAATTACACAGCTTTCACAAAAGCTTGTAAATAAAAATGCCCGCTGGCAACTTTGTTGCCGCGGACATCGTTCATGAAGAGCTGCCTATCGATTGTGTAAATCTGAAACTGGATCCTTGGGCATGCGCAGAGACATCAGAAAATAAAGGATCTTGTTCTTGTCTTCGTCACTCAGATTTTGGAAGTTTTCTGCGGCGTAGCCGGCATCACTTCCAGGATTATCGTGTAACAAGATGGCTTCTACCAAGGTGAGTGCGCGCCCATCGTGCATATAGGGCGCTGTGTCAGCAACTCCCCAAAGACGTGCGGTGATAAATTCCCTGTTTTGCACCTCATCCTGGAAAAAGGCGGTTTCAGCTAAGGCTATGCCCATGTCATAGCGCTTGAGATCAGAGAACATTTCGACCTCAATTCCCGCTCCAAAAATGGATTTAAAAACTGTGGGGGGCTTACTTAGATCCACGTGATAGAAAGTATCTTCAAATGGGGCCTCCGGGGAGCCCGTTAGCTTAAAGGGCAAGGTCCTCCGCTCAGTGGTCATTACGGGACGATGGCAGTCGGCACAGCCAACCTCGTGGAACAATTTGCGACCCCGGTTATTTTTGCCGGATTCTATTTGGAAGGGGCGGTCCAGGGTGGCAATGAAAATACTGATCGCGGATAGGTCACCGACAGAAATTTCGTTGGCCACGCCGTCATTGTCTTCGTCGGCTTCTGCCCCGCCAAACTTTTCTGTTGCCTGCATCCCCATGTGGAAAGAAAGGGCGTTCAAGGAGAATTCGCGGGCTGAGGCATTATCGCCTTTCCTGCCAAACGGGCGTACCACAAGGTCTGCATCGACGCCTTCCACATTGCTGGTGTCCAGGTTGCCATCTTCATCGACAAAAATACTGCCAAAATTAACGGATTTAGTATCCAGACTGACAACAGTTCCAGGGTTGTCTAAGGCGTATTGTTTGAGGCGCTGAAGGTCAGCGGTCATTTCTCTGGCGACTAGTTCAATCCCTCCAGAGCCAAATAAGAATAGGGGGTTGATTAGGCGGCCATCGTATTCCGCAGTCCCATCGAAGCTTTCGTCAATGACATCGATATTTACCGGACGCAGCATTGCGCTGGTGCTAAAACCGCCACCGCCGCCAATACCCATGGTGGCCGGCACAGTTCTATTGCTGACGATACTGTGACATTCCAGGCAGTTCTGGGAGTCGAGTCCATTGACTCGCAGGAAGGTACCATTGCCTTGTAATGTCGGTCGGTTACCGCCATCTGCGGAGTGGTTATCAGGCTGGGATTCATCGTGTGCACCATCCCCGTAGCCATCGTAGCGATTAAAGGGGGTGCTGAAAATGAGCATCCCGGCCTGGCGAATTTCATCCAGGCTCAGTTCACCTTCAACAATTTGTCCCTGGGTAATTCTGTCTTCCGGGGCCAGCCGGGGGCCTTCTCCCACCAGATTGGCGAAGAGCAGGCTGGGGGTTAAAAGTCCGACACCGGCAAGCGAGTTCACAAGAGTCTGCTTCATACGAGCATCCTAATTCAATGCTTTCTATCAACTGATCCAGAGCTTCATTTGCGGCGTCCATTCCATCTCTCTAAATATAGGTAGTATTTCCCAGGGATATCGCGACAACTGGCGCTTCATACATCTTATTGATGTATAAATTTCAGGTTCTCTTGGGCGTCTAGTTACCAGGGGGCTCTCCCCGCACAAAATGTTGTGTCAGGAGTACTGAGTGACTGCTTGTGAGTTTTCAATTTGGGAAGGGATCTTACTGAAACTCTTCAACCGCATTCGTTGCCTATCATTATTTTTTGAAATAGCACCATGGCTAGTGGTAATTGGCGGGGTAGTGCACCGCTAGGGATACTGCGGAAGGTAAAAATGAGCGAGTTGCGCAAGAAATTCTTTACCAAACCCCTATTGAACATCATAAAGAGGATTTTACCGCCAATATCTCAAACGGAACGGGAGGCAATGGAGGCCGGAGAAGTTTGGTGGGATGCTCAGCTACTCTCCGGAAAACCGGACTGGAAGCAACTACTCGATATGGGACCGCCGGAGCTGAATGAGGAGGAACAGGCTTTTCTCGATGGGCCTGCCGAAGAGCTCTGTAAAATGATCAATGATTGGCAGATCAGTTTTGTCGATCACGATATCCCAGAGCATGTTTGGGAGTTTCTGCGCAAAAATCGTTTCTTCGGCATCATCATTCCCAAAAAATATGGTGGTCTCGGCTTTTCCCCTACTGCGCATGCAGAAATAGTCACCAAAATTTCTACGCGGAGTAACACCGTCGGCGTCACTGTGATGGTGCCCAACTCCCTTGGGCCGGGAGAATTGCTGCTCGCTCATGGCACCCAGGAGCAAAAAGACTATTATTTGCCCCGGCTTGCCGATGGCACGGATATTCCTTGTTTTGGCCTCACCAGCCCCCAGGCGGGCTCTGATGCGGCATCCATGATTGACCGCGGAGAGGTTTGTTACGGTGATCATCAGGGGGAAAAGGTCTTGGGGATGCGTGTCAACTGGCACAAGCGGTATATCACCCTGGGGCCTATTGCCACGGTCTTGGGGCTCGCCTTTAAGTTGTACGACCCGGAGCATATTCTCGGCGATAAAGAGGAGCTGGGAATTACCGTGGCACTGGTTCCTACTGATACAGAAGGCGTGACTATTGGTCAACGCCATCTTCCGGCGATGCAGGCCTTCCAAAATGGTCCCAACTGGGGAAAAGATGTCTTTATCCCTATGGAGTGGATTATTGGAGGTCAGGAGAATGTCGGCAAAGGCTGGGAAATGTTGATGAGCGCCTTGGCTGCTGGTCGTGGCATCTCGCTTCCATCGCTCTCTACGGGCGGTGCCAAAATGGCGGCGAGGACCACTGGTGCCTATGCGCGTATCCGCGAGCAATTCAATATTCCTGTAGGGCGTTTTGAAGGGGTGCAAAGTCGGCTGGCGGAGATCGCCGCTATCGCTTTCGTGCTAGATAGCGCCCATAAGACAACCACCAGGGCATTGGATGATGGACTTAAGCCGGCGGTAATCACCGCAATTATGAAAGCCAGTGCAACAGGGGGGCTGCGCCAGGCTATTGATGACGCCATGGATATTCATGCTGGTAAAGCCATCATGGATGGCCCACTAAATTACCTGGGTAATGCCTATCGTGCGGTACCCGTGGCGATAACGGTAGAAGGGGCCAATTTATTGACCCGCAGCTTAATGATCTTTGGCCAGGGCGCTATTCGCTGCCACCCCTACATTCTTGATGAAATGCTCGCTGCTGAAAATCCCGATGAAGAGGAGGGGCTGGAGCAACTGGATCATTTACTCCCCAAGCATATGTGGTTCCAGTTCAAGACACTATTACGAGGAGTATTTCACGGTTGGACCGTGGGGCTCTTTGCCAGCAGCCCTCGCAATGTTGGAGGCGCGGCCAAGTATTTTCGTCAGATCAATCGCTACTCAGCTGTGCTGACACTGGTGACAGAGGTCTCGCTGATCACCTTGGGCGGTGAGTTAAAAAGAAAAGAGCTGATATCCTCCCGGCTCGGCGATGTGCTCAGCCAGCTTTATCTGTTGAGCTGTACTCTCAAGCGTTTCTATGATGATGGCAATCCCAAAGATGATTTACCGCTGCTGGAATTCGCCATGCGTGATGGTTTGCATAAAATCGAAGTTCAGTTGCTGGAAGTTTTTCAGAATTTCCCGCGCCCATTTTTTGGGCAGTTGATGCATTTTCTGACTATGCCCTGGGGGCATAGTATCCATACTGCTTCAGATCGACAGGCGCGAGCATGTGCCGAGTTGCTGTTGAGTCCCTCCAAAACCCGAGACCGTTTGACCCGTGGTGTTTTCCTTGGCAATCCTGGCGATGGAGTTGAAATTGTCGAGCAAGCCTTCAACAAGGTATGTGCCTCTGAGCGTGCACGAGAGAAGTTAAAAAAGGGGGGGATTCGCACCCTAAGTCGCGAGTCGGTGGAAGAGGGGTTGCAACGTAATCTCATTAGTGATGAAGAAGCGGATGCTCTTCGTGACGCAGCTGATGCAGTGGATAAGGCTATCCAGGTCGACCACTTTGATCATTTGGCCAGGGTGGTGGGAAAAATCCAATAGCCTTGTGAGAAAAGCCTGATTTCCATGGAAGTTTCTCCTGATAATGTTCCCCAGCGGTTTACCGGCGCCGAGGAGTGTATCGATGCTCTGTTACGCAGGGTCGGTAAGAAGATTGTGCTGGGGTTACCCCTTGGATTGGGAAAAGCCAATCACTTTGCCAATGCCCTCTACGCGCGTGCCGCTGCAGATCCTTCTATTTCTCTGACCATTTATACCGCCCTGACCCTTGAGCGACCCAGGGGGGACAGTGATATCACGCGCCGTTTTGTACAGCCTTTACTGGATCGCCTTTACAGTCACTATCAGGATCTTGGTTATGTGACGGCAAGGAGGCAAGGGCAGCTTCCCAATAATATTGAGGTGATAGAGTTTTTTATGGAGCCCGGTGCTTTGCTGGGTAATCGCTATGCTCAGCAACATTATGTCAGTACTAATTATACCGAGGTGCCCGAAGATCTCTTGCGCAATGGGATCAATGTGATCGCGCAAATGGTCTCCCCTTCACCGGCGGGTGGCAAATACAGTTTGAGCTGTAATCCGGATCTGACCCTGCCACTTTTAAAGCTGGCCTCCGATCGCAAAGGGCAATCGCTTTTTTTACTGGGAGAGGTAAATCATCAATTACCTTATATGCCGGGCAGTAGTGAGCTTGCGGAAGGCGCTTTCGATTTTTTGTTAGAAGGTAACCAGTTCAATACTCCATTGTTTGCCGCTCCTGCAATGCCGGTGAGTTTTACCGAATACGCTATCGGTTTTCATATTGCCAGCCTGATCGCTGATGGTGGTACTTTACAAGTGGGTATCGGGGCGCTCGGCGATGCGGTGTGTCATGCCTTGCGCTTGCGTCACAAAGAGAATCCGCTCTTCACTCGCCTGCTGGATGAGTTAGCCGATTCGGAGTCATCCGCATACCGAAAAAACCTCCGCCTACAAAAGACGCCCTTTCAACAGGGACTATATGGTGCCAGTGAAATGGTTCCCCATGGCTTTTTACATCTGCGTAAGGCGGGGGTTTTAATCCGTGAAGTGTTTGCTGATGCGGCACTGCAAGAGTTGCTGGACTCGGATGCGATCACCCATACAGTGAACGAAGAGACTCTGCTTGCTCTGAAAAAGAGAGGGCGTATCCACTGTCCATTAACCCCTGATGACACGGCGTTTTTGCAGCGTTTTGGTATTGTGGATCCAAGTTACAGTTGGCGCGGCCACAAGTTGTTAACACCCGATGGCGAAGAGGAGGAGTGTGACCTGCACAGTGAGCACGGCCGTCGACGATTGATAGGCAGTTGTTTGAACAACAAACTTAAAGGCGGTATCTGGTTGCACGGTGGTTTTTACCTTGGTCCTGAGGTGATGTATCGAGAGTTACGGGATCTAGCCCCCATTGAGCGGGCCGGTATCGATATGACTTCTATCGATTTCACCAACGATCTGCGCGGCCAACAAATACTGAAGCAAGTCCAGCGCAAACACGCACGTTTTGTAAACTCAGCCATGATGGTGACATTGGGCGGGGCCGTTATTTCCGATGCTTTAATGGATAATCAGGTGGTTAGTGGTGTTGGAGGGCAATACAATTTTGTTGCCCAGGCGTTTGCACTGCCTGGGGCCCGCTCCATTATTGCCCTGCCGAGCACACGCGTTCGCGACGGAATATGTGAAAGTAATATTGTCTGGGAATACCCCCACACCACTATACCTCGGCACTTGCGGGATATTGTGGTAACTGAATACGGCGCGGTGGACCTGCGGGGTAAAACAGACCGGGACGTGATGGTTTCCATGCTCAGTATTTGCGATACACGATTTCAGGCAGTGTTGCTGGAACAGGCCAAATATGCAGGCAAAATTGAAAAGGACTTCACTATTCCGGCAGAGTTTAATCGAAATACCCCGGAGCATATTGCCGAGGTCTTTTCCGATGAAAAGTCCCTCGCCATGTTGCCTTACTATCCGCTGGGTACGGACTTTACCGATGAAGAGGGATGGCTGGCTGTCGCACTTCAGCAGTTGAGAGCGGCTGACCGCAGCTGGTGGCGAATGCTGATAACGGTGATCAAGGGGCGTAGAGTGTGGCGGGACAATTCTGATCAGTTCGCGTTTATCCATCGCTGTCTGGAGCGGATGGGTTGTGACCATTCGGATACCTATGAGCACCGCCTGGAGGCCTATGTTATTGCCGCCGCGCTGCATGAATATATTGACCTTCGCCGTCCCCTCTGTGGATAGAGGCCAGTTATTTTTTAGTTTTATGTGGTTGATGTTGCTGGGCCTGAATAGCGGTAAGTGCAATGGTGTAGACAATATCGTCCACCAGGGCACCGCGGGAAAGATCATTCACCGGTTTGCGCAGCCCCTGCAACATAGGCCCAATACTGACTAAGTCCGCACTGCGTTGTACTGCTTTATATGTGGTGTTGCCGGTGTTTAAATCAGGGAAAATAAATACGGTGGCGCGGCCCGCGACTGGGCTCTGTGGCGCTTTCTGCTCAGCCACATTTTTTATCAGCGCCGCATCGTATTGCAGTGGTCCATCAATAATCAGCTTGGGCCTTCTCTGCTTGGCGATTTGTGTAGCTTCACGCACTTTGTCTACGTCTAAGCCGGTTCCTGAGGTGCCGGTGGAGTAACTGATCATTGCTACTCGGGGTTCTATCCCAAAAGCCGCTGCGGAGTCTGCCGACTGGATGGCGATCGCAGCCAATTGGTTGGCGTTGGGGTCTGGGTTGATGGCGCAGTCTCCGTATACCAGTACCTGCTCGGGTAGAAGCATAAAGAAAATTGAGGAGACAAGCTCTTCACCTGGAGCGCTCTTGATCAATTGCAGGGCGGGGCGGATGGTATTGGCGGTAGTGTGAATAGCGCCTGAAACCAGGCCGTCCACTCGGTCTAGGGCCAGCATCATAGTGCCCAAAACGACATTGTCTTGCAGCTGTTCTTTCGCGACCACCTGAGTGAGGCCTTTATTTTTACGAAGAGCTACCATGGGCTCTACATACTCTTCCCTGACATCTTCGGGCTTGATGATTTCTACTTTTTTACTGAGCCTGAGGCCCTGTTGCTCGGCGATTCGCTGGATAGATCCCGGTCTCCCCAGCAGTATCGGTTGTGCAATTCCCCGTTCTGCACAGGCCAGAGCTGCGCGTATAGTGCGGGGTTCTTCCCCCTCTGGAAGCACAATGCGTTTTAGCACCCGGCGGGCCATTTCTGTTAGGTGGTAGCGAAATGCTGGGGGTGACATCCGCCGCGGTCGCTGGGAAACCTGGCTTAGGGATTGCACCCAGTTTCTATCCAAGTGGCTGGCAAAAAAATCCTGTACCCGGTTTACTCGCTCGCGGTCATCTGCGGGGGTGCGCAGGTTAAAGGTTTGTAACTCCATCACGGTATGCCAGGTGTTGGAGCTGACTAACATTACCGGCAGCCCAGTCTCCATGGCCGGTGTGCAAAGTTTGTGTACCCCGCGATCCAGTCGGTAGCCCCCGGTCAGCAGCAAGCAGCCAATTTTTACACCGTTCATTGCTGCCAGGCTGGCTCCTACCATGACATCGGGCCTGTCAGCTGAAGTGACCAGTAGGGCACCTGAATTAAAGCGATGCAGCATATTGGCTAGGGATCGCGAGCAGAAGGTTACGCTGCGCAAACGGCGGCTCTCTAGTTCTCCGCGATTGATCAGTTGTGCATTGAAATGCCGGGCCAGATCCAGCGCCCGGGGGGCCAGCAGCTGCGCATTCCAGGGGATGGCGCCAACGATGCGTAGAGGAATTTTACGATACAGATCCTTTCGGTTGACAGCTTTGGTACAGGGCTCCTGTTGAGCGCCCACCGAGATAAAGTGGCCGCCAGGTGGGTCGGTTATGCGGGGAGGGGCATCCAGCTTATTGATAATGCAGCCTACCACTGGGTTGGATGGGCCCTCACCAAACGGTTGCATCGCATACTGCAGACGCTCTGTAAGCTGGCGAATATCACCTGTGTGCAGGCTGGCAACCAACACCACTTCCGCATCCAGGGTTTTTGCCATCTGGCAGTTCAATTGGTCAGAAAATTGATTCTGCCTTCCAGGTAAAAGTCCCTCTACGACTATTACATCCGCAGTTTGAACGCTGCTGCGGTAGCGGGCCAAAATTTTCTCCAGTAGCTCCGTGGTACCACCTGCGGAGATCATAGTTTCAGCTTCTTGTGCGCTGATTGAACGGGGAATGTCTAGCTTGGTAGTCTGCCGCAATATCTCTGTGGTTCTCTCGATGGCGCCGTCGCGGGAAGGCGCTTCGCTGACAGGTTTGAAAAACTGGGTTTCTACGCGGTTGCGTTCAAGTGCCCGTATTAAGCCCAGGCTTACCGATGTAATACCCACACCCACATCCAGTGGAATCAGCATTAGGGCGCGCGCGTTGTGGGGCATGTTTATAGCGCCCTGTTCGCTAAGCGGATGGTATCTCGAGCAATAACCCAATCTTCACGGGTGGGTATCACAAGGATATCCGGTGTTCCGTCTCTGGATATTTGCCCTTCAGAACCGAAGCGAATGTCTTCATTGCGCTTATTGTCCAGCTGGTAGCCGAGCTGGCTGAGCCAACCTATCGTTTCTCGCCGCACCCAAGATGAGTTTTCGCCAATACCCCCGGTGAATATCAGCGAATCAACGCGCTTTAGTGGCACTGTGTAGGCTGCGATATATTTGGCCAGTCGATAACAAAATAGCTTCAATGCCAAGCTAGCACCGGCATGGCCTTTGCCCATAGCTTCTTCCAGTTCACGACAGTCATTGCTTAGCTCGGATATTCCCAGCAGGCCGCTGTTGCGATTCAGTAACTGTTCGAGTTCCGCTAGGGAATAGTCCAGTGCCTCCCCCAAATGAAGTAATAAACCAGGGTCTAGGTCCCCACAGCGACTGCCCATTACCAGCCCTTCAAGAGGAGTCAGCCCCATACTGGTATCCACGCTCTTTCCGTTTTTAATGGCGCACAGGGAAGCGCCATTGCCGAGGTGAGCGGAGATCACATTGATGTTGTCTGTGGGTGTTTTCAATATTTCGGCGCTGCGCTCACCGATATAGCGATGACTGCTGCCATGCATACCGTAGCGGCGCAGTTGGTGATCCCGATACAAACTGTAGGGCAGTGCATAGAGGTAGGCGTAATCCGGCAAACTCTGGTGGAAGGCGGTATCGAAGACCGCCACCTGCGGCAACTCTGGGAAGGCGAGCAGTGAGGCCTGTATACCTTGCAGGGCTGCAGGGTTGTGTAGTGGCGCCAGTTCACAGCAGGCTCTGATAGCTGATACTACGCTGTCATTGATCAGCGTGGAGTCTGCGAACTGTTCGCCACCATGGACCACCCGATGCCCGATAGCCCGAAGCTGCTCGCGCAACGCTGACCAGGGGCCGTCGAATCGCTTTACCAACGCTCCGATAACACCTTCGTAGTCATCCCCAGGGGAGAGCTTCTGTGTTCCTTCTTTTTCATCGCGCTGCCAAGAGAGTGCTGCTGAGGATGATCCCAGGGCATCGGCTTGGCCTTTTAAGCGTTCCTCACCAGTTTCTGGGTTAATGATGGTGAACTTTAAAGAAGAGCTGCCGCAGTTGATGGTCAGTACAAGTCTTGGGCCAGACATAGGCGGTGCGCACCTTAGCGTGTATACCCTAAGGCTAGCTAATATGGCGCAAAAGTCTTTGAGAAAAGGCAATAAGATTGGGAGCAAAAAAAGGGCCGCGATTGCGGCCCAAGTTCAAAATGCAGAGATAAAAGCGCAGTTTGCATAACTGTTCTTCTTCGGCGGAATCATTGTCCTGGTCAATTTGAACAGGAGAGAATCCCTGAAGAAAAAGGCGGCTTGCGCCGCCTTGAATCTACCTGAAAGGTATAAGAGCGATTTAACCGAACTGGTTCATGGTGTTGTCTTTACCAGCAGCCTTCAGTGCCGCTTCACCAGCAAAGTACTCTTTGTGGTCGTCGCCGATGTCGGAACCAGCCATGTTCTGGTGCTTAACGCAGGCGATACCTTGACGGATCTCTTTACGCTGAACGCCTTTCACGTAGCCCAGCATGCCTTGCTCACCGAAGTACTCTTTGGCCAGGTTGTCGGTAGACAGGGCCGCAGTGTGGTAAGTCGGCAGGGTGATCAGGTGGTGGAAGATACCGGCTTCGCGAGCTGCATCGGCCTGGAAGGTACGGATCTTCTCGTCAGCAGTTGCGGACAGCTCAGTATCGTCGTACTCGGCGCTCATCAGGTTGGCGCGGTCGTAAGCGGATACGTCTTTGCCTTCTTCAGACCATGCATCGAATACCTGCTGGCGGAAGTTCAGGGTCCAGTTGAAGGATGGGCTGTTGTTGTAAACCAGCTTCGCATCGGGAACCACTTTACGGATTTCGTCCATCATGCCGCCGATCTGGCGAACGTGGGGCTTCTCGGTTTCGATCCAAATCAGATCGGCGCCGTTCTGCAGAGAGGTGATGCTGTCCAGGATGCAGCGGGCTTCACCGGTGCCTTTGCGGAACTGGAACAGGTTGGAAGCCAGGCGCTTAGGACGCAGCAGCTTACCTTCGCGGTTGATTACAACGTCACCATTGGCCAAATCAGAAGCTGCGATTTCTTCACAGTCCAGGAAAGCGTTGTACTGGTCGCCCAGATCACCCGGCTCTTTGGTCACGGCGATCTGCTTGGTCAGGCCGGCACCCAGGGAGTCGGTACGGGCAACGATAACACCGTTGTCTACGCCCAGCTCCAGGAATGCGTAGCGAACTGCGCGGATCTTGGCCAGGAAGTCTTCGTGAGGAACGGTGACTTTACCGTCCTGGTGACCACACTGCTTCTCGTCGGAAACCTGGTTCTCGATCTGGATACAGCAAGCACCCGCCTCGATCATCTGCTTAGCCATTAGGTAAGTGGCTTCTGCGTTACCGAAACCGGCGTCGATGTCGGCAATGATCGGCACAACGTGAGTCTTGTGGTTGTCGATCTTGTCTTGAACTGCTTTCTCGGCTTCTTTGTTGCCGGCTTCGCGGGCGGCGTCCAGCTCGCGGAACAGGTCGTTCAGCTCGCGGGCATCGGCCTGGCGCAGGAAGGTATACAGTTCGTTGATCAGGTGCGCAACAGAGGTTTTTTCGTGCATGGACTGGTCGGGCAGAGGACCGAATTCACTGCGCAGAGCGGCGACCATCCAGCCGGACAGGTACAGGTAGCGACGGTCGGTATTGCCTTCGAAGTGCTTCTTAATAGAAATCATCTTCTGTTGGCCGATGAAACCGTGCCAGCAGCCCAGGGATTGGGTGTACTTGGAGCTGTCTTTGTCGTAGTTCTCCATGTCAGCGCGCATGATATTGGCAGTGTATTTGGCAATATCCAGGCCGTTTTTGAATTTGTTCTGGGCGCGCATACGGGCAACAGATTCGGGATTGATAGCGTCCCAAGTGCCGCTTTTGCTGTCACGGAGCTTAGCTACCGCTTCGATGTCTTGAGTGTAAGTGGACATGACAGTGTTTCCTTAAAACGGTGACTGCGATTAGGTGTTGAGTATCTTAGGAGGAGTGGCATAATTTGCCTAATTTATTGATTTTATTTTCACTATCGATCTGGCAAATGTTGTATGCAACTGGAAAGAGCTGACCTGAACCTGCTGGTATACCTGGATGTGCTGCTGCGCGAGCGCAATGTGACACGAGCGGCCAACTACCTAGGGCTGTCCCAACCCGCAATGAGCAATGGCCTGAAACGCCTGCGCGAACTCTTTGACGACCCTCTGCTGGTACGCACTCGAGAGGGCATGATGCCCACGGAGCGTGCCCTAGAACTACAGCCTATGGTTCGTGAAGCGCTATCCAGCATCGACCGTGTGATTCAGCCCAATCGGGATTTTGATCCCGCCAACACCCGGCGTACCTTTCGCATTATGGCCAGTGACTATGCCGAATCCACGTTGATCCCGCCCCTGCTTAAGCAGCTGAGGGATGGTGCTCCAGGAATCAGCCTGGATATCATGACGCCCAGCGATGTGAGCTTTGTCGATGTGGAGCAGGGTAAGGTGGATATGGTAATTAACCGTTTCGATAGTATGCCCCAGAGCTTCCACCAAGCTACCGTATGGCGCGACAGTTTCTCTTGCATGATGCGAGCGGATAACCCAATTCTCGAAGACTACAATCTGCAGAGTTACTTAAAGGCTCAGCATATATGGGTGAGCAAGACCGGCATGGGTGTGGGGGTAGGAGTAAACCCAGAGGATGTGCAACGCTTGGGCTGGGTAGATGAGGCTATTGGCAAATTGGGGGAAAAGCGGGATATCTCGGTTTTCACACGCCACTACCAAGTGGCTATGCTGTTGGCCGAGCAGAGTGACCTGATTGTCACTGTGCCCACCCGTCTGGCACAGCTTGCCAGCGACAATCCCAGAGTCGTGCGCAGGGATCCGCCGTTGGATATCCCTCCTCTTGAGCTAAAAATGGCTTGGAGCCCACTTTTACAGCAGAGCGCACCGCACCGCTGGTTACGGCGCCTGATCCTGGATATTGGTCGGGCTCTATGAGTGACCCCTTAGTAAGGAATCATGCGCCCTGCGGGTGAATATACAGTTCTCTTGGCAGTGAATCATGCGTCACCCATTTTCATAAAAATTTGATCTATGAATAGTGGAAATTGTGTCTATAAATTAGCGGTATGCTGAAATGGCTGTTTAGAATGCCGTAATTCCAACAATCAGTGAGAGGCCCAGGGTATGACGGAACGAGTCCAAATCGGTGATCTACAAATCGCACCAGAGCTTTACAACCTGGTCTGCGAGGAGGTGATTCCAGGAACCGGGGTCGATGCCGATAAGTTCTGGGCTGGACTCGATGCGATTGTCCGCGACCTGGCGCCAGTCAATCGCTCCCTGCTGGAAAAACGCGACGAATTACAGGAAACCCTGGATCGCTGGTACACCGAAAATCCGCAGGGCTTCCTCGATCTGGAAGGCTACCAGACCTTTCTGAAAGAAATTGGCTACTTGGTGGATGAGCCCGCTGAGTTCAGTGCTTCCACTGAGAATGTGGATGAGGAGATCGCCACTCTCGCCGGTCCTCAGCTAGTGGTCCCGGTGATGAACGCCCGCTATGCACTGAATGCCGCAAATGCCCGCTGGGGCAGCCTTTACGATGCCCTCTACGGCACTGATGTGATCAGCGAAGAAGGTGGAGCGGAAAAGGGCAGTGAGTACAATCCGGTGCGCGGAGCCAAAGTGATTGAATATGCGCGCAGCTTCCTAGATCAGTCTGCTCCATTAACCTGCGGCAGTCATAAAGAAGCCGTGCAATATCGTATTAACGGCTCTCTGCTGGAAGTTGTCCAAGCCAATGGCGATATTGCCACCTTGAAAGACGGCACTCAGTTTGCCGGTTACCGCGGTGACAGCGAAGAACCCTCGAGTATTTTGCTCAAGCAGCACGGCCTGCACTTTGAAATTCAGGTGGATCGTGAAAGCCCTATCGGTAAAACCGATGACGCGGGTATTAAAGACGTCCTTATGGAATCTGCATTGACCACCATTATGGACTGTGAGGACTCCGTAGCGGCAGTCGATGCGGAAGACAAGGTTGTGGTTTACCGCAACTGGCTCGGCCTGATGAGAGGTGACCTCAAGGAAACCATCAATAAAGGCGGCAAGACTTTTGAGCGCAAATTAAATGTCGACCGTGAATATATTACACCGAATGGTAATCAGCTAACCCTGCCGGGTCGCAGTTTGATGTTTGTGCGCAATGTTGGCCACCTGATGACCAACGATGCTGTTTTATATGGTGACGGCCAGGAAATTCCGGAAGGTATTCTCGACGGAATGATTACCAGCCTGATCGCTCTACATGATCTACGCGGCAATAACGAGATCAAGAACTCTCGTGAAGGAAGCATCTACATCGTAAAGCCGAAGATGCATGGCCCGGAAGAGGTGGCTTTTGCCAACACGTTGTTTAATCGTATTGAGGATGCCCTCGGCCTACCGCGCCACACGGTGAAAATGGGTATTATGGATGAGGAGCGGCGTACCACGGTAAACCTCAAAGCCTGCATTGCCGAAGCCAAAGAGCGCGTGGTCTTTATCAACACCGGCTTCCTGGATCGCACAGGAGATGAAATTCATACCTCTATGCTTGCCGGCCCCATGATTCGCAAGGGAGATATGAAGCAGTCCACTTGGATCAACGCCTACGAAGAGTGGAATGTGGATGTGGGTCTCAATAGCGGTCTCAAGGGTAGGGCGCAGATTGGTAAAGGTATGTGGCCGATTCCAGATCAGATGTCAGCGATGATGCACGCCAAGCTCGCACATCCAATGGCTGGTGCGAATACTGCTTGGGTACCATCGCCCACGGCGGCAACTTTACATGCACTGCACTACCACAAGGTCGATGTGAACCGTCGACAGGAAGAGATTCAGCACCGCCATCACGCCAAGCTGGAAGATATTCTCACCGTACCGGTGGCCAAAGACACTAATTGGAATACTAAAGAGATTCAATTGGAGTTGGATAACAATGCTCAGGGCATTCTCGGCTATGTGGTGCGCTGGGTTGAGCAGGGGGTAGGTTGCTCCAAGGTGCCGGATATTAATGATGTCGGTCTGATGGAAGATCGCGCCACCTTGCGAATTTCTTCACAGCATATTGCCAACTGGCTCAAGCATAACATTGTTAGCGAGAAGCAAGTGCGCGAAACCATGGAGCGTATGGCTGCAGTTGTGGACCGCCAAAATGCCGGTGATGCCAATTACAACAATATGGCTCCAAATTTCGATAGAAGTGTTGCCTTCCAGGCCGCTTGTGAGCTCGTATTTGAAGGTTGTGTACAACCAAACGGCTACACTGAGCCGGTTCTACATCGTCGCAGGCGTGAGTTTAAGGCTTTGAATGGTTGATTTCTGAGCTGGATTGTTTCTTAAAGGCCCCTCAAGGGGCCTTTTTTATTGGGTCTGTGGAGTATCATTTAGCATGCCCAACAGTAGATAGTAATTAATATTCGGATAGAATTCCGCGCCTGAAGCTGATAAGTGACATGGCTTTGCTGTTGAACAGTAAAGGATGGGGAGTGTTGTCATAGTGACCTCCTCCTATTTAGTCACTCTGGCTGTACAAAGTGCCGCCTTACTAGCCACCGCAAATACTCGAATTGATAGATTGTTGGCGCCACTGAGGCAGTCGTCCAAGCTGTTTGTATCATTTAATTTCGGCCGCTTACAGAGGGAGTAAAGTATGGCCCATCTCCCCATTCTTTGACTTAGCAGGTATTCAATTTTCAAAGTGTATGGTTATGACACGATGGCGCGCAATCAAGTGAAGTAAATGTTAAGTAGGCAAATGCTGGGCTGATTGCTTTAGGGTACCTCTCTAACCAATCCTGATTTTATTAAGCGCTTAAAGAAAGGTATACCGCTCAATAAATTTGATAATACAATTTTCCTTAGGGGATAAAAAGCCTATACAAATTATCTCTTTGCCTATGCCCAAACTACAGGCTATAAAAAGAGACTGACGGAAAATCATAGACTGTGAGACGAGCTTTTAAATACTAACTTCATTTTTTCGTTTATAACTTATGTCGTATGTTGGGATATAAGTTTTCAGTGATCCTCGCTGACGTTCATACTTTATTGGCACTTTAAAATACGCTTTGTGCGTGCTGTATCTATAAGTGTATCCCTGATTTAGTTGCTTTCTTATATGCCATACTTCCTCCTGCCAACCTAAAAATTACATGCCTTGTAATCATTAGGATGTCAAAAGCTTGTCGCTTTATCGTGAAAATACTCGGAGATAACATTGTACCTGTCTCGCAATGCGAAAGAGTCAATAAAAATTGCGCTGGCTTTGGTAATTGTTTATGCCATTGCAATGGGTATCAATTGGGAAAAACCTTTTTGGGGTGCATTTGCCGTTATTGTGTGTAGTCAGGCAAACTTGGGGCAGTCGTTAAATCGTGCCATTTTGTGGATGCTGGGCACTCTGTTTGCACTTCTAGGCGGCTGGATAATCGTCGCATCATTCCCTCAAGATCGATGGCTTTTTATGATTGCGCTATCGGTATGGGTTGCGGGCTGCGTTTATATCCTGCAAAGGTCAAAGCGTCAGTATTTTTGGATGACCTGTGGCTACGTTATTTTGATGTTATGGGATGCGACCGGTGGTGATTTATCCCTTTCTTATGAGGAAGGGATATTCCGTATTCAAGAATCTTTACTGGGTATTATTGTATATGGGCTTGTAGCTGTTTTGATCTGGCCAAATTGTAGCCGCGAAGAACTGCATGAAGCAGCGGTTTCCCTGCTAGATATGCATCGTGCTTTTGCAAATAGATGTTTTTTAAGAATTCAAGATCGAAAGAAAGTTAAAGTCCTTAGAGATAAGCGAGTTGAACTGTTAAGGGCAGATACACGCTTGCGTACAGCTATTAATGATGCCAGTTCTGATAGTTATGAAATCTGGGAGTGCCGTAGGCAGTGGAAGGCATTTGGTCATCGTACAACAGCGGTAACACAGTCACTACTTAAATTAGAAGAGAGTTTGGCCCTATCCAGTGATTTGGGAATTATGAAGTTTCTTTTGAATATGAATGACTATTTGGAAGTTATGAGAGGGCGATTTAAGAGAGTTAGATTTGCCATTGCTGAAGATGAGGTGGCTGGAGATGCTCGGGAGAGGGTGGTTAGGGGGGACGTTGAAAAAGTAAAAAAGGAGCTGTCAACTCCAGAGACTGCCGCAATAGCTGTAACCAGGCGTTCTTTGAATGATTTGGAGGTGGAAACCCGGGCACTAATTAATGCTGTAAATGATTTAAAAAGCCTGGAATTTTCCAGTTCGAGTACTTCAAGTGAACGTGAAGAATACTGGTTTGGATTGTTAATGCCTGATCCTGATAGGCTGGCTAATGTGGTTCGCGTACTAGTGGGGATCTGGATATCTTATTTAGCTTATTTATTTGTTCCAGATATGATAGGCGGGCTGCTTGTTGTACTTTTAATTACAATTATAGCAATCATAGCATCTGTAAGTCCACAAATTAACTTGTTTAAATCTTGCATATATACAATTCTCGTATGCTTGATGTCCGCACCTCTTTACTTTTTAGTTATGCCAAAATTGCAAGGCTTTTATTCGTTGGGTTTAATGGTGTTTTTCTGGACTTTTACTATTTCCTATTTTGCGAATCGAATGTTTGGTGCGCAGTCAATGATAAGAACCTTGGCTCTCCTCTTTCCGCAAATTATTTTCAATTTCAATAATTATCAGACTTATAGTTTTGTCGTTTATACAAATTATATATTTGTGTTGGCGATTATTTTTTGCATACTGGCGGTATCTAGAAATATCCCGATTTCTTCTCATCCTGAAAGAAATTTCAAAAAAAATGTGAATCGACTACTTGATAGTGCTGCGCGTTTGGTAGTTGAAGGCGATTTGCCGGCCTTAACAAGACGCTCAATATTTCATCGCCTTTATGTTTTATATCATTTAAATATCGTTGTGATTTCGCATGAGAAGATCCTTTACTGGAAAGAAGGTATTGATGTCAATAATGTTAAAGGTATGTCGAGGGATCAAATGCGAAGGGTAATTGATTTACTTATGCTGATTGCTAATCAGGTTAAGATTTTGCATGGAATTGATCACTCAAAAATGAAACTTGTTGCAACCAATAGTATGCTGCGCGAGGTGTTTATCTGGAGATCTCTCGTAGGAAAAATATTGTTTTACTTGTCAGGGGAACAGCGAAATATAAACATCAAGTCTTTACGAAGAGGTTATAGGCGTATATTTGATAGAGTAAATGTGGATGTTGGAGGGCTGATGGAGCTCTGGGAAAATGATGAGGAGACTGCAAAGGGGGTTTCCAACTTTTTGTACTTTTTGGGTGTTACCCACTGTATTAGCAATTACCTCGATGAGTTTTATAAATTATCAGAGTCCGTAGATTGGAAATATTTTTGTGAAGAAAGATGTTTATGATTCAAATGGGTTAATGTATGGAAAAGATACCTCATGATGTATCAGTGGGAGGTTTTTTTATTTCTCCAGTTCTAGTTGCGGGGGTACTTGGGGTGCTCGCGGCATTACTTACTGCAAGACTCCTGGATCGTTACCGCCTTTCTAGATACTTTGCAAACCCGCCAGTAGTAATTATATCGTTGAGCATTATCTATTCAGTCTTTATTGGGTCAGTATTTGTGGGTATTTAAGGGTGGAGAAGTTTAGAAAGTACATACTTACGGCGAGTATGGTATTCCTGGCAATGTTTGCATTGGTTCTTCAGTTTTGGAAGTATCTCAACAACCCTTGGACTAGAGATGGGAAAGTGCAGGCGGATATTATCCAGGTTACTCCTAGAGTTTCAGGTCAAGTAGTTTCGCTGCCTATTAGAGATAACCAATTTGTCAATGCGGGTGAACTTCTATTTCAAATAGATCCAAGAACCTATGAAGCCGCTTTGGCGGAAGCCAAGGCTCAATACGAGGAGGCCGTCGATATTTATAATGCTCAGAGGGAGAATATTCTGGCTTATGAAGCTAGGATAAGGGAGTCCTCCGCGGCTATAGATTTAGCGCAAAGCAACATCAATGCACTAGATGCAGAGATCACCAAGGCTAGAGCGGAGTATAGGCGTCAGCAAGAACTACTTCCTCAGCGCGCCACTTCAGTGAGATCTCTTCAGGCCGCACAAGCTGAGTTTGAGTCGTCAGTGGAGTATCGGGCTGGTGCAGAGGCAACACTCGTTAAATCCTTAGCTGCTTTAGAGCAATCTCAGGCTGAATTGGCACAGGTCCGTGCGCAACTCGGTGCACTTGGGGCTGATAATCCTGGTGTGCGCGCAGCTCTGGCTTTAGTACGTCAGGCTGAACTTAATCTGGAATATACAACGGTGACGGCGCCTGTATCCGGATATGTTACAAATCTGGATTTTCGCTTCGGTGATCAAGCTGTAGCAAATCAGCCCGCACTATCAATAGTGGATATTAGTACTTATCGAGTAGAAGGTTATTTTCGTGAAACCTTTATACGCAGAATTGCTCCAGGGGATAAGGCAATAGTGACATTAATGGCATACCCACATAGGCCACTCAAAGGGTATGTTGAAAGCATTGGCTGGGGTATTGCACAAACTGATGGAACTGCGGGTAACGACCTTTTACCACGAGTTGATCCAACTTTTGAGTGGATTCGTCTCGCTCAGAGAATTCCGGTGAGAGTTCATTTGACGGAAAGGCCTGAGTCTGTCGAACTTCGTGTTGGTTTTACCAGTTCAGTGCTCATATTGAGCAATACTGCGAGCGCCGACCAAGATGATACGGCGCAAAATCCTTAACCTGTTTAGGTTTGAATATCTACGCAAGTCCTTAGCTCTTGGTGCTTTTTCTGTATTTGTTGGTAACGGTTGCATGCTGGGCCCAAATTATATACCGCCCCCTGTTACAGTTGAAGACACCTGGATTTATCAAAACAGTAAACGGGTAGATATCCTTGAAACGGTGAATCCTTACTGGTGGCAGTCTGCCTTCGCCGATCCTGTTCTGGATGATTTGGTCGAGCAGGCAATAGAAAATAACTTGGAATTGCGATCTGCCGCATTAAGAGCACTGCAAGCGCAGCAGCTCCTCGCTATTGCAATAGGGAATCAATATCCACAGATACAGCAAATTGAGGGGCTCGTAGATCGCTCCAAATATGTTCGCTCCGGTATAACCGGAAACTATCAGAGTGAGTACTACCTTAATTTCAATTTAACCTGGGAGTTGGATATGTGGGGGCAGTTGAGGCGATTGGTTAATTCCGCCGCAGCTGACTTTGAGGCCAGTATGGCTGAATATGATGGACTGCTTGTCTCAATCATTGCACAGGTAGCGCAAACATATATCAATATTCGCACTGTAAAACGCCGTATTCAGGTGGCACAGGAAAATATTCGTATTCAGACTGAGGGACTGAGAATCGCTGAAGTAAAATTCCATGCAGGAGAGGTCAGTGCGTTGGATGCCGAACAGGCCCAAACCTTATTAAGTAACACTCAGGCAGCTGTCCCTGCATTGGAAGCAATGCTACAGCAGTTCAAAAATACCCTTTCGATATTACTGGGTATGCCCCCTCATAGCCTTAATGACCTCCTTTCTGTACCTCCAACGGTGCCCCATGTACCCTCGATTATAACGATAGGCATGCCGCAGGATCTTTTGCGTCAGCGCCCTGATATTCGCCAGGCTGAGCGGCTTCTCGCAGCACAGGGGGAGCTGATTGGTGTTGCTCGAGCGGAGCTATACCCAAACTTTTCAATAGGTGGGCTAATAGGAGCAATTGATATCAGAGGGGGGCAGTTAAATGGCAGAAGTGATGCTTGGGATTTATTCGTTGAGTTTGATTGGAATGTGTTTAATTATGGCCGGTTGCGCAACAATGTGCGCTTGCAGGATGCGACCTTCCAGCAGCTGGTATCAGACTACCAGCAAGTGGTCTTACAGGCGCAGGTTGATGTTGAGAATGCAATAGTTGCATATCTCAAATCCCAGGAACAACAGTACTTTTATAATATCGCAGCTATGGCTTCTGAAGAGGCCGTCAATCTCTCCATGACGCAATATGTCGACGGAGCGATACAGTTCAACACTGTTATCACCACGATGGTTTCAAATTTTACCCAGCAGGATCTCTTGGTGATTGCCCAAGGTGCAGTAGCAGCGAATCTAGTTCAGGTTTATCTTTCTCTTGGGGGCGGCTGGCAGATTCAAGATGGGCTGACACCATTGGAGTTATTACCCGAAGAGACAATAGAGGATATGCTTCGCAGGACTCACTATTGGGATAAGATCTTGGAATAAGGTCTCTTTGCACTTGCCTGGCCCGCACCAATCCGTTAACCAGTATCTTCAGGATGATCAGCATACCATCAGCCGTTTAGAGACATTTGGCGCAAAAAGAGTAAAGAGAATTAGCAATCGATATTGACCTAAACCAAGGTTCAGGTATTAGACTGCTGCTATTGTTGATTGGCCATGAGGATTGAAGTCAAATGACACCAAGCACCCATAACATCAATTTATCAAAATACTTAGCACGTATTGGTTACCGCAATAAGCTAGCCCTGGATTTGAAAACCTTAAGGGATATTCTTACGCAACATATTCGTACTCTGCCATTTGAGAATGTAACGTCCTTTCTTGGGAGTCCCGTGAATATTGAGATGGCCGCTATTGAACAAAAGCTTGTGAACCAAAAGCGTGGTGGTTATTGCTTTGAGCAAAATGCTTTGTTACGGGCTGGGTTACAGCAGATAGGCTTTGCAGTTACAGGACTTGCCGCTCGGGTTCTTTGGCAAACACCACCGGGCCATCAGCCGGCTCAGTCTCATATGATCTTACTTGTAAAAGTAGGGCAGGTACCGTATTTGGTGGATGCGGGCTTTGGCAGCAATACACTGACTGCACCTCTGCGCTTAGATGTTTCAGGTCCTCAGAGTACGCCCCACGGTACTTATCGCCTAACTCAATCGGGTGAGGACTATCTATTAGAAGTGAAGGTCCATGATGCCTGGCATTCAATGTACAGCTTTGATTTACGGCCACGTACAGCGGGCGACTATAAAATCGCCAATTGGTTTTGTAGTACTCACCCTGAGTCCCGTTTTGTAGAGCACCTGATTGCTACTCGTGCTTTCCCCGAAGGGCGTCATGCTTTACTGGATCGCCAATTGAGTTATCAGCCGATAACTGGAGCAAAGACAGTCATCATGCTGGCGAATGTTGAAGAGTTACGCAAAACGCTATTAAGCATTTTTGGGATCGAGGTGCCCGAGGATATATCTTCCTTTGAGAGGTTAGCTGGCCTCTTTGAGAACGGCTCATCTCAAAAGGTTGCAGAGCATGCTGCTGTGAACACTGATCGGGTCGCATCATGATTAAAGCAGGAGTTGTTTATCACTCCGTTTGCGGCAGTACAAGGACATTGGCAGAAGCCACTGCGGATGGAATTAATAGTATCCCTGGATGTGAAGGAGTTACATTTGCTGTTGAAGCCAAGCATATTCAGCACGGGCGCTATGAGAATCCTGACTTGATGCATCGTCTGGATCAGTGTGATGGAATTGTGCTGGGCTCGCCAACTTTTATGGGGTCGGTTTCAGCCCAGTTTAAGGCTTTTATGGATGCGGCCAGTGAACGTTACAGTAGTCGCGGCTGGGTTGATAAGCTATCTGCAGGTTTTACTATCGGCAGTAATTTCAGTGGGGATCAGCTTAATACTCTAACTACTTTGCAAATATTTGCCGCGCAGATGGGGATGTTGTGGGTGCCTAATGACATTTTACCAAATCTGGATGTACAGGGGCGAAATAGAAGTGGTTGTCAGTCCGGTCTTGTGGCCGTTGTTAATACTGAAGGGGCTGTGCATGAGCTTGATCGACTTACGGCTTTATATTTGGGGGAGCGAATAGGGCGTCTATTAAAGCGCTTTAGTCCTTGCGGCAGTATCTAATATCCAACAAATAAATTTTGATACAACTTTAGGGAAAGTGGCGTAGCCCCAGAGGAATAGCCTCGATGTTCTTTAATTGAAAGGGCTGAGGCTATTTTGCGTTATCTTTAAAAGAAAAATCTGCTAATGAGGCCGAGACAGATAACTAGATCTATCAACTGGAAGGCTGATCGGTAACTTAGGAATTTTCACAGCTCGTGGGCAAGGGATTAAGGTTTTTAGTTTTTATTTCTGTTAAATCAAATTGTTGAAGGGATTCTAGCTTAGGCCCAGGGACTATTTGCATAATACGACCTAATATAAGCCCTGAAGTAAGCACCACTTCTGTAGCTAACTTGTGCGCTGATTTTGATATATGGACTTGAATGATTAAAAGAGTCAGGACGGAGTTGCTGAGTCCAACGCCTCAGTGATTAAACTATAACTCCTTGTTGGTAATATGTAGGCATGGCTAAAGTGGTCGCAAAGACCAATAATGAGACGTCCAGTGATTATTCAGAACAAGATCATTGTATTGTTGATAGCCCCTTCCCATATATTTTTTACCAAAAAATCTACTTGAATTTGTATATTCTAAAAATCGAAGTGTGTAAGAATACAGTCTTAGAGATAAATATAAAAAATCAGAGCCGCCCAATACTGTGTAGAATTCCTGCAAATTCTAAACTTGCTTGCAAGTGGTAACAGATACTCCTTTGACTCATTTGAAATTTTTGGCTTGCTGTCGGTATGGAGTCCTATTTCGGTATTGGGCTAGAGAAGGGTAAGCAAAACTGAGAGTGCAGCGCTGGTTGAAAAACCGTACAGCTACGCCCTAGGTAGATACCTTTTCTTTCCTTCCACACTTACTACTATTCTGTGCCCATCAGCCATCAGCCATCAGCCATCAGCCATCAGCCATCAGCCATCAGCCATCAGCCATCAGCCATCAGCCATCAGCCATCAGCCATCAGCCATCAGCCATCAGCCATTAGCCATTAGCCAATAACCTCTGGCTCCATTGATTGTGATCTCGAATAACGGGTTCCATATTTATTGAAGTAATCTCTCCATTGCTCACAATTTGTCGACCGTGAATTACTACAGTTTTTGCTGATTGGGGGGCGCAGAAGACTATCGCGGCAACTGGATCTGAAAGAGCCCCGGCATATTGAATAGTGTTGAGTTCTAGAGAAAAGAAATCAGCACAACGTCCAACTTCCAATGCTCCGATATCAGTACGATTAAGAACGCTGGCACCACCGATAGTGGCAAGCTCTAAAGCTTCCCTGGCTGTCATCCATTCCGGCGAGCGTAGAGGGTGGGACTGAGGAAGTTGGGCGTAGCGATGTGGCCCCTCCGGTGGGCGAAGGCCCATGCGCAACCTTGAGAGCAACATTGCCTGGCGGGTTTCCAAGAGCATATTGGAGGCGTCATTGCTGGCTGACCCATCCACACCAAGTCCCACTTTAATTCCAGCTGCAATATAGTCTTTAACGGGAGCTATCCCTGATGCAAGGCGCATATTAGAGCTTGGACAGTGAGCGATGCCACACCCGGTACGAGCAAAAGTATTTATTTCTTGTGTATCGATGTGTATTGCGTGAGCAAACCAAACATCGGGCCCCAACCACTCGCTTTCTCCCATCCACTCCAGAGGGCGCTTGCCAAATCGTTCTAAAGTGTGGCGCTCTTCATCAAATGTTTCGCAAATATGCGTGTGTAGCATAACGCCTTTATCACGGGCCAGCAGGGCAGTTTCTTTGAGCAGATTTTCTGAAACAGTAAATGGAGAGCAGGGGGCCAGAACAATTCGAGTCAGGGCTCCATAGCTTGCATCGTGATAGCGATCAATGACCCGGATACTGTCTTGGAGAATAAAATCTTCATCTTCGACACTTTCATCTGGGGGTAAGCCCCCTTGTGATCTGCCCAAAGACATGGAACCGCGGCTTGCATGGAACCTCACCCCTAAGTCCTTTGCTGCTTCAATATGAAAGTCCACTTTGTTGCCACTTTTAAATAAATAAGAATGGTCAAAAACCGTGGTGCAACCAGAGAGAATAAGCTCAGCCAAACCAATCAAAGCACTTGTGCGGGAGGCTTCTGGATTTATCCGACTCCAGATAGGGTAGTGAAGCTGAAGCCAAGCGAATAAATTTTTGTTCTGGGTCGCTGGCAGGTTGCGGGTGAGTGTCTGGTTTAGATGGTGGTGAGTGTTCACCAGTCCTGGTAGGACTATCTGCCCGCTAGCGTCAATAATGGTGTCAGCGCTCATGGGCAGTTTATCTGTGGGGCCTACAGCCGTGATAATGCCTTCTTCGGCAAAAATACCGCCATTGGGAATCTCACGTCTTTCTGAGTCCATGGTTACCAGTACTTCAGCGCTCTTAAGCAGTAGTGTCTTGGGCATATGATCTGAGCACTCACTTATAGGGTTTCCTGGCATTCTGATATTAGCCTGGGCAGTCTTTCGCAGGGCGAGAGTTTTGACCCGAGTAATAAGTAGCTGGTACTCCTGCGGTTACTTCAAGTTGCGATACGGAATCCAGTTCAGAGCACTAAAAGAATGCACTTACAAAGCCGTTATCATTTGTTTTTATTTTTCCGCTAGCTACATCGACGAAAATGTTAGTCAGAAAGAGGAGCGGGAGTAGTCTCGGGAGACCTGAAAATTAGTCGCGGACATTTCATCTTTAACGAGCAGACGGAAATGAAGGCGTCGGTATGCGTAAACATACCAGCGCCTTCATTACAGCCTAGTGCAGCTGACGAATCATTTTAATATGAGGGATATTAGCCTCGTAAAAGGTTTCTCCCTCTGGGATAAAGCCACTCCGAATGTAGAAGCCTTCAGCATGCTGTTGTGCATGTAGATATACACTGCGAAAGCCCTGTAGTTTGGCAAAGTCACAAATCGCCTTGAGTAACTGGGCCCCCAGACCTTTGCCTCGGGCGGATGGCATGATCGCCATCCGCCCAACTTTACCACTTTTGCTGAGCCGCCCGGTTCCAACGGCAATATCACCATTAAAAACTAGGAAGTGTTGTGAAGATTCTTCCTGGTTATCCCACTCCAAGTCGGCAGGAACTTTCTGTTCCTGGACGAACACAGCTTCGCGGATAGTGCGAATGCTTTCTTGTTCTTTTTGCCAGTCAGCGGGGCGCACCAGAGCGGCCATATCAGAAATCCTCAGGGGGATAAATTAGTGTGCCTTGGGCTACCAATTGGTCAATTAAACCATCAGGGTTGGCAATTTCTGGAAAGGTTTCAATGTCGCTCCAGGAAATTTCGTGGGACTCGGCAAATTGTTGAGCAAAGGTGAGTGGTGCGGTCAGGGCTTCACCGTCGACAAATAACGTAGCCGGCGCCCTGGAAAAGGCGACTCGAGATGCGGGGTTTAGCACTAATGGCATCCCCTTTGTCATTTGCTCACGCCAGTCAGCGGCCTCATCCGCGTCTAGTGCGACGGTATCAGGGTATTTTGCTTCAGTCATCACTGCGCCAAACCACTGAGTGACCTTCTCTGGCTGCCTAAGCCATTCGGCCAGTTGTTGTTGTAAGCGAGCTACGGACTCGGGGTCAACTTCCGCTGGGGATTTTGTCGGTTCCATGCCGGCATCGGTATAACGCAGGCTATCCTTCAGTCCCATTGCCACTTCGGCCGCGAGATCTTCCAATATGGCTGAGGCAGAAGGTGCTCGGAAGCCAATGGAGATCGTGGTGCAGCCGCCCTCGGCGATACCCCAGTGACTGTATTGTGGCGGGAGGTAAAGCATGTCGCCAGGCTCCAGTACCCAGCTATTCTCAGCATTAAATTCTTTCAGGATATTGAGGGGCGTGCCTTCTAGGCGGGGATTGGTCTCATCCACTTTCGCTCCCTGCTGCCACAGGCGTTTGCCCTCGGCCTGGAGCAGAAAGACATCGTAGTGGTCATAGTGCGGTCCGACACTCCCCTGATCCGCCGCGTAACTAATCATCACATCATCCAGGCGCCAGTCTGGGATAAAGCGAAAATACTCTTTTAATTCAGCCACTTCGGAAAGCCATTGATCTACGGCTTGTACAAGTAGAGTCCAGTGCGTGCGGGGTAGGGATAGAAAGTCTTCCTCAGTGAAAGGGCCGTTGCGTAGCTCCCAGGGACCGCTCTCGCCATTTTCAAGCACCAGGCGAGATTCAATCGTCTCCTCCAGAGCCATTCCGGCAAGCTCTTCTCCTGATATGGGCGATTCGAAGTTGGGGAAAGCATTGCGGATCAGCAAGGGTTTTTGCTGCCAATAATCGCGCATAAAAACTTCAATTGGCATATCGCCGAGATGGGTAAGGGGGCTTGCCACGGTAACTCTCACTGTTTGTTGGGCTGGGGAAATGTTCTCTAGTCTGCCACTAATAGGTGTAACTCAGCTCGAGGTTAAAGCTCTGCAGAGTAGAGCGGCAGTAAAGAAGTTTGAATAAATTTCCGGCCACTGCGGTGTGGCCGGAAGCGGTGCTCACTTAGATTTTGCGAGCTTGCTCGACGGCGTTACCGATGTAGGATGCAGGAGTCATTTCCAGCAGTGCGCTTTTGGCTTCCGCAGGAATTTCCAGATTCTCGATAAACACTTTCAAGGTTTCGCGGGTGATGCCCTGGCCGCGGGTAAGGGCCTTCAGTTTCTCGTAAGGCTCTTCGATGTTGTAGCGGCGCATCACAGTCTGGATCGGCTCTGCCAGAACTTCCCAGGAGCTGTCCAGGTCTTCTGCCAGGCGTTCACGGTTGATTTCCAGCTTGCCCAGCCCCTTCATGGTGGCGGCATAAGCGATGGCAGAGTAACCGGCGCCCACACCCATGTTGCGCAGTACGGTGGAATCGGTCAGATCGCGCTGCCAGCGGGAGACTGGTAACTTCGCGGCCAGGTGCTGGAATACAGCGTTGGCCAGGCCCAGGTTTCCTTCGGAGTTTTCGAAATCGATAGGATTGACCTTGTGCGGCATAGTGGAGGAGCCCACTTCTCCGGCAACGACTTTCTGTTTGAAGTAACCGAGGGAAATATAGCCCCAGATGTCGCGGTCAAAGTCGATCAGGATGGTGTTAAAGCGCGCAATAGCATCGAACAGTTCGGCAATATAGTCGTGTGGTTCGATCTGGGTGGTGTAGGGGTTCCAGGTCAGGCCGAGCGAGGAAATAAATTCTTCCGCATTCTTTTCCCAGTCGATATTTGGGTAGGCGGACAGGTGGGCATTGTAGTTGCCTACAGCACCGTTGATTTTACCCAGCAAGGGGACAGCCCCTACCTGGGCTACCTGGCGGCGAAGGCGCGCAACCACGTTGGCGAGTTCCTTGCCCACGGTCGTAGGACTGGCAGTTTGGCCGTGGGTGCGAGACAGCATGGGCACGTCGGCGAAATCCTGGGCTAGCTGGGCGATCTTTTCTACCAGGCTATTCATTGCGGGCAACATAACGTTGTCGCGACCAGCGCGTAGCATCAGAGCGTGGGACAGGTTGTTGATGTCTTCAGATGTGCAAGCGAAGTGCACGAACTCGCTTACTTTTTCCAGCTGGGCATTGCCGCTGATTTTTTCTTTGAGGAAGTATTCAACCGCTTTCACGTCGTGGTTGGTGGTGCGCTCAATTTCTTTGATACGCCCGGCATCTTCCAGGGAAAAGTTGGCCACAATGCTATCGAGCAACTGGTTAGCAGCTTCATCGAACTGCTCTACCTCAGTGATTTCTGAGTGCGCGGAGAGTTTCTGAAGCCAGCGCACTTCCACTTCAACACGGGCGCGAATCAGGCCGTATTCACTAAAAATTTCGCGTAGGGGGGCAGTCTTGCTCTCGTAGCGACCATCAATAGGGGATACCGCTGTGAGTGCGGAAAGCTCAACTGTCATAGTAAATCTCCGGGATTAGTTTTTTATAGATTCGATCTGTGCGATTAGCTCGTCGGTCGCACGCAATAGTTTTTTGCGTTGAAATAGCAGATGCAGGCGCCTTCCGCCCAATTGTCGCCACAGCGTGGCTGAACGGATACCGGCAAACAGCATTGAGCGGATTTGGTTAGCGACGCGCTGTTGCTGCAGGAAATTAAAATCTCCCAGCACCTGGATACGAAAGCGGAAAGTGCCGAGGGTATCGCTATAAATACTGGCGAGATTGGAAAATACATTCTCGTGGGTGGGGGCGAAGTGTTCCGCCTGAGTCTTGGCTTTTTCGAGGCGGCTGCCAATGATGGAGAGCAACTCTCCTTTCTTACTCAATTGCCTCTGCAGATAAAGCACAGACAGTGCATAGCGCAGGCAGTCTGTGTATTCAGGGTGTTGCCGCGATTGCAGTAACTGCCGTGAGACCTGCAAGCCGGGCAGCAGCTTCTCTGCGCCGGCGAACACATCTTCGGTGCGATCTGGGTTGAGCTGGAAAAGGCTGTATACCCCGGTTTCCAGTTGGGCCTGGGGAGCGGTGCCTGTTTTGGCCAAGCGCTCCACTAAAGTTGCGGATTGAAATATTCCGGCCAATGCCAGAGCCTGATCCCGCCAGTTATTCAAGGTTACTCCTTAGTGTTTCTTGTATTTTTCCGGTACGGCAGTGCCGATACCTGTAGCCTGTTCGATAACTGCGCCGCCGAGGCATATTTCGCCATCGTACAGGACCAGGGATTGTCCAGGGGTAATTGCCCGCTGTGGCTCGTCAAATTCCACAGTCAGGTTACCACCCTTTTGCACCCGTATTGTGCAGTCCTGGTCTGGCTGTCGGTAGCGGGTCTTCGCTTGACAGCGGAAAGACTCACCCGGTGCGGCGCCATTGATCCAATGTGTTTGGGCTGCCACCAGACCCGTGGCGTAAAGCAGGGGGTGATGTGCCCCCTGGGCAACAATCAATACGTTGCGCTCTAGGTTCTTTCCGACTACGTACCAGGGTTCTTCGCCCGCGCCTTTTACCCCTCCGATACCAAGACCCTGCCTCTGTCCTATGGTGTGGTACATCAGGCCGGCGTGGCGCCCCATAATTTCACCTTCTGGAGTTTCCATGTCGCCCGGCTGGGCGGGCAGATACTGCTCCAGAAAGTCCTTGAAGCGGCGTTCGCCAATAAAGCAGATCCCCGTACTGTCTTTTTTATTGTGGGTGATAAAGCCGTTTTCCTCAGCGATACGCCGTACCTCAGGTTTTTCCAACTCGCCCAGTGGAAATAGAGAGCGAGCAAACTCACCCTCGCCGACAGCGTGGAGGAAGTAGCTTTGATCCTTGTTGCCATCCAAGCCCTTGAGCAAATAGGTGCGACCTTCTATATCGCGTCGGCGGGTGTAATGTCCGGTGGCAATGGCATCAGCTCCCAGAACTTCGGCATATTCCAGGAAAACTTTAAACTTGATCTCCCGATTGCACAGAATGTCCGGGTTAGGCGTGCGTCCGGCCTTGTATTCTGCCAGGAAGTATTCGAAGACATGGTCCCAATACTCGGCAGCAAAATTGGCGGTATGCAGCTTGATGCCCAGTTTTTCACATATCGCCTGGGCATCGGCCAAGTCTGCTTTCGCGGTGCAGTACTCAGTGCCGTCATCTTCGTCCCAATTCTTCATAAACAAGCCCTCCACCTGGTAGCCCTGCTGCATGAGCAGAAGTGCGGCTACAGAGGAATCCACACCGCCGGACATACCGACGATGACGCGTTTGGGCTGTTTGTTGTGCGTGGAATCAGGCATAAGAAGGACAGTCACTACTTCACTGGGATGGAAAGGGGGCGAATTTTACCTGTGAATCGGGCTTCTGACCAAGGCCGCTTTTATCTTGGGTTATTACTTATTGTCTCCGGCGAGGACGATTGCGCTTCTGAGGTGGCTTCGACTTGCCTTTGGGCCTTGGCTTAGGCGCAGAGAAAACCTCCTCCGAGCGGTGCTGCCCCGGCTGCAGAGTGCCGAGATTCCAATTGCCGATAGCCATTCGAACCAAGCGCAGGGTAGGGAAGCCAACCGCTGCGGTCATACGTCGCACCTGACGGTTTCTACCCTCGTGAATGATAAGTTCTACCCAGCTGGTGGGAATGGACTTGCGCTCTCGGATTGGGGGATTGCGCGGCCACAGGTCGACTTCGGAGAGTCTGCGGGCCTTAGCGGGCGCTGTGCGTCCATCCTTCAAATCTACGCCTTTGCGCAGAAACATCAGGGCGTCATCTGAAATGTCCCCCTCTACCTGAGCCCAGTAAGTCTTCGCCATCTTTCTCTTCGGGTGGCTGATTTGATGTTGTAGCGCTCCATCATCTGTGAGTAGTAGAAGTCCCTCTGAGTCATAGTCGAGCCGACCCGCGGCATAGAAGCCCTTGTGCGGGATATAGTCTGCCAGCGTGGCGCGACCCTGGGGGTCCGTGAATTGGCTTAACACGCCAAAAGGTTTGTTTAGGAGAATAATCTTGGGCATAAGAAAAATTGAGTATTGTAATCCAACTACAAAAATTAGCCGATGCTGCTATAATCCCGCCGATTTTTATCCCCGCCCAATGGTCCCGGGGGAGCGGTGCAAGCAACGCTGGACCTAAAAAGTCATAGAATTTTGGGAGTTTACGCAATATGGGTCACATCCAAGTGCCGGCAGACGGCGAAAAAGTTACAGTCAATTCCGACGGTTCGCTGAATGTTCCGAATCGCCCGGTAATTCCGTTCATCGAGGGTGACGGCATCGGTGTGGACATCACTCCGGTAATGCGCAAAGTAATCGACGCTGCGGTAGAGAAAGCTTTCAGCGGCGATAAGAAAATCGAGTGGATGGAAATCTACTGTGGTGAGAAAGCCGCAGAGACTTACGCTGGCGACTGGTTCCCAGCTGAAACTCTGGAAGCGATCAAAGATTACGTTGTCAGCATTAAAGGCCCTCTGACCACACCAGTGGGCGGCGGTTTCCGTTCCCTGAACGTTGCCCTGCGTCAGGAGCTTGACCTGTATGTATGTCAGCGTCCCGTTCGCTGGTTCAGCGGTGTACCTTCTCCGGTTAAAGAGCCGAACAAGGTAGACATGGTTATCTTCCGTGAAAACTCTGAAGATATCTACGCTGGTATCGAGTGGAAAGCTGATACCGACGAAGCCAAGAAAGTTATCAAGTTCCTGCAGGACGAGATGGGTGTTAAGAAAATCCGTTTCCCTGAGAACTGTGGTATCGGTGTTAAGCCGGTTTCTGCAGAGGGTACCAAGCGTCTCGTGCGCAAGGCTATTCAGTACGCTGTGGACCAGGATCGCGATTCCGTAACCCTGGTACACAAAGGCAACATCATGAAGTTCACCGAAGGTGCCTTCGCCGATTGGGGTTACGAGCTGGCTCGCGACGAGTTTGGCGCTCAGCCGCTGGACGGCGGCCCCTGGCACAGCTTCAAGAACCCGAAGACTGGCAAGGAAATCGTTGTTAAGGACGTAATTGCTGACGCTATGCTGCAGCAGATCCTGCTGCGTCCGGCTGAGTACGACGTAATTGCTACCTTGAACCTAAACGGTGACTACCTGTCTGACGCACTGGCTGCACAGGTTGGTGGTATCGGTATCGCTCCGGGCGCAAACCTGTCCGACGACGTTGCCCTGTTCGAAGCAACCCACGGTACTGCACCTAAGTACGCTGGCCAGGACAAGGTTAACCCGGGCTCTCTGATTCTTTCCGCTGAGATGATGCTGCGTCACCTGGGCTGGAACGAAGCTGCTGACCTGGTAATCAAGGGTATGGAAGGTGCTATCGAAGCCAAAACCGTAACCTACGATTTCGAGCGTCTGATGGACGGTGCTGAGCTGAAGTCCTGTTCTGCGTTTGGTGACGAAGTGATCAAGCACATGGCCTAATTGGCTGATTTGGGGCTAGGTTTTTTTAATCAACCTGGCCCTAGCTGGAAAAAGCCCTTTGCTTTGCAGCAAGGGGCTTTTTTGTTGGTGGGGGCAGCTTGTGCGGGCTTGCAGGGTTAGTCGAGCATCTCTGCCTCTTTTTCCCGCTCTGTTTCAGAGTGGTTGGGATCTGCAATAGCGGCCACTTTGGGGCTTTGGGGGCTAGGTGCGGTCTCTGCCGCCACTGCGGTGGAAATATTGGCGGCGTGATAGCCTTTGTCACCTCTGACGATATCAAAGGTGACCTGTTGGCCGGCCTTTAGGGTTCGGTAGCCTTCCATCTGAATAGCGGAATAGTGCGCAAACAGATCCTCCCCTCCTTCATCTGCAAGAATAAACCCATATCCCTTAGCGTTGTTGAACCACTTCACGGTACCAGTAGGCATATCGAACTCCCTCTAATTGCCTGAGTGGCCAGTCGGCCACCTTACAGAGTTTTTATATTTATTTGACCTGCGGATTAATCGGCTGCGATCCTATCTGCGACTAACGGCTGTGAATGAGCAGGCACTACCTCTTGTAGTCAACTGCTATAGGAATGTCAAGAAACCGCGCTTGAGGCTGTGATCTCCCTGTGTCGTTGGTCAAATAAGGTTACAATGGCAGGTCATTGATGGTTGAGCATGCTGCACTATCAAGGCTCGATAGAACACATTGATAATTGTTATGAGTATTTTGCAGGTCATTAAACTAGGCTCCAGTGATTCTGGAGAAGACTATTTCGACGGTGAGGGTTCCGAGGGTGGGCTCGCATTGGAGGAGGCGCCGCCACGGCTCAAGCGCCCGCCTATGTACAAGGTCATCATGTTGAACGATGACTACACCCCCATGGACTTTGTCGTAGAGACTCTGGAGTTGTTTTTTGGGGTTAACCGTGAGCGCGCCACACAGTTGATGTTGCAAGTACACACGCGGGGAAAAGCAGTGTGCGGTGTCTATACTCGGGATATAGCGGAGACAAAGGCCGCTCAGGTTAATCAGTTCGCCCAGGAGAATGAGCATCCACTATTGTGTGAGATTGAGGCGGACGAGAGTAAAGACGATTGATTGAAATTAAAGCTGCTTTAGCACAAGGGTCCCGTCACCTGAAGGGAATCAGCCAGGAGTTAGACGCCGGCAAAGGGTGCACGCCTACCAGCGGAGTCGGCGGGGAACATTGGCGATTAGGGTTTGAGGTTTAAATGCTCAGCAAGGACTTAGAGGTAACGCTCAATCTGGCGTTCAAGGGTGCACGAGCGAAGCGGCACGAATTCATGACTGTGGAGCACCTGTTACTGGCGCTTCTGGATAATGAGTCGGCTGCTGACGTGTTGCATGCCTGCGGGGCCGACCTGAGCGCACTGCGCCGCGAACTATTGGAGTTTGTGGACTCTACCACGCCGTTAATCCCAGAGGCGGACACCGATCGCGAAACTCAACCCACATTGGGTTTCCAGAGGGTGTTGCAGAGGGCTGTTTTCCATGTTCAGTCATCGGGGAAAAAAGAGGTTACCGGTGCTAATGTGCTTGTGGCTATTTTCTGTGAGCAGGAAAGCCAAGCCGTTTATTATCTGAAGCAGCAGAGTGTTGCGCGTATCGATGTCGTCAATTACATCACCCACGGAATTTCCAGGGTCGGTTCCAGCGGCAACAATCACAATCACCACCACGGTTCAGATACCACCCAAGAGCAGGTGGAAGAGGAGATCAGTACAGGCTCTGAGCCTGGAGGTTCTGACCCCCTGGAGAGTTACGCGACCAACCTGAACCAAGAGGCTATCCTGGGGCGAATTGATCCCTTGGTAGGGCGAGGCCCCGAAGTAGAGAGAGTCACCCAGGTTCTTGCGCGGCGTCGCAAAAACAACCCCTTGTTGGTTGGAGAGTCCGGAGTCGGTAAAACCGCAATCGCGGAGGGGTTGGCCCGACGAATAGTGGATGAGGATATCCCTGAGCCACTAAAAGAGAGCACTATTTACTCCCTCGACCTCGGTTCTCTGCTCGCTGGTACCAAGTACCGTGGGGATTTTGAGAAACGTTTTAAAGCGCTGCTGGCAGAGCTGAAGAAGCGCGAGCATGCAGTCCTGTTTATTGATGAAATTCACACCATTATTGGAGCCGGCGCAGCATCCGGCGGCGTTATGGACGCCTCCAACCTGTTGAAACCGCTGCTGTCCAGCGGTCAGCTCCGCTGCATTGGCTCCACCACCTTTACCGAATATCGCGGCATTTTCGAGAAAGATCGTGCGCTTTCCCGTCGTTTTCAAAAGATCGATGTCAGTGAGCCATCGGTAGAGGAGACTGTGCAAATATTACAGGGGCTTCGGAGTTGTTTCGAAGACCATCATAAAGTTCGTTTCACTGACGCCGCCCTCGATGCCGCGGCTCAGCTTTCCAGCCGCCATATCACCGAGCGCTTCCTGCCTGACAAGGCGATAGATGTAATTGATGAGGCCGGAGCTTTCCAGTCGCTGTTGCCGGTTGAAGAGCGCACTGAGGTGATTGGTATCAGTGAAATCGAGTCGGTAATTGCCAAGATGGCCCGTATCCCGGCCAAGAGTGTCTCCGCTTCTGATAAAGAGCAGTTGTCCAAGCTTGATGACAACCTCAAGATGGTGGTATTTGGCCAGGATCGTGCAATTGAGGCGCTCAGTACGGCGATCAAGCTCAGCCGTGCTGGGTTGGGTGCTGAGGAGAAGCCCATAGGATCCTTCCTATTCTCTGGCCCCACAGGCGTTGGTAAGACTGAGCTCTGTCGTCAGCTGGCCAAGGTGATGGGGATTGAGCTAATCCGCTTCGATATGTCTGAGTATATGGAGCGACATACGGTTTCCCGTTTGATCGGTGCGCCACCGGGATATGTGGGTTTTGATCAGGGCGGCTTGCTGACTGATTCTGTGACTAAGCATCCACATAGTGTGGTACTGCTCGATGAGATTGAGAAAGCTCACCCAGAAGTCTTCAACCTGCTTCTCCAGGTGATGGATCACGGAACTCTGACAGATAATAACGGCCGCAAAGCGGACTTCCGCAATGTCATATTAATTATGACCACTAATGCGGGCGCTGAGCTGATGAGTCGTCGGTCTATCGGCTTCTCCAGCCAGGATCACTCCTCCGATGGTATGGAGGAAATCAAAAAGATGTTTACCCCAGAATTCCGCAACCGCCTCGACAGTATTATCCAGTTTGGCTCTCTGCCATTGGATGTGGTTAAAACTGTAGTGGATAAGTTTATTGTCGAGTTGCAAGCGCAGCTAGATGACTCCCGTGTGACTCTGATCGTAGATGATGAGGCTCGCGAGTGGCTGGCTATTCGCGGTTACGATGAAAAAATGGGGGCTCGCCCGATGTCGCGTTTGATAAGAGACAAGCTGCGCAAGCCATTGGCTGAGTCAGTCTTGTTTGGCGAGTTGGCAGAGGAAGGGGGCCGCGTGGTGGTCGTCATAGAGAATGATGAACTCTCCATAAAAACGGCGGTTCCTGCCTAGCTCTACAAAAAAATACATCAAAAAAGCCACCGCAAGGTGGCTTTTTTGTGTCCAGGGCAAGTCACTTTAAGCTCTTTGCCTGACGAGCGAATTAGCGGGCGCGGTAGGTGATGCGACCTTTGCTCAGGTCGTAGGGGGTGAGTTCCACTTTGACCTTATCGCCGGTGAGGATGCGAATGTAGTTTTTACGCATCTTTCCAGAGATGTGCGCAATGACCACGTGTCCGTTTTCCAGCTTTACGCGGAAAGTGGTATTTGGCAGGGTGTCGATCACCTCGCCTTCCATTTCAATATAATCGTCTTTTGCCATGCGGCAGCAACCTTCAAATAACTTGATCAGACCTTTACCCCGGAGGCAATCTTGCCTAGCCGCGGCTTGACGGGCGAGCATTTTGCACGAAAAGGCAGAATAGAGCAAAGGGCGCGTGCGTAGGAATTATAGAGATTTCAGGCTCCAGCGGTTCTCTGTGAGCATTTCAATGGGTTGGAACTGGCTTTTGTAGGCCATCTTATGGCATTTCTCTATCCAATAGCCCAAATACAGATTGGGAAGCCCTAACCTTCTGGCCCATTCAATTTGGTAGAGAATGCAGTAACTGCCCAGACTGCGCTTGTCCTCATCCGGGTCGAAGAAAGTATAGATGGCCGACAGGCCTGCAGTAAGCAGGTCGGTGACCGCCACTGCGACTAGGCGCCCACGTGCACGCAGCTCAATATAGCGAGTAGCTCCCCAGGCCGGGCTTAGGAAGCTGCGATACTGTTCGCGGCTCGGAGGGTACATTTCCCCATCGGCATGACGCTGCTCAATGTAGCGTGCGTACAGCTCGTAATGCTCATCGGTGTCGATGGATTCGATATGAAAGATATCCAGGTCCTTATTGCGTTTCCAGCAGCGGCGCTGGTTGCGATCCGGTACAAAAAGGCCCACTGGTACACGGGCGGGCACACAGGCCCTGCATGTTGCGCATTGAGGTCGGTAGAGATAGGCCCCGCTGCGGCGAAAGCCCAGCTCTGAGAGGCGATTGTAAAGGCGTTGGTCTACCTCTGTCTGCGGGTCCACAAATACCGTTGTAGCCTCCCTATCTGGCAGATAGCCACATGGGTGGGGCAGGGTTGCCAAAAGTCGGACCGAGTCGAGTTGAGAATATTTACCCATAAGTCCACGAAAGTTTCCAAGGCTGCGGAAAGGCGGGCTGTATAAGGCCGTCCTCCAGCAGGTGTTCGAAGTCCCTACGACACATTTCAACGGCCCCAAGACTACTCAGGTGGGGGTTGCTTACCTGGCAGTCGATCAGTGGGCAGCCCCACAATTCTAATTGGCGAACGAGGTGGACAAAAGCGACTTTGGAAGCATCTGTCTCCCTGTGAAACATGGATTCCCCAAAAAAAATACGGCCGATTGAAAGACCGTAAAGTCCACCGACCAGCCGACCCTCACGCCATACCTCAACGGAGTGGGCATGGCCCAGATGGTGCATGTCGATATAGGCCTCGGTCATCTCATCGGTAATCCAGGTGCCATCTTCAGAACTCCTGGGGAGGCGGCAACCCTCGATTACTTGTTCGAAGGCTTGGTCAAATGTGACTGAGAATATACCTCTGCGCAGGGTTTTACGCAGACTGCGGCCAATATGGAAGTCGCTGGGTATTACTACACAGCGCGGTGAGGGGCTCCACCAGAGGATAGGCTGGTCTTCGGAAAACCATGGGAAGATACCTCGGCGATAGGCGGCCAACAACCATTCCGGGGAGAGATCTCCACCAGCTGCGAGGAGTCCATTGGGATCGTCTAGAGCAGTCTGGGTAGAAGGGAAATCTATATGATTGTGGTCGAGCCACATTAGGCGGCTTTGGGTATTCCTTGCCACAAACTGTTTCCTGTCCTGGGTCTGAGGAGGCCCGGGTAGCCTTGAGGCTACCCGGGTGAGAAGCAGTTGTTAGGCGTCGAGGAAACGCTCGGCGTCCAGGGCTGCCATACAGCCGGTGCCAGCGGAGGTGACCGCCTGGCGGTAGATGTGATCAGATACATCGCCAGCTGCAAACACGCCGGGCACAGATGTCTGAGTGGCGTTACCCTCCAGGCCACTTTGCACGATGATATAGCCGTTATTCATTTCAAGCTGATCTTTAAAGATGCCGGTATTGGGCTTGTGGCCAATCGCGATAAATACACCGGCGGCCTCCAATTCCTTGGTGGAGTCATCCTGGGTGCTGCGAACGCGCAGGCCGGTTACTCCGTTGTCATCACCAAGAACCTCGTCGAGGGTGTGGTGAAAGCAAAGTTTGATATTGCCGTTTTCCACCTTCTCCATCAGGCGATCCTGAAGGATCTTCTCGGCGCGAAGCTCGTCACGGCGGTGGATCAGGGTAACTTCACTGGCGATATTGGACAGGTATAGGGCCTCTTCTACTGCGGTATTACCACCGCCCACAACGGCTACTTTCTGATCGCGATAGAAGAAACCGTCACAGGTCGCACAGGCACTGACACCACGACCCTGGAAGGCTTCTTCAGACGGTAGGCCCAGGTATTGAGCTGAGGCACCAGTGGCGATGACTAGGGCGTCGCAGGTATAGGTTTCATTGCCCTTCAAAGTGAATGGGCGATTGTTCAGATCTACAGACTCGATGTGATCAAAAATAATCTGGGTGTCGAAGCGCTCGGCGTGTTGTTGCATTTGCACCATCAGGTCGGGGCCCTGCAGCTCGGGGATGCCACCGGGCCAGTTTTCAACTTCTGTAGTGGTGGTCAACTGCCCACCCTGTTGCATACCGGTAATAACAACGGGATTCAAGTTTGCGCGGGCTGCGTAAATGGCTGCTGTGTAGCCTGCAGGGCCAGAACCGAGAATAATCAGTCGATGATGGTTGTTGCTCATGAAACTCTCTTTAAACCTGTCTGTGTGCAAAGTTTACCCAGAGAACTGGGAGTCCACCTAGCCGGCCATATTTTGATCAGCCAAAGCTATTAGATTGGCCGATATAATAGGCGAAAGTGACAATTCGACGAAATAGTTTGCCTCAATTTATGCCATTGGGAAGTGCTATTTAGATCGCTGCAGCGAGTCGACCCGGCTCTCAATACCCAGAAACGACATCAATAATTGAGAATAATTCATTGTTTTTATTGAATAAATTGCGATTTATTCGATGTGAAGTCCGCTCGGTACGACTTATAAAGTATTTGTATTTGGTCACAAGAGGGCTCGGAGGAGGTGTTTTCATCCTTTTGGTAGTTAGCCAAATTTGGGATGCATAACAACGGCCAAAGGGCGAAGCCATGAGGCAGGGCAGAAAAATAGTACCGTTGAATCTGGGCAGCAATTTGATTGGCCACCCCACATTTACCTTCAGTCTCAGTAATGAAGCACAGGTATTTGTGTCGGAAATCCTGGATGACACTTTCTCCTTGAGGCTTTCTGTCGATTTAGGGCCTGATGGTAGCCATATTGCCAGTTTGCATGGCCCTCCAGATTTAGTGGAGTTGTTCGCATCCCTGAAGCTGCAGGTCAGATGCGATATTGTGGCGGATGGGTACAATGTCCTTTCCCATGATGCTTTAGATGCCTTCGTGGCTTCACCCGAGTCGAAAGCAAAGCTACTCGAAGCGCTGGATCTCAGAGAGGGAAATAAAGTACTGGATTTAATGAGCGGTAGTGGCGCGGTCAGCCAGTTGCTGTTGGAGTATGGTGATAAAAAGTCAATGGGGCTCGCCCTCAGTATGTGCGATACCCACCACTCCCAGCTCAAGCGTATCAACTCAAAAGTGCGTGAAAGGGTTGTCGATGTTACTGTGGGTGATGCCAGGGCATTGCCTTATGAAAAGGAATCTTTTGATGCGGTGGTACTCAAAATGGGGCTGCACGAAGTGCCCCAGTTGGACCAACCGCTGGTAATGAGGAATGTCTTTCGGGTCCTGAAGCGAGGGGGGCGTTTTATTATTTGGCAATTGCTGCCGGCCTCCGGTGTGATACAGGATGTGTTTACAGATATCGTACGAAAAACCAGCATGTTGGCTGGTTGCGAATCTCAAGCATTCAACCGCTACTTCCCCAGGCAGGACCAGATATCCTGGCTGTTTAAAAGTGCTGGGTTCAGAGGGTGTGAGGAAATATTTCAGGCTGAATTCACTTACAGCACCCGAGCAAGCCTGGGGGCCGAGCTGGGTGGAGACTCCAGCAAACTAGAAATACTGAACAACTTTGCCCGCGACAGAGTGCCCCAAGAGATAAGAGATTCGCTGTGTTGGCGGGATACTGGAGAGGATATCTCCCTTAAGATCCCGGCTTGTATATATCGCACATACAAACCAGCATAAATCAAAGATAATTAGGCCACAGAGGAAATCGCTCAAGTAGCGATTTCCGTTTGTTACAAGTACCAGAAAGCAACAGCAAAGAATATTGAGGTAAGCCATTGAAGGCCGAAAGCGCAACCGGAGAAAATTCTGAAAAGAGCGGTGCATTGCCGGATTCACTCGTCGCCCGTTTGGTCCGAGAGGGGGCGTTAATCTGCCTGCTGGCAGGGGCACTATTAATGGCTATCAGCCTGCTCAGTTACGATTCCCAAGATCCAGGTTGGTCCCATACCGGGCAGCTAGGCAAAATTCACAATGCCATTGGTCCTGCAGGCGCCTGGCTCGCCGATGTCTGCCTTTCTCTATTGGGTTGGATGGCCTATCTGTTTCCCCTGTTGATTGGCTTGCGTGCTTATAAAATCTTACGCGACCGCAATGCACGTTTCCATGCTCCCCTGTTTGCGCTGAGAGTCTTTGGTCTGTTCCTTCTGTTAATTAGTGGTGCCGCTTTGGCCACACTATGTTTTTCTCCCGCTGACGATCCTCTGCCTTTCACCAACGGCGGAATCATTGGAGACGCGCTATCAAGTTCTCTTCAGGGAAGTCTTGGTTATGTTGGTGGGACCATTTTATTGTTGGCGATTTTTGCCATTGGTGTGACGATATTCACTGGCCTTTCCTGGCTCAAGTTGGCCGAGTCCATTGGTCGTAATGTGTTAGGGCTTATCGCCTGGTTGAGCAGTTACTACAAGCAATGGCGCCTGAAGCGCACAGAACAGCGCGTGGCGCGGGAAGCCATAGTCGTGCGCAAAGCTGCAGTGGAAGAAGAGAAACAGCGCACCGCCAAGCGAATTCCCCCCAAGATTGAAGCGGCTCCAGTAAAGCCCAAGCAGAGCCCCCGTGCGTCTAAAGAAAAGCAAGGCGAATTATTCAAGGGCGGGCCTGTTACAGGAACATTGCCACCTTTAGGCTTGCTTGATCCTTCCGATCAAAATAAGAAACCGGGCTTTTCCCGGGAATCCCTCGAAGCCCTGTCGCGCTTATTGGAGCTGAAGCTTAAAGATTTTGGTGTGGTAGCCGAAGTTGTATCGGTATTGCCCGGTCCTGTGGTAACCCGCTTTGAGATCCAACCGGCGCCGGGTGTAAAGGTGAGTAAGATTTCAAACTTGGCCAAAGACCTGGCCCGATCTTTGGCGGTAATCAGTGTCCGCGTAGTGGAGGTGATCCCGGGGAAATCGGTGGTGGGTATTGAGATTCCCAATGAAAATCGACAGATGGTACGTCTTAGTGAAGTGCTGTCCGCCGATGTCTATGAGAATGCCAAGTCCCCCCTGACATTGGCACTTGGGCACGATATTTCCGGCCAACCGGTAGTGGCCGATCTCGCCAAGATGCCCCACCTCCTGGTTGCCGGTACCACTGGATCTGGTAAGTCTGTGGGCATCAATGTGATGTTGCTCAGTCTTTTGTACAAGTCTACTCCGGATGAGGTTCGCCTGATCTTGGTGGATCCAAAGATGTTGGAGCTATCGGTGTACGAGGGTATTCCCCACTTGCTCACTCCGGTGATCACCGATATGAATGATGCAGCCAACGGTTTGCGTTGGTGTGTGGGCGAGATGGAGCGTCGTTATAAATTGATGGCGGCGATGGGAGTGCGCAATCTAGCGGGCTTTAATCGCAAGATAAAAGAGGCAGAGGAAGCTGGTGAGCCGATTTTAGATCCACTGTGGGAACCGGATCCTGCTTCCAGCGTTCCGGCTGAAGAGCAAACCGCTCCTGCACTTAAGGCACTGCCCGCAATCGTGGTTGTTATTGATGAATTTGCCGACATGATGATGATCGTTGGCAAGAAGGTGGAGCAGCTGATTGCCCGTATCGCACAGAAAGCCCGTGCTGCGGGGATTCATTTGCTGTTAGCTACTCAACGACCCTCAGTGGATGTGATTACCGGATTGATCAAGGCCAATGTGCCTACCCGTATTGGCTTCCAGGTTTCTTCCAAGGTGGACTCCCGCACAATCCTAGACCAGGGCGGTGCCGAGCAGCTGCTCGGTCACGGCGATATGCTCTACCTCCCTCCGGGCAGTGGGGTACCAGTGCGGGTTCATGGCGCCTTTGTGGACGATCATGAAGTGCATAAAGTTGTCGCGGACTGGACACGGCGCGGAGAACCCGAATATATCGACGGCATTGTTGATGACAGCAACAACAGCATTCCAGTGCCTGGCCTGCAGTCTGAGGGCGGTGATGAAGATGACCCTGAGGCTGATGCTCTTTACGATGAAGCGGTTGCCTTTGTCACGAAATCACGCAAAGCGTCCATCTCTTCAGTTCAGCGCCAGCTTCGCATCGGCTACAATCGCGCCGCGCGAATTATCGATGCCATGGAGGCTGCCGGAGTCGTTTCACCGGCGGGGCATAATGGCAACCGTGAGGTACTGGCTCCGCCTCCAGCCTAAATAAAGAGGGGCGGCGCCATCCAAAGTTAAGCTGCGGTTCACTTCCCGCTGACTAATCTTTAGGGAAATCAACATACTGGAAATCGATGATGAAGAATATTCTGCGCAACTTCCTGCTGGTATTGACCGTTGCGAGCAGTGCAGTCTGGGCCGATGCTACAGAAGAGCTCGGCAAACTCCTGCAACCGTTGTCTTCCCTTTCCGGAAACTTTAAGCAAACGCTGATTGATGAGCGCGGTAAGGTATCTCAAAAAAGCAATGGTAGTTTTTCAGTACAGCGGCCAGGCAAGTTGCGCTGGAAAACCGGCGAGCCATACGCCCAGTTATTGGTAACGAATAATAAAACCCTTTGGCTCTATGATCCGGATCTTGAGCAGGTCACTATACGTCCGGTGGATGAGCGTATGAAAGAGACCCCAGCTTTACTACTCGGCGGTAAGGTTGAGGATATTCGTAAATCATTCGATGTGGCTTTAAAGGACGGTATTTATCAGCTGACGCCAAAAAATCCAAAGGCGCCGTTCAAGTCTATGGAAATCCGCTTTGCTAAAAATGGTCTGCCATCTGCTATGAAAGTGCGCGACAGCATGGGGCAGAGCACGGAGATTGTTTTCAACAGTTTGAAAGCAAACCCGAAACTTTCCGAGTCCATCTTTAATTTCAAGCCGCCCGCTGGTACAGACATAATCAAAGATGAGTGACCTGTTTCAAATCCCGCAACGGCATCAGCCGCTGGCCGCAAGAATGCGGCCTAATTCTCTGGCCCACTATGTGGGCCAATCGCATTTATTGGGGAAGGGAAAGCCGTTGCGGGAAGCGGTTGAGCGCGGCCAGTTACACTCAATGATTCTGTGGGGACCACCGGGCGTCGGTAAAACCACATTTGCCCGGCTGTTAGCCGAGGAGTGTGATGCGCGCTTTGCTACTCTCTCAGCGGTGTTGGCGGGGGTGAAGGATATTCGGCAGGCAGTAGCAGAGGCCGAGCAACAGCGCATGCAGTCAGGCCGCAATACCATTCTTTTTGTCGACGAAGTACATCGTTTTAATAAGGCGCAGCAGGATGCCTTCTTGCCCTATGTAGAAGAGGGCACGGTGACTTTTGTTGGTGCTACAACCGAAAACCCGGCTTTTGAGCTGAACAACGCCCTCTTATCCCGCTGCCGTGTGTATCTACTGCGCAGTATTCCCGAAGAAGATCTTATCGGGCTGCTTGGGTATGCGCAGCAGGCGGATGATCAACTGCGCGAGCGCAATGTTCATATCCCGGAAGAGGTTTTGGCTAAGATTGCCCGCGCGGCCGATGGGGATGCGCGCAGTGCCCTGAACCTGCTGGAAGTCGCCTGCGATTTGGCCAGGGAAGAGGGCGGTAGGTTGCTGGTCGATGAGGATGTGCTCAGTGAAGTGCTCAGCGCCGACGTGCGTCGATTTGACAAGGGCGGTGATTATTTTTATGACCAAATTTCCGCCATGCATAAATCGGTACGGGGTTCAGACCCCGATGCCGCGCTTTATTGGTTTGTGCGCATGCTCGATGGTGGTTGTGATCCCTTATATGTTGCCCGCCGGGTAGTGCGAATGGCCAGTGAAGATATTGGCAATGCCGACCCGCGAGCATTGCAATTGGCTCTTAATGCCTGGGATGTACAGGAGCGTCTCGGTAGTCCCGAAGGAGAGCTGGCCATTGCGCAGGCAATTACCTATCTTGCTGTCGCGGCGAAAAGTAACGCAGTTTATAGCGCTTATAAGCGTGCAGTGGCGGATGTGCGCCGTGATCCCAGCTACGAGGTGCCGGTGCATTTGCGCAATGCCCCCACGAAGTTGGCGAAAAGTTTGTCGCATGGGGCCGAGTACCGCTATGCCCACGATGAGCCAGATGCTTTCGCCGCGGGGGAAAACTACTTCCCAGAAGAAATTGCGGACAGAGAGTATTACCAGCCGGTTCCCCGTGGGCTGGAGTTAAAAATTTCCGAAAAGTTGCAAGTGTTGCGCAGGCTTAACAGTGAGAGTGAGCAGCAACGTTATAAGAAGAAACCATAAGGATTTAAGGTAAAAGACCATGCAGTGGCTGGCCATCGCCATAGGTGGTGCCTTGGGGGCAATACTTCGTCACCAGATAAGCGTCTGGAGCTATCCGGTATTCAGTGGGAAGTTCCCGCTGGGTACATTGATCGTGAATGTGCTTGGATCATTTTTGATTGGCATCGCCTACATTTTGATCACCCATAGAGCAATGCTCGGAGAGGAGTGGCGCCTGCTAATCATGACAGGAATGTTCGGTGCACTGACCACCTTTTCCACTTTCTCCCTAGAGAGCTTGATACTGTGGCACAATGGCCAACCTTTGATGGCCCTTGGCTATATTGTCGGCAGTCTCATTTGCTGTCTGGCGGCCACGGGAGCCGCAGTCGCCTTAGCGACGCGTTATTTTTAACCAATATTTATTTTAATTCTGTTGTAGGAGCCTGATTACAGGCGAACTGGAAACGATGCTCGATCCCAAACTGATTCGCACGGATATGGACCAAGTGGCCGCGGCCCTGAAAAAACGCGGTGTGGAACTGGATACTGCCAAACTGGAAGCCCTCGAGGAGCGCCGTAAAGAGCTGCAGGTGCGCACCGAGAGTTTGCAAAACGAGCGCAATAGCAAGTCGAAAAATATCGGGCGAGCTAAGGCCGCCGGAGAAGATATTGCTCCGCTGCTCAAAGAAGTCGAGTCCCTCGGGGGCGAGTTACAAAATGCCAAGCAGGCGCTGTCTGAGTTGCAGGAAGAGTTGGATTCGATTCTGTCCGCAATTCCCAACCTGCCGGATGCTTCGGTGCCCGAAGGCGAGAGCGAAGATGACAATGTGGAAGTACGTCGCTGGGGCCAACCCCGTAGCTTCGATTTTGAGATCAAAGACCATGTAGATCTCGGCTCCCAGCTTGGCGGTCTCGATTTTGAGATGGCGGTAAAACTTACTGGATCGCGCTTTGCTGTGATGTCCGGTGAAGTAGCGCGTTTACACCGTGCTCTCGCCCAACTCATGCTCGATACGCACATTGAGGAGCATGGTTATAAAGAAACTAACGTACCGGTGGTCGTCAATGGTGACTCCCTGTATGGAACCTCGCAGCTGCCAAAGTTCGAGGAGGATCTGTTTAAGCTGACCGATGAGCGTGGCTTCTATCTGATTCCGACAGCAGAAGTGCCTCTTACTAATATGTATCGCGATCATATTGTCGAGGACAGTAATTCTTTGCCGCACAAGCTGGTCGCGCATACAACCTGCTTCCGTTCTGAGGCCGGTTCACACGGCCGCGACACTCGCGGCATGATTCGCCAGCACCAGTTTGAAAAAGTGGAATTGGTGTGGGCGGCGCGCCCGGACCAGTCCGAGGAAGCGCTGGAGACCCTTACCAAAAATGCTGAGGCGATCCTGCAAAAGCTGAACCTGCCTTACCGCACTGTAGTGTTGTGTGGTGGTGATATTGGTTTCGCTGCGCGCAAGACTTACGATATCGAAGTCTGGATTCCCTCTCAGGACAAGTACCGCGAAATCTCTTCCTGCTCCCTGGTGGGTGACTTCCAGGCTCGCCGTATGAAGGCGCGTTGGCGCAACCCGGAAACCGGCAAGCCGGAATTGTTACACACACTGAATGGCTCCGGCTTGGCAGTAGGGCGCACCTTGATTGCAGTGCTGGAAAACTACCAACGCGAGGATGGCAGTATCGAGGTCCCTGAAGCGCTGCGCCCTTATATGCGTGGTCAGGAAGTAATCTCCGCTGCCTGAGCGCAGTGACTTAAAAGGGCGAACGTTATGTTCGCCTTTTTTCTTTTCTGGGTAAAATACTACCCGACTGCTTGTTTGATGGATTAATCAGTGCGTTATCTCCCTCTTGCATTCGATGTAAAAAATCGCCCCAGCTTAATCGTTGGCGGAGGCTCCATTGCCACACGTAAGGCCCGCTTGTTGCATAAGGCGGGAGCTCGGATTCTGGTGGTATCCCCGGATATCACGGAAGAATTGCACCGGATTGTGGTTGATTCTGATGGAGAGTGGCATCGGGTAACTTATTCTGTTGAGCATTTGGATCTGGCCGACTTGGTGATTGCGGCAACGAGCAGCTCTGAGGTCAATGGCTGTGTATCCAGGGATGCGCAGAGGCGCCGCTTGCCGGTAAATGCAGTGGATGCTCCGGAATTGTGCACTTTTACTTTCCCCGCAATTGTCGAACGTGGCGATCTATCCATCGGGATCAGTAGTGGTGGTGTGGCCCCAGTTCTCGCCCGCCGCATTCGCGCCCAGCTTGAGGCATTGCTTTCCCCTGGGCTCGCATCACTGGTTGATTTCGCTTCGCGTATGCGCTCACAGGTGAAGCAGGCGTTGCCGGAGGCGCGGCGTAAGAATTTTTGGGAATGGGTCTTTGCTGGGCCTGTTGCCCGTCGGGTGGAAGCGGGTCAGCTGGCAGATGCAGAGAGGGAATTCTTGGGCGCGTTGCAAGATTGGCAGGGGAGCCCCAACCCGCTTGGAGAAGTTTATTTGGTTGGGGGTGGCCCCGGAGATCCCGATTTATTAACTTTCCGCGCGTTGCGACTAATGCAGCAAGCGGATGTGGTGCTGTACGACCGCCTGGTTTCTCCAGAAGTTATGGACTTAGTCCGAAGAGATGCCGAGCGTATTTATGTCGGCAAAAAAAAGGCATTTCATGCCGTACCCCAGGATGATATCAACCAGTTACTGGTTGATCTGGCCAAGCAGGGAAAGAAAGTTCTGCGCCTGAAAGGTGGTGATCCCTTTATTTTTGGGCGTGGTGGAGAGGAGATCGACAAACTGGCTGACGCCTCAATTCCTTTTCAGGTGGTACCGGGAATAACCGCTGCAGCGGGGTGTGCTAGCTATGCGGGGATTCCGCTGACTCATCGAGATCATGCACAGTCGGTACGCTTTATTACGGGCCATTTAAAAGAAGGTAGTCTCGACCTGCCATGGAAAGAGCTGGCTTCCGGTAGCCAAACCCTGGTTTTTTATATGGGATTAACGGGCCTGCAAACAATATGTACAGAGCTGGTTCAGCATGGCCTACCGACGGCCACGCCAGCGGCGCTGATTGAAAAAGGCACTACCAAGGCACAAAGGGTGATCATCGGTGATCTCAACACGCTTCCCACACTTGCCAAAGAAAAAGCTGTACGGGCGCCTACACTCACCATCATTGGTGGTGTGGTGGGGCTGCATAAAAAACTCAGCTGGTACCAATCCAGCGAGAGCTAAATGGGCTCTGGCAGGCTAATTACTATTGTGCAGGCCTGAAACTACCTAGGTAAGACCTATACTGAGAAGGTCTTTCCGTCAGGTATTTGTGTCATGCTGCTGACGATAATTTGCTTTTATTGCACTAATTTTGTGCGATTCTTTCTCCCGCAACAGCCCGAGTTTCCACAAATTGGCCTATTAAGTCATGACTCCCGCCGCTATAGATACCAATATCGCCAAAAGAAGGCGTTAGTACGCTGGCTATGGATAGGCGTTTCTCTGGTTATGCTGTGCTTTCCACTTTTACCTTTAGTGGTTGGCCTAGCTTTTTTTACCACCTTCCTGTCATTCGCTATTCTGGATGAGACTGCTTGATATCTGTTTCCAATGGTTAATCTAAAAATCCTGTCATGGGCATTAGCGGCACAGGCTTGTGCCGCAGCGAGTGTGGGTGGGGATAGGCCTGAATAACTTTTTTATCAGTATTTTCAGTACAGTTACGGCAGTTATTGCAGCCTGAGCTGATAGCGGCTCTCCCCCTCAATAAAAGGGGAGGGGTTTCCCTCGACCCAATCTTCATGGCCTTTGTCAAAAAACGGGGATAACGGGTGACTGCTTTGCCCTGTAGCCATATGAAAAATACCCTGCTCTTCGCGCCCAGGGGAGACAACCATTCGCTCGGAGGCACCATGGGTTGGTGATTGGAAGCGGGGCATGTGGGTGTCCCCTGCCAATTGGTCTCTGGGCATGGCGGTAAACCAATCTATGGCCGAGACTGCTCTTGCCAATGGGTGTCGAATGGAAGCCGTGTTTTGTTCACCCCAGGTTTGCTCTAATAGCGGGAGCCCGCCCGTCGACATTTTATCCAGTACTTGGTTAAGTGCAGATAGCTTCAGAGCTGTCCAGGATTCAAAGTCGGGGTTAAGTAAATGTTGAGGTTCTTCTTGAGCAAGAGTCCAGATCGGATACTCAAATTGGCGTTTTAATTGACCGAAGGAAAAGTTCGGTTGGGTTTTTCGCATAAATGTAAGAATAGGAGCGGTACTAAGCTCCATAAACTTTAAGCGATAGTTGCGCACAATTCGGTATCCAGCCGAGTCAGCGCTGGCGCGTCCGCCCCAATCTCGAACGAGTTTGTAGGCTTCGTCATAGCCTTCCCGGTCATGTAGAAGTTCTGAGAGGTGTTGCTGCCATCGCTGAAGAAAAATAGCGCGATCATCCAGCTGTATATCTAATAGTGCTTGTTCATCAAATTGTTGGCGGGCAAGTAGGCTGTCGCGAATCTGCTGCTGGCGGGCACCGAGAGCATAGCCATGGTCGCCCATGATCTTAAGCCAGTCACCGCTCAGGGTGCGGGCATTTGCGCTCCAAAGGCGGTGGTTGTCTGGGTTGTAAATTCGCGGCTGTTCCTCCTTAGTAAGATATCCGTCCCAGTAAATAGTCCCACCGGCCCAACTTACTGAACGGCTGCCATCAAAGCCAATTCGCTTGGGAATGGGTCCAGCGATTGTCCAGCCAATATTGCCTTCTTTATCGCCTACAACAAAATTCTGGTGAGGAATACCGATGTCTGGGCCCAGGTCTAATGCCTCGCTGGCGGAGGTAATAGATTCCATCTGCAGCAAGTTCATATTGCCACCGGAAATATCGTGGGCAACCCAGCGGTAGGCGAGGGGGGTTCCCCGGTGGTCTTTACCGATAACAGGTCCCCAGACGGTTTTTTCTACTGCTATGGTTTCATCTTTGGCACCTTTTACTTTTATGGTTTCCTGTTCGATAGAGAGATCTCGCCAGCCATCCGGGGTCAGATACTGGGTTGCATCAGAGTTTAATTCCAGTGGGATAAGGTCACCCCAATCCGCTCCGGTATTGGTAAAGCCCCAGGCAACTGCGCCGTTGCTACCTGCTACCACAATTGGGCCTCCTGGCAAGGTCACACCGCGGATACTTCTTTCAGTTCCAGGAATATTCCAGCCCGCACGAAACCAGATATTGGGTACAGTCAGTCCCAGGTGCATGTCATTCGCGAGTATGGCACTACCATGTTCTGTTAAAGCTCCCCCAACAACCCAATTGTTACTGCCGTAAACTTTGTCATCACTCTGCATGGCTTGATAGGCAATGGGATCGTTTTTATCCAGTAATGAGGAAATAGGCGTTTCTGGAATATTATCGAGAGATTCCGCTTCGCCAATTAGAGGGGCATCCCAAATACCTCCGGCGGGAAAGAAGAAAGCATAGAGATCTTGGGGTAACAGATCTGCTAAGGCGGTATCGCGCCGCTCAAACTTGCCCTCTTCACTTTGCAATGTTAAGTACATGCTAAAGGTTGCCAGCAGGCTGTCTGCTGCGTTCCATGGCCTGGGCTCTTGCCCCAGAAGCAAATACTCCCAGGGTTTAGCGTTCAGATACTGCAGGCCAAAATTTACCCCTTGAACATAGTGGTTGAGAAGTTGGCGCTGGTCTTCAGGCATTGCCGCAATATTCCTCTCTGCCCGCTTGCGAAACTGGTGTCTACGGACCTTTTTATCTTTCTTTAGTGCGGCAGCTCCTACCAATTCAGACAGCTCACCGGCGGAGCTTCGGCGCAACAGGTCCATCTGGAAAAAGCGCTCCTGGGCATGTAAAAAGCCCAGGGCAAAAGCGCTACTATTGCGGTCATCGGATTGAATAATTACTACACCCTGCTTATCCCGGTGAATTAATGCAGGTTCTAGTAGTTGCCCTGTGACAATACTTCCTTCGAGTGATGGCAGGCTTTGTCGCCACCAACCCCAGACTGCGAGAAGAGTGAGTGCTATGAGTGCCGAAATTACAACGAGTAAGGGCAATACACGACTTTTTAAATAAGACGAACGCACCATAGTTTTTCCCGTATAGCGGTTAATGAAATGGACGTTGGTAAAATCGGACCTTATAGAATCCGTAAATATATAAGTTACTAGAGAACACACCTTAGTAACTTTTCGTGACGATAATAGATAGTTATTTTCGCCGATTAACCTGTCTTTTCGCGCAATCCTTCACAAAACTGACCAGTCATAAGAAAAAGGTCATGTCGGGGTTTTAAATCCAAAAAGGCGACCGTAAGATGGCGTGGAATAACAAAAATAAAAAACCAATACATCACGCTGTATAACAATAAATGCGAGGACGCGATGATGCACGATGTTGGTAGCACCGTAAAAAACCGTCAATTTAACCTCTCTATCCTCTCCGGCGCTATTGCCTTCTTTACAGCTGTGAGCGCTAATGTTCAAGCTGCAGAAATTGAAGAAGTTGTAGTTACAGCACAAAAGCGAGCGGAAAACCTACAGGAAGTACCGATCGCGATTTCCGCATTTACCGGGGAAAATATAAAAGAGTCGGGTGTCAAAAATCTCACGGATCTAGGCCGGTATACGCCTGGTGTCGAGATGCACAACGATACCGCTTTGCAGCCAACATACAGTATCCGCGGTATTCAAACCAACGATTGGACCGTGGGATCCGATCCGGCCGTTGCTGTTTATGTGGACGGTGTCTACACCGGTCGCGGTGCAGGCGCCGAAATTCCCCTGACGGATATAGAAAGAGTGGAGGTTCTGAAAGGCCCACAAGGTACGCTTTTTGGGCGTAATGCTACGGGTGGGGCCATTCATATTATTACCACCAAGCCCCAGGCAGATAATACCGTCGAGCTAAATCTCACCGCTGGTAATTATGGCCGCCAGTCCTCCGATCTGCTTCTCAATCGCCAGCTAACCGATACGCTTTCCGCTCGTTTCTCCGCATCCACTAACCGCCGAGACCCCTTTGCGGATAATTTGGCGGGTGGTTTTTCAGTAGGGGATCAGGATACCCAGACCTACCGGGCATCTGTTTTGTGGGAGCCTGCGGAAGATATTGAGGTGCTGTGGCGGGCAGACTATGGCGTAATGGATCAGGGTAGTGCGTTGCGCACAACTATTGTGCCCAGCCTAAAAGAGGGAACCGATGTATTCGGGGACTACGCTCTGGATACACCAACCATTGAAGATCGAGATTCTTTCGGCACTTCCCTGACCGTTAGCAAAGAGTTCGATAACTTTACCCTTACCTCGATCACGGCTTATCGAAAGTTTGATGCGCACCTGCAGCAGGACGAGGATGGCACAGCCAATCCTGACCATATGTTTGGGTCTGCGAATACAGATGACCAAAGCCAGTTCTCGCAGGAATTCCGCCTCAACGGTGCTACCGACTCGATTAAATGGACTCTGGGAGCCTCATACTCCCAAGAGGAGTTGGACCACACAACTTACGCTTATTTCACTACCGGTTCTGTTGAATCTTTTGCCGTTTACGAAGGTATCAAAGAGAGTTTTCCAGAATTGACCCAAACAGAGCAGGAAGACCTGGCGGTTATGAATCGGCAGTTATTGCAGTCGATGGGGCTGGAAGGCGTTGCCAGTGCGACTTTTGTCTATGACTTGATGTTGCAAAGTGGCCAGGTGGATGCGTTACTTCATGCGCTAGGAGCGCCGGTAAGTGGCAGTATGCTCAGGGCGGATCAGGTTGTAGAGCAGATGATGGCAGGCTTCCAGCCCTGGATAGCTTCTGATGCCCCTTGGAACGAGAGTGTGCGCAACACTGGTGATTATCGCTCTACAGCGCTCTATGGCGATATGACCTGGAGTATCACCGACAAAATGGATCTGACGGTCGGTGCCCGCTACACCTACGATAAGAAAGATTTCACTATTCAAACCGCCTATGGCAACAGTATCCCGCTGTCATTGTCTGGCGGAGACGTGGATCTCCTAGATGAAAATGGCAATAAAGTCGGCAGTATCACACTGCCAACAGTTGACCTGGGCTCACAGCTTTTTGGCATCGCCTTTTATAACAATGGTCAAACAGAGTTAAATTCCAAGCTGAGTGATAGCTGGAGTGATATTTCCGGCCGCATCGTGCTCGACTATCGCTGGACTGATGAGATGATGACCTTTATCTCCTTGGCGGATGGTTTTAAGGCCGGCGGATTTAACAGCCTTAACTTTGGTCCAGGTGTGGAATCCTCATTTGATCAGGAAGATGTCGTCAATTTGGAAGTGGGGCTTAAGAGTAGCCTGTTTGATAACCGCGTGCGTCTAAATGCGTCTGTATACACCTATGAGTATAAAAACCTTCAGGAGTTGGATCTGGTCGGTTACCCAATCCCCAGCTACAACCTGAGAAATGCCGACGCTGAGGGGACCGGTGCCGAGATAGAAGTGCAGTGGGCCGCCACCGATAGTCTGTTCATTGCCGGTAATTATTCATACTTGGACACTGAATTCACAGACTATCAAATTATTACGGCTATTGGTGAAACCGAGGAAGACTCCAAGGTTGGTCAGGCCAGGGTTTCCACTCCCGAAAGTAAGCTCAACCTGATGGCTGAGTACACAGTGGATTTAGCTTCAGGTGGAGAGTTTGTATTCCGTGGAGATTATAACTGGACGGATGAGCGCATCGGCTCCATCACCGATAGAACCCGCATCGTGGATGATTATCAGTTATTTAATCTACGTGCTGCTTGGAATAGCGCATCGGATAACTATTCAGTAGCCCTTTGGGTGCAGAACTTAACCGATGAGGAAATCGCTGGGGGTTATGGTGGCACTGGTGCTGCGATCGGGGCGAGCCCGGCATGGCGTTTTATGCCGAGAATGTATGGCGCAGATTTTACTGCACGATTTTAATTCATTATTCATGTCAGCATGACGAGAGTGTGGGCCGGTTATCCGGCCCTTTTTTTTGCATGAGTTTTTCTTAATTGAATAAAGTGGCGTGGATTAGGTCGTGTAGTTCTGCAAGCTCTTAGGAATACGCCTAAAACTGCGTATGATGATTTCAATAGAACTGAATTCTATCGTAGTTGATAATTGATATGACAATATTTGCAGGTGAAGTATCTCTGGAAGAGTTACAGCAGCGGGTTCTTTTAGCTTATCAAAGGGTGCGGGGGGAGACAGAGTGTCTTGCTGCACCTTTATCTGTCGAGGATATGCAGCTGCAGTCGATGCCGGATGCGAGCCCAACCAAGTGGCACCTGGCGCACACCAGCTGGTTTTTTGAAACATTCTTACTCGCTCCTTACCTCCCCAATTACCAGCTTTTTGACCCGCATTTTCACCATCTTTTTAATTCCTACTATAACAGTTTGGGTACCCCATACTCCAGACCGCAAAGGGGGGTAATCTCCAGGCCTGGAATTGAGCGCATCTACGCCTATCGCCAGTCTGTAGATACGGCAATAGAACAGCTGTTAGATATAGCCCCCATTACTTCAACCATTAGTGCTTTGCTGGATCTTGGCCTCAATCATGAGCAGCAACATCAAGAATTACTGCTGACTGATATCAAGCATGCTCTATCGATGAATCCAATGGCACCTGCTTATTGTGATAATACTCACGAAGAAGAAGCTGAGAGTGTTGCTGCACTTTGCTGGCTGGAAATACCCGGCGGATTCTATGGTATCGGTAGTGATGGGGAGGATTTCTTTTTTGATAATGAAGGGCCTGTACACCAACAGTTTCTGCCTGACTTTTCAATTGCTTCACGTTTAGTCAGTAACGCTGAATATCTGGAGTTTATTGAGGATGGAGGCTATCAACAGCATCGCCTGTGGTTGTCGGATGGTTGGTCACTGGTGCAAAAGAACGCTCAGAAACATCCTTTGTATTGGCGTGAAACGAAAGACGGTTGGCAGCAATATACGTTACATGGGTTACAACCTCTGAATGGTTTTGAACCTGTGCATCACCTTTCGTTTTATGAGGCGGATGCCTTTGCCACCTGGGCCGGCAAAAGACTGCCAACAGAATTTGAGTGGGAAGCAGCGGCTTGTCACTTGCGACAAGTAAATCAGCTTGCCAGTGCCAACTTGTTGGAAAAACGTTATCTGAAGCCCTTGGCGGCTCAAAATGGCCATACCCAGTTCTTGGGGGATTTGTGGGAATGGACTTCTAGTGCTTATTTGCCATACCACGGTTTTAAGGCCCACAAGGATGCAGTTGGCGAGTACAACGGCAAATTCATGTGTAACCAGAAGGTCTTGCGCGGAGGATCCTTCGCAACCCCATCTGATCATATCAGAATCAGTTACAGGAATTTCTTTTATCCACATCAAGCGTGGCAATTTACCGGTGTCCGATTGGCAGGAGACTAAAGTGAAAGCAGCCGTATCGACAGTTATTGAGAATCAACTCCAGAATAATGAATTCCTGGAGGATGTTTTGGAAGGGTTAGGGAGAAAAAGAAAGACATTGCCCTGCAAATACTTATACGATGAAGTTGGTTCACGCCTGTTTGAGGAAATCTGCGATTCACAAGATTACTACCTGACCCGAAATGAGGCGGATATATTTACAACCTATCGGGATGAAATTGCTCAAAAATTTGGACCTGAAACACTGCTGATAGAACCAGGTGCAGGGAATTGTGAGAAGGTAGAAGAGCTTCTTGATGCTATGGATTCCCCCAGGGGCTACTGCCCAATAGATATTTCTCCCGAGATTTTACTGGAGGCAGGAAAACGGATCAAAAAGAGTTTGCCGGGAGTTCAGGTGTGGAGTGAGGTGGGTGATTTTTCCCAATCTGAGGTATGGAACAAGCTTATTCATGTTTCCTCAAGAAAAAAAGTTATCTTTTTTCCGGGGTCCACAATAGGAAATTTTGAGCCATTGGAGGCGGAGTGCCTCTTGAAATTGTTTGCCTCGAACCTTGATGCTGGCGATGGCTTGTTGATTGGTACAGACCTGGTCAAGGATTCTGTGATTTTAGAGCGAGCCTATAACGATAGTGATCACGTTACTGAGCGGTTTAATCTGAACCTTCTGCAAAGGATCAATGTTGAGCTAGGAGCAAACTTTGATCTTTCTCTATTCGCGCATCGAGCATTTTACCACCCGTTGCGTCAGCGAGTGGAAATGCACTTGGTTTGTCTTAAAAACCACAGTGTTTCTATAGCGGATACATGTATAGACTTTATTGAAGGGGAAACAATCCATACTGAAAATAGTCACAAGTATTCAATTGCTGGATTCAAGAGTTTACTGGCTCACAGTGGATTTGAGTCCGTTTGCTTTTGGCAGGATTCTGCTAAGACTTATGTGATTCATTACGCTCAGGCTATTTAAAATTTGAATAAAGAGGTGGCAGTTGAAAAGGATTTTTTTATTGCTTCTATTTGCTATCGCACTAGTTGGTGGTGCTGTCGCAGAAAGCGGTGATGACGCTGCGGAACTTATTGTTTATAAGCATCCTTTATGTTTTTGCTGTAAAAAATGGATGGCGCACCTAAAGGAAAAGGACTTCACGGCCACCTCTGTTTTTAAAGTGAATATGCAGGAGGTTAAACGTAAATGGGGTATTCCTAGAGGAATGGAAGGCTGCCACACAGCGGTATGGCGCGATCAGTATGTTTTTGAGGGGCATGTTCCGGCTATGTATATCCAGAATTTCCTGGCCTCACCGCCAGTGGGTAGTGTGGGGCTAATAGTTTCAGGGATGCCGGTTGGGAGCCCTGGAATGGAAGATGGTGAAAAATTCGAACCTTATAATATCTATTTGTTGCTCCAAAATGGCGATTACCGTTTATACGCGCGTATAGAGAAACCTAAAAAAGCTTAAGTATATCTAAATGGCTTCTTTATGACTCACTACTGTAGGTTTTGTTGCTGTTTACTGCCAGGATGCATACCAGAGAATCCAGATATAACTTATCAGTACGCTTATAAAACTGACTGGCAGCATCAGGTAAAAGAATTGCCAGAAATTAAAAGGCTTTACCCCGAATTTCTCTGCCTGCTGTAGCACGATAACATTACTGGCCGCGCTAATAATAAACAGGTTGCCGGCAACTGTAGATATTGCGGAAAGCATCATTAAGGTTTGGGGGTCACGTTGATGCAAAAGGTTAAGGTAGATCTCTACTACTGGTACATTGGAGAATAGCTGGCTTGCAAAGAAGCTGACAAAAGCTATGGTCTCTGGTTCTGCTAAATCAATATTGCCCATTTTCAGGAAGTGCTGGAGAGAGCCAGATTGTAGAAGTGATCCGGTTACAACAAACATAGAAACAAAGAAAAAAAGAGTAGGCCAGTCTACCTCTCTTAATATCCGTCTGCGTTCATGGCTGGCCAAATATATCGGCAAGCAAGCGGCTAGCCCGATTTGCCCAATACTTGGGTGATATATGCCATCCACGTTGTGTAGGATACTGGCAAGGACAATAAAGATTAATAATAGGGCTGCAGATAAAAGTGCCGGCCACTTTTGCGTAACCTTTTCCGTCTCACTGTACTCTTTACTAGCTTCGTAATTGATTATATCGCTGGTTTTGAAAAAACGTTTCAGCCATAGCATGGACAGAAACATAGTGACGATAGCGGGTACAAGAGTCCACTGGGCAAAAACGACAAACATATTGTCGAAGTTCCCTGCGTTGGCAATCAGTATGTTTTGGGGATTGCCTACGGGGGATACCATGCTGCCAATTGTGACTGTTGCACAGAGTGTAATCAGGAGTGGAATCAGTCCCCATTTCATATTCCGTGCAAGTACAATTGCAATGGGTACACCGATTACAGCAGCGGCATCATTGGTAAGAAGGGCTGCACAAATTGCCATTACGAGGATATAACTTATTAATACAAGACTTGGATGCTTGATTGAAAGAATCCGATGGCTGATTTGCGCGGATATCCCTGTATCGTACAGAGCTGAGGCAATAGAGAAGACCGAGAATAAATATAATATCAGATCCCAATCTATGGCCCAGAAAGCCTCTCTAAAGGTAATTTGACGCATGAGCAGCAAAGCGATCGCACCAAGGGTCATAATATGCCAGATGCGAATCGTGGAGGGGAGCCACTGCCGGGCAGCAATCATTAAGAAGATGATCGCCGATACTATCAGGCTAAGGGACATTGGCGCAGCCTCGGATGTCGTCTCTGCTTACTGCTACTCTAAAAATCATTCTCCGCTTCTTATACTTGGTGTCAGGGCATCCACCTGGGCTGATAAATCCCACAATAAGACTTATCTATGAGTTTAAACAAGCCTCTTCTTTTTACGAACTTCTTCGCGGGAGATGTGGTTGCAGGTTTAGGTCCTTATTTGGCGATATACCTGTTGTCAGCTATGCACTGGAAGCCAGGGGATATTGGCATTGTTTTAGCTATTGGTGGCATCACCACGGTTTTATTACAAACACCCGCAGGGGCTTTTATTGATAGCACCCGCTTTAAGCGTATGCTAATAGCAACTTGCGGAATCATTATTGCGATTGTCTCTATCGCTATTGTTGCACTGGCCAATCACAAACCTGTCATTTATGGCTCCCAGGTGTTAATGGGGGCGGCTATTGCTTTCGTGGCTCCCTCTATTGCAGCCATTACTCTGGGAGTTTGTAGTGATAAGACTTTTACATTACAGACAAGTGCCAACCAGGCGGCCAATCATGCGGGCAATGTATTTGCTGCGGCGATTGCTGGAATTGTAGCGCTAACGATCGCTGCGGAAGGGGTTTTCTGGTTGATGGCCGTTATGGGCGTATTAATGGCTATCTCAGTTGGATTTATTCCTGCTCATTCAATTGATCATATTCGAGCACGGGGAGGCGAACGGCGCGATGTTTCGGGAAAAAGGGAGCCTGCCGGTTTTTCTGTATTGCTTACCGATAAACGCCTGATCGCTTTGGCTGTGAGTGTTTTTCTATTCCATTTTGGCAATGCGGCTATGTTGCCTCTGGTCAGCCAGAAGCTGTCACTCAATTCGAATGTGAACCAGGCCATTGCTTTTACCTCTGCCTGCATAATTGCTGCGCAATTTTGGATGATGTTGATGTCACTAATGTGTGCAGCCAAAGCCGATGCCTGGGGACGTAAAGTTATCTTTATGATCGGTTTTTGTATTAACCCAATTCGTGCGCTCTTGTTTATGTCTACAGATAACCCTTTCTTTTTAGTGGCTATACAGTCGTTAGACGGTGTGGCCAACGGCATCTTTGGGGTGATCATCATTCTGATGTGCGCCGATCTTACTAAGGGTACAGGACGCTTCAACATTACTCAGGGCGCCATGGCTGCTTTAGTGGGTATTGGTTCTGCCTGCAGTAATTTCTCGGCAGAATATGTTGTTCAGTACTTCGGGTATAACGCCGCGTTCTTATCGCTGGCGGGGATTGCCACTATTGCCGCAACCTTCTTTCTGATCTTCGTGCCTGAAACCATGTCCAAAACTAGGGTTCAGCTGCAGTAATAACACACGATACCCGTCGCCTCTCCCAACATATGTCCTCGCAGGTTATATACTGATGATATTCGCGCAATATTTTCGAGGGATAGCTACCCCTCATGCTTCGCGAAGCCAGCTCTGCTTGGTCTCTATATAGAAGTGCCTAAATTGAGCAGAGTAGGGCAGGTAAATAGCAATAGCGGAATCCGGTATATGACTGATCAGTTTATCCCCGCCACAGGCCTTGGAAACTGTCATATTCAAACCGTCTTTGGCCGTGTGCATCGCCCAGCTCCATGGATAGAAACCCAGTGCCGTTGGTATGAAACACCGGACGGGGATTGTCTCGCACTACTCACTCCTCGCCCTTTGGTTGATGACCCTGAACTCCCATTAGTCTTGATTCTCCATGGTCTAGGTGGCTCGGTGGCTTCTCCCTATGTCCAGGGTATGATGGAATCCTTACTCGCACGCCGCTACCAGGTTGCTGTCATGCACTTCCGCGGTTGTGGGGGTGTGCCAAACAGGTTGCCCCGGGCATACCACAGTGGAGATAGTGAGGATCCACGTTGGTTGGTAGAACAGCTGAGGGGGGAGTTACCCCTGACCCCAATTACGGTGGTGGGTTACTCGTTGGGTGGCAATGTACTGCTTAAGATGTTGGGGGAGGATGGAACCTGCAGCCCGGTGGCTGCGGCGGTGGCGATATCTTCTCCAATGGATCTCCATGCGTGTAGTCGCAAGATTAATACTGGCCTTTCCAGACTTTACCAGCGCCATCTTTTGAGTTGCCTGCGCCTCACTCTCAAACAAAAGGCGCAAGACCCCTGTATGGCGGCAGCTCTGCCAAATGTGGATGATGCTACGGTCTTTGCCAACTTCCGGTGCTTTGACAACACCTTTACCGCGCCCTTACACGGGTTCCGGGATGTTGATGACTATTACACCAAGGCATCTAGCAAGCATCTTTTACGGGAAATTGGGGTGCCAACGATGATCGTAAACTCTGTGGATGATCCCTTCGTTTGTCCATCGGCTATTCCCGAGAAGAGAGAAGTGAGCTCCATGGTGCAGTTAGAAGTCACTTTACAGGGGGGGCATGTGGGATTTGTTGGGGGTTCTGTGTGGCGGCCGAATTATTGGCTCGAACATAGAGTCCCCAAATTTCTCGACTTTGTCATGCGGCGGAATAGAGCTTGAATACTCGGCGTCGCTGTTGCGACGCTGAGTAGTTGGGTCAGACGGTTAGCAGCACTGACTACCAGTGTCGCTACTGCTTATTGAAGGGTTAGTAGCCCCCTCAGAGAAAGGCATCTCTCGACCGCAACCGGGAAATAAACCGAAGTGCTGGGAGAAGTCACCGATAAAGTCAAAGTGGGGAGCTAAGCGCGTTTCTGCCAGCATTTTCCACGTATTACCGCAGACAGAAAACACACGCCCTTTCTCAATCCGGTGGTGCCCATCTAGTACAAATTCAGTCGGTAGTTCTGGAATGCTCCCCTTATAAACTACAGCCTGGCCATAGTCTTCACAGTCCTTTTCCAAGCCTGCCAGTTTGAAAAGACGGTAGCTGGCGGAGTAAAAGCGAACACTACCACAGCGGGCAAGCAGAAGCGCATTGGTCACTTCCAGTGGGCGACTTTCCACCAGTCGGCTATCGCGGAAGCCGCTGTCCTGGGCCAGTTCGAGGAAATCGTTCCAGTAGAGAGCGCCACCCAGGCACTCGCCGATGAGTTCCGGATCCGTGCGCAGGGTGTCAGGGACACGCCTATCGGCATACACATCGGAAAAGTAAAACTCCCCACCTTCCTTTAATAATTGATATAGGCTTCGTAACACGGCCCCTTTGTCGGTAGAGAGGTTCACGACACAATTGGAGACAATAACATCGAAACTACCCGGTTCCAGGCCGAGTTCATCCAGTTTTTCGATATAACCATGCAGAAAGGTGATGTTGTCATAGCCAAACTTTTCCGCATGATAATCCTGGTGCTGGCGGGCAACTTGTAGTTGTTCATCGGTCATGTCAATGCCGACCACTTCACCGCTTGCTCCCACGAGTTGGGAGAGGAGGTAGACATCGCGACCTGAACCACAGCCAAGATCGAGAACCCTGCAGCCTTCTAAAAGCGGGGGACAAACGAGCCCGCAACCGTAATAGCGGGATAGGACTTCTGGATGTATATTGGCTAGTAGCGGCTTCAACCAACTTGGCACCGCACTGGCATCGCAGCAGGCATCAGTTTTGAGATCTGATGTGCTTTTTAGCTGGCGTCCGTAGTAGTCCTGAACAATATCATGCATGGAGCATACCTTTCGCAGAGTGATTTTCCTTTCGGGCGCTGGGCGCCATTCGAGGGTTATTTTTTACCTGTCCTTTCTTTTTGTAACAAGTCCCGCTGCTTCACGACTAATAACTTTGTGATTGTGTTGTTAGTACCGGCAGAGGGAATTAAGTTGCCTTTTGGTGTCAGGGTGAGCTGGCTGTTAGATAATTCTCGCTTTTTAGTTAATATCGCCGGTCTCCGCTTCGATTTTATGAGGGAACGTAGTTGAGCGATTACCTTGCCCCTGATGCTTCGCCTGAACCAAGAGTTGAGGAATCCTTGCAGAACCCCCAGTTTCTGGTGGATCTGCGCCAGCAGATGCTTCGTTTTGCCAGCTTGCAGTTGCAGGATGCCCAATTGGCTGAAGATGCTGTGCAAGAGGCCCTTATGGGAGCCCTGAAAAACTCCCGCAGCTTTACCGGGCGATCGGCCCTGAAAACCTGGGTGTTTGCCATCTTGAAGAATAAAATTGCCGACATTTTGCGACAACGGCAGCGCTTTGTTGATGCAGACCAGCTGGTGCGTGGCGATCGCGAGGAGCACGATCACGACGAGTTATTTGATCAAACCGGCCACTGGAGAAAGGATGAGCGACCAAAGAAATGGGCAGACCCCGAGTCGGCCATTCACGACAAGCATTTTTGGCGAATCTTCGATGCATGCCTCAATCATCTGCCTTCCCGTCAGGCGCAAATATTTATGATGCGAGAATTCATTGAGCTGGAGAGCCACGAGATCTGTGCCGCAGCAGAGATTTCGGTGAGCAACTTAAATGTGACACTGCACCGGGCGCGCCTGCGATTACGTGAATGCCTGGAAGATAACTGGTTTGGCGTGGAGGGCTGAGTCAATGAAATCGTGCCGGGAAGCTACGCGGTTGATGTCGGAGTCCCAGGAGCGCAGGCTGCACTTGCGAGAGCAGGCCAGCCTTAAGCTGCATTTGGCAATGTGCGCCCCATGTAGAAACTTTGGCAAACAGCTCAGCATCCTCCGTGGTATCAGTAAATCCTATGCCGAGGGTGGGCCGGAAAGAACAGAGGACTAACTTTCCTATAAGTCTCCCAGCGCCATAAACCCAACAGGGAGTTTCAGTTAGGCGCTGGAAGAATTTCAAGCTATCGCCGCGGCCGCCGTGGTGCTCCTACATGCCGATAGGCGATATGCCCTGCCACGAAATGGGGTTGATACCAATAAGACCCACATCGCTCATAGGTCACATTACCGACCGTCACACTGACACAGCTTGGAGGTAGTGTGTAGAGCCAGCCACCAACACCCACGGCAGTAACCCCCCAATATCTAGGGCCTGGATAGGGCCAGTGTCGAGGGCGCCAGGGTGGAGGGTAAGGAGGGTGACGGTGGTGCCCCGGGCGAATAGGGTGAAATGGTGGATGGTTTGGGAACCTGCGCTCAAAGTCCCCCCGTGCAAATTCGCCGTGGAAGCCTCCTCCGGGTCCTGGGCGAACCGCATTGAAGTGTCCACCCACATTAAAATGCGCGCCGCGCCCACCAAAATGCTCGCGCGCCTCCACCTGAGAGCTGAACACTGCGGCGAGCAGAGTTCCGGAGAGTAATAGTGGTGCCGCCCATAGTGACAAGGCTCGCGACTTACGATGCTTAGCATGGATCATTGTGGCGCCTCCTGCTTGTTTGGCTCAGCCTTTTTAAACGGGATTTGTTTGTGCTTCCCGGTAGCTGGAGTGAACTCTTTTGCCGCTTCTGGTTTGGTCTTCATCCATTTAAGTGTCGCGATAAAGCGCGGCTTGGCTGGATCGCGGGTATTAACGGTGGATATGCGAAGTGGTAGGGGCTTATCACCAACCTGGATCCAGATCTCCCAGTCCAGGTTTTCCGAACGGAAAGCCCAGTGCTTGGTACGTTGCCCGTTAACTTTGGGAGAGTTAACCAGAAAGCCCTCCTTGATCCCTGCCCAGGCGTCCGGTTTGCGCCCCCATTCCAGAAGGTCTGCAAAAGGTACTTCAATGCCGTATTCCTTTGCTGCCTTGGAGAGTACTTGGGAGGTGGGTTGAGAGGCCTCCATTTCTGCAAAATAACCATTGCGCGGGGCAATCATGGTGAACTTGCCACCATTGTGAATAAAGTTCCGAGTAATTGAATCAGTAGTCATATCCACGCGCAGTTTATCTGGTGGCATTGCCATGTATCTGACTTTGCCCCCGATCAATAACTTTTGCTCATTCTCAAGTACTACATCGGCAAAAATTCTGGCTTTGAACATCAGCATCTTCATGCTCGCCAGGTATTTTCCCATTGCCTTCAGTGCCTCCATGGCTTTGGGATCAATAGCTTCACCATTTTGGTCAACTCCCGCCAAGGACTGAGAGCTTTGCCCTTGTCCAGATGAGGTATCTGGTGGTGAAGAGGGTTGACCTTGACCGGTTGTGTCTCCCGGTGGCGCAGGGGGTTGGCCCTGACCGGTAGTATTGTCACTAGGAGCTGGGGGTTGGCCCTGCGGTGGATTGTTTGAGCCCCCCTGCTGGTCCTGGGTCGGCGGACTACCTGGCTGAGGCGGCGGGGGAGTGGGCTGTGCAACTACGGCCGGAATTAAGGCTATTGACACAGCAAGAAGCATTGCTCTGGTGTGGCAGCCAAGTGGATGAGGGGCAAGCATATACAGATACCTCCCGGTACAAACTCAAGTTAATGGCATCAAAATCAGTGTAGAGGAGTTGAGGGTGACCAAATGGACAGGGGGCTCACTTTGCTGACTAGGGCTTCTATTTCTCAAAGCCGTTGGCGGTGCACAAATTCTGAGAGGGTTTTCTGTTTGAGCTATCCTGACATGTTTGCTAGAGTCCAGAATAAGATTTTGTGGTCCCCTTGTTCATATGAACCTAGTTAGGCTGTCTTTTTTATTGATCGCACTGCTGGTCTTCCAGACCGCAGGGGCTTTCTATGACAGTCATGAAGAACTGCAGGATGTAACGGAGCATCTACTTCCCCACCATCTGGACCAATCTGATCTCAATAGTGAATTCACTTCGCCGGAACTTGGCGAGGTGGTTCAAGTTTCGCTCCCTGTCGATGAGCCCGCGCAACAGTCACCACTTCTCGACTTTTGTAATCACTGTTGCCACTGCCATGGCAGTACCGTTGCCGGACTGCTCGGACAGTCATTCCAACCCTTTCTCTGGGGTACCATTTCTTATCGTGAAGTGATTAATGTCGCGGTACCCAGCGGTTACTTCTCTCCCTTACTGCGCCCACCTATAACCCAAGTCTGATCGATCTATTACTGCGTGAGTTAAGAGAGTCGCAAGACCCAACTCACGTATATGGGATGTGATTTGGGAGATATCCATGGATTTGTTTCACACGCTCATTGCGAGTGTGATTCGTCGCCTTGCCGCCTGGCTATTGGCGATGGCGATATTGTTTTTGCCTGTGCAACCTGTATTTGCACAGGAGGGGGACTTGCTAACACTACCGGATGCGATAGGGCTTACGCTTGCGCAGAATCCGGAGCTTGCAGTTTTTCCATTGCAGAAAAGGGGTTTGGATGGTGCCGGGCAGACTGCGGCACTAAAGCCGGAGATGGAGCTGGGTGTTGAGGCCGAGTACAAGCACTTCAATGAAGGTGACTCGGACAATACTCCAGATCCAGAGGATGATGCCGACAATGAGTTTGAGCTGACGGTAACTCTTTCTTCAGTCGTGGAGCTGGGCAATAAACGCCAGGCTCGTATAGATGTTGTCAATGCGCAGCGCGACCTGCTAATCGCTGATGAACAGGCTAAGGCTTTGGATCTGTTGGCGGAAGTGATCCGCCGCTATACCCAGGTCTTGGCCGCCCAAGAGCTGGTGGTTTTGGCGGAAGAGAAAGTCGCGCTGGCACGTGAGGCTTTGAGCGCTGTAAGCGCGCGGGTCAGTGCTGCGGCCAGCCCCATCTCAGAGCGTATGCGTGCGGAGTCTTCTCTGGCAAAAGCGATCCTCGCACAACAGATGGATCAGAGCATGCTGGTGTACTACAAGCATGCGCTCTCGGCACTCTGGGGGCAGCCAGCCCAAAATTATCGCGTGGACACCGCTGAGCTTTATCGCTTTGATCCGGGTGCAAGTTTTGAGGCGCTTTATGAAAGAGCCCAGGCAAACCCTGCGATAGCACGATTTGCTTCTGAAGAGCGTTTGCAAGCCTCCCGGCTACGCCTGACCCAGGCGAATTCCAGACCGGATGTTGGATGGTATGCAGGTCTTCGTGTGAATCCGGCAGTGAATGAAACTGCAGTCCAAGCGGGTTTCAGCGTCCCCCTATTTACCGCCAAACGTAATCGCGGTGCTGAGCTAACGGCAATGACAGAGCTGGATGAAGTCATGCTGCGTCGTGAGGCAGCACTTTTGCAGCTCTACCCACAGCTTTTTCTCGCAGTGACCAGCCGCGAACAGGCCCTGGGTACTGTCTCCACCTTGCAAGACTCTGTAATCCCTAAGCTACGCCAGGCTTTGACTGAAGTGGATCGCGCTTACCGCAGGGGTAGGGATTCCTATGTAGACCTGATTTCTGCCCGGGATGAATTGTTGAGTGCTGAGCGAGCCCGTATTGAAGCGGCGAGATCCGTACTTCTTTTCGGCGCGGAAATTGAACAGCTGACCGCCGGACCCTTGGGGCCCATGAGCGTCGATAGCAGTAAATAATTTTGGATTGAAATATGAGTGAGTCAACTAAAGCGAATCAGCTGGCGATACTGTTCCTTTCCCTGTTTCTCTTGGGGAGTTGGTTGGTGCCCCAAAGCTATGCAAGTGGTGATCATAGTGATAGCCATGGTGAACACGGCGAGCATGAGGTAGAAAAAGGCCCAAATGGAGGCCGTTTATTGGAAAAGGGTGATCTGTCAGTTGAGCTGCTTATTTATGAGCGAGGCATTCAGCCGGAATTTCGCGCTTGGATTTCTCGGGGAGATAAGCCTCAGGAAAATGCTCGCCTTGCCGTAGAGTTAAAGAGACTCGGTGGGAAAGTGGATCGTATCTCATTTACCTGGGAGCAACGCAACGGGTATTACCGCGGTGAAGGTGCTGTAGGGGAACCGCATTCTTTCGATGTTGCTGTTTCTGTTCTTCATAACGGGGAGCGAGCAGAATGGAGTTACGAATCCCATGAAGGCCGTGTACAAATATCTGAGGAAATGGCAATAAAAGCCGGCATTGAAACTGCTGTTGCTGGCTCCGGCACAATAAAAGAGAGTGTCACTCTATACGGTAAAACAGCCGTTGATCACCGCAGCCTTAGCCATGTGCGCGCACGCTACCCGGGAACTCTGGTCACTATCGAAAAAGCACTGGGTGATTTGGTAGAAAAAGGGGAAAAACTCGCTACGATTGAATCCAATGACAGCCTGCAAACTTACCCGCTGGTTGCGCCTATTAGCGGCCAGATAATCGATAAACAAGCCAGCCGTGGTGAGTTTAGTGGTGAGCGAGTCCTGTTTACTATCGCCAATTACAATCAATTGTGGGCTGAACTACAGGTATTTCCCACTCGCCGTGGCCAGATCAGTCGCGGCCAAAAAGTATCCATTAAAGCTGGAGAGAGAACTTTCGATTCAACCATTGCTAGCCTCGCTCCCGGCGGTAATGGCCAGCCCTTCGCGATTGCAAGAGCGGTAATTGAGAATCCTAACGATCTTTGGACAACCGATTTAATGGTTCAGGGCCAAGTGGTAACCAGTGAAAGTCCTGTACCTCTCGTGGTGGAAAATCGGGCTCTGCAGCCATTTCGCAATTGGACAGTGGTATTTGTCAAGGTGGGCGAAGCCTACGAGATTCGCCCGCTTAAGCTTGGGCGTACCGATGGCAAAGTAACGGAAGTGCTAAGTGGCCTCAAAGCGGGGGATCGCTATGTCACTGAGAACAGCTATCTGATCAAAGCGGATATCGAAAAATCCGGCGCTGCACATAATCACTAATTGAGGCCAGAAGATGATTGAAGGCATCCTGCGCTTCTCAATTGAGCGGCGTTTTTTCGTGCTGTCCCTGATCTTTGTATTGGTGGGACTGGGGATTTGGAGTTACCAGAAACTGCCGATTGATGCGGTCCCCGATATTACCAATGTCCAGGTACAGATTAATACTGAGGCCCCCGGATACTCGCCATTAGAAGCTGAGCAACGGATTACCTACCCGGTGGAGGCAGCTCTTGCCGGTCTCCCCAACTTGGAATACACCCGTTCGATTTCCCGCTATGGGCTATCCCAGGTCACTGTGGTTTTTAAGGAGGGGACTGATCTCTATTTTGCCCGTAATTTAATTAACAGTCGCCTCGGTGCCATAAAGAGCAATTTACCCCCGGAGCTGGAGCCCGAGATGGGGCCTATTGCCACCGGTCTTGGTGAGATCTTTATGTACACAGTGGAGGCAAACCCCGGCGCTACCCAGCCGAACGGGCAGCCCTACGATGCCACGGCACTGCGGGAAATTCAGGATTGGATTATCAAGCCGCAATTGTCTTTGGTGCCCGGTGTTACAGAAGTAAATACCATTGGCGGCTACAACAAACAGTATCACGTTACTCCCAATCCTCGGCAGATGCTCAACTTTGGTCTCTCCATGGAAGATATCGCCGAAGCCCTGCGTCGGAATAACGAGAGTCGAGGTGCCGGCTACCTGGAGAATAATGGTCGTCAATTATTAGTGCGCTCACCAGGCCAGTTACAAGATATCGCCGAAATTGAAGATGTAGTGATTACCAGTCGCAGTGGGGCGCCGGTTAAAGTTTCGGACGTGGCGGAAGTGGCTATCGGCAAGGAACTGCGTACCGGCGCTGCCACGCGTGATGGTGTAGAAACGGTACTGGGTACCGCCATGATGCTTGTGGGGGAGAACTCCCGAGAGGTAGCCCGCAATGTTGCGGTTGCCTTGGAGGGAGTAAAGTCTACGGTGCCGGAGGGTATTAAGGTAGAAGCGGTTTACGACCGCACCACTCTGGTAGATAAAGCTATTGCTACGGTACAGAAAAACCTTATCGAGGGGGCATTACTGGTTGTTGTAGTGCTATTCCTGTTACTGGGGAATATTCGAGCGGCTTTTATCACCGCAGCAGTAATTCCGCTTTCTATGCTTGCCACAATTTTCGGTATGGTGCAAACCGGTGTTTCCGCAAACTTGATGAGCCTTGGCGCTCTAGACTTCGGATTGATTGTCGATGGGGCGGTGATTATTGTCGAGAATGCCATTCGCAGACTTGCCGAAGCCCAGGGCCGTAAAAGTGGTAAGTTGCCCTTGCAAGAGCGATTGGAACTGGTTTTTCAAGCCACTAACGAAGTTATTCGCCCGAGCTTGTTTGGTGTGTTGATTATCACGGTGGTGTATATACCATTGTTCACCTTAACCGGTGTGGAAGGCAAGATGTTCCACCCCATGGCTGCTACTGTAGTAATGGCTTTGCTGGCTGCGCTGGTACTTTCACTGACAGTTGTACCGGCAGCGGTTGCTGTTTTCCTCACAGGCAAAATCAGTGAGAAAGAAAACAAGCTGATCGTTGCTACCAAATCTCTTTATAAGCCAATGCTAATCGCTGCGATGAAAGTGCGCTGGCTGGTACTTTCCGGGGCTCTTGCACTAGTACTTTTTTGTAGCTGGCTTGCAACCACCCTGGGCTCGGAATTTATTCCTCAATTGAATGAGGGAGATATCGCACTACACGCCTTGCGGATTCCCGGCACCGGTTTGGAGCAATCGGTCGAGATGCAGCGCTTGTTGGAACAGCGAATTAAAGAGTTTCCCCAGGTAGACAAAGTATTCGCAAAGATAGGCACGCCAGAAGTGGCCACAGACCCAATGCCCCCCAATGTGGCCGATAATTTTGTGATCCTAAAACCCCGGAGCCAGTGGCCTAATCCGAAACTACCTCAAGAGCAGCTGGTAGCAGAGATTGAAGAAGCTGTGCGTCAGTTGCCAGGTAACAACTACGAATTTACTCAGCCAATTCAGATGCGCTTTAACGAACTGATTTCCGGGGTGCGTGCAGATCTGGGCATCAAAGTATTCGGCGATGATCTGGATCAGCTGGTGGCCTCCGCTAATGAAATCCTCGGTGTGCTCAATGGTATTGAAGGGGTTGCCGATGCGAGGGTAGAGCAGGTAGAGGGACTGCCGGTTCTCTCTGTTGTTCCCAAGCGTATCGCACTTGCCCGCTACGGTATTGATCTGAAAACACTGCAGGATTTGGTATCCACCGCGATTGGTGGGGAGGAGGCCGGATTGATTTACGAAGGAGACCGTCGTTTCCAATTGGTAGTCCGCCTGCCGGAGGAGCTACGTCGTGATTACGAAAGTCTCGGTGATTTACCTGTGCCGTTACCCGCCGGTAGTCCACTGGGTAGCTATGTGCCATTGTCTGAAGTCGCCAGTTTGGAGATGACGCCAGCTCCAAATCAAATAAGCCGTGAAAATGGCAAGCGACGTGTGGTGGTAACAGCCAACGTACGCGACCGTGATCTGGGTTCTTTTGTGGAAGAGGCGAGGGCGAGTATCAAGCAGCAGGTATCCCTGCCAGCAGGATATTGGCTTGCCTATGGGGGTACCTTCGAACAGCTGGAATCCGCAAGTACCCGCTTGTCAATCGTAGTGCCGCTAACGTTGCTTATCATTCTCGGCTTACTGGTAATGGCTTTTGGATCGTTTAAGGATGCCCTGATTATCTTTACCGGAGTCCCCTTGGCGTTGACTGGGGGTGTCCTGGCTCTATGGATGCGTGGTATGCCACTGTCGATCTCTGCAGGAGTTGGCTTCATCGCCCTATCAGGTGTGGCAGTCTTAAATGGCCTGGTAATGCTCTCTTTTATCCGTCAATTACGCCAGCAAGGAGGCGGGCTTTTCACTTCAATTATCGATGGCGCCATGACCCGTCTGCGTCCGGTGTTGATGACTGCATTGGTGGCCAGCCTCGGCTTTGTGCCTATGGCTTTGAATGTAGGTACAGGAGCTGAAGTGCAAAGACCCCTAGCCACGGTAGTGATTGGGGGAATTATTTCTTCGACATTGTTGACGTTATTTGTATTGCCACTGCTTTATCGGATTGTACATGGCAGAGAGGAGGCTAATAGGGACACAAGGATAGCCGAATAAACTGATTAGCTTACTCATACTACCTCAGGGAGTTAGAGTTAGTATGAGTAGGGCTCCTATTGCAGACCATACGATAGCTGACAAATATGCCAATATTCTGTCTGGTTTAAACATACTGGGGCTACGATTCTTTGAATCGTAAGTGGTTTTTTAGTAGCCATAGTTTTCAACGTAATTTACTTTGCATCTGAAATTTTGAGTGTCCAAACAAAGTTGGGGATTTCAAAATGACTGAAAGTTACTGGAAATTTAAACCGTTTGTAGGGGTGTTTTTGGGCGCTGCTTGGTTCACATCCCTGGTCCTTGGTCTTAAATTTTGGGAGATGACACACACAGCAACATTATTTCCAAGCTTACCTAGAGCAATGCAATTTGCTCTAGTCTTGTCTTTAACTGGAGTAATAATATTTGTATTAGCAGAGCTCATCGTTTTAAGATTTCAAATTAATCAGAATAAATGTTTTCAGCACCTCGAAAGGTGCTGGACTCTATACTTGCTCGCTATATTAATTTTTACTTACTTTGTGGCTCATTTGTCGAATTCTAATGAGCATGTAGAGGCTCCTCTAATAGCATTAGCTGCCGCACTCATGTTGTTATTCTTGGGTATTTGTATTGATATAGTGATGTTCAATCTATATAGGTGGGTGGCACTAATTAAGAATTAAAAAATAAAGCGTCTCTAGTCATCAAGTCATTTATTTGGCGATATTCTCATGATGCCACTTGTTCCCATTATATCAATTTATCAAACGATGGCTTTGCCAAGGGGGATCAAAAGCAAAGAGTAGGTAAAGAAGTGAGATAAAATTGAACGAGTGATTCAGGTTCAAGCTACTGGAGCGCCTTTGCTGGTTTGTTGGGTTTCTTCTACTACGTTATGCTTTCTTATAGAAATCTACTTTATCCGTGAATCTTGAATGATATTTTTGAGAAGTTAACGAAATACCTGAACAGATTTTTGGAGGTTTCACTTTCTGGACCACTGTGCTGGGCTTAGTTCTCTTGTTGGCGAAGGCCATTATGATTATTGAGCCCAGGCAGTATCACTTTGCACTGTTTTTAGGTGGTCACTAGAAAATTGCTATGTCCAGTTTTAACTTGAGTATTTCTTACCTTTCATGGATGGATAAAACTCCTGCTGAGCTCAGTCTTAAGATCACATAACCATGTGATCTTCTGTCCGATCCTTAAAGTGCAGTATCAGGTGTCGTCGGACGTATATCTTGCCTACCAGGCGCAGCTGAAGTCTATTGATACGGTCGGGGCTATCATTTTTGCCAATTATAATAATCTTGAAGGCGTCTACATCAATAAGAAGCAGACTACCGACAAAGCTAAAGAAAGTCTTTGTAGGTTCAACCTGTCAAGGCAACACCCTGTTTAATAACCTGCTTTGGTGTCGCAAAGTTCAGTATTTTTCTTGGCCTGCTATTAAGCTCGTTAGCAACTTGATTGAGTTTCCTCTGAGTATGCTGCGCCAAGCATGTCTTTTTTGGAAAGTACTAACGGATTAAGCTGTTGGTATTCTCATTCGTTCCCCTTTGCCAGGGGCTCTGAGGATCGCAGAAGAAGACAGGAACACCTGTCTTTTCCGTAAATTCAGCGTGCTTCGCCAGCTCCATTCCTCGGTCCCACGTCAGTGATTGGCAAAGCTCTTTTGGCAGTTTTTTAAACTTAGCAACAAGCGCCTGGTTCACAGAAGTCGCATCTTTCCCTTTCAATTTAAGAATGATCGTATACCGCGATTTTCGATCAACAAGCGTGGCAATATGAGTGTTGTTTGAACCTGACACTAAGTCACCCTCCCAATGACCTGAAACACATCGTTCTTGTATCTCCTGAGGACGCTCCCTTATCGATGTACCGTTGACGATGTTGATAGTACCGCGCTCGCCTTTACGTGAATGTTGTTTGCTGTGAGACCGACGCAAATGCTTTACTAGCTTATGATGAAGTGCTGTACGCACACGGAAGTATAGTGTTTTATAGATAGTCTCTGCTGATATCTTCATTGATTCATCAGCCTGATATGTTTTCCGTAACCAACCCGATATCTGCTCTGGTGACCAGTTCAACTCTAATTTTTCCAAAACAAGCTTCTTTAGCCTCGGGTTTTGCTCCAGCAAATACGGCTTGGGACGCCTTGCCATCCGGTTTGCACGGTTGTTTGCGTCTACTGCTTTATAGTATCGTCGCCCCCGATTTCTCTGAATCTCACGCGAGATTGTGGATGGATTCCGATTCAAGGAGCGAGCGATTGCTCGAATACTTTGTTTTGCAGAAAGACCCGCACGTATTTCCTCGCGTTCGGCTAATGTGAGGTGTTGAGGAGATGGCTTTCTGGGTATTGGTTTAATTCCGCCAGTATCTCTCAAAACAGTAAAAATGGTTCCTGGCTTAGAATCTATGGCATTGGCAATTTCACTAAAGCCAATGCCCTTTTTCCAAGTGTCGAAAATCCACTCTTTTTCTTCTGCTGTAAATATGCGCTTCATTCAATGATCCCCCGATAAGCCATATTCCTACAGGGGTGTTGCACTGATCAATTGAATCTACATTCGCCACTTTATCCATGACTTTGGAGTAGAGACTGTGGATGCCCACTCGGATGGGACTTGGTTAAGCAATGAGAATAGTGCTATGGCATAGATTATGAGGTTCTAATATTGTTTCGAAAGGATTCTGCTGCGAGAAACCACCTATATCCCCGCGTTTTACTAAACATGTATTATCGTTTTAGTTATGTTTCTTTATTGTTTTATATTGGTGGATTACAGTGTCATCAGACAATAGCAGCTATTCAAATGAAACACTCCATCTGGAACTTAAGTCAAAAAAAGAATGTGATTCTTGCGTCGAGCCTATAGTTCATAAGTATGGTGAGAATAAGATTTGTGTCACTGATAAAGTGGGATTTCCTGCCTTAGAAAATAGATCCCCACTGGATTTAGTATTACACAGTGGAGAGGGGTACATCCCCCTTTGGGGGGAAGATGTAACTCTTAGGTGGAAATTTGATGAAGAGTCTTTGCGGTATTTTAAAAACCCAGACGAAGTAAAAAACTATATTCGGGCTCTACTTGGGGAGGCCTTGTTAAAGTGGGGGGATGCTTCTCCGGTCAAATTTAATGAGAACCTAAATGTTTGGGACTTTAAAATTAGAGTAGAGCCTGTAGAAAGTTGTAGTGTGGTAGGCTGTACATTAGCGCGTGCCTTTTTTCCTAATTCGGGGCGTAATGAATTGGTGCTCTTTCCCACAATGTTTGAACAAAGTCGGAAAGAGCAGGTTGATACTATGATTCACGAGCTGGGCCATATATTTGGATTAAGGCATTTCTTTGCTGATTTGAAAGAGAAAGCTTGGCCCAGTGTGATCTATGGTGTGCATAAGCCGTTTTCCATTATGAATTATGGCGAAAAAAGTGAGCTCACCGAAGCTGATAAGAATGACTTGAAAACTCTTTATGATTTAGCTTGGTCTAAACAGTTGACCGAAATTGATGGGGCGAAAATTAGATTTGTTAAACCATATCATGAGGCTATTGAGCAGGCATCTGTTTTCGTTGAGGTTTCAATTGTGTAAACTCTAAAGTGCTCTAGAATGGATGGGCTAGTGAAGTGTAGTGGTCAACTGTAGCAGTTCAGACTTGATCTGATAGTTACCGGTTTTTTCAAAAGGTGCTTTGTCAGGTCATATTCAGTTTACGAGTTTTTCCTTCCAGATCTTTTCACCAAGGTCAATGCGATCATTATCGTAATATACGAGCCATTTTCCCAGATCCTTTTTTAGATCTTTAATTAATCCATAGAACATTCGACGCAGTGAGGGCTGCTGAAGCCCCTGCAAAATAGTTTTATGGGAGCGTTTACAGATAGCGTTCGTTTGTAGGCGCTTGACTGTTGGCTTGGTAAGCTCTATCTCGTTGATGCTCAAGTTCAACTGATAATCAAGCTGCTTCAACTTGCCACAATATTCAGTTCCGCAGTAAGGGTACACAGTACCGGTAGGTCATGGATGGCATAAAATACTTATACATGGCCTTCCAGAAAAGTCTCTCGCGGTCATTGGTGTTTGGTGCTATACGGCTCGCAGTGGGTTACCCTTGCAAAGGTATCGACAGTTGGGCGATAGGGAGTGCTGGAAAAGCTAGTGGCCAGAATTCATAGTCCAAATCTTGTTGGTTAAATCCGGGCGTTGCTCGCCATCTGCAATTGAAAAGGCATCACTTATTAGCGATGCCTTTTGCTTTTATAAGATAAAACTCACTTCTATAGGTTGTTTTATCTATTGTGCTTTATGCATAGTTTCAGTGACTTCGACTCGACTTTCAATTGTCAGGCCAGACTGTTTTATTGCATTGAAAGCTTCTAACAAATCATTGCCTTCTTTAATTTTCAAGATGGCAATATCAGTACCAGGAAATACCGACAATACTTTCATGCCGGTAGCTTCAGCTACTTCAGATGCAGTAACATTTTTACTTAATAAAATTGTTACGTTTCCAGTTAGAGTTGTTAATTCTTTCGTTATTGTGTTTCGTACTATTGTACCTTTACCGACAATATCTTTTACAGAGTCGTCACCAATATTCACTATAGCTACTTCACCTTTTCTTGCAACAATATGTTCAGGTGCAGCAATCGATGATGGGACACTTTTCAGTGATCGCTCAACTTTAAAGATACCAAACTCAGCAGAACTTGTTCTTGCTGCAGGTAAAGTTCTTGGCTGTTTGGTAATAATGTCTTTCTTATCCATGCTGTCAACAGCGTTAGCTTGAGCCATACCTGATAAACATACTGCAGCAGTTAAGATCATTAATTTGTTAAACTTCATTGTATTATCCTTCTTATTGAGCAGCACGACCGAACGCTCTTAATGATACACCCTCTAGAACACTCTCTACGGGGTTGTTTATCATGCCTGTTGGCTTCTCTTCTGTCTCTTCATTTACAAGAATAACGAGACCATCTGTGTCACTGAATTCTAAGTTAGTATCACCGGTATCTAGTGCCTTGATGGTCCAAGTTCCCTTGGCATTTTCACCATAAAACGCATTAGATAGGAATACGGCACCATCTAAGATATAACCCATGCTATATCCATTTGCAGAACTCCAAGAAGCATCCAATAATGCCTGCTTAGAGGAGAGTAAAACGCTCCTAGTACCTGAAGGAGAGACTACTTCAAGCGCCAGGTCGTTACCTGCAGAAGAGAGTAGATTATCATTTATGAAAGAGCCCATATCATCATTGCGGATATCAAACTCGAATTGCATAGCTTCAATAATGATATCTTCAGTTACTTCGATTTGTTGGGTTACACCAGCTGCACTGTTGTCTGGAATAGTTATCTCCATGGCAACTTCACCAGCTGTTGAGCCTAGACCTTTCCATTCGGTGATAATTTGCTCACCAAGAGTTTCTGAGTAGTCCAAAGCCATAGCTACAGCTGCACCGGCATCAACACGACCAAAGCCGTATAGGTTATTAAAGTTATAACCTGCCGCATTTTTAACCCAGCCGTCATGGGCAGAGAAAGAGCCACCAGGGAGTGTGAGCTTAACTTTTTCGTTTTCAGCGTCAATCAAAGTACTTGTTGAAGCCAAAATATGTCGAACGTCACGCCAGGTTAGTTCTGGGTTTGCGGATAAGATTAGAGACACAACACCTGATGCATTCGGTGCAGCGGAAGATGTTCCATTGAACGTTGAAGTATAGTTACAATTCACATTTTCCGGGTGACCTGGGTAGTTGAACGGGAATTGGCTAGCTGCAAAGTCTTCGCCATAGGCACCGCCCCAAGCGCTGATTGTTCCACCATTGAAGCCAGAATAACCATTGATGCAGGTCATTTGGTCTGTGGTTACCATTGCCGGTGCCCAACGACCATATTCACCCGCAGGAGCCGACACCATTGTGCTCGCGCCAGCTGTTGAGTAACTGGTATGTTTGCCATTTGCGTTCACCGCAGCAACACTCAAGTAGTATGGGTGGGCCTGACTAGGCTCAAACGCTGCGCTGTAACAAGTAAGGCCTAAATCCTTAGCGCCATTATCTTTACAGAAACTCCCTTCACGGCCGCCGCTTCTAAAAGAATTACCATTAGACTTAATGTTCAAAGCACCTTTGCCGCTTCGAAGCATAAGGTTAGGGTAAGACTCAATAGCTTCATCTAAAGCAGAGTACCCAATAAAACCTGGCCAGGTAATTCCGTAGCTGCGATTAAAAGCTGAGATTTTCTCATCTGTAGAAATTCCACTCCCAGGGAACCCGTGAATTAACAGCTCTGTTTGTTCTATTGTAGGCTGGCCTAACAGAGTCATACCGATAAGCCCGGTATCTGGGGCCACACCGCGGCTGCCTATATTGTTCCAGCCTTTAGCTGCAATCAAACCAGCGACACTGGTACCATGGTCACCGCTATTAGAAAGGTTCGTTGGATCAGTTCTATCAGTTGCTGATTCGAACAAGTTGAGAGAGCGATTTACTAGCACATTATCTATTAAATCTTCATGGTGAATTTCCAACCCCTCATCTACAACAACAGCTGTCACGCCTTCACCAGTTACTCCTTGAGCGTAAGCCGCGGCAACATTCATATCTTCACCAGCAACTAGCTCTTCGGCTTCACTTTCCAAAAGTGCTTCGGCAGCTTCTGCGGGAGTGTAAAATCCAGCATCGACCATTCCTTGAGCCATCTGCTCACTTATGGCATAAGATTTTTGGCCTGTATTGCGAAGGTGCCATTGCTGATAAGCTAGTGGGTCGTTTGCAACATTCACAAACTCAATTTTTGCAGATGTTGATGCATCATTTGCTGTTACGGAATAAGTAATTGAGACATCCTGGCCTGATATTGAAGTATATTCAAATTGGTTGCCCTCTAACTTTAGCTCACCATGACTAAAGGTATAAATAGAAACGTCATCTACTTTATTAATAGCTACATCATTCTCAGAGATACTATATGCTAAAGCATCGCCATCTTCATCGCTGCCCAGCAGCTCACCAGATATAGGTACCCACTGCTTTGCTCCATCTATAGTAACAGTGTCCGCCGTTGGAGGAATATCAGCAATGATTTCAATTTCCGCAGAAGCTGAAGCACCATTTGCTGTTACGGTATAAGTAATAGAGGCGTCTTGTCCTGAAATTGAAGTGTATTCAAACTGATTGCCGTTTACTGTTAACTCACCATGGCTGAACGCATAAACATCATCAGTTAAATTAATAGCTTTATCGTTTTCTGAAAAACTATAAGTTAAGGTGTCGCCATCAGGGTCGCTGCCCAGTAGTTCTCCAGATACTGGAATTCCTTGCTTAACACCGCTGATAGTCACATCGCTAGCAATAGGCGGTTTATCAGTGGGAGCAGGATCAGAAGATGAGCTACTATTACTATCACAGCCTGTTAATGTTAATAGAACAGCTGCTGAAATTACAGAAAGTCGAAACATCTTTTTATTCATTAAAATTCCCCATTGTCCCTATTTTAAGTAGTTATCGGGTTCTGGCATTATAAACCACCTAGTAGATATTTAGCCAACTAGATTAGGTTAACTTTATTCTGCATAAGATCTGACAAAAGGTATTATTGTGACATTCCATTACATTTAGGTTATTTAGTGTGCAATTAACATAGGAAGGAGGTAAATGACTTAAGCTAATCCAGTACTCATTGAGTTACTCAGGCTGCTGGGTACATTTTATGTGTGAAGCGATTGGGGGGAGTAAAATAAATTGGTTTGTGAATTTGAAGGTTACACCAGTATCCACAGCGGAAAGGGATATGCTTTCATGAGCTAGTATGATATTTAAAGTGAGCTGAAAGATTAAAAGCCCCTTTAAATATTACTTTACATGACCAACTTTCAAATAGGTTCAAAAGTAATTCAAGGTTTGAAGTTGACGCTTCAAATTATAGTGCCAAGAAATTTTGAGAGGCTTTTGATCTTAATATGGCAGCAATTAGGGCTAGGAAAAGAGTAAAATAAAAAAACTTTTATCGGTAGTTTTAAGGGCTTGGAATAATAACATATAAAAATAATAATTTTTTTGAGATGAAGCCAGCCTTAGCTAATTTACCTTGGGATGGGTTTTTATCTAAATATTGCACAGTATGAAAGGCAGGTGTTCTGGGGGAAGCTTGACAGTTGATTTTCTATGCAAATTGAGTGGCATTGTCGTTTCATGGTCTCTAAAGGAAGAAGTTTGTAAACATTAATTAAATGAAGGTGTTTTCGACTGTTATATTTTGGCTGGTTTGAAGTGCGTTCTATATGGATATTTCTTTCTAGTGCCTTTCTTATTCTGTTTTATACATAAAGCCTTGCTAATAAAGTTGCGGTGTTGACTTAAGTGTTGCTGGCTTCTCGACTTTGTGCCAATGTGAGGGATTTGGAATGCAATGTTAAGGGAGGTTTCTAGAATGGCTGCGCCAATGGTTTTACATGGTTGGGAGGGGGCTTATTTTAATGGCTACTTTGCTCAAGTGAAAACCATGTACACAAGTAGTAAAGTGTGACGTCTATTTCTAGTGCATCAAACAATATAAAATACTTAATTTCCGAGTTGCAGATGTCCTGTAAAAACAGCCTTTTTATAGGAGTGCTTCCTGTGGGATGGAGATAGCCTAATAAGTTGCCTTTTTATCAGGGCCATGGTTCTATTAATTTGAGTTAGAGAAGTTGTGACTGTTAAATAAAAAACTCATGTGAGGTCTCTGGCATATTTTTGCTGCCATTCCAGAATAAAATCAAATAAAAAGGAAGTAGTTTTGAATAAGATAGTATTTGTGGTGTTGCTGATTGTATGGAGTGTAAAGGTTTTTGCATCAGATCCCAATGTAGATCAAGCCAGGGCCTCTTTACAGGTTGTCAAAGAGCTAACACCCTGGCCTTGGGAGGAGCCTGTTACTCCAATACTCGATGATTATTTGGCCGCTGAGTTTGACCAGTATCAGGGGTGGGCTAAATCACTTTATATGGTTGATGAATTGAAAATGCACAAGTGGGGTCAGTCTATCACTGAGTTTACCGTGCTCGCCGAACTTTTATATACCTTTCAGCCGGAAGATTACCAAGAAGAGAACAGGTTAACTTTTGAAGCCGCTATTGCGGATTTAGATATGTTCCGGATGGAGCTTAATGAATTCCTGTATCCCTATGTGCCTAGCTATAACCTCAAGCATCAGAATTTGGTACGGCATTTTGACGGTGAGGGCATTGTCATTGGGGTGTTTGATTTGTTTGATCCTGTTCGTTTACAGGAACAGCGTGAGCGGCACCCTAATATCGAAGCCGAAGTTCAATTTGGTGATCCCATCACCTTCCTGCATGGCAATACCGTTATTGATATTATCCTCGATATTGCGCCCAAGGCTACTATTGTACCCATAAGTACTGAAAGCAAAACGTACAATGAAGCCATGGCTTACATGCGTAACCGAGATGATATTGATGTAATTAATATGAGTCGGGCTTTTCATATCACCAATGATCAGCTGGATCCGGAGTTCTCGGAGCATCTATCCCATATTTTGCAATCCAAAATATTTACCAAGTCAATTGGGAATACAGGTACTGACTTGGAAGGTGAGAATACGGATGTTCGCAAGCGTCTAGGCCTTCCTCCGCTGGGAAGTTTTTTTACCTATGACCTGGATCTGATTAAGGCCTTTTTACAGCAAAATCAAGGTGCTTCAGGCAGTCAAAACTTGATGTTTGCGATCAATTTGCAGCCATTCTCCAACGAAGTCTCTTTAACTGCCACGGTTCCTGGTTATAACCCCTTGGCGATCAAGCGGAGCTTTGCTATCTCGGGAGATGCAGTTTACTCAGTTTCAAGCCATAACTTTGAATCCGGTAGCTCTTTTGCCGCACCACAGTTGGCGGCTATCAGCGCGTTGCTATTGGATGCAGCGGATCATTATGGGTACTCCAGCGGTGAGGCTGTGCCATTGGTAGCGCAGTCGCTTCAGGGTACGGCAAGGCGATCCCACTTAGGTGTCAATAATACCGGATTGGGCCTTGTTGATGCCCACAAGGCATTAGCAAAGCTAATTCAGTCGAGTCGAAGGGTAGAATAGCTCTTTGCGCAGTTTTCGATGCCGGTAACAGCTACCTGTGCAACCTCCGTGTCGGAGTATTCTTGAAATGAAGGCAGGTGAGAATGCGGCAGGATCGTTTATGATTGCTACCCTGATCAGATATTTTATTAACGAGTACCTCTGGGAAGTTTAAATTGAAAGCAATCGTATTATTATTTCTGCTCTTTAGTAGTCTCGCCTGGTCTTCCGAAGATATCGAATGTGGCAAATCATGCACATTTGTACTGAAAAATCACAAAGAGGCCACTTACTCAATCATCAATGAAAAGAGAGCCGATGTAAGGCTCACGCCATTCTCAACCTTTAAGGTGCCTAACACTCTGATTGCATTAGATGCTGGTTTGGTCCGCAGCCTTATACAGGAATTAACCTATGACCACTTGAAGTATCCGGCTCAGCGGTGGTGGCCCAGTATTTGGTATGACAAGCCGCTACCCATCCGGGCGGCTTTTCAAAATTCCGCAGTGCCTATTTATCGGCAATTAGCCTCTCAAATAGGCAGGAAGAGAATGAATCAATATTTGATTCAGTTCGACTATGGTAACAGGGATATCTCCTCTGGTTTGGATAAATTTTGGCTAAATGGGAGCCTGAAGATATCGGCCAAGGAGCAGGTGAATTTCTTGCAAAAGCTATTTTCTGGAGCCCTGCCTATTTCTGATGACTCTCTTGCTTTATTCAAAGAAGTTATGTTTGTAGAGGAGACAGACTCGTACAAGCTCTATGCAAAAACGGGAGGCGGGCAGATTAATGATGAATTTGCTTTGGGTTGGTATGTTGGCGTAGTGGAAACTGGCAACAATATGTATTTTTTTGCAGTCAATATAGATGGTAAGAGTTTTGCCGAAGTACAGCAGAGAAGGATTCAGTTTGCCCGACAACACTTGTCACGGCTCGGAGTGATTTAGATTTCCGCTTTATAAATAAGTTAATGATTTCCCATTACTGGCAAGCAGTGGTGCCACTTGGTACAACTGCTTTATCGTTTAAGTTAAATTCGGATTTTTTCGCCCATTACTATCACGCGGCTCATAGGAATGCGGTAATACTCTACAGCGCTACTCACATTGCGGAACATAACCGCAAACAACCGCTCTCGCCATAAGAACATACGGCTATCCTCCTGCTTGGTTGGGGTGATGGTTTGTCTTGTTAAAAAATATGAAGCCTTATTGGGGTCGATATCCAGCTCTTTCTTAAGGCGTAGCCGCTTTAAAACCTTCCAAATATCCGGCTGCTCTATGTAGCCATAGCGTAAAAGTAAGTAGTGGCAGTTTTCACGGATTTCGCTGAGGATATACCGGTTGCCAGGCATTACTCGTGGAGCATTCACAAATGATACAGTAATGAACAGTAAGTTTTCGTGTAATACTTTATTGTGCTTCAGGTTATAAATCAGTGCGTGGGGAGTGGATAGCTGTCTGGAGGTTAGGAATACTGCAGTTCCAGGAACTCTTATAGGGTTTTTCTTCAGCAGGGCGGTTAGATAAGGCTCCAGTTTGAATTCTTGCCGCTGAAGTTGTAGCGCTAAGGCTTCCCTGCCATCTCTCCAGGTGAACATTGAGATACAGGCTATGGCACCTAAACCGAGAGGAAACCAGCCACCATGACTAATTTTTAGCAAGCTGGAAGAGAAAAAGGCGAGATCTATGAAGATAAAGAAGGCCGCCACTGATAGACAAAGTAGTAAGTGACATTTTAATTGAATGCGGTATACAACCGCGGCCAGGCAAGTACTTATCAACATAGCGCCGCTTACGGAAACACCGTAGGCAGCGGCTAAATTGGTGGATGAGCCGAAACCCACTACCGCTCCTATCACTAAAAACATAAGCAGCCTGTTAACACCTGGCATAAATATCTGCCCCTCAAGATGAGCTGAGGTATGACGAAGGGTAAGGCGGGGTAAAAGCCCTAGTTGCATTGCTTGTTTGGCCAAGGAGAAGCTGCCGGTAATACAGGCTTGAGAGGCAATAACTGTGGCGGCGGTGGCAAGTATGATTACCGGATAAAGCCCCCAACTGGGAAACATGCGGTAGAAGGGGTTATCGACTGCATAGGGATGGCTCATCAACAGTGCACCTTGTCCCATGTAGTTCAGAAAAAGAGCGGGAAAAACCAATCCCAACCATGCCATTCTGATTGGGCTGCGGCCGAAGTGGCCCATATCGGTGTAAAGTGCCTCAGCCCCGGTAAAAACCAGAAGAACAGCGCCTAATACCAAGAATGAGCTAAAACCATGACTGGTGAGGAATCTCAGGGCATGTTCAGGGTTGATCGCATGGAGAATCTGAGGGTTGTTGATGATGCTGGATACTCCAGCTACCAAAAGTGTGAGAAACCAGAGAGCAGTGATGGGTCCAAATAGTGTTCCCACGGTAGAGGTACCGTAGCGCTGAACTGAGAATAGGCAAATTAAGACTCCAATGGAGATAGGTACTACTAGAGATTGGTGTGTCTGATTTCCAACCTCAAGCCCCTCTATAGCCGAGAGTACAGAGATCGCTGGGGTAATAATGGCATCCCCAAAGAAAAGTGCGGCGCCAAGTATGCCGGCGGTAACTACAAACCATTGGAGGTATTTACGTCCTTCTGTGGCATCCATTGCCAGCGTCATCAGTGCCATGATGCCGCCTTCCCCACGATTATCCAGCCGCATTATCAATGTCACATATTTGATTGTCACGATCAGTATCAGGGCCCAGAAGATCGTTGAAACGCCACCGAGTATATTGGCCTCAGTTAAAGGAATATTGAGCCTCGAGTGGAAGATCAATTTAACCGCGTACAGGGGGCTGGTGCCTATGTCTCCGAAAACCACGCCGAGGGCCGCCAGCGATAGAAACCATTTTCCCTTGCGAGTCTTCTCTTTGCTTTTCATAAGGGGCTGCTATCAAAAGGCGGCCGAGCTTTCTCGATCTGCTGGCATTAGAGTCGATTGTGGGGCTGTTGTGGCTGGCTGATTCGGGATTGGCAATATCAATTTACTGCTTTCATTCTTGTGGTCCATGGGGTCCGCCTATCCAGATCCAGTTCTCCGTTGAAAGATATTAGCAAGCCGCTGGCATGGGCAAATTTGCCTTGCAAAGTAGTCTTCCAAACTGGACTAATAGGAAAAGTGGAGTTTGCGGTCTCCGAAGGAGTCATCCTGTGCTAAAACTCAGAGGGGTTTTGCATCCGTACGTGCAAAATACTGACTCTGCCCCATGGGTGTGGGGAATGCTGGATCAGGTTTTAGGCTAGCAAGTAAAAAAGCAAAGAAAGAAGCGTCGAATACCCCATATCTGGCCAAATCATGAGTGATTACAACGACGAGAGACGCTCCTATGAAAGCATCCGATCTATTTGTGCGCGCCCTGGAAGCCGAGGGGGTTGAGTATGTTTTTGGTATTCCCGGCGAGGAAAACCTGGATATGCTGGAGTCTTTGCGGGGCTCCAAAATACAGTTAATCCTTACTCGTCACGAGCAGGCCGCTGGATTTATGGCGGCCACTTATGGCCGCCTTACCGGTAAATCTGGTGTGTGCTTGGCAACCCTGGGGCCAGGTGCCACTAATCTGGTTACCGCGGCTGCTTATGCTCAGCTGGGAGGGATGCCTATGGTGATGATTACTGGGCAGAAACCTATTAAGAGTTCCAAGCAGGGACAATTTCAAATTATTAATATCGTCGACATGATGCGGCCCCTTACCAAGTACACAAAAACGATTGTGGGAGGGGATTATGTGCCGGCGTATGTGCGCGAAGCCTTTCGTCTCTCAGAGGAAGAGCGGCCAGGGGCTACGCACTTGGAGTTTCCCGAGGATATCGCTCGGGAGCATTCCGCCATGCCGGTGCTCGACATCAGCTATCAGCGCCGTCCCATTGCTGAAGAAAAAGCCATTCGTAAGGCGGCTGAGGCTATCGCCAGCTCTCGCAAGCCTCTACTGCTGATCGGCGCCGGCGCGAACAGAAAGCTGACGTCGAAGATGCTGAGAAAATTTGTGGAAAAGCTGGGAATCCCCGCAATTACCACGCAGATGGGTAAGGGAGTGATCGATGAATCGGGGCCGCACTTTATTGGCAATACGGCCTTATCCGATGGTGACTTTATTCATCGCACTATTGAGCAGGCAGATCTCATCATTAACGTAGGTCACGATGTTGTAGAGAAGCCCCCGTTCTTTATGCGCCCTGGTGGGCCAGAAGTGGTACATATTAACTTCAATGCGGCCCAGGTAGACCCGGTGTATTTCCCGCAGATAGAAGTGATCGGTGATATCGCCAACAGCCTGTGGCAGCTGCAGGAACACCTAGAGCCACAAGAGCACTGGAGTTTTAGCGATGCTCACCGCATCCGGGCTGCCTTGCAGAAGCATATTGAGGAGGGTTCGAGCGCAGATACTTTCCCCATCAGACCCCAGCGACTAGTAAGGGATGTGCGTGAGGTGATGCCAGAGAAGGGCGTGATTGCCCTCGATAATGGCATGTTCAAGATCTGGTTTGCCCGCAATTATCCCGCTTACTTTCCGAATACCGTACTTTTGGATAATGCGCTGGCCACTATGGGGGCTGGTTTGCCATCGGCCATGGCAGCCAAGCTGGTTTGTCCCGATCGCCGGGTGGTGGCTATCTGTGGGGACGGGGGTTTTATGATGAACTCCCAGGAAATAGAAACCGCTGTTCGCCTGAAGCTGGACTTAATTGTGTTGATTTTGCGCGATGATGCCTATGGCATGATCAAATGGAAGCAGTCCATGATGGGGCTTAAGAATTTTGGTCTCGATTTTACCAATCCTGATTTTGTGGCTTATGCGAAATCTTATGGTGCCGAAGGGCATCGTATACAGGCAACAGATGAATTGAAACCGATGATTGAGAAGTGCTGCCGGGAGGGCGGGGTACATTTGATAGAAGTTCCCATGGATTACAGCCATAATGATCGAATACTGAATCACGAAATTAAGGACTTGGCGAGCAAGCTATAGCTTGAGGTAGCAACGCTAGTTCACGGTATTTCTGCGGCCTCATTTCAAGCTCTGGGCCGCAGTGATGCCGCGATAGCATTCAGGAGGCTTCACCGATCAACAATTTTTTTCATTGCACTGCTACGCCAACTGAACCAGCTCAGTATCAAAACGAAAACGGCCGCAATGGCAGTGATAAAAAATGGTAGTCGGATATTAATTTCCATAGCGCCGCCACCCAATAGTGAGATAAGGGTGGCCACAATGGTGAAGCCCGCTGTGGCGATACCCATTACCCATCCCTGTTCGCTCTCATCCACACTATTGGCAAACAAGTTCAGTAGTGCCGGATAGGCTAGTCCAAAGCACAAGTAGGCGAGAAACACACTCAAGTAACAAAGCCAAACCTGGCTACTGAAAGCAAAAACCAGCGCACAGGCCCCCATGGTCAATGCCGATACCTTGATAACCAGTGGCTTGCCCCACTTAGACAGCACGGGTTTAACCAAAAAGATACTGGAAGTACCCACGGCGATTCCCATGAATAGCATGGCCATACTGGTTCCCAGTAAGCCGAGGCCAAAGCGGCTGCTGAGATAGTTGGTGATAAAGATATAAAAACTGAGGTGAACCAGCATAAAACTTAGGTAAGCTGGGCAAAGCCTGATGACTAAGGGCCTCTCTTTGAGGTGTGCAAATTGCCTGAATAAGTCAGATAAGCGCAATTGAATAGGCGAAGTCGGGGGGCGGCTATCGTGATAAAAGAGCAGAATTAGGCCGAGGGTGATAGCAACCAAAAGTAGCGCAAAATAAAAAGGCAGTTGAATGCTTGCAATATTACCGAGCAGGGCCTTGTCGGCTAAGACTCCAGCGATAATTGGTCCCGCAACTGCTCCCGCGCTCATTCCCGCCACCAGTAACCCCAAGTTTTTTGAAGCATCCAGTTCATCACGGCTTGCATCAATCATTGCCGCTTGGGCAATGGGCTGGTTGCCGGCAGTAAATCCACTGACCACGCGCCCAAGAATCAGCAACCACAGGCTGCTGGCAAATAAGGCTGCGAGTGTAATTGCATAGCCTGCCAGGGCGCCAACCAAACAAAGTACCATCGCGCTTTTTCGGCCGATACTGTCAGATAACTTAGCGATATACACCGCCCCAATAAACCAAGCTAAAAAAAAGCTACTGATAACAATGCCATAGTAGAGGTGGCGGGTGGATTGTGCGGTGTCTGTAGGCAGGAATTGAAACTTGGTGGACATGACCAGTTCATTAATGATGGGGAATAGCAGTCCTTGACCCATCAAGTCGATAAATACCACAGCCAGCAGGGCCAGACGGCTCATTGCAGACATCGAGTTTCCTTATGGGGTTTGTATTGATCGCTGTGCAGGGTTGGCAGCCCTGAAGAGAAGATAGCACTGAGGTAGTTGTTAGATACGGCTGCTGAGGTGATGGTGTGGAAAGTTTGAAAGCTACAAAGGTCGCCCCCAAAGGGGATGGAGGCGAGAAGCTCGGCGTGATCAGTTAGCGCACTTCCTGGCACAGGTTGTATTGCGCAACGCAGCGGCTGACATAGCCAATCTTGATAAACGTTGCACTGATAATCATAAAAATATGGCCCGCCACTTGGGCTGGGATAGAAAAATAATGGGAGAGCGGGTAGCAGATGACAACGGTGAGTAATAGCAGGGGGGTAGAGAGCAACAGGGTGAGATTTCCGGCCTTGAGCAAGAGTTCAAAACGCCTGCGAATTTTTAAAGTGTATGTGTCCAGCATTGTCTTCGCCTCTATTACTAAATAACCTCAATGGTTATTAGGCAAATGTTATGCCAGCTTAATAATTCTTTATAAATCAATAGCTTAGGGTGATTAAGATATTTGTTTGTGTCAATTTGACCTATATGGTGACCATGTCATAATGACACAAAAGAAGCTTATTGACTTGGTGAGATATGGTGGATATCAATTCTACTCTATTGCTTGAAGTAGCTCTGGATCTCGCAAATAGCCTGAATAATAGTGACCGATTTGAACGACTGCTCTCCACCATCCGCAAGGCAATTAAGTGTGATGCGGTGGCCTTGCTGGGGCTGAATGGAGAGGTGCTTACCCCCCTGGCTGTGCAGGGCTTGGCCAGGCGTACTATGGGGCGGCGTTTCCTAATTAACGAGCATCCCCGCCTAGCGCAAATCTGCAGTTCTGATGCTCCCGTTCGCTTCCCCTCTGATTGCAATTTGCCGGACCCTTTTGATGGCTTACTACTGGATAGGGAAGGGGACCTACCGGTGCACTCCTGTCTCGGTTTGCCGCTGTATTCTGACAATCATCTAGTGGGGCTGCTTACTTTGGATAGTATGACCTCAGACGCCTATAGCCTGATTAGCGATCGAACGCTTGAGCTAATCGCCGCACTCTCAGCCGCTACTCTCAAAACGGCTTTGGAGCTAAAAGCGCTGTCCCTTTCTGCTGAACATGCCGAACAACTGGTAAAAGAGTTGACCCAGGAAGCCTTTCTGCGGGATGGCGGTGAGTTAATCGGCGAAAGCCAAGTGATGAGGGCCTTGCGAAGCGACATTGAATTAGTTGCGGGGTCTGACTACAGCGTGCTTATTCTAGGGGAAACTGGTGTAGGTAAGGAGCTAGTTGCCCGCACAGTACATCGGCTGTCATCTCGTCGGGAAAAACCTCTTGTCTATCTCAACTGCGCCTCCTTAACAGAAACACTGGCAGAAGCGGAGTTATTCGGGCATGCGAAGGGGGCTTTTACTGGCGCTGATCGGGATCGCCCAGGAAAGTTTCTATTGGCAAACGGCGGGACACTTTTTCTGGATGAAGTGGGTGAACTGCCTTTATCAGTTCAGGGCAAACTGCTGCGGGTACTGCAAAGTGGTGAAATTCAGCCTGTTGGTAAGGATGCGGTACAGCATGTAGATGTGCGTATAGTGGCCGCTACCAATCGGGATTTGCTCAAAGAAATCGACTTAGGTGGATTCAGGGCCGATTTGTATCACCGTCTCTCTGTTTATCCTCTGGAAGTACCCGCACTATCACAGAGAGAAAATGATGTTCTCCTGCTGGCAGATTATTTTCTGGAGCGCTCCACGAGGAAGCTTGGCTTCCGTCAGCTGCGGCTATCAGCAGATGCTTCCAGTAAATTAAAGCGTTATAGCTGGCCTGGAAATGTGAGAGAGCTGGAGCATATCATCAGCCGCGCAGCGCTCAAGGCAAGAAAAAACGCATCACTCTCTGAAATAGTATCACTGACGGCGGCACATATAGAGATTCCGGATGACATAGCAGCGCAACCAGAGTTTGAGAGACCCGTTCAGCCTCCGCTTGGGGCAATAAATCTTAGGGTAGCCACTGAAGAATATCAGCGGGATCTTATAAAGCATATATTGACTCAGAGCGATGGGAATTGGAGTAGGGCAGCGAAATCGCTCTCTACGGATAGGGGCAACTTGGTCCGCCTTGCAAAACGTCTGGGTATCCATGTAAAAAAAGAAGTTGTGGGCGGAAATTGATGGCGCTTTGCACAATATAGGTTGCTAGGGGATATGGATGAATAGGGATATTTGTGATTGGGTTTGGAGTAGTTACTTTCACTAAGGATAATAAACAAATCTCTATTGCAGATTAGAAACAGGCGAGGCATACCTGTGCTGACATTTTGGCTGTTATTGCCAGCACAGGTTAGATCAATTGATCGCCACCCTTATGTTACGCGCTAGCAGGTTCAGGCACGTCCGAGTCAATCTTTTGAGCAAAACTCTGCTGCTCAGAGCGGAACAGCTTTTGTGAGAGTAGTGCAGACATAAAGGCTAAAACAAACAGAGCGCTAAATATCATCCCGCCTGTAATCACCGTCGCCAGGCCTCGATAAATTGCAGCACTGCTCCCTGGATTTAACACCAAAGGCAGGTTGCCAAAGATACAGGTGATTGTTGTTAGCATAATGGGACGAGCGCGCAAGCTGGCTGCTGCATAAATAGCTTCTAGCTGACTGGCCCCGGCCTGTAATGACTTTTGAAATTGATTCACTAATAGTATTGCGTTGTTGACTACAAGCCCCATCAGAATTACGAATCCAATCATTGTAATTACATCAAGGCTTTGGGGGGTGAAAAGGTTTAATAGCTGTAAACTTAACATCCCGCCGGCAAATGAGAGGGGTATAGCGCAAAGCACGGCGGCGGCCAGCTTTGCAGATCTTAGGGCAAAATACATCAACAGGGCGAGTACTGCGAGAGCAGCCAAGAATATTTTAAGAAATTCAACTAGGAACAGGTTTAGTTCGTTTGCGCTGCCCCTGAACTGAGTGTGCAAATCGCTATAGGAGCTTTCTGCTAAAAAGGACTGTACCGATTGGTCTACGTTTTCAACAAATGACTTCATTGCTACCCCTTCTGGCGGGGTTAGGTTTAACGATGCACTGACTTCTTGCCCAACTCGCAAAATACTGGCTGGGGCTTGGGTTAATTTTGCGCTTGCTAATTCACGGACAGGAATCAGGCCGTGCCCGTCAATCCATATTTCAGTGTTTAGAAGTACTTCCAGGCTCTGTGGGTCTTCTGCTTTGAAGTAGAATGGTAGCGTGTTAGTGCCAGTATAAAAATGGCCTATGTATATCCCATCGGTCAAAGCCATAAGTTGGCGGTTTAGCTCTGAAACTGTAATGCCTAAATAAGTTAATTGATCCAGACGAGGTTGGAACTCTATGCGTACAGCCCGGTTTTGCAGTGCGCTCCCCTCCTGGATTTGTGCGTCTGGAAACTCTGCGCGCAGATGGTTCATTAACTCAGTGCCAGCCATTTGTAGCCTGGAAAGTTCAGCCCCTTTAATATCCAGTTGGCTTATTCGATTGTTTGGCATTGCAAATCGTAAAAGACCCCCATGCCTGAAATGGATACGGGTACCTACAAGTCCATAGAGTACTTTCTCATTCATCCATTCCCGCAGTGATTCAAAATCCCAATCGCCTTGGGTATACATATAGAGGTTGCAATTGCTTGGGTTGCAGATAATGCCGTAAGTGGAAACATGATCTTCTATTTCTTTAAAGTTGCTGGTGATTCGATTCACCACGCGTTCCCCGTAATCCGTTCTAATAGCATCTGTGGCTAGTGCGCTCTCAAAGTTGATAAAAACGGAAACCATATTCTGTTTTGGATCTGGCAATACATCTATGGATGGTGTGGAAACATAGGTGGCTATGAGTGCGATGGGTAGCCCAAGAATAATGGCTGTAATAGACCGTCTGGGGGTAGCTGTAGCTTTGATGGAAAGGGCAACCCATCTTTTTAGGATTAATAGAATTCTTGTGTTTGAAGATTCTTTCTTTATTTTTTTTGAATGGCCTAATATGTACCTTGCGAATGAAGGTAGTATTAATAAGGCAAAGAGCAGTGAGGCGAGTAAAGCGCTTGAAATTGTAAAAGCGAGATCTCTAAATAATTGCCCTGTTGCAGATTGCATGGCAATAATAGGCAGGAACACAATGACGCTTGATATCGTTGATGATGCCAATGAACCTGTAACTTCTCGTGTTCCCTGTACAATGCTTTCCTGGGTGCCAATGCCTTGCTGGCGAAGCCTTTGAATATTTTCCACCACAATAATTGCCGCATCTACCATCAATCCGATAGAAAGAGCGATGCCTGCCAATGAAATAACATTCATGCTTCTACCCCCAATATACATACCCACAACGACGAGGGAGATGCATACGGGAATGCTGAGGAATATTAAAGTTAAAGTTCTCAGGTTACGCAGAAACCAGTACAAAACCAAGCAGGCTAGCAGCGATCCAAGAAGGAGGCTCCCGTACACCAGATTCAGGGAGTCTCGGATTCCTTTGGAGTCATCACGGCTTATGGCCAATTCCATGTCTAACCGAGCTAACTCTCCACTATTCAGCTCCGCCATGGTTGACTTCAGCTGTGCAATAGTGTCAAGAGCATTGACGTTTTCGGTGGGGAGCAAGTAGAAATAAAAGGATCGATTGCCCTCAAGGGCAAAATATGCCCAGTCGGATGCAGGCCGTGCGTTTACAGAGGCAATGTCAGAGAGCCGTATAATCTGGTTTCCACGTGTGGCGATAGGTAATCGTGAGAGCTCATCTAGGGGGATTTGGCCCTTAAAATGTAATGCATAGTCCTTAGAGCCAATTTTCAGGTTGCCGCCCGATCGGTCCACAAGATCATTAAGGTGTGCAGTTACCCCAGCAATACTTAAGGAATTTTGAGTCATCTTCTCTGGATCGAACTCAATATCGACCCGTTGGGCGATAGGCGTAGCGGCAACTTCTATAGAGGATACTCCCGGAATTTTACTTATGGCTGGCTTTACGTGGTTTAAAAATGCATCAATTAATTCCAGCTCACTGGCTGACTTCTTCGAATAGAGGAAGAAGGTTGCTAGCGTAGCCCCCGCACCATTGGCAAAATTGAAAACTTGGGGTGTGCGGACTTGCGTGGGCCAGTTCGGTACCTGATTGATTCTGGAGAGTACCTCAATATACATTTGCTCCATATCTGCTTCAGAGTGAAAGTCAATCGTGACCCAGGCAAAGCCACTGTTTATATTTGTCTGCACCTCTTTCAGGTAGCTTAGGCTCGATAGCTCCTGCTCAAGTGGTGCAACTAATATTTGCTCTATCTCTTCCGCTGTCTTTCCCGGCCAAGGAATAGCCAGTGCAATTTGTGGACGATTGATAGTGGGGAGTAGTGCATTAGGCAAGTTTAGGCCCGCAATAATACCGGCAACAATTAGGGCAAAAGTGCAACTTATAATAAATGAACTGTATTTCTCCAGGGATTTCATGTGTTTTCCCTCTTTGTCGGAGAGACAGTTTCATTGGGTTGTAGGCCTTCATAACCCAGAACGACTACAAGATCTCCAGGTTTAATGGTTGAACGTACAACAAAGTGTCCCTTCAAGGTATCTATTATTTGAACCTCGGTACTAACCGCCCTTTGATCACTGTCTAGAGTCCAGATTTTATATTGGTCGCCCTCTAGTATTACGGCATCACTGGGAACTTTTGTTACCCTCTCCTGCGTTTTTTTAGTTGAGAGGGGTGTTTGCATCATTATTTCGAATCTCTGTCCTACTAATAGGGACGCGAATTGCTCTGATTCTGTTTCAAAGTAGAGGTTGAGATTTTGCGTTTCCGGATTGACAGTATGACTAATATTTCTTAAGGGGATATTTTGGTCCCTAAAAGTAAAGGAGCTACTGTTGAGTAAATTTTCATTGTTTAATTTTTCTTCGGGAAGGCTGCACTCAATTTGATTTTCTTTCAGAGGCAGCAATTGCATGATTCTTTGCCCCGAATTTAGTCTCTCACCGGGGTTGGCTTCTATACTTACAACTTGACTATCAGTTCTTGCATAGTGTTGCAGTCGTTCTAAACGGTATTCGGCTGTTGTTAGCTGGTGCTCGAGTCTTTGTTTTGTGAGCCGGTAGGTATCAGCATTGAGCTTAAGGCTGTTTAAGTGGGACGGAGACACCATGTCTGCTGAGCGAAGCTTCTCCAGTCTGCTCAGCTCTTCTTCCGCATAAATCAGCTGGCTCTGTGTGATTGCAATATCTGTGCGAATAATCTCAATCTCCTGAGAGAGATAAAATCCATCCTGTGCGGCTACTAACTCGCCAGCTTTAATTATTGAACCTACGGGTTTTACTTGGGTGAGCTCGGCTTCAGTGTGGCTGGAGACTTGGTGTAGCGGAGGAGATAACACCGAACAAAATAATCTGGTATTAATAGCTTGCTGCCACGGGTGTGCAGCCTCAACGAGTACTGCACGACTATCATCAGCAAAAATACTAGAGCTAGAAAATAGAGTGGTAGAAATGATGCTGCTGGCAAGAAATGCTCTAAATTGACTGTTTCGCATTCGGAGGCTCTAGTCGATATTATTCTTAGATTAATGTTTGTGGTGAGACTATCTGGCGCTAAAGAGACTTAATGTCTTTAGTGTTGTAGTTGACAAAAGGGTATGGGGATGCTGATTTTCCTGCAATTGGCCTACGACAAGGTGAGGCCTAAAGGGGATAAGTGGTGTTTGGAATTAGGTTCTATTTGCTCGGTTTTTTGAGAGGGCTTTTTGCTAGCATAATTTTTTGGTTAGACACTTCCTAAGTGCCATTGGACATGTCTTGCTAAAGCGGAATCGAAATATTTTATTGTAGGCCTGCAGCGTGTTATCGGTGTTGCTGAGTTCTGCTTTCTTTATGTTTAAAGTTTTTTGTCATGCCAATTTTGCACTATCCAAAGAAACTCTCGAAGGTGCCTGCTTTTGCTGGTTAATAAGGTAACCAACAATTGCGTATTCAAGCACCTGTTTAACGAGATCTTCTACGGGATAGACTGGTTGCGTATTAAATAATTGGTACTGTCTTTTCTATTTTCCAGACTTTTCTACCGTCTTGTTTTGAGATCACTTCCGCATCAGTCTTAGCCCATTGAAAACCACCAGCAGGCTGGTCCCCATATCGGCGAATACTGCCATCCACATAGTGGCTTCACCGGCAAAGGCGAGTGCCAGAAAGACCGCTTTGATACCCAGGGCAAGGATGATGTTTTGCCAAAGAATATGAGCTGTCGTACGGGAGAGGCGGATAAAACTGGCGATTTTACCCAGGTTGTCATCCATCAGGGCAACGTCTGCCGTTTCTATGGCGGTATCGGTGCCGGTTGCGCCCATGGCGAAGCCGATATCAGCTCGCGCCAGGGCTGGTGCATCATTGATGCCGTCGCCCACCATGCCGACCCGGCCGTGGCCGGCAAGGGAATCCACTTCATGGAGTTTATCTTCTGGCAGTAGGTTGCCCATAGCCCGATCGATGCCCACCTCCTTGGCAATGGCATCGGCGGTGTGCTGATTGTCACCGGTCAGCATCAGGGTTTTCACCCCCAATTGGTGGAGCTCATCAATGGCTTTGCGGCTGGATTCTTTTACCGTATCGGCTACGGCAAACAGAGCCAGAACACGGTTTGCATCCACCAACATAACGACCGTTTTCCCCTGATACTCCAGTTTTGAGAGGCGATCCTCTAGCTCCTCACTGCAAACGCGCAATTCTTCCACCAGGCGGTGATTACCGAGGTAATAGCTTGTGCCTTCAATCTCTCCTCGAATCCCGCGCCCGGCCAGGGCTTCAAAGGCTTCTACTTCTAGTAAGGGTGCTCCACTGGCGTTGAGAAATTCTGCCACTGCCTTCGAAACCGGGTGATCGGAGCGGTGGGCGAGGCTGGCGGCGAGGCGCTTTACCCGCGCCTCATCTTTGCCCGTTATCAGGGCAAAATCTGTTACCTGCGGTGCACCGTGGGTGATGGTGCCGGTTTTATCCAGGGCCAGCCAGCGCAGCCGGCGCCCCTCTTCGAGGTATGCCCCCCCTTTAATCAGCGTGCCGTGTCTTGTTGCTGCTGCGAGGCCGCTGACGATGGTGACCGGGGTGGCAATGACCAGAGCGCAGGGGCAGGCGATAACCAGCAGTACCAGGGCGCGGTAGATCCACTCCATCCAGGCACCGGAGAAAAACAGCGGGGGAATTAACGCTGTGGCAAGGGCAACCGCAAATACCAAGGGGGTATACCAGCGCGCGAACTGATCGACAAAACGCTGGGTGGGCGCGCGGCTGCCTTGCGCCTCCTCAACCGCGTGGATGATTCGGGCAAGTACGGCATCACTGGCTACGGCAGTCACCCTATATTCCAGTGCGCCGGACTCATTGATGCTACCGGCAAAGAGGCTGTCTCCAGCTTCTTTATCTACCGGAAGGCTCTCACCAGTGATTGGGGCTTGGTTCACCGCAGAGTTGCCTTTAATTACTTCGCCATCCAGGGCGATGCGCTCACCGGGCCTCACCCTGACCTTGGCGCCGAGGGAAACGGTTTTTGCATTCACCTCGCGCCACTGGCCATCACCCTGAAGTACTGTGGCGGTTTCCGGGGCCAAGTCCATTAACTCGCGAATAGCGTTTCTGGCCCGGTCCAGAGACTTGGCCTCAATCAGTTCGGCGAGGGTGAACAGTACCATCACCATGGCAGCCTCAGGCCAGTGCCCAATCAAAAGTGCGCCTGTGACCGCGATGGACATCAGCGCATTCATATTCAGGTTGCGGTTCTTAAGGGCGATCCAACCTTTTTTGTAAGTAGAGAGCCCCCCGCCGGCAATGGCGGCTAATGCCAGTAACATGACCAGCCAACTGTTTCCCCCCTGTAACCAGAACACCACCTCAGAAGCGAGTGCCGCCAAGCCGGCTGCTCCCAGCAGCCACCAATTGGCCTTGGTTGCGGATGGTGCATTTTCTGTATCCGATGGGGAGGCGACCCTGGCATCCAGATCCAGAGGGGCGAGTATGTCCAGGATCTGTTGCTGCATACCCGGAGCGTGTCCAACCCGCAAAATGCGTTGCACCAGGTTAAAGTCCAGGCTGTAAATGCCTTCGAGTGGGGTGAGCTTGGCGCGGATCAAACCTTCTTCGGTGGGGCAATCCATTTTGGTGATTGAGAAGAGGGAGCTTTCGCTATCTTTTCCGGCGCCACTATCGAGCGGTTGTTGTAGAGGTTCAGTGCTGCTGCCACAGCCGCAAGTGGAGTCCTGTTTTCCCATGGTTAACTCTCGAATAGCTCAATGAGTGAGCCAGCATTACAATCCCTCTAGTAACTATAGAGTCAAGGGGACACCAGCATGCGTTACCGAATAGGGGAGGCGGCCAAGCAGGCAGGCTGCAAGGTGGAAACGGTGCGTTACTACGAACAGGTGGGCTTGCTGCCGCAACCATTGAGGTCCGAAGGCAATTATCGCCTGTATTCGGAAGCGCACTTGGCGCAATTGCGTTTTATACGGCACTGTCGCTCCCTCGATATGCCCATTGAGGATATACGCAAACTGTTAACCTTGCGGGAGCAACCGAGAGAGCACTGTGCTGAAATCAATGCGTTGGTAGATGAGCATATTGATAGGGTGGACAGCCAAATGGCACTGCTCGAGCAATTGCGGAAGAGTTTGCTGGCATTGCGCGGCCAGTGTGGCGGCCCCGGTTTTACTGATTCCTGTGAGATTGTACGAGAACTCTCCAGCTGTGACTGCCACCCGGCACAAAGCACGGTATAAAAGTTATCTGTAAGTTGAGAGTGCCTCATTGAAAAAGTTGTTGAGTAAGTTATCGGGAGAATTATTGAGCTGGCCACGGGGAAAGTACCGGGTTGTCTTTCTAGTGGCTCTGGTTGTTGCTCTTACCCTTGCCGTTTGGGCCTTTTTCGCTGAGCCAAGAAGCTTCAGGATCAATGAGCAAGCGCTCCGCCTGGAATCTTGGCCTGCTTCCTGTAGCGGTTTAAGCGTGGCGGTATTGGCGGATTTACATGTGGGTTCCCCCTATAAGGGTATTGAAAGCCTGCGCTCATTGGTTAACCAAGTAAATGCCAGTAGTCCTGACTTAGTACTACTCCCCGGTGACTTTGTTATTCAGGGGGTAGTTGGTGGTTCTTTTGTGACACCGGAGAGTGCCGCTGAAGTGCTTGCCGGCCTCAGGGCACCCTTGGGCGTTTTTGCTGTAATGGGCAATCACGACTGGTGGCTGGACCCGAAAAGAGTAGAGCGGGCTTTTACTGAGAAAGGTATCCCGCTGCTGGAAGATGCATCCACCAAGATCAGTAGCGGCCACTGTGCCTTTCAGTTGGTTGGCATCAGTGATTTCTGGGAGGGGCCACACAATATAGATTGGGCAATGTCTGCCATTGAAGAGTCAGAGACAGTCTTAGCCTTCACTCACAACCCAGATATATTTCCCCAAATTCCACAACGGATTGCCTTGACGATTGCCGGCCACACTCATGGCGGCCAGGTATTTTTACCCTTGATTGGCCGCCCGATTGTGCCCTCTCGCTACGGGGAGCGCTATGCCATTGGTCATATCGAAGAGGAGGGCAAACACCTGTTTGTGAGCCCAGGGGTAGGCACCAGTATCCTGCCGGTAAGATTTCTGGTGCCGCCAGAAGTCACTTTGCTGAGGCTTTTTAGTCGCAGTGAATAAATAAGCAGTTTATGGTTGGTTGGATTGGTTATCTGCTTTGGCAGGATGTAAATAGAGCGCTGGATTAGAATGGCTGCCTGGCTTAATGGGAGAACCTCTTATGATAACTGTCAAGCGCAAGGTCTTGTTTGGGGACTGTGATCCCGAGGGTATTGTTTATACCCCGAGGTTTTCAAATTTTGCCCTGGAGGCCACCCATGAAGCCATGTCTATTTTATTTGATGGGCCGGCTATAGCCACTATGAAGAAGCGGGGGTTCCTGACACCGGTGCGGGCCTTTAATCTGGAATTCTTAAGCCCAGTTACTTGGGATCAGGAGTTACAGCTTAAAGTCAGTGTACACAAGGTTGGCAATCAGTCGTTTACCTTTCTTGTGCAGGCTTATCTCAATCCAGACCTCTTGGCTTTTACGGCAACAATTACTTATGTCACCCTTTCGGTTGAAACCAAACAGAAGATATCCTTGCCGGAATGGTTGAGGGCCGCACTGACAGAATTTAATGCCCGGCAAACCTCTAATCCATAAAGTTCTCTACAAAGAGATCCTTCCAGTTTATTTCCAGGGTAACTTGTACCTTTTCAGATAAGGGAAAATGCTCTGGATCAGAGAGTACTATTTTGGCGAGCTGATTGCGCTCCTGGGGTTTAAACGTATTCTGGAATTCTTCCGGCAGTTGGTCGGAAATGGGCAGTAACTCAGAGATCACGCCTTTATCTTTGTAGCGACCACTCTTGACCGTGACAACCATGCCCGGCCGAAGAGCAAGAATATATCGGCGCGGCATATAGGCGAGTACATAGGGTTCCCCCCAATAGACTTGCATTAGGGGTTCCCCCTCACGGTAGACATCGCCTACAGAGGGAACAGTAGCACCAACCAAGCCATTTACCGGGCTGCGGACTTGGCCATCATCGTAGTGGTCTTTCAGCCTCTGGTAGGCCGTTCCGGCTACCTTGATTGCTGCATCGACAGCTTTTCTTTTCTTGTCTAGCGTGGTGCTTTCTACCTGAATCTTGACCAGTTCCTGGCCCGCATTAAAGTTATCCCTGAGCACCTCCTGATAGGTGATCTTGCTGACAAAACCCTTGTCGGCCAGCTTATTGATTCGCGCCAGAATCTCTTCTATCTCTTGCTTGCGGTGTTCTGCAGGAACCAGCAGTTGTTTGGCTGTCTCGGAAAGCAAGGTAAATTCGGCGGAAATTTGAATCAGGTTGGCCTGGCGGCTGGAGAGGTCTGCCAAGCGCTCCAGTAGTTCCATAGATTCTATTTTGAGAAGTAGCTGCCCCTCCTTAACAGATTCCCCCTCATCAACCTCTACCGCGGTCACTCTGGTGATATAACCCATCTCGACTGCGGCATAATCCCTAAGGACCAGCCCATCTCCTTTGAGGATAAACAAATCCCCAAATAGATAGCGCAGAATAACCAGGGCAAATAATATCAATACCCCGATATAGATGCGCCGCCCAATGGCGCTGTGATGGGGGCGGACCTCACTGGCCATAGTGTCTGGGCGAATATGTTTTCGTATAGTTCTCATACTACTCACTCCCTGACACGATGCACTTTGGAGGGTGCGTAAGTGTCGGTATAGGAGGTTTTAAATACCCACTCCTGAATATAAGAGTAGAGCCGAACGATACGCATCAGATTGACATACAAAATACTGTATCCCAGCAGGTAAGGCCAAATTGGAGTGGCTCTAAATTTATTTGTGGCAAGTGCGCTGAGGGTGAAGGTAATAATGTCCATTATGATTAGGACAATCTGAGCCGCTATCAGAATAAACCAGCCATTAACGCCGTAATGGTAAAATAACCAGACTAAGTAAACTGGCAGAATTAAGATGGCAATTACATTAAAGAGCAGGAATTCGAACTGATGAAAAAATTCCCTAAATTTAAGGCGACGTTCAAACGGATTAATGAAGTGACGATACTTTCTGAAACGTAGGCGAACGGCATCTCTTTCCCAGCGGAACCTTTGCCGGATCAACGTTGCTAGGTTGGTGGGGACATCGGTATAGCAGATGGAGTCGGCAGCGTAGCCAATTTTCCAACCATAGTTGCGTAAGCGCAATGTGACATCCAGGTCTTCACCGCCGCCGGAATCAAAACCGCCTACTTGTATTAAAGCCGTTCTACGAAAAGCACTAAAAGCTCCAGAAGCACAGGACATTTGTCCTAGCATGAAAAGCGCGTGCTTACCTAGAGAAATGCTAATAATATATTCAATTGCCTGAAAAACTGTAAGTAAATTTACATCCCAGTTGCGAACTAAAATATTGTTTGATGCTCCCCCGACCTTGGGATCATCGAACTGACGTAAGATATTCTTTATGGCGTGATAGTCGAAGGAGCAGTCGCAGTCAACGTTTAGGATAATTTTCCCTGTCGTATAGCGAATGGCTAGGTTTGCTGCAGCAGATTTCCCTCCGCGCAATTCTGTCGAATGTGCACCATGAATCAGGCCTATTTTTAAGAGTTGACGGATTTTATCTCTAGTTCCATCTGTGGAACCATCGCTTACTACAATAATCTCATCGGGAGGGCGGCTCTGCTCCCATAAGCTGAGTACACATTTCTCTATAGCGTCCTCTTCGTTGTGACCGGCAATAATCACAGAAACTTTCCCCAGACTTTTAAAATCTGCTTCAAATTCTGGTTTCGAATTAAAAAAAACCAGCGCAGTAAAGAACGAAAATAAGTAGCGGGGGATCTCGAAGATCACCACCACCCAGAGCATCAAAAAAAGCGTTGTATAGCTTTGAGAGATAAGGTAGTAGTAGCCGTCCTGAATTTCTTCCCACATTAGCTCAGGTCCTCGGGGCCATAGACCTGGAGGATGGGTTCCACATCCAATCGCAAAGAACTCGCAGCTCTTTGCCCGGCTTCTTCACTAAATTTGTACAGATCTTTCTGGCTGATATGGCTTACCAGGATAAAATCTTCCATCCTGCCTTTGGCCGCGGTAACCGGATATTCCCCTTTCATCACCTTTTTTAGCGAGTGGCTTAAACTCTGGAAAAACTGATTGCGGCTGTGAAAAAATTGGCGGTTACCGTGTTCTTGCTCTACCAAATATTCATTTTCATATTTGATGCAGAGCAGAGCAAATTCGCTCTCATTGTTTTTCCAATCTTTCAGCTCTTTGTTTAAAACTACGATAAGTTCGAATGGAAGCCCGGCAAAGATAGGGCTTTGCTGGGTGAGTTCCAGGAATGCATGGCCGGCATGCAGGTAATGAACGGCTTTTTCGGTGAGGCTATATTTAAAAATATCCCCAGTTTTTACCGAATCGCCATCTATATGGGTGTCGCAATTAAGGCATAAAAAGCCAACTTCTGTTTCTGAACTGGATTTACCGCAGGAATTGCATATCAAAATGGTGCCCGGTTTATCGTAATCGCTACCGAAATGGCTCATTTCCATTCGGCACTTGGGGCAGATTAAATATTCGCCCTGGCGAAAGTCGTCTTCAGGCCCAAGGTAGGCACACTTAAAGTGGTGCAGATAGAAGGATTCTCTCAAGTTGGGGGATCGACATTCCGGGCACTCTTCGCGCACATTAAATTGAGAGGCACTGCAACCGTTACAAATATGCCGGCGGTCAAAAAAGCTGCCGGCCAGTAATTCGGCCGTCATCATTTTTTCGCATTCGTGCAATACCGTTTCTGAATCTAACAGGGTGTTAAAGCAAACGGTGGTGCGCGAGTCTGGCTGGTAGCTAGGGGTTAGGCTTATCCCGGAGACAAAGATGCGGGCCAGGATTTTGTCGTCATCGTTCTGGGGGTTGTAGAAATCCGGGTGTAACTGAGAGCGGCGAAAGTTAAAGGAATCGATTAACTTGCCGTACTCTGTAGGGTCTGCCTTGAGCGTGTTAGAGGCATCCAGGTCTGCCCTGACTCCCAGTGTGCCGGTTAGGTCAATCACCGGTAGCAGGTGCAAGCCTATCTGGCTGTTCCAGAGTTTTTCGATGCACTGAGGAGTCATGGGCTCCTCAACCACCAGGGCATCACACTTCTCAATGCCTGGATGCACCGTATTAAAATCACTGGGCCAGCGATAATAGTTGTATGCATCAGTGAGAAAGGAGATGGCAAACCCTCCTACAGAAGGGGCAAACTGACGCCGGTTGTACTTGCTTGATACGGTTGGCGGGTAAAATTCCGCCTTAAGTAAAACGATAGACCACGAGGGCTGAAGCGCCAGCCGGCAGGAGATAAGGAGGTTAGGCTTGGTCTTATGAGCTGGGTATCGCGATTGACTATAAAGTCGAGTTTCAGCCAAAAAAGTGGGGTCGCCAAGGGATAACTATCGGCTTCTGAGGTATTCCCAGCAATTTACTCCCTTACCTTGTGTACTTTTGAAGGGGCGAAGGAATCCGCATAGGAGGTTCTAAAGATCCACTCCTGTACATAGGCATAGAGCCGTACTACACGCATCAAGTTGACATAGAGAATGCTGTAGCCGATCAGAAATGCCCAGAGCGGAAGGGTGCTGAATTTATAGGTAGCATAAGCTGCGAGAGCAAAAGTGAGACAATCCAGCATTATCAATACTATCTGTGCACCGATTAAAATAAACCAGGCATTACTGCCGTAACTCGCAAACAGCCAGACCAAGTAGATGGGCAAAGCGATAGCAGCGATCACATTAAAGATCAAGAATTCAAATTGATGAAAGAACTCTTCGAATTTGATGCGGCGCTTAAAAGGATTGATAAAGTGGCTGTACTTGCGGTAACGCAAACGCACAGCATCCCGCTCCCAACGCAAGCGCTGACGAATTAGAGTCAGGATATTTGTGGGTACATCCGTATAGCAGATCGCCTCTGGGGCGAAGGCGATATCCCAGCCGTAGTTGCGCAGGCGAAAAGTAATATCCAGATCTTCCCCCCCACCGGAATCAAAACCACCTACCTGGTCAATAGCGGTTTTTCGGAACCCGCTGTAGGCGCCAGACGCACAGCACATTTGCTTGATCATGGCCAATGCATGCCTGCCGAGGGAGATACTGACAATGTATTCGATAGTTTGAAATGCGGTGAGTAGGTTATCGTGAGGGTTGCGCACAAAAACATTACCGGAAACCACCCCCACTTTGGGGTCTTCAAAGGGGAGTAACACTTCCTTCATAGTGTGGTGCTCAAAGGAGCAATCACAGTCTACGGTGATAACGATATCGCCAGTGCAAAAGCGAATCCCCAGGTTTAGTGCGGAGGCCTTACCACCTCTAAGTTCTGTTGCATGGGCTCCCTGAATGAGTCCTCGGGTCAGTAAGCTGGACATCACTTTTCTGGTTCCATCGGTGGAGCCATCGCTCACCACGATGATTTCATAGGGCTTAACACTTTGCGCCCAAAGACTGTGCACACACTTTTCGATCGACTCCTCTTCGTTATGACCAGCAATAATCACCGAAATTTTGCCGATCTTCTCCAAATCTACTTCTTTCTCGATCCTTGAGCTAAAAAAGAAAACCGCGGTGAAGAAAGAGAAGATATAGCGAGGGAGTTCCAGGAAGATCACGATCCAGAACATGATAAACAGAGCGCCCCGGCTCTGTGCGAACAGAAAAGTAAAGCCGTCATGGATTGTCTCCATCATCTGTGCAATACACCTTTGATGGAGGCTTTAGGCTGCTTGTTCGGTGAGCAGCTACAGAGAGCGTCTTTATAGAGAGAGTCTTGGCTGTGGCTCTCTTTGAGCCGGGACATGGCTATTCCTCCAGCTTCGAGGCAAACCTGGTGGCAATTGCAAGCTTCTTTCCGGGCACTTTGAAGCCATAGATACGATATATTGAGAGGATCGAGACGCCAAATTGTCCAGCAGACCAGGCGCTCAGGCGCTATAGAAGGGATCAACTTCTAGGTGGTGATGATTGAACCAGTTTGCGTGTTCCAGTTCGCTTGTTTTTACTTGTTACAAGTACAAAGTGGCCAGGGGTAGGGCGGCCAGAGGGGAAGACTTTGTAATTGGCTTAGCGCTCGAGGAATACTGCTGTGGCCATCCCGCCAGCAGTACAGACCCCGATGACCGCTTTGTTCGCATCTCTGCGCTTGAGCTCCATCAGTGAAGAACCCAGGTAACGAATGCCGGACATTCCATAGGGGTGACCAAGGGCAATGGCGCCACCATTAACATTAGTAATATCCCAAGGCGTTTCCAGTTCCGCTTGGTTATAGAGGGTGGTAACCGCAAAGGCTTCGTGTAACTCCCAAAGGTCTATCTCTCCCATAGAAAGCCCCTGATACTTCATTAAGCGCTTGATGGCTGGCGCCACGGCAATACTCATTTCATCGGGGGCCACCGCTGCAAGCTGCATACCGCGAAATAGCCCCAGGATGGGCAGGTTTCTTTTGGCGGCCAGCTCGGCATCCATCATGACGACGGCCGCAGCGCCATCAGAGAGCTGCGAAGCGTTGCCCGCGGTTACAGTGCCGCCATCATTCACTGGCTCTAAAGCCGATAACCCTTCCAAGGTGGTACCGGGGCGTGGGCCTTCATCTTCTTTCAGCAACACTGTCTTTTCTGAGATCTGCCCAGTCTCTTTATCTTTTATCGACATGACTGTCTCAAAAGGAACGATTTCTTCGGCAAATTTGCCTGCTCTGTGCGCTTCCGCCACGCGTTTTTGCGACTCCACCACATAGGCATCTTGTGCCTGCCGGCTGATGGAAAAGGTGTCAGCGACGAAATCCGCTGTTTGGATCATGGTCCACCAAACCGCGGGGATTTCTTGTTGCAGGGGCTCATAGACAAAGTGATTCAGGTTCAGGCTGAACTGCACGAGACTAATACTTTCTACGCCACCGGCAACGCCGACCTGCATTTCCCCGCTGGCGATCCGATTCGCTACGATCGATGCGGCATTGAGACCCGAGCCGCAGTAGCGGTTAATCGTCATACCGGGCACTTTGACGCCACAACCTGCAAATAGGGCGGCGTTGCGAGCGATATTGTGGCCGGTTGCTCCCTCAGGTAATCCACAGCCCAGTACAACGTCTTCCACTTCCTCGGGATCCAAAGTAGCTCTGTGCAGCGCTTCCTTGATGACATGCGCGGCCATGGGGATACCGTGGGTTTGGTTTAAGGCACCGCGCCTTGCTTTGGCGATTGCGGTTCTACAGTAGGCAACAACGGCAACGTCTCGCATGGGGTATGCCCTGAGTTTTGAGGCTTTTGTAAACAGTAGAACAGCTGATATTGCTTTGTACTGGAAGCATTATCTGGAGGGTTAGGGGGGTTAAAGATAGTTTATTGACCTGCCACTTCCCGGGTATCTACTGTCCCACCAAACTGTCAGATGTGACTAATGTAGCGTATATCGACTTTTTTCGGTTAAACCTTCATCAAAATTTAACACTTCGTAGAATAAACCGACTTCTTTGTTGGTACGCATTTCTATAAAATGCGCGCCAATTCACATTATTCGAATTCTAAATAACAAACAGGAAGTTGGGGTTTATGACTGTTTCTCGCCGTACATTTGTGCAAGCCATGGGGCTTGCGCTGCTCACACCATTTACCGTTCGCTCATTAGCGGCTAGCAATAGCGAAACCTATGCGCGCTTTAATCTGAGTGGCAGCCCCTCGGGCTACGATATCGATCAGGATGGGTTGATCTTCGATTTGTCTGTGGCCTCCGGTGATCCCAGCCAAACTGGTGTGGTGCTCTGGACCCATATCAATCCCGCTGCCTTTGTACCCGGCCAAATCCTGTATGTGGATGTGGCTTTGGACGATTCATTTACCCAGCCGGTGTTGAGTGCCGAGATCAATGCTGAGGATATTAGTGCGGATCGCGACTACACCGTAAACATCGACCTGGAAGGCTATCTGTCTCCCAATCAGCGCTACTACTACCGCTTTAAATACGGCGCACTGTGCAGCCGCACCGGGCGTTGCCATACCCTGCCAACTGGTGGGCTGGAAAGTATCAAAATGGCGGTGGTGACCTGCCAGGATTACACCACGGGTTATTACAACGCCTACAGCCATTTGGCGGATGAAGATGTGCATTGCGTATTGCACTTGGGAGACTTTATCTATGAGTACGCGCAGTACGAAGGTTTTGAGGATGCGATTGTGCACCCAATGAGCCTGCCTTCCGGCGGTAATGTGGCTATGGATCTCGAAGACTATCGCCATATTTACCGGGAATACCGCAAGGATAAAAACCTGCAGCGGGCGATGGAAATGCATTCCTTTATTATCACCTGGGATGACCACGAAACTGCGGATAACGCCTACTGGGATTACGATCGCGATACCCTGGGTGTGCCATCCCATCCCTACCAAACCGGCGCTAACAATCCCGAGCAATTGCGCCAGCTGCGCCGCGATGCGCAACAGGCCTGGATTGAGTATGTGCCAGCTCGTGTAAAAGTGGATGAGGCGGCCAGCCACGCCTTCGACTACCTGCAAATTTACCGCTCTTTCCAATTCGGCGATTTGGTCGACTTATATATGACCGATAGCCGAACCTATCGCACCAAAGAGCCCTGCAAAGACGGTAGTGCCTGGGAAAACTACTGGTGCACCGATTACGAAGAGAAATCCCAAACCATGCTGGGTAAAACCCAACGGGATTGGCTGATTAATGGCTTGGTCAATTCCAATGCCCGCTGGAAAGTTTGGGGTAACCAGACTCTGCTTGCCCAGTTAGCAGGCACCGCACTGGGGCGCCCTCTGGTATTCGCTAACTACGATGCCTGGGATGGCTATCAATGGGAGCGTGAGAAAATTCTCTCCAGTGTGAAAGACAACAGTGTCGATAATTTTGTTGTGCTGACCGGGGATCTGCACACCAGTATTGCCTCTTACCTGAAAGTAAATTTCAACAAGATCAGCAACTGGGACTATGACAACTTGGTAGGCATTGAGCTGATGACCCCTTCGATCTCGTCACCGAACCTGAATGATACGTTAGAGAGAGGGGTCGACGTGGGTAGCGTATTCACTTCATTGCTTAATGGAGGCGTGCAGGTTAACAATCCGCATATCAAGGATTTTGTCAGCAATATCTATGGCTATGCGGTGATTGAGTTCAACCACAGCGAGCTGAATTGGACTGTCTATGACATCGATAAAAAGTCAGACAACCCATCCACCAATAAAAAGACCTACAAAACGTTTAACTACGAACCCGAAGGTATGTGGCTGACGGAGAAATAGCCAAACCAATAACCATCTTTAATAGCGCCACCCAGTGACTCACCTCAGTGACTGTGGTGGCGCTTTCCTGCGCCTGTTGTATCAACGCCTACCTCTCTAGATTTGGGTCAGCCCCTAAGGCCTATAGAGGCTATCCGTGTTGCTATCTGTCTCTGGGTAACCTATACCCTCGTGACAGATCGAGCGGGTTCCGATGTCGATGCTCACCGTGAATACCACCAGGAGCCATTGATGTTACAGAAAGCGTACCCCTACTACCTGGCCAATGAAGCCATCTATGCCAATACCGAGCTGGATGTAACCGATAAGTACTCCGGCCAGGTGGCAACACAGGTTGCCATGGCAGATACCAAGGTGATCGATAGCGCGATAGATTGGGCCTTGCTGGCAGAAAAACCCATGGCTGCGTTTCCGCCCTACAAACGCCAGCAAGTCTTGGACCACTGTGTACAGCGCTTTCAGACTCGCTTTGAAGAGTTGGCCGTGGCCCTGTGTATTGAGGCGGGTAAACCGATCCACGATGCCCGTGGGGAAGTCTCCCGTTTGATTGATACCTTCCGTGTGGCCGCAGAAGAGGCGGTGCGTATCGATGGGGAGATTATCAATCTGGAAATCTCCAAGCGCAGCGCGGGGTACCGGGGATTTGTTAAACGGGTTCCCGTAGGGGCCTGCTCTTTTATTTCACCGTTTAATTTCCCATTGAATCTTGCGGCCCATAAAGTGGCTCCAGCCATTGCTGCCGGCTGCCCCTTTGTGCTCAAACCCGCGAGTAGAACCCCGATCGGTGCCCTGATTATCGCAGAGGTACTGGCGGAAACCGATCTGCCCAAGGGGGCCTTCTCGGTGCTGCCCTGTCACCGCGAAGGCGCGGACCTGTTTACTGTGGATGATCGCTTTAAGCTGCTCAGTTTTACCGGCTCCCCTGCGGTAGGCTGGGACTTGAAGGCCAGGGCAGGGCGCAAGAAGGTTATTCTGGAATTGGGTGGCAATGCTGCCTGTGTGATTGATCGGGATACCGATCTGGAAGATGCGGTAGAACGCCTGATCTTTGGAGCTTTTTATCAGTCGGGTCAGAGCTGTATCGGTGTGCAGAGGATCTATGGGCATTCCAGTCTATATGAGGACCTGAAAGCGCGTTTGCTGGAGCGCACCAAGAAGCTTAAGAAAGGTGATCCTAAAAATGAACATACGTTTATTGGTCCGATGATTTCAGAGGGGGAAGCGACAAGGTTACATAACTGGATTAAAGAAGGGGTTGAACAGGGAGGTACGCTTCTCTGCGGTGGTAACCGTGATGGCGCCATGCTCGAGCCCACGTTATTAGAGAATGTCCCCAGTGATTGCAATGTAGTTCAGCAGGAAGCTTTTGGGCCTGTAGCAATACTGGAACCCTTTGATGATTTCGATGAGGTGCTGAAAAAGGTCAATGACAGCGCATTTGGTTTGCAGGCCGGGATTTTCACCCGTGATTTGTACAGAGCCCAAAAAGCCTGGGACACCCTGGAGGTGGGTGGTGTGGTAATAGGGGATGTGCCCAGTTGGCGGGTAGACAATATGCCCTACGGTGGTGTGAAGGATTCGGGCCTGGGCCGAGAGGGGGTGCGCTGGGCGATCAAGGATATGACCGAAGAGCGGTTGATGGTGGTGCGCTCACTGCCTGCCTAGCTCGAGATTTGTAGGGGCTCAACAAACATGCCGGCTCGATCAGTGGCTCTTAAAGCGTATATGGCGGGATTGCCCCTCCCATCTAGATGCGTACTTAATAAGCAGCTGGTGAATGACTTTAGGTCAAAATACAGCATGCGACATGCGAAGAGGGCTTCCACAGAAGAGCTGCCGAAGTTGAGTACCGTTGAAATGATATCCACCTGTGAGCGCCCTCCTGAAGCCAAGAATCGTGCAACTCCCGGTCACTTGGTTGTAGGTCATGTTAAGTACATTTTTCTGTATCTAAATTTAAATTGAAATTTTCATTCTGCTTCGATTTTGGAAGATGTGTTAATTGAGGTCGTGTCAGGCTAAACAGCAACGAGTTCTTTTTTATGTCAACAACGATAAATCCAATGAGAAATGGTGGAATATGTTTGAAGTATGGGTGTGTAGCAATGATCTTGGCGATTAGTTCTTTTCCATCTGCTCTAGCTAAAGAAAAAGTTACGCTCAATGATTTTTATCGGCCGTTTGATCTATCTGATATTAATCAAAATAATATGCAAACTTGGCCATATTACAGATATACATCCATGCACTGGGATGACTATGGCATCTTTGGCACGGTGCATATAATGGGTGCAGATAAACCATCCAATCTGGAGGTAGTTAAAGAGCCCTTTAATATAAGTCTGGAAATCCACAAGGGCTGGCCTTTCGTTGAGTCGCTAAATGCCACTCAAACAAAAGGTTTTCTGGTTATGAAAGATAATAAAATTATCGCGGAGTTTTATGATAATGGACTTGATCACAATCAAACTCAGCTTTTGCAATCCGCCTCCAAAACTTATGCAGGAGTCATTATCTCAAAGCTGATTGATAAGGGTAAGATAGATCCTAATTTGACGATTGGAGATTATCTCTCGGATTTTGCTGGTTCAAAAATTGGAAAAGCCAAGGTGCAAGAGGTGCTTGATATGACCTCTGGCTTATTACCCGCGACAGATTATCACGTGCCAGGAGGTGAAGCCTATTTATTTGAGGTTGAGCAAGGCTTAAAGCCGGGTAAACCAACTGGACATCGCAGTGCCATCAAGAATGCTAAAGTCCAGAATGAATCGGGCAAAGTATATACATATAATGATAAAAACACCGATCTATTAGCCATACTTGCAGAAGAAGTTTCAGGGCACCCATTCAACAAGCTTCTTTCGGATCTCTTTAATGATTTTGGGGCAAATAGTTCTGGCTCCATTGCCTTAACCGTTGATGGTACTGCTAGCCCTTCCTATGGTATCAGTACTACCCTACGCGACTATGCACTTTTTCATCAGTGGATTGCCCAGGGCAAGGCTCCAAAGAGCTTTTATGATTCAGTAAAAAATCTTGATAAGGACCTTCTTGCTAAATCTGAAAGTGGCAAGGCACTTGCCACTGCGTTGGGTACTCCTGTGGCATATGGGTCTCAAGCCTGGTACTTGCCAGAATACAATGTCATCTACACAGCTGGTTCCTATGGGCAATATGGGTTTAGTGATCTTAATAGCGGTTTGTCTGTGGTCTTTATGCAGGACTGGGAAGACAATGCTGTACCCAAGAAATTAGTTGAAACCGTGGAGCGTGCAAAATTCCTTATTAATAAACTTGGAAACCAAAAAGGTTCATAGTGCAAGATCAGTGTTGTAGAAATTTTTTACATGTTAGTTAATGTTGGTCTTGGGGAGATTGGCTGGGTTCCTATTGGAGAAATCAGGCTTTGAACGGTTTGTTTATGATAAAGCCTACCTGGAGTCTAAAGGTTGTAACTCGGGCTCTAAGAACAGTGACGCCCAGCCTGCGATGGGTGGGGGTGTTTCTTAGCGGGGCACTGCCACAGGTAATGAAAAACCTCCATGATGTGATTGTTATCGGTGCCGATCCTATCGGCATTACCGCTGCGGTTCAATTCTTATCCCGAGGTCTACAGCCATTGGTGCTGAAAAAAGACACAACCATCGGAAGCGTCATACTGAAGAATGCCTTTCATTTCTACTTATCAAAGATTATTGGCATCGTTGGAAAGTTAGTGCTCATTGTTAAACACTAACTTTCCAACGGGGTAACTACTTATCTAGACTTCTTTTTTCTTAAATCGATGTATCTCACTGCGAAAAAAGGCTCTAATTGAGGTTGCCCCTCTACCCAGTAGTTTTTCTGTATGGTCAGAAAGCTCAATAGTATGGCCCCATTCGCGAGTTACTGGCCAAAGTTGTGCTAAGGCATCAATATCGCTCTCTGGAATTCCAGAATTGAGTAATCCCAGCCTTGCAGTTTCATCGCTGATGGGCATGTATTTAATTTCTCTGTCTAACTCCTCAGATAAGATCTGTGCTATATCGCTATAAGTTATTTTTTCCGGACCAGTGAGAATATATTTCTTTCCTTTATGTAAATTTGGTTCCATTAAGATTTTTGTTGCCACATCGGCAATGTCTTGATGATCGACTGTCACAACGGTTGCGCTCGGTTCGGAACCAAAAGGCGCACTAATAGTACTTAAGTTGGCAACTTCATCGGCCGAAGCGAAGAAATTGCTGTTAAAGCTGGCGGGTTGTAGTATCGTCCAGTTTAAAGTGGATTGAATAAGGTAGTCTTCTGCCTCTCCTAACCATCTTGCTATATCTATAGGCGAATTTGCATCGGCCCCTAAACCGGAGAGTTGCACTATATGCTTGACACCGGCTTGCTCAGCTACACGGATAAAAGCGGCATGTTTCTTGGTGAATGAGGATTCGAACGCGGTAACCAAAAAGGCTGATTCAATACCATTCATCGCCTCTAATAGAGAGTGTTCATCTTCATAGTCCCCCTTTACGTAGCCGATATTCTTAGCCCTTATTGGCGCTTTCGAAATATCACGTAACATAGCTCTAACAGGCATATTGGTGTTGGCGAGATTCTCAAGAATGGCTTTGCCGTTGTTTCCAGTTCCGCCGGTAATAAGAATTTTTTCCATAGCTGTGTCCAAAATACAAATAATTAATTGATGCTTAAGCGCTTTGCTCGGATAAAGATGGGTAGTCCACATATCCCCGTTCATCACCGGAAAAAAATGAAGACATATCTTCTTCGTTATAGGGCCCATTACTTGCCAGGCGCGCTACTAGGTCAGGATTTGATATAAAGAGGCGTCCAAATGAAATGTAATCGGCTGTGCCATCGGCAATAGCGTTGTTTGCAGATTCCGAGTCATACATACCATTGGCAACGTAGCAACCTTTGTAAGCATCACGCAGCTGGGTATGGTCAATGGATGGTTGCTCATTTCTATCCCATGCCCGCTCCATCATCTGTAAGTAAGCCAGGTTATATCTACTGAGTTGACTGACAATATATAAGTAGGTTTCTTGAGCGCGGCTGTCTGTCAAGCTAATCTCTGGTGATAGCTTGATACCGACTCTGTCAGACCCCCAGACTTCACACAGTGCCGATAGAACTTCAAAGGTGAAGCGAGTTCTGTTTTCTATACTCCCTCCGTAAGCATCGGTGCGCTGATTACTGCTGTCATGTAGAAATTGAGCCGGCAGGTAAGGCCCTGCAGCGTGGAGCTCGACTCCATCAAAACCGGCTTTGAGAGCATTCTTAGCTGCCTGTTTGTAATCCGCGATAATGCCTTGAATCTCATTGTGAGTTAGGGCTCTGGGCGTTGCGTAAGGTTTCTTTCCTTCATAAGTATGTGCTGCGCCTTCTGCAGCGATTGGTGAAGGCGCTACGGGAGCCTGGCCTTCGATAAGATCGGGGTGCACTTCTCGGCCCATATGCCAAAGTTGGATGAAAATCTTCCCGCCACAGCGATGCACAGCATCGGTAACCTTTTGCCAGCCTTTGATTTGTTCTTGCGTAAAAATACCTGGTGTATCTACCCATCCGAGCCCTTGAGCTGAAATCGCTGTGGCTTCAGAGATGATCATCGCCGCACCGGCTCGTTGGGCGTAATACTTGGCATTGATGTCTGTAGGTACGCCATCCCTTCCAACTCGAGCACGTGTCAACGCAGCCATAATGACACGGTTGTCAGTTTCTATTGATCCGAGATTTCCTGATGAAAAAAGACTCAGATTTAGATGATTCTTAGCCATATCGCTTAACTCTGCTTGTGTTGATAGGGCGTAGGATAATTATGTGTACGATAGATAGATAATGGTATATTTGTATCAACATGATTAATCAATTGAATCAGGTTTTGATATGACCCAGGAACAACTCAAGATGTTTATCGCTGTAGTTGAGCAGGGCAGTTTTCGAGGTGCGGCAAAGACCATTTTCAAAACCCAGCCGACAATCAGTAATGCAATTAAGAAGTTGGAAGAAGAGTTTGGCTTTCCCTTATTCCATAGAGATAGCTATCGTCCAAGTCTTACAAAGCAGGGGGAGGCTTTTTATAAGCAGTCTAAGCGCGTTATTCAGAGCCTTGAACAGCTCTCCGTAATGGGGCACCAGCTTGGAGCGGGAATAGAGCCAAAATTCACCGTGGTTATCAGTGGTATTGTTGAGCTATCTCCTTTATTAAAACAGATCAAACCCATAGTGTTGTCTTTTCCCAATACAGATTTCAGTATTAGTACTGAACTATTATCGGGTGTTATGGAACGCGTCGATAATAATGAAGCCGATCTAGCATTCGCTACTTTATACGGTGTTGAGAGTAAACATGAATGGAAGAAAATAGGGGAGGTTGAGCTTGTGAATGTTGTGGCGCCTGGGGTCTTCCCAGGGGAAAGTGTCTCACAGTTGGAAGCTGCACAGTTACCGCAAATTGTTGTGAGGGATACCGGCCACTCGGGAAACAAAGGAAATATTAGCTTGCTAGAAGTTGGGCGCAGGTGGCTTGTTAATGATTACCATACAAAAAAAGAATTGACTCTTGCTGGACTTGGTTGGGGGAGAATTCCTAGGCATTTTATAGAGGATGAGCTGAAGAAGAGCTTACTTGTCCCAATCAATGTCGAAGGCATCAAGGCATTTAGTAGTTTTGATTTATGTATTATCCGCAATAGAGAACGTGCTCTGGGGCCAATCGCTAGTAGGTTTTGGAACTTCTTTTAGATTAAGTAGCGAGATTCTGAAAGTGTAAATACTTTTTATATTTGGAGATTCCCAAGATACAAGGATTTCTGATAATTATTTTAACTTTATCAAGTTGCCATGCAAAATTGCAGACTTGCATAAATTTTGCTTCTCTCCGTTGTGTTTGAAATTTTTATAGTCAGTTGGCTATAGAGATTATTGAGTAAAGTAAATGATTGGGAAGCTGAACTTGACCTGGCAGAGCAACTTATAAAAAAACCGGTTACTGTCAGATCAAGTTCTAACGACAAAACATTAAGTTAAATTATTCCTAATAATTCCACCAACAATGTTTATTGGCTGGAATTAGTATTGTATAGCTATTGATATTTACCCTTACTTTCCATTTGGCAGTGGAGCGGAGTCATTGACAAGATGTTCTTGACGCAATTCTTGCCATAGTGCATCAGGGATATTAGTTTCCAAAGCCTCAATATCTTCTTTGATCCTACTAGGTTTGCTCGCACCTGGTATCACCGCAGCAATGGCTGGATTGGCCAGTACAAATTGCAAACCAATAGCCTTAGTGCTAACTCCGTACTTATCGCCAATCGCTTTGATTTTGGAAACTTTTTGCAGTATCGAGTCTGATGCTGGCGCGTACTCAAAATTTGGTCCTCCGACTAGCGCTCCGGAGCTATAGGGGCCTCCAGCTACGATGCCGAGGTCGCGTTCTATTATCTGCGGTATTACTCTCTGGAGAGCTCGAGAGTGATCCAGCAAGCTGTAGCGGCCAGCGAGTAAAAAGCCATCGGGGCGGGGTTCTTCAAGATCAAGAAGTATTTCAATCGGCTCCACTCTGTTTACCCCCAGGCCCCAAGCTTGAATTACGCCTTCATCACGCAGTTTATCGAGAGCCCTGAAAGCACCTTTCCGCGCGCTTTCAAAAATGCCAAGCCATTCGTCACCATAAAAATCCTGGGCAACATCGTGAACCCATGCAATTTCAATACGATCGGTCTTTAACCGCTTGAGGCTGCCTTCTATCGAGCGCATTGTTGCATCGTATGAGTAGTCATTAACAACCTTATTGGGGCGACCATACTTGAAAATCTCACGCTTATCTTGAATATCTCGGTTCGCTACATCTTCAACTTCATCCAAAATTAAGCGACCAACTTTGGTGCTGATAACATAGTTTTCGCGTGGGAAGCTAGACAACGCCTCACCCATACGAATTTCTGCAAGACCGGCTCCATAGAATGGCGCATTGTCAAAATACCTGATACCGCTATTCCAGGCCGCCTGTACCGTTGCTAAGGCTTCAGCATCCGGAATCTCGCGGAACATATTGCCAAGAGGTGCTGTGCCAAATCCGAGCTTACTGGGCAATAGATTTTTCAGCTTCACTTGCTTCTCCCATCAATGAAATTCTTAACTTAAGAGGTTTTGACTATGTGGTCGGGCGGTTAATAATGCCTGACTAGCCAGTTACGTCCCGTTACCAATGTACTTAGCATAAAAACTGCAGCTGATTACTATGGCGATATGGCCTGTTTGTAGTAGCCGACGGTAGTGGGTCGATGGAGTAAGTGTGGGGTAATAGCTTTTGATGAAAAAGCCGTATATAGGCAATATACTATTGATTTAAGGTCAACAATGCAGATTACCCTTCAAGAGCTCCAGGTATTTACCACTGTGGTAGATACCGCTTCGATCACTTCGGCTGCCGAACGGTTAGAGCAGACTGTTTCCGGGGTTAGCCGTGCATTAGCCCGTTTGGAGAATAAACTGCAAGCTACATTGCTACAGCGCACTACCAGGCGTCTGGAATTAACAGAAGAGGGGCAAGCTTTCCTCAAATATGCACGGGATATTCTTGCTTCCGTGGAAGAGGCCGAGGAGCAGATGGCGGCCCGCAAAAAGCACCCCTCAGGTCTTCTGCGTATAGACGCCGCCACACCATTTATGCTGCATGTAATAGCACCTATGGTAAATAGCTTCCGAACTAAATACCCTCAGATAGAGCTTGAGCTAAACAGTAATGAGGGGATAACCGATTTGATAGAGAAGCGCACTGATGTGGCTATTCGTATCGGTAAGCTCCAAGACTCAACCTTATATGCCCGGCCAATAGGTTTTAGCAGAGTTCGAATTCTAGCCAGTCCTGGCTACTTGCAACAGCATGGTACCCCGGAGGATGTGGAGCAACTCGCCCAACACACCTTGCTTGGCTTTACAAAGCCCGAATCACTCAACAAATGGCCGCTGTATGAGCAGAGTGAGGACATGCTGCACATTAAGCCAACGATTACTTCATCTAGTGGCGAGACTTTACGGCAACTAGCACTATCAGATGCAGGAATCGTATGTTTATCAGACTTTATGACCAGGAGAGATCGCCAAGCTGGGCGATTGGTGCAGCTATTCTCTAGTGAAACCTTAGACATGAAACAATCTATTAATGCGGTGTATTACCGTAACACCGCACTTTCATCACGTATTACCAGCTTTATCAATCACATTCTTGAGGAGCTGGGTGATCAACCATTCGATGAGGTTTAACTACATGCACACCTTTATGCAACAGCGAATCTTAGAGAGTGATGGACTAAGTTAATTTTCTGTCTGAAGGATTGACAAGGCTAATTAAAAACCAAAGCTCAGAATTCCACTATAGTCGGCTTGATAATTTTGCTGGCTATGTATTACGAGATGGGTTTGTCCACGGCGATCTGTTTGATATATACCCGCACCACACTGGCTACAAAATCCATATTCTTTTACTGGTCCAGATTTAAAAGAATAGGTATTAAGCTGTTTTGTGGCATCTTCAATGAACGCTGGATTGGAAGTCTCAACAAAACTTATTGCCCCAGCTGCCTTAGGGGAAACTGAGCTATTGAAAAGTTTGTAATGAATAGCCCCACAGTGACAAGTTAAGTGATTCATGGGTTAAATTCCAGAGTGGATTAGTATGGGTTTAAAGTTTACTATTTGGCCGATCTTAATAAAGATCATCAGCGGAAAGTCATAATTAGCTTTAAGGAAATAGTCGGTGCGGCGGGAATATGATAAGTACCACTTAATCAGTGTCTTTTGTGCGGTAGTGGATCATGGCTCTCTAAGCAAAGCCGGTAGCCATTTGGGCTTGTCAGCGCCAACTGTGAGCAAGACACTGGCTCAATTGGAGCAGGTGCTGGGCCAGGTACTATTGATCCGAACAACCAGATCGGTCTCTGTAACCGATGCAGGCAGGCTTGTTTACCAGCAAGGGCAGCAGATAATCAATGCCTTTACTGACCTGGAAGATCGGGTTGCTGAAATTGGGGCCTTGGACCGGGGCAAATTGCGCTTAACCTTCCCTGAAACATTGGGTGAAAATGTCTTTAGCCAAATATGTATTGACTTTCAAGAAGCCTTTCCAGACTTTAATCTCGAGCTGATCTTTACGCCACACCATTTGGATATGGTTGAGGATGATATTGATATTGCCATCCGTGTTTGGTCGGCAATACCAGATAGCCAGTTTTATGCGTTGCCACTTTTTCATATTCATCCCATTTTTGTGGCATCTCCTGAATATTTAAAAAAGAAAGGGCATCCAGACTCAATCGAAGAACTCGGAAAACATAATATTTTGTTGGCCAGGCTTAATGGTTTGAAAGATGGGTGGCTATTCAATGGCAAGTTCTATCAGTTTAAGGGTAATCTTGTTTCTAACAAGACCACTCATATCCGTGCTGCGGCAATAAATGGCAATGGTATTGCTATATTGCCTTCTTATTTCTGTCAGCCAGCCATTAAATGCGGTCAACTAATAGAGATATTTCCTAATTTAAAGCAAGAGGTTCAAGTAGTTGGCGCTCTGTATAAAGTTAGGCGTAATAGCTCAAAAAAAATAGATTTGTTTTTGAGTTTTCTAGAAAGGCGTTTACGAAAGTCAGATTTTGATTTGTTAGTTTCAGCGGAGTCCGAGTAGCTCGGCAGAGTGGAATTCGATTGAAAAACTGAATGTCAGGAGAATGTTAGATTACTTACCTGGTAATAAGACATTCATAGTGTGAGCAATAGAGTGTGTTCGCTCTTCCCCAAACAAGCAGGTTACGAGTGCAAGTGCGAACTCTATCGCGGTTCCTGGTGATTGGCTGGTCACTAAGTTGCGGTCAACAACCACTCGCTGATCGCTGACTTCCCTTACATATTGACTAAGCTCACTACGAAAAGCTTTGTAGCAAGTTGCTTTAAAATTGGTAATTAACTGATGTCGGCCAAGTACGATTACTGGGGCGGTACAAATTGCCCCTAACCAACGGCTGGATTCGATTTGTGCGCGGATAAGCTCCATTAGAGGTTCCGAGTTATGCATACACTCGGCACCTTCCTTACCTCCTGGCAGAGCTATTAAATTCCAAGTGGTATTTAAACACTCCTCTATACGATAAGGCGCTTCGATAACAAGATTTCGTAGGGTAGTGATGCGATTACTCGGCATAATAGAAGCTAGTGTTAGCTCCGCATCCGTCCGACTTAAAATGTCGTAGATAGCAATGGCCTCGATATCTTCAACGCCATCTGCAAGGGGAATCAGTATTTTGGACATGGATACAGCTCCAAAAAGGCTAGGACTTAAGTATTTATAGGCTTTCTAACCTAACGCCACACCTTAAAGCTAATCCCCAGTTCAGGGAGTTAGGCCCATACGGACCTAACTCATTAGTCCTTAAAGCTTAGCCGCGTATACGTCGTACCCGGAATTTACGCCCTTTCAGTTTCCCATTTTCGATCTTTTTCAGTGCTTGGGATGCCACATTTCGTTTAATAGCAATATAGGCAGTTTGATCCAGTACGCTGATCTTGCCTACATCATTACCGTTGATGGGGCGATCGCCGCCGGTTAATGCTCCCAGAATATCGCCGGGGCGGACTTTTTGTTTTTTGCCGCCATCAATTTGCAAGGTGGCCATGGGTGCCTGAAATGGAGGCTCGCTTAGGATATCGGCAGGCGGTGGTGTATCGGGATCGGATAGCGGGTCTTGGGCCAGATCCATTCGCAGTAGTTTGTGGCCTTCCTTCTCGGAAAACAGGGAGTAGGCGCAACCGCGTTCACCGGCGCGGCCAGTCCGTCCGATGCGATGGGTGTGTACTTCCGGATCTTTGGCGATATGAAAGTTAATCACTGCATCCAGTTTGTCGATATCCAGGCCGCGCGCCGCTACATCGGTGGCCACCAGAATAGAGGCGCTGCCATTGGCGAAGCGGATCAGGGTTTCGTTACGCTGGCGTTGCTCCATATCCCCATGCAGGGCCAACACGTTGAATCCCGCCTGCTTTAGGTCACTGGCGACGTCATCGGTCTCGCGCTTGGTGTTACAGAAAATCAGGGTATTGACTGGCCTGTCATTGAGTAAAATGCGGCGGGTCATCTCCAGGCGATCATCGAAACTCTCAGTTTTGTAAAAGCGTTGTTCAAGCACATCCTCACTGTGTGCGGACGCAATGCGTACCATCACCGGCTTTTGCATAACTCGTGCACTGAGCCGTTCAATTTGATCCGGGTAAGTCGCGCTGAACAGTAACGACTGTCGCCGAGCTGGCACTTGCGCCAGAATGGTATCAATAACGTCCTGAAAGCCCATATCGAGCATCCGGTCGGCTTCGTCAAAGACGAGTGTGTCGACATGCTCTAAAGATAGGGTTCCCTTACGCAGGTGTTCTTCGATGCGCCCTGGTGTACCAACAATAATGTGCGCCCCATGCGCCAGGGAGCCAATCTGTGGGCCAAACGGCATACCGCCACACAGGGTCAGAATCTTAATGTTGTGTATTGCCCTGGCCATTCGGCGCAGTTCCTGCGCAACCTGGTCGGCAAGTTCCCGTGTGGGGCACAGAATCAGCGATTGAATCCGAAATCGCTCAACACTGAGCCGCTGCAGCACCCCCAAACCGAAGGCTGCTGTTTTACCAGAGCCGGTTTTTGCCTGAGCAATCACATCTTTGCCATTGAGTATGAGCGGAAGTGTCTTGGCCTGGACCTCGGTCATTGATGTGTAGTTGAGAGACGCCAGGTTTTTCAGCAGGGCTGGCTTCAAGGGGAGTTCGGAAAAGGGGGCAGTCAAGGTAAATCCTGGAGTCGTTGAATGTCAAATACGCGTATTACTCAACCAGCCAGGAAAGTGATTTTCACATTCTAGCTTTTGTCATTACTGCAATGTTGCAATCTGGGCAATACAAATCTTGCCTGGCATTTTAACAGTTAACTCTGAGGAAACCTATTTGCCCGCTGCCTTTAGAGCAGTGCACAGCTGACAAATAGGTAATTTACGCTGATGAAAAATGATCAGTAGAAAATCGGTGGGGCAATGGGCCAAGTTGAGCCAATGCCCCCGCTTTTCTAGCTTTCCTTATCTGTACGAGCCTTCCACTGATAAAACACTCCGGGCATAACCAACAGTACAAACAACAGTGTCGTGAGGGTGCCGCCGACCATGGGGGCGGCAATGCGTTTCATGACATCTGCGCCGGTGCCATCGGAAACCATGACTGGAATCAATGAAATCAACAAGGTGAGGCTGGTCATTAACATTGGCCGTATACGGCCCGCTGCCGCTTGTGCGACTGCAGCGGTATTATCTTGCTGCGGCTTATTGGTTCCAGCAGCCGATAAATAGTGCAGCATCAATAGCCCCATCTCTGCGGCAAGGCCGGCCATAGCGATCATGCCCACCCATACGGCGACGCTGAGTTTGTAGTCAAGCAGGTACAGCAACCAGAAGGCCCCGACCAGTGCCATCGGCATAGCGGTAAGTACAAACAGGGTGTCAGACAGCCGGCCGCGGTGCAGGTAAAGCAGGAAACAAACTGCTAATAAGGTCAAGGGAACAAGCCATTGCAGGCGGGACTTGGCCCGCTCCAGATATTGATACTGGCCAGCCCAGGCGATGCGCTGACCGGGCACCAAGTTGACTTGGTCAGCGACCACCTGTTTCGCACGGCCCACATAGTCCGCAACACCCACATCGCCTTTCAGGTCGACAAATACTAATCCCACTAACTGCCCGTCTTCATTGCGAATCATGGGCGGGCCAGTGCGGAAGTCCATATCAGCCAGTTGGTTGAGAGGCACCTGGGAACCGTCGGAAGCGGGAACCAGGATTTGCTCCAGCTGTTCCGGGGTGTCCCGGTAGTCGCGGGCATAGCGCACCAGCACGTCGTAACGTTCGCGCCCCTCGACGGTCTGGGTTGCAGCCAAGCCACCGGCAGCCGCGGCAATCACATCTTCGATATCCTGCACATTTAAACCGTGGCGGGAGGCCCGTGCGCGATCGATATCAAAGTCCAAAAAGTAGCCACCGGTGAGACGCTCGGCAAAGACACTGCGGGTTTCATCGGCGGTGCGCTGATCGCTGCGCAGGGCTTCCTCAATAGCCAATGCGGTTTGTTCGATTTCTTCCAGGTTATCGCCAAAAACCTTGATACCCAGTTGGCTGCGAATACCGGTGGCGAGCATTTCGGTACGGGTTTGGATGGGCATCCACCAGATATTCGGCATACCGGGATACTGAAGTTTCTCATCCATCTCCGCTAGCAAGTCATCCCAGGTCATGCCGGGCCGCCATGCATCCTTGGGCTTCAGGGTAATCACAGTCTCTACCATGGAGAGTGGTGCAGAGTCAGTCGCACTGTTTGAGCGGCCAATTTTACCGAACACGTGCTCAACCTCGGGAAAGGTTTTTAGCTCTTCATCCATTTGCTGCAGTACTTTGCCCGCTTCGGTCACAGACATACCGGGTAGGGCAGTGGGCATATAGAGGATGCTACCCTCATTGAGTGGCGGCATAAATTCACCACTCAACTTACTGATGGGGTAGGCCACGGAAACCAGGGCGATTACCGCGAGGGCCGCCACCATTTTGCGCTGGCGCACACAGAAGTGGATCACCGGTTGCAGTGTAAAAACCAGGGCACGGGTGATCGGGTTTTCCTTGGTGCGGATCTTGCCACGCATCAACAGTACGGCGAGTGCCGGGATCAGGGTGATCGCCAGCAGTGCGGCAAAGGCCATGCTGTAGGTTTTTGTATAGGCGAGGGGTTTGAACAAACGGCCCTCGGTGGCTTCCAGTGCAAACACCGGTAGGAAGGAAACCGTAATAATAATCAGGGAGAAGAAGATGCTCGGCCCCACTTCCTGCATTGCCCGAACAACCAACCTTCTTCGCTCAGCAGTAGACAATGCCTTATCGCCAGAGGCTGCCAGCTTTTTATGAATGTTATCCACCATCACCACGGCGGCATCCACCATAGCGCCAATGGCGACAGCAATCCCCCCCAACGACATAATATTGGCGGTTAACCCTTGCAGGGAAAGTGGAATAAAAGCCAACAATACAGCAATGGGTAGGGTGATCACCGCGACCAAAGCAGAGCGTGCGTGCAGCAGGAAAATGGCGATTACAGCGGCGACCACCAACATCTCTTCAATCAGGGTGTTTTTAAGGTTGTCGATCGCGCTGTTAATCAGCTTTGAGCGATCATAAGTCACCACCAGCTCGACGCCCTCTGGCAACCCAGCGCGAATCTGTTCGATGCGCTCTTTAACCCTTTCAATCACCTTTAGGGCGTTTTCACCGTAGCGCATTACCACAATACCGCCGACGGTTTGCCCCTCACCATCCAGCTCGGCAATGCCGCGCTGCATGGCCGGCCCCAAGGTAATATCGGCAACCTGATCCAGGGTTACGGGAATTTTTGCCGCGTTTACCCCAATGACTACCTCTTCCAGATCAGAAACACCGCGGATATAACCGCGGCCACGGACCATATGCTCGTGGCCGGCGATCTCCAGTACTCGCCCCCCGGTGTCGTTGTTACTGCGGCGAATGGCTTCGACCACTTTGCCCAGTGGAACATTAAACATCTGTAATCGATGGGGGTCGATCTGGACTTGATATTCCTTCTCATAACCACCGATAGACGCGACTTCGGCCACACCCTCCACAGAAGTGAGCCAATAGCGCAATTTAAAATCCTGTAGTGCGCGCAGTTCTTGCAGATCCTGCTTGCCGCTGCGATCCACCAACGCATACTGAAATACCCAGCCGACTCCGGTGGCGTCTGGCCCCAGAGTGGGCTGAACATCCTCGGGGAGTTGGTCTGATACCTGGTTGAGATATTCGAGCACCCGCGAACGGGCCCAATAAATATCGGTGCCGTCTTCAAAAATGGCGTAGACAAAACTGAGCCCAAAAAAGCTCTGGCCGCGGACATATTTGACTTTGGGCAACCCCAGCATGGCGGTGGAAAGCGGATAGGTGATTTGGTCTTCCACCAGGTCTGGACTGCGGCCGGGCCAGTCTGTCATGACGATCACCTGGGCATCGGAGAGATCCGGGATAGCATCCAGGGGAACACTGATAAGGGCCCGGTATCCCGCCAGGGCGGCAATCGCCACAAGGATCAGCGTGCCCCCCGGCTTGCCAGCGCAGGCCCCGATAATACGGGCGATCAGCCCTTTGGGTTCGGTATTTACCACTGCTGTACCCCCGATTTCAGGCGGCTCTCTGCCGCGATCAGGAACACGCCAGAGGTGACGATTTTGTCGCCTTCCTGCAGTCCGGAGCGAATCACAATGCGCTCGCTATCCCCGTAACCGGTGCGTACTTGCACCGGCTCCAGGCGTCCCTGGCCCAGATCACGGAAAACGATGCGCTTCTTGCCGGAGATCAGCACAGAATCCCTGGGAACCACTAGCAGATTCCCCAGTTTGGCACTTAACATAATGTCCGCGAACAGCCCGGGGCGAAGCTCGCCATCGGTATTGGGCAGGGTTACGCGCAGCCGCGCACTGCGGTTACTGTGATTGAGAAACGGGTCGATCTGGGTGAGGGTAGCCGGAATTTCCTCGTGGTAGACGTTGGTTAAACGCACCTTGGCCGGCATACCTTTTTCCAACAGTGGCAGCTGGTCCTCATAGGCGTGGGCTTCTATCCAGACCTGGCTCAGATCGGCAATACGCAGCAGGTTGTCCCCCTTCTGAAAGGCCGAACCCGCGACAATATTCTTCTCAATAATCACGCCACTGGCCGGAGCGAATATCGGTACATAGTCTTGCGCTTTCTGTTGCTCTACCAGCCAATCGATTTGCTCCTCTGAGAGTCCCCAGAGCAGTAGGCGCCGGCGTGCGGCTTTTTCCAGGGAATCGCCGCGGCGGCGCGCTTTTAGGTATTCATCCTGAACGGCCAGAAGCTCCGGGCTGTACACAGAAAACAGCACTTCACCGCGTTTAACTTCCTTGCCCTCAAAGTCGGCATCCAGGTCGCCAATCCAGCCATCGAAGCGCAGGCTGATATCCCGCAGGCGGGTCTCGTCGTAAGTCACCTGACCGTGTAGGTGAATGGGGAGGGCGAATGGCTGTCTTTCAACCGTGCCGGTTTTGATACCGATAGCCTGACGGCGACCACTTTCAACCACAATACTGCCGCTTTGCAGCTCATCATGACTGACCGGCTGTAAGTCCATACCGCAGATAGGGCAGGTGCCGGGCTGTGCAGCTCGGACAGACGGGTGCATGGCACAGGTGTAGTAAGCGGTATCGGAGGCCTCAGGTGCAGATTTCAAGCGCAAACCTTTGCGGTTGGTACTCATATCAAAGGCCAGGTCCACGTGGCGATCGTGACCGGTAGCCACATCTACCACCATGGGCCATGAGCCCACCATCGCGAGCTCTATCTCCCCCTGAAAAATACCTGGGCTGGTCTCGTTGATATCCGCCTGAGCGCGCATGGCTGGCATAGCACCCATCGCGGGCATTTCCGCTACTGCGCGAACTTCGGCACCGCTGACTGGACGGTTTTCTTTGTCCCTAACTTCGATGCGAATCTGGTTCTTACCAGCGCGGGGCTGCTGTGGATCTACGGTTACAGCGATCTGGAAGGGGCCGGCAGGAATAAACTCAATATGGTCGGTCACCGCTAATCCAGCTGTTTTCTTCCAATAGAAGGCAGCGCCTGCCGCCGCCAGAAAAAAAACGAAAGAAACCAGGCTCAGCGTTTTTGCGCGGCTCATAGCACACCTCCAAAGACAGAGGGGATCAGAATTTGGGTACCGAGCTTGGTGCTGTGTGGGGTGCCAAGTTGGCTATCAAAGGCACTGCCCATTTCTTTGCTGCTACGGGCAGCAACGGCTTGTAGGGAAATCAAAGGGTTCACTCCTAGAACAATCTTTCTGAAGCCCAACAGCAGCAATGACAAAAGTTGAAAGATGCATGGTGCTGCGGGAAATTTCGCAAATCAGAGAGAGGGAGTGATCAAATACGCAGGCGTAGAGTGGCTAACCAGGTTCGATTGCCGGGGAAGGTGGAGGCTAGGTGAGAGGGGGTAACCGTCTTGAGCACCGGTGGGGCTAGTATTTGCGGCCACTGGTAAGTGGGCGGTGGTGCCAGCTGAGGAAGTTCAAGGCCAAGGAAGGCAGCGGTTAAGGCGACTTCGTGATCATCCAGGGAGGTCTTGAGAGAAACCTGGGCATCGTATTCACAGCAGTCGACCTCATCGGGGTCTGAGCTGGTAACCATGTGGTCACAACAGCACTCCGCTGCCGGCTCAGGGCTCTCCATCATTTCGCAGGCAAGCACAGTTTGCACCTGGAACATCAGCAGGAGCAAGGCCGCCATAGCAATCAGTTTGGCGCGAAATGTGGAAGAGTAGTGTTTCATTACTAGTAAATCATACACCAGAGATCGGCCACCCGACAAAGATTGCCTTCACTGCGTGACTGGCTGGTGTTCTCAAGTTTCTCCAGGCAATGAAAATATAAACGAGGCTCAGCAATTTCCCATGAGCCCTATGGTGGGAATTCCGACATCCATTTTCTCTTCGAGGCAGGCTTCCAAGCGATAATTAAGCTGTGCCCCTCTGAATAATGGGCCAAGTCACATATAGCTATCGAAAGCGACCTAAGGTTCCCCAATGCCATTCCTTCCAAATGCCGCCTTATTGTTGATTTCTTTAATGAGCATCATCTTTACTACTTCCGCTGTCGCTAGCTCTAATCAAGATGCCTTACAGATATTGCATGCTACGGCGGATGATCTCAATAAGAAAATTGATAGCGACTGGATACTGAGTAGGGAACGGAATTTGACAGCTTGGCTGCGAATGAAAGCAGTTCGCCAAGCGAGTTATGACGGTGAAGACTTGTCTTTCCTCCAAAAGCACGGCCTTGAAAAAAAGAGCCCGACTTGGTATGAGGTGAATTTAAAAGAACATCCTGAGTGGATGACCGCATACCGGTTGCTAATGCCGTTATCCTCTTGGCGAGGACTGCCTGAACACCAGGCTAAACTTTATGAACTTGGCATGACGGTGGTTGAAGTCAATAGACTCACTGGCTATATCCTTGCCAATGATATTCAGGAAATAACAATCCAGGCAGCGTTGGATTTTTTACGGGAGGAGGAGTCCACTTACGTAAGTAGATTTCTTCAAGGAGGTGAAGACTTTTCCTTAATCTATTTAGAATTTGTGGATAAGTTTTACACGCTCTCACATGTATTGGAAACCGATTGGGCGATAGGCCTGTTTAACCTGTTCGATCGTGATGGTCAAGATATTTTATTGACTTACAGTTTGTCGAAAGTTAACTCCCGGATAGGTCTGGGGAAGAGTAGTTTTAGCCTGGATGAGAAGGTTGACATATTCATGGGGTATTTTCTCTCTGGAGGATTTCATGCATCAACGAAAGAGTCATTGCAGAGACACAAAGAGAGAAGGCGAGCCGATAGAACTCAAATTAATCTGGAATTTAAACCCCCGACCGATAAAGCCGTCAATGAGTGTCGTTGCGCCCCAAAGCAATGTTCGTATACCAATCATTGAATATACTCATTAATAGCGATAACGCCTTGTGTCGCTTATGTGGTCAATTCTTGATTTTGAGTGGTAGTAGCAATGGCTGTAACAAGGATCTGTATTTGTCTTGTCGTACTTCTCATTTCATTGCCTCTTGCGGCAGAAGAAAACACCCCCGCCGCTGAATCCTACGGTCCCCTTACAAAAATGACCAACTTATGGCTCCGGGGTGAAATTAGCAAAAGGCAGATTCGGGAACTGGCGTTAAGAGGGCGCTATGTGAATAGTTCTGATAAAGATAACGCCCATGTATCTTTTTTTCTGGACGAGATGCAGATAGTTGCTCGTGGATCATCAGTGTCTGGGCGATCAGCCCAAATTAATATTCAGGTCAATGAATCTAAGTTTGATCTGGATTATGACCTTGTCTCCATGCACCTCTTAATTAATGGGCATGGCAGTGGGCTATCGAATGAGCAGAAATTTCTTCTGATTGTAATGAGCTATCGATTGGCAGCTGAGGGGTGGAGTAAATCTTTGGGAATAGACCAAATGGAGAAGAGCCTGATCTATAACACTCTAAATTACCTCTCCGAAATGCCGGCAGACTATAAGATGTGGGGGATGGCTAAGGAGATTAAATATCCTTTACATTAATAATAGAAGCGGACAATTTTTAAGTCTGTGGTGATAATCTAATCGTTATATAAATTGCCATTGATAAGATTGTGATATCCAAGGTCTTGTATGGACAGCGGAAGTGGCAATTTTTGTATTATGGTGATGCGCGCTCGACAGATTTCAAATATTTTTTCTAACCGATCTAAAAAAACTATTAGTCCAATCGTCCCAAAAAGGGGTGTTAACCGGGTAATATTTTAAGTTGGTACGTTTGGTCAATAAAAGAATAATACTTTTAAGTGGTTCAATCTTGTGTCAAACCTACACTGGCATTAATCTGCTCTATTTTTGCTTAAAAGGATTTGCATGTCAGCCCGGATTTCACAGTTAGATTTGTTGAGAGGAATTGCCATATTGGGTATTCCTTTTATGAATATGGTTAGTTTTTCCATGCCCATGGCTGCCTATTTGAACCCTAAAGCATATCTGGCAGATGGACCACTTAATGATCTGATTTTTATTTTCTTGCATATATTTGCCGATCAGAAATTTATGGGACTTTTTGCCATGCTTTTTGGAGCGGGTATAGTCCTTCTTGCTGAGAAGCGTTTACACCAGCAAAAATCTGCCGCTAAGATTCATTACAGCCGCAACTTTTGGCTACTGGTTATAGGCTTGCTCCATGCGATCTATATCTGGGAGGGCGACATACTGACAGTATATGCGCTAGTTGCTATGGTGCTTTATATATTCCGTGGGCTGCGTGGAAGTTGGCTCATTACGCTAGGAAATTTGAGTTTAATGGGCGCTGTACTGGTCTCAAACTATACCGGTGTTGTGTTATCCGGGCTCAGTGGGGAAGCTAAATATATAGTCTCAGATATCTTCGCACCTGATACAGCACAAATTCAAAGGGAAGTTGCGGCCTATACAGGTGGTTTCTGGGAGTTGGTCAATCACCGATTCGCAGCTGAAGATAGCGATGCAGATATGGAGGCGAATATCGTGATGCTATTTTTCAGTTTGTCGTTTATTTTGAAAATCGCCGCGATGATACTAATAGGTATGGGACTCTATAAAGTTGGTATCTTACGTGGTGAGGCAAGCCCTGAGACCTATAAAAAGATGGCTGTTGTCGCAACACCCATTGGTTTGATCCTTACTGTATTGGGTTTAGTTTGGAACTACAGCAATGATTGGGAGATTAATCACTACTTCTTATATGGCGATGCATTTAATCTGGTAGGGGCTACCTCCACCAGTATCGGCTATGTTGGCTTGGCCTGTCTCTGGTATCAGAGTAATACACATCTGTGGATTAAGAATAAAATACAACAGGTTGGCCGAATGGCATTTACCAATTACCTCGCTCAGTCTTTGATTGGTGTGTTTATATTTTATGGCTTTGGAATGGGGCTATATGGTGCGCTGACAAGAGTAGAAGTTGTTGGTGTTTGTATTGGTCTTGTCCTATTTCAGCTCGCTTATTCTGATTTGTGGCTGAAAGTTTTCCGTATGGGGCCTTTAGAGTGGTTTTGGCGGGCACTAACCTATCTGAAGCTTCCACCGATCTTTAGGGAGAAGTCGCTCCAGACTGCCGGTAGGGGAGCTTAATTAGTCTCATTTGAATAGTGAAAGGACACGTCAGCTAGGGCAGTGACAGGTGTTAAGGCTCAGAGAAGAAAAAGCAGCTCAAACTAATCAGATATCCAAATCGCAGAAGTAGAGGGCCGGCTACAATCAAAGATGTGCAACATCACGCAAATAGCGCCGGTTTTAACTACGGGTGCAAGCTGCTGGTGAGGCAAATCGGCCGGTGACTTAGCCTGCAAGACAATCAAGCATGTCCTTACTGTATCTCCTGGGCCGATAGCAGATCGCTGGCGGCCAGTATTTTATCGATGCAGTCGTATTCATTGTGGGCATATCCTATTCCGGACTTGGCCTTGCCATATTTGTACTGGAGCAGAGTATCAGCAGAAGATTCCCTACTGGGTTGTTGCATGCATTTTGGTATCTCTGTCTTTCAATCTCTTTTCTTACCAGCTATGCGCAAATTGTGTGCGGGCGCATTGGAACGGGAGGTGTAGATGCAGGCAAGTTGGGGCTCTAGTTTCAAAGGTACTGGCACCATAAGAAATGCAACGGTCCCTGCCTGTGTCTTGCGCGACCCTGGCAATTCTGAGCTATCGGATCTTGTTTCCTGCGATTTGGTATTTCGTGACGGAACGCTGGTCCAGGTTGCTCCAGCGGCCAGTCTGCCAGAGGCGTCAGGTGGGCTCGACCTGGATAACGGCTTGGTCCTACCGGCTCTTGTTGATCTGCATACTCATCTGGATAAAGGGCATATCTGGCCGCGTGCATCCAATCCCGACGGCTCTTTCACGGGGGCGATGCAGGCGGTTGACAGGGATCGGAGCAAAAATTGGTCAGCAGAGGATGTTCGGGTGCGTATGGAATTTGGGCTGCGTTGTGCCTATACCCATGGCACGGCCGTCATCCGGACGCACCTGGATAGTTCGCCGCTGCAAGATGAGATCACCTGGCCGCTCTTTTGCGAGATTCGCACCGAATGGGCGGGCCGAGTCGAACTTCAGGGCGTGTGTTTGTTCGGCATCCATCGCCTCGCCGCAGACGATCAATATTTAGGGCGCATTGCGTCTAGGGTGCAGGCTGCCGGGGGCATCTTGGGAGCAGCGACCTACATGGTGCCCGATCTAGATCGGTATCTTGAAGCGATGTTCCGTGCGGCTATGGAGCATGCGTTGGACCTCGACTTTCATGTCGATGAGACGCTCGACCCATCCGGAATGACCTTGCGCCACATCGCGGAAACAGCTCTGCGCCTGGGCTTTCAGGGGAAAATTGTGTGCGGGCACTGCTGTACTTTATCGGTACAGCCTGATGACGAGGTAGACCGTACGCTGGACCTGGTGGCTAAGGCGGGGATCGCGGTCGTGACTCTGCCGGTGAGCAATCTTTATCTTCAGGACCGGGTAATGGGCCGGACTCCGCGCCGCCGGGGTGTCACGCTGTTGCATGAAATGCGTTCCCGTGGAATAGATGTTGTTGTTGCTTCGGATAATACACGGGACCCCTTTTGCGCCTACGGTGACCTCGATCTGATTGAAGTCTACGCTCAGGCGACTCGCACTCTGCATCTGGACCATCCGGTTGGAGACTGGGTTCGGTCAATAACGACCACGCCGGCGGATATAATGGGGGTTTCTGCCGGCTGGATTGGGGCCGGTGAGTCGGCAGATCTGCTTCTCTTTCGTGCGCGCAATTGGAATGAACTCCTTTCACGCCCAAATGGTCCACGGCATGTGCTGCGCGCAGGGTACAGCATTGACAAGGACTTGCCGGATTTCCGCGAACTGGATCATCACATGCACATGGGAGCGCAACGCCCATGACTGACCTCTCCGCTTTGAAAGCGAATCTCGACGGTATCAAGGTCGAGGATGATCCACGGATAGTGAGAAAAAAGAGCCGGGATTTCTTTTGGTATTCCCCGATCCTCAAGGAGCAACTTGATGGTGTGACCGGTGATCTGCTTGTCAGCCCGAAAAATGTTGACGAGGTTATTCGCGTTCTAAAAGTGTGCTACGCCGCGGACATTCCGGTGACAGCTCGGGGGGCGGGTACCGGCAATTATGGTCAGGCCATGCCACTTTCCGGTGGCGTTGTCCTGGATTTGTCGGAAATGGATGCTGTCAAGGATATTAAACCAAGCGTTGTTGTTACCGAGCCTGGAGCCGTTATGGCGGATATCGATGCCCAGACGATATCCCGGACCGGTCATGCGCTCCGCATACATCCCTCCACCTACCGTATCGCGACCATCGGAGGATTTCTTGCAGGGGGGGCTGCGGGGGTCGGCTCGGTGAATTGGGGAGGGCTCAGGGATCTAGGTAACGTCATCCGTCTGCGGATGGTAACCATGGAGGCGGAGCCACAGGTTCTGGAGCTGACAGGAAGCGATGTCCAAAAGGCTCTACACGCTTACGGTACGACAGGCATCATCACCGAGATCGAAGTACCGCTGACAGAAGCTTATGACTGGATCGATGTGCTCGTCGGGTTTGATGATTTTATAAATGCGATCCGTTTTTCTGAAGAGCTTGCCAACATGGATGGCCTTTTGACAAAAGATATCGCTACGATTGAAGCGCCGTTGCCCCATGACTATTTCTTACGGCACAAAAAATTTATCCGCAAGGAACAGTCCGTTGTTGTGCTCATGGTGGCAGCGTTTGCCATGGGGGCATTGGATGGGCTCCTGAGCCGATCGCCGGGTGCTGAGATGTTGTACCGCTCCGATAGGGCAACCGCTGAAGATATCACGCATTTACCGCCGGCTTATGAACTCACCTGGAACCACACAACCTTGCGTGGCCTAAGCGTTGACCCATCGATTACCTATCTTCAGGTCCGTTATCCTGATATTAACCCACTTGAGACCGTCGGCAAGTTGCAGAGCATATACGCTGAAGAGTTGCCCGGCCACCTGGAGTTTATTCGCTACAACGGACGCCTAGTTCCCATTGGTCTACCCTTTGTTCGCTTCACGGATAAAACCCGGCTTGATGAAATTATCAAACGGCATGAAGCGCTCGGGTGTACGATTTTCAATCCGCACCGATTCACTCTGGAAGAAGGGGGGATGAAGCAAATTGACCCGGTGCTGCTTGCATTTAAAAGGCAGACAGACCCCAAGGGGCTACTCAATCCGGGTAAGATGATCGCCTGGGAGCATCCAGACTACAAGTTCGATAGTGATCAGGGGTTTTTGTTTCCAGGCTTACAGCGTTCATGAACTTGTATCATTCACCGGGGCCTGAATCGCCAGCACCAGTCTATGCCTATATTGCCATATTTATATAGCGGTATAATTTTTGAAATCTATGGTGCACTAAGAGCTAATATCCCTAAGGTCCCAGGGACGTGACTGTTTTTTTTGGTTGGTAAGATGATTTATTTATTCGGGTATAAATAGGATGTGTAAATTTAGTATTATTCCTTTTCATTTTTATTGAGCCATCTAATAATCGAGATATGTTCGTCATCTCCAATTGTTGTCATACTCTGATGGTTCCTATTGTGAATCTTGACTAAGTCAATATTATCTTGGCTTAAGCCTTTGTAGTCGGAGTAAGGAGCGATTCGATCTGTATCTGAGGATATTAAAAGTATTGGAATTTTAGATGATTGGATAAGGGGGATTATATTTGTATCCTCTAGGTTAATATTATTTTTTTCCAAGACTAAACTGGCGCCTTTGCGAATATCTTGTTCCGGAATGATTTTGCTAAGTATTGGATGTGTGACTTTAGAGTGATTATATAAGGCTTGATCAAATTGCGGCATTGGGGCTAATAAAATAACTCCACTGATATCCGTTCTCAAATTTGAGATATAGGTAGCGGTTAAGGCACCCATTGAGTTCCCAACAATATAAAAATTATCCTTCTTAATAATATCTGCTTCAATGAGGTTGTTAATAAAAGGGTTGATGAGTTTGCTATCATAAACTCCATATTTTTTAATCCCACCTGATTCACCATGGCCGAGGAGATCTGGAACAACAACATGATAACCTAAGAAACGAAAATATATTGCCGAGTTCAACATGAATTCTTTGGATACCCGAAATCCGTGTAATAATATCACCGTTCCGGAATATATCCTTGTTAAAGAACTCTTATTCAAATTCATGCTGGCAGTACTTTCACTGCCATTTGCTTCAAATGTAACAGAGTATTGTAAATTTTGATCTATTAAAGGGGGTCCATGATAATAGCTTATACAGATGTCATCCTTTACAAAGCAATATTTATCTTTCTTAAAACCATGTTTTATAATTCTTTCAATGGTTATTATCTCATCAAATGGGAAGCATTTAGAGCTTTCTATAAAGTTGGCAATCATTTGAGAACATACAGCACGTATAGGGCGTAACAGTAGGGTTGAGAATAGCACTGACAAATTAGCTATGGACTTCATTTCTATGTTTCCTATGCTGTATCTTTAGTGCTTGACTGAAATCTACAAATTGATGTTGTCTGCCTGAATAATAGGCGGCACCTTGTTAGTTCTTTTGACCCTCATCAGCCTTTCAACCCGTTTTGTGTTAAAGGCTCCAGGGTATTGCTGGACTACAGATGCCAAGTTATGAATCTCGGCTAGAATTCGTTTTCGAACTATGTCGGATTCTGTAATACCGGTATAAGCTAAAGTAAGTTCGCTTGCAGATTTACGTGTTTCCCCGCTTTTTGTGAGAATCAGCTGCGCCTCCTCAACACCATCCTCTTCTCTAGCGATAGCAAGTATGTTCCTAACGCTAAAAATCGCACTACAAAGACTCACATCATCGTCCGCGCGCCCCTCAATCAGCAATGCATTTGGCTGACTACATGGGCAAGTGGCGTGCCGAATCAAATCCCCTAACCGATAGCGTATAACTGGTACTGTCCAGCCATCGCCAATACGTGTGAGTAGGGCCCCGTGATCGTCGGGTTCAATCAATTGATCCGCTAAAAGGTGGTAAGTATCCCGATCACACTCGGGCCCGTTAACAGCGATGCTGTTGGTCTCCACCGAACCGTAGTCACACCAGAAGCCGGCATTTGGAAAGGCCATACGCACCGTATTAAACTTTTTCTCGGTCCAGGGTTCCGCCATCCAAATAATTGTTTTGATGTTCAGTTTGCAATTGCCATCCAGGATGCCCTGGGCGAAGTCCGCTAATCCTGTGGGAGCTCCAGCAAGGGCATTAATCTCTATCTTGCGAAATGTCTCCAGCCAAGCGCCTGTTTCAGTGGGAGTAAAGGGCCCTACAGGTGCGGTGATAGCTCTGCTTTTTTCGGCGAGAGTTTGAATAAAGTAGTGGGCACCCCATAGGCGGCCGGGGTTGAAAAGGTTGAGGAGTACATCGCCAGGCCCAAGTGGTTTCCACTGTTGTAGAAGTCTCTGTGTTGCCTGATGGAAGGGCGTATAGGCCAGCTTGGGGTTTCCTGTGGTACCACCGCTGGACATTAATATAGCGCCCTCTGTTCTTGCCAAGGCTTTGGAGATTTTTAAGATTTCTTTCGGCCCACTGATAGGTAGGTCTTCAATCCGGTTGGCGTTTGGGGGCACACTGAGCCCCCCCTGTACAGATATTGATCTGGCATGGTGTAACAGCTGGCTCCAATCTAAGTGTCCGATGGTCATGGGGAGCTCCGTGCTTTCATTTCTTTATTGACTTGCCCGATGGATGGCCATGGTTATGAATGCATCAGCTAGGGCTTTTGCGCTGAAATGACTGAGAAATAGCCGAGTGCTTTGTAGCTTTGCGGATTTTTAAAGCCGGCTTTAGTGAGCATTTGGTATAGCTCCTTTTCGGAATATAACCGTGAACCATGATTCATAAAAAGATGGAAGCTAAATAAGCTCGGTGTAAGCTGGCTTTCATCTAGGAGCATGTCATGAATAAAGATAAAACCCTCTTTGGGCAGTAGAGAGAAGGCCTTACTCAGTAAGGATTCACAGATAGCTTCTTGCCAGTCGTGTAGTACATTGCTAAAGCAGAGGCCGTCAAAGCCCGTGGGCCACTCAACGCTGAATAGGTCCCCCTTTGCAATGGTTATTTGCCGAGTTTTGTTAAATTTTTGTACATACTCCTTGGCAATTTCACAGACTGGGGCAAGATCAAAGAGTACAGCAGTGCGATTTGGATATGTTTCACAGAAGGCTAGGGCGATAGTCCCTGAGCCGGCACCAGCATCAAGTAAGGTATCAACCTGTTTGAAAATACCGTCTGAAGCGGCTTTAACTGCAGAGGCGAAACCCTGAGAGTGCATTAGATGAGTAAACGCCGCTGCCGATTCATTATCCATTTCATCGTTTTGCCACATATCGGTTACTGAACGCCCCTTACACTCTAATTCATATTCCCGCTTAAGGCTGGTTATAATTTTCTTGTCCAAATGATTGATATCGTAAATAGCAAAGGGGTCCAGCAAGACTTCCCCCCAATAATATAAACTGTTCTTATCTAAATAATTTTTTGCCAGCTCAGTGTTCTCATACTGGGCCAGTTCCATTTTGATATAACCCAGGTGATTAAGAATCAAAAGATATTGCTCAACACCCTTGCTACTAAGTTGCAGTGCCTGAGAGATCTTGTCGCTAGTGTTGTAGCCCTTGTCTATCAGGCCGTAAATATCAAGTTGAGCGGCAACCTTCAGACAAGCAAAGGTGTAGTTGCCCATCAGGCGATCCCACAAGGGGGTGTCTGAGGAGGTGGGCGCCTTTATATACATACTCTACCTCACTATTGTCTTTATAAATATCTTTAACACGAAGGGTTACACTCTAATATGTGTAGAAGTGATTTATATATTGATTTGTCGCTTAACTTCTATTTTTGTCACCTAAATGAACTCTAAGGTTTGTTTGTCTTTTCGCTATTTGGTTTAGGTCTATTTGTTTGCTCTTTTGCTTTTAGAGTAATAGTAGATCTCCAGTAAAGCACTAGGATGTCGCGATTTTGTACCAGTATAGGGCTGTGTGGAGTGGTTATGATTAGAGATTTTTTGCTGGAGATGAAAAAAACTTTTAGGGCTGATCAAGTTGTATCTGAGCAGGATGAAATAGCACAGCATATTGAAAATGTTACATCATATAACGTAGATGTTCCTTTAATCTTATATCCTGAGTCTGCTGAGGAAGTTCGACAGATAGTCTTAAATGCAAATAAATTTAAAGTTTGTATACAGCCTTTTAGTACCGGAAAGTCCTGGGGTTTTGGTTCAAAATTATCAACGCAGGGTGATCTAATACTTGTTGATCTTCATCGAATGAATAAGATTATCGAAGTAAATGAAGGGTTTGGCTATGCAGTTATTGAGCCGGGAGTGACACAGTTTCAACTTTTTAATTACCTCAACGAGACTGGCTCAAAGTATTTTTCAGACACAACAGGCTCTGCAAAGGATACAAGTATAGTAGGCAACGCTCTAGACAAAGGGGTGGGGTACAATATGGAGCGATATAAGCAACTTCTTAATCTGGAGGTTGTTCTAGGGGATGGGAGAATATTTAAGACGGGATTTGGGCATTATGCAAATTGTAAAGCAACTAATACCTTTCCGGAAGGAATAGGGCCATCATATCTTCGGATTTTTTTGCAATCAAATTTTGGAGTTGTAACTCGTGCAACAATAGAGTTGAGGAGAAGGCCTGAAAAAAAGTGCATGTTTTTGACGGTTTTAAAGGATGAAAGTTACCTGGGTGATGCAATCAATGCCCTCAAAGGAATTAAACAACTTGGGTTGGTTAATTCTATTACTCATTACTATGAAAATGTCCGGGTTAAAAATGGTCTGGCTCCTGTAATGTATCAAGATCTTAAGGGGCAGGGTGTTGATATAGATCGTGAGAGCTTGATGGGATTTCTGAATCGATACTCATTTGGTGCAGGTGTAATATTTTCAAATATCAGTGGTACCAAATACCAGATAAAAGCAGCAAAAAAAGAGTTGAAGAGATTGAGTCCTTGGGGTATTACTTTTTATGTGACGGATAGGTTGATTAACTTAGGGTTGTATGCTTCCAAGCTTGTCGGCTGGAAAAAAATGAACTCTTTTATTCATTGTAATGCAGGCTTTTATCGTATGGCATTGGGTGAGCCAAGTGATCGACCTATTATGAGTATTTATTGGCCGGCTCAAACGGAACTTCCTGAAGGATGGGAGAATCCGGATCACACTGACATTGGTATGCATTTCATTCTTCCAACAGTGCCCATGAATGTTGAATATGTTCAGCAGGCAAACTCAATTGTTCGAAAAGTAAATACACATTACAGTAAGGCCCAAGCAAGTTATGCATTTGGCCTTGTTGATGACAAGACAACTCATTTCAGTATATCAACGCACTTTATACGCACCGATAAAGTAGCGCGAGAGGAATCGCGATCTTTGGCAAAGGAGCTTAATGAAGAATTCATTAAGGCCGGCTTCCATCCTAACCGTCTGTTTGTTGATTTTATGGATCTTGTAGTTGATCCTGATGATATTTTTTGGCAGGTCACAAGGGATATTAAGAAGGTTTTTGATCCAAATGGCGTCATTGCACCTGGTCACTACAATTTAACTTGACACAATTTTGGTAAATGTTAATGAAAGCTTTTTAGTTCTTATTATGGCTGTTGAAATTTTCATTTTAAGAAATTTTAACTTCCCCCTTTGGTTTGAGAGTGTAAGAGTTATTTAAATGTTTACTGAGAAAAGATATCGGCAGTATATTAGTGATTTTAATTCTACTTTCACTGGAGGAATCAGCTTGGATGATTTCTTTGGTAAGTATTACGAAAAGAGTGCAACTTTTGAGTATGTTCCTCAGGCCCGTAAAAATATTGGGCGTGACCAAATTCTGGCCTTTTGGAGGGGGGTTGCAGAAAAAATGCAGGAGGTAATTCTAAGTCATACTCACTTTTTGGCGGATGAAAAAACTGTAGCTTCTGAAGCGCCGATAGATTTCCTCTGTAAAGAGGATCTTGAGTGGAATGGCATAACTTATAATGCCGGCTCAAAATTCAGGCTTATGATGTGTGCTTTTTATGATGTAAGTCCAAACAACAAATTTTCGTATGTTAGGGTATATTCGATATATAATCCGGGTTATAAGCCTGAAGAGTAAAACTTGTTTGCTCGCAATTTCTCCGCTAGGATCCTAGTTAGGTTTGTTCGATGTTAAATGGTTTGTTTAGGCCCAACAAGTGGGCCATAGCTTTTGAATTCTTCAAGAGTCAGTCAATTGTAACCACAACTTTGCCCATAGCTTTACCGCTACTCAGCCTTGCGTGAGCTTTGCCAATCTCCTTATAGCCAAAGGATAATTTGTCGAGTACGGGTTTGACATCACCCTTTTCTACAATAGATTTAAGGGCTTTTAAAATGGTCCCATGGTCTTTGCGCCCTTGATTATGAATCATAGGAATCAACATAAAAACGACATGCAAAGAAAGGCCTTTAAGGTGGGCCGTTGTTAAGTCAAGCTCAACCATGGCGACAGTTGAGATCACTTGCCCATTGAGTGTGGCTGCTTCGAATGATTTTGCCATGTTAACGCCACCCACAGAATCGAATACGATATCAAAGCCTTTGCCATCTGTATGTTCTTTGACGTATTCCTCGACCGATTCTTTTTTGTAGTTGATTGGTGTTCCACCGAGCTTTTTGATTAGAGCCATTTGAGGCTCTCCGGCGCCTGTTGAAAAGACCTCGGTGCCAAAGTGACGGGCTAATTGCAAGGAAATATGCCCAACGCCTCCTGAACCACCATGAACAAGGACTTTCTGACCCGCTTTAATACCGGCACGTTTTAGCCCTTCATACGCGGTAATACCAACCAGTGGTAAAGCAGCTGCTTCTCGCATGGTTAAATTTGTGGGCTTTAATGCGATCAGATTGGCATCCGCAACCATATATTCGGCCAGGGTGCCTGGCAAATCTGCTAAACCACCGGCACAACCATAGACTTCATCGCCAACCTTATAGTCACTGACACCGTTACCAACCTCTTCAATCGTCCCAGCGAAATCCATGCCTAAGATGGCGGGGAGAGGTGGAGAGAAGGGCAGTTCCGTGCCCATTTCTCGGATCATCGTATCGACTGTGTTAACGCTGGTTGCTGCAACCTTTACCAGTACATGCCCAGCCTTAATTCTTGGCTTTGCTACATCGGCTTCTTCAAATACATCTGGATTGCCAAAGGCATTTACTATCATTGCTTTCATTTTTAATTCTCAAATATCACGGGTAATAATGGTAGCTAATCAGGATTTTGGACTGATTATCAGGGCGAATTATTAATAGTCAGCCCTTAGAATAGAGAGGCTCTATTTTTCTATTGGAAAGAGAAGTCTTTCAAAGGGTTAATTGATGTTTTGTACTTGCATGACCAGTTCACTCCAATTGCGTTGATTTTCAATATCGTGCTCTAATCCCTGCTCATCAGCGATCGAAAACCGCTTCAGTGCAGGTGTTTTACTGGTCGCTTGATATAACCAGTAGGCTTCAGCCTTCAATGCTTCATCTATCGGCTTGTCGATGGACTCATATACGGCCTGCTTACAGGCATTGATAGATTCAGCAGGAAATTGAGAGATTCTCTTTGCTAGTGAATCTACATATTCACCGATTTCATCAGGGTCCAGTGCTTTGTTAATTGTGCCTAGCCTCTCCGCCTCATCCGCATCGAAGTCTTGAGCGCTTAGAATGATCTCTAATGCTCTCCCTAACCCGGTCTGGCGAGCCATCCGAGATGCGCCACCCCCGCAGGGCAGTATTCCCATACCAACTTCCATTTGCATAAACTTAAATTTGCCACGTGCGGCAAAACGCATATCCATTGCCAGCGCCAACTCGTGGCCGCCGCCTCGAGCAAAGCCTTCCAGTTTGGCAATGGTTGCCTGTGGAACTTTACTAATTCGCTCACAAATAGCTTGTAAATCGAGTAACTTAACTTCATCTCGGGATATTGCCTCATCAGACATATCCTTTAAGAGCTCGGTGTCATAGTGGCAGACCCAAATTTCAGGGTTTGCCGATTGAAAAACTACCACTTTGGTATTGCGATCACGTTCCAGGCGCATGGCTAAACTGTTAAGGTCCGCCAGCATTTCTTGCCCCTGGACATTCACTGGCCCAAAATCAAATGTGACCGTTAAAATGCCTTCCTTTTGAGCGGTTGAGAATGTAGTAAAGCCTTCATACTTCATCATTATGTCCTTTTTGGGGGGGAAGGTATTGATTGTTTAAGTTACAGGTTATGCTTTAGGGGATTTGAGCCCCTAACTCATTAGCAACGCTTTCAATTTCTAAAATAAGCAATTCATTCTTTGCCTCATCAAGAGCATCGGGGTGTGGCTGAGACCAATTGCCCAGGTCGTTATCAAAGTACTTGCCGGTAGCACTGGAGAATTCATCACTAAGAGCTGCTCGAACCAATACATCAGCCCCAATACCTATATCTCTCCCAAGCGAGCCATAAGCCTCTTTCACCATTTTGCTGCCCAAGAATGATGCGGGGTTAATGGCAATGAATGCTGGGGCTTCATTGCCAAGGGATTTGGATAATTGGAATGTCCACATCGTAATAGCCAATTTACTCTGGGCATAAGCATCACTATCAGAGAGGAGTTGCTCACCTTTAAGCGCTTCCAGATTCACAGGCGCCTGGGCGGCAGAGGATAGATTGATGACACGGCCACTACTATTGAACAGAGTTAAAAGGTGCTTGGTTAATATATATGGTGCAATAGTATTTACGATAAAACGAATATCGTACCCTGAGTCTGTAACTGGATTGGGTATTTTAAGTACACCAGCATTGTTTATTAGCACGTCAATATTTGAATAGTGACTTTTAACTTTTACTGCCAGTGCCACAACTTCAGACAGGTTAGTGAGATCTGCCAGAAAAGTGTCTATTGTGGTTTCAGGGTAATCTTGTGAGATGCTTTTTTTTACCTGTGCCAATTTAGACTTGCTTCTGCCATGCAACAGTAAAGTATGGCCTTTTGACGCTAATAGCTTTGCCGTTTCTAGTCCAATACCATCTGTTGCGCCTGTTAGTAAAATTGTCTTCGTCATTAATTATTCCTATCCTTTCAACTCTGGAAGAATATTTGTAGCAATCTGTTGAAGTGTTTCTTGTACGTCTCGTTTATTAAAGCGTAGATTAAGCGCAATATGATTAATGCCAATTGCCGCTCTTGACTTCAAATACACAGCTAATTGATTGATGCCGATGCGAAACCCCAAATGTATTGGTTGTGGCGGACAATCAGGGCCGTCAATAACATCAATATACAGTGGCTCCATAACTGGCTTGGCAGGGACCCCTTCTTCGCAGATGTTTTTTCTTAGTTGTTTAATAAAATGCTTCTGCTCTGTAAGGGGCCTGGGATATGTAATCCATCCGTCGCCATTGCTCGCTAGCCAATCTGGGGCCTGCTGGGAGGATCCTGTTATTAGTAACGGCAATTGTTGGCCATAAGGCTTTGGCAAAAGGTCCACTTCGCCAGATCCTGCCCCAAGGCGATTCTCAAAATGAGGGTAGGGGGCTGTTATTTTTCGAATGTATTCGTAACTCTCACGAAAAATCGCCCCCCTCTCCTTATAAGGAATATTCATCGCTGGATACTCTTCAGGGCGATCGCCGCTGGCAATGCCAAGGATAAGTCGCCCTCCGGAGAGTTGATCAACCGAGGCAGCTGCTTTTGCAACGTGTGCCGGGTGACGTAATGGCAAAATAAGACTCGCTACGCCGAGGCTAATCTTTGAAGTAGCACCTGCAAGTACTCCAAGATAGACGAAAGGATCAAACACTTGCCCGGCATCACCAAATGAAGGTACATTGAACGGCACGTCTCTTAGCCAAACGGCGCTAAAACCTAGCTCCTCAGCGAGTTGAACTCTCTCAATATGATCTGCCATAGTTGGCACAGAGGTTGCCGAGTAGTTTTCAATAGGGACGACTAGGCCTATAGAAAGTCGTCCGGGTTTAAATACGCTATTGAAGCCAATATTGATTTCGGGAAACCAAGCATTTCTATCTCTTTGGCCAGAAGTCACTAAACATCCCCTTCAACATAGTTGACACAGCGGACTATGGTTGTTGGCATTGCCATGTCCTTTGCACAATTGGGATCAGTTGGCTCATATCCCATAAATGTCCTGAAGAGAGAAAATACCATCTATTGATCTCTTCAAATCGCGAACGAACTTCCTGTTATTGCTTAGCTACAAGACCTTTCGAGGGCAACTACTCAACTGCTGGGCAAAGCCTAATTCATTGGTTATTACGAATAAATGAGGTATAAATGGATTCAGAATTCTGATTTTGGATATAATTGGTGGATACGAACGGAATAAGGCTTTTTGTGCTGGCTGCTGACCTGCTCAATATCAGTTCCGCAGGACGTCAGCTTGGATTGGCTCCATCAGTAGCCAGTGCGCGCCTGTCAAAGCTTGAGGTTCAATTAGGGGCGGATCTATTCCATAGATCCACTCGGAAGGTCACTTTATCGACAGAAGGAGCCGAATTCCTTCCCTATGCTAGAGAGATCCTTGCCCAAGAAGATGCTGCCTTGGCAGCCCTGGGTAAAGGCAGTTCAAATGTGAGCGGAACACTAAGATTTGCGGCTTCAAGCACATTTGTACAGCGCTTTGTAGCACCTATACTGCCTGAATTTCTTGAGCGATATCCCGGTGTGGATGTGGAGCTTAAGCTATCTGATACACAAGTTAACCTCATCGAGGGAGGCTTTGACTTAGCCCTACGCAACTATGCCGTAGAAGACAGTAGTCTTATTGGACGTAAACTTGCAGAAGACAAGAGAATCCTGTGCGCTTCCCCCAGCTACTTAAAGAAATACGGTGCTCCAAATACGCCTGAAGATCTCATTCGGCACCAGCTTTTGGTGTTTATGAATTCAAAGCCCAGAAAGCTGATATCTGAAAGTGATAAACAAGCTGGATCATTTCCTCCACCGAAAGGCAAGTCTCGAGTAATTTGTGATGATGGCGCCAGCATGCGTATAGCCGCCAAAGCCGGGGTTGGGGTTTGTATGAGTTCGTTATGGAATATTTATTCTGAATTAGAAGAGGGTACACTGGTTCGGGTACTTCCGGATTACAGAATTGATGACCAGGCAGCGATTTGGCTTGTCTACCCTAAATCTAATGTACTCACTTCAAAAGTCAGGGTGTTTATTGATTTCCTTGTTGAAAAGATTGGTATTTCAGCCTCCTGGGCAAACCTGAAATCCCAATAAAGTAGCCCTCACGTTATCCAGTCGTTCTGTAACTGGAGAGATAAATTGTATAGAAAATTGAGGCTGGAACTGTAAATTTTACTCTGTAAATAAGTGGAAAGTTTTAGTAGAGATGTAAGAAAGGAATTGTTGTCCGCTAAAAATACAACAACTCCCTTCTTCACTTAGAGCACAAAATTATTGCGTCCTTTGGGGTGACGCTCAGTGGTGCGTTAATCCTGAACTCCGGCTAGCCTCAAATAAGAACCAAGATCGCCTTTCAGCCTGATCAATATACTCCTCCAGTATGCTCGCAGTTGCAATGTCACGATGCTCATCACAGAGCTCATGGACTTTGCGCATATTCGCAATCATTTGCTGATTGTCTTCAGCAAGTTCCGTGAGCATATCTTGTGGGTCTACATAATCCGCATCATTATCTGAAGATCGTTGTAGTTTGGCGATCTGACCAATGGAGCGAAGTGTGGTTCCCCCCAGTTTACGCACACGCTCAGCCAAAACATCGGTCATCTCAAAAATTTGACTGGCCTGATCATCAAACAGTAGATGGTAGTCCCGGAAGTGCGGGCCGCTCACATGCCAGTGAAAATTCTTCGTTTTCATGTATAAGCCAAAGGTGTCTGCCAGTAGCGTATTGACGGCAGTAGTAATGCTACTCCTAGCGTTCTCGCCCAAATCAGTTGGAGCCTTAAGTCTGGCTTGATCCTTTGCGCTTACTTGTTCACTGGTTGCTTTTCTCATAGGAAGCCTCATAAGGTTATGGCAAGGGGGAGAGCTAGAAGAGTAGATATTATCTTGGCATTAGATTAGACGCCTGTAGGGCGACTTGCCAGTCAAGCCTGGGTCACTCTGAGACTTTCGCCTTTGTTCCCGCACAATATTTAGCAGGTGTCTGGTCTAAACCAAAAGCCTTCATCAGCTGCCTGCTTGCCCCAATATAGGACCCTACTGTTGCGCCTGACCAATAGCCGGTATCACAAGTCAACGTAACGCAGTCTCCTCCAAAAGTTACAAAAGGCTGATCACGTACTATTTTGCATGTGCAAATGGCCTTGAGTGGATTCATTGGGTCGACAATACAGGGTTGATCCAGGCAATCCGTCCAAGGTTTACCTTCTGGACAGGAAAGCACTGGTTTAGTGGGTGCCTGAGCGAAAGAAAAAGTCGATAAGACTTTTTTTACACCGGTCGAGTTAGTTACAGGAATCCGGGCTTTACATGCTGACATCCCGAAGTTTAAACCCTTGTTAACATCACATTGGCAAATTGCATTTGAATCCGGATTTCTAGGGTCCGGGATACAAGGGGCGGAAGTGCATAAGACATATTCATTACTACAAATATTGCCTTCACTACTTTGAGGAGGCTTAGGCTTACCTTCTTCAGCCGCTGTGTTAAACCCTACAAAGGCAAGAGCAATCAAAATCATTATGAATAAGAATGAATGCTTCTTCATGCACATCTCCTTTATGAATCAAGGGGCGGGTAGGATATGAGCAGACATTTACTCAAACTCAAATAATAGCAGTTGTTAATTAATATTTGTTTCTATGTCATTATCGACCAGGCAGTGTGAAGGAACACCCCAAGAACATTATCTTTAATTGCTCATTAAGTAGCCGTGGTTGTGGCTTATCCAGGCTTATTATGAAAAAAACTAATAGGGTCGACAAAGATAACTGCTCTATCTCGCTCTATCTCTGGTAGGTTTATCCAGCGATATTTAAATTTTGAATATATCCGAAAACTTTATAGGCAGTATTACTGAGTAGTATTGAGCCATTTAACAATGGCTTTATGCTCGATCTCACCTATTGTATTCATGCTTGGATGATACCTATCATGAACTTTAAATATTTTGATATTATCTTTCTTCAATTGTTTGAAACTTGCATATGGTGAAATATGGTCTGAATCTGAGAGCATTAGTAGAGTCGGAGTTTGGGAGGATTTTAAGAGAGGTTTTATGTTTGTATCTTTCAAATTTATATTAGATTTTCTTAGAGCCAAAATCGCCCCCTTGCGTATATCTCTCTCAGGGATAACTCTGCTAAGTATGGGGTGGTCACGTTTTGCATAATTGTATACAGCTTCATCAAGTTGTAACATCGGAGCTAAAAGAATAACTCCGCTAATATCTGATCTTAAAGAAGAAATATGAGAGGCTGTTACGGCGCCCATAGAGTTTCCTACAATATATATATTTTCATTTTTGATGATCCCTTCTTCAATTAGGTTGTCAATAAGGGAGTTGATATATTTAGTATCATTTACCCCATATTTCTTCTTGCCTCCAGTTTCACCATGACCTAGAAGGTCTGGAACAATAACCTGAAACCCAAGAAAACGAAAATAAAGAGCAGAATCCAGCATAAATTCTTTGGAAGTACGGAATCCATGCAGTAAGATTACGGTGCCAAAGTAGCTTCGATCTAAAGAATCTCTACTTAAATTAATCTTAACAATATTTTCTCTTTCGTCCTCACCAAATGTTACAGAGTAGTTTAGGTTGGCGTCGGCTAAAGGTGACCCGTAATAATAACTAATGCATGTCTTTTTTCCAGGTGGGCAATATTCAGCTTTCCTGAAGTTTAACTGTTCTATTCGCTCGACAGTTATCCTTTCTCCAAAGGAGAAGTGTTCAGCTTTTTCTATTGAGCTAGCTATTCTTTGAGAGCAGGATGGGATAGCAATGCATATTGAGATAACAGTTAGCACTCTGGCTAAAATTGACTTGGCTTTCATATCGCTTTAACTCAAATGGTAACTGCAGTTTATTCATATGGCGCGTAGATAAATTCACTAATCCATAAATTGTTCACTTGGCGATATCCCGCGACAGATTACTCTTGATATATCAGCTTAGCTGATCCTAAAAAATACAGTTCAAACAGCTGTTGTCATTTAATATCTTGCAGGTTCAAGCGCATTAGTGAGCCTTAATCGTTTCAATTTGGAATAGTGCATTTTTGCCAGTAGAGTAGGGCGGTAGTTTTACCGCTCCTCCTTAACTCGCTTACGTCGCCTGCTCTCATACCGTTCCCGCATCATCACGGATATGCTTACGGGGACGGTACCTCAAATCTTCAGAAATACCAGTATGGCGAAACCAGTGGACGATAGCGCCTTAAGCATTTGTTCGCAAACAATGATCGTACAGCCTTTGTACCTTTACCTAAAATGTGAAACCATTAGTTTGCGCCGCAATCTTTCTTGGAATCACCCATAGCGGGTAACGATCTTTAAACGGCAACCAACTCAGAGTTTCACAAGTACATAGCGAATAGGCTGCTCATAATAAATAAGGATAGATCGTGAACAGTTGGCGATGTCTCGGCCATAATCTCAGAAGTTCCGCTATTAACAGCCCTAATGCTTATCTCAGCCTAGACGAAATTGAAGATCAACTGGTAGAAAAACGATGTGTCCGTTGTTGATGGATCGAGTCCAAGCATGTAAATCACTGCAAAGAAAACCGCAGAAGCGGCCAGAGTAGAGCTTAAAAACAATCTAATTTGATGTAACAAATATGAATAGCCTCGTTATTCCCGCTGCGCTTCCCATTCCTTTTTCAAGCTTTCCTCACTCCAACCATGTCGGCCGGCTTGGGTTTCAAAAAATGGAACCCAGTGACTTTCAAGTACTTCAACTTCATCAGACTTTTGATTTAACTTCTTCCAACCAGTACCACCTGGCATACGACAGTTTCTACCGCCCGGTAACGGGGGAGTATTCTGTATAGCTTTCGCAAAACGATCAGACTTAGCCTTTACTTCGGAAATAGGGCCGAATTTAGAGGGATCAATACATATATAGTAACTACCACCTACTGAGGTAGCCTGTGCCTTACCGTTTATGAAGTCTGCTAAAGTGGGAACCTCTGGCGTTATGATACCTCTAGGATTTATGATGCCTGTTAGTAACTCGTTCCATAGATTCAGCATATAAACCCGGGGTTCGTGAAGATTCTGGAAGCAGGTCTGATCATATACACGACCATATCCCTCGACTGGAATTGCATAGGGAGCCAAATCATTACCCAGCTCACCTGTATCCGGGTCAATTACAGCATTATATTTAAGCTTGGTACCTTGCAAAACAGCCTGTGCAGTATCTGCATCATACCACTCACACAGTTTCGTGCTCATCCAGACCGGTGGCTGTTCTCCGCTTGGGCCTATGGCATCAAGCGGCGGTACGGCAATTGTATTTCCCATACCGCCCAGTGGGGAGCACATGGGTACAGAGTTATTCGACGCTTGTGCTACACAATCGGCTTGATGAGCAAGCCACGTGTATGCGCCAAAACTGCCAGCATCATTATGATTATGAGCAAATACTATTGAAATGCCTTGCTCTTTTGCTTTTTTGATCGCAGTCTGGGCAACTTTCGTCATCGTATAGTATCCAGATGAGCGTTTACCATCAATTGATGCCCAAGTAGGACCTTCATCAACGATCTCAGGTTCAGCTTTGATATCCAACATTCCCATTTTATGGGTCAAATCTATGGCTTCATAAACACCGAGTCCCTGATTTAGTTTGCCCTGGAATATTCCGATCATTAATGCATTTGCCACCGCATTGCAGTGCTCATCGCTTGCCCCCTCAGCTTTCCATATCCTTCTAATGCAGTAACTTAAAAAATCTCCACTTGTTTTTCTCGTTTGTGCATCAGCATTCATATTTTCTTCCAGTTATATTAACCTGTTGGTCAAAGTATAGATGGGTATCAAAGGAGAATTACAAACTATAATTTTATGATTTATCCAAAAAATTAATTGTAGTAAATTAAAATCTAGCTCTAAATTTATATTTAAACAATTAGGTAGTTAGCTACTATATAACTAGCTATTAATCTCAGAGCCTGCTTTATGAAAAAACTCTCAGGTAAGATCGCGATTATAACTGGTGCTACCAAGCAAAAAGGGTTGGGTCAAGCTGTAGCAATAAAACTAGCCTCATTAGGAGCAACTGTGATCCTTGCAGGGAGAGAAAAGTCAAAGGATAGCCTTGAATGTAATGTTAAAGAAATAGAATCTAGTGGCTGGGAGGCTACATATATATTTATAGATATGTCAAAACCTGATCAAATAGATAATGCAGTTAATGACCTGGCAGATAAATTTGGTCGCATTGATATTTTAGTCAATAACGCTGGGGTTGGATTTGGATCCGCCATTTTAAATGAAAATGAGAATAAAGATTGGGATATTAATTACAGCATCAATGTAAAAGGTGCATTATCTATGTGTAAGGGAGTACTGAAGATAATGGAAAAAGAGGGTTCTGGGGCAATAGTCAATGTTGCATCTACAGCTGGTATCGGGGTTTCTGCGGGTATGCCATATCCTTATATAGCTACAAAGCATGCATTGGTAGGTGCAACCAAAGCTTTAGCTTTAGAATATGCAGACAAGGGCATAAGGGTTAATGTTGTAGCACCTGGTGCAATCAATACAGATATGTTGCAGCAAGCTTATGCGGCAATAGCTGAAGGCGAAGGAATTTCTATTTCTCAGGCAGCCGAACAAGAAAACTCATCTATACCGTTAGGGCGCCCAGCAGAACCCTTTGAGGTTGCTGCGGCAATAGCTTTTTTAGCAAGTGATGAGGCATCGTATATTACAGGTGTTGTATTACCTGTAAGTGGAGGCTTGTCTCCAGGAATTTAGTAATATTTAAGAGGTAATAGCTTACTTTTAGGTTCATATAATTATATTGTATTTAATAAGATTTCCATGTGAGCATTCAAAATGCTCAGCACTTGCGCTTCCTCACTCATTTCTTTTGAAAAAATTAATCCAATTAAAAGGTCAAAAACCTTAACAAAAAAATGATAGCAGCCGAAAACTAACAGTTCCTAGGAAAACCGAATTTTGGAGAAATAAGCTATGAATAGATTCTTTGATATTAATGACCAAGTGGCAGTGATAACTGGAGGAAACTCAGGAATTGGATTGAGCACTGCAAAACGTTTCCATAAGGCTGGCGCTCACGTCATTATAGCGGGTATTGGTAGTGGGGATAATGCAATTCGGGATATAGAAGGCGGCGACTTTGTTGAAACAGACGTATCAAGTGAGTCACAAGTAAAAGAATTAATGAATTACGCAGCAGAAAAATTTGGGAAAATAGATACTTTGGTTAATTGTGCAGGCATAAACAAAGGATATGAAACGCTGCTTAACGTAGATTGCAATGACTTTGGGGCAAACTACAGCGTCAATACAATGGGAGTCGTTTTTGGTATAAAATACGCCACACCTCATATGAAGTATGGTGGCTCCATAGTCAATGTTGCTTCAGCCGCCGCAAAATCTGGCGTTCCTTACCTTGCTCCATATGTTGCATCAAAATGGGCAGTTGTTGGTATTACACAGACAGCAGCATTGGAGTTAGGGGCACAAAATATTAGGGTAAATGCCATATGCCCAACTTCCGTTGATACACCAATGGCCCAAGCAGAAGGCGGCGAACCGCAATTAGCTATGGAAAAAGTTGCTGTTCCTTTGGGACGCATTGCACATCCAGATGAAATTGCCGCTTTGATACATTTTCTAGCGTCACATGACTGTACCTTTATCAATGGTCAAGCCATTAATGTTGATGGTGGTTTTAGTGCAGGGCTTTCTATCTCTGCATTCAATAAATTGGCTCATACTTAGATATAATTTAAGGTGTTTCATATTGTTATTTAAGTGGACGTAAAAATGAGTAAAAGGAATTACCCTTATCCAGAAATGTCGAAAGAGAAAAAAGCACGTCTTCAGGATTTATGGAAACATTCTAGAAGCTCTGATGGGATAGACCCGGAAGTAGCGTCTCACCTACAAAGAATGGGTAAGATGGGCGGCGTTGGATTAGAAGTTGTTGGTAACCTAAACAAGGATTATTTAGGTGGCTTTATGTCGCCTTACTCTCGGGACTGTAAAAATGCAGACCTCGTAATAGTTGGCCAGCCCTTAGAAAAGGCTGCGCCGATGAATGCATCTCATAAATATGGTCCAAAAGTCCTTCGTGAGTTTTCAAAGAATGCCATGGGGACTATCGAACCAAATCCTGATGGAGGTTGGGATATACCTTTCGATACATGTAGAATCATAGATTATGGAAATATTGATACTTACGGGCGATTTGATTTGTCTGATGAGGTATCTAAAATAATCCAGGAATATGAAAAGATAGTTCTAGATAATGACTGTGTCACATTTACCTGGGGTGGTGATCATACAATTAGCTATGCACCAATTAATGTTCTCGGCAGAAAATTTGGCCCATTAAGTTTGATTCATTTCGACGCGCATTATGACCTGGTAACCTTCGCGGATTTTAACTATCCATATCACTCTGGCAATCAATTCACAAAAAATATGGCAGAGGGATATCTCGACCCAGAACGTATGATAACTATGGGTATCCGGGGAAGGATGACAGCCTTGGTTGGTGGACATGCAAAAAATTTTGGCGTAACTACTTATACTGCCGATCAAGTATTTGAGCTGGGGACGGACAAAATTGCAGAAAGGATTTTAGAGGTTGTTGGAGATGGACCTACATATTTCACTCTAGATCTCGATAGCCTTGACGCTACGGATAATGCTTCCAATTCAGCGGTGGAGCCCTTTGGACTAAAGTCTAGACAAATATGGGACATTATTCGATATCTCAGAAAAAATGGAGACATTGATCTTGTTGGTGCTGATGTATGTGAATATGCTCCATACCTAGACTCTACACATAGAGACGCATATATAGCATGCGGTATTAGTTGGAAACTGCTCTGTTGGCTGGCGGATTGTGTAGCTAAGCGTAAGGGAGAAAAACAAAAGACTGAATGGCCTTTAGCTATGGGTAAGGCAAGCTTGTGATATACAAATGAGGATTTTATAGTTTAATTTACTTTAAATGGACTTTGCATGGAATATAAATATTTAAATAAATTTCTATCCGTTAGGCATGGCCATTTGTTCATTGAAGACTGTGATACGGTTGAGCTTGCTGAGAAATATGGAACCCCATTATTTGTTGTATCAGAAAACCATTTGGTTAAAAACTTAAGATCATATAGGAAGGCATTTGAGTCTGAATGGCCTGAGGGTAAGGTCAGAATTATGGCCGCGATTAAGGCAAATCCTGTTACAGCAATACGTAAAATACTGACAAGAGAAGGGGCCGGTTGTGACACTTTCGGTAAGGGGGAGTTGGAGCTGGCTCTTCGAGGAAACGTTCCATTAAAGGATATAGCTGTAAATGGATCTATTAAGGGACGAGAGATTATAAGTAAAGCTATAAATCTAGGTATTCCCATTGTTTTAGATAGTCCTATAGAGCTTTTATATTGTGAGCAGGAAGCTAAATTTTTAAAAAAGAAAGCTACTGTAATACTTAGGGTCAAGCCCTGGCTAAAGAATCTTGATCTAAATTCAGATTTTTACCCTGATCGTACTATTCGAGAAATGACACAAACTGTTAAGTATGGTATCCCTCACAGTGAGCTTGTAGATATGATTCCACAGCTTAAAAGCTCGAAATGGTGTGATCTCGTAGGATTTCATACTCATGCAGGACGCCATTCTAAGAAAGCGGCCTTCTGGAAGGCTTTAATGAGAGACTATGCATCACTTATAGGTAAAATAAGTATGTTAATGGGAGGGGATTGGGTACCGAGAATAGTTTCAGTGGGTGGTGGCTTTGCAGCCTCTAATGATCATGAGACCCGAGTCCCGGTAACGGATTATGAAACTCCTACACCTAAAGATTATGCAAAGATGATTACTAAGCAATTTAGAAAATCAATGCAAAAACTAGGCCTTTCAACGGAAGGGATTGTACTTGAGATTGAACCAGGAAGAGCACTCCACAATGAAACTGCTATCCATTTAACAAAAGTTCATAACATAAAATTGGAACGAAACTATATTGCCCGCAGTTGGATAGAGACTGATACTTCTGAGTGTTTTCTAGGTATAGGCAGCTTAAATACAAATCCTCCATTTGATATTTTATTAGCCAACAGAGCAAATTCACCCGAGTATGCTCCATATGATGTTGTAGGAATAACGTGTAATTATGAATGTATTGCTGAGCAAGTCATGATGCCAGAAGTTGCTGCAAAAGATATATTGGCGTTCCTCAATACTGGCTCATATATAGAAACCTATGCGTGTAATTTTAACGCTCTCCCTCGACCGGGTATGCTATTGGTGAGTGGCCATAAAGCTAGCTGGATTAAGCGACCTGAAACACAAGATGAGGTGTTTCAACGGGATATTATTCCTCCATGGATTAACTAGTTATCATTAGTCTTAGTATTTCAGCTCTTAATTTAAGATTAAATAAAATGTCAAAAGTTGAGCGCAGCTGGTTTCCAATGATTGTTATTTCTCTGTCAAATGTGATGCTTTATATAACAACTTTTGGTGTAAATGTTCTTATATCTCCGATCGTAAATGACCTTCAAAGTACGGTTTCAACCTTACAGGCCGTTATTGTTTCTGCTTCGTTAATTGGTGGGGCATTAATGGTGACAGCAGGAAGGCTCGGTGATAAATATGGAGAAAAGAAAATATTTTCTATTGGAGTGGCCATTTATGTTCTTGGGATGATAATTGTCATTTTAAGCCCAAATACCCTTATTTTCATTGTAGGGTGGGCCATTGTTTGGCCTCTGGGGATGGTTATGGTTGTGCCCACATCAATCGCTTTAATCATGAATTATTATCATGGTAGCCAGAGGGTGTTGGCTTTTGGGGTTTATGGAGCTGTTCTTTCAGCTGTATCGGCATTAGCTCCAGTAATTGTTGGTTTAATAGCTGACAATGTTAATTGGCGCGTATCACTTTCTTTATCTCCTATATTTGGAATAATTACTTTATTGATGGCTCATTCCCTTCCTGAAACAGAAGGCGATAAAACGATAAGCATAGATGTCAGAAGTGTCATCTTGTCGACGCTAGGTTTTGGTTTCTTCTTAGTAAGCACAACTCTTGCTGGGCAGTATGGTTGGTTGTGGGAGAAGAGGCCATTAGTAATCGCTGGAAACACTATTACCTTTGGAGAGCTGTCAGTTGTTCCAATTATTTATGGGGTGAGTCTAATTGCAATATTCTTGTTTATTGTTCGATGTGTTAGATTGAAGAAGCAGGGGAAAGTCCCATTGTTAGATTTAACCCTGTTTAAAAATATATCATTTTCATTAGGATTGTTCATTGGTGGCTTATTTTTTCTGGTAAATGCGGGGTTTCTATTTGTTGTTTCTGTATATCTACAGGCTGGTGTTCAGATGGACTCGCTCTCAACGGCCCTAACAACATTACCATTCACAGCAATTTTAGCGATATTATCATTTTTAACTCCACCCCTCGGAAAAAATATTGCACCAAAATGGATTCTGATTTTTGGTGCAATCTGCATGCTCCTGGGAATATGGTTATCCGGGCAGTTGGCCAGAATGGATATGACACCTCTTGAGTTGCTAGTTCCTATGATTATTGCGGGAATAGGGGGCGGATTAATAATGGCCCAATATACGGGAGTTACGATGATGAATGTTAAACCTGAAAATAGTGGAGCAGCGTCAGGTTTAACTGAAACTATGAAAGAAATATTAGGGCAAGGTTTTGCTGTGGCTTTTGCGGGTTCTATACTTTTTGGATCCGTATATGCAAGTATGGCAGACTCGTATGCCAATATAGAGGGAAAAACCTTATCAGATAGAACTCGCCAGGAAGAGGTTGTCAAATTAGAAGATATATTTAATAGTATCTCTGTCCCTGAAGAAGAAAAGTATGTCTCAGAGTTGCCAGAAAAAATCAGATTAGCTTATTCAGATATAGTTTCGAGAGCCGCAAATACTGGTCTGAAAGACGCCCTTTTTTCTATAAATATATTTTTATTTCTTTCATTGGTATTGATGTTTTTTTTGCCTAACAGAATCTTGAGGTGAAAGTAAAAGGTTAGACTTTAGTGATTATCTTGTAATTCACAACATCTATAAATAATCCCCTTGATTAACGCAAAATGATTGATGTCTAACTAGATAGTAACTCTAAAAAGGCCTTTAGTACGCAGGCTTTTGTATCCTCCCAATTACGCATAAGAAGATCCTGCACAGCAACCGCGTGCATAATACAAACGCCTCGGCGAATAGGGCATACTTGTTAGTAGAGTAGGGCAGTAGTTTTACCGCCCCTCCTTAACTCACTTGCTTCGTCCGCTTTCATGCCGTTCCCGCATACCGGAATCAATATAGCGATCGGTTGTGGCCATACTTGCATGGCCTGCATCATCACGAACATGTTCCCGGGGACGATATTTCACATCTTCGGAGATTCCAGTGTGTCTTAGCCAGTGCATCGTGGCAGCTTTCAAGTCTTCCGCGTCTTCACCAAGGCCCTCTTCAACCATCCGTTGGTAAGCGGCATCGAAACAGTTCTGTACGATATGTCGAACTTGACGTGTACTGGTGACAGGTCCCTTGCCGCGAGATTTTTGCACTAAGGGTGTCTGCTCATTGATGCTGGGCAGAGCAGGGAGCTGCAACTGGATTCTGTAGCGCTTTAAGGCACTTAACATCTGGTCGCACACGGTAATGGCTCGGCCTTTATTACCCTTACCGGTGACGTGAAACCACCAGTTTCCGTCGCGATCTTTCTTGAAGTCACCCATAACGGGTGCCGATCTTTCATCGGCAACCAGCTCAGAGATACGCAGATACATAGCGAATAGGGCGTTCATAATGAACAATGTACGCTCGTGCTCAAGTGGTGACATCTCGGCCATAACCTCAGCAGTTTCCAACACATAATCCCACTGCAGATTGCTGATGCGCCTAACTACCTGGCTTTGTTGCTCACGCCGGACGAACTTACTTTTTTGCCGGATCAATGCCACAGGGTTGGCGGGAACTAAGCCTTCCTGAAACAGGAAGTCGAAAAAAGAAGACAGCGCAGTAAAGATACACTTGATGGCCGCCTGAGATGGCCGGAAGCCCTTGGCGGATGGGGTCTTACCTGAACGAAACTCAACCTTAGATACACTGACTACGAATGGTCGCCAATCTGAATTAACAACACGTTCGCCGTTTCTAGTTTTAAACCGAGCGACATTCTTTGTACCGATCCAGGCAAGTGGCGGTTCAATACAGAACTGAACAAAATCCTCTATATGCTCACGCTTGAGCGACAAGATTGAAACTTCTTCGATACGCCAAGCCCACTGCAGTAGTCGTTCAAGTTCGCGGCGATAACTATTAAACGTTGCCTGGCTACCGTTGTAGCTGTAAAGAAACTTGAGCGTGAACTCCAGATCGGTATCCGCACCAGGAATCTGCTTACTGAGATAATGACTAACGGAAAAGCTGGTGCAGCGGAATGGATTCTCAAGATTACTCAGGTTATCGATGATTGGTGCTGGTGATTGATTGGAGGCAGACATAGAAAGGAAATGAAGTTGTTGATGGTATACGGTGGACAGCCAAGTAAAGTACTTAATCAGTATTCTTACAAAGCCGTTATTAATCAATAACTTATCTTAATTTTGGCCAAGTAAAGTACTTAATTGCACAAATATTTATCATTACAAATTGAGGCAGAAAAAACTCTGTATATGTAGGGCAGGTTCGTTCCGGAAATCGTGATGCGCCGTACCACACTTGTTGGTGGTGCATTACAGGCGGTGTGATATCAGAGAGAGCCTAAGTACACACTCTTCCATGAGAGATACGTGTCGCTAGGCATTGTTCGACATACCGAGGTATAAGCCTGTAGATTGCGCTTTAGTTAATGGAGACTAAGTTCACGTCTATCTGAAAAACGCTTCTGCTGCCTTTCTACAGATCTATGGTTCATGACAGCCTCTTAATTGGCATATTGTGCCAATCAAACACATCAGCAAAACCGTTCTTTTAAGTCTGAGCCCTTAAAAGTTTCTATTCTTGATAAATAGAATCAGACAGCACATTTCTGAAGGCCAATTTCAAACGACTCAAAGAGTATTGTCATGAAAAAGGTTTTAGTGACCGGCTTTGAACCATTCGGGCATACGCCAATAAATCCTGCAGAATCGGTAATGCGTGTTTTGGATGGTACCCGTATTGGGAATTCAGATGTTTTTGGAATCCTGGTTCCTAGTAACTTCTTTGAGTGTATTGACGTAGTAACTAGCGCTATAGATGAGCTCCGTCCACAAATAGTGATCATGATGGGTGAATATGGTGGGCGATCGATGGTTACGGTAGAGCGAATTGCTCAAAATTTTAACGATTCTACTCGATACAACCTAAAGGACAATCGCGGCGTAGAGATGCAGGGCGCACCTACGGTTGCCAGTGGACCGGTAGCCTATCGTAGTAATCTTCCTCTCAGAGCTATGGTTAGGGCAATGCGTGAAGCCGGAGTGCCTACAGATATTTCGGATAATGCCGCCACTTTTTGCTGTAATCACTTGATGTATGGCGTTTTGCACTTTATTGCCAGCAATCAGCTGGATATACGCGCAGGGTGGATTCACCTCCCGCAATTACCTCAAGTAGCGGCTTTGCCCGAAAACCTTGGTACACCCAGCATGTCCAGAGAGACCTCAGCACTTGGTGTCCATGCTGGAATAGAGGCCGCATTGCTACATACTGAGGATATTGATGTTCCTATTCCATCCAAGTTTCAAGTCTAAGACCTACTGAAACTATTAAGAAGGGTTTTGAAAATGGAGATTGAATGTCTTTGGGAGTGTAACGATGGATTGGGAGAAACACCCATCTGGCATGCAGAAGACACTTCTATCTACTGGGCGGATCATGTCGGCCCTTCGGTTGATTTGGCAGGGCCCCGGCGGCCATCGATTCGGCGGCTAAACATCTCTACTGGTGAAAGAAAGACTTGGGAAATGCCGGAGCAGGTAGGGTCCTTTGGTTTCCGTAAGGGGAGAGGGTTAGTTGGCGCTGCCAATTCAGGATTCTGCACCATTGACCTTGAAACAGGGGAGTTTGAGACAGTTGTTGATCCGGAACCGAATCTACCCCAAAACCGGTTAAACGATGGAAAGATCGATAGAAGAGGGCGTTTTTGGTGCGGTAGTATGGATACGCAATTGAAAGGTAAAGTCTCTCATTTATATTGTCTTGAGCCTGATTTTAGTGTGCGCCAGGTTGCTAAGGACTTTTCCTTTGTATGTTCCAATGGGATTGCCTTCGACCCAGAGGACACTCGTATGTACTTTGGCGATACCATTGGTGGCATGGTCTATGTATTTGACTTGGATATGGATGAGGGCCGTATCAGTAACCGAAGGCCGTTCTTTTCAGTTCAAGAGCGTAAGCCCGCGATTGTAGATGGCGCAACAGTCGATGCTGAAGGGTATTATTGGTTTGCTTTGAATCTTGGCGGTAAGATTTTAAGGATTGATCCTAAGGGCCGCCTTGATCGTGAGATTGACCTACCGATCCGAAGTCCCACCTGCGTTACATTCGGCGGCGACAATTATGAAACTCTCTATGTTACTTCACAGCAATCATTTGTAACTCCTGAGGAACTGGCTCGTCACCCGCAGCCAGGTAGTATTTTTGCTATTCATGGCCTTGGTGTTCGGGGGCTCCCGGAGCCAAAGTTTGGAGCTTGAAAAGCTCCGAGTTAGGATCACTGATGAGTATCTGTCTAGCTTATTGACACAGGATAATTTTGCAGATACGTAATCTCCAAAGATTAGGGCACCCAAACCCAGTAAGAATGGATGTGGGTGCCCGCCTGGTACTTGTTAGTTATCGTTTAGATCGTAAACAATAAATTTCTCCCAGGAACCTATTGCTTTGCGATTCGCATTAGCCCGGCCATCTGATTCTGCAACGATGTAATTACCATGTTCTGGGTTGTATAAGGAGATCACGTCACCATTTTGTAAACAGCCCGAATTGTCTGAGTGATTGATCAACTTAAATGTTTCCCAGCTGTACCTAGCCGTTCTATCGACATCTAAAGCACCACTTTGTTGGGCACTGTAGTAATAACCATCGGTGCTTTGCAGCCACACGTCATCCCCGTCTATTAGGCAACCTTGTTGCAGGCTATTTCCTGTAAGGACAATAGTCTCATGGCTACCAATTACTGAGGCATTGGCGTTGGCAGTTTTGCCATTTCCTCCATTACCTGCGGCGCCCAGATACTTCCCGTGGGCACCTTTAAGTGCCACTTTTAAGGATTTAACGGGGGGCTTTCCGACAGCCATATAACCTACAACTGCCTTTATAGTTTCCTCATTATTACTGTTTGCCTCCTGTACCATCAGGCTCATTTCAAATGTGCCAGTTTTCTTATTTCTGACACGCGTGCTTAGTGTTTCATCCCTGTCACTACCTTGTACTTGGCTGATCAGTAAGTAATCCTGTAAGTCGACCCCGACAGTTTCAAAGTCCGGGGAGCCACTCAAATTATCTTCCAGTGCAACGGCGCCAATATGAAGCTGCAATCCATTGGCAATTGAGTAACTACCAGCCTCCATCACTACATAATGCACCATTTCCGATGTATGGATGCCATCGTTCCAGGCAAACTCCGCAACACGCACATCGAAGCTGGTTGAAGTGATATTGCGAATCTCAGTTGTTATCGGGTCAGTGCCGGCAATACCAATTACTGAAGCAAACACCACAGGGTTTTCATAACTGAAGTCCAACTCTATAGTAGTCCATTCGTGATTTATCCCGTAAGCCTTATCAGCCTCGCCACCTACAAAGCGTCGGTTAGTAAAACGCACTACATCGACCTTTTCACCTTCATGGATCAATTCCATATCTTGTGACTGATCTTCTACGTTAATCAGATAGCATTCACCGTTATCGGCCTCTGCCATACGTAATATTGTTGGATCAAAACCGTTAAAGCTTACGTTTTGATGTAAAAGCACATCGTTTGAACTCTCGCAGTTACCATGCCCCGTATTAGTTTCTGTGTCTGTTACATTATTGACCTGGAATCCACTCACCGAAGCCATTTCGATAGTAGATGCGTTATTAGCACTGGCCAATTCCCACATTTCTCTATCCGTTAAATCATCTACGTTTGCTTCCCAGCCAAAACTTAAGGTCTTTCCATCGACTTCTAAAGTTGTCTCCCATACATGGCGGGTCTCTGCCCAGCTCCAGTACCATTTGCTTTTGATCTTGGCTTGTGAAACAGTAAAAATGAAATTACTAAAGCTTTCGTGAGTCTGCGTATTACCAACAACTGTTGCCCAGACTTGTTCATCAGCACTACAGCTGTAAATTTCTACAACCTCTTCATTGCGAATAAAGGTTTTGGTATCCAGGCAGTGACGATAAACAGCCACATAACCATCACCCTCACGTGCAAACAACCAGTTCTGGAAACTGGTTGCTTCATCGAATTGCTCTGTTGGCCAATACAAATTTACTGGTGCAGTTAGAAAGTCATCTACAGGTAAAAAGTCAGTTGCTCTGTTAACACCATCCATAAAGCGCAGCTCCATCGCAGGTTTGTACAAAACCAGGGCTACATTCTCATTTTGCTTTATATAGGGTAAGTGCGTGTTCATTTGCTCCTGGCCACCAGCCTTCCAGCCACCGTATTCCGCACCTGAACGAGTATAAACCGGTATAGTACCGGTTGTTGCTATCCAGGGCAGCTGCTGCCAACCTGCATTCCCCGCATGGAAATCCTGGTATGACGATAATTGCACATTACCATGGCGATACAGATCCATGGTTTTTTCTGAAATAATTGAGCTTGTGGTGAAAGGTGCACTGGTTTCAGTAAGAAGAACACCTGACATGTCGACTACGTCATCTGCCAGGTTAGACTCCACAATCAAATCTTCCAAAAAGAAGTTCAGACCGGCAAGTGGATTCAGGTAATATTCCAGCATCTCATCAATCAGTTCTGGGTGGGCATAGGCGCCGGCAGATTGAGAGAAAATTAACTTATCTTGGAGGTCCAACCCAGCCCATACGGTATCAACTTCAGTGATAGGGTGGCCGGAAGAATAGCTTATGTTAATCTCACCATTAAGTTTTTCAAGGCGATTATAGGCAACACTGCTTACATCAAGTGAAGTCATGGCAAAAATATCCATATGGGTACTACCCGTAAAATCTTGTGGACCTTTGCCAGTAATCAACGCGATATATCGTGCGAACTTATTATTCAAGAAGTTAAGATCTTGGTGAACACCTTCATAGGTCCTTGAATCGACAGCTATAGCAGCACCAAGGTCGTTGGTGACCATAGCGATATCATTAAGAAAAATAAGGGCAACCTGTCCAGCTAGGGTTTTAATCTCTGTATCCTGGGCATAGTCGTATAAATTTAACAATGCTGTCAGGGAAAATGGACTATAAACATTTGAAGTGGACTCATATACTCCAAACTGCTTTTTAACCTCCAGATAACGTACAAGACGCTCCCTTAGTTTTTCGGGCCCACCACCTATATCCCAACCTTCCATTTCAGATAGTAACCAGCTGGAAGATAGCCACATAAGTACGTGATTTTCAGAAGTGTAAACTCGCTTTCCTTCAGTATCTTCATCCTGCCAATAAGGTAGTTTGATAATTTCACTCAGGATAATATCATCGTACTCATCACTCTCTGCCAATAGCCTAATATATTCTATCAGGCGCATATCAGGGTTTTTGTAAGCGTGCTTTCCTGGTGTAAAAAGATCGGTCAGCCCCCGAGCCAGAGCCTCTTTATCCAGCGGTAAATCATAATATGCCCTGAGTACATAATGATCGTTATTAGGTTCGGCTTTGGATGAATCAAGAACGCGTTCGATATAAGCTACCTGCCGATCACGGAAGGCATTTAAATATGCAGGATGCGAGGACGTATCATAGTCTGTAAGGCTCCACAGCCGCGCACCGTCCTCGGAATTCTGCCCCCCCGTGGTGAACCAGTCCGATATATCGAGATCCAGGCCGAAGTAATTTAATGCCGTGACTGTACCATCGGCAACGCCGTAGAAGAAATTAAGTGAACCTTCAACCACGGTCGTTAGTCCATCGTATATCCACTCACCGGTATCTACAAAGAAACCAATTGCTGACGTTACACCATCCTCTACAGTTGTAACGACATCCTCAATAATCTCTTCAACTCTCTCTTCAACAGTATCCCAAGTATCAACAACCCAGGTTGTAAATTTATCCCACAATCCTGCATGGGCATATGCTGGTAAAATTAGAATAAACATAAGTGCGATACACGCACCTATTTTTTTGAGCTTCATGATCAAGTCCTATATTGTTTTTTTGACCAAATAGAAGTAACTCTTTGGAGGGGAAATATTTTTTGTTAAAAATTAATCATATAATTTAGAAAGTTCCACGAAATTTTTGCAATGCCGCATATTAAATTATTATTGGATAAAGTAAGTGATGTATGCTGGCTGTTCGAACTTCAAAATTCGTTCAGCAATGTAAGACCTTGTTGTTGATCGGGTCAAACAGAGATGGCGTATAGTGAGAAACTGATCTCACGAAGCTTTTAAAAGTTGATTCTGCAATCTCATGAAATATTGCATTAATAATTTCGTAATACTCTTAGGCTTCTGTGTTGAGAAAGTGACTTTGGCTCGCCTTGTGCAAATGGTTTATCTAAATAAATCTAATTGGCAGGGGCATGACTGTCGCAACTTGTATTAGTAGCTAATAGCTGAAAAGATGTGAATTCGATACTATCGTCTAAAGCTAAACTAATCACTACTGATTAACTTGATACCTTCCGCCGAATAAATCAGATTACTTGACCTTGAACGGACAGAACACCTTCTGATAAAGACAACTGATAACTGAATGCTCAGGTAGTGAACGGTAATTTAATGGAGCTGCCGCAAATCGATAGCTAAAACTATACACCTCACTATGGATTTCACTTTTCCGACTTGGTATAGATATTGTTAGAGGGCTATACATTACCAACTGGTTAGCAATTAGGAAACTGTTTAGTCCGCTAGCTTCTATCTCTGAACGTGGCTGATACACAAAGGTAGGGCAGAGTGATAATAAGTTATCAATGAGTAGTGATTTAAAATCCGCGAGCCTAGCCAAAATTAAATAGAGCGAAAGGGGCCCACCCCGAAAGGTGGGAAATACCTTAATGGATTTGATGCTCTAAAGCATTTAGGAAAGTTGCAATATCATCTACTTGTTGTGTGCTTAATTTCTGCCCCAATTGGTACCAAGCCATATCGTAAATTGCTTGTTCAATGGTTTCTACACGCCCGTCGTGGAAGTAAGGAGCGCTTCTGCTTATATCGCGTAACATTGGAACTTTAAACATCATTTTATCTTTTTCAAGGCCTGTAACTTTATAACGACCTAAATCTTCTTGGTGTGGATATTGGTTGACTAGCCCCATCTTCTGGTACATGTTTCCACCCAAGGTTGCACCATTGTGGCATGCCGAACAACCAGTGTTGATAAAGGTTTGCAAGCCCTTTAACTCACTTTTTGTCATAGCCTGATCATCGCCGCTCATAAAATCATCAAAACGATCATTCGTAATCAGGGTGCGCTCAAATGCAGCTATGGCCTGAGCAATATTGTCGTAAGAGATAGCATTTTCTTTACCAAAGGCGTGTTTGAAACTTTCTTGATATTCGGCAATTTTTGAAATCTTTGTCTCAACAGCCTCTTCTGAAGGCATTCCCATCTCTACAGGGTTTAGAATTGGACCTTTGGCCTGTTCCTTCAGGTCCTCTGCGCGACCATCCCAAAATTGAGCCATTTGGAATCCTGAATTCCAGACCGTTGGAGAGTTTCGATCACCCTTGGTACCAGGTAAAGCTCCCGGTGATGTCGCTTCATTGTCAACGCCCGAACCGTTGTAGTTCCCTACTTGATGACAGCTGTTACAAGATTGGCTATCATTGACTGAAAGCCGTTTGTCCATGAACAGTGTTTTTCCAAGCTCAACCATAGCTGGGGTGTCATTCTCACTGCCTGGCATAGTTTCTGAGAGAGTGCCGAACATAATTTTTGATTGTTGACGTAATTGATTTATATCAACTTCGGCTGTTGCCGTTGTTGATAGCAAGCTTGCTGCCGCTATCAAGCCGCCAATGATTGGAAGCTTTAGATCTCTTTTCGAAAAAATTTCCTTAATCACTTTGGTATCTCTCCCAAATCTCAAAAAAGAATGAAAACTAACCTATTTTTAATCAAAGTTAGGCGGTGCCACTAACTATATAGGGGAGCTCGTTCAGCTGATACCATAATTTAACAAAAAATTTGTTGATTTTTAGAATATCCAGAATTGTTCACAAAATATTTTTTCAAATATTACTCAGAACTTGACCTATCCATTGAGGGCACTGTATTTGGAAAAATTGATGTCTTGCTATTTACCTTTGAAAATTTCAGGGCAATTTCTGAGATGGGGAGGAAGTGTAGAATAGAGGGGATACTTATCGGCATCTCCAAAGAGAAATGATTCGTATTTCTGCTAGCCGGTTGGAGGTGTAATATTTACTCGAACGATAAATGACCCCTGAACTATCTGAATGTGGTCAAATTTTTTAGTTAGCGCTTTTAGGTTTTAGGAAGATTTTAATCTTATTGTTATATCTGTTTAACTTTTATATTGATCTACGTATTCTAAATAGAGGCGTTCCGCTGCCTATCAAGCTACTGGGCTTAACAAGAATCTCTTCGATCAATCTCTTTAGTGGAATTGGTTACTTTCCCAATTAGTCCGCCTTTTCGGGGAATTACATTTTAGAGCCACCTGAGAACCTCTGTCGATACTCCCGAGGAGAAAGACCGGTCTGTTTGTGAAACATTTTCCGGAATGCGCTGACTTCCTCATATCCCACTTGCCAAGCGATCTGTTCGACTTGCAATGTGCCCGTTTCCAATAGCTCGCGGGCCTTAATTCACGAGGGCCTTCTGCCTTTCAAGCTCTAAAGGTTATATCTAACTCTTCGGTTATAACTTTTTGTCTCTCAAGGAGATCTTTCTTGTATCTATCTGTTGACTCTCAAGTAGCTTGAGAGTCCATACTTCAACTCACGCGCAGAAGGGCGAACAGATAGGTGGAACTATGTTTAGAATCGGTGAGTTTTCAAAAATAGCCCAGACCGCTGTTTCACAATTACGGTATTACGATCAAATTGGTCTGTTTCAGCCTGATCACACAGATGAGTCCACAGGGTATAGATACTACAGCACTAATCAGTTGCCTGAATTAAACCGTATTATCGCCTTGAAAGAGCTGGGAATTTCGCTTGAACAAATTAAGATCATGGTTCTTCAGGACGTATCGGTGCAAGAAATTCAAGGCATGTTACTGCTGAGAAAAGCACAAATAGAGCAAACTGTTCAGGAACAAATTAATCACCTAAAGATCATTGAAGCACGCCTAAAAGAGGCCGAAAGGCCTGAGAGTTTGAATTTCGATGGAATTATTCTTAAAAGCATTGCTGAGCAGCCTTTCTATTCTGTTAGAAAGATAATGCCAAACCTATTTGACACAATCCACTTGGTGACTGAGCTAAGGGAATATGTACCTGACGTGGCGGGGAAAGACCAGCTTGGCCCTCTAACGATCATACTTCACGGTAATGCTTTTAGTATTGAAAACGTAGATATCGAAGTAGGGTTTCCAGTTAAGAGGAGTATCGAAAGAGTTCTACTGCTACCTGGAGGAAGTGAAGTTAAAGAACGGGTTCTCCAATCAGAGCAGAGTGTTATTTCTACGATCAGGGTAGGAGCATTTGAAAACGGGTATGAGAAATATGCTCAGCTAGGTAGGTGGATAGAGAATAGTGATTTTCAAATATCAGGGCCTGCAAAAGAAATATTTATAAAGCCACCATCCCAAGGGGACCCTGAAGATTGCGTTTGTGAGATTCAATTTCCGGTAACAAGGCCAACCACTTCTGTTTGAATATATAGGTAAAGCCCTATAGATATCGAACAGTAAAACATATTAAAAATCAGATTTTAATGAATAGGCAATTAAGGCTTAGGGGTTCGTATATCTTAAAAACAGAATACTTTATTTTTACGTCATAATTTTTAATTGGGAGAGTGCAAATGAAGATTGTCAATCAAATTAACATCAACACTTCTATTGATAAAGTGTGGGAAATATTATCAGGTAAATTTAGCGAGATTAGTAGTTGGACCAGTGCTGTTGTTGTATCCACTGAAAATCCAGATTTACCGAAAGGTGATGGTCGAAAGTGCGAGTTGCCTGATGGAGCCATTGCCAGTGAAACATTAGTGAATGTGGATAGTGGTCAGCATACTTTTTCCTATGAGGTAAAGCTATCTAGTATGCCATTCTTTGTTAGATCCATGATTAATACTTGGAAAGTTGAACCGGTTGCTAATGGGCAGTCACGAGTTAGCTTTGAAATTGGTGTAACTTTGCTCCCCATATTTGCTCAGATTATGGGAGTACTAATGAAGAGGCAGTTTAACAAACTTGCCAAGGTTGTGCTTGAGGAGTTGAAAGTCTTTTCAGAAACCGGAAAAGTCCATCCGCGAAAAGAAGAACAAATAAAACTTAACATAGCTAAGGCCGCTTAGCAGTAATATCAACAGGCAATAATGATATCTCTGGGGGGCTGAGTACCTACAGCCCCCAAATATTTCATATTGGCTACCCTTAAGGTTTTTCAATGTCGTATTCAGTAGACTTAAGACGTCGAGAGGTGGCAATAGAGGGAGCACCTGAGATTCATTCAAACAATAAGAAGCTCAGTTACATACCTCAGCAATTTTTGCGATATTACCATACAAGAGAAACTGTAGAGGAGTTGGTGTTAGATATTCACTATGATGAAAAATTCCCCATATTTGTCTGTGAAGACAGCTCCGGAATATATATTCAAGTCGGTGTGATTAGTTACGATATTTATATTCCACTACAGCAGCAACCTTGCCAGAAGATTATTTATGGTAGGAAGTGGCGGGTAGAGCCTGAGTTACCAACTTCCGAAATCATCTGACTACATGTTTACTGGTCGTAACTCAATTGATAAGGAGACCATAATAGGAACTCCGGAAAACCTAGTAAGGTCGGCTAAGGACTCCCGAGCCTCATTATAGGGCAGGGCGGTAGTATTACCGCTCCTCCTTTACCCGCTTACTCCGTCCACTTTCATGTCGTTCCCGCATGTCGGAATCAATGTAGCGATCGGTCGTAGCCATACTTGCATGTCCCGCATCATCGCGCACATGCTCGCGGGGGCGGTACTTCACATCTTCAGAAATACCCGTATGGCGGAGCCAGTGCACAGTGGCTGCCTTGAGATCTTCAGCATCTTCCCCTAAGCCTTCTTCAACCATCCGTTGGTGGGCAGCATCAAAGCAGTTTTGAACAATCAGGCGCACCTGTCGGGTACTGGTAACTGGTCCCTTGCCACGGGACTTGTGCACCAGAGGTGTCTGCTCATTGATGCTGGGCAGAGCAGGGAGCTGCAAATAATTTCTGTAGCGCTTCAAGGCCTTCAGCATTTGGTCGCAAACAGTGATTGCCCGGCCCTTGTTTCCTTTACCCGTAACGTGAAACCACCAGTTTCCGTCGCGATCTTTCTTAAAATCACCCATAACTGGCGCCGATCTTTCATCTGCAACTAACTCAGAGATTCGCAAATACATAGCGAATAGGGCGTTCATAATAAATAAAGTTCGCTCGTGATCAGTAGGTGATGTCTCGGCCATGATCTCAGCAGTTTCCAGGACATAGTCCCACTGCAAGTTGCTGATTCGACGTACAACCTGGCTTTGTTGTTCGCGTCGAACAAACTTACTTTTCTGGCGAATCAGTGCCACAGGATTAGCTGGAACAAGGCCTTCTTGATAGAGAAAATCGAAGAAGGACGACAATGCAGTAAAGATGCATTTGATCGCTGCCTGGGATGGCCGGAACTCCTTGGGAGAAGCCGTTTTACCAGCACGAAACTCAACTTTGGACACACTGACTACGAATGGCCGCCAATCGGCATTCACAACGCGCTCGCCATTTTGTGTTTTGAATCTGGCAACATTCTTAGTCCCTATCCAGGCAATTGGAGGCTCAATGCAAAACTGCACAAACTCCTCAATGTGTTCGCGCTTCAGAGTCATTATTGAAACTTCTTCAATGCGCCACGCCCATTGCAGCAACCGCTCAAGTTCACGACGGTAGCTGTTAAACGTTGCCTGGCTGCCGTTGTAGCTGTAAAGAAACTTAAGCGTGAACTCCAGATCGGTATCAGCACCAGGAATCTGCTTGCTGAGATAACGGCTAGCTGAAAAGCTGGTGCAGCGGAATGGATTCTCAAGGTTGCTCAGGTTGTCGATGATTGGTGCTGGTGGCCGGTTGGAAGCAGACATAGAAATATAGATTTGTTGTTGGAATGCGGCAAATTATACGGAAAAAAAGGCATTTATAAAATATCCGATATTCACAAATATCGGAAATAGTGGGAGCCCTTACAGGGCCTAGGTTTGAAGTTTTTTCTTGACGGCTATTTCCGATAACCACGTCTGTCCCTCCTGTGGAAACGCCTGATTGAGATGCTCTGGCCGAACTTGTATCTGGTCTAGCTCGCCGATGATTTCCTGAAGTGCTCCCATGATGCTTTCCGTCTGTTTTAGGTCCCTGGTTTTTAGGTTAACCAGGTCGGTGTTTATGCTCGCAAGGAAGTCGCGGAGCGGCTGAACTTCGTTAGCGAATATTGTTAGGTGCACATCAAACGGAGCCGGGTTATCTACCAAGATTCCAGCTCCATTGCCTGAGTCATAAGAAAGTCTCATGAACGCGTTCAGCTAGTTCACAGTTAATTCTTCAGTAACCTCGTCAACCCATGCTTGAAACTGCTGTAGCGTCTTAAAGTGTCGGCGTTTCAATCGGAATTCATTGCATATGTATTCGACAGGATTTGTTGGCGATTTTTCAATGGCCAATCGAGCAAGTCCCAAGGCTTCAGGATGAGGTATTTCTGCCCAGTCCCTCTCCTCTTCCCAAGGTGCGAGCCCTCGCCATGGGATTTCATCGACGATGTCATTCGGTGATAGCCAAACTACGGGCTTATGAATGTTATCTCTTTTAATTCCTGCCCAGGGGGTGAGCAATTCAAATATGTGCTTAAGCTGTTTTTTACTTGTCCTTGATAGGCCATGCAGGTTGGCAATATCAAGTGCCAATTCATGAAGTGTAATACCATTTTTCTGGGATAGAATTGATTTTGCTATACCCACAAGTGTTTCCTTGTGGTCATCGTCGAAGTAGCGCAAATGGCTATATTCGTCGGATGATATCGTCTCTTCTGCACGCTCAGCCTCTTCTGTCAAAATATCATCCTCAGGTTCATTGTTAGCTGGGCTAATCTGCTCGTCGCCTGGGGCTGACCTTCTGTCCTCTTCTAGTATTTCATTTAACCTGCGATCAATTTTATCGATCGCCTCTTCTGGATCTTGAAAATAGTCTGTAGACCACAGTCTTACTAATCGCCACCCAAGGTTCTCGAGAATAGCGTGACGGACTCGATCACGATCTCTTGCTGAAGGAGAGCCGTGATACGTTGCTCCATCACACTCAACGCCTGCCAAATAAACACCTGGATGGTCTGGATGTATTATTCCCAAATCAATTCTGAACTTACTAACTCCAATCTGAGTTTGAACCCTCCACCCCTTATCTCGTAGTGCCCAGGCTACAGACTGCTCAAAATCGCTATCGAACTGGTCTACCCCATAATCTGCGGTCGCTTGCTCTGCTAGAGCAATAGGTCCCTTCTCAGCAAATTCTAAATAGTGTTTTAGATGTTCAACTGCCAATGCCGACGTACGGCTAAGATCAATCATTGAAGAGTCAAAACTCGAGAATATCAGTACTTCACTGGTAGCCCTTGTGATCGCTACATTTAAACGGCGTTCGCCACCGGACTTATTCAATGGCCCAAAGTTCATACTCATCGTTCGGCCATGTGCTTCGGTCGGTCCGTAGCCCAGGCTGAGGATAATAATGTCACGTTCATCCCCCTGCACGGACTCCAGATTCTTAACAAAAACTCCATCATAAGTATCAGTAGACTGAAAATATGGTTCTATGTGGGGATGTTTTCTACGGGCATCATCCAGTAAATCTTCTACTGTTCGCTGTTGCTCGGTATTCAGAGTTACGACGCCGATAGTCTGGGAGGTGTTTGCAGGATTGGTCAAACGTCGAACGATTTCATCAACGACTGCTGCCGCTTCAATAGGATTGTTCCTTCCTTTACCTTTTGAATAAACGCCATTTACACGATGTAGTGTAACTGCAGACTGCTTGGTGTCGGACGATGGATATGTAACTAGCGAGTTCTCGTAGTACTTACTGTTGGAGAAGGCAATAAGTGTTTCGTGCCGGCTTCTATAGTGTCCCTTCAGTCTCAAATGAGGCAGTCGTGCGGCTAGAGCCTGATCCAGAATAGATTCAAGGTCTTCTTCATCTGGGTCATCTACATTCACTGCCCCACTAAAGAAGCTGGTTGGCGGCATTTGTTTAGGGTCACCGACCACAATCACATTTTTCCCTCGGGCAATTGCCCCTACTGAATCCCACGTAGTCATCTGCGATGCTTCATCAAAAACGACCAAATCAAAACCGTTAAAATCTGAGGGTAAAAATTGGGCAACTGACAATGGTGACATCATCATACAGGGGCATAGGTCCAGTAATCGCCCACCCATTTCATTGAATAATGAGCGTACTGGCTTATGGCGTGTTTTTTTCTGCAGCTCCCTGGCCAATAGCCCAAGTTCTTTAGGGCTACTTTTGGCAAATGGATCCGGAATCGCCTTTGCTGCGATCGCTGCCACATAGTCACTGGTTGTTATGGAAACTTCTTCGTCGAGCTTTCGGAATTCATCAATCAATTGCTCATGTGTAGAGGCCTTAAACTGCCGCAACTCTTCACTCTGATCGATCAGCTGTGGCGCCAACCAGCGACAAAATGCCGTGAGAGCTTGATCTTCAGCATCGTCCGACAGAATAGTTCTGGCTTCTAGATCTTTGGTGAGGTTTTCGAGCTTGTAACGTGACAGTTCTTCTTTCGCAGAAAGCCATTCACTCCACGCCTTGAATTTGACTGCTCCAGTGAGCAGCTGCTCAATGGCTGATGTTACCTCTTCTAACGTGGCGTTTTCATCAAACGAAAGCTCTAGTTTTTCAGCTTCTTCAGCTATTGCATTGTAGGTTGACCAGTACTGTTTAAACTCATGTTTCTGTTTTGAAATTTTAGAGCTTTCGAGAAAATCACGTCCATCAACTAGCCTTGACTTAATCGCAGTAAGCAAGACGGCAGGATCGTCGGTTAGCGCTACTGCGTCGACCAGAGCGTGATACGCTGATTTTCCTATTGATGCTGACTGTTGAAGACTTTCAGAGCTGGTCTCCCAGCCATGCCAGATGTTGTCAGATTCGAACTGGCCTTTAAGGGAGTTTATGTCCTCCTGAAGTGCAGCAGCTTTTCCCAGATCAGGAAGGACGTCAAGGTCGCTGAATTTCGAGTATCCGAGCTTTTTCACTGCCTCGTTTATCTTGAATTTGACCAAGACCCGCTTAAACCAACTCTCTTTGGCTTCCTCGTACATTTCCACCCATTCGGATACAGGGCTTTTAGCTAGCATTTCTGCTGTAGCCTTATACTCTATAGTCTCGAGGGCTTTATCAAATGAGGCTTTAGCTCTGCTTAATTCTTCTAGATCGTCTAACGATTCTTTCACGCCTCGTTTAACGATATAGCTGAGGGAGTTTGATTCAGCTATCTCAACGAGGTTTGCTAGCTGATTGGCACGAACAAGATTGTGCGGTGTGTTTTCCGGCAGTTTGAGGTTGAAGCTGGATACAAGAGTCGCTGCAGAACGGTAGACTTCGTTGAGCGACGTTTGATATCGGTTTAAACAGTCCAAAACCTGGTTTTGCCACGCGTTAGACCAGCTTTTTGCGCGGATTATACGAAACGGTGTAGGATCCAAGCGGGATATATCGTTATACGCCAATGCAGACTCTTTAACTGCAGCCAGCATATCATCTAGCTTTTCTTGGCTGTTAACTGGTGCACTGTCGAATCCAAGGGGCCAATTAATACTTAGTGAATGTTTGTCTTTGTAACGCACATCTCTAGCAATCGCATCACGAGCAGAGATGCCATATATCGATTTTTTGTGAAGTACCTTTACAAAACCATTGAGTTTATCTCGTTTCTCTTTGAGTGCTCGAACGGAATCAACCCATCCGGCGCTCTGCGACTCATCGCGTTTATCGGTAGCCATCCTCAGCTGTTCCAACACGGCTTTTTTATTGGCTTTATTACTGTGTAGCTCGAGGCACAAATGGTCGAGTCCAACCTTTTCCATGCGCCGATAAACAACGTTTAGGGCCGCCATTTTCTCGGCGACAAATAGTACCTTTCTACCGAGTGCAAGATTGTGGCAAATGATATTTGCAATGGTTTCCGATTTACCTGTGCCAGGAGGGCCTTCAAGCACGAAATCTTGGGGTCTACCAGAGGCCTCTACCGCAACTAATTGGGAGCTGTCGCAGTTGAGGGGTGTGAATACCTTTTCGGGATCGACCTTCTCATCAACTTCATCCCTTAGAACGAAGCTAGCGTCCTGAACATAGGCATCCTGGGGATGGTCAACGAGGTGTTTAACAAAAGGGTTATCTTTCAAGTCATCGAGGCGATCTTTCAGATCCATCCACATTAGATATTTCGCAAAGGAAAACGACGCAAGCACCAGCTCTTCGACAACTTCAAACCCAGGTTGTTCAGCAATCGCTGCACGTACTGTGTTCCAGACAAGAGCCACATCTACACCGGACTCATCTTCAGGCATAGATTCTCTGAACTGATTCAGGTCTATATTGTGCTCAGTGTTCAGAAACTCAATGAGCGTCATATTAAAGATCGGGCTTTCATCAGGTAACTGACGAATTTTGACGGGTGCTCTCGCACTGCTACGTGTAAGTTCTGCCGGGATCAGGATTAAGGGGGCTCGGTATGAACGATCATCCTTCGGATTCTCTTTCCAGCGCAGCATGCCCAACGCCAGATATAGCGTGTTAGACCCGCCCTCCTCTAGATCATTCTTAGCCTTCCGAAGAAGATTGACTGCATTTTGCTCGAGTTTCTTCTTGGACATGTTGGCAAGGAGAACATGCTTGTTGAGCTGCTCTAAAGCGTATTCCCGATGAATGTCGGACCCAGCCTGTAGACGAAAGGTCTCTCCACTGCGCTCCCTGTCATTGAGAGGACTTTCTTCTGAAGATAGGAATTTGAACGACGCGCCGTCAGCGAGACTATCCTCCATTGCACCGATATCAGGACAGTAGAGCTTTATTGCCACAGAGCGGTCTTTTAATGACAACAATGAATTGCGTTTTGTTAGATCAAGCAGCTTCCTTTGCCAAGTATCAATACGTGTATCAGGTGTTTCATCGATAACTTGTTCATCCGCTCTGACTGGAGGAAGCGGCGGAATAATCGGTAAGCTTAACGCTGTATCTGAGTCGGAGGGCTTTTCCTCCGGCTGTTCTTCAATGGTGGAAATTGGCTTAATCTTTCTCGCACGAGCCTGTTTAATATCAATCAAATAGACGAAGTCGACCTCTTTGTCCTCGCTGACTAGGTTCCGTGCGTGCTCCTTAGACTGCTCAAAGGTCACAGGCGAATCATTAGTGACAAGCGTGCTTTCAAAAAGTACTAGATCGCGTGCATCAATACGTTTACGTAGATCCATGGGATCATCATTGGTTAAAACAGGAAAATGCTCATCGATCAGCCAGACACCAACGAATGCGTGATTTTTCGTTATCGCTACTACCGGATTTAGGCCCATCGCTTCTAGGCAGCTGGCAAAAAGCAGCGATGTGTCAAGGCAGGCCGCAATTTTAGAGGCGCTGATGTCAGCGGCTAGCCGTATACGTTGTCCGTGCCTAGCAAAGCCCTGCGGTGGTGTAACGTAGGCAATTCGTTGAGCGAATATAACGTTCCACAATGCGGCAGCCATCATGTAGGGCTTTTCACGAGTATTAGATTGGTAGCCATCAATGCCTCTTCCGTGTCCACCGTTTTCCAGCATTTCCGCGACTTGCCGTAATAAAGATTCAACATATAGCCCGTTGGGTTTCACGAAGGCAGCCAACAGGTCTGGCTGTCTACTCTCCCCGCCCCAAAAGTTAGCCGGAAGAACCTCAATGGTAAATCTAGAAGTCGTTAAGGCCTCATCAGTGTTGTCTCGTAAATTGACTGAAAGTGAAACGGAAACCTTCATTTCTTCTGTTAAATTAAACAACAAATCATGCGGCACGTTGAGCGGGCGTTTTTGAAGCGAGATCGCTTGTCCTGGTCGAATTTCATCGATAGACCATTCTTCTGGCGCGAAGATTTCGGGATCCGAACGTAGCGTGACAACCAAGTTCTTTAATAGTGCGATTGGTGCATTTTCCACTGGCTCTTCGGGCGCGGTTGGCGCGTACAAGCTAATTGACCTGAATATTGGATACGCATTTTGTTGTGCGGCCAATGAGAAGGTGGATAAGTGATCTATCTTTAACTGAACGGCGGGCCCAGATGCCATTGGTTCATCCGTATTCGTAGAATTCATGTCAGAACTTTTCTTTCAGAATATCTTGCTAAAAACTTATTGTTATACCGCTACCGGGGTTCGATCAAATACTAGCCGCAGTGGCAGTTCATTTAATGAGCCATATCAATGCAAGCCGCATGGAGGTCGCTACTACCAGGGCTTTTCAGTCCTACTACCTGATTGACCGCTGTGTAATCCCATTCAATGAGTACGGACTGAATCGGAAAGGCTACCACTGGCGCTTCCGCGGAGTGAAAGAGTTGGTTGGATTGAGGGGTTGAAAAACCGCTGTTGCTGTGCCGTTTGTGTATCATTTCGCCTTGGTCCGTGGTGGAGTCCAAGCGCCATTATGCGCCTCTATTTTGCCTGATACAATTGATGAAGATCAGGAAATAGTGGTTAAAAACCAGTCAGCAACCAAGGTTCATTTGTACTAATTTATTGCGGTATATGTTGATAAAATATTAATCGGCACCTGGATTAAATTCTTATTTGATGTATCAAGGGTAGATTTTAAATATTACTTCAACGCCACATGATAAAGGTCTTATGACATGGAATATCATCATATTAAATATGAGCAAAATGGCCCTGTAACCATCGTTACTTTTAACCGTCCAGAGGTTAAGAACTGCATTGGAACACGCGCTCATCGCGAGCTGGTGGATGCATTCGATCGTTTTCGTACCGATGACGGAGCTAAAGTTGCGGTAATCACCGGCGCTGGCGATTCTGCATTTTGTGCAGGGGGTGATTTAAAAAGCAATCTTGCTGCAACCGAACCCACCAACCACCCCGATCCTGACGAGGCTGTTTTATGCCCTGTAGAACCCGCTGATATTGCCCGGCATAATCGAGGTGAAGCTCCAGGGATTATAGGTCCATCCCGCTGGACCGATATCTATAAGCCTATCATTGCGGCTGTGAACGGAATTGCATATGCGGGTGGCTTTGAGTGGGCATGTTTTGCCGATATGCGGATTGTAGAAGAACACGCATCCTTTGGAATGACTTGTCGTCGTTGGAATATCGGCTTAGCCGATGGTGGTACTCAGCGTTTGCCGCGTATTGTTGGTATGGGGCGAGCGCTGGAGTTAATCATCACGGGAAAAGTTATTAATGCTGAAGAAGCTTATCGCATTGGGTTAGCCAACGAAGTGGTGCCAAAGGGAGCCGCATTAGATCGTGCCGTTGAGTTAGCACAATATATCTCTACCCTTCCCCAGCCAGCGATTCACTCTGATAAAGAAGCCGCCATTCGTGGTTATGGAAAGGATCTTGATGAAGGTCTACGAATTGAGGCTGAGTGCTTTAACCGATTATTCAGCGACTCTGAATCCAAAGCAGAGCTGTCCGAAGGCTTGAGGCGCTTTAACGAGCGCGATCATCCTGACCGAGTGCGAGGACAAGCCAAAACACCCGGTATTATTCGTAGCGAAATGGAGTAATTACGATAAGCCAAAAGAAGGCTGTATTTGTAGTAGAGGCCCATAGTGGCTATATGGGCCTCATTACTTTGGTGAATCAGTGGGGTTCTTATCGTCACTTTTATGATCTGGACAGGCGCCCTCTTCCCAAGGCCCAGTCTTTATTAGACGCTTGAATCGGATACATGTTTTTTATTTGCTTTTGCGCTCAACCATTCGAATCCATATCCTTACTCCAAGCCATTGGCAAAAACGCATCATCGAGACTGACATTCAGATTGTGGGTAGAGTAATTCGAGAGTACTTTTAGGCTGGTTCCAACTATCACCTCTAGAATCGTCTCTTTCGTATAACCTGCTGCAAGAAACGCCTCAACCTCTTCTTCTGTAGCCCATCCACGTTTCTCATTGATAATGACACTGAATGCTCGGAGCGCTTCGAGTTTAGGGTCATCGAGTGTTTTGCCGCTACGCAGCGCCTTGATTACATTTTCATCTACACCGGCCATTTTGCAAACTGCGGTATGCGCAGCCATGCAGTAGGTGCAACCGTTAAGGCGGCTGTTTGTCATCAGGATTATCTCTCGCTCCGTTTCGCTCAAGCGAGAGTTATCAAATAATCCCATAAGTGTTAGATAGCTCTCTACCATTACAGGTGATTCGGCCATGGTTGCCATTAGATTGGGTACAAATCCCATTTTCTTTTTAGCGGCTTCTAGAGTTTGCTTAGAGGCTTCTGGTGCTGTTTCAATTGTGTAACGTGTAAAATTGACCATGAGTCTTACCATATAAGTTGGGTTTTACGGTGCTCGATATCGATTTACATTGAGTGCTCGCACCTCTTTGGCGCTAGTCAGCGCTAAAGAGGTGGAGTTGTTTACATACTATGCAGTTGTAGACTGACTCAGCTTTTCAAGTACGGGAAATAAGTCGCTGGGTTCGGGGCGACGCGTATAGTCAGGATTCACCTCCGCATATGCGATTGTTCCATCGGTATCTATGACATATCTTGCAGGCATAGGTAAGTTCCACGCGCCGTCACGATGGATGGTCGGGAGTTCGACTTTGAACACCTTGTGGAACTCAATTACATAAGGTTGTAATGTCCAGCGGATACCAAATTTTTCAGCAAGCTTTCCACTTTGATCAGTCAGAATTGGGAAGCTTAACTTGTTATCTCTCTGAGATTTGCGGCTTTCAGCGGGCCCTTGCATGGAAATAGCAGCCAGCGTTGCGCCACGCGCTTTGATCTCTGCAGCAACTTCTTCTAACGCTTGCAGCTCAATATTGCAGTAAGGGCACCACACGCCTCGATAGAACGTTAGAATAACGGGCCCTTTGGTAAGGAGTTCTTCCAGGGCAACGTCGTTACCTTCTGAATCTGGCAATGTAAAGTATGGGACTTTCTCCCCTACTTTAATCGAACGCTCAACTTGGCCACTAGCAGCCAATTCCTTGGATGATCTGGCAAAGGCTTCAAATGCTCCTTCCGGGGCCTGTTGCTTAAATACTTCTTTGAAAGCATCTAGTTTGTCTTGAAGAGACATAACCTATTCCTCTAATGGTTTAAAGTTTGGAAGCGCGAGCTTTGGGTAAGCCTTCGATGGGCCAAGAGGCGACGTGCTTAACTCTCCAATTGGCCTCTATGCAGGTACTTACGCCAAACCACTATTGGGAAGATTAGTTACTTTGATTTGCGCTATAAACATGCTATTTTGAAACTCATTGTATCCATTAGGGACACAATCTGTGTTTCAACAAGCCCATTTGAACGAAATAGTCGTATTTATTGCCGTAGCCGAACACGGAAGCTTTACAAAGGCAGCGGCATCATTGAACTCAACCAAATCAGGCGCTGGTAAGGCAGTTAAGAAGCTTGAGGAGGAATTGGGTCTTAAGCTATTCAACAGAACCACTCGAAGTATCAGGCTGACAGAAGAAGGCAAAATATTTCTGGATGCCGCAAAACATGCGTTAGAAACAATCAATGAGGCCAGGCTTTTGCTGCATGCCAGGAAGGATGAGCCTGCCGGACGATTGCGTATCAATTTGCCAATAGGAATAGGCCGAAATATTGTCAGTGCTTTAAAGGGGTTCACGCAGTTGCACCCCAAGGTTACGGTCGAGGTCTCTCTTTCAGATAGCCTGGAGGACGCTATTAAAGGAGAATGGGATGTCGTTGTTAGAATTGGCGAACTAGAAGATAGTTCTTTTATCGCAAAAACATTATGTGGATCTAGACGTATCTTGTGTGCTTCGCCTGAATATCTTTCGCAGAAAGGTAAACCTAAGAATTTGGAGGAGTTAAGAGAGCATGATGCTCTTGTTTTCAGAGCGCCTACAGGAAAAGTAAGAGCCTGGTCATTTCGAGAAAATGATGACTCAATTACTGAGTTTTCCCCTTCCCCGCTGGCAATTTTTAGAGATGGGCGAACACTGATAGATGCAGTAGTCGCTGGTATGGGTATTGCTCAGGTATATGATACTGCTCTCGGTTCTTCTATTCAGACTGGCGAAGTTATTGAGTTGTTTCCTGAGAAAGTAGTACCCGGTCCACCGGTTAGTGCACTGATTCCCAGTGGTAGAGCGATGCCTGCGAAAACGAGAGTTTTTATCGATTTTCTACAAAGCGTGCTGGATTAGGATTTAGGGTGTCAGGCGAAATCGCAGAATAATTTCATCAAGAGAACCCCCTCTCTAATTCTAGAAAGGGGGAGATTGGCTGACGAAAACCTTCTGGTTGCTAAGTTTAGGGCTTTCGCTAAGCAATGCTCTTAAAGGTTGGTTTGTCCTTTTCTAGCTGTGGTGCTGAGCCCGCGAAAACATGCAGGAAAGTCGTAGGATTTGGGCGTCTGCGATAATTGTCGGTCTCGTCTCCGAATAGAACTTTGCCACCTTCATCCAGTGCTATCACCGTGGCCATAACGGTATCCTTAGGGTATCCAGGCATTCCTGCAGGGGAACCGCCAATATCTTCAATGCCTAGAGCTTTAGCACCCATTAGGTTGTCATCTTGAAGAATTTCAAAATGACCAGGCAGATCAAGCTTGTCGGCTAACTTCCTTGAGTTGTCGTAGCCTTGGTTAGAGATAAACTTCACCTTCACATCATATTGCTTAAGTGTCTCAGCATATTTCTTCACTTCTTTTAACTGGTTCATACAAAATGGGCACCAGTTGGCTCTAAAGAACACTAATAGTGTTTTAGATTCGTCAAAAGAGGTGGAAGACACACCCGATTTATCTAATCGATTAAAGTTCATTTCAGGCAGTTTTTGGCCTTTTGATATGGCTTTGCTCTTTTTACGGTTGTAGACGGAGAATGACCAGATATACCAGTGAAGGGATAGGAAGCCCAGAGCAGCAGCTGCAATAGGAATGTATAGAGACAAGGACATTGGAGCCTGGTTCGAATAAGTTGAATAAGCAACCAATGCAACTCCTATAAAGTTAACGGCTTGAATAACTGGTAATCTTTCTGACGTTCTTGAAATGCTGAACACATTTGTTAGGACCATCAAGAAAAATGGTAAAGGCAAGGTCGCTAAAAGTGCGCCGACCCAAACCGGATCGCCACCAGATATATAGATCATGATGCCGGACCCTACTCCGCCAAGCATGTTTAATAGAATCATTGGTAAAATAAGTTTTGCTTTCATTTCAAGCTCCTGAAGCGTTGGGTTAATGTCCAAAACTTGGGATCTATCCTATTACATCACATTGACTCAATAATCAGTTCGAATAGAGAAACAATGTTGCGAAAACGGATACAATCGAATTTATTTTATCGATCTATTAGTAGTGGCTGGCATGAGTAACTTACATTCAGTTCTAGCAGGAATTTAGTATTTCTTAACAAATAATGGAGCGAGTAAGCTGGAGGAAGGTGTAAAGATGTGGACTAAATCAGACCAAATCTGACAAATCGTCTTGGATAAGAAGGGTTTACCGGTTTTGATGAAAGTGCCTAAAGCTAAAAGCAAAACCAAGGATAAACCCCATGATCCATACTAATGATCGCATCATCAAAGATTAACTGCTAGGTGATTTCGATTGCAATACCACTCCAAACGTAACTATGCCTTCCAGCGTTTTGATGACGCAACGTTCGCCATCCAACATCAGCCCTCCAAACTGGTTGAGTTTCATTCGGGTTATAATATTTGACTGTGGACCCATCCTTGGCAACCAGGATATTATGGAAACCCATTTCATGAGCAGACCCAGGGGAAGGGCCTCGAAACATCATAAAAGCGCAATTGTAAAAGGTGTCGGCACGCAAGTTCCTCGGCATTCCCCCATTACTAGCTGGCTGTATAAGATTTGTAAACAACGCATTATAATCAACTCTATTGGCCGCCTGCGCGAATTGAAGGCACATGTCTTTCTGAGTCGCGTCATATAAAATCCGACCGGTACGCCCAGGGCACTGGGTATTCACATAGTTTCGCACACGCATCGGCGAACTATTGTTGGCCGCCACTAAGGGATGGTCAGCACCGTTTGGCATAGGAGGTAGGTCCGCATTCTGCCATTTGACGGCGTTCCACAGAGTCCCTTCCACAAATGCCTGTGGCCTTGGTGCACGGATGTCGTATCCTGACACTGCGATCTCGGTGCAGTGAGCGGCGCAAGAGTTGCCGACCTGGCTGGGTAAAGTTTTTAGATGCAACATCAAAATTTCCTTTTTTGTTATGTCTGATAGTGAGAGTAGTGAATCCAGTGTACCAATTTGATAGGCATAATATATATAACGGAGTGGAAAAGAATAATACGAGTTATTACGTAATCCTCTCCTCGATGACGCTGATTGGCTGTAACAAAATTGAATTGATTACGGCGATGCTGATCGTTGTAACAGCTAACGAATTTCTGTGCTCAGACCCTGGCATCTCGTACATTTTTGCTTGTAGTGCATTACCTGCATTACCCGGTAGAGCAATCTCACTTGAAAGCTGCCTTGCTGTACCTTAATAATGCTGTACTTTTGAATCTACACCGGCCTTTTTTGAGATTTCCTTCTCTATCCGTAACTGCTTACTTTCTCGTCGTAATCGATATAATTTCGAAATTTCACTCAGAGTGCAGTCAAACTAAAGTAACTCATTCTTGAGTAAGTAGCGGCTGCGATGGATTGACGCGATGATTCCTTGCGGAATATCTATGCTTACAAAAACAAGGGTTTTCATCGTTTATTTTGAAAAATGAGCTTAATTAAGCTTCTGGATGTTTAATGTAATAAGGGAACAATCCAAAGGCCATCTGGTACTGGCTATGTTGTTTGATCCAAAGGTTCCTGGAAGTCAGTAAAGCTCAGTTATACAACTTAATCCTTAACAGACGAGTCCATATTTTTATTGGATTCTAAGCTCCAACATTATTCTCTATTATATGTCGTATTAACTAATATATCTTTGAGCCCAGGCTCCAATAACATTGCCGACATATTCAGCATCTGATTTCTTCATAAGCAAGTGATCGGCTTTATCTAAGGAAATAAAACTTTTTGGATGGTGCGCAGCGCTAAATATTTTTGCAGCATGATCAATAGAAACAGTGCTGTCTAGTGGTGAATGCATAACTAGTAAAGCTTTCCTTAATTCCTTAAGGTTAACCAAGATGTCTGCTTCATTTATATCGTCAATAAACTGCTTTTTAAGAGTAAACTCTCGGCCAGCAAGCACCACTTTTGCCTGCCCTGTTTTATTGATGTTATCGAGCTCATCTTTAAACATATGTTGGATATGTTTTACATCACTTGGAGCGGCTATAGTAACAACAGCTTTAGCTGTCTTTAGCATACCAGCGGCTTTTAATACGGCAGCACCACCAAAACTATGCCCAATTAGCAATTTTGGCGCTTCAAAGCGGTTTTTAATTTCATTGCAAGCACTAAGTAAGTCTTCAACATTAGATGAAAAGTTAGTATTGGAAAAATCTCCATCACTGTTACCTAACCCAGTAAAATCAAATCTTAATACTGATATTCCTTTGCTAGTCAATGATTTGCTAATAGCGCTCGCAGCAATGATATCTTTTGAGCATGTGAAACAATGTGCAAAAATTGCATAGGCCTTTGGGTTCCCGGTGGAATTTTCTAATTTACCCTTTAATTCTACACCGTCACGATTTGGGAAATTAAATTCCATAATATTATCCAATATATATTGATGAATTACTTCAACTTTTCAGAATACTTCTTCACTTCTTTTAACTGGTTCATATTAAGGTAAAGACGCCCCATTGTCCGCTCCAGCTACTTCAACCATTGCATGGACTTACAAAGCCGTATTCAACTTTGCCAAAGTAATTAATGCTCGTATCGCCTTCTATCCGAATCAAGTGGTAACCAAAAGGTTGAGGCCTTATCATGACAGTATAAAAATTGGTGATTACACCGGTACAAGATAGATGGCTATTTGAACTGTATCAATCAATCCATATGACTGCTGGAATATAGGAATTCCACGGATTTCCGTGAAGGCCTAATGCCCTTAAAGAAAATAGAAACTTTGCGATTTGTTATACTTCTCCACCTTTCTGCAAGCACTTGTAGCGAAGGATCACCCCCCCGATTTAAGGGCGTCCGTCCGCATGAGTTCGAAATTCTTCTGGATGGCGTCAGCTTTGAAGGGAGGTGAGCCTGCTCCAAGTACGATGGGTGCAAGACATATCCGGTATTCATCCACCAAGCCCCTTGCGAGCAGAGTAGCCACAAGGTCTGCGCTTCCGAAAACGAAGATATCTCTCTTCCCGGTCTCCTTCTTCAGCGTGCTAACGTGTTCGACGGCCTCACCTTTTAAAAGACGAGTGTTTGACCAATCGGCGGTTTCAAGTGTGCGCGTGATGACAGCTTTCTCAAGTGAGTTCATCATGTCCGCAACCGCCCCGGTTTCATTCCTCCAATGACTGGCCATCCCCTCATAGGTGCAGCGTCCAAACAACAAGGTGCCGATTTCATCGCCCTGCTGAAGAGAGAAAGCTTCTAACTCGTCGCCCCACACTGTTCCGTGATGGTCCAACGCCCAGGGCGCAGTGCCTTCAAAGTACCCGTCCAACGTCATCACATTCCAAACAACTAAACGCCTCATATCCTGTTTCTCCTAAACAAGCGATTGAGTAGATGAATTCTTCCCTTTGTAGCTGGATGATGTGTGGCAGGCACCCGTATTAGCCATATTCGTTGTGTCTCCGCCACCAATGATATGGCTGTGTCTGCTGAGTGCCGTCGGGAGCCGCTTCCCAGTTTTCCTGGCGGCCGAGCGGTGTGATATCCAAAAGAGTCCACACCGTGCCAAGTGTTTCGACACCTCGACCGTTAGTGAAATAGGTTCGATAGAGGTCCTCTCCATCGCGATAGAAAACGTTGATGCCAAATCCGGTAGCCACATCGAAATCAGCGTTGAAGCTGTCCTTGGTTTCATACCAGGGGATTGCCCAACCCATACGTTTCCGGAATGCCTCTATCTCAACGATTGGCGCTTTTGACACAAAGACGAGAGAGGTGTCTCGGGCATGTAGATGGGCAAGATGAGGAATCTGATCGGCGACCATGCAGCAGCCTTCGCACGGGCTGGGATCAGCGGGCTTCAACATATGGTGGTAAACGATGAGTTGTGAATGGTCATCGAATAAGTCAGCCAGAGTCGCAGTGCCTCCTGGACCCGCAAAGGCATAATTTTGTTCGATCTTAACCCAACCCGAATACCGTCGTTTTTCTGCCAGCCGGTCGTGGGCACGGGTCAGCTCCTTTTCTGCTTTGCGGAGTTCAGCGAGTTCATCCTTCCAGGCCTCCGGTAACAGGATCTGCCGGACTACTCCGGAGATCTCCTTAGTTTTCCTGTTCTGAATTAAAGCCATAATCAGCTCCAGATCTTGAGTTAAGTTGAGAAGAGTACTTCCCTATGAACTCATACTTCCTCGGCGGCTGCCTCTATCGTGGCGATATCGATCTTACTCATGGACATCATCGCCTTAAAGGCACGCTTCGCTTTGTCACGATCAGAGTTCGTTGTCAGATCCAGAAGCTGTCTTGGTGTAATTTGCCACGAGTGGCCCCAGTGATCCTTGCACCAACCACAGGCACTTTCTTGTCCACCATTACTGATGATCGCCTCCCAGTAGCGGTCGGTTTCTTCCTGATTCTCGGTGACAACCATGAAACTAACGGATTCATTTGGCCTGAAATTCGGACCGCCATTCAGACCAATAAACTTGCGCCCGAGTACGGTAAATTCGACAGTCAGTTCACTGCCTTCCTCACCGCCAGGGTAGTCGGTCACCGCTTGATTAACTCGATCTACATGACTATCTGGAAAAGTTGCGGCGTAGAATTCCGCCGCCTTCTTTGCTTCGCCATAGTCAAACCACAGGCAGTTTACGAGTTCAGTCATATGTATTCTCCTATGCTTTGGACAGTATGCGGTCTCTTCACCGTCAGCTTTGAAGGTTGCTGCAATGCGCTCCATATCGTAACTGCGCCCTGGTTCAGGTTTGATAAAGACCCCTGCCCCTTTGGTATTTGTGATGAATGGCGGTCTCGGTACCCTCCCGAGGAGGATGTTCTGTTACCTCACTCGGCATGATAAATATCGTCTAGAACTGCTTAGCCAAATCTGCGCTATTCCAAAGGTCGCTCGAGGTCGATGCGAGTTGTTCATCGATGCATCTTTTTTTATCGCTCCATAGCGCCTTTGCCTGAAATTATTTTGCTGCGGAACTTGGCTATTCTCGAAACCCGTGTAGCTGGTTTCTTGGCTGAATTTAAGTTGAAGGCATAGCCTCTCTGGCGCCCTGGTGTTAATGCATGAAACGCTTCTGCAAGCTCGGGGTCGGCATCCATGGCTTCAACCAGTTCATCTGGGAGCTTGATATCGCGTTCTGCTTTTGGGGGCTTAATGCCGGCTTTGGCATATCCCTTCGCTTCCTCGATGTAAGCTCGTATAACTGATTCGAGCTTTGTCACTTGGTCGTTGGATTTCAGGGGGATCATATGTGGGTGTTGGGTATTCTCACCACGCTTTTGAAGTAAGCCTTTGGTGTCTTTCAATAACGCCGCATCCATAAAGCTAATGAGGAATTTCTCTCGAAACGCTCCAAGGATGACAATATTTCGACCGGCGAATGTGTAGCAAGGCTGCCCCCATTTTACGTGCTCTTCCAGATCCATGCTCTGGCATATCCGGCGCAACTCATTAAGGCCGGATTTCCATTTCTGGGTCGAGCAATCAGGCGTTGCAAAGCGTTCACAACGCCCACAACCTTTCGAAAAATAATCTGCGATATCTGAAATCATTGCTATAACCGGTTGTCCCATACGAGCAAAGTCCCTGCCACTATCAAACTATCATTTTTCCGGAGTTAGATTTTGATGTCCCCTCCCCTACGGCTCCTGCCTTTGAACCCTCGTAATTTAGCAACTATGGCGTTCCATATTTATCTGTGAGTTTTGATCAGCGTCATAACCAGCATTCAAAATCTCCTATCGATTATGCCAGCTTGCGATTGGGCTGCCGGCGCTAACCTTGTTGAAGCGAGGAGTCTCCAGTGGAGATACTTCCATCCCGCATATAGGTTACGCAAATAGTGCCACTATCTGTCGTCGTAGATTGCTGTACATGGAACCCCAAAGGGATCACACCAGCACCGAAGAGGCGCTTTCCTTTGCCGAGAACCAAGGGAAAAATCAGCAGTTTAAACTGATCTACCAGGTCTGCTTTATTCGATTTCCACCCTTGTTGCTTCCAGGTAAGCAGCAAGATTAGAAAGAGCACACTGCCATCCATTGCGTGTTCCGTCGATCATTCCCAAACCGACCAGAGAGGTGATCTGTATCGTCACCTGGAGTTCAGTCGCGCGCTTATTTTGACTAATCGCCACGGTGATCAAAGAGGCACTCAATAAAGAGTCGTCGGTATATACACGCTCGGTAAAAAGCAGGAGATGCGGCTTACTGATGTCGTAGTAGTGTGTTTCGACCCGGAATTGCAGATCATTCTTTTGGCCGCACCGATGTACGTCAAGGCCTCCGACGCGAAAGTCGTTTTCAATAAACTCGACTGCCTCATCCTTAGAAGGTGCCCCCCATATTGATCGGGCTTTTGGGTTTTCCCAGGCTGAAAAAACCTGTTCTGCTGGTGCTTTGATTGTTTTACTGATGGATATGGTGTCGTGCGATAACTGTTGGCTCATGCTAGTCCCTTTGCTTAATGGCAGTTCCCAGGCTACCGACTAATAGTTAGCTGATTGGATAACTATAAAAAGCAATAATAGTTAGGTCAATGGATAACTTACTAGTGGCGCAAAAGAGTAAGAGAATTGACCCCTATCTGCTTAAAGTGAGGTGCAATGTCATAAGGGGGTGAGGTAGGTGAGCCGATCACGCCCTCCAGTTTTTTAACAGAAGATCAAGTAGTCGGCTATTGGAATGGAGGGGGGACCTACAGGGTTTGCAATATGGCACCCTGTATCTCTATCGTACTCAGTCATCCTGTCCTTCAGCGCCAAGTGCTTCGACAAAGCTCGCCATTCTTGCCATCCGGCCTTCCCACTGGGCCGTCTGTGTATTAATCCAAGTTTCTGCAGCTGTCAGTTGCTTCGGCTTGATCTCGCAGGTTCGTACGCGACCAATTTTCTTGGATCGGATCAAACCCGCATCCTCCAGCACACCAATGTGCTTCATGAATGAAGGTAGTGCCATTTCAAACGGTTTAGCGAGCTCGGTGATTGATGCCGGTCCGCTGGTCAGGTGCTGAATGACAGCGCGGCGCGTTGGATCTGCTAAGGCTTGGAAGACTGTATTCAGATTTTCGTGATTGTTACCCATTTGACTAAGTATATAGGTGTAAAATCGTTAGGCAATGGCCGCGGTTTGCTAAAGCCCGTAAAAAACACCCTAACAAAAGTGCTTCATCTCCTCCCTAAAAGCTATGTTTTAGTGTTAACAGAAAGCAGGAAACCTGCTGATAAAAAGAACAAGGTGCAATAGTGATCGATCTTTCCTATCAAGCGGACGTCCAAACCAAGCCTATCTCCTACACGGTCAGGGCAACACCGGAAGAGGTTTTTACAGCCTGGGTTACGCCGAGCATGGTTGAAAAATGGTGGGGGCCTGACGGTTTCACTACGCGTGTGCTCAATCTCACGGCAGAGGTTGGCGGGAGTTTTGCTTTTGAGATGACAGCTCCAGACGGTAGCTCTTGCGTAATGTCTGGAGTATATCGTCGTGTCGATAGACCGAAGTTTCTAAGTTTTGAGGTCCATAAACATTGCAATCTCAGCTTGCCACATGGCACCGAACCGCAAAAGAATTCGTCATTGGTCGAAGTAGTGTTCAGAAGCAGTGAGCTTGGCACTGTCGTTTCGCTTACGCATACACTTCTAAACCCTGACTACGCAGAGCTGGCAGCGATCAGTTGGGCCCAATCACTTCGATGTATGGAGGCTCGAATTTCTGGATCGGCAAATCTGATCTGAGATGGCAAGGTGTCTTGATGGCAGTCATGAGTCTGTGCACATCTTACACGCTGTCTAATTTGATACTACCAACCACATGCGCATTTAAGGCCTTAAATTCTTCATGGCATTTTCGGCCGTATAAAGTTTGACCAATATGCCTATCAGATGTGTGAAGAATTTTCATTGAAGGCAGCGGCTAATTTACCGCTGCCAGCGTATATCTTATCAGTTAGAGGTTCTGCACTTTAAAAGTCAGAAAGTAACCTTCGGTGCTTAAGAAAACCTGTAGTTGCTGATTCAGTACACCACCCTGCTCTTTTGCTGTAACAACCCACTGACGCTGATTGTTAACACGTTGTATAGCGGCGCTGAGCGGCTTGTCAGACCAGGACTCGTTAAGCTTACCCTCTTTGATTAGGCGAGCGACTTCCTGGCTGGCGATGCCTTTGGCTTCTACCATGGATACAGTGGCAAAATTGTCTCTCTCATGGTCACCATGGGCGAAAGCAAGATTTGCGAAGCCTAAGGTAACTGATACACAGATGACTCGAATAAGTTTGTTCATAATACTCTCTTTCTTCTCGGTTTTAGCGAATGTTGATCAAAAAGCGTTACTGTTTGAGTCCAATAACCTCGTAGAACCCCTTTGTTTTTAGAGTGATCTTCACAGATTCTTGACCGTTATTTTTCCAATACCAGCCATGGGAACCATCAAAAGGCGTGGTGAGAGAGCCACTCATCTTGTTTGCGGTAGCAATAGCAAAGCTCTCAAAGTAGCCGGTAGTATCGTCTGCGGGTTCGCCGTGAAAATCAAAGTAAAGTTCACCACTCTCCGTTACCCACTCGTACTCCAGATGGCCGTATTTATCCAATTGAAATTTGTATTCAATCCCACGGCCAGCGGGCACTTCAATAGTTGTAGTGTCAGTCCGATAAGCAAAGGACTGCTCGCCACGCTGCACTACTTCTGGTACAGCAATTTCCTGCTCTTGACTGTTTAATTCAGTCAGCCCCAGTGCACTGCCGATTCCAGTAGGATCTATATTGTATTCAGCTGGCAGGATTACTGTGGTCAACATAATGGCTGCAAGCACGCCAGCAGCAAGTGTGGATTTAATCAGCGTTTGTGCAGACTGCACTGGCATTTCAGTTGTATTCATTCTGTAAGCTCTAAATCTGAGTTCTTTCTGTTCAATTAACTTAATAAAGTCACTTTCTGGCTAACTAACCTACGAAGTAGCCTGTCATCTGGTAACCCACCAACATCAGTCCACCACTCATTAGTAAGGTATTTGTCATAGTGGAAAAGCGCAGGAAACTGTCAAAGCGACGCCAATAATTGATGGCGAGAAGAATAAACAGCAACGCAACAAACTGACCAATTTCTACTCCGACATTAAAGGCCAGAATGTTCTCCACCAACCCATCGCTGGACAGCTTGAATTCCTGTAATTTGGTTGCCAAACCAAAACCATGGAAGAGTCCAAAAATCAGTACGGCAGCCTTGGTATTAGGCTGGAAGCCAAAAACCCGTTTGAAGCCGCCGAGATTATCGAAGCCTTTATAGACAATGGATAATCCAATAATGGCATCGATCAAATAGACATTCACATGGGTGTCGTTAAGCACTCCAAATAACAACGTTAAGCTATGACCGAGAGTAAAGAAGCTTACATAGATAAGAACATCTTTTGAGCGATATAAAAAGAAAATGACTCCCACCAGGAACAGCAGGTGGTCATAGCCAGTCACCATATGCTTGGCGCCAATATATAGAAAGGGAATAATAGCTACCCCTTCATTACCGGCAAGAAAAGTCTTGGTAGCATCGTCCACTCCATGTGCAAATAGCGGCATAGATATCACCATACCTGCTATCAGCGCCATCAAGCCGAAAACTGTTTTTAAACTATTGTGCAACGTTACTATCTCCCGTTATTAAAGTTCTAAATTCTTGTGAACCAAAGTGCACACAGGCCCAGTTAACTGGCTCCAGCCAGAGCCACTTCAGGGTTATCTTGTAAGCTCTCCGACTTGGCATTCCTGCCATGTAAAATTCTGTAGAGTGCCGGCAACACTAAAAGTGTCAGGATTGTTGATGAGACAATACCGCCAATAACCACCGTAGCCAGTGGGCGCTGTACTTCAGAGCCAATACCAGTATTCAGGGCCATGGGTACAAAACCGAGTGAGGCAACCAGTGCAGTACTAATGACCGGACGTAATCGGATCAGGGCGCCCTCAATAATGGCCTTTTCTATGCTGTAACCTTGGTCACGCAGATCGCGAATAAAGGAAACCATCACTAGGCCGTTAAGGATGGCAATCCCGGAAAGTGCGATAAAACCAACGGCTGCGGAAATGGAGAAAGGGATATCCCGCAACATTAAAGAGAGCACACCGCCGGTTAATGCGAGGGGTATACCGGTAAAGATAATTGCCGCATCTTTTATGGAGCGAAGCGCCAGCAGAAGAAGCCCCATAATCAACACAAGGGTCAGTGGTACTACTATCGATAAACGTTCAGTAGCAGACTGTAGCGTTTGATAGGTCCCGCCGTATTCAACCCAGTAACCAGGTGGTATTTCCACTTTACCGGAAACGGACTGCTGTACATCAGCAACAAAGCTACCCAGGTCCCTACCCCGCACATTAGCCGTTACCACTACCCTGCGTTTACCGTTCTCGCGGAAAACCTGATTGATACCGGCAGTGAGTTCCAAGCTGGCAATTTCCTCCAGGGGCACATAGTTGCCATTGGGTCGATGAATCGGCAGTTTCTTTAGCGCATCCAAATCCTGGCGCAATACCTCTGGCAAACGCACAACAATATCGGTGCGGCGGTCTCCTTCATAAAAGCGGCCAGCAACCGTACCTCCCAGGGCGGTTGCCAGCTGCTCCTGTACTTGGCTGATGGCCAGCCCATACTGGGTTAGTGCGGCTTGGTCAGGAACAATGGCGAGAACCGGTAAACCGCTGGTTTGCTCCATCTGTATATCAGCAACGCCTTCTACACTGCCTATAGCCGCTTCAATTTCACTGCCCAAACGCTCTAATTGCTCGAAATCATCGCCAAAGACTTTGATCGCCAATTCCGCACGTACCCCCGCTAAAAGCTCGTTAAAGCGCATCTGGATTGGCTGGAGAAATTCATAGCGGTTGCCGGGGATTGGCTCTACCAGCTTTGCCAGCTCTTCTACTAATTGCTCTTTCGGCTTATCCGGATCTGGCCACTGAGACCTGGGTTTCAGGATAATAAAGTTATCGGCAACACTTGGGGGAACGGCATCGGTAGCCACTTCCGCAGTCCCAATTTTGGCGAATACACGCTCCACTTCGGGCAACTCTTTAATCCGCTCCTCTAGGGATTTTTGTAGTGCAATCGCTTGTTCCAGGGATGTGCCGGGAATACGCAAGGCGTGCATGGCAATATCGCCTTCATCCAGATTCGGCACAAATTCGCTACCCATTCTGCTTGCCGTATAGCCGGAAACCAACACCAGTAGCGCAGCAATAGCGACAACCATGCCACGCTGGCGCAGTGCAAACTCCAGGGCCGGGCGATAAAAGCTATTCAGCTTCTCAAGTGCAGGGTTTTTCTTTTCGATCACCGGTTTGCGGAATAGCAGCGCTATGCCGGCTGGCACCAAAGTGATGGAAAGAAACATCGCAGAAAGCAGCGCAATCACCACGGTAATTGCCATCGGATGGAACATCTTGCCCTCCACTCCAGTCAGGGCAAAAATGGGTAAATACACGGCTGTGATAATGAACACACCAAACATGGCCGGGCGAATCACTTCCCGCGTCGATTGAAATACCAGGGTAAGCCGCTCTTTAAGACTCAACTGGCCACGCTCGCGGGCGGATTCGCTGAGACGTCGCAGACAGTTCTCGACAATAATGATGGCCCCATCCACCAACAAGCCAAAGTCCAGCGCCCCCAGACTCATCAGGTTTGCACTTACGCGGGCCTGAACCATGCCGGTGATAGTCATTAACATGGCCACCGGAATGACCAGCGCAGTGAGAATTGCTGCGCGAACATTCCCCAGCAGCAGGAAAAGAACCGCGATAACCAGCAGCGCACCTTCCATAAGATTGGTTTGGACCGTGCGCAGTGTCTGGTCAACCAGACCGGTACGATCATAAACTGCTGTCAATGTGATACCAGGCGGTAGACTCTGTTTGATACTCTCTAATTTTTCACCAACTGCACCTGCAATGGTGCGACTATTTTCGCCAACCAGCATGAAAACGGTGCTCATCACCACTTCCCTGCCGTTCTGAGTAGCCGCCCCTGTGCGCATTTCGCGCCCCTCTTCGATCTTGGCCAAGTCGCCAAGTCGAACAACAACGCCATTCACTTCCGCAACCAGGAAATCCTTTAGTGTCTCTAACGAGCTTGCCTGCCCAGGAACCCGCAACAACCACTGGGCGCCACTGTGTTCAATAAAGCCTACACCGCGGTTACGATTGTTCTCCTCGATCGAGCGAATCAGGTCTTCCTGCGTCAGGCCGAATGCCAGCAGTTTCTCTGGTTCTATAGCAATTAGAATTTCTCTCTTAAACCCGCCGATCGGATTGACTTCCACCACACCAGGTACACGCAGTAACTGCGGGCGCACAATCCAGTCATGCACCGAACGCAAGTCTTTAGGTGTTACGGCACTGCCATCAGCATTGGTGGCTCCGGGTTCGGAGTCCACTGTGAACATAAAGATTTCACCAAGACCTGTGGCAATGGGTCCAAGCTCCGGCTCCAAACCAGCAGGCAGTGCACCACGTACACTAGTGAGCCGTTCATTCACTAACTGGCGGGCAAAATAAATATCGGTGCCATCTTCAAAAATCACCGTAACCTGAGACAACCCATACCGCGAAACGGAACGTGTATAAGCAAGGCTCGGCAATCCAGCCATTGCATTTTCCACAGGGTATGTAACCCGTTGCTCAACTTCTTTTGGGGTATACCCCGGTGCCTCCGTATTAATAACCACCTGGATATTGGTAATATCTGGTACTGCATCAATGGGCAGCCGGGTGAAATTCCAAATGCCCAAGCCGCACAGTAATAGCACAAGGGCAATAACCAGCCCGCGATTTTGAATTGAGGTTCTTATCAAGTACTCAAGCATGTCGAACCCTCAGTGATCGTGAGATGCACCGGACTTTTCAATGTCCGCTTTAATGATGTAGCTGTTACCGGTGACATATTCGATTCCCGGTCGAATCCCCCCCAGCACTTCAACCCAATCACCAGCTTCACGTCCTAACTCCAACATACGCACTTCATACTGGTCGCCCACCTTGGCATAAACGACAGTAAAATCGCGGAACGCCTGTAAACCGGAACGCTTGACGGCAAGAGGCACCTCATATTCAGCAACTTGGATATCGCCGCTTACAAAAGAACCCGGTGCGAGGCCTGCGGGAATATCTTGCAGTGACACTCGAACGGCGGTGGCCTGGTTGGGTTTCATCAAAGTATCAATTTGTTTCACTACCCCGAGCAGAGGAGTTTCCAAGGACTTGATATTTACGGAAACGGGCGCGCCCTGGCGAATCTGGGGGCGTGTCGAGGGAAAAACATCCAACTCTGCCAACAAGGCAGTATCATCGGCAACCGTTAATAAAACTCGACCTGCGGTCTGTTCACCAGGGTTTACATTGCGCTGGACTACTACACCGGCAATTGGGGATTGAATAGTGTAGGTGTTTAGGTTTTGATTGCTGTTAATGGCAATTAGGGGTTGCCCTTTATTAACGCGCTCCCCCAATCCCACCTGCACAGTTTCTACAAAGCCATCGAAACGCGCACTAATTTCACGAACCTGCTCTGGATCTACAATAAGCCTGCCGTAAGCGCGGCTGGTTTCACTCATCCTGGCTGGGCCAACGGTTTCCGTATCAATTTCCATGGATTTAGCAATACCGGAATCGATACGGGTTCGCCCCTCAAAATTATCGTATTGCCAACGGTATTCTTGCCCCTGATACTTGGCTGTTAGAGTCACAACAAATGAGTGGGGCTCATAGATCACCATATCACCACGCAGATAATCCCCCTCGGGCCTGAATTCGATGTGGTCCTCTCCATCTCCAAGCCTTGTAAGAATCACTTTAAGATCAACCTGTTGAGGATTAACCAGCTCTCCATCGTTACTCACCCAAACCCGAAACTCCGGGGGAACACCAGTTTCATAAATACTTAGCTCAACGGCAAAATCACCTTCTCGCAACATGCGCCCACGATTGGGCCCTTTTTCCGGTTCCGCCTCTGCGACAGCTCCGGCCGCATAGACACTGCCGCTGCCACTAAGGAACAAGGAAAGTAAAGCACTAAATATCAGGCTGGAAAAAACTGCGGATCTCATATCTCGCTCTCGCTTATCTGTGCCACTGACAGGCCGGTGAGTTTTTCAATTTCAATCAGGCTAAGGTGTGCGTTGTACTGTGCCTGGAGCAGTGAAAGCTGCGCATCGCTAAGTCCCTGTTGGGCAAGTGCCAATTCCGAGTAGTTATAGCGGCCACGTCGATAGGCTTTTTGCGTAGCGGTGAGCGCTTTATCCAAACTGGGAATCATTTTTTCATTCAAGGCGGCAGCTACGTGGCGGTGATGCTGTAGCCTTTGGGTCATCACAAAGAGCTGTGTATCCAACTCAATCTCTTTCGCATTTCTTTCTGCTCGGAAACGATTTTGTTCCGCCCTCAAAGCAGATACCTTGCCGCGATTACGATCACCCTTACCTAGTGGGATTGCGAACCCTGCCACCAACCCATATTCTCCACTCGCTTCGTTGCGACGAATTCCTGTATCAATCCGCCACTGAATGCCCGCTTCTGCACGTGCCAAATCAATTTCCGCCTGCGCCACGCGCTCGCGGCTCATGAATATTTCCAAATTTGGGTTGCTCGCCACCAAGCTTCGCAATCTAGATAAATCAACTTCTGGAATGACACTGGAAAGAGAACCAACCACCGCTCGAAAACTGGGCTCTCTGGAGCCCCACTGGGCAGCTAATTGATATCTGGCAATATCCAACTCGTGCTCGACATCTTCCACAGCTAAGAGTCGACGCTGCAAGTCGACTTCCGCCCGAAAAGCATCGGCTTCATTCGTTCTGCCAACACTAACCTGGCGATTAATTTCAGCGGCCATATTGCGAGCCAGGTCGACTGCTCTTTTAGCAATTTCCAGGCGTTCCTGCTGAGCCAGGACTTGGAAAAAGTAACCCGCGGTATTTGCGGCAACTTCTAATTCAAGAACCTGCTTTTGGGCCTCAATCACAGAAGTCTTGCTGCGTGCAGCCAATACACGTTTTTCTGCGAGATCACCCTGTAATAGCCAACTGATGCCGACTGTTACCTGGGAGCTGCCGTTGCCATCGCTGCTCTTGTCTTCCCCCAACCCTTCAGCGGCAACACTAATCTCCGGGCGTGGTCCGAGCTTGGCGTGTTCAGATAGAGCATCCACTGCCTCAAACTGATATCGGTAACCCGCCAGTTCAGGATGATTTTGCAAGCTTTTAAGAATTGCCTGCTCATAAGTGAGGCCCGATAACTCCTCGCCCTGCTCTGCCTTAAGGGACCCACTTAATGCAACTAAAAAGAACACAGCTCCGGCCACAAAAAACCGATCAGCAATCGGTTTTTTAGTTATGACTAAACGCAAACAATTAAACACTTCGGCTTCCTTAGTGGGAGAAAAGGGTTTCGACGGTGTGGTGGAGCGCATCCACCGAAACAAGGCAAGTGCCTGTAAGAGCCACAAACATTCCAGCTAATAACAAGGGGGGTAAGCTGCGCCCCTTATCATCAGACAGCAAGTAACGAATACGAGCATCCAATTGGTCAAGAGCGAAATAACAGACCATTGCTGAACTTCTCTCTTTGGGCTGCAACCCATTGGAGATACGGGTTACTTTAAGCAGGGTTTGGGCGATAAAAGTCTCACTCCACCCCTGTCTATGGGCATAAGCATCTGCACGCTGCTCCATACACAGCGCCATCTGTCGATTCAAGTAATTCCCCAAACGCGTAGGGAAAAAGCTGGCAAACAAAGCGAATATTAATTTCTTCAGAGGATCAAATTTTTGCGCATGGGCTTCCTCATGTAGGCGCACCACCTCAAATTCTTCCGCTGTTAACTGGTCTCGCAGACCGCTGGTATAAAACCCTTGCGGACGGAGCAGACCACTGGTGAAAGCTTGGGGACCCTGAGCCTGGATAATACTCTGGTCAGACTTATCCCTTTCGCAAAGTTGCATTAACAATCGGAGCTGCGCCAAATGGCGATGAGCTCGTTTAAAACTTTGAAATACCAAAAACCCGGTAAGAAAAAGAAATGCAATGGTAAAAACACCATGCCAACTGTAGAGGTTAAAAGCGTTGATATGGTGCCAGTGCGCCAGTGATGCAACGCCTCCCAAAAGGCTGGGGAAAGCCAGGATAACAGCGGCAGTGGAAGCCGCGAACCACGGCAGCAATACCGCGCTCCACAGTAGTAAACGCCGGCTACTGGCAGACAGGCGAAGTGAATGCCGGGAAGCAGAAAGGCAGGCAGCTGATACCAGTAGAATACCGACAAACAGGCCAAGCGCTGCAATAGTCAGCAGGTTTAGCCAGAGTGCAACCTGCCCCAAAATCATTCGCGATCACCCTGCTGGCGCTTAATCTTCTGGCTTTCGATCAATTGCTCCAGCTGCTCCAATTGGCTTTCGCTTAACTCCGATGAGATGGAGGTAAATGCGGCTACCAACCCGTTCTCATCATCAACGAACTCACGAGTAACGTCTTGAATCAGCTGCCCGACAAACTCGTAGCGTTCCACTGCCGGGCTATATTGGAATGCATGCCCCTGCTTCTCCCGGGACAGCAAACCTTTCTTGTAAAGGCGATCCAGCGTGCTCTGGATAGTATTGAGAGAACCTCCACGGGCCCGGCTCAAGTCCGAGTGGACCTGTTTGGCATCCGCAGATTTTCTATCCCAGAGATATTGGAGCACCTGTTTCTCAAGATCACCAAGTCGCATAGACCATTATTCCAACTGTTAAAATCATTCCTTGAATGATGGTAGAGCGACAAAAACCGATCGTCAATAGGTTTTTAAAATAGAGAAAGAAACACGATCAAAGCCCCTTTCGGGCTCCAAATCACTTGAGCTAAGTTACTTTAATCAAAGGCTAAATCAGCTCACTACATTTAGGACTCTTGTCTATAAATCGCTCCGAAAGCCCCATGGGGCGAGCCATAAAGAGCACATCTGCTGCATCGCAGTTCTTGCAAGGGGCTAAGTCCGTCCGTGTCGAGATGCGCTTAACATCTACAGCCTTCAAGGCTTTGCGAAATTATTCAGAGTCTCCCAAGATTTCATATAAATTCGCTCGGTTAAATTTCCAACAACAGTGTGCAACGGTTAACTTTTTGAGAGGTGATTGATTAAAGTCGTGACTTTAATCTCACTGCTTAAGACCGTTTATTTCAGGAGCCTCACAACAGTTTTGGGGGGCATGATCCCTGGTCAACTGAGCGCAAGTTCAGCTGTGCCGGCCTCGCTTTCCGAATCGATACCGGCTGGGCCGTTCTCGGTTGGATCAAAGCTGTCGGCACGTGCCATGCGCCAGGCCCGGGCATAGAAGCCCCCCTCGCTATGTGCCCTGAGCAATTCGCCAGGCTTGAGGTAGACGTGGATTTGCGAAAATAGCTGAACTTCTGTGCCACCGGTACGGCGTACTAGGTGTTTTCCTTCTAGCTGTGCTGGATGCTCTAATCCGGCGGCGGCTAACATCTCGGCCAGGGTACTAAGGGTGTTGTGGTGGAAATTATGTACCCTGTCGGCTTTCTCCGGCACCACCAGGGCTCGCTGTCGCAGCTTGTCTTGGGTGGCTACGCCCGTGGGGCACTTGTTAGTGTGGCAGGATTGGGATTGGATACAGCCGATTGCAAACATAAAGCCGCGTGCCGAGTTGGCCCAGTCGGCCCCTATAGCCAGCACACTGGCAATATCGAACGCCGAGATTATCTTGCCGCTGGCACCTATCTTGATCTTGTCTCGCAGGCTCAGGCCGACCAGGGTATTGTGGATAAACAGTAGGCCTTCGCGCAGGGGCACGCCGATATGATTGGTGAATTCCAACGGTGCTGCTCCAGTACCCCCTTCCTTGCCATCTACCACGATAAAATCTGGCAATATGTCACTTTGGAGCATGGCCTTTGCGATGCCGATAAACTCCCAGGGGTGTCCGAGGGCCAGCTTAAAACCCACTGGTTTACCGCCGCTAAGTTCCCTCAGTTGTTTGATAAAAGTCAGCAACTCAAGGGGGGTAGAAAAGCTGTTGTGGCTCGAAGGTGAGATGCAGTCCTCGCCCTCAGGTACGCCGCGGGTGGATGCTATCTCCGCAGTCACCTTGTGCCCGGGTAGGATGCCGCCATGGCCGGGCTTGGCGCCCTGGCTGAGTTTTAGCTCAATCATCTTAATTTGCGGGTTACGAGCCTGTGCCTTGAAGCGGTCTGGATCGAAGCTACCGTCCTGGGCTCGACAACCAAAGTAACCCGAGCCTATTTCCCAAATCAGATCGCCGCCGAACTCGCGATGATAGGGGCTGATGCTGCCCTCCCCTGTATCGTGGGCAAAGTCCCCTAGCTTGGCGCCCTTGTTCAGGGCCCTGATGGCGTTAGCACTAAGGGACCCAAAGCTCATAGCGGAGATATTGAAGATTGAGGCCGAATAAGGCTGGCTGCACTGAGGTCCCCCTATGAGCACCCTGAAGCTCTTGTGCTCTCTGACCTCCTTGGGGCGTATGGAGTGATTGATAAACTCAAAACCAGGTTCGTAGACGTCAATCAAGGTACCAAAGGGTTTGGATGCATTCTCATTCTTGGCCCGGGCATAGACCAGGGAGCGTTGGGCCCGGGAAAAAGGCAGCTCGTCTTCTTCTCCTTCTAACAGGTACTGGCGTAGCTCTGGGCGAACACGTTCCATGAGATAGCGAATATTGCCCAATATGGGGTAGTTACGGCGCACCGCATGGGTTTTTTGAATCAGATCGTAAATTCCTAGGAGGCTCAGAAGGCTGCTGATTGCGGCAATAGGCCAGAGCCAGGAGTAAGAGTGCAACAGAGGCAGGCTGACGATAGTCGTGAGAACACAACAGCCAAAAAATGTATAGCGATTGAGCAGGAATATTTTCATCATTGTATTTCGTACAGGCTATTGCTGTTTTCTCTCCTTGAAGAATGTATTTTCTACCAGCTCGGAGTCAATCGCATTTACGTTGATACTCTATGTAGTTACTTCACTAACTCACGTCTTGATCAATTTCGCCAAGAAAAAGCCAGTGTATCAATTAATACATAACCATCAATAAACTGCATATCATCGATATAAAAAGTCTCACAATAAGTTTCAGTTTTGAGGGTTATATATAATCTACTACGTCAAAAGACTGCCCAGTTTCATTGGTTAAAACTGCATGGCGATACGCTTTTGCAGTGTCCGACGCTGAGATGCCGCTAGAACTATCCATACCCATCATATCCATGGTTTCTTTCACAAAATGTGGACTAACAGCATTCAAACGAAGCTTATGGCTGAGCTCTAACGCTGTGGCTTTCACAAAGGATTCAATGGCCCCATTCACCAGGCTGAGTGCAGAACCGCCCCGCATAGGATGTTGAGCCAAAACACCTGAAGTTAAAGTGATACTGCCACCCTCTCGAATATGGTCACGGCCAATCTGGAAAATACTAATTTGCCCTAACAACTTACTGTTGATAGCTGCCTTAATTTGATCAAATGTCAGTTCCTCAACTGGCGCAAAAACTGCATTTCCAGTGGCTGAAACTACGGCGTCAACTTGGCCGACTTTCTCAAACATGGCCTTGATAGATGCCCTGTCCTCAATATCAACTCTGTAGTCGCCTTTGCTATGACCTACTTTTACAACTTCATGGTCTTTAAGTTCAGCCACAACTGATTTACCAATGGTTCCGTTAGCGCCAATCACTACAATTTTCATGCTATAACCGTCCTTAGTTTGTTAATTAAAACATTCAGCTATTCTTTGGTCATAATGGAAAAGTTGTGCCTAGAAATGCACCACGTTAAAGGTTTTAGTGTAGCTATTAATCAAATGGAATCTTGTGTTCCGGTTTACCTTCAAACTCAACTCTTATCAGATAGCTTGCGCAATATATATTGGAAAACGTAGTGAAATGGTTTTGATTTGGATGTGAATATGATCCTTGTAGGTAATTTTTCACTGTGAGTTCATTTGATCTATCTCATCTTGCAGTTTCTCTAATTCCTCCAATACAATTAAAAATTTTTTACCAAATTTTGTAACTGTGTATTCAACCCTGGGAGGAATTTCGTTATAGCTCACGCGTTCCAAGATACCAAACTCTACGTTTTTACGGAGACATTCATTAAGCACTTTTGCGCTCAGACCCTCCACACTGCGTACCATCTCTCCTGGTCGATTTATTTCCAAAGCCAGCAAGCGGTAGACTGTAAGCGACCATTTACAGCCATAGATAGTCTCAACCATCCGGGCGCTTTGCTTTGGTGGCGCCTTTCTTAGGACTTTCTTTTTGTTTGGTTCCATAAATACTTACCAAAAAGTAACTAATACACCGAATTGTACCTACTTTTCATCAGGGCTTTGCTTTGCCTAGACTACTTGCACGCTATCTACATTATCTTATCGAGGAAAATTTGTGAACGAGACTATAGTTGAAGCTAAAGACAAAGATAGACGTGAGTTGGCCCTTGTTGTGGGAGGATCAAGTGGAATTGGACTAGCTACTGCGGAGCAGCTGATAAAACAAGGGATAACGCCCATAATCGTTGGTAGTAAGGAAGCAAAGCTAAAAAAGGCAGAGGATTATCTATCTACCTATGGTGAAGTGAAAACGCTCCAGGCAGATCTTTACCAAGAAAAAGATGTCAGTGCTCTCATTGAGCTTATCGAGAAAGATGAAGCTCATTATCGATACTTGGTAAATGCTGCGGGTTATTTCAACCCCAAGCCATTTCTATTGCATGAAAATGATGACTATGACAGATATCTAGAAATCAATCGTTCGTTATTTTTTATTACTCAAGCTGTTGCGAAGAATATGATAAAGCATGGCTCTGGTAGTGTAGTTAATATTGGTTCTATGTGGGCCCAGCAAGCAATTAAAGCCACTCCATCTTCAGCATATTCAATGGCAAAGGCTGGGCTCCATGCCCTAACCCAGCATTTAGCCATGGAGCTTGCCGAGTACAACATAAGAGTTAATGCAGTCTCTCCAGCAGTCGTGAAAACACCAATTTATGAGAACTTTATTGATCCTAATGAAATAGATGAAGCACTATCCGGATTTGATTCTTTCCACCCCATTGGGAGAATTGGTGTGCCAAATGATGTTGCAAATGTTGTTAACTTCCTTCTAGGTGAAAACTCTAGTTGGGTTACCGGTGCAATTTGGGATGTAGATGGTGGTGTAATAGCTGGAAGAAACTAACAGATATCTATTAAGTTATTCTTTGTGAAGATAAAAAGCTCAAGTATGCCTAGTTAAATACTGTGGCCGAATCAGTCATAAGATTTGGCCACACTCTGACCTTTCTATCAGTAAGTTAATGAAAATCTTTTCTTAAGCAATAATATCGCCCAACTGGAAAGTACAAATGGTGCTGTTAATACAACGATGCCAGTATTGATAAAAGCCATTGCGATGGGCACGGTTAATGCACTCCCCACAAGTGGAGCAAGCCATTGCTTACTTCTACTTGTTAAGGCAATAGCACAAAGTGATGCATTGTAGCCAAAGATTCCGGCAAGAATGAGTGTTGTCGATAAAGATAGAAGCTCAGCCAATAATGTAGCAAATAGCCCACCAATGATGCCCCAAAGGGCATGTAACTTATTGGAAATGAAAATCCCAAGCAAAAAACAAGTCCCCGTAATGGCATTATTTTGGAAGATAATCTGGCCTATGCCTTCGAATATCCCCCAAGTTGAGATTTTTTCACTCATCGATGTTATAGCTGGCTCTAGATTGAGTGCCGGAGCCATGGCCCAGATAACCCATATCACCAAAATGTATGGTGCGGTATAAGCCGGAAGAGGAAAGTGAATCATCATTAAGCGCATTATTAAAACGGTTAGAGCGCTTCCAGCAATAATTAAGAAAACGGTGATTGACGATGGTGCATATAAAGAGAAAATGACTACACCAATCAATGCGCCATTGTACCCAAATAGCCCCTCTTCAATATCATTCACCGGGTAATGTTTAATATGTGCAAAAATTGTTGAGGAGATAACACCAACTAGGGCTCCAATAGCCATAGTGATGGAGTTAACTGCCACACCAAACAAAAACAAAGCTCCACTCAATGCGTTCTTCTGTAGGATGACTTGGCTAATTCCCCTGAGTAGGCTGACAAGGGAACAACTGACCTTTGTGCATATCGATTTCTTCATAAGTCGCTCAATCTAATTCACTCCTTTGAACTCATTGACAATATGACGAATGAAATACTGAAACTTCTGTAGATATTGGTAGTCGATACTCTTTCAGCAATTTGATTGTTTTAAATTAACTATTGGTTAGGTATTGTAAACGCATATTGATTTGCCTGACTGACTTCTTCAATAGGTACTGATCGCCATGGATCGACGTGATTTTTCTAAAGTTTTTTTGGGGGCTGCCATCGCATACACCCTGCCCCAGCCACTCTTTGCGTTAGACGCTTTATCAAATAATACAGCGAAAGGTGTAGACGAGCTCCAACGTCTTGTACGTCATCGTATTCTTAAGCAGCATGGGGCACATGCCGCGGTTACAGGCACCCTGAAGCCCTCTGGTCGTCGCATCATTACCGTTCGGGATCCTGAAGCCAAGGACGACTACCAGCTAGGCGGTGATACCATTTTTGAAGTTGCCTCGCTAACTAAGATTTTTACCGCCCTGCTATTAGCTGTTGAAGTCGTACATAAGCGCGTAAGGCTCGACGACCCACTTCAGGATTACGTACCAGACGGAGTAAAGGCTCCAACTTTTAAAGGACGACAAATCACCCTCACCGACCTGGCTACACATGGTGCTGCATTGCCGCTTAGGCCCAACAACCTTGCTACATCGGTACCCGATGCGCCGAATAAATATGCAGGTTATTCCTTTGAACAGCTCTATGGCAGCTTACCAAGCTACCACCTGCAAACTAGTCCAGGCTCTCAATTTAACTATTCAAACCTGGCTTTTGGACTTTTAGGTCAAGGCATTGCTTTGAAGTCAGGCCGCTCTTTTGCAGAGATACTGCGAGAGCGTGTAACAGAGCCACTGGGGTTAAGTGACACTACTTTAGAGGATGACCCGAGAAAGGCAGCACGACGCGCTCAAGGCCATGACTTTTACCTCAGCCCGATTGGCCCCACTAGTGATGGTGTGCTCGCACCGGCTGGTGGTTTGCGCTCTACTGCCAACGATCTCCTCACTCTTCTCGACTTGTTCACTAACGGCCAGGGCCCTAAGGATTTGGTGGCTGCCTCGCGTTTGATGTTGTCGGTCGATAGGCCTGGAGGCAGTGATATCACTCGCATGGCCCTGGGTTGGCGTAGAACGACGACCCATGGCGAAACCTATTATTGGTCTAATGGCAGCAGCGATGGATCACGCACATTTATGGGCTTTAACCCAGCACGGAGAGCCGGTGTTGTTGCCTTGGCAGATGCTGCGAGTGGCGAAGGATTAGACGATATCGGCCACCATTTTTTGAACCCCCAGCAAACAGTATCTACTAAGATCGTCCCCACCCCAGATTTCATTACTTTACCTGAGAAAGTTCTTTTAAGGGGGATCGGGCGCTATGAGCAGGCTAAGAACGATGTCATCGAGATTAGTCGTGGCTATACGGGCCTTATTGTTTCAGCGGGATACGGAGAGTTCGTCATTCGGCCGCAATCATCCACACTATATGCATCTAAGATGGTACCAGGGCTAACTATCGAATTTGAAGGCGCCGATGTGGGCCCTGTCGTTTCGCTGATCCTCCGTCAAGATGACAAAACCTATATCTACAAGCGTGTACCATAACGTGGAAGTCCAGAGAAGAGCTTAAACTCTTCTCTCTTCTCTTTATTATTAAGAAGGCCCCTACCCACTCAACGTACAGTAAGAACACATAGTTTTTATACTTCGTGATTGGGATGGAATTGACAAGGACAACTTACATAGCGGCCGGCGATCAGCAATTGTTAACATAATTCAACATTAGCAAAAGACAGTTCAAGTTTTTGTGGTTTCAGCGGGCCACATGGGAAATAGTTGAAACCCCCAGCGCAAAATCATCTGGGCTCAATTTAGGGGGTAAGTTTATCTCTTAAAATGGGTAACTTGGTGTTTTCATTTTGATCTTAGAAATTTAATTAGATCAATACCTCCTGGTGAGATGCATGCTGAATCGATTGAATTTATTCATGTATACGCTTGGGATTTCTCAATAAGTTTTGAGGGGCATTTCTGAGAGATTTTTCCGCCTTTGTGTTGAGATTACTTGCAGAAATTCATTTCTCTACTAATTACATACCTTATCCCTACGTCGTTAAGGATGCTCAGAATTTACTCATTATTGGGGATTTTGATAATAATTTCGATACTAATTTTGGAGAGTTCATATGAAGATGTCCTACCGGTGGCTTAAATATACCCTCGCCACACTTGTCAGTTTCACAGCGGCTTCACAGATGGTAATTGCGGGCAATAAGGATAATCTAATTACTAATCCGGCGGCACTTGAAGCCATGGGTTTTGATAGGGCGGCGTCTAATGTATATGTAGCTGAAGGGCTTGACCCAGAAAGGCCATTTGATTTTTCCTTATATGCATCGGGTAATCCTGATTCCCAAGAGGGGCTATTCCCCACAGGGAGCACAGACTATTCACCAATTATGCCGAAGTCATTTATTGGGCGGCAGGATACTACTGGGTCGGAATGGTTATATTCCGTAGGAGGTGGCACTGAGCTGAGCCGGCTTGGCACTGAGCGGTTTGCCGATGCCCAATTTTGGGATCTACCTAATGGTGGAACCTTGGAGTTTTTTCGGTGGTGGTGGTCTGATAATGACCCCAATTCTGCGATGGCAGCTATGCTATTTGAGGTTTGTCAACCGGCCTTCGGCGCTGGTGCAATAACATTCACACTTGTAGTCAATAGTACGAGCACTGATGCAGCTAATGGATCAACCGCAATTAACATCCCTAGCCGCCCGATTAATACACAAAGCTGTTATTACCTTGCAAGGGTAAGGTTTGATGCTGCTACCAACCTTCTAAGACTGCAAAAAGTTCGGCTCCAATTTATTCACCCATGAGATTGTTCAAACGCTAGTTGGTATTCTTATGTGAGGTCTCCTCTGTATGGACGAGGCCTTGCTCATACTATTCATCACAAATGATTGTGGGTCTAAGGTATACCATATTTTTCAGCGAGGCGATCAATATCCGCTTGGGATCTAGAGTTCTTGGGACATTTGGCTCTAAACCAGGGGTTCAGATCGCTATCACTGCCAGCCGGTAAATCTTTCAGGTCAAAGCATTTATCACCGAGTTGAACAAAAGTGCCTGTCGCTGTTGTGTAGAGGGCATCTTTTGTTTGAAGCTGGCGAACTTTGTTGTTCTCTCGATCTAAAGCTCTCTTTAACCTCGGATCAAAAACCACCGCTTTGCTTTTTGCTCCAGATTCAGCGGGAACCGTTAAAGTAACGGCTTTTTGAGACGATAAGTTTTCGGGCTGAGTAGTATTTGCTCGGTCTCTATGTTCACTGGTTGTCACTCTACTCGGGGCTTCATGTTTTTGCTGAATTCCGGATGAGGGCGGTTTTGCAGTAGCTGAAGCTGCAGGCAATACTTCACTCTGCCCTACTTTCGGTTTTGTAGTGGTTACAGACCTTTTGGGCCTACCTGTACTGTCTGGGCTGTTTATTGGCGAGCTCGCAGTCGGTTTTTTATGTTTTAAGATAAACCTAATTGTAGATTGTTTGTTCAACTGATTATCTGGTGGCACGGAAACTGGAATTGTCAATAAAACCATATGCAAACTCAGTGCTATCGCCAGGGAAACCCAAAGGCGCCATGAAATTGATGTTTCGTTATCTTTATATACTAAGGGGGGAGGCTGGAATTCCATCTGACTTAAATATCACTTCCGTAGAATGCCTCGGCAAGCATCCAAAAAGAAAAGATCTGACCTGTTGGCTTGCGAGGTTCCAGATCTGACTAGATTTCAGCCAAAAAGTTCTTTGTAAGTAATCCCCCGGTTTATATGGCGAAGTCCAACCCATGCTTTAAATATGAAGAGCTACCTAGATTGCTAACATAAGTGACACACGTCTTCCCGCCAAAAAACCCAGCGGACTCAAGTAATTTAACACCTTCCTTGGGCGAGTATTGATTCGGAACACTGGATCATCAATGCGTCTTTTGGGTATCTTGCCAACTTCTAAACTCGCAAGGAAAGAAAAATCACTACTGAGGAGGTTGGCGCTTCATCATGACACTAAGAGCATGAGTGGTATTCAGACAGCGAAGTTCACTAAATTTTCAAAGAAAGGCTTGGTGCTACCAATGAAAAAGCGAAAACTGCTAGACCCAGTCAGAACTGGGATAAGTTCAATAATGCTTTCTTTTCAATGGGGGCAATCATAATAATCCCATGATGGTTGCGAAAAGCCACCCTTTCCCAAAATATCTGGCCTCCCATTGTACATGGAGTAGACTTTCAGAATTTGCTGAAAAGTTACATATACATAGTCGGGAGATTTAATAAACCTATCTTCCCTGAGGCTCCAATAATACATGGCATCACTATTATAAATAGCAAAGTGGTAATTTCGTTTTCTTGCGCTGGCTAATCCACTTCCAACTTCCTGTGAAGGCAAGTATAACTTGAAGTATACAGCCTGCTTTATAACTTCCTTCAAATTTACATGTTTAAAGTTGGTGATAAAATATGCAGCCTCCGATCTTTTATGTGGGGCAATAATACAGTAGTTACCTATTCCCAGAAGTCGGTCCGCATCAGATTTTGCCCTGTTTGAGAAATCACTACCAATAAACCAGTAAATCACTGTCGTTATTATGGTGGGGGTAACCAAAATAAGTAGAGCGCTAAAAGCTATCGTGAGAAAAAATTTTGTATTGATCGTATTTGAAGCCATATAAGGCAACCTGCTGACCACACTGGAAAATTTAATAGTGAAGTATTTCGTTGTTATTTGGGGGGATTAAAAACAGGCTTGAATACTAAAGCTACCTGATGCTCCTGGCCGCTGTCTTTTAACGGAATGACTCCTGAAGTGAGTCTTTCTCCATCCAGCGTCAGTGATTCGATCTCTCGCGGACAGCCACCGCAATTACTGATGTCGATCTCATAGCGACTGCTGCCAAAGCGCAGCGATAAGTGATAGTTATGCCAGGTTTGCGGTAGGCAGGGTTCGATCACCAAGTGATCGCCATCAAGAATTTTTGCCCCGAGCAATGCCTCTAGTGCACTGCGATACAGCCAGCCGGACGCTCCGGAATACCAAGTCCAGCCACCGCGCCCCACATGGGGGGCCACGCCGTAGACATCGCCGGCTAATACATAGGGCTCTGTGCGATAGCGCTTTACGCCTTCAAGGGTATCGGTGTGGGTAATTGGGTTTAACAAATTAAAGTAATGCCAAGCCCGCTCGCTCTGTCCGAGTCCGGCCGCGGCCCAGACGGCCCATGTGGCGGCGTGGGTGTATTGGCCACCGTTTTCACGAATTCCAGGTGGATAACCTTTGATATAGCCGGGGTCCTTCTTGGTTTTGTTAAACGGTGGCTTAAGCAACAGTATTTGCCGGGCGCACTCGTTTACCAGGTGCTGGTCGGCCGATTCCATCGCTTTGCGGGATCGCTCAGTGGGTTCCTGCTGGGATAGCACCGACCAGGTTTGTGCAATCAGGTCAATTTTGCATTCATCGCTGTCCTTAGAACCAATCGGCGTGCCGTCATCGTAATAAGCGCGCCGATACCAGGCGCCGTCCCAGCCGCTGTCTTCTACCTGCTGACGGAAATTTTCTCCCAGCTGACGGTAATATTCCGCCAGTGCAGAATCGCCGATGTAGTCGCACAGGGGCGCCATATCCCGACAAACTCGCAGTAAAAACCAGCCCATCCACACACTCTCACCGCGGCCGGTGGTACTGATACGGCTGAAACCGTCGTTCCAGTCGCCATTGCCGATTACCGGTAGCCCGTGAGGCCCTACGGCGCCGGCGCGCTCAATTGCGCGGCAGCAGTGCTCGTAAAGAGACCCAGATTCATCGCTGCTTTCAAACTCGGCGTAGCGTTCGTGCTCATCTTTGCCCAGTGGTGCCCCGGCAAGATAGCTGACCGGTTCATCCAGGATTTGGTAATCACCCGTGGTGCGAATGTATTGGGCTGTAACAAATGGCAGCCACAGTAAGTCGTCGGAGCAGCGGGTGCGCACACCGCGCAAGGGATTTTCATGCCACCAGTGCAGTACATCTCCATCCTGGAATTGGCGTGAGGCAGTGCGCAAAATATGTTGGCGTGTCCAATCGGGATGTGTCCAAAGCAGTGCCTGTACATCCTGAAGCTGATCACGGAAACCAAAGGCACCACTGGATTGATAGAAGCCGCTGCGGCCCCAGAGGCGGCAGGCCAGGGTTTGATAAGGTAGCCAGCGGTTTACCATCAGCTCGGTGGCCTTATCGGGCACTCGCACCTGAACAGAGCGCAGATAATTCTCCCAAAACTGTTCGAACTCGGCCTGGGAGTTTGCGGCTCTTTGTGGATCCCGGAATTCACCGGCCAAATCCAATGCCTGGGCACGATCAATCCCCTCCCCCATCACAAAATAAATGTGTTGGGTTTCGCCGATAGCCAGATCAATATGGACTTGATAAGCGGCGCAAGGGTCGCCGCCAGACTGCACCTTCCCGGAGAGGCCAATCCGAAACAGTGCCTCCGGTGCCTGTGGGCTCCCGGTACTGCCAATAAACTCATGCCGATCTGTGGTCAGACCGTGAGGTGGCAGGCTGGCAGTCAGGAAGGCGACACCGGGTTTGGCATCCGGGACAAAGGCGTTGCGGGCCAATAACGTATTGCTTTCTGGTATGAACTCATTGACCTGATGAGCCCAACTGTTGCCGCGGGTCAGTCCCATTACCCACTCCACGTAGTAGGTGGCAGTTAATCGGCGAGGCCTGTTCCAGCCATTTTTCAATGTCAGCCGGCCAATTTTCACCGGAGCAGTGCGATCGACCGTAATACGCCAGGACTGCTCAAGGCCGTGGCTGTTATGGCGATACTCGGTGTAACCTGCCCCATGCCTTACCTGATAGTCGGTCTCGGCGGGCCGCGGGGCCGGGGTTGGAGACCAAACCTGGGCGCTCTCTTCATCGCGTAGGTAGAGGGTTTCACCACTGGGGTCGCGGACCGGATCGTTATTCCAGGCGGTCAGCCGGTGTTCACCACTGTTGCCGCTCCAGGTACAGCAGGAGCCCCCTTCGGATACCAGACAACCGAAGTTGGGATTAGCGATGATATTTACCCAGGGTGCAGGAGGGCGCTGGCCCGGTTTTTCCGGCTTGCCTGACTGTAGATGCAGGATGTACTCGCGCCCATCCGCTGAAAATCCACCCAGGCCATTATCAAATATAAGATCATTTGGGCGTTGCAGGGCTGGTGTTGGTAACTGGACATAACCTGCAGATTGCACCGGTACAAAAGGAGGCAATGGCTGCATCTGAGCCTGTAGCGCGGTGGCACTATTCTCCAGCTGTGTGGCCACTGGCCCTGCTGAGGAATCGAGCAATACCCGTGCTGCAGCCAAAAGGCCCATACGATCAGACTCTGGCAGCTCCTGGCCTGGCACCATCACCACTGAGCCGTTTAGTTTGCGCATAGTGCGACCGCGAATATCGGCGATCATCTCCTGTAACCTGTCGCGGGTCTGCTGGGAATAACCGGCGGAATCCTCATCAACAATAACCAGGTCAATAGCCAGGCCGCGGCCGCTCCAGAGAGTGTGGGCTTGCAGAATGGGCTCGGCAAAATCAATGCCCTGCTCACTGCGCACCTGCAGTAACAGGATTGGGTTATCTCCGGAGATGCCACGGCTCCACAGGCAACGCTGAATATGATGACTGCGGGCCAATACTCGGGAAGAGGCGCGCAGCCCGCCGGAGGGAGCTAGTACAGCGGAGAGCAACTCCATCATCCAGTAAACATCTGCCGCAGGGATACGCAGGTTGTGTAATTCCTGTTCAGACTGCATTCGCGCCAGGTCGTATACCCAACGTGCCTTGGGCCGCGAGCGATAAGAGCGCAATACAGCCAACAACTCCCGGCGTGATTTACTGGCGCCAGTCAGGTAGATCACTTCGACTTCAGAATGAGGCGAAATAGAAATTTCTTGGGCTGAGGCAATTACCGGGTCTAATACAGGGCCAGTGGTTCCCGTGAAGCCTTCCAGGCCTCGTTGCAGAGCCAGAGGCCTTGCCGGGGACCCGCCGCGGCCGAGGAAACGTACCCGATCGGTTTCCCAGCCCAGCTGGTGACTTACATCGGCAGAAACCAATGCGCAGTGGGCTAGATATATCGGTTTTTCCTCGCCGCTGCGAGGCCGCCTTCGATAGAGCATCACCTGCTCATCGGGCAGGTACTGGCTCTCCACAAACAGTTTGGCAAAGGCGGGATGACGCTGGTAATCGCGTTCTGGCGCTAGCACCACCTCGGCATAATCCGCCAGCAGCAGGTGGCGGCTGCGATTGCTCTCATTTTTGATTACCAGTCGGCGAGCTTCTAAGTCATGCTGGGAACTGAGGGCAATGTGTAAGCGGCAGAATAACTCCGCTTCACGGCGCTGGAACTCTACTTCCTGTGGTGAGAAGTTGGCCATACAGTGGCCGGAGTCTCCGCCACAGGGGGCCAGCCCCACAGAAAATAGTTCGCCGCTATCCAGATCGCGGACATAATTCCAGTGCCCGCCCTGGTGTTGGGTCGGATCTGGCTGCCAGCGTGTCAGGGCAAGATTGTGCCAATAGCTGCCACCTGAACCATCTGCTCCCAGCAGCAGTGTGTGGTGGCCGTTAGAGAGCAGGTTGTATTGCGGATAGGGTCTCCCCGGAAGAGCAGACCAGCTCTGCAGGGCTCCCTCGGCGTGGAAACTGCGCTGTAGCCCCGGCTGCTGCCAGGGTCTTAGGGCCGGCCGCGCGGTGGGCAGGCGCTCGTGCAGTAGTGGCGTCAGGCCGGCAATGCGCACATCGCTGTGGAAGCGTTGTTGCATTATGTCGTCGTGGAGGTAGTTATTAATGGCCAGCAGGATCATGCCCTGGTGGTGGCTCATATAGGAGCGCACAGTGCGTGCGCGTCGAGGTATAGCTTTGGCCGTACGGCCGTAGTCAATCGCTTCATACAAACCGAACTGGCCGTAACCACCTTCGGCGCGAAGCTGGCGCAGGTTCTCCATAACCCCTGCGGCATCGAATGGTAGTGCCATCATGGAAGCATAAGGCGCTATAACCAGGCGTTCACCGAGGTCGCGACGAAAACCGATGCCGGGCACTCCAAAGGCACGGTATTGGTAGTGCAATTGGCTGTCCAGTTCGTAGTAACCGGATTCGGCGATACCCCAGGGCAGTTCGAAGCGGCCGGTAAACTTGCGATGCACTTCAATGGCATTGCGACAGGCCCGCCCTATCAAACTGTGCTCAGGCGTTTCCATAAACAGCCGCGGCATTAAATATTCAAACAGGGTCGCACTCCAAGACATCAACACCACCCGGCGATGAAGGTGCCGAAATGGTCGCTCAAGGTGGCGCCAGTGGCGCGCCGGTACATCCCCTTTGGCAATAGCGAGGAAGCCGGTCAGGCGAGATTCTGAGGCGAGTAAATCGTAGTGGTTGGCGTCTAGTGCAGCATCGGTAATGTTGTAACCGATATGAAATAGGTGCTGATCGCGATCGTAGAGGAAGGCGAAATCCATCTCTTCAACCCAGTTGAGTGCCCTGGTGGAAAGGCTGGTGATGTCTCGGCAATAACTGGCGGCATTTTCCCGTGCGCTTTCCAGTGCGCTGTGCATTTTTTCACACCAAGAGGCGGCTTCATCGTGCTCTTGTGGTTCTGCAGCGAGGTGTTTTTGCAGTTGCAGCAGTTGTTGTTCCGCAGCATCACAAAAGTCTGGCATGGTCGATAAGGAAACCGGGATTTTCAAAGTGTCTGCGAGAGAGAGGTAAGCTTTTCTGACATGCTCCACACCCTCCCGGCAGACTTTGGGAGGTACCTGCATAAGTCGCAGCCAGGGTTCGAGCGCCTCCTGATAGCGCCTCGCGGCCACCGCATGGCGGTTCAGTTCATCGAGCCATTGGCGTAGTCGACCGAGATCCTCTGCGCTGAAATTTTTTTCGTCACCCTCGATCAGCGCCAGCATCTGCTTCTGTAGCCAGGGTACATCTCTCTCATAGATATCGTCGATGGTTTGCCACCAGCGATTGTGCTCCGCGCCGGCTTGTAAACGTTGGCGAAACTGCGCTAGCTGCGCGTTGATCTCACGGATTTCGTTGGGGGCGGAGTCCTTATCGACCGGCTGCAGGGTTTCTGCCATGGCATCGAGGGTATCGGTGATCCCCAGTACCAGCTGGCGTCCACTCAGTGGTTCACTTTTCAGGGATTCCAGGCCGGAGGCCAGGGTTAGTAAGCTGCCGGCCAGGTTGCCGCTATCCACGGTGGAGACATAGCGGGGGTTGAGCGGGTGTAGCTCGCGGGTTTCGTACCAGTTGAGAAAGTGTCCGCGATAGCGCTCCAGTCCGCGCATACGGTCGAAGCTGTTGTTGAGTCGAGCTAATAGCAGGCTGAGATCAACGTAACCAAAGTCGTAGGCGCTGAGAATAGAGAGCAAGCCCAGCCCGATATTGGTGGGGGATGTACGCCGGGCCAGGACCGCCAGGGGTTCTTCCTGATAATTATCTGGCGGCAGCCAATGGTCATCAGGCCCCATAAAGTGTTCGAAGAAAAACCAGGTTCGCCGGCTTAGCAAACGCAACTCGCGCTTGTCCTCTTCTGTTAGAACTGATGGCTCCAGCTCTCGCGGTAAATTGATGTGGTGAAGAAGTTGGGGCGCAAAGAGCCAGGCCAACAAAAACGGTGCTGCAGGCAAGAGACTGGCGGGAACCCAATAAGCCAAGCCTGCAGTTACCAATAGAGCGATCAGTGGGGAAATCCACATCGCACGCCAACTGCCAAACGCAGTCAGTGCACTGCTGACAGAGCGATTCACATGTGCCGCTGATGTCCACTGCAACAAATGGCGGTGGGAAACGCGCAGCCGATAGAGTGTGCGTACGATCGCATCCAACGCGTTAATCGCTTGCACCGGGAGCAGAACCAGCGATAGCAGCCAGTGTAAAAAGCGCTGCTGTAGAACCGCCGGCCCTCCCCGGAAATGAAGATGGGCGCGGCTGGGATCAGCGATGCTGCGCCAGACCATCGATAGTAATTCCTGCCATACCGATGCGGAAGACAACAAAAGTAGCGCCGAAGTCCAAGCCCAGGCATGGCCTGGTAGCCAACCGCTCCAGGCCAGCAGAAAAAGTGCCAACAGGCAGGGGGCCTCCAGGCTGCGTCGCAGATTATCGACGATTTGCCAGCGCTGAATTGTCGGTAAAGGGTTGTCGACTCGTTCACCGCTATCGACCGGTACACGTTTGCCCAGCCAGGAAAGTATCTGCCAATCACCGCGAATCCAGCGGTGCGAGCGGCGCAGCATGGCGAAAACATTAGGTGGGTATTGTTCATAGAAGACTGCATCCGACAGCAGCCCTACACCACCGATGGCACCTTCAATTAAATCGTGGCTGAGGATGGCATTTTCTGGAAGATGCCCGGCCAGGGTCTGGGAGAAAACCTCCGGGTCGTAAATTCCTTTGCCGGTAAATATCGCCTCGCCAAATAGGTCCTGGTAGGCATCCGAGACGGCGTGGGTGTAGAGGTCTACGGTGCGATCACCGGCAAAAATCTGGCTGAATAGGGTTCCATCAGAGCTAGCCGGGTCGGTTTCCACCCGGGGCTGTAAAAATCCATAACCTGCTACCACTCTTTGTGTGCTGCTGTTGACCACTGCGCGATTGAGTGGGTGCGCTATGGCACCAACGAGGCGTCGTGCGGTGTCTGGTGGCATCTGGCTGTCGGCATCGAGAGTGATGGCATAGCGAATGCCTTGCAGTTGTTTGCGATCGCCAAAACAAGTGGTAAAACTGTGCTCCTCATTGCCAGACAATAGTTTGTTGAATTCGATTAATTTGCCGCGCTTGCGCTCCCAGCCCATCCAACAGTTTTCCAACGCATTCCAGCGACGCTCACGGTGTAATAGTAAAAATGGTGATCTGCCCTCATCGACCCTGTGGCGTTCGTTCAGGGCTTCAATAGATGCTTTGGCGATTTCTAATAGTGCTGTGTCCTCACTGGTACTTTGCGTATCCGCGTCTGCAAAATCACTTAAAACTGCGTAAACAAGATTCCTATCTCCGTTGTTGAGGAAATTGATTTCCAGACACTCGAGAATCCTTTGCATATCCTCCGCATCGGCAAATAGTACCGGCATAACCACAACCGTGCGGTATTCACTGGATATGCCCTTATCAAAATCCAGTTTTGCCAGCAGGCGCGGGGGCAAGCAGTGGGTAATCAAGCCGTTAACCAGAGCCAGGGCCATACCGACCACTGGCACTGCGGTAACCAGCAGTACCAATAACGTCAAAATGATAGAAGCACCGCTCCAGAGTAGATAAACAGCCAGGGCAAGTAGCGGTGGAATCGAGAAAAGAGCCAATCCGGAAAAGAATACCCTGGATGCCTTGTGCAATAGCTGCCAATGAAGGCGCTGCAGAAAGCCTGGGCGATATTCCAGCAGGGTTTCCAGCTGTGGACGCCCTTCATCTATCAGGTAGTATCCCACATGCCGGGTGCGCTTATCGGTTTTCTGTACGCCGCTCAGTTCCACCACGCACTGGGCAACCTGCTGCTCGGTTTTGCCACTGCCGCGCGCCAGCTTTTCTATCACATCCCGGTATCTATCGCGGGTTTCAAAATCCATTCGGCGGTAGGCGTCTGCAGGGTCTTTGCGCAATATATGTTCTACACGGCTGAGGGACTCAACAAAATCCCGCCAGTTACAACTGCGCAGTTCTCGCAGGCTAATGATACCGCTGGCAATGCCAACGCTGAGTTCCTCTTCTGTAGCGGTATGTCCTCCCAGGGCATCCTCGGCCAGCTGCGCCAAGTGCTCCAATAGGCAAAGGCGCAAAAGTGCGGGCAGTGCCCAGAGTTCGCCGGTGGTTAAAACAGCATCCTCCTGGTAGTGCTCAACCAACAGGTGAATGGATTGCATATCTACGGGTTGGGAGAAATCGGTGATCAATGCATCGGCAAGGACATGTAAACGCAGGTCGAGACTGCCGTCTTCGGCAGACACTTGTGGCAACTGCTTTAAGTAGTTCACCGGCAGGGACTCACATACCAACTGCAGGGCTTCCTGGACCACATGGCGGTTATCTAGTAGCCACTCTTCACTGCGAGTACTTTTTTCGCCCGCCTCTACCCGAGTGGCGAGATGCCGATAGATTTTCTCGAAATGTTTTTCTAACTGACGCAAGTGCAGTCGCAAGCGGTAGCCACCACCGGTACCGACAGGGCTTGCGTGCTGCTTGGCCAGCGCGGCTATATCTTCCAGGCGCTGCTGTTCATTATCCCGGCTCGAATTGTTACCAATCCCGTGGGCGGTACTCCCAGATTGAGTACCGCTTTGCTCGGACTTTGCATGTACAAAGAACTTGTACCCCTGGCGAGCGCCCTGCTTTTTCCAAAACCGCAATTTCATCGATGCGCTTCATTTCTTACCGGAAGAGTTGAGTGGCGAATTTGGCAGGCTATGTTGTCAGCGCGCAGAGCCTGTAATTGGGATTCCTGCAAATCCTGGAACACCAGAACCGGCAGGTTACTGTGGGATATAACGGAGTGGCAGACGGTACCCGTTACGTGTTGCTCACCGGTTTGCCAGTCGTGCGCGCTCATCGCAATCAGATCGACATCCTCTTCCGCAGCAGTGGCATAAATACACTCGGCGACATTCTGTGCAACCAGTAGCAAGGGCCGCACTTTGATGCCGTTTTCCAATTGGCGAGCCATCTCCTCCAGGTAGACTTCACCCGCGCGTCGATTGCATTCGACAAACTTTTCCCGTGTGGCGTGTTCTTCGCGGGTGATCGGCATTTTGCGGGGCATATCTGGCACAGCAATCACTTGCAGCAGAATCATTTCCATCTCTTGCCCACGCATCATTGATGCCGCCTGGCAAGCAACCCACTCGGAATGAGAGGAACCATCCATGGAAACCAGGATACGGCGGTAAGCCATATTTTCCTGGACCGGAGGTTTTAAACCCGGGTGCACTATGATGAAGGACCGCCCAGAGCCACTAAAAATCTTTTGGGCGGTGCTGCCGAAGTCGAAACGGCTGACGCCACCCTTGCCGTATGCAGTGAGTACAATCAGATCGATATCGACCTCATCGCAGTACTCTACAATCTGCTCTGCTGGGCGTCCCTCCACCACAGACTGGCTTACAGTAATACCCTGCTCCGAAATGGGCTCAGCCAAACGGTTGAGGTAGCTACGCAGCTCTACTCTGCGCAGCCGCCAGTCCACCGGATCTATGCTCTGCTCTTCAGAATTTTGTACATGAAGAAGGTGAATTTTTGCACCACTGTTCTGCGCCAGCATAACTCCATGGGCGATGGCCTCTTCAGCGATAGCTGAGCCATCTAGAGGAAGTAGGATTTGTTTAAACGGCATCTCATTACTCCCTACCGGGGCCCGGCCTGGATCTTCACTAAATGTCATAAGGTTTTATGGCGGAAAGTTTTACTTGCTCGCTACACTGCTGTTCCGGGTTTTAACCTTGTGTTAAACGCGATCCCTGAAAAGCTCTCTAGCACGGTTAAGCTCAAGCGTATTGCAAAGTGTCTATGACGGTGTTGCCCCTGCTGCCAACCTGCAAAAATGTGCTCTATGTCACTGAAAGTTTCAGTTTTGGTAGAGCCAAGCGCTGGCTTTCAACACACATTGAGAGCATCTGATCACTAGTAATAAGAATAAACCCATAAAGAGGCAGCAAATTGTGAGCCAATTAAAGCGGGGCTTAGGCTGTAGGGTTGGTCAGGCTGAGAACAGGTCAAGGTACGGAATTAAGAATTTTCCCTGGCAGTGAAGCTTTGTGTCTGGCGGGAAAGGCGTATACGCATCTGTTTTTCGATCTCGATAATGACAAACAGCGCTACGCCAATCGCAACGATCAGAATGCCATCAAAAAGTGGCACTGCCTCAGTAGCAAAGACTTCCTGCAGGAGTGGGACATAGGTAATGGCAAATTGCCCCAAAGTGACCATGATGACTGCCATCCACACCACTTTGGTGCCGCGCACTGCCTTCCAGGTGAGAGAGGTGCCATACATATTGCGAATAAAAAACAGGTGGAAAATTTCCATTACCACCAATGTATTCATGGCCATGGTTCGTGCCAATTCCAATGAGTGGTGTTGCTGAATGGCGTAGGTATATATTCCGAATACGCCACACAGGAATAAGGTACTAACTAATGTGATATGCCATACCAGTACACTGGTAAGGAGCGGTTGGTCGCGCAACCGGGGTGGGCGGTGCATGGTATTTTCTTCTGTGGGCTCAAAGGCGAGCGCAATACCAAGCGTAACCGCGGTAATCAGGTTCACCCAAAGTATTTGGATCGGTGTTATCGGCAGTACCATGCCAAAGAGCAGCGCCACAATAATGGTTGAGGCTTCCCCTGCGTTGGTGGGCAGCGTCCAGCTAATCACTTTTTTTATATTGTCATAAACTGTGCGCCCCTCACGGACCGCAGCGCCGATGGAAGCGAAATTATCATCGGCTAGAACCAGCTCGGAGGCCTCTTTGGCAGCCTCTGTTCCCCCCCGGCCCATGGCAATACCCACATCGGCGCGTTTTAAAGCGGGGGCATCGTTTACGCCATCGCCAGTCATTGCCACAGTCATATCGTGGGCCTGCAATGCGGTTACCAGCCGCAATTTATGCTCAGGCCTGTTGCGGGCGAAGATATCCACCTTCAGGACTTCTGCCGCCAATGCCGCGTCATTCAGGTTGTCGATATCCACTCCCGTTAGGGCTTTGTTAGGCCGCTGCAAGCCTATCTGCTGACCGATGGCTTTTGCGGTCGCGACATGATCGCCGGTAATCATCTTCACTCGAATACCCGCGCCCCTACACTCTGCAACTGAGGTTATAGCCTCCTGACGGGGTGGATCGATCAATCCCACCAAGCCGAGAAGAGTCATAGTTCCCTTCACGTCTGAGTGCTCCAGCACCGTGTGCTCTGGCTTTACCTCTTTTGTGGCGAGCGCCAAGACACGCTGTCCCAATGCCGCCACCTCCTCGGTCTTTTGTCGCCAGTAGGTCTCCATCAGCGGTTCGCAGCCTCCATCCTTGCTGCGATAGGTTTTGCACATTGCCAAAACCTGTTCCGGCGCACCTTTAACGGCGATCAGTGCATGATTCTCATGGTTGTGGTTTAGGCTGGCCATAAACTTATGCTGTGCATCAAAGGGGATAATATCGGTACGGGTCCACTGCTTGCGTACCTCCCCGCTATTCATTCCCGCCTTTGCTGCGAAGGCCAGTAAGGCCCCCTCCATGGGATCACCCTCGACGAGCCAGTTGTCATCCTCTTTTCTGAGCTCGGCGTCATTACAAAGAACCGCGACACGGGCTAACTCCTGCAGTGGGGATGACATCGCTACCGGCGCGCCGCCGAGCATGACTTCACCCCGCGGTTCATAGCCCTCACCCTCTACTTTATAGCGTTGTGCGCCTGTAACTACTGTGGCGACGCACATCTCGTTGCGTGTGAGAGTCCCGGTTTTATCGGTACAGATTACCGATACTGATCCCAGGGTTTCGATAGCCGGCAGGCGCCGGACAATGGCGTTGCGCCGCGCCATCGCCTGGGCCCCGACCGCTAATGTGATGGTTAGAACTGCCGGTAAGCCCGCGGGAATGGCCGCTACCGAAAGCCCAACAATGGCCATAAACAGTTCATTAAAATTGTGCTGCAATACAAACAGCCCAAAGGCGAAGATCAACGCAGCAACGGCCAGAATAAAAAGGGCCAGCCATTTGGCGAAGAAACCCATCTGTTCAACCAACGGAGTGGTTAAAGTTTCAACACTGGCGAGCATGCCACTGATATGACCGATCTCGGTCTCTGCTGCGGTGGCCACTACTACACCCACTCCCTGCCCATTGGTGACAGTGGTTCCGCTATAGGCTAAGCAACTACGGTCCCCCAAGGGGGTATCGGTGTTTACCGGATCGGTATGTTTTTCTACCGGGATGGATTCCCCGGTCAGGATGGCCTCTTGTACCTGCAGACCGTGCGTTTTTAACAGCCGCAAATCGGCAGGCACTTTGTCACCGGCCTCAATGAGCACAATATCGCCGGGTACTAGTTTCTCTCCCTCCACAGTGAGCCGCTGATTGTTGCGGAGGACTGCGGCACGTGGAGCCAGCATATGGCGGATAGCATCCATGGCCCTTTCCGCTTTACCCTCCTGAGCAAAGCCGATAATCGCATTGACGATAACCACCGCCAGGATGACCCCGGTATCTACCCAGTGTTGTAGTAGGCCTGTGATAAGCGCCGCCCCGAGCAGGACGTAGATCAGGAGGTTGTTGAAATGGGAGAAGAAGCGCCGCAGAAACCCTTTGCGAGCTGGTGCTGGCAGGCAGTTAGGCCCGTCGGTTCGCAGTCTTAGTGCAGCTTCCTCCTCACTGATTCCGGCCATACTGGTCTTCAGCTCGGAGAACACCGCATCTGGGGACATTGAGTGCCAGTTTTTCTCAGGCCTTGTCTGAAGCACGGTTCACCTTTATCGGATTACCTTTCACAGTTTTCGACTGAGCTTAGTTTCGACTGATCTTAGTAATGAATAGTCATGCGTTTAGACTGGGAAGCTTAGTAAAAATGAAGCCAGCCGCTTGCTGTGACAAAACGCCACTGCCAACTAATCGCGCTCTAGCACTTAGTTTAATCAGAACCTTACCCGAAACTGCGGGGCGGGAATCAGGGCGATGCATGACATTAAAATGAACAATGCCAGGGAGGTTGAGGCTGCTATCAATGTTTCCGCAGGATGTTTATAAATGCTATTGGCTAACAAATTCTTGGCAACTGTTCTCCTGGCAAGCGCTGTAACAGGCGATCACACCCCAGGCTGTTTTTTAGAATAACCTGGGCACTGGGCTTGCCAGTGACTTTCCCAATAATTGCACAGGATGCCCCTACCCGTTCCTCTCTTAGGATAGCGCTGGCCTGATCAGCGTACTCTGCGGGAATAACAGCAACGAAACGCCCCTCGTTGGCCACGTAAAGGGGGTCTAGGCCCAGCATTTCGCAGGCTCCGTAGACTGATTCGCAGACTGGGATCTGCGCTTCATCCAGTTCGAAGGCCTGCCCACTGGTTTCGGCCAGTTCCACCAGGGCCGTCGCGAGACCACCGCGAGTGAGATCCCGCAAACAGTGAAGCGGAATACCGCCCTGGAGCAATGCTGAAACTGCGGCATTGAGCGGGGCGCAGTCACTGGTGAGTGCAGTTTCGAATTCCAATCCCTCACGGCTTGCCATAACGGTAATGCCGTGTCGGCCAATATCCCCGGACAATAGAATTCTGTCACCTGGGCGGATATAACTGGGGTCTATTGGGTGATTACTCAGCAAGCCACCCACTCCGCTGGTATTGATATAGATACCATCGCCCTTGCCTCTCTCCACGACCTTGGTGTCCCCGGTAACCAGCTTTACACCGGTTTCCTCGGCTGCGCCAGCCATGGATTGCAGCACTCTTTTTAATGTGTTGAACGGCAACCCTTCTTCCAGTATCAAGCTGCAACTCAAGAATTTTGCCTCGGCACCGCCCATGGCTAAGTCATTGACGGTGCCGTAAACGGCCAATTTGCCGATATCCCCACCGGGGAAAAACAAAGGGGTAATTACGAATGAGTCGGTGGTGAATACCAAGCGATCAGAATCCCAAGGCAAGGTAGCGCTGTCGTGGGCTTGGTCGATCCAGGTGTTTTTGAACAGAGGTTGGATAAACTCCTTCAGAAGTTGCTGGGTCATCTCGCCACCACTGCCATGCCCCAGGCGGATACTGTCCTTATTGGTTGTTGGGAGAGGACATTGAAGATTCACGGGTTTTTACCTGTTGGCTATAGCAGTGGTAGGCGGAGCAGGCACCCTCGGAGGAAACCATGGGGGCGCCCAGGGGGTGGTCTGGGCGGCAGGTTGTGCCGAAATGGGGACAGTCGCCGGGCTTTTTGAGGCCGAGCATAATGGCACCACTAATACACTGGTGTTGCTCCCGGGGTTTGATCTCTGGCAATGCAAATTTCTTTGTTGCATCGAGATCTGAAAACTCTTCAGCAAGTGCCAAGCCACTCGCTGGAATTTCACCCAGGCCCCGCCAACACTGAGCAGAAACGCTAAATACATTGTTCAGTAACACTTGTGCCGGGCGGTTGCCGGTTCGCTCTACCGCTCTTAGATACTGGTTTTCCACCTGATAACTGCCCTGCTCTAATTGGCGCAGGCACATCAACAATCCTTCAAGAATATCCAGGGGTTCAAAGCCGGTAACGACAATCGGCACCTGATACTTTTCGGCAAGGGGCAGATAGCTTTCGTAACCGGTTATTGAGCACACATGACCAGCGGCAAGAAATCCCTGCACACGTGTATCCTTGGCGGCGCATATAGAAGCGATGGCCGGTGTCACCAAAAACTGGGAAACCAACAGGGAAAAATTCTTAAGCGACTTTTGTTTGGCTTGGGTGGCAGCCATGGCATTCGCGGCTGCGGTTGTTTCAAATCCTACGGCAAAAAAGACCACCTGCTTTGTTGGGTGGTCCTCGGCAATCTTCACCGCCTGTAGGGGGGAATAGATAATGCGAATGTCGCCACCATTGGCTTTCACATCGAGCAGGCTGTGTTCTGACCCGGGTACTCGCAACATATCGCCAAAGGAACAGAAAATCACTCCCGGCAATCCAGCGATGGCAATGGCCCGATCAATGGTATCCAGGGGGGTCACACAAACCGGGCAGCCCGGTCCATGAACCAACTCTATTGCTTGCGGTAGTAACTGGTCGAGGCGATTCTTAACGATGGCGTGAGTCTGTCCACCGCATACTTCCATAATCGTCCAGGGGCGCGTGGTTTCTTTGCGAATTTCTGTGGCTATCTTTTGGATAGTTTCGCTCTGGCGGTATTCATCGACAAATTTCACGGCATCACTCCTGGCCGCTCGGCCCGCTCAGGGATTCCAGGTCGCGAAAAACACGTTCGGCTTCTTCTTCCTGTATCTGACTGATGGCGATACCCACATGGACTACCACATAATCGCCAACGCCGGCATCTGGCACCAGGGATAAGTTGACTTGCCGGGCTATGCCGCCAAAACGTACCTTGCCCAGGCGTTCGAGGGGGGAATTATCTGTGATCTCTTCAATAAGGCCGGGAATACCTAAGCACATGCCCACTTAATCCCCCGCAAGTTGTCCGGCTGCAGCCATGCAGTGGGCATAGTGAAGTTGCCCAAGAGCAATACCGCCATCGTTGGGGGGGACCTGGCTGTGGCAATGCACGGTAAATCCCCGCTCACGCAGCAGTGTCGCGGTGCGTTCCGTTAGTCTTCGGTTTTGGAAAACACCGCCGGAGAGAAAGACCTGACGCTCCCCGATCTCACTGACCACTGCCAGAATCATATTTGCCAAGGTATTGTGGAAAGCCGCAGCCCGCTGCGGCAGCGACTTCCCTTCATCGTGTATCAAGGCGCTAATACAGGGGGCCCAGTCCAGCTCCCACTTGCTTTGACGCTGATACAGGTCGAATGGATAGCTGTCACTACTCTGAATTCCTCGGGCACTATGTTCCAGCACCATGGCGGCCTGCCCCTCATAGCTCGACTGGCTACATAGCCCCAACAGTGCGGCCACTGCATCAAACAGGCGCCCGGCACTGCTGCATAGAGGGCTGTTGACCTCACCTTCCAGCATGGTGACCAGGTTACGGCGTTCACTGCGGGTAAAGCAGCGCTTGAGCAGCTGGTGTTGCAGCGCCATGTATCCGGAAATTTCATATAGCAGGCCCGCCGCAGCCCGCCGTGGTTCGCGCACGGCTTTTTCTCCACCTGGCAGGGGAAATGTGCGCAGGCTGGCGACGTGTTCTACTTGCGATTTACCGTCCCAGAGGAGGAACTCCCCGCCCCTCACTATGCCGCTGCTGTCATAGCCAGTGCCGTCCCAGCAGACGCCAAGTGCGGCACCACTGTGACCGTGTTCGGCCATACAGGAAAACAGATGGGCAACATGGTGTTGTACCCCCAGGCGTGGAGCCTGCTGTTGCAGTGCCCAGCGATGAGAGCTATAGCCTGGGTGCTGGTCGTGGATCAGCGTTTGCGGTCGACGCTGTTGTAAGCCAGTGAGGTCCGCAATCGTGCGGTCAAAGTGCTCAATTGCGGTGGCGCTACTCAGGTCGCCAATATGTTGGCTCTGATAAATCCAACCATTGTGGGACAGCGCCACGGAATTTTTTAAATCTGCTCCCAGGGCTAAATAGGATTGAGTGAGTGCCTGTTGTGACAGTTTTGCCTGGGTAATGGGTAGTGGGGCATAGCCACGTGCACGGCGTAACATCAAGGGGCGGTCTTCTACTACGCGCAGTACCGAGTCATCCAATGGCCTCACTATGCGGCGGTTATGCAGTAAAAAACGGTCGGCAATTTTGCCAAGGCGCCGCAAAGCCTCCGTATTTTCAATGCAAATTGGCTCTTCAGCCAAATTGCCGCTGGTGGCGACAAGGGGGGCCGCATACTCTTCGGCAAGGAGTAGGTGCAGTGGTGAGGCTGGCAACATCACCCCCAGATCTGGTGAACCCAGCGCTACCAGCTCGTGTACCCTGGCATTCGCTTCCGGTTTTGCTTCCAGTAGTACGATGGGGCGTGCCGGTGAAGTAAGCAGTTTTGCCTCCAACTCCGAAATCCGGCAATCACGTCGCGCTGCCGATAAAGAGCTATACAACAGGGCAAAAGGTTTGTGTGGGCGCTGCTTGCGTTTGCGTAATGTCTGTAATGCCTGGCTATTGCCGGCATCTACCAATAGTTGGAACCCCCCTACACCTTTCAACGCAACAACTTTTCCACTGGCCAGGCTGGCGAACGTCTCATTCAAGGCTGCCAGGCCGGTGAGAAGCACCTTGCCTTTGCTATCACAGAGCTGCAGCTGTGGGCCACATTCTGGACAGCCATTGGGTTCGGCGTGAAAACGGCGGTCTTCGGGATTGGTGTATTCAGCTTGGCATTTGGCGCATTGAGGAAACTGATCCATTGCAGTGTTGGCGCGATCATAGGGCATCTTATCAATGATGCTAAAGCGCGGGCCGCAGTGCGTGCAGTTGATGAATGGGTATTTGTGCCTGCGGTTACGGGAATCCTGCAATTCGGCCTGGCAAGAGTTACAGGGAGCTATATCTGGCAGAACCAGGGTAGATTGTGCGGCGGCAACGGTGCTTTCTCGAATCTCAAAATCGCTGTCACCCTCGGCAGGAATTACCTCACTATCAATACTGAGTATCAGGCTGTGCGGCGGCTTTTCCAGAGGAAGACGCTGTAGGAATTTCTCGATGCCTGTGCTTTTTCCCTCAACCTCCAACTGTAATCCACCACTATGGTTGGCAACCCAGCCGGTCAGTCGGCAATCCCGCGCCAAGCGATAAATATAAGGTCGAAACCCTACGCCCTGTACCAGGCCTTTAATCGCTAGCCGGCGACGCTCATTGTCCATCACTGGCCTCAAATTGCAGATTTTCCAGGATAATGTCCTGGGCTTCGGCGTGATGAATATCGGTGAGCTCTTCAATTTCCAGTTGCAATCCTTCCAGGCTGGTCCCGAAAGTTGCCTGTTCGAAATGTTCCCGTAGATGTGGGGCGGAGATATGTGCAAGAGCACCTAGGCGCAGCTTGGCACCCACTACCCTGGCGCCTTCGTTCTCGGCAAGCTGCTGTATTTTTTCGATCAGATTGCTGATCAAGGACTGTTCATGCATCACTGGTCTCCGTTGTCAGCTTTGTCCGTTATCGCCTTGTAGAAACGCAAGTAGCTCCTGCTCGGCACGCTCCGCGCCTAACTTCACTGCGGCAGTGAGACGATCACAGGAGCTGATGTTCTCGGCACAGATGGAAAAAATTTCCAGCCTGTGGGGCAATGCTCCCAGCACTCTGCCCAAGTCGATCGCTTCTCTGAGGTTAAAGCCGTGGCTTGAAGTCGTGCAGTTACTGGGCGCGATAATATCGGCCAGACCATCAGCACGGATTAGTTCGCCCGATTTTTGCTCATCGGACAAAATCGCATCTACCAAGCAGACCTGACGATCTTTCCAATGCCCCACAAGGGTTACCATGTCGTTGCCGCTCTCCAGAAAATCTGCGCTTCCTTTTAATTGGCTGCGCAGCTTGTCGAGCAGATAGGGCCCCACACCATCGTCTCCCCGGAAGCGATTGCCAAGGCTGACCAACAGCCAGCGCTCAGGAGATTCTTTTTGGCTCATGTTGCAAATGTAGCTGCAGGAAATGGGTTGAGCAGGAAATACAGGGGTCATAATTGCGAATGGCGCGCTCACATAAACCCTGTAATTGTTGCTCGGGCAGGTGCATGAATTTTGGCAGCATCAGGCGTAGATCATCTTCGATAGTTTTTTGATTTTGAGAGGTGGGAGCGACGATCTTGGCAAAAGTAATTTTGCCTTGCTCATTCATGGCGTAGCGGTGATAGAGCAGTCCGCGAGGGGCCTCGGTAGCGGCACAGCCACTAGCCTCTCTGGGTTCTACAGCCAGGTAGGGCTCATCGGGGAGTTGAAACGCATCGATGAGGCGCAGTGCCTCTTCCAGGGCGTAGAGTACTTCCAGGCAGCGCACCACAATACTTTTGAAGGGATTATTGCAGGGGGCTCGGAAACCCAACGCCTCGGCAAGGCTTCTCACTTCTCCTGAGAGTTGGGAGTAGTTGAGGTTGTAGCGCGCCATGGGCCCGACAAGGTAGGCGCCCCGCTCGATCAATAGACTGTGCAATGCCGTACTGTGCGGTACCTGCTGTTCGCGAAAATGTTTTTCGTAGTCCTTTACCGAAATATCCAGCCCGCGATTGGAAACAATACGCCCCACATTCATGGGGTATTCACTGGGGTTGGACAGGGCGACGCATTCATAGGATTGCTCACAATGGGGAAATGGCAGACCCGCCGCCCAACGCGTCATGAGTTCTGCCAGATTGTGGGCTTCTAACAATTGGGGGCGCAGTGCTTGAAAGGACTCCAGGCTGGGCACTCGATAAAAGCCCCCTACGCGCACGTTGATTGGGTGGACCTCCCTACCCCCAAGCAGACGCACCAACGCATTTCCAGTTTTCTTGATTTCCAACGCCCGCTGTACAACTTCTGGGTGGTCTTTGGCCATGGCCACGGCATTGGGATAGCCGAGAAAGTCCGGTGCATGCAACATGCTGATATGCAGCATATGGCTTTCGATCCACTCTCCACAGTAGAGCAAACGGCGCAAATTTCTCAGGGGCTCAGTAGGAACCAGACCCAGTGCGTTCTCCATGGCGTGCAGCGCGCTCATTTGATAGGCCACTGGGCAAATGCCGCAAATACGGGCGGTGATATCCGGTGCTTCTGTGTAATCGCGCCCCCGCAAAAAGGCTTCAAAGAAGCGTGGGGGCTCAAAGATCTTTAACTGCACTTCGTGCACGCCATGATCGTCGTAGCGTATATAGAGTGCACCCTCGCCTTCAACGCGTGCCAAATAATCGACTTTGATGGTTTTACTTTTACCGGCCATTAGTTGCTCTACCCGTTAGGATTTTCCCTTTTGGCGATGCTCTCTATCTTGACTAATTTCTTTAAAATGAGGTGATAAGCTATTGAAATTACGTAGATTTTCAATGACGGTAGATCTGTCTGTTCCTAAATTTTGTTCCCACCAGTGACACAGGGATTCACCATTAGGGTTCTCCTTCGGGCCATAGCAGGCATAGCAACCGCGGTTGTAACTGGGGCAAAGCGCGCCACAACCAGCATGGGTTACCGGCCCCATGCAGGGGGTGCCATGGGCTACCCATACACAGACATTGTTCTTAAGTTTGCATTCGATACACACTGAATGACTGGAAACCTGAGGTGCACGAGAATTCAGAAAAGCACTGATGACCTCTAACAGTTGCAGTTTGTTGATCGGGCAGCCCTGCAACTCGAAGTCCACTGGCACATGGGCGGCAATGGGGGTGGACTCTTTTAGGGTGTGAATGTAAGAGGGCTCGGCGTAAACCACAGAAGTAAACTCGACGACATCGGCAAAATTGCGTAGTGCCTGGATACCGCCGGCAGTGGCACAGGCGCCAATACTTACCAGGAACTTTGACTGACGCCGCACCTCCTGAATTCTCAACAGGTCGGCGGGTGTCGTAATGGAGCCCTCCACCAGGGAGATATCGTAAGGCCCCTCTTCTACCTTGCTGGAGGCCTCCATAAAATAGGCGATCTCCACTTCCTGCCCCAACAGCAACAGCTCATCCTCACAGTCCAACAAGCTGAGTTGGCAGCCATCACAGGAGGTGAATTTCCAGACCGCCAGTTTGGGTTTGTAGGGCTGTCGGCTTATAAGCTGCGAATCTGCAGCCATGGGCGAATATCCTCATAGCAAAAAACAGGGCCATCCTTACAAATAAAGTTTGGACCCCACTGGCAGTGTCCGCAGAGACCGATGGCGCATTTCATATTGCGCTCCATGGATAGATAGATAGAGGACGCTGGCACACCTTTGCGCACCAAAACCTGGATACAAAAGCGCATCATAATTTCAGGGCCGCACAGAAACGCCACCGAGTTGGCGCCATCTATTTGTGCGGCCTGTAAAGGATCGGTAATCACACCAATATGCCCAGGCCAGGAGCCATCACCGTGATCTACCGAAGTCTCAAGCTCGAGCTGGGTGCTCCACTGAGCGAGCTCCTCTCTATACAGCAATTCACTTGGGCGCCTGGCACCATAAAAGAGACGCACCTCGCGTGCGGTAAGTCGCTCCCGCTGCGCCGCATAGATTACTGGGCGCAACGGCGCCAGTCCGAGACCGCCGGCAATAATCAAAAGATCTTTGCCAGCGGCAGTATCTAGAGGCCAACCGATGCCGAAAGGCCCCCTTACACCTAAAGTGTCTCCCTCCTGTAGGCGCTCTAGGGCCCGGGTGACATTCCCCTGGGCGCGAATGGTATGGATGAGCTTGCCGTCCTCGCTCCCCAGTCCACTAAAGGAAATGGCGGATTCTCCGGTACCAAAGGCGTACAACATATTGAACTGACCGGGAGCAAAATTCATCGGTGGCTTATGCCGCCTACCGTTCTTAGCTTCCAGCTGCAATGTGAAAGTCCCCGGATATTCCACGCGCCGCTGGCACACCCGGTAAACGGAGGGGATCATGTTGGGTGGCCCTGGTGATCTGGGCCGTAAATATCCAGCAATTGAATACGTGCGGACTGCAGCCGTTCAGTAGCAATTCGCGCAAAGCGCTTCATCAGCTCAAAACCCAGTTTAGGTTCCTGTTCGCATTTATTGCGCAAGCATTCCCCGCCCAGGCGCAGGCTGCGAACATCTTCCATGGCGCGGGCATCAAAAGCAGAGATATAGGGAGGAAACAGCCAGGACCACCCGAAAATATCACCGCCATGGAGTGTGAGCAGGCACAGGGGGCCGCGATTGGGAACAAAAGTCTCTACTGCTACCCGGCCACTGCGAATTAGGAAAAAGTGGTTTGCCTGACTATTTTCCCGCGCCAGGTAGTCGCCCTTGTGATAAATACAGTTCTCACCGCAGGAAGCCAGAAACTGCAGATCACTCTCTGCCAAACCTTGAAAGAAAGGATGCTCGTGAAGAAGATCGGCAATGGTCTTCATGGTGACTCCTGGCTGGGCGTCTGTTTTTGATCCAGGGCTCGGATATTTCGGACCTCTTCGGTGAGGTCGATACCCACAGGGCACCAAGTGATGCAGCGACCACAGCCCACGCAACCAGAGCTGTCAAATTGGTCGTGCCAGCTGGCCAGTTTGTGAGTCATCCATTGCCGGTAGCGTGACCGGGTATCGGCGCGTACGGAGCCGCCGGTAATATGACTGAGATCTGCTGTAAAGCAGGAATCCCAACGCTCCCAGCGCTCAGCATGTTCGCCACTGAGATCGGTGGTGTCCTCAACGGTGGAGCAAAAACAGGTTGGACAGGCCATGGTGCAGTTGGCACAAGATAGACAGCGATCAGCGACCTTATCCCAGTTCGGGCTATCGAGGTTTCTATAGAGTAGCTCTTTCAAATCTGAGCTATCGAACTGGCGTGGTCCACGCCGCATTTCCTCCTCAAGGCGCTTCACCTTACATTTAGCCAGTTTACTTTCCCCCTCACTTGCTGGAAGCAAGGGGAGTTGCTCAATAATTTCCTTACCGGCATCCGAGCCACTGCTGATCAGAAAAAAGTGCTCCCCGGCTTCAATCACCTCTGTCAAGGTGAGATCGCTGGGCAAAGTGACCTCTGGACCGGTATTCATCGAAGTACAAAAGCAGGTATCTGCTGCCGAGGTGCAATTCACCGCAACGGTAAACAACTGTTTCCGCCTTTGGTGGTAACTCTCACTGGGATATTCCCCCTGGCACAGGATACGATCCTGGATAGCAATGGCGTGCAGCTCACAGCTTCGAACTCCCAGGAATGCCTGCTTTGGGGCTGAATCCTGAATCTCAACGATTTCTATGGTTTGATGTTGCTTGGAGACCTTCCATATGGGCCGGCGGGGTAATTGCAGGTATTTCTTCCAGGAGTGAGGCCCTACGGCATAGCCAAAGTAAGCTTCATCTTCCCGGCGCTTAACTCGGTACTGCCCAGCCTGCTGCTCATCGGTCCAGCCTTGAGGCAGATTTGAGAGTGAGTGAACTTCGCCGTATGTGATGGCTCCATCGGTCAATCTGGGCCCGTACAGCAGGTATCCTCTATCACGGATTGCTTGTATAAGGCACTCCAGATCGGGCGCTTGTAGCCGATAATCCATAGTGCTTAATGCTCAATAATAAAACATGCAGCTTGGTAGCCGATAGCGGCTTTGTTAATCAGTGTAGTGTTAAAGCAGAAGTGTTTTTCAACACTGGGTTACAGGCATAAGGGAAGAAAGTCGTATTGTTATTTTCTTCTGTTTAAGAGCATTGATGACGACAGTTTTTAGGCAGTCCTTTTTATCATGCTAGACATTACAGATTATTAATAAAAGTATGAAGACGCGCCCCTGTAGCACATTAGAAAACAACAATGGTTGCCTTTGTAACAATCTTGCCGGTCCCACAACTGTATATTGAGAGCCAAGCTCCGCAGTAAGAATGCAAGTTGCAGGTGTCACTCATTAGTGCCTCTTTGATATAGTGAGCAGATAGCTGCTAATAGCCATTGTTTTATCTGTTTAACGGATTTTAAAACTGGAGATTCAGGTTGAGTCAACATAATGAAGAAGTGCCTGACATGGAAACCCCTCCGTTAGCCAAAGGGTGGATGCGTTGGCTATGGGGGGCCGTGGCTTGTTTCTTTATGCTTGTCGGAATTATTGGTGCCATCCTGCCTGGGTTACCCTCTGCCGTATTTATTGTTGTTGGTGCCTGGGCGGCCTCTAAAAGCTCTGAACGGCTGCATCAATGGATTGAGGAACATCACTTATTTGGTCACCTATTAAGAACCTGGCGTAGTGGTTACATCAGTAGGAGAACCAAACTACTGGCTACGCTGACCATGGCACTTTCTATGGCTCTTGCCGTTCATCACATTTCCAATCTGTATTTACTTTTTTTCGCTGTTGGCGGCATCGGTTGTGGGCTAATCTGGATTTGGAGTCGGCCTGAGCCAACGGGGTGATGGTCAAGGTGGCCTTTAGTATTTAATAAACGGGCGAAAAAAAAGAATGATTCCGTGAAGTGGAAATGCATTAAACCTGTAACTTATGTCACCAAAGGTTAAAACCTGACTTTGCGTTTATCGTCACAGAAATTTACCACCTAATAGGTATTGCCCCGATTTTTCCTCGGTTTTTCTGTATTCAAACAGTATGAATTTGACTAAAAACAAGAGTTTTCAGGTTGATTTCGCATTGTTATGAAAATGGGGATTGAATTAGTTGACTTTGCCTGGGATCAGAATATCCTCTGCGCCCTCTCGTTGATTGAGGCGCCCACTAATAGGCTCCTTCTTCGGGAAGCTTCAAGGATCTTGTGTTAGTAACATAAGCTTTATTGAACTGCAAAGTAATAACAATAGGGATGTTTCATGCAGGAACTCTACCGGGCCCCAGAGAGTGCTCTTGGTAATGAATCTTTAATCTACAAGCCAAGTGTACTCTGGAAGGTATTGTTTTTTCTTCTGGTTCCGATAGAAGTGATCTCTCAGTATGAAGCCTTTGCTTACAATGAATACAATCAGTCGATCTGGTGGTTGATAGCAAGCCTGATCATCTATACCACTTATTTTGTGGGTTTCTTTGGGTTGGCTTTTGCCAAAAAAATTGGCAGCGCGAGATTTTGGGCGTTTTTCCTTCCTGTGATCATTGCCACCGATATCTATGAATTGGGGACTGTGATCATCACAATGAATATGGCGGTATTAAAAAACCAAATGGCTGTATTAATGATTACACCATTAGCCCTATTTCTTTGGTTTATTATTTTTAGGTACCGTAAAGTTTTTCGGTATATTAAATAAGAGTTAGACGATTTTTTCTATTTGCGTGCCTGCAAAATCATAGCCCTGGATGCCTTGGTGGAATTTACTTTAGTTTTGCAGCCTTTAAGACGGTCAATTGTTGCCGGCGCAATGCCAGGCTGCTGATCAAAGACTGCTTTATATGGCATGCATACTCCACCCAGTAAAAATTTTGGCGTTGTTATTCTCGCAACTATTGCCCATCTAATATTTAAGGGTTGATCTCAACTTTTATGGCCCCAATACTCCGCTTGTGCACCAAGAGGTGCACAGTGAGCAGGGATCTTAGGGTAAAGCCCAGAACATATATCTCGTGTTTTTTGATTTGCTATTGTTTTGCTTCCCCTCTTCTCATGCTTTCGTTTTTAAAAATAGGCGGTACCCACTTGCAGTCATTAATTTTTTAATGATATTTCTGAAGAAAAGGATTAATCATGTCAAATATTGGTCATGTTGAAGGTTGGGATACAGATAAGCCATTTATTTCTGATAGTCTTGAGGCCACCAGTTTTCACTGGGCTGCATGGACTGGTATCGAGGACTCTACAGAAGGAAGTTATATTCAGGGGCTTATAGAACTCAAAAATACTGGAAAATTTCCTATCCTCGACGCCAAAGTATTCTTAGATCTCGATGACAATGGTATGACCTGGGATGCATACCTGTGTAATTCAGTAGGTACTCCCATAGAAGATGGTTTTGTAAGCTACGGTCACCCCATCGCCCCAGGCGAAACCGTTAAAATAAAATACTGGTGGGGCCTGAAGCATGTTGCTGGTCCTACTAAGTGTGATTTTACTGTTACCGTAAATATGTTCCCAGAATATAGAGTACAGGTTCCCAGATCGAGTGCGCATCAAAGTAAAACCTCAATTCAAGCTTCTTGAGTTTTACATAGCTTTTTAGCTGAATAGGAGGGGCAATTTTCCCCTCCTATTAAAAAACATATTTACAAGGCTATTTCCATACCCATGGGTAAATCGTTGAGTGTCTCAACTCACCTATTTAAGTTTATTCCTTATTGGCTCTCACTCCTTCTCAAAAACACTCCTTCTGTTATAGCTTGATCGATAGTCTCTTGAAGTATTGATACTTTAACCAACGAGGAAGCTACTCAGAATCATTCAAAGCTTACTGCTGCTGTGTTTCTTATATGTCCGTAAAGTCAGCCTATGGTTTTGTTTCCAGAAATGATATGCTGTATAACCATACAGCTCTTATATCAATATTACCCACCACGATTTATTGTTGACACATTATTGCCCGTATCATGGCCGCCACTATCGAGCTAGCACCTGACTACTATTTGACCAACTTCCGGGCCTTGGTTGATTTTGTAGTGTCCCGCTACAAGCAGCTACTTTCCCCTGCTGAGATTAACTTTTATCGTGAGTTCTACGAGCTCGATGCTGACAGTCAGCGTCTTTATGTTCGGCTGCTATCCCGTAAGGGTATTCCATCATCTTTGGGAGCACTGTTCAGAGAGGGAAAACTGTCTTACAGAGAAATTGACGATCTTGGTGAGGCCATTGACTCTCTTTGCTCTGCTGGTTTTTTGAAAAGGAGTCCACCCCTGGCAGACCGCGAACTTATAGCGCTGTTTACCAAGGCGGAATTGTTCTCAGCGGGGCCTGCTGGCCTACGCAAGTCCCTAAAACGGGGAGAGTTAGAGGAAGCTTTATTGGCGGCCTCCTTTGAATGGCGAAAACGGTTAATGGCCGATGAGGCATTGCTTGCACTTCAAAGGGCCGAGTGCTTTCAAACCTTTCAGCTTTGTTTTTTTGGCAATCTGAACCAGAGCCTTACAGAATACGTGCTGAAGGACCTGGGGTTATACCAATATGAGCCCTACCCATTAGATAGTCACCAGCTGCCCTTCCAGAGTCGAGAGCAGATTGAGCAGTACTTACTCTATTACAGCTGCCTTGAACAAGCTGAGGAGGTACTCTCTGGTGATGCCGGCGGAATCCATAAACTGACTGGTCAATTACCCGCTGGCATTCCTGGAGATTTGACTCTGGCCAGGCGAGTGGATCGTCTACGCCTGAAGATGGCGCGACAACTGGAAAGACTGGATCAGTTGGAAGCTGCAGAGAGACTCTATCAGGATTGTGCGCAGCCGCCTGCCCGTGAACGCCGGACGAGAATTGCCGCAAAGCGTGGTAATTTCGATCAGGCGCTTTCTCTATGCCGTGAAATTCTCGAATCTCCCCTCAATGAGGCCGAACGATGTTTTGCCGAGAGTTTTGGGTATCGCACGGCCAAGCGCATAGGCTGTGCTCAAGCTTGGAAGAATCCCCAGCCTTATCAGCCACCGCAAGAAATATTTACCCTACCCCAGGCCCCAGAAAGAGTAGAAATTCTGGCAGCTGCGGAAGTGGCAAGGCAGGAAGAAGGTGTTTGCCACTATGTAGAGAACAGTCTATTCAATGGGGTACTGGGCCTCTATATCTGGGACATTCTCTTTGCTTCAGTGCCAGGTGCCTTTTATAACCCCTTCCAAATAGCCCCCAGTGATTTCCGTAGCCCAAATTTTTACTCATCACGCCAGAGCTTGTTTGAATCGCGGCTGTCGGAGCTTTGTCAAAGCTCGCTAAAGCTGCGGGTTATGCAAACCTACCGTGAAAAACAGGGTATTGCCAATCCTCTGGTAGCCTGGGAAGCACTATCCCAGGAACTGCTGGAGCTGACCCTGGATCGTATTCCTGCTGAACATTGGCACGCACTATTTCAACGTTTACTCGGTGATATCAATCATCACCGCAATGGCCTGCCAGATCTGATTCTGTTTCCTAAAAAAGGAAGTTATAAGCTGTTGGAGGTCAAGGGCCCCGGTGATCGCTTACAGCAAAACCAGCAGCGCTGGCTGACTTTCTTTGCCGCTCACAATATTCCCCACCGGGTGATACATGTGGAATGGTTACAGCCTTGAGGGGTAAGCCTACAGTTGCAGGGCTACTGGCGGAGCCTACTGAGGAGCATGACACCTCCGCAAGCGCCTCTCCCCTAAAGTTATCTGTGGGTGAATTAGTGGCTTTCTCTTGCCGCAGAGGGGATTTGATCCATACCGGCGGGCCAGGCCCAACCGCCCAGGAGGGCATTCGCGCTCACCAAAAACTGCAAAAACGTCGCCCCAAAGGCGCAGAAGCGGAATACCGTTTACAGGTTCAGCTGGAGTGCTCAGGCCAGGATATCCTCTTGGAGGGACGGGTCGATATCCTTCATCCGCAAGCTGACTTGCACCAGCCGGCACAACTGGATGAAATCAAAACCACCTATTGCCATCCAGATAGGCTTCCCGAGACCACCCGCCTATACCATTGGGCTCAGCTTAAAATTTACGGTTTCTGCTATTTGCTACAGCAGCGCCAAAAAGGGAGTTCGGTTGAAGAGGTCTCACTGCAGATGGTCTGGTACAACCTCAAAGAGAAAAAGTCCTACCCGGAGCAAAGCCTGTTCAACTGGGAGGCTTTGGAAAGTTTTGCTGGAGATGCCCTCAGTCTGTATATCCATTGGCATAGGTCCTGGCAAGCGCATCGGCAACAAGTGATTCAAACAGCAAAAAGCCTCTCATTCCCCTTCCCTGATTACAGACCCGGTCAGCGCCAGCTGGCGGTATCCGCTTATCGCTGCCTTAGGGATGCAGGACAACTGGTTGTGGAGGCGCCCACTGGTATTGGCAAAACCATTAGTACACTGTTCCCCGCTATCAAAGCCCTTGGTGAGGAAAAGCTGGACCAGCTGCTATACCTCACGGCGAAAACCTCTGGCAGGCAGGTGGTGCGAGAGACTATCGCTAAGCTACATGGAGTTGGGCTAAAGCTTTCACTACTGGAGCTAAGTGCGCGTGATAAGACCTGCGCTTGTAAACTGGGTTTGTGTAGTCGCGATGATGAAGGCACCTGCCCTCGCACACAGGGCTTTTACGACCGCCTGCCGCAAGCGCGCAAACAACTGCTGGGGCAACCCTGGATCACACCGGAAGCGCTCGCGAAGGTTGCAGATCAGTGGCATCTGTGCCCTTTTGAGTTGTCCTTGCAAATGCTGCCCTGGGCCGATGTGGTGGTCTGTGACTTCAATTACGTCTTTGATCCCTTGGTGCATATTTCCACACTACAAGATCCGCGTTACAAGCGCGCACTATTAGTAGATGAAGCGCACAACTTAAGCGAGCGGGCACGGGAAATGTACAGCGCTAGCTTGAGCCGCAGGGATAGTCGCCGCGCGGCCTTGGCCTGTAAAAGCAACCACCCACAGTTGTACCGGCGTATCCAATCCCTGGTACGCGCACTTGCTCAATGGAGCAAACGGTTTCAAGAGCAAAACCTCTATAAGGAAATACGCTCAAGCCAAAATGTACAAGCCTGGTGTAGCCCGCTGAATTCCGAAGAGGATCGCCCTGCAACTGTAACTCGCGCTACCCAGAAGGTACTAGATGCACTGAGTGAATTATCTGAACAGGGAAAATTCCCCCCTGAAGAGATCGGGGAATGGTTGAAATGTCTTTATCGATACGCCTGCATAGAACAAATTCTTTCTGGTCAACACCAGGCCCTGACCCGTGTGATCGATCGGGACGCCCCCTGGCAGGAACACCAACTAAAGCTGATGTGTATGAATGCCGCGGGTTTCCTACAGGAATCTTGCGCCCAGTTTCATGGAGCTATTTTCTTCTCAGCCACCCTACGCCCCACACAGTTTGTCACTGAACAGCTTGGGATTGAGCCAGAAACGCCTTACTTGATGCTGCCATCACCTTTTGAGCCTTCCCACCAGGGGGTTTTTCTTTGTCCTTTTGTGGATACCCGCTATCAGGCTCGGAAAAGTGCACTCCCAGCACTAGTGGACTTGATTGCCCGAGTTTACTTCAGCCGTCCTGGCAATTACCTGGTGTTTTTCCCCTCTTACCGCTTTCTGCAAATGGTCGTAGAGCATTTCCAGAAGGATTATCCGGAAATACAGCCGCTACAACAGACGCCAGGCGCCAGTGATCGCGAAAGAGAAGCCTTCCTGGCCTCATTTAGTGAGGGTGCACAGAGCCTGGGTTTTGCCATTATGGGCGGCGTTTTTGCTGAGGGCGTTGATTTTGTAGGGGAGAAATTGATTGGCACAATTATCGTAGGTACCGGTCTTCCCCAAGTAAATGAAGAGCAAGAGCTGCTACGACAGTCGGCGGAGCACCCACAGACCCTCTCAGCGGTCAATGGGTTTGATATTGCCTACCGCTATCCCGGCATGACTCGGGTATTGCAGACAGCGGGAAGAGTGATTCGCACTGAGTCAGATCGGGGCGTGATTATTTTAGCTGACTACCGTTTTGCGGATATGTTTTATCAAAACCTTTATCCCAAACATTGGCAAATCCAAACAAGTAAGAATGGTGAACAACTTTCACAGCAATTAAGCTGTTTTTGGAAGCAGCAACGCTTGAGCGTGTGTAACGTAGAATAAATATATCGTTTGAATTTAAAAGTTGGGTGGTTATATCTAATTGACGCCACCAATAACATAAGCCGCCGCCTGCCGTCCTATATGCAAATGAACAGCACCAAAGTATTGAACCAATAGTCTCTCAAATCCCCCTCTAGTCCACATAATTACTTGCTTTCAGGGGGGATGCCTAACATAATGGCGCGCTTTCTTTTTTTGAGGTCTGCATAAATCCATGGGTTAGCGCGAACCCTGGAAATATTCTCTTGCACAATGTAACGCCGCCGAAAGACAACAAAAGATGATCTGAGCCTGTTTCATTTTTGACAAAAAAGTCCAGCATCTTTCGGAAAAGTGTTTGATTTGTCCTGAGAAACTCATAGAGTTAAGGATAAATCCCTAATAACCATTAACTTATTAGATTGGTTAGCAGTAAATATTGGGCATAACGACCATTTTCCATTTTTCGCCATAGCAGTAGCCTATTTAAAAGTAGGAAACAGTTGTCATGGTGGCCACTATATAAATGTTGCGTTTCTTAGAGTGAAAAAATGATGTTTGGGGTTATTAAGTACGTAGGATTGATAGTAATCGTAGGCCTCGGATTTTGCCAAACCTTTGTCTATCTAAGGGTAAAGAAAAAGTGGGCTTCTTTGCCCTTAATTGACGCAACAGTTACTAAATCTAAATTGAAAAATTTTGCGAACACGGAAGGTCAAAGAATCTACGAAGCACAAATTGAGTTTGAATATGAATACAAGGAAGAAAAATTCTACTCTGACACGCCATTACTTCGTTCCCCTCAATTGTTTAAAGACAACAATATAGAGCATGATCTTTTGAATAGGTATAAGGAAGGCGATAGTGTTAGTGTACGCCTGCTACCACATTCACCTAAAAATGCATACATTGAAGTTGAGCGCTTTAGTACTTTATCTGCTGTTGCAATCCCGATTTTGTTGATTCTCTATGGCGCCGCGGTATTTGGCTATGGTTGGCTAGTATCTGTCGCAGTGGCACGCTAACTCCAGCTGCAGGCAACCCGAAAGTGGAAGCTATCTTTTGGATAAGACTGGAAAAGAAGTATCAGCGTATATTATACAGATTCGCAAAAGAGCCGAAATCCCAGAAATGATTGGTTATTTGGTTAAGGAAAGCTCATATAGCATGGCTGTTTTCATCGATTATTTCTGTCCCGCCGAAAGGATTTATGAGAGCAAAAGGTACACAGTCACCTCCATTGAAGCATGGCATTCATAACATCACAGGCAGTGTGCACCGGTCTACGTTAAACTCCTGCCGCCCCTATTGCGGGCGTTAGAAATCATCAAGGTCTTAATATGACACTGAGAATTGGAATATTATCAATACTACTTTCATTGGCAGTTGGCTGTGCCGGACCTATAGCAAAAGGCCCCAAGTATACCCCGCATAAGACTCTGTCAAAATCAGAGGCAATAATTTACGTTTATCGGCCAGAGGCCAATGATGGAACAACTGTTTGCCTAAAATTGTTGATTCATGATCAGGAGGAAGGTTGCCTAAACAACCTTGGTTTCCTCAAGGTCAGATTGAAGCCTGGCACCTATACAATAACTCTTCAAGCAAATGCTTTCATGGAGCCAAAGATATTAGAATTCACTGAAGCATTTGAAGGGGGTAAAGCCTACTATTTTGAATACTATTTTTCTAATCAAGGTGGCAGGCCGCCGACTGAAGCGGTGGCTACAAAATATATACCAATACTCTCTGGCTATCATATCTTATTGCCAAAATCTGAGAATGCTGCGCAAAGTGATCTTTCCATTTTATCGGAGTCAATCTAGTAGTAGACTCCTAACGAAGAAAGGTAGACGTCATATAACTTATAAATAAGCTACTCATTTGAACATTGATAGCGAAGAGAAACATGAAGAACTTAATCTGGATAATTATACTTACATCGCCATTTGTAAAAGCAGAAACTGACAAGATATCAGTGTATTTAAAGTTTGAAGAGGTTTACATGAGTAATGATGTTTCATTATTATCTCCCTGGCTCAGTAAAAATTACAAAATCAGCCAAACTTTACATATTCCTGGAGTGGGTGCTGATACAAGGCATATAACAAAAAAGCATCTCTTAGCGAGTATGAGGCAAATTGGTAAGCCAAGTTCTATGCCGCGTTCAAAAGCAAGTGTTACGAAAATTGAGACAAACAATGAGAATTCTTTTTGTGCTACCTCGAGTACGGCGAATCAAAGAGTCGTTGGCGAAAGAAAATATGAAGAAAAAGAGGTTCGCAAGGTATGCTTCGAGAGGCAAGGTGAGACTTACAAAGCAACAACACATAACATAAATGTCCACTACCGTGCGCTCTAAACACTTTACAGATCAAAGGTGCATCTGCCCAGAAAAGTGGGCAGTGAGGCTTCAAACCTCTGAGGATTGTTAAGTATTAATGATAGGAATAGTGTTAGTAATCATCTGGGTGGGCATATGCGCTTACTGGGCATATCTACACCTTCTCTTTTATCGAGAGTTTAAAAGCAGAGAACCAGCAAATTTCAAAGCAAACTCAGGTTGGTCACCGCTAAAATATACTACTGGGTTTGCTTGTTTCGACTTTGTATTATCTGGCGGTCACAAAAGCTGTAAACATGAATCAGTTGTTGCTGCTGGTAATAAGTTGGTTAAAGCTTACGAGTCAAAGTTTAAATATGTGGGTTTCGGGTTACTATTGTCATGTATTTGGTGGGCACTGTCAGTATTCATTTGGGGATATAGTGCAATTACTTAACAAGTTGCTCAATTCCCCTCCGGACCCCCATTGCGTTTCAGTTGTCCCTTAATAAGGCGAATAGTTCTCCAAGGAGTATCGATGAGATTTATTACCCTAGTTATAATGGCCGTGCTTTCGATTGCCTCATACGCAGAACCAGCTGGAGATTGCAAAGGGACGCCAAAATCTGCCGTAACCTCTTTGCCAGATCCAATCAATAAGTGGGGGCAAATAGTATGTACCCCGTACGGCCACATTATCACAAATAAAGAAGGTTGGGCTTGGCCAAAGCCCGGCAGTTATAGTCCTGTAATGATTCCATCGCAAATGGTTCAAAGTAATCCAGTGCGGCTAGCTAATGAATCGTATTTTACAAGAATAAACATGAGTGAGCTCTCAAACAATGAGGCGGAAGCTTCAGTAAAGCAGTTTGAGGAAGGCTTTGATGTATCAGAGGCAAAGCCCACGGTATATAAGCTTAATGTAGAGTCTGTTTCCGGCAAGTCCCTGAGTTTCCACTTCTTTGATTATGGTAATTCTCAATGGGGCATGTGGTGTAATAAAGAATGCAATCCAAATTCAAAATTCATGATTTTAAATATGACCAAATGGCCTGACAAGTAATTGCGCAGAACATAGCAATTCCCCCTGGAGAAGTAAGTTTGGTTCTACGTGTATTTTTAGTGTTATTTTTAATCAGTTTTATTTCCAGTTGTGCAGGAAGAGATGTAGTGGGATATTTAGATGATCACCCAGAGTTCTCCCCCCTGATTTCAAGAGCTGGAAAAACTGAGTACCAGATTATTTGGTCAAGATCTTGGAAACCGATTATCTATTTGAAGGCTCATCTAGTACAGAATGCTTTTGGAGAATACTCAAAAGCTTTTGTCTCGTATGCCATATCTGAAGGCTCAGTATCTTCACTTAAACAGATTGAGATTTCTATGGAAGAATGGGCTTTTATTGAGACAACAGTAGAGAACTCCCCTATTTGGAATTATGACAGCAAGTGTGACCAACTTTCATACAGTGAGAGGGCGACTTATTTACCTGAAGGTGATGGTTGTACCGAAATTGTAATGACTGATGGAGCAATAATCACTATTTCAATTTCAGAGCCTGGCAGGCAAATTGGCCTGAGTACCATTTGCCATGATTTAGGGCCTTGTAAGCCGTTTGGAGATATTCCCGCTACTATTTTGAAGACTATCGGTAAAGCAGATTTGGCAAATTAAATATAGTTATTATTAACAAAGCGGCTATGAAACGGTTATCAATTCCTGCGGCAAGTGTTAAAAGGCAAAGTGAATTCAATCATAGCAATGGATAAATTACGACCCGATCCTTCGAGCTATCCGATGGATAGGCTATGATATGCACTGTCTACTAGTTATTTGAATTTTAGCGCGAAAGGGATAATAGTGAAGTGCGAGAAAGTTTGTTTACCACTAATCGTTTAATATTTAGGGAATGGAGAGATTCAGATCTCTCTATGATTCAAAAGGTATATGGCGATAGTGAGGCAATGCAATGGGTTGGGGATGGAAATATATTAAGTTATGAGGAATCTAAGGCATGGCTGAAAGTCACCCATAAAAACTATATGAGCCGTGGCTACGGTATGTTCGCTGTAGAATTAAAAAATACTTTAGAGGTTGTTGGTTTCTGCGGTATTGTCCACCCTAATGACCAATTTGATCCCGAAATTAAATATGCATTTTCCCGAGAGTACTGGGGACAAGGCATAGCGACCGAAGCAGTGGTTGGGTTGATTGACTACGCCACAATAACTTTTGGCATTGACAAATTCATTGCGACTATTGCGCCTGAAAATATTGCTTCAGAACGTGTTTTACTAAAAGCAGGAATGCTGCCAAGGGGTATATGTAATGACAATGAGGGTATTCCTACAAAGTATTTTTATTTAAATACTCAGCCCTCTGTCTAAATTGACTTGTCAGGTGAACAATACCTATAAAGTTGTCACTAAAAACCCCTTTAAAGCCCCCGTGGTTCACAGGGGCAATAGGAATGGTTAACTGCTCAGTTAAAGTGTCGTATCAACTTCTGGTTTACAAACTCTTTGATGCCCAGCTCACCCAGTTCACGGCCGTAACCGGATTTTTTTACACCACCCATTGGCATGCTCGCATAACTCGAAGCCACATGATTGACGAAGGCAGTACCACATTCGAGTTTTTCAGCTACACGCTGCCCCCTCTCGTGATCCTTGGTATAGACCGAGCCTCCCAGGCCAAAGCGGCTATCGTTGGCCATCTCAATAGCTGCCTTCTCATCTTTTACCACCCAGACGCAAGCTATGGGTCCAAAGAGTTCCTCCTCGGCCGCAGGTGAGCCTGCCGGTATATCGGTTAGAATGCCTGGCTCAACAAACGCCCCATTGCGCTTCCCACCTACCAGCAAGTGAGCCCCGGCTTTAACTGACTCACTGACCTGCTCTTCCAGTTGCTCCGCGGCTTTTTCGGTGCACAAGGGCCCGTAATCTGTGGTGTCCTCAAGGGGATCACCCGGTTTCAATTGTTCAAACAGTTTGGTGACTCGCCCAAGGAATTCATCGGCAATAGGTTCCGTCAGGATGATTCTCTTTGCCGCTAAGCAGATTTGGCCGCAATTTCCAAGCTTACCTTCCACAAATCGCTCAACGGTCAAATCCATATCTGCATCTTCGAGTACGATAAATGGGTCCACACCACCGAGTTCCATCACGGTTTTCTTCACATTGCGCCCTGCCTGCTCAGCAACCTTCGCGCCCGCTGCATTGCTGCCTGTAAAAGATATCCCTTTTACCCGATCATCATCGATAATTGGTGCGGCACCTGCGGAAGTAATTGGCAAGTTGGTGTAGACCCCCTTGGGCACACCGGCATCGAATAACAGTTGCTCAAATGCCTCAGCACACTGGGGAACATTTGAGGCGTGTTTCGTTAGAACAACATTGCCGGCGATTAAGTTGGCTGCGGTAAAGCGGGAAGGCTGGTAGAAAGGAAAGTTCCACGGCTGGATACCATAGACAACACCGAGGGGTTGAAATACCAGCGTGCCCTCCCCCTCCCGGGTAGAAAGGTGTTGCGGAGCCAAAATCTTCTCACCTTCCTCGGCATAATAAGCAAAAATCTCTGCGCAGAGCGCTAATTCGCCAAGCCCATCGTTAACCTTCTTGCCCATCTCCTGTGCCATTAATTTGGCGAGTTCATCGGCGCGCTCTTCGAATAGCTGTCCAGCGCGCTTGAGTATTGTTGCTCGCTCACCAAAGCTTCGTTTACTCCACTCCACGAAAGCGTTATCCGCTCGACCGATAGCTTTATCGAGTTCATCTGGAGTCATCTCATGAAAAGTCTTTAAAGTTTCACCGTTTAATGGATTGATAGAGATCAGAGGGCGCTTGGACTTGACCATAGTTAGACTCCCGGTGAATTACTGGTTTTGACAGGCAAGATAAAACTGCTACAGGCAGAAGTAGGTGTAAAAGCTCTAAGGGCTCTTGATTCGATTTTCCACAATAAGCAACTTCAGGGCATTTAGAGTCACCAAAGGCTTAGCAAAAGGAGCTTTTAGGTGCCTGGCCAAAGTGTAGCCGTTTATTCGGGGCCCGATCAGGTAACCCTCTTGTGGAGCAGGTCGAGCTTGTAATAGTATCCCGGGCAAATTCCAGTCATCCGTTCTCACCTAAGCTAGCTATGGTAGCAACCCGAAAATTTTATCGCCGTGGACCGGATGTGCGCGGTAGTGAGCAGGTATCCTTTGTCGATGTTCGCAGGCGTTTTGGCTTTAGATCTATAGCCATTGGCCGCTGGGTGACTGCTGAGGAGCGCGATCGCGCAGCAGGGTTGTTTTATGATGCGCTTTCCGACTTAATGGTCATACTGCAGGGGCCCGAAACATTGATTTCCCTGCGCGGGAACCTCTCTTTTCAATACGGTATTGGTGGCCGCCCTGGAGTCTCCGCATTTTATGACCCTTCAGCCAAGTCGTTTTCCCTGGCTAAAAATGCCGGTCCAGGAGCTATTGCCCATGAGTGGTTTCATGCACTGGATCACTATCTTGCGCAAAAAGCATTTAGCGACACTTCGAGTAGCATGTATGCCTCTGAGGCCTGGCTACGCGGCGCAACCCCGGTACCCCACCCTCTGAATGACCTGCTTTTTGCATGCTTTAAAGCGGTAATGCTGGATGAAGGTGGCAATAACCCAAGTGAACTGGTGAAAGCTTCTGTTAACGCCGATAAAGTAAATGGCTCTATTTATTACAGCCAGCCAGTAGAACTTTGTGCTAGGGCTTTTGAGGCCTTTATTCAGGATTCCAGTATCAATAATAATTTTTTGGTGGCAGGCTCTAAAGCCAGTCAGGAGGCAAAACTAGGCTTATATCCGCAGGATCAGCAGCGTCTAAGAATCAATCAGGCTTTTACGGCTTATTTTTCCTGCTTGGGAAATAGCCTTTGGTCATTAATGCGAGCCAATCAGTAATATTGACTTGCTTGTATTAACTAGAAGATTCGTCGTCCTTACTTTAAGAGTTTGATTTTATCTTCCAGTTGCGTTTTGAATTGATACAGATGAATGGCGTCAAGAAAGCAATGATTTACCTCAGTATGTAATGAGGTCATAAGTCGGCTGGCTTGTTGTTGGTACTTACCCCAGGCAATAAAAGGTATCCCTGGATCACAGTTTTCTTGTTGGACTGGTTTCACTTGCATGCTTGAAAAGTCACCCCAGGGGTAGCAGGTGATATTCAAAATATCGTAGCGATCCATAAATGTATTTACCGGGAGGTATTCTGATTGATCTTTTGAGAGTTGCTTTGTTTTCTTGACGAAGTCAATGAGGTGCGTTTCCATTTCAGCCATGACAAGCTTAAATAGATCATCATTTTTATTCAAATCGGTGAACAGCGGATGCAATAAATCGAACTCGAAGGGTTGGCCATCAACTACCCTATGCCTAAATCCGGCTATCTCATTTGCGGTTTGAGTAACAAGAAAAATAAGGCTGTAATAAAAAGATATTGTATTTTTCTTACAAAAAAAGGCTAACTCCGTAACATCTAGAGGCTGGGTTAAACTTAAACGGGTCGACCCAGCACTACTCATAAAGAATTTAAAGTGGTCCCCTCTATTCCAGCTTTCAATATCTATCGGTGTGGCGGGCATCTTCATTCCTGGTAATCATTGTGTCCCAATATTCAAGAGAATGTTAATACTCTATCTTGACTTCTCATTCGCTCAAGGGGAGTGAAATCAGTTATAGGTTGTTCACAATTAGAGTTCGCGATTGATTAAATCGCAGTCCATTGCTTCATAAAGGCCCGATGGACGGCAGGGATTGAGGAGATTGCTTTAAACGATAACCATAAAAGGGGTTTTGCCATGGGATTTGCGGAAGAAATTAAATGCCTTGCCAACTCAGTTTTCTTCACCACAGCTTTACCTGCTGCATGGCGTAACCGCGAGTATTCATCAACGCTCCCGTTAGTGATTGCCATTGCTGCAGCAATCGCATCCGCCATACCAAGATTCATACCCTTCCCACCAACAGGAGAATGACAATGAGCAGCATCCCCTGCCAGTAAAATCCGGCCCTTACGGTAAGATTCGGCTTGCCGTATTGAGATTTTGAAGGCTGCTGTTCGTCGAACGTTGGTGATATCCAAGGGCAGTTTTATCGCTGACAGAGCATCTTCTGTGGATGATGCGATGCGTGCGCGGTGCTTCTCAATAGGCAATATCAGGGAAAACTGGTTATCAGGCCCATAGAGATCCAAAGTGATCTCTTCTGGATCGAAGTCACCCGCCAAATCCACATCTGCGATGGACCATTTGCTGGGTAAGTCTATTCCCGGATAGGGGATTTTCAACTGTTCGCGGGTTGCTGATTGGATGCCATCGGCAGCAATCACCCAGTCGAATGAGTCGCTGGTATTATTGGAAAAACTAACCAATGCGCTGTCTTGCGTGGTACTTATACCGGTAACTGAGAGCCCATACTCAACCTCAACACCTTTGCCGGATAGCACATCACGCAGGATTCCCTCGGTGCGGTTTTGCGGCAAACCGAGCGGCACCCTCTTCCTGAATTCATTGCCACTGTTATCCAGATAAACGAGGGTCCTCTCATCGCGTAAAATATGCATTTTCTTGAGAGGCATGGCTTCAGCAAGGAGTGGATCTGCAGCACCCAGCTCGCCCAAAGCCTCTATAGTCGCAGGCATAATGCCAACCGCTCGGGAGAGTTCCGAGGGCGCATTTTTACGCTCAACAATACGACAATTCATCCCCTTGTAGGCTAAAGCGTTTGCAGCAGTTAACCCGGTGGGGCCGGCACCAATAACCAGAATGTCCATATTCACCACTTACAATCTATGAAGAGGTGCTCGAGGCAGCAGTACATGCAAGTGCCTCCGCTCAACTACAAAGAGCAATTGCTGCAAGCTTAGACAACTTTGACATGGGGCTCAGCAACCTGGGGTAGAACCGGTTGCTGATATCCACAAAGGGGGGGTACTAGGGTGTTTCTCTCCCAGTTTTTTCCGCTGAATCAGCTACTTCGCCATACCCCAAGGAAGAGCTTGACTTATCCATAGCTGCTCCCTGCCTGTCTAAAACACCGATATCCAGAACAGGTGAGGCATCAATATGCTGGGCATCCATCATCTGGGCTACACGCTGGAGCGAAGCAATGATCATACTCTGCTCCCAATCCTTCAGATCACCAAATTGGCGGGCGAATTGATCTTGGAGCGGGATAGGTGCATCTCTCAGTGTTTCTGCAGCTTGATCTGTGAGGTAAGCATGCACTTTACGCTTGTCTGATTGGGAGCGCTGGCGATAGACAAGCCCCCTTTTCTCAAGACGATCCAAGATGTTGGTCACTGTAGCTTGACTGAGGCTCACTTCGTTGGCCAGTTCACCGATGGTGACTTCGCCCTTATTTCTAATGGCCTGTAACAATAACACCTGGGGAGCGGTCAGGCCTGTTGTTTTGGCCAGGTGCTTGGAGTGTAAATCTGTGGCTCTTATTACACGCCGAAGGGCCACTAGCACTTGTTCAATACTGTTCAAAGCTACCTCTCAATCTCAGAATCAGGGCGATTGGGCGGATTATATAACCCTATATCCTAATTACTAAACGCTTTGAGCCTCCCGAAAAAATATCTTCACTACTAAACAATCGCCAAGTACCCCGCCACCCCTTCAAAGTTCTGAAGTGGGGCGAAGCACCATCTTTAGGTATTTCTGCCCACTCAAAGGGTATACAACCTGCGATTCTGCCCAATTTCTGTGCAAAAAATGTGATCAGGTCCTATATAGTCGCCCTAGACTTTATATTTAATTTGTGTACGATATTTAGCACTCTAACTATTTCAGCAATCATTTCAGCATCTAAAAGATGAATAAAGCGTAAAAAACACTCTAAAAGGGTAATTTTTACACAATCAAATATTTAGAGCTGGAAGTATAATTTGTCGTTCAGGTTGTTATTTTGTCTAGTTCAGAAAGTATTTCTTTGAGAGCGCCATCCCTGGAGGATGGCATGTCTGTTCACAAGTTGATTGAGAGCTGCCCACCCCTGGATGCCAACTCAAGCTACTGCAACCTCCTCCAGTGCAGTCACTTTGCCGATACTTCAGTGATCGCAGAAGCAGGCGATAAGAAGCTGGGGTTTATCTCCGGTTACTTGATCCCTGGCCGCACAGATACCCTGTTTATTTGGCAGGTTGCCGTGTCGGAAAAGGCAAGAGGGCTGGGGTTAGCCTCTCTCATGCTCAAAAATATCATTGAGCGCCCTCAGTGCAGATCAGTGAGATTTATCGAGACAACGATCACTGAACATAACCTCCCTTCCTGGGCCCTCTTCCAGAGCACTGCAGAGAAGCTCTCTGCAAGCCTCCAATCCTCCCCCTGGATGGACTCCCAGACTCACTTTGATGGTCTGCATGACTCCGAAACCCGTGTGCGTATCGGGCCTATTGCTCAAACAAAAACAGCTTAAAAGAGAGATAACTATGAAAATTTTTGATGAGATTGAATCTGAAGTACAAAGTTACGCCCGCTCTTTTCCGCGAGTATTCAATCGTGCAAAAGGCGAACTCATGTGGGACGAGGAGGGGAATCAGTATCTGGATTTTCTAGCTGGTGCCGGTACTCTCAATTATGGGCACAACAATCCGCTATTTAAGCGGGCTCTGCAGGACTACATTCAGAGTGATGGCATTACCCATGGTTTGGATATGCACACTAAAGCCAAGGGTGAGTTCCTGCAAGCGCTTAACGATAAAATTCTCAAGCCACGCAATATGGAATACGTGGTTCAGTTTACTGGCCCAACCGGGACAAATGCGGTTGAAGCAGCAATGAAAATTGCCCGCAATGTTACCGGACAGCAAAATATTGTGACTTTTACCAATGGTTTTCACGGTGTGAGTTTGGGCTCCCTGGCAGCTACCGGTAACTCCCACCACAGGGATGCTGCTGGGGTTAGCTTGAATGGCACTCATCGCATGCCCTATGACAACTATCTTGGCAAAAATATCGATACTACAGAGTATCTCGACAAGGTGCTTACAGACTCCAGCAGCGGAATCAATTCTCCCGCGGCGATTATCGTCGAAACCGTTCAGGGTGAAGGAGGTATCAATGCGGCCAGTATCGAGTGGTTGAGAAACCTACAAGCTGTCTGTAAAAAGCACGGGCTGCTCTTTATCGTCGATGATATTCAGGCTGGCTGTGGCCGCACAGGAAATTTTTTCAGTTTCGAAGAAGCAGGTATCGAGCCTGACATTATTACCCTTTCCAAGTCACTCAGCGGCTACGGGCTGCCCTTTGCCCTGGTTTTAATGAAGCCCGAATTAGACCAATGGAAGCCTGGTGAGCACAACGGCACATTTCGTGGAAACAACCTGGCTTTTGTTACGGCCAAAGCGGCAATTGATCACTATTGGTCAGATGATAACTTTTCGCGGGAAATCAAGCGTAAAGGGAAGTATATCTCCGAGCGGTTGGGAAGTATTGTCAGTCAATATGGTGAGGGTAACTTCACCACTAAAGGCCGCGGCATGTTCCAAGGTATTGATTGTGTCAGTGGCGAACTTGCAGAAAAGATTACCAAACTTGCCTTCAAGCAGGGGTTAATCATTGAAACTAGTGGCGCAGATGATCAAATCGTTAAGCTACTCTGCCCTCTGGTCATCACTGACCAGAATCTTAAGAAAGGTATCGACATTATTGAATCCGCAATTCGAGAAGTCTGTGCTGGAGAGCAGGATATCCCTGAAGAAAGAGTCTATTTCGAGGCCTGCTAGACCCAATTGTATCCAAAACTCAATGATCCAGCTGGAAAGCTAAGCCTGCTGATAACCAGGCTATTTAGTTACGCATACAACATAGCGGAATATTCATGATTGTTAGAAATCTACAAGAAGCCCAAAAATCAAACCGAAGAATCGTCTCGCCGGATGGCAATTGGGAGAGTACACGCCTACTTTTAAAGGATGATGGCGTTGGTTTTTCCTTCCACATCACCACCATATACACCGGTGCTGACTTCCAAATGCACTATCAAAACCACCTGGAAGCAGTTTACTGCGTTTCCGGGAGAGGAGAGGTGGAGACGATGGATGATGGGAAAAAGCACCCTATCGAGCCTGGTACCATCTATGTCCTCGACAAACATGACCGGCACACTTTGAGGGCATTTGAAGAAATGACCATGGCCTGTGTGTTTAACCCTCCTTTGAATGGAAAGGAGGTACACAATTCTGAGGGCGCATATGAACTAGAAGCCGACCCCATTGAATAGGTAGTCAATTACAGGGCAGCAGCTGAAATGAAGTACCTGCTAGAACGGATCCATTCACTCAGAAATGATATGTACCCCTCCAGAAAACGAGGAGTCGCAGGTCGAGTAACACGGCGTAGAGATCCAGTAGTTTACGGTGGGCCAAATCCCCCTCCCCCGCTGGATCTTGAGCAAGTGGACGCCTATAGGCAGCAGGGATATATCGTTCTTGAAAATGTATTTTCTGAGAGGGAGGTTCAGGTCTTTCAAAAAGAGCTGGAAACCCTCAAGGAAGACAATGACATCCGCAGCTCAGATGAACTCATTACTGAGTTAGAAAGTGAAGAGGTGCGCTCGGTATTTCGTATTCATGAACGCAGCAGCCTATTCAGGAAGCTTTCAAGAGATAACCGGATATCAAATATCGCGAGATATATTTTGGATGATGAGGTTTATATCCATCAATCTCGGGCGAACTATAAACCTGGATTCCGTGGCAAGGATTTCTATTGGCATTCTGACTTTGAAACTTGGCATGTCGAGGATGGAATGCCGCGAATGCGCGCACTCAGTGTATCCGTAATCTTAACCGAGAGCCGGAATTACAACGGCCCATTAATGCTCATTCCGAAGTCCCATCACCACTACATCGGCTGTGATGGTGAAACCCCTAAGGGGCATTATTTAAGTTCTTTAAAAAAACAAGAGCTCGGTATTCCGTCAGATGATCACCTACGCAGGCTGACATCTGAAGGGGGCATAAAATCTGTTACAGGTAAACCTGGCAGTTTAGTCGTATTTGATTGCAACCTGATGCACGGCTCCAGCAGCAATATTAGCCCATATCCGAGATCCAACTTATTTTTTGTCTTTAATGCATTGAGTAATAAGGTAGAAGACCCATTTTGCAGCCTCCCACCACGGCCAGAATATATCTGCACGAGGAAATCGATTTCTGTTATCTGATATGAAACTCAATCCAGTGGTATTCATCCATTGGATACGCCGTTATCAAGAGAAAGAAAGGACCAGTAAGAGACAATGCATACGATAGAAAAGATTGGTGGCACCTCAATGTCGGACTATGAATCTGTCCGGGACAACATTATTAAAGGTGACTCCAAAAGGCTCTACAATCGTGTTTTTGTAGTTTCAGCTTATGGTGGTATTACCGATCTACTTCTAGAGCATAAAAAGAGTGGCCAGCCGGGTATTTATGGCCTCTTTTCCAGCAGTATTGAGGATGATAGCTGGCTGGTGAAGTTTGGTGAGCTTCGCACACAGCTGCGACAGATCAACGATCGTCTATTTGGTGACACTGACTTGCTCAAGGAGGCCAACCTCTTCTTGGATGAGCGCCTGGAAGGGGCTAAAAAGTGCCTTCGAGACTTACAAAGTCTCTGCCAGCATGGCCACTTTTCTCTAGATGCCCACCTGGGAACAGTAAGAGAAATGCTTGCCAGCCTTGGCGAGGCACACAGCGCTTGGAATACATCAAAACTGCTGCAGCGGGATGGAGTCAATGCGTGCTTTGTAGATCTAACGGGCTGGCGTACCAGTAAGCACATACCGCTGGATGAGCGCATTCGTGATGCCTTTGCCAACATCGACTTGAACCAACAGTTACCGATTGTTACCGGTTACGCTCACAGCGATAAGGGCCTGCTTATTTCCTTTGACCGGGGTTACAGTGAAATGACCTTTAGCCGCCTTGCCGTACTCACAGGAGCCAAAGAGGCGGTAATTCACAAAGAGTTCCACTTGAGCAGTGCCGACCCTCGCCTAGTTGGGCCAGATAACGCTGTGCCTATCGGTCGTACAAATTACGATGTGGCCGATCAACTGGCCAATCTCGGTATGGAGGCAATTCACCCCAAGGCGGCAAAGGGTTTACGCCAGAAGAATATCCCCCTCCGGGTAAAGAATACCTTTGAGCCAGAGCACGCCGGAACATTAATCACCCGTGACTATGTGAGTGATTCGCCCTGTGTGGAGATTATTGCTGGCTGTAAAGGTGTCTATGCGCTGGAACTTTTTGATCAGGATATGGCAGGCACGATCCACGATTATGATCGGGAAGTGCTTACGGTAATTAAAAGGTACAAGGCGCATATTGTGTCTAAAAATACCAACGCCAATACCCTAACCCACTTTTTGGCTACGAACCTGAAAACCATCAAGCGTATACAGGCATCTCTGGAAGAGCGCTTCCCGGAAGCAGAATTGAACCAAAGGAAAGTGGCTATTGTTTCCGCCATCGGGAGCGATATGCAAATCCCCGGTGTGCTGGCAAAAGCGGTTCAATCACTGGCTTCTAACGATATTTCAGTACTCGCCATGCACCATTCTATGCGGCATGTGGACATGCAGTTTGTTGTTAGTGAACCAGATTATGACACTGCCATTAGAACACTTCATGAGGCACTGGTTGAGGTTTATGACCATGGGACCGCGATATGCCTCGCCTCCTAAACACCTGTTTTTTGACTTTTCTTTTGCTTTCCCCGGCTTCCGTTTCCCAGGAAACGGAAGCCGATAATGAAGATAGTGCGCAGAAAGAGGTGGAATCTTTACAGAAGCCGCTCTATACACCATTTATAGAGCGGTATGTGCTGGATGAAATCAAACAGTTGCGTATCGACCAAGCCAAAGCTAAACAAGAGTTGATCCAGCAGATTGTCGACCGGGAGCATAATTCCGTGGACCGAGCGGTTGCTTATGCAACTGATACGGTCACTTACTTCTTTTACCTCATAGCCGCCGCCACTTCCATATTGGTCTTAGTGGGTTGGCGATCGCTACAAGATATTAAAGAGCGTGTGCACTCCCTAGCGGATGAGGAGATATCAAAGCTGGTTCAAGAATATGAAAAACGTCTGGAGGTCATAGAGAGTCAATTACAACAAAAGACCCAGCACATTGAAGAGAATCGCGAGGAAATTGAGCTGACTCAAGAAGTACAATCTCTCTGGCTGCGTGCTCAGCAGGAATCCTCAATCGCCAACAAAATCGCGATCTATGATGAGATTCTGCGTCTTCGTCATGAAGATGTTGAAGCATTGACATACAAAGCTGATGCAGTGCTCGAGCTGAACGAACCCCAATGGGCTGCAAATCTTTGTCAGCAGGCCCTAGGTATTGACCCAGATAATAGCCATGCCTTCTACCAGCTAGCTTGTGCCTATACGGCTATGGAGCAGTTTGATGAAGCGCTACGGTATCTGGCCGAGGCCATTAAGAGGCGAGAAAGTTATCGGGATGAAATTCTCAGTGACAATGCCTTACAGCCACTGGCGGTAAGTGACGTTTTCAAGGATCTAGACAAGGTTATTGCTCAAACCCCGCCGCCACATAGCCGCGAAAAAGATACTTAGCAAGCTGTCACCTTGGCATTTTAAAGCTATAAGACTATGTGAACTCAAGTATCAATACGCGGATCAATAAAGCCATGAGTGAATCAAGCCTTGATGAAAGCCGCCGTGGCTTTCTAAGAGCCATGACCGCAGCTACAGGCGCCTTACTAGCACCCTCTGCAAGTGTTGCCCTTACTCCATCATCAACACCCAAACTGCCACGTGGAGTTAACCCCAAAAATTTCATTATTCATGGGGTTAACCCACTGACAATAGAAACCCGTCGGTCTTTGATGGGCATGAGCGCTATCACCCCTGAGGCCCGGTTTTTTGTGCGCAACAATTTGCCATTGCCCTCCCCCCAGATTGTTGAACGACCGGACACCTGGATGCTTGAAGTCAAAGGCGTAAAGCAGCCCATTGCTATCTCTGTTGCAGAGCTGAAAGGGCTGGGTTTAGATGCCGTCGGTGCAGTTATTCAATGTACAGGCAACGGCCGCGCTTTTTTCGAGCATGAACCGGCAGGCTCTAAATGGGGAGTTGGCGCAGCCGGCTGCGCTATCTGGACAGGTGTTCGGCTGAAAACTCTGTTTGATCATTTTGGCGGTGTGGATGCGGGCATGAACTTTTTGACAGCCACTGGAGGCGAGATCATTCCTGAGGAGATGGAGCGCAATGATCTGGTCGTAGAGCGATCAATCCCTATCAAGAAGGCGTTGGACGATACTATATTGGCTTGGGAAATGAATGGCGCTCCAATACCGCTACTGCATGGTGGCCCTTTACGGCTCATCGTTCCAGGTTATTTCGGCTGTAACAATATTAAGTACGTTAAGACTCTCATCTGCGCACCGCAAGAATCCGAGGCCAAAATCCAAAAAACGGGTTACCGCCTTAGACCCATTGGCGCTCCCCCTGGCCCAGACTATCCAAGCATGTGGCGTATGCCTGTAAAGTCTTGGGTAAATGGCCCGGGTGCGGACAATACCCCAGCTCTAGCTGGAGAGGTGACTTTCTACGGTGTTGCGCTTTCTGGTGAACGAGGCGTGAAGAAAGTAGAAGTCTCGCTCGATATGGGCAAAACCTGGCAGGATGCAGCGCTAGAGGATATGGACCTCGGCCCCAACGCTTGGCGAGTTTTTTCTTATACCGTGAATTTACCAAAGGGTCCGCACACCATCGTCTCGCGCGCCACAGATACCCAAGGGGATATCCAACCTAAAGAACGTGTAGAGAACGAACGCGGCTATGCACACAACGGCTGGCTGGATGCAGCACTTACGGTAAACCTGTTGGGTGAGTTACCCAAGGAGAAAGTTGCAGCAACCGATCAACATATGGTGAAAGAAGAAAGCACCCCCCCAGAGCGTGAATCGGTTTCTTTATCTGCAGAGGGTCAAGCCGGAAAGCAAATCTACCTCGAGTCTCAACCTTCTTGTGGAGCTTGCCATACCTTGAAAGATGCCGGCTCTGAGGGCCTTATAGGCCCCAACCTTAATGAATTAAAACCTAATGCAGAAAGCGTGAAAAACGCTGTTACCAATGGCGTTGGCGCTATGCCAGCATACAATGACTTGATGACGAAAGAGCAGATTAGTTCTTTGGCAACTTATATTGAGGAGGCTACAAAATAGTGAGGTGGTCAAATGTATCCCGAGCACATTGTTTATTTGATTTAACTAATTGATATGTTAAATAAAAAAATAAAAGCTAGAACGTAAAAATGCACGAAATTTGTGTTTCAAAAATAAAAACAAAAATTGCTAAAATAAGGATTATCATTGGTTTATTCATTTGTTGGGTTTTTATTATTATTCGTGCTGGTAGGTGTATTCTCAGCGCTTTTTAGTCGCAACACCAAGGCCGATTATTACCTGGCTAGCAGTGGAGTTCCCCCCTGGTTAGTAGGCCTGTCGGCAGTGGCGACTAACAATAGCGGTTATATGTTCATCGGGGTTATTGGTTATACCTACACGACCGGGTTCGCTTCTGTCTGGTTAATGGTGGGCTGGATCGCTGGTGACTTTATTGCTTCACTTTATGTACACAAAAGAATAAGAACTGCCACTGACTCAAGTGGTGAAGTCAGCTATGCCGGCGTGCTTAGCAATTGGTATGGGCAAAATCACTCTGCCCTACAGCGGATTATAGGTATCATATCTTTACTATTCTTGCTCACCTATGCATCAGCACAGATGGTTGCCGGCAGTAAGGCACTACATGTACTACTGGACTGGCCTCTCTGGTCTGGCGCTGTGGTTGGGGCGTTGCTGGTATGTCTTTATTGCCTGGCCGGCGGCATACGCGCTTCCATTTGGACTGATGCTGCACAGTCGATTGTTATGATCGTCGCTATGGGCACACTTTTAGCCGTAGCCCTTATCAGCCTGGGAGGTCTCTCAAGTGCAATGGGGCAAATGCAAGCCGTCGAGGGATTTACGAACTGGTTTCCCCAAGATCTGACCTTTTCTGGTTGGGGCGGGCTCGTTATTTTTGTCATCAGTTGGGGGATTGCGGGGCTATCTGTGATTGGCCAGCCCCACATAATGGTCCGCTTCATGACTCTGAGTGATCCCGGCAAAATGCGCACGGCGCGAGGCTGGTACTACCTGTGGTTTGTTCTCTTTTACTCCATGGCCACAGGGGTCGGCTTGTTATCCAGGGTTTTCATCGCCGATTCCGGCAGCTTTGATGCTGAGCTAGCATTGCCGACCATGGCCATAGAATTGCTGCCACCAATCGTAGTTGGGCTGATCCTGGCTGGCATCTTTGCTGCAACCATGTCCACTGCAGATTCACTGCTTCTTAGCTGCTCCGCAGCCATTACTCACGATATTCTTCCCCGTAAGATTGAGAAGACTTGGTTTCTTAAGCTCATAACTGTTGTTATTACCGGGGGCGCACTACTTCTGGCGCTTACCAACAACCAAAGCGTCTTCAATATGGTGATCTTTGCCTGGTCTGGCCTCGCCAGCGCATTTGGCCCCCTATTGCTGGTGCTTTGTTTTGGAGGAAGACCCTCACAAGCGACCTCTATTGCCGCTGTAACCGTTGGGTTTACGATAGCAATCGCCTGGAGATTATTGGACCTTCATAGCTTGATTTATGAGGGCTTACCCGGTATAGCCTTGGGTCTGATTGTGTTTTATTTGGCTAATTTTCTCCCCCAGCCATCGCCTTTGCGCGAAGTAAATAGTTAAGTTCCAAGGGGGGCTATCCCTCCCCTAGTCACTCAGCATTACGGCTTTCAACTTACCCCACCCAGGCATCTAATGCCGAGCTATCGAAGTCACGTTTGAGTTTGCGCCCTAAGGGTGGGTGCAAAATTTGTACAGCTCTTTTTATAGAGTTCAAATGAGATTTTTGGCCCAATTCAGCTCGGCTTTTATCCTTGTATCAAGGGTTTTTCTCTCAAATTGCAGAAATATAAACCCCCTGTGAACCTGTCGGTTTTGTTGCATTGAGTGCTAACAATTAGAGTTCAAATTAAAAATATGTTATATTTTGTGCCATATCGCCCGACATTTGACCGTCGGGCCGGGGCTGGAGCCTGACGATTTGGCACAAAATTCCACGTCAGACCAGCCCATTTTTTTGTGATGGCCAATGGGTCACTGGGCGGCTATTCACCGCCCTGCCCCATCGCTAACAAATAACCGACTGACCCTCTGTTAAAGCAGTATGGAGAGACAGATGTCACTGGACAAACAACGGAATTTTGTAGACGGCCGCTATCTGTCGAATGAGAGCGGCGAGTGCTTTGATGTATATAACCCGGCGACCAACAAGGTCAGCTATCAAGTTGAGGTTGCCGACGAGAAGGTACTCGCAGAAACCATCGAGAGCGCCAAGCGCGGTTTTGCCCAGTGGTCAGCGATGATGCCGGTCGAACGCAGTCGCATCCTGCTGAAAGCAGTAGCACTGTTGCGCGAGCGCAACGACGAACTGGCAGCTATCGAAGTGGCTGATACCGGCAAGCCCTGGCAGGAAGCCAGTGTTGTCGATGTGGTAACTGGGGCCGACTCTATCGAATTCTTTGCCGGCCTGGCCGCAGGCATTGAGGGCAATCAACAGCAAGTCGGCGAGGACTTCTACTACACCCGCCGCGAGCCCCTGGGCATCTGCGCCGGAATCGGTGCCTGGAACTACCCTTTACAAATCGCCTGCTGGAAAGCCGCCCCGGCCCTGGCCTGCGGTAACGCCATGATCTTCAAGCCTTCCGAAGAGACCCCCAAAGGTGCTTTGAAGTTGGCTGAAATCTTTATTGAAGCGGGCATGCCCCCGGGTGTTTTCAACGTAATCCAGGGCGATGGCGCCGTGGGTGCCTGGCTGACTAACCACCCGGATATCGCCAAGGTTTCCTTTACCGGCGAAGTGGGTACCGGCAAGAAAGTAATGGCTGCAGCGGCTTCCAACCTGAAAGAAGTCACCATGGAGCTGGGAGGCAAGTCCCCGCTGGTGATCTTTGATGATGCCGACCTGGAGCAAGCCGTTTCTGCTGCCATGCTGGGCAACTTCTACACCCAGGGTGAAATCTGCACCAACGGTACCCGGGTATTTGTACACCGCAGCATCCACGATCAGTTCCTCGCTCGCCTGAAAGAGCGTGTTGAGCAAAATATTATTGCCGGTGATCCGATGAATCCGGACACCAACTTCGGCGCCCTGATTTCTGCCAAGCACCAGCAACTGGTGATGGACTACATCAACAAGGGTAAAGAGGAAGGCGCGACCTTGTTCTGCGGCGGCCACACCCTCTCCCCGGAGAATTCATCTAACGGTTACTTCGTTGCTCCCACCGTATTCACCGACTGTCATGACGATATGACCATCTGCCGCGAAGAGATCTTCGGCCCGGTAATGTCGGTACTGGTCTTTGATGATGAAGACGAAGTGATCCGCCGCGCTAACGATACCCGATTGGGCCTGGCCGCCGGCGTTTTTACCCGTGATATCACTCGCGCCCACCGTGTTATCCACCAGATGCAAGCGGGTATCTGCTGGATCAATGCCTACGGCGCTTCCCCGGCAGAAATGCCGGTGGGCGGATACAAGTTATCCGGAATCGGACGCGAAAATGGACTTGCGACCCTGAACCACTACACCCAGCTAAAAGCGGTGTATGTGGGCCTGGCACCACTGGAAAGTCCATTTTAAGCGGTACCCTGTATGAGTGAGTTTGACTACATCATTGTCGGCGCCGGCTCTGCCGGTTGCGTTCTGGCCAACCGCCTGTCTGCCCAGGAAGATAAAAAAGTCCTCCTGGTAGAGACAGGAGGTAGCGATCGCAGCATCTTTATCCAGATGCCCACCGCACTATCCATTCCCATGAATACCGACAAGTACGCCTGGCAGTTTATGACTGAGCCAGAGCCGTACCTGGACAACCGCAGCATGCATTGCCCCAGAGGCAAGGTGCTCGGTGGCTCTTCCTCGATTAACGGGATGGTTTACGTACGCGGGCACGCCAAAGACTTTGATGAGTGGGCACAGCACGGCGCCAAAGGCTGGGACTACGCCCACTGTCTGCCCTACTTCAAACGCTCTGAGACCTGGGCTTTTGGCGGTGACGATTACCGTGGTGACGAAGGTCCACTAGGGGTCAACAACGGCAACGAAATGGCCAACCCCCTTTATGGAGCCTTTATCGAAGCCGGTAAAGAAGCTGGCTACGACTACACCGCAGATTACAACGGTGAGCAGCAAGAGGGCTTTGGCCCTATGCATATGACGGTGAAAGACGGAAAGCGCTGGTCTACCGCCAACGCCTACCTGAAACCGGCAATGCAGCGCCCCAATTTGACGGTATTGACCCACGCCACTGTGCATAAGGTGATTCTGGAAGGTAAACGGGCAGCCGGAATCAAACTTGAACGCAAGGGAAAGATCCTGGAATTCAAAGCGCAACAGGAAGTCATCCTCAGCGCAGGTCCCATCGGCTCCCCTCACCTTCTTCAGCTCTCCGGAATCGGAGATCCCGATACACTGGCAGAAGCCGGTATCGAACTCCAACACGAACTTCCCGGCGTTGGCCAAAACTTGCAGGACCACCTGGAGTTCTATTTCCAGTTCCGCTGCAATCAGCCGATTTCCCTGAATGGCAAGCTCGACCCCTGGAATAAATTCCTGATCGGTGCTCGTTGGATACTGAAGAAGGATGGCCTCGGAGCCACCAACCATTTCGAGTCCTGCGGTTTTATTCGCTCCAAAGAAAACGTGGAGTGGCCGGACCTGCAATACCACTTCCTGCCGGCAGCTATGCGCTATGACGGCCGCGAAGCTTTCGATGGCCACGGCTTCCAGGTGCATATCGGGCACAACAAGCCCAAGAGTCGCGGCAGGGTCAAAGTAGTGAGCAGCGATCCCAAGCAATCCCCTTCTATCCTGTTTAATTATTTGCAGGAGAAAGAGGATATTGAGGGTTTCCGCGCTTGTGTGCGACTGACTCGCGAGATTATCAATCAGCCGGCTTTCGATGAATACCGAGGCGATGAAATCCAGCCCGGCACCGACATCCAGACTGATGAACAAATTGACGCTTTCGTGCGGGAATCCGTCGAGAGTGCTTACCACCCATCCTGCTCCTGCAAGATGGGTACCGATCCAATGGCAGTGGTAGACCCGGAAACCCGTGTACACGGTTTGCAGGGTCTGAGAGTTGTAGATTCCTCCATCTTTCCGACCATTCCCAACGGCAACCTGAATGCGCCCACCATTATGGTGGCGGAGCGGGCTGCTGACCTGATTTTAGGGCGCCCCGTATTGGCGCCCTCCGAGGCACCGGTAGCGACCAAGGCTACCAGCACTCAGCGACCTGGCCGCCCTGCGCGCACTCAGTGAGCTGAATTTACGCCAGCGCTCTGGCAGAGATTTGACTGCCCCCTTCAAACGCGACGGGGATATTCAAATCTCGCACAGCAATGCCCTCTGGGGGCGCCGGCATACCAATAACTAGCTGGAGACTCAGCATGACAGCTTGGCTTTCCGCGGGATTATTATTTACCTTCACGGCAATAATTTTCTCGCTGATTAAATGGGGAAATGTGAAGATGGTCGGGGTAACCCCGGTCAAAACCTTCACTTTTATAGCGATCCTTTTCACTTCCGGCCTCGATGTAGGTCTGATCATGTTCCCTCTCACCGAGTTCGGTGGCTACGCAGACTTAGCCAATAGCCCAGAATATGGTTTCACCAACCCACTCGCGATTGAGTTTGGTTTTTGGGCCTTCCTGATCTGGGGCTTCTACTTCCTCACCTGTTTTTACTTCTGCATTATCGAACCCAAAGTTAAATTCTTTGAGTTGGGACCAGTAAAACTGATCAACAATGTGGTGATTATCGGAACCTGCGCCTTTACCGCTTACTTGCTGCTCAGCAACTTGCCCTGGTATCTGCCACAAGTCGGTGATGGTGAAACCATTGTGGGCACCTTCTACCTGATCGTATTTGCAGTGATCGCCGCAGCGGTCTATTCATCCACCAGCCTGCGCTATGTGCGCTTCCTCAGCCTGGCAACTACCTGGATGTTTATTGGCCTGATCGCTGTCATGTGGGTTGGGGCCTTTACCGGTGAGAACGGTAGCGTTGGCGACTTCGCCTCCACCTTTGCGCTGCTCGGCGGTTACTTTGGCAACATCCACCAGTTCGTGCTGCCGTTAAATGACTACCACGAGTTCTACCTGTTCTGGTGGTTTGCCTGGAGCATTATGATCGGCCAGTTTACCTCCCGCTTTGTGGGTGGCCTGCGCACTTACCAAGTGCTGGCGGCGATGCTGATTTTCCCATCCATCCCCATCGCGCTCTGGTTCACCGTGCTCTACTACTACTCCAGCCAAGGCCTGGATACCAGTGGCTTCTACAACCTGGCTATGGTGATTGTGGGTATTACCTTCGTGATCAACTCGCTGGATTCCCTGATTCGCCTGTACACCGACAATCTGGGCATGACCGTTGCGCGCCTGGGCAAGTGGAAGTACTTCGTGCTGAACCTGGCTGCGATGAGCCTGCTCACCCTGTTGTTCAAGCTGGACTTCCTACAAATCCAGTGGATCGGCGCTCTGGTGATTGGCATCTTCTTCTGCTGCCTGGGTTACATCCTGGTGAAGCGCTTCAGAGCGGTAGCAGCTATCGACTCCTCGCCTAAAGAAAACAAAATCGACTTTAACAAGATCGAACTGGCGAGCTAACTGTTGAAATCCCCCGCCTAGTTTGGCGGGGGCTACAAAATATAAATAAGTGGTTATTGAACAATGAAATCGACGTTGAAACTTTCTGCACTCACTTATGCTTCCCTGCTGGTACTTGCTCAGCAATCCCAAGCAGAGCTGTCTTCTACTGTAAACCTGACCACCGACTACACCTTTAACGGTGTTAGCCAGACTCAGAATGACCCAGCTCTGCAGGCTAGCCTGGACTACGGCTTTGATAACGGTTGGTATGTTGGTACCTGGGCTTCCAATGTGGACTTTGGCAAAGGTGATGACACTAACCTGGAGTGGGACTTCTACGCAGGTAAGTTCATGCAACTTACCGACAAAGTGAGCCTGGATACAGGTATTGCTTACTACACCTACCACGGTGATAAGGCTTCTGATGACGGAAATTATCCAGAGGCTTACGCTAAGTTAGGTTACAGCTCCGATCTGGGTGAGTCCGAAGTGAATGGCTGGTACAGCTGGGACTACTTTGGCGGAGGCGGCAGCCACTACATTATGATGCTGGCTCACACTTTTGAGTTTGCAGAGGGGCATAACGTTCGCTTCAGTATGGACCGCTCTACTTCTACGAACTTGGACAACTGGAGCTGGGATAACAAAAAATCCTACAACCACTACCGTGTAGAATACATGACTTCTCTTAACGGTTTTGATTTCAATATTGCCGCCGAGAATACCAATCTGGATTGGGACACGGCTGACGAGCGTATCGTTTTCTCTGTCGCTCGCACTTTCAACCTGTAAGGTTAGAAGTTTATACCGGGGCCTGTGCCCCGGTATTCTCACTCTTAAAATCCTAAGACCTCTCCCCCGCACTTCCCTGTTTAGCGTTTCCAGAACCCCCTAAAGTGGCTCCATCTTGCTCGCCCGCCTCTTCTTGGTTCCATGGCCCCTTTGCGGATAGCTTTTCAAGAACTATTTCCTTTTCAATTAGAGTTGGGTGGGAGCCCAAGTCATGCCGTGCAACTTTAACGATTGAGAGACAAAGTAATAGAGCAACTAATAATAGGGGGATGCCTGCAATAATGCTCGCTGCCAATAACGCTTCGAATCCACCCAGTATCATTAAGGCAATCGGCAGTAATGCCAAGGCAAATGCCCAAAAAATTCGGTTCCAGCGAAGAGGCTCTGTGTCTACCTCTTTTTGTACAACTGAGGCGAGGATATGGGAAATGGAATCAAAGGTAATAGCAGTAAAAACCAGTGCAATCAATGTATACACCAGTACAACCCACTGACCTGCAGGCAAAGTCTTCAGTATGGCGAAAATAGTGGCATTGGCTCCCTGATTGTTTAGGAGCTGCACCAGATCAAGCTTTCCAGAAAACTGCAGGTATACCCCATAGTTGCCAAGCACCATATAGAAAAGAAAACAACCGAGGGTCCCAAAAAATATAGAACCAATGATCATCTCTTTTATTGTCCGCCCCCGAGAGATATGGGCGATAAAAAGGCCAACGCTTGGTGCGAAGACTAACCACCAAGCCCAATAGAAAACGGTCCACTGTTGAGGAAAACGAAAGTAGGAAAGTTGCTCAAAATAAGAGAAGGATTCAGTCCAGGTAGCCATTCGCAGGAAGCTGTGTAACATCCGCCCTAATGTCTCCAGTCCATTATTGAGTATAAATAGAGTTGGCCCTGCAATAAGAACAAAGAGCAATAATAATAGGGCAAGCCACATAGTAAAGTTGGAAAAGGTTTTGATCCCACGCTTTAAGCCAACAAAAGCGCTGTAACCAAACAATAGAGCGCAGAGTATAAGTACAGCTATTTGCGTCTCAAGTCTAATAGGTAACCCTAACAATTCATGAAACCCCTGGGTGATTAAGGGTGCAGCTATACCCAACCGGGTAGCGACGCCACCCAACATACCGAATACCAAAGAGATATCAATAAGCTTTCCAGTGGCACCCTTGGCCCTGCGCTCACCCAGCACCGGGACAAGAGCCTGGCTAAATTTTAATGCCCTACTTCTGCGCACATAGTAAAAGTAAGCGATTGGCAGCGCCGGGATTAGATAGATGGACCAAGCCAGGGGGCCCCAGTGGAATATGCCATAGGCCACTGCCCAGCGGGCCGCTTCCGGTGTATTTGCTTCAACCTGAAATGGCGGTTGTTGATAATAGTAAACCCATTCAACCATTGACCAATACAGAATGGAGGCGCCGATGCCACAGCTTAGCAACATGGCAACCCAAGAAACTGTCGAGAACTCAGGGGATTCCTTCTTGCTTCCAAGCTTGATGCGGCCTATATCACTAAAAGCGATATAAGCCATAAAAAGAATCGACCCTATTCCCAGTAAAAGGTAGAGAATACCAAAACGTTCTGTTACAAACTCCTTTGCCGTCAAAATCCACAGTGAGCCCAAATCTGGAAACAAGATCAACGGCACTGTCGTTATCAGTAACAATAAGATTGCCCCAAAAAAAGTGGGCTTATCAATCAGCTCTCTTGACCCCTTACTCAACGACTATCTCCATTCCGAAGAGCAACAACTTAGGTTTTGGGTGTGGTTAAATTACGCCAATAATGAGAACGACACTTCTAATAACCAATTGGACGTCAATCATCCACTAGAACGGCACATATCTCCCTGTACGGATATATTTTTAAAAATCAGCCACAATCCAGTATATCTGAACTTATACATGTAATGATCGTGAAGAACGGGCGCCGGAAACGACATGCTATTGGTGCTGAGGTTAGTTAAACATGTCCCACTACATAATTTTTGTTTTGATTGTCTTTGGCCTAATTGCCTGTGGCAGAGACTCTTTGAGAGATATCACGGAGCAAGATTTTCAACCAGGGGCTGAAACAGGCATATTTAATGTATCTCAGAGCGAGTGCGAGTTAATGAGATATCGAAAAATAATAACAAAGGAATCCCCGGTTGATTGCGAAAGATTAAAAAAAGTAGTTTTTGATTTTCATCTTCTACCCGAGGATTCAGATATTGCTGGCGCACTGAACAGTGAGCATGATTTAAAAAATAAAAATGATACAAATAGACAAAAAGGAGCGATTATAGTTCTTGATGTTGTTGCCGATAATGTTCTCGCTCTATTTGGAGAACTCTATCAACGGCAGTTCCCTATTAAGTCTGCTATCCCAATAGAATACTTCAGTAAAAAGGAGCGAAAAACAGAGGATATGAACAATTCTCTGGCATTTGATTCTCGACCAATTACCGATGGCAGCAAGTGGTCTGAACATGCTTATGGGGTTGCGATTGATATTAACCCAATGCAGAACCCTTACCTTTATATTGATAAATCCTCTAAGCCAATCTTGATACCAAAAAATACGAAGGAAGGTTACTTAAATCGAGCAAAGTATCGAGCAGGAAAACCGGTTCGTGCCGGGATGTCTGAAGATGTAACCTCTCTATTTGCCATGTATGGTTTTGCCGTTTGGGGCGGAGATTGGGATGTGCCTATTGATTACATGCACTTCCAGGTGGGATCTCGCCAGTTTATCGAACATCTAGTAGCTCTACCTATTGAGCAGGCAAGGCTACTGTTTGAAAATTATACGAGTCAATTGAGGCAGTGCTTTGAGCATGGGAAAAGTATTAGCGATGTTAACTTTCTTAGAAAGTATTGTGTAGACAAGGTAAGTGCAGCTTTTGAGCCGCGCCAGGATAAAGTAAAGGGCACCAGTAATATATAGTGCCCTTCTACTCCCGCTGTCTATACCCCCTAATCATAACCTCTTATAGGTTTCAGCCGTTTGTTATCGTTTATAAACGAGACGGATGACTACCTGGGTCCCCTTCGATATGTGGTTTGTCGTCATGAGATACCCCGTGGGGGGAAGAAGCCGGCAACTCCCAATCCCCATCTTTACTCCAGGGGTCATCCTTAGGGAAGTCTTCAATGTAAATTTCTTTTTCCTCGTAACTGGGTTGGTAGCGTAAATCATAGTGAGCCGCTTTAACGATTGAGATGCATAACAGAAGCGCAACAATCAGAAGTGGGACACCTCCAATAACACTGGCTGTTTGCAAGGTATCCAGCCCACCAAGAAACATCAGTGTTACGGGCATAATGGACAGGGCAAATGCCCAAAAGACCCGATTCCAGCGCACTGGCTCCTCATCTACTTCTTTCTGTACTACTGCAGCAAGAATATAGGAAATAGAATCAAAGGTAGTGGCCGTGAAGATCAGTGCAAGAATGGTATAAACCAATATTACGAACTGACTCGCTGGCAGAGTCTGTAAAACGGCAAATATTGCTGCAGTTGCTCCCTGCTGGTTCAATACCTGCACCACATCCAATTCACCTGAAAACTGTAAGTAGACTCCATAGTTCCCCAGAACCATAAAGAACAAGAAACAGCCGAGAGTGCCAAAGAAAATCGAGCCGACTACCATTGCCTTTATGGTGCGGCCTCGGGATATTCTGGCAATGAACAAGCCTACGCTTGGTGCGAAAACCAGCCACCATGCCCAGTAGAATATGGTCCAATCTTGAGGAAAATGAGTATCAGGAAACTGTTCAAATTGTGCGAAAGGTTCAGTCCAGGAAGCCATATGGAAGATGTTGTCAAGCACCCTGCCCAAAGCATCCAGGCCAGTATTCAACATAAACAGGGTGGGACCAACAAGAAACACGAATACCAGCAATAATACTGAAAGCCACATATTAATGTTGGAGAGGGCTCGAATACCGTTCTTTAGGCCCACAAAAGCACTGTAACCAAAAATAAGTGTACAGATCATAAGCACAATAACCTGTGTACCCAAGTCTCTTGGTACTCCCAGTAGCTCATGTGCGCCTTCAGTAATCAGTGGAGCGGCAATCCCCAATGTAGTGGCTCCTCCTCCCAGCATGCCAAAGATAAATAGCACATCAATTAACTTGCCAATACCCCCCTTCGCGCGTTCTTCACCTAGCACGGGCATTAGTGCTTCACTAATCTTCAGTACACTGTGATTTCTGACATAGTAAAAATAAGCAATCGGCAGAGCGGGAATCAGGTAAATCGCCCAAGCTAATGGCCCCCAGTGAAAAATGCCATAGGCAACGGCCCAGCGCGCAGCCTCAGGTGTTCCACCCTCAATTTGGAAGGGTGGAGTTTGATAGTAGTAAATCCATTCCACCATCGACCAGTAGAGGATTGAAGCTCCAATACCAGAGCAAAACAACATGGATGCCCAGGACACTGTAGAAAACTCCGGATCTTCTTCCGAATTGCCGAGCTTTATCTGGCCTATATCGCTAAATACGATATAAACCATAAAGAGGATGGCCCCTACCCCCAGTAATAGATAAAAGACTCCGAGCTGGTCGGTAACAAAATCCTTTGCGACTTTAACCCATACTGATCCGACTTCAGGGAAAACAATCAGTGGAACTGTAACTAGCAAAAGTAGTGCAAGTGATCCGAAGAATGTTGGCTTGTCGATAATTTCTCTAAAACTCTTAGTCAATGCACTTCTCCGAGCAGTGTACAAAGCCGACAAAATAAAAGTGGGTTCGATCTCCGAAGGGAAATGAAGACAGATGGTAGAGTGGAATAACTTTTATAGAGACGGAATATGATTGGTTAGATATGATTATTATTTCGTCTGCAATTTTAACAGGAAGGCTATTAATTTCAATAACAGGCTGTTTTTAGTGTTCAAAAGCAAAACAATCTGGCCATCAAACAAGGGCTAAAAGATAAGATATAAGACACTAATCTCTGTAGCCTACAGCTTTTATAACCTCTTTATGAGTACATCCTGACTACGCATCATTCCCAAATGGATCAGAATGTATGCAGACTCTGGAATTTAAGTGTAAAGCCTATATGCGCACTCATAGGTATTTTATAGTGAGCTCATATACCCTTCTCACTGAATTGTCCCCTAAGACTGAGGGTATATAAGCCTTTAAAGATCCTTTTTTCTGGAAGCTTCCTTACTGCCATCTTTCTTTACAGAGCTACAAGCCGTCCCCCAATCACCCTCTTCACTCCAGGGGGTATCTTCTGGCGGGTGTTTGATATAGATTTCCTTTTCCTCGTAGCTCGGCTGGTGACGTAAATCGTAATGAGCTGCCTTTACAATCGATACGCAAAGCATTATTGCAACAAGTAGCAACGGAACACCACCGACAATACTTGCTGTTTGTAGGGCCTCCAGCCCACCCAAAAAGAGAAGCGTAATAGGCATCACTGATAATGCAAATGCCCAAAACAAGCGATTCCAGCGAGCAGGCTCATCATTCACTTCCTTTTGAACAACGGCAGCGAGTATATAGGATATAGAATCAAATGTAGTGGCTGTGAAAATTATCGCGAGTAAAGTAAAAACAATAATGACCAAATTACTCATAGGGAGTGTTTGCAAGATGGCGAATATAGTTGCAGTACCCCCCTGTTGGTTGAGAAGCTGTACTACATTCAGTTCACCTGAGAACTGCAGGTAAACCCCATAGTTTCCCAGGGTTAGGAAAAATAAGAAGCAGCCCAGGGTGCCATAAAATATTGCACCAACAACCATAGCTTTTATGGTTCTCCCCCGTGATATGCGAGCAATAAACAATCCAACACTTGGGGCGAACACTAACCACCAGGCCCAATAAAAGATGGTCCAGTCTTGAGAGACATAGGTTTGAGGGAATTCTCTGAATCGACCAAAGGGCTCTGTCCATGTGGCCATATGAAGAATACTGTTAAGCATTTTCCCCAAAGAATCCAATCCCGCATTAAGCATAAATAAAGTAGGGCCAGCAATAAGGATGAAAGCCAATAAAAACATCGCAAGCCACATATTCAGGTTTGATAAAGTCTTAATTCCCCTTTTAAGCCCGGCATACACACTGCAGCCAAATATTGCAGTGCAGAGCATCAGAATAAAAATTTGTGTAGTCAGTCCTGTAGGCGCACCCAATAGTTCGTGTGCACCCTCAGAAATCAAGGGCGCAGCAATTCCTAATGTCGTTGCCCCACCACCTAACATACCAAAAACAAAACAAACATCTATCAACTTGCCAATAGACCCTTTTGCCCGCTGCTCACCTAAAACAGGCATAAGCGCCTCACTTACTTTTAAGACATTGCGGTGCCTTACATAATAAAAATAAGCAATTGGTAGAGCCGGAATCAGGTAAATCGACCAGGCAATAGGACCCCAATGGAATATACCAAAAGCGATTGCCCAGCGGGCAGCCTCCGGAGTAAGCCCTTTTAACTCAAATGGCGGCGTTTGGTAATAATAGATCCACTCCACCATTGACCAGTACAAAATAGATGCCCCAATGCCTGTACAAAAAAGCATGGAGGCCCAGGACAAGGTGCTAAATTCTGGCTCTTCTTCAGGTTTTCCAAGTTTGATTTGACCGATATCACTAAAAATGATGTAGGTCATAAACAGTAATGCACCAACTCCCAGCAACAGATAAAAAACACCCAAGTCATCCGTTACAAAGTTCTTCGCATTCAGAATCCACTTCGCACCCAGTTTTGGATAAATAATGAGCGGAAGGGTAACCATGAGAAGCAAGCCAAGCGCCCCAAAGAAAGTTGGCTTATCGATGATCCGCTGAAAGTTTCCTGCCAATACTTCTCTCCAGGATACTCAAAGAACTGATCAGGCCAATTAAAAGAAACGTGCTTGTCAGCCTGGAGTTAAAATGTGGGGCTAAATCCTTTTGTTTGGGGTAGAGGCAAACTGAGTGGCTTGCTAGCAAGTTTAGCTGCCTACGAATTAGTCAGCCAAGGCGATAAGTTCATTTTAGAGGCAGCTTGGGGCGAGACTGCCTGGACATACTGCCGCAAACAGCTATTTGCGGTCTAACAGATTCAAAGTAAGGGCTGGAAATTTAGTAAAAGCGAGGCTTTTTGCCCTGAATCGCTCAATTAGAGCTTCATCTAGAAGTATAGCCAGCCCAAGACTTGTCTAGGGTTTTAGAGAGTTCTCCAGCTGAGAAAACTGCCCCTGAATCACCGCTTTCTCCTGAATCAGGGTGCGGTTCTCATCGGCGAGTTGTTCGAGGCGATCTTTTGTAGTGGTAAGCTCCAACTCTAATCTGTTGAGGGCACTCTGTTGTAGTTGCACTTCCTTCTGAGCCGAAGAACCTTCACGTTGCAGCTTAGAGATTTGCTCGCGCAAGCTAGCCACCTCTGTCTGCCTGTCTTTCAGCTCACACGCCTGCTCCCTTAGGTTTGCAGCCTCTGTACTAGCCACCCCAACCTGTTCGCTAAGCTGCTGCTTCTCTCGATTGATTTCAGCAATCAGCGCCTGTCCCTGCTTGTAAAGCAACTCCTGCTCGTTGAATCTACGCTCTGAGAGGGTCAGCTGTTCAGTAAGTACTGCGATCTGCCCCTTCAGTTGCTCCGCAGCTGAGCGATACTGGTCTCTCTCATATTGCCGGTCATTGGCAGTACGCTGTTGAAAGTGCTCAAAGTGTTCGCGGACATCCCTATTTTCCTGCTTTATTTCCTCAATCATCACTTTTTGCTCCGCAATACGCTGCAAAGCTTCCTGCTTCTGGTACTCACTTTTTTCCAGGGCAGTCTGGGTCTCTTGTAAGGACTGCTTGAATCTACGCTTTTCCGCCTCGGTCGACGAAAGCCTGTGCTCAAGATCACGAATACTGGCGGCCTGCTGGTTACTAGTGACTCGCAACTCCTCTAACTGTGAAGTGATCTCTTTTTCCTGCACGAGGAACTCCTGCTGAAGCTCCTCTACCTGCTTGCTTGCCGCTTCCTGGATCCTTTGGTGTAGGCCTTTCAGTGCATCCACCAGGTCTCGCGGGAGCCCACTACTATCCGTATTGCTCGCAAATTCACTGCGCCACCTTTTAAGCAGAGGGGCAATAGTGCTTTTGCTGCCGGTTCCCAACTGAGCCCTCACTCGATCAACGGTGGGCTCTTCTCCACGAGCCTTGATGGCCTTGGCGGCCTGAACAATATCCAGATACGTGACCCCAGTGCGTGCCATAAGCTTCACCTTAGATTATTTCGTTACAAATTACATAATACGTAATATTACATTATTTTGTATTTTTTCATACCTGAAAAATGCCGCTGTATAACCTGCGATAATGACTATTATCGCAGGTTATCTTTCTGTAAGATTCCCGTAATAACGTACCTCCAGTACAAACAGGAGGCTTCCCAGCAGTTCGAGCATCATGAAACATCACAAATCTCTTGCCGCCAAAAAGCACCTCGAAAAGAACACTCCCAGTACACTTGGGGGCACTGGTGAATTGTTGACCGATGAGGACATTCAGAAATACCTGAGTGCCGCCACATCCGATAACACCCGCAGGGCTTATCGCTCGGCAATTCGCCAGTTTGAAAAATGGGGAGGGCGGCTACCCACAGATGGCAGCACTCTGGTGCGCTACGTCCTCGGCCGTGCTGAGGAGCTTAATCCTCGTACTCTAGACCTTCACCTCACCGCAATCGGGCAATGGCATCAATACCAGGGAGTGCTAAACCCCGTCACAGATCCATTGGTTCAGAAAACCATGCGTGGTGTCCGTCGCACTCACGGCAAACCTAAAGAGAAATCAAAAGCGCTCAGCCTGCAGCACATTGCTAGCATGACCCGATATTTACGCACTCAATCCCAGACGAGGAAGAGCGCACGTGATCTGGCTCTTATCCTGGTAGGGTTCTTTGGTGCCTTTCGTCGCAGTGAGCTAGTGGCTATTCAGGTGGAAAACCTGGTATGGGAGGAGGAAGGCGTGATCGTAAAGCTTCCCAAGTCAAAAACAGACCAAAGTGGCGAAGGAATGATGCGCGCCCTGCCCTTTGGTGCTCCTGAGGCTTGCCCTGCAAGAGCTCTGAAAACCTGGCTCAAGGTCAGCGGCATTGAAAGTGGGCCCGTATTTCGAGCGGTGAACCGGTGGGATACGGTGCAAAGCAGGCAGCTAAACCCAGCAGCAATTAATGACTTACTAAAAAACTTGGGTGCCTCCTGCGGATTCGATTTTGTTGACGAGTTAAGCAGCCACAGCTTTCGCCGTGGCTTATCGACCTCTGCGGCTCGTGAAAAGATTGGCTTTGAGCTTATCAAGAAGCAAGGTGGCTGGAAGAGCGACGCCACCGTGTGGGAATATATTGAGGAGGGGCAGCAGTTTAGTGAGAACGCCTCGGCCATTCTAATAAAGAAAATGGCAGAGCTTCTCTAAGCCGCAATCCTCCCCTTGCTAGATTGTTTCTTGGTGATTCTTTGCGTCTTTCACTCTTTTTCGAAAGACGCGGCTATTTCCTTTTGCTGGTAGGCCCAACACTTATTGCTTCTTATGTGTCGCCTGGAAGACGGACTCCCACTCCTGATCAAATTTTGCTGATGCTGGTATAGGGCCTGGAGCCCTCTTGAAAGTCAAAATTCCCACATGCGCTTCGTGAACTTGAGCATCAGAAGTCACCTCCTCGGTAAACCCCTGCATTATTCCGCTACTGTCGAGAGTAAAGTTGCCCACGCTTTCATCTGATACGTCGACAGTCACTATACGAGTGGTATCACCGGAGTTAGAAAAGACAAAGATACCGACATCCTTATTGGTAGTCGCTCCATTTTTTGTCTCTTCGTGACCGCCCAATTTATGCTTAAAGTCAGCAGGCTTCTTGAAGCTGTCAATGAAGCGGCCACCCCCACCGGTTTTAGTTTTCTTAAGGACTTTGAAAGTTCGACAATAAATATCCTTACCTACATCCAAAGCGTCTTTTTGGCTTTCATATAAAATAAACGACTCCCCATCGACAGCACACCAAGTGCCATCTAAAGTATTTTTCATGTCAGGATTTGCACTCAATGGAGCAGAGTAAAGAGCTGTCAGAATGAAAACGGCCGATAAAAATCTATAAGTCAGAGGTAGATTCGCCTTCATGGTGCACCTCGGTAAGTCGCTTGTGAACTTTAAGTAAATAAAGTAGCGGATTAACCCAGGTACCTCCTAAAATTTTCAGACTTTTAGTGGAAGAGAAGCGCCAATTCAAATTTCAGCTGGCAGGCCTGTAGCTCCCTACCCATTTCGCTCTCATTATCAATCGTTGAAGTTCACCACTGGGATCTATGGCAGCGAGAACAGCAGTCGCGCTAATCTCATGCCTTTAGCCATTGGTTGTTGGAACCAACCGACAGCTTTAATAGCTCCCTGGCTGCTATACCTGTATTCAAATCTCGACACTTGCTCAATAGTTGATGCAAAAGGAGCTCTGAGATGCCTCTCAACAATCAACAAATCAAAGAGTGCGAATCCAGCCACTGGGATTTCTCAGATCTGAAAGCACTGTTCCTAAACTGTACCCTCAAGCCAACGCCAGAACTCTCCCATACCGACGGACTAATTCGTATTTCACGAGAGATTATGGAAAGAAATGGCATATCGGTAAGCCTGCTCAGGCCCGTTGACCATGATATCGCCTTCGGTGTCTATCCAGATATGACCGAGCACGGCTGGGAGAACGATGACTGGCCCAAAATTTATCACCAGGTTAACGAGGCAGATATTCTCGTCATCACAACCCCTATCTGGCTCGGTGAAAAATCCTCTATCTGCACACAAGCCATAGAGCGTCTCTACGCCAACTCGTCAAACCTTAATGATCAGGGGCAGTATGCCTATTATGGAAAAGTCGGCGGCTGCCTGATAACAGGTAACGAAGATGGCGCTAAACACTGTGCAATGAATATCCTTTATTCCCTGCAACACTTGGGTTATGTCATTCCACCACAAGCAGATGCCGCCTGGGTTGGCGAAGCCGGCCCAGGCCCCTCTTACCTCGACCCCGGTTCTGGCGGTCCACAAAATGATTTTACCAACCGGAATACCTCCTTCATGACCTGGAACCTAATGCATATGGCCCGAATGATAAAAGATGCGGGGGGTATACCCGCCCATGGGAACCGGCGCTCTGCTTGGGATGCAGGTTGCAAGCCCGACTTCTCCAATCCCGATTACCGATAACTACGTTCGGAGCAGGCAGTAATGGGGTGAAATGGCCAATCAAGGCTGTAATTTACTCTGCCCATTTACAAAATGGGCCACCTAAAGATACATTGCGCACCTTCCTTCTTATTACAGCCCACTGATGTCGCCTTCAACTGGCCCAGTGCTCTCAATGCACCTACCTAAACAGAGGGGCTTATAAGGCTACAACCTAAGAAACAACCAAAAAAACTGAGGTCTACCACCCCGAATGAATCCCGAGTTACTGGAACAGATTTTCCACAGCAAACTCTTTATTACTCTCTGTGTAGTTGCCGTCATTCTTTTAGTCCGCGGCTTACTGACCCTTGCCATTGCTCGCAGTAACTGGGCAAAAGCCGATAAGCGTCGTAGGATCAACACCGTACACAACATCGGCAACCTGCTATTGGTCATCGGTGTAATTGCTGTTTGGGTGACAGAATTACGAGATTTCGCCCTCTCTATTGCCGCCTTTTCTGTAGCGATTGTCCTCGCTCTGCGTGAGGCCGTGCAGTGCTTGGTGGGTGGCCTATACCAAGCCAATATGCGCTCCTTTACTGTTGGCGATTGGATTAAAGTGGGCGACCAATTTGGCGAGGTTACTGATAGTGACTGGTTAAGCACCACGCTTTTGGAGATTGATCCCCATGGCCTCGGCAATGGTTATACCGGAACCACTCTCTATATTCCCAATAATGCTTTTTTTACTCAGCCGGTAAAGAACCTGAATTTTATGCGCCGTTATATCGAGCACACTTTCTCGATAACCCGTGAGCGCAGTGAGATTAACCCCTTTGAAGCCAAGAAGTTTATTGCCGAACGACTGAAAGAGCACTGCGAATCTTTTCGGGAAGTTGCCGAGCGCTACTGCAAGCTAATTGAGAATCGGATGGGTGTGGAGCTCTCTGGCCCTGACGCAAAAGTAAGTGTGACCACTAATGATCTTGGCCATGATGTCATCACCGCGACCGTATTTTGTCCCCGTGAAGAGGCAACCAATATCGAGCAGCTGGTAACTGAAGATTTTTATGCTTTCTGGTTTGAAAAAACCAAGCAACTAAAAGACAGCGCCTAACGCCTTATCACGTACCAATATGTAAGCTTTCAAGTCGTTGGCGGATTATCTCCGCCAACCGGCGCGCTGCGGGCGATATGTCATCGCGATTAGGAAAAATAAGATACAGAGGCTGCCACCTTTCTTGCCCTCCTTTTAAGGGGAGAGGTTTGAGTGTTCCATCGGCCAGCTCCCCAAGAATCTTATCCTGCGGCAACCAAGAAAACCCATAGCCCCTGCAAGTTGCCCCGATTACCGTTGCCATATTGCTCAGCGTCCATCGCTTGGCAACTTCAACTGTTAGGGTTTCACTATCGCTTTGGGGGTTTGAATCTCTAACGATCAGGTGCCGATGACTGCGCAGATCCTTCAGGGTTAGTTCGCGTTCCAGTTGATGTAATGGGTGACTGGGGTGGGCCACTGGGATAATGCGTGCTGGTGCTGGCAGTAACTCGCCATTGAAACCGGGAGGAATTCTCGGATCAATCGCAAAGTCCACCTTTCCCTCGGTAAGGGCATCGAGGGCACCGCTAATCACCACTTCGTAAACCTCTACTCGGGTATGTGGGCTCTCTTGGCCAAATACCTCCAGGCAATCTAGCAATAGCCAAGTTGGAAACAGCACTTCCACAGAAATTGACACCAGCGACCCCCAACCCACAGAAGCACGCCGGGCAGCCATTTCCATTGCCGAAGCATCTTCCAGTAATTGTTTGGCATGGCGATATAACATTTGCCCAGCAGCCGTAAGTGCCGCTTTGCGACCAGTGATTGTAAATGCCTTTACACCGAGGATGGATTCCAGCTTTTGTACCGCATAGCTAACGGAAGACTGACTCTTGTGTAGGAGTTCCGACGCCTGTACATACCCTCCCCCTTCAACGACCGCAACTAAACAACGCCATTGCTCCAGGGTGATCTTTGGGCTTAAAGCCGGGTTCGCTAACTGATCAGTCATATATCGGATTTTTAGATGGGTTTGAGCAAAATTTTCTAATTTTTTATCTAATTAATCAATGATTCAATAGTCCTCAAGTTAAATGATTCATAAGGAACCCGTCATGACAAAGTTGCTCAATATCCAATCCAGCATGTTTCAAGCCGGTGGCCAGACCTCCCAGTTGGCGGCAAAGTATATTGAGCGCTGGAAGGCGAATAATCCGGAGGGCGAAGTTGTTCAGCGTAATCTGGCAGCAGATCCGGTACCCCATTTATCCTTGGATCGCTTCCAGGCCTTCAATACCCCGGCTGATCAGCGCACTCCAGATCAGCAGGCGATTGTCGATTTTTCAGACAAACTGATCGAAGAGATCTCTTCAGCAGATGCCTTGGTCCTCGGCGTACCTATGTACAACTTTACAATCCCCTCTACCCTGCACACCTATTTTGACCATATCGCCCGAGCCGGCATCACCTTCCGCTACACGGCAAATGGGCCAGAAGGGTTACTGAAAAATAAAAAAGCGATCATCTTTGTTGCTCGGGGGGGCTACTACGGTGACAACCATGCACAGAGCACATTTTTGCGGCAGTTCCTCGGTTTTGTGGGCATCACTGATGTTGAGTTTGTTTACTCCGAAGGGCTTGCCACTGGTGAAGAGGCAAAAGAGAAAGCCACCACTGCGGCAAATGAACGTATTGCTGAACTTGCTTAAACGAAGAATATTCCTGAATTAAAAAAGCCAGGCTCTATTCTCAAGCCTGGCTTTTACAGCGTAATTTCTGCGGAGTGGCCTTGCTGTGCGCCAATGCCAGCAATTCTTTACATGGACCTTACTGGCAGGCTAGCTATCCACAAGAAACCTGTAATGGAAACTCAAGCGGGCGGTATCTACTTCACAAATACAAACTTGTCTTCACTCAAGACCCGTTCACCATCAAAACGATAAGCAACCAGTTTGCCGTTACCCGCCACGGAATAATCGAGACAAGCAACTTTCTCGGTTAGAGGTGCTGGCACACCTTTAAGCCAATAGTGACCGATAAAGCAGGGCTTATCTGCTTTAGGGTAATAAGGAATACCCCTAGGCACAGGCAAGCTAGCGGCGGAACCGATATCAACACCACGCGGTAACGCTATCTCCCCCAGCGCTTTTGCAGAAGCGTTCCACCATTGAACGCGGACGGCAGAGCGGCGATTACCATCCTTATCCAGAAAACTCACTCCTTGAGGCAGTTCAATTTCACACCCTTTGAGCAAAGTTTCCACCGCTTTGAAGGCATCACTGCCCGGGGAGCTAGCTTGCAGCAAAAGCTCAGACGTTAACCTGCCGCTATCGGTTCTCGATACTAAAAAATTAACTTTCTCTTCGTCCCAGCAAGCGTGTACCGCACGCAGAGGGCCAAGATCAAGCCACAGAGGCAATGACCTGAAGAAATCCAATACCTGAGATTTTTCTGGATCGTTATCCGGGTACTCATTCAAAAAAGCCTGGTGCTGTTTTGTATTTTTATCGGTATGTGGGCGCAGGGGCTTGCCATTGACTTCGGTATGATAAGCCAGGGCATTAAACTCGTGATTACCCATAATCGCTTTGGCATGACCATTTTTGACCATACGCATGACTATCTTCAGGAGCTTACGGTGCTCTATCAGGTGCTCACCGCGGTCGATAAAGTCTCCAAGAAAGATGACTTTGCGTTCTGGGTGCGCAAAACCGCTGCTTGTTTCCCGATAACCCAGTACATCGAGCAGCTCAATCAATGCGCTGGCGTGGCCATGGATATCGCCAATAATGTCGTATTTGCAGTGTTCCATCCTGCTCCTGCCTCTAAAATACAAGAAAGCTTCAGTATCAAAATCCCGCTTTTTTTGTATCAAGGATTACTTTGTCCATTTTATGAAATTAACGCATTTCTCGGAAGCTGGGCATGGGGCGAAGAAAATAGCCGAAGCTACTGCCAACCTGGGAATTACTGAGTTCACTTACATTTAAGGTGTGCTCTATCAAAGAGCGAATACAAAAAAGCCAGGCCGGGAAATGCGGCCTGGCTTTTCTCTGGCTTGAGACTTACAAAGCTTCCGCAGCTTCTGTCTTTTTATTGGCAAGAACTTGATCCTGCCCAGTATCAGTACTGCTAGCTTTACGCCCAAACAGTCTCTGCACCACTACAAAGAACAGCGGTATAAAGAAGATTCCCAGTAGTGTGCCCACAACCATTCCCCCCAGTACCCCGGTTCCAATTGCCCGTTGTGCGCCGGAACCTGCACCGGTGGCAATCGCCAGTGGGAGAACTCCCAAACCAAAAGCCAAAGAGGTCATCAAAATTGGGCGCAGGCGATCACGGACTGCACGCATGGTCGCCTGCACCAGCTCCATTCCGTTTTCCAGGTTTTGCTTGGCAAACTCCACAATCAGAATGGCGTTCTTACTGGTCAAGCCGACAGTGGTCAGCATAGCCACCTGGAAATAGATATCCCTCTCCATGCCGCGCAAACTGTTGGCAAGCACGGCGCCGAGAATACCGAGCGGTGCCATCAACAATACGGCGGTCGGTACTGTCCAGCTCTCGTAAAGTGCGGCAAGGCACAGGAAAACAATCAGTAATGAAAGGGTATACAAAAGAGGTGTTTGTGCTCCGGCGGCGCGCTCCTGATAGGAAAGGCCACTCCACTCAACACCAACGCCCGCTGGCAACTGGGCTACCAATCTCTCCACTTCCGCCATGGCCTCACCAGAGCTGACCCCCGCTGCTGCCTGGCCATTGATCTGCATGGAGGGCACGCCGTTATAGCGTTCCAAGCGGGGAGATCCATACTCCCAGGAAAAACTGGCAAAGGAAGATAGAGGCACCATATCGCCTTTGTCATTGCGCACAGACCAAAGCTGGAAGTCTTCCGGCACCATGCGATATGGTGCATCCGCCTGCATATAAACCCGCTTGACCCGGCCGCGATCGATAAAATCATCGATATAGGAACCACCCCAGGCGGTACTCAGTGCGCTGTTAATATCGGCAATAGACAAGCCGAGGGCCGCAGCCTTGGCGTTGTCGATTTTCACCCGAAACTGCGGCGTGTCCTCCTGGCCATTGGGGCGTACGTTAGAGAGTAATTTACTCTGCCCGGCCATTCCCAAGAATTGGTTGCGGGCAGCGGTCAACGCTTCGTGCCCCAGGTTGCCGTTATCTTTTAAGTAAAAGTTAAAGCCACCAGAAGAACCCAACTCTGGCAGAGGCGGCGGTGCAAAGGCAAAAGCCATGGCATCTTTAATTTGCATCAGCGCGCCCATAGCACGCATGGCGACTGCTCCAGTACTTTGCGACTCTTCTTCCCGCTCAGACCAATCTTCCATATTCACAAAGGCGATACCGGTATTCTGGCCGCTACCGGCAAAGCTAAAGCCCTGCACCGAAAATACTGACTTCACAGTGCCCTGCTCATTATCCAGGAATTGATCTTCCACTTTGCGGATAGATTCCATGGTGCGTTCCTGGGTCGCACCCACGGGTGCCTGCACCATAGAGAAGAGCACGCCCTGGTCTTCATCGGGCAGGAAGGAGCTGGGTAAACGCAGGAATAAGAAGGCCATCACAGCGGAGAGGGCCACAAACAACAGCATAAAGCGGCCGCTACGTTTTAGGATGCCCTGCACTCCGCCCTGGTAGCGCCGACTGCCGCGCTCAAAGTTGCGATTGAACCAACCGAAGAAGCCTTTCTCACCGTGGCTTTCCCCTTTTGAAAGTGGTTTCAGCAAGGCGGCACATAGTGCGGGGGTCAGGATAATCGCCACTAATACAGACAAGGCCATGGCAGCAACAATGGTTGCTGAGAACTGCCGGTAAATTACGCCAGTGGCGCCATCCATAAATGCCATTGGCACAAACACCGCCGACAGCACGACACCAATTCCGATCAATGCCGGGGTAATCTGATGCATGGATTTTTTAGTGGCTTCCTTTGGCGATAAGCCCTCTTCGCGCATCACCCGTTCTACGTTTTCCACCACCACAATAGCGTCGTCCACTAGCAGGCCGATGGCCAATACCATAGCGAACATGGTGAGCATATTGACCGAGAAGCCCAGTCCTGCGAGTACGGCAAAGGTACCCAACAGCACCACCGGTACTGCGATTGTAGGGATCAGGGTTGCACGGAAATTCTGCAGGAACAGATACATCACCAGGAAGACCAGTACAATTGCTTCAATCAATGTGCTGATCACACCTTTAATGGAGACCTCCACAAAGGGCGTGGTATCAAATGGTACGACCGAAGTAAGCCCCCGAGGGAAGAAAGGCTCCAGCTCTTTAAGCTTCGCTTTCACGCCTTCGGCGGTTTCCAGTGCGTTGGCACCGGTGGCCAGGTTAATGGCGATACCGGTAGCCGGCTGACGATTGTAGCGGGAGATAAATTCATAATTCTCTGCCCCCAACTCAACGCGGGCGACATCGCCAAGCCGTAGTATGGAGCCATCATCATTGGCTCGTACCACGATTTCCCGGAACTGTTGCGGGGTTTGCAGGCGCTCCTGGGAGGTAATAGAGGCATTGAGTTGTTGCCCTGGCACCGCCGGTGCGCCACCAAGGCTGCCCACTGTGACCTGGGCATTTTGGGCCCGGACCGCCGCGGCTACATCATTCGGCGTTAAATCATAGGTCGTCAGCTTGTTGGGATCGAGCCAGATACGCATTGCATATTTGGAGCCGAACACCTGCACATTACCGACACCTGGCACCCGGCTAACCGGGTCCACAATCGCTGAGTTGATGTAATCGGCAATGTCGTTGCGGTTCATACTGCCGTCTTCGGAGACAAAACCTGCAACCATCAAGAAGCCACCACGGGACTTACTGACATTGACCCCTTGTAACTGCACCTCTTGGGGCAACAGCGGCATTGCCAGCTGTACCTTGTTTTGGACTTGCACCTGTGCGGTATCCGGGTCGGTACCATTCTCAAACGTAAGGGAGACAGACACACCACCGTTGGATTGACTGACAGCAGACATATAGAGAAGGCCATCGAGACCTTTCATATTCCGCTCCAGAATCTGCGTCACCGAATCTTCCACCACTTTGGCGGAGGCGCCAGGGTAACTGGCCTCAATATTAATAGAGGGCGGTGCGATATTCGGATAGCGCTCCACCGCCAACTTGCTGATAGACAATGCACCTGCCAGCATGGTGATAATTGCCAGAACCCAGGCAAAGATGGGCCGGTTGATAAAAAAGCTCGCCATAACCCTTACCCTCAGGAACCTTGCTCAGTAGCAGCGTTGCCGTCACCAGCTGCTGCTGGTGCCTGTTTATCCTCACGTTCACTAGGCTGCACCGGCGCGCCGGGGCGAATTTTCTGTAATCCAGCCACCACGACACGGTCACCGGGCTCCAGTCCCTCTTCTACCAGCCAGCGGTTACCGACTGTGCGACTGACCCGAACAGAGCGTTGGGCAACAATATTCTCTTCATTGACCACCATTGCCGAAGTATTGCCTTTCGGGTCCCTTGCAATACCTTGTTGAGGCACCAGAATGGCATTTTCCCGTACACCGCTACCCACTATCGCGCGCACGTACATGCCTGGCAGCAACATATTGTCTGGATTGGGGACAACGACTCGCAGCAACACACTTCCGGTAGAGGGATCGACACTGGCTTCGGCAAACTCTAGCTTGCCTTGATGTTCAAACTCACTGCCATCTTCCAGCAAAATCTTGACTGGCAGATTTGTGGCATCTGCCAATGTACCCGCCTGAAGAGCCCGACGCAGGCTGACCAGCTCTGCTGCGGACTGGGTAACATCCACATAGATGGGGTCCAGCTGTTGCACAGTGGCCAAATTTGCGGCCTGATTGGCCGCTACCAAAGCACCCTGAGTGACACTGGATTTACCAATACGGCCAGTAATCGGTGAGGTAATCTGGGCGTAGTCCAGCTGGATCTCGGCTCGGTGTAACTCCGCCCTGGCAGCTGCAACAGAGGCGCGGGCTTCCTGCAAATCTGCCTCTGCGACATCATTCTCCTGCTTGCTGACAGCGCCACTCTTAACAAGGCCTGCGGTGCGCTCGGCCTTAAGGCGGGCGATATTCATTGCCGCATTTGCACCCTGTAATTTAGCGCGCGCACTATCCACATCCGCTTGGTAAATGGCGTCATCCAGCTGATAAAGTGGCTGATTTGCATCGACACGCCCACCTTCACGGAACAATTGCTGTTTTATGATGCCATTTACCTGTGGACGAACTTGCGCCACCTTGAAAGGTGAAGTGCGACCAGGTAGCTCTCTGGTAAGCGTAACCGGCTCGGTTTCCAGCGTAACCACAGTCACCTGTGGCGCCGGCATCGGTGGCGCAGCGGTTCTTTCATCACAAGCGGCAAGCAATGCACTAGTGATCAAAAGACTGATAAACGCTTTTTTATTGAGCATGGTTACCTCGATCAGGGCTGACGGCCTGGATACTGCGGTCAGTTCGGGAGAAAAAGAGATGGTGACAGGAAGGTCTAACTCCAGTGGCCACGCATTTTATGTGTAGTGATGAAATCCGATCAACTATTCATCAGCGCATGAATATCGACTAACATGCACTTTTACCCAGTGTTTTCAAGGGTTTGCACTAAAGTCTCATTTGCTTTCATGCGGCGAACAGCCGTGAATATGCGGTCAAATGAGGCGATTACGATAATGAAGAAGCTGCATTGCCCATGGCTAAATATAGAGAAGAGCAAATACTTAACACCCGAGAGCGTATCTTAGACGCCGCGATTCGTGTTTTTCACGAATCTGGCGTCACCCACGCCTCCCTAACGGCAGTCGCAGAGCTTGCCGGAGTCACTCGTGATTCCCTGCATAGCCATTTCCGCGACAGAGTTGGGCTACTCAACGCTCTAACCGAGCGCATGCGCCTGCCCGGTGAAGACCTCTGCGCGGCGGCCGGTGATGAGTTGAAGATAGACCCTCTAGGCACCCTGCGTACCCGCTGGATATGGCTATTCGATGAGATTGCCTGTAATGATGAATGGCAGCGCTTGCTGGAGATTATCTTCCTGCCATGCGACCCAATCAGTGAAGTATGCGAGTCCACTCACCGTATTAAGCAAGGCCGCACAGAGCGGCTGGAGCGAATGGGAGAATTGTTGGAGATTGCACTATCAGTCGGTCAATTACCTGCCGACTTGGATTTGAAACTGGCCCAACAAATGCTTCACGGAGGCCTTTTTGGTGTTCTGGAAGACTGGCTTCTTTCTCCTCGCTTTGTAGACCTTGGCGACTTAGGCGAACATTATTTTGATGCTCTCCTAGATATGATTCGCTTCTCCCCAGAACTGCGTCTAAACAGGCAGCAAGCACGAACTTTGCACTGAGCAGTGTATTGAGCAAATTCGAATTTTCTTCCTATTGGGGCAAGTCAACTAACTGCTGCTTGCCCCTAGAAGACAATCAGCCGAGTTTACTTTTCGAATCTACTAATTGTGCACCGCTCGCATCTCTTACTGCATAATTAAAGCCTGGGTGAATACAGTGAGCACCGTAATTACCGGCTTTATCTAAAGCCAGGAAACCCACCTGGAACTTCTTATAGTCCCCTAGCTTGCGCGCAATACGCTCCACCGCCTCACGACAGGCTTCCTCCGGTGTGTAGCCATGACGCATCAGCTCCACTACTTGATGGCAACCGACAGTCTTGATCATTAGCTCGCCCATACCCGTGGCAGTAGCCGCACCCACTTCATTGTCGACATAGAGTCCGGCGCCGATAATCGGTGAGTCCCCTACCCGCCCGTGCATCTTGAAAGCCGCGCCACTGGTGGTGCAGGCACCTGAGAGGTTGCCGTCCTGGTCCACGGCTAAGATGCCGATAGTATCGTGGTTTTCTATATTGATTACCGGCTGGTAACGGGACTCGCGCTTCCACTCACGCCAGGCGGCTTCAGCTTTTGGAGTTAACAGGTTCTCAATGTCAAACCCCTGTTCAACGGCAAAACGCTGTGCGCCCTCGCCGACCAACATTACATGTGGAGTTTCCTCCATCACCTTTCGCGCAACCGAGATGGGATGCTTGATACCCTGTAAAAAAGCCACTGAACCACAATTTTGTTTGTCATCCATAATGCAGGCATCAAGGGTCACTACACCATCGCGATCGGGAAAACCGCCATAGCCAACACTGGTTACCTGCGGGTCAGCTTCCGGCACCCGAGCACCTGCCTCTACGGCATCCAAAGCCCTGCCACCTTCGCTGAGAACCTGCCAAGCTGCCTCATTGGCTGGGCCCCCATGGTTCCAGGTTGATATGACTACGGGCTTTTTTCCCTTCTTCGTATAACCCCTTGCCATAGCTGCCACTGAAGAGGTTGCCAGGGCGCCAGCAGTACCCAGGAAGGAGTATTTCAGGAATTTTCTTTTGCTGATCACAATGATTTGTCTCAAATGGAAAGCGCACAGAGACATTACTGTATCTGTGCGCCGAAGTTATGGCGGGATCAGAAGCTGTAAGTCAGCCCCATATAGGCGCGGCGACCTGAGTAGGAGGAACCCAAGACTCTGTTTTCTTCACCCCAATATCTATCCACCTTCTCTTCGGTGAGATTAATAATGGAGGCAGTGAGAGTAAGGTTTTCCATCAAACTATAAGAAGCATTTACATCAAGCTGATCATACTCATCAGTAAACGTATTCACGCCGTTGCTATAGCCATCCGCATAGGCGCTGCGATAGTTGTAAGAGGCTCTCACACTGAAAAGGTCATTCTCGTAGTACACCGATAGATTGTATTGATCTTTAGAGGTACCCGCAATTTCTGTTTTGATTGTTTCACCGCTTTCGAGGTCAAGATTGGCCAGCTCTGTGTCCGTATAGGTATAGTTGGCAAAAACCCCAAAACCGTTATCAAAGGCATATTGCACAAACAGCTCGGCACCCTGAGCGGTGGCATCGGTGCCATTAACAGGCATCGACATGTTTACATTCCAAATGTCACCATCTATTTCCCTGGTTACCAGGGAACTGCCGTTAATGACGAATGATGCAATATCCTTCCTGAACAGGGTTACTCCCATTGCGGAAGCATCGTCGAAGTACCATTCCAGACCCAAATCAAACTGATCCGCTTTATAGGGTTCCAATTCGGAGTTCCCCGCAAACCCATCTCTTACAGTCGCTCCTGGCAGTGGGGCGTGTATTGATTCAGAACCACCGAGGTCATCATAATTAACTCGGGCAACAACCCTCGCGAGGGCTGCACGCATTACTAAATCATCGTTAATATCCCAAGCGATATTGGCGCTTGGCAGAAAATCGGTGTTACTGCTATCGCGGACATTGGGCTCATCTTGCAAAACCCCGTCAATATTGTCATAGGTTCGGGCATATTGCTTGGTCTGCACCGCGCGAACACCAAAATTACCGCGCAAAGTGGCAGAAGCAAAATTTTGCTGTACATAGGCTGCAGTCACTTCCTCACCGATGCGATAGTCCTGGTCCCGTTCTACGGTTACTGTAGGATCACCATAAGTCTCATAGAGAAACTCTTTTAGCTTCTCAAACTCCAGGTGGGCAAAGTTGGGCACTTTTACACCACCAATAATATTATCGAGTGGGCCACTGGAAAGGATATCAATCGTATCCGGAACGCCATTAGGGTCGGTGTGGAAAGAATCGTCCGGCCACCAGGGATAACAAAGACCATCTTTACCGTCTTCATTCGGCCAGTTAATAGTCGGACACGGCGGGTTATCATCATCCCAAGCTTGTTTAGTAATGCGTCGGTTAATTTCGTGGTCGCGGTATTTAAGCCCTACATCAAGGGAAGTCAGCCAACCGTAATCCATATCGATAGACACATCTAACTGGTAGTAGTTTTCATCATCTTCACTACTGGTCCAGTGCGAAGAAAACCAATCGTATAAGGGGTAAGTATTGGGGTCTCCCAGATCGGCACTGGTATCAATCTCTGCAGTACCACTGCTTAGGTCCCAGCTCCAGTCAGTCACAGTGCCATAGCGAGAGTTTACTGAGGCAAACAATTTCTCCGAAGGTCCGCCTTCCGCACTGGTGCTGCCCACAACCAATCGCACGCTATATCCATCTCCTTGGTAAATAGCATTAAAATCCAAGGTATCTGACACATATTCAGCTCGCGTGTAGTCACCAGCGACTTGAGGAGACTGCAATTCGGCCTGGCCTCTGTCCAACATGCCAATACCGAGTAAGGTATCGCCATCCTCGTCAAATTTAAGGCTACCGGGTGCAACTGCATCACCATAGTTCCACTCTGGAAATACAATACGGTAATTCTCTGAGTTGCCACCCTGCTCAAAGCGAAAATAATTGACACCTAGCTCAAGTTGTTCAACCGGACGCCACTGAGCACTGAGCTGAATTCCCTCGCGGGTACGCTCCTCTTCAAAAACGCTACCCACTACGGCTCTGGGGGCATAGAAATCCCGGTACTCATTACCGTCGATATCTACCATGGGCCCCCTTTCTTCTACCCCTTCATGGGGCTTAACGTCACCTTGCCATCCCCAGTTTTCTGTGGTGGTGCTAATCACACGATTTTGACGGTCTTGCTTGGAATAACCAACTAATACACCAAAGGTTTCCTGATCATTTTTCCATGAGTAAAAACCCGTGTATTGTGGCTCATACTTCTCAGTGACATCCGCGTAGGTTGTTTCAACCGATAGCATGCCCTCTCCCGCGTCCAGGTCCAGAGGTTTGCGGGTATGCAAAATGACAGTACCACCGATTCCGCCTTCATCCAGCTTTGCCTCAGGGCTCTTATAAACATCTGTACGGGCAATCATTGTTGCGGGCAACAAGGAATAATCTAGCGAGCGTGACGGCTCATCGCCCGGAGTAGCAATATAGTTACCGTTCAGCTGGGTAAAGGTAAGCTCCGGAGCGGTACCGCGGATACTCACTTCCGCACCTTCACCACCACTACGTACGATAGAGACTCCTGGCACCCTCTGTAAGGCATCGGCTACGTTTTTATCTGGGAACTTGCCAATATCTTCAGCGGTAATTGAGTCCACCACCGCATTGGAAAAACGCTTTACATCGAGGTTTTTCTCCATGCTCTGTCGAATGCCCAATACCTCTACTTCTTCAAGAGCCAAGTTTTCTTTTTGGGCTTCCTCTGTATTTTGCGCCTGTGCCATGCCGACGACACTGCATAACACCAGTGCACTGGCGGATGTGCGAAGTAACTCCGCCCTGCGGTTTTCTTTTTGGGTTTTCTCTTTCATAGCTAAGCATCACTTTTATTATAATTTTTGAGCCTTCCGTGCACCCTCTAAACTCGGCATACCCTCATACCAAGTTTTCGGAATAAGCCCGGTTCCAGATCTATCCATCCCTGGCTTACTTTTATAGGCAACCCCTTTCCCAGGGGGTTGCCTTACACGGTTATCAGCTTTCTAAGCCGAGTCGTTTTAATACTTCAGGCGGTGCGCCAGGGAAGCTGGCCATAGGCCTATTACCTACGTAGCCAATATCCGCCATGCCTTCCTCGGTGGTGTAGAATGCGGTAGATACAAGAACTCTTACCTTGGCAAAGAAACGTGCACCGGCTTGGAATTCTGGCTTCGCGTTACGAGTCCATTTGATGTCCTCGCAGATTGCATTTTTTTGAGATTCATTCAGCTCAACAAATGGGCCTTGGTACCTGCGCCTGGACTCTCCATCTAGCCAGACCACCCCTCCGCGAATAGTGACAAGGTCCGCCTTATTGTTGGAATAAGGTGCGCTGACATATTCATTGATGTAATGGTGTGCACCTACTGAAGAAGCGCTCGGTGAAATTTCATCTGCAGGTATAATCACATCGCAAAGCGCTGCGAGTACCGCCAACTCACGCGCATCTAATTGCATTTCCCATGGTACGACGGGGTTAAGCAGATCAGGATCTGTTGGTGTACCCCTGGCTAAAGTTTGTTTAGGTGCGTCAAGATTCTTAACCGCTGGTTTTGTAGCTGCTTTATCTTCCTTCAACTCAACTTTTGGTGCTGCTTTCTCAGAACAACCGATTACCGGGACCGCAGCCGCAGTAGTAGCAATCAAACGCAGGGCATTACGGCGGCTCAGGTTTGTTTTATCCTTGCTCATATCAAATGTTCCTCTTTTTAAACTGTTCCACGATGTAGTCACAGGTACGCCAAGCCAGCGCCATAATGGTCAGGGTTGGGTTTTTATCGGCATTGGAAACAAAGGGAGCGCCGTCGGTTAAAAAGAGGTTCGGAACCTCCCAAGACTGGCAGTAAGGGTTGAGCACAGAGTCTTTCGGGTTGGAACCCATTCGCGCGGTGCCAACTTCATGAATAATCGCACCACCGTTGATAATGGCCTTGGCACCATCGGTCTGTACCGTTGTGGTCACATTGCCGCCCATACCCTCGATAATTTCGGCAAAGGTTTTGTGCATGTGGGCAGCCTGATTGAGCTCCTGGTCGCTCCACTTCCAGTGGAATTTCAGAACCGGGATACCCCACTGGTCAACTTGATTCTTGTCAATTTCACAGTAACTATCATCATTAGGGATCATTTCCCCACGACCATCGAACCAAACAAAGGAGCCGTAATAGCGTCGGCAGGCCTTTTTCAAATCTTTACCATAGGCACCTTCGGTAAAGTCACCCATACCACCGAAGGCACCTGCTCCAGGCATACTGCGGCCACCACCGAATTCAATGTGATAACCGCGCGCAAAATTCAGGTCTCCGCGCAACTGCTCTTTATATAACCACCAGGGCATATACATATGCATTGCCGACGCGCCGTCTTCGTTATGGGCGGGCATATTTTCCAGGGCTGGAATTTGGCCACCGACTCCGGCACCCACAGTATCCATCAGGTATTTACCTACAACACCACTGCCGTTGGCGAGACCGTCTGGGAATAAGGTACTTTTTGAATTGAGAAGAATGCGCGATGTCTCGGCGGCACTGGCCGCGACGACAACGGCGCGGGCACTGGCAAACTTTTCCTGGCGGGTATCTTTATCAATGTAAACAACCCCGTTGGCTTTGCCTTTCTTATCAACGGTAACTTCGCGCACCATCGCGTCAGTGATGATGTCTAGATTGCCTGTAGCCAACGCAGGAGGCAGTAGTACTGTGGTGGACTGGAAATTTGCCTTGATGGAACAACCGCGACCACAGGGTGTGGCCCAAAAACAGGCTGCGCGGGATTTCATCGATTCGCGAGTTACATCCTGGGCAAGCTTGTTATCGGGGAACAGTTTCTGCGGAATATTTTCATGGTCGAGGCGCTCACTGAGAATCGCCAAGTGTGAGGGGATCACGGGGATACCCAGCTTATCACAAGCTTTTTTCGCTAGCAGTTCATAAGCACGGGGGTTAGGGGGCGGCAATAATACGCCGTCGGAAGAGTCCGGAGTATTTTCCAATCCCTCATTGGTGCCGTAGACACCAATAAGCATCTCGGTTTTATCGTAGTAGGGTGCCAGGTCTTGGTAGCTGATGGGCCAGTCAAAGCCGAGCCCATCCCTTGAGTAGGGCTTAAAGTCGTATTCACCCATACGCAGGGAAATACGCCCCCAATGGTTCGTGCGGCCACCCAGCATACGCGCTCGCCACCAGTCAAAACGTCGACCTTTCTCTTGAGATCCCTGGGTATAGGGCTCGCCGGGTACCTGCCAGCCACCATCCACTGTCGCATCGTAAAAACCGAACGGTTTTTCTGGCGTACTACCACCGCGCAGGGGCGCGTCTTTGGGCAAGTTAAACATAGGGGTTTCTTTGACCGGGTCGTAGGATCGCCCCGCTTCAAGCAGCAGTACCTTTAAACCGGCTGTGGCCAGCACATAGGCAGCCATGCCGCCCCCAGCACCAGAGCCGACTATTAAGGCGTCGTACTCTTTATTCTCGATATCTTCACTCGCCATAACATCTCTCCTACATGATCATTTATTTTTCTTCTGACCGGATAAATTCTATCAGCTGGAAATATTTTCCTGTAACCGGTTACATTTTTGGAAAATTTTTCTGCTTTTTCGGCGCTTATAAAGTCTAGATTTAAAATTTTTAGCGTTGGAGTCTGATTTCTTAAAGAAAACAGACATTAAAGTACATATTTTTACGTCTGGAGAAATTAAAAATATGTAACCGGTTACATGCGAAACTAAATTTTATCAATTTTTTTCATTTAGTTGCGCGGGCAGCTCCACCTTCCTGCCAAGCTGCACAAGTAGCTGCTTAGTTGCCAGGATTCCATGGTCCTCATCTCCCGGCCCTTCAAACTCAATGCCGATATAGCCTCGATAACCCGCATCGCGAATTATCCGTAACATCCGAGCAAAATCCGTATTGATTTCAATTCCCGCTGAATCGAACTCAAAGCTTTTGGCACTAACACCCTGGGCGAACGGCATCAGTTGCTGAACCCCCAAATAGCGATCGTAATCTCCGAAGTTTCCAAAATCCGGCAAGCTGCCACAGTTGGACATATCTACACGCTGAAGGACCTGTGACAACCACTCCCCGTTCGATGAATAGCCACCATGATTCTCAACAATCACGTTAATATTGAAATCCTGGGCGAATTCCGAAAGCGCGCGCAGTCCCTCAACAGCAGCCTTACCGACTTCTTCGCGACTCCCCTGCCCTGCGGCATTGACACGCACAGAGTGACAATTGAGGTACTTAGCCGCTTCGACCCATTTGTAATGGTTCTCTATGGCCTGCTTTCTCTTGCCTTTATCGGGGTCGCCTAGGTCGCCTTCGCCATCAACCATAATCAACAGACTGCGAACATTATGGTCTTCTGCTCTAGCCTTCATTGCAGCGAGAAACTTCAAGTCCTTTGCCTGATCCTTAAAGAACTGATTGACATACTCAACCGCTTCAATGCCAAAGACTTTGCGTGTTTTTACTGGAAAGTCCAGAACTTTAAGAGCTCCACTTCGCAGTTGCCGATGCAGGGACCACTGGGCTAAAGAGATTTTGAAAAAGCGTTCACTTGCAGTGCTGTGGCTAAGACGACTAAACCCAATAAAGGGAGCAGCAAGCCCCAAAGCTGCCAGCCTTGCACTATTTGCCAAAAACCGCCTTCTATTGATAGTCATTGCCGCCCTCCTATTTGGGAAACCTCAGCAGCAGATTTTGAGGGAGATTCAGCAGAGAAGCCTTCTTCTCCGTTATCCTTTAAAGAGCGGCGAAAGCCACTGATTGCTCCCCCCAGGTCTTCTCCCATACGACGAATCTTGCCGCTGCCAAACAGTAAAACTGCAAGCACCAGTACTATCAGGATTTGCCAGAGACTGATTCCTGAAATACCCATGAGCTTATAGCTCCCGAATTTTTATATTGCGATACCAGACCTTGTCACCATGATCCTGCAAAGCGATATAGCCGCTTTCAGAGCGTGCGAAATCTGGATAATTCGAAAACTTGCTGCCCGCCAAACGCTTGCCCCAATCCTCTGACCAAAGCTCGTAGCTAACAATCTTGTTGCCGTTCAACCAATGTTCGACCTTTCCGTTCTCTACGCGTATACGAGTTTGGTTAAACTGCCCCGCAGGTTTGACACTCTCTTCACTGGGCGCATACATATCAAACACTGAGCCGGCGCTGTGGCTTGGCTTTTCCAGATTGGGAAACGCAGCATTGTCCAACACCTGGTATTCCATGCCACTCATCCAAACTGGCGCATCTCCATCAGCGACACGATAAATAATGCCACTGTTGCCACCCTCAGAAATTTTCCACTCCAGCTGCAATTCAAAATCCTCGAATTGTTCAGCTGTTACCAGGTCCCCAGCACCCCCGGCAGTTAAGACCAGATTGCCATTAACAACCTGCCAGGCCTCTCCAATTTGCGAGCCATTTGTGCCAGTCCAGCCCTGTAACGTTTCTCCATCAAACAGGTAACGCCACTCTCCGTCCACTTGTTGGGTACTCGACACGGGCACCCGCTCGCAACCTGCAGCACCCAGCATCACTGCTGCTGCAATCGCTACGGATAGTTTGGATCTGGCTTTAGTAAGGTTTTTCATCATTATTATCTCCACACCTAACGCTGTTATCTAATCAATGCCGCTCTTTTTAGGGCAACAGTCCATGGGAATCTGCGGCTCTCACTTGTCCGAACAAGGACCTGTGCTCTCCCGTTCCACCAGCTCAAATGGCAAAATAGTCCGGCTGGATTTCAATGGCTTGCCATCGATGATCAATCGCAGCGTTTCCATTGCGTAACGGCCTAACTCCTCTGCGGGCTGGTTGATCGTAGTCAAAGGCGGATCTGTGAATTGTGAGAATTCAATGTTATCGAACCCTGTAACAGACACATCTTCCGGCACCCTGAGGCCCATTCTCTTCACTTGGTGCACAGCACCAATTGCCATCTCATCGTTCATACAAAAAATGGCCGTCGGCCGATGAGGGGTCGATAGCAAAGTCTCTGCGCCTTTCTGCCCAGAGGTCATGGTGAATTCCCCATGAACAACCATTTCAGGATCAAGTTCTAACCCACGTTTTTTTAGCGCCTCGGAAAATCCGGACAGCCTGTCTCGCACTATAGGGCTCTGCGAGGGCCCGGTAATAACCCCGATGCGACGGTGTCCCATCTTCATCAAGTGCCGCGCAACTTCCTGGGCCGCACCATGGTTATCCAACTCCACCACTGGATAACGATCATCTTCTACTATGCGCTCACAGGCATTCACCAAAGGAACAGATGCAGCCAGGTTTGCGTCCTTCTCTGCAAACGGATAACGACTACCAAGCTGGATAACACCATCCGCTTGATTGGTTAGCGCCATACCTGCATAAAATTGCTCATTGCTGGAATCCCCTTTTGTGTCCCCCAGCAGCACCGAATAGCCTTGATCCTGTGCAGCTTTCTCAATCCCGCGAATGACCCGAGAAAAAAATGGATTAGCTATATTGGGAACCAAAACCATCACTGCGTATGACTTGCCCGAACTGAAGTTCCGCGCAAGGAGGTTCGGCCGGTAGCCCGCCTCCTCTACAGCCTTTAGCACCCGCTCTCTGGTTCGCGGAGAGACCATCTGCGGATCTTTCAATGCTCGGGATACGGTCGCGACCGATACGCCGGAGCGGCGTGCAACTTCGCGAATGTTTGACATAATTTCCTGCTAATTACCTGTTAGAAGCGGGTTATTTTCGCACAGATGGATACCATCTACGGATTCCCCACTGAAACGGCTGCTTCTGATTTGCTGGCTGCTTGCCTTCGATCCCAAAGCCAAATAAAGGCAAAAATGGGGAGCAGGATAAGTGGAACTACTGCCAATGACTGGAATGACTCAACAGAAGCGGTGGCTAATACCGCATCTAACTCATCCCCACTCAACTTTTCAAAGGCTTCCAAGCCCCCCGCTGCCTCAATCTTGGCATTGTCAAAAATAGCGCCAAGCTTTGGCAGAACAAATTGGATAGACATACCACCGGCAAAACCCAGCAATCCCAGAAACAATGCCCCACCGCGCACAAAACGCTCGGAGACTGTGGCCAGCATAGTGGGCCACATATAACAAACACCAATGCCCCAGACAGTCGCTGCCAAAAATGCAGTTACTGGCGTTCTCGCCATACCCAGGCAATAGAGCCCAATTGCGGCAAGGAGACTGCTTAACCATAGAAGCCCAATAGGAGACAGTTTCTTTGCCAGCCGTCCGGCAAAGTGGCGCATCACAAACATCAACATGCTGACATAAACAAGAATAAGAATACCCTTCATGCCAACAACGCGTGACAGGGTCAGGTCTACCCACTGCCCAGGGGCCAACTCGGTTGCGGCGGTCAGCCACATACACACCCACAGCAGGATAAACATCGGCTGCTTGAATACCTCTTTAAACATTTCGCCATAACTGATACCTGAAGAAACCCGTTCAGTAACTGGGAAATCTGTTTTAACCACAAGCCAAGCCATAACAACAGCCGGCAGTGCCAACACGACAAGGTTCAACTGCCAGGGAAGCTCGAGGGCAGAGATTGACAACCCCAGTAATCCTCCAACCACAATGCCCGCAGGCCACCAGGCATGTAGTACGTTTAAACGTTGCGTTTTATTTTCTGGGTCGACTGCAGCAACCATAGGATTACTGGCTGCCTCCACGGCACCCCAGCCCAAGCCTGTCAGTAACAGGCCAGCTAGTACCAGATTCTCCACCCCCTCCCCTGGAGTCACCATAGATGCCGCAATAATAAGCAAACTGCCCACTACATAACCTATAGATGAGAGCATCAGCATTCGCTTGATACCGACCAAGTCCACAAGTGCGCTTCCAAATAGAAGTGTGAAAGCAAATCCAGCAAAGGTAATACCAATTGCTTCACCGAGCATAGTGGTGGAGTTAGCTAGGTCTATATGGTTATAGATATCTTCCTGCAAGTTAGTGGCTATCACCGTCCGCACAGCCATGCCCAAGCCAATCATAAAAATGGAGAGATTACCCACCAAGAATATTCTCTTGTTCTGGGGCGTTATCATCGTACTCATTTATCCAGTCTCCGCATGATTTATTGTTATTGGTTATTCACTTGGTTTGGAAAAATTTAATCCAATCCTAAAATCCGACGATTTCGCGCGCGATCTGTTTCTGCACCAGCAAAATCATCAAAAGCCTTACCCGCCACGGTAATCAGGTGATCGCGAATAAATGGTGCCCCCTCACTGGCCCCCTGTTGTTGATCCTTAATGCAACACTCCCATTCGAGTACCGCCCAGCGGTCGTAACCGTATTGGGTTAAGCGGCTGAAAATCCCGCGGAAGTCCACTTGACCATCGCCCAGGGAACGGAAACGGCCAGGTCTATCAATCCAAGGGGCATAACCGCCATAAACTCCGGCCCTACCACTCGGATGGAATTCAGCATCTTTCACGTGAAACGCCTTGATTCGCTCGTGATAGATATCAATAAAAGCCAGGTAGTCCATCTGCTGCAAAAGCAGGTGGCTGGGGTCATAGAGGATATTCGCTCTTGGGTGGTCCTCCACTTCGTAGAGGAAACGTTCAAAGGTCAACCCGTCGTGCAGATCTTCACCGGGGTGAAGCTCATAACAGACATCAACTCCAGCACTGTCAAACGCATCCAATATAGGGCGCCACAGCCGGCCCAGTTCGCGAAAGCCCTCTTCCACTAACATTGCGGGGCGTTGGGGCCAGGGATAAAAAGTATGCCAAAGTAGTGCGCCAGAAAATGTAGCGTGCGACTTAAGCTTTAGATTGGCACTGGCACGAGCAGCCAACATCAGTTGATTGCTCGCCCACTCAGCGCGGGCTGGCAAGTTGCCTCGCACTTCCTCTGGGGAAAAAATATCCAGCATTTCTTTATATGCTGGATGCGCTGCAACCAGCTGGCCCTGCAAATGCGTGGAAAGTTCTGAGATTTCAACTCCCGCCTTCTCACAGATTCCCAAAACATCGTCACAGTAAGCCTGGCTACTGCTGGCTAATTCCAGATCAAAGATGCGCTTGTCCCAAGTGGGAACCTGAATGCCTTTATAACCCAGATCCGATGCCCAGCAGGCCATAGACTCCAGTGAAGCCGGTTGGTCGCTCGGAGGGAGGAACTGGGCGAGAAATATCCCGGGCCCCTGAATTCTGGGTGCCTTCATTTATTCTTATCCTTTTTACTGCTGTACTTATTTACCTCTGCAAGCAATCAATCCTTCCTGGGTGATCAGCTTGCTTCTTTTGAAAAGCACAATGCTATCTTTCCAAAAGCGGACTGGCACTGGGCCGACATCGACACCTCCCTGTGCCGTACTAACTGCCGGACTTCCACCCTGCCAGAGGTTCCTAAATTATTTGAAAATGAATCAATACGATTTAGCTGCTTATTCCCAATATGGCGACAGAGCCACCCAAGAAGAACTCGCACGACTGCTTTCCAATGCACCGCGCACAAATGCCATAGCACGGACACCCGCATCAATATCCCCCACGACAGAACTTTCTTTAATGGGTTGTTCTTGCCGGCGGCATCGAACCTGGGCAGCAAAGTCGCGGTAAATATTCGCAAAGGCCTCTATATAACCTTCAGGATGCCCCTGCGGGGTTCGACAAAGAGCTCGGACCTCGTCATCCAGGTATCCACAGTCTGCACCAGCCTTCAAGAGGGCCACTGGCTGCCCCCTGCGTTTTAACTGCAATTGATTGGGAGATTCCTGCTCCCAGAACAGCGAGCCATGTTCGCAATAAACGCTGATATTCAGGTTATTCCCTTCCCCACCACAGACTTGGCTGGCTGTCAGGGTGCCGCGCGCACCCTGATCTAATTTAAATAGCGCCGCACCATCATCATCCAGAGCCCTTTGGTCGACTACTGATTGCAAGTCCGCACAGACCTCAGTGATACGCTGATCGGTAAAGAATTCGACCAAGTGATGAGCATGGGTACCAATGTCGGCAAAACAGCCACTTTCCCCCGAGCGTGTGGGATCTGTCCGCCAACTGGCTTGTTTACTTCCGCTGGAGTCGCCAGCCAATGCCAGCCAGCCTTGTGGGTAGGCAACAGTTACCCGGCGGACTTGCCCTAGCTCTCCCCTGGCTAAGATTGCCCTGGCCTGTGTCGCAAGTGGATAAGCCGCATAGGTATGAGTCAAACCATAGAGATGGCCGCTCCGTACGACCTCGTTTTTGAGCGCAAGGGTTTCCTCAAGTGTGCAAGCGGCTGGCTTATCAGAGAGAACATGAAACCCCGCTCGCAGTGCGGCAATAGAAACTGGTAGATGTAAATCATTGGGAGTTACCACAGAGACAAACTCTATGCGCTCATCAACAGGAAGCTGGGATTCCTCCAGGAGCATCTGCTCATAACTCTGGTAAACGCGCTCTGGGTTAAGGCCCAACTTCTCTCCACTGCTACGGCCGCGCTCGGGATTACTGCTAAAACATCCCGCCACCAGCGCTATCTCACCGTCGAGGGAAGCTGCCATACGATGGATCGCACCAATAAAGGCACCCTCTCCACCACCGACCATGCCCATTCTTATTTTTTTTCCCATACCACTTCCCGTATAGCTGCCTCTGGCAACCAGGTTCTTATTGTTTTCGCTTTCCATCCGGCCAAGTATCTTGCATCGCTACTGGTCCATTTCTTCTTTCACAGACCCCTGCAGCAAAATGTAACCGGTTACATTTTGTTTTTAAGATACAGAAAAAACTCACCGTTGCAAGCAACAGTTTCATTGCATGACGTTTATTTTGCTCCTTAGAGCGATGTATTTATATCCACAGCGGACAGAAACCAATCAAATTGATTAACCCGAAGAGGTTAAAGTTAACGGTGATAACCTACTTTTCGAGCGAAATCTTCCCAGCACAGCCAATTGAGTTTGTCGCTCTGCCACTTATTTTCTATGGGATGGCCAACCCCCGAGCCTGGAGATAATCCACTATCGGCGCCCGGCTGGGGGTGACAGCTTTTGAGCTTGGAACGCACCCAACTTCCAGCGTCAGCGGCAACATTAGCAGCCAAGCCCCAATGGTTTGGCCATACCGCGAGAAAATTTTTCACGCCATAATCATCCAGTTGGTATGGTGTGGGATAATCCAAGCCCACTAATAGATCACCATCTGGTCCCGGTGCATCTGTTTTCCAGCCTGCATATACCGACCACTGGCAGCCCTGCGCCCAAGCCTCAAAAGCCAACATCGCGCTGGAAAGGCGCTCAAAAGATGCACAAAGTAGATCATTCTCTATTTCTGGCGGGATACACATATCGACAACACCCGCCTTGAACTTCGGAACTTCTGGGTTAAGCGTTAGAATCCAGAGCCCTTCCCCATCCTCCAGCGGGTGGTACATCACCACCAAGTCGATCAACAAAGCTGAAACTGGCGGGATATTGGGGCCGCGGGCTAAGAGCATATGCAGAGGTCTTACTAACTGGGCATTTTGTATCTGCTCCTCTGCCACACCCAAGTGCCGAATTACTTCAGCATTCCCCGCACCACAGGCAGAAATCACCAGCTCTGGTTTTAACTCACACGAGCGACCATCCATATCCAGAGTTACTTGCTCAATCCCTGCCCCCCCAAGCTGAAACGAGGCCAACCTCCCACGATAGATTTGCTTCCTCAAAGGTTCGCTCACACTGCGATAGGCTGCAGCTCCATCAAAAATAAGATCATCAGGAAATCTGAACCTGCGATTTGATGGCAAATTATCCGGATCAAAGATCTCGGGCAACTCAACTTCCTCAAAGGGAATAGCCGCTGTGGCCCAGTTATCTTCAACAGTGTTTAGAAAGTCCGGAGTCAGTGCTGCATGGAAATCTGTTATGCGACTATTCACGCCGCTAGTTGCAAGTTCTTTGTGCCAGCGCTGCGCGGCACATCGGTAAATTTCAGCAGCTTGGGGGTTAGCCGCATTCCAGCCGGAAGAGAAATAACCGTGGAAATGTAGAGACTCGGCGTCACCGAACTCATCGTCGACCAGTACCACCGAGTACTCTGGTATCAGCTCTCTCATCAGGGTTACCCCCTGAATACCACCTCCTAGGATCAGTACATCAACGGGAATTTCCTGTGACATAGGATGGCCTTCTTACTTGGTTTAGCATGATTGGAGTAGTTATCAGCCCTAGTTGCCACAATGAATTTGCGACGATGCCGGAAGAGCGACCTCAATCTATACCGTTTGATACTTGCTTGTTGCTGTTTTTTTATTCAACTATTTTCAATTTCCGGAGATTTGGGGCGCCGTAACCTCGCGAGAAGAGCCACCAAAACGCAAGAACATAAGACAAAAATCCACCCAAGATACACAGAAGGTACCAAAACCAAACAGGAAACCCGTAGCCCAGTTTAGATAGAATGGAAAACGGCATATAAATCGGAAGGTTGATAAGGATCGCCCTCCAACTAACCGCCCATGTCAATGCAACTACAGCCGATAGTGATGGTTTTTTATTCACTCTTACTTCCTTACTACTGCGCTAATGAATAGGCAGACAGTTAAGGTTTCCCTCTTTGTCAATCGATTGGCCTAAGTTTAGTGGGTAGTGCTGGCCATTCTTGAAGTTATTGTGAAGCTTTGCCCCAAACGAACAATTGATTAATCCGTTCCAGCTTGCCTTCCGTAAAGAGTTTGCCATCGCACAATTGGTACGGTGGAAAGTGATTCAATCCAATGACAAGGAAATGTGAATATGAAGGGTTTGGCAAAAGGTTTGGGGGTTCTTCTATTGGCTTTTGGAGCGCATCTCTCCTGGGCTGATAATGAGTCTGAGCTTGAGACGGTTCCCTACGTGGACGTCTATCAGTACGTTGGCAAGTGGTATGAAATAGCCCGATTGCCACAGATCTTCCAGCCTGCTTGTACAGCAGTCACGGCAGACTATGGTCTCAACGATGATGGCACACTCAGTGTTTTCAACTTTTGCCGAATCCTACACCCGAAGTACGGTTTTCCCATCAGCGTGCAAGGTACCGCTACCCCTCTAGATGATACGAATAGCAAACTTGCGGTTTCATTCTTCGATGGGAAAACCAATGGTAACTACTGGGTTCTAGAACTAGACCCAGCATATCAATGGTCCCTCGTGGGCGACCCCGATCGCAGCAGCCTTTATCTTCTAAGTCGAACTCCACAGCTGGATGAGGCCATTGTAGATGAGCTGCTTGAATTGGCTGTCACTAAGCACGGTTACAATATCGACCACATCATAATGACCAAGCAGCTACCAAATTAACCTAATGAACCAAAGGCGAGCGGAGCTTTTGCTTCACTCGCCCCCTGAAAGTTAGAATTTACATTAAGTTTTTACAAACTCATATATATCAATGAGTTACACCCATTTATTAATGTATTTTCTAGATTAACTGTGTCCTTTCACACCACATTCACAGGCCATAGCGTCTACTATTACTCACCGTCATTTCTCACAATCACATAACCATTTCTCTCTCCTGCAGCCTCTTGGCCACTCTCGTGAAAAAGGTCATCTAAATATCTGGGACAGCTGTGATAGCAGAAACATGAGGAATCTGTACCCACGATATCTGCAGAATGCAAAATCACCGGCAACTCCGCCAAAAGATATCTCACCGCTATTGAAACCATCTCGACAGTAACTTCTTCTTCCGCAAGATGATGCTCCAGCACCCATCTACTAGCCTCCAAGCAACCCTCGCGGAAACCATCATTCAAGTGAAACTCCTGCTCAAACTGATAGAGCCAGCGAGAATAGAGCTCAGATTGTTTCAACCACTCGGAGTCAACCAATTCACTGTCTACAGCACACGAGCCCGAAGCGCGATAGACCTTGTTATGCAGATAGTGGCACTGTCGTCGAGCTCTTTTTCTCGCCTTCTCTTCCTCATAGCCAAGTGCGATCTGTGTATATTCAGCAGCATTATCGGGAATAAAAAACATGACTCGCTTAAAGTGACTTTGCGCCCACTTTGCAAGCCGAGCAATCTGCCCCTCGGAAAAGTAGCTGTTGAAAGGACTTACACCTATTACCGCTAGGTCAGCCATCTCATAGATTTCTTGTGAACGCGACGTTGCAAATTCAACCTTCATCCTACAACTCCATGGAACAGCACTAGGGAGCCAGTAGATCGATTCAGTGCAACATTTTTACCGGGAATAATGAGCAGTATTAAGCAGAAAAGGTTGACCTGAACCGCAATTAACTCTCGCCTAGATGCTTACCTTCAATATCAATACTTATGTCTTAGATATAAATAATCGGTAACCAATCCCATTAATTGAGCCCTCGGGCGTGACCGTTAAGCCACGTTGAAGCAGTACGCATTTAAAAGGCCTCTGAACTAATTCAGAATGACTCTGCGGGACTTGAGGATTGCCGCTGCTTGGCACCGCTCGCCGTAAAAGAAAATTCGGCCTTAGGGGCCCTTCCGGTAAGTCTTTTAGAGCAGTTCACTCTGTGTTGCGATTTCATTCTGAGGGCTGGATATCCTTGCGAAGCTGCACTTTCACCCGAACCACTCAGAACGCTAAAGACATCCCGGAACTGTTAGGGGGCTCTTAAAACAGCGGGTGTATCAACTCAATTCCTTTTCTTTTTAGCGGTATCCATTTTCCCGGCACTCAATCACTCTATGCTCGACTAGCTGGTCAAAAATGCTCTTCAGACGTAAAAATCATCAAAACCGAGCCGTGCCAACCGCCTCCATTTGAGACCAAATGCCCTAAATAATGGATAGTAGGAAACTCTATTTTGCTAAATGTGCCTAATGTGGAAAAGATCCATCTCTGATTGGAGGTATTTCATGCCCTTCGGAGCTTTCAGCCTTTATACTTGTCCTAAGCTATAGGTCGCTAAGCCATAAAGGCTGGTCGCCTATGAAGTAGGACGTATAAAGAGACTCCCTATGCTTACCAATCGGATCGCCGCTCTATTTTCCGGCTTCTTGGTCATTGGCCTGCTTTCCACAACCGCTCTGGCAGAGACCGAGCCTCTGGCTCCTGAAAAGGACCAGGGCAGTACTGCCAGGGAGATTGTCGGCAAGCTAGAAATGCTGCACTACAACAAAATCAAGGTCGGAGACGAAATGTCGGAAGACCTTTGGGACGAGTACATTGATGCTCTAGATCCCACCAAAAGCTACTTCCTCGCCTCAGACATCAATGAGTTCCGCGAATGGCAAACCAAGCTGGATGACCAGTTACGCGCTGGCGATGTCAAAGCAGGCTTTGAAATTTATAACCGTTTCCGCCTGCGTATGGGCGATCGGTTGGACAATATCCTATCCCAGCTCGAAAAAGGCTTGCCCGCTTTCGATTTCGATCGCGATGAATCCCTCGAACTCGACCGTGAGGAGAGTCAGTGGCCTACCTCCATCAGTGATGCCGATGATCTTTGGCGTAAGCGCCTGAAGAGCAGCGTCTTAAACCTGAGGCTCACAGGTAAAGAGGATGAGGATATTCGCGATTTGCTGGAACGCCGCTATAAAGGTCAAAAGAAGCGCCTTGAGCAGCAAAACAGCAATGACGTATTCGAGCTCTATATGAACTCGTTGACTCGCCTCTATGATCCCCACAGTAACTATCTGTCCCCACGCTCCCTGGAAAACTTCAACATGAGTATGTCGTTGTCTCTGGAGGGCATCGGTGCCGTGCTGCAGGGGGATGAGGAATACACCAAGGTTGCCCGATTGGTAGCGGGTGGTCCTGCTGACCGCACCGGTAAGATCAAGCCTAACGACAAGATTGTAGGGGTCGGCCAGGATAAAGATGGTGAAATGGTCGATGTCGTCGGCTGGCGGCTGGATGACGTGGTGGATCTAATCCGCGGTAAGGCCGGCACCTTCGTGCGCCTGGAAACTATTCCCACCGGCGGCGACGGCACCCACAAGACCATCCTGATCAAGCGCAGTAAAGTGAAGCTTGAAGATCAGGCTGCCAAGAAGGCCGTATTCGAATTTTCAGATGGTAAGAAGAGCTACAAGATCGGTGTAATCAACTTGCCGACCTTCTATATAGACTTTGACGCCTACCGTCGCCGCGACCCCAATTACAAGAGTACTACCCGCGATGTGGCTAGATTGCTCAGCGAACTGAAAGAGGAAAAGGTAGACGGTATCATTCTGGATCTACGCAACAATGGCGGCGGCTCCCTACAGGAAGCCACCATGTTGACCGACCTGTTTATCGATCAGGGTCCAGTAGTCCAAATCCGCCACGCTAATGAGCAGATTTCACGGCACAACCGCTCCCGCTCTCGCGCAATGTATCGCGGCCCGCTGATGGTATTGATTAACCGCCTCTCGGCATCAGCTTCCGAGATCTTCGCCGGCGCCATCCAGGACTACAACCGCGGCTTGGTTGTTGGCAATCAATCTTTTGGTAAAGGCACCGTGCAAACTATGGCGCCCCTGAAAGAAGGCCAGTTAAAAATTACCCAGTCCAAGTTCTACCGCGTATCTGGTGATAGCACCCAGCACGCGGGCGTGAAACCCGATATCCCCATGCCGCAACTTATTGATGCGGAGAGTGTTGGTGAAAGCGCTTACGATACCGCCCTGCCCTGGGACCGTATCCACGCCGTACCACACGCCAAGTACTTTAATCTGAAGACTCTGATTCCTAATCTGCTCACTAAGCACAATAAGCGCACAGCATCAGATCCGGACTTCATATTCCTGCGCGATCAATTCAAGTTTGAGAGCGAACGCGCCGACAGAAAGCATCTCTCCCTTAATGAGGTAATGCGAGAGCAAGAACGTGAAAACGTGAACCAGCGCCTGCTCTCCATGGAGAACCGCCGTCGCGAAGCAAAAGGGCTTGAACCCTACAAGGATTTCGAGGCTTATGAAGAGAGTGAGTCTGAAGAAGTGGCAACTATTGGTGGCCCTGTGGAAATCAAATTGGAAAAAGATCCAATCTTGAACGAAGCGGGCTATATAATGGCGGACTTTATTGGACTGGCTGACAAAGCCAGCAAGGCACCGCCGCAAGTCGCCAATTTCTAAAGATGTGATGCCCTTTGGGTGTGCCAGGCACACCCATGCGCACAGTAAACAATTAGGTCGGGCTTGCCCGACCTTTTTCATTTGGGGGAAGAAATGAAAGTCGTTTCCTTTAACGTCAACAGTATTCGCACTCGCCTGCACCAAATGCAGGCTCTGGTAGATAGCCATCAACCCGATATCATTGGTCTTCAGGAAACCAAGGTTACCGATGAAGACTTTCCTGTAGATGCCATTCGCGACCTGGGTTACGAGCTAATCTATTTTGGCCAAAAAACACACTACGGTGTTGCCCTGCTCTCACGCCTACCATTTATCGATCGCGAATATGGCTTTCCTACCGACGACGATAACGCCCAGCGCCGTATGGTCATGGGAAAGTTCGATATTGGCGGCAGTAAACCTCTCACCGTCATCAACGGCTACTTTCCCCAGGGCGAGAATCGTGAACACCCAGTAAAATTCCCGGCAAAGCAAAAGTACTACGCTGACCTCGATACCTATCTACAAACCACCTGCGATCCCGAAGCCCCGGTGCTGGTTATTGGCGACATGAACATCTCTCCGAGTGATCAAGATATCGGTATCGGCGAGCCCAATCGCAAGCGCTGGCTGCGCGACGGCAAGTGCAGCTTCCTTCCAGAAGAGCGCGAATGGCTGCAGACAATTGAGGCCTGGGGCTTGGCGGATACTTTCCGTGCGATGAATCCTGATACAGATGATGTATTTAGCTGGTTTGACTATCGCAGTAAGGGTTTTGACCGCGAGCCCAAGCGTGGGCTGCGGATCGACTTGATTATGGCTACAAGCCCTCTGATGGAACATTGTGTGGCCACAGGGGTCGATTATGATATACGCGCTATGGAGCGCCCCTCAGACCATGCGCCGGTCTGGGCAGAGTTCAAGCTCTAAACATTTATAGTGAATAACCGGGACCTGCTCCCGGTTTTTTTGGTCCTTTGAATATTCGTTTTTCCATATATAATGCGGACTAAGTCGGACGGTTTACCGTTCGGGAGCAATTTATGAAGAGGCAGATTTTGTTTGTCTGCTCGGGGAATTCGGCTCGTTCATTAATAGCTGAGGCTTTACTGCGTAACTATGGGGGAGAGTTCTTCGAGGTTTCAAGTGCAGGGACAGACCCCACCCCGGTGGACGTTCGTGCCATCAAGGCTCTCCAACGTTTTGGTATCCCGATCAAAGGGCTCTTTTCCAAGAGTTTACAAGAAGTAGCTGACCGGGATTTTGATTTAGTCATTACCTTATGTGATAAAAGCCACAATGAATATGTGCCTGCCGCTGGGCACGGAAAATTGATCTCATGGAATTTTGAAGACCCTGCCAGTCGGCATTGCTTCAAACCCTTTTACACAACGGTGTTGGAACTGAGTACCCGCATCAAACTTTTTGTACTGGTGTATAACAAGGCCGCTAAAGCGGCATAAACAAGATTTGGGGTAAGCCTTGAACCCAGTTCAGTTCTACAAGTGCCTGGCAGACGATACCCGCCTGCGTACGCTTCTACTGATCACCCACGAGGGAGAACTTTGTGTGTGCGAGCTCACTGCTGCTATGGGTTTGAGCCAGCCCAAAATATCTCGGCACTTAGCCCTACTCCGCGGCGCTGATTTATTGCGGGACCGCCGCCAGGGACAGTGGATCTTTTACCGCATCAACCCTGAACTGGGCAGCTGGGCCAAATCGATCCTTCAAGACACTTTGCAGGCAAATCAGCACTTTATTGCCGAAGATCTTCGCAACTTGATCCTAATGGGAGATAGGCCCCAAAGAGCTAGCCTATGCTGCTAAGTCACGGCAGTAGGTATTTTGCTGGCAAGTAATATCACTAAGTCGCTGAAAAAATTTACCTGGATATATGCGATTTTTCATATATTTAGATTACTCAGGAGTTACAACATGGCTATCAAAGTCGGAATCAATGGATTTGGTCGTATCGGTCGGCTTGTGCTGCGCGCAGCCTGGGACTGGCCAGAATTGGAGTTTGTGCAAATCAATGACCCCGCTGGAGATGCTTCCACCCTTGCGCATTTACTGAATTTTGATTCGGTACACGGGCGTTGGCAGCATTATGCAGAAGCTAAGGACAACACAATTACGGTTGCTGGCCAGGAAATAAGTTGTAGCCATAATCTCGCCATTGCCGACACAGACTGGAGTGCTTGCGACCTGGTTATTGAAGCCTCTGGGAAAATGAAGACTAGCGCGCAATTGGAGGGCTATTTAAAGCAGGGGGTAAAGCGTGTGCTGGTTTCGGCCCCCGTCAAAGAAGACGGGGTCCCAAATATTGTTTTGGGGGTGAATCAGCATATTTATGATCCAGCCAAGCATCAAATTGTTACTGCAGCCTCCTGCACCACTAACTGTTTGGCCCCGGTGGTAAAAGTGATACATGAAAAACTGGGCATCAAGCATGGCTCTATCACTACTATCCACGATATCACTAATACCCAGACAATCCTTGATGCGCCCCATGCAGATCTGCGCCGCGCAAGGGCCTGTGGAGCCAGTCTGATACCCACTACTACCGGCTCAGCCACAGCAATCACCGCCATCTTCCCGGAGTTGACTGGCAAGCTGAACGGCCATGCCGTACGAGTCCCGCTGGCCAATGCCTCCCTGACGGATTGTGTTTTCGAAGTAGAACGGGAAACAACTGTGGATGAAGTTAATAACTTACTGAAAACCGCAGCAGAGGGCGAGCTGAAAAATATTCTCGGTTATGAGGAACGTCCTCTGGTATCTGTGGATTACAAAACCGACCCACGTTCCAGCATTGTTGATGCACTGTCCACCATGGTGGTCAATGGCACTCAAGTGAAAATTTATACCTGGTATGACAACGAGTGGGGCTATGCCAACCGTACTGCAGAGCTGGCTCGCCTGATTGGATAAGCCAATGTCTTAGATCCCACCAATAAAAAACTGATAAATACCCGCGGGGCTGGCCTGATCTTCAGGCCAGCCCCTAGTAGTTAGAGCCAAAACCCATGCAGTTTTTCTCCACCCTTTCGCCCTCGGTACGCCAATATTTATTGGTGACTGGTAACTATTGGTCTTTTACTCTAACCGATGGCGCACTGCGCATGCTGGTGCTTCTGCATTTCCATACCCTCGGGTACACCCCTCTCGATATAGCCCTACTGTTTCTTTTCTATGAGTTTTTTGGAGTAGTCACCAATTTGGTGGGGGGATGGCTCGGTGCCCGGCTCGGCCTTAATCGCACCATGAATATTGGTCTGATATTACAGGTTTGCGCTTTAGCTCTGTTATTGGTCCCTTCTAGCTATCTCAGTGTGTCTTTGGTTATGGCCGCTCAGGGAATATCTGGCATAGCCAAAGACCTAAACAAGATGAGCGCGAAAAGCTCAATCAAGCTTTTACTACCTGACGACAATACCCAAGGAACTCTTTATCGCTGGATTGCCCTACTGACTGGCTCCAAGAATGCCCTGAAAGGCATTGGGTTCTTTATGGGGGGAGGCCTATTGGCATTACTGGAATTTCGTGGGGCTATATTCGCAATGGCAGTCGCTCTCGCCTCAGTATTGCTATTGAGTAAGAAATTTTTACGAAAAGACTTGGGTAAAGCAAAGGTGAAAGCCCGCTTTCAAGATGTATTTTCTAAGAGTCGCCCGGTGAATATCCTTGCGGCAGCAAGACTGTTCCTATTTGCATCTCGTGATGTTTGGTTTGTAATCGCCCTGCCCGTTTTCCTGGCGAGCCAATTCGACTGGGGCCACTGGCAAGTCGGTGCATTCCTAGCCTGCTGGATCATCGGTTATGGCGCAGCACAAGCCTTTGCCCCAAGGATCACTGGAAGTTTTTCTTCGGCACTGCCTGATGGGCGAACCGCCCTATTGTGGGGCTGCGCATTAACTCTGATACCTGCGCTGATTGCCTTCTCACTCTATATCGGCTTCCACCCTCAACTCAGCATTTTGTTGGGCCTCATGGTATTCGCTGTGTTATTTGCAGTGAACTCTTCTGTGCACAGCTACTTGATCGTCGCTTATGCCAGAGAAGATGGCGTTTCTATGGATGTGGGGTTTTACTACATGGCTAACGCTCTGGGCCGTCTTACCGGAACTCTGTTGTCGGGCTGGATTTTCCAGATTGCCGGTTTACAAGCTTGCCTGTTGGTATCCACGTGCTTGCTGTTTTTGGCAACCTTCATTTCGCTTGCATTGCCAAAACACGACGAAGAAGACAACCCGATGATCAATGCAGTAACTTAATCAGATAGCTGATTAGAGGCTCTCAATTGATAGTATGACCAATGGTTCCACCCTCGCTATGGGGTGGAATTCCCCGGGGGGATCACAGCCAGCCAATAACAAGAGAGCTCCGGACCACAATATCCAAGATAAACGACTACACATAAGCTACCACTTAGGACCCGCAGTAAACGACCATACCGGTTATTACCTAGACTCCAAACTATCAGGCCATCTCTATGGATGGGTACATTGTTATGGGCAGAAGATTAGAAAACCGAGCGCCAAACTTCTATGCCAAATTGGCATCAAATTCTGCCAATACACCTGGGTAAAATCTTGACGGGGTTATATATGCAAATTACTCAGTACAATAAACATTCAGGTTTCCTTAGAAGGATCTCCAAAATTTATATAAACATCAATTGCGGGAACGGCACTGAAATCTGGCGCCAATACTAGTCTCAAAACTCTGTCAGGTGCGGAGAACTTTTTAGCTCAATAGCGCTTACATAGGTATGAAAGACCAAGGTTATCAGCCCCCTGTAACTTTCAGATACTGGACTTAATCGCCAGTAAAGCCTTTTATATCTTTGAGGATGCGATTAGGTAAAGTAATTTCCTCACTAGAGTCATAAATAAAACCTTAATGCAGGCACAACTGATTTTCAAAAATACATTCCTGGTCTCTGCAACATTATCAAGGGTCAAACAGAGCACTCTGGCTTTATGGTTTTCGACCAACGAACACATAGTAGAGCCATTTAAATCACGGGCAAGGTAAATGACTTTATAAGAGTACTTGTTTCACTGATTACCCGTAGTCATCCTAATCAGTGTACGGTCTTTCTTTATAAAGTGATGATAAAGGGCTGCCAAGAAGTGTCCCAAAATAAGTAACCAGATAAGCCATTCACCCAGCACTTCCTTATGAATGAAATCGATAGGTTCCTCGAACTGTTTGAAGGTCAAGCCCATTTTATTCTGAACAAGGTGGGCAAAAAGGGAAGTGTCAGCAAACTGAGGGATTTCAAACAGGAAAAAGTACTCAGTATTCACCCCAGTTCCTAGGTATCCGGTTAATGGTGCTAGTATCATGACTACATATAACAGAAAATGGCCTGTATGCGCGGCAAAGTGCTCTAGCCTGGAGCCAGGTTCCAGTTTCGGAGTGGGGTTAGTCAAACGCCAAAATATCCGTAACAGTACAAAAGCACCAATCGTTATGCCAATAGACAAGTGCAGCTGTAAGGCAATCCAGTTTGCTGGGGTATCCTCTTCAGTAAACCATTGGAGGTAATAGACACTGACGTAAGATCCTAGAATTAAGAATGCTATTATCCAATGAAGCCACTTAGCAACTGCCCCATATTCATAGATAGTATTTCGGGCGCCCATAGAATGCCTTCTTTATAAATTGTGCAGCCTAAAACACTATAACCCTAAAGCTGGCCAGGGGCCTTATAATACAGCTTCAATCATGAATACTTAGGGGGGTGTGGGCGCCTTTTCTCTGCCCCCCTATAGATCACAGCACTTTGAGTAGAGGATTTCGATTCATAAAAACCTAAAGAATTAAATTGCGTAAAAAATCATATTGATGCCTGCAGTGACTTTCTTATTCCTGCAAAAAAGAACAATACGCCTATTGTTTGAACCATATGATAAAGACTATTGTGGTTAAACGTCCAAATAAACGTAAACTCCAGAGCCGTTCTGACTTGCAATACCACAGCTAGGAGAGAAATAAACCCGCCAACAACCATATACCAAGCCCCAGGTAAACGCCCCCTAACCCCCATCCATGTATAACCAATAACAACAGGAATCATCACTAACGCTTGATAACCCACAAATACTATGAAACCATCAATTCTAGATACTGCAATGAAATAAAATATCAGGCCAATTAAAAATATGTAGGGCAATAATTTTCTCGATATTCGCTCACCGGCAAGATCACCAATAATAGCGAGTGTAAACGACACCAGAAAAAGACCGAGGAAAAAAAATAAAATATGCCACATGAATATTCTTTCAGGCCCGGCAATCTGAAAGCCATGAATTACCGAACCCAATAGGCCAACGATAAACATCACCCCAAAGAAACAAATCCAGCAATTTCTCTTCCAGCCGGACTTGAATTCCGGTCTAATAAAATAAAGAAATATAAACAACGCCAATACAGCCAATACCAAGTCTGTTATTGCCGAAACTTGTTCAGTAGGTACATCTGTTAATTTAAGCACCTATTTCACATCCCTTCAACGCAGCATATTTATATGGAAAATATCACTCAATATCGCATCACCTATTAAACCGTAAAAGCCACCCATAACAGCAATGGCAACACTAGCCGACACCGAACGACCAGCCTCATTACAACCAATACCAAAGCGCCAGGGTTAAATTAATCATCATCATGATAAAGTCCATAATAAATATAAACTTCATCACACCTTTCACTTTCCAAGGCCCACCCCCTTTTCGGTTCTTTAGCGCGACTGGCAAGTTATAAATAAACTGAGAACCATGTGTAACAGAAAAAACAAAAAGCAATATAGATCTTTGAATATCCCCAGAAAAGGAGGCGTGATTAACCAATAAAAGAATACTCATTAGCGCCAATGAAAAATTAAACCCGCCTAGAAATTTACCTGACTCAGCCAGTATTCCAAAGACAGGGGTATCCCTATGCTCTCTAGGAACAACCAGCTTGGCAAAAATCTTTCCCCGCAAGGAGAAAACATTGAAACCCATTAAAAACCAAATAGTATTTAGCACTAAAACCAGCTCAAAGATCACGTCACTCTCCAAATTTATTATAATAATTACTTGTGATTACATACGGTTATATACAGTACAGCGTCATCTATTTAGAACCATGTAAAGATGTTTTTTCAGGAGTTACTTAATACAGGCCAGCGCTCCACAATCTCCCCTTTGTCATACACAGCTATATCCCCAAACTGAAGAAATACAGACTCACTTTGAGTTGGTCGCAGGAAAACCCAGTCATCCTCTTGTAGGACAACCTGATTGGAAGCATTGAGCATTTCCTGATTTGTAGAGCGTCCATAAATAGGATTGATCGAAAGACCTTCTGGAGATTCGGGCAGCGCCTTCCAATACCCCCCAGAGATAAAGAATGTCTGCTCGCGATTTGGGTTTAACCAGCGCATCGTACCCGTTAGTTTCTCCAAACCAGGAATTTGTGTCTGCGGTAACTTCTTCAATACTGGGCTGGCGATAAATGCAGCCGCCTTGTGATCACTGAGAGTGGGGATATCAAAATCTATAGGTTTAACAAGACAGGAACCTGCCGACAGCTCATTACAGGGTGCACTATCTGAGCGTGATTTATAAAGCTGGTAAGTCGGGCTGCCGGCGCCATTCAACGTCAACCTTTTAGGATACTGGTCACCCAACAATTGTTTAGCTTGCTCAAGCCTCTGAGTATAAATCTCCAAACCGCGATCAATGGCCTTCTCTGGGCCACCTAAAATACCCGGCATCTTAGCCGCATGGGCGTCATAGCCCATAAATCCCGACAGAGTAAGCAGTGGTTCTGCCTTAATAATATTGAGCATTTCAGTAAGGTCACGAGCATCGCTGACTCCACCGCGGTGCAACCCCACATCCAACTCGATATTGATTTGTAACCTTTGCTCAAGGCTACCGGCTAGTGCCGCATACTGTTGTAGCCGCCGAGGGCTATCAATCAGCCACTGAAGTTGTGTTCTAGGGTCAAATCCACTGGTTGTTGGGCGGCTATAAAAGCTCTTGGCCGCAGCAATCGGAAGAGGCTTACCCAGCAAAATATCTGCCTGTGGTTGTGACTGCGCCAACTGTTGCAAAAAAGGTAGATGGAAAACCATATACCGCTGCGTACCAGTCTGTTTGGCAACCGCCTCCAGTAACCCCAGAGCTGGTAACGATTTGGCAACAACTCGATAGTCAAAGTGCCCATTTAGATGCCCAGAAAGTACAGTCGCATTGGCTCTCAGGCGGTTTAAATCCACTACCATTGTGGGACCAGAGAAACCTGCGGAATCCAGAGCCTTAGAGAGACTTTGAAAATAGTTAGTGTGCCCCCCCTTCCCCAAAGCTTTAGGCCTTAACAAAGGAAATGCGGCCGCAACCCCCAATGCCGCTCCGCCCAGTAAAAATTTTCTCCGCGTTTTCTGCACAGCTCGCTCCCCTAGTCTCTCTTCAGCCCTGAGATGAATAAGGGCCCTATCAACCAATTAGTTTTTTCAGGTACGGGTTTAAAAATTTTCCTTTAGGGTCAAGTTCACGTCTTACCTCAAGAAAATCCTGCCAGCGGGGGTACAAACCAGCCAGGTCCTGCCGATGCAAGGTATTAAGTTTCCCCCAGTGCGGTCTGCCACCATGCTTGCGCATAATGGGTTCCAGTGCCTTAAAAAGGGGCTGGTAATCCTCCTCAAAGTAACGGTGTACCGCAATAGATACGGAATCCTGCTGGTAGAAGGGGCTCAACCAAATATCATCCCCCTTTACAAAGCGCACTTCGATAGGAAAGAACACATTAAGATTGTTCTCTTCGATTGTACGGCGCAGCTCCTCAAAAGCGGCCAGTCCGGCTTCCCTGGGAAGGTGGTATTCCATCTCATTGAAGCGAACATTTCGCTCACTGGCGTAGTTTCGCCAAGAGGACTCCACAACCACCTCCTTTTCAATATCCTCCATTGCAGACTGTAAGGCGTATTGCCGTAATCTGGGCGACCAGCCAAGCCAGTCTCGAACAGTTTTAAGGGTCATTACAGCTTCGTTAGTATCTTCACGCGCGGTGGTAAAGATCTCTTCATCCGTTAATTGGTGCGTATCAGCCATACACATTCCGGAGAAAGGAATATAGTAAAACTCGAAATTGCGATTTGACTCCGCCAGTGTCTCCGCCTGCTCAAGCACCTCCCCCATGGGAGCCACCCAGGATTCTCGCCGGAGTTTGTAAGTGGACTGGTTCTGCATACGCACCTTGGTCACTAACCCCAGGCTACCCAGGGAAACTTTGGCTGCTATGAAAGTCTCTGGGTTTTGCTCTGCATCGCACCACAGAGTGCTGCCATCTGCCGTAACCAGCTCCAATCCCGTTACATAGCTGGACATACAACCTAAACCGGCCCCAGTGCCATGAGTGGCAGTGGCCAGGCATCCGCCGAGAGTTTGCTCATCAATATCCGGCTGATTAATCAAGGCTTGACCAATATCTTCAAGCGGCTGGCCAAGATCGGCTATACGTGTACCCGCGTAAATCGTAGCCTGGGTGGTTTCGCTACTATGATCGGCCACACCGCTAATGCGCCCGAGCGAGAGAATGGTGTCATCGGTGGGCACCAAGGCCGTGAAGGAGTGCCCAGCCCCCACAGCTCTAACAGTACCTCTAGCATCAGCTACACGTTGCTGTAGTTCGGCGATTGTCTTTGGTGCCAGACGTTCACTGGGCAGGCAGTCTTGCGAACCAGACCAGTTGCGCCAGCGGATACCCTTACGCTTTACTGGGTCACTCGCCTGTACCAAGGTGCGTGCCATAGAGGAGATTGGAGTAGCAGCGATAGCTGTAGAACCAGCGGCAATAGTTGTAATAAAGCGGCGACGTGACTGCTGCATAATCCCTTACTCCGCAGAGGCCATAAAGGCAATTAACTGTTCAAACTGCTCCGGTGAGCACTCGAAACAAAGACCCAGTGGCGGCATCCCCTGGAAACCATTAATCGCGTTTTCAACCAATACATCCATTCCCTTGTCGAGACGCGGTTCCCAGCCGGCAATGTCCCCAGTGAGTGGCGCAGCGCTGACCCCAGTGCTGTGACAGCTGCGACAGGTTCGCTGATAGATTTCAGCAATTTCTGGATCAGCGGGCGCCAAAGTCAGCGCTTGTTGGGCTAAGGCCAAACGGTTTTTAGGGCTACTGTCTTTGGATTCCGAGCAACCACTCGTCAGTAAAGCCACAATAAGGGGGGCGCAGAAGAGCCTAAGGCTCCGGTGAAGTCCTACCAGTTCCATGTATGTACACCTACTACATTATTGTTAATATTTCCCAGGCTCTGGAGCCTGAGGTGGGCGTTGTGTACTTAAACTGCAACCATTGTTAATCAGGCTGGCAGCTAAGACAACAAGCGGAACTGCCCAGTCTATTATTGATTTTAAAATTTACTAATTCGGTATCCACTCATATCACCAATCCTTTATTATTCCGGCAATTGCTTTCTAGTACGCTTGCCCAACCTTTTATTTTGGCCATAGCCCGTTAAAGTTCTTTCTATCTTACTTATTGATGAAATGACAATTAGTATCTATTACTGAAGTCTTTTATCCGTTCGGTAGACGCCAAATAAAAGTCGCTTAAATATTAATAGTAATATTTGTCAATTAAGGAGTCCTCATAATTAATTAAAAATCGTTCCCTTTACCACGCACAACCAATAAACGATACCCGAGATACACCACTTATAGAAAAATAAAATCGGACAATTTAAATAACGGATAACAATAAAATGAAAAATAAACTATTAAGGTCAGCTCTTATCGTAGGAAGCCTGGGCCTAAGCGCTTCTGCTTCAGCAATAACTTTGTCAGAAATATGGGATATTCTGGTTAGTTCCAGCACTCAAGTAGGTTTTACCGGCACTGTGGGCAATCAAGCCTATAGCAGGCCGGGAAGCTTGGCTGGGCAAAGTGGCCAAATTAGAGTAATGGCAGCCAACATAAAGGGCTTTCCTGAAGGTTTACAGGGTATTTCTGATAGCCAGGCATCTCTATTTTCATCCACCTATATTGCCGGACAGGCCTACGATATTGTCGGACTCCAGGAAAACTGGGTCAGAAATTACGCGGTGATGTCTCCCCTTAGCCAAACAGAATATCCTTATCGAAGTGATCATTTCCAGGGCGGGGTCTTCAGTTTTGGCGATGGTTTAAGCACTATCAGCAAACACCCTATTAATGGCAGGCAGCTGCATGTTGAGTATTCAAGCTGTAAGGGTACCTACTCAGACTTTATCGCAAACGGCTCAAGTCCCGATTGTGAGACGGAAAAAGGCTTCACCTTCACTGAAGTTCAGCTAGCCAAGGACCTAAAAGTACACTTTTACAATACTCACATGGACACCAGTAACGGCCAGGAGAAAACAGGCCAGTTCAACCAGCTCAAACATTTTATTCAACAAAATTCGGCCGGATATCCAGTGATTGTAATGGGCGACTTTAATGCATGGATTGACAACGGCGGCTGGCAGCCAGGCCCTAATCAGTCGGAGTTGGGGCGCTGGGCTTCCGAGTTGGGCTTAACCTGGTCCTGTAGCCAGGTAAGTTATGCCGCAGGTAATACGAATATTAACGATGTAAAGGGCCCCTGTAAGGGTGTTGACCATATTGCTTTTCGCGGCAACTCGCAAATTAGCTTCTTTACCAACCGGTATGATGAAGTCCACCAGAGCATCAGTGATCACAACCCCATTACGGCAACATTAAGTTGGACCAATCACGCTGCCGCCTATTCATCCACTTATGCGAGGGCACATACAGCCTCCCTGCTTAATACCCACCACAACACACGCATTCAGGCTGTCTACGGTGGTAACGATGAGGCAAAAAATATGCCTGCTGCGGCTGCAGAATGGGAGACTTTTACTCTTGCGCTGGAGCAAAAAGGGAACACCCAGCAGTGGGTGGATCACCGCTGTATTCAGAGTGGTGACACGGTTTCACTGCGCGCCCATAACGGTCATTACTTACGTGCCACTCCACATAACAACCATAATGTCGATGTAAGAGCCAGTGTGCTTTTAGGCTGGGAGAAATTTGTCCTTTACAACCATTCCAACGGATGGGCCTGTTTGAATCAAAATGACAAAATCACTTTGAAAACAGCCCACGGAAAATATGTGATGGCGGACGCAAATCGTAACCTGTCCGCTTCAGATAATCAGTTAGCCTGGGAGTTCTTCAAGGTTGAGCTTGGGAGATAGCATGTCTTCAAATACTTCCAAACAGTTGCTTTTGCGCTCACATGCTCAAGGAGAAGTAGCTCTAAACTAATGTCCAGTTTTTAGGAGCAATTCGGGCTTGGACGGGCACTTTAATTGTCAAAAGAGCTCGAATTGCATTATTTAGAATCTACCATCCTTAAGCCGGTGTTTAGGAAAACTCCTTCACTCAATGAGCGATGGATGCTAGTTTCCCTTATCTCGTGGAGGCTAACACCACAATAAAACCACTAGATTAATTATCGATCGACCATCTTCAATGATCTTCCACCCAAAACTTTGTTAAGTACGGCAGCTAAGCGCACACCACCTTGCTGTAGACGCATTTCTAAGGAATCCCTGCAGCGCAAGAAGTACTTTTCCCCCAATTGAGTTTCATTGGTATATGCCAGTTTATGAGCCAACTGATGGGACTCCTTTGCCCAGTCTATTGCATCTGTAGACTGCCAAAGCTGGCTCTGGACTGCACCAATTTTTTCTGTCTGTTCTTTTGCATAACCCTGCCAATCGGTAACCACTCTTGAGACAAGATGGATATCCCAAAGAGCGTGTAAATTGGTCTCCTCTCCATAAAAGTGCACGAATACATCGTTGCCACCACGATCCGAATAAAGACCTGTGTGTAGCGGCTGATGAAGATCCCCTACAAAGTGCGCAATAAACATTAAGGCCTCGGCACGCTCTGTCCCTGACCGGGTGCGATCTGCAAGAACTTCTTCAAACTGCTGAATGGCTTTGACAATACATCCTGTTGGAGGGCAATCCCTCTCCGCGTCATAGCGGTTCCAGTCCCGAGATAGATTGATATAGTGCATGGGCGCTGCCCAATTATATTGCTCGTTGGAACGAATACGATCCGCCCAGGTGGCTGACTCTGCCAGATGTGGTTCCCCAACCTCATCAAGTAACAATTCAACTTCTGCGGCTACATTAGGTGCCAAATAATGCCAAGCGATTTCTCCAACCACTCTATGGCCATCATCTCCCCAAGCATGGGTTTTTAGGGTGCTGAGCAGCCCAACCAATAGAATATTTATACAAATTATTTTTTTTAGGTTAATCATCTCAATCATCCACTGCAGAAATTTGCGGCAAGCTTAATAAACACTTGTGACAAATTGGTATGCATCAATGCCATCTCACGAACCTGTTACAAAATTGCAACAAATCGTTAACCAGCCCTTCAATTTCACCCGCTAAAAAGCACTCTGGCCGAGACCTGGGGATGAGTCTCGGGAGCCGTTTACAACCAGTTCTCTCAAAGCCACGCTGTTGGCCCACTTAAAGACCAGGATCTAGTTATGAAACCTTCTATCTTCCGGCGCATGTGCTTATCCGCCGCGATTATCTCCGCGATTGGTTCAACACATATCTCTTACGCTCAGGAAACTGCCGCAGCCATTCGCGGCTCTATTACTGGTAGCGCAGGCGAAGCCATCAGCGATGCAAAAATTACTGTAGTGCACACGCCATCCAATAGTCGGCGAGTGGCCGAGGTAGGAGAATCAGGACAGTTTAATCTCAGTGGTTTGCGTGTGGGTGGCCCTTATATCGTCAAAATTGAAACCGAACAGGGGAATCGTACCTTTGAAGATATTTATCTCTCAGTAGGCGATACCCTGCCCCTGGTGGTATCCCTCGACACAAGTAACCTTGAGGAAGTCAGCGTGCTTGGACAAGCTATCACTACTTCCCGACTAGCGGTAGGCCCGGCATCTCACTTCAATAGCGATGACCTAGCCAGTGCACCCGCAGTAAACCGCGATATCAAGGACTTGCTACGTCTGGACCCACGAGTTTACATCGACGAAGCCAGTTATGACTCTATTCAATGTACTGGCGCCAACCCGCGCTTCAACAGCCTTACTGTTGACGGGGTGCGCATGAATGACAACTTTGGCTTGAATAGCAATGGCTATCCAACAGAACGCATGCCCTTCTCATACGATGCAATCGAGCAAGTTGCTGTAGAGCTGGCTCCATTCGATGTGCAGTACGGCGGATTCAGCGCCTGTAACATCAATGCAGTGACCAAGTCCGGCAGCAATGAGTGGCATGGTTCATTCTTTTATGACTATACCGATGATGGTTTCCGTGGAGATTCTCTTGAGGGTGAAGACTTCCCTGTAGCCAGCTTTGATGAGAAACGCTACAACGCTACCTTAGGTGGAGCCATTATCCAGGACAAACTGTTCTTCTTCACCGCTTACGAAAAGCTAGAAGGTGTCGCTACTTTTGACCGTGGACCAACAGGTAGTAACTCTCCCTCTGAGGTTGAGGGCGTATCTCAGGAGCAGCTGCAGGAAATCGTGCGCATCGCGAATGATGTGTACGATTATAACCCTGGCCGGCTCCCCTCAAGCCTGCCGGAAGAAGATGAGAAATTGCTGATCAAGCTAGACTGGAATATCAGCGATAATCATCGAGCCTCTCTTACCTATAACTACAACGATGGCTACTCTATTGCCGAATCCGACGACGACTACAATGAGCTAGAGCTATCCAATCATTATTATGAGCGCGGTGCCGAACTGAATTCTTATATTGTTCAGCTGTTTTCCGATTGGAGCGATATCTTTTCTACAGAAATAAAGATCGGTTATTCAGAGTTGGATAACTGGCAACTCTCTCTCGGTGGTACTGAATTTGGTGAAGTCCAGGTCACCAGTAAGGACGAAGAAGGCCTAAAGAGCGCAACGGTTTACTTGGGATCTGATGACTCCCGCCATGCCAATAAGCTGAGTTACGATAATTTGAGCATAAAACTCGCCGGGCGCTTATTGCTGGGTGAGCACAATCTCACCGCCGGCTACGAACATGAAAGTTTCGATGTATTTAACCTGTTTATTCAGGAAGCACAGGGGGAGTACCGGTTTGCTAGTATCGAAGATTTTGAAAATGGCGTTGCCAGCAAAATTATCTATGAAAATGCTGCCATCACCAATAATCCCTTGGATGCTGCAGCAGAGTTTGCTTATGACATCGATACTTTCTACCTGCAGGATGAATACACTTTTGCCGAAGTTGATCTCACAGTCGTAGCAGGCTTGCGCTATGACCGCTACAGCAGCAACGATAGGCCGGTGAAGAATCTGGATATCACAGAAACGTACGGTTTCAGTAACCAGCATAATATGGATGGCATAGACCTTTTACAGCCACGTCTCGGTCTCAACTGGAATGTCAATGATAGCCTGGAGCTACACGGTGGCCTGGGCCTATATTCTGGTGGCAATCCCAACGTTTGGATTTCCAACAATTATTCCAACAACGGGGTATTGCAGATAGAAACCACCGATAGTAGTGGAACCCCGCTCTTCGATATGGACTGGACTGGCAGTGGCCGCCCCATCTATGACATACCGCAAAATCTATATGACCAGGTTGCCAATGGAGAAGGTAGATCTGGTGGCGTCAATCTAATGGATCCGGATTTCGAAATCCCTTCAGTTTGGAAGTATGCCATCGGCGCTAGTTACGAGTTTGAATCCGGCTATTTGCTTTCTGCTGACTACCTCTATAGCGACTATAAAGATGCTGCCATTGTCCGCGATATATCCCTGCAACAAGTAGATACTGCTGTGGATGGGCGCCCAATTTATGAAAGCGCCAATGGTCGTAGCGGAGACTTTATGCTCACTAACGTAAAAGGAGATTCCGGTTTTTCCAGCGTTCTATCCCTGGGTCTAAGCAAATCCTTCGACTTTGGTCTCAATGTAGCCTTGGGCTATGCCTACACAGAAGCCGAGGATGTGAATCCAATGACCAGTTCTGTGGCTTGGTCTAACTACACCAAAATTGCAACTGTCGATGCTGAGAACCCGGGGGCCGCTACCTCCAACTATGTGGTACCCCACCGCTTCACTCTCAAAATGGACTACGCTCACGAGTTTTTTGCAGGCTATGAAACGCGCTTTACCTTGTTTGGCAGTGCAAATGAAGGGCTACCCTATAGCTATACCTTTGGCGGCGGCTTATTTGGCGATGTAGGCTCCGGCCGCAGCCTACTGTACATACCAACCGGTAGCGATGACGCAAATGTAGTATTTGCTGAAGACTTCGATACTGAAGCCTTTTTCGCTTTTGTTGATTCTGAAGATCTTGATCGCGGTCAGATTATGGAGCGAAATGAAATCCATAGTGATTGGTGGACCAAGTTCGACCTACGTATTGACCAGGAATTACCCGGTTGGCGCGCGGATGACAGGATCAACGCCTACTTTATCGTAGAAAATCTGGGGAACTTGATTAACGATGATTGGGGCGTGATGTATGAAGGAGATTTCCCGCGCTATCAGGCCGCTGTAGAGGCTGATATCGATGATCAAGGCCGCTACGTTTTCAATAAATTCTTAGAGCCATCAGGCCAGACACGGGTTGCTGAACCGTCTTATTGGAGCGCTCGTATAGGCGTTCGCTACGAATTCTAACCATAAGAAAGCCGCGGCAATTGCCGCGGCTTTCTATTATCCAATTATTAAATAATCCTAGTTCAGCAACTCTAGGCGCTACCCAACCAACGGGCCAAGGTTTCCCGTAACAGATCCTTGCTCAGGGGCTTGGTTAGATAATCATCCATTCCTGCCGCTAAACAACGCCCTTCGAATTGTTCTTCTGTGGTACTAGTTAAAGCAACGATTGGTAATCGATCATCAGGCCTGTGCTCTGTTTCCCATCGGCGCAGTATCTCGATTATCTCGGCACTGTGATCGGTATTTTGCTGACAATCTACCAGGGCCAGGTCGTAATGCCCCTCTGATAAACGCAGCAAGGCCTCCTCTCCATTGCTGGCGATATCTACCTGGTAACCGAGTGCCTGCAACATCTCTTCCGTTACCCACTGATGTGGACGGGAGTCCTCCACCAACAGCAGAGAATATTGCCGCGGCTGGTCGGCACCACCTTTTACTACACGCCGAGTAGTTCGCTTGGCGCCGCCAAAGATTCTCTCCACCAGAGTATCGTGCAACTCCTTACGGGTTACCGGTCGTCCCAGGTAGAGAGCTGAAGGTACGAGTCTTTGCAATTCCGCAAAAGAGGACTTTTGACCAAAGCCGCCCAGGCATATCAATGGGCAATCACGGTCCTCAGCATGAGTCTTTTCAAAGAATGGTGTAACTGATTCGAAGAGTATCTCATCGCCCATGGCGGGCACCAACATGATCAGTTGCCCTCGCTCCAAAGCCTGCTGAAGGAGCTGCTGTACTTCACACTCGCAACCTTCACACCAGCGCTGGGACTTTACGTCCATACCAAAGGAGCGCAGCATCTGCATCAAGCCGGAAATAAACAGGCCCTTTTGGTGTATCAGTAAAACCTCACTATCCTGCAAACGGCGGTCCGGGGTTAAGTAAGTACGCTGATTAGGTTCAATAGTAAATTTGACTACGACCTGGTAGCGGTTACCGTCTTGATTGGAGTGCAGTTGTAGATACCCCCCCATAGCTTCCGCCAGACCCTTGGCGATAGACAGCCCTAAACCTGTAGTTACCTGATTGGTATCCATTCTGGAAAAAGCACCAAACAGCTCGCTCTCATCAGGCAGGATTTCACCGCGGCCGTCATCTTTCAGAGTAATATTCAACTGCCCTTCTACAGAGGTGATCGGGGTAAAACTCACTTCGCCCCAAAGCTCTCCCCGTTGGGCAATTCCCGTAGCCGAGTCCACCAGATTCCGAATCAACTGAGCTGTTTTGCGATTATCGCCAGTGACCATCACCGGCAGGCTGTCATCAATCTGAAAGTTAAATTCCAAAGACTGACTATGGGCTGCTCGCGCAGCGAACTTGAAGGACTTTTCAATGGTTTTGACCAGGTTAAATGGCCCCTGGCGCATACGGATATCTTTGCGAGCAACGCGGGTAAAGAGCCCCACATTGTCCACTAGCTTAAGCTGTTGGCTGCTGGCATTTTTGGCCAGCCCCACCCACTCTTTTTGACGCTCGCTGAGCGGTTCTGCCTCCAAAAGAGACAAGGCCCCCAAGGCATCAGAAAGCTGGCTGCGGAATTCCTGACCAATATTAACAATAAATTCATTCGTCAATTCAACGGCCGCTTCAGAGTGCTTTCGTGCTGCAGCCAGGCTGCTCGCACGCTGCTGCAACTCCTGCATAGCCGACAGGCGCTCCCAATAATTCTCCGACTCTCGCCGCCCCTGGTGAGCGGTCAGCCAGATAAAGGCCAGAGTGAGCGTCCCGTAAATAGTACCGAGGATCATGCCAGAGAAAAGAGCCATCAATGCCGCTGGCAGTAGAGAAGTAACCGTAAACCAAGTGAGAAAACGGTGATAAGGCGAGAATACCGTGGTCACGCTGGAGCAAAAGATGACGGTATAGATCCACAGAAAGTGGGTCTCTGGGGCAAACCCCATATAGTAAACAAAATAGAATAGAGTCAGGCCCCACCAGATAGAACCAAGAATCGATACAAAAAAGTAATGATTACGCCAGCGATTGGGTCCCGAACTATACAAATGACCAAAACGAAAAACGTAGTAACCGCGGATCAGCGTGAGAACCACTAACCCGGCCCCTAGAATCAGCAATAAGCGCGGAGCTTCCAGGCGCATATCACCGATGGTGGCCGCGATCAAAAATGCACAGAATGAGAGCACCATGCCTCGCCGGCTATATTTGGCGATACGCATATCGGTGGCACGGCAAATACGCCGATCTTTCTGCACCTTGAGTTCAGGGCGATCAAATAATGTCATAGCGACCTTCCCTGGAGCATTGGGTATCCGGTGACATAGAGGTCCCTAGCCTATCCCAAGTACTTCAACCAGTACTGTTTTTATAATAAAGCCGAGCAGTCCAAGACCTAGTGCCAGAAACAGGATAAAGGTGCCAAACCTACCCGCTTTAGAATCCTTGGCCAGGTTCCAGACGATAAACACCATGAATAAGATTAGTGCGCCAATTCCCAACCACAGGGAATACTCTTCAAACTGCTCAAAAGTCATGCAAATCTTCGCTTGTAAAAATTGGCGCGCATTGTACAGCGCTTAACAGCTACAGGTAAGACTTGGCCGAATACAGTCGGTCAGCTCACCCATTAACATGACTGGCAGTTCAAGCACCCTGATAATAGTCACCATCTTCCTGCGCGTGGGTTCCACAGCGCAAACGACGCACTTCCTTCTCACGATAGCGGCTATCGTGCCAACATCTTGGTAGTGGCTCACCAGACAGAAAACACAAGTCTGTTTTATCGAAAACCTCTGGGTCTTGTACCTCTTCCCCCCACAGATAGCGGCCAACTACCGTGAGCTCATAGGGATTCGAGAGCGTGACAACATCTGCCACCTCAACCAAGTGCTTGGTGGTTACATCTTTAAAAAGCATAGTGGCACCTTTTTCCACTTCCCATCTTCAGTATAGGGCTTTTGGCGACAATTCTGGCTAAATTAGGGTTTATTGAAAAGATGTAAAAAAGAAATGCAGCTACAGGGCAAGGAGGAGCACATAATTGTAAAGAGCTTGTGATCTGCAGAACACATATGGATTGATAAGGAGAAGCCTAATCTTATCCGGACTTCTCCAAATTCTATAGAAAATGATAGGGCTCCTTTAGCCCTCAATAGTCAGGCGAGCGGAAACCATACCCTGCTCCGGCAAGGCATCAAGGTTGATGGTGCGAACACCCAATTGTTCTTTCATCAACTGGTTTAACCATGGCTGAAGATCCTGATAGCGCACCTCCTCAACCCATAGACGAATACGATTTTCCCCTTCGGGCTCAAATCGTTTAATCGTGACCCGGTTTTGCTTGGCCGCATTAGTTACCCGCTGCAACAAAGTGCCGGAAGCCTGGCCGCCCCCACCATTGGGTTTAACACGGGAGAGCACGGGTCGCTGGGACTCCATCCACTGAACCAGCTCCTGTGACTCCTCTGCTCGCGCGCGAGACTCATCGAAAAAACCTTTGGCCGGACTGTAAAGGCCATAGACAATAAAAAGCGCCCCGGCAAAAAGACTAAGGATGCTCAAGGCGCGTTGATCACTGGGTGACATCGCCTGCCACTTCTGTTTCCACTGCTCGATTTGTTCTTTCATTCTGCTTTAAATACCGAATTCTTTCGCCTTATACCTTGCGCCTCTAGCGCACACGCACCCGCCCGGATACGCCCTTCTTCAACTCATTGGCACCAAGTAAATCTGCACGCAAACCATTGCCAGACAGCTTGCTGACAAAAGTGTCCAAATCTGAGAGGTTCTGTGCCTTAAGCTGCAATACCATTTCACCGCGCTGGCCATCAAAGCGAAGTGATTGAAGTTGCAACTCTTTACCTCGCTGTTGAGTCCACACCTTACTGAGCTGCTGCATATGGGTGGTAAAGGCGCCGCCCTGATTCCCCGCATTTTTTAAGAAGCCATTTAGCTGCCTACGCATCTGGGCCGAGGGACGTACATTGGGGAACATCTCTGTGAACATGGCTCTAGCCTGCTCTTCTGCCTGCTCAGCCTGCCAGTGGTAGTAGGCCCCAGCACCAACAAAAAACAGAAGTTGTGCGGCAAAACAGAAGGCGGCTACTTTGGCCGGCTTTAGCCACCATACCGACTCAGTTTTGCCGCTGGCTAGTTGATAATCGCCACTGAGCAAATTACTAAGTTTGCCGGGCTTATAACGCTCAAGAAAAACTTCTTCAGGTGGGCGCTGATTGACTTGTAGGCGATCGGCAAAAAGTGATTCCAGCTCGGCAACAACAAGACCGTCCTCTTCACCGCCACCCAGTAACAGGAGTTCTTTGCCCTCTTCCCCTTCCTCCTCATCAGCACCTTCTTCAGAAGCATTATCTACGTCAAGAAGGGAGCCTAACAGAGGCTGGAGGTATTCGCGGCGGATCGACAATCCCTGCCCCGTCGACTGCCAAAAATGAGCCTGCTCTCCATCCAACCAAAGGGAAAGGTCAATATCGAGTAGATCCAAAAGTAAATATTCTGGTAATGCCGCAGTCAAAGGCCAGCCGAGTCGCTCCACCTGGCTGTGCAAAATTTCCATTTTGTCTTTGGAAATCGCGTAAATGCTACAGATATCACCATTGCGAGGCGCACAGACAAAATGCAGATCTTCTACATCCTCCGCAAGCTGCTCTTCGACCATATAGCCAATAGCGTTGGCCTGACGTCTAGCTGCTTTGGGGATAGATTCAACGCCACTCCAAACCCAGTTACCAGGCAGAAGTAGCAGCGCCTTGCTGCCCTCTGGCAAGTTCAACGCTGGGTGGATGTCGGGTACAGCCGATGCCTCAAACTCTGGATTGAAGGCTGAAAGGAATTCATCATCCAGAGCAGCTTCACACCAAGAGCCATTCTCCCACTGATGTAAGGTGAGCCCACCGGCGCCAGTTTCAGAGAGCCGCAGCAAGACCAAAGCTGGCTTGGGTGGCACTGCAGGCATGCCGATTTCATTTACGCTTTTCTTTTTAAACATACAATCTTATTGGCTATCTACTATCTAGACTCGCTACGGTGCCTTGTAGTCGAGTAATTCCTGCATCATTGCACCAGAAAAAGTGCGCCGCTGGCGCTGTACAACTTTGACTTCACCGTCCCCGCCCTCATCGAGCCATAGAGACGTCTCCCAATACTGGCGGTAGTCTTCACTATCTCCCAATTGGACAGCAATACGCGCCAGAAAGTGCTGGCTATGAAACACAAACTGGTTGGTGTTGTTGAAGCCATAAGAGGACAAATCCCCCGACTGGCTGAGGATGCCGCCAGACTCTCGAAACAGCAGCAACTTACTCACGCTAGCAGAGGGGTCCACCGCTTCCAAAAGCTCCTGAGAAGCCAGGTTGACATTGATCTTGCTTCCAGTCTCCGGCAGCGCACACAGGAATGGAGCCAGCTTCTGCCAGTCTTCCGGCTCCATACCCTGTACAGAAGACAGTTCCGATATATCACTGATTAAGGTATCTGGGGTGCGATGGGCAAGATCCCTACCGAGATAGCCATCATCCTCGGTTGCTGAAGAACGCGGCGTGTCGTTGTCATCCATCCAGTCGGCAATAGTCCCGGCTAAGTCTGATTTTCCTGTGACATTGCTCACCAGTCGGCGAAAAATATCAAACTGATCGGTGCCGTTACCGCTATCGACAAGATTATTTACATTAAAGCAAGAGTTTAAGTCTTTAATATTTATGCGTATTTTTCCGTTATCAGGATTGAACTGCAACGCCGGTGCTGCCCAGGCCTCAAGAGCGTGATCGGCAGGTTGGGCAGCGTCTTTATCCTCTTCATAATCCTTGAGAAGCGCCACCCTACTCCAGGCCTCAGCCCCAGCGACAAACTCGGCTAATTGCGAATTGGCCAAAAGAGCACCGCTTCGGGTGATGGAAATCTGATCGCGGGTAATGGCGTGCGAGACCAGGGCAATTGCAATCACCATTACAAGTAAAACGGTAATTAAAGCCACGCCCCGCTGGCGGCGAAAAGTCTTTATCGACTTAGAGCCGCTCATCGTTACCACCTCCGCCGGAATTATCCCCACCTGAATTGCCGTCGTTTGAGTTGTTCCCACCTCCAGAGTTGTTCCCCCCTCCATTACCACCGTTGCCGGAATTAGCTCCAGGAGGACTGAACTCTACAGTTGAGAAGGAGAATACGCGGCGTATTTCACCGTACTGACGAGTCATTAACACGAACTCGATAGCCTTTGGCAGGCGGCTATCTGCACTGGTAGTAGATGCTGTAGTACCGGCTGGCGGCCATTGGGCAACCCAGGCATCTGAGCTAGGGTCAAAATATTGTAAAGTCAGGCTCTCCACACCGGCGAGCAGAGGTTCAACAATTGGCTCGGAATCAGGGCCTCGGTCTAAAACTTGCCAGCGACTGCGCAATAACAAAGCCCCAGGATCTTCCTCTTCAGTAAAGGAGCTGTTTCTCTCATCGTCTTCTGGGTAGCCGATACTATAACCCAGCCGCTGAAGTTCACCCCGAGGCTCACCAATAAGGTTTGCCGCCCCAAGGCGGGTAAATTCGAATTCGTCCTGATCACCGCGCAAAGCGGGTTCATAGCCCGTATAGGCATTTTTAATCGGTCGCGCTGTTACCTGGCGCAGGTCCTCCTCCAGACGATAGAGAGCCATGGAAAAACGGCGCAACTCTTCTGCACGACGCTCAACAACACTGTCGGAATTATGGAAAACTTCTAGAAGGGAAAACGAACCAACACTGATAATCGCCACCAGCACCAGTACGACGAGCACTTCAACCAGAGTAAAGCCTGACTGGCCCTTTATTGGAGAAATCTGCATAGAAGCTACTCCTGCGCCGCCCAGGCATCCAGTGTCAAAGTTGGGTTTTCGGCATCGGGGTAACCCACTTGAATCACGATATGTCGAAGGCGCTCTTCGCTGGTTGCCTCTACCTTTGCGGTCACTTCCCAGTCTCTCTCCGCAAAGGACACTTCCTCTTTTTTCTCACCAATCGGAGGCCAGGGAGTTTGTACCCTAATTTGCGAGAGTACCTGTTGAGCGACCCAGTTGGCTGCGAGCCGCTCCTCCATAACTCTTTGGCGCTGCACGCTGCTCTGCATAGTGCGCAATACGCTGGCGGCAATAACCCCAAAGATAACCAGGGCGATCAAAACCTCAACCAGAGTAAAACCGCCCTGTCGGGCCAGGGAATTGCGCTTAAAGGTCATCGGCTTGCCACTCTAGCTGCAAGCCATAGAGGCTACTGTAAGAAATTGTCGCGCCACGAGAGAAGTCACCATCCTCGACCAGAAAAACGGCTAGTTTGATCGGGAGAACTTCACCACTCGATAAAGCGACAAACTGCGGCTTGATCTTTTCCTCATCGCTCTGCTCTTCAGCAAACTCTGTGGATTGGGTGGAAGGCAGTTCCGCCTCTTCAAGCACCTCCAAACGAACGATAGCGGGAAGCTCATGAGCCGCAAATCGCTGGCTGCGTCGACCGGCAGCAGCCATATCGGGAGCCTGCCAAGTCATTGAAGTGGGATCAAATCGCACTACCGTATAAGACTCGGGTTCAAGCACTACGCCGTAATGGGCTTTATCAATCAGGGCACGGTCCGCGACAAGCTGCAACAAGGCGGAGAGACGTTGAGTCTCCCCTTCCCAAACACGCACCCCGGAACTGCCCAGGGACATCATGGCCATGCCAGCCAAGCTGGCGATGATAACAATCACCACCAGAATCTCGACCAGCGTGAAACCCTGATTACGCTTGAGCCTACTGCGGGCTGATCGCCTATACATCGATTGCTGATTGAACCGAGTTACAGGTCAGCGGCAAAAATATCGGCGGCTTCCCCCTCTCCACCGGGCTTACCATCCGCACCCAGGGAGAACAAATCGAATGCGCCGGCACTGCCGGGGCTGATGTACTGGTAGTGATTACCCCAAGGGTCCTTGGGTGCTTTCTTTAAGTAAGGCTCAGTCCAGTTTTTAGCTTCGGGAAAACCGGAGGGACGGGAAACTAGAGCTTCCAGACCCTGGTCAGAACTTGGGTAAACAAAGTTGTCCATGCGGTACATGTCGAGGGCAGTCTCGATAGCACGAAGGTCAACGCGAGCTGCCTTCATGCGGGCTTCACCAGTTTTGCCCAAAACACTGGGAACCACCATGGCGCCGAGAACACCGAGGATCACAATCACCACCATGACTTCAATCAAGGTGAAGCCACCACTTCTGCGTAGGTTTCGCATTTTTTTCTCCAAGTTCAGCTGAAAGCTGGGAACCCCCAGGGCCACGAAGGGAATCGTGGCCCCAATTTAAAAATATTCAGTTTTTGTAAAAAGAGATCTATCTACACTCTCAAAGCAGTAAGAAGCCGAGCACCCCTACTAAGCCGAGTCCAATAAGTACCCTTGAGGCCTCGCGTAGGGTAAAGCCACGGCTGTTTAGTAAGGATTTCATCTTCCCCTCCTAAATAACCTGCATCCTGAATCTGTGGACTTCACTACTTTGAACTCTACATAGCCAGTTCGTTCATGCTCATAATTGGCATCATGATGGCCATCACGATAAATAGTACGATAGCGGCCATAACAAGCAACATCAGCGGTTCGAACAAGCTCACAAAAGCAGTCACCGCCCCCTGAAGGTCTTGCTCCTGGGACTCCGCAGCCCTCTGCAGCATTTCGTCCAGGGTGCCAGAAGACTCACCACTGGCGATCATGTAGATCATCATTGGCGGGAAATACCCAATATCTTCCATGGCTCGGTGCAAACTACCGCCCTCACGTACCGTCTTCTGTGCAGTTTCCAGACGATCCTTTAAGAACTCATTGGTCATTACCCCGCGAGCAATACCCATTGCCTGCACCAGTGGGACACTACTGCCGGTAAGGATCGCTAAGGTTCCCACATAACGGGCACTCTGCGCACCGCGAACCATCCAACCAATTACCGGCAGGTCCAATAGGCGATGGTGAAACTTATATTTGATCGCCGGGCGGCGCAGCATAATGACTACACCCGCAATAATGGCCCCTAGCGCTGGAGGCACCAGCCAGCCCCAGGCGGCAATAAAGTCACTCATTGAGACCAGTATCCGAGTGGGCAGCGGCAAAATTTGTCCAGTGCCGGTGAAGACCTCAATGACATCCGGCACCACATAAACCATCAGGCCAGTAACCACGAGGACACAGATAAATACCAATACCATGGGGTAAATAAGTGCCAATTGCACTTTCTGACGAAACTGCTGCTGCCCCTCGGTGTAATCTCCCAAACGTTCCAGCACCGCATCCAAGTGTCCGGAGTGCTCACCGGCCTCCACGGTAGCCCGGTAGAGCTTGGGGAAAGCCTTGGGGAAACACCCAAGGGCCTGGGCAAAACTGTGGCCCTCCAAAATCTTTCCGCGCACCGCCAGCACTACCCGCCGGATTTTCTGGTTGCGAGTCTGGTTGGCAATTGCCCCTAGGGTCTCCTCCAACGGAATACCGGCGCGCAACAAAGTGGCAATTTGGCGGGTAAGCAGGGCCAGATTTTTAATGCTGAGCCCAGGACTTCCGGACATAAAACCGCCAGCACTCTTCTCAGATTGCTCGGCGGCAGGGGTAACATCCAGAGGCACCATGCCTTTAGCACGCAATTGCTGCCGCGCCGAACGGGCACTGTCGGCCTCTAGGGTTCCCTTGCTTTTTCGACCGGATGCCGCGAGGGCTGTGTACTCAAACGCTGCCACGATTAAGACTCCTGGGTTACCCGCATGACTTCTTCAAGGGAAGTCCTGCCGGCCAGGACCTTGGCAATACCGTCATCGCGGATACTTGGCCCCAATTTACGTGCTTCTGCCACCAGCTTGCTCTCGGAGGCTCGATCGTGGATCAGCTGGCGCATGATTTCATTGAGCGGCACCAACTCATAAATACCGATTCGGCCCACATAGCCGCTATGGTTACATTCATCACAACCATTGGGGCGGTAGATGAGAGCATCCTCAGCGGGAGCGACACCGAGCACTAGCCTCTCCCCTTCATCGGGAATATGGGGCTGCTTACAGGTAGGGCAAAGCACCCTGACCAGGCGCTGTGCCAGAACTCCAATCAAACTGGAGGACAGCAAGAAAGGTTCGATGCCCATATCCATCAGACGGGTAACAGCACCAAGTGCAGTATTGGTATGCAGGGTTGAGAGTACCAAGTGACCTGTCAAACTCGCCTGGATGGCGATCTGCATAGTCTCAAGATCTCGAATCTCACCAATCATCACCACATCCGGGTCCTGACGCAAAATTGCGCGCAAGCCCCGTGCAAAAGTCATATCTGCCTTGGTGTTGACCTGGGTCTGTCCAACCCCTTCCAGGTTGTATTCGACCGGGTCTTCCACCGTCAGGATATTTTTTTCGCGGCTGTTAATGCTGCCGAGGCCGGCATAGAGAGTGGTCGTTTTACCTGAGCCCGTCGGGCCCGTAACCAGAATAATGCCGTGTGGGTGAGCCAAAAGCTCAGTCATGACATTGTGGTCCCGCTCGGACATGCCAAGTTTGGACAAGTCCATTTTACCCGCTTGTTTATCAAGCAGGCGCATCACCACCCTTTCACCTGCCGAGGATGGCATGGTGGAAACACGTACATCGACTTCACGCCCGGCCATCAGTAGTGAAATACGGCCATCCTGGGGAATACGCTTTTCAGCGATATCCAGCTTGGCCATTACCTTGATACGGGAAACCAATAGCGGAGCCAGGGCGCGCCGAGGCTGCAGCACCTCGCGCAGCACGCCGTCTACCCTAAAACGCACAATCAAGCGTTTTTCAAAGGTCTCAATGTGAATATCCGAAGCCCCCTGTTTCAGGGACTCCGCAAAAATCGCATTGATCAGCTTAACGATGGGCGCATCGTCTTCCTGCTCTAGTAGGTCTTCTGTTTCCGGTAGCGAATCTACAACTGCGGCCAAATCCAAGTCATCACCCAGCCCCTCGACTTCGGAGAGGTTGCCCCCCTCACGGTTTTCGTAGAGGCGCTGCAAGGCTACCTGGAAAATTTCATCTTCCACCGACTCCAGGCTTACCGCACCACCATTGATACGTTGCACCTCGGCAATCGCAGAGGGGCTCAGCGGTGCAACGTATTGGCACAGCGGGCGCCCCTCCTGCTCCAGTAGCAGGACCTTGTGGCGCTTAGCGAAAGCATATGGAAGGCGACGAATTGCTGGAGTCCCTGTTCCTGTATCAACCGTCATTTAGATTCTTCTACCTCCAGCACCTCAACCTCACCATCCAACACTTCAACCTCGCCAGGTACTCCCTCAAGGGCGTCTTCCAGGTTGTCAACGGCATTGATAGAACCATCTACCGGCGCTGGGCTTTCGTTATAAGTTCCTGTTGGCGGCATCAGGTCAGGCAGTGCATCACCGCGGTGCCAATCCCACAGCAGGCTCGTTCTGTCTTTCAAGAAGATCTGCTTCTGCTGCATATCCATGTAGCGTTTGCGGGTTTCTTCATAGCCAGCCAACTGGGTGCTCAGAATCTTGGGCTTCAGGAACACCATCAAATTAGTTTTTACGACTTTCTTGGTGTTGTTTCGGAACAGACGCCCTATTCCTGGAATATCCCCCAACAGAGGCACTTTCTGCACGGAGTCAGTAACATTATCTTCTATCAGCCCACCCAAAACCAAAATCGCACCATCATCAATCAATACCTTGGTGCGAATTTCACGTTTACTAGTAACGATGTCCGAGGCACCCACAGCGGCATCAGCAGCAGCGGAAAGCAGGTTTTCAACCTTCTGCTCAATTTCCAAAGTTACCGAGTTATTGTTATTTACACGTGGAGTGACTTTGAGGGTGGTACCAATATCTTCCCGCTGAATAGTGGTGAAAGGGTCGTCATTGCTACCGGACAACAATTGCTCACCAGTAATAAAGGGTACATTCTGCCCGACGAGGATTTCAGCCTCTTCGTTATCCAAAGCCATAATGGTCGGCGTAGACAGAATATTGGTATTGCCCGCTGTGGCAAGCGCATTCACTGCAACTCGGATATCACTTCCACTCAAATAGCCTAAATGTAATGCATTCGCGCCAGTGATACTCGTGAAAGGAAGGGAGAACGGATTGATATTCCCATCTCCGTCTTCAGCCGGTAGGTTGTTCCAGCCTGCAACAAGGTTTTCATCACCCGTGATCCAGCTGATACCAAGGTTATTATTGGTATCCTCTTTAACCTCGACAATAATGGCCTCAATCAGCACCTGAGCACGACGTACATCCAGCCGTGCGATCACGCCTTTCATTGTTTCCAGTAGTGCCGGAGGCGCGGTGAGAACCAGCGCATTGAGGGATTCGTTGACCTGAATACTGACTTCAACGTTCGCAGCCTGCTGGTCTTTTTCTGTATTCTGAATACTACCGCTCATGCCTTCCAGAATTGGTTTCAGGTCGGCGGCATTGGCATACTGAACATAAACCACAGCCGTATTGCCATCACCATCCAGCGGCTGGTCCAAGCGGGCAATAACGGTTCTGATCTGCTGGCGTGTTACTGGGTCACCGGTCAAAAGAACGCTATTGGAACGCTCGTCCACTGCGATTCGCAACGGCTGAACTTCCCGGCCAGCGCCCTTGCCACCAGACGCCTGCAACAAGTCATTGAGAATTTGCTTCACTTCTTTGGCGGAAGCAAACATCAGTGGCACCACTTCAATGTCGATGGCACCTGCACGATCGAGCTGTTTTACCAATAGAACAATCTGGTCAATATTCGCAGCACGATCAGCAATAATCAGGGTATTGGTATCAGCATAAGCTGCCAGGTGGCCAGTCTGAGGAATCAGCGGGCGCAACATAGCGATCAACTGGGAAGCTGAGATATTCTCAACTCGAACAGTACGAACGACTAATGATTCGGCCGGCGCACGGGTATTTTCATCAGCAACCGGAATCGCCTGCTGCTTGGCAAGGGCATCGGGTACCACTTTCCAGGTACCACCCTGCTCTACCAGGCTGAAACCATTTACTTGAAGCACCGACATAAAAACATCGAAGGCTTCATCATGTGTCATAGGGTCACCGGCAACAACGGTGACTTTTCCCTTTACATTGGGGTGGACAATTATATTTTTTCCGGTGAAATCCGCTGCCCAGTTAATCAGGTCGCGAACATCGGCATTGTCGAGAGAAAGGGTAACTCTCTCCGGGCCCTGAGCCAGCGTTGCAGTAGACACAAAAAAACTAAACCCGACCGCAATCAGCCGTCGATAAAACATCTTCATCATTATTTATCTGGCTCTAGTAAATGTTCAAAAAACTCAAAACAATCTAGTTAGACAGTTTTTATTGGGGCTGGCGCTGAGCACGACGCTCACGGGCCAGTTCACGCAGCTTTTCCATCCGCTCTCGAATACTTTCCTGGCTCGCCTCACGTCTTGAGGAACTTCCCGCACTACTACTTTGCCTAGATTTGCGTGACAGGCTTGAGTAGTTTTTCAGCGGGACATTGGGGCGGCCATCCATCTCGGGATATGTCAGCTTTTCCATCCTGCCATTACGACGAAGAACTACATGGTCTACCTCAACAGAATAAAGTTCTGCGCCACCAGGAAGGGAATCCCCCACATACAAACGCTTTGCAGGCTTGCCTTTTTCGGCAACCAGGGCGCTGGCTTTACTCTTGTCCGAATTATCCAAAACGCCAGAGAGGACGATGTTCAGCTGGGTTATAGGGAGGTTGGAGAGATCAACTTCGGGAACAGCTTCTTGCTTCTTGGCTTCGGCATAACCAAAGAAGGGAGTGTTCGGTATTGAAGCTGCCTGGGGGGCACTCACACGACTATCATTGCGCTCGGCCAGCAGAGACTCTTCCGGCTCTGCAGGAATCAGTAAAGAGCCATAGGCAAGTAGATTGCCAGATACCCACAGCAACCCCACCGCAGATGCCGCCATGGTGCCACGAGAGAGCGATCTGCGTGAATCGCCCTGGCTAAAGCCTTTACCGACTGAGCCAATGGCTCGCTTTAATGGGGACATGAACATACCCACATACAAGTTCAACTTTCTTAGGTTATTGGTTTTTGACGCCTATTTTGTTGCCTTCGCCTTCGAAAGGCAACGCTCCTGCCCAGTTAAACGTTGCAAACCAACACTTCGTCCCCGAAATTGCACACTAGTTCCGTAGTCCAGAAGCCAAAAATGAGAAAAGGCGGCAATACGCCGCCTTTTCCAGTACTGATCAGTATACTAATCAGAAATTACAGCTTTGCTTCCAGCTCGGGGACTGCTTCAAACAAATCTGCCACCAAGCCGTAGTCAGCAACGGAGAAGATTGGAGCCTCCTCATCTTTGTTGATAGCCACAATAACCTTGGAATCCTTCATGCCAGCCAAATGTTGGATGGCACCGGAAATACCAACGGCAATGTACAAGTCCGGAGCAACGATCTTACCGGTTTGGCCAACTTGCATATCATTTGGCACAAATCCAGCGTCTACTGCAGCGCGTGAGGCGCCAACCGCCGCACCCAGCTTGTCTGCCAACTTGTACAGCATCTCGAAGTTGTCGCCATTCTGCATACCGCGACCACCGGAAACTACCACGCTAGCGGCGGTAAGCTCAGGGCGGTCGGATTTAGCAAGCTCTTCTCCTACGAAAGAAGAAACACCGGCGTCATCGGCAATATCTACAGCCTCAACAGCTGCACTTCCACCTTCTGCAGCCACTGCGTCGAAAGCAGTAGTACGAACGGAAATCACCTTAATGGCGTCAGAGCTCTGCACGGTCGCGATAACGTTGCCAGCGTAGATTGGACGCTTGAAAGTATCGGCACTCTCTACAGAGATAATGTCAGAGATCGGTTGAACATCCAGCAGCGCAGCGGCACGCGGCAGCATGTTTTTACCGGTGGTAGTGGCTGGCGCCAGGATATGGCCGTAATCTTTTCCCAGATCGGCAACCAGCTTGGCAACGTTTTCAGCCAACTGGTGCTCGTAAGCAGCGTTGTCAGCCAGCAATACTTTGCTTACGCCATCAACTTTAGCAGCGGCGTCTGCAACAGCAGAACAGCCTGCGCCAGCGACTAGGACGGCGATGTCGCCACCGATAGCCTTAGCTGCGGCGATAGTGTTGAGCGTAGCGCCCTTCAGTTCGGCGTTGTCGTGTTCAGCAATAACCAGGATGCTCATCAGATTACCTTCGCCTCGTTTTTCAGTTTCTCTACCAGTTCCGCCACGTCGGCAACTTTAACGCCAGCCTGACGCTCTGCTGGTGGCTCGACTTTCAGGGTTTTAGTGCGAGGAGCGATGTCTACACCCAACTCATCGGGAGTAGTAGTATCGAGAGGCTTCTTCTTGGCCTTCATGATATTCGGCAAAGATGCATATCGTGGCTCATTCAAACGCAGGTCGGTAGTCACGATAGCTGGCAGCTTCAGCTCAACAGTCTGCAGGCCGCCATCGATTTCACGGGTTACCTTCACAGCGTCGCCTTCTACAACCACTTCGGAAGCAAAGGTGCCCTGCCCCATACCAGTCAATGCGCCCAGCATCTGGCCAGTTTGGTTGTTGTCGCCATCGATAGACTGCTTGCCGAGAATAACCATTTGCGGCTCTTCTTTATCGACAATCGCCTTCAGGCACTTAGCCACAGCCAGAGGCTGCAGTTCGGCATCGGTCTCAACCAGAATGCCTCGGTCGGCTCCCAGCGCCAGTGCTGTGCGAATTTGCTCCTGGCTCTGCTTGGGACCCATGGAAACGGCGACTATCTCACTAACAACGCCTTTTTCCTTCAAGCGAACCGCCTCTTCTACTGCAATTTCGCAGAAGGGGTTGATAGACATTTTGACGTTGGCAGTATCAACGTCAGTGCCGTCCGCCTTGGGGCGAACCTTGACGTTGTAGTCGACAACGCGTTTCACAGCTACAAGAACTTTCATGGAAATCCCGTCTCAAATATGCTTTTTAACAGCCGCGACTGACGATTCTCATCGCGAACGGATACGGTGTTCTGGTCAAACAGGTGTTTGAACGGCGTGTATGGTGGCGGTTCTATACCGCAAAATCAATAGCCAAATAGAAGTGACTTCTGCCATTCATGCAATCTATTTCAGGAAATAGAGACCATCTATTCAGCTTCCCTAAGCTGTTGAAATACAGCACATTTGCCATAGCAAATGAATAGTCATGCAATTGGTAGGGTTGAATAAACGCCTATATAATCCGCCCTCTTTATAAATGATAAGGCCGGAATGGCCGCAAAAAGTTGAATACAACTGCTGAGGAGAGTGCCGTGGAACGCGAATCAATGGAATACGATGTAGTGATCGTGGGTGCCGGTCCGGCCGGATTGGCAGCGGCCTGCCGTATTCGCCAGCTCAATGAAGATGTCTCAGTATGCGTTGTGGAGAAAGGTTCCGAGGTCGGCGCCCACATTCTCTCCGGCGCAGTTTTTGAGCCAACTGCTCTAAATGAGCTATTCCCAGACTGGAAAGAGCGCGGCGCCCCGCTGAACACAGAGGTCAAGGGCGACGATATCTACGTTCTACGCAGCGATGAGAATTCCATCAAAGTGCCCAACATGTTTGTGCCAAGCACCATGCACAATGAGGGCAACTACATTATCAGCCTCGGTAACCTTTGCCGTTGGTTGGCCGAGCAGGCAGAGAACCTGGGGGTGGAGATTTTCCCCGGCTTCGCCGCTGCAGAAGTTCTGTACAACGAAGATGGCTCTGTAAAAGGTATTGCCACCGGCGATATGGGTATTGGCTTAAATGGTGAGCAGAAAGACTCCTATATGCCAGGCATGGAGCTGCACGCCAAGTACACTCTTTTTGCCGAAGGCTGTCGCGGCCATCTGGGCAAGCAACTGATCGAGCGCTTCAAGCTGGATACAGATGCCGATCCGCAACATTACGGCATTGGCGTTAAGGAAATCTGGAAAGTTCCTGCGGACAAACACCAGCAAGGCCTGGTAGTTCACACAGCAGGCTGGCCTTTGGAGCAAAGCGGCACCCACGGTGGTGGTTTCCTTTATCACCTGGAAGACAACCAGGTTGTGGTTGGCCTAATTACCGATCTCGCTTACAGCAATCCACACGTAAGCCCCTTTGACGAATTTCAGCGTTACAAACATCATCCGGTAATCAAACAATACTTGGACGGTGGTCAGCGTGTCGCTTACGGTGCACGTGCCATTGTTAAAGGTGGACTGCAATCTCAGCCGAAGATGACCTTCCCTGGCGGCCTGCTGATCGGCGACAACGCCGGCACCCTGAACTTCGCCAAGATCAAGGGCAATCATACCGCGATGAAGTCCGGCATGATCGCCGCTGAGTCCGTAGTGGAAGCCCTTGCCGCAGAGCGCAACAGTGAAGAGCTGACCGACTACACCACCAAGTATCGTGACAGCTGGGCCTGGAAAGAGCTGCATATGCAGCGCAACTTCGGCCCGGCACAACACAAGTGGGGCAACATCCTCGGTTCAGCTTACGCATTTGTCGATATCAATATCTTCAAAGGCAAGCTGCCCTGGACCCTGCGCGACACCAAAGCTGACCATGCACAACTGAAACCGGCTGCGGACTGCGCAAAAATTGATTACCCCAAGCCCGATGGCGTACTCAGCTTTGACAAGCTCTCCTCTGTGTTTATTTCTAACACCAACCACGAGGAAGACCAGCCTTGTCACCTAACCCTGAAGGATCCGGAGATTCCGCTTAACCACAATCTGCCGATTTATGATGAACCGGCTCAGCGTTACTGCCCTGCAGGCGTTTATGAAGTGGTTGAAGATACCAACGGCAAACGTTTCCAGATAAATGCACAGAACTGTGTGCACTGTAAGACCTGTGACATCAAAGACCCAACCCAGAATATTGTCTGGGTTACTCCAGAAGGTGGCGGCGGCCCCAACTACCCAAATATGTAAGCAGTTTGCTTTCTGGCGCCTTCGGGCGCCATTTTTGTATCCGCGTTATTAGTCAGCGCTCTTCTAAGAACGCAAAACCAGATGAACTCCTGCTCCCAGAAGTCGGAAGCAGGATTTAGCAGGCAGAAAATCAGAATTTATACTGAGCACTTAAGGCAAAGAATTGGCCAAGCTTCTCTTCGAATACGATGACGCCATCACGCTCAATCTCGATAGACTCATCCAACAAATTTTGCATCTTGGCTTTTATTGTCACTTCTTCGATGGGATACCAGGAGTAAGTCAAATCCAAAGAATGAAAAGGTTGTTCATATGAGTCTGGATCGAGTTTACGGCCGGCGAGATGCAACCTCTCACCAAATACGTTATACCCCAATGTTGCCGAATGGTTGCCATCAGGACTATCAAAGCCCAAAAGCATATTCACGACAAACTCCGAAGCCCCCGTCATTTCCCGCTCAGGATTCGTAGGCGCATCAGCCTCACCCCCCGCAACCAATTCCGTCTCCTGCAAAGTGACGTTGCCCTGCACAAAGAAACTCTCCATCGAGTCACCCAGGAAGCCGAGCTGCTTCATGCCCTCGATTTCAATACCGGTAATTTCTCCAGACTCGGCATTAATAATTTCCCTGGCTACATTGGTATCACTGGAAGCCGCTTCAAAAAATTCTATGGGGTCAATAACATCCTTATAAAAAGCGGAAACCGTTAAGTTGTCCCCACTATCGAAGAACCATTCGGCACGCAGATCATAATTATGGATTTCAGAGGGACGAACACTGGGGTTACCTTTGACCTGCTCTCCAGTAATAGGATCGATATAATACGCATCGGTAATTTCACGAAGATCCGGCCGTACAGCTGTCTTTGAGACTCCAAAACGAAGCTGAAAAGTCTCCGTCCAAAACTCTCCCATATAAGTCAGTGAGAAAGATGGATAAATGTCATCTTCAGAATATACGGCTTCCAGCAGTTCTTTCGGGTCAGTTATTACTTGAGGGTCATCTATGGTGTAGCCATAAGGATTCCACTCAAGTGCCACTTGACTGTAATCCTCCCAGCGCGCCCCTGCCGAAATTCGCCAGGTTTCAAATAATGTCCAATCGAATTTACCAAATACTGCATCTGTAGCCGTAGCTGCTAAATAGCTTTGCTTGTTACTTCCCGCCAAGTCGAAAACGTAGTCATTTCCATTGTTGGTGATATTTTCATCACCAAATACCTCGCCCAGCGGGCCAACGAGTACATCTTCAGTAGCCACACTGAAGATATCTAGGCGCAGCTCAGTTTGCTTGTATGAGCGCCCCTTCTCCATCCTCGCGAAGCCGCCCGTCAACTCCAAACTTGAAAATGAAAATTCTAGAGGCAAGTTGACTGACCAACCGTAATTTTTGACTTCGTCTTCAAGCTCTGTAAATCGGAAACCTGCACTTCGAGAACCCGTACTGACCTTAGAGCTAAGCACTTCACCCGTCGTAGGATCAGTAACTGTATCGGAAATGACGTCGACCTGATTGGGGATATCTGTGGTCGCTGTTGCATCCGAATAAAACCAATCGACAACCACCTCTTCCGGAACCCAATTGAGGAGGTCAAAGGGCATAAGAGTTTTGGTCTCAGGCTCCAGAGAGTGACTGCCCTTGACCTGATTCAGGGCTAGCTCTCTCTCTTCATACTTCAGCAAATACTCACGATAACCAGAACCGTCCGACACCTGTCGATTCTCATTAAAGTAATCAGTAATAGAGGTTTCATCATCAGTATTGCGCAGGAATATACTCGTAGTTTCAATCACATGCTCATCAGCAAAGCGTATACCTAAATTTAAATTCCCACTGATATCCACTGAATAAGTTGACTTGTTACGATTATTCAATTGCTCTTTGGGGGCACCAAAATTGCGTAGGGTTCTCTCAGACTCCCTCCACTTATTTTTATAAGAAGCTCCAGCCAGAAACCCCAACTCCCAATGATCATTGAGGGAAAAACGATTGCCTACACTCGCTTTCACATCCCCATCCAAATCACTGGAATCCTCTTCGATAGAAATATCACGATTGAGATTTAAGGCCAGTTCACGATTTAGCGCTTGAGCTGCATCATCGGCCTCCTGCTCACTGGCATACTGATTTCCCTCCTCGACCAGAACTTTTCTGATATCGGAGATACCCAAGCCTCCCCTAAAGCGTTTTAGCGCTGCAGATATTTCTCCTGGGAGTGCCCTGGTACCATCATCAGTTCCGAAGATATCATCATCCCCACCCTGATAACTCAGAACCTCACCGCTGGTTTCCGTATTGCTTCCTGTGCCTAACTCTACAGAATAAGTCAGATCATCGGGAATTCCCTTTGTGCGAATATCCACATTGCCACCGCCAAAGCTAGCAGCCTGATCAGCAGAGTAACTCTTCTGAACAGCCAGGGAATCCACTATAGAAGTAGGGAATAAATCGAGGGGGATTACATTTCGGGTCAGGTCCGGTGAGGGCACTATCGCACCATTTAGCGTGGTACTTGAGTAACGCTCCCCCAATCCACGTACATAGACGAACTTATCACTCACGAGCGACAGTCCTGACACCCTGCGCAACGCAGCCGCCACTGTAGAATCCCCTACCCGACCGATCATCTCGGCACCAAGGATATCGGTGACCACTTCTTCTTCCAGGCGCTCACTGACCAGGGCCTCTGCGGAGTCCCGCAAACGCCCCTGAACTACCACTTCTTCAATCCCTTGTGCTGTACCAGTGCTTTCTTCCACCAAATCCGCATCCTGGGCAAATACACCAGGAGCCATAGCAGAGGCCGCGGTAATAGCCATTACCAACGGCAGCCTCTGGAAATTTTCATATTTAGCCATTACACGGGCCTCTTATCATTCCTATTTTGGGGTATCAAAACCAAACAGGGCGCCAACCCCATCAGCGAAGGCGGCGCCCTGCAGGTTCAGGAGAAATACTCCTAACAATCCCTAAAGCTAATTATTCAAACCAGAGAGGCTGTGCACGGTTGCCCTGGTGAAGGCCGTAAGTCCAACCTTGAGTCCAGTCAGTGCCATTTATATCGAGGGCACCCAAGTATGCGCGTTCAAACGCAGTTACAGTAGGCACGGCATCATTGATGCGCTGTTGATCAGCAGCCACCGTATAGATTGCAGGGGCTCCGTCTAGCAAAATAAAATTGGTATCAATACCGATGGTTGGGCTCACCGCACCAGAAATCGGGGCAAACTGGTTACCGTTATCTTCAGCCCAGGCCACTAAATCGAATGAAGCTTCGTCGGTTTTAGTGCGATCTTCACAAGCGAAAATGTTTGAGGTCAGGGCTAGCTCTTTTCCGGAGGTCGCTTCGTTACGGGTTTGAGCACTCTCCATACGTAAACAGTAGTTGCTACCATCATCAGCCGTTTCGTCAGCTTTAAATGAGGCAACGATTATTGAGTTAGTAATCATTGGGTAAATACCCTCACGCAAGCGCCACCCAGCACCCGGATCATGCGTACCTTCTTTTTGAGCAGAAACGATACAAGTCAGACCATCAATCATAGGGCGACTGTTAAGCCCTTGATTAATCAGTGCGGTGTAATCAATCGTGTCTTTATAAGAACCGATTCCATCTGCCTCAATACAGTGGTTGCCATCATTTTCACTCTGAATCACCAGGGCATTGGTGATACTTCCGCGGTAACCCTCGTCAATATCGATTGAGTCATCTCGCACATAAAGAGCAACATAATTATTAATATCTACCGCACCACCAAAGAACTCAATCCCATCATCAAAAGTGGAATAAGCCTGCAAATTGTTTACCACAGTCCCATTTCCAACCGCATCAAATGAGATACCATTGAGCTCATCGCCACTAGCGACCAAGGCTCCAGTATGTTTTACGACGACATAGGAAAGCTCACCAGAGTTATCCGCATTGTTGTCGCCGCCGTAGTATGAAGTGTTATCGTCAGTAGACCCCTCGGCAGCAACATGACACTCTCCATCCAAGACCAAATCTCCGCTGCCAATAGAGCCTTTATATTTACATTTATTGGTAACACCAAAACCATTGATAACCATTCCACCCCACTGGGATACTGCATCAGCAGTCACAGTGCCGCGAACATCAGTTTCAGAAGTGAAGGTAATTGGTGCGGTTTCAGTACCACGGGCAAAAACTTGCGAGCCACGATTCACGACCATAAAAGCCGAGTTATCCTTGAACGCAACGGTTGTCCCAGCCTGTATCTCCAGCTTTACGTTATCTCCTCCCTTGGTGATACCAGCGGCCTGCAAGTCGGCATCACTAGAGAAATTTTCACCAACAAAAAGACTACCATCAAAAATATGGGCTCCACCTTCTGAAAGCGCCGGGAGGTACAAATCTTCAATTAAAGGATTGGATGCAGAAACAAAATCGGTTCCATATCGGCAGTTACCACTCTCGTAGGTACCTTGCACGCCCGAGCTTTCGATAATTGCACAGGGGTTTTCTGAAGAACCACTTCCAGAATTATCAACAGAGTTATCTACTGAATTATCTACGGTCTTAGGCTCAACACTGACACCACCACCATCACAACCCGCCAATAAAGCCGCAATTACAGCAGCCAGGACAACTCGATTTTGTATACGCTTCATACCCCCCCCCTAAAGGAATTAATATCCAAAATATGAGCAGCCTATGAATATTGACCTCAGATTTTACTTACAGGTAAAAACTTGAAATCAAATAATTGACTGCCTGAACACTATGTTTGTTTTTACGCCTAAGCGAATAGGACGAAGGGGAGTGTAGAAACGGCGTATTGCGAATTTGTTAACTTTTTATATGTTTTCAGTAATTTTTGCACTAGAAACTTGAACTTTACATTTAATTGTATTTTTTATTTCCCTTGGATTTACATACGCTTTCAGAAAAATGAAAGAAATATAAAAACCATTAAATCTTGCCAATTTGCACAAGACTACAAAGACTTCAAAAAAATATGGAAAGTTATGAATCTAGGGAGAACTTACGTTAAAGGCGATTTCAAGAGGGGCTTATCTAAATAGTTAGATAAACCTGGGGGAATAGAAAACAACCCCAGGTTTAGAAAAGGGCGCTTGCTAATAAGAACCCAAAAGAAATTCACCACCCGCACTGCGTATAAACAGCTGCCCAGAACCATTTTCCCCCAGCCTTCTCTCTTCTGCCCAATCTACCAGCTGGTAGAAGACATCACGGGACACCCTGGCCATTAGGCCATTTCGGGCTTCTACGTAGGGGACTGGCTGCGCAGGTGTGCCGAATTCTTGAAGCTGCCAATTGCTACCTTGATTCAGCTCGATGACATCGCCCACACTCGTAGTGAATAATAGCCGCTGCTCCTCACCCTCTGAGGCACTGCGCGCAACCTGAGTAGCTACAAAGGGGACATCCTCAACCTGTATTCGCAGCTTTTCGACAGGAGTGACCAGAAAGTACTCATCCCCTTCCCTCTTCAGAATGCTAGCAAACAACTTCACCAGTGGCTGGCGGCGGATTTCGGTTCCTTCATGAATCCAGCGACCATCACTCTTGATCACCATATCCATATCGCCACAGAAATCCGGGTCCCACCGGTCAACCGGTGGGTGCCCGTGGAACTCCTTTTGCAACTTTTGCAGTTGCTGAAAAAGTGGCTCAGCCAAAGGAGGACCCCGCCGTGTCGCCAGAATGGCCGCTCTCCATGGGTTTACGCTGTGAGGTATCACCAATGTGTACACCCACATCCATAATAAACTCCATCAATCCCTCACGATCCTCGATCACATCGGCAAAGGATTTGGAGTGATAGAGCTCTACTGCGCCCTGCACTAGGGCCCAGTAAGTGGAGTAATAGAAATAGGCAGGCACTTTTTTCAGCATCCCCTGCTCTATCCTGCGCTCAAATACTCGGTTTAAAGCCGAGGTGTTGGAGTTACGGATAGCGTGTAATTCGGAGATCATCTCAGGCGCCAAATTGAGAGAGATAATCTTTTCTTCCAAGCGCTGAAAGAGGCGATCCTTACCAGGATCAGCCATACGGGACTCAAAGTAGGCACGGGCGGGCGCGGTAATGTCGCCTTTCTCTGCATTCTCTACTGCGATCTTCAGGCGCTCTGCCAGGGACTTTTCATAGTCCATCAGCAGCCGCATATAGATTTCTGTTTTAGAGATAAAGTGCTTGTAGATGGTGCCTTTGCCTATATCTACACGCTCAGCAATCTGCTCAACCGTGACTTTCTCTTCACCATGCTCCAGCAGAAGCTCCAGAGCCGCATCCAGGATGCGCTGCTCTCGCGCGCGAAACCTCTGAACCTTCTCTTTTGCCTTATCCATACTTCCGACCTTCTCTGCCCGTAATGTTGGGGACTGAAATTGACTATTCATTCATGAATGATAGGCAATTCGAGTCGCTTGGAAAAGAGAATCGGGAAATTAGCCTAGAAAATACGCCCAAAGAGAGAGCAGCCCGCCTAAATTTTGTCCTAATACGACATTTAAGGTCCAAGTTAGCCATCATTTTCGCCATGAATGACATCACATTGCTAACGCAAAGCGCCCAACTAAGTGAACCATCAGCCACCAATGAAACTTGATGCAAAATTAATGACTAATAATGGCCTTTACGTCATCTACTGTTATTATCGCTCTTCTGGGCAGACCTCCAATGCCAGCCCAGGCAAACCCGACTATCACTTATAGGTAACAGGTAGAGTCGTCCATGTTGGAAAAGCTGAGCAAACTTCTCGACGTCGAAGAGCTGGATCGCCACCTCTTTCGCAGTCGCCATCACGTCGAAAATTATCGAAAAGTACTCTTTGGGGGCCAGGTGCTTGGCCAAGCCCTGATGGCCGCCGCCCGTACCGTCGAGGATCGCCTGCCACACTCCCTACATGCCTATTTCTTACGCCCTGGATCAAGCGAGCTACCGGTAATCTATGAGGTGGACCCAATACGTGACGGGGGCAGCTTTACCACCCGCCGCGTTGTGGCCAAACAGCGCGGCCGCGCGATCTTTAACATGTCGGCCTCTTTCCAGATCCAGGAGCCTGGTTTCGACCATCAGGCCGACATGCCTGCTGTGGACATACCTGACCCAGAAAGCTTAAAAAACACTCAGGAACTGGCTCTGGAGGCTGGCCTCGTTAGCCCGCAGTATGACCAGCGCCGCTATATGATCGACTTCCGCCCAGTAGATCCACAAAGCTACTTTGGTGCCGAAACTCGAGAAGCCAAGTGTATGTTCTGGTTGCGTGCAGAGGGCGAAATGTCTGATGACCCTATCGAGCACCGAGCAGCACTCTGCTATGCCTCTGATATGGGACTACTGGGCACCTCTCTGCAGCCACATGATATTTCCCTATTCGATCCACACCTGATGCCAGCCAGCGTTGACCACGCCATGTGGTTTCATCGCAACTTCCGTCTCGATCAATGGCTTTTGTACGTCACTGATAGCCCATCTGCCGGTGGTGCACGTGGATTTACCCGCGGCCAGATCTATACCCGCGATGGCGTGTTGGTAGCCTCTACCGCACAAGAAGGCCTCATTCGACAAATTAAAAGCTAAATCGAAAGGTTATAACGAAAGCCAGACAAGAAAGCGCCACTCATTGTATCGGTAGAGATAGCCCAGCCGGGAATGAGCGGCGTAACCTTTTTACCTGAAAATCTCATAAATAGCTTCAGGATCTCCACGGGTGAATAGTCCCTTCTAATCCACAAAGACAATCGCTACCAATTTGGCGATCTCGCCGACATAAACTGGCAGTTTTCTTCTTAGGATACGTAACAGGCCACTCTGCATTTTTGAAGTGTGAGAAGTATGGAGTCATTTCGCTTTAGGGGCTCGCGAAAATACCTTCATCTACATGTGCGGCACCCTCTTAACCCCTGCCCCATAAGAGCAAAAAATGGAAAAGTACAGACCATTCCCAAGCACAATAACCGGAGTTTATTAATAAGGCTTTTGAACCATGTGGAAAGTTGGTGCTAGAAATACTCAGGAGAAAAGAAGCAAGCTGACAGACACAAAAAAGCCCGCAGCATGCGGGCTTTTTAAATAATGGTCGGTGAGAGAGGATTCGAACCTCCGACCCCTTCGTCCCGAACGAAGTGCGCTACCAGGCTGCGCTACTCACCGAGGTCGCGAATACTACGCGCCCACTTTTTATCGGTCAAGTATTTTCGACGCAAATTTCATCTTCGTACATTTTGCATTCAACCACCTTACTTTATGGCTTTTGAAGGCTTTATCTCTCCCCGCTATACGAACATCTTTGGTTTTATGTTATCGCCCCCTCTGAAATAACCGGCTTGCCCATTCGGGAGTCTTATTTTGGATATATTTCAATCAATAGTGTACTCCTGCTGATTTCGCTCCTTCATTTCGGCAAATACCGCATGCGGTGCACTTGGTGAGCAATGGACTCCTGCAATTGCAGGGCATCATCTGCTTCGTAGATACCACTCACCTCAACACTGGTGACCAGATATAGATGATACTTGCTTGAAACTAACAGCATGTTAACGGCTTTATAAGTGCATTCTTTTAACCGCTATTTAAGTGCCTTCCAAGTTAATGGGTGTCCATCACATTATTCGTAGCCTGATACCAGGTGACCTCTACCTTGATCCTGGATACTACGCCTTTTTAACTGCACCAAGATTTTTCACAGCACACATAGAGTTTCATTCAGCACTACCTGCTGCTATTAAACCCGGCGAAGCCAATAGATTGATAAAGATCCATGTGAAACATGCAGAATAAAAAAGCCCTCCGCCCTACCCCACATTGATTCCATAGAGAAGAATTTTTAGCTTACACATAAAACAACTCAGAAAAGAAGAAATGCTTTATGATTATTATTTAGGAGGAATTTAAATAAGATTGCCTACTTGAAGTCACACCCTGAAACTTTTGAGCGGGGATGAATACATCGCCTCCTCCAAACAATACAATGTATAAGTTTAGAATCAACACGGCCTGCATCTTATAGAAAACTGAGTGAATTATCGGCTAAAAAACGTTACATTTTTAAAAAGGTACAAACATTTTTCACGCCTTTATATTCAACCGATTTTAGCCACAAAAAATTCTTAAACTTTTCCAGCACACTGCGAAAGCTTCTCTATACTCTGCTCAGCCAGCTGGATACCCGACACTTAAAGCATTCCCCCTATTATTGGCACCTGATTTACTTCTAGCTGGTCAAATTGTTAATGGGGCTTTATCAAGTCTCAATACTCTCAACCCAGAAACCATGAAATACCTGGACGATAGATTTTTATATCGATAAAGGCCTACTCAAGGAGTACGTTCATGTACCAGCCATATGCATACGCTCAAGGGACTTTTGGACAGCCACTTAACTACGCTATTCCTCCAATCAACACAGTCGCAGGATTCACCAATATATTCCCTCATCATGCTGTACCACAACTGAGCCCCCAAGGTTTCCTGGGTGATTTGGTGAGTCGGGCGGCGCCATTAATTAGCGGTATTGTTGGTGGACCTCAAGGCCAGCTGATCAATTCCCTCGGCGGTCTTGGTCAATTGCTTCCCTTCCAAGCATTACCACAAATTCAGCCTCAACTTACCCAGCCATTCATTCCTCAAGGATATACTGGAGAATTAATCAACCGGGCAGCGCAACAATTTGGGGGCTATTTGGGTGCCCCCCAAAACCAATTTGTGAATGCTGTGAATAACCTCAGTCAGTTACTGCCTTTCCAGGCTGCGCCACAATATACGCCCCAGGGTTTCCTAGGAGAACTGATAAACCGCGCTGCGCCGGTAATTGGCAACTACATTGGTGGCCCACAGGGCCAACTTCTCAACAATGTTGCGCGACTAGGTCAGCTACTGCCATTTCAGGCCATGCCTCAGTTCGTTCCACAAATAACGACACAGCCATATTTAAATCAGTTTACCCCTGTTACCCAGATTCAAGAGCAGCTGGGGACCCTCCCTGCTCAAATGATGAACCCAATGACGAGTATCGGCCATACATTGCCATTTCAGGTAATACCACAGACTCCATATCAAGGATTGCAAAATTTAAGTGGTATTGGACAGGCATACCCATTCCAGGCCATGCAGCAGCCTAACTCACCCCTACAGCAGCAATCCTATTTACACTAATCAAACACTGATTCTTGGTGGCGGATTTTCCGCCACCAGTTTTATATAACTTGCCCCGGCATTCTTTAAGTTGATCGTTATCAGAGAAAAATAATGAAAAAATTTGAGCAGTATGTGGCTGTCCCTAACCGCAAGGTATTAGCTACCGCCATAGAATTGGAGGAGCTGGCACGCGAGGCAAAAAACTGCCCAGATGTGAAAGAAGTCGTCTTGCGCAAAAGCAATGTCACACTACGAGCTACACCAGATGCAGTTGAAAACTTAAGAAGGAAATTAGGCGGGAAAGTGATCATAGATCCAGACAGACCTATTCAGCCAATCGGCTAATATTGAATACCCTCTCGATTCATTACTTTCGGACGTTAAGCACACGCTAAAAGTCAGCACCGCACTGAAAGCGAAGGAACACAAACATGACTGAATCCCGACAAGAAAAGGCCGCAGGAGAACCTTCGGTCGAGGTTGCAGAGAAGGTCGAGTTACTTATTTCTCCCCGCCGGAGCCAAGTGGCCAAGTCTATGGGAGTCCAGCTATTAAACGCTGGCTCAATGCACAATATAATTTCAACTATTGCCAGGCAGCCCGGTTGTGAAGTGCTTCGCGAAATTAGGCCAGGCAGAAAGCTAAAAACACTTTCAACTGCAGATGAAGCAACAAACATCTACAAAGTGCGTATGGATGTTGATGCTGCCGCTAATCTCTACCAAACGGCCCCTCCCAATATTGCCGTTGAACTGGATTCATTACTTTCTTATGGGCAAGCTAATTTTGCACCAAGCTTTACTGCAATTTTTGCACAGCAACCCGGTCTCTTGCGTGAATATCATGCTAAGGCCCAACAAGTCCGGCTCCGAGTGGTCGGCTCAAAGGGTGAACCGATTAGGGATGCTCAAGTAATTGTAGAAAGTGCGGGCTTCCCACAAGAGGGCGTAACCAACAACAAAGGGGAAGTGGCAATCAATATTTTCGCCCAGAGTGGCGGGGCCCAGATCAAATCCCTTCTTATCCGCCCCTCTAAAGATTTCTGGAATAAATATATTCGTTGCCCCTCACTTTCTCTGACAGGAGTAAACCTGGTCAAATTGCACTCACTAAGCGAGGCAATCCCCAGCTTTCCAAATAACGCTCCCTATGGCTGGGGGCAAAAGTACATGGGCTTAGATCAACTTCCCGATGAATATACCGGTAAAGGTATTAAGATCGCCATCATTGACTCGGGGGCCGATAACCAACATCCAATACTCTCGCATCTAAAAAATGGCATTGATGTCACTAATAATTACGACAGCAAAAGCTGGGCAGAAGACATTGTCGGACATGGAACCCATTGCGCAGGTATCATTGCCGGCCAACCCTCTGGGACTGATGCTATACGTGGCTTTGCACCAGAAGCCGAAATTTATGTATTTAAAGTCTTCCCTGGCGGCCAATTTAGTAGCCTGATTGATGCAATCGCTCACTGCATTGAAATAGGTATTGATGTAATCAATATGAGCCTGGGGAGCACAGATTCATCAGAAGCCGTTGAACAGCAAATTGAAGATGCCGTGCAACATGGTATCGCCTGCGTTGTTGCCGCTGGCAATTCTGGCGGCCCTGTTCAGTATCCTGCAAGATCCCCCAATGTTATGGCTGTAGGGGCAATAGGAATGCTCAATGAATTTCCAAGAGACTCCTGGGATGCTCAAACCGTTATTCCATCAACCGTTACTGCAGATGGTGTTTTCTTACCCACCTTTAGTTGCCATGGACCAGAGGTATCAGTAGCGGCTCCGGGAGTGGGTATTGTGTCATCGGTGCCAGATAAAGGATTTGATGTACAGTCAGGCACGTCCATGGCAGCACCTCATATCACTGGTCTTGCTGCCCTGCTACTTGCCCACCACCCATTATTTAAAACCACTTTCAGACAGCGTGATATTTCGCGTACAACCGGCCTCTTCCAACTGATCCGAACACTAACATCACCAATGAATCTTGGGGCAGATAGAGTAGGAGCCGGTGTTCCCAGGCTATTTGGTATTGATTCTCTATTCGAGTCAGCCAAAGAAATGGCAAAAACCGAAGGTGTTGGTGTATCTGCCGCCCAGCCCACAAGCCCACACGCTTCTCCTTATACCGGATATAGCGTGCCGCCAATGCAAGGCTATGCGGGGGCTGGAGCAAACTGGTCCGGCCATCAGTTTGTCCCGGCCTATTACGGGGCAGAGGTTAGCGGAATGCCCCCCCAACAACCAGTGATGGGTACTTTCCCAGACGGCTTCGCCTTTGCCTATGGAATGCCCTTTATGGATCCACGCTCCATTCGTTATTGGTAGAGACATCCACAGAGGCCACGGGAGCCTGTGGCCTCTGTACCTACGTCATTCCTCAATGCTTGCGCATGGGCCATATTCCCTACACACAGCTTGAATAAAAATCAACCACCCTTTCCCCTATCAACATTTTTCGGCGGCGCTTTTCTACATAACACAACCTCTAGTGACATATTGGGTTGTGCTTAAATATACCACTTACATTGATAACGTCTTTATAAGTGTGTTCTTTAGTTCGACTTGATAGTCAAAGTTGCTTCTACATGCACTAACAAGACGCACCGGAACGAATGATTAAACCCAGGTGCCGTGACTCATTTGCTTGATGGCGACATCTCGGCACCTGTAGGCTTGCTCATTGTCCAAATTGGAACTTGTTGGATTTTCTGCCAGATAATGATGCGTAAACAACTTCTCTCTTTATCTTTGATTGTTCTTATCCTTTCACCGGTTTCTAGGGCATATGAGCTCTTATACACGGCAAAAATCGACCCTGAAAGTAAGAAGGCCTTGGTTGAGGTAGCTCTGAGTGGTGAAGACGTACCCAGTAAGCTAACCCTGAACCTGGCTTCAGGCCGTTATAAGGACCTGAAGAGCGCGCAGCCTTTGGAAGAAAAGGAAGGAAAGGCTATATGGCACACCGCCGGCAACGAGGCAAAACTCCGTTATAGTTTTGTTATCAATAACCAAAGGAAAAACGGTGGTTATGATTCACGCATTACCAAAGACTGGGCAATTCTACGCAGCGATAAATTAATTCCGCCAATTTCTGCTACTAGCCGAGGACGGGCCACGGATACCCGCCTGAAGTTAGAGATGCCTGAAGGTTGGTCTTCCGCTCTGCCCTACCCTCAAATCGAAGAAAATCTCTATCAAATATCCGACAAAAAGCGACGTTTTGTCAGACCAAAGGGATGGATGATTGTTGGTAAGATCGGCAGCCGCCAGGATTTGATTGCCAACACAGATACCAGAATTTCCGGCCCTAAGGGGCAAAATATCCGTCGACAGGACATTCTTGCATTTCTCAATTGGAACCTGCCAGAACTTAAAAAAATCTTCCCTCTATTTCCAGGCCATTTATTGATCGTTACCGCTGATGACCCTATGTGGCGAGGGGGATTATCCGGGACGCGCTCATTATTTATGCATGCCGATCGGCCTTTGATCAGTGGAAACCGCACCAGTAGCATGATCCACGAGCTAGTACATGTCGGAACAGGTATCCATGGAGATGACCAGAGTGACTGGATTGTGGAGGGCCTTGCAGAATTTTACTCCCTTGAAATTTTAAGAAGAACTGGTGGCATCAGTGATGACCGCTACCAAGAGGCAATGGATAAACTGATTAATTGGGGAAAAAAGGCCCCCACTCTATTGGTGAAACGCTCCTCAGGACCAGTTACAGCGCGGGCAGCGGGAGTTATGCTGGAACTCGATAAAGAGATTCGTGAAGCGAGCGACGGTAAAGCCAGTATTGATGAGGTTGCGAAAGCACTCGCGAGTACCCGTGGCGAAGTTACTTTGGAACGCTTTCGAAAGCTGTCAGAACAAGCAGCTGGTAGACCCGTAAAAGCACTGGCCTTAGAAAACCTCACCGAGAATAATTCTAAGGACATCAAACAACAGATAAAAAAAAGCCCTGACGACGGGGGGGGAGAGCGTCAGGGCCAAGACCATTAGGAGTGAAACTTGGAGGATTTCATCCTTGCTACACTACGGGCAAATACCATCCTGGTGTGCCCTACCGGCATTGCATAACACGTTTGGGGGGAGACATGTTAGCCAGATAAAGACAGTATCGAACACCCTCAATGGATTGCCAGCAACCCTTCCAATAAATTAAGAACAAATGGAAATAGCTTCATTGGCAACCGTACTAAAAGTTATTAAGTCTATTGCCATAAGGTCATCCGTGAACTTTCCAGACTTTTTTCCTCAAGTTTTACAATTTGTTGAAAACAACGCTTGACTAATCTCTGATAGTCCATAGAATAGCGCCCACTTACGCAGCCAAGGGCACGTAAGTATAAGAAAACGCTAGGATTTTTCAGATTTATCAGATAGAATTCGCAGCGTTCTCATCCACACACGATGTGGAACAAAGGCTAGGTGGCAGAGTGGTCATGCAGCGGACTGCAACTCCGTGTACGCCGGTTCGATTCCGACCCTAGCCTCCATTTTTCCTTTTCATTGCAGAATCCTGTGAACTGCATTGAACGTGAGGATCCAGGGAAGAGCAAAAGTGCTAAACTCCCGTCTCGCAAAGGAGCTGCCCGGGTGGTGGAATTGGTAGACACAGGAGACTTAAAATCTCCCGGCTTCACGGCCGTGCCGGTTCAAGTCCGGCCCCGGGCACCACACACTCTATCAGAATCAACAAGTTAGATACTTTTTGGTGCAAATTTGGTGCACCCATTTTCAAAGTTCATTCTTAAATAATCGCCTTCCCCTCATATATCTCTTCATAGTCTCTTACTGAGCTTCTTCTCCTGATCAATTAGTTCAAAACGCACTCGCCTCCATATTCGCAGGCGTAAAATGATATGGCCACTAGACATCAATACTGCCAAATTTAATAATTCGCCGATGTCAAAAAATGGAAAGACATATGGCTGAAATAGGCTTTAAGGTAGCATGGGCAAGACTTGTAAACTGGCGGTCGCCAAAGGGGCCCATTGAGGAGCGCACTCTTTGGCAGATAGACTGGTTTAAGGCGGCTTTCTACATTCCTCTGTTCCTTGCGATAATCTCCGCTGTCTGGATAGCCGCTCGGCTAGACCTTCCCTGGGATCCAACTTATGTTGGCTTAAATCGGCTCTTCGACATCTATAAATTTCCTATCGCTGTTTTTTCTCTTGCACTGCCATTTACAGCATTCATAGCGACAAATCATAGATCAGCTCAGTCTGCCGAGAGCCTAAAAAGAGTGGAACTCCAAAACTCTTTCTCAAACTATTTTACCCACAGAAAAGAATTCTTCGATTTGCTTTCAGAACTTGAAACAAAACTCAAGATTACATTTTCTGATACGGGCGCACTCTATCAGAATTGCTTTCCAAGAAATAAAAAAATCGAATTCAATATTGATCCTGTCGGCCTTAAAGAAGATGCCGCCCAGCCTTACCTGCTCTATTTAGATGAAAAATTCGAAAATGCCGAAATGAAAATTACCTATCCTGAGGTACCTTTTACTCAAGAAAAAATAATAGAAATTTATGGCACCTACTCAGAATTATCAAACCAGCTATTTTTTCAAGTGAAAGATGGGGTACAGATAAATGGTGCAAAGATAGGATTCTCTATCGAAAACCCTTTAATCCATAGGGAGTTAATTAGTGACGTATTGATTCAACTTGGGAGGTTTTCTGACATTGACTGTTTTAATGCCCGTCAAATCCATCACTGTGAAGATTTTGATGCTGCTGCCAGAGTATACTTCAAACCAGAAAGTAATTGTCACACCCCAGAAAACAAACTCATAGACACCCCTATTGAGAGTTGATTACTTAACACTTGAAATTGCTAGACTAAGGTGTATTTCTTAAACAACTCAAGTTACCACCCTCGGCAAATCCCCCGATCGGGTGGTATAGGCAGGCGATGTAAATGCCTGCCTCATCTTCCATTTTTTCTGAATCCCCTCAGCACCTAGAAACAGCGTCCCGCGACCGAACTTTTTATTGATCCTGTCCATCGCTTGCATGGTCTGCCCTGCCCTAACGGATAGCCCCGGGGTGAACAAATCACCCTGCCCCAGGGCGCGGGGGATTATCTCGATTAGCCCGACGCCTGCTTTCATAAAGCGGCAGCCGGGGCGGTATAAATCGGCAATGGCTTCTCTCACCAGCCGCACGATTACCCGCGTGTCGTCGGTGGGGTATGGGGTCTGCACTACGGCGCTGCGGCTGTAGTAGTTGGGTTCATGGGGTGAGGTGTGCAGGAATAGATGGATCGACTTAACCAGCGATTTCTGTGTGCGTAGTTTCTCTGCGGCCCTGCTGGCGTAGAGGGTGGCGGCCTGCAGTATCGGCGCTAGCTCGGTGAGCTTTTCACCGAAGGAGCGGGTGCAGTAGATCTGCTTCTTCGCTGGGGGCTCCTCCTCCAAACCCAGGCAGGGGATTCCGTTTAGCTCCTCAATAGTGCGCTCAATATTCACATTGATACGGCGGCGCAAAATTTTTGGGTTGGCCTGCGCCAGGTCATAGGCGGTCTCTATACCGAAATCCGCCAGGCGCTTGGTGAGGCGCCGGCCTATGCCCCACACATCATTGACGGCGGTGCGGCGCTGCATCCACTGCCACTTTTCTGGAGTGTCCAACGCACAGACGCCATCGCACTTGGGGATTTTCTTGGCCGCGCGGTTAGCGAGCTTGGCCAGGGTTTTACTGGGGGCGATTCCCACACCGACAGGCATACGAATATTGCGCCACAGGGTGTTGCGGATCTTGCGGCCGTAATCGCTCCAATCTTCCTGCAGCCCGTGCAGGTCCAAAAACATCTCATCGATGCTATAGACCTCCACATTGGGGCCGAACTCCCGCAGAGTGGTCATTACCCGGTGGGAGATATCGCCATACAGGGGATAATTGCTGGAGAAGATGGCCACCCGATGCGCACGCAACTTTGAAGAAGGGCTCCAGGTCGCCAATGCCTAATAGCTTCGCTTCCTTGGAGCGCGCCACCACAAAGCCGTCGTTATTGGAGAGCACCACCACCGGGCGCCCACGCAGATCCGGCCGGAATATCTGCTCACAGCTGGCATAGCAGCTGTTGCAATCCACCAATACCAGCATTCAGCGCGGCCGGTGGTAACGCACCGAAGCTTTAACCACCCCCTCTACAATCAATTCCTGCCCTTCCCAAATGGGGATCGGGGCGTAGTCATCATTGGCAGAGTGCAGCCGCCCTTGCTGCTGGTCCAGCACCTTGCAGGTGAGCTGTCCATCCAGGGCCACCACCACCACATCGCCATGGGTAGGCTTTAACGAACGATCGACAATCAATAGATCCTTGTCGAAGATGCCCAACCCCATCATGGAATCCCCATTCGCCCGTGCCATAAAGGTCGCCGCTGGCTTGCTGACCAGGTGCTCATCCAGGCTAAGAGCCGCTTCCTTGTGGTCATCGGCGGGAGAGGGAAAGCCACAGGCAATGCCGTGGCCGTACAGTGGGGAAAGCTTCATTCTGGAAACCCTGAATACTGTATACATATACAGTTTATTGCTAGAGGGCAGCAATCGGCAAGGGCAATGGATGACTATGAGGCCGGTACCACTCACGGCACCGGCTCTACAAAGCAGTCAGGCAGGCTCTTCTATTACAAGTCTTCCCCCTGGGATCTTTTGCTCATAAGCGCAGATAACATCTTGAAGCACGAACCCTACCTCCTCACCAATAAGCTGCAGCAAGGCTTTACGGGCCAGCTGATTCGGACAATCCGCAACCCATTCCAGGCCGATACATAGATTGTTGACGTAGTGAAGTTGTTGAACATGAGCGGTCAAAGGCATGGTCTACCTCCTTGTAGGAACGACAAATCCTAACCACCAAAGGCAAGTGCCTCGGCGACTTCTAGCCACCAGATTCCCTATAGTGATTTATTCGGGCTTTTGGCAACAAACACCGGAACATTACTAACAATTTCACAGTTTATGCACGGAGATTCTGGATTATTTCTAATTTAGCAATGCAAAATGCGGTTTATTTCAAAAATCGAAAATTTGTTATTACGGAAGTACCTAATACGGCTAGATGTTGGAGGCCGGGACACTGGGCGAACACCTGCGCAACGCACGGAAATTGAAGGGGAAGACGATCGCACAATTGGCCAACCAGCTGGGGCTAACACCATCTCAAGTTTCGAAAATGGAAACAGGCAAGCAGAAGATAGCGGCGGAGCTGCTGCCGGTCTGGTGTGAGGCGGTGGGGATTACTTTGGCCGAGGTGTACGGGGCCGAGAACCGGCACCACTTTGCGCAGGCTCCCTTTCCGCCACTTATAGCTCGTCTATATGCGCAGCTGCCGCAGGAGTTTCGTCGGCATATTCACCGAGTGATTGAGAGTAGTTACCAGCTTTGGAAAGGGAGGCGATAACGGTGGCGCTCACCAGGTAAGGGCGTTCGTTTGGTTGGGTAGCTGGAGGAAGGACGACGCCCTTATTCCGGTGCAACGCGTTGTTATCTGGCTGTTGCCATTTTCCATTGATTGAACGCGTCCGTTAGCTGCGCAGACATCTTTATTCAAGATACTCCATTCTCCAGCGTGCCGGGCCGATGACTTGGGTGACGGCTTTGGCCCCAGCCGAAGCGCCGCTAAAGCTGCCGATAAATGGGGTGGCGCAATCAAAAGTTAAAAGCCAGCCAGCATCGGGTGTGGGGCAGGCAAGATATACTTTGAACGTCTCGCCCGAAGGAATACGGAAGTGCACAACAAAACCGCTGCCGCAGAGAAGTTGTACCACGTCATCGACAGGCGTCCCGTCGGCGCTAATGTTCACATGCATTCGGTCAAAACGCGAAAAGTCCTCACCTTCCTGTGCGACATACAGTTGCGGATAGGAAACGCCATGGGTCTCGTCCAGTGTGGTCAGCTCTCCGCCTCCGGGAATATGGGGCTCGCGTCCCGCCTGGGCGATGATTTCCAGTAGACGTTCACGGGATAGCAGAAAGTGTGGCATCACTTCCGCGACACGCTCCGTCGAAGGTTTGGGATCGGCCAAAAAGGCCTTAAGGTCGTTGGAGAGGCCCGACCAATCCTGCGCCCAAATCCGGGCGCCGATCGGCGCCAGCGCTGTGTTGATTTCGTCGAGTGCATACAAGTCAGCTTGCTCGCCGTCGCTTTCTAACCGGATCCCGCTATCGAGTTTCATTTGAGTCTAGGTCGATTAATGCCCCACTGGTTCAACTTCACGCCAGATAACGCCGCATTCAGGTGCGCCGTAGGCGCCACCTGGAATGCTTTGTTAGCTGCGTGCTGGTTGATGGAACTCTATAACATTGTCATCTGGATCTCTTATAAAGAAAAACTGAGCACCGTTGTATTCGACTTCACCTGTTATAGGAAAACCCAGAGCTTCGACGTTACTTTTGGCTGAATCATAGTCTGTTATTTCTAAAGCGATGTGCGTATAGCCTGGATATTTTATATCACCTTCCATTAGCACATTTTTCCTTGGTGCATCCTTTGAAGCATTAAGGATCAAGTTGATGTTAACTCCTGATGGATGCTCAACTATAGCTACTGGCTCAGGGCCAACTGGGCCAACTATAAACTCAAAACCTAGCTTGCCATAGAATTCACGAGAGACATCCAAATCTCTAACCCTCAATCCTACATGATTAATTCTGGTTATATCTTTCATCATCATCCCTTGATATTGAGTGTAAATGATTAGGAGCAGCTAACGCCCGCAACAGGGGCGACCAATACTATGCACATTTCGTGCGAAACTGGGAGCGTAGCGACCCGCACAAAATGTGCATAGCGTTGGGCGTCCCGCGGAGGCCCGAAGAGCCGTAGCATACTGCTTGCGTTTGTTAAGCATTGCCGCCACCACTGAAAAATGAGTATGCGGAGTAACCTACGACTGCGACGATCAGCCAAAACAGAACAGAAGTAAGAAAGATCCAGCCATCCTTTGGCTCGCTTTTACCGCCAATAAACACTTTACAGATGAAATAGCCTGGGAAGTGGAATAGTAGCTCGAAGATAATTTGGAATACGACTTCTACGAGAAACCTACCAATTGGGCGAAGAATACCGCCAATGATTTCTTCCATACTACTTACCTAAACTTGTATTGGGTGGTGGTCCAACAGATGCCACTCTCGAAGCGCATAACGGCATACAGCGCCCAGCAAGTTAATCTCACGATTCACCGAACCGGGGGATACAAAAGTCAGCCGACGGTCCCTAAATTCAGCGAAATTCTGTGTCTTAAGCTCCGATAGGGGGATCTGCGATATTGGATCGGATAGAAGTTTATTAAGTCTGACAATCTCCCACCTTGCACCTGCCCTACCAGGGGAAACTGTCTCGGAAAAACGCTTCATTAGGTCACCAAATGTACCCGCCTGGGGCTTTCCGAATTCTCCCTGCCTTATCTGATATTCCGTATCCTGCGCCCACTGCTGAGCTTGCCTTTTGGTATCAAAGGACGCCCCAACAGAATGGCCTTGGAGTCTTACCTGGGCGCGCCATGCTTTACCACGCCGGGTAAATGTTGCCATTACTATCCCCTATCGTTGGTGCAAATTTGGTGCACTATTTTGCACCCATTCGCAAACAGCTGACAATCACAAAGGATAAGTAAAGTGAATATTTTTTTAAAATCAAGAATTTGCAGGGCATGGAGGCTGGGTGAATCTCTCTGCAAAATTGTGAAAATGTCCGGCCCCGGGCACCACACATTTTGTTAGAATCAAAAAACGAAATATCTCTTGGCACAAATTTTGTGCACACCTTCAGAACCTCTAAACTCTTCCTCAAAACTTAAGGCAGAGAGAGTAGAAATCGTTTTCTTGATTCAAAAGTGCTCCTACTCCCCTAATCACTCTATTTAAATTCAGCCCGCCCTTATAATCCCAGCTGTAAAATAGCCGAGCCCCTACACATCAATACCACCTATGTTAATGGTTCGTCGATCCCACAAGGTGGTAAGGCACTTGACTGAAGTAAGCTTTAAGAAACCATGGGCCAGATTTTCAAACTACCATAATTTGCCTGATAGATTTCAGCCATCTTTTTGCCAGCCGACATCTCTTGCTCCTGAAAAAATAGGGGAGCTACGCTACTTCTTAGCATTGTATACAACAGAAATAAATGCGGACTCTGTCTCTCCACCCATGATTTACATAGAGTGAAAAGAGGTAATTGCCTAAATTTTCAATAGGGGGATGGGCTCAGCCTAAGAGATTCATGAATCTGAGTTGACTCTTGCTTAATAAACCTCAGTCGACACTTTCCTCCCATCGCCAGAAGAAGTCATTCACGGGCGACCCAGAATAACTCTTACAATAGCATTTTCTCACCACGCGCTTATCGCCCTAGCCTGCTTGCGGTCATCATTGCCCAACATTACCCTACTGAGATACTCACGTACTGCACCAGTAGTTAATAGAGAAGCCCTCAAGCCCCTTAGTTACTAGCTTTCTGGGAAATCGCAGCCTAAGAAAACAGCCTACTTTATTCTGTGTATATCGATGAGTTAGCCATTAGTCTTGAACATTTTTTACCCCCTTAAATTACCACCAGAAATCAACCTGGACTGACCTGATGCCGGGTCATTTATAATCATACTCAATTGAATTCTCGATCATCGCGCTGTTATTTCTGGGAGACTCTTAAAAATCAAATGTCCCCCCTTCTAACCAATGAGCCGTGTGATCACTAGAAAAGTTGATAGCGGTCATGATGGCCACTTTTCCACTTGTCTCTACAGTACCAAGTAGCTGCAGCCTATTAATTTAGCTGCAGGAAGAAGCTAGTTGGCGTATATTTGCAAATGAAATAATAGTCGTTGTGATAAGGTCACAATGTAACTGTCAGACCAACAACATATGGATTCTTAATGTCCCAAAGCAAAGCCCTTTTAGTTATCGATGTTCAAAACGCTCTTTGTCACGGTAAAGGAGCTACATATAATGCACTTGGGGTAATCGATAACATCAATCTAGTTGCGTCGCGAGCAAGACAGGCTGGTGCCCCGGTCATTTATATTCAGCATGATACTGAGTCAGATGCTTTGAGGTATCAGACAGAGAGCTGGCAACTTCCAAAAGAGCTAGAGAACTCAGACTCAGATATCTACGTAAGAAAGCAGGCCTCAGACTCTTTCAAGGACACCGATCTCAAAGACCACCTGGATAGATTAGATATTCAGGAGCTAATTATATGCGGCATGCAAAGTGAGTTTTGCGTAGATAGTACGTTAAGGTGTGCCCTATCGCTTGGCTACACTGTCACCGTCATAGCGGATGGCCACACAACTGTAGATAACGATATTATTCCTGCAAATACGATATCCAAGCATCATAACTGCACTTGGGAGAATATTACCAGCTATAGCGCAAGAGCAACTGCAATCAATGCCAATGAGATCGTACTATGAGAGGCCTAATAGATTTAGACAAACGGACAAATTACTCTGCCTTTGGCTCCGTAATTTGCCACTGCTAGAGACGTTAGGGGCCCATAAGGAAATATCGATGTCAGAAGTAGTTACAATCAATTACATCGTGTCTAGAGGTAATGAAGCTGGAACGGTACTTGAACCGCATAAACATGAGTGCGGTAGATATGTTGCTAGCATGTCTCGCTTTAAAAAAGACTACGTTCGAGTTGAATCTCTCCGGGAACTCGCCATTTTGTCACAGCACGGTTTTAGTGTTCGCATGAGTAGCCCAGATTCAGAGAATCACCGAGCTCCAAGCCTCATATCACCAGACTCATTAAAAATTGTCTATAGCGAGGTCGCTGCTAGCACCTAACAAACCGCCACAATCGCTCCCGATGGATGCTGGGACAGCCAAAATGCTACGCTTATTTTTCCACCCCTATGCGAGGCATTATACGCAAGGAGATAAAGTGCGATTTTTAAGATTTTTCATCTTCATTTTCTTCTATCCAGCCACATTGCATGCAATAGAAGGTATTTCAGTTTACACAAAAGTCCATCCTCATCTATCTTCTGTAATAAATTTAGAAAACGAGCTATCTATAGAATTCGGGGTGATCCCTGGAGCTATTTTCGGGCAGCCTCTTAACAGTCCACTGTGGCTTGTAAAAATTGATGATTCAAAAGCGTAGCCTGGCCCACGAAACGAGAAAAACATGAATTTTTGCCTTTCATAGCGAAACTCGCTAAACCAAACGAAAACTCTAATTTAAGTATTAAGCCTGCTGACACACAATTGGCGAGAATAAGTATTTACGGTTATTTCAGCAAAACAAAACAGAACGTGGAGGCTAGTGCACTTTCTGAAAGCGGCAATTACCTTATGCTGGTGTATTTCGATAGGCCTTGCACCCTTTCTGGATTTGTGAATCTCAACAATAAAAAAGTCAAGCACTCAATCAATATTGAATCTTCTGGATTTCATTGGATTGAAGTTACTATCGGCGAAAAAGAGGACTCACTTTCTGTATATTCGCCGCACAAAAATGTAATTTTAAATATCGGCAGCTAAACGTACAACCAGTGGTTATATCTTTTCATCTTCGCTATTCAAAGCCAACATCTAGTGAAACACTTATCCATAAAGCTAATGCTATACCACCCCTTAAGTTACTTCCCTCTGCAAATCTCCCCATAGAGTCGTATAGGCAGGCGATGTAAACACCTGACGTATCTTCCACTTTTTCTGGATACCCTCGGCTACTAGAAACAGCGTCCCGTGACCAAGCTTTTTATTGATCCGGTCCATCGTCTACATGGTTTCCCCTTCCCTGCCCCATTTCCCTGACTGAGGGCACGGGGGATTATTACGCCTAGCCCGGCTGCCGCTTTCATAAAGCGGCAGCCGGGAGGCTATCAATCCGCAATGGTTTCTCTTACTCGCCGCACGATCACCCCCGTGGCACCGGTGGAGTATGGGGTCTGGACTACGGCGCAGCGACTGTAGTAATTGGGCTCATGGGGTAAGGCATGTAGGAATACATGTAAGGCTGTAAACCTCCACTTTGGCACCTAATACCCGCAGGATAGCCATTACTCTGTGGGAGATATCGCCATTCAGAGTAATTTCTAGAGAAGGTCGCACCAGATGAATGTGCAACCAGCACGGAACTCAGGAAGTACATCAAGTTATTAAATATTGAGATTTTTTTGCTTAGCATCAAAGTTGCGTTATGAGATAGTTGCTATAGATCTATAGAAATATGACGCAAAATATATCAATTTTTGTAACTCATTAATTTTATTTCCTTTTATTTTGATAGAGCCAAAATCAATGGGAAAAGTGAATTACAAAAGGTTGAACCTCTTTACGAATATCTTATTATGCGATGACATTCATTTGATGCGACACCTATCATGCATATCTCTCAGTTCTCAACAGGCTGTGGTGCGCTCGTGGAAGGCATACAGCTAGCTAATTTATCTAGTACCGAGCTAAGCGACCTACGCCAAGCTTTCGCTGATCATGGCGTGCTATTTTTTCGCAACCAGTCTCTATCCCCTGAGGAGCACCTGACCTTTGCCCGCCGCTGGGGCGAAATTGTCATCAATAAGTTTTTTACCCACACTCAGGAATATCCAGGCATTGCTGAAGTACGCAAGGAGAAAGATCAGGAAACCAATGTAGGCGGTGGATGGCATACTGATCATTCTTATGATCAGGAACCAGCCCTCGGCTCGATTCTGGTTGCCAGAGAATTACCCAAATCCGGAGGCGATACCCACTTCGCCAACCTACAAAAGGCGTACGAAAGTCTTTCCAATGGGCTAAAGCAAACACTGGAAACACTTAGGGCCGTACATTCCAATGTCCACGTATATGGTGAGGATGGTTACTACCAATCAACAGATTTGTCATCACAACTTGGGGGCGTCAACGAAGTTGGAGAAGCGATTCATCCGGTGGTAATCCAGCACCCCGATAACGGGCGCAAGATTCTCTATGTAAATCCAGGGTTCACACTGCGCTTTGAGGGATGGACACCTGAGGAAAGTAGACCTCTATTGAACTTCCTATTTGCCCACGTGCTCACTAATGGCTATACATGCCGCTTCAATTGGGAGCCGGGCTCAGTCGCATTTTGGGATAACCGCTCTACCTGGCATTCTGCCGAAAATGATTATCAGGGACAGTTCCGCCTAATGCACCGTATCACTCTTGCCGGAAGAGCATTAGAAGCTGTCTGACCAGAGTTTGGGGCGTCGCAGTTCACCGGTCAGTGAAAAGGTTCGGCTGCGCCCCAGGTAGCCTCCTCACACTGGCCGGGGCTTTAATCATCAACGGTTAAGTATGTGTCATTAGCGACTATTAAAAAAGGCAACTTCTAGACAAAGCTCGACCCCCGAGAAGTATCCAGTTACTCCACCTTCCTCTAGTGATTTCTCTACACACCTGGCCCTACCCTCTAACCGACTCTTATCTACTGGATTTGATTAGTGTCTTGCACCGCCGCTAAACTTAGATGAAAGCGAAAGGGTTCTTCTCATCTAATTTCGAACAAGTGGCTGAAACCAGCTGGTCAAAAAAATGCATAAAGCAAGAGCGATAAAAAATATGACTATTGATTCTGTTTGGAAAGAATATCGTTCAGCCCTGCGAGCTTTTCTCAGCTCAAAGGTTTCATCTGCCGATGCAGTTGATGATCTGCTCCAAGAGATCCTGATAAAGATTCACAGGAATCTCCATACAGTAAGGGATCAAAAAAGTATCAAGTCTTGGCTATTTCAGATAGCCAACAGGACAGTTATTGATTTCTACCGTGAAAATGGAAGGCTCAAGGAAGTAGAACTCGAAGACAACTTGTTGTTACCTGAAGAGGATTCAGAAACGCAGCGTAGGTTATCAGCCTGTATAGAGCCTTTTGTTAACGCGCTCCCACAGGAGTCAGCTGCTCTACTAAAGGCTATTGAACTGGAAGGTCAGTCACAAAAATCTTATGCGACAGAGCATAAAATCCCCTACTCCACCTTAAAATCCAGAGTACAAAAAGGTAGAAGCCAACTGCGCAAACTATTTGAGGACTGCTGCCATTTCACTCACGACAGCCATGGAACAGTGATCGATTATGTGCCGAAATCAAAACACCATAAAAATTGTTAAATAGTTTCGTCTTTTTCAAAAAGCCTCCGTCATATAAATACAAACCAATGACGAGGACGAATTATGATCAAGGTTGTCAGCTTTAAAATATGCCCTTTTGTTCAGCGAGTAACCGCCCTTCTTGAAGCAAAAGAGATTCCCTATGAAATTGAATACATTAGCTTGAATGATAAACCTCAGTGGTTCCTGGATATCTCGCCCACTGGCCAGGTACCAGTTCTGATCACCGATTCTGGGGAGGCCCTCTTTGAGTCCGATGCGATTGTTGAGTACTTAAATGAAATAGCCCCACCTCTAGAGTCAGGGCTCACTCCAGAACAACGTGCGCGCGACCGAGCCTGGAGTTACCAGGCAGCAAAGAACTATTTGCTACAGTGCTCTGCTCAACGTAGTAAAGATGAGCAAACACTGGCTGAGCGCAGCGAAAAACTGAGCAAAGTTTTTGAGCGAGCTGAAAAGGCTTTAGGACAGGGGCCATATTTTAAAGGCGCGACGCTAAGTAATGTCGATATTGCCTGGCTACCACTTCTTCACCGAGCTGCCATTATCAAAGCACGTTCCGGGTACGACTTCATTGTCGACTACCCAAAAGTAAAGGCATGGCAAACTGCCATTCTGAATACTGGATTGCCAGAAAAATCAGTACCTGAAGATTTCGAAAAGCGCTTTACAGATTTCTACCTATCAGAAAATACTTTTCTTGGAGGTAACAAGGCAAGCACCCACAATCTAGATAACTCTTGCGCCAATGGGAGTTGCTGCTAATTTTCTCTACCGCACGCCCCTTGAAAGAGGGGCGTACAAAGAGAAAGCGTCTCAATTTACCCAGCACAAACATACTACATAACTCGAATAAATCATTAGTCCTTGTCATTTTATTCACTGCAACTACTTCGGAGCTCATAGTAGTCAACAAGTCAAAGCAACCCTATTTACCCTTGATGTTACAATGTTATGCGAGATCAGATATTTCTAGATGTCTGGATTAATATCTAGATGAAGTTAAATTGTTAGGAGATTGTCAGGCTCCGAACAAATGGATAGTGATTCACATGCCCTTCAAGAATCACCATCTCCCGAATACATCCCAATAACTCTGATCCAGTTCTTACAGGTTGGAATGACAACTCTCTCTCGAATAACCTCAGAAAGTAAATTTCAATCCCCTTGGGGTAAGTTCTTCAGGAAAAAGTCTCGCATATTTTCACCCATGACCTTTCGAATTTCCTCTTCAGTGAACCCTTGACTTAGCATTTCTGCGGTCAAAATCCCCAAATCACCAGCATCAAAAGAAACTTCAACAGTGCCATCATAATCTGAACCAAGGGCAACATGATCAACCCCTAATAGATCTATGGCATAGCGGATTGTTTTAACAATATTGTGAGGGCTATTATCACATACCGCTTCTTCCCAAAATCCAATGCCGATCAAGCCCCCTTGATCGGCAATCTCCTTCATTAGGTCATCGCTAATATTCCGCGGCGAGTCACACATACCTTTCAGGCCAGTATGAGAAATAATTACAGGCCTTTTGGTCAGAGCCAACACATCCCTCACAACAGGCTCTGAGGAGTGGGCTACGTCGATAACAATTGAACGTTTATCCATCTCCTGCACAGCTGACCGACCAAACTCTGTTAAACCAGCCCCACTTTGCCCATGCAAAGATCCACCCAGTTCATTGTCAAAAAAGTGCTGTAATCCCATCACTCGAAATCCGGCCTCATAAAGGCGGTCAATATTGGATAACTCACCCTCTAATGGGTGGGCCCCTTCAATACCAAGAATTGCTGCGAGGGTGCTAGCGCCTTGTTGCCGGGCCTGGAGGACTTGCCTCAGATCTTCCGCATTACGCACAATGCGAAATTTCTCGGGAGAAGATTCCTGTAGCTTAGTGGCCCTTTCAGAGTGAAAAAGTGCCCGCTCCAACAAGCTATTCCATGTTCGCGGCGGCCAACCTTGAGCAATTGCCAGTAAGGTTATATTGTCACCAGCACTAGCAGAATTTTCATTTAAGTTCATGCCCCGGGGAGACTTAGTGACAGAGGTAAAAACCTGCATTCCCAAATTACCACGCCGTGCCCTGGGTAGATCCAGATGGCCATAGTTTACCTCCTTTGACAAATCACGAGACCAGAGGAAGCTATCTGCATGCAAATCACCAACAATGAGTGATCTATGCAAAGCTTCAGCTTGTTCGGGAATTTTAGGGGGCTCACCAACACTAATCTTGTTTAAACTTCGCTCAATTCCTGGCAGCAAAAGCCATTTCCAGCTCGCGAACAATATTAATGCCACTGCTGTCAAACTTATAAGCCAAGTCTTCATTATGATTTCCTGATGCCAGTAGTCTTGTACACGATTGGGGTTATAACCTGAGACGTTGCGGCATGTCAGGAGCCAGCTAGGTTTGGAAACACTCAACGATCAATTAAAAATCAATACGTTCAAAATATATGCACAACATCACCTTAATCTGGTGTCCAGGCCAATAATTAGGAAAACCAAGGAATCATAGTGACAAATTATTATCGATTTATTCTGATATTATTGATTGCAGTACTATTTAGTGGCTGTGCGGCACTTTCACCGAGCTTCCAAAAACCTGAAGTAGAAGTGGTTGCCGTGGAACCTCTTCCTGCAAGAGATGGCAATAATCTCAGATTCCGAATCCACCTTCGTGTTTTCAACCCAAACAATAGTGAATTGACACTCTCCGGTCTTTTCTACACTCTGCGGCTAGGTGGGCATAAGGTTTTGACGGGAACCTCAAATAACCTGATGCCCATCGCCCCCTACGGCCAGGATGATATCGCTGTGGATGCAACAGCTAGCATAGTCGGCTCAATCTTTGCCGCTGTAAACCTCATTAACTTAAATCAGCACTCAATACCCTATGAACTAGAAGCAAAAATAGGCTTGCGTAAATCACTACTTCCCTCAATTAAGGTGAATAGAAGTGGGGTCATTCACTTGAACCAATATCGGTAACTCTTTCGCTTGATTTACTACTTGTCGGTCTGTGGATTGCGAGCCTGCTTGCCCTCCTCATTACTCACCCGCTAAATTTGCTTGGTAAGGATCAGGGACATTACAAAGTTACCCATTGGTGCACTGTTATGACTGAGGAACCCCTCGTCAGGATGGGACTGGGACTCATAAATTTTTGTGTTATACATGATCTTCAAGCCGAATTCGTAAGAGTTTCGACCAAAGAAAGCGCCGATATTCGCAAACGTCACCTCCTTCTCAGGGGTGACACCGTAGCTGAAGATTTTTACTCCTCCCTTAGTCTTTGAATTGCCCTCCATCAATACATTCCTTTGAACAGTTCTATGCTCTAACCCAGCCTGTAAATACCAGTAACGCCCACCCTCAAGGGGGGAGGACGCGGCACTAAAGGCGGGTAAAGAGCTTCCCAATAAAACTCGCACCCCTGCACCAAAGTCCCTGACGATATTACCTGTTTTCCAACGAAGGTAAGGCACTAGTCGATAGCTTGTGCCCCATATGACATTCTGAAGTAAGTGATAATCTAACTTAAGCTCAGGCATCAATCCCCATTCATTGAAAACCTGGGAATCCCATCCTTTGGGGGGAGAAGACGAGACAATCCAGTGCATAAATTTCTGTGTTTGGCGAGCGCCCGCTCTAGAGCCGACTGTTCCGGCATCAAGTGTTAAATCAATCATCCACTGATTTAAAATTTGATACTTGTATCTTATGCCTAAATAGCTCCAACCTGCATAGGGGTGCTCTTCATTAATGGGTTCAGATCTACCAAGATGATCTGGAGTATAAATCTCCTGACCAAACCTCAAGGTGTAGGGCTTTCCTATAGGGCTCCAACGAACAAAGAAACCGCCGGTATAGTCTCTGTCCGTCTGGAAAAGTGCATCATTTACTAGTTCAAGCTGTAACTTCCCTTTTGGTGAGTCATCCGCACAAAGCATTGAGGCGTGGCAGACAAACAGCAAACCGACAATAGAAGCTGAAAGTTTTTTTCTATTAATAAGCACCCTTAACCTGCCCTCTCGAATGATTGAACCAGTTTGTCCAGATCAAAATCCGGTGATTAATGCCCCCAATCCCCAACCTTATCGGCCCCAGGGATTTGAAACTCCAGGTATTCCTCAATGCTAAATGGCATTTCTTCCACGACTGCTCGAACTCGTTGGCCAATGGCTTTGGTCTCAGGGCGCGCATTGGCAAGTCCGGTGTAGGGGATACCCTTTCCGCTAGGCACATCAGGATACTTTTTCTTAAAGAGCCGATGCCGTGCAACCATGTGATTGAACTGCCCTTGGGTGTATATCAAAGGCACTAATTGCGGATATTCCTCACGCGGGTCCATGTAAAGATCGTAGTAGGCCTCTGGCATTCCTGAAGACGCAACCTCACCAGCGCCTATCCAGTGACGCTTATAGCGCCCTTTAACCGTAGCTCCTAGTTGGTTGCCGGTATAGATAAAGACATAATCCCGACGACTATGGGTATCGCCATTTAGCAGCAGTGCAGTCTGATCCAAACCATCCACCACTCTGTCGGTTGGAATATACTCAGAGGCGCCAGCAAGCCTGGCAAATGTGGTGTACAGGTCGGCGATATGAATAATATCTCCCACTACCTGGCCGGGTTGAACCATACCTGGCCACCAGGCAAAGGCTGGGACTCTTACCCCTCCTTCAGTGAAATCCCCTTTGCCTCCCCGATATAACATTGGGAGCATACCCCAACCCGCAGGGGGACTGTGCACCATGGGGCCATTGTCTGCCATGGCTATAAAGAGAGTGTTTTCTGCGATACCCAGCGCTTGTAGCTCATCCATTAACTGGCCGGCGAAGTCATCCACTGCGGGAAATGAATCCGCCACCATCAAACCAGAAACGGATGGCTTGGGCATAAAGGCGGCCATAAAATTCAAAAAATTAGGCCAATAGGCCACAAAGAAAGGCTTGTTGGCTTCGGCGTTCTTGCGAATGAATGCTATGGTACGACGCTCCACCTCGGGGTCGAACTTGCTGAAACACTCATTGGAAGTGCCGCACCACTCCCTACCAGGCTGTCCTTTTTCACCTTCAATATTCATGACCCAACCGGTGGGAACCAAACCGGGATTATCCAGGCGATAAGGGTCGGGAGGGTATATCTCAGGAAACATACCCAGCACCGCATTTACGGCATTAGCTTGAGGGTTAAAGAGAGAGGTTATCTGGTTCATTGGGGTAAATAACGCCTCATCAAACCCCTGGTTGTGCAAGTAGCTCTCCTCAATATCTCCCAAGTGGCCTTTCCCAAAGAACCCAGTGGCATACCCGGCTCTGGACAGCACCTCCGCAATAGTTACCTCCTCAGCACGAAGCCCAGAAAATTCATGGGGCATCCCCACAGCCCCCATGCCATAACGCACCGGATGGCGACCGGTAAGCACAGCAGCACGGGTTGGAGTACAGGAAGGTTCAGAGTACATGCGAGTAAAGTTGATACCCTCTGCGGCCATCTTATTTAAGTTGGGTGTTGAGTAACCGAAATTTTTTTGTAATGCAGGAAATCCAACAGCGCCAAAGGCGGTGTCATCCCAGAGAAGGAAAACAATATTGGGGGGCTGCCCATATTTATCCCGTAGAGCCTGTAACCGCCTGGTTATTTCTGAGTCTTCTTGCTGCCAGCGCTCACCATTTTGCATTTTCAACACATAGTATTCAGCGTCATGTACTATCTGTGCCTGCACAGGCATCCAGCTCAGAAACACCAGTAACCCGATCAAGATTTGCCTCACTGTCACAGTCCATCCTCCCTCAGTAAGTGTGGCTGGAAGTGCAATACTTTTATTAACAGTGTTACAACCCCAATGCATCACTCTAGAAGAAAGGTGTCATAGGAGCGCTATAAGTGGCGACAACTAGAAAGTTTTTATGAGTGGCCAGGACTTACAGAGGCCCTGCGGTTCTGCCAGAGTGGAAAGAATTTAAGTCGTGGAGGGATAGGTGCCCCACAGGATGCAGAAGGGCACCTAAAATAACAAGATTGGCAATAACAGGGATCTAGATCACAGAGACTTATGATTATCAGCCATCAATACAGGCCAGGCTGCTCGTAAGTACATCACCATGGTCCAAAGGGTCAGAGCCGCGGCAATATACAGCAGTAGATAGCCCAGCGTTTCCATTACAGGAAAGTCGCGAACATCAAAAGCAAGAAGAACTATGATTGCCGCCATTTGTGCGGTTGTTTTTATCTTCCCGACATAGGACACAGCGACACTACTGCGCTGCCCCAGTTCTGCCATCCACTCGCGCAAACCTGAGACCGCGATCTCACGGCAGATAATAATGGCTGCAGCCACCGTGAACCAGGCACTTTTGTGCAGGCCCACAAGTAATACAAGCGCAGTAGCCACCATTAACTTATCTGCAACAGGGTCAAGAAAGGCGCCAAAGGCAGTGCTCTGATTAAGTTTCCTTGCCAGGTAGCCATCAAGCCAGTCGGTAACTGCGGCAGCTGAAAAAATAACGGCAGAAGCAATGTAACTCCATTTATAAGGTAAATAGAAAACCAAAACCAGGACAGGTATCAGTGCGACGCGAAGCAGTGTAAGTTGGTTGGCGAGTGTCATACTTTTCTCTGTTCTTGCGGAGGGCGTACGTTATCAAGCTGTGGGGCAAATTGAAACGCTCAATGAGAAACCCGGAGAAAAAATCCGCCGCCTGTGCCCTGCATTTTTACTCGTGATGTAGTGCCGAGTATATATCCTGCGCAAGCTTGCGACTGATGCCATCTACACTAGCAATTTCTGTCACTGTAGCCTTCTTAATTTCCTGAAGACCGCCAAAATGGCGAAGCAATGCGCGTCTACGTGCGGGGCCCACGCCAGCAATACCCTCCAGAGGGGACTCCCTTCGTTTTTTGTCACGCCGCGCGCGGTGCCCGGTAATTGCAAATCGATGGGCCTCATCTCTAACCTGTTGAATCAGGTGCAATGCCGGGGAGTCCGCCGAAAGTACCAGTTCCTGATTACTGGAAACGATATGTAAGGTCTCAAAACCTGCTTTACGGGTAGTGCCCTTGGCCACTCCGATTATCTGAACACCTACAACGCCCAGGCCATTGAGGGTGTCCACCGCCTGACTGACCTGCCCCTTGCCACCGTCAATTAACAGGATATTAGGGAACTTACCCTCACCTCCCGATAGGCGCGTGTAGCGACGCTTAAGTGCCTGCCCCATTGCAGCATAATCATCACCAGCCTGAATGCCATCAATATTAAAGAGACGATAATCTGACTTAACTGGACCGCCTGAATCAAAAACCACACAAGAAGCAACCGTGGCCTCACCCGAGGAGTGGCTGATGTCAAAGCATTCCAGCCGCTCGGGCAACTGTTCCAGTCCAAGCACTTCTTGAAGGGCCTCAAAACGACTAAACAACTTCTGCTGCGCTGCAGTGCGGCTACTTAAATTCTGCTGAGCCGCCTGCTGGGCCATTTCCACCCAGGTAGCGCGCTTGCCTCGCAGTTTATGGGTAACTGAAATGTCTCGCCCTGCCTGAGCACCGAGTGCCTGCTGCAGCGGAACCACATCTTCTATAGATTCCGAGGCTAGAATTTCACGGGGAATTTCTCTTGGACTACCGAGATAAAATTGAGCCACAAAGGCCGAAAGCAATTCAGGGTGGCTTAAGCCCAGTCGCTCACTGGGAAAAAAGCTGCGACTACCAAGAATTCTCCCCTGTCGGATAAAGAGTACATGCACACAGCAGCTACCACCCTCGGTGGCAACACCATGGACATCAACATCCCCTGTATCACCCTCTGCCACTTGATCCGCTTGAAGACGCCGTAGTGCGGATATTTGATCCCTGACGCGCGCGGCCTTTTCAAACTCCAACGCTCTTGAGGCTTCATCCATTTCATCGGCCAGTTCACGAATAATATTATCGCTCTTGCCAGTGAGAAACATTTCTGCGTGGCGTACATCCTGGCGATAATCCTCGGGACTGATGAAGTCTACACAGGGTGCCGTACAGCGCTCAATCTGATATTGCAGGCAGGGCCTGGATCGATTGCGAAACACGCTGTCTTCACAGGAGCGAATACGAAAGGTCTTTTGCAAAAAATTCAGGCTATCACGTACAGAAGAGGCGTTGGGGAAAGGACCAAAATAGCGGCCTTTCTTCCGCTTAGCTCCACGATGGAGTGCTATACGGGGAAAAGTGTCAACACTGGAAAGAAAGATGTAAGGATAGCCCTTATCATCTTTCAGCATCACATTGTAAGGCGGACGCTGGGATTTAATCAGGCTCTGTTCGAGTACTAATGCCTCGGTTTCACTACGAGTAACAGTTACTTCGATGTTGCCGATCTTCTGCACCAGCGCCATGGTCTTGGCTGTGAGCCCAGAGCTGCGAAAATAACTGGCAAGCCGATTGCGTAAATTTTTCGCCTTACCCACATAAAGTATATGGTTACTGGCATCGAACATTTGATAGACGCCAGGCTTACGGGTAACTGTAGAGAGAAAACGCTTGCTATCGAACATCTGACAACCGGTCTTGCCGCTTCAGTAAATACACGGATATTAGAGCGCTGCTTCGGGGTCGAGTATCTGGTACTTGACGGCAAGCAAGGTCAATTCCACATCGCTGTTAATATTCAGCTTTTCAAATATCCGATAACGGTAGCTATTTACGGTTTTAGGGCTGACCGAAAGGGACTTGGCAATCTCGGCAACCTTGGCTCCATTCACAATCATGTCCGCAGTTTGCAACTCACGTTTAGAAAGTTTTTCAAAGGGAGAAAGGTTATCCGATTGACCTGAGACATTGCGCAGAGCCATTTTGGTAGCCATGGAGTTGCTGATAAAAACTCCACCATTCATTACTGTATGAATTGCACGCACCATCTCTTCAAGATCTGCCCCCTTGGTCACATAGCCCATAGCACCAGCTTGCATTAGGCGGCCAGGAAACAGGTCGTCATCCAGGGCGCTAACAGCCACTACTTTGACTTCAGGACAGCGGTTTAACAGCTTGCGGGTCGCCTCCAAGCCACCCATTCCTGGCATTTTTACATCCATCAAGATGACATCAACCGCAGTCTCACGCACGAATTCCAGCGCTTCTTCGCCACAATTCGCATCGCCAACAACTTCAATATCCTCGACGTCACTCAACATGCGCGAAATCCCCATTCGCACAAGGTCGTGATCATCCACCACTAAGACTTTGATCAAGCTATCCCCAACTACGGATAAGTGCAGTGGCTACGCGGCGTACAATCCCCTCGCGCGTGCTCTTGAACTGCGTTCTTCTTTTTACTCACGGAGAAACTACTCCGCGCAGATCCTCCCCAAGAATCCAGTCGCAACATACCAGACAAAAACGCTACTGCAAAGCGCCACCACCGTCTCAAATGTTGTTTAACTGATGTTTAGCCGCAGGATCTTGGCTTGTATATAGCGATTAATTATAACCTAGAAACGTAACAGCTAATCATTCTGCACTCAAGCCGGCCTTTGCCGTATGACTTGAGGAAACGAAAATTCAAGAAATAAAAAAAATTTTTGTACTTTGCAATAGTCAATAGATTTTATATTTCTAACAGCTATAGCAGAATTCTTTATAGAAACCAGTATAAAGTCCTGCCATCAAAACCAGACAGGACTTGGGGCTCGCACTTTGCGAATACTCGAAAGACAGTTTATTTACTGAGTTTTAAGGGTAAAAGCGTGGCTCCGGCTCGAGGGAAACACCAAATTTTGAATGTATATCGGCAGCAATATCCTGAGCAAGCTGTACTAATTCACGGCCTGCTCCCCTACCAGGATTAATCAGCACCAGTGCCTGGCGCTCATGGACTCCAACCGCACTGCGTCGTAAACCACGCCAGCCAGCGCGATCTATTAACCAACCAGCGGCAAGCTTCCAATCCTCGCCGGCCGCGAAAGCAACTAGATCGGGATGCTCTGCTTTTAGACTCTGATAGAGATCCGTATCTACCACCGGGTTTTTGAAAAAACTCCCGGCATTGGGGATCTCAGTAGGCAAAGGCAGTTTGTTACTCCGGATATCAATAACTGCTTGAGCAATCTGAGTAGGTGTCGGGTGCTTTGCATCCCAATTGTGCTGCGAAATATATTGGCGCAGTGCCGGGTAGTCTACGCGCGGCTGCCAGTCTTGTGGCAACTGCAAATTCACCTGGGTAATAATATACTGGTCGCGCAGACGCCCTTTAAAAACACTATCCCGATAGGCAAAACCACAATCGTCTTTAGTAAAATCGTGCAGCTCACCTGTGGCAACTTCCATAGCCTGCAAGCTTGTAAAGCGATCACACAACTCGATACCGTAGGCACCTATATTTTGGATCGGTGCCGCACCAATCTTACCGGGAATCAGTGCAAGATTTTCAAGTCCACCTATGCCACTGGTAACAGTAGCCATAACCAGCTGGTGCCAATTTTCCCCAGCCGCAGCTTCAATAGTATGCCCCTGGCTATTGGGCTCTATTAAAAGTCCTCGCAAGTCGACCTGGATAACAAGACCAGGGAAATCATCGGTCAACACAACATTGCTACCACCCCCCAAGGGTAAGATTGGTAGTTTCTGTGTTCTGGCAAAGGTCAATGCCTCTCGCAGCTGATCCAGGTTTTGCACCCTGGCAAAGTGGGCGCTACGAGCCGAAATTGCCAAGGTGTTGTGGGGCTGCAGGTCAATATCAGTTTCTATCATGCAGGTAACTTTAACCGAGAAGCTCACGCATTCGCTGGAGATCCTGCTCGGTGTCTACACCACCGGGCACCTCCGCGCAGGCAACAGCCACATGAATATTCTCATCGTGATACAAAAAACGCAGCTGCTCTAGGGCTTCAAACTGCTCCAGCGGCGCCACTGGCCAAGTAACAAAACTTTGCAGCAGCGCTACACGATAAGCATAGATACCGATATGACGGCGCGGTTCCAACCCCTGCGGCAACTCATTTGCGTGCACAGCAAAGGCATCGCGCGGCCAAGGTATCGGCGCACGGGAGAAATAGCGGGCTAACCCGGATTGTGCAGCAACCACCTTAACAATATTAGGGTTGCAGAAATCCTCCACCGCAAGAATAGGTTCGCACAGTGTAGCCACACCGGCGCGGGTATTTTCCGCAAGGTTAGCGGCTACCTGATTAATTACCTGAGCGGGAATTAAGGGTTCATCCCCCTGTACATTCACCAGAATACGGTCATCGGCTAAACCCAGGTTAACAGCGACTTCCTGTAGGCGGTCAGTGCCCGATGCGTGATCAGCAGAGGTCATACACACCTCACCGCCAAAGCCACGAACTGCCTCCGCTACTCGCATATCGTCGGTGGCAACGATGACCCTCTCTGCATCACTCTCGCAAGCCCTCTCAAAGACATGCTGAACCATGGGTTTGCCGGCAATATCTGCCAAGGGCTTGCCCGGTAAACGACTGGAGCCAAAGCGGGCGGGAATAATGACATCAAATGAGTGTTTATTTTTCATCTTTGGAGAACTGTTGCAGGTGCTGGTGCACCTTCTGATAAAAAAGATCTGGCAACTTGGCACGCACTTCCAGCGCCCACCAGTGACTCTCCCAGAAATCGCGACACTTCACCGCGTCTTTCATCGTCATAATCACTGGTGTCTCGCCATCGAAATGCAGCTCCTGGGGGCTGAACTGGTGATGATCCGCAAAGGGCTGCTCCATCACCTTGTAGCCCATACGTTGCAGTGCGCGGAAAAAACGTTTGGGGTTTCCTATCGCTGCCACCCCATGGCAGGGGCCTGGCTCAGGGCCTGAGGTCAGGCGCAGCGTAGAGGTCTGATCAAGGTTAAACTGGTGCCAGCAGGCAGGCTCCAGAGTCATCTGGTATTCCAGTAGCGCGCCGCACTGCTGTTTCACACTGGCTTCAGGCTCGCCATTACTCACCACCAAATCGACACTCTGTAAACGACTAACGGGTTCCCGCAAAGGGCCACGAGGGAGCATATGCCCATTACCGAGACCGCGACTGCCATCCACCACGCAGATTTCAAAGCTTCGCCAGAGGCTGTAATGCTGTAAACCATCATCAGAGAGGATCACATCACACTGGTGGTAATCAACTAACGCCCTCGCCGCTTCGCTGCGATTGGGGGAAACCATCACCGGTACCCCGGTGATCAAATGCAACATCAGCGGCTCATCACCGGATTCCAGAGGGTGAGACTGAGCAGTTACCTGGTAGGGATATTGCTCTGCACGACCGCCATAGCCACGGCTAACAATCCCGGGATTTTTACCCCTCTCTTTTAGCCAGCGAGCCAACTCTGCCACCAATGGCGTCTTACCGGCACCACCGACGGTGATATTGCCTACAACAATAACAGGTACCGATAGTGGTTCCGGTGGGGTGCGGGAACTGATCACCCTGCGCCGATTACTCACTCCGCTATAGAGCAACTCCAAAGGCGTAAGCAGAGATAAGGCAGGGCTTGTACCGTCTTTCTTGTACCAGCGCTTGTTGAACCAGTCTTCCAGTGACATCCAGTGCCCTAACCCATTGTCTGCTGTTGTAATAATGTGGCATAGCGCCCACCGCGGGCGAGCAGTTCGCTGTGCTTGCCGCTCTCTACGATACGCCCTTTCTCCATAACCAGGATTCGATCGGCACTTTCAATCGTACTGAGACGGTGGGCTATCACAAAGGTGGTGCGATTTTTCATAACTTCTGTCAGAGCCGACTGGATATGGCGCTCTGATTCATTGTCCAGTGCTGAAGTTGCCTCATCGAGAATCAATACCGGTGCATCTTTTAATAGCGCCCGCGCAATAGACAATCGCTGTCTTTGGCCACCGGAAAGCATCTGGGCATTGTCTCCCAATACAGTTTCCAAACCTTGAGGTAGCTCCTCAATAAAGTTAGCCGCATGCGCCAACTCGATAGCCCGCAAGACATTCTCTTTCGGTGCCCCTTCCAAATCGCCATAGGCGATGTTGCGATAGACGCTGTCGTTAAATAGGACGATATTTTGGGACACCATGCTGATATGTCGGCGTAAATCTTGTAGGGGAACCGTTGAAATATCGACTCCATCAAGAAGGATGCGCCCGCCAGTAGGCTCGTAAAAACGCGCCAGCAGACTGGCAAGCGTTGTTTTACCGGAACCCGACGCCCCTACCAGCGCAACTGTTTCGCCCGGTTCCACCGAGAAGCTAATATTCGACAGCACCTGGGGAGCGGCCTCATCGTAACTAAAATCGAGAGACTCAAAGGTAACCGCACCACGCACCGGCTTGGGCAACACCTCGCGGCCGCCCTCTGGCTCACTGGGGGTATCCATTACTTCAAAAATACTTTCCGCGGCGGCAATTCCCTTCTGAATATCTGCAAAAACTTCTGAAAGGCTGCGAACAGGCTTGGCCAGAGAAGCTGCGGCACCAATATAAGCGGCAAAGACCCCCGCGGTCATGGATTCCACCATACCCGGAGCCAGGGCAAACCACACAATAGTTGCAGTAGATAGGCCAACCAGAATCTGAATCACCGACACGCTGGCATTGTTGGCCACCACCAGCTTCATAAATTGTCGGCGGTTATTGTCACTGGCAGATTCAAAACGTGAATTCTCATATTCTTGGCCACCATACATCCGTACTACTTGATAGCCATTAATCGCCTCCTGGGTAACATGAGTGACATCACCCATGGAGTTTTGGATGCGATGGCTCAGTTTACGGAATCGTTTGCCCACCGTACGCACGATTAGAGCAATCAAGGGGGCAAAAAGGAAAAAGGTCAATGTCAGCTTCCAGTTCACCAACAACAAGTAAGCCAGCAGCGCAACGGTAGTAAAAGTCTCGCGAAATAAAACCTTAACCGCCTTGGTAATGGAATTGGTAACCTGCTCAACATTGTATGAGACTTTGGAAATCAGGTAGGCACCCGTGTAACGATCAAAATAGGCACTAGGCAGCTGGCCAATCTTCTCAAACAACTGCGAGCGCAACTGGTGAATAATTGCGCGCCCCACATAGGCGAGACCATAACTGCCAACAAAGTTACCAATCGCACGCAGCAGAATAATGATGAGCATGGCCAGAGGTACCAGCCAACGCGCAGTCTCCTGTGGCATTACCCCATCGGGATAATAGGAGGCTACGTATTTCGAGAGAAAACCTCTGCTTTCTTGGATGCCAGCGCCCACCGCATCTAACAGCAGCTCCGTAACGGCAATTAAGCTGACGCCCATGGTGGAAAACAGGAAAAATCCCAGCACTGCAACAGCAAAAATCGCTAGGTGCGGCCGAGCGTACGCGAGTAAACGACGATAGGTGTGCGCCCCGTGCTGTGGTTTACGGGGGGGCATGGTTACTTTCTTCATACAGACCAATGACTGGACTCGCCCCAACCCCGTAGGCAGTGGGGCGAGTACGCTCGCAAGGCTAATCGTCCATCCCTGGCATTAAAGCAAAGCCCAGCGCGCTAGTTCTCTTCTGGTTGCCGTGTAGTAATGCTTAGGTTGACAAAGCCTAGCTGTCCAGCGGCATCCATTGCCCGCACCACAGCCTGATGGTGAGCTGTAGCGTCGGCGGTTATCACAAGCGGGCGATTGTACTCGCCTGCAGAAACTTCCGACAGCGCAGATTTCAAAGTGGTCAACTTTTTGTTGATCAACCCCTGGCCATTTACCGAATAAGAACCATCGGCACTGATCAGAATTTCAACAGAACGAGGCTGCTCTTCTGCCTGAGGCCCAGCGGCCTCGGGCAAATTTAACTTCAAATGGCTCTCTTTGGTGAATGTGGTCGACACCATAAAGAAAATCAGCAGAAGAAAGACCACATCGATTAATGGCGTAAGGTTTACCCCATCCTGCTCTTTGGTTTGGCGGCGAAATTGCATCGATTGCTACCTCACTCAGGCCGCTTTTTCAATTTTGCGGTCACTGTGTAAGGCATCCACCAGCTTCACGGCTTCCTGTTCCATGGTTACCACAATAGTATCCACTCGGCGCTGGAAGTATCTGTGCGCCATTAGCGCTGGAATCGCCACAGTCAGACCCGCCGCCGTAGTAATCAGAGCCTGGCTGATACCACCGGCCAAAATACCCGCATTGCCGGTGCCCTCCAGCATAATTGCCGTGAAAACCTGGATCATACCGATGACAGTCCCAAGCAAACCGATCAATGGCGCAATCGCGGCGATGGTGCCGAGGGCATTGAGGAAACGCTCCAGCTCGTGTACTACCTGGCTTGCAGTTTCCTCAATACTGTCTCTCATTACTTCACGGCCGTGGCGGGAATTGGAAAGTCCTGCGGCAAAAATTCGTCCGAGTGGGCTGGAATCACGCAGCTCCTTAATTTTCTCACTATTGACCTGGTTGTTTTTTAGCCACCCCCACACTTCTCCAAGTAAAGTGCGCGGTGCAATACGCTGGGGATTCAGCGTCCAAAAACGCTCAATGCTGATAGCAATAACAGCAACGGAACACAACAGGATCGGCAACATCAACCAGCCGCCAGATTTTATTATTTCAAACACTTTTCTTGGCCCTAAACAGCGAGAGGGATTTCAGGAATTTCTTCTGCATCTTAGACGCAGGAGTCGCACTTTATCACAGCTGCTCTCGGCGGCTAAGTCTTCCACTAGGCTCAGCCTCACCATTGTGATCCGCATACCAAAACCGTGACGCTGAACGACCCCAACTTATCACAGGCTCCGAGGTGCCTCTTTGCCAAGAAAGCTCGACAGCTCCACTTTGTGCTGTATTAAAAACTTGTGTATCCATCGCACGATAACGTGCGACTACATTCGCATGGGGATGGCCAAAATGATGACGATAGCCTGCGCTGAATATCACTCGCTCAGGCCTTGCCCAGCTCAGTAAAGTCTGGGATGAAGAAGTCTTAGAACCATGATGAGGCGCCACCAATAAATCTACTGGCTTCTCCATTGGATAAAGCTCCACAAGACGGCGTTCTACGGAGCTTGTAATGTCACCAGTAAGTAAAATACGCACTTGTTGCCATTCAATTAGAGCCACACAACTTTGATCATTTTCCTCTCCATCAATTTTTTTTTGCAGTGGCCATAACCAACGTACAGAGAGCTCACCGAAATAAAGCCTTTCACCCGCGACACAGGAGTCTGCTCGAATATCAAAATCCCCCACCAGTTTTTTTCCCAGTTGCCCTGGAGCATAGAAATTATTGACGGGCAGTGACTGCAATAGCGCCGCCACCCCACCCGCATGATCCCTGTCACCATGGCTGACAACCAATACATCGAGTTCTCTCACCCCGACTCCACTCAAATAAGGAGCAACAATAGCCCCTCCAGCACTCCAACCCGATGACGAGAGAGGTCCGGTGTCAAAGACAAGGCGCGCTTCTTGGGAGCGGACCGAGAGAGCCAAACCCTGGCCAACATCCAAAGCGGTGAAAGTAAGCCCCTGACGACCTGATGTCGAAACAGGCAGCATAGATTGGAGCAAAGGAAGCAGAAACAAGCAGCCCAGATATCGTCCCGGCACACCCCTGGGTAAGATTAATAACAGGGCGCCCAGTGCGGATAAGACAAGCAGGGTTGTGCTTTGAGGCGCTATCAAAGGCTGCCAGGTAGGAACAAAATCCCGGGCATACTTCAGCATTTCCATGAGAAGAGTCAGTTGCCAGTCGGCAAATTTAAAGCACCAGTTTCCAAGGCCAGTCCCTAACAGTAAGGTGCCAAGCATCAAGGCCGGCAGTATTAGCAAACCAAGCCAGGGAATTGCCATCAGGTTCAGCAGCATTCCGCCAGAGCTGTACCCAGAAAAATACACTACCGAGGGTAAAATCAAACCCAGCGCCACCAGCCATTGGCTGCGTAATAATTGTACAAAGGTGGAGAACCAGCGTAAAAACCAAGCTTCAACGTGCCTTTTCATCCCCACATGAGCACTCGTCTCACTTCCCTCCACACCGTTCTTCGTTGTCCTCTCTTGCCTAACAGAGCTACGCCCAGAAAACCCCAAGAGAAGCGCACCCACAGCGGCGAATGACAGCCAAAACCCGGCTCCGAAGAAAGCCAATGGCTGGATAAATAGCACTAATGCCAAAGCGAGAGAAAAAGCCAAGCCAGCGCCTACCCGTCGCCGCCAATGCCAAGCCAGCAACAATACCCAGGTCATCACCAGGGCCCTTTGGGCGGAGAGAGGAGCGCCAGCCAACAAGGTATAGGTTAGAGTGCCAATAAGCGCCAACAACATCGGAATCCACCTGGGACAGGTCCCCATCAATACCCCGAGAGCCCTCGCCAATACCTGCCCCAACAGCAGTAAAAACCCAGCCACCATGCCCACATGCAGGCCCGATATGGCCAAAAGGTGTGCCGTCCCTGTCTGCTTTAACAGGTCACTGTCGGCACGGGAAAGGCCGCTGCGATCCCCTAGTAACAGTGCTGTAACCAGGGCGCTTTGGTTTATCGGTAGCCTTTGAAGCTTCTGCCTAAAAGCATCTCGCAGGGCGGATAGCCCCATGCCCTGGCTCAACCACTGTGGGTCGCCATTTTGTGGGCGCACATACCCCGTTGCATAAACACCCCGCCGTAAGAGCCAGCCCTCATAGTCAAAGGTATGGGGATTTACACTACCGCGTGGACGCTTTAACCGCACCGGTAAATCCCAGTGGCTATTACCTCGCAGCAGCCTTTGCACCTCAACATCTGCGCGGTACCAGGTGAGATAAAGAAGGCTACCTGAATGAACTTCCCCCGGCCCCGCCTCCAGTATTCTCGCCTGGAAGCGTATATCCCGGGTAGCACCCCTCTGTAACGCTGGATTACTCCTGACCTCGGGGAGGGATACAACCTCAACCCTTAGGCATTGATCAATGCCATGAGCCGATTCAGGTAAACGCTGCTCAAGCGCGGCTTTATTGCTCGATAAAGCCCAGAGAGCACCGAGCAACGAGATGACAAGTAATAGGCAGAGAGCGCGTGTTTGAGGGAGGGAAACCAACAATAGGAAGGCAATAATATATACCCACAGTACTCCCCCTATTTCTGGTAGAGACGGCAACAAACCAATAGCAGCAACTGATAGAGAGAAGACCCAAAGGGCCAGCGTAGGGCTCCATAGCCACAGAGTAGTCTTAGGGTCCCAATCCACATCCAGCCTGCACTTTTTTTGTACAGGGTTTATGGTTCTCATCCTTGTCCGAAGCCCCGTGATAGCAATAGATCAGAAAATTTGACACCGCACACAAAACAGGCACCATAGAACCAAAACATGTCTATAACCGGCGCGCCATGCCGCATAGTGACTGCCTTAACTGCTATACATGGCACCCGCTGGTCATATTTTTTTAAGAAAAATGCCATGTTTAACATGTTTGTAATATTCAGGTCGCAGAATCCGCACCAAATCGAGGGGCAACCAACAGACTGAACGGAAGGCTTCCCCTCAACCCACAACCATAAACTGTGCGAGACGACTATGAATAAGACCGCTCTCTCTCTGGCCATTGTTGCCATGATCCCGACTCTGGCCAACGCCCAAGAAGAAGGCGATGTCCTCGACTTTTACGGCAAAGCCAATGTTACCTTCCAGTCTGCTGACGAAGGTGACGGCTCTGTAACCGATGTTCAAAGCAACGCTTCCCGCCTGGGCGTTAAGGGTGAGATCGCCCTGACCGACGGCATCAAGGGTATCTACCGTATGGAATACGAAGTAGATATGGACGGCGACGCTGATGACACTTTCTCTCAACGCAATATCTACGCTGGACTGGAAGGCGGCTTCGGTCAGGTAATCGCGGGTAAGTTCGACACCCCGTTGAAAGTTGCCCAGAAGAAAGTTGACCTGTTCAACGACCTGGAAGGCGATATTAAAAGCCTGATCACCAGCAGCGACAACCGCGAAGAAGACGCTCTACAGTACACTACCCCGTCTTTCGCGGGCTTCAAAGCTTCTGCTGCTTATATCAGCAATAAAGATGAGGTAATTGGTTACGAGATCATTGGCCAAAATGATGATGGCAGTGACATCTTAGGCAAAGAAATCAAGCGCAATAATGGCATCTCCACTTCTATTGCTTACGACAACAACGGCGTTTACATGGCCTACGCTTTCGACCAAGACGTGGAAGGCCAGGACGTTGACGTTCAGCGCTTTGTAGCCCAGTACAACATCGGCCCTGTACAGGTTGGTGCCCTGTTTGAAGACCAGGAAAACGCTGACGGTGAAAACGCTGACGGCTGGATGAGCTCTGTAGCTTACAAAATCGAGCAGTGGACTCTGAAAGCACAGTACGGTCAGTCTGACATTAAGAAAGAAGACGGCGAAACTTACAGCCTGGGTGTTGACTACAAGTTCAACAGCGCCGCTAAAGTATTCGGCTTCTACACCGATGAAACAGCTGATGGCGATTACGACCGCAGCTATGCCGGTATCGGTGCTGAATACAAGTTCTAAGAGCGCTTTTAACGACGATCATCCGAATTGGGAAGAGCTGTTTGACCGTCGTATGATTTGAGAGCTTGAATTAGGCGGCCTATGGTCGCCTTTTTTATTGGAAGTTCCAAAGCCGCAATGCGGCAGTCCATCAAATAACCAACTTATCCATAAAAAGATGTACTGGCATTGCCTGTAACTGTTGTTGATCAGCAAATAAAGCTAATATTTTCTCTGCTTGGCCTGAAGGGAAACGTGCAGCCAGATTGGAATGGAATTTCTTCAACAAAAGCGGTATCCCCTCTTTACGGCGTCGACGATGACCAAGCGGGTATTCCACCACTACATTCTCTGTTGCCTTGCCCCCCTTAAAAAAAACCTGCACACCATTCGCAATTGAACGCTTATCCGGATCAAGGTAATCCTTCGAATAGCAGCCATCCTCAACAACGGTAATTTTCCCGCGCAGCTCATCAATTTCCGGATGGGACTGATGGAATTCATCCTCATAAAAACTAGCCTGCAAATCCCCAAATAAAAGAGCCACAGCCACGATATATTGCAGGCAGTGATCGCGGTCCGCCGGATTGGAGAGGGGGCCGGTTTTACTAATAATTCGTATTGCGGATTCGTGAGTAGTCACGACAATTCTCTCTATGTCTTGCACCCTACCCCTTACCAATGGATGTAAAACTATCGCGGCTTCACAGGCTGTTTGGCCATGGAATTCTGCCGGGAAGGAAATCTTGAAAAGGATATTCTCCATTACATAGGAGCCGAATCGACGCGGAAACCGGAACTGCCGCTCCTCCAACGGTTTTATTGCCTGATCAGCATTGGTTTTACTGAAAGCCACGTCATAAAAGCCCCATTGCTTCGCCGTAAGTACGGTTGGTATACCCATCTCACCACGCATGGCCATATCCGCCAGGCGAACTCCCCTTGCCGTGGCATCTCCTGCCGCCCAAGATTTACGCGAACCCGTATTGGGGAAGTGCCTGTAGGCACGCAGGGCGCTACCATCTACCCAGGCCTGGGAAATCGCCGCCAGTAATTCTTCCCTGCCTCCCCCCATCAACCAAGTAGCAATCGCTGTAGAAGCCACGCGAACCAACAATACATGGTCCAAGCCAACGCGGTTAAAGCTGTTTTGTAATGCCAGTACACCTTGGATCTCATAAGCCTTGATCATCGCCTCCATCACCTTTCCCATTGTCAGGGGCTCTTCCCCTGCACTCAGCCGCTTCTGAGAAAGGAAATCGCACACCGCCAAGATAGCGCCCAGATTGTCAGATGGATGCCCCCACTCTTCGGCCAGCCAAGTATCATTGAAATCCAGCCAGCGGATAGTACAGCCTATATCCCAGGCAGCTTTAACCGGATCCATGCAAAATTGGGTACCCGGCACACGAGCCCCATTGGGCACCACCGTCCCCTCAACTAGAGGGCCTAATAGTTTCGTACACTCGGGAAAACGCAGTGAAAGAAAAGCACAGCCCAAGGAATCCATCAGGCAGTAGCGCGCTGTTTGCCAAGCCTCATTGGAATAAACTTCAAAATTGAGAACGTAATCGGCAATATCCTGGATTACCTGATCATAAATTAGATGGCCAGTTTGGTCTGAGTCGGTGCGCATAGCAGAAGGCCTGATGGTACTGTGAAGAAATTAAATAAGCCTAGTAATTTTTTAGCTGTATCTTTCACTTTGTAAATGGATAACAAGATTTGAGCGCTACGACATTGATGGCTTGCTTTTTCGTGTATATTGTCATCCTGTGAATTTCACTAATATTCGACCAAGATTGAAAAGGTAAGAGGGTTTGTGATTAGTCCATACACTCCAACCTCCAATAAGAAAACACTAAATTGCAAACGATAGCGACTAAAACAAAAAGAGTATGCTGTACCACAGAAACAGTGTTATTTCGTCAGGGAGTGGCCTCCCGAAATATTTATTTTATACATGCCGGTTATGTTCTTATCCATAAAGTGGACTTTAATGGCAGCCGGGGACTTGTAGACCTGTATGGGCCAGGCTCCTGGTTTGGCCCAGGTCTTGGCGGAAATTCACAAGAAATAGAAGCAATTGCCAAAATAGGTTGTGAGCTAGAAGTCGCTTTTCCAGAAAATCTCAATGACCTGTTACATTCACTGTCACAAACCCAGCAAGACCTTATAGAGCATCTAGCCAACAGAGAGTCTTTATTACAACAGCGTATATTTCAGCATATAACCGCGCCCCTAGCTGTTAGATTGGCAAGTTTATTATCCCAACTCTTTCATTTTCGGGGCCAACCTTGCGCTCACGGGCATGAAATAGATGTAAAGCTTTCCCAATCTGAGCTAGCGGCTATGGCCGGCGGCAGTAGACAAACCGTTAGCCAACTACTTAGCACCTGGAAACACAAAGGCATTATTGATTACACACGCCAACATATTTGCCTACTAAACAAAGGCGCCCTCGAAGGCTTAGCGCAAGGCTAAATTTGGCTTTAGTGTCAGCTAGCTGACAGTTGATCATCCCTCTCCTCCCTATACTTCCAAACAATGAGGGCTAGACCTAGTCCCCACCTCCATGGAATCAACATAGGAAGAGGCATTATGCGCACAATCTGCTTAGTTACACTGGGAATACTGTTTAGCCTACAGGCCATAGCTCAAGAGAATCTAAAGTCCACTTTCAGTCATTTCGTTGACGCACAGGGAAACATCACATTACCCAAGGATTACCGCCAAGAATGGACATTTCTCGGCTCCTACCAAGTAAAGTCATCCAGTGGCAAGGGCTGGGATACTCACATTGTTTACACTCAACCTGAAGCAGTTAAAGCCTTTCGCAAAAATGGAAAATTCCCGGATGGCGCAGTCCTGGTAAAAGATGTCAACAGCACCAAATCAGAACCATTAACCACAGGCTTGGCTTACTACTCTACTGATCTCCAGTTCACCTTTATGATGGTAAAGGACACAGAAGGGAGATTTCCCAAGAATGAGGCCTGGGCAGAAGGTTGGGGATGGGCTTTATTCAAGCCAGGGGTAGCAAAAAGTGAAACCAAAACCTGGAAGGGCAGCGGGCTTAACAACTGTTTTGGATGCCACTTACCAGCCAAGAATAATGACTGGGTCTATACACAAGGCTATCAACAGGTCCTACAGAACTAAAAAGTAAACAGCAAAAATTAGAGGTTAGAGGTCTTTTATTCGGCTAGAGTAACAGGCATAGATTCCCTCCAGATCAGCTTATCACCCCCACCCCAGCGCTAATTGATTTATATCAATTAGCGCGATCTTGAATGCCGTTAACATGCGGCCGCGTCCGACTATTCCACTATGAGTTTTTCCGTGTTTAAACCTGAGTTACTGTCCCCCGCAGGGACTTTAAAAAATATGCGATATGCGTTTGCCTATGGTGCCGATGCCGTTTATGCAGGCCAGCCCCGCTATAGCTTGCGTGTGCGCAATAATGAATTTAAAAATATTGAAACCCTGCGCCTAGGTATAGAAGAAGCACACCAGCAAGGAAAACAGTTCTATATCGCTTCCAATATCGCCGCCCACAACGATAAAGTTCGCAGTTACCTGCGGGACCTGGAAGAAATTGTTGAAATGGGACCTGACGCCCTGATTATGTCCGACCCAGGCCTGATAATGATGGTAAGGGAGCGTTGGCCTGATCTGCCAGTCCACCTATCCGTACAGGCCAATGCGGTAAACTACGCGACCGTAAAGTTCTGGCATCGCCAGGGGTTATCTCGGGTGATACTTTCTCGAGAACTGTCCCTGGATGAGATTGAGGAAATTCGCCAGAAAGTGCCTGAGATGGAGCTGGAAGTCTTTGTCCACGGTGCACTCTGTATCGCCTATTCCGGGCGCTGCTTGCTATCCGGTTATATGACCCATAGAGATGCCAACCAGGGCGCCTGCACCAACTCCTGCCGCTGGCAATACCAAGCTCATGAAGCCAAAGAGAATGAAGTTGGCGAATTGATTCATGTGCAAAATCAGGAATCTATCCAGCAACCCACCTCCGCCAGTGACAGTACTTCCCAAGCCTTTTTACTACAGGAAGAAGGTCGCCCTGGAGAATATATGCCGGCTTACGAAGATGAGCACGGTACCTACATCATGAACTCCAAAGATCTGCGGGCCGTACAGCACGTCAAGCGCCTCACGGAAATGGGGGTCCACTCTTTAAAAATCGAAGGTCGCACCAAGTCCCACTATTATGTGGCTCGTACTGCTCAGATCTATCGTCGCGCCATAGACGACGCTGCAGCAGGAAAAGACTTCGACATGAAGATGATGGACGAATTGGAAACCCTCTCGAACAGAGGCTACACGGAAGGTTTCTACCGTCGCCATCCACCAGCAGAATACCAGCAATATGAAAAGGGGTTGATATCAACTCCGGGCCAACAGTTCGTAGGCGAGCTTATTGACGGCAGTCCTGAGTATTTGACGATTGATGTTAAAAATCGCTTTGAACGCGGTGATCAATTGGAGTTAATGACTCCCAGAGGTAGCTTGTTCTTCCCCTTGGAGCAAATGGAGAATACGGAAGGCAAAGCGATCGATGTAGCTCCGGGATCCGGGCATATCGTGCAAATACCCCGACCAGAGGGGGTTGATGACGATCAACTTCAACAGGCGCTATTAGTCAAAGCTCTGGGATAACCCTCGTTTTGCAAACATATTTTGTTAAAGGTGTAGTGGTTTAGAAAATCTACCGGATTCACTAAACCACGACACCTTTATTCCCACTACATCTCCGCAATTTTATTTGCGAATCGATCCTCAAAATTCATTGGGTAATCGTTAAACTTCTCAAGTGACTGCCCGCCTCACAATATTCAAACCGTCCTGTATTTCCCCACCATTCACCGCAAGCAACTGGTTCTTGTGCCAATTTTCCTGCATTTTCAGCCTCACCTAAAACCCTTATACAGGCCTGAGTTTTGATCACAAAAATATGCTCGACAGTACTAATTACAAGATAAGAACCCGCCCTCCCTCGGAGTTCCAACAGGAATACACCCGTTTTAAATAGTTATGATTTTCCACCTCTAACTCGCCTCCGCATCAAGGTTTCACAGCAGAAAAGCGTGTAACGATTGCTTAACCAAGGAAATGCCGCAATATGGATATTATTAAACCTAAGAAACGCCCCCTGATTAAGCACCCTTTAATGTTGGGTGGTGCTGCCCTAGCTTTTGTGGCATTTACCAGCACCCTCCTGTTACTTCCTGACAGCGCCTACAAAGTTGAGCGGGAACAGCTGATGCTAGGTACCGTCCAACGGGGAGACCTGCAGGTTGTGGTAGATGGCTACGGTAGGCTGCGTTCAGACAAGCAGACTTTAATTACCGCCCTAACCGCAGCGAATGTTGAAAAAATCATGTTGCGTCCCGGTGCAGAAGTACAAAGTGATAGCGTCATTATGCAACTGAGCAATCCAGAGTTAATGCGCGATCTGGATGCAGCCGAAACCTCCCTAGAACAAGAGGAAGCTAATCTGCGCCGGCTTGTTCTGAACAACCAGCGCGATGTTCTCGCGGAAGAAGCCATACTCGCGGAACTGAATTCCAATTACCAAGTGATCAAGTTGCGCCGCGAAGCTGAGGACGAACTGGTAAAAAGTGGAGTGGTTTCCCAGCTCACCTACCAAACCACCGTCTTACGCCAAGAGCAGATGAAAAAACGTGTGGACCTGCAAAAACAGCGTATCAACCACCTGCGCAAAGTCGCCGTTGAATCAGAGTTAATCCAGCGCGAGCAAATCAACCAAGCCCAGACCCAACTGCAAAGTATCCAACAGCGGACAGATCGTCTCACAGTACGCGCAGGCCTGGACGGCATACTACAACGACTACCAGTAGAGCTGGGGCAAGGTGTCGACCCCGGCCAGGAACTGGCTCTGATCGGCAGCGAGACAGATCTACTCGCCCTGGTTCAAGTCCCACAATCCAAAGCAGAACAACTGGAGGTTGGCCAGCCCGCTGAAATTGATACCCGCAGGGAAAAAGTCGAAGGTGTGGTAACCCGTATTACTCCTGAGGTTCGGGACGGCAATATTGAAGTGGAAATTGCTTTTAGCGCAGGCGCCCCAGAGTCTGCCAGGCCACAGCTCAACGTCGATGCCCGGATCTTCACCGCCACTATGGAAGATACACTGTTCGTCGAGAGACCTATCAATGTACAGAGGCACAGTGAGACCAACCTCTTCCTGATTAACGAAAACGGGGAGGAAGCGGCACTCCAGTCTATCAGCTTCGGTGAGGAATCGGGCCGATATATCCAGATCACCCAAGGCGTCAATGAAGCGGACCGTATCATCCTCTCGGATATGGCCAATTTTAATGAAGCTGAGCATATCCAGATTATTGACTAAAGCCTGAAACCCAAAGCGAGAACAGGGAGTTCGCTATGTCCAAGCCAATCCTTCATATGGCCGGGATCACTAAGGTGTTCAGCACCGAAGAAATGGAAACTCACGCCCTGCGGGGCGTTGACCTGAGTATTTACTCGGGGGAATTTGTTTCTATCTGCGGCCCCTCGGGTTGCGGTAAATCCACACTTCTCTCGATTCTCGGCCTGCTGGACCTCCCCACCAGCGGCAGCTATGAGATTGAAGGCACTGAAGTCGCTCAATTGACGCTAAGTGAGGCGGCGACAATTCGTAACGAGAAAGTAGGCTTTATCTTCCAGTCCTTTAACCTGATTGACGAACTCTCTGTGTACGACAATATCGCCCTGCCCCTGCGATACCGACGCAATCCCATTCCCAAGTCTGAAGCCGACAAAAAAGTGAAACACTGCCTGGAGAAGGTGGGGATGAGTCACCGGGCCTCTCACAAACCTAATCAGTTATCGGGTGGCCAACAGCAGCGAATCGCCATAGCCCGGGCGCTAGTTGGCAATCCATCCCTGCTACTGGTGGACGAGCCCACCGGCAACCTGGATTCCCACAATGGCGATGCGGTAATGGAAATGCTGCGGCAGCTCAACAATGAAGGGACCACCCTGTGTATGGTGACCCATGATCCTCGTTACGCTGACATGGCCAGCCGCCAATTGCATCTGCTGGATGGAAAAATCTCAACGCCGCAGCCCATAAAAGAGCCCCATGAGATGGCCCTATGATCACCACAAAGGACCTGTCCATTGCCCTCCAGTCCCTCAATCGGGCGCGGAGCTACGCCACCACTATTATTTTAACCCTGGGTATCACCCTCGGCGCCCTGGTAACGCTATTTAATCTCAACTACCAACTGTTAGCCGCACCCCTACCCTACCCGGACGAAGATCGGCTGTATGTCGTGAATGGTAATCTCTACCAGAACAAGCAGCTGCGGCTGGAAAACAACAGCCAATACCCCGCCCTGGTTGAAATCTATAAAAACGACAGTTTCTTCGAGTCCAGCGCCCTGGTGTACTTCTGGGAAGATGTGGTCCGCAATTTATCCGGATCACCACGGGTTAATGTTTCCTATGTCTCTCCAGAATATCTCCAGCTGGCTGGAGCACCCCTGGCCCTGGGCAGACAATTCAATGCCGATGAAGGGCTCGACAGCCGAGTCCCTGTGGCGGTTATCAGCTATCAAACCTGGGAGCAGATGTTCCGGCGCAGCCCAAATGTCTTGGAGCAAAGCCTGCAATTTGGGGAGGTGGACTTTCGTATTGTCGGCGTCACTGCCAAAAACTTCATTGAGCCCCAGATCTATAAACAGGGCCGACAAACAGCAGTCTGGCTGCCCTGGGACTTTAACGATACACAAGTAGGGCGCAGAAATAATTGGAGAGGCTTCCTGCCTTTTCGCATGCTCACAGGAAAGCTGAAGCCGGGCATTGACTCCACCAGCGCAGGGCATGAATTGAGCACATTAATGGATGCCCAGTATCAAGCTGCCCTAGCGGGAAGATCCTCTTCGGTAGAGAGGTCCGTTGAATACCGACTCACCCCCTTCGCCAATAAAATACTTGGCGACAGCGCCACACGAACCCTAATGGTTATGGGCGGTACACTGGTGCTCCTGTTAATTGCCTGCGCCAATGTTACCAATCTGATTCTTTCTCGCGCTGCCAAACAACAACGCAATATGGCGATACAGGTCGCGTTGGGCGCACACAAAAAACATATCTTTTTGGCCCTGCTGTGTGAAATCGGCCTACTTATGTTAGGGGCTGCATTACTTTCTCTACTTTTAGCCCTGGGGTCGACGGAAGTATTAAAGGTGATGGCTACGGAACAAATTCCTCGCATTCAAGAGCTCACCTTAAACTGGCAGACACTGGTTTTCGCACTGTTGTGTGCCTTACTGCTCGCCCTATTCTTCTCAGCCATAGTCAGTCGCCAGGTTAATTACCGCGCACTGAATCAAATGTTGCAGAGCAGCGGCAAAGGCTCCGGTGTACAAATTTCACCACTGATCCGCAAAGTCCTCATCAGCAGCCAAGTAGCGATGACCAGCTTACTCATAGTCGCCAGTTTACAGATATTCCTGCAAGCCAATCGCCTGATTAACCAACCATTTGGTTTCCCTTTGGACAACGTTCAGGTAATGACTCTGAATATCGGCAATCTTAGGAGCGCCCCCACTACCGAGCGAGAGAGTTATCTGAAGGCCATCAGGCAAAGATTGCTGGAGCACCCTAAAGTACAAAATGCCAGCCTGAGCTTAAACACTCCTATCTCTATCAGCCGGCCACTCTGGACCACATCCCTGAGTCATGATGCCAGCCGACAAAACCCGGTGATGGCCAAGACCACAGTAGTCGACGAAAACTACCTTTCCATTTTGCGTATGCCACTGGTAGCTGGCCGTCATATCAATGCGGCTGAGTTTTCCGATAACAATCGCATGATGCTCGTCAACGAAACCCTTGCCCAGCAGCTGGAACCGAATGGAGAAGTATTAGGCAAGCGCTACTACTGGCGAGGTGACTTGCCCTACCAAGTGGTCGGTGTAGTGCGTAACGCAAGCCTGCCAGGCAAAATGGAACCCGCCCGCTTATTTGTGCGCGGTATCAACGTGAGCTATCCCCTACTCGTACTCAGACATAAGCCTCACCAACCACTCAGCACCACAGAGATTAACCGGGAGTTTGCCGAAGTAAACAGGCAGTACAAAGTTTCCGAGCTATTCTCCCTGGAGCAGGCGCGAGACCTACTCCTAAGCAATGACCGAGTCTCAGTTTGGGTAACCACAGCCCTAACATTACTGGCACTCAGCCTCGCTGCCATCGGTATCTTTGGAGTGCTCAGTTACAGTGTACAACTGCGGCGTACCGAGCTTGGCGTGCGCATGGCAATCGGCGCCCGCCCAGCGACGATTTTCTATCACACGCTGATCGATAGCTTGACTCCCGTAATTATCGGTATCGCTGTAGCAACTTTGGTAGTGGTCCCACTAGCACTTTGGCTTGAGCAAAGCGAGTTCAGCATTGAAACCAGCCTCTGGGGCTGGCTGCTGCCACCACTGTTTATTATCGGCCTGACGGCCTCGGTTACCCTGCTTTCTGTATGGAAAATAATCAACAAGCCCGCGGTTTACGCATTGCAAGGAACAGGATAAATACTTTCCATCTGATAGCCGCTGCTTGAGGTTGCGCGCTCATCATGCAATCTTTACAGCAAGTACAACAATAAGAAATGGAGCAGCCAATGCAACCTCAGCAATGGTTATCAAACGGAAAGATATTTGATTATCAAGACCACCAACTCTTCTATGTCGATAGCAACCCAAGCTGTCGTCATAAACCAGTACTGCTTTTGATCCACGGTTTTCCAACCAGTAGTTATGACTGGCAAAAGGTATGGACCCAACTGACAGAGCACTATCGCTGCATTGCTATGGATATGCTGGGCTTTGGCTATTCAGACAAACCCAAACAGCATAACTACAGTATCCACCAGCAAGCTGATTTACATGAAGCTCTTCTACAATATTTAAACATCAATAAGGTCCACCTGTTGGCCCATGACTATGGGGATTCCGTAGCACAGGAGTTACTCGCCAGAGCCAACAACGGCGGCACTACAGGGTATATCTCGGTGTGCCTGCTGAATGGCGGTCTATTCCCAGAAACTCATCAAGCTCGCCTCGTGCAGAAACTCCTGCTTTCTCCTATTGGCTCTCTAATCAATAAACTAATGCGCTACCAGCAGTTTTGCCGCAGCTTCAGTGCCATTTTCGGACCAGAGACAAAACCCTCCGACAGAGAATTGCGAGACTTGTGGCAAATTCTCCAATATAAGAATGGCAACCGGCTCCTCTATAAACTGATCACCTACATGTACGACAGGCGCAAACATCGTCAGCGTTGGATCGACGCGCTAAACCAATACCCTGGCCCCCTACTGCTAATCAATGGCTCGTTGGACCCAGTTTCAGGGAAGCATATGGTGGATCGATTTCGTCAATTGATAGATCGGGCAGCAGACATTATTGAGCTGGGAAAGATTGGGCACTATCCGCATTGGGAGGCGCCTGATCATGTGGTAAGTGCGTACTTAAATTTCGTAGAGGCGGAGAAAAAAGAGCATTTAATGCTTTCTTGAATATCCTAGATAGTTCTCTATTGCGATCATGATGGCAAGAAGCTGGGTGTCAAAATCCCAGTCTAATTCCAAGCATCCCCAATAATAAGGCGTATTTTTAGTTTCATCAAAATGTAATACTTTCTTCTTTTCAAGGCATGTCCCATGCAATCATAGTAAGAACCATACCAAGCAACATTAAGAAATGTATCATGATCTACTCAACCACTGAAACCGTACCAGGATATGAAATCAAAGAGATACTCGGAGTGGTTACCGGTAACGTTGTTCAATCCAAGCATATTGGTCGTGATGTTATGGCGGGCTTAAAGAGTATCGTTGGCGGTGAGATAAGAGGCTATACAGAAATGCTATCCGAAGCCAGAAATAAGGCCCTTCAACGGTTGATTGATAGTGCCCAGCAGAAAGGAGCCGATGCCGTAGTAGGTATCCGATTTTCAACAAGTGCCATTATGGAAGGATCTTGTGAAATGATGGTCTTTGGGACTGCCGTCAAACTAAGGAAGTGATATCCCCTAACCTACAATTAGTGCCTATTTTGAAAGATTCCGTAAAATATAGCTTTTACTGCTAGTTAGCTTCAATTCAGGGATACGAGGTTCCGAAATTAAATTCAATGGAGCCTCTAATTTACAGCCCAATATCTGGCGATAGGATTCACTGGTGGCAACTAGGCCAAGGCCTCTACGTCAGATCTATTTTTTTCAGACATCAATGATCTATATAACCAATAACTTACAGAAAGATCTCTCATGATACGCACAATTAAATATCTTTTTCTTTCCTTCCAATTAGTATTAACACCTGTGGTAATAGCAATAACCATTCGCGATGATGTGAGTGACTCAAGATACCGTATCGATGCCTCTGAACTCCCCGCACTTGTAGATTTACCGGGAGAAGGACACGGTGTACTTATCTCCCCAGAGTGGATTGCGACAGCTGCGCATGCCGTTACTTGGCAACACTGTATTGAAGAGGTCACCATTAAAGGCACTTCCAGAAGGATCGATAAGCTGGTGATACACCCCGGCTACAAGAAGATACCTCAAAGGATGATTGATGAGGCACTAGAAACGGGAGATGCCAGTGAAATTGAAGCATTATTGGCCACATCCGATGATATTGCCTTAATTAAACTCTCTCAGCCTATGATTGGTGTTAATCCGGTAGGAATTTACCGTGAAAGTGATGAGCAAGGAAAAATAGTAAAACTGATCGGAAAAGGAGCAACGGGTACAGCTGACCTCGGCCATGACCCCAAAGGCCCCAATCGAACAGAACTCCGCAGAGCATTTAACATAATCTCATCAACTCAAAATCGTTGGCTTGGCTATGACTTTGATCAAGCCCCGAATGCGTTGCCACTTGAAGGCATGTCTACGAATGGCGACAGTGGCGGCCCGGTACTAATTGAAATTGATGGCCAGTGGTTACTCGCAGGTCTCACATCCTGGAAGCACGCGGAAAATGTTGATATACGAACCTTCCGCCCTGGCACCTATGGCCAGACTTCCTATTCCATTCGCTTAAGTCATTATGCAAGCTGGATTGACTCAATGATTTCTAATCACTCATCTATTCAGCAATCTGTCAAAGCAGAATCTGATAGCTCATTAACTAACCAATAAACCGTTATTCTACAAACCCCACAACAAGAGTTATCCAAGGAAATATGATGTACAAATTAATACCTTTAATCCTGTTAACTTTTTTAAATTCATATGTATATGCCAATTCCGCTGAGGACAACACCAAAATACGCAGAGCCGTACTCGATTACATTGAGTCACAACAAAAAGTTGAACCAAGCCTAATGGAAAGAGGTTTAGATACGAAACTAGCCAAGCGAACCTACTGGAAATCCAAAGACGGCTCAGAATTCATCATGGATGACAGACTATGAAACCATGGTTTGGTTGGCCGAAAACTACAATAAGGAAGGCGATAAATTTACAGAGTCCCCCAGGGTTGATATCAACATACTTGATATTGATAACCGGGTAGCCTCGGTAAAGCTTACAGTCGATGATTGGATTGATTATATGCACTTATATAAGAATGATAAAAATAACTGGAAAATCATTAACGTTCTCTGGCAGTACCATGATACGAAAAGACATATTAACAAGAAATGAACTAGATATTAAAAATACCTTGTGGGCTTCCCACACAAATAGATACTACTTCTTAAGAAGTTCTTATTTATAAAAAAATATCCCCACAAGTTCAAAAGGCTAAGTGCTAGAAAAAGTAGCAGCGAATACCATAAAAAATGATGACTGTTTCAAAAATCTGTCTTTGCCTTATAGCAAGCTCAATATCAATTTTTATTGCCACTATGGAATACTGGCTAGGCCTAGATGGTAACGAGTTGTTTCTAGCCAGAAGTGTTTCAGCTATGGTATCTGTCGGGCAGAGCAACCTAATTTATCCAGAGCCGACTTTAGTTGCTGGCAATGGCGGTATTACAGAAGTTCGAGTCATCTTCATGGCGCTGTGTCTATCGACTCTCCTGGCCTTAGGCTCATTCGTATTGGTCACGGTTAATAGAATCAAACATGGTTCCCACAAACTCTATCTACCTTTAGCATTCTGCTCTGCAGCTCTCTGCCTAAGCATTATTTATGTTGGGTTTCGGTCTGGCATTCAGTATAGTCTTTGAAGTGTGCCAAGCTTGAGCCTGTGCCCACACACAACACAAAAAGGAGCACCAAATTGAAGAGGATCACCGTCGCCCTACTATTCTTACTAGCAGCCATTGCCTGCTATGTATTTGGTGTGCCTGTTGGCGGGGCCTTTTTTCTCGCTTTGGGTGTTGTTTTTGAGGGGATCTTTTGGGTAAAACTGTTCAAACGCAAGAGAGAGTCAGCCTAATAATTAATATCTTGTTATTTCTACCTAGTCAAAGACGTGTTCACAGTTTAGTCGAGCCTAAGCGACCCTACTTGCGCGACTTCTTTTAGCAATAACGAACCATATTCTCCTATTGCCGATATCTCCTTGGCTCCTTATCCCACCTTCGCTAATACTCATTACCAAGCTCAATACCCTTACTAACTCACATTGAGCAATACGAAAGCTTGAGACAACGTTCAAGACCAACTAAATTGTCCGCCACTTTCTTTACCAACTAGGAAATATCCATGTTCCCTCACCGCTTACCGCGTTGGATTGCGGTCATTCTTCTCTGTCTTGTTGCTATAGCCTGCACGCCTGAGAAGCCAGAAAAGCTGAGCGAGCCCTCTACTAAAAAGGCATCTACCCATGGGGCACTCAAAAGCGGTGATGAAAATTCAAAGGAAGAAACACCCCCATTAGTCTCTGCCCCAAAGGCTAGTGTTAAAGAGGCTAGTAGTGAGACTGGATCAACAACTTCCGATACCAAACCCCTAAGCAAGTCCAGTGAAGAAGCTCCTTCGCAGGCTTCTACTTCCAACAACGACACGATGCCGCTGGTTGCGGATTCAACGGAAAGTGCTCTTACGGTGCTCCATATAGGTGAGCGGGTCTACAAAGATGCGCGAGCTATTGCGGTGATCTTTTCTGAGCCACTGCTGGGGAATGCCCATTTTGGTTCCTACCTAACCCTCACCCAGGAAAATGGTGAAGATGTCGATGGGGGCTGGGTTTTATCTGACAACCAAAAGATCCTTTACTTCACCAACATCGAACCGAATACACGCTACAGTGTAGCGATACACCCCGGCCTGCCCAGTAAGGATGGATTCGAGTTACGAAAGTTAAAGAAGGACACAGTTCACACTCGGCGTATCGAACCCAGTATCAGCTTCTCCAGTAACGGCAGTATATTTCCAGTTACGGTAACACCTGGCTTACCAGTGACTGCCGTCAGCATTGAAGCGGTGCAAATCCATTTTCACAGAGTGAAGCCTGAACACTATTCCGCCTTCCTTAGTCTGGTCAACAATCAGTCTCTGAAGTACTACTACCAGTTAAGGGCTCTGAACAATGTTGCTGAGTTAGTCTACAGTGCACATTTTGATCTAACCCAAGAAAAATATGTTCAGCGAGACTTCGATCTCTCCATAGGCCATATTGAACCATTAAAGCAGCCAGGCATTTATGTTGCTGTCATGCAGCCGGCCGGTGTATACAACACCAATCTTTTCGATGTCACCCACTTTTCTATTTCCAACTTGGGCTTACATGCCCGTTACTACCCGGAAAGCATTGACCTCTATGTTTCCTCTCTGGATGAGGGTCAAGCATTGAAAGGCATCCAGGTGGAGCTACTGGATAACAAAGGAGGACTGATCAAGCAGCAGACGACCTCCAAAGAAGGGCATGTTCGTTTTATGCTCAGCCAGGAGCAGGAGGACTCCCAGCGCTTCTTTGTTGCGCGAGACCCAGATACAGGCCATTTCTCTCTGTTAGATTTGCGCGAACCGGCGCTGGACCTATCGGACTTCAAGCTGGGCCAACGCCCTTCCAGGCCGATGGAGTTCTTTATGTACGGTCCCCGGGATTTGTACCGTCCCACAGAATCCATACAAGTTAGCGGCCTGCTACGCAATTACGACGGGCGCTATTTAAAAGACTTACCGATCAAGGCGGACTTGATTAAACCCGATAACACCAGTGCCCGTACTTTCACTTGGCACGCCAGCGCGCCGGGATACTACGAGAAGCTGCTTCCCCTACCTCAAAATGCTCCGACGGGTGACTGGCGCCTGGAAGTCGAATTGGCCGATGGACGCAAAGTGCGCTACCCATTCAAGGTGGAGGAGTTTCTACCGGAACGTATGAAGCTGGTATTACAGGATGGTGAAGAGCGCAGCCTGGTTCAGGGGCACGATAAAGCCTTGAAACTGGAAGTTGAAGGTAGCTATCTGTACGGTGCTCCGGCCGCCAACAACCGCTTGGAAACTCTGGTACAAGTCAGCCACTACCGGGAACCCTTCCCTCAATGGGAAGGGTTTTTGTTTGGGGACGCCACTGAGCGATTACCCGCGCGCCAGTTTAATGCGTCCACCATTGAGCTGGATGCTGAAGGGCTTGGCAAATTACCGCTGCGATCCCGTTGGAATCACGCGAAGAGCCCGCTGAAAATTAATCTGGTTTCGAGCCTGTTCGAGTCCGGCGGCCGCCCCGTAACTCGGCAACATCCCGTTCTGGTTTGGCCCGAGCATCCAGTAGTCGGCATTCGCCCTAACTTTGGCAAGGAGAATCCCTCGGCCAATAGCCGACCGGAATTCGAAATTGTTGTAGCCGATGCACTAGGTGAACCGGTCACAGGCCGCAATCTCAGTGCGGTATTAATCTCAGAGGATCGCCAATATTTTTGGGAGTACTCCGCTAGCCAGGGTTGGCACTATGAATACTCCACTGCCGAGTTCGAATCTTTCAGCCGCCAACTGCAATTTAATGAAGAGACTCCCCTGAAACTCACGGTGCCTGTGGAAAATGGCCACTACCGTTTGGAAATTACCGATACTAATAGCGGAGCCACCAGCAGCCTGCGCTTCCATGCTGGGCGCGACTGGTATTACTGGTGGCGTAAGGACCAAGTAGCGAAAGGCCAGGCGGCCCGCCCGGATACCGTGGCTTTATCTTTAGATAAACCCAAATACTCACCTGGAGATTTAGCACAACTCACTATAGTGCCGCCGGCAGACGGTGAAGCGCTGGTGTTGGTAGAGAGCGATCGATTGCTGTGGTCCGAGCGTGTATCGGTAGAGAAATCGGGCACCAAAGTTGAAATTCCCATTTCAGCAGACTGGGACAGTCACGATACTTATATTTCCGTAACCGCACTGCGCCCGGCCGATAAGAATGAGCGTATCGCCCCTAATCGCGCTTTCGGACTGGCTCATTTGCCACTGGACCGGGAAGCCCGACGCTTGCCTGTGCGCCTGGAAGCCCCGGCACGCGCCCTGCCCGGCTCAGAGATAGAAGCCACCGTAATCACGGACCTGGACTCCATCGGTAAAAATGGCGGCGCAGCCTGGACCACCTTGGCAGCGGTAGATGTGGGCGTGCTCAATATCACCCGCTTTGAAACACCAGATCCCTTTGAAGCCTTTTTCGGCCAGCGCCGCTACAGTGTTGATGTCCGCGATATCTATCACCGAATTATTGAGTCTGGTAATGGCAAGCTGTTGGAGCAACGTTTCGGTGGAGATGCTGAACTGGCGCGTGGTGGAGAAGAGCCCAATTCCGATGTGCAGATCGTTTCGCTATTTTCCGGGCCAGTGGAATTCGATCAGCAAGGCAAAGCCAAAATTTCCCTTCAGCTGCCGGAATTCAATGGCAGCCTGCGCCTAATGGCGGTGTCATTCAGTAAAGAGGGGTTTGGCAGTACTGAAGGAGAACTGATAGTAGCCTCCCCATTAGTCACCCAAGCTGCCCTACCCCGTTTTATGTCTCCCGGAGATCGCAGCACACTGGCGCTTGACCTGAACAACCTGAGCGGCAGCACGCAAAAACTGACTGTGGAAATGCGGTCTGTGGGCGCTGTGGATATGGAAATGGGAGAGCGTCTGTTAGAGCTGGCCGATGGCGAGCGCAAGACTTTGCGCTTCCCAATTACTGCCAAAAACGCCACTGGTGAAGCGGAATTCCAACTGATAGTAAATGGTGCAATAGATGAAGATGGCCAGAATATCACCATCGAACGCCAGTGGCGCCTGGGTGTTCGCCCAGCCTGGCCCGCCACCACGCACACCCAGCGCCGTCTTCTAGAGCAGGATGAGAGTTTCAGCCCGGATAAGGCTTTTCTGGATTCCCTGATGCCGGACACGGTACAAACATTAGTATCCCTGGATAGCCGCCCGCAATTGCAACTTCAGGACCACCTAGCAAATTTGCTTCGCTATCCCTATGGCTGCCTGGAGCAAACTTCCAGCCGTGTTTATCCACTGGTGATGGCAACGCCACTACAGCAACAAAAATTGGGCATCGAACCCCTGGACGAAATCGAGCGTGCGAGACGTATTGATGCAGGTATCGAACGTATCTTCAGTATGCAAAAAAGCAACGGCGGTTTTGGCCTGTGGAGTGCGGAATCAGCAGAGAACCAATGGCTCACCGCTTATGCGGCCGACTTACTTCTGCGCGCTCGTGATCAAGGTATTGTGTTCGATAACACACGCCTGGAGTCCACCCTCAAGCGTCTGCAGGAATATGCCCGCGAGCGCGGTAGCTTTTATCAACAGCGCTATAGTAGTGACCCTGACTTTTACGCTTATGCTGCCCGCTCCTATGCCGCCTATGTGCTATCCCGTGTGCAAAAAATCTCGCTCGGCCAATTGCGCAGCCTTTACGAAAGCGGTGCTGACTTAACCCGATCCCCTCTACCACAGTTACATATGGCAATTGCTCTCCAGGCCATGGGCGATAACACCCTGTCTCAAGAGGCCTTACAAAAAGCCCTTTCCATTGAGCGCAAGCGCCTTAGTTACTACGGCGATTATGGCTCTAACCTACGCGATACTGCACAGATGATCTCCCTATTGCTGGAGCATAATTTGGCTACCGACAAAGCCGAAGAGATGCTGTTTGAAATGGTGAATCTGCTCCGTGAACGGGAGTACCTAAGCACGCAGGAACGAGGCAGTATATTTATGGCCGGCGTTCAGTTACAGCTTAATGGCGGTGAAAATTGGTCTGCTTTACTAAAAACCATTGATGGTTTACGGGAAGTGAATGATGATAATCCGCACAATACTCTCTTCCGTGGTCGTGAAGCCGCAGAGGTATTTGAGGTAACCAGCCAAATAGAAAAACTCTTCGCTGCTATTACCATTAATGGTTACAGCAAACAGGCACCTACAGAGGTGATGGATAAGGGCGTTAAAATCACGCGCAGCTACCACAAACTAGACGGTTCAAGTGTGGTGCCGACTCAGGTACGTGAAGGTGAACTCTATCTGGCGCGCCTGCAAATCGACGCGGACCGACGCCTGCCCGATCTTCTCGCAGTAGACCTGCTACCCGCAGGGTTTGAGCTGGAAAACCAAAACCTCGCCGATAGTATCAAAGTGGATGAGCTTAAATTCGACGGTAAGAGTATCGCCCAATGGCAGAACGACCAGGACAATATACAACACATGGAATTCCGCGATGATCGATTTGTGGCAGCATTGGATCAATCTGAGTGGAAACCCACCAATCTCTTTTATATCGCCCGAGCAGTAACTCCCGGTCACTACCAGGTACCACCTCCCTTTGTGGAGGATATGTATAACCCTGAACGCTTTTCCATTGGCAAGAACCCAATGGCGCAAGTACAGGTAATCGGCAAGCATTGAAACTGTTAGCCACACTAATAGCTCGATGGAAAAACAGCAGCCGCATGTTTCGCGTGCTGCTGATCTCACCATTCTTTCTTTTAGTCACATTGTTGGCCCTGGATACTATTTTCCCCCTACCTTTGCCTGAAACACATGGTTTTGCGCGGGTAGTGGCTGATCGCCATGGTAAGCCACTGCGTTTCTTCGCTGATAATCGCGGCGTGTGGCGTTACCCCATCACGCAAGATGAAGTAGCGCCACGATTTATCGAGGCACTACTCACCTATGAGGATCGCCATTTTTATCAGCACCCAGGTATCAATCCCTTTGCGCTCGTTCGGGCGGCCAGCCAATACCTTCGCAATGGACATGTGGTCTCCGGTGGCTCCACCCTGACCATGCAGGTAGCGCGCCTGCTAGATCCACATCACAGGACTTTAATCGGTAAGACCAAACAAATGTTGCGCGCCCTGCAATTGGAATGGCATTTCAGCAAGCAGGAAATTCTCGATCTCTACCTCAATCTGGCACCTTACGGCGGCAATATTGAAGGCGTGGAAGCCGCCAGCCGTTTATACCTGCGTAAATCCTCCGCCGATCTCACCCACGCCGAAGCGGCACTCCTGGCAGTATTACCCCAAGCGCCCAGTCGCCTACGACCGGACAGGTACCCAAATCGAGCACAAAAAGCTCGGGATAAAGTTCTGACCCGGTTACAGGTCTACGGCGTTTGGAGCGCAAACGAGGTCGAGCGCGCGCAGCTAGAAAACGTTTATGCGGAGCGTCTGGAATTTCCACAGAATGCCCCTCATTTATCCCGCTGGCTGGTAGAAAGCATCGGTGATCAAGAGGTGATTAACACCACCATTGACGGCAATATTCAGCGTGGACTGGAGGACTATCTGCGCGATTATATGGAGAGCTATCCGCAGAAAACTTCTGCCGCCGTTATAGTACTGGAGAATTCCGACTTATCTGTACGCGCCTATGTGGGAGCCTCCCATTTCGGTGACAAACGTCGATATGGCTATGTAGATATGGCGAGAGCCACGCGCTCGCCCGGCTCTACTCTCAAACCATTTCTGTATGGACTGGCAATCGATGGAGACCTGATCCACAGCGCCTCCTTGCTCAGTGATGCACCGCGAATTTATGGAGATTACCGCCCAGAGAATTTCCATCGTGGTTTTTCCGGCCCGGTCAGTGCTACTGCCGCTTTGCAGCGCTCTCTCAATATCCCAGCCGTGCAATTGCTGGAGCACTACGGCCCCGGCCGATTCGCAGCGACACTGGAAAATGCCGGCCTCTCACTACAATTTCCCAGCGGCGGCAAACCTAATCTAGCCATGATTTTAGGTGGCGTTGGCACCCGCCTGGACCAACTCACCGGACTTTATGCAGCCCTAGCACGCAGCGGGCTATCCGCAGCACCCCGCTATTTACCCGAAACTCCACTGCGAGAGCGGTACCTGATGTCTGCAGAGGCCGCCTGGATCACATTTGAGATGCTGGCTTCCAACAGTGGTGGCTCACGCCGCTGGCGCAATCTGGTAAGGCAAAGCAAAGCAGATATTGCCTGGAAAACAGGCACTAGTTACGGCTACCGCGATGCTTGGGCGATCGGTGTAACCCCCAGCTATACCGTAGGAATTTGGGTAGGTCGCCCAGACGGCACCCCCCTCCCCGGCTACTACGGCTCCATCAGTGCAACGCCATTGTTAAATGCAGTGATTTCATCTCTACCAGGTAACAAGCAGCAACGCCTGGCAAGACCCGAATCAATAATCCAAACAGAAATCTGCTGGCCGTTAGGAGGCCAGAAGTCGTTAACCGAAGATGAACTCTGCCACCAACAGCGCAATGCCTGGCTTATCCAGGGCCGGGCGCCCCGAACCCTCCCCCCAAAAGGAGAACCTTTACGTGCTGCACAAACTTACCACTTCTTTGCCAACCAACAGGGCTTGCGGGTAAAACCCAGCTGTATGGACTCCTCTGCTACAAAGAGAAGCCTTGCCCTGTGGCCAAAGGAGCTGGAGTCCTGGTTGCCCACCAACCAAACTCGGAACCAACAAATCCCACCGACAGCGCCCGAATGTAACGCCCCAACCGCAACTACGGGTACCCCACTGAAAATTGTCGGTGCCAGCAATGGTAACCAATACCTTCCTACCGGTAACAGCGCTCCTTTACCACGTATAAATCTCAGCGCGATAGGAGGACAAGGGAAACGCTACTGGTTTATCAACGGCGAACCCAAGGATGAAACATTGGGCACTCAAAATTTTGCACTCTCACCACAGAGTGGGCAGCATCAAATTGCAGTGTTGGATGAGAGCGGGAATGTGGATCGGATTGAAATATATGTAGGAATTAACGATTAAATTTAGCACTATCAATATGGACAGAGATAAAAGCTATCGCAGGGCTTGTGAGCTCCAAACTTCTGGGAAGCTTTCTCAAGCTCTTCAGCTTTATGCACAGTTAACGGCCTCATCTAATGACCCAAGATATTACATCGCTTATGGTATGTGCCTCCAAGAATTAAATCATTGGAAACAATCTATAGCGGTTTTAAAAAGAGCCATTGATCTAAAGCCCCACTACTGCCTACCAAATGCACAACTTTCTCTAGCGATAGCTTACCTTAAAGTCAATCAGAAAAAGGAAGCGATAAAGCTACTGAGTCTTTGTGCATCAAGGGCTCCTGAATACCCAAGTTATGAGTCAGTTCCAAACAAAGCCAAAGAGTTATTAAAAAATCATAAATAACAAACCAAAGTGATGGACGATTGAATAAGGTCCAACCCTATTTTTTCAGCCGGGATAAAATTTTATGACACAGTGAGGTCAAGTCCTGTTGCTCTTCAGCCGTTAATCTGACCTTGCAGGCCATATCTTCAAGTATATGAGAGGTTTTCTGCTTTAGATCGCGCCCTTTTCGGGTGAGGACAATCACTTTTGCACGCTCGTCCACGCTGGACTTTTGCCTCTCGATAAACCCTTTAGCCTCTAGGCGTTTCAGAACTTGAGTCAAGGTGCCTGCATCCAGGTAAGTCTGATGGCTTAGCTCTTTGATGAAAACAGAGTCTTCATTCCAAAGGCTCATCATCACCAGAAACTGCGGGTAGGTAAGATCAAACTGATCAAGCTCCGGCCTATATTCACGCACCATAGAGTTCGCTGTCGAATATAAGGCAAAACACACCAACTCTTGGAGATTGAACTCTTTTGGAGTCATCTTGATTACTCACTGAACAGATCTATATATTATGCGCGCAAAGTACTTGACGGTAAACCCGAACTTAAGCAACAATACTTTGCGCGCAAAATATTGTTGCTTAAGATGGAAGAGTACTGCTATGAATCAAGTGAATTTTTCTGGCATCACGTCTAGTCACTGGAAGAATATTGAAGCCAGGGAGGTTGCTCCCGGCATATTCGAGAGAAGTCTTTGGAGAGAGGAAGCAGGAAGCTGGGTGTCTGTCTTCGAGTTTCTACCTGGAGCCAGATACCCAGGTGTGGAAACACATGTTGACGGTGCAGAACAAATTTTTGTGATTTCAGGGATCTTTAATGATGGCAGAGACGATCATCTCGAGGGATCATTTATTCACAACCCCATTGGCTCAGCACATATTCCCCAGTCAGAAACAGGATGTACTGTCTTGTTGAAATTTCAGGCAGCTTAAAATTTTCCTACCGTCTTGGGGTCCTATTCCTGGCAAAGGGCGCCCAAGATGCAGTCATTTACAGCCGTCCCTTTATCCCCTTCTGCCAACTCAAATGTTTTAACAATTCTTTAGAGATTACACAGCTAATTTTTATAGGCTAAATTTTGCTTTCACCCTATTCATAACTCGAATTCCCAGGCATTACCTTGAAATTAGTACCCCCTTCAGCTATCTATGAGGCTAGTTATCAGCAATATATAGAAGAGTTGGGTGATGAAGAGCGCTATCCCTTTCCTATGGATTTTGATCATGCGGACTTCGAAGCTCTCATCCAAAAGCTCATTAACTTTGCACAGGGTAAAAACCTACCGGAAGGCTTTGTCCCAAGTTCTACACTATGGCTTGTTGATGAAACTAAAATCGTAGGCGTCACCAATATTCGCCACTACCTGAACGATAGAATTACCCACTGCGGTGGGCATATTGGTTTGGGGATCAGACCCAAGTATAGAGGCAAAGGGTACGGTAAACGCCTGATGGAGCTCTCGATCCAGTGGCTTCAGGAAATGAAAGCCGGGACAATTCACATTCACTGTCACAAAGACAACCCCGCCTCTGCCAATACAATTAAGGCATGTGGTGGATTATTCGATTCTGAGATCGAAGCAGATGGGAAAATTGTACAAAGATACCTTGTAAAGCCTGGCGATTAATTGCTACAGAAAATTCACGAACCTTAGGTTTAACCAATCAATACGCTAATCTCCTCCTAGGCGTAGCACCTAAAGTAGACTAAGTACTTGGTCAAGAATATCGAAGTATAAATGGAAAAATGAACCGATTTACTTATCAAAGCTTATTCTGTATCAGTCTCACACTCTCCAGCAATCTTGCAAGCGCAGAAATTTATCAGTGGGTCGATCAAAGCGGAAACGCCAGCTTCTCTGATAAAAAACCACCAGCCATAGCAGATGCCACCCTTAAAAAAACCGTTAAGAAAAAGCGAGAGCGTAGCAGAGTAGAAATTCAGCAGGTATTTGATAAACACAAAGGCCAGCTTTATCGTTTATACTTGAGTGCGCGCAAACAAGACCCTGACCTTGAAGGCGGCGCGGAATTTATTATCGATATTGAACCTAGTGGCGAAGTCGCCAATATCGCATTGGCCAGCTCCAGCCTCGATTCCAAGCCGTTTACCGATCAGTTAATGGCAAAGATTCAGGAATTTAACTTCGGTGCCAGCGACACACGAAGAACAACAATTCACTACCCGATTCATTTTTTACCCACCCAATAACCGCCAATTGACTTTGTGCTCTAATCCACTTGTGATCAATTATCCCACTAGCGGAGATATGGATAATTGATCACAAGAACAGCCTACAGATTGCAAGCATAAATACTAAACTACGGTATGTAAGTTATGCTCAAAATTGGTTTTCAAATAACACTTCACCCAATGCTAACTGGCCACCACGTCCATTCGCTGCCTTGCTAGCCTTACCCACGACTATCATCATTCCGATCAGATAACCTTCTGGCAGGTTTATAAGCTCGGCCACTTTATCTGAGTCAAACCCAACCAGTGCGCCGGTGTCATAGCCCAGTGCTTTTGCCGCAAGCATCATGGTTTGCGCCGCTAAGCCACAGCTCCTTATTGCTTCATCTCGCTGTAATTGGGGTTTATCTCTATAGAAGTCAGTTAGCATCGGGACTAAAAGTTCCCTCGCCTCTCTGGGTGCATCAGCCCAATAGCGTTCTGGTCGATCTTTCCAAGCGTTTATATCTGCACAAAGAATAATCAGCTCAGACGCATCTTCCACTTGCTGTTGACCCCAGGCAGCATCCTTAAGTCTGCTTCGAAGCCTGGAATCTGTTACTCGCAGGAATCTCCAATGCTGAATGTTATAGGATGTTGGCGATAACATTGTGGCTTGGATAAGCTGGTTAAACTCACTTGATGTCATCTTTTCAGATACATCGTAATGCTTGACCGAACGGCGAGTTTCAACAGCAGTGAACAGGTCCATAATTTCCCTCTGACAATTAATCATCTTGTGAATGTCGATGAGAGAAAGCTTATTGGGTTTCTCCTGGCTTGATAATGGGCTCTTTTGTTAAAAGATTGTTGAGAAAAAGTTTACAAACTAACAATCCCAATAGGGAATGTCGCCACCAAAGTACTCAATGGCAAAGTCTATAAAGGCCCGTACTTTGGCAGGCATATACTGCCGCTCCGGAAATACGGCATAAATAGTCTTGGCCGGCATTTGATATTCTTCAAACAAAGGCACCAGGAGACCACTCTTGATATCCGCTCCTGCGACAAAAGTCGGCAGGCGGCCGATGCCAAGCCCCTGGAGAATGGCTTCCCGCAGCGCTTCACTGTTATTGACCTGGTAGTTACCCCTGACTTCTATGGTGTGTAGATGGTTATCCTGAATAAAATTCCACTCTTTTACATCCCTGGAATAAGTAAACATCAAACAATTGTGCTCTGTTAACTGTTCAAGCTCGATCGGTTTGCCGAACTCTTCCAAGTACGCGGGAGAGGCACAGAGCACGCTTTGCAGAGGCGCCAGCTTGCGGGCAATCAAACTGGTATCAGGCAGGTCACCACCACGGATAGCGATATCAAACCCCTCTCCAATCAGGTCTACCACCTTATCGTCCATCACCAGATCAATCGTGATTTTTGGATAGCGCTTTAGAAACACTGGGATAAGCGGTGCCAAATGCAACCTGCCAAAGGACATTGGGGCATTGATTCGCAAGCGCCCCTGAGGCTCACCTTGAAGCTGAGTCACGGCATCCTGAGCGTCCTGTGCGGCCTGATAAGCGATTCGGGCATGCTGAAAAAAATGCTCGCCCGCCTCTGTCAAGCTCAGCTTGCGGGTGGTGCGATGCAATAGTTTTACCCCAAGTTGCTCTTCCAGCTGACTGACCCGTTTACTAACTGCAGACTTGGATATCCCCAGCAACTTGGCGGCCGGGGAAAAGCCACCGGTTTCGGCCACTGTGACAAATACCGGTATGGCTGCAAAACTTTCCATAAACTACTGTTTCCTTTCTCTCAACAGTATGTATCTTAATTGATGGATTATCAGTTTATCAGAAACGAGTTACTCTGATCTCGCTTTTATTGAGGGAAGAGTCATGCGCGAACTTTCAAGGGGTATCAACCCTACAGCAACGGCAAGCAGCGGCACATCATTGTGGTGGGTTCACGGCTTGATGATAGCCTGCACATTACTTGTCGCTGGCTCATTTCCTGTTGGTGCGTTAATCGCCGATTCGTTACCGGCAGATTGCTTGATGATGATTCGGTTCTTAATTGCAACAGGGCTATTTGCGCCCTTCATATTCTTAAAGCATGGATTTCAGCTTCCACCCCCCAAAAAGCTACTGGGTTATGCGCTACTCAGCATCCCATTGGTTATCTTTTTCTGGTGTATGTTTGAAGCGCTCAAATACACCACAGCAGTGAATACCGGCGCCCTTTTTACAACCGTTCCTGCAATGACTGCCGTCTTTGCCTTGATCATCAATGGTGAGCGTAGCAGCGCCCGCAAAGTCATCGGTCTTATCCTTGGAACATTGGGTGCGGCCTGGATTGTATTTGAAGGGAGTATTACAACAGCGATAACGCTGGATCTAAATAGAGGGGATTGGATATTCACCTTAGGTGCTATATCGCTCAGCTTGTATAATCCACTGATCAAGAGAGTCCACTCAGGGGAGCCTACAGAGGTTATGACATTCTGGGTTATTCTATTTGGCGCCCTCTGGTTATTACTGCTTTCATTCCCAAGTTTAAGCCAAATAGAATGGCGAAATATACCTGTCGAAACTTACGGAGGGCTATTCTATTTAGCCTTATTCACAACATTAATCAGTTTTTTCCTGCTGCAATTTAGCACAATAAGAATCGGGGCGACCAAAGTTGCAGCATACAGCTTCTTGAATCCGGTATTTGTACTGGTATTGGCTACAGCATTGGAAATGACGAAATTCTCTATCAACTTTATACCTGGAATAATCTTAGTATTTGCAGCCATGTTATTTATCCAAGCAGAAAAACCCAAGAAAAAACACCCCTAAACAACTCAAGAACAATAGAATCAAATTGCCATCAATAGAGGCAATATTTCTAGTCGACAGTCTTTTCTATTTCATAAATTGCATCAGAAATATCTTCCAATTTAGAGGACACTATTACCTGAGCATCATGTAGACCTTGATTATAAAACCCTGCCCCCATCTCCTTTGCAAGAAAATCAATAAAGAACTCCGCTTCAAAACTGCCAATCTCCAACTCAAATTCTTTAGATAAATAACCCCTAATCTTTTCGATTAGCTCTAACTTTCGCCTTTCTTCCAGTTCTATTGTCGACATCACCTATCTTCCATCAACACACAAATTTAGAACAAACACTCAGCCCCATATGAGAATAACATAAATGTTGAGACCCTTAATGAATCCCAAATGCATGACTCCAAGTAAACAACATGTACAGCGGCGCATATCTTTATAAGCAAACCGGACAATGTTAGATTCGAATCTATTCGGATTAACTAAAAAACGGGATCAAAATGAGACTCTTTAACTACGTCTTTGTCCTGCTTATATTGGGCAGTAGCTCTGGCTGCTCAGAATCAAGCAGTGATAGATCAACAACTTCATACAGTCCCAATGCCCATACCACCAGCAACAGGGATGCAGATATCCGGTTCCCGGAACCTATCACAGCGGGCAATCGAGGTGGACAAGATCAGTATATTGCTTACGAACATTTCCTGACAACTGAACTACCTGCTGAAGAAGTTGAACCTGTATTCCACAGACTCCAATTACTTTGCCAACAGGAGATGGAGAAAAAATGCACAATATTGCATTCTAGTCTCCGCAATGATGAAAAGCCCTACGGAAGGATTCACCTTAGAATACACCCCACCGGAGTCGATAAAATCATTGATCTGGCATCAAAGCAAGGAGGAGTGATACAGCGGGAAACCAAAGCAGAAGATTTACAGGATGTCATTATCGACGGCCAAAAACGACTTGAAATGTTACTCCAGTATCAATCGAGACTTATAGAACTGGAACAAAAATCTGCGAGTGACATTGATACTCTAATAAAGGTTGCTGAAAAGTTAGCATCGGTACAATCTGATATTGAGTATTCACAAGGTAAAAAAGCTAAACTGCTCAAGCGAACTCAGATGGATGTGGTTGAAATTGAGTTACACTCAAAATCTTATACTTCTTTCTGGAGTCCCATATTAGACTCCCTATCTCATTTTGGTGAAAATTTGTCTGATGGGCTATCTGAAGCAATCACTGCAATCGCCTACCTTTTACCCTGGATGCTTATCGCCCTATTTGTATTTTATCTGATTCGCATAATTTGGCGTAAAACCAGAACCTAGCAGTTTACATAGCCCCAAGATACACGCATGTCTTGATATGGGCTAAAGTACTCGTGAGAAGTTTTGACTTCACTCACGAGCCATAAAAAAAGCCGGACCATCTATTGACCCGGCTTTTTACTATGGAGTAACAGTAGCTACTTAGAAGTTGTAGTTAAAGCGTACACCGTAGCTCATTGGAGTGGAGAATGGCCCAGATACGAGGCCATCACTTCCATCAGCGTAGTAGGGAACAATCTCATCAGTCAGGTTATTACCAAAGGCTTCAACGTTCCACTGATCGTCCGGGCTTACATACTTCACGGAAGCATTTACCATCCAGAAGGAATCACGACTGTCATCAAAAGCAGAAGTATCACCAGTGGGGAAGTCGTGCTTGTCAACATTCCAGTAGGTCAGATAAGACTCATCTTCCCAGTGGATGCCTATAAACGGAATAATTGCACCGCCGTGGGCCAACTCAAAGGTGTGATCATAATTGATTGTGAAGCTGAATTCAGGTGATACAGGCAGCTCATTACCCTTCAAATTTCGGAAGAGCTCTTCATTAGTATTGTCATGAGCTAAACCATAATCCGAAATTTCGAATAACGCTTGGTTATTGAAATTCCAGCGGTTCTGAAAATCAGAGGTGATTTCTGTTTGCATCCAGGTAGCAAAACCACTGATTCGGCCATTCGGATAGGGGGCCCAATCAAACTCTAACTCTAGCCCCATAATCTCTGCGCTAGCAGCATTCTTAGTAAGGTAAATGACGACGGGCTCGGTTGTAATTTCACCTGCGTTCTCACCTTCTCGCTCTACCGCATAGTACGAGTATGCAGTATCAGGTGCAGCTAGCTGCATATCCTTATAGTCGGAAAAAAAGAAGGTACTAGCCAGATTTAGTCGACCATCCAAGAAGGTACCTTTTGCTCCTAGCTCCCAAGTAATGACTTTCTCCTCATCATAGCTAGTGTCAATTACCTGTTGAACAACCCGATTTCCCTCATCATCGTAGATATACTCAGCCGTGTCCGGGTCTTGCTCATATTGGATGACAACATCACCCAAACCACCGGACTTAAATCCACTTGCAACATATGCATACAGCATGACTTCATCTGTCAGGTCATAATCGAGACCAATTCGAAAGTCGGATGAATCCCAGCTCTTGCTGGCATCATTGTAAGTATCAATTGTATAAATTGAGCTGTCTGCAAAGTGGTTGGTAGAGAAGCTATTAAAGGTGCCCTGTAAATAGGCAGGGAAGCAGCCATACTCTTCATCTGATTCAGTGGACCAGTCTCGAGTGCAACTCAGGTTGTTACCACCTACATCACTCTTCTCATCTTCCGTATATCGACCACCAACAGTTAGGTGGAGGGTATCAGTAAGGTCATAGGTAGCCTGAGCAAATACTGCGCTGGCTTCTATAGTTCTATCTGGCTGCCTCCAGAATACGGCATTATCTAATGAGGCCAGGAAGTAACCTTTCAGATCAGTGGTCTCGTGGAAATAAAACAAACCTGTAATCCACTGTAGGGGACCATCACCTGTAGATTGCAACTGCAATTCATGGGAGTAAGAGACATTTTCTGAGTCCGTAATACTCATACTCATATCCCAGGTATTGCGGCCAGCATCAATATCAATCAGGTTGCTTCGCTCCTGGACGGCATACCCGGTGTTATACACAAACGCCATGGTATCGCTGAAATCCCAGCGGAAGTTAGAGCGGAATGAAGTCATGGTGAGATCAAGCTCACCCGGTACATTCACAGCAACTGTGTACTCGTCAGCTCCGGATCCGTAGTAGGTTTCACAATTTACACCATCTTCTCGCTGCTCAGCCTTTTCACAGTCAATAGTGTTGATGCCGCCTGCACTACTATCTTGATAGTGTTCCGCTACGGCATACCAAGAAATATCGTCAGTTGGTTCCCATAACGCACCTATACGTACCGCCTGCTGATCAACATTCCCATAAAAATCATCACCATCAGCTCTAACTAGCTGATGGTCCGTAGCTCCTTCAGCATTATTCGCTTGAATGAAGGTTTTTGAAGCGTCACCAGATAAAACGCTCGCACCTACAGAGTCAGCATCAATATAGCGATTATCCCACTGGTTAACGTCATAAAACCCGGTAAGGTAGGAATCCCGTGTCTCATCCATAAAGGACGCACGAAGAGCAAAGGTATCTGAAACCGGAATATTGATAACGCCTTTGACCAGCTCTTGATTCCAGCGACCAAGCTCAACGCCCACGGAACCTTCGAACTCATTAATTACCGGTCTTTTTGAAATTACATTAATGGCACCAACAGTAGAATTACGCCCGTAAAGAGTACCTTGAGGCCCACGCATGGCTTCTACCCTTTCAGAGTCAAACATCATTGCCATTGCAGACTGGGGGCGCGAAGAATAAATACCGTCGAAGTGTAAGCCAACAGCTGGATCACCAAACTCAGTAGTATTGGTAGAGCGAACACCACGCATAGAAATCACTGGTGAAGACTGAGAAGCATCATAGCCGATATCCACATTGGGAATTGTACTGCCCAGATCTTTTACATTCTTAATACCCTGACGATCTAACTCTTCCTGGGTGAAAGCGGAAATGGCTACTGGAGTTTCCATCAGGTTGGTTTCGCGCTTCGTCGCAGTAACAGTGACTTCTTCCAACGCCCAGTCATCTTCTTGATTACTAGCTTCCTGTGCCCAGGCTGAGGCCACCGCTATATTGGCCATTGCAATCGCAAGGGTAAGTGGTTTTTTAATTGTCATTGATGTCTCTCCAATCTGCTGCAACAGGAAAGCCGGTTTGATTGTTATGCGTGGCTTACCTACGGGCCGTCGGCTGTACGTCGGCTAGGTTAAAATCTCAAAAAGGAGAGTTCTGTGAAACTGAGATACGATGGGGCGGATCGCGATTAGGATCAATCGGATCTCTAAATCAATCGAAAGGTGATTTAGTACCCTTTAAACCCTGCGGTTACCGCAGGGTACTAGTAGGTTTACCTAGGTAGGTGGCTCACTAGAGGTTAATTTTAAGCGGGTAACTCATTAATTTAACGGGGCGGATCAACCCGATCGGTTACTGAAGTATTTACCCGAAACCAGCCTGCAATGGAGTAGCGATCCCGATTAGCTGGTAGAACTTCGTGGGGAAACTCCTCACTTAAGAAAGTCACTACCGTTCCCATTAACGGCGTTACTTTGGTGCCGACCCTATCCTGCTCATCTTTGTAGAGCACAAGCTCACCAGCATCCGCAGTGCTCCAGCCTGGATTAAGATAGACGACCAATGAGAGCACCCGGTTCGCCTCTCCGCGAAATGCATCGTAGTGCCTTTTGTAGTAGTCCCCAGGCCGGTAATGGGCAAAATGACTTTCAAATGAGAAGAGCCCCAGAAAAAGATGCCTGTTGAGATAAACCTGAAGCTGGCCCGCCCAGCTGAGCCAATCTCTTCCTGTAGCAGATTCCCCGGTAATCCAACAAATTTCATCCGTTCGCACGAATTCATTCCGTAGGTAATCGTCACCTCGCCCGACCCCTGCATCAATAAATTTCTCTCCGTTCATTTCCTGCCGATAGGTAAAAAGCGCACTGGAGAGTGATTCGGGTAGTGCGGCATGGCGAATACTATAGCCCTGCTCGGTAAGATCCCTAGCGATGTGTGCAAATAGAGTTTCATCGATAGTGTTATCGCCACCGAGCGACATTAACGATTTGGCTGCTACCAAGTTTATTTCCTGCTAACAATAAGAGGCACGGCGATGTGTAATTTCGCCAAGAGCACTACCTAATAATCAAACTGTATTCTTATAGAAACAGCGTAAGACCCGAGTGAGATTGCGGCCGAGGATAAGCCAGGGGCTGGGATGGGTGGCTCGGGGTGCAGGGAAAGGTAGCCCAAAGCTGTATGAGAGTCTACGAAAATATTGTGTGAGCCGGCTAATAAAATAGAAACCCTTCAAGAGTACAAGCCGACCACTAAAAAGGGGCGTATCACGCCCCTAAAGATGTGATTATACCAAGACTAGAAACTATCGCCTGGCACTCGCACCCAGCCTTCCATCAGGATGCGCGCACTACGGCTCATAATGGCTTTGGTGGCAACCCACTGGCCATCTACCACTTTCGCATGGGCTCCAACCCGCAATGTGCCTGAAGGATGGCCAAAGCAAATGGAGTTACGATCACCCCCACCGGCGGCAAGGTTTACCAGGGTGCCGGGAATAGCCGCTGCAGTTCCTATAGCCACGGCGGCTGTACCCATCATGGCGTGGTGCAGCTTACCCATGGAGAGGGCTCGCACAAGCAAATCAATATCTTGCGCCGCTACCTTTTTTCCACTGGAGGCAATGTAGTCCTGCGGCTTGGCGACAAAGGCGATCTTCGGCGTGTGCTGCCTAGCCGCGGCCTCCTCCACAGAGGAAATCAGGCCCATCTTCACCGCACCGTAGGCACGGATGGTCTCGAACATGGCGAGCGCCTTGCTATCGCCATTAATGGCATCCTGCAGCTCGGTGCCGGTATAGCCAATATCTTCCGCATTGACGAAGATCGTGGGGATGCCGGCATTGATCATGGTCGCCTTGAGTACACCAATTCCTGGCACTTCGAGATCATCGACTGGGTTACCGGTGGGAAGCATGGCACCCTCGCCGTCCGAGGGGTCCATAAACTCAATTTCCACTTCGGCTGCTGGGAAAGTTACACCATCCAGCTCGAAATCTCCGGTTTCCTGCACTTCACCGTTGGTAATAGGTACATGGGCAATAATGGTTTGGCCAATATTGGCCTGCCAAATGCGCACTGTACAAATACCATTTTCTGGAATTCGCGCAGCATCAACAAAACCGCTATTAATCGCAAAAGCTCCAACAGCCGCAGTGAGATTACCGCAGTTACCGCTCCAATCGACCAGGGGCTTATCGATGGAAACCTGGCCAAACAGGTAGTTCACATCGTGATCGGGCTTATCACAGGCAGACAGGATCACCGTTTTGCTGGTGCTCGAAGTGGCTCCACCCATCCCATCGGTATGCTTTCCGTAAGGGTCCGGGCTACCAATTACCCGCAACAGCAAATTATCACGGGCCTCTCCTGGAACCTGCGCAACTTCGGGTAGATCCTGTAAACGGAAGAAAACGCCCTTACTGGTGCCCCCGCGCATATAAGTCGCGGGGATTTTGACTTGAGGAGCAAATTTCAACATTTAAGCCGTCGCCTCTGCTTCGAGGAAGTCTTTCGCAAAGCGCTGCAAAACACCCCCAGCCTCATAAATGGAAACCTCTTCTGCAGTATCCAAGCGGCAGGTTACCGGAGCTTCAACTGTCTCACCGTTGGCGCGGTGGATCAGTAGAGTCAGCGTGGCATGGGGGGTACGCTCACCGATTACGTCGAAACTTTCGGTACCGTCGATACCCAGGGTTTCGCGAGTAGTTCCCGGCTTAAACTCTAGCGGCAAAACGCCCATACCGATCAGGTTAGTGCGGTGAATACGCTCGAAGCCTTCGGCCACAATCGCTTCTACGCCGGCCAGGCGCACACCTTTCGCGGCCCAATCACGGGAAGAGCCCTGCCCATAGTCGGCACCAGCAATGATAATCAGCGGCTGCTTGCGATCCATATAAGTCTCGATCGCCTCCCACATACGGGTAACCTGCCCTTCCGGCTCGACACGAGCCAGAGAGCCCTGGCGAATCTCGCCCTTATCATCGCGCACCATTTCGTTGAGTAGCTTCGGGTTGGCGAAAGTTGCACGCTGGGCAGTGAGGTGGTCACCACGATGGGTTGCGTAGGAGTTAAAGTCCTCTTCCGGCAATCCCATCTTCGCCAGGTATTCACCGGCAGCACTGCTGGCCAGAATGGCATTGGAGGGAGACAAGTGGTCGGTAGTGATATTGTCACCCAGCACCGCCAGCGGGCGCATGCCCTTCAAGCTGCGCTCGCCTGCCAGGGCACCTTCCCAATAAGGTGGGCGGCGGATATAGGTACTCACCGGGCGCCAGTCGTAGAGTGCGTGGCCCTGCTCTTCTGCGGCATCCCGTTCTTCGAACATGGGAATATACACATCGCGGAACTGCTGTGGCTTCACGCTCTGACGTACGATCGCATCAATCTCTTCGTCGCTGGGCCAGATATCTTTCAGGGTAATCGGGTTACCATCGGCATCGTAACCCAGCGCATCTTTTTCGATATCGAAACGGATGGTACCGGCAATAGCGTAGGCAACGACCAGCGGCGGTGAAGCCAGGAAAGCCTGCTTGGCATAGGGGTGGATACGACCATCGAAGTTGCGGTTTCCAGACAGGACTGCAGTAGCATACAGATCGCGGTCGATCACTTCCTGCTGGATTTTCGGGTCCAGGGCACCGCTCATGCCATTACAGGTGGTACAGGCGAAAGCCACTACGCCGAAGCCCATCCGCTCCAGATCCGGTAGCAGGTCGGCCTCTTCCAGATACATTTTTACCGTTTTGGAGCCCGGCGCCAGGGAGGATTTCACCCAGGGTTTGCGGGTCAGGCCAAGCTTGTTCGCATTGCGGGCAATCAGGCCTGCGGCAATCATATTGCGCGGATTACTGGTATTGGTGCAGCTGGTAATCGCCGCAATAATCACAGCACCATCAGGCATCTCACCAGCTTTCTCTTCCCAGGCCTTGGCGATACCGCGATTGGCCAGTTCCGAGGCCGGCAGCAGCGCGTGAGGGTTGGAGGGGCCAGCAAGGTTACGACCTACTGTGTCCAGATCGAACTTCAGTACGCGCTCGTATTCGACATCCTTCAAGGTATCGGACCAGAGGCCCGTTTCCTTGGCAAACTTCTCTACCAAAGCTACCTGCTCATCATCGCGGCCGGTGAGTTTGAGGTAGTCGATGGTTTGCTCATCGATAGAAAACATGGCCGCAGTAGCGCCATACTCCGGAGTCATATTGGAAATAGTAGCGCGATCCCCCAGGGTCAGGTTGGAAGCCCCTTCACCATAGAATTCCAGGTAGGCTCCGACCACACGCTCGCGGCGTAGGAATTCAGTGAGAGCCAGTACCAAATCGGTACCGGTAATCCCAGGCTGCAATTTTCCAGAGAGTTCAACCCCAACGATATTCGGCAGACGCATATAAGAGGCGCGGCCAAGCATCACGCTCTCAGCTTCCAGGCCGCCAACGCCCACAGAAATCACACCCAGAGCATCGACCATCGGCGTGTGGCTGTCGGTACCCACACAGGTGTCCGGGAAGGCCACGCCTTCGCGCACCTGCACCACCGGAGACATTTTCTCCAAGTTGATCTGGTGCATGATGCCGTTACCGGGGGGAATCACATCGACGTTTTCAAATGCGGTTTTGGTCCAGTTGATAAAGTGGAAGCGATCTTCATTGCGACGCTCCTCTACCGCACGATTTTTTTCAAAAGCATCCTTCTCAAAACCGGGGTGCTCTACCGCGAGGGAGTGGTCCACAATCAACTGGGTAGGAACAACTGGATTTACCTTGGCGGGATCACCGCCTTTATCGGCAATGGCATCGCGCAGACCGGCCAGGTCTACCAATGCGGTTTGACCGAGGATATCGTGGCACACCACTCGCGCCGGGAACCATGGGAAGTCCAGCTCGCGTTTACGCTCGATAATCTGCTTCAGCGAGTCGGTCAGTTTTTCCGGCTCACAGCGACGCACCAGGTTTTCCGCCAGAATACGTGAGGTATACGGCAGTTTGGCATAGGCTCCGGGCTGGATCGCGTCAACGGCGGCGCGGGTATCGAAATAATCGAGGTCGGTACCGGGCAGTGATTTGCGGTAATCAGTATTCATAGCTAGGTAAATCAGTTCAGTCGAATCTTTTTAAAGTCGTGTCTCTTCTGAGAGAGGCTCCAGATCACCCAAAAAGGCAACCTGAAGCCGGCACACTGGGTGTGCCTCATTTCAATAGTGAAAGGAAAATTAACCGCGCTCGGCGATAGGCGGTACTTCGCGCGGTTCGAGACCTACATATTCAGCGCTCGGGCGAATAATGCGGTTGTCTGCACGCTGTTCAAATACGTGGGCAGCCCAACCAGTAACACGCGACATTACAAAAATCGGCGTGAACAATTTGGTGGGAATTCCCATAAAGTGATAAGCGGATGCATGGAAAAAGTCGGCATTACAGAACAACTTTTTCTCGCGCCACATGACTTCTTCGCAGCGTACGGAAACCGGGTACAAGACCTTATCGCCCACATCTTCAGACAGTTTCTCAGACCAGGCTTTGATGATCTCGTTGCGCGGATCGGATTCGCGATAAATCGCGTGGCCGAAGCCCATGATTTTCTCTTTGCGCTCCAGCATACCCAGCAGTTCTTTCTCTGCTTCATCCGGGTTGGCAAAACGCTCGATCATTTCCATTGCCGCCTCGTTGGCGCCGCCATGCAACGGGCCACGCAGAGTGCCGATAGCACCGGTAATGCAGCTAAACAGATCAGACAGGGTAGAGGCACAAACACGCGCAGTGAAAGTGGACGCGTTAAACTCGTGCTCTGCGTAGAGGATCAGGGAAACATTCATCACCTGCTCATGCAGGGCATTGGGTTTCTCACCGCGCAGCATATGCAGGAAGTGGCCGCCGATGCTGTCATCGTCGGTATCCGTTTCAATGCGCACGTTGTCGTGGGTGAAACGATACCAGTAGCAAATGATGGAGGGAAAAGCAGCCAGTAAGCGGTTGGCTTTTTCCAGCTGCTGCGCGAAGGACTCTTCCCCTTCCAGGTTGCCCAGCATGGAGCATCCAGTACGCATTACGTCCATCGGATGGGCATCGGCGGGAATACGCTCAAGCACTTCTTTCAGTGCTTGCGGCAAACCGCGCATACCTTTTAATAAGGCCTTGTATTCCGCCAACTGGTCGCTGGTGGGCAGCTCCCCGTAGAAAATCAGGTAGGCAACTTCTTCAAACTCGCAGTGTTGAGCCAGGTCTTTGATATCGTAACCGCGGTAAGTGAGGCCAGAGCCGGATTTACCTACCGTGGACAACGCAGTTTTACCCGCAACCTGGCCACGCAAGCCGGCGCCACTCAATGCTTTTTCTGCCATCTTCCTTATCTCCCCTTTGTAGGCACAGTTTCTGTGTTCGTCCGAAAACCGCCATGCAAGCAACCTAACCCGGCATCTCACACGGTTTATAAAGTAAATTACTTCTTGAACAGCTCATCGAGCTTCTGCTCGAATACGTGATAATTGAGGTAGTCGTAAAGCTCCTCGCGGGTCTGCATGGTATCCACTACCGCTTTCTGGTCACCATTTTGCAGAATGCTGGTATACACATTCTCCGCCGCACGGTTCATAGCTCGGAACGCCGACAGCGGATACAGTACGATATCTGCACCAGCTTCGCCCAACTCTTTGGCGTTATAGAGCTCGGTTTTACCAAATTCGGTGATATTCGCCAGAATCGGCACGTTCAGCGCGTCTTTAAATGCGCGATAGTGCTCCAACTTGGTGACGGCTTCCGCAAAAATACCGTCTGCGCCGGCTTCGATACAGGCCTGAGCGCGTTCAACAGCGGCATCCAAACCTTCTTGGGCGAAGGCATCAGTGCGGGCCATGACAAAGAAGTCATCATCGGTGCGTGCATCCACGGCAGCTTTGATGCGATCCACCATCTCCTGCTTGGAAACAATCTCTTTATTCGGGCGGTGGCCACAGCGCTTCTGTGCCACCTGATCTTCGATATGCACCGCTGCAGCACCGGCGCGAATCATTTCTTTGACAGTGCGGGCGATGTTAAAAGCGCCACCCCAACCGGTATCGATATCCACCAGCAACGGCAGCTCACTGGCTGCAGTAATACGACGCACATCCTCTAGCACATTGTCTAGGCTGGTCATACCCAGATCCGGCAGGCCGTAGGAAGCATTGGCAACACCAGCACCGGAAAGGTAAATCGCCTTGTGGCCAATACGCTCGGCCATAATGGCGGAATAGGCGTTTATGGTGCCAACCACTTGAAGCGGTTGGTTCTCGGCAAGGGCGCTGCGGAAACGCGCGCCGGCGGAAGGCTTTTGGCTCATGCTCTACCTCAGTTTATTTTCAATATTCTGCCTGGAAGCACGGATATGTCGGCGCATCAACAGCTCCGCCAATTCACCATCCCCCGCTTCTATGGCTTCGATAATATGGCTGTGTTCGCGAAAAGCGCGCTGTGCCCTGGGGCTGGCCATGCCCAGCTGGTAGCGATACATACGAACACGGTAATAAAGACGGTTGCACAGGGTGTCGATCAACAGATCATTCTTCGAGGCCTGCACAATACGGAAATGGAAGTCGAAGTCTCCCTCCGGCTGAAAATACGCCTTACCGGCTTGCAGCTCTTCCTGCTGTTCGTGGCGCGATAACATCTGGCGCAGTTCCAACAGGTCTTCCTCGCTGCGCTGCTCAGCGGCAAGGCGGCAGGCCATGCCCTCCAAAGCTTCACGCACTTCGTAGAGTTCCAGCAGACCACGCTCACTCAGCTCCACCACACGGGCACCTATGTTTACCCGGCGCTCCAGCAAACCCAGAGACTCCAAACGCATCAGGGCTTCACGCAAACTGCCGCGACTGGCATTGAAGCGGCGGGCCAATTCCGGCTCACTAATCTTGCTGCCTGCAGGTATGCGACCTTCCACAATTTCACCGCGCAAGGTCAAAAACAGGCGCTCAGCCAGGCTCTGATGTGGCTCCCGCAAGGGGCTGTTGGTTCCAGTGACACCCATATGACTTTAACATTGTCGACAATTCTTTGGGATTGCAGACCATAAATGAGTGCGACCTGGGCGTCAACTCGAATCCGCATGACTAATTGTTGACAATTAATGGCGTAAAATGACTTCTATCACGGTAGTAGTTTTGCCATCACTAAGTGGGCATAATAGCGCCCGCGCCAGATACGGCATGCCCTACCACCCTGGGCGCTCTATGCTTATCTGGGGTAGGGAAAAAATCCCGACGAACGAATTTTCCAAACCCCGGTACAGCACTCATTAACAAGGCTGCCAGCACCCAGGTTTCAGATAGAGTTATGCCGAAGAGTATTATCAGGCGATGGCTGCCAAGCCCCGAAGAAATCCGAGCCAAGAATGGGCTCAAGTTTCTGGGGACTCTTCTCCACGATCCCAACCTATTTCACCTGAACCGACACTCAGTTTCAGTCGCCTTTGCCGTTGGCGTGTTCACCAGCTTCCTGCCATTGCCAGGGCAGATGATTATTGCCGCACTGCTCGCTTTATGGCTGCGCTGCAATCTTCCGCTATCGATTATTCTGGTATGGATCAGCAATCCGGTGACTATGCCGGCAATCTTCTACAGCACCTATAAACTGGGCGCATGGATTCTGGGCACGCCCCCGGTGGACTTTGATATCGAGCTCTCTTGGGAGTGGTTGACGGAAGAAGTAGGGAAAATCTGGATGCCGCTGTTTTTTGGCTCAGTCCTGGCGGGGGTTTTCTTTGCCACTGTTGCCTATTTTTCTATGCGCGCCCTGTGGCGCTGGCATGTAGTAAAACGCTGGAAGCTGCGTATTGAGCGCCGCTCTGCGGTCAGCAGCTAGCCTCACTTCCAAAGCACTTGTCGACCCAACCCAAAACCGCAGCGCCTGCTGCTATGGCCAGCAATGCTGGCAGGGCATGATCGGTGACAGCCCCCAATGCCAGGGCTACAAAAGTCCCTAGCAAAAAAGATATGGATGCAGCCTTAACCCGACTTCCTGCGGCGGTTAAGGCCACCACCCAAACCACCACCAAGGCAGAGATCATAGCGCCCAGGCAGATCAACCATAGAGGTAAGACCTGCCAACCTGCGGCATAGCACACAGATCCTTCGCGCATACCATCCGGGCAGAAGGTCATTACCCGCCAGCTTTCAAATTTCAGGCTCGCCACAAGAACGAGGACCCAGGCAGTAAGTGCCGCCGGTAGCGGCAGCAGTTTGCGCAAAACATGGAAAGCCTTGCTCGGCACCAATCAAAACCGCCTATTCGTTTCGCAGCGCCGCGGCAGGCTGCACACGACTGGCCTGGAACGCAGGATAGAGCGTGGCCAGCAGACTGAGCAGGAAGCCCGCACCAACTACTAAAGCCACATCTGCCCAAGATAGTTCTGATGGCAGATAATCCACCGGGTACACATCGGACTTAAGGAACTGAATGCCTAATGTGGATTCAAGGCCCGCCACCAGGTCGGTGACCGCCAGTGAAGTGAGGACCCCCAATACACCGCCAACGAGTGCGCCAACTAATCCCACTAACGCCCCCTGACTGACAAAGGTGAGGAGAATCTGCCGTGTGCTAGCGCCCATTGTGCGCAGAATGGCGATATCCGAGTGCTTGTCGATTACCACCATCACCAAAGTCGAGACCACATTAAAAGCGGCAATGGCAATGATCAGCAGCACCAGCAACCCCACCAGATTGCGGGACATCTGGATCGCCTGGTAGAGATTACCGTGGGTGCGACTCCAATCAGTTCCGTAATAGCCATCGCGAGGCAGGTCTTTCAACAGCCGCCGCATAATCCAGTTGGCTTCCAGCATTTCGGTCATACGTAACTGGATACCTGCGCCACCCTTTTGGCCAGCCAGGCCCTGGGCCTGCTCCCAGGAAACCAGGGCCAACGATTGATCCAGAACTGTCCCAGAATGAAAGACCTCCGCCACCTTGAAACCGGCCACACGAGCGGCGCGGCGGCTACCCGAGGCCGCATCGTTATTGGGCACTATCAAAGACAGGTAATCGCCCTGCTCCACTCCCAGTTTTTCTGCGATTCCGCGCCCGAGAATTACACCCGGCTCGGAATCATCGAGCATGGCTGGAAAAGCATTGGAACTGAGGAAATCATTGATATTCGATACATTGACGATGGTGTCCGGATTTACCCCCTGCACCAGCAGTGGTGTAACCTCGCTGCCACGACGAGCCAGTGCGTTCACCTGCCAAACTTCCGCCGCGGACTCCACCTCAGCATCCGCCGCCAGCTGATCGCGCAGAGCAGGCCAATCCACCGCCACAGTGGCGTTATAGATAGTCGCGTGGGGCATGATGCCGAGAATACGCTCACGCAGCTCGCGATCGAAGCCATTCATTACCGACATCACCACGATCATCAAGGCAACGCCGAGAATCAAACCAATCATCGACAGGCCGGAAATAAATGACACCAAGCCTACGGAGTCATCGCTGCGGCGCTGGGCTCCGGCATAGCGCAGGCCGATAAAGGCTGGGAGTGGCTTAAACATGATCACCTTGGTGCCAATCACTGAGAAGCTCGCCATCCACTAGGTGCAAGCAGCGATCCAGGGCTGCGGCAAGGTCTGGGTCATGGGTGACAATCACAAAGCTGATACCCATCTCCTGATTGAGCCGGTCCATCAATTTGTGAATCTCCCCTGCCGTGGTTCTATCCAGGTTGCCGGTGGGCTCATCCATCAGCACACAGGCAGGGCGAGTCACCAGCGCCCTCGCAATCGCTACACGCTGGCGTTCTCCCCCGGAGAGCTGCGAAGGCTTATGATCAACCCTCTCACCCAGGCCTACCGCTTCCAGCATGGATTTGGCCTCGGTCCGTGCATTGGCCACGCTGTGCTTACCGATCAGCAGTGGCATTGCCACATTTTCCAGGGCACTGAATTCATTGAGCAGGTGGTGAAACTGGTAAACAAAACCGAGACTGCTATTACGCAACCAGCCGCGCTCATTGGCATTGAGTGTCGCCAGGTTCTGGCCGGCCACCCAAACCTCTCCACTACTCGGCGTGTCCAACCCGCCGAGTAAGTTGAGCAAGGTGGATTTGCCGGAGCCCGAGGCCCCCACGATGGCCAGCTTCTCACCCCGCTCTACTTGCAACTCCACACCACGCAGAACCTCAAGATCTCTGCCGCCCTGGCGATAGCTCTTGCGCAACTGGCGGCAGGCCAGGACAGCATCACCGGGAGCCGTTGCCGGCCTCGCCTTCTCAGTGTCTATTTCCACTCGACTATTCATCAATATTTGCCGCTTCCAAATTCTGAGAAATTACTTTAGGTACTGATCATATCTATATGATTTATTTAACAATTATTCGTAACGCAAAGCTTCCGCTGGCTCGATTTGGGCCGCCCGCCATGCGGGCAGCAGTGTCGCTAATAAACTCATACAGATAGCGGCGGATAAGACTACCACTGCATCGCCAACACGAAACTCCGATGGCAAATAGCTCACGAAAAATACCCGCGGATCAAAAATCTTGGCGCCCAAAAGGTTTTCCATCCAGCTCACCATCTCGGTGAGATTGAGCGCGATTAGGATACCCAGCAAGGCGCCAGTAAATGCGCCTATCAGCCCGATCGCACTGCCCTGGACAACGAACACTGCCATTATTTGGCGTGAAGTGAGCCCAAGGGTTCTGAGCACGGCGATATCGGAGCGCTTGTCCGCCACCATCAGCACCAGGGCCGAGACAATATTAAAAGCCGCTACAGCTACGATGATCATCAACATTAAAGTGACCACCGTCTTCTCCATCTTCACCGCCTGAAACAGGCTTCCCTGGGAATGGCTCCAATCCTCACCACTAAAACCCTCTCCGAGGGCCGCGGCGTAGGGCTCAACCCTACCGAGAGCATTATCCATATCGTCAAAACGCAGCTGTAATCCCTGCACCCTGCCGGACATGCGCATTAATCGGGCTGCATCCTCTACGTTCATCAGTGCCACATTTTGGTCCACCTGAGCGCCTACCGAGAAAACTCCGGCGACGGTAAAGCGTTTGGTGCGTGGGAAGATACCAGCGGGAGTTACCGCCACCTCGGGCAGGGTCAGAGTGACGGACTCGCCGGGCAGCACATTGAGCTGCTGGGCGAGAATACGGCCGAGCACTATTTGGTAACTGCGGGGCTGTAACTCATCCAGGCTGCCCATCACCATATGCTCGCCAACTTCAGAGACATCGCGTAGGGCCTTGGGATCTACACCTTGGAACTCGACCCCGTGGCTATCGCCGTAGGCGCTCAACAGGGCAAACCCTTTTACAAAGGGACTCACCGCCTCCACATGGGGCTGCTGTTCAAGCTTCTGAGCCACGCCCTGCCACTCTCGCAAGCCGCCTTCGCGCTCGATGAAACCGTGGGGAACCACGCTCAATATTCGTGTTTTCAGCTCACGATCGAAGCCGTTCATCACAGAAGTCACGACGATCAAGGCAAGAACGCCTAACGCCATGCCAATCAGGGAGAAGCCATTAATAAAGGAAATGAACTGCTGCCTGCGGCGGGCAGCCACATATCTCAGGCCAATAAAAAGGGGGACAGGTTTTAACATAGAGCCGATTTAAACGGAAAATAGTCAAGAAATCCAAGGATTTAGACAACTTCAGCGCTTGGGAAAAATTTTTAGCTTAGCCCGCAGGCGCTGCAGCTCTGCCTCGCTCCAATCCGGAGGCTCGGTCAGGGCAATCCAGGCGAGCGTGTATCCTGCTGCCGAATAGCGGTGTCCGAAATCCCGTGGTGTGACCCCTACATTAAAGTCCGCTAACAGCTGCAACATAGTGACAACAGGGAACCAGCGAAGGTCCGGAGACACATCGGGCCCTCTGGGGCGCTCCAGCCAGTCAGGTCTGCGAAACGCCCAGCGAAAGTCAAAAAAGACAATCGGATCACTAGCATGCTGCAGGAAGGCGATACGGAATCTACCCCAGGGCTTCTGCCCCAAATAACCACCGTACTGATTTCCAAAGCGCACCACCTCTCCCCCTTTAAACTGGGGGAGCCAAGCGGGGGTGCCGGGATCACGATTATCGGTAATCATTCTCCAGGACCGCATACTAAACGGAGGACCAGCCCAAAGAGCACCATTAATGGGGCTATCAATCACATCGTAGAACTGAAAGGAGTCTTCAGAGAGCTTGGCTCCTAAACTTAGCCCGTATAGATAAAGTTTGGGGCGAGTGTTTACCGGTAGCTCCTCCCAGTAATCGTAAATCACCTTGAACAGTATGCGAGCGGATGTTCTGATCGACTGAGCATCTGTAAACAATACGATGGGGCCCGGTAAATACGAGTACTGTACGGCCACTGTAGCTACATCCCCTCGGTACAGAAATTCAAGAGAATTCACTGCCCCTGGGTCGATCCAGCCATCCCCAACCGGGGTTGCAATCAGCAAAATTTCTCGCTCAAACGCCTTTACGCGCTTCAACTCTTCAAGTGCCAATAGTGCACGCTGCTGTGGCGTGTCTGCTGAGTGCACTCCCACATAAACTCGAATGGGGTCCATGCCCTCCCCTGCAACCTCCCGAATATCCTCCGCAGATGGCCCAAGAGACAAAAATCGGCGCCCCTCATGTCCCAACCTATCCCAGGCAAGTAGCGAGTTCGCTCCACCTGACTTGCTGGGATCTTGCGGAGGCGGCAAGTTCGCAACAACAATCAGATCCAGCTTTTCATAGATAAGTGAGACTGCATAGAGGCCCGACTGCAACAACACTCCATTCAACACACTCCAATAAAGCAACAACGCGACAAGCAGCCCAGTAAGGGCTGCCACCCTTGGAGGGATGGTCTTTTCTAAACGGGCAGATACGCGCAAAACCACCCTGAGAAAGCCTTTGCCTGCCCATCTAAAGAGCAGGAATACGCAGAGCGCAACAACACCAATCGTAATTGGGGCGACGCCAGAAATTGCCGGCATGCCCATCAATGATCGCACTGAATTCTGCCACTCCGTCCCCTGCCTAAGAAAAACTAAAATAAGGCTGACACCCAAAATAATTATCAGCCCTCTCAATATTTGTCGCTGCCGATGGTCTAGCGGGATATCGGGAACGCCCAAATACTTCCAAACATAGCGGACCAGCACAGACAGTGAATACCCAACGGTGAATGAAAAACCGGAAAGAATACCCTGCACATAGGCATTGCGAGGAATCAGAGAAGGAGTGAGGCTCAGAGCGAAGCATATCGCGCCCAACAGTAAACCTGAAATTGAGAAAGCGGTTAATTTTTGCATTCATGCCGCCGATAAGCTTGAGCCCCAGATCAAAATGGCTTGCGCCAACTTCTCACTGAACAGCCCCATGTAACCCAATAAACAGCCAGAAATGTTTTTGATCTTGAAAGAGTACCTTCTTACGGCAGGCCGCACTCAACGCACTGGATAAGTTCTGAGCTTTTCCCGTAGGCGCTTTAACTCCTCGTCACTCCAGTCGGGCGGCTCGGTTAACGCCATCCAAGCGAGGACATACCCTTCAGGTGCATAGCGGTGCCCGAACCCCAGTGGCGCAATCCCCAAGTTTAGGTCTGCCAGTAGTTGCAGCATGGTCACTATAGGAAACCAGTAGAGGTCTGGAGAGACATCCGGCCCTCGTGGGCGCTCCAACCAATCCGGCATTTGAAACATCCAACGCAGATCAAAAAAGACTATTGGATCACTGGCGTGCTGCAAAAAGGCGATTCGAAAGCTTCCCCAGGGTTCCTGCCCTAAATAACCGCCATATTGATTACCAAAACGAACAACCTCTCCCCCCTTAAACTGCGGTAACCAGGCTGGGGTTCCGGGGTCGCGACTATCCGTGATGATGCGCCAGATGCCTGTGCCAAATGGCGGCCCTGCCCAGAGTACGCCATCGATAGGATCATCAATAATGTCATAAAAATCAAAGGAGGCTTCTGATAACTGAGCACCGAGACTCAAGCCAAAGAGGTACAGCCTTGGGCGAGTTTCAACGGGCAGTTCCTCCCAGTATTCGTAGATCACCTTAAACAAAGCCCTGGCGGAATCCAGCCCATATTGATTATCTGTTAATAATGCAATTGGGCTTGGCAAAAAGGAGTATTGGGTAGCAACGGTAGCCACATCCCCTCGATAAAGAAATTCCAGGGAGTTTATAGCCCCAGGATCTAACCAGCCTTCGCCAGTGGGTGTCGCAATTAGCAATATCTCTCTATCGAATGCATTGAGGCGCTTTAGTTCAGCAAGTGCCAGGAAGGCTCTTTGCAATGGAGTTTCTGCAGCCCGCAAACCCACAAAGACCCTTATCGGCTCTTTGCCTAACCCGGCAACCTCACGGATATCCTCCACAGAGGGGCCAAGGGTTAAAAAGCGACGCCCCTGATGCCCGACACTTTTCCAAGTTAATAGAGAGTCCGCACCGCCAACCTTGTTGGGGTCCTCAGGTGCCTTCAGCCCTTCTGCAATTGCCTGATCATGTTTTTCCCAAATGACCGAGACAATATGCACCCCTACCTTCAGGAGCACCCCATTTAGAATGCCCCAGTAAAGTGCCACTGCCACCAGCAACCCAATGAGCAAAGCCACCCTTTCAGGAATATGCACGGATAGATACTTGGTAACAGCATGAATGACTCGGCGAAACCCTTTACCCATCACCCAGAATGAGAGAAAGACCAGCAGGGCCACGGACCCCACGGTAAAGGGCCCGATCCCGGTAACCGGCTGCATACCCATCAAGGCCCGCACCGAGTTCTGCCAGTGCGCCCCCTGCCAAAGAAAAATAATGATCAGGCATATGCAGGCAACCAGCGCTAAGCGTTTAAGCACTCTGCGCACCCCAGGACTGAGAGGAATGTCGGGAAGCTCAAAGTAATTCCACAGCCAGTGCATAAACAAGCCGATCACATAGCCAAAAGTAAAGGAGGTTCCGGCGAGAACACCTTGCATGAGGGCAGTGCGTGGAATCAGAGAGGGCGTAAGAGAGAGAGCAAAGAGAATAGCGCCAAGCAATAGCCCCAGAACTGAGAAGGTTTTTGAGAGTCGCATCCATGCCCGCCCACAGGACTAAGCCCAATGGTCAGCCTAGCACACACATACTCTCCTTCCCCGGACCTTTTTCCCCTACAAGGCGCCTTCTTCGGTATAAAAACGTGAAGAAGTTCAAGTGTTTTGGCATTTTTTCTGTTTTAATGGCCCGGCGTATTCGAACACCTAAATCGGAGAACAATAAATGTTCAGCAGAAATCGCAACGGAGTGGCCCAGATCGCTGGTACCGTGGCACTTCTTTTGGCATTTGGCGCCCAGGCAAAAACCCTGGAGATTCCTGTGGGCTCCCAGGGCGCAGAGCTGTCCTTTGGTGAAGCTCGCGGCATGAAGAAAAACGATATCAGCACGCGCCTTGGTGAGCCCCTCAGTATTATGGGCCCCGTCGGCGAGCCCGCTATCACCCGCTGGGAATACAACGACTTCTATGTCTTCTTTGAGCGAGACACAGTACTGCACACGGTGAAGAAGCCGCGCGGCTAGGCCCGTGCGATTTTGGGGCAGGTATCGAATCCAGGCCCCACTCCCTCCTTCCCGCAAGCCGCCAAGTACTTTACCCACACAATCCTGATGCTTTTCAATGGCGCCACCCAAATAGGCCCGCTCTCCCGGCAAGCTTCCAAATTGCCAAGGGACTGGATTTCCCCTCAGCAACAGGTCAATATGCCCGCCGTAACTTCACCTTGGTGGCGTGGTCAGCTTTTAGGCAAGTCGGCAGAACACCACCTTCAGGACTAGCGAGAAACCGATAGAAAATGACAGTAAAAGTCGAATCCGTAGATAGCCTATTAAAATCCACCGGCCGTGAGGGCGAAGAAGTTCGCGTACAGGGCTGGATCAGAACCCGTCGCGACTCCAAAGCCGGTCTTTCTTTCCTGGCAGTACACGACGGCAGCTGCTTTGACCCTATTCAGGTCATTGCCGAGAATCATCTGCACAATTACCAGTCTGAAGTACAGCGCCTGACCACAGGCTGTGCAGTGGATATTGTTGGAACCGTCAAGCCTTCAGAAGGCAAGGGCCAATCGATCGAGTTGTTAGCTTCTGAAGTTCAAGTGGTCGGCTGGGTAGAAGACCCGGACACCTACCCAATGTCCCCCAAACGCCACACCATGGAGCACCTGCGCGAACACGCGCATCTACGCGTCCGTACTAATGTCAGCGGCGCGGTGGCTCGAGTTCGCAACTGTATCGCTCAGGCGATTCATCGCTTCTACCACGAGAACGGCTTTAACTACGTACACACGCCCATTCTCACCGCCTCTGACTGTGAAGGCGCCGGCGAAATGTTCCGGGTCAGCACTCTGGATATGGAAAACCTGCCACGCAACGAGCAGGGCGCTATCGATTACAGCAAGGACTTTTTTGGCGAGGAGAGCTTCCTTACCGTATCTGGCCAGCTGAATGTTGAGAGCTACTGTCTGGCCCTATCCAAGGTTTACACCTTTGGCCCCACCTTCCGTGCGGAGAACTCCAACACCACTCGCCACCTAGCCGAGTTCTGGATGGTAGAGCCGGAAGTGGCTTTTGCCGATCTGGCCGATATCGCTGATCTATCTGAGCAAATGCTGAAGTACATCTTCAAAGCCGTACTGGAAGAACGTGCCGACGATATGGCCTTCTTCGCCCAGCGCATCGATAAAGAGGCCATCAGCCGCCTGGAGAACATCATCGAGAATGATTTCGCTCGCATCAACTACTCCGATGCCATCGAAATCCTGGAAAACTGTAAAGAGAAGTTCGAATTCCCCGTCTCTTGGGGTATAGACTTGGCCTCTGAGCACGAACGCTACCTGGCTGAGAAACACTTCAAGAAGCCAGTGATTGTTCTGAACTATCCGAAGGATATCAAAGCCTTCTATATGCGTATGAACGATGACGGTAAAACTGTAGCCGCCATGGATGTACTGGCACCGGGTATCGGTGAAATTATCGGCGGTGCCCAGCGTGAAGAACGCCTTGAGAAGCTCGACGAACGCATGGATGAAATGAACATCCCCAAAGATCACCTCGACTGGTATCGCGACCTGCGCCGCTACGGCACAGTGCCTCACGCAGGCTTTGGTCTGGGCTTCGATCGCATCGTGTCTTACGTAACTGGCATGGGAAACATCCGCGATGTTATCCCCTTCCCGCGCACACCAAAGAACATCTCGTTCTAATTAAAAAGCCCCGCTCTGCGGGGCTTTTTCTTTTTCAACCTGGGTTTAGTAAGGCCCTATCAGGCAATCTGGCCCGCTGCCGCCGCAATAATATCATCGCTAGCTTTTTCACTAATCATATACACCGGCACCACGATAAAGAAGCCCGGAATACGAGGAAATACCGAAGCATCCACCACTCGTAAATTATTAGTGCCATGTACCCGGAATTTACTATCCACTACTGCCATTGGATCACTGGCTGGCCCCATTTTATTGGAACAGGAAGCGTGGTGACCCCATGCCTGATTTTTAACAAACTGACCGATTTGCTCATCGGTCTGCACATCTCCACCGGGCAATAACTCCCTGGCTACCTGCTGGCCAACGATAGGGGCCGACATAATATCCCGGGATATTTTTACACCCTCGACTACCGCCTGTAAGTCTTTTTCATAATCACCACTACCCTCATCAAAATAGTGAAAATTAATCTCTGGGGTGTCCTGCGGATTGGCAGAGCGCAAAGTTACCCGCCCAGCCGTATTATTAGTATGACCTTTAAGTACGATCCAGGAGAAGCGATCTTTGTAGTCCCTTAGCGCCTGAGAATAACCGGGGTAATAACCGTGGAAATCAGAGGGCGCTCCAAAAATAAACAAATCAGGATCTGGTAGGTCGGGGTGGGAGCGCTTCACCAAAGACAGTACTGGACCATTGCCACTGTAGGGGCCTTTATTCAGCCAGCCGTAGCGATATCGATTCAGACAGGGGTCACCCTGCTCGCCCCAGGTACAATCCTTGAGAAGGGCCAAATCCTCGGTCATCTCACTAACAATGCCGACTTCGTAACGATCCTGCAGGTTTTCACCTACACCCGGCAAGTCAACTATCTGATCAATTCCGTGCTGAAAAAGCTCTTGGCTTGGACCCACTCCGGATAATTTCAGCAGCTGAGGACTATTGAATGCCCCTCCCGAAAGAATCACCTCCCTACTCGCCCTCACCTGCCGCATAGTACCAATGGAGCCGGCATCATCGTGATAAGGGTCAGCCTTATAGAGATTCGCCCCCTCCATAAACTCCACCCCAATAGCCGTTTTACCTTCAAACATCACCCTTGTTGCCAGCGCATTGGTGCGAATATGTAACAGGTTTGGATAGCGACTCTGGGTATCCAAAAGGTGCTCTCGTACGCTCTTGCGACGACTTCTGCTATCTGCAGCCATCGGGGCAATAAAAGGCCCCTCCTCTCCTGAGGCCACATCCCAGTGATTGATATCTAAGCGTAGGTTTCCAGAAATAATCTGTTCAAGGGCTCCCTCCAGTCCGTATTTCGCCAATGCTGCCTTGACGATTTTTAATATTGCCGGGTCTTCCAACAGCAAAGCCGGATTACCTCTATTAGTAGGAAGCCATCCATCAAAACCATGGCGAGAGGGATTCGAAAATATTGGACGGGAAACATATTGGCATCGCTCAAGCCGCTCAAAATATCGCCGCATATTGCTGCTGCCCCAAGAACTATCTCCTGTCGCTTGAGCAATACGGTCAAAGTCATTGTTGTGGGGATAGACAGTAATCAGCGCATGGTGTGTCGTACAGCCCCCTATAGTACTAGCCCGCGGATATAAAACACCTTTACCTGGAATATACTTATCATCCAGCTGTTGTTGATTAAAATCCGCGTAATGCTTAATAAAGAAATCCCAGCTCAGCTTGCGGTCTTCTGACGCAAAAGGGTGCCAAGCGGGAATATTATGTATGTCATCACTAGGGTCATTGGCCCCCGCCTCAAGCACCAATACCGAAAAGCCCGCCTTTGCCAGGTTTGCCGCTAATGGCCCCCCTCCCGCACCAGAACCAACAATTACGTAATCATAAACATCATAAAACTGATTTGAACTACCCGAAAATGCAGAGCCAAACCCAGAAGCAACAGCACCTGCTGCCAAGCCCATTTGAAGGGCGCGCTTGGTAAAAGTTCTTCGGTCAATGCCTGCTAGATGATTTTTTTTCTCCGGCGTTTTCTTCTTATCCATATTAGTTATTCGCTCTAATGTTTTAAAGGCTGCACGACGCACGCTAAGGGATGAAACAGATACAATCTAAAAATCAATACTAATTATTTAACTCTAAAGCTTTTCAAGCCTATCTAGAACATATTTTTAAGCAACCAGTAAAATCTCGTTTTAAAACGAGCATCGCAAAATGTCAGCACAATGAGTTATAACAAACTAAGCCTCCTCGCCACCCAGAACTCCAACCCCAACCCCAAGAGAACCTTCTCCAATAACGCCTCTATTAAAGCCATTATCCTCATAAACTGGAATTTTTGATTAACTTGCGAGTTGAACTCCCCCGGAGTTACAAAAGGCGACAAAATGTGAACTAGTGTGAACTTTACACTCGCCAATTATCGAATTTTATAAAATATAACAGTTAAACAATCGTACTTGTTGCGCCAAACACCAAGCCACAGTTATGATTCAAGTCAAGAAGCAAAAAAATTAAAAAAAACACTTCTGCTTTCAAAAAAGCAGAGAAGATAAACAACTTCTGAATTAGCAACTATCAACAGCTATTAACCAATGGCCAAATTGGTTTTAAAAGGGAGAAAGAGATGTCCCTCAGAGAAATCTATATTGACTCCAATTCCTTACCAAAATTTGGTTATTCCAGAGAGGAGGATGTCAATATGCTGATATCTAATCTGGATACTACCTCTCTAAATAATATCAGCATCGTTATTGCAAACGGAAAAGGAATAAGAATCTTCGACCAAGAGAGCATTAATCAATCAACGCTCATCGGATGGGTCTGTCGCTTCCCTGCTGGAACAACCCCTCCAAACGGCCTAAGAATTTCTGAACAAGGCCCTGGGCAATATTACATTTCCCCTGAAAGAAATATGACAGTAACACGTTTTATCGAACTTCTGAAAGAAATGTCTCTGAAAGCAATAACTCTTTTCAAAAGAGCCGATAAAGCCATTTAGTGCTATTAGACACAAACAAGCAAACCAATAACAATCGAAGGTCTTTATTGCCTACAGACTTACTAAATAATATTGTAGGCAAAAATTAAAAAAGGCTTTTCCCAGAAGATTTTATTTAATCCACTCTCTTTTAATTTACCTTAATTGTAAGTAATGCTAAAGAAGTGGTCACTTAAACATTCCTTTTGAAAATAACTACGGATTTAAATCAACATCAATTCGTTTTGCCTTAAAAAACAACCTTAAAAAGAACCCAATAGAAACAACCCCCTATATTGAAGGAGAATACGCTATGCCCAATCAAGTCCGGAGCCGCACTACTGCTACCAGTTGCAATGACATGCTCGCCGATCTGAGCACCGCTCTGGGAGTACCTCAAGCCAATATGCGTTGTATAGGTGTAATGATACAAGCAGGTAAAACCCTAACGTCATTTAGTAATTTTAAGAAGACCATAGGCGGTGGACATGTATCACCATTTGTTGTGGACGCCAACGGATTGCAGAGCTGGGACGAAGTCTGCGACAGCAGCTGGCAAACCTGGGCACAAAACTCTGCCACTGGTGAAACCCATGGGACTGTAAATGATGTTATGTTCTACCCAAGCTCAGCAAATGACATCACTATCTATGTACACCCTGCTACAAATACCGAAGTAGCAACTGTTGTAAATAGAGCCCAACAGCTCTTGAACGCTACCAATCTTGTTTATAACCACAACCCAACTCTTACCTCCAGCTTTCCCACAAGTGGAGACTGCGTTACCAAGAGTGCCTGGGTAATGGGGGCCTTCTCCTATTCAAAACCTATGCAAGGTGCAGTAACTCCCTGGGGACAAGCGGTAATCTATGAAGCCTACACATCACCAGTTAACTTTATGAGCAAATGGGTCAAGATCAAAAACAAGGGCTGTAAGCTTGGAGTGATGAACTAATATCTGGCTATAAGATAAATTCTTTATCAAGGCACCTGCATCTATAACCCGGCGAAGAGTTAGGCGAGTTCTGTTCTCTTTTGCCGGGCCTCTAACTGACCACATCGAAGAGAAGTGTTCGATGCTATAGTTAGTCCAGACGCCCCCTAATAACCACTGCTTGAGGAATATCTAATGGTTTACCTCTTTATGCAGGCCTCAGTGAAAGATTTTGATAAATGGCAGGGAGTCCTTATGGACTTCATGCCAATTTTAAAGCGAATGGGCAGTACAAATACATCAGTGTATCAAGAAATAGGCAGCCCCAATAATGTGACCGTGATTCATGAATTCACCTCCAAGGAGAAAGCTGAAGCATTCGTGAACAGTAACGAGTTACATGACTCCCGAAAAGAGGCTGAAGTCATAGGTACACCTAAGATTTGGTATACCGAAATGCTATAAAAAGACTAGCTTCATATACACACCAAGGTACCCTCCACTACTTAGGTTTCACCTATTTACTATGAGCAGATGATCAAAGAGCTTACCTAAATTCAATGTCGTGATGCATTAGTGCATCTTCCACTGATCCTGATAAAGCCACCTTAAACCTTTTGCCAAGCCAATTGGAAAGGTTGAATAGTGATCAGCCCCGCTTACCACCTCATCATTGAGAGACATACCCTGATAATTTCGTGAACGCAAACGCCCAACAAAGGCCTTGTGACCGCCCACCATGTCATGATTCATCCTCCCGTTTTCTTGAGTCTCGAGAGCACCAGTTGCAAGGTAAATATTTGCACTTAATGATTTATTCCTTTTTGAATACGCCTCCTCAATATCAAAAATCATTTCATTTTTATACCAAAGCGATGGACTAGTGAGAATATAACTGGAAAACAGATCCGGCTTATTAAACAATACCCAGGCACCAAATGACCCGCCTAAAGACTGGCCAGCCAAAATTCTTTTTACAGGATTTGCACGATAATTTTTCTCTACAAACGGGATAACCTCTCCCTCAATAAACCTAAGATATTCTGGAGCACCGCCGGTCTTGTAGCGCCTCCAACTTTTATCAACCACCGGGGTAAGATCCCGCACTCGACTAAACTGTCCCAGCTCCCCTTGCGCAAAAGAGATACCGATTACAATCGCCTTATTCATACTTTTCAGATGTGTCACACCTGCAGCGACTTTGAAAGTATAAGGGCCATCATTTAGATAAAGGGTGGGATAAGTTCGATCACTCTGAGAATCATCATAATACCCAGCAGGCGTTTTAATGTATAAATCATATGTTCGCCCTAATATTTTTGAATGAATTGTAAAAACCTCAGAATTATCTAGCTCAAAACCTCCAGGCTTGGGAGTAACAAGCTCTTCAGCCAGCGCATTGACGAAACATAGGAATAACACGACTACAATATATATTAACTTATACACACTCTACTCCTCAGAGTTTACTTTTGCACCCTAAAAACCTTTGCCTACCCAAATAGCAATCAGATCATAAAAGCATCAATTACCACAGGTATATGAGAGACATGCGGCATAGAAGTGAAAATAAAAAATTACTTGGCAACAAGTAAGGAGTTTAGATTTTTATATCCAACCGAGACAATTATCTCACTCAAAGGTAAATTTCAGGCCTCTGCTTTCCTACTCTCATTATTAATAAACGATCACTATCGGAACCAAACATGCAGTACAGCTAAGCTCAAGCTCTGCCACCCACATAAGATAGAAAAAATGCTCTATCATTTATACTGGGCCCCTAGCTCAAACAAATAAATAATTTTTCAGCTTTTAAGTGCCTTGTAGACCCTTAAGGTTTCATCTACCGCCTCAACAAATTCATAAAAACGTTCCAAACTTTTTCCTGTTAAACGATCAGAAGTAGGAAGATCTAATCTAAGTGGATCTATTGCTTTACCATTTTTATGAATTTCATAATGTAAATGCCGCCCCTTAACCCTACCTGTAGCCCCGAGATAACCTATCACCTGCCCTTGCTTCACTTTCATACCGGCCTTGATACCCTTGGCATAACCTTTAAGGTGCGCATAAATAGTTTGAATGCCCGATTTGTGGGCAATGCGAATATAATTTCCAAAGCTACCAAAGTAAGAGGCCCTTTCTATAGTGCCATCTCCAGCGGCAAGTATTGGTGTACCTGATGGAGCACCAAAGTCAAGGCCATTATGCATTCTTGTATACCCCAATACTGGATGTTTACGTCTGCCGTAATATGATGATAGACGTGCATTCTTTAATGGAGTCTTCATAAGGAAGCTTCTTGAGCTTTTTCCACTAGGGTCCAAGTAATCAACAACGCCTGACTCACGATCTTGATAGCGATAAAGGGAAACGGAATCACTTTCTAGAGAAATCTTAGCAACATGTATTGCATTGAAAACTTCATCACCCTCTATATCATCCCGCAAAGTACTATAAAAGATGGAAAAGCGATCACCTGAACGAATCTCACGCTGAAAATCTATCTCGTAACTTAAAATTTCATTCAGCTTAGTCAGTATCGCATTATTCAGACCAAGCTGTAGACCAGACTTATATAAGCTACCTGCAATCTCACCTTCAACATAATGTTTTTGCAAAGTAGTTGGGTTTTTCTTCTTGAAAACGATGAATTTTTGACTAGATTTCTTAATCTCTAGACTCTCAGCAAATGCCAATTTCACCCCAATACTTTGAAACTGTGATTGCTCATCAAAAGTTAATTGAAAAACCTTCCCCACTGGTATTGCATTGACATCAAAGTGCTCAGATAAAAGCTGTATGACTCTATATGCATCTTTATTACCAACGGAGTTTTCAATAAGCAAGGATAACAAACCCTGATTTTTAGCAAGCGATACGGACTTTATTCGGTCATATTTATTGGTAATAAGGGGTACACCACCCATTTCAGACTCATCAATTTGAGTATTTTCCACCCTCAAATAGAACCTATCCGTTTTTGCCAAATAAAATATAGACAGAACATCTTCATTAAGCTTAAAGATACTCTCTTTCTGATCAAATGACTTTGCCTGAAGTACCTTTGGGTATAGCAGTACCATCATTAGAATATAAATCAATTTAAGAGTAATTCTGCCAAAAGAAAACGATATTCTTTCAGAATCAGCATTTCCAACTAGACACTTTTTCATATCTCAACCAAACCACAATGCAAGCAAATGTTCCGGATCAACTCTTTCACCTTGCTCAATCAACTCAAAATGAAGATGAGGACCTGTTACTTTCCCGGTAACACCAACTGTTCCAATCTTTTGTCCGGCTTTCACATTTTCACCAACCCTCACCTCCCGAGAATCTAAATGCGAGTAAAGTGTCTGTGTATTATCTCCATGATCAACAATAATTATCTTTCCGTAATTTCTATGTTTGTACTGATCAGTTGAAACAACAACAATTCCACTAGCAACAGAAACTATTGGCGAACCCAGCGGAGCTGCGAAATCCGTACCAAGGTGAGGTTTCCTTCTGAACTCCTCTAAACCTCCAAATTGACTGCTTATACGTGCACCTTCAACCGGGGCTATCCATGTTTCTTTTTTAGAGCTAGCGATTGAAAAGCTAGAATTTACAAAAACCCCAAAAAATATTAGAAATATGGTAAAAAATACAAGTGCTCCCCTAAAGATCCCTGAAACCAATCTATTAAGCTCAGAACTTTCACAAGCAGCCTCCCTGATATTCACCACTCTCTTTTTAAAAAAAGTTAACTGATTAGCCTCTTCAAATACTGAAAAGGCAGCAACACCCTTACAGCTGGTTTGCCCAGAGCACTGCTGTAATGTTCGCAGCATTGCCTGGGCATATACTCTTCCACTTCCTATTTCGGAGGATTTTAATACTTCTCGGTCGCAGGATAGCTCAATAGCCCATAACAATTGCTCTTTAGCCCACCTAACAAATGGAATGAACCATAAAAAACTCACCAAAACATGGGCAACCATAATAAGCAAGGGGTCTCGCCTTCTTATATGGGTTAATTCGTGCTCCATAATTAATTGCCTTTCCTTGGCATCCATCGATATTAGATAACCAGGCAAAACGAGCCTCAAGTTAAGCAAACCAAAAACGAAGGGTGAGCACTGAGCCTTTGTAACAATTAGTTTTACATTCTTTTTAGACAGGTAATCAGACTGCTTACTGGTTAGCAGATTACTGACAACTTGTCGCTTAAGGTCCACCTCATTAGCAATATCCAGCATTTTAACCAATCGACTATGCCTTCTAAACATTATTATCAGGCTTAGTAATACCCCGCCAAGATACAAAATCATCCAGGAGCCCGTTAGAATGTCGATATAATTCAAAGTTAGTGTTTTATTCTCCAGCTGAGCACTTTCAATTACTGTATAACTAAAAGCCGCCTCTGGAGGCGTAAGATCATATCTAAATTCAGGCACTAAGCCCGTTGAAAAGAAACCCAATAATTGCGCAAGAAAAAATGGCAGACTAATCACACATAAAACACACCCCCAAAAGCTACGCCAGCTAGTAACACGCCTAGACTTAAAACTGGCCAGAGAGGTTATTGCTCTTACAGTTATATAAATGAAGCATGCCCAAATTACGGAAAATATAGATGTAACAAAAAGATTGGGCGTAAAGAATGACAACGAGGATAGTAATTCCTGCATATAATCTCACAGCCTCCCCGATTCAATCTGCTTCAGGCCAGGTATTCAACATTTCCTGTAGCTCTTCCAGATCTTGGTCATTCATTAATTTACTGTTAGCAAACATAGCTATAGGAAGCGGACCATCCAGCTCAAGAACCCGTGAGGCGAAGTCTGTGGCATATTGTGCAAGTGTTTCGACCTTTTCAAGAGCTGCCTTATAGACTTGAATGCCGTGTACTTCAGACTGAATCACAAAAGACTTATCCCGCATTCTATCCAACGTTTTCCTGGTGGATGAATAGGACCAGCAGAGTTCTGATTTCACCTCTTCATGCAATTCTCTTGCACTTAGTGGACTCTGCTTCCAGAGTGCCTTTAGCAAAGTAAGCTCTGTGGGGGAGGGTTTGGCTTCTCTCATTTATTATCTTCTCGTGACGCTAATCGCATTTCCGCTACATCTGGCGCAAGTATGCGACATGAGTCGCATGAGGTCAATTCTAAAGTTGTCACAAGTACCTATCAGACCTTGGTTGATTTTTAATCAAGACTGGTAATAGAGGGGGCCCTTAATAAAAATTACAACACATGAAATATTTAGGGGCGCAAGCTCAGCGACTAAATTGAGTAGTGCTAAAGAGTGATGACAGACTTAAAAGAGCACTTATGTAGTGGTCTACTATTTCCGGACAGTAAGTAAAAGTTTTTCTTCCACTTCGCAGGCGGTATTCCATCATTGTGTTGGTACGGACCCTACCAATTGTAGTAAGTCATCAGGTAATGATTTTGTTTCGCCTTGATACGACTGGAACATAACTCCATCGGGCCTTCCTCGCTGCTTCCAGGCCATTTCCAGTGCCATTATAGTTAATGCTGTATCTGTTTCCCCTGAGAGGGCCCACCCAACGATACGGCGAGCATGTAAATCTATAACGGCAGCTAGATAACACCGACTTTGAACAGCCCAGATATAGCTAATGTCACCACACTAAACTTGCCTCACCCCTTGATTTTTTGTTGCTCGGTGATATGCCCTTTACTTGTAGGTGTCTCTCCACCACACTCTGCCTCTTATTACTTCACCCAACGTCGGATAGCTGTTGTACCAACAGGATCGCTTCAGGGATTGAAGAGCTTTGATCTACTACTAGACAGGCAGCATCTAGTTTATATTCGGGGCACCATACTCCAAATTTTATTCGACTAGCTTGTTCATAAACCTACTCTTTACATTCTTAGTTGTAGCTTCAGATCGCTCACTCGCAGTCCCTCCCTACCAATAGCACTCACAATAAAAAACAATGCTATTTTCTACAGCACTCTAAATAAATGATAATAGTCTGAAACGCCCCTCAACATTTAAATTTGATCCTTTTATTATTGTTGGACCAAGCTACAGGAAGGTATGTCGATTGAATGCCAGGTAATATATTTTTTTTAAAATCATCAAGTTATCCACCCAGAGATAGCAAGCACATCACCCCCCCAATAAACTATATTTACCACCCCTCAACCAAGACGCATCCTTACACTCAAATGTAAATTAAAACGCCAGGAGTTAATGAATTGAAGATATTAATTGTTGGGGCTGGCCCCACCGGTTTAACTGCCGCGATAGAATTAGCAAGACGTGGAATAACTCCAACTATTATTGACAAGCGAGAAGGCGCCTCCACATTAAGCCGAGCAGTGGGCATAACACCAAAAAGTCTCCAACTACTCTCACCATCCGGAGTTTCAGAACGACTAATAAAGGAAGGAGTAGAAATGGATGGATTACGAATTTATAGAAATAGCTCATTAGTATTAGAAATGCCTCTCCATTCTGAGCGTACATTTTTTCCAACAATTCTAGGATTACCCCAAGATAGAACCGAATCGATAATGGTTGATGTATTTAAAAACCTGGGAGGCTCAATTAAATATAATTTAAAGTTAAACGATCTCAAGGACAATGGAGACAGCGTTCTTTCTATATTTTCAGATGGATCAGAAGAAAATTTCGATAAAGTTATAGGGGCCGATGGCATTAAAAGCGCTGTTAGAGAATCATCTAACATCAGATACCCAGGTACTGATCTCAATCAACTTTGGTCAATCGCCGATGTCGATGTTAGAAATTGGCGACACCCGGGAAAAATAACATTAGTTCAAGTCTCACCTGGAATAGTGGTTGTTGTTGCGCCAATGGGAGCTATTCGCTATCGACTCGTAGCAAGCCACGAAGACGCCTTGGCAGCCTTGCCCTTACCAATAGATGTCATTAAGCTCCATCGAAAAGGCACCTTTCGCATCTCGATTCGCCAGGCGGAAACCTACTCCAAAGCTAATATTCACTTAGCTGGAGACGCGGCACACTGCCATGCCCCGGTAGGGGGGAGAGGCATGAACTTAGGTATCGCTGACGCAGCAGAATTAGCTAGAAGAATTGTCGAGGGAACTGTTGAGGGTTATTCTTCCCTCCGTCATAAAGAAGGCGCCGAAGCGATACGAGTCACCGAAGAAGGCCGTGCGATGACAGCCGGAGTAAATTGGCAGCAAAGAGTAAAATTCAAAATGCTCTTATCCTTTGCAAACACTTTCGAATTTGTCAAACAGAGAATTGGACGCTTTCTTGTTGAATTTTAGCCTAACAACCTAAACAGAATCTTTATCACTTGAAAAATGTAACAAGCTAAAGAGCACAAAACTAGCCTTATAACTTCGAAGAAGATAAAAGAGCTTAAAGTCTGAAATGCATCGATAACAAGAAAGCATTCTCTAACACCAATTAAAAAGTGCACCAATACCAAATGACTACCTCAATGTTAGAATTTAGAAAGCGTCGACTCACTTTTTTCTTACCCGGTAGCAAGTACTCCGTCCCCAGATAGCTCCCTCCCCTCAACTTCCTCTTGAGGTTCCGTAAACCCAAAGTCCTCCAAAATTCCATAAAGCGCCGGCAGCACCAAAAGGATCAACACCGTTGAGCTACTGATTCCAAATACAATACTGGTTACCAGGGGTACCAAAACCTGGGCTTGCAAGCTTGTTTCAAACAGTAGGGGCAAAAGACCAGCGATGGTTGTAAGGGAGGTCAAGAAGATTGCGCGGAAGCGGTCGCGACTGGCTTGGCTTGCAGCGCTATGAACATCCATACCCTCGCGTACACGCCGTTTTACAAATTCCACCAATAGGATGGAGTCATTCACCACAATACCGGCAAGAGAGACAAAGCCCATCATACTTGGCATAGACATATTCTGCCCCATAATTAGATGGCCCCAGATAACGCCGATCAACGCTAGTGGAATGGCGACCAATACAATTAAGGGCTCTACATAGCTGCGAAATTGTAAAGATAATATCAGGTAGATACCAATAGCACCGACCAACAAGGCGCTGCCGATGGACTTACCTGTGACTTCACTGTTCTTAATCTCTCCCTGCATACCGACACGAAGACCGGGAAATTCTTTTTTAAGTTCAGCGAGAAATTTCTCTTGGGTATCCCCAAGCACCTGGCCCGCATTAGCTTTCTCAGTGAAGACGTCGGCAAATACACTTACTACTCGTTCACCATCTATTCGCTGAATCCGTGCGTAATCGCGATTCATCTCAACATCGGCAATGGCAATCAAAGGGACGCGCTGCTTGGTAACAGGATGGATAATGACCAGTTCATCAAAACGGCTCAGGGCTCCACGGGAATCCGCATCCATACGCACTTGGATCTCATAGGTTTCTCCCCGGTACTGAATCTCATCAATCTCCATTCCTTGATAAGCCGCACGTAACTGGTTGGCAACATTACTGGCATCCAGGCCAGATGCGTAGGCACCCTCACGCATTTTTATGTTTAATTGCGGCTTGCCTGGACGTAGGTCATCCACCACATTCACTACACCGTCGTATCCTCGCAGCCAATTCTGCAAGCGAATAGAAACCTCTTTCAGCTGATCCAACTCCAGTCCGCTGAGGCGCATGTGAATAGCACGGCCCGCGGGACCTAAGGCTGGTTCTTTATAAAGAATCGCGATCGCACCAGGAGTTTCACCTGCAGCCTCACGCCAAGCATGGCGTAATTCATCCAAACTGGTTTTACGCCCTTCCGCAGCCAGTAAGTCGACATTAATCGTTGCCACATGGGGTCCAGTTTCAAAGGCATCGCCATTGACACCAAAGGTTACACTTGCGTGATTGACGAGAGGAGCGCTTTCCCTTTCAGAAAATTCAGCGGCTACTAAATCAAGAGCATCTAACTGTTTATCGACCAGTTTTTCCATATCCTGCAAGGAGGTACCCTGAGGCATTAGGATGCGAGCTTGCAGCAAATCGCCCTCCAAAGTTGGAAACCCCTGAAACTTCACAATCCCAGCCGGCAACAAACTTACAGTCAAGAAAAATAGACCGAGTACCCCACCAACAAAGGCGTAACGGTATTTAACGGCCCAATCTGCCGCACGCCCCACACTCTCACGCCAGCCTTCAAAGCGTTTGGCAAAAGCCTTCTTCCAAGCGGGTGTTCGGCTTTTGTGTTCAAGCGCATGGCGCAAGTGTGCAGGCAAAATTAAGAAGGCTTCTAACAAGCTAACAATTAATACTGAAATCAGGACAATCGGCAGCACTTTAAGCACCTGCCCCATATCCCCTTTAATAAAGATCAGCCCACCAAATACCATCACTGTGGTTGCAAAAGAAGACAGGACTCCACGGGCAACGCGCTTGGTCCCATTCACTACAGCCTCTAACGGGGAGCGACCATCGCGATGTTCGCTGGCAATACTTTCTGAAAGTACTATGGCATCGTCCATCAAAATACCGATAGCAATCAGTAAACCTACCAAGCTGATCATATTGATGGATACGCCCATGGCGGTGATCAGGGCAAAGGAGCCTAGAAAGGATACCGGCAGTCCCATCACCACCCAGAATACATAGCGACCACTAAAGAAAAGATACAGCGCTAGGGCGACCAGAATCAGGCCCTGCCAGGCATTGGAGATAATCATTTGCAATCGATCGGCAACGATGGAGGCGCTGTCTTGGGTAAGGGTTAGCTTGATCCCCTCGGGCAACTTCGCACTTTCACGATCGACAAAAGCACGCACAGCTTCCAGTACACGCAGGCTATCATCCACACTGTTTTTTTCTACATTGAGCAAGGCTGCGCGATGACCATCGAAAATAATCTTGTCCTCCGCCAGCTCAAAGCCATCATAAATTTTCGCGATATCGCCAAGGCGCACTTCGGCGCCATCTTCGCCTTTAAGGACTACAAGATTTTCCAACTCTTCTACGTTACGGCGCTCTTCAGTAAAACGCAGCTGATATTCACGATCAGGTGTGGATACCTTGCCGGCAGGCATATCAATGGCTTGCTGATCAATAATATTGGCCAACTCCATCACACTGAGCCCGTACTGGCGCAGGTTGTAATCGGATATTTCGATCTGCAGCTGATGATCTGAGAAGCCCGAGATACGCACTATAGGGATGGCTGGGTCACGCAGTAATTCGCGGCGATAGTGTTCCGCCAATTGATTCAATTGTGGCAATGGCAGATCGGCACTGATAGCAATACTTACAACGCCTTGAGTGCGCCCCATTTCCTTGACTACCGGGCGCTCGCTCTCTGCTGGCAGCGAATCAATGCTATCAACCGCAGACTCCACATCCGCAACAAACTGGTTCATATCTCCAGCTTCCTGCATTTTCAGGGTCATCAGCCCGAGATTATCCTTAGCTTCACACAGGCGTTCATCAATAAAGCTGATACCGTCAGTGGCCTCCTCCAAAGGAAGGCAAATACTGTCTTCGACCTCAGCAGCGGCGGCACCGGCATAGGGGACGGAAACCTGCACTTCGAATTTATCGATTTCCGGCATGGTTTCGCGCTTCATACTGGGTAGGACAAACAGTCCGCTCAACATGAGTGCAACCATTAACAGGTTCGCTGCGGTGGGGTGTGCGGCAAAAAAACGAATCACTGCAGTGTACCTCCAGTATTCACCACCACGGCCTGCTGGCCGCTGCTCACAGACACGTCCATGCCATCAATCGCCGGTATCACATCGGTGACAATAACCTGCTCACCGGGAAACAAGCCTGCACGAATCACCGTAGTATCCCCCTGATGGTAATCCACCTGCACCTGCCGCAGGCGTAACTTGCCATCCTCCACCAGATACACCCTACCCTCATGCAAGGCCCGGCGGGGAATGGCTAGGGCTGGAGCGGAGGGTGCTATTAATTCCACACGAGCATACATGCCTCGAAACAGCGGCGGCTTTTTTCCGGCGAGGGCTTCGCCATAGGGATCGTCTACGGCAACCACTACTGAAAGCGTACGACTGGTACTATCGAGGGCCCCTCCCAGACGTACGACCTGGCCCTTCCACTCATTGTCTCCAGGCCCACCAACCAGAGTGATGCGCGCCTCCAAGCCCAATAATATTTTGGGAAGCTCTTCTGGCGCTGGCACAAGGTCACTGCCTGGCCTGAGATTACGCAACAGTGGCGCCACATGAAGCATGGGAAGCTCAGCGGCAATTTCCACCTGATCCAGACCACTGGCATCGAATAAGCGCGCATTGCCTGCCACATATTGATTTTCCTCTACATGGACCTCACCAATACGCGCATCGAAGGGTAAGGTTACCCGGGTACGCTCCAGACTGTATTTACTATCGCGCACTTGAGCCTCAGAGCGCGCAATCTGGGCCTCGATTACCTTGCGGCGCGTTGGAAATAAGGAGAGCTGACTGGTTTGGTTTTGCACTTCCTGACGCAGGCGCAGCACATTTTGCTCTTCGACATCCACACTTGAGCGAGAAACCGTGCCCTTGGCCACTAACGTTTGCTTGCGCTCTAACTCTTTCTCACCCAGCTTCAACGTACGTTCGGCAATCTCCAAAGAGCGTTGGCTATTGACCTCCTCAACCTTGAGTTCCTGCAAATTAGCACGGTTAGCTGCCAAATCACTTTCAGCCCGCGCCAAGGCTAATTGGTAGCTAGTATCATCAATTTTCAATACCAGGGTGCCGGCAGGAATAATATTTCCACTCTCTAACTCCGGCGCCGTGTAGACTATCCGACCACTCACCTCAGCATTGGCTTCAAGAAAGGTGCTGGGTTTCACTTCACCGTAAGCTACTGCTTGGGCACGTAGCGGCAGCTCTTGCACCAACACAACATTTACCGGGGTGATCAGTGCATCCTGCACATCGTGGTTGGGCGGGCTCTTACTCATGACCAATGCCATTGAAAGAGAAATACCAACGGCAACAAGAATAGGAAGCGCCAGGCGGCGATTCATCAGTTTCTGTAGTTGGACCTTTTTCATCACCACCAATCTCCCAATATTCGTGTTACTCGGCTATAGCGTTGTTGGCCACTCCATGGAGCAGCAACTTAACGGTGTGGTCAATCCACTTATCGCTGGTTTCTTCATCCAACCTAAAAGAGAAAATCTCCTTGAAGGGATCCCCCGCAATAAAGGGGAATGCAACCAAACTGACAAAAGAAATCGGCATAAGATTAATATCTAAATCTGGACGTAGGTGGCCGGCGCATTGAAGCGCTTGTAAGAGCTCCCGCAACATAGGGCCCAGTACAGATGCCAGCCTATCGGTGAATAAATCGCGCATTCGACCAGGCTTGGAGGCCACCTCCCCCACAATAAAACGAGGTATCCAGGGCTCACGGATATAAAGGCGGATAATACGAGCCATTGCATCCCTCAGGGTTTCTAGACTGGGCTCCTTATCCCCCAGACTCATAGTGAGAAATGCCGGGCCACTCTGCATAAACTGACCGCGTATAACCTCGATAATCAGCCCTTCTTTACCGTCAAAGTGATAGCTGATCATGGCGGAATTTACCCCAGCACCCTGAGCGATCTCGCGAATTGAGATATCACGAAACGCTTTCTCACGAAGAAGTCTATGGGCAGATTGCATCAGGGACTCGCGTACCTGCCTTTCACGCTCCGGGTCCCTGGGCCGTCCACGGCCACGACTGGGTGTGGTGTTAGTCAACTTGAAATCCAATTTAATTAATCACGCGATTAATTAAATTGGATTTTTGCCGGGGATACAAGATAAAAAACAGACTAACAAGTCACAAAACAAAGGGGCTCTCCCAGGCACTCACACAAACAGTACTGCCAGACTGCCCCGTCACTCCAGGAGCCCTTGGCTCATTAGAAAACTGGGGAGCAGCCTTTAGCACCTGGGTACATTTATCGCCAACGGACAGGGAAAGAAAAAGCCAGCGCGTGGTAGCAGATCAGAACTTCAGGCAAAAACAAAAAAAGGCCCACGAAGGGCCCTTTTAGGGAGGTAAATGACCCAGCAGAAAAAACTAAAAGAAATTTCCCTAGCCATCCATTACTTACAGAGACTTAAATCTAGCCGTAAAGTGTCGCAACACTGGCGGCTCATATTCAAAAGTCAGCCCCTTCAATTCATGTGCTCGATTCTGCAGCTCTATAATCGCATCAGCGATATAGTCCATATGATCATTGGTATATACACGACGCGGAATCGTCAGGCGCATCAATTCCAAATCCGCCTTCTTCTGTTCACCGGTTTCCGGGTCACGCCCCAACAATAAGGAGCCAATTTCCACCGCACGGATACCCGCTTCCAGATACAGCGCGTTAGTTAAAACTTGTGCGGGGAATTGCTCTGGTGGGATATGCGGCAGAATCTTAGCCGCATCGACAAACACCGCATGGCCACCTGTTGGAGACTGAATGGGCACCCCACCCTCGCGCAAACGCTCACCTAAGTAGGCTACTTGGCTGATGCGGTATTGCAGGAAATTTTCATCGGCGGCCTCATAAAGACCCCGCGCCAATGCTTCCATATCACGCCCCGCCATGCCCCCGTAGGTTACAAAGCCCTCCATAGGTACGCAGCGGGTACGCACCGCCTGGAAAAGCTCCTCATGATCACGGATACAACATAGGCCACCAATATTCACCATCGGATCTTTCTTGGCAGACATGGTCAGCATATCGCCGTATTGATACATCTCGCGAATAATCTCCAGGATCGACTTGTCCTGATAACCTTCTTCGCGCTGCTTGATAAAGTAGGCGTTCTCACAGTAACGTGCCGAATCGATCACTACTGGAATATCGTATTTCGCGGCTATCTCATATACTGCGCGCATATTCGCCATGGAAACTGGCTGGCCACCCGAGCTATTGCAAGTTACCGTGGTGATAATTGCACAAATATTATTCGCCCCATGCTCCTTAATGGTCTCGACCAAAAGATCCAGGTCAAAATTACCTTTCCAGTCATAAGCCGTTAAGGTATCAAAGGCCCGCTTGTCCAACACATTAACCGCTTTGCCACCATTCAACTCAATATGGCCCGCGGTGGTATCGAAGTGATAGTTGGAGATAAAGACTGGTGTCGTACCACCACGTACCTGGCGCATACGCTCAATCAGAGCGGGAAACAGGATCTGTTCAGCACCACGGCCCTGGTGGGCGGGAACGGTTAATTTATAACCAAAAAAGTGCTCCACTGCTTGGCACAGGTTGTAATAGTTGCGGCTACCTGCGTAAGACTCATCCCCCAACATCAAACCGGCCCACTGGTTATCGCTCATGGCCCCAGTGCCAGAATCTGTTAGCAGATCAATATAGACATCATCACTGCGCAGTAAGAAAGGGTTCAAGCCAGCTTCCGCCAGAGCCTTCTCTCTATCGGCCAGAGTGGTCATTTTGATCGGCTCAACCATCTTAATCCGGAATGGCTCAGGAATACGCTTCATCATTATTTTCCTTATCAATCCTGACAGCGTGAACTGAATTATTAACTCAGTCACACTGCATGCTGTTTTTAACGCGGATATAGTACAGATGAAGTGGTAAATGTGCGAATGAGAAGTGATTGGAAGTAGGATTGCCTTACCTATGAAGGGTATAGAGGGTATCAAGATACTAGTAGCGTGGACTAACCCTACATATATGGTTTTGACAATTTTTTATAGGCATCTATACCAAACATGAAAAAGATTGTTGGTGATAGAACAGTTGCAAAGAAAAATCTTAGCTACTTACCATGCCAAAGTAATAACGCCGCCAGTGATTTAAAAATCAACTTCTGGGTAGCCCGGTGCGCCAACTTTTAACATTCTAACTGGATCCATCTCGGCCATTTCTTCAAAGCCTCTCTGAGTAATGGAAGATCCATCGAAACAGCGTAAACCCAAAAGCGAGCCAACACGGACGGGGCTCATCGTAGCCACATTGCTAGGCCCTACCTAAACCCACTCACAGTAAAAAGCAAACTCACTCACATGAATATTCATACACGTTTCTACTCTGCCAAAATAACGAAGCATATTCACTCAAGCTCATCTAATCATAATTGAACCTTAAAAGAGCAAAAGACTAACAAATATGGAGTTACAGTACCAAATACAGTGTACACCTTGAAACCAGCTTTATTTACTTATTTAAAACCGTACTGTAAGCTCTCCATAAATTATTGGATAATTTTAATCACGGAGGGATAAATTAATTCAGATATTTTACCTCAAGCGATCAATCGCCTGAAAAAACTGAAAATTCTCACAACTTATTTCACACTTCAAGATTTAAGGCTCTTTTTTTCAAGAGACACTATTTCAAAGTGTGACATTTAACACATCAAGTGGGCAGGCCAATAACCTCACTATTTAGACCTTTAGCATCACTTGGTGAAAAAATACAATTATTAAGCAGTAGATTGATATGTTTCCTAAATATGCCTTAGTAACAGCAGCTATTTCTGCAGCCTTCCTTGCCTTTGAAGCACAAGCAAAAACCTTCAAATACGAAATTCAAGATATTACTTCATCTAATGCCTCATTACAGTATCCAGGCCTCGACCTAAATGGAGCCAACTCTGCAACACTGATCATTGATCAGGCAGATCCTTCATCTCCCGCTGTGATAACCTCGCTAGATGTAAACTTCCCCAATGCGTCCAAATTATCCGTAAGGAATTTCAACTCCACTAATGGATTACACCGGGCCACAGTTGGCAACACCTGGGTATACCGCCAACTCAACATTGAAGTGCATGGTGTAGATTTTCAAAATTCTAGCGATCAGAATATTTACATTGACGGCTTTGTATCCGAAGCAGAGAGTTTTATCGGTGCAAATCAACCAGGAAACCAAGGACAGCCATTATTTCATGTAGGAGGTCGATTGGTTGATGTAACCCCAGGAAAAGTCACTGATATTAAAATTCTTACTCTCGACGGGAACAGGCTCAGATTATCACTAAACGACAAGATAGCGGCGAACCCAAACAACAACCATGAGAGTGTCATCGTTATTGATTCACTATGGTTTGGAAACGGGGAAGCAAAGCTATATATCCCGATCCCTATGGCTAACAATGAAGCTAAATTTGCTGCGCCATACAAACTCAACATATCTACCACTTCTGGTCCTGAAGGGGATGAAAATTTCATTAGTATTCTAGTAAAAGATGAACATGGCGGTGAATTCTCAATCCCAGAGCTTCCTTTAAAACATCTACTAGATGAAGCTTATCGTACAAATTCTTCGTTTTAGTTAAAGCTTTGCCATCAGTAACCACCCGCAAAGCGGGTGGTGTGATGAAAGATCGCAGTGCGAACTATTTGATAATCCGGCAATGCTCAGAGTTATGTGTCATTTCCTCACTATTCGCTAAAAGAAGATGATCCATAATAAACAACTCCTTAAAGCTGCTATGAAGGTAAGGATGGCCCACGTCAAAAACCATAAACCCCGTCTATAGCTTCTAGCTACAGACGCCGCGAGATCGCGCCGGAACCTTCAAGTCTCAAATGAACAAGAAGCATCAAACGCAGCCCATCGGCGAGCTGGATCGCAAGATCACAGCTTTGCTTGTTCTTGGTAACAGCTACCAGAATATTCGCATACATATTACGCTACCCATAAAATGGGGCTCCCCAACGGTACCATTAACGCCGTTACTTATAAGCTACGCCCTGAACTTCAAGCTCGTTGTAAGCACGACCTTGAGACTGTTTTTCCCACTGTCTGGCTCAATGCTATCTCCTACCAATCAAGGATGGTCGTTCTCCTAGCAAGGCCACTAATACTATTCTTGGGCTCTACCTCGAAGGCAAAAAAGAGTTACTAAGGGCTCTATCAGTCTGGCAGCAAGCTGTACATCACTGGCTGAGCGCCCTGATTGCTCTCAACAACCATGGGGGCAAAGCAATTACTTGTATTGATGGCCAATGGAGCTTCCCTAAGGATATTAGAGAGAATCTATCCCAAGACCAAGCCTAGCACTGCATCATCCACCTGATCTGCAACTCACTTAAATATTCGGCTTCAAAAACCAGAAGGCCTATATGGTTTATTTCAGATACACCTATAAGAAGGCAACACTCAATGAAAATGCCAATGCCGCCGAAAGTGCCTTAGGACGAGCAGGAAGCCAAGTGGCGTGATAAGTATCCGAAGGTGATAGTCGTGACGGGGTAAATGGTCAATCCTCACGGCTTACTTCAAATACCCGGAATACGTCCGTACTCCTATCTACACTACTAATGCGGTCGAGGCCGTACATCAGCAATTCCGCAAATTGACCAAGACGAGGGGTCTTTGCCAATGAAAATAGCTTACTGAAACTTCTGTACGCCGGTATACTAAAAGCATCCGAGCGCTGGACGCACCCAATTCAAAATTGGAATCTGACACTATCACAGCTGACGATCCACTTCCCAGATCGACTGGAGAAATACATCAGACTATTTGGCTGGCACAGAGTTTTGAACGCCCTCACCAATAATTTATGAATTCATTGTACTAACGGGTGGCACCATTTTTAATAGCGCCACCATTTTTGAGGTTAACTTTTAGGCCCTCTAGATTTTCAGAATAGATATCAACTCTACCTTTTGAAAAAATGTCAAACCTATACGCCTCACCCCAAGGATCCAACACTTCACCATTTACCACTGGAACAGTACGCCCACACTTCACTGAATATAAGTTTGAATTTATTTCATTTATCCAGTCATCATCTAAAGGGTAGACTTTGTGCTCCGCGTAGTAAGAATTTAAGATTTTTGAAATCTCAAAGAGCTCACAATGCACCCTTTTTTTCCTGTAAAATTCTTGCTCCTGATAACCATAAAAAAGGTAGCTTGAGGCAATGGTCAGAACAATGAGCCCGCCGCCAAATAAATAACCTTTCATTCCTGAGACCTCCATGGCGCGCTCGATAAATCTGGTTTTACGGCTCTAGGATTGTACAAATAACTATTGTATTGCATATCAGCTGAATTAATCCATGGATCATGGCCTTTATGAGTATAAAACTCATAAGCAGCGTAACCCCACTTAGAACCATTAGCTACCGTTAAAGCTTCATCCATATGGAGTAATTCATGGAAAATTGTGCTTTTAATCCAGTCATCGCTAGAGCTTTTATACTTTATCAGGATATCGCTCCCTCCCATATATTGTCCGTCATTTTCATGAAACAATCCTGAAATATCTTCAACCGCAATTAAATTGGCTCTTCGCAGTTCCGGAAAATCTTTATAAACTTCTTCCGCGAGCCTGTTAACCCTCTCTTGAGGAGTTTCTGGTGCATCTGCATGTAAGCTACTATTTAATACATAGCTAAACGCCCCGGTTACAGCACCATTGGCAAACTTACCACCACTTATTACCGAGGCAGTCCCCCCCACCACTGCAGAAACAACAACGCCATCAACGGTTGGGCCTATACCTTCTGGGCCTGTCCAACCTTTACTGCTTGCATATGCTGAGAATCCAGCTGCGGCAAAGCCATGCCCAAAACTCCCCCCCTGAAGCTCCGCCATTACACCGCCGACCACACCGTGAGCAACAATATTAGCAGCGCCTTCTAAGTGAAGACTCCCAACCCCATAAAAGGCTGCAGAACTAATTCCTGAAATAGCTGCAGCTTCCATAGCCTTAGCAAAGTCGTCGCTCTGAGCATAAGCCATATTTTTGGAAAATTGTGCGTTGAAACCTATTGAGCAAGCCCCACAGTAATATGCGCTAACTGCTGAGCCTACTATCTGCACAGCTGTGGCAAGCGCCGGGTTCTTTGCCAGCTCATTAAATACCGGCTTACTTAGTTGCGAATCAATATAAGAGAATATCAACCCATCTATGAGATCCAGGAAATACCCACTGGGATCCGTCGCATTCAGCGGATTATTTCGCACATAGCTGTAGCGGTTATACATCTGCGTATCCGCTGCGGCCTGGATAAAGGGATCCGCCTGCATAAAGCGCCCCAGGCGCGGGTCGTAAATCCGCCCATTCATATGGATCAGGCCCACCTCATCCAGCATTTCGTGGCCGGTGTAACCACGGGTGGTGCGGCTGTGATCGAAGTTGGACAGCGCACTGAGAGAGAGCGCATTCCAGTTGGCCGTATTTCTGCGCTGACCCCAGGCGTCAAAGGACATTTCCTGCTTGACATTACCGGCTTTGTCGGTAATCAGGTCCATAGAGCCCAGGTGGTCCTTATACAGGAACAGTTTGTCGGTGGACTGTACGGCATAGGCCAGGTCGGTCTTGACCGTATATACGGCGGTGCCCAGTTGACGCTTCCATTCGATTTCGTTGGGGGCGCTGGATTTCTGGATACGCTCGATGCCGCCGATATACCAGGTTTCCGTGACTTCGCCATTGCTACTGTTGGTGTCCTTGCGGTAATAGCGGCTGTGGCTGGGCCCGTAAAGGAATTCAGTCGTGTGATTACCTTTCTTGATCCAGGAGGCTTTGTCGAAGGTGGTATAGCGAATAGTGCGGCCACCGTTAAAGCCATCCGAGGTCATATTGCCATTGGCGTCGTAGTTGTAGCGCACGCCGCCGGCAGTGGTCACTGCGTGGGGACCGGCTCCATTCTCGCCGTACACATAGGATCCAACCCCGGCTTTATAGGTGATATTGCCGATGGCGTTATAGCGCACATCCTGGTTGGCACTACTGAGACTACTGCAGTTGTAGTTGCTGCTGCCGATATGGGTTTTGATCAGGCGATTGAGGCTGTCGTAACAGAAACTCTCGCGCAGATTCTTGCTACCACTTTGGTTGTGGCGGCTACTGAGGTTGCCGAGGGTATCCCATTGGTAGGTAATATTCTGGATACCAAAGGTGCCCAGTACGCTGGAGGTCTGGTTGAGCAGGCGACCAGTACTCCCTTCGTAGCTGTAACTGGTGGTGGCGCCGTTCCCCAATAGTTGCTCTTTCAGCTGGCCGCGGGCGGTCTGGGCTTTGACTTCCTGGATCAGGTCTCCAGTCGCAAGATCGACCACTTTGTACAGGTAGCCATTGCCATTGTAGTAGTTGCGCACACCTGATTGCCCGGTGCTTAGCAGACTGCCGAGGGCGTCGTAACTGCGCTCTACCCGGCCGTAATCATCAAATAGCGTGGTGGTGACGTAGGCGGGCTGAGGGCCGGCCCCATCGAAGTCTACCGCTTGGGCATGGTTGCGACCCAGCTGGTCGTACTGGTACACGGCTTGGTAGCCGGTGACGCTGTCGCTGATCATTTCCAGCTGGCCGAGGCCATTTTGGGCGGTATCGTAGAGCCAGGTTACGTTGCTGGTGAGACTGCTGCCTCCGGCTTTTTCCATACGCGTCAGCTTGCGACCCAGCTTGTCGTAGGTGAAGGCGACGGTGTGACCATTGGCATTGGTCTGCTTTTTCAGCTCGCCATAGCCCGTGTATTCATAGCTCCAGGCGCCCTTATCGGGGTCATCCATATTTTTCTTACGACCCAGATGGTCGTAGTTGATGGTGACGACGATGGGGTAGCTGAGGCCGTCGCCTTCATCAATATGGCTGCCGGAGGCATTGGTCTTGCCCCAGGATTTCGCTTTGTGCAGGTTGCCCTGGCTATCATACTCGTAGGTGAGGCGACCATTCATTGCGTCGATCACTTCCACCAACTCACCGGCGACATTTTTGACTTCGGTCTTAGGCTGCCCCTTGTCGTTGGTGGTGATGGTCTTCAGACCGGCGTAAATGATCGTTGCGTCCGAGTTGTCGGGGGCGATGACCCGGATAGGACGGCCGAGCAGATCGTACTGGGTCTCGGTCCACATACGAGTGTCCCCAGAGAAATAGGGCTCGCTGACAAATTTCACCCGGCCGAGGTTATCGTACTCTTTATCTGCATAGACTTTATTGTGCAGCCCTTGGGTTTCGGTGCGCATGGAACGGCCGAGGGCATCGAAGTATTCCCTGCCCCAGCTGCCGGTACTGCTGCTGGTGGTCACTCTGTACTTGGCGCCACTGGGACAGCCACTGGTACAGCGTTCATATAGAGTCTTCTTATCCGCACCGGCGTTGTTCCAGCTGTAGCCTTCACGGCCAAAGGCGTCGTAGGAGGCATAGCTGATCAGACCATTCAGGCCCTCCACTATCAGGGGGGAACCAAAGTGGTTACGGGAGACGACCTTCTCAGTCAGGTGCCCTAGGGCGTTATAGCTCTCGGAGACATAGCGACCGGAGGGGTCGTACACCGTTCTGGCGCTGCGGCTTGTCTCGCCAGCGGCAGAGAGTGCTTTCTTGCTGACATTGCCGAAGCCGTCGTACTCGTAGCTGGTGACCTGCTTAAATTCCGACTTATTCGGTTCGATGATCTCGGTTTTCAGCAGCCCTTTGTGGGCTCCAGAGGTGTAGTAGGTAAAGGCCGATTCACGCACATGGCTGGGCATCCCTGGGCGGGTGCTAGTAACCTTGGTATGGCTCAGGCGGCCCTTCTCTTTTTCCCAGGTAGTACTGCCATACACATTCTCGGTTTTTTTGACGAACTGCTGGCCGGATGCTCCATCCTTTGTCACCACGTTAATAGTGAGAGCGTTACCGTAGCCATCATAGCTGTTAGTAGTACTAACCGTTTGCAGCAGCTCTCCAGCACTATTGCCGTTATCTTTTAAGTCATAGGTTTCTTCGACCGCATTGTAGATATAGGGTTTGTACGGCCTAAAAGGTGTGCCACTGCCACCCCACCCCTGCAGGCGCCAGTTGTTGGATGCCCTATTCAGAAGTGCCCCCTTGGAAGTACGGGTTTCTGTGTAAAGCGGCATACCGATAAAGGGGAAGTCCTGGCGATAGGTGGTTTCTGTCACCACGCCAGTCTGGTTATCGGTGGTGCTCACCTTTTGGAAACCTAACATACCGCGGCCGGCGGCCTGTAACTTCATCTGGTGATAGTGGTAGGACACCGAGCTGGTGGCAGATCGATTGACCGCTCCCGGGTTGACACCCGCAGCCGGCGCGGAACTCTCCACCTTGGAAACCAGGAACATGGGGGAGAGGATATCTAATACTGGCTTGTCTTTGCCTAATGTGTGGCTTCCTGAAGGCAAAACCCAGCTGCCATTGAGGGCACTGTAAAGAGAGGCTGGATTGCCTACCGTCACTGGGTAGCAGATCGTCTCGCGGTTAACATTCACAGAGGATCGCGCATCCAGGCGCTCTAAATCCTCGATATGAGTTACACATTTCTGCGTGGTGCTGGTGGACATTTCAAGACGGGAGTAAACACCGTCATTCACCATATTCTCAAAGGTGACTTCCGTTATATTGCCAATGCCATTATCAATGCGATGAATAACATTGTGAGGTTTATTTCTTTCCTCTGGATAATTGTCATTGGCAATATAGGTATACACCTTACCGCTGGACTGATCATACTTATGATAATCAACCTGACCGTCACCATTGGTATCGGCAAACCAGGGGAAGTCCTTTTTATCCTTGCCGATGTACTTCCAATTTATGGCGTTGCTGACAAAAGTGCCACTATTCTGATCGAAATAACGCACCTTGATATAGCCAGTATTAAAGTCCGGCCATACCAGATCTGGATAACCATCGTTATTTAGGTCGGCAAAATTTGCTTTTTCACCGCCTGCAAAAAAACCAAGGCTGGTAAAGCCGTTACCGGTACTTAGCTTGATGACCAGACTATCAGTGCCGGTAACATAAGCAACATCAGTAAGCCCATCACTATTGATATCTACTGCAATCGGCGTTTTCGAATCGTTACTTGAGGATAACAGCTCCAGAGAGTTAAAAGATTCTGTCTGCTTATCAAATACAGCTACTCGATAGCCATCGAAATAGGTGCCCAAAAAGCGCCATTGTTGATTTACTCCACAGCTGTCTGGGCCGCCTAGCAATTGCCTTGGCAAGAATGGCTCGTGCCTGGGGGGATCATTGCCACCGCCAGTACCGGTCGTGACACAACCATACCTCTGAGAGTAGGTTGCCACCAGCAGGTCAATAGAACCATCGCCATTGAAGTCGCCGAGAGTATCCGGGACTCGCTTATCCGGATCGCCAATAGTAGCTCCGCTCACATTAAGCGGATAGGTTTTTTCTGTACTGCTAAATTTATAGTAGTGATCAGAAGATACCGAGGCACCATATGGTTGCAATAGGCGAACCTTGACTTTGCCATCGGTGGCAGCGGAAATATAATCCGCGAGTCCATCACCATTGAAATCGGCAAAGATCGCATCTTTATCACCCAGCCCAGTGCTAATCCCTTCTGAGTCTAATCGCCAGGCGCCATTAATATAACGGCTGGGAAATATATGCCATTTTCCACCAGTATAGTTATAAGCTCCACGCTCATTAAAAATTGCTAAATCCTGACGACCATCAGCATTATAATCGAGAACTCGGATCGCAAAGTCCTTACCGACATTAGTGCCGGTAAAGTAAATACCATGATTGTTTTTGTGGTTAAATCGAGTGCCCGCAAATTTTTGCAGGGTGAATTTTACACCATTAGAAATAGCGTATTTAACCCGTGTATCGGTGTCATCCCCGTCCGCATCCCCTTCAATCCAAACGATATCTTGTTTGCCGTCACCATTAATATCGGCATATTTATAGTCAACCAGGAATCGCGAAGAGGCCGGAGAAAAATCAATGGTTTCATGGCCACTACCATTGTGCTTCAAAGAAACTTGCAGCCATTCGAAATTTATTGCAGGAAGACAGCTGGAACCAACACATTCTTGCAAGGTGGACAGAAGTGAAGTTCTGTCCATATACTTTTGACCCGAGCCGAAAGGCAGGACAGGTTGGTATCCAAGAGTATACTCGCGGATTACAGAGCCATTGGATTTGGAAACAACTTTTTGTAAACGCTTCGTTGTCTTAAATTCGTAGCCGGCCGTATAACTTTTCAAGTAATCGGGACGACCATCATATTTAAATTCAATTTCAGCATCGTAACCGCCAGAACCATAGGCAAAGCGAATTTCCTGGATACGGTGGCCTGAACTCGCATCCCCTTCATAGTGGAACTCGATAGGGTTACCGACACTATCTTCAAAACGTCCCAGAGCCCAAACTAATGTATGACCGCCGGCTAGTAATTTTGCATCGCCTCTATTGCCATAATAACTTACCGAACCATCCTTGCGCTCAACCTTAAAATAATCTGGTTTACCAAGGCTACCACCAATGGAAACAACCTTGGCAAAGGAATCCATCTCAGTCTTATAAGTAGCGCCAACCGCCCCATACTGTGAGCCACTTGTTTTTAATAGTCGCTGTCCATCCAAGCAAAACCGGTCAGACTCTGTCCATTTAATCGGGGCCATACTTCCATCAATAGACAGGGTCTGACGACAGCGAGATATTCCTGATAAACCACCAATGGACCAGCCCTTACCTAAAAGACCATTGCCACCATTACTTGTATAATTGAGAGATATTTCCGGGGCAACGCCGGCGGTACCAGTTGCCACAGCAAGTGGTACTGAGTAGGTCACTGCACCAGACTCATTAACCCGGAACTGCCCTCCTGTCACACCAGCCATATTGGGGCTGCCGGTTACTACGGGGGCACCATAACTATCAAACTTACCAGAGCTATTTGCTAGTAAAGAAGCGTCAATAGCACCCTCAACTAAAATATCATCACGTCCATCGCCATCAATATCTTCAATCGTGACATAGTTCGGGTTGGCACTAGATAGGATGACAGCCACTTCTGAAGTGTTGCTTCCAATGGGAAAAGACTGGGCCAGGCTAGGAAGACCATTGCCATTCGCATGCAAAATTAGCGGCGTAGATGAGAGCACCAAAAGGTCAGATGCACCATCACCATTAAAATCGCCGGTTAGGGAAATTTTTCCATCCAGTAATTCTAAAGCGTTAACTGCAGAATCACTCAATGTGGTGGCAACTGGAGAGGTGTAATTATGCCCCCCTCCAATAAGTGCTCCATACATCACAAAACTTGGAAGTTCAGGCATTGCTACCGGGGTAATCACTTCACCATGCAGCATAATAATGGGACGGTGGTACTCAAAATAAAGATCATTAAAACCATCTTTATTAATGTCACCACTATAGATTTTATACCCCTTATCCATGACGCCAGTAGAGGCAACTGTAACTACAGGAAATACCCCACCAATAATCAAACACAGAAAAGCAAGAATGAGACGCATAGAGAAAGATCCCAGGAAAGGCAAGCCCCAAATTAATTTTTATCAACTTATTTATTAACTCCCTATAAGGGAGGAATTTCGGCAATCTACATATATATCAAAAAATTATCAAGCCAAAAAAAAATGATAAAAAAAAGAATAACTTCAGGAAAAGTCACAATAGACACCCTCAATCCATCACCAGAACTGAAGCTACTTATGGGCTTATGGGCAAATTAGAGACCCACTCTTAATATCCTTAAATATACCTATAGGAGACAAGCAACAGATTATTAACCTTTCAGGCTCAGTGACCATCAAATGACCAAACCATACATAAAGTGGTGACAGAAAAGGCACCCTCCGCCCCTTAATTAAAGATGGGATTGCAGATCTCGAGATGGCTTTGCGGCCTTAAAACAATCTGGAGATCGCCTATTGAGTATAATTATTATGAAGAGCTATTTTCTATGAACACAAGCAGATCATTACAGATGACGGTGCAGGCCAACTATCAAGAAGAATTGGGCAAATTCATAGACAGGTAGGAGCCATGTAAGCGCAGAAAAGCTAAAGCATGAAAATCATACCCTATAAGCAAGCAGGTAAACTATTAAGTATACTTAAATCTCCGCACTCACCTCCACCTTGATCCCCACCGGATCAAAAAATACCAACTGCCTTAGATTACGGCCCGGTACATCCCTTTGCTCGCTGGCAACACCCATCGAATCCAACTGTTGTTTTATCGGTTGAAGGTCCTCGGTAAGGAAAGCCATATGGTCCAAATAGGGCTTTGTAGCCTGTTGTTCAGAGACTTCTCCCTCCATGAGATGGACAATCGGTTTGCCATTACCGTAAAGCCAAAATCCGTTGTTTTTAAGGTTTGGTCGCTCTCCCTCTATAAGACCAAGAACATTTGTATAGAAGTCCCGCACCTGCAGCAGTTGACTCCAAGGTGCAGTAATATTGAAATGGTCCAATTGCATAACGCTTCCCTGTGCTATTTCCTTTATAAGATATAGGCAAAAGATAACCCGTTTACGAGCCTATCGCGATCTATTCACAGCATGTCTTAAAAGCAGGGCTTCCTTGCCTCCCCAGTTAAATCTGACTCGATATTGTGATTTAAGCCCGGCAAAAAATGTTTGCCGGGCCCGGGTATTAACTACACGACGCCGTTGCGGCGCAGTTGGTTAATTTGCTGCTCATCTTTTCCCAGTAACTCGCGCAGTACTTCTTCAGTGTGCTCACCCAATACCGGTGGAGCCTGCTGGTAATCGAGGGCAGATTCGGAAAAGAGTACCGGGTTGCGAACAGTTTTTACTTTGCCGGCTTGCGGGTGATCCTGCTCCACCACCATACCTCGCGCTTGCACCTGTGGATCGGCAAAGACCTCTTCGAGAGTATTGATCGGTCCGCAAGGCACATGGGCTTCGCTGAGTTTTTCCAACCACCAGGCAGAGTTCTGCTTGCGGGTGGCATTCTCAATTTGAGGGATCAGCTCATCGCGGGCTATTACCCGTGAGGAATTACTGACATAAGCGGGATTTTCTGCAAGCTGTTCTATACCCGCGATCTTACAAAAACGCTTGAACTGGTCGTCGTTGCCAACCGCCAACATAAAATAGCCGTCTTGCGAGGGCACAGCCTGGTAAGGCACGATATTGGGGTGGCCTGTGCCCTGGCGCTCGGGACTTTTGCCCGAGGTGAGGTAGTTCTGGGCCTGATTAGCAAGCCAGGACACCTGGGTATCCAGCAGGGCCAGATCGATATGCTGCCCCACTCCCGTCTGCTGGCGGTGCACTACAGCGGCAAGCACCGAGGAAACCGCATACATGCCCGTCATCAGGTCGGCAACGGCCACCCCCACTTTTTGCGGCCCAGCACCAGGCTGCCCTTCGGGCACACCAGTGATACTCATCAATCCGCCCATCCCCTGAATCATGGCATCGTAGCCGGCGCGGTTTTTATAGGGGCCCGTTTGACCGAAGCCGGTAATGGAACAATAAATCACTCCAGGATTAATGGCCTTGATAGCGTCATAATCCAGGCCGTATTTTTTTAGGCCACCTACCTTGTAGTTCTCCAGAAGAATATCGCAGCGGGCAGCCAGTTGTTTAATCAAGCCCTGGCCGGCTTCCGTGGTGATATCTACAGTGACCGATTTCTTGCCGCGGTTGGCGCTCAGGTAATACGCAGCATCGGCGGTGTCATTGCCCTCGGCGTCTTTGAGGTAGGGAGGGCCCCAGTGACGAGTGTCATCACCGCGCTCAGGGCGCTCCACCTTAATCACTTCGGCGCCAAAATCGGCGAAAACCTGTCCGGCCCAGGGGCCTGCAAGAATACGACTGAGATCGAGTACTTTGAGATGCGCGAGCGGTCCTGCCATAACTTCCTCGTTTCACTAATACGGGGTGCATCCCCGAAAATTTTTGCGGCAGACTAACAGATATTCCCGATATGCGCCCAGCTTGGAAGACTATTGAATTGGCCTTACACTGCGGGAGCAATAAAAATAAGGAGGCATAGCATGGCTGCTATAGAAGCCCAAAAATTCGAATCTTTCCGCGACTTTTACCCATTCTACCTGCAAGAGCACAGCAATCTAACCTGCCGACGATTGCACTTTATTGGTACCAGCCTCGTATTTGCCACCGTGATCGCAGCGATCAGCACAGGCAATATGCTGTGGTTTGCCGCTACACCGCTGGCTGGTTATGGTTTTGCCTGGATTGGGCATTTCTTCTTTGAACACAATCGACCTGCCACCTTTAAGTACCCCTTTTATAGTTTTATGGGGGACTTTGTGATGTTTAAGGATATGCTGTTGGGGCGTATTGAACGCTGAACTCGCCTATTTTTTGTGGGCCGACAGGCCGTATTTACGCAGCTTGTTGGCCACAGCGGTATGGGAAATGCCCAACTCCTTGGCTAGTTCTCTAGTAGAGGAGCGCCCCACCAACAATTCACTGAGTAATGATCGCTCCAGCTGCTCCATCATCTCTTTGTAGCTGAGCCCCCTGCCCCATTCCCGCCAGGGTAAACTCGCCGGCACGGTTAAGTCCGGAAGGTCCTCAATATCTATTTTGCTGGCGCCACGACGTTTACAGCTGCCCAGGGCAGCTGCCAGGTAGTCACGTAAACCATTGAAGTTTTGCGGCCAGTCATGACGGCGAATCAGTTCGAGCACCTCCAACGCCAAAACAGGCGCCTCCTGATCGGGGAACTCCTGTCGCAAGAGCGTTTCAGCAAATCGTGGTAGCCCCGGTCGCATATTGCGCAAAGGAGGCAAGACCAAGGAGAGCGCACTAAAGTGCTGAGCTAGAGCCGGCACCAATGACCGAGGCTCGGAACAAGTGGCCACTAAGCGTATTGAAGGTGGCAGGCCGCGCAAACGGCGGGCGATTGTCAGCTGGGCCTCGCCATCCAGCTGATGAAGATCCTCCAAAATTAAGGTTCCAGTTGAGCGCAGATGCCTGGGGATTTCCATTTTCCCATTCTGGGGCACAATACGGTGGCAATCTACACGGGCAGCAGCGGGTGATAAATAATGCACCGCACAGGCAAAAGTAGTTTTACCGGTCCCCGCCTCGCCACAAACCAGCAAAGGAGAATTCAATTCAGAGAGGTCCTGCAGTTGCAGGCAAGTCTCCCGGCGTAAATCAAAATCCCACAGCGCCACAGGGCGTGGAAGTCCTGCAGCAAACTCACTTTTCTCCGCAGGTTGCATACGCAACACGGCACCGGCCAAAGAGTCCACATCACCAGTGTTATCTAAGGCTATCGGTGACCAGTCCACTCGGAAATTTTGACCCCGCACCACAACTGGGAGCCCAAAACGGGGCACCGCAAAATCTCTCAGCAGCTCGGCCACTTGCATCAACGGTAGAAAACGCTGTAACTGTAAACCCGGTACCCGATCGAGACTGACCCCGAAGGCGCGCGCAGCAGCAACGTTAGCGGCAATAACCCGGCCGGCATGGTCCACGCTGAGCACTGGATCGGTCACGTGCTGTAAGAGGGTATCCAGTTCAAAATATCGCCGTTCCAAGGGTAGCAACGAGATGCGCCTGACCCTTTGGACACCGGGAACCCGGTAGAGAGACTTCTCAATAGCCTGGTACTGGGTTGTGAGCATACCTGGCGCCAACAGGTAGACCTTATCTCCACTGTCCCCCCCCAGCTCCCCAGAGGTTACATTAATCCGATATTCGCCAAATATTTGCATAATTTCATGCAAAATACCGACACGATTAGCGCAGGTTATTTCGACTCTCACCAGCCCACCTGTAAAGTTTTCTTTACAAAAAGTGTAAGAGGTTTGTATTGGAGGGCGCAATACCTCCACGCTAAGCCTCCCCTAAAGGCAGGCCTCTGACTAAAAATAGAGGAGACACATAACAACAAGGATTCAGCGGCAGGGCCACTAGCCTTCAACACTTGGAGAGACTGGCAGGCCGCAGGAGACAAAATCATGAAAAAAGAAGCAGCCAAGAAGAGCACCCAGTACGTGGCCCGAGAGCCCAACGCCGAGGGCTTTATTGAGTACACCGAGCTGGAACATCAAACCTGGCAGCGCCTGATAAAGCGCCAGCTGGAGGTATTGCCCGGTCGCGCTTGTGATGAGTATATGCACGGCCTTGAGCTGCTCGACCTGCCCCGCGATCGCATCCCCCAGCTTGAGGAAATCTCCTCTGTACTGCGCAGGGAGACTGGCTGGGAAGTAGCACGTGTACCCGCTCTGATCGGCTTTGAAACCTTTTTTGGCCTGCTCGCCGATCGCAAATTCCCTGTTGCCACTTTTATTCGCACCCCTGAGGAATTCGACTATCTACAGGAACCGGATATCTTCCACGAAATTTTTGGCCACTGCGCCATGCTGACCAACCCGGCCTTCGCCAACTTTACCGAGAAATATGGCCAGTTAGGCCTAAAAGCCTCCCCTAAAGAGCGCGCTTATCTGGCGAGACTCTATTGGTTCACCGTGGAGTTCGGTCTGCTCAGCACCGATGACGGCCTGCGTATTTACGGAGGCGGTATCCTTTCCTCTCCCAAGGAAACCCTCTATGCACTGAGTAATGAACCAGAGCGCTTCGACTTCAGCGCCATCGACGCACTGCGCACGCCTTATCGTATCGACATTGTGCAGCCGGTTTATTATGTACTGAACAATTTGCAGCAGCTGCAGGAGCTTACCGAAATTGACCTGATGGCCATGGTGCGCGAAGCCATTGAGCTTGGTTTGTTCGAGCCCCGCTTCCCGCCGAAGAATGCCGCCTAAAAGTTATCTGCCGGGCGCTACCGCAGCGCCCGGCACTCTCTCTCCCATATCCTTTCAATACCCGCATCCACTTCCTATTTGCACAAAGTGCTCTCATTGAAGTTGCACTTGGGGAAAATTCCACTACCGGCGCAATTCCCATGAGCCTATCGTTACGTCAGGTGGAAAAGGAAGAGGCAAACTACCTGCCAGCCTTCTAACCACCCAGAACATCAAACCACCGCCAGGGCAATGCCAGTGAGGGCTTCTACTTCGATACAGGGACACAAGACCCTAGGCCAAGGGAGCGCTGTAGCACTATGTCCTCACTTGACGCGATTGATAGACACCTGCTCGCTATTCTGCAATCGGACGTCAGCCTTTCTATTGAGGAGCTGGCGGAGCGTGTGGGACTCACAAAGACCCCTTGCTGGCGCCGGGTGCAGAAGCTGGAAAAAAGCGGCATCATCCGCCGCAAGGTCGCCCTGCTCAATGCGGAAATTCTGGGCCTGCCAGTTTCGGTGTTCGCCCAGGTAAAAACCGACCAGCATACCCCGGAGTGGGCAGAAGCCTTCTCAAAGCATGTAGGACAACTACCGGAGGTGGTGGATTGTTACCGAATGGCCGGGGACTACGACTACCTGCTGCGAGTGGTAGTGAGCGATATTTCTGCCTATGACCGCTTTTACAAGGAGTTGATCAGGCACGTAGGCATCAGCGATATCATTTCAAATTTCGCCCTGGAGCAGATCAAAAGCACCACTGAGCTGCCCATTCCCTCAGAAAACCAGGAGTGATAAGGGTTTAGCTGTTCGCCCATCTGTGGATAATGATGAGACCTCGCTCACTTTCAAGGATGACTTGTGGCGGACAGCTCCCTCTTCCAATCCTTCTTTCTCATTTTTAGTGGCGCCGCGATAGTTGCCACCCTGGCACTCTTCGGCCGCCAACCCTTATTAGTCGCCTATATCGCCCTGGGTGTACTGCTGGGACCATCTGGGCTTGCGGTCATCGATAACCTGCGCCTGCTCTCAGATATGTCCAACGTGGGTATCATTTTCCTGCTGTTCCTGCTGGGGCTGGATATGCAGCCCCAGGCATTGGTCTCGGTGCTGCGCAAGGCTACTTTTGTTGGCATTATCAGTTGCGCCATCTTCCTGGGTATTGGTTTTTCTATCGGTCAGCTGTTTGGCTTTACCACCATGGAGAGCTGGGTGATCGGTATGGCCTTGATGTTTTCCAGCACCATTATCGGTATCAAGTTATTGCCTACCACGGTACTACACCACAAGAAGCTGGGGGAGTTGATGGTGGGCCTGTTACTGTTTCAGGATTTTGTCGCCATCGTCTGCTTGATGATTCTGCTCAGTGACAGCAGTGGGGATATGCACCTGGGACAAGTAGCCCTATCTTTCGGAGCCCTGCCCTTATTAGTAGCGTTTGCCTGGGTAGTGGTGAAATACCTATTGTTGCCACTATTTAGCCGTTTCGACCGCTTTCATGAGTATGTGTTTTTGATGGCGCTGGGCTGGTGCATGGGCATGGCGGAACTGGCAGAAACGCTGGGGCTGTCACGGGAGATCGGCGCATTTATCGCCGGCATCACCCTCGCCGCCAGCCGGATTTCCCAGTACATAGCCCTCAATTTGAAGCCCCTGCGGGATTTCTTTTTGATCCTGTTTTTCTTCAGCCTTGGCGCCCAGTTCAAACTGTCAATGCTACCGGAAATTCTGGTTCCTGCACTGGTAACTGCCGTGGTGGTGCTGCTAGCCAAGCCAGTGGTATTCCGCTATCTACTCGGTGGCCACAGTGAACTCAAAATATTGGCCTGGGATATCGGCTTCCGCCTGGGGCAAATCAGTGAATTCTCCCTACTGATCGCCCTACTCGCCTTTAGCCAGAACCTAATCGGCAGCGAAGCCTCGCACCTGATACAGGCCACCGCCATCCTGACCTTCCTGGTGTCCTCTTATATCGTGGTGATGAATTTTCCCAACCCTATCGCCACCAAAGACGAACTGCGCAGGGATTAAACCTGCGCAGGCCTGACTAGGGATTTAATCGCTACTTTCGCCTTCTCCAACAGTAAGGGAATATCCTTTCCGAACATCAGGTAAAGGCAGGGAACCAACAAAAGAGAAATAGCTGTAGCTGCGAGAATTCCGTAGCCGAGGGAAATCGCCATCGGAATCATAAAGCGCGCCTGCACTGAAGTTTCAAAAATCATCGGCATCAGGCCGCAGAAAGTGGTAACCGTAGTCAGCACAATTGGGCGAAAACGGCGCGCCGCTGCGCGCTTAATTGCAGTTTCCAGGTCAGCACCCTCATTGCGCAAGCGGTTGCTGTATTCGATCATCACCAGAGTATCGTTAATAACCACCCCGGCGAGCGCCACCATACCCAGCAGGCTCACCATACTGAGGCCATAGCCCATCCCCAAATGGCCGAGCAATGCGCCGATCACACCGAAGGGAATGGCAATCATCACAATTAATGGCTGTATATAGCTCTTCAGCGGAATCGCCAGCAACAGGTAGAGCACCGCCATAGCCAGCATAAATGTCATCCCCAATGAGGCGAGTCCCTCACGCTCATCCGCCTGACGTCCCTCATAGGAGATACCAAGGCCGGGAAATTCCGCTTTCAGTTGCGGCATCACACTGATATTCAGCTCGTTAATCACCAGTGCCGCCTGATCGCTGGGCTCCACATTAGCAGTAACCGTGGTCACCCTACGCCCTTCGCGACGGTTGATTTTGGCGTAGGCCCGCCCCTGCTCAATTTCGACCAGGTCGAGAAGTGGCAGCCACTGGCCATTGCCGGCGCGGATCATCATATTGTGTATATCGTCCATCGTAACCCGCTCAGTTTCCGGCAGGCGCACCATCACCTTCACCTGGTCGCGCCCGCGCTGTTGACGCAAGGCTTCAGCCCCATAGAGGGAGGCACGCAGCTGGCGGCCAATTTCCTCCGCAGAAACGCCCAAGCTTTTGGCCGTTTCCGTCAGGGTCAAGTCGAGCTGGGTTTTACCGAGAGAAATACCCGCATCGATGTCGCTGACATTGGGGAATTTCTCCAGCTCACCAGCCAAGCGTAATGCGGCCTGTTCCAGTATGTCCGTATCCGTGTGGCGAAGCTCCACAGTGAGAGAGGAACCGGCACCAGGCCCACCGCGATCGGATGCAGTAATTGCGCTGAGAGAACCGGCTATCGGCCCCACCTCCCTTCTCCACTGACGTACAAACTCCCCGGTAGAAAAACTGCGCTGATCCGCCGCAACAAAATAGGCATCCACCTGAATCGCATCGTCCCCAATCATCCCGCGACTGCCGAGGAAAACCCGATCGCGGTCGTACTGTTCGAGCACCCTGTCGGCGGCATCAATAATCTGCGTCCTGGCTTTTTCCAACTGCTGTTGAGGGGTACCGGTAGGGAAAGTTACCGCAAAGCGGCCAGAGTCCCGCTCCACTCGCGGCATTAAGGTAAAGCCCATACGCCCGCTGGCCGCATAGCCCGCCATCACCAACAAGATGGCAATAGCGATGGCAATGGTGCTGTAGCGGTGCGCTACACAAAGGTTCAAAAAGGGACGGAAACGCCTCTGCACAAAACGGTCCAGACCACGAGCCAACAATTTTTGTCGAGCGGCGAAACGGCGGGCCCGCCGACTCTTATAACCCCGACGTGAATGGGCCAGGTGCGCAGGCAAAATAAACAGCGCCTCCACCCAGGAGATGATAAATACCGAACCCACCACGAAAGGAATTACGCCAAAAATCTTGCCCATAAAGCCGGGCAATTCCATTAAGGGAATGAAGGCGACGATATTGGTGAGGATGGCAAAGGTCAGTGGTACCGCTACCTGGCGAGCACCGGCAATAGCCGCCTCTAAATTGCTATAACCTTTCTGCCGCCATTCGTGAATATTTTCCCCCGCGATAATGGCATCATCCACCACAATACCCAGGGCGATAATAAAGGCGAACATACTCACCATGCTGATTGAGATATCCAGCCCGGGCAGAAACAGCAGTGAACCGAGGAAACTGGTGGGAATACCGAGGGTCACCCAAAATGCCAGACGCAATTCCAGGAAGGCACCGAGTACCACAAATACCAGCAGCAGGCCGATAAATCCGTTCTTCAACAGCAGAGAGAGGCGCTCTTTAAAGATCTCCGAGTCGTCATCGCGAATGGTCAGCGTCACTCCTGGCGGCAGGCTGGCTCTGACCTCATCGATCACTTCCCGCGCCGCCTCGCTGACACTCATCGGTGTCTGCTCACCTACGCGGTAAATTTTGATACTGACGGCGGGCTCCCCGTTAAACACCATATTGCGCGCCTCGTCCTCGAGGGCATCGCTGATATTGGCGATATCACGCAGATACACCGGGCCGCCGCCACTGCCACGGGTGACCACCACATTGCCGAACTCGCGCGCCCAATCACGCCGTTCGGTAACCCGAACCAGGATTTCGCCGGCCTTGGATTTAACACTGCCGGAGGGAATATCCACCGCCGCGTTTTTTACCACCTGGGCAACTTCTGTCAGAGTCAGGCCATAGCGCCGCAAATCGTCGCGACGTATCTCAACGGCCACTTCCAGATCTCGAACGCCCTGGGCCTCCAACTGGGTGATACCGCTGTGCGCCTCCAGTTTGTCGTACACCTGCATGGCCAGGGCGCGCAAACTGCGATCATCCAGATTGCCATGCAGGACCAGGTCCAATACGTCGCGCTTGCGCTCGGCCAGACTCACCTGTGGGCGCTCAATGTCACCGGGGAACGTGGTCACCGAATCAATGGCCTGCTGAATATTCTGAAAAACCAGATTGGCATCCGCATCGCCCTCAAGTTCCAGAATCAGTGAAGCGCTACCCTCGTTGGCCGCACCGCGCATCTCTTTAATGCCGACAATACCCTGTACCGCCTGTTCGGCGGCCACCAATACACCACGCTCCACCTCTTCCGGACTGGCGCCGGGATAAGAAATGGAAACCGTCACCCTATCCAGACTGAACTCAGGAAAAACCTCTTTCTTCACCACCAGGGAGAAAACCAGCCCGCCCACAATCAGGACCAGCATTAACAGGTTGGCGGTTACATGGTTGCGCGCCATCCAGGCGATAGCGCCCTGGCGGGTATCAATAGTCGCATCACTTCTTTTGCGCTCAGTCATTGTCACCCCCAGTTTCACGGCGCCGCGCTCCGGCACCTGGGGCCTCACTGGCTGAAGCGGCAGCATCGGCGGGCAGCTCTTTTACCGAACGGGGGCCTGCGGCAATCCGCACCGGCATACCTTCAGTAACGGTGATCAGACGAGTCGTAACCAGGGTTTCGCCACCATTTAGCCCCTTATCGAGCACTGCAAAATCGCCGCTGGTATAGGCAACCTCAACCGGCTGAATACTGGTACGATTGTCGCGCACTACCCAAACCAGGTTGTCATCTTGCAGGGCCGTAAGGGGGATTCGCACCAGCGCCTCCTCAGCTCGTGAGACAATTTCCACCCTGGCCAAATCATTCAGCAAAAGCTGCGGCTGAGAGGGGTCCAATACAGAGAGAGGATCTTTCAATTCCACCAGTACGCGTGCCAGCCGCCCCTGCTCCTCAAGCACCGGTATCACCCGAACAAACTCTCCCTGGCGGAAACTACCGGCGGGCCACTGACTGCCATAAATGCGGACTTCCACATCGCCACTATCCAGACGGTGTAATTGGCTAGCAGGTACCTCAACAGCAATCTGGAAGCGGCTAGCGCTGGCCAAACTGTAGAGATTAATCCCGGGGGATACTCGATCCCCCACATCCACATTACGCGCCACCACTAATGCGTCAAAAGGGGCACGCACTTCGGTCAGGCGCAGATTACGCTGCGCCAGAGCCACCTCGACCTCCGCCGACTGCACGGCTGCTTCGGCCGCAGCTTTCTGGGGTTCACGCAATACCAGTGCACGGTCGGCTTCTCCCAGAGCAGTGCCAAGCAGTTCGTACTCTTCCTGTGCCACCTGCTGCTGCCCCAACTCCTGCTGTAACTCCGCACGCCGGCCGGCGAGGGTGCTCTGAGCGGATTTCAGGGCCAATTGGTAGGGTTCAGAATCAATACGCAGCAGCACTTTACCTTTGGGTAGAACCGCGCCCGGCCCCAGATCGTAGTCGAGCCATTCCACCTGCCCGTCTACCAAAGGCTGCAACTCCGCCAATTCGCGCGCGGTCACTTTTCCCAGGGCGCTTAAAGTCATGGGGAAACTCCCCTGCTCCGCCACAGCCACATCCACAGCCGGCGGTGGCATCTTGCGCTCACCGCGAGAGACTGTGGGTTTCTCCCGCAGCATCCAGGCGGCAATCACAGCTGCCAACACCAGTAAAGCCACAGGTATGAGCGAGCGCGGATTGAACTTCTTTAACATCAACTATTTCCCTCCAAGTACAACTCCAGGTCTGCGGGCTCCGGTTCGGGCAGATCTTGCTGCGGCAGCCCCCCGGACAGTGCGCGATATAATGTGACTCGGTTTTGCAGCAGCTGGCGTTCGGCAGACAACACCTCACGAGCCAGGCTCTGCTGTTCGGTGGTAGCCGTCAGCAGATTGAGAAAATCGACAGCACCGCGTGTATAGGCACGGTTACGCCGCTGCACGATCAGTTCGGATAAACGCTTTCGTTCTCGCAGGTGTTCGAGTTCCCGATTCAAGGCACCTTCGCGAATCAGGGCCTGCTCCACTTCTGACAGTGCCTGGTTCACGGTTTCTCGATATAGCGCCCAACGTTCCTGCAAAGCCGCATCCTGTTGCTGCCGTGCGGAACTGAGCGCACCGCCATCGAAGATCACCCCTTCCAGGGAGGCGGCGATAGCCAACAGCCAGTTCTCGGTAATATCACTGATGAGGCTGGTACCGTTACTGGCCACAGCGGATAGACTCAGTACGGGCAGCCTGTCCGCCCAAGCCTGATCAGCCAGGTGGTAATCCTGCTCCAGCTTGCGCTGGGCTTCCCGTACATCTGGGCGCCGTAGCAACAGTTGCGATGGGATGCCTGTATCAGGCAGGGCCGGCAAAAACGGCAGACTCGCCTCTTTGTGGATATATCCAGTCAACTGATCCGGATTGATGCCCAGTAAAGTGGCCAGTTGCACCTTCAGCACTTCAATATCGGAGCCTGTCTGTTCCAGCTCCTGCTCAGAGCGCTGCACCAACTGGCGCTGCTGCAGCACATCGGCGGCGTCGCTGACCCCGCGTGCAAAACGCGACTCCAGCACCCTGAGAGACTTCCGATTAATTTCCAGCTGCTGCAGCAGTAAGTTGTGCTGCCCCCACTGTTCGCACAGCTGCAACCAGGTTGAGGAGACTTCCGCCGCGAGGCTCAGAGCGGCGGTCTGTAGATTTTGCTGCTGGGCCTGAAGCCCTGCCTCAGCCGCGCTGGCTCCGGCGCGCACGCGTCCCCAGAGATCCAGCTCATAACTGGCAGCGATACGGGTACTCCAGCTGTTACCCTCGTTGGAAGGGTCGGTAAATTCCCCAGAGGAGTAGCGCTGCTCGGTATTTTCTATCTGGGCAGTCACTCGGGGGAAAAGCCCTGAACGGGCTCCACGGGCCGCCGCCGCAGCTTGGCGCAGGCGCCAATAGCTGGCCTGCAAGCTGGGATTATCCCGCAGAGACAGTTCTACCAGCTGGTCGAGCTGTGGATCTTCAAACCCTCGCCACCACCGGACATCGGCCGCCTCAGTACCCGAGGCGCTGAATGTCTGCGGCAGAGACAAAATATCCTGCGGCTCGACAGTCTCAAGGGGCTGAGAGGAACAGCTGGCCAGCAGTGGAACACAAATTGCCAAAACACGGTAAAAGCCCAAGAAAAATCACCGGAAAAGTATTTAAAAACAGGAAAAACAGAGAATTATTGCGCCCATTATCTTCCGACAAAAATAGCTCGCAAGGCGTTTTACCCTTGTTTACACAGCCATGCTCAAACCAGTCTAAATTTTGCTGCCGTTAGGAGTGCCCCATCGCAGCTACTTAGGTATGATGCGCCACAATAAACTGAATGGTCACTGGGTTTTGCCGCGGGATGCTTGCCAATGTCCCTTTCAAGATTCGGCAACTTTTGCCGGATTGGCGACAAACCCCGGTGCCGATTAATAACGGAAGAAGTAGAAGAGACTAGCCATGAGTAAACATCAGCCACTCGCCCACTGGGACGACATCCTGCTGCTGGACCAGCAGTTGACCGACGAAGAACGCATGGTGCGCGATGCCGCACGCGAATACTGTCAGAACAAGCTGATGCCGAGGGTCTTGGAGGCCAACCGCCACGAGATTTTCGACCGTGAAATCATGAGCGAAATGGGCGAGCTGGGCCTGCTGGGCTCCACCATCGAAGGCTACGGCTGTGCCGGTCTCAACTACGTTTCCTACGGCCTGGTAGCCCGCGAAGTCGAGCGGGTGGACTCTGGCTACCGCTCCGCAATGAGCGTGCAATCCAGCCTGGTAATGCACCCGATCTACGCCTACGGCAGCGAAGAGCAGAAGCAGAAGTACCTGCCCAAACTGGCCAGCGGTGAGTGGGTTGGCTGTTTTGGCCTGACCGAGCCGGATGCAGGTTCCGATCCCGGCGGCATGAAAACCCGCGCCAAAAAAGTAGACGGCGGCTACCGCATCAGCGGCGCCAAGATGTGGATCACCAACAGCCCCATCGCCGATGTATTCGTGGTTTGGGCCAAAGATGACGAAGACATCATTCGTGGTTTCGTACTAGAGAAGGGGATGGAAGGCCTGAGCGCGCCGAAGATCGAGGGCAAATTCTCCCTGCGCGCCTCCATCACCGGCGAGATCGTGATGGACAATGTCTTCGTACCCGAAGAAAACAAGTTCCCCGAAATTGGCGGACTGCGCGGCCCCTTCGGCTGTCTGAATCGCGCCCGCTACGGTATTTCCTGGGGCGCCATGGGTGCCGGTGAGTTCTGCTGGCACGCAGCGCGCCAGTACGGCCTGGACCGCAAGCAGTTCAACCGCCCACTGGCTCAAACCCAGCTGTTCCAGAAGAAGCTGGCCGACATGCAAACCGAAATCACCCTGGGTCTGCAGGCTTCCCTGCGCGTTGGCCGCATCATGGATGAGAACAAGCAGTTCGACCCCACCATGATCTCCCTAGTGAAACGCAATAACTGCGGTAAGGCCCTGGATATCGCCCGCATTTCCCGCGATATGCACGGCGGCAATGGTATCTCCGACGAGTTCCACGTGATTCGCCATGTGATGAACCTGGAAGCGGTAAATACTTACGAGGGCACCCACGATGTTCACGCCCTGATTCTGGGCCGTGCCCAAACCGGCCTACAGGCGTTCGTCTAACGCCTCACCGGGCGCCACCCGCGGCATACGCGGGTGGCGCGCTCACAGTAAACTTTTCTCCCTTTTAGCGCACTGCTATTGCCTGGCCTGTGCCTCTATCGCCTGCACATTAATCACACAAAAAGCAATTCCGATAAAAACCAATAGAGATGCACCCCACTCCATCGCATCCATCGATTCGCCTAAAATCACCCAGGATCCCATCAAACCAAATACCGGTACCAGCAGCCCAAAGGGGGCAACAAAAGCAGCTGAATAACGCCTAATCAAGTCCCCCCACCAAACATAAGCGAGCAACGTAAGGAATAGACTTTGATAGAGGATCGCACCCCAGGCTATTGGCGAGGCCTCCAGTAAATGCTGAACGGGCTTTCGAGTTTCCAGGAAATAGGACAATACGAATAGAGGAATTGGCGGCACCAGCGATGCCCAGACCATCAGATGGAATAAATTTACTCCCCGCATTCTTTTCAAAGCCAGATTAGCAATGGCCCAAGCCATACCCGAGCCCATCAAGAGCAAAAACCCTTTCTGCGTTGTGGCCCCTCCCTTATCAGCATCAATGAAAAACAATGTAAAGCCAGCGGCCGCGATCAACAGACCCACAAGCTGCTGCCAACTTATTTTTTCCGCAAAAAAGCAGATACTGAAAATTAAGGTGAAAATCACTTGTGACTGCACCAGCAGCGAGGCAATTCCTGCCTGCGCATCAGTGCGCATCGCCAAGTAAACCAGTCCCGTAGTGAGAAGCTGTAAAAATACGCCTATCAGGACAACATTCCATACTGAGGTTTTTGGAAAAGGGAAAAACCAAACAAATGGAATAGACGCCAAGGCATATCTCATCGCCGTGAGCATCAAAGGGGGAACATCACTGAGAGCCAACTTAACAATCGGATAGGCCATACCAATGATGAATACACAAGCCAGTGCTTTTAAAATGCTATGAATTGGCATGTTAAGAGTTATCCATCCTGTGCTTCTGCCCGTTTCGCTGCCACTTCAGCAGGCTCTCTTTTTAGCGTTTATAGGGGGGTAAAAATTTTTGGAGCGGAAGAAAACAACTCCCCGCTTTGCCAAACATAGCAACCGCTAACGGAATTGCTCTAATGCCCCACTCTGCACGACCTCACACTTCTCTCCAGCGGTAAAGTAGACGATTCCCTTTGCTTAAATAGAAGTGCTATTCTCCCCTGCCCGCCAATTCCAGGATGTAATGATGATATGGATGAGCTGCTGCATTGGTTCGATATGATCGGTATCGCAGTCTTTGCCTTTAGTGGCGTACTCGCTGCAGGTCACAAGCAGATGGATTTATTTGGCGCAGTAGTGCTCGCCTGTGTTACCTCTACGGGAGGGGGCACCATCCGGGACATCATCCTCAATATCCCCGTATTTTGGCTGCAGGACACCTACTATTTGTGGATTGCTGTCGCGACCGGTGTAATTAGTTTTTACCTGATACGCTATCTACAGGTACCCATGCGTCTGCTGATGGTGGCAGACGCTATCGGCCTCTCGGTGTTTGTAGTAATCGGCACGCAGAAAGGTTTAGAACTTGGCTATTCCGCCACTATTGCGATCGTAATGGGCATGATGACCGCCACCTTCGGAGGAGTAATTCGCGATGTACTTTCCGGCGATATCCCATTGCTATTGCGCCGGGAGATCTATGCCACAGCAGCTCTTACCGGCGCCGCTGTATTAGTTGCCTTGGATGCCAGTGGTAAGTTGCCGGGGGATCTGGTGATTGCCATCGCTGTAGTGGTGACCTTGTCAATTCGCTTAGCGGCCTTGCGATGGAATCTATCCGCTCCCATTGCCCGATTTGGCAATCATTGAGCGGCTCAATTTACAAAACCCAGAACTTTTTCGGCCCACAGGAATACTCTTAGTGCGAAACTTCCGCCCACTGACCGCCTCCATCATTTTGATCGGCCTGCTGATGAGTGCCTGTGATCGGTCTGAACAAGGGACAACTTCCCCCGCAGCGAAAAAGCCCAGAAGTTATACCCACCTATACCCCAGATCCTGCTGGTTCAAAACAGACGACAGCTGGCCCGCCACTCAGTGCTTCATGATGGAAGTACCGGAGGATTACGCCCATCCAGAAAGGCGCAAAATCCGCTTCCCGGTTATACGCTTTCGCGCCAAAAATCCAGCGCCAAACAAGGCCCCGCTGCTGCATCTCGGGGCGGGTGGCCCCGGTGCCAGCATGGGCCTGGAACCAGAAAACGCCAGCGATTGGCTATGGTTGAATTACGCCGCCATGACTGTAGAGGATGGGCGCGACCTGATTGTGATAGACCCGCGCGGCACCGGCATGGCAAGGCCGCGCCTTACCTGCAGCGAATTTATCGAAGATGCGCAGACAGCTTTCCAGCGCAATCTCTCCCCGGAAGAAGAAGCGCGTGTCTTCGCCTTCAGTATGGAGCGCTGCTATAGCCGCCTGAGCAAGGGCGCAGATATGGCGCAATACAACAGCTCGGTGATTGCGCGGGATGTAGATGAACTCCGCAAGCGGTTAAAAATCGATAAACTCGACCTCTACGGCGTTTCCTACTCCTCTCGCTATGCCCTCACCTATGCGCGGGATTTCCCCGATTCAACCCGCGCCTTGGTACTCAACAGCGCCGTCTTTCCTAATATTGTCTACACCCAACAGTTGGCACAAGATTCACTGGCAGCTTACGAGCGCGGCCTCAAGCACTGTATTGAAGATGCGAAATGCAACAGCCGCTACCCAGACTTGCGCCGCCGCCTGGAAAATCTGGTGCAAACCCTGGATGAAGAACCGCGCACGATCTCCATCAAACACCGCTATTCCAACCAGCCCTATCCCTTTGTACTCACTGGCCAACGCTTGCTACGGGTACTGTTCCAAGCCCTATACAACGAGAACTTTTACAGTGAATTGCCAAAACTCATTGAGGGCCTGGAAAACAGTGGCGATGAAGGTCTGAAGCCCGCGCAAAAGGCCATAGGGCACTTTATGGAGATCGTATTGGACCCCTACTTCGGCGATGCCGCCGGAGTTAGCCATTTCTGCTATGAGGAAGCCCCCTTTGTCGATTTCGACGAGGCCCGCGAAAGCGCCGAGGACACAGGTATTCTCGGTGGCGCCGTGCGCTCAGACCTGGAGCTGCTGCAACTACAATGCCGAATCTGGGCGATCCCCGCCGCACCACTGCTGGAATCACAACCCATCGCCACTCCCGCGCCGGTTATGGTGTTACACGGCGGCCTAGATCCTGTTTTATCAGCCGAAGATGTAGATGTAGCGCGCAAGGCACTACCCAATCACCAGTGGCTGCTCTTCCCTCAATTAGCTCACGATATTATTTCCGCCAGCAGCTGTGCCGAAAAAGCGGCAGCACGCTTTCTCGATAACCCGACAAGCGACCAGACCGAGCCCACCAAAATCTGCCGCCAGCAGGAGCTGGCCGATCAGATCCAGGAAGAACAGCAGGGGCAGAACCAAGATGAACAGACAGAGGCTCCTTCCAGCGGAGTACAGGCCCCAGAAAGCAGCCCTTAATCAATTGGTGTCTTTGAACGACAGCAGGAAACAGCATGGACAGAGTTCGTAGCGCTTCGCTTATTGAGGTGGAAGACTTACAAGAATTAATCGCTAACAAAACCGTAGGGATTCTGGATTGTCGCTATGACCTCGCCGATAAGGAGAGTGGCGCCCTGGCGTATGCAGCGGGGCATATTCCCGGAGCCCACTATGCCAGCCTGCATAGGGACTTATCGGCCCCTACCCATCAATTGGGTGGGCGCCATCCTATGCCCAGCAGCGCCCAGTTCCAACAGTTCGCCCGCAAACTGGGGATCAACGCCGATACGCCAGTCGTTGTCTACGATGATAATCGCCTGGGCTTTGCCGCACGGGCTTGGTTCCTGTTTTTCTTCTTTGGCCACACTAATATTAAGGTTCTCAATGGGGGCCTGCGGGCTTGGCTCGATGCCGGCCTATCGCTAGAGACCCGTGAACCCGCCACCACACCAGAGGGTAATTTCAAAGCAAACCCCAAAGATAACCTGCTGGTGCACTACGAAACCCTCAAGGCCTCCCTGGGCAACGCACCCTGGCAGCTGATCGATGCCCGCGATAAGGATCGCTTCGCCGGAAAACACGAACCCATAGACCCTATTGCCGGCCATATTCCCAGTGCGATTAACCAACCCTGGCGCGAAATGACCGATGATGTGGGTAAAGTGAAGTCAACTGCAGCACTCCAAGCACTATGGGACGCTCGCTCCGATGGACGCCCTATTCTGAATTACTGCGGCTCCGGGGTGACAGCTTGTGTGAACTATTTTGCCCAACAACTTGCCGGACGCCGGGACTCCCTGCTCTATCCCGGCAGCTGGAGTGACTGGTGCGCGCATCAGCGACAAGGGAAATAAAGCGGAAAGCAGCACCCTCAATAAACGCACCATGAGCTGACATGACAGACCATGAAAAAGCTGAGTAAGAAATAAAATGAGATTAATGGGCAGGCAGGATTAAGGGGCGGTGGTTACCGCCCCTCTGGCCAAACGGATCTGACTCAATCGTACATGGGGTTGCGCAATATTGGACAGATGGCCTCTTTATTTTTCGCCATATACTGCTGGTGGTATTCCTCGGCGTAATAAAATGGCTGGGCCATGCTGATTTCGGTAGTAATCTCACCGCGCTGCTTTTCGTTCAAGGCTGCTTGCACCGCTTCTTTACTCGCTTCCGCTTCTTTCTTTTGCCCCTCGTGAGTGCAGAAAATACAGGAGCGGTATTGGGAACCGATATCATTGCCCTGGCGCATTCCCTGGGTGGGATCATGCATATCCCAAAAAGTTTTTAGTAATTCCGAGTAGCTGACCTTGTTGGGGTCAAACACTACCTTAACGACTTCGGCATGCCCGGTACGCCCACTACATACCTCATCGTAATTCGGATTCTCGGTGGCACCATCCGAGTAACCCACCGCAGTGGCATAGACACCGTCAATGTCCCAAAACTGTTTCTCTGCACCCCAGAAACACCCCATGCCAAAAATTGCGACTTCCATGCCTTCGGGGAATGGCTCCTGGATTGAATTGCCGTTGACATGATGGATACCGGTGATTTCCATCGGCTGTGGTCGGCCGGGCAAAATCTGATCCGCATCCGGGATCTGGAATTTGTCGTATTGCATACTGTTATCTCAAGTGCTGAAATTTTCTTCAAACAGGATAGCCACAAGCCCTCATTCCGCCCAGAGATTGGAAAGGCTTGAGGCGAGCCATGTTAACCTGACAATCCATGGGATCGAAAAGATATTTAAGCCCTGGGCACAAACTTGGCAAGTGCAGAACCTAAGGAGCCGCCATTGGCACGTTTAATTCTTCTAATACTGATCTTACTCGGCATCTGGTATGCCTGGCAGAAAATCAAGTCCAGCTCAAAAGGCGATAGGCGCAAGCAGATTTTCTTTATCACCCTACTGGGTGCAGCAGTCATCGTAGTGTTACTAGCCGTCAGCGGAAGGCTGCACTGGGTCGGTGCCATGGTTCTGTTGATCCTACCGGTGCTGGGCCGCCTGCTCAATCAACTCACTCGTTTAATGCCCTGGCTGGCCCCCTTGTTCGAGCGTTATGCGCGCAATCGACAAAATCAAAGCCAACAACAAGAACAAGAACCCCATCAGGAACAAAAAGCCGCCCAGGCCGACCAAGGGCCGCCTCTGAGTGAACACGAAGCGCGACGAATTCTAGGCGTTGGCGCCAATGCCGGACGCGATGAAATTATCGGCGCTCACCGCAAGCTTATTCAAAAACTACACCCGGATCGTGGCGGCAACGACTATCTAGCTTCAAGAGTAAATGCCGCCAAAGAACTGCTGCTGAATACGCTCTGATCGCGACTATTTATCAGGGCAAGGTTATTCTGGTACACGACACAAGAGGTGAACATAGCGCGCCAACTGGCGATAAGGGTCGGTCTGAGAATACTCCAATTCTTTTTGTACAATTGCCGCAGCGGGTAACTTGTCACGAATAGCAGGCGTCATAAAATCGTGAAAGCAACGAATACCGCTGTGGCAGGTCACCTCAAAACCGGCCTCCTGCAGCCAATCACTCACCCACTCCAATAGCAGTGGGTTTTGTGGTGTCAGGCTCCCGGGGTGCCCACCCCAATAGTCTTCATCGATATTGCGCTCCAGCTGGCGAAAACTGCCACGCTGCAACAAGCGAAACTCCAGCGCGCGCCGATTGTAAAAAGTGAGGGACAAATGGCCACTCGGCTTGAGCAAACGGTGTAGCTGCTGTAAGGCCAAGCGTGGCTCCTCCAGCCATTCAAGCACTGCATGGCAAATCACAATGTCCGCGCCCTGCAACGCTTTCATCTGTGCCAGCGCCTGTAGGGGCTTGTGCAAAAGGGTTACTCGCTTTTGTAAATGTCTCGCCTCAACTTCAGCGGCTGCGTGCTCCAGCATTTGTGCCGAAATATCTGCCAAGTACACCTGATGCCCCGCAGCCGCCAGGTCCATGGCAAAGTGCCCCTGGCCACCGCCTGCATCCACGATTTTTAAGGTGCGCGATTCCCGGCTGACGATCGCAGCTAAATCCCGATTCAACACCGCCAGACGGATATCCCCCTTGAGGCCGCCATAAATACGATCGCGAAATCGATGCGCCAGGTCATCAAAGTTCCTGTCGCTAAAATCTACCTCACTCATGGAGCCCCACCATTTACAACTTCTATCGCGCGGCGCTCGTTTTCCGCAATCTTATCGCGCAGCGCTAAATCCATATTCACCCCCAGCACCTCTGCCAACTTACACAGGTACATTTGGATATCCGCCAGCTCTGCAGCAACTTCTCTAGCATTCTCACTCTGCATCAGCGAATGAATATCCGCGTCTTCGAACCATTGAAAATGCCGATTCAACTCGGCCACCTCTACCGAAAGTGCCACCCCCAGATTCTTTGCAGTATGTAGTTGCTCCCAGCCCCGTAGCTTGGCCACCTTGTCAAAAGCCGCCACAATTTCACTATTTTCCACTGAACTTCTTCCTCTGCTGCCTCTCCAGGCCGCCCTCCCGCGCCGCCAAAATCGAGTTGAGTGCGCGGGACATAAATTCCCGCCGATACAAGACACAAACCACAAAAAGGTAACCGGCAATAAACAGCAGCGGATGGATAAACCAGCCCAGCACTGACATGGAGAAGTAATAGGAGCGCAGCCCGTAGTTATAACTGTGCCCGGCGTGGTCGATCACCTTAGCGGTGCTGATAGCAAAACGAAGGCGCTCATCCTCCGACAGTTCACCCGCTTCCGGCGGAGGTGCGGCTCCAATCAACACATTGGCAAACGAGTATTGGCGCAGGGACCAGGTGAAATTGAAAAAGGCGAAAATAAAAATCAGGATAAGCAGCATCACTTTCAGTTCAAACTGCTCAACCGTGGTAGGCTCGGCAAAAGGCAAGCTGGTAAGCACTTCGATGGCAGCTTTGTTCGCCGTCAAGGCCGTCACCAGGCCCGCCAAAATCAGAATACTAGTGGAGGCAAAAAAACCAATCACCCGCTCCAGGTTACTGAGGATTGCGGTATCTGCCATGCGCATATCCCGATCGAGCATGCGCAGCATCCACTCCACCCGGTACCACTGTAATGATGATGTGAGACACCAAGTCTCTTTGGCTTTCTTGCGTGCAAAGACGGTGTAACCGACCCATGTGATTAAAAAGCCAGTGACGCTGGCGATATCCAACCAGGACAACCTCTATCTCCCTGTTCGTCTACATTTATGCCGGGGCTTCGGTAGGTGAAGTCTTCGCCTTGCTGACATCCTTGTCAACACTGTCTTTCCGGTGTGTGCAAGCGGTAGAATAGCGCCCTTTCGCCGGCAGCAGAGGCCGGCCAGAAAATTTTCTATAACTCCAGGGAGCTGTCTTTTGAACAACTCACATCCTGCATTTGAACTGGTTACCAGCGCAGATATCGATTCCCTCGGCGTACGTGTCGAGGAATACCGCCACACCACCACCGGTGCCCAACACCTGCACATTGCCGCAGACAACGCGGAAAATGTTTTCCTGGTGGCACTGCGCACTGTGCCTCACGATTCCACCGGTGTGGCCCATATTCTTGAGCACACCGCACTGTGCGGCAGTGACAAATACCCGGTGCGCGACCCTTTCTTTATGATGATTCGGCGTTCACTCAACACCTTTATGAATGCCTTCACCAGCTCGGACTGGACCGCCTACCCCTTTGCCAGCCAGAATCGCAAGGATTTCAATAACCTTCTCGATGTCTACCTGGATGCGGTATTTTTCGCCACACTGGACCCACTGGATTTTGCCCAGGAAGGGCACCGCCTGGAATTCGCCGAAACTGAAAACACCAGCAGCGAGCTGGTATACAAAGGCGTGGTGTTCAATGAAATGAAGGGCGCCATGAGTTCGGTCAGCTCGCAGCTTTGGCACACCCTGAGTAAATATCTGTTCCCCACCACAACTTACCACTTCAACTCCGGTGGCGAGCCTACAGATATCCCCAAACTCAGTTATGAAGAATTGGTAGATTTCTACCGCAGTCACTACCACCCCAGCAACGCCATTTTTATGACTTTCGGCGATATTTCCGCCGCCGAACACCAGGCAGCTTTCGAAGAAAAAGCGCTGCACAAATTTGAGAAGCTGGACAAGACGATCGAAGTGGGCCGCGAAGACCGCTATCACGCCCCGCTCAAGGTGGAAGAACACTACCCGCTTAGTGGTGAAGCACTGGAAGAAAAAACCCATATCGTTCTGAGCTGGCTACTCGGCGACGTTACCGATCTGGAAGAGGCACTCACTGCACACCTGCTCGCCGGCGTGCTGCTGGATAACAGCGCCTCCCCACTGATGAAACTGCTCGAGACCACTGACCTCGGCACCTCCCCCTCCCCCCTTATCGGGCTGGACGATTCCCAGCGGGAGCTGGTATTTGTTTGTGGCATTGAAGGCAGCGAGCGCGAGCGCGCCGACGAGCTAGAAAAACAAGTGCTCTCCGTATTGGAAGAAGTCGCCGAGAAAGGCATCCCCTACGAGCAAGTAGCTGCCAGTCTGCATCAGTTGGAACTGCAGCAGCGCGAAATTGGAGGCGATGGCTACCCCTATGGCCTGCAGCTGATCCTTACCGCACTCACCGGCGCCACTCACCGCGGTGATGCGGTTGGCCTGCTGAATATCGACACTACCCTGGAAAAATTGCGCGATCAGATCAAAGACCCGATGTTTATCGCCAATAAAGCGCGCGAACTCCTACTGGAAAACCAGCACCGCGTGCGCCTGGTAATGAGCCCGGACGATAAACTGGCCGGGCGTAAAGAGCAGGCGGAAAAGGAACAGCTGGCACAGATCAAAGCGCGCCTTAGCGAGCAGGAAAAAGCGCAAATAGTCGAAACTGCCAAGGCCCTCACGGACCGCCAGAATCGCGAAGATGATGCCTCCATCCTGCCCAAAGTGGGTGTAGAGGATATCCCCGCGGAAATGCCCGATGTCGAGGGTGAAACCACTGAGATCGGCGAACAAAAACTCACCCGCTACAGCGCTGGCACCAATGGTCTGGTTTACCAACAAATGGTGTGCGCCCTGCCGGAATTCAGCGAAGAAGAAAAGGCACTACTGCCCTACTACTGCCAGGTATTGAGCGAGGTTGGCCTCGCCGATAAAGACTACCTGGAGGTCCAGCAGTGGCAGACCCGTGTCGCCGGTGCTCTGCATGGCTTCACCAGCAGCCGCACCGCCATCGACAACCTCGATCACTTGTCCGGCCACTTTATTCTCTCCGGCAAGGCGCTCTCTCGAAACCAGGGTGAACTGACCGAGCTGATGCAGGCCACTATGGCACAGGTGCGCTTCGATGAGCACGCCCGTATCAAAGAGTTATTGCAACAGACCCTGGCGCGCCGCGAACAGGGTGTTGTCGGCAACGGCCATGCTCTCGCCATGGCGGCGGCAAGTGCCGGTTATAATCGCGCAGCCTGGGAGAGCCATGCCAGCGGCGGACTGCTTGGCCTGCGCAACCTGAGAGCCATGGTCAAAGGACTCGATGAGAAAGATGGCCTGCAGCAACTTTCTGCGCACTTCCAGGCAATCCACAACAAGATCCTCGCCGCCCCGCGCCAGTTCTTGCTTATTGGCGAAGAGGAAAAACTCAGTGACTTCAGCCAGGCACTGGCACCACTTATCTCTTCATCCAGCACGGCTGCGGCCAATCCGGACGCGCCTTTCGAGCGCAGACGGGTACAGGAGCTCTGGGTGGCCAACAGCCAGGTGAATTTCTGCTCCAAAGCCTACGCCACCGTACCCATGTCGCACCCGGATGCCGCGCCGCTGTCCGTATTGAGCGGTTTCCTGCGCAATGGCTTCCTGCACCGCACGATTCGCGAACAGGGCGGCGCCTACGGTGGTGGTGCCGGGCACGACAGCAATATCGGGGTATTCCGCTTTTACTCTTATCGCGATCCGCGTATGGGAGAAACCCTAGAGGACTTCGATGCCTCCCTGCAGTGGCTGGCCGAAGGCAAGCACAAAGAAGAGCAAGTGGAGGAGTCCATCCTCGGTGTGATTGGCGGCCTGGATAAACCCGGCTCCCCCGCCGGCGAGGCCAAAAAGAATTTCCACTCAGGCCTCTATGGACGCAGCCACGAAGTACGCCAGCAGTTCCGCAAGCGGGTGACCGAAGTTACTTTGCAAGACCTGCAGCGCGTTGGTGCCACTTACCTGGAACCGTCAAAAGCCAGCACCGCGATTGTTACCGGCCCCCAGGGCAGTGAAGCGGCTGCGAAGCTCAACCTGCAAGAAGAAAAACTGTAATTGAGCCTGGCCCCGGCAGTATCTACTGCCGGGGCGCCGGTTTAACCCGTTTGCAGATAAATAGTACTCGGCAGTAATCATTTCTCCTGGATCCATGCCGTGATCCCTAAGCGAAGTTCCGATGAGCAAACAAGATAATATCTACGCAAACCCACTGGGCCAGGTGGCCGGCTTTGAATTTGATCGGCAGGTGGTGCAAGTCTTCCCGGACATGATCAAGCGCTCCGTGCCCGGCTACACCACCATCGTGGCCATGATCGGCACCCTCGCGGAACGCTATGCCCAAGCGGGCAGCCGTTGTTATGACCTGGGCAGCTCACTGTGTGCCGCCACCCTGGCCATGCGCCACCGTATTCCCGCAGCAGACTGCGAAATCATTGCCGTAGATAATTCCGAAGCGATGGTATCCCAGGCGCGCACTGTACTCGAAGCGGATAGCGGTGAAGTACCCGTGCAACTCATTTGCGACAACCTGCAAAACGTAGCGATTGAAAACGCCTCCGTTGTGGTACTGAATTTCACCCTGCAATTTATTCCGGTTGAGGAGCGCGAGGAAATCCTGCGCAAAATCCAGCAGGGACTGCGCCCCGGCGGCATCCTGATTATTTCCGAGAAAGTGGACTTCGCCGATAAAGACCACAATGAACTGATGATTGAGTTACACCACTCTTTCAAGGCCGCCAATGGCTACAGCGCACTGGAAATTGCACAGAAACGTTCCGCTTTAGAAAATGTGCTGATTCCAGAGACCTTAGACACCCACCGATCTCGTCTTAAGAGCGTCGGCTTCACTAGCGTCGATGTCTGGTTCCAATGTTTTAACTTTGCCTCCCTGATCGCTATCAAAGGCAGCCCCGATAAGTAACTACCCGTGATTGACTACACCCAACTCTACCAAGGCTTGCAACATATCCCAGAGCTGCGCAGCTGGCTGGCTCAGCTTCCTCAACAGGTAGCCGAAAACCTTAGCCCTCATCGCTGGGGCGACCTGCCCGACTGGCGCGCAGCTGTCGAAGCCCTACCGAATATCGCTCCCTCCAGCATCGAGCTCAGCAATAGCGTGCGTATCGGCAAGGCCAGCGACGCCTCGCCTCAGCAATTACAGCGACTGGAACAGGAACTGAGAAAACTACACCCCTGGCGCAAAGGCCCCTGGGAAATATTTGGCCTGCCTATCGATACCGAGTGGCGCTCCGATTGGAAGTGGGACCGGGTGCTGCCGCACCTCGCTCCTATGGAAAACAGACTGGTACTGGATGTTGGCTGCGGCAACGGCTACCACTGTTGGCGCGCCTATGGCGCTGGGGCCCGGCGGGTGATCGGCATAGATCCCTCGGCAAAATTCGTCGCGCAGTTTTACGCCCTGAAAAAATATCTCGGCGACGAACAGCCGGTAGACCTGCTGCCACTCGGCATCGAAGCCCTGCCCGCAAATCTGCGCGCCTTCGATACCACCTTTTCAATGGGTGTGCTCTACCACCGCCGCTCGCCGATGGACCACCTGCGCGAACTGCGTGAGACCTTACGCCCTGGTGGACAACTGGTGCTGGAGACCTTGGTGATTGATGGCGGGCTCGGGGATTGCCTGGTGCCAGAGGGCCGCTACGCTAAAATGCGCAATGTATGGTTCTTTCCCAGCTGCGCAACCCTGGAAAGTTGGCTGCGCAAGTGCGGTTTTCGCAATCCTAGGACAGTAGACTTGAATATCACCAGCCTGGAGGAACAGCGACGCACCGACTGGATGCACTTTGAATCACTGGCCGACTTTCTCGATCCGCAATCACCGGACAAAACAGTAGAAGGTCACCCCGCGCCCAAACGGGCTGTTTTGGTCGCGGAAGCGCCATAGCTTGTTTCACAGCCACAATCTGGAAACTCATAAATTCCGCAAAAGCCGTAACAAATAGAATTTTGTACGGAATAGCGACTGCCATCTTGATTGTTGCGCCTTGTAGGGCAAAGTGCGCCCCCAAATGGTGCAACTATATCCTTAAGGGAAGGCCGCGACTGTCTGCGGCCCAGCGCAGAGAATTTATATGAGTATTAGCGTATTTGAACTGTTTAAAATTGGCGTAGGCCCCTCTAGCTCCCATACGGTGGGCCCAATGGTCGCCGCCCGCCAATTTGTTCAGGACCTGCGCGACCGCGACCAACTCGCAAAAACCGACCGCATTCAAGTACACCTTTACGGTTCCCTGGCCCTGACCGGTATCGGCCACGGCACCGATATGGCGGTACTGATGGGACTGCTTGGCCAAACCCCCGATACCATCAATGTCGATAGTATCGATGAGAAGATGGCCGCCATTCACAGCGAAAAAGCGCTGACACTTAATGGTGACCACAAAATAGAATTTGTTCGCGATCGCGACCTGCTCTTCCATATGGAAGAGTTCCTACCGCAACACTCCAACGGCATGACCTGCCAAGCCTATTGCGGCGAAGAACTGCTATTCGAGCGCAGTTATTTTTCCATCGGCGGCGGCTTTATTCTCTCAGAGGAAGACTTCGCTCACAAAGAAGAAATTGCCACGCTGCTGCCCTACGATTTCAGTAGTGCCGAACAGCTGATGAAGATCTGCGACCAACACGACTGGACCATTGCCGAGTTGGCCATGGAAAACGAAAAAGCATTTCGCAGCGAGCAGGAAGTCAAAGACCGCCTGTGGAATATCTGGAAAGTGATGAAAGCCTCCATAGAGCGGGGCTGCCAACAAAAAGGGATTCTGCCCGGCGGCCTGAAGGTACGCCGCCGAGCCGCCGAGCTCTATCAGGAGTTGAGCAAACAAACAGCGGAAGAGCGCAATCGCGGCCTCGCCATCCTCGACTGGGTGAGTTTGTTCGCGCTTGCAGTCAATGAAGAAAATGCTGCTCGCGGACGTATCGTTACCGCTCCCACCAACGGGGCTGCCGGTGTTATTCCCGCAGTGATCGCCTATTACGTGGAATTTGTGCACGATCCGAAAGTGCACGGAGAACTCAAAGAGCAGGTGGTGAAATTTATGCTCACTGCCGGCGCCATCGGCATGCTATTTAAGAAAAATGCCTCTATCTCCGCCGCCGAAGTGGGCTGCCAGGGTGAGATCGGCGTAGCCTGCTCAATGGCCTCCGCAGGCCTGGCCGCCGTGGAAGGCGGCAGTAATCAGCAAATCGAAAACGCTGCCGAGATTGGCATGGAGCACAACCTGGGCCTCACCTGCGATCCCATCGGCGGCCTGGTGCAAGTGCCCTGTATCGAACGCAACACCATGGGCGCGGTAAAAGCCATCAACGGCGCACGCCTGGCCCTACGCGGTGACGGCTCCCATATCGTACCGCTAGATAGCGTGATCGAAACCATGCGCCAGACCGGTATCGATATGCAGAGCAAATACAAAGAAACTTCCTTGGGTGGGCTGGCGGTTAACGCCGTTAACTGCTGATGGGTTTCTTTATGCCGGGGCTGGGTTTGGCCTCGTTACTCTATTTATGCTTAGGGGTTCAATTGGGAGGCACTATTATTTTGACCTAATTGAGAGGTGTAAAATTATTACGTCCATTACTTGATTTATCCTATAAAAAAAGACTCATCGCTTAGTGTGCAACAAAGCCTCTTCCTCTGATCTTCTTCTGGATAGCCTGCTGAGTCGTAAAGATCTCATCTGCATGGCTGGGAAATTGCCCCTTTTGGGTCGCTCGGCGGGAGAGCTGCTTACCCTCTTATCATGACTTCTCCACATATCAATTTCATTATAGGAGTAACTAAATAGCTTCTAAGGCTTAATCATCACTTTTCCCTAATTCAATTCTTTCCCCTCTATCTCTTGCAGCTACTAATGCACTAAATTAATTTGGAGTTACATTTTACTAAATCCACCCCTGGGAAAATGGCAACCTCAAAACAAAAAATGCCTACAAAGCCTCATTTAGGCTCTACAAGCATTTTGAACGAAGATTAAAGAGTTAAACTACTACTTTGCCGAATTATTAATAATAGACTCTTTGGCGTCCTGGGTAAGCACTACTGAGCCCGCAATACTCAGAATGTATAATGAAAAAATAAAGTACGAACACTAAACTAACCTAGGACTAACCTAAATAATAACCACCTTTAAACTCATTGACTTCTCAAATAGATCTATATTTTTCCTGGCTCTGCCCTAACGTCTATTACAGACTCAAAAGTTGGGGAATAATCGCATTCGTACACATGATTTTGAAAAGCTCCAAAACCATTCTGGAACTGTATTTTGTCTCCGATATAAGTGACAACACCCGCACTTATATCTTTCCAACGATAATAACTAAATTTTGGCTCCAACCAGGCATTAGTCCATCTGTGACTATATTCTGCAAGCTGTTCAATATACCGATTACAGTGTACCGTTGCTGAAATGAAGTTTTCTTCAGCCCAACACTTCAAATCTTTACGACATTCAGTTTGTTCGGCAGCAACTTGTTCTGGTATTTTTTGCGGTTTAGAGCTAACTTCGGCTGCAGCGGGGGACATTTGCCCCTCATCAGTAGGGATACTCCACATATATAAGAAGACAATTAACATCCAAAGAAAGGAAACTGTTCTTATAGTGTTAGAATACTCTTTTTTTAGGGTGACCCAAGAAAAAATCAAAGGAAACAAAAATATCCCCAAACATAGCATGCCGCCAATAGATTTAACGTCCTTCCCAGCGGTCCCTTTAGACCCTTTAGATGCACTTGGATGACCGCAATTCGGGCAAGCTATAGCTTGCTTTGATATATCATTCCCACAAGCAGCGCACTCCACTAAATTCATACCCAAAAATTCCTTAGACTAATTCAGCTTTAGAGATTATCGATCATAAAGTGATCTAAGCTTATTTATACCTTGATAGTTTTGTAGCAAATTATTATACGCCAATTTACCGAGTAAACTAAATAGACTGTAGTAATCAGCGATTCTCGGATAGCAAATTAAGTTTTTCCTTCGCTTTAGCAGGCGACATACCTTACTTGAGTTGGTAGCTGCACTACCAGTTGTTGTAAGTTATCAAGTAATGAGTGATGTATTGACTTGCTTTACATGTAACCGAGAGAAGGTATCCATTCATTTTTCAGATTCCGAAACAGTCTTCTAATTGTACACTCTCTCAGGAATTCCCACATCGACCCATGTTCTGGATCATTCCATAAGGCCAAGACCGTTGGCAGAACTGATGACTCATCCACTGATTGCCTTGATCCGAGTGAAATATACCCCACCGGCTATTCCTTACTGCTCTCAAGCCATCTTCAGCGCTTTTATCGTTAGTGGCTGGCTTACCAGGGAGGGCTCATCCAACGCTACCCGAGCATATAAAAGCTATGACGCTAGCTAGGTAACACCAGATTGAACCAGCCTCGATATAAGTATCATCACCACAATAATCATGATTAATTTTTTCCACTTTAAACCGGCGATCAAGTTCACTCAGTATATCCAAGTGCTCGACTATTGCTTTCTAATGATCATGAGGACTAGGTTGTTTACAAACCAAAGCCGCTTTACACATTAGCCTTCAGGCTTTTAAGCGCTCGATTGATATCCACTACTCATGAAGTAAACTTTCAATTGTACAGTTTCCTGCAAAACTACGACTGCCCTCGAATACCTCAATGACCTTGGAGTAAAGCTGCGCTCTGGGTACATCAACGGATGACCTTCCTTTTCCTATATTCGTAGTAGCATAATCAGGGTATTTCAAACTCTTTGCAGACCAGCTTAAAGAATTCCCGCTCACTCAATCGAGCCTATCAGCGAGTACGGTTTATCTCGCCCGATATCAAGTGAACGGTAGCCTATTTCATGCCTCTCCCTTTCTAGACAACCGATATGGGCTTCAAACTCCCGAGAGATCTATTGCTCAGTGAAAAATGCTCTACTTGCAGATATGCTTCCCCACACCTTACTTCTAGTTGCTTCAACCAACAGGCAGATGACCGATGTACTAATATCCAATGAACAGGCCGCTTCAGCTATTTATAGCCCAGATCTACTACCAGACGTTAAATTCAGGAGAAAAGGTCAACGTTGTCTACACTTTGAACAGATGTGTTTTCACAGCAATCTTACCACCCAAATTGGGGTCCAGGTTTAGTAGACCAGTCCACTTCCTCAAGACAATTTATTGTTTAATAGAATGCTCACCATCTGAATGAAGTGGAACTTCAGTAAGTGCCCGTTTTATTTCCTCGAGCTTTTCGAAAAGGCTGAACCCCAGATGTTTATTGAGCCTATCCAATGTACGCTCTAACTCCTGAAATGTTTCAAGTATTTTCTCTACCTGCAGCTTTCCTTTATCTGTCAGAAAGAAAAGCCTCCTTCGCTTATCACTTGAGTCATCTTCATGCTTAATGAGTGAGAGCTTAAGTAACTTCGGAAGTTTCTGCTTAATCAGCTGAGGGGAGGAGTCTGTCTCACGAGCAATTTCATTCAATGACAATCCATCCAATCGATGCAAAGTCACGATGATTGAGCAAGATTTAACCGGAACTTCCACACCATTTCTCGTGAGAATTATCTCGCACTGCTTGGTGATAAGAGTAGAGATAGTCTCCGCAGTCTTGCCAATAAAGTAATTCTCAGGGCTCATAAAAGACAACTCTCATCCATCTTTCAAATTAATTTGGGGCTCATCAGCAGAGTATTGATGCTTGATTCTACCATAATCTTCAAATATATTTATAAACATGTTTATAAATATATTTATGGAGGGTAGCAATGCGGACAAAATGGATCATCTTCACTCTTTTCTTACAGTCTTGGGGAGCGCTAGCTCAAACAAACTGCTCTGTTCAGTTACAAGACCTTTCAAAGGATATTGAAGCTCTTAGAGTTGAGGCCGATATACCGGGGATAGCGATAGGAGCAGCGTTAGACGGAGAATTGGTGTATGAAGAAGGTTTTGGCTTTGCTGACAAGTTACACAAAACACCGGTTACTCCCTCCACTATTTTCCAGATTGCCTCAGTAACCAAGCCAATCACAGCTTTGGCGGTAATGGAGATTGCTGATAAGCACTTGCTCGAACTAGAAAGTTCTGTGGCCCTTGGACCAGGCTCTCTCCTAGCGAACCCCCATCACCCCTCAAAGGAAATCACCCTACTCCAATTGCTTACACATACATCCAGCATAAAGGATGGTATGTATTATGAGGTGGATTTCAGAACACCCGGGCAAGATTCAGCAATGAAGCTTTCCGAGCTGCTGGAAGATGTCCTTCTAGAGAGCGGCAAATATTATTCAGCAGATAAGTCTTTCCTGAAATCCCCGCCCGGGGAGCAATGGAGCTACAGCAATATGGGCTACAACTTGTTGGGCAACTGGGCCGAGCAACAATCTGGATTGAATTTAAAAGATTGGACTCAGAAAAACTTCTTTGAGCCACTGGGAATGGATCATACTTTCTGGACTATAGCAGATACGTCTGGGTTAGAAGTCGCAACGCCTTATCAAACCCTTTCTGATGGCCAGCTAGTCGCAATTGCACAAAGTAGTACTCCCGGATATCCGGCAGGAATGTTGCGCTCAACAGTATCAGATTTGACAAAATTCTTTGGTGCGGTTGCTAATTCAGGTGTATTTATGAGGGAGACTATTTCCTCCCAAAAGGTGCTTCAAGAGATGTTTGCTGAGCGCTCCATGAGTGGCATTCCAGACCATCTGGAAAGTCAACTTGTTGCATGGAATAGCTATAACTACAAAAAGCGCTCCTATTTAAGCCATTGGGGTGGCAATATTGGGGTGTACACGGCTGCTTATGTTGCTCCTGAAACAGGGCTTGCACTTGTCATTCTCACCAACAGGAATGCAGAAAGACCTCAGATTAATATGCTTAAAGAGCTATCTAAAAAAATCTATGATGTAGTTGAAAGATGTAATACTAAGACTGCAGTGGAACGTTAAAATCACATTGAATAGATAAGACTTGAGCCTTTAATTATTTTAAACTCACTAAAGCGGTGCAATTATAAGCATCAGAAATTGCGAGGGTAGGCAAGCCTACCCCCGTATAAAGATGAATAGCTGGATTAGTTCACACTTTTAGAGTGGTAAACAATCGCTTGCCACACGTTTTGCTGACCGCCGATATAATTCTCAAAGGTAGGATTCTTGATATAGTTCCAGGCCACTTTGCCGTTACCTAGATACATCGGCTCATCCAATCCACCCCATCCATAATCGGTGAGTTTTACTGGCCCTTCAAGTACATTGAGGTCTGCGTCAATCTCCATCACATAGTAGGCTTTAGGTACCAACATACGCATAGCCTCGCCTTTCTTGTTGTAACTGCGATTGTAGGGAAGGTTATCGGAAATACACTGGAACTGTGCATAACCAAACAAGTAGCGGCCATTCTTCAAGTCGACGAGCTGGGGGTCACTAATTTGGCAGTCGGAATCTTCCGCCAACCAATTGATGCCAACTCCCTCAATATTACCTTCCCAATCAACCTTAGCAATACCTACACGAGTTAAGGATGATTCATCCAGGGCGCCGCCAGAATAGAGCCCTTGCCTTGGCATCAGTGAATAGTTACCCTCATCATATTCGATCTCTTCGAGATACGAGAAGAAGCAATTCTTATTGGCCTTAGCAGCACATTGATCATCAAAGGGGCCATCTCCACTGGTATCAATACCGAGTGTATCCTGTAAGAACCTATCCATATCCTCATCTTCGATGTACTTCGGCGAAACAACCACTGAGAGATTGGTATTAGCATCTACCGGAACGACTGTGTGCCCTCCCCCATTCGAAATCATTGCACTTGTTGTAGGAACGACGTGATTATAGGTGCCTTCCAAGATGGATGAGCCATCATCTTCCATTTTGATCGCAATTGCATTCAAGCCAGGTGAAGGGTGGTATTTATTTCCATCACTGGTGCAAAGCGCCCCAAACATTTCATTTCCAGGGTTATAGAAAGCCCGGATATTAAGTACGTGCCCATGCCCACATAACCAATCCCAGCCTCTACGATCATCTCCCGTCATTGTTAAGGACCAATCATCCCGATCAATCACGGTTAATCCCGCTGAATAATGAGAACCACTTGAGAGTACACGTGCAGTGACTGAAAAAGCATAATTTGTACGCCCTTTGCTGTCATTCTCAACATATATAAGCTCTTGGGTGCCTAAGTGGGTGCCGCCATGCATTTTGTTAACGACGTAAGCATCCGGTTTTTCAGATAAGGGTTTGTCATCCCACTCCATTAACCAAATCTGATCATTGTACTTTTTCTCATTATCAGTACCGGCAACACTAGCGAGGTTATCCTCGTTAATCTTCATTTTGCTAGTGCCATGCTCTTCCACTATGTCTTTCTTAATATCATAGCGCTCACTGGCTTTATATTCGGTGTTGCATAAAACAGCGACTCTAGAGCAATCTGCACTTGCAGTAATACCATGGGTTTCATAGCACTGTTTAAGGATTGTGGTATTACCCGTTTGATCGAAGCTTGAGGTTTCAGGGTTATACTGCAGCTCGTAAACAGAACCGTATGTTGGATCAGAAGCTTTTAACCCTTCTGATAATGTAGTGGATACGAACATCCGCGGCTTATCAGTATCCGTAGCGCAAGTTGCCGTATAGCTACGAATAGGGATGTCGATATTTTCTTCATCTTGCTCACTATCTGTTCGGCCAATATAGTGTGCAAGCTGGTAAACTTCTTGGGCGTTTACCATTGCATCAGGCAGGGTGATATCTGTAGCAGTTATAGTGGCAAACCCCAGATCGGAAGTAGAAACGTCTCCAACCGTTACCGTTGAGGGATCATTATCGGGAAGGGGCGTATCGCTCCCAGTATCGCCGGAACCACTATCACCTCCTTGGTTATCGCCACCCTGATCACCACCATTATTACTGCCACCATCACCCACAGCTGGTGTCTCAGGTTCAGAGTCTGAAGAACCGCCCCCTCCGCCGCTACACGCAGCCAAAGCTGCAGTTAATGCCAGCACCAATAGTTTCTTGCTAAATAACTTGTCCATAATCGCCTGAAATCTTATTTTTTGATTTGTGTGTTAGGTAAGGATTAAGAATTAAGTTCCAATGAGTCACGAAATGAAAATACGAAAAGAATTTTATTTTTTCGTGAATAATTTTCTGTGTCGCATTTAAAAAAATGAAGAAACTAAAGCCTGCCTATATCGGTGCCTTTCTGACGATATTTGTCACCTATATACAAATTGCGTTAGAAGCGTGCTCTACATTCATAAAGCTCTATTAAAAATGGGTGATATTATTCAGTATGAGCACTCCCGAATTGCTTATTGATGACAGCCGATCACCTGCTTCCGCAAAAAAACTGGAGGCTTTAGCAGCAAATAAATGAACGTCTAGCCGGCGCTCGCTCCTAAACGTTCACTCATCAGCTTAACCTTACAGCTTAAGTCACCTAAGCGAGACTTGCCCAGGATAAGAAGCACTATCGCTTTTCAAAGCAATTTTTCTCTTCTTAAAAGAAAGCAACAAAGGGATCAGGATTAGAGTAATCGGTGTAGCAAATAGCTCCCCGAACACTAGGGATATAGCCGCTGGCTTTAAATATTGGGCTTGCTCGCTGGTTTCGGCTAATAAGGGTAGCAACCCACAGATAGTAGTCACCGTAGTTAAGAAAATTGCCCTTACGCGACTTTTCCCAGCTTGAAGTAGCGCTGTTTTTACTGGCACACCCTGCGTGTAGAGTTGATTAAATCGGCTCATTAATACTAGGGAATCGTTAATCACTACCCCAGTCATTGCCATCATTCCAAATAAGGATAATAAGCTTACTGGGAAGCCCAGTAGGCCATGTCCAATAATTGCCCCCGCAAAGCCCATTGGAATCACCGACATAATAATCACTGGCTGCCAATAGGATTTTAATGGTATCGCCAACAAAACGTAGATAAGTAAAAGCGTCAGCAACATGGACTTTTTAAATCCAGCCTGTACTTCTACTATTTCGGAAAATTCACCAACGGCTTTAATTTGGACACCCGGATAAAGGCGCTCCAGTTCTGGCACCAGCTCTTCTTTTAACCGCTCCCAGTTTTTTTCCGGTGAACTGACAGAGCGATTCTGACGCCAGTAGATGCTGACCACTTCATCGCGATCTCGCCGATAAATGACCTCCGGTTCCCGCTCATACTTCAGCTGCGCTATTTCACCTAAGCTTACGTAGCTGTTGTTGCCCAGGTTAATAGGAGTGGCTTTTAACTGCTCGATTGTTTTAGTCTGCATTTGAGGTAAGCGAGCCAATACCAATGTCTCTTCCCCGTTATCCAACAGCCTGTGTATCTCAATCTGGCCGAATGCACCTCCAATCACAGAAGCCAGATGACTTTGATCAATGCCCAGACTGGCTCCCCGCTCATTGACCATAATTTTCAGCTGTCTTTTGGCTAGTTGGCTATCATCGTAGACATCGTTCACGCCGGGTAACTCTACCAGTGAAGCCTTGAGGCGGTCGGCCACTTGTTTCGCCTGATCCCGATTGCTGGCAGAAACCGCAATGGCAGTATCGCCCGCCGGCTCTTCGGTAAGGCTAAACTTCACTGCATAGCTCCCCTCCAAAATACCTGTTTGCAGCCGTAGCTCCTGCAAAAAGCGGTTGCCCTCTACTCTAGCCAAGGCGTCATGTGTTAATTCCGCTGTCAACTCTATGGTCTTAGCATCTTCCTTTGACACGATATACTTGCTAACAGGAGGCTCCGGAAGTCCATACTCCTGCTGCAATCTATTTGCGGTTCGCTTGATGGCCTGTTCAAGTTGATCGGTATTACGTTCCGCTAAAGTATTTGCAACTCCATGCTGCATAGTGACTTTAACCGTAGCATAGCGTCCTGGAATTTCGGGAAAGAATACTGAAGCGATATGTCCCTTGAACATAGCGCCATAGGCCAGCAGCAAAAAGATGGCAAATAGACTGATACTTGTTTTCCGGTTTGCCAGGCTCAATGACAAAAGCGGAATATATATCTTATCTGAAAATTGATTTAATGAACGGTTACATTTCTCTCTGGCGATCTCAATCCATCGCTTCATTGCATATTTGGTGTGAGTACGTGTATTTGGGTAGCTTAAATGCGCGGGCAATATAAATTTGCTTTCAATTAGCGAAAATATCAATGCAAATATCACTACAGCAGAGAATCCTGATAAAACTTTTGCCAACTCATTTTCAATCCATAGCATCGGTGAGAAGGCCGCGATTGTAGTCAATACGCCAAAAACTGTGGGCACGGCTACGGCTTCAACCCCTTTCCAGGCAGCCTCTTTCGTGTCAGTTGTATTTTGTCTCGCCTGATGAATACTTTCACCGACCACAACGGCATCATCTACCAATATCCCCAGTACCAAAATCATACCGAATATAGTGATATCGTTGATGCTGTAATCCAGGGAAGGAAAACCCATCAATGTAATCGCACCAGCCAGGGATAAGGGAATACCTAAGGCAACCCAAAAGGCCAGCCGCGTATCTAAAAAAAGCACCAATAGCAATAATACGATGAATAACCCCTGCAAGGCGTTGGTACTTAGCAAGTCTAATTGCTCGGAAATATAGGGGAACATATCCGCCATTACATCCAACTGCAGGTTCTTGGGTAGTGTCGTCTCTAAGGATTCTAATACTGATTTTGTGGCTTCATGGATATGAAACAGGTTATCCTTTTGGCTGGTGGATACCATTAGTGCGATTGCTGGTTGCCCCTGATATCGAACAATACTGTCGGTTTGCTCATAATCTCGCTTAACAGTAGCGATATCACTGAGTCTCACTCGTGCCGTCGATTTAGTGATAATGGGAATATTCCTAAGTTCCGCCAAGTTGTCAGCCAGGGAACTGCCCTGCAGCACAATATTGCCATTGGCAGTTCTTAATTCACCACTGCGATACTCCACTGACCACTGGCGAATACGTTCCGTTAGGTTTTCAAGAGATAAACCATAGCGTTGAAGCTTCCTGGGGTCTGGCTCTATAGCCAGTAGTTGCTTTCTTTTCCCCAGGTTTGTCACTTTGGAAATGGCAGGATGCTTCTTAAGCGCTCGCTCTACTCGTAAGGATACCTGCTGAAGCGAATCATTATTGTCACCACCGTAGACCATGACAAACGCCGCAAGATTCGTATATTCACTGCGATAAATACGCGGCCGCTCCGCCAATACGGGAAAGCCTTCGATACTTTCAACTTGATTGCGAATATCTTCAATCAAACGGTCCAGCTTCACATTAGTATTTTTTTTCACTACTAATAAAGCGTAACCTTTGCTTGATTGGCTGGTTATGCGCTTTATTCCCGCAACACCACTAATAGCTTCCTCAATACGCTGTGTAATACTCTCATCGACCTGGCGGGCAGTACCGCCGGGGTAGACAACGGAGATTTCGACTTCCGTAGGAGGAATTTGTGGAAAGCTTTCCACCCGCAGATTTTGAAAGGTCAGCAAGCCTGCAACCAGAATGAACGCCATGAGAAGGTTAGCGGCAACCGGGTTATCCAGGAACCAGCGTGAGAGTTTTTTCATATCCAGGCCTTAGTGGATAGTCATTGCAACCGCTTGACCTTCTAAGAAGTTGGTCAAAGGGAAGCGAACAAGCTGACGATTCTGATGGGGTCGATTCTTGTAACGAAATAGAACCGAATCCGGCCGCATATCCAGTAGCTCTATCTCTTCCAAAAGTAGGGATTGTTCAGAAACGCTCCATACTTTCCCATCTTCTGTAAGAACCGATGCTGGTGCACTGACAACATAGCCCTGTGTGTTGCCTGCAAACACTACATCAACCTGCTGATCAGCAAGCAAGGGGGTCTCGCGCTGAAAGGGGTTAGCCACTTGCAACATAAGGCTGCGCTGACGGGTGTCCGCATCCATAATTGGGCTTAGGTAACGGACCGAGGCCTGCCACTGTTGTCCATCAGGCGCCTCTATTGTGATTTTGTAGGGGCCTTGCTGAAGTCCGTTTAAGCGCTGCCAAGTCTGCTCGGAAAGCTCAACTTTGACATCCAGGTAGTCACTGGCTGCTACTCGAAAGAGTACATCCCCCTCATTTATCCATTGGCCAGGATGGATTAAATCAGCAATAACCACCGAGTCAAAAGGTGCTTTAATTTGTGTATCAGCCAGCCTCTGCAGGGAGGATGCGAGAGCTCCCCTCGCCGCTTCTCGATTTGCCTCTGCGGCTTTGACATGCGGCTCTAGTCGGCCAAATGATGACTTCGCTTTATCCCCGCGTTTTGCCACGTATTGACGCATGAGTATTTCGGCCAAGTTGAGCTCAGCCTCTGACACTCTGGCTTGAGCAGCACGGATTTCAGCCTGGTAAAAAGTATCCTGTAGCGACGCCAGTATTTCTCCCTTCCTAATGAGACTGCCCGGCATTGCCTGGTTAGCAATATGGGTGACACGCCCGCTCACTGATGCGATAACCTCAGTCGCCCAGCGGGGTTGTGTTATGCCTGTTGTTTTGACTTCAAGCTGAGCATCCGCCGGTACTGCCTCCACGACAGTAACAGTAAGGCCAGACTCTTTGGGCTTTTCCACCATGGCTGCAGGCTGCTGCTCAGCCATAAGCCACAGCCCTACCAAGACCAGCAAGCTGGTGGCAACAATACCTGCAGCCCGCCGCTTTAACCAGATTCCCGCCATTTTCATCATGCCTAGGCAACTTACATTTTATGGAACATACTTGAACCATAACTAATAGCAGATTATGATACAAGCATGTTCCATAAAGTTCAGGTAATAACTCCATGGCAGATCACCTAGATGCGCGTATTCAGAAGTCACAAACTGCGATCATGAAGGCGGGTATGGAACTCCTGAACAAAAATAGGGAGGCATCCTTTAGCGATATTGCCCGGGCGGCCGGAGTTGGGCGCACTACCCTTTACCGTCTTTATGACACGAGAGAAAAGCTGATTAAGGCGGTTGCGATTCACTGCCTGGAGGCATTTGATAAAGCCACCGAACACTTGGAAAGCGAGGCTGAATCGGCTCTGCAAGCCTTCCACCTGATGTTCAAGGCGATTTTTCCGCTGTCGGCCGAAATGGAGTTTTTAATGAAGTTGGGAGACTTTGATGAAGATGACCCAGAGCTCACCGCTATCTATGAGAAACAAGAGAGTGAAATCGCAACATTGGTGGAATACGCAAAATCTGAAGGCAGCCTGTCCAAGAAACTTCCTACTTCCTGGGTGGTAAACCTGGTAGAGGGGCTGCTTTATACATCTTGGCTAACAAAAAATGTAGAATCCATAGATCACGATACGCTGGCCGATTTAGCGTTTCACACATTTTGCAATGGCGTTGCTCGTTAACCATTGAGAGTGTTGTTAAATGACTCAGCCAGTTACCACTGTTTCAAAATCAACAGATGATGATTATACGAAAGGCAAGCACAAACATTCTTTACTTTCGATTTTTACCCGGTTTAAGTGGCGAGTATCCTTGACCCTATCGCTGGTCGTTATTGAAACACTCCTCGAACTACTTTTTCCACTTGCCATCGGCTGGGCTATCAATAGTCTATTAGAACAGTCCTACAATGGCATCTATCTTTTGGCAACCTTAGGTAGCATTTCTATTCTTATAGGAAGCGCCCGAAGATTTTACGATACCAGAGTCTACGCACATATTTATCAAGTAGTTACTTCGGAAATGGTAGCCCGTGAAAAAGCAAAGAAACAGTCTGTATCGACTATTACTGCGCGCTCCGGTTTGTTAACTGAAATTGTCGAATTTTTTGAAAACAGCCTGCCAGAGGTCATTAGCGTTTCTATTGGCACAGTGGGTTTACTCATTATTATTAGCGCCATCAACCTCAACGTCTTTCTGGCTTGCCTGGCAATTCTCGCTTTGATTATCCTGATCTATTGCGTAATCGGAAATACCAATTACCAGCTGAATGAATCTTATAATAATGAGCTGGAATATCAGGTTGATGCCCTTAAACAACCTAATGTTGAGCATGCAAAAGCACACTTCCGGCGCCTTATGCGGTGGAATATTGAATTGAGCGACCTGGAAACAGGCACCTACTTTATATTGTGGGCTGGCATAGTCGCTTTGTTTGTTTACGCTCCCATAGCGGCAATCGATGGGGGCCTAGTGAACTATGGATTGATCGTTGCCCTGTTAATGTACGTCTTCGACTTTATTGGGAAGGTATCTGCGTTACCACTCTATGTTCAGCAGGTTATTCGTTTGAAGGAAATTTCAAATCGGATTGGCTCATAAGGAAAAGGGGATAGTTTGGAGTATGATTCAACTATCATTGGAATAAGTATCACTCTTTATTAATAGCCCCCTCTTTCTCCTCATGATCGGCTCCACGAAAGTGCATGCAAAAACAAAATATGGCTTGGACTTCAGCTCTCCAATCTATAGATATCCAGGTTTAAATTTCATCGAATAGAATTTCCCTTTGGGCACAAGCTCTTTTTCAGATATATCGGTGAAACTTGCCTTAGGCAACCGCCGGGATTAACAGAGGCTGTGGGCTTGGCCTGTATAAAGGTGCGAAAGCACTGGGGTGCGGCTTTTGAGATTGTCGAGACTTTCTTTCTGCCATTTTCTGCTAAGCCTGGATCAATCTACAGCAGTTATTTTTGAGCGATTTTTTATTTCTCACGCAGCAACCCAGGCTTCAGCAACACCTGCTCTCTCGCCGTTCCGCTTCCTATCTGTAACAAACAAGAGATGGCCAATAGAACCAGGAGAACGATCTTTTTCTCACTGAGGTCAATTAGTGGAGGTTTATTTTTATTTTTGAGTTGCTTTCTTTAGCCGCTGCAAAGATAAAGGTTTTTCAGCTGCTGGATGGGGCTAGCAAGCTGTGGGCGGCAACTGGGAATTCTGCTCATCCACTTAATGGAAAAATATAATTTGGTGTAAATATTTTACTCTGACCCTAATTATTTTAGCTCCAATTCTCCATTCCTTAACAACCAAGGCAGCTAGTGAACATATCTGATCGCTACTACTTCTCTAAAACATACCGGCAAGAATAGAACAAAAAAAGACATACCACATACATAATAACATTGTAAACAGTCTATCCATAGTTGTTACCAATCCAGGAGAAAACATCCAACTGAATGCAGCTAATGAAGCCAACCAATAGATCAATTTTTCTCCCAAACCCAAGTCATCATATGAAATTCTAAGTTTCCTATCTGCCTTCCGAACAAAGCTATCAAGCACCCTAACAATTACCATAAATACAACTAGCAGAAGAAGCCAGAGCCATCTCTCCACAGGATTAGATATATCCTGGGACATAAAATAAAGCACGGGCTGGAGAAGTAACCAAATTAATGGGGAAAGTACAATTGAGGCTGAAAGCAAAAGCGCTCCCCAAAACAATGAGGTAAATGTGAAATCGATACGATCTCCATACCAAACACTTTCGGGTAACTGTTTTTCTCGAATGAAGGCTAAAGCCACACGTCTAACCGCATCACCAAATTTCACTGACACTCCCCAAATCACAACCAGGCATATCTACTACCCCCTCCAAGAAAACTCGCATAATTATCATATTTGGTTTTTGAAAAAATGAAGCCAAATAAAATATTGACATAAAAATAACATCCTTAAAGCCCCTCAGAAAGAGCAAAGGCTCTGCATTCTAATCATTTTCTAATAGTGCCAATCACTTGATATGAAAATATCAATGACATATCGATATCTAGCGCCAAGTACCAAATAGATTGTTTCTTATACGAACTACCTGAAAATCCTATACCCTTACCCCATTACCCCAGTGCCGACATCTTGAAGACACAATATTTTTCAGCTAGGCACCCCAGCCAATGGATACAATATAATGTGCTAAAAGCTATCAGTAGACACCATATATAGTGATCCAGATCAAGCGCTCCTCTCTTGCACTTCTATAACCTTCCCGCACAATCTGTGAAGGAAGGCCCATGACCAGTACCTCTACCCCAGAAATTGAAAGTGACGCATCTCCCACTCAAAACCTAAGCAGTTTTCTGGTGCGAAAGCGAGATGGTCGCGCTGTGGCTTTTGATCCTCAACGTATTACTTCGGCACTTGTGCGGGCCGGGCAGGCTACTGGTGAATTTGGTGAAGATGAAGTTGATTGGCTAACCCAGGGCATCTTGAAGGTGATTAATCATCGCTTTAATGCTGTGACACCAGTCGATATTGAGGAAATCCAAAATATTGCCGAGCAAATATTAATCAATTGCGATTATATAGATACTGCTCGGGCCTACATCGCCTATCGGGAGCGACATGCGCGCATACGCAATGATCGACAAACTCTGGTAGATGTTGGGGCTTCCATTGAAGAATATCTGGAGCAGGCGGACTGGCGTGTCGCTGCTAATGCCAACCAGGGCTACTCTCTCGGCGGCCTGATTTTAAATAGTGCCGGTAAAATGATTGCCAATTACTGGCTAAATCATGTCTATTCCCCGGAGATTGGTGCAGCCCACCGGGATGGTGATTTACACATCCATGACTTGGATATGTTGGCCGGCTATTGCGCCGGTTGGTCACTGCGTACCTTACTGCACGAAGGGCTGAATGGAGTTCCCGGCAAAGTGGAGTCGGCACCGCCCGCCCACTTGACCAGTGCAGTTGGGCAGATCGTTAACTTTCTTGGCACATTGCAAAACGAATGGGCTGGAGCCCAGGCATTTAGCTCCTTCGATACTTATCTCGCACCCTTTGTACGCAAGGATCAGCTGGATTACGCCAGCGTACGCCAGTGCATGCAGGAGCTGATTTTTAACCTGAATGTGCCATCCCGCTGGGGCACCCAGACTCCCTTTACCAACCTCACTTTCGATTGGGTTTGCCCTCAAGACCTGCAAGACCAGCTGCCGGTGATTGCCGGCAAAGAAATGCCATTCACTTATGGTGACTTGCAGGTGGAAATGGACCTGATTAACCGCGCCTATATTGAGGTGATGAGTAAAGGGGACGCGCGCGGCAGGGTCTTCACTTTCCCAATTCCAACTTACAATATCAGTGAGGACTTTCCCTGGGAGAGCGAGAATGCGGAGCGGCTATTTACTATGACTGCCCGCTATGGACTGCCCTACTTCCAAAACTTTATTAACTCAGACCTCAGTCCAAACATGGTGCGCTCCATGTGCTGCCGCCTACAACTGGACCTTCGAGAGCTGCTTAAACGTGGCAATGGATTATTTGGCTCCGCGGAACAGACCGGCTCTCTCGGTGTAGTAACGATCAACTGTGCACGTCTGGGCTATTTGTATAAGGGGGACTGGGACCTCCTGCTCGCCCAGTTAGATAAACTACTGCTACTTGCACGGGATTCCCTGGAAGTGAAACGCAAAGTGATTCAGCGGCATATGGACGCCGGCCTGTTTCCCTACACGCGTCGATATCTTGGCACTCTGCGTAACCACTTCTCTACCATTGGCGTTAACGGCATTAATGAAATGCTGCGAAACTTTAGTGAAGACCGTGAAAGTATCGTCACAGATACCGGTAAAAAACTTGCCGAGCAGTTGCTCGACCATATTCGTTTGCGAATGACAGAGTTCCAGGAACAAACTGGCCACCTATATAATCTCGAAGCCACACCGGCTGAGGGAACTACTTACCGTTTTGCCCGCGAAGACCAAAAGCGCTATGAAGATATTATTCAGGCTGGCAGCACGGAAGCACCTTACTATACCAACTCATCCCAGCTACCAGTCGGCTTTACCGATGACCCTTTCGAAGCGTTGGCCCGGCAGGAATCCTTACAATCCCGTTATACGGGCGGCACTGTGCTGCACCTATACCTGGGTGAACAACTGCCAGATGCCGATAGCTGCCGCCGCTTATTACAGCGCGCCCTGAAAAATTATCGGCTGCCCTATATCACAGTAACTCCCAGCTTTTCTATATGCCCAGTACACGGCTACCTGAGCGGCGAACACGAATTCTGTCCCCGCTGCGATGAGGCTCTGCTCGCTCGTGAGCAATCTTGCTGCAGAGATTAAAACCAACCACCAAGGAGAGACATCATGAATAAACCAACCTCACCACTCAAAAATGAAGAGCGCACCCGCTGTGAAGTCTGGAGCCGGGTGATGGGCTATCACCGCCCGGTCTCCTTCTGGAATCCAGGCAAACAATCGGAACACAGGGAGCGCCGCTTTTTTGTTGCAGGTAATGGCAAATAGCTATGGCTGAAAAGCTGCGCATTGGCGGTTTTACACCATTTACCGCTATCGACTTCCCTGGTGAATTGGCCGCGGTGGTCTTTTGCCAGGGGTGCCCCTGGCGTTGCCGCTACTGCCATAATGGTGATCTGTTGCCGGCCCGCGCGCCCAGTGCCTACGACTGGGACCAGATATTGGGGTTCCTCGCCAGCCGGCAAGGACTGCTGGATGCGGTGGTATTTTCTGGCGGAGAGCCAACTGCCCAGGGGGCACTGGAAGCCGCCATTGCCCAAGCCCGAAGCCTGGGGTTTAAGATAGGTTTACATACTGCCGGGATCTACCCTCGGAAACTGAGTCGCTTGATCCCCAGCTTGGACTGGGTTGGGCTGGATATAAAAGCGTTGCCGGAAAATTACCCTGCCATTACCGGGGTAGATGGTAGCGGTACAGCACCCTGGCAATGTGTAGAGCTACTCGTCGAGGCGGGAACAGCAATGCAAGTACGCCTTACCAGACATCCTCACCTCACCAGTGATGAGGAGCTAGCTCAAATTCAGGAGAAGCTTCACAACAGTGGCGTTCATCATTTAGAGGTGCAACGCTGTAATACTGAGCAAGCGCTTGACCAAACCCTGAAGTTTATTTCATAGGGCTAAAAAATTTGGGGGACGAAATAGAATCGATGGTCGGCCAAGGACATCTTCTTTTTATGACTCTTCTGATGGCGGGCTCAAAGGCCAGTAAAGAGGCCTAGCTTGGCCTCTTCCCGATAGGACACCAGCGCCAGCAGTTCAATATTGTATTTGAGCAATACTTTGCTTTCTTAGGGCGAGCGCTTTGGGCTGCGTTGAATGAGAGTGAGTAAGTTGACTTTTGAGTTTAGTCGCAAGCTCTTCGGCCAATGACTGACTTTGCAACAAGGCCTGGTTTACCGAATTTCGATGCCGTTCATCCGTAAATTCCTGGAATTCCGCATTGATTTCATATACTTGATCGACCCCCAGGTAATGGCTCAATGTCCTGATATGAGGCCCCAAGTGATTCATGTTCTCGCGCACTCCCCCCTCTGCAAAGCCAAATTCTCCAGCAGAAGTAATTAGCACCAGCATCTTTCCCGACATAATGGGCTCAAGCGGATAGTCTCCACGGGCCAAGTCAAAGGTGAAGGTCTTATTAATACGTATCACCTGGTCGAACCAGGCTTTTAAAGCCGCCGGCATACCGTAGTTATACATTGGGGAGGACATTACTATGACATCCGCCTGGTCGAGTTCATTGATCAAAGTATCCGATAATGTAACCAACGATTTTTGCTCTTCACTGCGCTGATCTTCTGGAGTGAATACAGAGGCAATCCAATCCTGGGTAATGAATCCTGGCGGGGTCTGGCCAACATCCCTATAGATGAGTTTATCTTTTGGTCTTAGCCCAAGCCAACGCTTCACAAAACTTGCGGCAACGGCCTTGGAGATAGAGGAGTGTTTTGGTATGTCCCTATACTCCTCCGGTACCTGAATAGTCCCAAAAATCTGAGCGCTGGCTTCAATATGAAGAAGAGTTTTCATCTATTAGACCTCGAAAAATTCATCATTTGGTCCAGCGATAGTGCAGTCTATAAGCATTCTTGACAAATGAGATATTTCTCCTTATAGATGAATTAATTTCATTTATAAGGAAGAGTAGTCCATGTATCCAAACCTACCCTCCCTCAATTCCTTAAAGGTTTTTGATGCAGCTGCGAGGCTCGGTAGCTTTAAGAAAGCTGCGGAGGGACTCTTTATTACCCCTACAGCAGTATCCCATCAGATAAAAAGCCTGGAAGAAACGCTAGGCAGCCAGCTGTTTGAGCGTAAAACCCGCGCAATACAATTAACAGAAGAAGGAAGGCTACTCGCAGAAACAACTTCACGAGTTTTTCAGCAACTTGTCGAAACCATAGGTGAAATAGCCAATTCAAATCGTGTGATTGCTGTCAGTACAACTTCATCTTTTGCTGCACTGTGGCTGGTTCCCCACCTGGAACGCTTTTATCAGAAGCATCCTGGTATCGAGATATCCATTTCGACCGGTGAACAGATAGATGATATTGAGCGCGACCGACACATTGATATAGCTATTCGCTACGGTAAATTTGATCCAAAAGCCAAAAATACCACAAAGCTTATTACTGAATCAGTGGGTATGTATGCTACGCGGAACTACTTATCAAACATAACCGACCTCGAGCAGGCGCAGCTATTAGAAACCAAATGGATCAACCAATCTTTAACCCCATTCAGTTGGAAATCCTTACTTGGCAACTTCAAAAAAAACCTTACCATTCGTCAATATGATCAGGAGCATCACGTTATACAAGCCGCACTGGCTAGCCAGGGGATTGCTTTAGTCAGTTCCCTGCTGATTCAGAATGCCTTACAGAACGAATGGTTGGTGCCGTATAAAAGCGCAGCTATAAAGCAAAAGGCTGAAGGGCTTTCATACTACGCAGTAATCCCAGGCCGCAATATAAATAACAAGCAGGTTAGTGTGTTTCTTGATTGGCTACTTGAAGAAATAGAATAAACTATATATACAATTTAGACGATATCGCCCTTACGAGCAAAGCTCGAAAGGGCGACAAACAAGCCATTACTAAAAAGCAATAAGACTTAAAAATTTAGAGGCAAATAATATTTTCTGCCTGAGGGCCCTTGGCACCCTGGGTCACTGTAAACTCTACAGCTTGCCCTTCCTGCAATGTTTTAAAGCCACTGCTGGCAATATTGCTGAAGTGCGCAAAAACATCGGGGCCGGATTTTTGTGCGATGAAACCAAAACCTTTGGCTTCATCGAACCACTTAACAGTACCAGTCGTTGTGTTAGACATAATAAATATCCTGAGAAAATAAATTGATCATAGTTGACCTGTTGGTCGAGCGGGCAAAAACTGAGAATTTAAAAGAGACAGAACGAAGGATTATGACTAAAACTACGAGTTGAACTAAAATAAAAACTGGGCGTTTATACCAGCTATCAGGATAGTAGCACCTAAAGCTAACTCTTGTCTATAAAAATAGAAATTAAGGGAAGGAATGAAGCAGATAACTCAATAGCTGTATTATAAATGGCCTACTTTAAAGATTTTCCTCCTAAGCTATAGTTCACTCAGCGTCCTAGAGTGCTCCCACTAGGGAGTTGTACCTTAGGGAGTGGTACCTAGCTCCATACGAAAGCGCCTTCTTAACTGTTTGAGAAAGGTCATCGGGGCCAGCCTGTACAAGTAGGCTCCAATCAGGCTTATATCTTTCGGAAACCAACGCTCCCTGCCCTTTTCTAATGCCGTCATAATCTGATTGGCCATCCACTCAGGGCTACGCACCGCTCCCACCGTGCTCCTTTGGTGCTTGGCCTGCCCACCATCTCCAGCTAAAGCGTTTTGCTCAATCGTTGTAGCCAGGAAACTTGGGTAAACCATTAATACACTAACTCCATCGTTGCGCACTTCCTCACGGAATACCTCGAAATACTGGTGCAATGCACTCTTGGCTGCACAATAGCCCGCGCGCCCCAATACCGGCATCCATCCAGCCATTGAACTGATATTTACCACACAGCCAGAGGCCGCTTTTAGCCCCGCAAACAAGCCTTGAGTAAGCTCTACCGGTGCATGGTAATTCACCACCATCACCTTGCGAATAACCGCGCTGGACGTTTGTGTAGAGAGGCTTCGGTGTGTAATGCCGGCATTGTTTACCAACAGGTCAACTCTCGAGCACTCATTCCGTAAGGATTCAACCAGCTCCTCTACGGCCAAATAATTTGATAGATCAACGGTATATATCCTGACTCGAACACCGATAGCCCTGAGTTGGGCCTCTCTTTGGCGAAGTTTTTCAGTGGAAATATCAACCAGAACAAATTCAGCTCTATATTTTTTTGCAAGGCACAGGGTAATCGCCCAACCCAAGCCTTCGGCAGCCCCTGTAATCACAAAAGTCTTCTGTAAATTTTCCGACTGATTTATGTCCATCTCAACTCTCCTCCACAGACAAGGGAGTTTTACTGGAGAGTGCTACTATGCCGAGTGCCCTTTCTGCAAACAGGTGAAAAACCTCTTTTGAAGTCTTCTCCGGAATAAACCCCAACTCTTCTTTTAAACGGCGATTATCCAGTACCGGCCTGTATTGCAAAAAGGCCACGTGGTCTGGGTGGGTATCCGTTAGGTGGAGGCTGTAACCCAGCCAGAGAACCGCTTTTATCAGCCATACTGGTGGTCTCATCAGTGGTTTGGACAGAATTTGACCTATTTCCTTGGGGCTGAGACTGCCATCACCGGTTAGATTGAATATGCCACTGTTCCCAGCACTCACACCAAGCGTGAGTGCGCGGATCACATCCTGATCCCAGATAAAGACAAAGGGGGAATTATGCCCACCGGGGTCCAGAAGTACTTTTCGGCTAAAGAGTGCGCTGATCTTATTATTGGTGTTGGCACCTAAAACGGAAGACACGCGAAATACCAGTTGCTTGAGATACGGATACCGCTCACGGTATTCAGCCAGCAACTCCTCTACTTTACGCTTGTTATTGGAGTAGCCAAATTCAGGGTTCCCCCTCAAGGGATGATGCTCTTCGAGCCTGGGTGGATTATCCGGATAATAACCATAGGCGGCGCCGCTACTTGTCACAGTGATATGTTCAACCCCAGCGTAGAGACAGGCCTCTAATACATTCCTTGTGCCTTCCACATCTATACGGTATTCAGCGGCATGATCACGACACGCAGCCATTACCGACGCTAGATGAATCACATGGGTTATAGATTCCGCCTGAATAAACTGACCAAGGTCTTTATCACAAATATCCCACGCCAGAATGGGAAAACTCGCGGCTCTAGTTCGAATATCCATCCCGATCACAGGGAAAGTCTTCCTCAATTGCTCCCCAAGCTGATGACCGATATATCCCGCCGCCCCGGTAATTAAAACCCGCTTGTTCATTCTGAGGCTCCTATCAGGAAGTCGCTTCTGATCCATTTGTATGAAAAACCTCCTCTCGCGGTAGCAGGTCTTTTTGTAAATCTGCCTTATGCGTTCTGAGTGCCTTTAAATAGGCCTCTTTATGTACGTAATACGCCATGCGCTCAAGATCCAGATAACGCATACCGCCGTTTACACGATTTGCCGATCTCTGCTGGATGATTTTCCTAAATCTACTAGCAGACGGTGCACCAGAAATTAACTGGCGAATATAAAGGGCAACAAGCTCTGCTTGCTTGTTACGCCCTTCCCACCCCAATCCAGCCGCTTCCACCATACCCATCATAAATAGGTTATCGGATTCAGGATGAAATACATTCAGATACAGGCTCGGTGCATAACCACTCCAGTTCAGTTCACTGCTATCGATAAACGGATAGTGCAACTTGTAACCGGTGGCCTGTACGATCAGGTCATATTCTCCACATCCACCCTCTGAGAACTTCACCTTATTCCCATGCACCGATTTGATATCAGACCTGGGGTTGATATCGCCATGGCCAATATGATGCAGCAGTAAGGAGTTGACTACCGGGTGGGATTCAAAGAGTCGATAATTGGGCTCTGGCAAACCATATTGAGATGGGCTGCCTAAAGAGAATTTGACCAGCGCTTTTGTAAGGCGCCGCTTAACAAAGAGAGGTAACCGAAACTTGCCGCCCAGCTGATCGATAGGCTTACCGGCTATGTACTTCGGCAGAAAGTAATAGCCTCGGCGCAGGCTGATATCAACGCTTTTCGCTTTATGGACTGCGTCTACAGCAATATCCGCTCCACTGTTGCCACAACCAATCAACAGGACTCTTTTTCCAGCAAAGATTTCAGAGGACTGGTATTGTGCAGAATGTAACAACTCCCCGCTAAATTGGCCTGGAAGTGCAGGCTGATTGGGGTGGTGCAAAGTGCCGCTGGCAATGAGTAATCCGCTAAACTCCCGAGTTCTTTCCTGCCACTTTCTACGAGTGGTAATCAGCCAGTTTTCTCCACTGCGCTCACATCTCAAAACTTCTGTGTCGAACTCGTAATGGCCGTAAAGGCCAAATTCTCTCGCATAGGAGCAGAAGTAATCCCGCATCTCCCGATGACTTGGGTAGTCAGCAACACTCTCCCCCATCGGAAACTCAGCGAATTCAGTCATTTTCTTGGAGGAAATAAGGTGGGCCGACTCATACATAGTACTAGTGGGGTTATCAATATCCCATAAGCCACCCACATCACTGTGCGACTCAAAGCCAATACAGGGAATACCGCATTTGAGTAAATTTCGAACGGTGCAAAGCCCCATAGGACCGGCACCAATTACGGCGTAAGGTTTCACGGTAGTTGCCCCTCCCTGTTGACTTGTTTAAGAGCCGAGCCAGAAGGAATATATCGTGACAAACACACTAAGGATCGTCATTATCGGGCAGGTACTGGTTATTTTGGGACATTCATAATGGATTTGACCGACACCAGAAGCGTTAATCTGAGCTATACCAAAGCTTTACTAGAGGCTTTAGCCAGCATGGATCTCCCTATACCGGGGGAAACCAATAAAATCCTGTCCCAAATACACCAGAAGGAACGCATCTCTATTCATCTGCAGGAGCGGCTGTGGGAGTCGGTAATCAATAGCTACCCCGACACTCTACTGGGTATTAAGCTCGGGCTTGCCATGCAGGCCAACCAAATCGGCCTAGTTGGTTACCTGCTGATGACGCAAAAAGATTTGGGAGAGGCGATAGAGCAATTGATTAGTTACCACCCACTGCTGGGCGAAGGTGGGCACTTTGAACTGCGACGCGATGCATTCTCGGTAAACCTCTGCTATCACCCCAACTTCCTGAATTTTGCGCAAATCCGGGTAGAAACGGTGCTCGCTGCTTGTATTGCGCAAACCCGAATGTTAACCGGTGGGAGGTTTCAGCCCCTCAAACTACTGCTCGCCTACCCTGCGCCTAGCCTTGCCCTGCAGCAACGCTATCAGGCACTGTTACAAATACCCGTTGAGTTCAATGCAGGGATTTCGGCAATCCAATTTCCCACTAAAGATCTGTCGCTGCCATTAATCGCCGCAGATAAAGAAGTGGAGGCCTGCTTAAAGCCAAAGGCAGAAGCCCTCCTACAGGCGCTTACAAAGAAATCCCTGCACCGGAAAGTAACCCTATTGCTGCAGCAAGCTCCAAACTTAACACGTGAGCAAGTCGCACAGCGCCTTTGCCTTAGCCCAAGGCACCTAGCGCGAAAATTACAAGAAGAACAACTTAACTTCCGTGTACTACAGGATGAGGTACGCAGCTATTATGCGAAGCAGTGGTTAAGAGAGGGCGAAAAAACCAACCTAGAAATTGCCGTAGCACTTGGGTACGCGGATGAGAGTGCGTTTGGTAAAGCTTTTAAGCGTTGGGAGGGAACATCTCCTAGCTCGTTTAGAGAGTTTATAATCCCTATAAATAATAGTTAGCCATCCAAAATCATGAAGAACTCTATTTTCTATACATGATATACAATAAGCTCGAAACCATTCACACCAACATTTTTTGAAAATCTTAATTGATGATTTAAACCTTTAAAACACTCCCATACCACGTAAAAATCACCTTTATTAATTTTTAATTCTTAATATTCACTCATAATACTCTTTACAGGAGCCACTTAAGAATCATAATTTAATAGATGCACCATCAGGACAGGCCCTACCCAAAGGACCAATATCATAAGTGACTGAAGACTTAACCGAAGGAATTGAAAAGAACAAAAAGGTTATTTTTTAAAGCAAGGTCTAAAAACCATTAACCAATACAATATCCTACCCCATATTCAAACCAATCTTAATCAAAAATTGATTCTCGAAAGCCAAGTCAGCATTCACGACTTACTCCCAACTATATAATCCTCCTGAATAACCATACAATGCCAGCACTTAAGACCACTTAAAGCATTCATTCTCCCAGCCTTATCCATTACCTATCGCATTCTTTCCACTGAAGTAGAAGCCTTTTCGCGATACTAGTATGAGTGCGATGCTTCAAAAAACGTATAGACTCAGGATACCGATCACGTAATTTACAAACACCGTTTAACCTCTCAAAATAATTGAGAAACATTTCATTTCCTGACGCCAAGGACACCCAGTAAAGAGCGTCATCTTCTAATGTAAAGTATCGCCTATAAGCATCTATACCTCGCTCACAAGGAAACTCCTCTCCTATTATCAAGAGCAAAGAATTTTTTATAAATAAATACTTTCCCCTCTCATTTGTATCAGGATCTATAGAACACAAAAACTTATCAGTATAGACAGGCTCACCATTCGAGTAATTGCGCATCTCCGGAATCAATTTTATTAAAGTTGACCCTGCCCCTTCCATAAAACCAGATACCTTTCCATTCAAATCTGAACTCTCAGAATCTGAATATGCCTGAGAACAGCCGCAGAGAAGCACTATTAAAACTATTAAAGACCTAGCCATCAAAATACCCTATAAAAAGACATTTTCGAAAGTCAAATCAGCACCGACCACTTACTCCCAGCCCTATTGTTCTCACAAAGAGACATATAACACCAACATTTTACTCTGAGCCCAGTTATTCCTTACTCATCCTTACCCAACCCCCTAAAAGAAACTATTTTCTGCAAAAGCACAACAGTGATTAACGGCAAAAAAGAAACCGCAACAAACCACTCTCTTTCTGAAGCCCCAGCAAACCCTCCCCTTAAAAACTGAAAAGAAATTACTGAGATAAGCGCAGAAGATAAAAAACCATACCTTACGAGCCTTACCTTTAGTTCATACACACCAAGTAGATCATAAATTTTTAGGCCGAGCATCAATGCACAAAACAACAAAATTACTCGCAACAAAACCCAAATCTCGACCTCGACTATCCCTACAAACCAAACAGGAACTAAGGCTAAAGCAGTACTAAAGATTAAAATAAATTCCCGAACTTTTCTATGGCTATTCAACTGGAATCCTCCCCGCAGCCTCACCAACAGCTGCATTAAACCAAATGATAGGTTTGATTGGTGCTGGTGCCCCTTGATGTGCCATTGTTGTAAACACTTCTCTAGTAACATTTACACCAAAACGATACCCATTACCGGCAGAAGGGTCAGTAACCAAATCATAAGTGGATTTTCCTAATTGGCCATAACCGTAATAACTTAACCCACTAGTACAGGCTGAGAAAAAACCTCCACACAAAACGCCAGCACCACCAATAGCAATATATTTTTGATCGCGATAAAAATTATGGTTAAACACTCCCCAAGAAACCTCTTTAGAAGTTAGTGTAGATGCAGCCAAGCTTGATATAACTCGATGGGCACCCAACCTATATTGGGCAACTCGAAGGGCCCCCTGATCGACATTCAAATCCCCCTCCATTGCCGCTAACCCTTCTGCGGCATATTGATATGCAGCTGCATCATCAAGTTGATTCCATTGGACTTCAGGAACCATTTTCCCCACTAAATCATCATCAGAGATATTTTTATCAGATGCCCTTGAACTAACCGCCTCATGAAATGCTCCTGTCGCTGCACCATTTGCAAACTTACCACCAGTAAGCTTAGAAATTGTACCACCCAATATAGCTCGGCCAGTAACGCGAGCAGCTCTGTTGCCTATATTTCCTATTAGTGGGCCCGTAGCTGCCATTGCTCCAGCAGAAACAAAACCATGCCCAAACTTTCCACCTTGCAAAACACTCATTGTGCCGCCCACTAAGCCAGAATAGAGAGCTGCTTCACCCAAGGAAATAGCACCAGCTTCATAACCAGTACCAATTTCTCCAAACGCGTAGGCCGAAACATAAGCTATAGCTCCTGCTTTAAATGCGTCCCCCCAAGATGCTCCATGTCCTTTAGCAGATGCCGCTGCGTAGGCAGCACAACCTGCTGGGCCTCCATAATAACAAGCCGCAGCTTGAGCAACCGCATTAAGAATTGAACTCTCAGTAATACCCAAGATGTCATCGAATACCTCTGAGAAAAATCCATAGCCACTTGGATCAACGCCACTCAGAGGGCTATTTTTCCCGTAGCTGTATCGGTTGTAGCCTTGAGTATTAAACTTACCATCAACAATAAGGTCCGCCTGCATAAAGCGCCCCAGACGCGGGTCGTAGATACGGCCATTCATATGAATCAGCCCCACCTCATCCAGCATTTCATGGCCGGTGTAACCACGGGTGGTGCGGCTGTGATCGAAGTTCGATAGCGCAGTCAGGGATAACGCATTCCAGTTGGCGCTATTGCGGCGCTGCCCCCAGGCATCGAAGGACATTTCCTGCACTACCTTACCGGCCTTATCGGTAATGAGATCCATGGAGCCCAGGTGGTCCTTGTAGAGGAACAGCTTATCAGTCGAGAGTACCTTGAATTCCTTGTCGGTTTTTACGGTATAGACCGCCGTGCCCACCAGGTGACGCTTCCACTCGATCTCATTGGGCTTACTGGACTTCTGGATACGCTCGATACCGCCGATATACCAGGTCTCTGTCACCTCGCCATTACTGCTATTGGTATCCTTGCGGTAATAGCGGCTGTGGCTCGGGCCATAGAGGAACTCTGTGGTGTTATTTCCCTTTTTTATCAGGGAGGCTTTATCGAAGGTGGTGTAGCTGATGGTGCGGCCACCATCAAAACCATCCGAAGTCATATTGCCATTGAGGTCATAGTTATAGCTAACGCCTCCGGCGGTTGTCACCGCATGGGGGCCAGCGCCATTTTCACCATAGATATAATCCCCTACGCCGGCTTTAAAGGTGATATTGCCGATAGCGTTGTAGCGGATATCCTGTTCGGACGTACTTAGGCCACTACAGTTGACATTGCTGTTACCAATATGGGTTTTTATCAAACGGTTGAGCTTGTCATAGCAGAAGCTCTCACGCAGATCCTTGCTTCCGCTCTGGTTGTGACGGCTGGTGAGATTGCCGAGGGTATCCCACTGGTAGCTGATATCTTGGATACCAAAGGCTCCCAATACCGTAGAGGTCTGCTTTGTTAGGCGGCCGCTGGCAGCTTCGAAAGTAAAATTAGACGTTGCGCCGTTACCCAATAGCTGCTCTTTCAGTTGGCCGCGAGCGGTCTGGGCTTTCACCTCTTGAATCAAGTCCCCGGTGGCCAAGTCTACTACCTTGTAGAGATATCCATAGGTATTGTAGAAATTCTGAGTCCCTGATTTGCCACCATCGAGTATACTATCGAGCGCATCGTAGCTGTATTCGACACGGCCATGACCATCAAATACCGTGGTGGTGACATAAGAGGGTTGTGTACCAGCCCCATCAAAGTCCACCGCCTGGATATGATTTCGGCCAACTTGGTCATACTCATACACCGCCTGATATCCAGAGACGCTGTCCATAACCATTTCCACCAGGCCCAAACCATTGGCTGCACTGTCATACAACCAGATGACATCGCTAGTGGGGGCGGAAGAGCCTTTAGACTTTTCAATACGCGTGGACTGTCTGCCCAATTCGTCGTAGGTTAACTCTACGGTGTGTCCATTTGCATTGGTTTGTTTTTTCAGCTCACCAAAGCCGGTATATTCGTAGTGCCACTCTCCCTTATCGGGATCGTCCATACGGGTTTTTCGGCCCAGATCGTCATATTCGATTGTAACCACAATGGGATAACTGAGACCGTCGCCCTCGTCGATATGAGCACCTGCAGCATTGGTTTTACCCCAGGATTTGGCTTTATACAGGTTACCCTGGCTGTCATATTCGTAGGTGAGGCGGCCATCAATCGCATCGATGACTTCTACCAGCTCCCCAGCAACATTTTTGATCTCAGTTTTTTGCTGGCCTTTATCATTCGTGGTGATGGTCTCAAGGCCGCTGTAGGTGATGCTGGACACTGAGCCATCTGGCGCAGTGACACGGCTTGGGCGGCCGAGCAGGTCATACTCCATTTTGGACCATAGGCGGGTATCACCAGAGAAATAAGGCTCACTGGCAAACTTCACGCGGCCTAGATTATCGTATTCTTTATCGGTATAGATTTTACTGTTGAAGCCCTTGGTTTCAGTCCGTATAGAGCGCCCCAGTGCGTCGAAGTATTCCCTACTCCAGCTACCGGTACTGCTATGAGTGGTCACCATATATTGTGCACCGGCCGGACAGGCGATAACACAACGATCATAATCCGTCAGCTTATCCGCGCCGGTATTGCTCTGGCTAATGGTTTCACGACCAAACCCATCGTAAGCGAACACGGTTTCCAGCCCATTCATCCCTTTAACTTCCAACGGAGCGCCAAAGTGGTTGCGGGATACTACCCTTTCGGTTAGGTGATCGAGGGCATTGTAGCTTTCAAACACATAGCGGCCCGAGAGGTCATACAGCGTTCTTGCACTGCGAGCGACTTCGCCGGGGGCAGTTACCGTCTTCTTACTAACGTTGCCAAAATTGTCATATTCATAAGCGGTAATCTGCTTGTACTCTGGTTTATTAGGTTCAATAACCTCGATTTTTAAAAGGCCTTTATGTATGCCCGATGCATAATAGCTAAAGGCCGACTCACGGATATGGCTGGGCATACCTGGGCGGGAACTGGTCACCTTTGTTGCAGTTAGACGGCCCTTTTCTTTTTCCCAAACATTGCTGCCATAGGTATTTTCCGTTTTCTTAGCAAACTGGTCACCAGAGATGCCGTCTTTAGTGACAACGTCAATACTGAGCGCATTGCCATAGGTATCGTAGCTGTTTGTGGTGGTAACACTTTGCAGCAATTCTCCCTGCGCACTACCGGCACCCTTCAAGTCATAAGTTTCTTCCACCGCTTGATAAATATAAGGCTGATAAGACGGCAGAGGTTTCCCGCTACCATTCCAGCCCTGTAGACGCCAATTGTTGCTCGCTCGGCTTAGCAGTTGCCCTTCTGCTGAGCGAGTTTCTGTTTGTAGGGGCATACCTACAAAAGGAAAATCTTGTCGATAGGTGGTTTCTGTTACTACACCAGTTTGATTATCAGTGGTGCTAACTTTTTGGAAGCCTAACATCCCTCTTCCAGCAGCCTGGAGTTTCATCTGATGGTAGTGGTAAGAAACCGAGCTGAGGGCGGACTGGTCGACAGAACCAGGTGCTGCAGCGGCGGCAGGGGCAGAACTTTCTACCTTAGCCACCAAATACATTGGGCTTAAAATATCCAGTACAGGCTTGTCTTTACCTAAAGTTTGGCTTCCGCTTGGCAGTATCCATTCGCCATTTAATGCAGAGTAGAAATCGGTCACACTTCCTGATGTAGCTACATCCAAACGAGAATAGACTTCTCCATCTACCATATTTTCATAAGTGATCTGGGTAATATTGTCCAACCCATTATCAATCTTATGAATTACATTACGTGGAGTATTGCTGTATTGCGAATCTTTTGAGTTATCCAGGCGGGTATATACTTTACCACTGGAACTTTCATAGCGATGATAATCTGGCTCGCCATCCCCATTAGTATCAGCAAACCAAATAAAGTCGTTATCCTTCAGATCACCACAGGCGATATTGAGTTCTTTTGCCTGCGAGGTACAAGGAAAAATAGCATCAAAAGTCTTACGGTCATCAGTGTCAACAAAAGTACCGGTGTTCTGATCAAAGAAACGTACATAAATAAAATCACTATAAGAAACCGGCCAAACAAAGTCTTGGTAACCATCATTATTTAGATCAACAAAAGTTCCCTTACTGCCCCCCAAGTATCCCAAACTAACAAATCCAGTTCCTGTACTTAGTTGACCAAACAAGCCACCAGAGTTTCCTGGATAGGCAACATCCGTTAGGCCATCCCCATTAATATCTACTGCTATCGGGCTTTTTGAAGTATTTGTTGTAGAGAAAAGGCCAATTGAGTGAAACTCTCCCGCTTCCTGATCAAATACTGCTGCTTCAAATCCAGCGGAAGTTGCCACCAGAATATCCATAGCTCCATCGCCATTAAAGTCCCCTAAAGTATCGGGTACTCGGCCGCTAGACTTCATGCTGTTAGCACCAGAAATATTTAAGGGATAACTGGTGTATTCATCACTGAATTTATAATGCTTATAAGATGAAACGTCATCCCCTGAAGGCTCCATCAGCCTAACGAGTACTCTTGCACCCGTACTGCTGCTATAGCTGACAGAAATATAATCAGCCAGTCCATCACCATTAAAATCAGCAAAGATCGCATCTTTATTTGATCTACCCGTACTTATTGGTCTGGAATCCAATTTCCAACGCTTACTTCCAGTATCATAACGGCTTAAAAAAACATGCCAATAATTGCCTGGAATTCCATACTTGGTAGTACGTGGATTGTAGATCGCCAAATCATGCCGACCATCGCCGTTGTAGTCCAACACTCGTATCGAAAAACCCTCACCAACATTGGCACTGGTAAAATACTCGGAAGAAAACAAGCCACCCGTGAAATTTTGTTTTACGAACTTCGAGCCATAAGAAATCGCGTATTTAACACGAATGTCAGTATCACTCCCATCGTCATTGTACCCCTCAATCCAAACGATATCCTGCTTGCCATCTCCATTGAAGTCAGCGTACTTATAATCGCTCAAAAATCGGTTATTGGTAGGAGAAAAATCAATAGCTTCTGACTGAGTTCCGTATTGCATCCATGGAGCTTGCAGCCATTCAAAACTGATTGCAGGAAGACAGTTAGAATCTACACACTCTTGTAATGAAGTTAGCAATGAGGTTCTGTCATTATATTTCTCACCGGGAATAAATGGCAGAACCGGCTTATAACCCAACTTATATTCGCGTATCACTCTACCATTAGAACTGGAGATAATCTTATCCAGGCGCTTAGTAGTACTGAGTGCATAACCTGCGGTATAGCCTCTAAGGTGCTCAGGACGATCTTCATAAACAAACTCTACATCCGCCTCATAGAAGCCAGAACCATAAGCGTATCGAATTGAACTGACACGGTGCCCTGATTCTGAATCCCCATCATACAGATACTCAATGTGGTTACCGACACTATCCTCAAATCTATTTTGTGCCCAAGTAAGTACATTGCCTCCTACAAGCTGCTTAGAGTCATCACTCTCGCCGTAATAACTGACTGATCCATCCTTGCGCTCTACCATAAAGTGGTTCGGATTTCCAAGGCTGCCGCCAAGTGAAGTTACCTTGACAAAGGAATCCATTTCAGTTTTATATACGGCACCAACAGCGCCATATTGAGAGTCATTTACTGTTATTAGGCGCTGACCATCAAGGCAGAACCTGTCTGAGTCTGTCCAGTTGATAGGCCCCACATTTCCATCAATTGACAGCGTCTGACGGCAGCGGGAAATTCCAGAAAGACCTCCAATAGCCCACCCTTTACCGACTAAACCATTACTACCACTACTGCTATAGTTCAGGGAGATTTCTGGTACAACACCAGCTGTACCAGTAGCCGTTGCTATTGGAAAAGAGTAAGTTGCCGCACCGGATTCACTAACCCGGAATTGGCCTCCAGAGGTTCCAGCCATATTGGGCGCTTGAATTGTGGTTGGAGTGGTATAGCTACCAAAAACCCCAGATTCATCTGCGTGAAACATAAAGTCTCCTACAGATATATCCGCCCTACCATCATTATTTTCATCCAACACCACAATAGAGTCAGGGTTTACACTGGTGAGAATGGCCGCCGCATAAGAAATTTCATCATCCCGGTTTTCAACCGACAGGGTCTGAACAAGCTCTGGTAGCCCATTCCCTTGGGCATGTATAACCAGTGGCATGGTATCGATAAATAGTAAGTCTGTTGCGTCGTCACCGTTGAAGTCCCCAAATACTGAAAGACTATCCTCAAGCTGATCGAGATTTGCGACTTCTTGTTCTGTCAGGCTTATTTCAACCGGATCTTTATAGCTCTCGCTCCCTCGATTTAAGTACAGAACAAAGTTCGGCAGCTGGGGCATTACCAGAGGAGAAGCAATATCTCCATGTATAAGAATTACTGGTCTATTGTACTCAAAATAAAGGTCTTCACGTCCGTCATCATTAACATCCCCACGATAAACCGTATATCCATTCTTCATAATCCCCGAAGCGACAGCTTCATGAGCAGAAAAAGTGACAAAGAGCACCAATAAAAAATAAAACGAAGTGCGCATAAACATCTCTAAAAGGCATCACCGGGGATTGAAGACATAAAGCACGCTAGAAACCGTACTTTATAAATGCATTTTTATAGGAAAACTTTTTATAAAAAACCTAGAAAAACCTACCTTTGAGAGCAACACCCCCATCTAGCGTGCCACCCCAAATTGCGCGCGAAGTATACATACTGAAAACCAACCCAACAAACCCAAAAAAATAACCACCCCCTTAAAAAACTGACAAGTCAAACCTGCAGAGAAAAATATCCCAACAAATAAAAATAATAAAAACGGAAAAGCTCACTAAAAGCAAAAAAAGAAACAAAAAAACATTAAAAATACTTTCAAAAAAAAGCGAAAGTTCAAGCGCAATGAAATTATTTTTAACACCCCCTTCTCCCAGAAAACACAAACCCATATAATCAGCGCCATCAACTGGCAAACGCCGCACATTAAACTAACTACAGCTTTACCCTTCATGAAAAGAGCACTCTTATTAACTCTGATTACTTTATATGCCAGTTCAGCATTTGCCGGCATTGAACGTTCCCCAACTTCCCAAATACAGAGAATAACGTCCTATTATAATGGTGACGTCAGCATTATACTTGAGAACAACGGAAGTTCTTGTAGTGGAGGTTATTGGCTTAAAGTTGATGATATCGGGTATTCTTCAAGCATAAGCATGCTTTTGGCAGCTTATCATAGCGGCGACTCGATTAACCTTCGTGGTTTTACTGATGTTTTATGGAGTGGGTCAAGCAATGCTTATTGCCACATCTACGCCATTGAATACGGATATAAATAATCAAACCCATTCTCTTAGGTGAGGTATCCTTCACGGGCACTATCTCACCCCGAGAAAACACAACAAACTGCTTTCTTTTCGACTCAAGAATAACAACAAAAAACAACATAAAGAATCCAATTGTGCCCTCTATTACAATACAACTAAAACGTGAAACCAAACCCTTTACAAAATTTCAACACCAACTAAAAACGGATACTACCTACTTACAACACTCACCAACAGAACAGGACTCTTCAACTACCCCCCATAAAACTAGAGTAAAATATATATTTCTTTCAGTTGAATTATAAAACTAACCATCTCTCTGGTTTGTTAAGCACCCCCCACTATGAGCACAATTAGACTCGCTCAGTTCGATCAGATTGGTAAAGCCAACAATTTATAATTCATGGCAAGCAAACTTTAGTATTAAATTTTGCATGCTCGCTTTCCTTTATCACACCGTAACATCTAAACGAAAAATCTATTACGTATATAATTTTGGATGAAATAACTCTCTGCCGCGACAGGACAGGCCGAACCACTCCAGGCAACCAGCATCTAAAACTGTCACCACTGCCCCACTCTTTTGATCTTCACAAAAAGCGATATTGGTGGGGCACTTCCCGCAAGTCGGAATGCGCTCAGCCACCCTGCCATCGTGATCTAAAACACTCACATCACCCAAACAATCAATAAAAATTAAACAAGGCAATCAATAGAAGAATAATCACCAGACAGAGCAGAAAATAATAACTGCTAGCGCTCAGGACTCTTTGTCAGTAATTATAATAGCCTTACAGGTTGATACATTTCTCCAAACAATCAGGGAAGTGAAACATCAACTACTGCAATCGAACTCCAATATTGAATCGGGAGTACCCAGCATTCGGTGGCTTTTAGTAAAACGGCGTAGAGAAGCCTCAGTCAGCTACCCTCATTGGCGAAACCGCCTTTGGTATTAGTCAACTTGTGGAAATCCCTATGGACAACCTCTTCCACATTAGTGGTTTAGGTCAGTGTGCGGCTGTATTATGGATACTTAAAGTAAGCCGAGAGAGTCGGCCATTTACCGCACTAGAACCTAATCACCATCAGATAAAGATCCCCCCACTAGGCCTCTGGAAAACCCTACAGACCACCAACATAAACTATTAGGATATCTTTAACTACACGATTGCAGGGGTTGGTAGAGCTGTCAGTCAGTCATGTGCGCCTTCTTGGTCTGATGAGTAGAGCCCCTGCAGCTCCTTCTATCCTTCGATATTGAGCCTAAGATTCACGTAAATGGGCTTGTTGGGGTAGCGACTATTTTCCTTGATTATGTCGTGGATAGCATCAAACTAGGAAATGAATTAGATCACCTCCAGATCACGCTCACGCCAAACTTGAAGTTCAGAGGTACCTTTGTAAAGCTCCGCTCCGTATTGGTAAGGTACTCCTCCAACCCCACTTTCATGACAACTTCAAGGAGTTGTTTGATCAGAGAGGTCAAGATGCCATCTTTGCCATTGAGGTCTTTGCCTTCACCCAAAGCTTTGATGATGGCATCCAATTAGAAAGTAGGTTTGGTCATAGATAAACTCTTTTTAGTTAACCGTAAAGAAATGATAAAGAATTTTCAATACCCCAGAAAATGATAAACTTCTACCAAATCTGGCGAAAAAATATTGGAATACTCAGAGCCCAGCAGCCAAAAAGAATTGACTGCTAAAAATTATCCATCATTGGCTTGCTGCCCTCTGCTCACCCCTTACTTACATATTTTTTATAATCCATCTTCTTAAAGTTTTGCTCATCTGCTTGAGACATATACGGAACAATTCTTTCAATTCTCTCCAGCGCCCTCACTATAAATTTTGGTCTATTTTTCGCAGAGGATGAGTTATAAGCGCCCGGGTATATTTTATCTACAAAACCCACATCGTAATTTATCTTTTCCGCCCTAGACTGAATAACTCCAATATTACCGGAAAATTTTCTACCAATTTTACTGAAGACATATTTATAAGTTGGCATGATCTTCCAACCATTCCTGCTCTCATCTTGAGCCAGTTTTTTTACTGGAGCACACATATCGAAAACAGACAGCTGCTTATCCGACAAAGGTTTATTGAAAATTGCCCAAGCATATAATGACTTTCTAAAGCATTTAATACATTTCATGCAAGGCTTTTTAAAAAAACCGTACTGGCAACTAGTTGGGATATCATCAAGACCATAGTGATTCGCCAGCCTCAACGTTCCAAGCTCTCCCAACCCATTGCAGGGATACTCCAATGGTAAAGATACAGCCTCAAATAATGTACCATGCCGAGTAGTAAGATCTTTATTATAAATAGTTTCATCTCCTGTAAAGGCAAATGAAATATCTCCAGTCAAAATATGAGACAAATTCAATTTGTCGGCGAGTAATATACAGGGAATTGTAAACGCATAACTATCGGGATAAATACACCAGTGCCCATTAGTGCTCAAAAATTCAAAATCACTATAAACTACAATTTTCTTGAATCTTGCTGGCATGGCTTCTAAAGTCTTGACATTTGAAGATGTATTATACCAAGTTTCAAATGGGCCTATATCGGGATGAAAAACTCTAGCTAAAAGTACTAGCGGTACGCCCTCCTCTAAAACTGAAGCAACACCGACACTATCCACGCCTCCAGAAAATGATACTGCTGGTGATTCACTAATTGCTTGTCTAGGCTTAACGTCTGCAGCATTGACATATGCTATATTTGGGTAGGCCCTCTTTATCGCTTGAGCCATTTTATATGATACCGGCCTATCCATAACTAAAGTACTGCCGATATAAGGGCTTATAATCTTAAGTGCTGCTAAAGCGCATAAGTCAGGGTGTGGGAGCTCCAGGTCATCCCGAAAGAAAAAACGAGCAGAATTTCCACCTAACTTTACATTGGATTTACCTGCATTTGTTGATCGAGCGTGACGAGAATCATCTGCACATAGTTGAAATGAAAATTCAACTATGTACTTTCCTTCATCTTTTCTCGAAAAAAAAGTTGATCGCTTAATTTTTTTGACAAAGACCTTCATTAAAAAATATCCTAAACCCAATCATGCCTAACTAATATATTATATGCATTTGATACGTATATATCCATAAAATTTAATACAACTGCTTGAGTTAGATAGCCGTACTCACATTAAGGTTTGATTTACCATCGCCCCAAAAGGATACTCAGCTGGTAGAGATTCCCTTAGGGAGTGGCCTGTCTGTATAAAACACAATCATCCTGCAGGCGTCCTCTACTACCACTAGGTATGGCAGTTGCAATAGGAATATAGGAGAGGTTAGCCAACTACTACTGGACACTGCTTAATATCTTGAAATCAGTTATTCTTGCGGTCTCATGAAATAATAAGACCAGCAAACGTGAATAGATTTAAGTGAGAATTAACCGACGCTCAATTGGAGTTGATTGTACCTTGCCTTCCCCAGCTAAAACGTGAAATAGATGGCCCCGAGCCCATTGATAACCCTGCATGTTTTGAAGATATCTTATGAATTTTGCGCTAAGGAGTCCGATGGAAGGATTTTCCCCCACCTTACCCATCGCAAAGTACTTGCTGGAGAAGGCTTCAGTTTGGGAAGAACCGGGCGCTTGGCTGGAGGCTTGGCAAAAATTTCTCGGACAGTCCGATCAAAGATCCCTGCTTGACTGGGAAGAAGTTTTTCGGATGTCAGCTTTGCTTCAGCAAAAAAAGGAGCAGAAACTGGAAAAACCAAGCAGGCAAGGGTACAAAGTGGACGGTGGTGGTCAATGACAAGGGTATTCCATTGGGATACACCGTTACTTCGGCCTCACCAGCAGGAGTAAATTTATTACATCCACTTCTCAATGTCATCTATAAAAATACAAAATATCGGCGCCTAGTGTACGACCAAGCTGCAGATTCTGCCCCCTTACGCAATAGCTTCGCCCACCGTAAAATTGACCTGAATTGCCCTCACCGTAGGAATAGAAGAAAGCCTTCGAAATAAGATGGTAGATAACTTCGAAGGCATATGTGACGCTGGAAAACTGAGCGAACTTATGTATGGCTCGGAAACTACTACTGCTTGGCCGTTAGGTGAGATCCCTATTTGGCTTCTAGAGCTTTTTTCTATATCGACTGCATGTTTATTACGCTAAAGAAGTTATGAAACGGCTTCTGAACATTGCGCTATTGTAATCCTACATTTTCTTTTGTATTAACCAAGTAAAGTTCGTATCTCGGGGTGATATAAATCTCTACCTCGGCAGGGCAGGCCCAGCCATTCCAAACAACCAGCATCTAAAACTGTCACCACCGCCCCACCCTTTTGATCTTCACAAAAAGCGATATTGGTGGGGCGCTTCCCGCAAGTCGGAATGCGCTCAGCCACCCTGCCATCGTGATCTAAAACACTCACATCACCCTGACCAAATACGGCACAGTAAAGCCGGCCATCATCACCAAAAGCCATTCCATCAGGCCCAATGAATTCTTCTGGTGATCCCAGGTTAACATTGCCAAATAGCTCAGATTCACCGGGGGCTGAGGAGCTGAGATCGTAACGGTAGATATTTCCTGTTAGGGTTTCTGCCACATACAGTAAGTCATCGGCATCAAATGCAATGCCATTTGGGAATAACAAACCCGTATCTACTAAGCGCAATACGCGGCCATTACTAGGGTCAATTTCAAATACCCGCCCATCATAATCACACTTTCGGAAGTCAGGGCGGATTGCCTGCCCCTCAACAAAGCTATCCGGGTCAATGCCGGAGTCCGTCATATACAGCAAACCATTTTGACCAAATACCAGGTCATTGGGCCAAAGATAGGGGCGATCTGCAGGTCCCAGATAAGTATTGAGGACTGTTCCATCGGGCCTCATGTGTACCAGCTTTTTCCCCCCGCCTCCCGCTATCCAAAAATTGCCATCGCCATCGATCACCATACCATTGGGCCGCCAGCCGGGATGGCCGACCTGATGATATCCTCCACGTATATCAATGCGACTAACACAATTCCGCGCGCTCGACATTTCAGCAACGAATATCTGGCCGTCAGGTAAACAAACCGGGCCTTCCGGCTCCTGCAAGTCGCTGTTCAGCACACACCTTTCCATAGAATTTACCGTTGGATTCGATCTTCTCTATAGAACAATTTAAGTCGCCTTATTTTTTTATTCATTGATTTCTGAACAATCATTACAGAGATAAATCAAATCCTTAACATTTACTCGCCGCTACCTTATGAGGATCATGCAATTTTGGTGGAGTGGCATTACCCCCATGCTGCTCTAGCCACTCACACGCATGGATAATATCGTCAGCAAGACCTTCAATCGCATTCAGATTAAGGTGTGGTCGCACTACAATACGCAAGCAATTTACCGATTGAGCATTAGGCGGCATTGAATAGGCGGATAACACCCAGCCGCGTTCACGTACCTTGTCAGATATATCGTATTCATTGAAATTGGTATATTTAGAATTCAGGGTCATCGACACTACAGGAATACGCTGGGTTTTATTCATAATTTCGAAGTAGCCGCTTTCTACCAGACGATGGCGTAATAGCTGCGCATTCGCCAAAGTGTGCTGCATAATATCTCTATAACCTTCGAAACCGAGACGAATAAAGTTGTAGTATTGATAGGCAACCGGTGATGCATTCCTGCTGAAGTTCAAAGTTGCCGTGGGCATCTCTCCCCCCAGGTAATTGACATAAAACATCAGATCTTCATCAAAAACGGAACGCTCGCGAAAAATCACCCAGCCCAGCCCCGGTGGCACCAAGCCAAACTTATGCCCCGACGCATTAATAGATTTTACCCGCGGCAGGCGAAAATCCCAGTGATAGTTGGGGTATAAGAACGGGTTTACAAATCCCCCAGAGGCACCATCTATATGCATTGGGATATCATGACCTGTTTTCTGCTGGTAGCGGTCTAACCAATTATGGATAGCGCGAAAGGCGTCGTCTTCTCCGGTAAAAGTCTGCCCGGCAATCGCCACCACCGCGATGGTATTTTCATCTACCAGCTCATCCAGATGCTCGCTATTAAAGCGGTAATGCCCAGGCTTTAGGGCTGCTATGCGCGGCTCCACATCGAAATAGCGCATAAATTTTTCCCAGACAATTTGAACATTGGCCCCGGTAACCAGGTTTGGCTTGGAAGCATCCCTGCCGGCCTTCTCTCTCTTTTTGCGCCAGTTCCATTTATGGGCCAATCCCGCCAACATACAAGCCTCGGAGGAACCTATAGTTGCAGCGCCATAGGGCTTCACTCCTTTAGGCCCATTCCACAGTTGATGCAGCCAGCGCACCATACGCGCTTCCATAGCAAATAACTGCGGATACATATCGTGGTCGATATAATTTTTCAGGTAATGTTTTTTAGCAACATCGAAAGCTTCTGGCTCGGTAAATGTAGTGACAAAAGAAGAAAGATTCATGGCCGGCTTGGCATCAGACCAGGTCTCGCTGGTAACTATCGCCTCCGCCGCATGCGCAGAGATACTCCCCCTGGGGAAATGATCCTCGGGGATATCCTCATTGTATTCATCGAAAAACATATCGAATGGCGACTTTTGCTTCACGACCGACCTCCTTGTCACTCGTTAATGTCTGAAAAAGATTGCTGCTTATGCCCACCCTCTCTACGCCAGGAGGGCTTACGCCAGTAGAAAATAAATAGCGGAATAGTCACCGTAATAACAATCCCAGAAAAGACCAAAGCTACATACAGTCTGGGGTCACTCACTGACAGCTGCTGAGGAGGAAAAAAGGACACCAACAGCGCAAAAGAAACTGCGGCCATGCCAGTGCCTGCAGTAATCCAAACGCCGGTGATTCCACCGGGAATTTTAAAACCCCTGGGAAGGTCTGGCTGGGTGTAGCGCAAACGGATAACCGCAGCAAACATCATTAAGTACATAATGATATACAGGCTTATCGCCATAACCGAGATCAAAACAAAGGCGGTCGACACATTATCCACCAGGATATAAATCGATGAGATGAGCAAGACAATCAGGCATTGGGCGTAAAGGATATTTTTCTGTACGCCGCGAGCATTTTCCCGCTGAAACCAGGGGGGCAGCATGCCATCCTGGGCGGTGGCCAATAGCCCTCTGCTGGGACCGGCCAACCAAGCCAGGGCTCCCCCGAGGGCACCGTAAGCAATCAATCCCGCCAGAATCTGAACCGGCCAACCGATACCCAACAACTGGGAAAACCCCTGACCAAACGCTGTGAATAATCCCGTCTCTATTGATATCTGTTGATAGGGAAGGATGGCAGAAATGGCGAGCGCCCCAAGCGTAAAGATCAGAAAAGAAACGACAGCGGCAATGCCAATAACAACCGGATAACCACGGCGGGCGTTGGGCATTTCTGAGACATGGCTGGCCTGGGCCTCAATTCCAGCGAAAGAGAGCAGTATCCCTCCAAGAAAGGCTACAGCACCGAGACCGGTAATATGGGGAAACCAGCGCGGATGTACTTGCCCATCTTCCCTTACGGCTACAGCCGGGTCGGTAGCGGTTTCCCAGCCCAAGGGGTTTCCCATCACCACCCAGCCCACTGCCAGGGCAATAAGAATCAAACAAGGCATTAGTGTGCCCACCAGGAATCCATACTTGGTGACTACCACCAGAAATCTGGTTCCCGAAAGGGCGACAGCAGTGGCAATAAGATAGGCAACGATACAGAAGCCGCCGATATAGTAGGTATTACTGGCGAGATTCTGCTCTCCGAGCGCATAAGCAATAGCGGCTGCGGCAAACCCCAACTCGGTGGGATACCAGACCACACACTCCACCCATTGCAACCAAATAGCGACAAAACCCATCTTAGGCGTAAAAGCCTCTCCCACCCAGGTATAAACACCGCCGGTGCGGTCGGAGAAAGCACTGCCCAGTTCGGCGGCCACCAGTCCAGCCGGAATCAAAAATAACAGGGCGGAAATGCCGATGTAGAAAAACATCGTCATCTCCTCCTGCGCCATCATGGGCAAATTGCGAAGGCTGGTTACGATCGTTGCTGCGGTGAGAAAGCCTAGAGCGCTGGCAGAGAATATTTTACGGTTGGATATATCTGGCTGCTGCGATTCGTCGATGTTACGCCTCACAGCTACCCCTCCACTCTATCGGATTAGGCACTTAGCGAATGACTATCTGCCAGTGTAGATAAGCTAGACAATGACTTAAGGTGTAGAAAATCCAAAAATACTAGTAGGTGCCAACTCTATTTAAAATCCGCCTATTACCCCGGCACACCGTGCTTGGTGTAAATATCGAAACGCCCTGACTTCCCTTCAAAAGAAAGCATTGGCTTTTTATCTGCAAGATATGGTGCCAGCTTGGGCCGTTTGACCACAGTGCGGTAATAACAGGCCCTGAGTGCTGGCTCTAGCAGATCGTCCGCATCCAGGTCCTCTCCAACCAGATGATGAAAAGCCACCATCTCTTTTTTTACCTTGGCACTTTTGCCCCGGGGCGGAAACATGGGGTCCAGATAAACAATCGGCCAAGATTCCTCACTCTGCTGGGCCAGCCAGTCTGCGGCCGGTGCAACATCATCGGCCAGAGATAAAAGCCCAACAATGGCGGCCAATTCCGGGTCGGCAGTGGCAGCCTCTTGCAATCGCCGCAAACCATCCTGAAGGAGCAAGCGTACAACCGGATTGCGCTCAAGCATCTTCACTTCGCAGCCCAGAGTCGCCAACACAAAAGCATCACGTCCCAACCCGGCAGTGGCATCCAACACGCGAGGGTAAAAACCAGGGCGCAAACCCACGGCCTTGGCAACCGGCTGGGCTTTACCCCCACCATATTTGCGTCGGTGCGCCAAAGCCCCACCAACGAAATCAACAGAAACTGGCCCCGGTGCTTTGCGCCCGGTCGCACAGAGTTGCAACTGCTCTCCACAAGCTAATACTTGGGGAACCTCATTAATTTCGCTGGGGGAAGCAACACCCAAACAGGGAAGGTTGAGTTGACTGGATAATTCCTGGGCGTTGGGCAGGTCTGCGGAAGTCGTCGCAATAATGGCCAAGACTGGACTCACCGGCACTCCATATAACAGTTAAACGGTGCGCGATGCTAACCCGGATTTTTTAACCATGCCAGGGCTTCAGGATAATCATTTAGGGGGAAAGGCCGAACCTCCGCACTGATAAAATGGCAAACCAGGTGCGGCATAAATTTCAGAACCGGGTTGTCTGACACCACCGCAATCCTCTGGATATGCTTCTCGTGATTATGTACAAAGCGAAAATGCGAGACCATCGCGACAAAATTTTCCCAGCCGGCAAAATCTTCAGCGTCAATCAGTAAACCCTCTATCCTGCCCTGCTCGCGAATAATCGGATCTATTTTTTCTGCCAGCTGATGAAAATCCTCTGCGGTAAATTTTCCACGCGGCCGAACCTGTAAAACGGTATGTCCCTGTAGCCATTTATGTTCGATCATTTTGCACAGGTTGCGGGCCGCCTCAATAGGTGGCCCGCAATATCTCCTTATTAACTGAGTATCTAATAATCCTTTTACTAGGGCTGGTCTTCGTTGTTGTCCACGCCCTGATCCATCTCACTATCGCCATCCGGTGTAGTGCTATCCATATTGTCTGCACCTTCCACAGCTTTCTGGGCCTCATTGGCGGCATCTTCCGCTACGCTGCCCGCTGGGGTATCTGAACCTGCATTGGGCGTATCTGCAGAGTCCCCTTCTGCGCCAGGCTCACCAGGAGGCCCACGAAGAGCACCCGCGGCGCCAGCATCCCCTGTCGATCCAGCCCCCGATCCAGCCCCCATAGTATCCGGGCCTTCCCCACTGCTGGAGCCATTCCCCCCAGGCGGTGTTGGATCTGTCTGCCCAGAGCCCTGTGGCATCTGTGCATCGGGGTTACCCATACCGTCTGGTGGCGTGGTAGTACTGTTGGGAGTAGTTGAATCACTTCCGCTGCCAGGTGGCTTGGAACTGTCATTCATCTGCTCACTATTGGGAGTGTTCATCGAATCGTAGGCTTCCTTGGCCTTATGTTCGCCGCTACGCGACATAAAGTATCCGATGATCAGCAGCAGGATGATCAGTGGAATCAATAGCTTCTTCATATATCGACCTCTCGACCCCAGGCAGTTACAAGAATTGCGCTCTTGCTTGGCCAGCCCCCAGGGTTCTGGGAACCTACTTCCGCGCGATAATCGCTGGCCTTGCAGCCTCTTGACGCCGAAGCAAAGGAAGTTCAACTTCAATCGGCCAAAGAAGGTGGCGCCAATAATGATAAGAATAACCCGGCATGAGGGTTCTTCAAGGCACGGGGGTTACGCAGAAGAGTCTGGATTGCTGTAACTGGCCCGCGACTTACAACCGAATATTCTAATGAGTGTGGCCTTTTGGAGAAATCAGCCTTGGGAGCTGAATTCATTGAGCTCAGCCAACAGTGCCTCAGCCTCCGATTCAACAACCGCGGAATCACAGCTCTGCAACTGCAACCTGCCGTAGCTATCGAGCCTGGCAAAAATCAGATAGCGCTCGCCCTTTTCAAGCTTCTTGTCGCAATATTCCAATCCCAGGCGAAAGGTAATTTGGTCCGCCACAATACCTTTCCAGACCTGGCCTGGCACCGCGGAATAGACATAACCTGAAATCGCCGTGACACCCGGCTCCGACAGCGCGCTGTCTACATCCCGGTGAATACCTATGACCTCCACCTGTGCCACTACGGCAGCCGCGCCAAATCGGACCTCCAGGTTAGTGCTGGATTCCGCCATTTCCTCCTGCCAGGCAAAAACCTGGATGGCCACTAGCACCAAGGCAAAGACCCATATGGATTTCCATTTGAACAGGCGATGACTCACGGCTTTGCTCCACTATTTACTTATTAGTAGATGTAGAGATAGCACAGCCAACCAGCCAATCGCCGGGTTTTTTAACCTTCAGCTATGCACCGGAATCATTTGTCGGAGCAAAACTTATATGGGTGTAAAAAACGTCCGGGGTGTCCGCTAGAACCTTGTGCAACTCAGTGTCTAATAGAAATCGAAAGGAGAGAATTTATACAGAGGGAAAGGTTTCAACTGGAATTTTATTAGCTAAAAAAGAAAAGTAACTTCACTGCGTACAAGACTTCCACCTGGGCTTGGGGTTATCGAGACGCAGTGATTGACAGTGCAGCAGTTTATACGCTGCACAAAGTGTTTACAGAGGCAGTAACTCCAACTCAACACGACGGTTGGCCTGACGGCCAGACTCAGAACTATTGCTGGCCAGCGGATAGCGCTCACCATAACCAACAGCCTGTACGCGGCCGGAAGAAACGCCGTTATGGCTGAAGAAGCTCGCCACAGAGTTAGCCCGCTGTTCACTCAGGGACTGGTTATACACGTCGGAACCAGTACTGTCGGTATGGCCACTCACGCGGATGGCGGTCTTATTAAACTCCTGCAAAACTACCGTTACGGATTCGAGCGTGTCATAGAAATCCGTGCGAATATCTGAGCGATTGGAACCAAAAGTGATGTTGCCCGGCATGATCAGGCGAATGTTGTCCCCTTCACGTTGGACTCTCACACCACTGCCTTCCAGACGCTGGCGCAAAGCCATTTCCTGGCGATCCATGTAGTAACCGATACCACCACCAATCGCGGCACCGCCCAGAGCACCAGTCAGAGCTCCCTTCTTGCGGTCTTTCTTACTCGCTGTTGCCACGCCGACAATAGCACCTGCTACGGCACCTATTCCGGCCCCCTTGGCGGCATTACTGGTTTTGCTTTCACCGGTGTAGGGATCCAGGGTGGAACAGCCTACCAGTGAGCCCATAGCGAGAATTGCTACCCAATGTTTCATTATTGGTTCTCCTAACGCACTTTTAATAAATGGGTATCGGGACGCACTGAACCCAGTGCTCCATCACAGTGCCGGCATTATCCAGCTAAAAGCTGACCGGCGGCTGAATCAACCCAACCAAATTATGTGAAGATTACGGCGAAGCCATTACCAGTTCTATTGACCAGTCCCCATTGCAAGCATCGAATTTCCAGCTTGCGGCACTTTCGCACTAAGTTGCTGCACAAAAAGTAAACGCTGCAAACTTCTTCCACAGCTTCTGTGGATAACTTTGTGCATTAATAAACGAAGGTCCCCGCCAGGCGGCATTGACTCTCGCTTACAGCGATTTGTTTATTTTTTAAACTCTCTAGTTTTCTCTTTAAAAACAAAGAGTTATAGGCGACGCAAGAAATTATGTACCAGCTGGGCCGATAAATACTAGAGCGCCAGTTAGCCCACTATTGAGTGTGGAAAAGTTTGTCAATAGCAAAGACGATACAATACAAACTTTTTTAGACGCTTTAATACTTAAGGCAGCGCCGAAGTGACATCGAGTTATTTTCAATAAATTTTGGCGATGCCTGTCGACATAAATTTCATCAAAGCCAGCAAATTTGTATTTCTGCGCCAGCATATTATTAAGGCAATCAAGTGGCGTGCCCGCCTACTTTATTCCCCTACTTTTAATGTTCCTCAGTAATGAGGGGGTTTTTCGTCGACTGGCTTGCCGCCAGCCTGCATTTCAAAGGTCAGCGCGCTGTACTTCTCTCCAAGCTCACGCATTCTTGCTACTACAGAGCGAATATCCGCATCTTGGCGCGCAATGACATCATTCAATTGAGAAATCGTATCTTCCTGAAAAGCCAAGCGAGTCTCCAGCTCATCGATTCGCTCCATCAGTTTTAAAACGTCTTCTGTCATTTCAATAATCCGTACAGAGTCTCGACCAATCTAACCGCGCGCCGATCCATAAACAGGCTCTGCCCCAGACGTGTAGTGATATAACCCACCCCCAGTCCCTGCTCCGGATCGGCAAAGCCGACGCTGCCCCCAGCACCAGGGTGACCAAAACCTTGCTTTCCACCAAAACGCAGATCGGCCGCCTGAGTACTACGGATAAAGCCACAGCCAAAACTCACCTCGGCCTGCAATACTTTATCCCGCCCACGACTCTGCTCTCGGGAAGCCTCATCGACCCATTTTTGCCTCAGGGTAATTGGATTTCCCCCCGCCAGGTCCCCATAAACTGCAGCAAGATCCCGCGCACTGAAATGGCCATTGGCTGCAGGAATCAGGGCACCGCGCCACTCGGGGCTATTGGTGCCCATCATTAAGCTAACGGGGTTGCTAAACGCCATGGCCACGGGGCCTTTGCGATCCTCTTTAATTGCCCGGCCAATGGCATTCTCACGCAACTCCGGCAATGGCTGTTTCAATGGGCTCACATCGGCAATTCGGCTTGAACTATGCCCCAGCGCACCAAAGCCACCATCGAGATTGAGGGGTTTGGCTAGCATTTCCCGATAAAGTTCCAACAGAGGTTTTTCAGCAACCCGTTCGATCAGGCCGCCCAGGCTCCAGCCGTAGAGAAAAGGCGCATATCCCTGTTCACTACCCGGCTCCCACCAGGGGGCTGTTTCGGCAACCGCATCGCAGGCCGCTTGCCAATCGTAAATAAGGTTGTCTTTAACCCGCTCGCGAAAAGCGACCAAACCACTGCGATGGCTAAGTAATTGTCGCGCGGTGACAGATTCTTTGTGCTGTGCAAATTCCGGCCAATAGTCTGCAACCGGGCGATCCAGATCCAGTTTGCCAGCCTGTACTTGCTGCATAGCCAGCAGTGCCAGTACACCTTTGCTGGATGAAAACACATTGACCAGAGCCTCTTCGGTAAAGGGTTGCTCCCCATCCCGATCGGCGCTGCCCGCCCACAGGGAGCAGATCAACTCGCCATGCTGGCGCACCGCGAAGGCGGCACCGGTATCTCCACACTCGCGAAAATTCTTTGCGAAAGCCTCGAACAGGGCTTCAAAACCGGGGGCGCAAAAGCCGTATATTTCCATGTATCTAGGTCCAAATAATTTGGGTAACTCTATTGCAGGTCCGCAAGGTTAGTTTCTTCCCCTCCCTGGCGCAAATCGTTACTATGCGCGTCCACAGCGAGGGATAGTTATGACTGAGCAAATCGCCATTCAGGATCAGATTCAAGGCAACCACTGTTTTGGCTGCGGGCCGGACAATGACCAAGGCCTGCGTATTAAAAGCTATTGGGTAGAGCCGGATAAGTCCCGCTGTCTATTCACTCCCAGCCCTTACCACAATGCAGGACCCGCCCAGTATTTGAACGGTGGCATTATCGCCACAGTCATCGATTGCCACACTGTGTGTACCGCTATCGCCGATGGCTATCTGCAGGCTGGTCGCACGGTAGGTAGCGGAGACAAGATCTGGTTCGCCACCGGCAAGCTGGACATAAAATACCTGGCTCCCGCCGCTATTGATCAACCAGTACTCTTGGAAGCCACCATTGTCGAGCGTGGCCCCAAGAAAACTATCCTGCACTGTGAACTCAGCAGTGACGGGCGCCTCTGCGCTAAGGCCGACGTGGTCGCGGTACGTGTACCCGACGAATGGTAATCCGCAAAAATTAGGGTTAGCGGGAGCCTCTGTGAGGCACCCGCAATCAAATCAAACCTCTTCCACTTGTAAAGACGGCTCGAGCCGGTAACCACAAAACTTGCAAAACTCAGCATCTGGATCATGGACACTGCGCCCGCAGTTGTTGCAGCGGTGATGCTTGCGTTCGCGATGCATCTCACCGGCCAGCTCTGCAGTCAAAATTCCGGTGGGTACAGCAATAATTGAATAACCAATCAACATGGTCATGGCCGCTATCGCCTGACCCAGTGGCGTATGCGGAGAGATATCCCCGTAGCCAACCGTGGTAATCGTTACAATGGCCCAGTAAACACTGGTGGGGATGCTGGTAAATCCATTTTCCGGCCCCTCTACCACAAACATCAATGAGCCGAAGATGACGCACATCACTAGTACGCTGGAATAAAACACCAGGATCTTTCGCCGGGCCAAACCCAGGGCCCGCAGTAGCAGGTTGGCATCCTGTAAATAACGCACCAGCTTCAATATCCTGAAGATTCTCAACACCCGCAGCAAACGGATTACCAATAGGTAGGTTGCACCGGTATACAGAAGAGCCAGATAGCTAGGCAGAATTGCCAGCAGATCAACAACACCGTAGAAACTGAAAATATACTTGCGTCTGTTTACTGAACAATAGATACGGGCGGCATATTCCAGGGTAAACAGCCCGGTAAACAGCCATTCCAATGTGATCAGGAGCGTGCCGTAGCGGTCAGCTATTGGTCCAATTGAAGCCAGCAGTACCAGTCCCACACTAATTAAAATTGCCCAGATCAAAAACACATCAAAGTTGCGCCCTGCGGGCGTCTCGGTGCCAAAGATCACTTCATTGAGCAGTTTGCGACGTCCAGTCAACGCCATGGATCAACCTCTTCTACCAGCTACCAAGGATTTGCGCTCAAATTTTACCTGCTGGGGGCTGGTGGGTCGCCCCCTATTCCACTCTCATCCAGATATTCAGCCGCGACCTCTTTGACTTCCCCCACGCCTCGGGCACAATCGCGCCCCAGTTACCCTGTGCAACAATTTTTTGGAGAGCGCCCAACCATGGCCAAGGAGAACCGTCTCGTTTATTCCACCGACCGCGGTCGTATCAAAGAAGAGCCCGCAGCAGAGAAGCGTCACCAGGGTGATGGGATTGTGCGCATCCAAAGAGAGACTAAAGGACGCAAGGGCAAAGGGGTTACCTGTGTGCGTGGCGTGGACGGCACCGATGGTGAGCTGAAGTTACTACTGGCGGAATTGAAAAAGCGCTGTGGCTGCGGTGGTGCCCTGAAAGACGGTGTGATCGAAATCCAGGGCGACAAGCGCGCGGAAATCAAAGCGCTATTGGAATCCAAAAACTACAAAGTGAAGCTTGCCGGCGGATAGAGCCTGGCGACAACTCATTGAATACCAACAGGCTCTAAACCGCTTGCAGGAGACGTAAAGGGTTCACTTCCAGCTGCCCTTCTCTATGCAGACAACGTTGCAGTAGCGCCGCCAGCTGGATTTGATAGCGCTCCAGAATTACCGTACTTGCATAGTTACAGCGGGACTCCATAGTACGCACCACGGCCAATGCCTCCTGGTGGCGCTGCGGTAGCTGTTGCAATGGCTCGCGTTTTGCCTTGATACAAAGTGCGCTATCCAAACCCTGGGCTTTTAATAGCTCAGAAGACTCCACTGTGGCAAAGGTCGCATCCAACTCCCGAGCAGAGAGGGCCAGGTATTTCTGTACCAACTCCCGCTCGGCAAGACCTGGGGATAAGCGGCGTGAGAATACAGAGAGGCTGGTACTGTACCCCGCAAGGCGCTCGAGGTGTGTGGCCAGCGCGTCGTAAGCAGCCAACTGGCTAAGCATTCCCCTTGCCTGCTGGCGCTCCCGTGCCGGCATAGCGACTAAAGCCAAGCACAACCGTTGGTAAAACACCGAGTAGATCTTCTGCAGCTGACGCTCGAATTCCTCCAACTCAGACCGCTTTAACGCCGATGCTTCCTGCGCCGCTGCAAGGCTTGCGCTATTCAGAGAGTATTCCTGTGGTTCGATACGCACCTTGGCCCGAATCAGCGCCGCGCCAAGTTGCACCGACACCATAAGCTGACGTGTGTTCTCGCGTTGTTCCCGGAGTTCACGCAGCTCAATGAGCTTGCTTCTTAGCCAATTGATACTGGCCTGTAAATCCATCGCCTGCATTTCCTGAGTCGCAGGCCTGCGTAGTGGCAGCAGGTTGAGCGGCGGCAGACGGTTAAAATAAACATCCAGGATCTGTAACGCCTCCTCCGCTTCGCGACTGGCACAAAGTAATCGGCGATTCTCCACAACCTGACAGTCCGACGCGCCAGCCTCCCCGCTGACCTCACTGGCCAACTTGGGAAAATCGGCAAAAAGCTCCATGCAGCCAAGCTCCCGTTGAAGACGCCCACTAATATTGCGCTTTTGAACCACCTCAATACGCTGTAGATCCGCCGCCTCAAAAACATCCCAGGGATCACTGGCCTGAGCCATCGCAAGCTCAATGGTATTACTGGTTTCCTCATCCAGATTGTTCAGTGTCCAGGCTACAGCGGCAGGGATATTTTCAAAGCACTGCCCCACTGCCGAGGCCTCGCGGGCAGTCTCGGCAACCATTAGGTCGGCATGCACCAGGCGATGCCAGTTCCCGGCAAATTCGGCAAAAGCCCCACTGCCAATCAAGTCGGCAGCCCAGAGATCAGCCCGGCATTCCAAATAGCGTGCGCTACCCCGAGTGACAATACGGTGCAGATTTTCTAGCCGCTCAATCAATGGCAACAGAAAGTGGCCACAAGTTGCCAGTAATTGATGCAAGGATTTTAGCGGACCCGGTTCCCCGCTTCGGTACAGCACACTTCGATCATTTTCCAGTGCCCACTGCATCAGCTCCAAGCGCCTAACGCCATCTAACACCAGCCAGGCCAGTAGCCCATTGAGTTTTCCCTGATAAAGGCCAAGGCTGCGTGCCACTAACGCCAGGGTATCGCGGCCACTAAGGGAAGCCACACTGGCCAGGCCCAGGTTTAACCGCAATTGCTGACGCATTACCTCAGAAAACCTGGGCTCGCAATAAATACGAGCGTCTGGGCTGACTATCAGCTCCTGCACCCTGGGCAGTTTCGTTGCACTAGACAATTGCCCAAGTAAGGGCAACAAATCTTGGTTGTCCGCTTGCTTCAGAGGGACTTCACCAGGCCTTGAACGCATTTCTCGAGGGAAGCAAAAATAAGGCAAAGCGACCAGCAACAATAAAAAAATAAAGACTGCCGTCCCCCCTAGACTGATGAGTAAAGTGCCACCAGTTAACTCCCCCTGCCAAACTGCCAAGGGAGTTTGCCAGAGCAATGCACCGGCACCATAGAGACACAGAGCTGCCAAGCCGATAAAAATTGTGGGTACCGTTAAAGCAGGGAGTAATCCGAATAGCACTCGCCAACCCACTGTAGCCAGCTGCGTTTTTCTATTGCTGAAGAACGGCCTCTTTTCATTGGCTTCAGGCTCTGTTGCCTGAGGTTTGACCTTTTCGGAATCCTTAGGGGGGGCAACGCTTCCTTTGGCATTGCTCACCGAAAGGGATTTCTCTACCTCTTGCTCTCGTGCAGTCCCAGCCTTGGATGCACCTGCCGAGGCCGTACTTGTCAGCATCTTTTCTGCTGCATTGGCCTTGCGCCGTTGGGCCACTTTGATTTTTGCAATCAGCTGTTGGTTATCGAACTTTCCCGCAGGGCAAACCTCGGCACGAAGACCGATCTTGTGCAGCTTGGCCCTGTACTCCAGGGCCTGTGACGATGCCAGGCTGTCTTTAATCACCCAGCCTTTTAACAGTAATCTGCGAGCCTGGGCCTCAGGAACCGAAAATAGTTTGGCGATATCCCGAGTCACAGCCCCTGCTTCTTTGGCGTGGAGTGTCCTTCCCGTGGAAACCACCTGGTATAAATCCTGGCCCGCCATTCCCTTCTCCTGTCACCAAGTGACACTTATTGTCACATTCTTATCATCTTGCGCGCAGGGTAAAAGATTCGGAGAAAAACAGGTGCGCACCAGTTCTCAGGAAACTCTTCAAAAGAGAGAAATTGGCAGGAAAGGTGGCAAAGTGCACAGTTTTAACGGCACCTTGCCAGTAACTCGTATTGTTAACGCTTAGGATTTGGGCGCGAAGATTTGATAGGCCCGATCGGCGAGCTCGGGAATGGTCAATCCATTTTCCCTGGCTTTAAACCAGCTGTAGGTATGGCTCAATGCACCAACCATAAGTCGGCGCACCACTGTGGCATCCCCGCCTGGGCAACGGGCGGAATTGATCGCATCCAGCCATATTTGCTCGTACTCATCGCGCAGCAACAACACCTCTTTCTGGCTTTTATCTGACAGACTACGCCACTCCATTACCAAGATGGAAAAGCCCGGCACCGCCCGCTCGTGAATCGCCTCAAGCTCAGACTGAATACAGGCCCGCAGTCTTTCCTGAGGTGACGCGGCCTGCTCCACCGCACTACGCATACGAGCACTGGCGAAAATAGTTACCTCCTTCATCACCTCGCAGAGAATCTGCTCTTTGCTGGAGAAGTGATGAAAAATACTGCCAGACAGAATGCCCACTTCCGCCGCCAGGTCTCGCACAGTAGTACGTGAAAAGCCCTTTTGCTCAAACAGGCGCGCGGCAGCATTGAGCAAACGCCCCCGCGGGGAGGCCGGGTCTGTAAGCTCTCCTGCCTTTACCAGGGTTCCAATAAGTTGCTGTGGCGACATAGCACCTTGCACCTCTACCACCACTTGTGCGCCCTCTTGCACGAAACACTCCCAATTCTTTGTTTTCTTTTTTGCTTTGTTTTGCAGACTAATCGGCAACCTAACAATCACACAATCAAAAAGGCGCCAACCCTTGAATACCAAGCGCTTGCTTGGTAGCGTTAAGCTATTCTGCGTTTTCCCACACGCAGGCGCAAGCGCCAACAAGAACAATAAAAATTGAACAGGCCTGACAGGCCCAAGAAAAGGAAACTTTCATGCGCTATCAAAGCCAGCTGCGTTCAGGCAGCTTTAGCGAGCAAACCTATATCGTCACCGGCGGCGGCAGTGGTATTGGCCGCTGTATCGCCCACGAACTGGCCAGCCTCGGCGCCCATGTTGTATTGATTGGGCGCAAACTGGACAAGCTGGAAAGGGTTGCCGGTGAAATCAATAACGATGGTGGCGAGTGCAGTTTGTTCAGCCTGGATATTCGCGATGAAGAGGGTGTTCAGGAAACGGTTGGGCAAATTGTCCAGGCCCGAGGCCAAATTCATGGGCTGGTGAACAATGCCGGTGGCCAGTTCCCCTCCCCCCTTGAGCAGATCAACACAAAAGGCTTCGATGCTGTTGTACGCAGTAACCTGCTCGGTGGATTCTTAATGTCCCGAGAAGTCTTTGTGCAGTCGATGAAACAGTATGGCGGAAGTATCGTAAATATCACCGCAGATAACGCCGGCGGCATGCCAATGATGGGCCACTCCGGTGCCGCTCGCGCAGGCATGGAAAATATTACCGAAACCGCTGCATTGGAGTGGGCGCCTTTTGGCGTTCGAGTTAACGCCGTGGCGCCAGGCTATATTCTTTCCAGCGGCTTTGATACTTACGACCCCAAATTCCTGCGCGAGCTACTACCGGGCTTCCGCGACAGTATCCCCCTCTACCGATTGGGAGAGGAAGCGGAAGTTAGCGGGGCCGTGTGCTTCCTACTTTCCGATGCGGCCAGCTATATCACCGGGCAAACCCTGCGTATCGATGGTGGCTCCAGCCTCAAGCACCACTCTCCTCTTTGGCAGCCACAAGCCGCCAACAACTCCAAGCGCTTTAATGGATTCCACCGCAAACGCCGGCCCCAAGTTGTGGAAGAGTTGGAAGCGGAGGGCAAGCTCTAATGCAGCCGATTGATTCCCAGCTCGACAACCGCTCGGCAGAATTCAATGACAACCAGGCTGCCATGCTGGAGCAGATCGACCAGTTTCGTGAAGCTGAGCAACGCCCGGTACAGGCAGAGAAAAGTAAGGCTGCGCGCTATCGTGAACGGGGCTGGCTGCTGCCACGGGAGCGCCTTAATTTGCTCCTCGACCCCGGCGCCCCTTTTGTCGAACTGTGCTCCCTCGCCGGCTATAAATTGTTTGACGACCAGGACGGTACCGGTGCAGGTGGCGGTGCCATTTGCGGCATCGGTCAAATCAGTGGTCGACGCTGTATGGTGCGGGTTGATAACTATGCCGTAAAAGGCGGCACCATCTCACCAGCCGGGATGGATAAAGCCCTGCGAATGCAGCGGATCGCTCTGGAAAATCATTTGCCGGTAGTCGCCCTGGCGCAAAGTGGTGGCGCCAACCTGATGTACGCCAGTGACACTTTTGCTCCCGGTGGGCGGGGTTTTGCCAACCAGGCGCGAATGTCCGCCGCCGGTATTCCGCAAGTTACTGTGGTACACGGCGGCGCTACTGCTGGCGGCGCCTACCAGCCGGGCCTGTCAGATTATGTGGTCATGGTGCGCGGCCAAACCGGTATGTACCTGGCTGGGCCGCCGCTGCTGAAAGCTGCCACCGGTGAAATTGCCGATGAAGAGAACCTCGGCGGAGCGGAAATGCACTGTACCGAATCCGGCAGTGGCGATTACCTGGCAGAGAACGATGCCGATGGGATTCGAATCGCAAGAGAGATTGTTGCCGCCCTCCCCTCACCAATTAAACGCTCAGTAGATAAAGATTACCAGGACCCTCTGCACCCTATCGACGACCTGCTCGGCCTGATTCCAGCAGACAGCAAAAAGCCCTACGACGTGCGCGAAATTCTGGCTCGTATCGCCGACGGCTCTGCCATGCTGGATTTCAAGCCAGAATTCGATCGACAAACCGTGTGCGGCCATATTCGTATCGAAGGCTTCCCTGTGGGAATTATTGGGAATAACGGCCCGATCACCCCCAAGGGCGCCAACAAGGCCGCGCAGTTTATTCAGTTGTGCGAACAGAGTGGCACGCCACTGCTGTTTTTACATAACACCACCGGATTTATGGTGGGTACCGAGGTGGAGCGCAACGGCATCATCAAGCACGGGGCCAAAATGATTCAGGCCGTGGCCAATGCCAGCGTACCAAAACTCAGCATTGTCGTAGGCGGCTCCTATGGGGCCGGCAACTACGCCATGTGTGGCCGCGGATTCGACCCCCGCTTTATTTTTGCCTGGCCCAATTCCCGCACCGCCGTTATGGGCGCAGCCCAGGCCGGCAAGGTAATGCGCATCGTCACCGAGCAAAAAATGCAACGCAGCGGCAATGTGGATGAGGCGGTATTAGACAAATTGGAAAACGACACCAGCGCATTTATGCAGGGCAATTCCGATGCTCTCGCCTGCAGTGCGCGCCTCTGGGATGACGGCATTATCGATCCCCGCGATACGCGCAAACTTTTAGGCATGTTGCTAGAAGTTTGCAATGAGGCCGAGCAGAGCAAACTGAATAAAAACACCTTCGGGGTAGCAAGGTTTTAGATCGAAAAACCTGGGCAACAAGGAAGTGCGGTTGCCCATTAACACCATCACCGGGTTCACACTTCAAGGCAGGGAAAATAATAATGATATTTAGCGATCAACACCGGGAACTGCAGCGCACCGTACAAAACTTTGTACAGCAGGAAATCAATCCCAACGTGGCCGAATGGGAAAAGGCCGGCCGCTTTCCCATCCGCGAAATTTTCCAACAACTGGCCGGTCTGGGCCTGCTTGGCATCAGCAAGTCCACAGACTTCGGTGGTCTGGGTCTCGACTTCAGTTATGAAACCGTTTTTCTCGAGGAGCTGGGCGGTGCCCACTGTGGCGGCGTGCCCCTATCGATTTCGGTGCAGACCTCCATGTGTACCCCTGCCCTGGCCAACTTCGGCAGCCAGGACCTCAAAGAGCAGTTCCTGATTCCCGCCGTGAACGGAGAGATGATCGGCGCAATCGCCGTATCCGAACCGGGCGCCGGTTCCGATGTTGCTTCGATTAAAACCACTGCCAAAAGCGATGGCGACGACTATGTGATCAACGGCAGCAAGATGTGGATCACCAACGCCCCCTGCGCAGACTTTTTCTGCACCCTGGTCAATACCAGTGAGGGCAAAGCCCATAGCAACAAATCCCTGATCATTATTCCGGCAAAAACGCCAGGGGTACGCATCGGCGAAAAGCTCGACAAACTGGGCATGCGCTCATCAGAAACCGCCCCTATCTTTTTTGACAATGTGCGGGTGCCCAAACATTTCCGCATCGGCGATGAGGGTGCCGGCTTCCTGCTGCAGATGCTGCAATTCCAGGAAGAGCGCCTCGCCGGCGCCGCACTCAATTTAAAAGGCCTGGAAAACTGCGTGAGTAGCACCATCGACTATGTGCGCGAGCGTCAGGCCTTTAAAGCACCATTGATCGACAATCAAACTATCCATTTTGCCCTCGCAGAAATGCAGACTGAAGTGGAGTGCCTGCGCTCATTAACCTGGCGTGCGGTGGAAGCTTATGTAGCTGGTGAAGATGTCACTACCCTTGCTTCAATGGCCAAGCTCAAGGCTGGCCGCCTGTCCCGCTCTATTCCCGATCAGTGCCTGCAGTTCTGGGGTGGCATGGGCTATATCGAGGAAACCGTTATCAACCGCGCTTATCGGGATAGCCGCCTCACCGCTATCGGTGGCGGTGCCGATGAAGTAATGCTCGGCATTATCTGTAAGCTGATGGGCATACTGCCCGGCAAGCGTAAACCCAACGCATAAGGTCAGGCCATGCAGACAATCATTGATGAAACCATCGGCATCGCCTGCCACCTCACGCTAAATCGCCCGCAACAGCGCAACGCCATCAGTTTGCAAATGGTGGATGAGCTTCTGCAAAAGCTCGCAGAAGCGGAAGAAGACCCGCAGGTGCGAGCACTGGTGCTGCGGGGCGCAGAACACCATTTCTGCGCCGGTGGTGATATTGCCGATATGCTCAATGCGCAACAGGGCGCGAGTAATGGTAATAGCGATGCGTTCTTCCACCTCAACCGCCGATTCGGCGAATTGATGGAGCGATTTAATCGCACTCCCCTGGTAGTCATTGCGGTATTGGAAGGTGCCGTAATGGGCGGGGGTTTCGGGCTCGCTTGCAGTGCCGATATTGCCATCGCCGATCGCAGTTGCCGCTTTGCCCTTCCGGAAACCCGCCTGGGTTTACCGCCTGCACAAATTGCTCCCTTTGTCGTAGCACGGGTCGGCCTCTCCCAGGCCCGACGCCTGGCCCTCAGCGGAGCAAAAGTCAACGCTCAGCAGGCCTTGGAAATTGGGTTAATCCATCAGCTACTCGATAATCCCGAAGCCCTCGAAGGCGCGCTGCAGGAACACCTGGGCGCGATCAATGCCTGCGCTCCCGGCGCCCTGGCAACGACCAAGCAGATCTTGCTGGATGCAGCGCGGGTGAGCGATGAGACTGCCCTCGGCCAACTACTCGACGGCGCTGCGCAGCAGTTTTCCCGCGCAATTCAAGGCCATGAAGGGCGCGAAGGCGCCCGTGCATTTCTGGAAAAACGATCACCGGAGTGGCAGCACTGATGTCGACAACAGAGACCCTGTTAATCGCCAACCGCGGCGAGATCGCACTGCGAATTGTGCGTACTGCCCGGGCGGAGGGCTATCGCACAGTCGCCGTCTACAGCGATGCGGACTGCGATGCACTTCACGCACAGACTGCCGATATCGCCGTAGCCATTGGCGGGCAGACTTCGGCGGAGTCCTATCTGGATATCCAGAAAATTCTCGACGCGGCTAAAAAATCCGGAGCCACCGCCGTCCACCCCGGCTACGGCTTTCTCGCTGAGAATGCGGAATTTGCCAGCGCTTGCGAAGAGAATGGACTGAGTTTTGTTGGCCCGAGTGCCGAAGTCATAGAGCTAATGGGCAACAAACGCAAAGCCAAGGAGTTTGTTGCCGCTGCCGGCGTACCCTGTATTCCCGGCTTCCAGGGTGCCCAGGACGACGACACCCTGATCGCCGAGGCGCGGCGCATTGGCTTCCCGTTAATGATCAAAGCCGCCGCAGGCGGTGGTGGGCGCGGCATGCGCCTGGCTCACGGAGACAGCGAACTGGCCTCCCAGTTGCGCGCTGCCCGCAGTGAATCCATGAGTGCATTCGGCAGCGACGAGTTAATTCTGGAAAAGGCACTGGTCAACGCTCGCCATATCGAAATCCAGGTATTTGCGGATCGTCATGGCAACTGTATTCACCTGGGGGAGCGAGATTGCTCCGTACAACGACGCCATCAAAAAGTGGTCGAAGAGTGCCCTTCCCCAGCGGTCGACACCCAGCTGCGGGAAAGAATGGGGCAAGCCGCAGTCGACGCCGCGCGAGCCTGCGGTTATCTAGGCGCGGGAACCGTAGAGTTTCTACTCTGCCCCAACGGCGAATTCTATTTCCTGGAAATGAACACCCGCTTGCAAGTAGAGCACCCGGTAACAGAAATGGTAACCGGTTTTGACCTGGTAGCCTGGCAACTGGCAGTAGCACGCGGCGAAGCTCTATGCGTTTCCCAGCAGCAAGTCACCCAGCATGGCCACGCCATGGAAGTCCGCCTGTATGCCGAAGACCCGGAACAACAATTCCTGCCCCAGGCCGGAAAAGTGCTCCACTGGAAGGCGCCAAAGGGGCGAGGAATCCGTATCGACCACGCCTTGAAAAGTGGCTGCGAAATTACGCCATTTTACGACCCTATGCTCGGCAAATTAATTGCCTGGGGGCAGGATCGAGAAGAAGCTCGGCGCAAGCTAACCCAATCCCTAAGCCAGCTGGAATTTATCGGTCCTAAAAACAATATCCATTTCCTGCAGAAGATCCTGGCTGAATCACAGTTTATCGCTGGCGATGCCGATACCAGTTTTCTCGACCAAAACAGTACACTGACATCCGCAGAACCAGTTCCAGCAGTAATTGCAGCCCAAGCCGCATTACTGAATCACTTGCACCAAGCCAACCCTCAAGATCGGCGTAGCGGCCGCAGCGACTGGCGCAGTGGCGACAACAGTGTGCCAATCAACTATCGATTGGAAATTTCAGGACAAACCCTAAACTGTGAGCTGCTGGTGTTAGTAGATCATTCTTACCAAATCTTGGTAGGCGAACAGCAGTTCCTGATTCAGTGGGTCCATTTTGAGCAATCACAAAAAGAAAGTGGACTTTACAGTGCTGAACTCCTGCTGGATGGCGTTAGCCAAAAGAGATTGTTCCTAGCCAACCAAAGCAATCTGCATCTCCTGTTAGACGGTAGGCAATTTCATTTTGTCGATATCACCCACGCCCCAGCCAAATCGAGCCTTAACGAAGGCAGTGGCCGTATCACGGCTCCTATGGACGGTTGCCTGGTGCAGGTATTGGTTGAGCCCAATCAAAGCGTTCAGCGGGGAGACACTATCGCCTTAATGGAAGCCATGAAAATGGAGCACGCCCTGCGCGCAGACCGCGACGGAACCGTAATTAAACTGGGCGCCTGTGAAGGAGACCAGGTGCGCGGTGGCCAGCTGTTAGTCCAGATCGAAGCCGCTCCCACGGAAACCGCCAAAATTCCCAGTGACGCTACTTCCTAAAGGAGATCAAAATGTACGATATTGATGCCTCCCGTATGGCAAGCCCCTTTTATGACGAAGGCCATCAGGAATGGCGCACCCAGTTGCGCCGCTTTGTCGACCGTGAGATTACTCCCTACATCACTCAATGGGACGAAGACGGCCAACTGCCCGCCGAGCTTTGGAAAAAAGCGGCAGAAGTTGGCCTTCTGCAGATGAGTTATCCGGAAAACTACGGCGGCATCGAAACCGATGTCTTCCATATGATTGTTGCCGCAGAGGAGTTAGCCCGCCCCGGCGCTGGTGGCCTCTACGCCAGCCTAATGGTCCACGGCATTGCCCTGCCCCCATTACTGCACTATGGCAGCGAGGCCCTAAAAGATCAGGTTATTCCCTCGGTATTACGTGGTGATAAGCATATTTCCCTGGCAATTACCGAACCAGGCGCAGGCTCCGATGTAGCCAATCTCCAGTGCCGCGCAGAGCGTGATGGGGATGGCTATATCGTTACCGGCGAAAAGACCTATATCACCGGTGGCATGCGCGCTAACTGGTTTACTGCTGCCGTGCGCACTGGTGAAGAAGGCTTCGGCGGTATCTCCCTGCTCTTAATCCCTGCGGATGCCAAAGGGGTAAGCCGGCAGCTACTCGATAAAAAGCAGGGCTGGTGGTGCTCTGATACGGCCAGTATCTTTTTTGATCAGGTGCGCGTGCCCGCGAGCAATCTAATTGGCGGTGAGAACCAAGGTTTCTTACCCATAGTGCACAACTTCAATCGCGAGCGCCTGGGCATTGCCGCCTCTTGTGTAGAATTCAGCCGGGTCTGTTTGCAAGATGCCATTGAGTGGGCCCAAGAGCGCCAAACTTTCGGAAAGCGCCTCGCCAATCACCAGGTGATTCGACACAAGTTTGCCCAGATGCTTCAACGCATCAATGCCACCCAAGCCTATCTGGACCTCTGCGCCTGGGCGGAGCAACAGCATCAGCTCAAGGTAGCCGATATCGCTCTACTCAAAGTCCAAGCCACAGAAACCCTTGAATTCTGCGCCCGGGAAGCGATGCAGGTGTTAGGTGGCGCAGGCTATATGCGTGGCAGTCGGATTGAGCGTATCTATCGTGAAGTGCGGGTGAATGCGATTGGTGGCGGATCTGAAGAAATAATGCGGGATCTGGCTTCCAGGCAGATGGGTATTTAGAGGAGCAGGATAAAAGCCTCTTGCTAAGCCTATTTATAACTCAGTCCCGCATGGGTGTGGGACTGAGTTAGTAAAGATCCTAAATTAACCTTTCTTCTTTTTTTCGATAAAGTCCCTTACCTGTTCACTCAGTACGGCCATAGGGACATTGCCATTTCTCAGAATAATCTCATGGAAGTCCTTAATATCGAAGTCCTCACCCAGTTCATTCTGCATCAGTTCTCGCAAGGCGAAAATCTCGAGGGCACCAGAATCATAAGAGGTAAGCTGGGCGGGCATTACTGCCATTCGGTCCATTAGAGTCCTCGGGCCTTTCGCAAATGAAGCGCCAGAATCCTGCAAAAACTCCGCAACTTTTTCATCACTCCAACCGAGTACATGCATTGCGATATCCGCTACCATACCTCGGGCAGGCCAAGCACGCCTAAGGATTTTGGTGGACCCGTACTGATACATCCCAGCTTCTTCCGCTAGATGTTCAGAGTACCTGCCCCAACCTTCAGCAAAAGCAGAGTTAGACAAGGCATCTTCTATTTTATGAAACTTTTCCTGCTCTTGAACGAGAGCAATTTGCATATGATGGCCCGGGTATCCTTCATGGATAGTTACCTTCTCTGCAGAAGCGTATGACTCATCCTGATAGGTTGTCGGGTCATATCCAAATCTTGCCTTTCGCTCCTTAGTGCCCGGAATATAGTGTGCACTGCGACCAGAACCCTGCTCATGTTCAGGGATGGCCTTCACTTCCATTTCTATCAAAGGCATTTCATGGAAAAAGTCCACGGTTAAATCTCTAGACTTATCTACCAAGCCCTCAAAAAACTGATGCATTTCATCAGCACTGTTAAATTTCTGAGTTTTATCTTCACTGGCCCTTGCCACTGCCTCAGAATAGGAATCTACTTGATAGAACGCCTTGCCTAAGCGAACCACTTCGCTCTTGTTTGCGTTGACAGCACTTAAACCCAACTCAAAAACTTCTTCTGGTGTTCTCTGCAATGTCGTATAAGAACGATACTGAGCCATATAGCATTCACGGCCATTAGGAATCGCATGGATGCCAAGCTCGGCTCTGGCTTCAGGTAAATAAGTGGATTCTAGAAAATTCTTATAATTCACCATTGAAGGGATAACGTGATCTGAAAGCACCTGTTTAAATGCTGCCTCAAATGCCGGGTCCTTAGCTTTCTTCGCTAAACTCAGGAAAGGGTGCTCATCAATGGGTACTTGGGTCAAACCATCAACTTGCTGAATGACTCTCTTAACCACACTCTGAGGTGCGGAGTAGCCTTGCTCCAACCCACGGCGGAGATTGGCTATTTCTTGCTCATAGTAACGAGCCGCGTCAAGCCAACGCTCAATCGCATCTGCCCTTTCTTGGGCAGTTTCAACCGGCTGAACCTCCGTCAAAAAGCCAAGTATAATATGGGGACCGAACATATGATCAACAGACCAGAGTTCAGTCTTACAGACCCTTAAGCCAACATTCGACTCCAATCGCTCTTTCAGCTTGAAGTAGAACACTTTCTCTTGATCACTTTTTAGCCCATTCAGATCTATTTCAGCCAATTTACTGAGAATTTTGTCCTCAGAGGCCGCTAGAGAGGCAGAGTTCGCGGGGGAGTTACTTAAGAAAAGGTTGTGCCTGTCCAGCTCCATATCGGAGAAGTAAGCATATGGTTGGAAGTTTTCTAAATAAACCTCAGCATATTGATCCGCTAGGTCATGGAGTAGTGCTGAGTCATCTACAGCTTCACTACCTGCCACATCAGTTTGGTTATCGGCAACAGTGCACCCCATAAGAACCGATGAAACTACCAATGCACCCAAACCCGCTCTCTTTACATTAATCATTCTTATAAGACCGCAACATAAAATTAACTAAAAAGGCTTCTAAAAAGAAAACTTCAATTTTCTATTTTATAGTAAGCACTGAAATAAAATGAGTTTCAACACCCCAAATGCGAAGTATCGGCGAAGCGAGGGTATTGATAGATAAACCCCAAAGATAAAGTGTATGACTCTTTTAGCTGATAGAGTCAACAATGGTGAGAAATAGTCATTAGGCTTCGGTTAGACTGTTTCACATTTTTGCAAATTTAAGATAGAAAATCATCGTAGTGGATAATTAAGAGAATAAGTTAATCTTTACAAAAATCGAGCATTATCTGATTTCATTAAACCTAAAGAAAATACTGCTATTCTTCACCGGCAATAAGTAAGCCCACATAGCCATTAACGACAACTTTCCAAAAATAGCACCCTAAGCACACATATAACCTCTATTCAATTTATAAAAACATATTCCTTCAAACGTGTTGCTTAGCACACTCTATTACTTTCTCAACTCAGATTTTTCGATTATTTTTCGTGCACGCAACATCAGTGGCCTCCATGGCCAGCCCTTACGGTGCTTGCAGAGCCATTCATACTCAGCATTGCGACTGCTTGAAAGATCCAGTAAAGCCACATCTTGATTTAAAGTCAGAGGTATCACGAAATTATTCAGAGACTCTCTTAGTCTTCAGAAACATACATCTACTTACTCCCTAACTACCAATTGCTAAACCACCGTACCTATACAAATAAAGTCCACTAGAGTTTACATCCAGTATCAGCACAGCAGCTAAACCCATTTTCTCTCAACTAACATTTCGCAAGAGAAAAATAAAATATTAACTATAATTAAGTAGTCATTCCCTTTGATCGGCTACCAAACCTCAAAGTGGAATACAAAATAAAAAAGACTAGTTTTCTTGAGCAAGCACTATGGACATGCAGTTAAGGTTAGACCAAGCCATCGCAAAGGGAAATGAGAAGCTAGTATTTCCTCACCCGGAATCAGATGATCTCCTTATTAAAGTAATCAGTGATCAGTTTAGAAGAACAATGGATTACAAGTTTTCCATTTCCACTCGGTTACGCCGACTTACTTACTATTGGCCATACATAAAGGAGGTTTCCGAGCACATCTATTTGCGCGAAGGTAAGGTAAAAGATACGCACTTTGTACAAGAATTTAAAGGATTTGTGGATACTAACTTAGGGCTGGGGATTACTGTAAGAGCCGTCAAAAAACACACTGGAGAGTTAGCTGATACTCTTCATAAATTGATCACCAGTCAGGAGTTCAACCAGAAGCATATCGACGGCCTTATTGACCTACTGAAATGGTTAGAGCAGACCTTTATTGTCGTTCGTGACTTACGTACGGTTAATATTGTATGGGATGAGATTAATAGCCATTTTGTGGTTATCGACGGCATTGGTAGCCGCGGACTATCTTCTCTGCGAACGATATCCCGCTTATATAACCAGAGGGCTAACCGCAGGTGCACAGCCAAATTACGCAGACTCGTTAACAAAGAACTTAAAAAGTCAGGGTATGAGTTACTCTTTTAAAGATACATCCAACCCAATATACCCTCTTCTTTGAGATAGCACAGTTATGTTGGCTACATCAGATATTTATGTAAGTCTTCTAGAAACTACTCCTATTTGCGAGCAAAAGGACCATGCAAATTAAGCGATATTTCAGCTTTTTACTGTTGTATTTTTAGTGACGATTCTTAACGGCTTTGTTAGGCTTTGCTGGATAAACGTCCCCATGACTGATGCAAGCCTAGCAAGTAGGTAATACCTAAAGTAAAACACAATGCTGAACTAACAAGCCAAAAGGTTAATGAGTTATCCGGAAAAGCTGGCATGATAAAGTAAAAACCGAGCGCCCTCACAAGCAACACTAGAGATATAAGTGTAAGCCCTGTGCGTAATAATGGGAGTCTGAATATATGGCCACCCCCGGAAAAAGCATAGGCAGACCAAACTAGTAAAACACTCACAATAATCCCTGTAACTATTGTAGGGTAAGAATCTCCAGCTTCAGCCATTTGAGCCATTGCCTCTCCGGCACCTAAAAATCGATACCATTCCGCACCAAACAGAATACAACCAGCATGCAACCCTGCAACGATCAGAGTAAGTATTCCCGCCAATCCCAAATAATTAAATCTACCAGTCATATTTGATTCCTTAGAAAGAGCTAGCCCATCGCCTAGGTAAAGCTAGGGCAACCTCTGGGAGCCCTGTAAGGTCGGAGTAATAAACATCGAGATGCTAACACTTCTTATTTGAACAAACCATTTCGATAACCTGCACCGGCGTACCATTGTATTCAGCAATGAACTCTTTGGTTGTTTCAAATCCAAACTTTTGATAAAACTTGATTGCAGGCCAATTAGATTTTGCAACGAACAACTTAGCTTGGCCACTGACCTTTGCTAGCAGAAACTCAAGCATCGACTTCCCTACCCCTTCCCCTCTGGCATACAAACAGAGCTTGAATTTCTTGCTAGAACATTGCGCCATAGCCAAGAATTGTTTCATCTTCGTAGACGTAAATATCTGACTCCCTTAGCGCTGACAGCCTCTTCGCATCTTTTTCCAACGGTAGAAACTCAAATTCCACAGCTTCAAATCTAAGCTCATCTAACTTAGAGAGAGTATAGATCTCCAAGATTCTTGGAAAGTCTGTAGCAATGAACGTTCGAATCATCCTGAATACTAAATTTTCTAGTGTCTATCAACATTGATTTTTGAACAATGTTATTTCAATTTAATTTTATACGTTGTAAATTTACTGCCATATATTTCAGACTCATGAATATCCTCAGCGATTTTCTCCAAGAACTTATAAATAGGACGAGTGTGATGGAAGTTGACTAATACCTCATCATGATTAAGCTCCCGCGCCCACCTCATTAGATCTTGAAACACTATTCTACCTACCCCCCAAAACTGGTCATCAATGACAATCGCGATCTCATACTTTCCACATTCTTGTTGAATCCCACACCAACCAGCTAATTCATCATCAACAATAATGGCTCTAACTCTACAACCTGCCTCTTTATCTACCTCTATTTTTGAATGCATCCATTCTGTTACTGTTTTAAGTGTAAATATCTCATGCTCAATCAAATGCTTTCTTGTCTTATGGCTATTTAATATAGGCAGAAATTTGTGCGGATTAACCTCGCTAAATTTTAGATATTCGATAGCTTTCATAGTATTTTCAGCTTTATTGTTCGCAATGGTGTATCAACCCCCATTACCAGCACACCCCTTGTGTAGTTTGAAACGTATGGAATTGCTAAGTTTAGCCCTTGAAAGCTTGTATTTTTATCATAATCACTCCCCTGCTAGTTTAATCACTCAATACAATTAGATATGGAATTACTGACATATTTCAGAAAAAACCCCGCTGACAAGACTTGCCAAGTCATCAGAAGCCAGCTCTATTTCAAGCCCCCTGCGGCCCGCACTAATATAAATCGTAGCGTTATTTCTAGCCGAAGAATCAATGATGGTTTTAAGTCGCCTTTTTTGACCTAATGGGCTAACACCTCCTAACACATAACCAGTTGATCTTTCTACATCTGATTTTGGAGCTATTGTGGCTTTCTTAGCGCCAGCAGATTTTGCTAAGAGCTTCATACTGAGCATTGATGAAACAGGAATTATCCCAACGGCCAGCTCTTTGTTTTCCAGGCTAACAACTAGTGTTTTGAAGACCCTAGACTCGGGCACCCCCAATTTTTCAGCAGCCTCCAATCCGTATGATTCACTCGATGAATCATGCGTGTATTCATGTACTTTATGAGAGATTTTAGCCTTCTTGGCCATAGAAATTGCTGGTGTCATTTTACACTTGAGCCTCTAATATCCGTAACTGGGCGACTGGCAAGTAGCATTACTATCTCATTGAAAACCAAAGGTCTGCTACAACCTATTAGTATTTATGCCTTGCCATACCTTATCAATTAGCCACCATAACAGATTGCAGCTCTCAAACGAATGTAGCAATCGAAATCTGATAATGTAAATATGAAAAAATCTATAGAACCCTGACCGATTAGTTTAGAGTAGAATTTTTACGGCTGAGAAGGTTTTCATAGATACCAAAGGAACCCCCCGCTAAGTTTCTTTCCTAATCTTTTAGATTCAGCCCTTACATTACCTGAAATTTCATACAGCCCAATGCTGAAAATTCGCATCAGGTATTCCTAGTGCAGCACATAAGCGAAATAAAACTGCGACTACTAATTTTATATTAAGAGGACTGATTGATGCGTGGTATCGCCCAACGTACAACCCCTGCAATCCATAGAAACCCTATAAGGCCTCCTAGATAGACATTCATAGTTCCCCCCGGGGCTATAAAGCCTTTGTGACCGAATACAGTAATCGTCTCAATTGCCTGCTCTACAAAGAAAATGATACTGAGCCATGTAAGCCAACGCGGGATCTCAACATATTTATCAAACCCTACAACAAGAAACGCTACCGCCATCGCAGTTGTTGACCCATTCACCAAAGGTCCCCAATAAGAAGATATGTCAAAGAGTGTGCGAGCAACTGCAGGCTCTAATCCTTCAGGATGCAGTGCCAATCCTGCCCATAGCCAAGCCTGTACCTGAGCTGTGATGGCAAACCCTAGTACACCTGCCAGAAAGATATACCTACTCGGCTTTGGTAACAGAGCTGAAACCTGCCCACCAAAGATAGCGAGGCCAAGAGAAAAGAAAGCGGCTGTCCAAGCATAAAATCGAGCATTCGATCCATTATTTAAAAACCAATGGACTATTTGCTCACCACTAGAATCGATAGTTGGATACGAGCTGCCTAATGCGACAAAACCGGCCACATAAAATGCGCCAGTAATCAATATATTTATCAGTAATATCTTTGACGGTTTTATGCTCATATAGAGCAACCCTTTATGAAACGTGAATCATCACCATTTATAGACCTCTGTATCAGAAATGATAACCACCCAGCCTAATAAAGATGTAATGAGAGTCGCTTTAGCTGTCTATATTATACTCCTGCGGCCTCTTAGCCAGATATAGGTTGCACCACTTCGCCTATTAGTAGAATTCATATGGGGCTCAGCTTACAAGAGGCGGCTTAGTCTGGTTTTTTACTCTCCATACCACCCTTTCTAATCGAATTAGGTAAGCGCGTCTGTAGACAGCATAACTACCCCAAGCAGCACCAATTGAAGCGACACAGAAGATAATATAAAAGCTTGATAACTCTTGATACCTTACCATAAAGCTAACGGCAGTAAGCATACATAGAGCTGCCGCACCAGCCACTTTCATTTTGCCGGTAATTATCGCATAACCTCTATAAACAGAAGAGTGATATAGCCCGCAAACCACCGAAACAACAAAACATAAAACCAGCCCCTCAATACTGAAATTAGGATTAGACAAAAAAACAAAGGGTAAAAGGCATCCTGTAGCTGATGTAATTTTATGTCCTTGGGAGCCGGCCTCCTCCCAGAAAATACTGTAAAGATGATCGGGATCTCGTTCTGACTCGGTTGATACCTTTACCCACAATGGAATCAAAAAAATGATTCCAACCAGACCTAAGACAAGAAGTCCAAATAAAATCACCCCAAGTAAAATATCATTCATAATCTAATTTGTACTTAAAACCTCAGGCGCCCACAGCTAAGAACTAACAACATAGAGTGCGGCTATCGGGTGACGATATTTATTAACTTATCAGCAGGATTCAACATGAAGCCTCCACTCAGGTGAATAGCGCGAGTAACTATAGTCTTCTGAGTATTCACTGATATAACTGTACCCGGGACCTCGCCCAGATAGTTTGACCAGAAACTGCTGAAAGTTAGCAAGGATATCACCACTTCCGTATACTCTTAAAATGTTCCGGCTATTCCAATCATCCATTGAGAAGTAGTCGTTAGCCTTGTTCTGAAGAGCCGTAAAAAGCTCCTCTTTTGCTTCATCACAAATAATCTCGATTGATATTTCTGACTCAGACATCATGAGCATTGGCTTATTTGAACCAATAGCTATTCCAACAATATCAGCGAGCCGTAAGTAATCCTCTGAATTCGCATATAGGACAAGATCATCAATCAACCCATTTGACTGAAACATTTGTCTTGCTTCTATCTTCACTACTTTTCACCCAAATAAATTATAAACGTTAACCAGAACTTGACTGCCCGGCCCCAATAGGTCTGCGCACCAGATAATATCAACAACAAATATTGATATTCCGATTTTGGATAACTTACCCAGAACTTCTAACTCAGTGAAGATTAATCAAGATAGCCGCTTATATAAGGGAAACTGAACCCAATATAGTTTACCAGCGCCTTCCATCACAAAAATGGCAGCCAGGTAAAATGTATTTTTCATTTCCACTTTGGTCTTTATTATTCGAACTTAATGATAAATCATTTCACTTGCGAATTACATCATGCGCCTTCGAAAATTCGAAGGACCTTCTCACCCAGCCAAACCATAAAACCAAAGATTAGGCAGCTAATACCACCACCAAGCACTGCGGAAACCAATGCACTAATACCGTGTACTTGCTCACCATTTGCGATGATTGTTCCAAAACCAAAAAATCCTAGAATGCCAAGAAGCAACCATAACAGCCCAATACTGCAACAGCATGCTAAAAAGCAACGTTTGAAAGTAAATGTGTTTTGACCTTCACCCATCGCTCTTTGCAAAGGCGTTACCCCAGACAATTTCACTATCCGATCATTCAGCTCTTGAACCTTCACCTTTTTCCTGGATAGTTCAGATTGAATCTCAATATATTTTTCCGGATACTTTTCCTGATCCATTCCATCGATGGCTTCTTGTAATTCTTGAATGGTGTAATTTTCAACTTCTTTCATTGTTAATTCTGCAGCAATCATAATACACTAATAAAGGGCGGCAGGAATGTTTTGAGCAACTTAAACTCTATTGCTGAAGACACCCGCTGGACAACAAATATTGCACAATAAGCTTCCTAGAACACTCTTTACAATATCTTCAGATTCCCATTCAATGGGATGCACACTCCACTGATTTAAAAATTTCAAGAAAACCTCCTACCTCAGATAAAATAGAGCACTCATATCAATTTACGCATAACACCAATCCCAGGCACCGCTAAAATTCAACAGCCCTTGAGGTCTAAACGCAGCATCCAAAAAAGGTTTCCGCCAAGGAAGTCATGATGCAATGTCTTTTTAGGTATTTTGCGCTTCATACATAGCCAGATCATACTGCAACAACAAATATTCATATAACTCTGAAAAATAATTATTTTTCAATAAAACAATTAAAGCAATACCCAGAATTGGCATTAACGGCACCAAAATGGCACTTAGCCGGCTGAATGGCGCCACCTCTAAGCATGCAAACTCATTTACCTTTGGATTCACCCTAACCTCAACAACATCCCCTGGTCGGTATTTCTTGGTAAGGTAGGTTTCATACTCTAAACTTGGAAACAGATCATAACCCCGCAAGACTGGCATTTCAGATCTGTACACCTTCCCTTTAAATTTATAATTGAATGCAATTATTGCTTCAGTTACATTCTTTCCATTGAGATCCAATTGATTCAATAATCTGGAGTGCGTTATTTCTCCAACTACCACAGGCCAATTACTGAATGTTTTACGTAGCTTCAGATAGATGAATGTCTGGAAAAACCCAAACAAAATCATGAGCACCGGAATAAGTAGCTGTACAAATTTAAAAACCATCAATTTATACCCCTAGAGTCGTTGGCAACAGCAGCCAGCCCTGGATACTTCATGCGTGCAAATAGGAGTGGACCTACCACAAAACATATATAAGGTTTCCAGCAAAAATATCGGAGCCTCTACTTAACTGTCGGCAATAGTTAACGTTACTCAACACGATCCCTACCGATCAACTCGCGGAGTCTATCAAGAATAATTTTTTTCTGCCTTTCTTTATCCAAATCCTTTTCTGGAGGAATATATTTACCAAGAACCTCCTTTGCCTCTAGTGAGTACTTTGTATCAACTGCAGTGCTAGGGTATTTTTCTCGATAATCTTTTGCTCGTGATAGAAAAGTGTGCAAATGATATTTATCATCCTCAGAAATTTTCATATTCAGCATTTTACTAGCACCTATCACGGCGAAATCAATACGCAAATCATAGCTATTTAAAAGGGATTCTACGCCCCCCCCGCATGATAAACCTCCAAATTATTTAGCGCATCAAAACCAGGGGTTAGCGTTATTTCAAGCATTTCACTATAAGCATTTTCTGCCACTTGCACGCAAACTTTTGACGCAATCTCCAGCTTTTCTTCACAACTCTCTTTTGCGGAAAGTAAGACTGGGCTACCCCCAAATAAAACCAATATAAATACACACAACCTGCTCATATCAATGCTCTATTGGTAAATTTAAAAAATCACTCTCCTTTGCATTCCTGGACCGGAAGATACATAGAAACTAAAAAGGAAACCCCTTCAGTAAATGAAAGCTATCGACGATAAAGTCACCTGGCAGACAGATAACACCGGCTCTTTACATTTTCGCTTTCTTTACTTTAGATAAAACTGCTAATTTCATTAAAAATCAATGAGTTAGCCCACTTCCAAGTACTGCAAACAGACGAGGCTGGTTTTGGCTTTAGCTACCTTGAGCGGGATTAGGCTAAAAAGCAGGCTATATGTCAACTTATAAAAACAAGGAAACATATCTAAGCTGGCGTTTACACTTAATAGCAGGTGAGTTAATTGGGATATATTTTCACAAATATGAGATTTAATAAAAAATTAATCCGAGAGGAAATTCAGAATAGCTTAAAGGGAAAGGCTTCGCCTAATCTCAACGAGCAGATTTCTGCTCGCTGAGTACTTTTAAATAATGAATCACTTGTCAGTTTTTGAGTTCAAAAAGTACGACCCAAAATACGCTTAGCTGCATCTAGGGCGAAATCTTTATAGTCCGCTTCCACTTGCGCCATCTCCAGCTCATATTGAAATTGCTCTTTGCGAGGGAGTGCTTTCCATTCTTTTAGAATTGGAATATGGCTGGTTTTTTCTGCGATGGTGTAAAAAGCGACAAACTCTTCACGCACGCTCTCTTCCACCTGAAGCGCATCCAGAAGTACGCGGATGCGAATGGAAGCTTCAGTAAGCCCTACTCCATCATCCAGTAGTGAACGCGCAATAATCTGAATGCTATCGTTCACTCTTTGGCGCTGCTCTTGTGCGGCCTGCTCCAATTCAGCTAGTTGTTCGGCCTGTTTTTTTTGCGCTGCGGAGAGCTTGCGCAGGTAGTAGCCGGCAATAACGGCGAGGGTGAAGATAATTAAAGCCGCAATAACCAGCAACCAGATGGGAAATTCCGTCATTAGATATACACCTTAAGCAAAGCCAGCCCAATGCTGGCAGATACAACAGAAAGCAAAGTGCTGAGACCAACAATATTGGCCGCCAGCTGGCTGTTACCACCCATGGAGTGGGCCATAACAAATGCCGATATCGCACAGGGTGAGCCGGTAATCAGCAGCAGGTAGCCGAGATACTGTGGGCTCAGCCCCATACCCCAACCAATAGCTACTGTGAGCGCCGGCACAGCCACTAGTTTCAGAAATGAAGACATTAAGGCCGTTGGGGAACTGCGCAACAGCTGGCCAAACTTCATGCTGGCGCCTATACAAATTAGCCCCATAGGCAGACTGGCAGAGGCCAGAATTTGAATCGTATCGAGCACCACTTCTGGCAACTGAATACTCACCACTCTAAAAAGAATGGCCAGAATTACAGCGATGATGAGCGGATTCTTACCCAGCTCAGCCAGTAACATACCCAGGCCAAACTTTTTGTCCTTATCGTAAAAAACGAACAGGATCACCGCGAATACATTGAATTGGATGGTAAGTGCTGCCACCAGCACGGCCGAGTGAGAAACCCCAACAGTGCCAAAGGCTTTTTCCACCCAGGCGAGGCCGACAATAGCTACGTTGCCGCGGAAGGCGCCTTGGATAAACGCGCTTCTATCTTTCACTGCTATTGGTCTGGCCAGTAACCAGGAGAACGGCAAAATAGCGAAAGTCCCCAAAACTGCTGCGGTGATCAAGGGGATTTCTTTGGATGGCTGCACGGTGGAACTATAAATACTGTTAAAAAGCAGCGCCGGCAGCATTACATTGAAAACCAATGCAGTAGCATCATTAATAAATGGCTGATGCAGCATGCCCTGCCGTGTGAGCAGATAACCACCGACGATCATTAAAAAGATCGGGCCGGTAACCAGCAGAGCAAAAGCCAGATTTTCCATCGTTATTTATTCGTCCAGTGCCAGTTCAGCCTGGGGAAGTGCCTTGAGCGCTGACTCTTCGGCTTTATCGCGCAAGTCTGCAGAAATTTGTTTGCGGGTCTTGGCACCCAGCTTACGCAGACTATCAATACGTTTCACCGCATTACCGCGGCCTGTCGCCAGTCGCTTGTAAGTCTGTTGATAAGCGTCATCGGCCTGGCGCAGGCGGTCACCAAGAACATCCAGTGACTCCAGCACCATAGCAAACTGGTCGTGCAGCTTGCCGGCTTCGTCGGCGATTTTTTCCGCGTTCTTGTTTTGTTTCTCGTAGCGCCAGATATTCTCGACCGTGCGCAGGGTCGCCATCAGACTGGTGGGGCTCACCAGGACAATTTGCTTCTCATAAGCGAAACGGAACAAATCCGGGTCCGCCTGCATGGCCAACATATACGCAGCTTCGATGGGCACGAAAATAAAGACGAAATCCAGGGTGCGAACACCCTCCAACTGCTCGTAGGCTTTTTTATTGAGGCCAGTGATATGGGCGCGCAGGGAATTCACATGCTGTTTTAGGGCCTGAGTGCGCTCCTCATCGGTTTCCGCCGAGCTATAGCGCTCGTAATCCACCAAAGACACCTTGGAATCGATAATCAGGTCTTTGTTTTCCGGCAGGCGCACAATCACATCTGGCTGGCGCCTGCGGCCATCGCTGGTGAGGGTTACTTGCGTTTCATATTCGCGCCCCTTCTGCAGGCCGGATTCTTCCAGCAAGCGCTCAAGCACCACTTCCCCCCAGTTACCCTGAATCTTGCGATCTCCTTTCAAGGCCGAAGTCAGGTTCAGGGCCTCATCACTGATCCGTTGGGTTTGCTCGCGCAACGCTTTGATCTGCCCGAGCAGGCTGTTACGCTCGGCATTTTCGCGATCGTAGACATGCTCTACTCGCTTGCGGAAATCCCCCAGCTGGCGCTCCAGTGGATCGAGGCTTTTGCGCAGGCTATCTTCACTGCGGCGCACGAAGCTCTGCTGCTTCTCCTCGAAAATCCGGTTGGCCAGATTCTCGAACTGTTCCCCCATAGCAACGCGCATCTGCTCCATCAGCTTGCGCTGCTCCGCCAGGGCATGCTCTCCTTTTTCTACCAGTACCTGGCTGCGGGTGAGCTGTTGTAACTTAGCCGCCAGCTCACCGCGCAAAGTATCCACCTCTTCACCCAACTGGGTTTCCCGCTCACGGCTGGTATCCAAGTGTGCCTGTATGACTTGCTGCGCCGCTAAGGTTTCTCTCTGAGCTGCTACCGCCTCCTGCTGCGCTGCTTGCACTTGCAGGATTCTTCTGCGCCCAGCAGAACGGCCCACCCAGAAGGCGAGTCCCAGCAAAATCAACAAGGCGATAGCCGCCAATAGCACGTGATCGGCGTTTAATTGCAGCGGGAACGCTGGCATATAGAGGTACTCCCAGACCCGGAATAGAAGTGTGAAGCAGGCTTCTGCTCAGACCAAGCGCCCGCAATCGACATACCCACTACTAGCCGTGGGCGAGGCGGCCATTCTAACAGCTTGGCCAGGGAAAGTACTCTTAACCCCAATGAAGCCTGCCGAGGATGCGTGGCGCAGCAGTAACTTACAAAGGGTTTTAGGGTATTCTTGGAGGATTGGTTTCGATGTTGGTACTCCAGAACGCATGCACAAACACAGCGCCCACCCAGATAGCCCTGCCCCCAGCGCCCTGATCTTTGATTCCGGCGTGGGCGCCATCAGCATTGCGCGCGAGATCCGCCGCCTGATGCCGGGCCTGACCTTACACTTGGGTGTGGACAACGGCTTTTACCCCTACGGCAATAAAAGCGAAGAGGAGCTGCGCCCCCGCATCGTCCAGCAGGCCCAAGCCATGATGGAGCACTGCGGGGCCGATATTTTAGTGGTGGGCTGCAATACCGCCAGCACCCTGGCCTTGCCCCAGCTGCGCGAATCCCTGAAGAAACCCGTAGTGGGCGTTGTGCCCGCGGTGAAACCCGCCGCTGCCGCCAGCCGTTCCCGCACTATTGCCCTGATTGCCACCGAAGGCACCGTCAATCGCCGCTACACCCGCGAGCTGATCGAGCAATTTGCCAACGGCAACCGGGTAATTAATGTGCCCGCACCGGAGTTGGTGCATCTGGCGGAAAGCAAACTGCGCGGCGAAGCCATCACCGCAGAGGATTTGGAGCCGGTCTTGCACCGCGTATTCCACACCGCCGGCGGTGACCAAGTGGATATTGCCGTATTGGCCTGCACCCACTTTCCCCTGCTGCGGGAAGAACTGGACCAGTTCGCCCCCCGCTCAATCCAATGGCTGGATTCCGGCGAAGCCATCGCCCGGCGCGTACGCTGGTGGCTGGAAGAACTTGAGTTGATGCTGCCGGATGCTCCAAACACTGGCCGCCTGATCACCAGCACTGTGGACTTAACCGGCAACATAGAACGGGCCTTCCGCGAGTTCGCCCCAGTTGCCGAACCCCTCGAACCCGACACCTAAGATCGCCAAAATAGTGACAACTGCTCGTCAAGGTTGACAGCTCCGTCACAAACCGCGACCGTTCCCCGAATAACAAGCCCTAACCGGTACCCGAATTCATGCTGAAGCCGGCATTTCCCGCTCTCGAAATATTTGCGCAGCTGCCTCCCGGCGGACTACTGCTCACCCCCAACAACCGTTTGCGCAACCGCTGCCAACAGGTGTTTGCCGCGCAGCAGTCGCCCGGTGCCTGCTGGATGCCGCCGCCGGTGGAATCACTGCGCAGTTGGCTGGACAAGCTCTGGTTCCAGCTGCAACAGCGCAACTGGCAGCCCGCCTTGCAGCAGGTATTGAATCGCGAGCAGCGGCAGTTACTCTGGCAGCGCGCCCTGGATGAGTCCCTGGACCGGCAACTGCTCAACAGCCAGCAATTGTGCCGGGATGCCGATAGCGCTCTGGCGCAGCTGCTCCAATGGCAGCTGATCTCCGACCTCTCGCAAATAGATGAAGCGCTAACTCCCCTACTGGAACAGTTCGCACTCTCTATGCGTAGCGACGAACTGCCTCTGTGCGCCATGATCAAGGCCTTTGCCTCTGAGCTTCAGGCCCACAGCGCCATCACACCAGACCAGCGCGATCAATTGATCCTGCGCGCATTCCAGGAAGGCATTCTGGAACCCGTCGCGCAAATTGATACCGCCGGCTTTGCCCAGATTTCGCCCCTCGCCAATGCCCTGATTCACGCAGGTGCAACAGCCGTTAATGAAAGGCCGGGACTTACCCAGCAGAGCGAACTGTCCGTAGCCGCCTGCGCCGATTTAGATGAAGAACTCTACCAAGCAGCTCTTTGGGCCGGGCAAAAGCTCGCCGAAAACCCCGGCCACAGCGTAGGCATAGTGGTAAACAATCTGGGCCAGTGCCGCGCGCAGGTGGAAGCGGTATTTTCCCGCGTGCTCGAACCCCAATACCTGGACCCGCAGCAACCGCGCTACACACTGCCGTTTAACTTCTCCGCCGGTACGCCCCTGGCACAGACACCGGTCGGCAGCGCCGCCCTACAATTGCTATCGCTGCTGCAAGACGAATGGGATTACCCCCAATTGCAAAATATCCTGTTCAGCCCTTTCTGGGGTGACGACAGTGAAACCTGGCTGCGCAGCGCCCTGTTTCGCCGTTTACAAAAACTGGAACTGCGACGCATCGACGGCGCAACCCTGCGCTACTGGGCCGAGCGCACCGCAGAAGTCCTCCACTTGGAATCACCGCAACTGCCCCGCCAGCTGGAGCAAATGGCCGAACGCGCCCGGCGCTGGCAGCGAGCCCCCGCAGAAATTTGGGCCGCGCGCTTTTCCGAAACACTTACCGCATTAAATTGGCCCGGCAACCGCAACCCGGACAGCCAGGAATACCAGCAGCTGATGCAGTGGGAGTCCATCCTGGAAGAGTTCGCCGCACTCAGCGCCTGCGGTGGCAACCTTACCCTCACCCAGGCCCTGCAATTGCTGCGTCAGATTGCCAGCCGCACCCCCTTCCAAGCGGAAACCCGCGATGGCCCCCTGCAAATTCTCGGGGTATTGGAAGCCGGCGGCCTCGCCTTCGATCACCTGCGCTTGGTCGGCTTCGGCCAGCAGCAGTGGCCGCCGGCACCGGCACCCAATCCGCTGCTGCCGATTCAATGGCAAAAACACTGGAAGATGCCCCGCGCCAGCGCCGAACGGGAATTGGAACTGGCCCGCGAACTCACCGCCGACCTGCAGAATGCCAGCGGCGATATCGTCGTGAGTTACACCTGTGAAGAAGACGGCGTTCAGCAAGGACTGAGCAGCTTGTTTGAAAGCCCGCAACAAGCCCAACACTTTGCCGAAGGCGCCCTGCACAATCACTACAGCCAACTGGCGCAAGCCTGCCAGCTGGAAAAAGTCGAAGACAAAAAGCTACCGTCACTCACCCCCGCCGAATGCGAACAAGTGCGCGGCGGTGCCTCGGTACTCAAAGCCCAGGCCCTGTCCCCGTTAAATGCGCAATTGCGCTTTCGCCTCGGCGCCAGCAGTTTTACCCAACCGGATATCGGCCTCGGACCTGCCGAGCGCGGTAATGTGGTGCACCAGGTGCTGGCGGAATTCTGGCAACAGTGCGGCACCCTCGCACAACTGCAAGCTATGGACGACGGGGAGCGCCAAGCGCAAATCGAACGCGCAGTGGAGCGCTCCCTCGGCAGTGTGCGCAAAAAATACAATCACCTGCCGATCGGATTTTGGGCCATGGAAAAGCAGCGCCTGGAGCGCCTGCTGCAACAATGGCTATCCGTGGAACTGGACAGGCCCAATTTCTCCGTAGAAAAAGTCGAATGGGAACAAGCCGTGGAAATCGGCGGGCTGCACTTTAACCTGCGCCTGGACCGATTGGACCAACTCGCCAGCGGCGAACAATTGGTAATCGATTACAAAACTGGCGTCCCCAGTATTCGCGACTGGCTTACCCAGCGTATCCGCGAACCCCAGCTGCCGCTCTACGCCCTATTCCAACCGGACGCCCACGCCATCGCCTTCGGCCAAGTGCGCAACGGCGACTGCAAATGGAATGGCTGCGGAGACCTGGAGCACCCCATTACCGGCATTAAAGCCGTGGGCGATACGGAAAAGGAATCCCCCTACGGCACCTGGAGCAATCTGGTGGAGCACTGGCTCTACAGCCTGGAATCCCTCGCCACCGAATATCGTAGTGGTGTAGCCACCCTCGCCTTTGATCGCCCCACCGATAACAACAGTGAACTCTGGCCCCTAAACCGCTGGCCGGAAAGGGAGCAAATAACCGAATGAACGAAGTCGTGACGACTCCCGCCCTGCGCCGCCCCATCGATGCTGACGCCCGCAACCAAGCCCTGGATATCAGCCGTAGCTTTGCCGTGTCTGCCCCGGCGGGCTCCGGTAAAACCGGCCTGCTCACCCAGCGCGTATTAAAGTTGCTCGCCGCCTGCCAGCAACCGGAAGAAGTGTTGGCCATTACCTTCACCCGCAAAGCTGCCGGTGAAATGCGCGAGCGCCTGATCGACGCCCTGCACAGCGCTCGCAACCAAGCCCGGCCAGATAACCCCCACGATGCCATCACCTGGGATTTAGCCCGCGCGCTGCTGGAGCGGGATCGCGAACTGGAATGGGAACTGCTGCAAACACCCCAGCGCCTGCGTATTCAAACCATCGACGGCCTCTGCCGCAGCCTCGCCAGCCAACTGCCGATCGAAAGTGGCCTGGGCGCACCGGGCGAACCCCTGGAGCGCACTCAAATCGCCTTCGAACTGGCCGTGGTGAACCTGCTCAAGCACCTCGATGGCGAAACCCCAGACGCAGACCTACAACAGCTACTGCTCCACCTGGACAACGACCTGGGCCAGCTCAATAAGCTACTGCGTATTTTGCTGGACAAGCGCGAGCAATGGCTCGGCCCACTTTTGAGCGTTAACTTCGACGGTGCCCAGGATTATTTCCATTTTGTTATCGACGAACTGGTGGCAGAAAAGCTGCAAGACCTCACCACAGCCCTCGGCAGTTACGCCGGGGAACTGCTGGAGCTGGCCAGTTATGCCGGCGGCAATTTACAAAAGGAAAACCCCAGCCACGGCCTGTGCCTCTTCGCCGAATTGGACGATTTCCCCAGCGCAAACAGCAGCGGCCTGCCCGCCTGGCTCGCACTCGGCAGCCTGCTCCTCACGACCACCGGTGATCTGCGCAAAGGCGGCGGCATCAATAAAAAACTCGGCTTTGGCTTGCCGGATAAAAAAGATCCCGAGCGCCCCATCGCCGAAGAATACAAACAGCGCATGAAAGACCTGCTGGCGGAACTGGCCGGCAACGAACCACTGCTCTCCGCCCTGCGGGAAGTGGGCAAGCTCCCCAGCGGACTGCAACAGAGCCAGTGGCAACTGCTGCAAGGGCTCGCCCAGGTACTGCCAAAACTAGTCGCCGAACTAAAGCTGGTTTTCCAACAGCTTGGCGCCACCGACTATACCGAAGTGGCCCAGGCCGCACTGATCGCCCTGGGCGATAGCGATAACCCCACAGACCTAGCCCTAAAACTGGACCTGCAAACCCAGCATATTCTGGTGGACGAGTTCCAGGACACCTCCCACACCCAGCTACAACTGCTGGAAAAACTCACTGCCGGCTGGCAGCAGGGAGACGGCCGCACCCTATTTATTGTCGGCGACGGCATGCAGTCCTGTTACGGCTTCCGCAATGCCAACGTGGGTATTTTCCTGGATGCGCGCGAACGCGGTATCGGTGAAGTGCCCCTGGAAGCCCTCGACCTCCAGGTAAATTTCCGCTCCGAAAGTGCAGTGGTGAACTGGGTTAACGAGACTTTCCAAAGGGCCTTCCCGCAAGCAGACAATATCGGTCGCGGCGCCGTGCGCTATCTGCAATCCGAAGCTTTTAAAGGCAGCAAATGGGCCGAGCCCTCGGTGAATTTTTACGGCTGCATCGATGACGAAGACCGCAACCGCGAAGCCACTCAAGCGGTTGAACTGGTGCAGCAATTACAAGCGCAAGACCCTGAAAGCCGTATCGCCATTCTGGTGCGCAAGAAAAAGCATCTACAAAAGATTTTGCCGGCCCTAAGCGCCGCCAATATCGCCTTCCAGGCCCCAGAGCTGGCGCCGCTCGCCAGTAAAATGGTGGTGTTGGATTTACTCAGCCTCACCCGCGCCCTGCTTGACCCCAGCGACCGCATCAGCTGGCTGGCCGTACTCCGCGCCCCCTGGTGCGGACTACAGCTGCCAGACCTTTACACCCTGGCCAACTGGGGCAATGGAGATATCACCGTAACCGATACCAGCGCACGCCCACTATTAATGGCCTTGCAGGAAGTAGACGATATCGCCCTGCTCAGCGATGAAGGGCGCACACGCCTGGCCCAAGTGGCTCCCAAACTGCTGCACGCCTGGCAACAGCGCGGCCGCAAACCCCTGCGCACCTGGATTGAAGGCCTCTGGCTGGAACTGGGCGGCCCCGCCACCGTTGCACAAAAATCTGACCTGAATAATGTGCAGGATTTTCTGCAATTATTAGAAGCCTTCGATACCGGCGGCGCTATTACCGACTGGCAACAGTTCAGCCTGGCCCTGGAACAGCTCTACGCCCGCCCCGCCCAGGATGCCAAAGTGCAGGTGATGACCATTCACAAATCCAAAGGGCTGGAATTCGAACATGTACTGATCCCAGGCCTGGACCAAGGCGGCAAACCCGGCAGTGATCAACTGCTGCGTTGGAGCGAATGGCTCAACCGCGAAGGCGAAAGCCGCTTCCTGCTCGCCCCCAAAAATGCACGCGGCGGCCGCGACCCGGTTTTTGAATACCTGAAGCACGACAACAGCGAACGCGAACGCCTGGAAGGTACGCGCCTATTGTATGTAGGCTGCACCCGCGCCATCCGCTCGCTGCATCTTTTGGCCTGCATCAACCGGGATGAAAAAAAGGGCCACCTAAAAGCCCCCGGCAGCGCCGCCCTACTCGCCGGCATTTGGCCCAGTGTTTTGCATCACCAGGAAAGCGACTGGTGCCACTGGCTGGAAGCAGAAGAACCCCTGCTAAACCAGGACGAAGCCAGCAGAGATCACGACTACCTACTGCGCCTGCCCAACCAATGGCAACCCCAAGCCATGCCCCGGCAGGAATGGCTGGCCCAGTACCGCATGCCAGACTATCAACCCAAAACCGAGGAAGAAGACAATATTCCCGAACTGGGCCAGGTAGCCCTGCGCTGGCTCAAACACGCCGGCACCGTAGCCCACGAAACCCTCGCCACTATTGCCGAGACCAATATCAACGACTGGACACCCAGCAAACTGAAAGCCCAACGCCCTCTATGGCAACTGCGCCTGAAACAATTAGGGCTATCCGCCACCAGCCTGGACCGCGCCGCCGAGAAAGTGGAGATCGCCGTACGCAACAGCCTCAACTGCCCCACCGGCCGCTGGCTATTGGATGGCTCACTAAGGGAATCCGCCTGCGAACTGGAACTCCACAGCGGCGGCCGACAGTTAAGGCGCTCCATTGTTGACCGCACCTTTATTGATAACGAAGGTACCCGCTGGATTGTCGATTACAAAACGGCTGAGCCCAGTGGTGAGGAAAGCCAGGAAGAGTTTATTGCGGCTCAATTGGAGCAGTATCGGAATCAGCTGGAGAATTACCGCAAGCTCTTTTATGCACGGGGGGAGCGGAATATTCGGTGTGCGCTGTATTTTCCGTTGATGCGGAGGTTGGTGGAGTTGGATTAGGGTATGTTACGAAATTCTAATACTTTTTTAGAGAATAGATGCAAGCATACATTGATGTACTGCATACACTAACTTACTCGGTGTTGATTAGCTTAACAGAATAAAACGGCAGCATTTTCCTGTTGATCCTCGAAAGGTGTTGCCTTAACCTAAGTAAAATACCCGCAGAAAATTTTAACTAGGGCAACTATAAATATAAAATATAGATGTAACTGCATAATCCTGTTCAGTAAAAAAACTGCCATACATTCTACCTAAATTTGCTTTATCCCCCTCTACCGAGAGAACCATCAGTTATTTCTAGTAAGAACCGAACTAAATCCTCAAATCTGGTTTGATTCTTTATTTGTGATACTACCCCAAAATCAACTCCATACATTCCAGATATCAAGCTTAGCAATCGACTAACAAAGCGGGTACAGAACAACAAATAAATGACTAATACCAACTTTCAAATTGAGATTGAGACGATCTCACCTTCACAGCTTCCTCTATATATATATTGGAAAACATTTGCCTCTCATTTGACCCTTCAATAAAAGAAAACTTTACCCTATCATAAACATCGGACGCCATTTTAGGTTTCAACCCTAAAATAGCCAGACATATGGCCGTTATAAGTTCCCTTATCGTATACCTATTGTCAGATTCAACCGTGAGCTTCTTAGCTAACGACCATAATTTTGCTTCTCCCACCCCCCTATTAAGATACATCCCCTCGGGAATATATTTCACTCCACACACAGATATAACAAACCAGGTGGAAACCATTCTAATCCTATCGTGGCTAGGATAACGCACCATCCACACATTAACGACATCCTCCAAACCATCGAGATCTATCCGGCCATCATAAGAATTTAGAAGGCCTGAAAAAAACTTACCTAGATCTACAATCGCATTATCATATCCTTTGTCAAGGGGGAAGTATGCATTAAACACAGAAGCAAACCCACTATCAAATATATTCCCACCAATAGTTTTTAAATTAAAACCTATTGAGTGCAATAAATGGCTTCGATTTAAAGAAGCCCCTTCAACCATAAAAGAACAGAACTTCTCAACAGCAATAATTTTTTGGTCCATACCAAGGTGACCTTTCGACTCCAACCAATCGATAATATTTATAGAGTTAACAGTCGAAAAACCGCTATGCCCCAGAAACATGGACATATATAAGTCATCGGAGCAGAAAACGGGGGCATCTAGCTCCTTCATAATAAGCTCATATCTATCTATGAAAGACTCATCCTGAGTCAAGCTTCCTTTGAGAGTAATGGAACCAAGATTGTCACTTAACGACTGGACAATATCCCTTGGAATTGATGAATAGATAGAACCCATAACAGCATGAGATTTCCTTGAGAAAAAATCATATGTACTCTTACTTACAACAACCCCAGGAAGATTACGCAAAGCTAACTCAAGAACACCTAAATCATTAAGAATGATTAACGACGTTTCATCCAAAATTACTTGTGAGTAATTTCCACCTAAACCATTAACAATCTCTGGAGATGCACTTTTTGAATGCACCAATTGATACTCTTTTCTTTTATGCCCAAAGTATTTACACATAACCCATGCAGAAAAAATATCACCAACATCATCCAGAAAGTTTGGTAGCAATGCAAAAGGGACTGGCAGTTTTCGGGATTTTATTTGATTTCTATTCCTCTCCCAAACCTTAATTTGATCATCTGTAATTCCTGCAATCCTTCGAACCTCCTCCAGAATAGAATCCCCTCCAGATTCAAGAGATACCTCTCCCTTTCTTAATACGGTCGAATTTGGGAATTTCTGAGTATATTTACTTAACCTCTCTCTAAAATCATCAACATAATCGCTTACATCACATTCAGCTCTATTTGTCATCGTAAGAAATGACATTAGGTAATGACCTTCTGATTTCTCATCACCCTGATCAACGAGCCTTCCGTAGCGTAAAAGTGTTGGGATCAATTTTTTGGAAGGCTTTGTGCTAGAGGAATATATAAACAACAATAACTCAAGTATATAAATTTGCTTATCAGGAGCAGCTTTCTCTAAAAGACACTCTAACTTAGCAGAAGCTTTTTCAAAAAAACCCAAATGAACACACATACGTACAAAATACTCGGCACGTTCGACCGATCTACCATCACGGCTAACCGCCCCATCTAATATAGATAAAGCTTCAGCGCTCCTGCCCATCGCATCTAGCGCGGATGCCTTAAGTAGCGACCATAGATTATCAAGAGTTCCTCTTACTTCAACCCTTTCACATAATGCCTCTAGCTCTGACCACTTTTCATGTTTCGAAAGAGCAAATGCAAGCGTTATACATTCTTCCGGATAAAGCTCTCTACGACCCACAATTGAAGTTGCCAAATCACAGATCATCAATGATTCAGCAGAATTTTCCACATCAAGACTTGAATACAATTGTTCAGCAACTGAAAAAGACTTATTTAAACTTAAGTACTTATCATACAAATCGCGATTAAATTCTTTTCTCCTTTCAGGATAAATATTACAACTCTTAACATATTTGTATATTGCCAGCAATTCTTCCCCATCTTGAAACCCCGCAACAACTTCTAGAATTTCCTCCTCCCTGCTTTCATCTAAAAGATCATATGCGCACTGGGCCGCAACGCAAAATAACACACTATATCCCTGAGGCTTTTGAAGAAGGATATATTCTTTATTAATAGTAATGAGATCAACAACTTTGACCTTATTTCCCAAATGGTAATTGGCCAAAATCTGTAAAGATATAAACTCAAGCCCTTCGCATTTTAAATCATCAATTAATTTTAGTACATCCTCATAATTTCTCGCATTGAATTTCAAATGAATCAATGCCGATATAACTGGCAATGATCCAGGCCTACCTTGCAACATAGATTCAAGATAGGATGTGAAAGCATGTTCTTGATTAAAGAATCCAAACAGCAAGTTAGCAACATCAAAAAGAATATAGGTATCACATGGGTAACCCCTGTCTTTAGCAAGAGTCAAGGCAATCTCTATGTATTTAAATGCATTCTTTAAAATCTTAAAATCATAACCTCTCTTACCTTTTGCAGGTAATAACACCTCTCCAGCGGAAGAATAATTATAATTAATCCCACGATAGAAATATCGCCTACCAACAAGAGTGTAATAAAGAAATTTTTGGCTCTCCAAGAGATCACCTTCAACAATCCTCGAAGACAAGTCATCAAAAGCATTAACATTTCCAGACAATGTAAATACAAGCAACTTAGATGCAACAACTTTATCCAAGGGGTAATAGTCTAAACACTTAATTGCCTCTGACTCCCTCCCCAAAATAACAAGACACTTAGATTTCAATAAACACTCTGAATACACTTTAACATTTAAATCTTCAATATATCCATCCAAAACCTCTTTCTTAGGGATTTTACCCTCTCTTAATGTTGACTCATAAAATCCAACTTTATAACGAGTCACATTATAGATACGATAAGCCTGCTCAAATAGCATTACTGCCTGATCATCTTCTCCTTTGAGCGTTAGAATTTTTCCTTTCAAGAAGAATATTTCTGCTTGCTCATGCTTGGTAGTGTAATTTTCACGCTCAACTTCCTCTAGAAGAACTTCTGCGGTTTGTATTCTATTCGCTGAAATAGCTTCTGAGATCTGACATAGTTTTCCAGCAATTAGATCTTTAGGGTTGATAACCCAGGGCGCACCAGAATCATCTCTAGGCAATTCTAAAATTACTGGTTTCTCCTTTACGCTTTCTGCTAACGCTTCAATGTGACTAACTGGATCTTCCGAACATTGCTCAACCGCTCGCCTAAGATTTATTAAAGAATTTCTCGCCTCTAGGCGTTTTCTATAATATGGCAGTACATCTAAACCCTCATCAAGTACGTTTACTAATGGTATCCTAATATTCACTTTGCCATTTTTTTCAAGCTTTTCAGATATTGAATCAAGAAAATCCTCATCAAGCCATTTAAAGTAAACCGGGCATTCTCTAGGTTTATCGTTGGCAGACAAATCAACGATAGCAACCATAATAGCCGGCTCGAGTCTTCGATAGTAATTTAAAGTAGAGGAATCGAACTGATAAGATATTTCTCTTCCGCTATCAACAAATGAGGGTACCCTTGTACCTTTAAGTTGAAGGTAAAAACCAGCAGAAACACCATGTTTCTCATTTTTTAATTGAACCAAATAATCTAACCCAAAGTCGGAATCACCATCCAATTCTTTTTCTATCCAATTCGCAGGCAACTTCGCAACAAATGCTCTCGATGCCATTTTGCCAATTTCTTGGCTTTCACCCTCTCTTGGTAGCACTTTATTCAAAATCACCCCATCCATATTGTTCTTAGCTTTCAGAAATTTCTGAATATAGCCAAACTTCACACCGGAACCTTCAATAAAAATCTACAAACCTAAAGCAACTTAGGAGTCAACTTAGTCGATAGCATTTTCGACCAAATTAGAATTTAACACCCAACGACCGTAAACTTGTTGAAGACTTCATGTACACGCTGACTACCCCCTAACCGCACTGTAGATCTATTGCTCTTCTATGACTGGCTTCCGGCCTTCTTTAGCCCACGAAGTAAAAGTCTCCTTTGTAGTATGATACTAATTTTCAGTTAGATACCCAGTCGGATGTATAATCGGTTTCATATGTAGGCACTATAGCTCTGTCGAAAATATAAATTATTATGCTAGCTAATTTCAAAATCAGCAATTCTCAGAGAGTCTTTCAGTAAGCTCAAAAAGTTTAGCTTCTGCCCATGAAGGTTGACCCTCGACCATCACCAAGCAGAAATATAGATCGCCAATATTTTCGACTAAAGAAGAAATTTGCACAGCAGAAATGTAAGAATACATCGTGAAATATAGGCGTCAAAACCATCTTATTGGAATTTATTAGACTTTTCTTCATGTCAATTTTGCGTAAAATTGATCGACATTTATCAGACTTGTGGACTGTATTTAGGTGACCACTATAAAGCCCACACCTAAAGAAAGATCCAGAAATTTTCCTAAATTATCATTCCTTCAGCAGGAGAATGATCACATGAGCTTAGAATAGGGAAAGGGCGCTGACCCAAGGTGCTGCAACACCAGGGGCCAGCTAACCAAATTGATAAACACGATATCAAGATGGCTGTATGCATACTACGCTAGAAACCCGCTCGTCTTCAATAAAGTGGAGCACAATCAGCAGCTTGGAGCGACTCCTCAAGCTCTGGGAGCCTAGCGCCCGCCTTTTCCTTCTCTACGCCCACCGCCCCCGCGCCCCACCCCACTCTTCCATCAAGCATCACTTACCAAGCCTCCCCACCAAGGAATGCCCACCCACAGCTTGAGTATCGCCAGGAAACAAACATGCTGATCCTAAAGCGCCGAACAGGCGAAAACCTAAGAATTGGAACGAATGTCTCGATCACAGTGTTGGAAGTGAAGGGAAATCAAGTAAAGATAGGCATCCGCGCCCCCAAATCCCTTCCCGTTCATCGTGAAGAGATCTATGTGCGCATAAAAATGAACAAAAACTAGGCAATGGAAGGCGTAGAGGATAGGCTCTCCAGGGAAGGAGGCCTACCCCTCCCCTACTTTCTCTACCAAAGTTTAACTTTTTCCGATGGCAAGTTACATTAAACTTTGATTATCGCACTATCGCATGTAGCACGTGAAAGCACTTAGCACAAAAAGAGAAGTCATAACGCAATAGCCTTTGTTGTGTCTTAGTTTGTCAACTGTATATTGCACGTTCTCTTGCATCCCTTTCTCTATCAGGGTCTTCCATACTTTTGACTGCTTCCAATTTATTTAGATAGTCCGTAGGAACCCCCGTTTCTTTCGCTCCATATATGACATGATATAGATACCAAGAATAAGGTTGCAAAGAAGGATCCGTATTCGTTGCATAATATGTAATTGCTTCGAGGGAATTTCCCTTGGTATCAGTTACCCGAACCCTCTTTTCCTTATAGCCGTAACCTAAACCCTCTACCCTATCTAGAGCACCTTTTTCTTTATCTGATATTTCGAACAATGCACCAATCACATGATCTTTGGGATTTTGGGTAAACAGTGCATCACACTTGCCGGAACCGTCTTTACTGCTGACTTTGTGAAAACGAAGAGAATGCTCAGTAAGAGTAAACGTTCCTATTCGCACAGCACTCGGAACTCTTTCTTTCAGTCTTGGAAGGGACATATTTGACCCGTAAGCAAAGTACCTCATTCTGGCTCCATCCAGTTATCAGTGAATGCAAAAGTTACATCTATCTACCATGCTTCTCTATAATTTCAAAGCATGTCAGCGCAACGACGTAAGAAGTTAGCGGCTTTAAGCCATATCGTTTTCCACTCCATTCTCCAAACAAACGTCACTTACCAAGCTCCCTCGCCAAGGATGTCAACCCAAGGCTTAACTATCAGTAGAAAACAAACATGTTGTGCCCTACGGTGAAAACCTTAAAATTGGTATTAAAGCTTCAACCACAAAAGGGTGATCAAGTAAATAGAGACTTTTTGGCTCCCAAACACCTCCTCATCTACCGTGAGGAGATTTATGTACGCACTAAAAGTGGAAAAAACATAGGCATTTGTAGACGTTAAGGGCAGACTATCCAAGGAAGGAGACCTGCCCGTTCTTTTGAATATAAGATTTGATTATCGCACCAAAGCCAAGCTCAACTGCACGTACTTCGGAGAGAATTCATCTAAAAAGAGTGCGACGAAAGACACAAAACAAACATAGCGGTATATTTCAGAATTTAGATTTTTGCTAGTCTTCTTTATCGCATTTGAAGTAATCTTGCTCCATTTCAGAATTTCTTTCATGCCAGTTATTCATCTCTTCATTTTCTCTTTTAATAAGATCCCTATCAACGACCCTCTTCCTAAATATACTAACCTCCCTATCTTCACCCTTAGAAAATATCATTCTATGCGCGTTTTCAGCCATGAACTTTCTTAATTCCACCGTTTGCGCAACGGTTAAGCGTGTTCCTTTGGGTATTGGTCTATCCCCAATTTGGACAAACATCGCATGCTCCGGACCTATCGGAAAGATAATATTTCCCTTATTTACTCCCCAACCACCCCGCAAGTCATATTTATTACTATTGATATAGTTCAATTTTATAACTGGGTTGTCACTAGTAAACCAATAATAACCCTTTGCAGGCTTAACTATCGACCACTTATGCGAATGCAGTATTTTTTCAGTATGTTCCAATAGATGCCTCATAGAATGAATCCAACTACTTCTACCAATATAGCTTTCTACTTTTATTGTACCGTCTTCCTTTCCGTCCTCGAACTCTGTGGCAACCTTTATAGGTAATAATTCGGAGTTTGCTGCTGGCTTATCATGCTTCCTTAGGGATTCATAATCTTTATTTTCTAGCTTCATCTTTAGGTCATTTAATACATCCTGCAATATACCAGGCATTTCTTTCTCACCACGCTTTAAGTGCTCAAGCATGCGAGCGGGCGTTCTAACGTCTTGCAAAGCGAGGAATCTGATTAAAATATTCCAGTCTTCCTTCGAAAGCTTTTTGTCACTAGTAGCTTTTTCAATTACTTCATTTGCCGGAGATTCAAATTCTTGATCAAACCATACTTCCATTGCATCGGTTTCTTTACCAGACAAGACCTGAGTATATAGATGCCTATGATAAGCAATCGCTGAGGTAGAATACCTATTCCAGAGTGGAACATTCTCATTACTAACTAGCGTCCTATAAACATAAATTTTTTTATCTTCCTCCCATCTTTTTAAATAGCACTGAGGGACGAAATGATTTTTAATATGAAGTTGTTTTGTCATAGTAATTATGGGTGACTTTTCATCTTAATAGTTAATTAAAATTCAAAATCCCTCCCAGGTCACAGTGGAGAGATCTATGTGCGCCTCAAAAAGGAACCTAAAGTAGGTAGTCGAAGGCAGTGAGGATAGGCCCTCCAAGGAAGGAAAACCCCAACTGATTTCGCAACACCTCACCCACCTAAGGAATTTTAATCGGGCAATGATGCATCAATCCATGATCATCAGACTAACACCAGCGCGAGATAAGTTAGACGTGGTCCGGTGAGGCCTATTATCCAGAACGTACTATAACCTTTTGTTATACATTTTTCACTTAACTAGCTCTGCGCTTTTTAAAAACTCTTCAGAAAAAATTGAAACATCTCTTTTTGTTAACTCAAGCAACGGTTCATCGTACATAAGATACGTAGGCATTACTGAAATGCCATTTTCTTTAAGCCACTCGTGATATTGTTTAATTTGCTGATAAATAGGCATTAAATTTCTTTTTTTATGATTGATAATAAATAACAATCTACCGTCATATGGGTAATTCTCCTGAAAATACTTTTGGGCCTTAATATAGCCTCCAATAAATCCTTTTCTGCTTGTACTCGATTCAAGTTCAAGCACCCATAGTTTATTTCCTTCCTTGTAAACGCAATCAGGCTTGTAACCTGTAGCTACCTGCCCCCCGCTCGATACTTCTTTAGTATTTCCTGGGCGCAGTAGACTTAGAAGCCTCTTTGTTCGGATCTCATATCTTTCAGTCATGACATTCCATTCAAATCCAGGTAATAATAAAAATACACGAAATTGCAGCTATGGATACCCACCGATTTACAACAGTTCTGGACAGCCACCAAATAGAGGGGCGAGCAGAACGGTAGAAGCCAGATTAGAAAATTGGCATTGGCCCTACAAAAATGATTTAGATTCACAGGTTATAGTGAAATACCAACTCAGAAAGACTAGCCCCCACTCCGCCCTATTCTGCACTATTGCAACAACTCACCACCCAAAGGCATTACTTAGTCCCCCAACAACAGATACCCACCCATAGCTTGTATACCACTAAGAAGCAAATAGGCTGGCCATAAAGCACCGAACCGGTGAAAGCCTTCAAAATAGAACGATCGCCCCAGGTACTGCGCTAAAAGTGAAAAGCAATCGAGAATAACGCCTAAAGCACTCTCAACCCATCGTAAATAGATCTATGTGCATATCCGAGGGTAAGTAATGGAAGGCATTGAGGGCAGATTCTCCAAAGAAGGAGGCTCCACCTCAATAAAGCTCCATGGAGGCGCTATTGATAGCCAGCAATCTTCGAGGTTGAGGGCTTCGGACTTATAAAACCCTCTCCACAACTACAGAAAATCACTTACCAAGAGAAAGGTAAAGACAACGCAAATTAGAGTGAACCAGCAGTATCATTGCTTAGCAGAAGACCCTGATCGTTTTTCAACCTACTCTTCCACATCACTAAGATCTATTAGGCTTTCCGGCGAACCCAAGGTACTGCCTTTTTTAAGCTCTTTTTTAATGTCTTCAGGAAGTGGTTTGAACAACTCTTTTGCTCTCCCTTCAGCATTCCTTTTTACTTTCTCGTAACCTGGCTGGCTTCCAATGAAATTCCTATCGAACAGTGAGGGCTAATACCTTTAGACAATGGGTATGCTACGGAACTATTAATCAAGGATGAAATGCAACTAGCGAGTGAGTGAAATATCAACTATCTGACAGCTTTCACGGTGTATTTTCACAATCGGCTGACCACCGCCACGTCCATACTTTGATTCTTCCTTCGGAAGCACAAAATAGAAACGACCATCAATAATCAACTTGTAGCCCCCAATTTTTGCGCTTTTGGTCGGAAATTTTGTAGCAATTTCGGAAACCCCTTTTTCAAGCGCTAGTTTATCTGAACACAAGCAGGCTTTTGCAATATGGGAACAAACTGTCAATGCCATGAAAACTATTATTTTTACATTAAAATTATAGAACACTTTAAACATAGCAAGTTACCTTGTATGTATGGCTACCCATTTAGTAATACAGCCTTCTTGTTGGACCGAAACTGAAAGCGAATCTATCAATATACACTCGTTAAGAGTCATTGACAGATGCCATTTCCTCTAATTTTCTTTTCGCAAACTTACCCCTTTCTGATACAGGGTGAGACTTATCTGAAGCAAACTTGTTAGCTAACTCTTTAGCAATAACTACTCCAATTTTATCCAGATCTCGTATCAAAATCTCAGCTGAAACTCGTCTAACGATAGAGGAGCGATCATTAGATGATAATTTTAAAAAATCGAGTGTCGGGATCTTGATGTCTAGTTTTCGTTCACCTACGATGGGCCTTACTCTACCTTCACAATAGCGTATATCTGTCCATTCCCATTTCCGGCCCTCCACCCATACAATACGGCCTTCAAATAAACTACGATATGCCTTAGCTCTAACCGAAGGTTGAATAGCTAGTCTCGCTATTTTCTCTAGATTCTCATCAAGAATAGGTGTGCGCCCAAGCTGGGAAAAGAGCGACGGCATAGGCCCAGACGCTGACGAAATTAACTTACGTCGAAGCGACTCTGCTATATCCTTTTCACAAATAATTTGAAGAAGAATCTGCTTGTCTTCCTCCTTGATTCTGCCCCATGAGTTCCAATTTGATAGTGCAATACATAGTGCTTCAACTACGTATTTTGGATCAGTCAATTTTGCTATCTCAGGAAGCTTTACCCTTGCAGCCTCACGTACTTGAGGCACCCAATCATTCAGCCTACGAACGGCAAGCGAGAAAAAGAATGTATTTGGGGCTCCGCCTGACAGGGCTCGTAGAGCTTTCTCTCTTTTGTAACCATCCCAACTAATTAGGTCAAGCCAAGTTATCAGCTCCTTAGGTTTTGACCAAAGCTTCCACTTGGAAGGCGTGGATTCTCTTAGTGCTGAAGAGAACTCAGAGCGTATAAACCGTTCCCAGTAGTCAAAACTGGAAAGCGATAACTGACTCGTCACATCAACTAATGCAGACATATCAGCAACAACTTTGCTCCCCGAATTTATCGAGTTCGCAAAGTCCTTAACTGCTAAAATAACTTTCTCTTCCATCATCTTCAACTGTTGCACCTATTTCACAGCTTGGTAACATCCAAATCAGCGGAGTTTCAGTTCCGCTGTATTATCTTATTTCATGTCCTACGCCATCTCTCTTAGCAAGTGAATGGATGTATTTTTTGGCAACCCCATTGAGCTTGCCAAACCATCTATACGATTAGCCACCATGATAATCTCTGACTCGGCCATCCCTATCGCCTCACACACAGCAGGATAATCAACCTCAATTTTTCTATCTGTGGCCGGGATGAATGGCTCGTCATCAATGCACTCAATTATTACTTTATCGCCCTTTCTAAACGCACGCGGACTTGGATGCCCCTCAATGGCTATGTAGAGATCGGTCTCTGACTTCAAGCGCACCCAGGACTCAAGATCAGCTATAGTCCCACAACATTGGGGAAGTAATTTATTTACCCCATTTAAAACTAGAGCAAAGCCGCCAAAGAACGCGCAACAATCTTTGACTTTAAAATCTGATATATGCAGCTCTATTGCGCGCGCCAAATTGTTGTCATTAAGCTTACTTAACGAATGAAATTGATGATCAGCTGAATATCCGACCAAGTCTCGATATCCACTTACTGTAAGTAGCTCGTCTCTTGCAGTCGAACTGCATTCTTTCCTAAGATCGTTAGCCTGATCTGATATTGGCAACTCTATTAATGCTTCTAATTTTACTTCCATATTAGTGCAATTCTGGATACCCACTAAATTGAAAGTATAAACCGCAAGAGCTATCAGACTGAAGAGTAGACTCAAATAAAACACCGTGGGACAGCTGGATCTAGAGGCCTAGCTTCGCATATTCTTACTCTGGACCTACCACTATCTCACCCCACCCCATTCCTCTAAGGGCTTCACTTATCAAGCTTCTCCACCAAGGAATGCCTACACTCGGCTTGAGAATCAGCACGAAATAAGCATTTTGACCATAAAGCGTCGAAACGGCGAAAACCTAAGAATCGGGACGTATATCTCAAGCACATTGCAGGAGATGGAAGGCATTCAAGTAAAGCTTGGATTCCACGCGCCCTCCCGTTCATCGCGAAGAAATCGGTACTCGCATTTAAAGTGAACAAAAAGTAGGCAGCGAGGAGAGTTTTCTATGGAAAGAGGCTCGAGCCCATCCTCCTTTATAGAGATTTGGTCTGAACGAGCACCTATCAGACTATGTGTTACTTTGAACTACACATCTACCTCCTTAGGAAAACCAGCCAAACCCAGCTTCTTAAAGGCTGAAGATAGATTCTCACGGCCCTTCTTCTTTAGAACCACTCGCGTCGAAACGAAGCGATTCATACCATGTATTATACCCACTTCTCCAGTACGCTTCTTCACCACCAACTGTTTGGTGACTTCACGTAGCGTAGAGATTTCTTCATCGGATAGATCTATTTTCATCTAATTCAGCCTCTATTCAAGGTATAAAATAATGAGATAGCTAGTTAAAGGTACCTAGCGCGGCATATTTCTATTCTACCCCCACCGTTGCCGCGCTCCCCTTCCTTATACAAGCTTCTCCACTTAGTAATACCCACCCATAGCTAAAAGCATCAGTAACAACCAAACAGGTCGATTCTAAATCGCCAAACCTTAAATAACCTAAAAATTGGCACGAATGCCTCAATTACATTGCTGAAAATGAATGCCAACCAAGTAAAGATAGGTACCCACGCTCTCTAATACCACTCAGTTCATTGTGAGAGATCATTGTACACATCGAAAGAGAACAAAAAATAGGCACCGAAAGACGGTGAGAGTTGATTCACAATGGAGGGAACACCAACCAAACCTCCTCCCCTCTTTCATCATCATAGTGGCACCTTTGAGCGCACACTATTTCTATGATGGGCAATGTCACAATCCTACATTTATCTTCACACTTATCAGAAAGTAACTCCCCACCCTCTATAACTGAAAAATCAATACTAATTAGGAGGATCAGCTGAGTTCAAGACATAGTTAGCGTTACTGCAATCTGTATACTCTAATTTTATCAGTTACCTTTTCCCATTCATCTTCATAACCAGCTGAACAAAAACAGGCCATCAGTGTAAAGAGTAATCCTGGACGCCAACCAATTAAAAAGTATAACCTCAACCCTATCGACTAAAAAGTTAACCAGCACCAAATGATGCACTTTGTAACGACTTGAGCAATTGACCAGAAATTTTTGTCGGCTGTTCGGTATGGCGATTAACAAAGACATGCGTCATAGATCCATGCGCACATGCATTTTCTTGATTTTCTTTAAAAATCGCGACACCATATTCCACCGAAGAATTTCCTATTCTATTAACCCTAAAAGCACCAAGTATTTTTTCAGGGTAAGAAATACTGGCCAAATAATTACAATCAGATTTGACTATGTAACCAATGTTCTCACTGGTTTTAATATCTAATTCAGCCTTATTAATCAAAAAGCTGTTCACAATGGTGTCAAAATAGGAATAGTAAACTACATTATTTACATGCCCATACACATCATTATCCATCCATCTGGTAGTTAACTCTTCAAAATAAAAATAATCTGTACGTAACACAGCCTGCTTACTCACAAAGCCTCCTCATAAGCAGCCTGATAAATCAGGAGTGCATCATCATGAGACAGCGGTTTCGGATTATTGATTAGTAAGCGAGTTTGTAGCATTGCATCAGTGGCGAGCATCTCTAAATGGTGCTCGCCAATATCTAATTGCTTTAAGGTCCGGGGTAATTTTAATTGTTCAATTATCCGCTCAATAAAGACAATGAGATCAGAACACACTTTTTGATCTGATTGAGACGTATTTATGTGTTCACAAATATATGGCGCCAATTCACTATAGAGCTTGGCCGTATCACTCTGATTAAAGCGCATTACATGTGGTAATACTAACGAGTTGCCCAATCCATGAGGTACATGAAAATGCCCCCCTAATGGGTAAGCTAGAGCATGTACAGCGGCAACTGGTGCATTGGCAAAAGCCTGACCTGCAAGGCAGGCACCCAATAACATATTCTGTCTTGCTTCTATGTCCTCGCCATGATGTGTGGCCTGTTCTATATTTCTTGATAGCAATAACAACGCCTGCTTAGCTAGCATATCAGAATAGGCATTTTTTTTATGCTTAGACGTATATGCCTCTATGGCATGCACCATAGCATCAATGCCAGTTGCAGCAGTCACATGAGCTGGTAACCCTAGAGTTAATTGTGCATCTAATAAGGCAACATCTGGTAATAATTGTTTAGCGACGATGCCATCTTTGGTGGTTTCCCCTGTTGTTAAAACCGCGATAGGTGTTACTTCTGAACCGGTGCCAGCAGTGGTAGGTATTAAAACCAAAGGTACACGACCTCCTTGAACTCGTTCAAGCCCATAAAGCTGTTCTAAAGGTTGGTGAGAATCCATCATAACAGCAACAACTTTAGCGGTATCCATTGAACTGCCACCACCAAATCCAATTACACCATCAACATTATGCTGCTTTGCTAAGGCTACTGCCGACAATACGATCTGCTCTTTAGGATCAGCACTAACTCCATCAAAGATAATGGTCGCAAATTTACTATGTAGTTGCTCCTTCAGTTTCTCAACCAAACCACAATTTACAATACCTTGATCCGTGACCACTAACAACTTAGTTATATTTAGTTGGTCACATATCTCACTAATTTTATTTAACCCGCCAGGACTGTTTATAATCGATTTTGTAGTATTAAATTCAAAACTTAACATAGGATTGTCACCGCCTTAATTATTATGTGTCACAGTTTCGTTTGGCAATAGTTCCATTTCAAATCCTAGGGAACTTCTGATTAGCTCAGAGTGAATTTGGTGCTAATCAGTTGTCAGTCAAGACTACGATAAATTAATCACCAAGTCACCCGTGTAGATACGCCGATTAAAGGGCTACTCAATAGTATTGCGCAATAAAGATGCACGTTGATACTGATAGTATTATTGGGCTTAGTGAATAGCCGGTTTGGCTGAATAGACCCCATGCAAAGCCTTATAACGCAAACTCCCGACTGCAAGTCTACAGGGATGTATTCAAAAGGTGCCGCAAGAGGCCTATGTTCTTTACTTTTGCTCCAGTAGCACCCCTAATAGTAACGGTATTTCGTTTATTCTAGAAATATTACCCCAAGCTGAGATATGAGATTTATAAGATTCTCTGACGTATCTAGATTATTTGGCAGCTAAACCTCTCTCCAGCCCCTCATCCAGTGTGGCGCGCTCAACGTATCTGATAATGATGCACGAGGTTGGGCACGGGCCAGCGATAGATCCAAGGCTTCAATGCCATATAGACTAGGCCGCTAACCGAGGTTTATACCTAACTTTCTTCTCCTTCGCGCTGCTCCACCATTGGGGAACTCAGGCCAAAGGCGCTTTTCAAACGATATATTGAAGTACACAGAGCCGAAAGACGATCCTGCAAATTTAGAAAATTGTGAGCGTAAAAAAGAACAAGAAGTAGACACTGGACGTGTGTTAAGAACAAACTCTTTAAGGAAGGAAACTCCAGCTGAGTCTTGTCTATAGAAGATAAAACTGTATTAGACTGTAAGATACAGATATCGCACAAACACCTAAGTCAGTAACTGCATTATTTACCTACTGATGTATTGACCGGTTATGCCTTTTAACCTAAAGGGATGAAGTCGATTAGGATTTCAGACAACTCATTGTGTAAATATTGATCGATTTTGCTAGTCTGATTTCAGCCATTCTACAATCTATTCGAATGGATATGGTATGAAATATTCTACCTAAAATCTTCATCGTCGATTAAACCATCATTTTGTATCTGGTTTGAAATAGCTCAATGTGCTCTTTAATCTCGTCGAGTGCCTTTTGCATCACTGGTCACTCTGTGGATTCTCTTTTGCGTTAACTGCGAAAATTACTCAACGCTAAAAGAAAAATATTACCTTGCATCAGAGACCATACGAGTGAGTGCCTATATAAGTAAAATTTCATACTGCAATTCGATCTAGTGGTTGATAGAAGTGCATAAAGGCTCCTGAAGGACACGTCGCAAATTTTATGAGTTTGTATTTCGACGAAATTTCATCGTTTTCAAATAAGCGTTTTCCTTCACCAACAACTACTGGAAAGGTCCAAAGTCTAAGCTCATCTACCAAGTTATGCTTAAGAAGTAACTGCACTAATTGCCAACTACCGTGAACCTGTAACAGGGGCCCATCTATTTCTTTAATTTTAGCGACCTCTACAGCTGCATTAGAGCCCTTTAGTTTGAATGAATTATTCCATGTTAGATCATCAGTACCTGATGTCACCACGTATTTTTTTGCCATATTTAGTTTGTCTGCTACTGGATTATCAGGTTCGGCACTAGCAAAATTTGAGGCAAATAAATTATATGTATTACGCCCTAATAGCAGGTCATACGGCTCCTTCATTGCCTCCTTTGAAACCTGTTCCATAACGTCATCCCAACAATCTTTTGCCCAACCTCCATGACGGAAGCCGCCGGAGAAATCTTCCTCGGGTATACTGGGTGCTTGCATTACACCGTCAAGAGTTTGAAATATCAATATGGCTAAATTTCTCATTGGCTGATTCTCTCGAGGGGTAAATCCTTTATGGCATCTTATGCAGGCTTACTCGTAGAAATAAAAATCTTCAAACGTTGTATAAAACGCCGTTTAATCACAATCTCAAACAAGCAGGAACGTAATAAGCACCCAATAGACATAGCTCGAACTGTCTTGTAGGCCTCTAGCCAGAGTGACTACAATCACATCTTTGGCACTTTTTCATTCTTTTGTAAATCTGGGTCCATATAATCCCAAGGTTCGCCGCTACTTTCATATACGATCATCGTAGGGTTGAATTGCTCCAAATCATGAAGACTTCCGGCATGGACAAATTCTAACCACGACAAACCACTGTTTTCTGCATAATTATGCGAACCGCAACGAGGACAAAACCCCTCCTTGCTGCATTTCTACTATCCGCCTGCTTCTCATGAAACGCAAGATCACCGTTTATGATTAAATTCCGCGAGGAACAGCAATATCGGCAATGTGCCCTGCGGCACTAACTTTCTGGCAATCTGTACATTGGCCATGCCCCGCCATTACAGGCTCTTCGGAGCAATTATAATTAATAAAACGGTACAAACACTCTCCGGATATTTTGGGCATGAATTTCTACCATTACTTACGAAATTAAAGTCACTAGTCTACCATTTCATTTTTTATGTATAAGTGTGTGTATGAGCCCTGACGATCAACTTATCCGTTCCGATTGCCCTATCTTGAATGGACTGGATGTATTTGGCGATAAATGGACGCTAGTTACTCTAAGAGACTTACTATGTGGCAAAGAAACCTATAACGAACTTGCTGATTCACCTGAGAAAATACCAACAAATAGACTAGCAGAGAGATTAAAGATGCTAGAAACAGAGGAAATGTTGGTAAAAGAACAATATCAGTCAAAACCTAAGCGATATAAGTACTTGCTAACACAAAAAGGCAAGGACGTCTTGTCAATCCTTCAGGAACTTGCCAAATGAAGTAATACATACTTTGAAGGCTCATGGGTTCCCCCTAAAGCGGTTCATGGGAACCTAGCCCCAGATTTTAAGTCGGAGCCGTGGCATTGCAGCAAGTCCTCGCCAGGCTGAAAGACTGATGATACCAAATGATATTTGACTTCATCTCACCCAGTTAGATAACCATTGGTAGCAATTTACTTTTTACTCTTAACATTAAAAGGGGTTATGTTATGAATCCAGAAAACTTAGATTGTAAAATTTCAGAGGAGCTTGTTAATTTCTCAATTAAAAAGTATATAAACAGAGATTTCCCAAAAGAAGTAGAGACTCACACATTAAAATTATTACTTAATAGTATAGGGCTAATGCTGGCAGGCTCAACATTTAACATACCCAAAGATATCATATCTTTATACGAGAGAAAGAAATTGATTCAAAACTCAAATAAAGCCTCTATAATTGGCTTCAACAAAAAATCTTTCGCAGTAATTTCCGCAAAAATAAATTCCATCCTAGCAAATCAAACTGAGTTTGATGAGACATCAATGATTGCTATCGTTCACCCTTCCACCATTATTCTATCAACAGCCCTAGCTATAGGTGAAGAGTATAATGCTAGTGGCGCTGATGTATTCTATAGCTACTGCATTGGACTGGAGATTTTTGTTCGCCTTGGAGCTGCATTCAGAGATGACAATTTTTATGGCTTTTACAATCCTACAGTTGTCGGGCCATTGGCGAGCTCCATTACTGCTGGTTTGCTCATGAGATTAAATAAGGAACAGCTTCTAAATGCATTTTGTATTGCCGCTTCTTATAGTGGAGGGGTACAGGAGTGGGCTGATCATGGTGGTAGTGTTAAGAGGATGTTATGTTCAGTAGCAGTTGGTGCTGGTATTGAATCTGCGCATTATGCCTCCATAAATATAACAGCGCCTCATACAGTCATCGAAGGAAAACATGGAATTTGCAATTTTAGCAAGGAGCGAAACTTTAATATCATATTAAATCATCTTGGGCAAAAATTTTTGCTCATGGAAACAGCAATAAAGAAATACAACTGTTGCAACGCTCTTCATGGTGCTGTAGAAGCAGTGGAACACCTGATTAATGCAAACCCTATAAATGTTAACTCTATACGTAGTATAAAAATTGGAGTTAGCAAGTTTACAATCGATCACTGCTCTAACAAAAACATAACTGACTCACTAAGCGCCCAACTATCTATATACTATGTTGTAGCTCTCACTTTCACTTACGGCTCTCCTACCTCCATAAAGTATGATGAAAAGTTATTTAAAGATGAAAAAATATTATCTATCATGGATTCTATTTATTTGTATCAAAATCCAGAATATACGGACAATTGTTTTGGTGCCAACGTTAAAGTTGTACTGCTTGATGGAAGCTACTATAACAAGGAAGTTATTGACTTCAAAGGCTCAGCCAACAATCCTTTATCACTTGAAGAAGTAAAGAATAAATTTTTTAATATATTCCCCACTCCCGAAACCAATAAGTGCAATAATATATTCAAAGAGTGCAGCAAAATAAAATCTTTTGAAAAAATTATGGATTTAACAAAGCTAATGGTCTTATAAAATAAAAAGATAATAGAATTGCACTCCTTGACAATTACTATTTTGATATAGCTATTTTCCGTGGTCCCGCTATCAAAGACCATGAAATCGACATTGATCTATCGCATATAGGCTAGATGATTAAAACCTAGTATCAGCAGGGTTATCTTTTTACTTTATTATAATATCTATAAGTAATGATCAATTATAGTTGGCGGCCATTTAAAAGATGGATTAGATAACAATCTAAACCCTAACTCCTTCGGTGTTGTGAAACGTGCTAGTAGATTCATAACATAAGCTCATTTCCTGGATCTCATTTGGAACTGCACTAAGTGTCACGTTTTTTCTTACACTTGCAATGCTTATACATTAATAAGCAATGGATTAGCAAAATAAACTGAATACCAATACCCAATGACACCCGCCAACTGAATTAGGTGATCATTTAATCAGAAGGCGATATCATAATTTCAAATTTGATGCCGATGATATTTTAGTATTTAGACTGAAGAATCGTCAGTCATAGCCCACTTTAAGTTAATTACCCCCTAAAACCTGTCGGTCGCTTAGATACGTTGATGCAGTGAAAGCTTTCGTAGTATCTGTTTGATAGATGGTACATAACTGTAAGATTTTTTAGACCTTAGGCAAAGTATGGGCTACTTCATTCATTACTTTAAAGGTTGAATCATGCAGAAAACTATTACGATTATTGGCGCCACAGGCCATTTAGGTCGTCAGGTAGCACGAAAACTGGATCAAAAAGGTGTAAAGGTAACTGCGATCGTGAGGGACGTAATTAGCGCTCGCACTATCCTCCCAGAGAGTATCCAGCTTGTCGAAGCAGATGTCTCGGACAAAGAGAGCTTGGTCTCGGCACTGGTTGGTACCAAAACGCTTTATATTACCCTGAATACTACGTCACTTGACCCTAGCTTACCCTTTCACACTGAACGTGAAGGAGTGATTAATATCGTTGAGGCTGCAAAGGTCACTGGTGTGCAGCACATTATGCAGATTGCGGGTATTGATTATCTACACCCGGAATTAGCAGACAAGGGCCTAGAGTATGAGACCAATATAATCCGTAAACCAGGTATAGAGGCCATTAAAAATTCTGGCATTGATTACACTTTCTTCTTCTGTTCGTTCTTCCTGGATACTTTTCCTACATTCATTGAGAACGATCAATTTGCTATCATCGGTAATCATGTTCACCCTATCTATTACACCAATACAACAGATCTGGCAGAGATGATCGGTAATGCTATCGGGAATGAGATGGCTTACAACCAGAGTTTTTCGGTTCAGGGTACTGAGGGGGTGTCTTTGCCTGAAGCAGCCAAGAAGTTTGTCGAGGGCTATTCTCCGGGAACAGAAATTGTCCACCACCCTATCGCCGCCATTGCAGAAATGGGACTGCCCGAAGAACAGGCAGTATTCATGGAGCATATGCTGACTTACGTAGAACAGCTAAAGGAGCAACCAGTGAGTCAAAAAACTTGGCAGGTGTTAGGTAAACCAGATACAACTATCACAGATTTTGCCCGAGACCTGTCAAACGCTTCATAACGACTGATCCTTGTTCAGTATTGCGTCCTCTGTGCTCAGCCACTTCATCAAATCAGTGGCTGCGGGACCCAGTGGACGCTTACTGGACCAGATAATATCTACACCGTGTGACAGCTCTTTCTCCTGCTCAAATACTAGGGGAAGCTGTATCAGTTTTTTCGCCGCTATCCCCTTCGCAACCACGTGTAGTGGCAATACTGCCCAGCCCAAATTGGCCTCAACAAGGTCAAGTGCATCATCAACCCGTGACACACTCCACACGTCGGGAGACACCAGCCAGCGAGTTTGGCTGGATATCTCAAACTCCTGCAATAAGATTTGTCGGTATTGTTTCAGGTCTTCCCAGGTAACTTCAGTGAGTCTCGCAATCGGGTGATCAACGCAGGCGATGCCTGTAAGCTTCAGATGGCCCAGGGCCCTGAAATCGCATCCAGCGGGCACTTCATCCAGTTGTGTGATAATCCCGAGTTGGGCTATATCCCCTTCAACCCAGGTCTGTACATCCTGAACACTTCCCGCTCTGAGCGTAATTTGAACATTCGGATATTTGGTCTCAAACTCTTGAAAGAGTCCACCCAGGTTTTTAATACGAACATGCTGGGCAATAGCCAACGTCAACCGGGCCTCGACATCCAGAGACAACCCCTGTGCGATCGCCATCAATCGCTCACGCTGCTCGATAAGATTCCGTGCGCGTTCCAGCAGTGACTCACCAGCGTCCGTCAATCGCGGGTATCGTTGACTTCGATCAAATAGATTGACTCCAAAGTCAACCTCAAGGTTCGATACCAGTGAGCTGATTACCGACTGTGCCTTTCCACATTTACGTGCAGCCGCTGAGAACGAGCCAGCCTGCTCAGTAGCTACAAATGCTTCCAGTTGTTCAATAGAAACTGCCATTCATTCAATCTATCTGTTTAACGTATGGTATCTAACTTTTTCCATCTAACTTAACTATATATCATTCAAGCACATTTTCTCAAGCAGAGTGAGTATGGTTGATGACTTATTCATTGAAGAATCGTTTAGTACAAGCAATTTCCTACGAGTTTTTTCTGCTGCTCACGGGTGGCCTACTAGTGGTTCCAATATTTGATTTGGAGGTACACCAGTCGCTCGCAATTGCTGTTGGACTATCACTATTTGCGTTGGTCTGGAATATGATTTTCAATCACGCCTTTGACTGGTACTTATTGAATATACGTAAAAACCCAGAAAAGACATTTATCGTTAGAGCCATACATGCGTTATTGTTTGAGGGGGGCATGTTGGTACTGACGTTGCCAGTAATCGCCTGGAGCTTTAATCTGACTATCCTAGAAGCATTTATGCTTGAGATAGTCATGGTGATTTACATCGTGATATATACCTATGTATTCAACTATTGGTTCGATAGACTGCATAGCTCGTTTCGAGTTACTGCACACAAACGTTAAAGGTCTGCTCCACAGTCTATTTTAGGTTAGATGTAGGCACCAATTAAAATACACTACATCAAAAGCAAGTGCCTATTTATCTGTCATTTTTCCTTTTCTTGTTATATTTTATACCAGTTAATAAAAAAATAATGATAATCCTGGCTCCCCATTTCTGCCAGACTCAGAGTAATTGAGCCAAAGCAACATCCACCCAAGAGGGAGAGTTGCCACCACGAACCGAATTAAGAGAACAAATATATTGACTTGATACTTGGCATAACTTCCGTTTGATTTACAAAACATGGCAAACGTACAAAGGATTGCAAATAACTTGGTTTATATAAAAAATACCGAAAATTTGAAATTATTACCTCTATCACAATTCACCTAAAAATATAACCAAAGCATGGACCCGCCGAAGGTCGAGTACACCCGCCTTTTAAAAATCATACTCAGGAATTGAACCCTAAGCTCTTCTCATTTTTTATGGTTTGGATTTTGGAGAATGGGTATTTTCATTCCAAGATACACGCACTCAGCGCGACATGAGGGACACAAACCATTGAATTATCTGTTGGATCTCACTTGAGTGCTTGCAAATATTCATAACAAACAAATTTATGAGCACTCATAATTCTCTTCTATTGATGCATAACGTTCATATTTGCGGTGGCTGAACACTCCGGCTTCGATAGCGACGGACAATATAGGCTTGTTAATTGATTTAACACCCACCATCACCACTCCCTCCATCTCCACCACTAAAGCCACCAGAATCACCACCTCCGGAGTCACCAGCAAAGCCAGAGCGCTGAGTCACTCCAAACTTCACAATAAACCATAGCAAACTGGATATAAAAAAAGCTGCAAATACAAACGGGGCAAAAGTAGAATTAAGCGGGTTCTTGGAAGCAAGATCAATCAAATACCATGATCCAACTAAGCCGATTAGATTAATGAGGAATGATTTCATCTACTCTCCATGGATCATTTGACGTGGCTATATAGGACTTTTGTTATGAAATGTAGTTTGAGGTACTATGGCGCGATCACCTAAAAATGAAGCTTAGCAACAAAAGACACTAAGATAAATTTGTTGTGTTCTGCTAGCATATTACCACTAATATTCCGTTACCCAAATTTTTTGCTGACCTAACAAAATCAGTAAACTGAACTAGGTAGTTACTAATATCCATTTTGGGGTAATCAGATTTATATATACCTAAGTGCCGCAAAGTGTGTGAATCATAACGCTGCATAATCGCTGACGACTCACATTCATCTAAATACGTTGCAAGCTCACTAATAGCTTCAGGTGAGTGAGCTTCACAATGTTCACACACATCTTCACATTGCCTGCCGGTATTTAGAAATGATGCATTTTCATCTTGGGTTATCAGATAACTGATGCAGCCCCAAGACCTACCAAGTGATAGAGGCGTAACAGACTCATCTATTCCATCAACATAGCTCTTACCTTGACCGGTCTCTCGATATTGTTCCTTCGTGATCTGATAAAGAGTCGCTCTTAAACCCATACTCGTAATTTACCTAAGGCACATAACTGTTAACTCAAAAGTAACATCTATATATCATGCTACTCCCTAATTCCAAAGCTCATCACCCAGATCACACAAAAATATACAATGGATTAAGAAGCCTTCTTTAACGGGTATACATATTTAGGGAAAGATTTTGATAGAACCCTGAACAAGGATCTGCTGGTCTAAACATTAATCATCAAGCAGGTAAATTTTGTTTCAGCAAAGTTTATGCGGGAAGCTATCGATCGGGCTTCGGAGAAAAAGCAATGACCTTACCGGGAAGATTCTTTTCGAGTCACTTCGTGATAATACTAGCGGACAGGTGTTTTACTTTGAAAGTTTTGGTGGTGATCAAAATCATTTTGACGGGTGAAGTTGTTTTCCAAAAACAACCCGGTTAGGGCTTCAAAAGTACAAAGAGAAATCGATTTGTCTGACTTCAGAAAGAAGCTAGCAAGTTAATAACAAGCTTGAGGTTTAAGGTGCCGGGTAGCTAGTGCAATCCCCGAGCGTATACATTACTGCATGCCCTTCTCAACCGGCGCTTCTGCTACCGCAGGCCAGACCAGTCCCGCCCTTGTTACTACGAGCAGCAGTACAAAAGACATCTCCAATGCGAGGAAAACGCCAATAGGGTGATTGGGTACGCCGCGTAACAACAGGTAGAGCAAATAGCTCATGGCAAGCAGATTACCCGCAAGCGTAACGTTAAGGGCGTAACCACGTTCTTGCCAGAGTGGTTTGCAGAGCAGGAAGTTCAACACCGCGGTGCCGGCAAGCATCATGCCGGGCAACATCAACAGCAAGCGACGGGCTAAACCCATTCCGTCGCTGGTTACCAGTGGCCAAACGGCAGTAAAGTGACCTTGAGCTCCGAGGGTGAGGAACAGCCCCAGAATTACTGCGCCGATGGCAGCAAGCCGATACAGTGCATTGCGTTGCGAAGCGCGTGTTGACCTAGAAACCGACATCGCGCTCCCCTACGGTGGCCAGGCCACATTCGTAAGCGAACACGACCGCCTGTGCACGATCGCGTAACCCCAGTTTGGAGAGCAAGCTGGAAACGTGGGTTTTCACAGTGGCGGGGCCAATAAACAGGGCCTCCGCAATCTCGGCATTGCTCTTACCAGCGGCGATGGCCTCCAGTACCTCACGCTCGCGGGTAGTGAGGCGTTCCAGGCGTTCTGACAGGTTGCGCCCTGCCCCCAATTTCTGTGCGAACTGGCTGATCAGGCGTTGAGTGATGCCCGGTGCAAGCATGGCACCGCCCTCTGCTACGGTGCGTACTGCCTGCACCAGTGCCTCCGGGGGAATATCCTTGAGCACAAAGCCACTGGCCCCTGCCCTCAACGCACGAAACACGTATTCATCGGGATCGAACGTAGTCAAAATAATGACACGGCAAGTTGCATCACTAGCTTCCAGGATGCGTGCCGTGGCTTCCAGCCCGTCCATCTCCGGCATGCGGATATCCATCAGGATGATATCCGGCTGATGCGCTCGTGCGGCTTCAACTGCCTCAATGCCGGTACCCGCCTCGGCGACCACCTCAATATCGGGCTCATTGTTCAGGATCAGCGCAAAACCACACCGTACCAAAGCCTGGTCGTCCACCACCATCACTCGCAACATTATGTTTTCACCATTCCTGTGGGTAGTTGTGCATATACCTCAAAACCACCACCATCGACCGCGCCCGCATACAGATGGCCGCCGAGCAATTCCGCGCGCTCGCGCATGCCTGCAATGCCGTGCCCACCGCCAGGCTGCTCGTCAATAGTTGTTTCCACCATGGGCCGGTCGCCAGTGGTGTTGCCATCATCGGCTACACGAATCACTAGAGTCTCATGGTCTACGCGCAGGCTCACTTGAACCCGCGCAGCGGCTCCAACGTGCTTGATGACATTAGTGAGAGATTCCTGAACGATACGATAGGCGGTGAGAGCGACGCTGGTCGGTACATTCTCCAGCATGCCGTGGGTTTCGTAGTCGACCTCGGTTAACACCTGCCGGACCTTTTCAATCAGAGCCGGTAAATCATTGAGACCCGGTTGCGGCGTGAGCGCGGTGTCGCTACTTGCCGGGCGCAGTACGCCAAGTAAATGGCGCATTTCTGTCATGGCCTGACGGCCAGCAGCCTCCACCGAAGCCATGGCCTCACTGGCGGCTTGCGGGTTATTGCGGCTGATGGCCCTGGCGGCACCGGCTTGCACGGTCATAAGGCTCACCTGATGCGCCACCACATCATGCATCTCGCGGGCGATTCGTGTGCGCTCGGCCGCTACCGCACGCTCGGATTCGGCATTGCGTTCGCGCTCCAAATACTCAGCTCTCTCTTCCAGTAAGCGGAGATATTCACCGCGAAAACGCAGCCGGCGACCGATATACCACAACGCCCATACCAGCATCACCGTTACTGTGCCTGCCGCAGTTGGTTGAACCGGAATACCCTGATCAATCGCCACAAAAACCAGCGTTGCGATGACTCCGATAAAACTGGCCCGGGTGTTGGCCTCGTAGCGGCCAAGGCTATACAGCGAAACCGCCATGGCAACGATGCCATCCGCCGGTAAACCCAGTTCCAGCAATATTGTTGCGCCGAGAATAACGGCCTGTACCTGCCAGGGGTGTGTGCGACGCCACAACAGAGCGAAGGAGCCAATGAACGCACACTGGAAAGCAATAACATCCCCCAGATTTTGCATGGCCAGCACTTCCCGCGCCTCGTCGCGCGACCACATCAGTAGCGTCAGCAAAAACATGAGCAAGGCGATGAGCAGATCAGTCAGGTGCGGCCAGCGTTCGAATGGCCCGCGAAAGGGCTGCCACACCGGAAGCTTGGGTAGTTCCGAGCTGGTGTTGAGCGGATTCGGCGCAGGTGTATTTAGGGACGACGATTTCATTTCCGCATGCTAAACCAGGCACAACCAGCTGTCATGGGGCTTTCGGGGGAGGCGGGAGCAGTCGCATCTCCACCTTTTGGGGGAGGTCAGATTCCTGCCTGTGGCCGATGTGCGTGTGCCTGAAAAAACCGAACATGCTCGGCAGGCACATTCAGCCCAAGCACGCACCATAAACGCCTGGAGAAACCCCATGAACGACGCTGTACTCAGCCAAACACTGCCGCGATCATTCGACACCCGGCGGGCCGTTTACCTGTCGGTAAAAACCTGGTTCTGCATCGCGGCCATCGGCCATGCGATCTTCTTTGCCTATATCCTGGCCGTCTTCTACCCACCCATTGCCGAATCGGGGGTGCACGGCTTGAAAGGACTGCACCTTCCGGCAGGCTTCCGCGAGGGAGATACACTGGGTAATCTCGCTTCGGTGAGTCACGTGCTATTGGCCGCAATTGTAATCGGCGGTGGGCCCCTGCAGCTGATCCCTTCAGTGCGACGGCATGCCCCCAACTTCCATCGCTGGTTGGGACGCAGCTATCTGCTGACTGCCGTCATCGCCAGTGTTGCGGGGCTCTACATGACCTGGACGCGGCACACTATTGGTAATCTGGTATCACAGATCAGTATCACCATGGACGGCATACTAATTTTGATGTTTGCCTTTCTGGCGGTGCGTACCGCGATGGCCAGACGCTTTGCTGAGCACCGTCGCTGGGCCTTACGCCTATTTATGGCTGCCAGTGCGGTGTGGTTCTTTCGTGTAGCCTTGATGGGCTGGGCAATGCTCACCGGCGGCTGGGGAGTCGACTGGGAATCTTTTACCGGGCCATTCCTGTATGCACTGGGCTTCGGCCAATACCTCCTCCCGCTGGCCATGCTGGAATGGTATTTTCACTGTCAAAAGCGTGGAACCGCACAAGGTACTCAGATTGCTTTTGTCAGTACCCTGATACCTTTGACTGTGTTTATGGCCATTGGTATTTTTGCCGCTACGATGGGAATGTGGTTGCCACGGATCTAAGGTTAATCGAGCTGATAATCGTGGATTTCTTACGCGGATTTGGCTGTAGAGGTTCACGACTCGTAAATTCAACTTTGTAGGAAAACTCGAATGGCAAACCTAGGCACCCGCCAAATAAGAATATAAATCGCCAAGACTATCAACCGAAGAAGAGATCTATGTACGTATCGGAAACGAGCGAAAGCAGGCAATGGGAAGCGTTGAAAGTAGATTCTCCAAGGAAGGAGGCCCAAAAAAAAGAGTCTTAATAATCTCTATAGAGACAACCCTAGCAAATAACGGTGTATAAACCGTGCTTGACTCAGGCCACGCGTCGGCCCAGAGCCGCAAAACGGTAGAAAGTCAGTCGCTGTGTAGCCGATTCTTAACCTTGAACCGAGAATGCCTCGTGGTACACAACCTCTCCCTGCGGAAAATTGCTACCAAATGACAGTGCCTGGAAGTACTCTGCTGGAACCCCTGGCAAAACCAATCCATCGATTACCTTGAAGCCAAAGCGCCCATAATAATTAGGATCCCCAAGTACTACACAACCCTCTGCCCCCTTTTCTTTAAGGTCTGCAAGAGCTTTCCCCATAAGTTTCGAGCCAACTCCCCTTCCTTGATACTCAGGTAGTACTGAAATCGGCCCAAGTCCAAACCAGTTGGTCGAGTTATCAGAAATGTTTACTGGTGAAATGGCAATGTGACCTACAATTTCTCCATCTGACTCAGCCACCAGAGATAAAGATAATGCACCTGCATTGCGAAGCCCCTCCACAATAAGCTGCTCAGTGTGATCACTATGTGGAGCATCCCGAAATGCTAGGACTGTAACTCGGTGGATTGTCTCAGCATCTCCACCACTTTCATTACGAATTTTAATATTCAATTTATGATCTCTTAAAGAGGTTAACAGTTAATTCAAAAATAGCTGTTCTATATTATGCATCTTTACATTTACAAAATTTATCATACCTACTATACAAAGAACACAACCCAGGCCCCAACCTTACCTTCCGGCTTTAAGCCACTTTCCAAGCGAACTCATCAAGGAATGCCCATCGCAGTTTGAGCACCGGTAGAAAAGAAAGAGATTGGTAAAAAATACCGAAACGGTAAAGAATAACAGCTGGGAATATTATTTCGGTTACAGAAGAGGAGGCTAAAGGGGCAAATATTTAAAGAAGAAAGAGTATGCTTTTTTGCTCTTATTTTTATCCGAGCTTCTTATTAATTCTTGAATTAAGCCAGGCGGTATTTTTCATTTGTACATTTCTCCCTATTAAAATCTCTTCCCTTGATATAGCCACTCACTGCTTCCTGTTCCTGACCGATTTTTCATTCACCACTATTGCAAAAGGACTACAGGATATTCTGATCCATCTCCACACTTGTCCATGAGTGAGTCCCGGCAAAAATTAGAAATAGCACCAAAGCTCCCATTGGATAAGGAGCTCTGTGGGCTACCTAACCACAAACACGTCATATGGCGCGGAAAAGGTCAATCATCGATTTAATTTGCCCTGACATTTGAATAGGCTAAGATGGTGAAAGCATTGCGGATTGTATTGCATTTGTCGTATTTTTTAATATCTCTCTAGCTTTCGCACCCGAAATGAGTGCGCAGTCAAGATAGGTCGCTGGCTTTTAGGATATGCGAAATCATGCCGATTCGATGTATAACGAGTAAGGCAATTTGCGTCTGCGCCAGCCATTTTAGCCATGTTTAATACCTAAATAAAAATAATTTATTTACGATACAGCATTAATGACTGAGGTGATTACTTGTTTGCAAACAGCCCCAATAAAAAGACGTTATAATATACGCACCTATAGGTAAAAGTGAAAAAGGTGAGAATGAAAATACTCCAACATTTTGTACAGACTGCAGAAAAGACTTTAAAAGCATACGAAGCATTTAAAATTAAAACTGACAGTTAGAATACTGCTATATAAGAAGGCGCTTATGTTTACACAAGATTCTCCACTGACGAAGAAAATACTTGTTGGTGCTCATAATTGGGAATGGATACCTATCTTGGTAGCACGTGTGTCATTGGGGTTATTCTTCTCAGTATCTGGTTATAACAAGCTATTTGTACCTGAGAGACATGCAGACCTAATAAATTTAATGAAAGAAATAGGAGTGCCCTTTCATGAACTTATGGCTACATTTTTAGCTTCTGTAGAATTTTTTGGTGGCTTACTATTAATAGCAGGGCTTTTTTCTTCAATTGTTGCGATTATACTAATTATCGTAATGATTGTGGCTATCACCACTGTTGAAATTGAGCATGTCATCCCCAAAGGCATAGGGCCATTGGATTGGCTAAGCTGGTTTATTTACCTACCCCAAGTTTTATATATTATTTTATTTGTATGGTTAATAACTACAGGCCCTGGTCGATTTAGCTTAGATTACCTAATCGCTGATAAGCTAGGCATTAATGACCACAATTAAAGAAGTTGGACTGCTGTCATAGTTAGTACAGTTATTTCTTCAATCTTAATCCGAATCTGGCAACCCTATTGAAAACATATACCCCTAGACACCGACAAAACAGAAGTACAATTCATCTAGACTAACAGCTAAAAAGAATACTTAGAAAAATTAAAAATCAACCAGCCAACTTTACATCCTTTAATATGAAATTCGATCACCCTGAATAAATTGAAGAGACCCCCAAGCTTTAAAAGCCTATTACCCACCTTCCCCATTAAAAGCCCATCACCTACTCCGCCGCCAGGCACCATGCATCGCTCACAATGCTTCCCGATCGGGAAACACCCTGAATTGATTTTCAGTAAAGATAAATAGGTTGAACTTGATTAAACTGCAAGATACATCAAGCCTGGATTATCGAACTAACTTGCTAAGTAATATACAACTATAGCTACTATCTGTCTTTTTTATTTATCATTACCAACTACAGTGCCTGAAAAATTATTGTAGTACTTAAACTCAAGTAAATTTCCCGCCGGATCTTTAACTACAAATTTCCCAGCATCATTTTCAGAGTCCTCGCCTCTCACTAGTGGTTCCAGTACAAATGGAATCGAACTGTCTTTGAGTAAAGCTAATACTTCACTCCACTGTTTTTTCTCAAGTAATGGGCCAAAGTGATCTATAGGCTTGGCTACCATTCCATCCTTTTCTTGATGTATAGTAATCTGATGCCCATAGAATATTACATCAATCCATTCTCCTGTATCTCGGCCTACAGTACAGCCAAGTAGATTTACGTAGAACTCCCTTGCCTTTTCTAGGTCTGGAACAACGAACGATAGATGAAACGGCTTGATATCTAGCACTCCTTTCACAAAGATACAGTCGAAGTAACCATTGGCTACCCACCAGCAAAGTATAAACTACCAAGACTATTGACTGAAGAAGAAAGTTAAACGAAGCATGAAGAACCAACTGGCCAAGTTGGTTCGAGATAAAAGAGTAAAATATATTCATTACTCTGGAAAAAATCCCTAATCACTGGGAACCTGACACCCACCTTTAACAAGTCGAGACTCTCTACCCTTATGTTCACCAAACTGAGACTACAGGCACCACTTATTACCAAGCTTCCCCAGCTCAGAATACTTACCTTGATCTTGAGTGTCAGCAGAAAACGAGCCGATTAACCATTAGCGCTCAACCGTCCAAAACTAAGAATTATTTACAGTGTCTCAGTCACAGTGCAGGAAGTGAAAAACGATCAAGTAGTTATGAACTTCCAAGCCCTAGGCCTCACCCTATCCACCGAGAAGAGATCTACCACCTTAGGCAGTCGAACATCCAGTTTCATCCATTAGCGTCACAAAACTTTCGGCTCGTAGAAAATATCCATCTCTGGACTGTTTGACGATGCAGCATAAGAGATGAAATTACGCCTATAAAATCCATCCGCTTAATCAGATTTCACTATCATGTTTTCCGAACTAAATTCGAATATTTTACTGAGCGCAGGTAGAAAGTGTGTAACATTGCCTCAAACATTGACCAGAAAAATCACTCTGACGTGGATATATAGATTAATTTTAACTGCTTTTAGGCAGCCGATTATGAGATTTAGTCTAAACTAATCCAGATTAGAATGACCCACCTTCACTATCAGATAAGTCGTAGTTGGCAAAGGGCGAGGTAAATCCGCTTAAGCTTGCCATAGCACTCAGGGGATTCAAAATGGAAAATCAGCATACCGTAAAAAGTACCCGATTTTGGCTATGGATTTCGATTCTTATCTTTGCTGCTTCCAACTCTGTTGTTGCGAAAATCGGGGAGCTCGGTGCCCATCATCTCATTAATGGAAACAATCCCATCTCTTTTTGCAATCTCTTGTTCGCAGGAAATCTCTTGGCGGGTATCACCCTTTTGATAATCTATAGGAAAGATTGGCGCCTCAGCATCTTAAAACAGTACCCTTTCAAGGACTGGTTTTACATGTTTGTGCTCATCTTGATGTCTGGCGTTCTTGCCCCAGCTTTCTTTTTTATTGCTCTAATGATCACAGAGGTGACTAATGTCGTTTTAATCGCAACTTTAGATGCTCCCTTAGGACTCTTATTTGCTTTTTTAATGTTCCGGGAGAAGCCAACAGGGTTCTCAATAGTGGGTGCCCTTGTGGTAACGGTTGGTGTTATTGCAATTTTTTTGCTACATCAACCTCCGATGGAAGATCCAATGAGCATGAAAATGCTGAATCTTGGAAATCCAGCAATGAACCAATTCCTAGAAACCCTCCCCAAAGCTGGAGAAATTTTAACCGCTGTAGCAACACTCTTAGGCGTCATTGCCGTTCAAGTCAGTCGGAAACTGCTTGATCGCGTCCCTATTGGCGTCTTTTCAGTTTTCCGCATGCTTGCGGGTGTGATCCTCTTCTCGGTCATTGTCCTCTCTGTATTTGGAGCCAACCACTTTAACGACCTCCTTTCCCCATTCCTCTGGGTGTGGATGCTTGTATATGGAGCGGTCATTATTGTTTTTGGGCAGATCACCTGGTTTAAAGGGCTCCAAGGAGGGGCCAGCTCTGCCGACATCTCTATCGCTACCGCCATCACCCCCGTAGCAGGCACTTTCTTCGCCTTCGTTATCCTTCAAGAGATTCCAAACTTTGCTCAAATTATTGGAGGAATTATTATCATGGCCGGAATAGGAATCTCACTACTCGGTCAATATCGTGAACAAAAAGCCGTCGAAATGAAGTATGAAAAGCCATGCTCATTTAAGGGTGTATAAATCAGTATTTTACTGATCACATTTTACATTTAATTTAGAGTTACAGGTTTAAGTTAAATCTATCATTAAAAAGCTACACCATTATCTTACGTCTTCAAAATAAGTGTTCAGAAGCATAGGAAATTTAATTGACGGATGTGCTGATTAGAGGTTATTCAAGTATTTGACTTTCAATTCTTTTTAAATCTGCATGAAAAGCCGCCTCCATCTCTTCAAAAAAATCGTCAGAGGCTTCTTTATCTTTATTTTTAATTTTTTCCATCATTTTTTCCCGCCAAGCTTCAACACTTGCTTGAGATCTATATACCCTTTCAAAATATGGCTTAAGAGCATTTATTTTAATTCCAGCAACCAGCATATCTCTTTCAGACCTGGCGCTATGAAACTCCAAGACAGCTTTCCTTATACCTTTGTATGCTTTTTTACGCTCTTCTAGCTCTTTCATAAGGAGCTCTTGCCTTACTAATAATTTTGCCTTTTTTATATCATTATCATATGAAGCATTTAAAAGTAAATATTGGGACACACCGGTTAAGAAAGAACCAGCAAAAGCGGAGAGTAAAATAACTTTCCACTCTACTTTAACTTTCGACATAGATTTAACCTTAAAATATAATGTTTTAATGAAAATACTCAGAACAATGAAAAGCCCAATGTAAAACGTAAAGCCCGTCAACTGGCGCATATTTAAACCTAAAATCTAAATCCATTATAACATATAAAAAAGAACTATTTGAAACCAAGGTCTTTTAGTCACCCCAAATTTGCCGGATTAAACTGTAGTTAAAGGCTTCCTTATTAAAGTTTACATGTATCCAAAATGCGTATTTAACTGTATTACTTGTCTAAGCAGGGATATATGGCGATCTTGTAAAAATTATTCTACTCAGACCAGGCTACATAATTAGATTTAGTACCGAACCGTCGACCCAACGCTTTGATCACATGCTTAAATCTGGAGCCAGCTGAGCCAGAGGTACTTTAATCATTCTCTAGCGGAATACTAGCATATAGATTATTGAGTTAAGATAAGAATTAAACTAATTGTTAGAGGGCGAATCCACGTCCCCTAAATTCCTTCTCATCTACCAAAAAGATGATTTATATGGGGATCGAAAATTGATCGATTGTAGGGCTTGTAGAGAGTGAACCTAGATTCAATCATCGTAATAAATTCAAGACAATTTTTGAGCTATTACTCGATGGCTAATAAAATTACCCTCGTCAAACTTGCCAAAAGCCATGATCAACAGCGCCATTGATATAAATAGCGAATATCCCTTTACCAGGTATCTCTAATGGTGGAACAGCAATCTTTGCCCCTTGAGCTTTAACAAGGCTTATGGCTTTTTCTACTATGTCCTCAACAAGCCAATTTGGGCGAACTACGGATTCTTTCGACTCTCGTAAAGGTCGACGCACACCGACGATACTGCAATCTTTTAAGCTACATGTTCGAGCTCCACCGAGAATTTCATCAGCATCATCAAATCGGACATTATGAGCAGCTTCGTATGCTGCACATACTTTATCTACATTTAGAGTAACAATTTCTAAATGGTGTATGTTCATAATTCTCAATTGGTAGATTGAATTACAAACTCTTCAGATATGGTTACTGAATATGATGATATTACTCTTTGATTTTTTACAGGATGATTCCGACATTTCTTTTAATTTATCCAAGCCATTTCAGTTGTTTGCCCAAGCGACTTCTGTCGAGCCTTCTACTTTTATTCTACTGTGCGAAACAAAACTACAAGAATCTTCATGAGTTTTTGGGATTACCCCTCCTGTTATTAGAATAGGCATTAAGAATATACCTATCGTAGCAGTGGGAGCATTATCCATAAGAAGCTTTCCCATATTTGATTACACATGAATACGATAAAGAAAGATTAAGTCACCTTTCATATTATCCTTATACCTGATGACGGCAATTTACCCCCTCTCTATCCTTCTTTTAAGAGGGGGTAAAATATTTCTACAACTTGACTGCCTGCTGGGGCTTTACGGCGAGATCATTATAGAAACTCATGACCTGCTTACCATTTTTATCCTGCTCAATAACCATATAGGTCAAAGTATTCTCGAAATAGAAACTATTCTCAGACATTGGAATAATTTCGTATTTTGGACCACCACTTCGTTGAGAATAAAAAATTCCATCTTCCAAAGATAATATCCTAACGGAATTTTCATCAATCTTATAGCTACCCAGAAGCTCTTTAACTTTACTTTCATCTAATTCGACTGATTTAAACTTCGGCACAGGTATATCAAGAACTTCAGCTGCTAATAACTTACTAATTAAACTTGGGTTACGGCTACTTAGATTACTTAAGACGGCAATGTACAAATCTTCAGATGGAATATAAAATGCATCAGTAGCAAAACCTGGTATACCACCACTGTGTGCTACCATGTCATATTCATTAAGTTTTCCGATGCCCAACCCATAGCCATAATTTGACATAGAATCATCATTCAACCTGAACGGTTCAATCATTTTCTGATAACTTTCTTTGGAGAGTACCTCGCCGTCTCGTAAAGCTTTGAACCATATATCCAGATCAATCACAGTAGATAAAAGTGCTCCAGCAGCATGAGGCCACATCATATCGATATACATAGCATTAACTACGCCATCAGGTGATGTATCATAACCATTAGCCCTATTTGGGATAACTTTGGAACCACCATAGTAGCTAGATTTCATGCCGACTTTCTTAAAAATATTTTCATCGATAAAATCAGCATATGATTGCCCACTAGCAACCTCAATAATTTTTCCCAAAAGAACATAACCCGTATTCGAATAACGCATCTGCTCGCCTGGCTTAAATTTCATCGGGTGCTTGGCAAATCGAATTAACATATCGTCAATGGTTGTCGGCAACTGTATTTCTTTAGCAAAAATCTCCTCATCTTCAGTGTAATTAGCAATACCAGAAGTGTGAGTTAAAAGATGCTCAATGGTTACATCACTCCCTTCAGTTGGAAAATCAGGTGCATATTTATGAATATTATCCGTTAGTGAAAGCTTACCTTGTTCCTGCAACATCATTATTGCTGCTGCAGTAAACTGTTTAGTGATAGAACCTAAGCGAAATACACTATTAGCTGTCAAAGGTATATTGTGCTCTAGATTTGCGAGGCCATAAGCCCCCTGGAAAATCACCTTTCCTTTTTTACTGACAATAACCGCGACGCCAGGCTCACCTATTTTAACGTTTTCCACCAAAATTTCTTTGTAACGCCTCTGTCTATCTTCTATCACATCAGCAAAAGACACATTTAAATTCAACATCAGCAGAAATATGCCAAGTATTAATCTTTTCATTTTACCCCTATCCTTTTGTAACGAAGTTGTACAAAGAAGCTTCTCAAAAATCGAATATAACATTGATTTTAATTTTTATTAAAAGATTATTCCAATTTTCACTTTAAGTAACTGCTATCCTTACAGTTTACTTAATCAAAACTATCAACTTAAGAAGAGCAGTTTTCCGAATCAATATCTAATAGGGCGAGACGCTGAGTAGTCCGGGTTTACTCTGAAGTAAAATTGATACCATGGTCTTACTTACCATCTTCTAGGTGAGATTTTTGTACTAGATATATTGAGCTGTTCTGCTGTAGTGGGGATTACCATTCATGGCCAGGCAAGCTCCGTAGTCCAATTAAACTTGCAAGAGTTTCTTTGCTACTCTTTTCCATTTAAGTACATCTACCGTCTAAGAGACCACCACGCTCCTCCAGTAAGCCCTTTCATCGCAGAGCCCACTTACAGCTTTGTCATCAGTGGGAAGTTAAGATTTTAATACTAACTCTCAGAACCAGTGACATCCAAAAATTAAAACATACGTCTCACCTACAATACTAGGTGCTAAAAGTTGCTGATTAGAGACAGGTGTCCTCAACCAAAGTAGCCCTATAAATTATTATGTGACCGCTCTCCTAATAAAGTTAAAAAAGCTCATCACGGTACTCCATCTACTCTTTATAACAACCATGCCTTATCAGTTAGAAACTGCAATTCTCATACTTACACTACTATTACCTGACAGTCCCGTGAATTGTTTTATTACAAGCAATATCATCACTTACGTTACTTCTTCTAGGCTTAAGCCCAAAGAGTCTACGTGTTACATTGAATGGATATACAACTAACAAGCATATAGCTGTAGTTATCAAAAAAGAACCAACAGCTAGCACCATAGCTTTATACGTCAAAGACATTGACAAGCTAATTACAAAGTAACCAAGCACAACGATGACTGTTTGGTGAAAAATGTAAAATGGATATATCAATTCATTACTAAATTTTAGCCATTTAGGGGTGCTTGCTAGGTGGTGTTGAGCATAACCTAACAGGGTCAATAACGCTGACCAGGCGACTAAACAACCTACAAACCACCAAATTGACCAACGAGCTTGCAACGACAAATACTCGCTTAAGTCCGGAGAATAGTAATAAGCATAAAAAATTAATGAGCTGACCAGTAACCACACAAAGTTTACCTTCCGATACTTCTTTAATGATGCCCAAATCTTCCGAGATTGTATGAAAAACATACCGACAAAAAAGAAATAAAGATAAAACAAAGTGGAAGACAGATTGCCTATGCCATGACCATTATCAGGAAAATATAATTTCAGCCCCACTCTGATTACAATCAATACCAAAACTAATCCAAATAGACCACTTGATGTCTCCGACAACCACTCTACAAATCCTTTAAATGAACTTGACCATTGTGACCTTAGAAAAAAATAAAACGGTACTGCAAGCAATGAAAAGAAGACCAAGTATTCAATAAACCATAGGTAGTTTGAATCAAACTTAAGAGCAAGCTGAGGAAAGGCCTGCAAAAATGAGCCATATTGACCAATATCCTCAATATAATTCTGAGGCGGCACAACAAGTAACACCCCTACAAGCAAAGGAATAAATAACCTAAAAAATTTATCTCGTAAAAACTGAGATGGATAGACTTTACGGAGCAACAATACACTTCCTACACCAGCAATAAAAAATAGTGTTGGCAGCCTGAATTGCTCAAAATATACCATAACATCATCAAGCAGCTTGCTAGACTCCGCATTCATGATATGCCATTCATCCCCATTAAATGGCATTAATGCATGGTGTAGGAATACCGCCAAAATCAATATGACTCTCAACCAATCCAGCTCGAAAACCCTGACGTTATTCATACAGCTCTTTCCATGACATTCTAAATTTCAATAGCATAGAACTTGCCTACATTCCCTTTTGGCGGCAATAAAAAACAATTTTAGCAGACTTAAGCTTTAACAAAAGCTGCCATCAGGCCGCTATGCATTACTCTTCTTTTCAAGACGCTTCCTATCAAACTCTATCAATTGATAGTTATAACTCTATAAACTATTACACCAAAAGCAGACAACCTAAAGTTAAAAATCACCCACCTCATTGAAATAACATAAATCCTATTCAAAAAAACATATTTTGTTTCCATCTAAATCTCTTACATATGCGGCAAATTTCAAGCCCCTCTGAGCTGGTTTACCCGCACAGGTGCCACCCAATTCAACCGATTTATCATATAGTCTTATCACCTCCTTCTTTGATTCAGTATTAAATCCAACCATTGTTCCATTTCCATTCGTAGCTTCTTCCCCATCAAAGGGCTCTGCCACCGAAAATGTAAACTCTTTGTACCGCCAAAAAGTCATCCTTTCATTAGAGAATAGTTGTTCAAATCTCGCATCTTCAAAAAGTGAATTGTAAAACCTTATTGATGCCTCCAGATCATTACTACCGAGAACCACATAGTTCATCTTCATATCATGACTCCATAAATGTGGCCAACAATATTAAGCACTCAACATAAGAATACATAGATTCTTCACCACAGAGAGGCTGGCTACAAAATATCTACCCACCATGACTTAACCGTCCTTCTCATAATATACCCACAGACAGAAAAAGCCGACCACTGTGCCGACAGGGAAATTGAGTAAGCAGAATATTGAATAAGGGATAGCTATTTTGTATGCCCCTCTATCCTCTTGAATCAGCTTTATACCTGCTGCCAGACCAATAGAATTGATAGACATCAATAACACTAAAAGAACTATGAATGCCCACGATAACAACTCAGGAAATTCACTAAAAAAGAAAAAATAGAAAACAACAAAACCAAAAATATATATTATAAGTGATAGAAAAGCATATATTGATAACGCCCAACCAGCCAACTTTTCTTTGCTGCACATTACAATCTTCCCTTGGTGCCCAGCACCTTATTTATAATCTTTCTCTAATACGAGTATCACTTCACCCTCAAACCTGATGCAAGTTATATTTCAACTCACTATCGAATCTAAAGATTACGGCGCCAATTAAAAATGAGTTCAAATCCCAACTAAAAATAAACCCAAAAACTTCTATGTTTTAAGTAAGGTTCACAGTAATTCGGCTATCAAGGCTTAAGACTACTCAAAATAATCCAGTCGACAATACCCCCTTGATCTGTTAGCATCGGCTTCCACATCCTACAAAAGCAGATCAAGCAGTAGATAATCACTGGCTTCTGCCAACACGTGCACCTTTTTTCCCAGTAACCATATCAGGATTTAAGGAAAGAGATATATCAATTGGCTGTCAATTTATAATCTTGGAGTTTCTTAATAAAGTGACGTCAATTTTGAATGCTTCTTATTAGAAAATAACGTACCATTTTACTCAGAGGAATCTCGAATAATCTATCCTCTAGTGACACTCCGCTGTAACCGCTTAAGGCCTTCACTAGCAATACTCTCAAAGCATAAATCTAATTCGGAGAAGATATCCCAACGTTCCACATCTAAGATATGTGATATTCGGTCTATTATTTGGAGCTCAAGCTCCTCTACGCGCTTACCTTTCCACAACTTGTCTGAGAGCGCTATCGCTAGCTCTTCTATCGTACATTCCATATCACTCCAACGGGCATGAGAAAGACAGCATCGAGCGATTGCTGGTGTAAAACCTTTTGATAGTAATATCCTTTCACCTTCAGGTTCATGCTGTGATCCTGGGCCATACATTTCATTGTTATGTATAATTTTCCCAATATCATGTATCACTACACCAACACGGGCAAAGTCCGGATCGAAATTCACTTTCATTTCGATAAACTTTTTAATCAGGAGATCGGCCGCCTCACCAACTAATGTAACGTGATTAATGAGATGCTGGGGCGCATCCAGATTGTCCAATAGCTGAAGTGCTTCTTCTCTAGTTCTCAGAATCTAGTCCTCTAGTTGTTACGAGCGTGCCTTTACTCAGTGGGGATGCCTCCCCTTCATTTACCTGCTGCCTGCTATCTATGGTCCGTGCTGAAGCCACCTTCTAGGTGAGGAACACAGTCACGGGCCCCTCCAGCTAATATTATTACTATAACAATCGTTTTCGATAATGACATCACACTGATCCGGTAGCTCCAGGGGATTCCGGATACACGAGACCATTGAGGCGTAGTTGTAATGGGGAGGGCGAGATAGGTCACTACATGACCACATTGGCGGAATCTGGTTAAACGGGAGTTATCAACTACTCCAAACCATTAACCCAAGAACTCCATGATTGTGTTTTTATGAAGTAACCCCGAATCCGACTCAGCAACGGCTTATTTTTGTACACTGATCAAGGAAATGGGAGCAAAACGTTTGAATCAAGCGCTATATACGGGGTGTTTACTCAACTTGTTATACCCCATTGCGCATAGGCTCGCCATTGGCCCAGGGCTTCAATGCCCCGCAGACAAAACTGTTAACCGGTGTTGCTACCTTCAGCTGCTTCCCTCTTTGCACAACAGCGCCATTTAGAGACTCAAGCTCTAGGCGCCTTCCAGATGCTATGTCGAAGTACATCGAACCAAGAGTCTTATTGAGTACTCCAGGAGGCAAGTCCTTCTCCATATGCCTAATTGTACGCTCAACCGTATCCTCCGAAAGCTCTATTCCACTTCGCCGTGCTAAGGAATAAACCTCACACATAATGTCAACAAATAACTCGCGAGAGGCATGGCAGGCTAGAAGCGTACCCACAGGCAATCGTGTGAGTGCTGTCATTCCATTCACCGCACAGATGAACAGGAACTTCTCCCAAATAGCCCGAGTGATATCATCTCTGACCTCAGCGACAACCCCAGCTTGTAGAAATGTATCTTTAAGCACTTGGTTGCGCTTTGAGCCAGTTGCATTTGGATCACCAAAGACAAGTGGGCCGGGATATCTGTGCCGCACAACTCCAGGCTCTTCGATCGCCACATTAGTCCATGAGATACCGCCCAGAATAGCTTTTCGCCCAAAGGCTTCGTTCAGGGAATCCAAGGAGTCGACACCATTCTGCAGGGTAAGCACCTTTGTGTCTTCACCTACAGCACGGGCGATAAGCTTTATGGCTGCTTCGGTATCGTAGGTCTTAACGCAGAATAGGATTAGATCCACTCCCCCCACCGAAGTCGTAGTCTCCGCAGCATCAACCTGGATAGTAAAGGGCTCTTCTTCAAGTGGCAGCACCGTTAAACCACGCTCTTTAAGTGCCTTCAGCTGCCTCCCTCGAGCAATAAAGAGCACTTTGTGTCCTGCCCTCGCCAGGTGGCCGCCAAAGTAGCTTCCGAGGGCTCCGGCGCCCATAACAATAATATTCATCTCGTTCTTTTCCCCGCACTTCAAATGGTCTTTTAACCATATCGACTTGCTAAGAATAGCAATCAAAAGGGCTTTGCAAGCAACGCCTAACTATTACTTTAGCTTTTTCATTAAGACCTGGAGAAAAAAATCCACTCGACTATTGCTGTTAGGAAAAACGAACCATGTTATGAGCCCAACCAGGTGTGTTTCTCGTAAAGAGGTAGATAGCCATCCCCCAGCCTTTGAATACTGGTAGTAGTGTAGATTCTTTAAAGATAAGGGATACTTTACATAAAAAAGAATTTTCTGATAGCCGGATACTAATAAATTGCCTACTAGGTTGCTACCCCAGACAGCCAAGTCATTGCGTATGACGAACGGAGCTGGCCCAAAGCAGAGAAACACTTAGGGCCTATTCACCTAAAAGACCAAAAAAATTTCTGAAAATCAGATGAGTATAAGCTGTGCGCTTTCTATGATCCCCCAATATAAAATACTTTATAGGGATTGATAACATTTGATTTTTATCACTAGCAGCTTTTGGGTTTTATCGACTGAAGTTCTCTCCATACAGGGTGAGAGGAATTCTGTGGAGAAACAATAAAGTACCACCGAAGCTCACTCGTTTTTTTACAGTTAACTTGATCCCCTTTAAAGTAGAGGGTCTGTTCTTTTTTAGTTACAAATGGCTCAATCCACTTTATCTGGCCAGTATACTTGCGATCAACCCACTCCATTGTAATAGCAGGCTCATACTCTTTGCCTTCAGTGACAGCTTTGTACAACCCCCTATAGTAGGCGGCTATAAAATCTTGAATTTCTAACTTTCCAAAAACTTGATTCTTCTCTGGCTTGTGGGTCCAAGAAAAAGCATAGCTAAAAAAATCTTCTTTTTCTTGTTTATACATGCCAGGCAGAAACACAAGCTCTTCAATACCATTCAAGGTGATATCTGAGGCAAATTCGATAGGAAAAGAAATTACTTCCGTCTTTGAATCTTTTGGAAATTCTGAGTAAGTGCTAAGCTCTTCAGCAAAAAGCAAAGGTGAAAAGAGAAGCGTAACACAAACAACCAGTCGAGATAGAACATCATCAAACTTTATATATTTAACCATTGAATCTCACCTTCCTTTAATTCCATACGGTAGCAAAAACACGCAACCAGTTTTTACCAATTATTTTTTCTACCACTCGATCAGGAATTCCTTTTTGGCTTAACTTATAGGCAATAAGCTCCATCCGTCTCTCGGAGTTTAATTCCGGAATAAACGGTGGACGATTTGGTGTTTCGCCGGGCGCCGAAATTCCAGCCGCAATACGACGCTCAACTTCCTTACGAATACTTTCTCGATACTCAGGACCATCATTGACCGGCACTACGCCTTGGTCACTACCTATGGCAACATGATCTTCACCGCATACTTTATAGGCATGCAGTATATGTTCTATTACCACATCGGCCTTTATTTCATGCTCGCCACCTTCCAAAAATGGCATTAAGTAGATTCCAACCAAGCCACCGGTGTCTGCAGCAGCTTTTAATTCTGTATCGTCATTATTTCTAGGGTGGTCGTAAATTGCGTTGCAGCCAGTATGAGAGATCACAACCGGTCTTTTTGATTGACTGATAGCACTGGAAACTGTCTTCTTTCCTGAATGCGAGAGGTCGATCAGAACTTTCTCCGCCTCCATTATTTCTATGGCTTTCTTGCCAAGGGAAGTTATCCCTGAATCCTCCTTAACGAGACCGCCGCTGCCAAGGATAGAAGGACCATTATAGGATACCTGCATTATCTTAACGCCCATTTTGGCGAATTCTGAAATACCTGAAAGTGACTCATCAAACATTTCAGTTGATTGGAATCCCATTATGATACCGAGCTTACTCTCCTGCTTCGCTTTCAGGATATCTGATGCGGATTGAATTAAGCGCAAGTAGCTTGAGTTCTGCCCGATGATGGACTTAGCTTTTTCAACCTTCTTTAAAGTCTCGGAATAGTCATCACCTGGATAGGGAACTGTCATATTCAAGGCACTAATCCCCGAGCTCTTGAATATTCCCAGAGTTTCTTCAGAGACTGGCTCCCTGAGCGAGAATGCTACGCTGAGACCATCAATTACAATCGATGAACCGTATGAATTCCACGTTGATTTTCCTGCATTAACCCCAGAAAAAGCATTTAATATACCCGAGTTAATAGCCAAATATGAACCAACGCCACCTGATACTAGAGATTTAATTAGTGCTCTTCTATTTATATCGCTCATAAGATCCCCACTCCAGAATTAATCAGTGCTTCGTGAAGCAATACATTCCACTTCAGCTTTGGCATCAAGTGCCAGGCCGCTTGCTGCAAAAGCACTCCTCGCTGGTTTTTTCCCACTGAAGTACTGGATGTAGACGTTGTTCGCCGCTGGCCAATCATCAATATCAGCGAGCATCAAAGTACACTTAACTACATCGTCAAAGCCCAGGTTTTTGCTCTCAAGAACTTGGCCAATATTCTTCATTGTTTGATGCATCTGAGCTTCCAGACTTTCACCTGCCAAGGTTAAAGTTGAAGGATGATTACCGATTTGCCCGGATAACCAAATGGTTCCATTCATTTCACGTGAAGAAGAGAAAGGCAACTGTGGATCGTCACCAATAAAAATAAAACGACCGTTCTTTACTACATGAGCTATCGCCTGGCTATTTTCAATATTTGTTTCGGGACTTTCTGAAAGCACAACCATGTTTGCTTTCTTTCCCTCTTCAATACTACCGACAGAACCTTCTATCCCTATCACTTTCGCAGCATTTAAAGTTGCAGCCTGAATTGCCTCGAGTGGTGTCATGCCGATTTCATCTACAAGCAGCTTTAGCTCATGATGAATCATCGGTGTAGTGTCATTTTCAAGGTCACTAAATGCATCCGTGCCAGCGGCAATGGTAATGCCGCTTTGATAGGCAAATTGTGTCATTTGTGTACTGAGCTGATCAAGCTGCCTGTATTTTTCGTTTAAGTCATTTCTTCTTTCAAATACTGTAAGCGTTGCATCTAATATTGTCCCTTTCTCTTTCATCGCGCCAAAAAGATCTAAATAGCTATCTTTTTGCAGCATTTTTTCCCAAGTTGAATCATCGAATTCAGCAGTTTTCCTGCGCCACGCCTTGAAGTTATCAACTAACTGAGCGGACATATCAGAGGCATGTGAAATAGTCTCAACACCAGCATTGACAATATCCAAAGGTTTGGAGGGGCCAATATAAGCATGCGACCAGACTTTTAAACCATGTCTTTTGGCTGCATTTGCAAGCAATGGCACTGTCTCGGCCTCAACATCTGCATATATCTTGATGCCTGTTGCACCAGCGCCTATGGCCTGGAGCATTACTGAGTCCATATCTGAATTATGATCTACTGCTCTCATCCATGTTGTGTGGCCTGGTGTACGCCCTTTAGCTGAGGCAATGGTTCTCGGATCCGAGAAGAAGGATTCCCCACCAATAATGACTGAAAAGTAGATGTCTGGCGAAGCGATGGCGTCGACCTCTGCTTGACGTCTTAAGTAGGCCAAGGCTCGCGCATCACCGCCCATATCTCTCACAGAAGTGACACCACCACGAAGCAGGTATCGAAGTCGCTCAGTAGTGATTGACAATTTATCCCAGCTATCCGGATCTGTTGCATGGTGGACATGCGCATCTATCAGGCCGGGGATCACAAACTTCCCTTTTAAATCGACAACACTGGCCCCCCTCACTTTGGAGAGCTTATTCGTTGAAGAAATTCTCTTGATCTTATCGCCTTCAATAAGAATCGACTGTCTTTCATCAATTTTGAGTGATTTAACGTCCACTATATTGGCGTTAATGAGCAAGACTTGCTCTAGCTTACTTTCCTCTGCGAATACAACGCCGTTGGTAGCAATGTATAGAGCCACTAGAATAAAAATTTGTTTTATTTTCATGTACTTATCTAAAAGAAGACTGTGGGGAATTTTAACCTAATAGCAAAATTTTGCGTCATTTGGGATGCACTTTAAATATCATTTAAGTTTATAGTGTATAAACTATTGGTTTATTATACTTATCGGTATACTCCAGTTTACGCCCACCGTAAGAAGAGAAGAAGACTAGCCATCAGGGGAGTCAATGAACAAGTTACACGCCCTTGAGGCATACTGTTTGGTATGCGAAAAACAAAACTTTGCAGCTGCTGCTCGCGAACTCGGCATTTCCGCAGCAATGGTTGGTAAGTACATTAAGCAGTTAGAAGAGGAACTGGGCTGCCTGTTGGTGATGCGCAATACACGCAAAGTATCAATAACCGAAGCGGGCGATGATTACTATAAGCAAATTTCACCAATACTAAAAAAACTCCACTCCGTCGACCAGGCGATGTCAGAATATAATCAAGAGCCCAGAGGCAGGCTATCGATATCGACCAGCATAGAGCTAGGCAGTCAATATTTTTCAGGATTGATTGCCAATTACCGCAGGCTATACCCTCAGGTATTCCTGGATTTTCACCTCAGCAATGACCCACTCGATTTACTCGACAATAAAATCGATCTCGTTTTTAGAATCGCACCAGAATTACCCGACTCTAGCTATATCGTCCAATCTATCGCGAAAACTAAGCTAGCACTCTGGGCAAGTGATTCTTACATTGAGAAGAATGGGCTCCCTGAAAACATGGATTCATTAAAGAAGCATCAATTACTTTTCTTTAACCACAGCATACGAGGGGATCACTGGCTATTTCAAGACAAAGAAGAAATAAAAAAAATCAAACTCCCCTGGGCCTGGCAATCCAACAATGGGAGGCTATTGAATGAGGCAGCCGCTGAAGGACAAGGAATAATCCAAGCGCCTTTTTACTCTGTCAAATCTTATGTCGACTCTGGCCAACTCACTGAGATTTTACCTAAATTCACAATAAAGCCACTGACTATTTTTGCGCTCTACCCTCATCGCTGCGAGCTTTCCTTGAAGGTTAAAACCTTTATCGATGTGGCTAAGAGCTATTTTGAGCAACATCATTCCGAGCAGTTCTGAATTAATGGATGTATTTAAACGCACTTTCTCAAACCTTGGCCCTGGAATTATTTGGGCCGCAAGCAGTATTGGCGTGTCTCATATCGTGCAGTCAACACGCGCAGGAGCAGATTACGCTTTCGCTTTGATTGGTTTTATTTTCCTAGCTCATTTAGTCAAATACCCTTTTTTCAAAATCGGTCCAGAGTATGCAGCTGTCACCGGCGAGAGTTTATTGGAAGGCTATAAAAAACACAGTCGAGTGGGTTTTTATAGTTATATGGCTCTCACATTTCTAACAATGTTCTTTGTTCAAGCTGCAGTTACGATTGTCACAGCTGCTTTAGCGCTCAATTTATTTGGCGATATCCTAAATGTTTCAGAGTGGTCTGCCATCATTCTGGTCATTACCTGTGCAATATTGATTGCTGGCCAATTTAAATGGCTGAATGAAAGCTTAAAGTGGATGGTCCTCATACTGGCTATTGCCAGCTTGATCACACTCATTGCTGCAATAAGTCAATATGGACTTCTTCCCTCTAAATCCCATTTAACAGCCGATATAGCACCAGCTGTGAGCATCGCATTTGTTGTCGCCTTAGTCGGCTGGATGCCAACTTCGATTGAAGTTTCTGTTTGGCACTCTATTTGGTCGGAACGAAGGATAAAGGAAAAACCAGATAGAGGGTTTGCCAGGAAATCTCTCATATTTGACTTTAAGGTTGGCTATTTCACCAGTTTGTTATTAGCGATTGTATTTGTATGGTTAGGTGCACTAGTAATGTTTGGGAAAGATATTGAATTATCCCAATCTGCAGGCATATTTGCTGGTCAGCTAATCAATATTTATACTGAATCCCTTGGTGACTGGAGCCATTTAACAATCAGTATTATCTGTTTTGTCGCGCTTTTCTCAACCACCTTTGCAGTCTCCGATGGCTTTCCTCAAGTTTGGCGAAGTGCCTTGAGATCATCGAATAGTATCAAGATTCCAGAAAATAGAGTCTACGTATCCACCCTTGTTATACTAAGCCTTATAAGCTGGTTTATTATCTCCCTATTTGCTGATCAGTTAAAAAACCTTATCGACTTTGTAACTACTTTATCTTTCGTTTGTGCTCCAATCTTTGCTTTACTCAACATTCTTGTTATGAACGGGAAATGGGTACCAAGAGAGTATCACTTAAAAGGGTGGTACTTAGTTTACACTTATGCCTGCCTGTGCTTAATGATAGGTTTTAGCTTTTACTTTATTTATTGGCGCTTCTTGAGTAACTAATGATTTCTTTGCAACATCAACAGACTTGAAAAGTCTAGAAATGTAAAGCTCAGGGATGAGCGCAATATATAAGGTCATCTAAGCCTTAGAGATCAACCCCTCTTCATCTTCAGCTTTCCTAGTACTTTGTTGACACAAGTTACAGTCCGGGGAAATCAGCTTACTTCATGAATACTGCCCCTCATATTCAGGGGTACTTCTGAACTCTCCCGCACAGGTTATATCAGTAGTTTCAGCTACAGGCTCAATTTTTTACCCTGAGTTAAGCCATCTAAGCAGTTGGCATTAGATCTATCAAGGTGGTTACTTGGATTGCTATTCCTATCTCTGTAAAACTGAACTTCTCACATAATGAGTGGCTCATCATAAGCTAGCTCCTTTCAGCATGAACAACTCTGAAAGGAAGGCCCATTGATCACCTCTTAATCACTGGGTACTCATAAGTAGGCTTGTACTCAACTGATGAAGCTCCAAATCATCACTTCTTCCACGCCAAAACTCTCCTAACCGACTTCCTCTAAACGCTCCTGAAGTGCCAAACTGTCATAGGAAAAATACAAATGCACATCCCAAAATCAGGCCAAATATTTGGTTGCAAATGAAACCCTCGCCCTATTCTTTGCGGCACAGTAGGATAAGTCATCCGCCTGCAGGTGCAGAGCGGCACTAAGGAACAGAGTAATCAGAAGACGCTATGACTACACAGCAGTTCGACGACCTGAATGTCGTCTCCCAGGAAGTCCTGATCAGCCCGGAGATGCTGAAAGCAGAACTCCCCATTAGCGATGCAGCCGAAGCGACCGTCGCCAAAGGGCGCAGCGCCGTGCGTGATATCCTCGATCGTAAAGACCACCGCTTGATGGTGGTTATCGGACCTTGCTCCGTCCACGATGTGGACGCTGCAATGGATTATGCCAAGCGCCTGAAAGCGGTGGCAGATAAGGTTTCCGATACCCTGCTGATAGTAATGCGAGTCTATTTCGAAAAGCCCCGCACCACAGTTGGTTGGAAGGGCCTGATCAACGATCCCCACTTGAATGATTCCTTCAAGATTGAGGAAGGCCTTCATATCGGCCGCAAGCTACTTTTAGATGTCGCTGAACTGGGGCTGCCCACCGCGACAGAAGCACTGGATCCAATCTCTCCCCAATACCTGCAAGATCTGATTTCCTGGTCAGCCATTGGCGCACGCACTACCGAATCCCAAACCCACCGGGAAATGGCCAGCGGCCTCTCCTCTGCTGTGGGCTTTAAGAATGGTACCGATGGCGGATTAGAAGTAGCAATTAATGCCTTGCAATCTGTCGCTAATCCCCACAGATTCCTCGGTATCAACAAGCGCGGTCAGGTTGCCATTATTCATACCTCCGGCAACCCTTATGGCCATGTTGTGCTTCGTGGCGGTAACGACAAACCAAATTACGATTCGGTCAGCGTTGCCATGTGTGAACAGGAACTACGCAGCGCCGGTATTACCCCCAATATCATGGTCGACTGCAGCCACGCCAACTCCAATAAAAATCACGAATTACAGCCCCTGGTGGTAGATAACGTGACTCACCAGATTCTTGATGGTAATCAATCAATTATTGGCATTATGGTGGAGAGTAATCTGAAAGCCGGTAATCAGAAGATTCCCGCCAATCTGAATGACCTGGAATACGGCGTCTCTGTTACCGACAAGTGTATCGATTGGGAAACTACCGAGTCCCTATTACTGGGTATGGCCGAACAATTGCGTGAGCCACTGAAGAGTAGAACTTGCTAAGTATGTGACTTTATAGGGGGCTGTGCCCCCTTTTTCTCTAACTGGCAGCTATTTATTTCTAATACTGGCTGCCAGCCCCTCCCAAGCGTCCTCATGGCGAGCTTAGATATCTCCTAACCACCAAAAGCCTCAGAAAGGCTGACAATGGGACGCCGTAGGAGTACCCTCCCCACAGTAAACAGGGCATAGGAAGCGGTTTTCCAGATAGGCAGGGAATCAAACCTGTACAAATATTGACCAAGAATAAATCTTTTAGAATAGAAGCAGCTAAATGGAACTGCAGTCTAATAAAATACTTACCTATATACTGGGTGGTTTTGTTCTGATATGGCTCTTTGTGAGCCTTAGCTTTGCCCTAGATACTGGCTCTGTATTCTCCTGGATTGCCACCACCCTACTTTGCCTTCTCGCCGTAATCACTTTTTCGTTCAAGAAAGATCACTATATTGATTTTGAAACTAGGCAATACGTGTCTCAAAATCGAATTCTCTGGCACAACTGGACAGAAGAAAAGCCCCTCACGATTTTCAAAGGTATTAAAATAGTTTCCTGCTCTAGCCACTCTAAAGAGAGCAGAAGTGGCCATACCAGCTATCAGGTAGTGCTTATTTTCAAATACGCGACTTTTAATGAGGGCATTACGGCAAGGTCCTACCAGCAATTAAAAGAAGCTCAACGCTATGCTTATGAGTTAGAACAACGGACAGGCCTAGCACTGCTTGCCTAAGATCAATAGACAAATACCATAACTCCTAAAGGCTCTGCGAAAAACCTCACATTTACACACCCTGATTTTCCCCCTGCAATTGGGGAGCCCTTAGCAGAAACTCTAAACTACCGACATTTCTATGTTCTTTTGAGCATCTGGCACTTTCAAAGCCAACCCACAACCATTAAGAGGTACCCACTATGGAATCCGTAGAATGGGATATGTCCTCGACAACCATCGTTCGTAAGCTTAATGATGAGGCTGAGCAAGATACATTTCCCCCACCTCACCTGGACAAAGTGAAACAGGGGGAGCTTTTAAGATTTCATGCCCATATCAATGTGGAACAAATGCCCCAAGGACATCACTTAAAGAAGGCAACTATTTTCTCGAATGTGCCTAATGGAGGAACTTGGGAGCTGATATGTGATGAAGGAACTGCGGTTGGAGGCCGGGGTAGCGCTCCATCACCCATCATGTACTTTTCTGCAGGGTTGGCACTCTGCATGATGTCTCATGTAGAGATGCTGGCACAACTCTCTGATATTCAACTTAAGCAGGTAAGGCTTGAACAAAAGACCGAATTTTCAACCACTCTTAACTTTGGTGGAATTCAACCCGAAAAGGTATTTGGTCAGGGTGACCGGGTGGAGATTCACTTGATTATAGAAAGTGATGAGACCGAGGAAAAACTCGTGGAGTTTGCCCACTGCTGCCGGCAAGCCTGTATGTCGCTGCAAACGGTAGCCAAAGCCACACCTGTCACGACCTCTCTTTATCTCAACGACAAACCTATACCTTTTACATAAACCCAGCTGGTTTGGTGATATCCAGGGTGAAGCGCTAACAGACAGATTATGAAACCAAAAGCTTCCGAATTTAGATCTTGGCTCCCCATATGCCGCCTACCTATAGATTAATTTGCTCATTTTTTATTTGGAAAAGTGAAACTGTCTTTATAAATCGCTTTAAAATTATCTTTCTCACAGCAGATAGGAGCCCTAAAAAGCACATTGGGGCTTACATTTAACTAAAGTAAAATTCTGCTAGGTTGCGCGAGGGAGGTCGCAGAATGCATTTTTTATTTTTGGTACTATTGTTACTCTCCATTGCCAATTTCAGCGTTGCTCAAGAGCGACTCGCACAACTTCCAGCTGATGCCCAGCCAGTACAAATTCTCGGAAAAACTTACTACCAAAGTGGCAATAACTTCTATGCATTTAGTGAAAAAGGACGTTACTACTATCCGGTAGATCCTCCTACCGCTATTCGCCAATATGAACGCCCAAGAAACCTATCTTTTCGTTCTACTCGTACGGAGCCAGGGCCGCGGCTGACTCGAGGACAAATTGCAGGCTGTATGAATATGGCAGCAGACAAGGCTAATGCCAATCCTGCTAAGGGCGGCAAAGTCTATATACGCGAATACAATATGTGTTTAGAAAACACCCGTAGACTATTACCAAACCCGTAGTAAATGAGGAGCTTAATTCAGAAAACTTTTTAAACCCTTCCATCTTTTGCGTGCGACCAATAGCTAGACTGAGTGACTTTTCATCTACGCTCAACAATACGCTTTGATACACTACGATAAAAGATTAAGAACGATCAAAACCAGCCAAATACAAAGCAACAATCCCACCAAGTCAACCGATGTAGCATTAAAACCTAGTAAATACCCTATCCAGCCACTAGCCAACCCTGCTCTGCATGGCAAACATCACTCCCTGGAAGACATCCGCACCTCCAGCAAAGTAGGCCCCACTAGTGTCCTTATATTGGTTAAACACAACAGGCATCATTAATACTCACAGAATTCACCCCCACAGCCACGCAACTGAAAATAAAAGAATACATTCATCTCATGGCAAAGCCCTTTTCAATGCTAGACGACCAAAAGATAATCAACTTCATATCCCCCCAACTGAAAAACACTTTTACCCGCCCTGTTGTTACTTTTGCCAAGGAGTAGAATTTAAATTCCCTAAAAACATCATCAATTAGAGCAATTTTTGCACCCCAAGAAAATATCAGAAAACTTTACTATTGGTTTATTTTCCTTTATTTCGTTGTAGTCTTTAAAACTAGTGGTGAAGCAACCGAAACTTCCAATAGAGCGCATTGGGACACAACACACATTTGAGTAGACTTGTTGCCAAGTTGGGAGAAGGAGAAAACGTTATGCGCTATTTATTTTCAATGATCTTACTGTTCTCTCTTGCGGGGTACGGTGTAGCCCAAGAGCGTCTCGCTCAGCTACCTGCCGGCTCTTCACCAGTACAAATACTCGGCAAGACTTACTATCAAAGCGGAAATACCTTTTATGCCTTTAATGAACAAGGCCGTTATTTTTACCCAGTAAATCCGCCCACTGCTATCCGTCAATATGAGCAGCCCAGAAATATGTATTGGCGCGGTTCTCAGCCCCGTTACTACTGGCGCGGTTCTCAGCCTCGTTATTACTGGCGCGGTTCTCGACCTAACTACTATTGGCGTGCGCCTACGCCTCGCTACTACGGTCTGACTCAAGACCAAGTAAGAGGCTGCATGAATTTCGCGGCAGACAAGGCGAACCGTAACCATGCGAATGGTGGTAAGATCTACATCCGCGAATACAATCAGTGCATCAGTAACTACCGCTAACAGTATGAGTAACTGATGACCTATCAATAGAGTTTGCGAAGCAAACTAAAGGGGCCGCAAGGCCCCTTTCTTGTTGGTTGAACCTTTCTGAAACCTTTGTCGAACAATATCAAAACGATACACAATCGGAAGACTGATCGAATAGCCGTGTAAAAGGACAACTTCTAGCAGCCTCAATAGGGCATTTTTCCTTCTCTACACTATGCTTGCCCTGCCTGACAACACAAATGTCGCCATCCACAATCCTGGAGAGCACTATGTCCGCCAACCATAAAGCAACTTCTAAAAAGTTACTTGAGCTTTGGGGGGACAATACCCCACATGAAGCCTCAGATTATCTATCTGCCAATTACAAAAATCACCAAATGCCAGATGCCTCTGGAGGTACCTCAACAGAAACGCTGGAAGAGTGGCAAGACTTAGTGAAGGAGTTTCACAATAGCTTCTCCGACGTAAAAATGGAGATTTTACTGCAAGTTGCAGAGGGTGATTATGTATGTACCCGTTGGCGCGTAACGGCCACTCACACAGGTAAATTCATGCAGTATGAGGCCACCAATAAAACCAGCAGCTGGACAGGCACCCATACTGATCGCTACGAAGGTGGAAAGATGGTAGAAAGCTGGGTGGATTGGGATAAATACTCTTTCCTTGAGGAGCTTGGGCTGATCCAGTAAACCCTAGGAGCTAAAACCCCGGATCTGGCAAATGTGAATTCGGGGATTTAGTTAGATACGGATCTCATCGAATTACTATCAACAATAAACTGCCATGACAAAAGTTCTTGTTACTGGATTTGAACCCTTTGGCCATACACCAATCAACCCGGCCGAATCCGTGATGCGTGTACTGGATGGCACCCGTATTGGCAGCGCTGAAGTCTGCGGTCTACTTGTGCCAAACAATTTTTTCGAATGTATCGAGATCGTCACGAGGGCTATTAACGAACTTCGCCCACAAATAGTGATGATGCTTGGTGAATATGCCGGCCGTGCAGTTATCACTGTAGAGAGAATCGCACAAAACTATAATGACTCAACACGCTACCGCCTTAAAGATAACCGCGGGGTGGAGATGCAGGATGAGCCCACCATACCCAATGGCCCGGTCGCCTATCGCAGTAATCTACCGCTTCGTGCAATGGTAAAAGCCATGCGCAATGCCGGCGCTCCCGCAGATATTTCCGACACTGCCGCCACCTTCTGCTGTAACCACCTGATGTATGGGGTACTTCACTATGTTATTACCAATCAGCTGGATATTCGCGCAGGCTGGATACACCTTCCTCAATTACCTCAAGTAGCCGCGCTGGCAGAAAACATCGGCACCCCCAGCATGTCGAGAGAGACAGCGGCTCTCGGAGTGCATGCCGGAATTGAAGCTGCACTGGGGCACACTGAGGATATTGATGAACCTATTCTCTCCAAGCCCCAAATTTAGCCCGGTTTCAGCGTTATATATTTACACCGCCTGATGCCCAGAGAGATGTCTTTCTAATGAATAGCAAGCCTGCTCCGATAGGCTCACAATCAATAATTCTTCACTTAACTCATGGGTGGCGTATCCTTCCCCACTATCTTTTAATAGCCCGTCGCTAACCGATAGCAGTATCGCCCTGGGCACTGATTAATACGAACGCAATTCTGCAGGGTTTATCTCCCCGATTGACCCAGTTATGAACGGTAGCTCGCTGAATTAAAGCATCACCTTCCGATAAGTGGATTACCGTATCCTCCCCCATCTCCATGTCGATCTCTCCGGAGAGTACAATTGCATAATCCAGGCTATCTGTGCGGTGTATACGAGGAGTTACCCCAGGACCAAACTCCACCACCTTGAAGATTGAGCCACCAGGTATCACAGTGCCAACCTCACGTGCGCCCTTATCACTATTCTCTGAGTCAATCTCTACGGGCAGCTCAACTGTCGTCCAGAATTGTTGCTGTTCCATATGCGAGCGCCAGCTAGATATATGTTCACCGCTGTCATCTAGAACCACAATAGGTCTACCAGAATTATCATGCCCTGTTACTACACGCCTTAAATTTAGCCCCATACCTTTCTCCACTCAGATTTCAGATCAACTTAATCAACAATAGATGCCCCCTAAAATTTTATAGGTTCAAGTAGACAACCAAATAATGAACATCACTGTCATATATTGTTACAGTCCAATCCAATAAGTAATAGCTCCCCTATAACAAAGCTATAACTTTTAATATCAAGCATTCAATTACCATACATAATGAGATTCTAGAGAAACTAAAGACACTCCAAAATTCTGATAGCAGATACATATTCATTTATTGAGATATTTTACTTTCAAGCTAAAAAGATCCCCTCACTTTCCCTAAAGTCATGATTAATTGGACGGCATGAGTAAGCAAACGGAACTTCCTTATCAACATCGATGGTGGGTACTAGGCGGCCTTGGACTTGGCCTAATGATCATCAATATTGATGTCACCGTGATCAACCTTGCGATCCCTACTATAGGAGAAAATTTTTCCGCAAAAATATATCAGCTGCAGTGGGTTAACAATATTTATCTTATTGCCATGGGCGGGCTAATCATTACTACGGGTAAGTTTGGAGATCGATTTGGTCATAAAAACACCCTCATGCTGGGCATAACCATTTTTCTTCTAGGATCAGTAATTGCCAGTGCAGCCCCCAACCTTGAGACCATAATCGCTGGCAGGTTTATACAAGGATCTGGCATGGCAGCCTCTTTCGGCATGATTTTTGTTCTAGCGGAAAGTCACTTTCAAAAGTCTGAACAAGGCCTAGCCGTTGGCCTACTGGTGATCTTTACCGCTACAGCTCAGTCAATAGGCCCGATTTTAGGCGGCTTTATTGTCACCCACCTGGGTTGGAGATGGGCCTTTTTAATCAATATTCCTGTATGCTTGCTATGTCTCACCATCTTGCAAATTTTCGCAAAAAGAGATACTCAAAACAAAAAAATATATATTCATTACAAATCAGGATTTCTTATTCTAGCTGCCTACCTCCTAATATTACTTTCACTTAACCTTGAACCTCACAAAGGAATAGCCAGCTTTCAGTTTATTCTACCTCTTGTATCCTCTTTAGGAATATTAATTTTTGTTTTCCTATGGCAGAGAACCCTACCCCAACCATTGATAAACCTGAACCTACTCCAAAGCAAACTTTTCCAAGGATTACTTATAACTCGCGCATGCTTTCAAATGATATTTGGCTCTTTCTTATTTATTTTACCTTTATACCTAGAGAATATACTTGGCTATGAAGCTGCCAAGGTTGGCCTCATCATTCTCATAATGACAATATTCTTATGCTTTTCCTCAATTGCAGCTGGAATATTCAATAATAAATTCAACCCCATCCCCTCCATCGTCTTTGCCCAATTTACCTGTCTAACAGCTGCTCTATCACTAATACTGATGCCAGATAAACTGTCCTGGCATTACCTCATATTCGGCATGGTTTTTATGGGTATTACTGCCGGAATAATGTACTCCTCAACCAATCTTGCAGCAGTTCAAAGTGCCCCAAAAAATGAAAAGGGAGCAGCTTATGGGCTGTTCATCTCTAACACCTACCTCTGGTATGCTGCAGGAATATCATTCACAGGAATAATAGTAAGCACTGTCAGTGTCCGAACTTTCACAATGCTCTCAAAAGAAACTCTCTCCAATGAGCACCAAGTTAATATGCTGGATGTTCTCCCCTTTATAACTGGAGCTCAACCTCTTAAAAAAATAACAAGAATTTTCCCAGATTCTTCGCTACATTCTCAGGTTTTGGAGTGGGGACAAACATCATTTCACTCTGGATTTCATGCGTTAATGATCGCTTTTCTCTGCTTATCTCTCACTGGGTTACTAGCTAGTTTACTTTTCAGAAATACCACTCACTTTCTTAGCAAAGATGGGGCCTATTAAGTAGTCATCAGGTACAAATAGTACTCAGTGCCGAATAGTTACTACTTTGTAGGAGTACAATAGCCCCATACACTCACACCCCTTAATCCTCTATAATTCTCTGCTATGCCAGAGTTACCAATTTATTCCGCCCTACCAGAGTTATTCAAAGCACTGGAAACACATAACAATGTGGTACTGCAAGCTCCTCCTGGCGCAGGCAAGACTACCGTTGTTCCCTTGGCCCTGCTCGAAACCGATTGGTTGGGGCAACGCAATATCATTATGTTGGAGCCTCGTCGCCTGGCTGCGCGCACGGCTGCGGCACGTATGGCTGCCCAGCTCGGAGAGAAGCTAGGCGAGACTGTGGGTTACCAGGTACGCGGGGAACGGCGGCGAAGTGCGAAAACCCGTATCCTGGTTGTTACCGAAGGTATTCTTACCCGGCTGCTGCAGTCTGATCCGGAACTGTCAGAAACCTCGCTGGTTATTTTTGATGAGTTTCACGAGCGTAGTCTTCAAGCCGACTTATCCCTGGCACTGTGCCTGCAATCCCAGGAATATCTGCGCGAAGACCTGAAACTATTGGTAATGTCTGCAACCCTGGAAACCGAGGCGGTAGCCAGGGTGCTCGGCGGTGCGCCAGTGGTCAGTAGTGAGGGGCGCAGCTTCCCCGTACATATCGATTACCTTGGCCAGCGGGAGGAGCCCGATGATCACCGCTCTATGCCCGCGCTCATGAGTCGCAAGATTCTCGAAGCACTTCGCAAAGAGTCAGGCAGTGTACTCGCATTTCTTCCGGGAGTTTCCGAGATTCGCAAGGTGGAGGAGTTACTGCGCGAACAACTCGCCTCTGCGGATGATCTCAAACCAGATAGCATTATTCTCACCCCACTTTATGGAGACTTGACCCGCGAACAGCAGGATCAGGCCATCGCTCCGGCCGCTCCCGATCAACGCAAAGTGGTACTAGCAACCAATGTGGCAGAAACCAGCCTGACGATTGAGGGAATCCGCATAGTTGTGGATTCCGGCTTAATGCGAGAGTCTCGCTTCGATCCTAACAGCGGTATGAATCGGCTGGAGACCTGCCGAATCTCACAAGCCTCTGCCACCCAGCGCAGCGGCCGCGCCGGGCGCCTCAGCGAAGGGTTCTGCCTGCGACTGTGGAGCGAGGGCCGCCAACGCAGCCTCAGCAGTAAAAACACCCCCGAAATAATACGCAGCGATTTGGCCCCCCTGGCGCTGGAATTAGCCCAGTGGGGAGTCAGTGATCCCACCGACCTGAGCTGGCTGGACCTTCCCCCCACAGGTCCTCTAGCCCAAGCCCAGGCACTATTAAAGCAACTGGGCGCACTAGACCAAGACTTGCGCATCACTCCACACGGCAGCGCCATGCTCTCCCTGGGTTGCCATCCACGCCTCGCCCATATGATGCTTCGCAGCCTCGACTGGCATCTATCACAACAGGCCTGCCTACTCGCGGCGCTACTGTCAGAGAGGGATATCTTCCGGGGAGAAGCACGCTGGGATAGAGACATCAGCAAACGTATCGAAGCACTACAGGCCCATTCTAAGGGGCAAAATATCGACCGCGGTGCGGTGCAACGTATTCGCCAGCAGGCCAACACTTGGCAGGGGCAATTAAAGGATTTCAAGCCGCAAGAACCTCGTAACAGCGATAGCATTGACCAGACCGATAGAATCGGGGGGCTATTGGGGCTCGCCTATCCGGATAGAATTGCCAAAAGCCGCCAAGATAGTGCACGCCGCTACCTGCTTTGCAGCGGCCGAGGCGCACATTTCTCGCACGAAGACGCCCTGGCTCTCAGCGACTTCCTTGTGGTTGCCGAACTGGATGGACTGGGGCGCGATGCGAGAATACAGCTGGCCGCTCCAATTTCAAAAAACGCCTTACAGCGCTGTTTTGCCGACCAAATCGAGCAAAATACCACTATTCGCTGGGATGATACCGCCGGGCGTGCCGAGGCCCTGGAGCAGGTCACACTGGGCAAACTGGTGCTGCAGCAGCAAGTCGTCAGAGATGTTCCATCAGAGTTATTGAGCCGGGCACTACTCGATGCCATTCGCCAAAAAGGGCTTTCTCTACTGCCTTGGAGTAAAGAAGCCCTACAATTTCGTGCGCGGGTGGCGTTTTTGCGAAAGGAGGAAAGTGGCAAGTCACCACTGGAAGGCACTCCGCTGCCCGACTGGAGTGATGATACGCTGTTGCAGGACCTTGAGCGCTGGCTATTACCGCATCTACATGGCTTCTATAAGTTTGAGCAGCTCAAGCAGCTGGACCTGCTCAATATTCTGCGCGCACAACTCGACTGGGCCCATATTCAGCAAGTTGATGAGCTGGCTCCCAGCCACTACACCGTACCCAGCGGCTCACGCATTGCTATCGATTACGAAGCATCCCCACCAATCCTAGCTGTGCGCTTACAGGAACTCTTCGGCCTAGCACAAACCCCCGCAGTTTTGCGTGGGGGATACCCGCTAATGATTCACCTGCTCTCCCCTGCTCGTCGCCCGGTACAGATTACCCGCGATCTGGCTAATTTTTGGGCAAACACCTACGAAGAGGTCAAAAAGGAGTTGCGTATCAAATATCAGAAGCACTACTGGCCAGATGACCCCCGTACAGCGGTCGCCACCAACAAGACTAAAAAGAGAATGGATAACCCCAGGGGCTCCTAAGAGCCCCAAATCAAGTTTTTCAGCCCTGTTAAGTTCGCATTCAGCAATCCCCCACTAGATTGCAGCAATTTAAGTTGGCGTTTGCCAATGGGGAACAATATCTGTACTTTTCTGCCAATAGATTACTAACAGACAAAACATCTAAGCTTAACTATTACATCTAGTTGGAGAACGACCTTGCATAGGAAGCTAGCGCTATTTTTCAGCCCACTACTCTTTCTTGGCTGTAGTGATGATTTACCCGACATCATTATTCCCGTAAATATCGATTACGATGAAGAAATGCGCCTGTTTGTGGAAGATATCAGCAAGTATGCAAAGGGCCTTGAGCGAGACTTTATTATCGTTCCGCAAAACGGTATTGAGCTGATCACCACCAATACCAGGACCAATGGCCCGGTAGATGACGCCTATGTAAACTCTACCGATGGTATCGCCCAGGAGGCGGTCTTCTTTGGGCAGAACGGTAATGTAGACCAACCCACCAGCGAAACTGAAAGCAAGCGCCTGCAGGACTATCTCAACCTGGCCAAGGAGAAAGGCCGTGAAATCCTGGTGACCGATTACGCCTATAGCGAAGACAAGGTTAAAGAGTCTTACGAGGAGAACGAGAAAGCCGGCTACGTCTCCTTCGCCGCCGACAATACGCTTCTGGACAATATTCCTTCCTACCCAGAAAAACCTTTCAATGTGAACAATGACGACATTGATAAACTGGAAGATGTCAAAAATTTCCTTAATATCACCAATACTACGAGCTTCTCCACACCCCAGGAATTCGTGGACAAGTTATCCGAAACCGACTACGACCTGCTGATTATCGACTTCTTCTTTGATGGGGAGCCCTATACCGAAGAGCAGATCAAGCAGTTAAAAAAGAAGAGCAACGGCAGCCGCCGCCTGTTGATGGCCTATGTCAACATTGGCATGGCCCAGAGTAACCGCTACTACTGGCAAAACTCCTGGCCGACCAATCCACCGGCCTGGCTACTGGACGAAGTCCCCAATGAATCGGGCAACTATTACGTGGAGTACTGGAAAGCCGGCTGGCAGGACATTATCTATGGCAACAACAGCTCCTATATCTTCAAGATCGTAGATGCAGGCTTCGATGGTGCTTATATGGATGGCATCGACGTTTTTGAGTATTTCGATTCCCTCGAAACCGAGGAATAAGAGTACTCCTCACGTTCATGTCGCCTAAATCTCCACCCATCGCCAACTGGACGGGTGGAAATTGGGAATCAGGCCGGCTGGGAGTCCTTGTACTGAGTCACATACTGGGACAAGCGGCCGGACATCTCTTCCGCCAGTTTCTGCAGGGCGTTGAGGGGACGTATCATCACCTCAAACTCTACAATCTTGCCATTCTCATCAAAGCGAATGATATCCAGCCCTTTAAGGCTCTTGTCACCGATGCTGGCCTTAAACTCCAAAGCCAAATCGCGGCCTGACTCGGTGGTGAAGCTGCGTTCGTATTCAAAGCTTTCAAATACCTGCATCACGGTATTGAGGATCAGGCAGACCGCCGCAGAGCTGTGGTAAGGCTTAAAGAACGCCGGTGAGCGGAATACCGCATCCTCCGCAACGATAGTGGGCAGGCGACTGAGGTCCCGCTCCGCAACCATCTCGTGCCACAGGGCGATTGACTCCGCTATTGGGTTATTGGTATTGCTCATCGAGCATCTCCTGTTCAAGCATGTGTTTTTGTAAAAACTCCCGGCCATCGGTACGGCCGAGCTCGTAAGTCTTTTGTGCCAACTCAGGGTTGGTGTAGTCCCAAACGCTGAGATAAGGCGGCCGCGAGGGCTGCACATAGGTCCAAAGTTGCTCTCCGCGGCGCCTGGTAAAGCGGTTTGGGTAACGGGGGTAGCAGCGGCTGAGCAGAATCAACACCCGTCCCGCCTCACTATCCAGCCCAGCCACGGGGATATTGTCCACGACTCCACCATCGAGCACGGGATCTCCTGCACGACGCAAACGCGGTGTAAAAGGCGGCGTACAGGATGAGCAAAGAATGAGCTCCACCAACTCTTCCACACTCTGGCAATCCTGTGCGCGGTAAAAGTTCTGCTTGAAACCCAGGCCCAGAGCTATTTTTGGATGAAGACTGCGCAATAAGTGCTTATCGGTATAATAGGCCAAAGCCCCCACCCCAAACGCCAACCCAGCAGGCAAAAGGCGCGGCGGGTGTACAACACCAATCTGCAGATCTGCGGCCGCACTCAGTGGCTCAAGGCCATCGCGAAATAACTCCAGCATGGCATTGCGGTAAATACCGTACTGGGGAAACACCCGCTCTTTCTTTAGCACGTTGCCCCAATAAGCGTTCTTGCGGTTGGCGGCAAAAGCCGACCAGAAGTGCTCCCTACCCGCCTCAATACGCCCCATCAAGATCAGGCTTGCCATCAGCCCCCCAGCAGAAACTGCGGTTACCCGCCTTGGAGAAAGCCCAATTTCTGCGGCAACAGACTCCCAAAAGCCAATCTGCCAGGTACAGCGACCGCCGCCACCTGCAAATACAACCTGATCAAACATGCATCCTTTCCTGTTCAATGGGCAAACTGCCCTTATAAAGCCTAAAGCCGATCTCCACTTAGGGCACCGCCGCACAAAGCTTATATGCAACTAATTGCATAAGCTAATGGATTCAGCGGGCTAGTGCAACCAGAGGCCTCAGCACTGCCATCCCAGGCATTTCCACCAAGAAAGCAGCCCCCTTTACTCCCACGCGGAGCCACCCAACTTTTAAAATTAATCAGCAAAATTAACTTAAAGCGCGATTAGGTCATCACTAAGGGGTGAGCCCTCTCTAAGCCTTCTCAATACGGCCTTACCATCAGCTCGACCTATCTCCAAAGTCTTGTTAACCGCTTCCGGGTTAGTGAAATCCCACACTTTAATCGGCAACGTTTTGGAGGGCTGCACATAGGTCCATAGCTGTTCACCTTGACGCTGGGTGAAACAGTCAGGGAAATCACGGAAGCGACTGGTTAGCAGAATTAACACCCTGCCTTCTTTGCTATCCAAACCGCCAACCGGCACATTGTCCACGATTCCGCCATCCAGAATTTCCCTGCCATTCAGATGGAGCCTTGGAGTAAATGGCGGGGTGCAAGAGGAACTCAGAATTAGATGTTCCAGTTCATCCATATTCTTACAATCTTGAGCGCGGTAAAAATTCTGGCGGAAGCCAAGTTTGGTGGCTGCCGTGGAGTGAAGATTGCGGGTAAATCCCTTATCGGCATAATAAATAACCGCACCAAAAGTTAGCGCCAAAGGGCCGTACATCCAGGCGGGCGGGTGGCTAACCGCCAGACGCAGCTCAGCCACACTCTGCAGGGCCTGAGGTCCGTTTTCGAACAGCTGTCGAATCCCATCGCGGCAGATAGCGTATTGGGGAAAAACCGCCTCCTGCCTAAATAAATTACCCCAATAGATATTTTTGCGATTGGTACTAAAAACTGAGCGAACATACTCCACCGCCTCCGGGCCCCTGTCGATCAGCAGTAAGCCCGCCACAAGACCACCCGCCGACACAGCACTCACCACTCTGGGAGATAGATTGATTTCACCAGATACAGATTCCCAAAAACCAATCTGCCAGATACAACGGCCGCCACCGCCAGCAAAAACTACCTGATCAAACATTGAAAAGCTCCCTATTACCACTGTACCGCTCTTCCTGAGCCGGCACTTACCGAACTTCCCCCGCTGAATAAATCTAATCTGTAGCAATCATCTCTTGGCAACTGTTTATGCCGGTTAAAATACCGAGTTACTTTTTCTGCGAGCCCGTATAAAAACCCCGCTCAGCCAACATGTTCTGCATAAATATACGTCCATCGCGGCGCCCTATTTCATAAGCATTGATCAAGCCTTCAGGATTAGTGAAGTCCCAAACACTAATAGGGGGCGACTGTGATGGCTGCACATAAGTCCACAATTGCCTGCCTTGAGACTGGGTAAACCAATCGGGAAAGCCCCGATAGCGACGGGTCAGTAAAATAAGCACTCGCCCTTCACCAGGGTCAATGCCCTCAACCGGTACATTGTCCACTACCCCACCATCCAAAACTTTTTTCCCCACCAAGCTCAACCTTGGCGTAAATGGTGGTGTGCACGATGAACTCAGGATCAGCTGCGTAAATTCTCCGATATCAGTACATTCCTGAGCGCAGAAAAAATCCTGTTTGTAACCCAACCGCCGCGCCGCTTTTGGATGCATTTTGCGGTGCAAATATTTGTTGGAATAATAAATTGCCCCTCCAACAGCCAATGCCACTGATGCTGGCAGCCAATTGGGTGGCCGGGAAACAGCAACCCTGAGTTCCGCGGCGGATTTCAAGTCTTTAAAGCGGTCGCTAAATAGCTCTTGGATACCTTCCCTATAGATTTCATAATGGGGAAACACTGGCGCCTTACCCAAAAGGTTTCTCCAATACACATTGCGAGGATTCGCATTGAATACCGATGAGAAGTAATCCACCGAAGCAGTTGCTCTACCAATCAATATCAAACCTGCAATCATGGCCCCCGCAGAAACCCCTGTGAGCACTCTCGGTTTGAGCTTTATCTGGTCGGCAATCACTTCCCAAAACCCAATTTGCCAAGTACAGCGGCCACCCCCACCGGCAAATACCACCTGATCAAACACCCTTTAATTGCTCCACCTAGCAATAACCCAATTCTTCACTTGGCGCTCCCCTCTGGAGAATATGCCGCCAGGAATGCCTCTCCATCGGCATAACCCGCATCAAAGGCCTGCCACACACTCTGTGGATTGGAAAAATCCCAGACGCTCACCGGCAAGGGGCGGCTCGGCTGCACATAGGTCCAGAGTTGCTCACCCTTTTGGCAACTGAAATGATTTGGGTACTGGGGGTAATTGCGGGTTAACAGAATCAGTACCTGACTAGGCCCCGGCTTGAGCCCGCCTACCGGCACGCTATCTACGATACCGCCATCCAGGACCTCTCTACCCCGATCCTGTTGCCGGGGAGTAAAAGGTGGCGTGCAAGAAGAGGAGAGGATCAGTTTTTGCAGGTCTCCCACATTGTTACAGTCTCTTACCGAGTAAAAGGACTGTCGATAACCAAGGCGCTTGGCGGTGTTTGGGTGCAGTGAGCGAGTGAGAAAGGTATCGGAGTAATCAATACCAACTCCGATAATTAGTGCTAAAGAGCCATTTAACCAGCCCGGCGAATGGCTAACTGCTATTCGCATTTCCGCAGCCTCTCGCAGGCGTTCAAAACCGCCCTCAAACAGTCGGTTCATGCCATTACGGTAGATGTGGTGATGGGGAAATAGCGGGTCTTTACGAAAGAGATTGCCCCAGTGAACATTACTGGGATTTTCCTCGAAGGCCTCGGCAAAATACTCTACTGCATCCAAGGACTTGCCCATCAATATCAGGCTGGAAACCAGGGCGCCGGCTGAGACGGCACTCACCACCTTGGGTCTAAGTTGAATCCTGTCTGCAACAGACTGCCAAAACCCAATCTGCCAGGTACAGCGCACTCCTCCACCGGCGAATACCACCTGATCGAACATAGAACTCTATCCCGGCCTGCCCGCTATAGCCACTGAAGTCAGAGCGCCCACAAGGCGCCATACACCCCTTTTGAGCGTGGATACCACCCCAGCTACAAATCCAAGAGGTCTTTAAAATATATACGGGGCAGGCAAAGTCCGGGGCGGCCCAGGCGCCTTCAGAAGTTAATAAGGAGTGCAGCGACAGGTAAGAAGGGAGGCAAAATCATAAGAAAGGAACTAACCAGTTCAGATAAGCAAGAAAAAAGGCGAAGTATTACTTCGCCTTTTAATGCTCTCCGGGAAGAGCATACGGACCCAACTACTAGTAATAAGCCTGAGACTTATCAGTGTGATCGGTAATATCTTTAACACCGGCCAGTTCGGGGATTTTCTCTTTTAGAGTTTTCTCAACACCTTCTTTCAAGGTCATATCCACCATGCCACAACCCTGGCAGCCGCCGCCAAACTTCAACACGGCAAATTTATCCTCTGTGACCTCCACCAGGCTCACCTGACCCCCGTGAGCCGCCAGCCCGGGGTTTACCTCATTGAAGAGTACATAGTTAATACGGTCTTCTATTGGGCTGTCATCGGTGATCTTCGGCATTCGCGAGTTGGGCGCGCGAATGGTGAGCTGGCCACCCATTTTATCGGAGGAGTAGTCAACCCTGGCATCGTCCAGGTAAGGCACACTGCGGCCTTCAAAGTAGGCCTTGAGGCCGTTCATCTCCATCACCACATCTTCTGCCTCCTCCTCGCCGGGGCGACAGTAGGCAATGCAAGTTTCGGCACTGGGAGTACCTGGATTAGAGACAAACATACGAATCGCGATTCCCTCGCAGTCCTGCTTGGCCAGCAGTTCCTTCAGGTACTCCTGCGCGGATTCAGTGATGGTGACATTCAGTTCTGACATAAGCCTTCTCAAATAACCGAGCTTCTTTGTCGGGTATTTTACTCTCAGAAACGCCCAAGTGAAACCGGTGTGTTTTTCGGGAGGGTGACGGCCGCGAGCAGCCCCCCGAAAATGGCTCAAACGGGGATCATTCCCATCAGGGTTTGTGCCACATCCTCCGAAGAAGCGGGGTTCTGACCAGTGACCAGCTTGCCATCCACGACCACATAGGGTGCCCAATCGTCTTCGCTGGAGTAGTTACCTCCGCGATCTTTAAGCATATCCTCCACCAGAAAGGGCACAACATCCACCAATCCCACCGCCTCCTCCTCGGAGTTACTGAAGCCGGTGACACTCTTGCCGGAAACCAGGGGATGGCCGCCTTTGCGCCGGGTATGGCGAAAAATGGCCGGTGCATGACACACAGCACCCACCGGCTTATCAGCCCCATAGAACGCCTCAATCAGGGAAATGGAATCCTTATCCTCTGCCAGATCCCAAAGGGGGCCGTGACCACCGGGATAAAAAACAGCATCGAAATCCGCCTCCTGCACATCGGCAAGCTTGCCCGTATTGGCAAGCGCTTGCTGGGCTGCCGGATCCTGGCGGAAACGCAGGGTGGCATCGGTCTGGAAATCTGGTTCATCACTTTTGGGGTCTAGCGGTGGTTGCCCGCCCTTGGGGGAAACCAGTGTAACTTGCGCCCCGGCATCCTTGAAGACGTAGTAAGGCGCGGCAAATTCCTCCAGCCAAAAACCAGTCTTCTTACCGGTATTGCCCAGCTTATCGTGTGAAGTCAAAACCATTAAAATTTTCATCGGCGACCTCCCTGGTGCCTGTTATTGATTCAGTTCTGCAATTAATCGTCGGTACCCAAGCGCACCACGACTTTGCCAAAATTCTCCCCCCGCAATAACCCCATCAGGGCGCGGGGCGCTTTTTCCAATCCCTCCACCAGATCCTCACGGTATTTGATGCGACCCTCGCCAACCCAGTGACTCAAACCAATAATAAAATCGCTGAAGCGCTCATATTGATCAAAAATAATAAATCCTTGGATTTTAAGGCGCTTGGTAAGGATTTCACGCATCAACAAGCTCAGGCGATCCGGGCCCTCGGGCAGTGACGTGGCGTTGTAGTGAGCAACCAGCCCACACACGGGAACCCGGGCAAAGTCATTGAGAAGCGGTAAAACCGCATCAAATACATCTCCGCCCACATTTTCGAAATACACATCCACACCGTCTGGACAGGCCTCCTCCAACTGCTCGGGAAACTCCTCTGCTCGGTGGTTGAGACAGATATCAAAGCCCAACTCCTCTACCGCGTAGCGGCATTTTTCTGCTCCACCGGCAATACCAACTACCCGGCATCCCTGAATTTTACCAATCTGCCCTACAGTGGAGCCCACAGGGCCAGTAGCTGCAGCGACAACCAGAGTATCCCCTGCTTTTGGCTGGCCAATTTCCAGCAGCCCGTAATAGGCGGTAATACCCGGCATACCCAAAACACCGAGTGCATAGGAGGGATGGCTGGGATTTTTACCAAGATTCACCAACCCTTCACCATCTGAGATTGCATAATCCTGCCATCCGCAATAACCCAGTACCCAGTCTCCCTCTTCGAAATCATCCAGGTGTGACACAAGCACCCGACTTACTGTGCCACCCACCATAACGCCCCCCAGGGATACCGGCTCTGCGTACGATTTGGCATCACTCATGCGGCCGCGCATATAGGGGTCCAGGGAAAGAAAAACCGTTCGTAACAACACCTCACCCCGAGCGGGTTCGGGCACCCCCAACTCCTCAATACTAAAATTGTCTTCGCTCGGTGCCCCTTCGGGCCGGGAAGCCAATACAACCCGGCGGTTCTTATCCATTGATTGCACGATGTATCTCCTTCACTGAGCCAGACTTTCGCTTGGTACAACCTTTTGTACCATTGGCGAGCCAGGCCCTCTCCTGAGTTTTTATGTCTGCTGAAGGCCAAACTATAGATAGAAATTGCACGCCGTTAGTAAAAATTTACCGGTTATTGTGTCGTGGTATTTTTTGTCCATCAATTTAGCCCCTGTTGGCAAGTATCCGTGTGCTAAGATTGATGCCTTTCCCGCCATAGACAATTAAGGATTGGTCAATGTCTGCGCTTTCCCGCAATCAACGCCTGGAGCAACTCAAAGCCGCGCTCGCTCAGCGCATCCTGATTCTCGACGGCGCTATGGGAACCATGATTCAGCGGGAAAAGTTGCAGGAAGAAGATTACCGCGGCGCCCGCTTTGCTGACTTCCATAAGGATCTGAAAGGTAATAACGACCTTTTAAGCATTACTCGTCCCTACCTGATCGAACAAATCCACCGGCAATACCTGGAAGCTGGCGCCGACATTATCGAGACCAATACTTTTAATGCGACTGAGCTGTCCCAGTCTGATTACGACATGGAACATCTTGTAGTAGAGCTGAACCGAACCTCTGCAGAAGTGGCCCGGCGCGCGGCGGATGCTCTTTCCACACCCGAGCGCCCCCGCTGGGTGGCCGGGGTGATTGGTCCCACCTCTCGCACCGCCAGTATTTCCCCAGATGTCAACGACCCGGGTGCGCGCAATGTGACTTTCAATGAGCTGGTACACAATTATGTGGAAGCCGGCCGCGCCCTAATAGAGGGCGGCAGTGACCTGATCCTGATTGAAACCATCTTCGACACGCTCAATGCCAAGGCGGCCATTTACGCCATGCAGCAGCTGTTTGAGGAGCTGGGCTTCGAGTTGCCGATTATGATCTCCGGCACCATCACTGACGCCTCCGGCCGCACCCTCTCCGGCCAGACCACTGAGGCCTTTTATTACTCCATCGCCCACGCCAAGCCGATTTCCGTTGGTCTTAACTGTGCCCTAGGGGCCACTGAGCTGCGCCCTTATGTGGAGGCCCTATCCGGTGCCTGTGCCACTTATGTTTCCGCGCACCCCAATGCCGGCCTGCCCAATGAGTTTGGCGAATACGACGAAACCCCGGAGCAAACCGCGGCGATTGTGGCGGAGTTTGCCCGCAGTGGCTTTATCAATATTCTCGGTGGTTGCTGCGGCACCACGCCAGAACACATCCGCGCCATTGCAGAGGCGGTATCCGATATCCCTCCGCGCCAGTTGCCCGAGATCAAACCGGCTTTACGCCTTTCCGGTTTGGAGCCTTTTGTGGCCGACGAAAGCGCCCTCTTCGTCAATGTGGGCGAGCGCTGTAATGTGACCGGCTCCGCCCGTTTCAAGCGACTGATTCTGGAAGAGGATTACGATACCGCCCTGCAGGTCGCCGCCGCACAGGTGGAAGATGGCGCGCAGGTGATTGATTTCAATATGGATGAGGCGATGCTCGATGCACACGCCGCCATGCGCCGTTTTCTCAACCTGGCCGCCACCGAGCCCGACATCGCTAAGGTGCCCTTTATGGTGGACTCCTCCAAATGGGAGGTGATCGAGGCCGGACTGCAGTGTATTCAGGGTAAACCCATCGTGAACTCCATCAGCCTCAAGGAAGGCAAAGAGGAGTTTATTGAGAAGGCGCAACTGTGCCTGCGCTATGGTGCCGCCGTAGTGGTGATGGCCTTTGATGAGCAGGGTCAGGCGGATACCTTTGAGCGCAAAATCGAAATCTGTAAGCGCAGTTATGAAGTATTGGTAGAGGAAGTCGGTTTCGATCCCACCGATATTATTTTCGATCCCAATATTTTCGCTGTCGCCACTGGCATTGAAGAGCACAACAACTACGCGGTGGACTTTATTGAGGCCTGCCGTTGGATTCGTGAGAACCTACCCGGTGCCCAAATCAGCGGTGGTGTCTCCAACGTTTCCTTCTCTTTCCGCGGCAACAACCCGGTGCGCGAGGCGATTCACTCGGTATTCCTATTCCACGCCATCAAGGCCGGCCTGAATATGGGCATCGTCAACGCCGGTCAGCTCGCGGTTTATGACGAGCTGCCTGAAGAACTGCGGGAAAAGGTGGAAGACGTCATTCTCAATCGCAATGACGAAGCCACCGAAGCCCTGTTGGATATCGCCCCCAAATATATGGGTGAAGGCGGCGGCACTGCGCGCAAGGAAGACCTCAGCTGGCGTGAGCTGCCGGTCAAAGAACGTCTGGCGCACTCCTTAGTAAAAGGAATCAACAACTATATCGAGGCAGACACCGAAGAGGCCCGCGCCAATAGCAGCCGCCCCCTGGATGTGATCGAAGGTCCGCTGATGGACGGTATGAATATCGTTGGCGACCTATTTGGCGAGGGCAAGATGTTCCTGCCCCAGGTGGTGAAATCGGCACGGGTGATGAAGCAGGCCGTCGCCTATTTACAACCGTTTATCGAAGCGGAAAAAACCGAGGACAGCCGGCCCAACGGCCGTATCCTTATGGCCACGGTAAAAGGCGATGTGCACGATATCGGCAAGAATATCGTCGGGGTGGTGCTGGCCTGTAACAATTACGAGGTAATCGACCTCGGCGTGATGGTGGCCGCAGAAACTATTCTGCAAACCGCCCGGGAAAAGAATTGTGACATTATCGGTCTATCCGGTTTAATCACCCCCTCCCTTGATGAGATGGTGCATGTCGCCGCAGAAATGGAACGCCAGAAGTTCGATATCCCCCTGCTGATTGGCGGTGCCACTACTTCCAAGGCACACACCGCAGTGAAAATTGATCCCCAATTCAATCGCAATCAGGTAGTGTATGTGGCCGATGCCTCGCGCGCTGTGGGGGTGGCCAGCAGCTTGATTTCCGATGAACTGCGCCCCGCCTTTGTTGAAAAGGTTCGCGCGGAATATGAAAAGGTGCGCACCCGCACCGCAAATAGAAAGCGCAACGACACCCGGCTGACCTATGCGGAAGCCCGAGATAACGCCCCTGAATTCGACTGGCAAAATTACCAACCCGTACAACCCAAAAAATTGGGAATTACCGTTATCGAAGATTTTCCCCTGGAAAACCTCCTCGATACGCTTGATTGGACACCCTTCTTTTTATCCTGGGATCTGGCGGGCAAGTATCCGGCTATCCTCAAGGATGAAGTGGTCGGCGAGGCTGCCAGCGATCTCTACCACAATGCCCAGCGCCTGCTGAAAGAGATGATTGCCAAAAAGCAGCTGCGCGCCCGCGCTGTGTTCGGTTTGTGGCCCGCCAATAGCATCGGCGACGATATCATCGTGTACAAAGATGAAGCGCGCAGTGATGAACTGGCGCGTTTACATCATATTCGCCAACAGGTACAAAAGATGGGCGGCGATGGTCTGTGCCGTTCACTGGCAGATTTTGTCGCTCCTCTGGATTCCGGCTATATCGATTATGTCGGCGGCTTCGCAGTTACCACTGGCATTGGCGCCGACGAGCTGGCACAGAGCTACGAAGCCAAGCACGATGACTATAACGCAATTATGGTGAAGGCCCTGGCGGACCGGCTGGCAGAATCTTTTGCTGAAACCCTGCACCGCCAGGTACGCAAGGAATACTGGGGCTATGCGGCGGACGAAGAGTTGAGCAATGAGCAGCTGATCAAAGAAGCCTATCAGGGTATCCGCCCGGCGCCCGGCTATCCCGCCTGCCCGGACCACTCAGAAAAGGCGACTTTGTTCAGTTTATTGAACGCAGAAGAAAATGCCGGGGTCAGCCTGACCGAGCATTTCGCCATGATGCCAGCGGCCGCAGTCAGCGGCTGGTACTTCGCCCACCCACAGGCCAAATACTTTAATGTCGGTAAAATCGGTAGGGACCAGCTGCAAAGCCTGGCCAAGCGCAAAGGAATTAATGAACAGGAACTGGAGCGCTGGCTGCGCCCAAATCTCGAAGAGTGAGGATCCCCCCATGCAGGAAAATAATAAGAAACGAGCAAGGAAGCCCGGACTAGGCCAGATTGTACTAAGCACTTTGGCAGGGGCCATTGGAGTTCAGAGCAACAAGAACCGAGAGAAGGACTTTCAAAGCGGTAGCATGATGCACTTTGTTGTCGCAGGAATTGTCTTCACCATTTTGTTTGTCTTAACCCTGATACTGATCGTAAAGACCGTACTGGGCAATATGGGCTAAAACTCTCCCCAGCTAGAATTCTCTCATCATAAGCGGGCTCCTCGCCCGCTTGATTACAAAAATTACTGAATAAATAGATTTCAGCCCTAGCAGATAGCCCCAGGGAAGATATTGCTGTGGGTCATAAAGGGAGATTTATGGAGAAGTACCCGGTACGGCTCGGCTCCGGGTCGGGACATCAAATGGTTCAGCGGGTAGCAACCCAGAAAATACAGGTTGCAACAAAGATAGCGACCAGAGCTACAGCGGCGATGGCATCTGCGAAATTGTCTTCTTCCGGGGTAACAGCTACTTCTTCCTTCATCGAATTTCTCCGATTACACATTATTGTTATTCAAAGTAGGTGAGCCGCAGGCAGCGGCATAACAAGTAGAGCAAATTGAGTCTGCAGTTGCAAGGTAGCCCGAGGTTAGATCGTAGATCTGTTCATTTATAGGGAAAGGGTCTGCCTTATCCAGCATTTAATGACCGATATTACTGCGATTGCAATTTGGGGGATTACAGGCTCCCACGCAGAGGGCGCTAACTATATTCGCCAACGCACCGGCAATTTCCATACTAAATCGAAAATCATCTAAATCGGAAATGCTACGCATACCCTATTTATAAATAAAATTTTGGGGAACCCATATCAGGCCTCCAATATATATAAATATATCACGCAGATTAACTTGACCCACCCAGGGAGTATAACTAAAGCCTGAGCCAAAATACTCATAGCTACCAGTACTGGTTTTTAGAAGATATTTCCGATTAGCCCTTTGGTGGCAAGCTAGATGCCGGCATGAGCAAAACAACCTCCTCATATATGATCTTGGCATCAGATTCAAGCAAAATCGAACATAGATAAAAGAATTCTCTCAAAATCAGCAACCACCCACATAGCGGGTGGTATGGTGAAAGCCCCCAAAGGGGGCTAGTTACAATCCCGCCAGCTGCATCTGCTCTTAACGACGCTCTTCAGTATCTTAATTCTTGATTTACTCTCGAATTATCTGCCCATCAAGCCCACTGTACTAACGCAGTATCCCCGGACCCAAAAGTGTCTTCCTGTAAAGTTTCTCTGTACATGCTTGTACTTCCGAAATATCTGGAACGCAGATTTTCCTTTCAAAACCCAACCGTATTAGAATACACTCAATTTCTGAGGAATAATTAACAATATATGAATGTGATCCCTCATTGCGCACCCCTCGACCAACTCAATACCCTTGCATAAGTCTCGAAATATCGCTCCCACCTCCGTCTCAACGCTCCAAATAATACTTTCTTTCTGTACTTAAGTACAAATACCACGTGGTACCTGCAATCATACTTCACGTGAGCTTTGAATTGTCAATCTCGCACATGACCTCCTTTATAGAACTTGCCGTTTCATGGAGGCCATATTTTTCATTCTGCGCTCCGAAACGGCAGAGCCCTGTCAAGCCTCACCGCCAGAGGCAATACCTTACCTATGCATTAATTAATATAAAAGAGCTCTGAGATAATTGCTCTGCCGTGAAAAAAATTAATTTTTATCACGACGTTATTTCAACTCTATTAAAATTTAACAGGACGCCATCCTGTATATTCCAATAGATTTTCGTCAAATAAAGAAACTACAACTCTATGCATTCAGATTCATTTTTACCGCGAGAAAAATAGCAAACCTTCAAAACTTTACCATCATCTGCACGATTAATTAAAAAACCCACCTCCTCACCTCTCTCGTAATATTGCTCAAGAACGGCTACCCCTTTCTCATTAATGATTTCATACTTTCCATGAGGAACATTGATTCCATCTACATTTATAAAGCAAATTTTATATATATTTCCACCTGCAGGATAATTATCGCATTTAACTTCACCGACATCCCCTGCACCAGCCGCAAATGAGCCAAAAGAAATAAAAAATACAATGCCGCATATCATTTTCATGGCTCTACAACCCTATTCTGACCTCTCATCTATTACACGCATAACATCCATCTTTCTTAAGTCATGATAGGACTTCAAGATTTCATAAAGATCACCATGGATCGGTTGAACCTGGAATGAAGTCATAATTTTAGAGGTAGTCGTTAAAGACTGTCCAGGCATCCTTTCAATACCTTTCACTTGACCAAAACACCCTAGGGAATCACTTCCAACCTCTATGTTTGGTACGCCACAAGCATTCACGTTTCGCAAATTCGGTAAAGTAAGGCTTTCGGCTTGATCAACAGAAAAAGTCCCAATATCAGTTATTGTTGTTTTTGAACCCTTAAATGTGACAGTACATCTATATTCACACAGTTTGACCGTCTCCCCTTTATACTCAAAACGTTTACCGCCCCCAGTGGCATAGCAACTGGCTACTAAATTTCCATCAGATGGGCTTGCACAACTGCCATCCTCTCCTTTTCCTTCGCTTCTATGAGACTCCTCATTAAAAGCCCGAGCAAAAGCAGCTGTTATAGCTCCATTGGCAAACTTCCCTCCGGATACAACTGAAGTGGTTCCTCCCAAGAGAGCTGCGACAACAACCCTAGCAGTACTAAAGCCAGTATTTCCGGCATCAATCAAGTCGACAGCCCCTGAGAATGCTTGAGCCACACCTGCTGCAGCAAATCCATGCTTAAACTTTCCTCCCTGAGCCTCAGACAAAAGGCCGCCTGCCACTGAGTGAGCAAAGACTTTTGCAGCATAACCATAGCCGTTCAGACCAGTGCCCATTACTCCTTTCCCAACAACGCCCTGAGTTGCCCATTTCGCTCCTTGAAAAGCATTACCAATCCCCATAAATGCCACTGCACTGAAAGCACCAAAAAAAGCACCTTTAACTGTACCGCTTTGTACTGCTCCAGCGGCAGCGCCGCCGGCAGCGGCCCACCCAGCCGCAGCCGCAGTCTGACCAGCCTGTAACGCTGCAAGAGACTGTCCTCCAGTGTAAATAGCAATCACTACCGCGACCACCGGCTTTACTACAGAGTCTCTCCACTTATTCCAAGAACTATACCCAGAAGGATCCGTATAAGTCAGCGGATTATTGTGCACATAGGCATAACGGTTGTAGCCCTGGACCGAAGTAATACCATCAATGATCGGATCCGCTGTTAAGAAGCGTGACAGATTGGGATCGTACACCCGACCATTCATATGAATAAGGCCCACCTCATCCATCATTTCATGACCTGTGTAACCACGGTTACTACTTAAATGATTAAAAGCACCAACGTTTAAAGTCTTAACCGTATTCGAGGGGCCAGAACCAATACGCTCCCAGTTCAACGGGTTGCGGCGTTTGCCCCAGGCATCAAAGCTGTATAGCAACTTGTTACCTGCAGCATCTTCTGCAACCTGCCCCTTACTATCAGTAATGACATCCAGGGAGCCCTGTAGGTCTTTGTGCAAATACTGAGTGCTAGTACCGGCAATTTCATCCGACGCATTTAGTTGTATTCGCTCAACAGCAACCCCCGCAATATTGCGGCGATAGAAGCTCTTTATATGGGCACCGGAGGTACTGCGCTCAATCACTTTCTCGACGCTGCCGATCTGCAAGGTAGTCACAGTACCTTTGCCATTGTCGTCCACACGCTTGAAGCGACTACGGTCGGGACCATAATAAAGACGGGTTTTATGACTATCTTTGGTGAGTAAACTTGGCTTATCAAATACCGTATATTCCCTTATGCGGTTATTTGAACCTCGCACCATGTTGCCATTTTCATCGTATTCATAACTAAGGCCTCCAGCTTTTGTCACAGCATGAGGTCGAGCACTATCGTAACTATAGTTTCCAACCCCACTTTTAAATCTGATGTTTCCGGCATCGTTGTAACGCACTTCCTGTACGCTAGCTTCGCTACCACCACTATAGAGCCGTGCATAGCGCAGGCGGTTCAGGCCATCGTACTCAAAACTTTCCTGTAGATCCTTGCTGTAACTACCATCACCACTGAGATCGGTTTTAGACAAAAGGTTGCCAATGGCACTCCAGTCATAATGCAGATTCTGCACTTGACCTACCCCAGGATTAATATCTGTGAGGATACTGGTGAGGCGATAGTGCTGTGGGTGATACTCATAAGTGGTTGTGAGGCCATTACCCAATAATACTTCTTCTACCTGTCCACGCAGGTTCATGCGCTTCACGCGGTAGTAGTAACCCTGCCCGGCAAGAGCCTTCACATCCCGCACACCCACCTTATACCCATAGCTGTTATAAACAGTTTCCATGCCATATAGGTAATTTTGTTGGCGAGCTACCTGCTGATTACTGGCGTCAAAGCTACGCTTGACACGGCTGTATTTGTCATAAGTGACCTTCTCATAAAAATCCCCTTCGCCATCAAGTACACCCAGCACCGTCGTAGTTTCACCCAGGCGACCGTAAATATCGTAGTGCATTAGCTTAAGGAAGCTAATGTCCTCCATATTTGTATTGCAGCTACCGCTAATAACTACGGAAGCTTGGGCTACGGCCACCAGTTTGCCATCGAATCGGTATTTGGAATTACAACCAGGATCCTGGTCGTAGTACCAACGGCTAAAGTTCTGTAGCTTGCCTGTTTGGCTACTGGAATTGAAACTAGTGTAATCGGCTCGAGTCACCATACGGCCAAGGGCATCATAGGTCATGGTGGTACCCTGCCCCTTGGCATCTTTCTGCCAAGCCAACTCGCCAAAACCGTTATAGCCGTAGGTCCATGTGCCCTTATCCGGATCTACCAAGCGTTTCTTACGACCCAGATTATCGTATTCAATACTGGTTACTGAAGTTTCGCCGCCTCCGCTATTCAATACACGAACATGTCGGAGGTTGCCATCAGCAAAATATTCATACTTAAGTTTTCCTCCGATGTTATCAGTGACTTGGGCCAGCTCACCGAGCACATTTTTCTGGGTAACCTTAGTTTGCTGTGCACAATTTTTAGTAGTTTCTCTCAGACCATTGTAGGTAATGGTGCTATCACATTGGCCACTGGGTGCATCCACTTTGGTGGTGCGTCCTAGAATATCGTAGGAGTAAGAGGTCCAACGCGGAGAACTCCCGCTTTTATAGGGATCGGAAATCTTTTTAACACGGGACTGCACATCGTACTGGGTATCTACAAATACAGATTTACCATGAAAGTCCTGAGTTTGTTTGCGGATCTCCCGGCCCAGACGATCGTGGTACATTACCGTTTTTGTTTTATCAATACCGGTAGTAGTCACCTTAAAATGCGCCGGTACACCAGCGACCGTAGGGCAGCCACCGCTGTCAGCGCAGAGTGTACTCAGGGTCGTGCTATGACTACCTGTCTCATGATGCTCAAAGTAGCGAGTACCAAATTGAGAGTAGGCATAATTGGTAGCCACCCCACTAATATCAAATACTTTACCTGGTTGGCCAAAGGCATCCATTCCCAAATACTGCTCTACCGTTTGACTAAGCGCATTAGTCTTACTGGTCGGAAAGCGCCCATAGCTGTCATAACCCGTATGGCTAGTACGGCTTTCACCAAGCGCATCGGTCACAGTAGCTGCAATACGATTACCAAAGCGATCGTGTTCGTAACGGGTGTGCAATTCTTCTGCGCTACCTTTGGCTACCCATTCATCAGTTAAAAGGCCGGTCTGGGCGTCATAACCAAAATGTACAGTGCGCTTGATCTGTGGTGCAGCCAAGCTACCTTGCCTCTGAGTAGTGACGCTGCTCTCACTCAGTCGCGCCAAATGCCAACGGCTGCTGCTAACCACATTATTATATTTGTTACTTGTGGTTTTGCTCTGAACAAGGTTATTTGAAGCATCATAATTTTTAACCACCACAGAGCTGACATTGCCATACTTGATATCAACATCAGCCGTGTAATTAGTGGTAGTCACCACCTTGCCCAGATAATGTCCATCCAAGCTATAGGACTTATCCTGCGCTTGGCTGATATAGGGCATTACTGTTTTACCGGATACCGGCTCAACCGATTTAAGCGTATTAATAGAACAGCTAATCAGCTTAAGGCTGGATTCACTACAGGAAGCCGGAGTTTTGATATTGCTGGCATTGGGCTCTATTACCTTAGCCGTTTGTGAAGGCATCCCTATGTAAGGGTAGTCTTGGCGATACCGGGTTGTTATCTTCACCTTGTTTTGAGGGTCATAAGTGGTAACCGACTCAAAACCGAGGAAACCGCGCCCACCACTCTGCATACGCGCACCTGCATAGTGGTAATGAGCCTCTACAGTATTGTTATTGTCATTCGCCGCCGGCGCATCAGAAATCACTTTTTTCACCACGTACATCGGTGAATACAAGTCAAAAACGGGTGAACCGCGTCCATAATTTAGCTTGAAGGAGCCCTTCTTGCGATTATAAATATTAGCACTGTCGTCATTTAGGCGTGCATATTGAATTTCTGTTCTAACGCCGAAACCATTCTCAACAGATTCAAGAATATCAACTGGTTTATTACCATGCTTAGGTTTGAGGATACGAACATACTTATCTGTAAAACCAGAACCACTAAAGAACCCTGAGCGGGTGCGCATATCATCGCAGTGGTTTTCTTTTTCATCACGATTAGCACACTTCTCAACGATTTCAGGGCGGCCATCTCCAGTCACATCCATAATATAGTGACTGTGGTCACTCTTATCTACGCCAAGTATTAACCCAGTCTTGACTCCTGTACCAAAGCCATTTGATTTATTGGGGAGCACATATAAATACTGGTATTCGTTATTTATTTTATCGTTAGCATTCGGGTAAAGAATGTCGACCAGACCATCCATATCCCAGTCATATAACTGAATATTATCATCTACGATGGCTGGTAGAGCTTTTGTGGTTATAAATCTAACCCCATTAAAGTGATAAACACTCCAGGCACTTTTATTGCTGACCCTAAAGAGTAAATCAGGTAAGCCATCACCATTGAGATCACTCACCATGTGCTCAGTGGACCCTCCACTATTAAATATTTGCCTTGAAAAGACAGCAGAATGCCCACCATTAACATTGGACATCAACACAACAAAATGATAATCGGTCTTTGAAGTAATATCATTATAACAATCGATAGATGGCTCGGTACAACGCCAGTTAGTTGACACAATCGCAGTTAAGTCTGCAATTCCGTCACCATTGAAATCAGCCACGATATCTTTATCGCGCACATTCACATTAGTTCGATTTATATATAAGCCAGTTCTTCCCCCAGGCGGGGTAGAACTGGGAAGAGACAAACTTCTTACTACTTCACTATTTTTGAATGATAACTTGCCGGAGCTGCTGCGCTGCAGCTCCCTGATTTTAAGGTTAGGTGATTGGCTCCTGAAATGATCAGCGTTACCCCCAGTAAAATAGATATAGTCGGGCAAACCATCTGCATTAAAATCATGCATTTTACCCAACTGACCTTTTTGGAAAGTAATTGCTGTAGGAGTATCAGTTACACTAAACCCAGATCCATTAGAGTAATTGACTTCCCAATATGTAGAACTGTCGGAAATTGGCGCATGCAGTAAATCATCTTTACCATCGTTGTTGTAGTCTAAGAGGTGCCATTCCTCACGCTCATTGGAACGAATTCGCATTTGCCCGGGCTGAATGGCAAGCGACCCTTGCTTAGTGCCTAAAGCAACTCGAATATAGCGTTTTCCATGACTACCGTCGTAGCGAATAAATACAAAGTCTGTAAGTCCATCACCATTTACATCGCCATATTTACCACCTTCAAAGCCAGAGTGAAAAATATTGGGATTCGCAAGCCCTTTAACAAGACCAGCACCATCAGACTTTGAATAGGTAAATACCGTTGGTTTACGACAATTACTCTTTACACATTCCTCTACTTCTTCGAGCAATAATCGACCTGTCCCACTCTTTTTATAGGAAAACTTATAGCGCCGTATTTCCTCGGACTCTGCCGTAGAGATGATTGAGGTCAATCGTCTCGTCGAAGCGGACTTTTGTCCAAAACGATAGCCATAGCGTTTATCTGAACGATTAGTATCGTAGTTAAACTCTATTCGGTTAACGAGAATATCATTACTTCCACCCGAATAATCTATGTACTCAATGAGGTGTTCACCAACATTACTATCTTTAAGATAGGAGTATTCAATTCGATTGCCGACACTGTCTGCTTGCTTGTTGATATACCAAGCATTGGTACTCTGAGAATCATCTGTTAGGCCATAGTAAGAAATGGACCCATCCTTACGATAGACCTCAAAGCCTTTTTTACTACCGACGCCGGTCGATACCACCTTGACCCTAAGAAAAGAATCCAGGGATGTTCTATATTGAGTGCCAATACCACCGTATTGGCCAGATGAGACTAATTTTAGGCGCAGACCATCGAGACAGAATCGATCAAACTGGCTGCCATTCACTCCATCTTCTTCATAAGATTTTCTACAAGCGGTTATTGCTGAGAGCCCACTAATGCCCCAACCAATACCCAGTGGACCATGCCCCCCAGAACTACTATAGCTAACACTAACACTGGGCACACTACTGCCCGATGAGGGGCCAACTGGAATCGGTAGGCTATAGGTGGCCGCACCAGACTCACTGACACGAAACTCTCCAGGCACAATACCTACACGATCTGAGGCCAATACCGCGGGATCAGTATTCGCTAGGGCAGTAGCCTTGTGTGGTGGTGTATCTACGGAAACAGGAGGAGATGAAAGCTCTACCTGCACAACTTCTGTTACTGCTGCAGCAGAGCAACTAGAAAAACTAGAAACCTGATTACAAGCACGGATTTTATAAGCAAAGAATCCACCATCAAGACTAAAAGACTTAGACAGATTATCCAGGTTTGTATGTTTGATTACTGTAGAGTTATTCCAAGAAATAGTTCCATCCACGGAAGTGGCTGTACCTGAAAAAATTTCATAACGAACCAAGTTGCCACTGCTACTTCCCCAATTCAGGTCAACACTTCCCGTTCGGGAGAAAAGCGGAGATAAATTTAAACCACTAGGTTTACCCGGCTTTTTAGCCACAATAACAGACTTAGAGTTACCCGTTCCCGAACACCCCCTCAAGTTACAAGCTACAAGATGATATTTATAAACACCATCATTCCGCTTCAATTGTGTACCTGTAACCTTGGATGGAGAAGTGGAACTAGTAGAAACAGTTTTTAAAAATTTACCGCCTTCATAAATTTTGTACTGATATACAAACTCATTGGAGCGATCACTCCAATTCAAACTTATACTACCGTTAGAGCTATTGGCTATAGAGTCCAAAACGGGGGCAGACGGAAGAGGCTGATTCCAAACAGTAATGCCTGCTGTAGCGCTCCAACTAGCGCTGCAACCTGAAGAGTTACAGTTTTTACTACGGAACTCCCAGCTTCCATCTGTTAAACCTGTAGCAGTAAAATCCACTGCTCCAGCTGTGCTGTAAGAGCTATCAGAGGGCCAAGCAGTGCCTTTTTTTCGCTTCTGCCAACGTACGGAGCTGATCGGCCCAGTACTATTGGATTTTAAACTGGCATTACCATTGTAAGATTTATTATTTTTTATCGAGAGAGTAGCCTTATTGGGAACAATGACTATCGTAGCTGAAACTGATGCATAACCTGCAAAATCAGGCTCCGGGCAGTTAGGAAAGCTACCTAATAAACACGTTTGGCATGAATATCGATAGCTGTAGGTCCCACTAGCACTCAAAGTCTCAGAAAATATTGACCCAGAACTAAATTTAGCACTACTTACAGTAACATTATCTCGCTTTAACTCACAACGCTCGGCCCTTGGCCAATCAGTGTTAAAAACTAAAGTTACCTTTCCAGACTTGGATACTGATTGCAATGCAATGTTGGGTAACTTTAGATTAATTGTCTTTTTGCTTGTCCATCCACTACAGGACTCAACCTTATTATATGTTTTACATGCCCTCACACGATAGGAATAACTACCGTTTTTTGTTTTAGTGATTGTTTTACTTATTCCTGTTTGGCTCCAGCTCCCTGTAGCATCACCCGTCTGTTCAACTTTATACCTTGAGGCGCCAGATACCGAGTCCCAGCTGATCTTGTAAACCCCGTTAGAATCATTACCGGGAACAACAAGATTCTTAGGAACACCTGGAGCCCGGGAAACAGTGACATTTGATGAAGTTTTATACGAGCTTATCAAACTCCCTTGAATCACGGCAACCCGATAGCTATAGATACCGGTTCCCCTACCTGTTAGCGTCTTTTTAGTTAGATTTCCCTTATATACTTCGACCCATGAGCCGCTGTTTTTCTTCTCTTGCAGTATATATTTTGACGCACCAGAACCCGCATTCCACGAGATTGCAACACTCCCATTTGTACTTTTAGAGGGGACAGTAACCGAGCTTGGTGTTCTAGCAACGGTTATTGCCTGAGAGTACACATAGCTGCTACACGCTGTAAAGCATGCTTGCACTCTATATTCATATTTACCCGTTGATCGACCAGCCAATGTCTTTGAAAGACCCCCACCGGAGTAAATATCACTCCAGGCTCCACCGTTCTTTCGCTCCCACAATATGTACTTATCTGGAGTTTTTGATGCTTTACCCCAACTAACCTTAAACCCCCCAGTTTTGCTAGTTTTAGGTAAAGTAACAGCGCCTGGTCCAGCAATACTTACCTTGACCGTATGGCTACCTCTTTTAGAGAAAAAACCCGGTTCATAGCAGTGCCCATTGCGACCCCATTGTAGACATTCATTCCCAGCCCACAAATCAAAACGATAAGTTCCAGTTCCCAAATTATATGTCTTCGTTCCTCCGCTAGGACTTACGCTATAGGTTCGATAAAGCGAACCACTCTTATAAATTCTAAACTCAGCCTTTGAGGCAAGAGAAACCTTAGAGAAAGTAAGCTTGACAGTTCCCGTGGAACTATTGGTTGTTCCGGATATGACTCCGGCCAAGGCAAGACCAGAGAAAGAAAAGTAAAAAAATACAAATGTAAAAATGCTAAAAATAGCCTTCCAATCCCTGGACACTCTGAACTCCGATGTAATTAACCACGAGGCTTCCACCTCAAAAACAGGTCGCGGAGTCTATCGTATAAGCTTTTCAAAGGGAAATTTTGCGCCTTACTAAAATGCACAAACTGTCTTTATATTCCAATTGAAACCATCGTTCAGATTTAGAAACCCTATTTAGCCACCAAAAATATTCATAAAAATCAACAAAAAACACTCATTAATTAAACGCCTTGATCCACATCAATTTAATTTCAGATCATACAAATCATGCTTACGCAGAAAATTAATTACCACTCTAAAAGAAAGTAATTAGCCCCCACCCCCAAGCCAAAGCCTTTACCGGCATAAGTCCCATCCCATCAACATTTGGGCGGAATACCTAAACACCAAAAGCGGCACCAATAAACACCTAAAATGCAGAGGGCAAGACTTACAGAAATACAGCTCATATTAAAAGTACAACTTCAAGATATCAGCTGAGCGACCCTTACTACACTCACGAATACCAACTATTACAACTTCATCTGCAAAAACTCACAAAACGACTAATATCATCTATAAATTGCACACCTGTAAAATGCTATACAATACTTTAGAAATATTCACAATATAGCCCCCAAGAGAACCATCCCCTTGAAGGCCACATTATCTATTTCATAATTTTTAACGGCAGAACTTCATTACTTAAGGCTGCAATTCACTTAAGGATAGTTAGAGTGCGACCCTGATATCTTTCGGTGGATGACAATGAAATACTACATAAGTAGTATCCGGAGTGTAGTAACATGTAACATCATAGTGATAACCATCGTCTTGCTCATCTCTTTGCACAGAGGGGAACATCTTCTTATTTTCTTGAAGTGTCTTTCCATTTAACCACTGACCAACAAAGTAATCTTTTACTATCACTGCAGCAGTCTCTGCACGCGCTTTGTAAAAGGTACTCAGCACCTTATCCGCACTAGGATTATCCTTATAATAAATCTGGCTGCCATCAGTATTTCTTTGTTGTATATCGTTTTTACTGCAATATCCATGCACTATTTTATCGTGCTTAGACTGATAACCAAGCTCAAGATATACCGATACATTCATCGTCAAAATAGAACGGCTACCATTTTCATGGGGCTTTGGATTTTGATAGTGCAAATCAAAATCACCAACAGGGTGAACAGCAGCTCCCATCTCCTTTATATCTTTTGGTAATGGCATAACATTTCCTTTTATGAAGTTAATTTAAGTTTTCGCCTCAATCCAAATTACACAGCCTTGATTCTTATGTGTAACCTTTACTCAAACAAACATGAGCAATCTCAATATGGGAGATAAGAGAATTGTTAAACAGAGTGAAGCTTTTCATCTTCATAAACACAGAAATTAAATCTTTTCAATTTCCTAATCAGTGTATTCTGGTACCCGTTCGGGCCAGCAAATCTTTAAACTAGTTTGTTACCAGCAGTATCTTTGTCTACCAGTCCATTACTATCGTTGATGAGATTCAAAGAGCCTTGGAGATCTTTGCGTTCATCCTGTTTACTGGCGGCTTCATCGGATGCATTCAGCTCGATACACTTGATAGCAATCCCTGTGATATTACGGCGGAGAAGCTCTCGATAGTTGCACCGGAGGTACTACGCTCGACCATTTCTCTACGCTGTCAATCTGCAAGGTGGTTACAGTGCCTTTACCATTGTCGTCCAGCCGCTTGAATCAGCTGCAGTGGACCGTAGTAGAAGCGTGTATCATGGCCGTTCTTAATCACCAGGCTGGTTTTTTATCAAAGACGGAGGGGGCAGCTAATGCTGCCTGAGTCACTGCTCATATTGCCGTTGATATTGTACTGACAACTAGTTTTGCCGGCTTTGGTTTCCGTATGGGGGCGTGGGACATTGAATTCATGGCTACCAACTCCCGTTTTTTGGGTGATATTGCCGACATCATCGTAGCGGACTTTCTGGGAGACGGTTTGACTGACCTAATGGAAGTCTGCATTGCACAGATGGCTAAAATTGCCATACTTAACCCCCCATTTAGGATTTTTATTCCACTAAATTGATATTGAACATAAGGCTTGCGAAACTATTATTGCTTTCCTTTACCCACCTTCAACCATATTAACGCCATAAAAATGAGTAGCTAATTTCTCCTCCACCCAAACACTTTGCAAACTAAAAGCCGTGTAACCAAACTGGATAAACACTTACTCTTTTCGTTCTTGAGCCTATAAGCTCACAACCAACTAAAAGTATCCGGAGAAATACTTTTAACACTCCTTAACCTTAGAATTTCATTGCCACCTCCCAGCAACAGGCAAAAACATCTACCCAACTGGAGGCACACCAAAATTTTTCATCTATTAATCTCAGCATGCAATGATATGAAACATCAATCTATGGAAATTTAACTTTAGACAGAAATACTCAACCATCCCAACTAATCACAGAGGTTTTAAAGTCCAGAATATTACTTAAAGATCCTGGGAAATAAAAACAGTTAAGAATAAAATCCATATATTCTTAATTATGCCTTCGAAGCTCAGCCCTTCAGTTCGATTAGGTTTCTCAAAGAAAAAGCCTGAGATTCAGATACTTCAGAAAACCAGCATGAATAGGGAAATTTCACAAAAAGACGCTTGCAACCTTGAAGCTACCCTGCAAGCACAGCGAGGCTTATGAAGCGCTTGGCCTCGGAACGCGATAAAGCTAAAGAGTTGCAACTAGGCCTTTTTGAGACTTTAACCATGCTTCTTTCGAAGTAGGTTTATCCTGAATTTTTCGCCCAAAGTTCAAAACCTTAATCTATCAATGTAGCCATCCCCAATGTTTCCACAGCTCCCCTCAAGAAGCTTCAATACCCCCAAGACTGCCAACTGCCCAACAAGAAATGCAAAAATAAAGGGGGCATCTATCTCCGGTAATGCATGCATCCTTAAGTGCAAAATTACATTATAGGTAAACCACACCCCTAAGGAAACGGCAAAACCTTGCCGCAACAATAAATTCAGCAAGATGCAACCCAAGAAGCTAAAAACAGCCGTAAAAAACCCAAGAGAAAAATTCGTAAGGATTCCTGTGTACTCCATAAACTGCCTATCCGCACTAGTAGGCAAAAAGGGAGAGATTGCTGCATCCGGCCCCACAAAGTTACCAACCACCACCCCCAAAATAGCCAGGAAAAATATAATCACCAACTTACCTAAATACTTTATGAAAAATGGCATAGTGCAATTCTCTATCATTTTTAATATCTAACTCGAATATATCCTGAGCGCTGCTCTGCACGCAGTAAGTTCATATGGTTTGAAGCCTGCCTTTCCCATGGATTTTCACTTACAACCACCCCACTCACTTGTGGGACGACATTAGACCAGGAAGAATTTTGCCAAACATGAATCAACTCATGGGCCAGGGAATGTACTGGCGATATTAGTGGTGAAATTGGCCTGCCAGAGTTTGTCACAAAAAGGCCTGCTGGTGCCCGAACATAGTTAGGATCATAGGCAACTGTTGTCCCCTCCCAAGAAAAATCCCAAAACCTACGTTGTGTTGCCGCATTCTGCCCCGGATTGTAGAAAATGCTTAGTTTTGTATCACTCTTAGCAATACCAACTAAAATCTGTCGACCTTTTTCAGTTTTATTCAGACGAGCAAGGTTATTACTTACAGTTTTTGAAAACCCGTCTGGCCCACTAATCGTGTAATCAATGGTTAAATCTTCGGAAACCTCAAATGAAGAACTGGTACTTCCATATTTATTTAGACTTTCTCGATAACCCTCTAACAGCTGAGAGTCCGTCTTAAATTGGCCAAAGCCTTCCTCAGAAACTGCTTTAGCTATTATTGCGAATGCAGCAGTCGCCGCCCCATTAATAAACTTGCCACCTGTAGCCTCAGATACCAGCCCTGAAACCACCATCTTAACGGCTACATGCGTATTTTCCCCAAATCCACCACCGACTCCCGCCGAGACAAAACCGTGGGCAAACTTTCCACCACCCAGTTTTGCCAATATACCTCCGGTTACTCCACGGATTGCAATATTAGTCGGACTCCATCCTCTGGGCATGCCGGAGAAGGCTGCCGCTGAAACTGCTGCAAAGACACCATTGCGGAAAGCTAACCCTATATCTCCTGTTAGTTGATAGGTTTGATTTGCGTTGTACATGGCTAATGCCGCCGGACAACCAGCATTAGAAGCTACACAAATGGCAACTTGTGCAATTGCATTCAAAAATGGCTTGCCGGCCATATAGCGATGAATATCGCGGCTATTAATGAAAGCATCTCTAAACTTATTCCAGGAACTGTACCCAGATGGATCCGTGTAAGTCAGCGGATTATTGTGCACATAAGCGTAGCGGTTGTAGCCCTGAACCGAGGTGACCCCATCAATCATTGGGTCCGCAGAGACAAAACGGGCCAGGGTTGGGTCGTAGACCCGTCCATTCATATGGATTAGGCCCACCTCATCCAGCATTTCATGACCGGTATAACCGCGGTTGCTACTCAGGTGATTAAAGGCTCCCACACTGAGGGCGCTAACCGTATTCGCAGGCGCGCCGGCAATCTGTTCCCAGCTTAAGGCATTGCGGCGCTTACCCCAGGCATCAAAGCTATAAACCAGCTTGTTGCCCGCAGTATCTTTGGCAACCTGACCGGTGCTATCGGTAATAACATCCAGAGATCCCTGCAGGTTTTTGTGCAAATATTGGGTGCTGGTTCCAGCAATTTCATCAGATGCATTCAGCTCGACACGCTCAATAGCAACGCCTGCGATATTACGGCGATAGAAGCTCTTGATATAAGCACCGGAGGTGCTGCGCTCAATCACTTTCTCAACGCTGCCGATCTGCAAGGTGGTCACTGTGCCTTTGCCATTATCGTCCACGCGCTTGAAGCGGCTGCGATCCGGGCCGTAGGTAAAGCGTGTATCGTGGCTGCCCTTAGTGATCAGGCTGGGTTTATCAAAGATGGTGTAGTCCAGCGTACGGCTGCCCGAGTCGCTGCTCATGTTGCCGTTGTCGTCGTAGTGATAGGTGGTATTACCGGCTTTGGTTACCGCATGGGGGCGTGGGCCATTGTACTCATAACTACCAACGCCCGTTTTATAGGTGATATTACCGGCATCATCATAGCGAACCTCCTGGGTGGCAGCTTGACTGCCGGCTTGATAGAGGCGCGCATAGCGAAGGCGGTTGAGGCCGTCATACTCAAAACGTTCCTGCAGGTCCTTGCTGTAACTACCATCGCCACTGAGGTCGGTTTTAGAGAGCAGGTTGCCGATGGCATTCCAGTCGTAATGCAGATTCTGCACCTGACCGACACCGGGATTGATATCCGTGAGGATACTGGTGAGGCGGTGATGTTGTGGATCGTAGGCATAGGTGGTGGTGAGGCCATTGCCGAGCAATACTTCTTCCACCTGGCCGCGCAGGTTCATGCGCTTAACCCGGTAATAATAACCACTATCTGCAGGGGCGGTTACATCACGCACACCCACTTTAAAACCAAATGGGTTGTAAACCGTTTCTACACCACGCAAGTAGCCCTCGCCCTTGCTCAGCTGCTGATTACTCGCATCGAAACTGCCACTAATGCGGCCGTATTGATCGTACGTGACCTTTTCATAAAAGTCCCCCTCGCCATCGAGTACACCGAGCCCGGTAACAGTCTCGCCTAGACGGCCGTATTTATCGTAGTACATCAGCTTTAAGTAACTGACGTCCTCCATATTGACATTGCAGCCAGGCCTAATAGCAACGGGAGCTTGGGCCACAGCCACCAACTTACCCTTAAACTTGATCGAGTTACAACCGGGGTACTCGTCGAAAAACCAGCGGCTAAAATTCTGCAGGGTACCCGTTTGGTTATTGCTATCGAAGCTAGTGTAGTCGGCGCGAGTCACCATGCGGCCGAGGGCATCATAGCTCATGGCGGTGCCCTGCCCTTTGGCATCCTTCTGCCATGCCAGTTCACCAAAGCCTGTGTAACCGTAGGTCCAGGTGCCCTTATCCGGGTCCACCATGCGACTCTTGCGACCAAGATAATCGTAATCAACGCGAGTTGCCGAAGTTTCAGCGCCGCCGCTGTTCAGGGTGCGCACCTGTTTGAGATTGCCATCGGCATAGTAGCTGTATTGCAGTTTACCGCCGATATTATCGGTAACCTGAGCCAACTCACCGAGGACGTTTTTCTGGGTAACCTTGGTTTGCTGAGCACAGTTCTTGATGGTTTCTATCAGGCCATTGTAAGTAATGGTGCTATCACACTGGCCACTAGGAGCGTCCACTTTGGTGGTACGCCCTAGAATATCGTAAGAGTAAGTAGTCCAGCTTGGGGAGTTACTACTGCTATAGGGTTCAGAGATCCTTTTAACGCGGGACTGCGCATCGTACTGAGTATCGACAAATACCGGATTACCGTGAAAGTCCTGGGTTTGCTTTCGAATCTCGCGGCCCAAGCGATCGTGGTATGTCACGCTCTTGGCTTGCTCTATCCCGGTAGTGGTCACTTTAAAGTGGGCTGGCACCCCAGCTATTGTGGGGCAGCCACCACTGTCAGCACAAAGCGCGCTCAGGGTAGTGCTATAACTGCCTGTCTCATGGTACTCAAAGAAGCGAGTTCCAAATTCGGAATAAGCATAAATGGTAGCCACCTCACCAATATCTAACACTTCGCGCGGCTGACCATAGGCATCTATTTCCAGATACCGGGCTACCGTCTGGTCAAGAGCATTGGTTTGACTGATGGGGAAGCGGCCATAGTTATCATAAGCAGTGCGGCTGGTGCGGCTTTCACCAAGCGCATTCGTGACAATAGATTTAATGCGATTGCCAAAGCGATCGTGCTCATAGTGGGTATGCAACTCTTGTGCACTACCCTTGGCTACCCACTCATCAGTTAACAAGCCAGTCTGGTCGTCATAACCAAAATGTACAGTGCGCTTGATCTGTGGTGCAGCCAAGCTCCCATACCGTTGAGTAGTAACGCTACTCTCACTTAGGCGAGCCAAATGCCAGCGGTTACTACTGACTACATTATTGTACTTGTTACTTGTGGTTTTGCTTTGCACTAGGGTGTTAGAGGCGTCGTAGTTTTTAACCACCACCGAGCTGACGTTACCATATTTGATATCGTTAGCAGCCGTATAGTTAGTGGAAGTCACCACCTTACCCAGATAATCACCATTCAGGCTATAGGACTTGTCTTGTGCTTGGCTGATATAAGGCATTACTGTTTTACCAGATACCGGCTCAACCGATTTAAGCGTATTAATAGAGCAATTAATTAACTTCAGGCTGGATTCACTACAGGTAGCCGGATTTTTGATATTGCTTGCATTCGGTTCAATCACCTTGGCCGTCTGTGAAGGCATTCCGATAAAGGGATAATCCTGACGGTAGTGTGTTGTAGTCTTCACCTTATTCTGTGGATCATAGGTAGTGACTGACTCAAATCCAAGGAAGCCACGCCCACCACTCTGCATACGTGCACCTGCATAGTGGTAATGCGCCTCTACAGTATTGCTATTGTCGTTGGCCGCCGGCGCATCAGAAGTCACTTTCTTCACCACGTACGTCGGTGAATACAGATCAAAAACAGGTGAACCACGCCCGTAATTTAGTTTGAAGGAACCCTTCTTGCGGGTGTAGACATTAGAGCTGTCATCATTAAGGCGCGAATATTGAATTTCTGTTCTAACGCCGAAACCATTTTCAACAGATTCAAGAATATCAACCGGTTTATCGCCATGCTTAGGCTTGAGGACACGCACATATTTATCTGTAGAGCCAGAACTACTAAAGAAGCCTGAGCGGCTGCGCATATCATCGCAATGGTTTTCTTTTTCATCCCGGTTAGCGCAATTTTCAACAATTTCAGGACGACCATCCCCAGTCACATCCATAATATAGTGACTGTGATCATTCTTATCCACACCAAGTATTAACCCAGTCTTGAATCCAGTACCAAAGCCGTTTGATTTATTGAGGAGTGCATATAAATACTGGTATTCATTATTTATTTTATCGTTAGCATTAGGGTAGAGAATATCGATCAGACCATCCATATCCCAATCATACAACTGAATATTGTCATCTACGATAGCAGGCAGAGAACCTGCAGAAATAAATTTCTCACCAGTAAAGTGATAAATTCCCCAGGTACCTGTATTATTAGTTCTAAAAAGTAAATCAGGTAAGCCATCGCCATTGAGATCGCTCACCATATGCTCAGTGGAGCCACCACTATTATATAATTTACGTGAAAAAACAGTAGAATGCCTACCATTGGCATCGGACATCAGCACTACAAAATGATAATCCGTTTGCGACGTAATTCCTTCATAACAATCTATAGAAACTTCAGTACAACGCCAGTGGGTTGATACAACTGCGGTTAAGTCCGCAACACCGTCAGCATTAAAATCTGCAACAATGTCTTTATCACGCACATTCACTCGTGTCAGACCAGAGTAAAGGAAATTTTTACCTCCAGGGGGAGTAGAGCTGGGGAGGGATAGGCTCCTTACCACCTCACTATTTTTAAAAGACAACTTCCCTGAACTGCTACGCTGCAGCTCTCTAACTTTTATTTTAGCTTCCCCATTATTGAAAAGGTTTGCGTTACCTCCTGTAAAATATATGTAATCCGGCAACCCATCTGCATTAAAATCATGCATTTGACCTACTTGATCTTTTTGGAAGGTAATTGCAGTAGGCGTATCTGTAACGCTAAACGCTGAACCGTTCGAATAATTCACCTCCCAATAGGAAGAGCTGTCAGATATTGGCGTATGCAGCAAATCATCCATGCCGTCATTATTATAATCTAACAGGTGCCATTCTTTCCGCTCGTTGGATCGAATGCGCATCTGTCCTGGTTGGATAGCAAGTGAACCCTGCTCTGTTCCAAGCGCAATACGAATATAGCGTTTTCCATTGCTACCATCGTAACGAATAAATACAAAATCTGTGCGCCCATCACCATTCACATCGCCATATTTACCACCCTCAAAGCCAGAGTGGAAAATAGCAGGATTGGCAAGACCATTAACTAAGCCATCACTGTCAGATTTTGCGTAAGTAAACACTGTCGGCTTGCGACAATTACTATTTACACACTCCTCCACCTCTTCTAGCAGTAAACGCCCGGTAGCACTCTCCTGATAACTGAAATTGTAACGGCGCAACTCCACAGAGTCCGCGCTAGAACTAATCGCTGTGAGTCTGCGAGTTGCGGCTATCTTCTGTCCGAAGCGGTAACCGTATATCTTATCGTTACGGTTCGTATCATAGTGGAACTGAATCCGATTCAGTGTTGAGTAGTGACCATTCGCGGAATAATCTACCGTTTCAATCAGGTGTTCGCCGAGCGCGGTATCTTTCAGGTAGGTGTACTCAATACGATTGCCAACGCTATCTTCTTGGGTATTCAAGTACCAAGCACCTTCCTGTTGCGCATCCGCATTCATACCGTAATAAGAGATAGAGCCATCCTTTCGATACACCTCAAAGCCCTGACCGTTGCCGGTAGAGCTTGAAACCAAGCTTACCCGTACGAAGCTATCGATGCTGGTGCGATACTCACTACCGAAACTTCCGTACTGTCCCGACACCAGTTTCAGACGCTGGCCATCTAGACAGAATCGGTCAAAAGCACTGCCATTAGCACCATCTTCTTCAAGAGTTTTGCGGCAAGCGGTGATAACGGACAACCCATTGATACCCCAGCCAACCCCTAGAGAACCATTGCTGCCGGAACTACTGTAAGTCACACTGAGATCCGGAGTACTACCACCTGATGACGGGCCCACCTGAAGAGGAATTGTGTAAGTAGCCGCACCAGATTCACTCACACGGAATTCCCCAGGCAATATTCCAACCCGGTCGGAGGCCAATACACTGGAATCGGTAGGCGACGGTACCGTGCCCACATTCGGAAGCGTAGAAACAGGAACCCATTCTACGGTGATCCAAGTAGCCTTAGCCCCTCCAGTGGTACCATCTTTGACCGCGGCAACTTTATATCCAAACCTACCGTAACGGCGGCCAGTTAGGGTTTTGCGATTCTCTGCCCCACTGTAAACTTCAACCCAGGGACCATCATCCTTCTGCTCTTGAAGAATATAATGATCGGCCCCCCTAACCGGCCACCAACTAACAGATATTCCACCATCCCCATCACTTGTCGCAGACATTTCAAATGGGGTTTCAACTAAGGTGATACTTTTTATATCTGTATAGCTGCTACAACCAGAATTGCAGGCTCGAGCCCGAAATTGATAGGTGTCGGTTAACAGATTAGTAAAATCCTTATAAAGATCTGGACCAGAGTACTCCATTTGCCAGCTGGTACTTTCCCCACTTTTTCGCCAAAGCTCATATCTTTTCGGCTTTTCAGAAGCTTCGCCCCAGGCCACTCTGAAGAGGCTCGTAGGATAGCCCAACTTAATGTCTTCGCTAACATCAGGCAAAGTACTGATAGCTGGAAAATAAATAGGGCCCGGGGGCGTGGCATCAGGCTCTAAAGTAACTTCAACTGTATGGCTGCCGATGGAGTTCTTCCTGCTATCCCATGCTTCACAACTGTCTTCAGGCTGATCGGGTTCGGGATCGGGCTGACCGGGATCAGGTAGGCCAGGGTCAGGCAAGCCGGGACCGGGATTGGGGAGACTCAACGCAAGTGGACCCGGCCCTGGCTTATCAAGTAAACAGAACCGCCACCAACCCTCATATTTATAGGTTCCTGAGGATGAAACAGCAATTGATATCGAACCCTCGCTGACGGGAATATCTCTTATTGCAAGACCATTTCTGTACTCAGTAAGAAACTGGGCACGTGCAATTCCGGATATTGTAAATTTTCCTGTAGAACTGGATGTGGGGCCCGATATGTTCGCCAAAGCCACAGAAGATAAACAAAGAAAAATAAGCCCAGACAACCAGGCACGAGTTAGCGCAATACAATCCTTTGACACAGCGGAGATGCTCTTTACTTTTTACTGGAAAAAACCACACCCGATCATTGAGGCGGGGATAATGCGCGCGAGTATACTGACATATAAATCAACTTCAAAAAAAATTAACAATAGGGCATCCGCTGTCAATTAAGTCAGGTGTGCAGAATAAATATATCGTATTGTCAGGTTGATTTTTCTGTTATCTGATTTCTTAACCTGGAATTATCCTAAGCTCAGGAGCAAGCTTAAGCCTCACCTTCATCACCTATTCGCTATGATTTACGCGAGCTTTGTTGGCCGTGTAATTTTTAAGGCAAACATCTCATGCCCTCAACAAGACACATCATGCAAAAAATAAACCGCTTCCACACTTTTTACCCCCAAAACTTGCCCCCAAACAGAGAATCTTGAGTGTGCCTTCCTACGTGTGCCAGATTTGCATTCCCTTGGAGAACTGAAGAATAATTTTTCAGTGAAACCCCGCAGCACAAACAGCTCTAATTTTTTGCAGGCCTCACAAAATGAAATAACCCTTCAGCAAAAAAATACTAGCACGAAGGATTTATCAGGCTGAATTTACAAAAGCCCCTCCCTTTTACAAAATTGTCAGGAGCGATAATTAAGACGAAGGTATCAATCAAATAAATACGTCTTCAGAAAAGAAGTATTGAAGGAAGTAAAAGGAAACGTATCGCGGGGAAGCCAGGCCAATAAGGGGCGGCAGTCTCCCCACCTTTTCTATCTGACCGGATGCCTGAGGAAGCCTCAATGCCGGCCAAAAAACCTTCTGTAAACTGAAAGGGGCTTTTTCTAACGCCGGTGAGCCTGCAGAGGCTACCCCTAACCGACATCAGTGCCAACCAATTGAATCCTTCCCGCCCTGCCTTCACCAAATGTTAATCAAACGTGATCCGAAGGTGGCAAGTGAATTGAGAGCATTAACGGGGCCTCAATAATGAAGAACTAACACCATTTCTTTACCATCTTGCAAGAACTCCATCATCAGAGTCGAAGCTACACCCACAATCTACGCTCATTATAAGCGCAGTACAGCTGCATCAACTTCAAAACGAGCCTCTTGCTATGAACGATGATGGATTCATTCTCGCTGAGAATACACGAGGAGACTCCCAGTAATGTAATCCTGCGAGAGCCGCTATAGCCACCCGGCCAAAAAAATTAGACTTACAGCAATCCCGAACCGGTATAACTGAACTTGCTCCCCCATAGATCCTTTGGCCAGCAACCTCCATAACAAGCTCATGACCATTATCAAAGATCGTAGAGGTGAGCATCAAAGTTGTCCTCCCCTGTGATACTCCTTGGCTTCACACGAGTTATCCAAGCTACCCCTCAGAAAAGCGTTGTCGCTATAATCTACAGTGATACCCGCAATCAAATATGATCAACGGGAACAGAAAACGCTTACTTGCCGGCTCTCCTAAGCCAGCGGTACCCTCTTATAACTGTTGGTTACAGACATAGCGGAAAATATTGTTATTTATTGCATAAGCGTACTGGTATGTTAGGCGCCAGCGGAGAACCATCCGGGGCTTGCCCCTCTCTCCACCATCCGCGCACAAAGGCAATGGAATCAAGCTGTTATGTATCGATACGACGACCGGGATCGCGCCATCATCAATGATCGCGTTGCCCAGTTCCGCGGCCAGACGGAACGTTACCTCGCCGGCGAGTTGAGTGAGGAACAATTCCTGCCACTGCGCCTGCAAAATGGCCTCTATATTCAGCGACTGGCCCCCATGTTGCGCATCGCCGTGCCCTACGGCCTGCTCAACAGCAACCAGCTGCGCCGTCTCGCCCGCGTCAGCCGAGACTACGATAAAGGGTACGCTCACTTCACCACGCGCCAGAACCTGCAGTATAACTGGCCCCAGCTGGAAGATGTCCCAGCTATTCTGGCCGAATTGGCTGAAGTGGAGATGCACGCTGTACAGACCAGCGGTAACTGTATCCGCAACACGACTTCTGACCCCTATGCGGGCATCGCTCTCGACGAGATTGCCGACCCCCGCCCCTACTGCGAGCTGATCCGCCAATGGTCCACCTTCCACCCGGAATTCGCCTTCCTGCCGCGCAAGTTCAAAATCGCGGTTAGCGGTTCCGAGCAGGACCGCGCTGCGATTCGTGTACACGATATCGGTGTGCAGATTGTGAAGCGCGGCGAAGAGATTGGCTTCCAGGTGCTTGTCGGTGGCGGCCAGGGCCGCACACCAGTTATCGCCGAAACCATCCGCGATTTCCTGCCGGAGGAAGATCTGCTCTCCTACCTGGAAGCGATTGTACGGGTATACAACCAGCTGGGCCGTCGCGATAACAAATACAAGGCGCGCATCAAGATTCTGGTGAAAGCCCTAGGCCCCGAAGAATTTGGCCGCCGTGTGGAAGAAGAGTGGCAGCACATTAAAGACGGGGTAGAGAAATTGACCCCAGAAGCTCTGCAGTGGGCCAAGTCCTTCTTTACCGAGCCTGACTACAAGAGCTTTGATGGTGCAGCCAGCGAGGCGACCCTGCAGCAGCAGGCTGATAGCGACAAGGCTTTTGCGCGCTGGCTGGAGCGCAATACTTACCCTCACCGAGTACCGGGTTACCGCGCTATCAAGCTCTCCACCAAGCCAACGGGTGTGCCCCCTGGTGATGTCACCGACCGCCAGCTTGAGGCCATCGCCGATCTGGCCGATGCTTACAGTTTCGGCGAAGCCCGTGCCACCCACGACCAAAACGTGGTATTGGCCGATGTGGAACAGGACCAACTGTACGAGCTGTGGCAACAGGCGCGCAAACACGGCTTTGCCACACCCAATATTGGCACTCTCACCGATATGATTTGCTGTCCCGGCGGCGACTACTGCTCCCTGGCCAACGCCAAGTCGATCCCAGTCGCCGAAGCCATTCAGCGCCAATTCGACGATATGGATTACCTCTACGACCTGGGCGATCTGAATCTGAACATTTCCGGCTGCATGAATGCCTGTGGTCACCACCATGTGGGCCATATCGGCATCCTCGGTGTGGACAAGAAAGGCGAGGAGTTCTACCAGATACAACTAGGCGGCAGTGCTTCCAACGAAGCCAGTCTGGCCAAGGTACTGGGCCCCAGCTTCTCTCGCGCAGAAGTTACCGGGGTGATCGGCAAGATCCTCGATCTCTACATCGAACAGCGCCAGACAGAAGAGCCCTTTATCGACACCTATAACCGCATCGGCCTGCAGCCCTTCAAGGAGAGAGTCTATGCCAAAGCCAGTTAAGCTGGGCCCACAGCCGGGCAACCCCTCCGAGCTAATTCTCAATGGTGAGGTCAGCGCCAATGATTGGCAGCTACTACCTCAACTGGAGGAAGAGGAAACCATTGATCCAAATACCCTGCCCTCCGGCAAGCTGATCCTACCGCTGCGCCAGTGGTTAGCCCATCGGGAGGCCCTGGCAGAACGCAGTGCAGAAGTGGGGGTCTGGATAGACAGCGACGAAGGTGCTGAGCTTATCGGCAACGAGGCGAATAATTTTCCGTTGATCGCAGTTAACTTCCCGGCATTTGCCGATGGCCGCGGCTTTACCGCCGGCCGCATGCTGCGCGAGCGCTTTGGCTTTAAAGGGGAGCTGCGTGCGGTGGGTGGCTTTATGCGCGACCAGCTCACTTACCTGCAGCGCTGTGGCTTTAACGCCTACGCCTTTGAAGGCAACCAATCCCTCACCAGCCTGAAAGAATCCCTACAGGATTTTGGGGACAGCTATCAGTCCGGTGTAGATCAACCTCTGCCAATGTTCCGCAGACGCTTCTAAGGTCGATACTCGACTGAGTGTGCCCCTGTCCACATTGGCAAGGGCACACTGCTTCTACCCCGGCATTGTCCTCTTCTATTTCCCCAATTTTATACCTTGCCTGAACCCCCTCACAAATCTCATATACAGAAAACCGAGGGCGACCCAAGCCCTTTCCAGCTTCCCCCTATTAAGCACCAACCAAACCAACTAGATCGCCGCGTCGAGAAGTGCTAACCCATTACCATAAACAACATCGGGCCCTGCCCCCGATACACGAAATGGTATCTGATTCAAATCCCCACCGAGCGTACTAATAGCAAGCGCCACCCGCTTCAATTCCCGGGCACCTGGCCTGTAGTGACCACTGTGGTTATTGACCTCAAGTATTTGATAACCAGCACCCAGCACAATGGTTCCTGCACCCAACACCGACCCACCAGCCAGAAATGAGGAATGATGGAAATGACCTAAGTTTTTTCTTCCGACATAGAAATTACGCTGTGAATCCACAACATAAATTATGTTGCCCGCAGTGTTTTGCAGGATACCCAGCTCAAACCTTCTTTGCGGAGGAATAACCAGCATGTTTCCTGTAAATGTGGCCAGATGTTTCTGCCTATCCCGGTCGGAGAGATAGCGGACATTGCCATTACGGCCATGGGTCGCCTGGTGGTTGGGATGATGAACTTCCGGCCAATAAGGAGTGGCTACCATTTTTGCCCCCCTTGAGCGACCTAAAAGCCCCAGCGTTTTCAATGTAGAACGCAAATGTCTCCAGCGACTTCTTGCTCTCTGCCTTTTCTCTGCCTCAGTCATAAGATGCTTCCTTCCATCCGGTGAATAAAGTTGAAACAGGGGATCTCCCTAAAGTTCACTGAAAGAATATCGAAAGCAGCATGAACATCTAATGAATACTATGGCTTTAAAAATGCCTCAAGGTGAAAATTACCCTTCACCTGTAAGACCATGTAATGGTACCCAGAAATTTCTAAACCATTATTTAAAAGAGAGTCATGATAAAAGCTCGCCTCCCGTGAAATAGAAAGAAGAAAACTTGATGCTTGAGTTGCATTTACAATACAAGCAATATCTACTGAGAAAACTACAGGAGGTTTAACCAATCCATTTACATCCATCCGGAATGGTAAAATTGTTCAACTGCTCCCTGAAAAAGTAGTGCCAGGACCACCGGTAAGCGCCCTAATTCCAAGCGGTAGAGCTATGCCAGCCAAAACAAAAGTCTTTGTTGATTTTTTGAAAAATGAACTAACTTAAGCTCGCAAAAAATAAAATTGAGAAGCCGAGAATAAAATATCCACTACCCAAGCTGAATCAGCCAGGCCCCAAGCTTTAAAGAAATATTACTTAAGATTTACACCAAGCACCCAATGAAAAACCTTATCAAAACTTTGTAAATCTAATTTAGGTCGTTCTTCAATTGAGTTAGCCACTCCGCGATCCAGCTTGGCATTAATCCAATCATCAAGTTGACCATCTAGAATCACAAAACTGCCTTCATCCAACCCCTTTTTCTGCTCAATCAAACTGACTATCAGCTTGAATAGCCATTCCTCTTGATCATCCTCTAGTAATTCTTCGCACATTTGCATAAAGTTGACTGGAGGGATCGATAGAAATCTTTTTATATAAAGCGCATTCAGAATTGAGCGTATTACATATAACAGCTTTTTAACCTTAATTTCCTTAACACCAGCGTCCTTTTCTTGCACAAATTTTGTATAACAGTTAAACCCCATGCTGATATAGTGATGCGCTAAGGCCCGCGGCCGCCAACACTTGAGCGCCAGGCTCCGAAGTTCATCCAAAACCTCTTGCCGTTTGAAATACACTTTTGGTGAAAACAGCCACTCGATTAATGTCGGATTGCTGCCCCTTAACAGTCCTAGGGTTTTATTGATATCCCAGCCAACAAGGTCAAGCTCATCCCCCAAGGTCTTATCGAAAGGCACTTCTACAACATCTCTAGGAGTCCCAAGTGTCAAATAGTGGTTAAGATCTCGCTTGTAAATAAAACGTACATCCCAATCACTATCCGGCGACTCAAAGCCCCACGCCCGACTACCAGACTCACAGGCATATAAAATTTCTATACCTTTCTTAGCTTCAAGTGCTTTTAATTTTTCTTGTACTACCAATTCCATCAATTTCTCTCTACCAATCTACCATGGGCAATGGACAAAAGTTACTATTCAAGAGAGTGACACTGCCTTTGAAATGCCACTATTAGCCCCTTCAACGTAGGAAGTCACCACACGATGAATACTTGCATATACCCTACTCTACCTACCGCCCCTTTTCTGCACCTTGTAGCCACCAACCAAATACCCCAGCAACGATCCGATAAGCACAGGGATAGAGATCAAACCAATCAGCAACCACCGGTCCTGCTTAAAATGTACATCGAAGTGAACTAATGCGGTATAAGCAACTGCACCCATCATTACAACAATGACAAACAGTACAAGCCAAGTGACAAAATTTGCTGACAAATTCAAACCGCAGCTTTTACAGACACATTTTATCGAGTTGAGACCACTACACCAGCCAATCAGAGAGATAGGCTTCTCATTACAACCTGGACAATTTTTCACTGTTACTCCAACCCTAAATCTAGCCACAGCCTGGCAACCGAAAACTAAAATTATATTGGATATTCTTTAATACCAATACTTCTGCCCCCCATAGCCAGGCGGCCTAATCTCAATCAAAAACGCCTTCCTGCCCATAAAAGGCGAAACATCTGCTATCATCGCGCCCGCAAAAACCTAAGGGGTGGCCAAGGCCTGAGATGCAAAGGGATCAAGAAGATCACCTTAAGCAAACCCTTGAACCTGATCCGGTTAATACCGGCGTAGGAATAGGTAGGCGTGCCAAAGCCCTCCCCTCGTCGCTCTCCGGGTCTCTTTCATTAGTGTTGATTCGAGAGAGAACCATGAAAAAACTGTTCACAATCCGCCCGATTGCTCAATCTATCGGCCTTGTGGCTGGCCTGTCCGCTGGGCTAGCAATGGCCGCTAAGCCCATGGAGGGCGGGCTTGAGGAAGTGGTAGTGACAGCTCAATTACGTGATACCAACCTGCTAGATCTACCCGGCAGTGTCAGTGTAATCGGCACCAGCAGTATTGAGGCGCGCGGAGCTGGCAACCTGGACCAACTCCTGAACATGGCACCTAATGTCAATTTTTCTACGGGCGCCTCACGGGGGCGCTTTATCCAGGTTCGCGGTATCGGTGAACGCAGCCAATTTATCGACCCAGTAAACCCTTCAGTCGGCTTGGTTATTGATGGTATCGACTTCACAGGCCTTGGCCTGGCCGCCAACACCCTGGACATAGAACAAGTCGAGATTCTACGAGGCCCGCAAGGCACCTTGTATGGCGCCAATGCCCTAGCAGGCCTGGTCAATATGCGCAGTGCCGCGCCCACTTCAGAAACAACGGGCAAAGTCTCCGCCGAGTTGAGTGAATACGGTGGTCGTAGCCTTACCGCCATTGGCAGCGGCAGCCTGACTGAGCAGCTTGGCTACCGTATAGCCGCCAGCGAGCGAAAGTCCGACGGCTATATGGAAAATCAGTACCTGGGCCGTGATGACACCAACAATATTGATGAATCCGTACTGCGCGGTAAGCTGGCCTATTCTCCCAGTGACGATTTAAAACTCGGCCTCACCCTTTTCTACCTTGACGCCGATAACGGCTACGATGCCTTTTCTCTATACAATACCCGCAAGACCCTCTCCGACAAGCCCGGTCGGGACCAGCAGGAAAGCTGGGCTGGCGCTTTAACTGGGCAGTGGTCTGGTAACGAGAATTTCACTCTTGAAGCCACCCTAAGCCATGCCAATTCCGATACCGAATACGGATACGATGAGGACTGGAGCTATATCGGATTTCACCCTTTGGAATACAGCCAAACTGACAATTACCAGCGGGACAAAGACAACGCCAGCCTGGATTTACGCCTGCTCTCCACTGAAAGCTCCAAACTCTTTGCGGGGCGCACTAGCTGGGTACTGGGGGTTTATCATCGTAATGAGCAAGAAGACCTCCTGCAGACTTCAGGAAAAACTAAAGGCACAATCACGGAATACAGTTTTTTTAGCAGTGAGTTTGATACCAAAAACAGCGCTGTTTACGGACAGCTGAGCACCACACTAACCGACGCTCTCAACCTGATTACCGGGCTTCGCCTGGAAAAACGCAGCGCGGATTATTCTGATTCCTATTCCACTAAGGCAGATAGCAATGAGGATTTGTGGGGTGGAAATATAACCCTGGAATATCATTATTCTGAAGACACGCTACTGTACGCCACCGTTTCACGCGGCTATAAGGCAGGGGGTGTGAACGGTGCGATCATCGCAGAGTTCGCGAGTAATGAAGAAACTTACAGGGAGATGTTCGAGTTTGATACAGAGCATTTGCTTAACTACGAACTCGGCGCCAAAGGCAGCTGGCTGGATAACCGCCTACAGGCGCAGCTAGCAGCTTTCTACCAAGACCGCAGCGATGTTCAAGCCAAACAATCACTCTTTAATCCAGAAAGTAAAAAGTTTAGGGAATACCTGGGTAATGCAGCAGGTGGTGAAACTTACGGCTTTGAGGCGGAAATAAATTTCCAAGCCACGGATACTGTGCGCCTCTTCGCTTCTGCAGGCTGGCTAAACGCCGAGTTTGAAAACTTTATAAGCAGTACCCACGTAGATACAGAGAAGGATGAAGAAACCGGTACGGTACTATCTCCGGTAAATCTGGATGGGCGTGATGTAGCTCATGCGCCAAGCTATCAGTTCTTCACTGGCACCGAGATTGATCTCACTACCCACTGGGTACTGCGTCTGGAATTGGAAGGCAAGGATGAGTTTTACTTCTCTAATAGCCACAATGAAAAATCCACGGCCTACGAATTGGTTAACGCCCGCCTCACCTATAGGCTTGATAACTGGGAAGTCTCTCTATGGGGTAGAAACCTGACAGGTGAGGATTACTATACCAGAGGCTTTTATTTTGGAAATAACCCAGTTAATGGCTATACCTCAGAGGCTTATTATCAACAGGGTGAACCACGTATTGCCGGGATAACCGGTACTTATACTTTCTAATAGGACACCTTGTAATTTAGCAAATAGCCAATGGTTAACGCCCGTGAATCATCAGATACATAGCTATCTGATAATTCACGGACTTAATCGGGTTGGATAAATAAGAGCCAAGGATAGTTACCCCCTGGATCTCGGTGAATAATGAGAAAAGCTATGCAGCTCTCCGCAGAAATCAGCATGTACCCTCTCAAAGATGAGTACATACCCAGTATTCGAGCCTTTATTGGACGCCTGAATAGCCATTCAGGCCTGAGAGTAATCACTAACACTATGAGCACTCAGGTATTTGGCGAATATGATTTGCTAATGGATGTTCTCAAAATAGAAATGCGCAAATCCTATGAGCAGTTTGGACGCGCTATTTTTGTTTGTAAATTTATTGATGGCGACCTAGCCCCGGCAAAACCCCATGCTTAACTCAGAGCTCCTAGAAATTCTGCGCACCTCAATTGCAGCCATGTCTCTTTGGGAAGTGGCAGCTGTTGTTCTCGCCCTTGCTTACCTGTTATTGGCGATGCGCGAGAAAATCAGCTGCTGGTATGCTGCCTTTATCAGCACGGCAATCTATTTAGTTTTATTTTGGGATGTCAGCCTGCTAATGGAATCAGCACTGCAAGTGTTCTACCTGGGCATGGCGATTTTTGGCTGGTGGCAATGGCGTCATCACGAGGATAAAAACAAAGATTTAAGAATTCATCGCTGGCCACTGCAAACCCACTTGATGGTGATTAGTGGCGTTTTCCTGCTAACCCTAGTATTCGGTTATCTGCTAGATAACTTTACCAGTGCCGCCCTACCCTATCTCGATTCTTTCACCACTTTGGGAGCTGTGGTCACCACCTATATGGTGACCCGCAAAGTTTTGGAGAACTGGATCTACTGGATTGTAGTGGATGGGGCCTCCATCTACCTTTACCTGGATAGAGGGTTGTACCTGACTGCGCTCCTCTTTTTGCTCTACGTGGTATTGGTTGTTATTGGCTTTTTCCAGTGGAAATCCATCTACAATAAGCAAAATCAGCCCGGACTAACCTCTTTAACGGGAAGACAAGCCTCCGCCGCTTTGCAGTAGCAATATCGCCCTATCTATACCTATGCGCCAAAGCCCAAGCGACATCATTCCCTGCGACTGGCATCAGTGGAGCCAGTCCAGACCTAGGTTTATACAGACCTTGGCAGGTGGGCAGACCAATCGAACCTATTTAGTTTCATCAGGGGAAGAGCTCCTGGTTATTCGCCATAACTCCCCACTTAGCCAAGCGCTGGATCTCGACCGGGCAACAGAGGCCCAAGTCCTCAACCAAGCCACTCGCGCCGGGCTCTGTGCTCCCCTTGTCTATTGTGACCCTCAATATCACTATTTGGTAACAAGGTTTATTCAAGGCCAACCCTGGCACAAAGAGGGCCCCAGCGCTTTGAAGCGGCTTGCCAAACGACTTAATAGCATTCACTCTCTCTCGCCGGTTAAGAACCACCTGGATATTGATCAGAAAATAGACCGCTATTGGTCATCGATTAATACTCAAGCTGATTTCTATCCACGTCTTAAACAATTACACCGTGAACTATCCAGCAGTATTAGCGCTTTAAAGGCTGTAAGTGATACTCCCGGTCTCTGTCATAATGACCTAACCAAAGAAAACCTGATCGAAAGTACCAGCGGGGAGCTAATCGCAATCGACTGGGAATATGCTTCCATGGGAGATCGATTTTATGACCTTGCCGCTTTGGTTGAGGAGCACCAATTTTCCCCTGCTGAGCAACAACAGCTACTGGTCAATTATCTCCATCACCCACCAAATGGAGATGACAGGCAGCGCCTTTACCATTGGCGGCTAATCTATAAATATCTATGTGTACTTTGGCATGCACTGCAATGGAGTGCAAAAAAAATCCCCGGTAACTCAAGCACCATCGAATCTCAATGCCAGGCGATATTGGAGTTAGCTGCATCCCGGCCGGCTTAGTAGCTCCTTAGTAAGCCCACCTCATCAACCCGGCAAAAGCCCTGCCGAGCCCCCAAATAAACATAACAGGAATTAAAGGGGATCCTATATGGGGGAAGCCTTCCTAAACAATACAGCTCAAGATACCAAACACATAAGATCAGTATTGACCGGCCATTGCTTTGCAAAGATATAATCACTGCAGACCTGCACAGGTTTACATCAAAATGCACGAGTATAGGGAGATACACATTATGACCAGAACTTTCTTCGGCTTGCTACTCCTCTTCGTCACCGCCAGCTGCTATGCCGACAAGAGGCCTGAAGCTTTTAACACCATCAACAAACTTTTTGCCGCCATGTCAAATTTTGATCATCAGGCAATGAGAAGTACGGTTACTGATTCATTCATCCTTTTAGAACATGGGGAGATCTGGACCATAGAGGATCTTGTTAATGTAGTTAAACCCGCTGGTTACACCCGAACGAATTACTTCAGCATCATCAACTACGAGCAGCAAGGCGAATTACTGACTGTCAATTATTGGAACAAAGCCAACTTTACCCAGAAAAACAAAAGCGAGGATGTTATCTGGCTGGAGAGTGCCGTCCTAGCCAAGGTAGATGGGAACTGGTTACTCCGCCAAATGCATTCTACCCGGCTACCAGCTGGTAAAACGCCAGATAAAGTAACCTTTATCAAGCAAAAACTCTAACTTTAAAGTTAAGCTCAATGTGCTGGCCTTAGGGCCAGCCCTACATTCACTGTAGAGGCTGCAGCCCATACCGTGTCTTTTCCTATCCACTGCAGCATCATGTAAAATAAGCCACAACTATACGATACATAGTGCTTATTATCCCAAGAGGCGGCCCCATGAAGCTAAAAGTGTACCTTTCCGGTGAAATTCATTCTAACTGGAGAACCCAAATTATAGAGGGTTGCAAAAATCTAGGGTTAGATATCAGCTTTTCATCCGCAGTGACTGATCACGATGCCAGTGATGCGGCGGGTGATGGCCTTGGTGAAGAGTTCAACTCTTTTTGGCGTGATCATAAATCGGCCAAGGTCAATGCCATCCGAATCAAACACTCTATTGAGAACTGCGACCTGGCCATCATTCGCTTTGGAGAAAAATATAAGCAGTGGAACGCCGCATTCGATGCCGGTTACTGCGCAGCCCTGGGAAAGCCTTATATCACTCTACACGATGAATCCCTAGTTCACGCCTTGAAAGAAGTCGATGGTTCAGCCCAAGCCTGGGCCCAGAGCCCTGCACAAGTTATCGATATTCTGAAATACCTCACTACCCAGGCTTAACGCCATATGTCACCATCGCCGGCCAATGACCGGCGGTGGTTTGTCGCATAATCGCTCACCTTCATTTTCCCCACTCTTTTTAATCTGTAGCTACTTATGCCTGGAGTAACTGATCGGTTTTCCCTTGATATGACCTATTAATCCATTAGCATTTCATACCAACATCGTCATGTTTTGCTATATCCCACTGTGTCCAACCAATCCATCAATAGATGGCGCAGACATAAACCGAGGCAAGGATACTGACCTTAAAGGCCACAAATGTACGATTCATATAATTAAACTCAGGAGATCAATTAAAAGGTTCTGGCGGGTTTCCCACGATAAACGCTTACATCCTCAATCAGGAGCAACCTTATCAGCTATCGGCCACCCCAGTAGCTTGGAGAGTATCATGAGAATAAGTAAAGAAGTCTGGAAGGGCCAAGCCGCATATTCCAAGACACTGTTATGGCTATATGATTTTTGGGTGTTATTTTTATCAAATCGCTTTATTTGGCGCTGCCCTACACCAATAATTCTTCGGCAATTTGATGAAAATGTAAGCGTCAATCACTTGGACGTGGGTGTCGGCACTGGCTATTTTATGGATAAATGTCATTTTCCCTCACCTCATATCAGATTGGCACTTATGGATTTAAACCAGAACTGCTTGAATATCTCAGCAAAGCGTGTTGCAAGATACAAACCTATTCTATTTCACACAAACGTACTGGGTGAAATGCCTAATGATATAGAGCCATTTGATTCCATTTCTGTTAATTATTTATTCCATTGCTTACCGGGGAGACTATCAGAAAAGCTTATTGCCATAGATTATCTTAATAAACTACTCTCAGATCATGGCACTATCTTTGGCTCTACAATTTTACATGAAGGTGTTTACAAAAGTGCAATCGCCAAACGATTAATGACCTTCTACAACAAGAAAGGAATATTTTCTAACACCCTAGACAGCCAGAAAGATCTGGAGAATTTCCTGCAAAGTAGATTCTCAGAATATTCAATAGAAATTCGGGGCTGTGTTGCACTTTTCTCAGCAAAGAACAAGCGATAAACCCAGCCCCCCAACAATTGCGAGAATACTTGGTAAATATTACTTCATCATTAAGGCCACCTCTCTCCTTGATTTCCTCTTATTTGAAGCAGCAGTATTATTCTATTGTTTGTTCACACCCTTTTGCCAAAGGCCTTCCTGATTTAGATCGTGATACGCTAGCCAAACTGTGGAAACCCCAGCTCCGATCTTGGCACTCATAAGGCGTGCATTGTCATAGCCATTGAATGGAACATCAAAAACTGATCCAGGGTACTCATATTTACAAGCCACTTCTCCTTGAGACCAGTCCGCATCAGCAGCAGTAATCTTCCAGTCACCTTCATCACGGCAAGCAAAGCGATAGCTTTTGGAGCACGCTACATCATTAAAACGACCGTTCACCTTTGAAATAGCGCAATGCTCATTGCCATTCCAGTTGTTCGGCTCCGTACTTTCCCAAGACCAGAGTAGGTCTTCGGGCTCAAGATGCCCAGCACTACCATCACCATTGAACCAGAACATTTCAAATATATTGAGCCCACAGGAAAGATAGCTTTTTACATTAGACTCAGTGATTTCTTTGTCTTGCGGCCCTTTACCACCACTACCAATGCCATAAAGAGTGCTTGGATCGTGTAACCGCGTCATTTGCTTGCTTGCCGAGGTCGTCATTAACTTACAAGTATTGGAATCTGTAGGTTTACTAAATTTGTCTTTGTGGAACCCCTGATATTGCAGACCGAGATGTACCACAGACCTAAAGCTCCCTGATTGTGGACAGATTAAATCCGTATTTACAACGACTATATTTTTTCCAGAATCCAACACATTCTGCTTACTCAAGGAATCCACCGGTAGACCGGTACAACGATTAGATCCCCCTCCAGAGAAACTCGCCTCATAAAGATAGCTTCCTAACTCAGCACGCAACTGACTGGCTATCTGGCCATAATGATCAGAATTTATTTCAAGTTTCAACAATATGACTGACTGAACATTCCCCTCTTCCAACCAGCGAACAATACTTTCCAGCCCACGGCGAAACTTTTTTTCACCACCAAAGCAGACACCATGACATAACCGCAGCTGATTCTCCCCAAAAAATGTTCCGTAATCGCCGACATCTAAAGTAAGCTCACGTACACCGGAGTTTAACTGATCATAGATTGAAATATCCTGATTGGGATCCGCCCAATAGGCACTGTCCCACTCCCGCGCATTATAAGAGTTGTGAGTACCCACCCATTGCGAATGGTTGAAAGGCACATCTTTATCTAACTGTTCTTGCAGGGACAGTTGTATAACACCCTGAGTTGTTGTCGACTTGACGCCCGGAACTAGAAAAAGGCCCACCATAAGAATTACTAGCCGCCCATAAAGGGATAATTTGATCATTTGTTTTTTTATTGTCATGATATACCTATGTCACTATAGTGACTTTATTGTTATCTTGCCTTGCGAAAGGCATACATTCCAAGTCGGAACCTCTAGATATTAATCAAACAAATAATCAAATCATAGAATGAAACCAAATCTGATTAACTGGATAGGTATATAAGGGACAAAAGCTTCTATTTTTACCTGACAGGAAAGCCCCCCAAAAGAAAATTAATTAGACTTTAAATACGCCACGTTCATGCTAATAGTGGCAACCCTTATACAGCATACAACTGACCCGAATATAAACCCATGCTTATAACCGCACCTGGAAAGCAGGCCAAGCCCCTCACTCAACACAGCTAAAATAATTTATATTTTTTACTGAAACCACCAACCAAAAGGCGAAATAAAACCATACAAAAGAGGGCTATATTTCTTACCCCAATAACGAACTCAAACAATTGGATTTAAGAGCCAACCACAAAATCCAGATCAACAACTTCACTGAAGAGCATCGCCTCAGTTGCTCCCTCCCAACCGCTATAAAGCGAGAAAAGAATAGGACTTACAGAAAATTTTCTCTGAAAGAAAACACTAGAAAATCATTTATGGATCGCAATAACACGTATCGCAAAACACAAAAAAATCACTAAGACAGCAGAAAATCAAGTGATCCAACAACAGCCATAACCAAAAAGGACACACCCAACCTCCTCTCAGGCGACTATATCAAGGTTATTCTCAGCACAAAAAATTACAGCCAATTACACCTAAGCAAGGCTCTCAACTCATCACCCACAACCCCAAAATATTACACACGTACCACATTTTCTCTATGTGAAATAAATCACACAAAAACCCTTATGGGCAGTAGTCAAGACTGGCAGATTTCAAGTCACTCCATGATATGATCGCGCAATGGATTTAGCGCCTTAGCGCTATGGTGAATGACTATCAGGGATGAGAGTATATGACTAACCCTCACAATATTGACTACACAGGCTTTATCTTTTTCCACGAAACCACTAAAGGACAAAATGGAAAGCCTGTCTTTATTGATCCGAAACTGCTTCCTCGGTTTATTGATTTGATCGATATCAACTCTGAGGCGGGCAGAAAAACGGCAAACCAAATAAATCAGCTCAGCAGTACCGCTGCTGGAATCACCTCCGAAAGTAACCAAACTAATGGCTTTCAACACCGCGAAAATATAGGGGCTGTACAGGTTAGCTATACCGTGTACCAAGAGGGCAATAGTCATAATAGAGGTCCTGGTGTTTATATCACAGAGCTCAAGCGAGCCAACGGAATTTCCGGAGCGGAGTCTCTGCCAGCAGGATTTTATCTCTCGAAATTAGGAAGGGGAGGATGGGGAGTTGAATCCATTGAAGATGACACTATTCCCACCGTAATTGGCGCAATTGGCGCTTTCTTTGATGGTACTAAATATGATGCGTTATCTACCGCAAAAGAATATGGTGCCTACTTAAAGACCACAGGAAATGCAAACCAAAAGCAACTAAACGACTGTTTTTCACTCTACTATGCTCCAAGCTATCTCGTCGATGAGCTTGGAGTCTGGAAAACGGCGACTCAGAAACTCTCTGGGCCAGACGCCGGACCTCGAGAGCTTGCCCGCCTGTTATATAAATCGCTACCTTGGGATGAGAGAGATCAAACTTTAAAGCATCATTGGTATGTTTTCGGAGAGGGTGCCAAGATGCTTCACCGTACTTTGAAGGAGTTTAGCCAGATAGCCGGAGGGAAAAAGCTACAACAGCATTGTTTTTATTTTGTTAACCCACGAGAAAATATTGGGCTTTTGATGCGGGAAGTTGAAGCCGTAGGTGCACAAACGAAAAAGACCAGTTACAGGCATAGCCTGGATGATATAGCCAGTAAGGTGCACCAAGTAAAGGATGGAGATAACGCGGTGATTGGCCTCCAGAAAATGGATGCGCCCTGGTCTGAGTTCGACAAAATGATACAGGGGGGCAGCAATTATTATCAAAATAAATATATGAATAGCATTGACAATAATCGTACTTTCTCAGACGCGGCTATAAGATTTGTAAGAAACTTCAAAGATGGATGGGGTTAAGTATGGCTAAGGTAGACTCACTGGATCTAGGCCACCCTATTATTGAGCAACTCAATGATATTTACTGGTTGCCCTTCAATGCGCTACCCGTACACCACTACGACTTAGGCGGCTGGCACCTGTCTTTTACAGGAAAGTTAGTAAAGCATATTTATGGAGGCAATCATTATGCCCCATACACTACGCCAATCAACAAAGAAGATAGCTATCCAAGATTTTATGGTGGACAGCCACTTTGGGGCAATAAGAGCCCCTATATTTGGTTTGAATTGCATTCAATCAATGTCGGCTGCAGTGTAGATGTGGGATCAGAAGATGCCTGGATTATTGGCACTGCTTGCTTTGAGATTCGAGTGATCCAGATACGGGAACCATCCAAATCTGGAGTCTTCGACCTCTCTGATCACAACCAGTTAAAGCAATTTATATTTAATAAGCATAAAGATAATCTGGGCCATTTCCTTGATTCTGGATTCAATTACGCTTTTAGCGCCTGGAGCATAGAAGAAATTAAAGAATACAAATTCAAGGGCAGAAACTGGTACGAAATTATTGACGGTAACCAAAGTCTAAATTGGTGTTTCAACCTATATACCCACATATCAGACAAGCATCTTCTACATATTGCATACACCCCTAGCCAATTCTGGCCTCCACATCATATTCCCAGTGAAAAAGCCTTGCGCATTAGCAAATCTCCTTTGTGGGACTTTATGGATAACCTGGAGCTTACCAAAATGGAAGAAGGCAGCCAGGTTGTTACCGGCACTGTAGAGCGAGTGACTACAAGCTCCTGGGGAGAAGATACAGAAGATCTGAGCGGCTGGTAAAGTATTTCAATTAGCGGGCTTACCTAGAACAGATTACATATTTACACATTATTATTTGCGAAAACTATAAAATACAGATTCTTATTTTCTCCGGTAAAAAAATTAACTAGCTGATTAGAGTGTAAAATAAGGATAGCCTGAAGTTAATAAGCTACCCCGCAACTCCTACTATAGAGTGCCCTAAAAGGGCACCTAATAAGTCAGTGTGACGTTATTCTTACCAGAAGATGTCTTGTAAGTTAAACGTGTAGCGACTCACCAATTAGAAGAACCTTACCGTTACGCTCACCTGCCGCAGCAACTTTAACGGCTTCCTTCACTTCGCTAAGGGGATAAGTTGCATGAATCGGTGCAGAAAGCTTACCCTGGGCAACGAGGCTCGTAATGGTTCCAAAAACTTCCTGCTGCCGCTCAGGTGAAGCATTAGCAAACCACTTGGCCAGCCAGAATCCGCGTACAGTAATATCCTTAAAGATAATCACCCCTGGAGCGAGCAGACATGGCTCACCGCTCAGGGCACCATAGTTGACTAGTGTGGCACCCTCGCTAAGGGCTTCACCCAGTCTAGCAGTAGCCATTCCCCCAACGGCATCTATACCCAAGCGAATCTCAGCACCTGCGGTTGCAGCTTTAACCCTCTTGGCTAGGCTCTCCCCTTCCTGATCACCATCTACCAGCACCACATCGGCACCGGCTTCTAGCATTGGCTCAATCAGCGAGGATCTGCGAACTACATTGACTACCTTCAGACCACGAATTTTTGCCAAACTTGTCAGATAAGTTCCTACCGCAGAGTTTGCTGCGTTTTGAATCACCCAGTCTCCCTCTTTCAGATCGACGAACTCACTGAGCAGGAGGTAGGCCGTTGGGGGATTAATGGTAATCATGGATAGTTGTATGGGATCTACCTCATTTGGCAGAGGAATAAGTCCCTTAGCATTTGCCACCATGTGCGTGGCCCAGGTGCCACTGCCAACGGGCAACAGAACAGTTTGGCCAATATCAAGGCCTGACACATTCGGACCCTGCTTAACTACCTTGGCAACACCTTCGTTCCCGCCAATGGCAGGCAGAGGCGGTAACATGCCATATTCACCGGTCAGCGTGAGTACATCTGAGGGGTTGATAGGTGTAGCCAGCATTTCCAGTAATACCTGCCCCTCTTCCAGTTCCGGCTCATTAAACGGAACCGCCTCAATCACATCCTGCGGCACAGGGCCGCGCTCACGATACTCTGCCTTTAGCATATCGACATATCCTTTAAGAAAAATAGCTTTCACTAAGCCGTAAACAATTTCTCTCACTGCCTCTCGAGTAAAACTCGTATTTACCGGCCATTTCGAATTGTTCAGTCTACTCACCATGAGAGAGAGTTCAAGAATATCCACCAAACAGATGTAGGCTAACTGTAATCGTGCGATAGAAACAGGACTGAATCGTAAAGTCAAAGTATCTATTGAAAGCAAGTTGCTTTACAAAAGCTCACTGGTCACTCAAACAAATATCTTTGACACCCAGCATCTACTCGGTTGATTTTTTTCAAACTTAATAAAAGCCTGTTACCTCTTTACTCCTTATCTCCTCAGACTCTCACACTATCCTGCATCAGCAACGCAACAAACACTCCAAGATTAAAAAGAAATAGAGGTAAGCCTTAGAGAACATCACCGGAGTGCAAATCACCAGCAACTTATCCAAATGTCAACATGGAGCCGCTTGCCCCTTCACCACTAACTGATAAATATTGAATATGGATAGGGTTCAATTACTTACGCAGAAAAGTATCCTTCTATCTTTTTGATGTACAGAATCGCGATGAGCCGCTATTATCAGCAGCGGCTCTAGTTGCACTCTTAGCAAACTTGGTGACTTTTACACCATGACTAAGAAATTTAATTTGAAACAACCCTTTAGCTTTATAGATGTTTACCTACACACTGATTAAGCATACCCATATCACAGCCGCAGTACTTAGCCTTTCTCTTTTTCTGTTGAGAATGGGGTTGGAGTTCACAGGAAAGCCTCACTGGAGAAAAACCTTCCTTCGCTGGATGCCCCATGCCAATGATACCCTGCTGTTATCTGCAGCTGTAGCGCTGGTTGTGATCGGCAGCTGGAATCCGGCTGTCTTCCATTGGCTTGCAGTAAAGGTTGCACTGGTATTCGGTTATGTGATTGCCGGATTCTTCGCACTGCGCCAATCCATGCCTCAACCTACACGCATCATTTCGGCTCTTTTGGCCATGGTGCAAATTGGCTTTATTTTTTATTTGGCAATTCAAAAGCCTACTCTCTAATACAACTTTTTATTCAATTTGCCCACAAAGCCAGTACTCACAACTCAGTGGGCAGCGAGCTCAATTCCGATCCCATACTGTGTGATCAATCCCTTTAATATCGTATTTTCTCGCATCAAACACCGGCTCCTTAATTCCTTGATTAAGCTGTGCTTCATAGTCTCCCAGCACTTTGAAAGCGACACCGGAGAGCAAGGTAATAGCCAATATATTGGTAGAGGCCATAAATCCCATCGCCACATCTGCCATGCGCCAGAGCAAGGTAAAATTCTCAGTACTTCCACTGTAAGAAACCCAGGCACCAAACAGGATAAAAATTAAAAAAATTATCCGATAACAAAATATAGAAGTGGGAGTATGGTAAAGATAAAAAATATTGGTTTCACCGTAATAGTAATTACCAATAATCGAAGTAAAGGCAAAAAACAGCAGTGCAAACGCCACGAAACCACTTCCCCAGGAACCCACCACGCTAGACAGAGAGTCCTGAGCTAATTTAACTCCCTCCACATTGCCCACCATATACACATCGGCAACTAAAATAATTGCCGCGGTACAGGTACAGATAACAATGGTATCCAGAAAAACGGAAGCCATTTGCACATAGCCCTGTACCAGTGGATGCTTAACATCCGCTGCTGCACCCACATTCGGTGAAGAGCCAAGCCCCGCCTCATTGGCAAATAGCCCACGCTTTATTCCATTGGAAACTACCGCCCCCAGGGCTCCTGCGCCAGCCTGTTCCAGTCCAAAAGCATTCCTTAATATCATACCCAGAATCTTGGGCAACTCCCCCAGGTTCATCAGCAAAACCATAAACGCCACTGTTAAATAGGCGATAGCCATAAAAGGCACCACCACTCCGGCAAAGCGTGCGATAGAGCGGATACCACCAAACACAATAATGCCCGCAATCACAGCTACCACAATCCCGACCAGCATGGGGTTGATTTCCCAGGCGTCGTTTAGGGCCGTGGCCATAGCATTCGATTGAATGGAGTTGAAGACAAAGCCGTAGCACATCAGTAAGAAGATGGAAAAACTTACTGAAAGCCACTTCCAGTTAGGGCCTAGGCCTTTTTTGATGTAGTAAGCCGGTCCTCCACGGAAGGTCCCAGGTTGCTCACCTTTCTCTTTATAAACTTGCGCGAGGGTATTTTCGACCATGCTGGTGGCCATACCGAGCCAAGCCACCATCCACATCCAAAAAACCGACCCAGGACCCCCAGCAGTAATTGCCACGGCAACACCCGCCAAACTACCGGTGCCAATCCGTGCTGCGGCACTGGTGGCAAACGCCTGAAACGCGGAAATTGAGCCCGGATGATCCTTATGAATACCTCGCACCATTACCATCGCCATATGACCAAAGTGGCGAAATTGAATAAAGCGACTGCGAATGGAGAAGTAAAGGCCAATAGGTAGCAAAGCAATAATCAGGACACCGAGCCACCACTGTCCTTCAATCCCCCCCCACAAAAGCCGGTTGGCCCAATCAATCGCCTTGATTATTCGGTCCAACAACTCTTGCATCCACCGCTCCCTGGCACAGCCTATATTTATGCATAGATCAACCGCTGGAAACGGCTATCCCCACTAAAGACTAGCAGCCGCTACAGTGCTAACGGGTAGGTAACCAAGCGGACCTTTTGCAGGAAAAGTAAGAATCACTTGGTTCTATGGCGCTTAAAAAATCCAGACCAGCTGGAAAGGGAAGCGAAAAGGATTCTTGGCTCTTGGCGCCCAAGCAAGATAGAGCAGGCATAAAATGGGGAAAAATCGACAGAAGGTGGGCTCTGGGAGGTAGACCAGTGACACTGAGGGCCCACTGGTCTATGCACTGAAAAGAATTAGCAGAAGATTTCCCGCGCCCGCTCTGGAGACACCACCTTACGACCACTCTCTTCTGCGATCACGGCCAAAGCCTCAATCAACTGGCCATTGCCAGAGGTACGCTCGCCACCAGGCAAATAGAAAGTGTCCTCTACTCCAGAGCGTAAATGGCCGCCCAGCTCCGCGGTCTTGCGGTGCACCGGCCAGATTTCCTCACGCCCAATCACAGTACTCTGCCACAAGCTATCTGAACGCATATATTTAGGCAGCAACTCCAACAGCTCGGGATCCGCTGGCATACCAGATGCCACCCCCATCACCAGGTTATAGTTGGGCTTATCGACCATACCCACATCGGCATACATACCAACGGAGCGGACAATGCCTACATCAAAGCACTCAAACTCCGGCCTGGTACCCGTTTCACGACATACCGCCAGCAGTTCCTCCACCTTGTCTACCGGATTATCGAACACCATCGGCGGCCAGGCCCAGGTGCCGTTGGATCGGGCTTTTAAGTAATTCAAGCTGCCCGCATTGCAGGCGGCGATTTCCGGCTTACCTGCACGCACACACTCGAGAGGTCCACGCTGGTCCCGACCGATAGTGCCGGTGGAAAAATTTAAAATAACTCCGGGGCACTTAGCCCGGATTGCATCGGCAATTTCCAACGCCACTTGCGGTTCCCAGCTGGGAAGATGCCCCTTGCCCGGCTCTTGAGCTCGAAAATGTACATGCATTACCGAAGCCCCGGCATCAAAGGCTTCGCGGGCTGAGTTTGCCATTTGTTCCGGCGTTACCGGAACCGGGTGTTGTTGCGGATTGGTGAGCACCCCGGTTAGGGCGCAGGTGATTACCACTTCATCGGACATCGCAGGCTCTCCTGAATTATCTTTATTTGGGCCGCTTTAGGTTCGGCACACTAGGCTTTGCCGAATTCCGCTGATTGCCATGCTCTCAGTACCTGCGCCTCATCCGTGCGCGAAATACCCTGAGCCGCATCCATACTTTGGGGTTAATGAAGGAGGTATCAAACCCCGCCACCAAGCGCTTGCTTGGTCATCAAAGACTAACACAGGCTTTAACCCGTAAAAAGGCACCTTGTATCGCTAAAACAGGCCCGGCAGAATGCAAAAAAATCTAATTTAGGAAACCGGTATCCGATGAGTGATCACTCCATAACAAACTCCACCCCTTATGGCAGCTGGAAATCTGCAATCAACGCAGAATTATTGGTTGAAGGCAGTGTTCGCCTGGCGGAAGCCAGCTTGGTGGATGGGTGTTACTACTGGTTAGAGTCGCGTCCTTCAGAAAAGGGGCGTAATGTTCTGGTGCAGTATTGCCCGCAAAATGGCCGGCGCGATCTCACCCCCACCCCACTGAGTATTCGTTCCAAGGCGCACGAATATGGCGGTGGTAGCTACCTTGTCCACGGCGACACCCTGTACTTTGTACTTGCGGAAGATCAGCGTATTTACCGGATGGAGATCGGCAGCGACCTGCCTGAGGCTATTACTCCAGAAAGTGAATCCCGCTATGCGGACCTACACCTCGACACAAAAAGAAATCGTCTGATTTGTATTGAAGAAGACGACAGCGGCCACGCTGAGGGACAGGAAGCACGTGCACGAATTATCGCCATCGACCTACAGTCTCCGCTGACTACCCCCCCAAGGGTTTTGGTTGAAGGCGCAGACTTCTACTCAAACCCCACCTTGAACACCAGCGGAGACCAGTTGAGCTTCTTGCGCTGGCATCACCCTAACCTGCCTTGGGATGGCACCGAACTGTGCCTGGCCACTCTGAGTGAGCAAGGAGAGGCCATTGAGATCACTCAAGTGGCCGGCGGAGATAACGAATCCATATTCCAACCCCAGTGGTCGCCATTGGGGCAGCTTTACTATGTCTCCGACCGCAATAACTGGTGGAATTTATACAAGCTGGGACAAGATACCCCGCTTTGGAAAAAAGAGGCTGAATTCGCCACACCGCAGTGGGTGTTTGGAATGTCCACTTATGGCTTTATCAGTACTGAGGAAATTCTCTGTACTTACACCGAGAATGGCCTTTGGTATTTGGCCAGCGTAAATACCCTTACTGGTGAACACCAGCTGATCCAGCAGCCCTACTGTGATATCGAGAGCCTGCGCTGTGAAAATGGCAAAGCGATTATGATTGCCGCCGCAAGAGACAGCTTCCCTGCAATAATCTCTTTTGATCTGGCAAGTGAGGCCCTTGAGACAATCGCCAGCAGTAACAAACGCTCACTGCCTGCCGAACTCTTCTCCAGCGCCCAGGCCATTACTTTCAATGTCGATGAGCGAGAGGTACACGGTTTTTACTACCCCCCGCACAACCCGGACTTCAAGGCACCAGAGGGCGAAAAACCTCCGCTTATTGTTTTTAGCCATGGCGGCCCCACTGGAGCCACCTCTGCCGGCCTCAATTTGAAAGTACAGTACTGGACCAGCCGCGGCTTCGCCATTCTGGATGTGAATTATTCCGGTAGCACCGGTTATGGCCGCGAGTACCGTGACCGCCTTACCGATAAGTGGGGCATCTATGATGTGGAAGATGTCTGTGCAGGCGCCGAATACCTGGTCAATCAGGGTTTGGCCGATCCAGAGCGGCTGCTGATCAAAGGTGGCAGCGCAGGCGGTTATACCGTGTTAGCAGCACTAACTTTTCACAACACTTTCAAAGCCGGGGCCAGTCATTATGGAATCGGTGAATTGAGCAGTCTCGCTAAAGACACTCACAAGTTTGAATCCCGCTACCTGGACAAATTAGTCGGCCCCTGGCCATCCGCCGAAGCAATCTATCAGCAACGCTCTCCTATTCATCATGTGGAGCAACTGAGTTGTCCGGTGATTTTCTTCCAAGGTTTGGAAGACAAGGTAGTACCACCAAACCAGGCGGAAACTATGGTGAGAGCCCTGAAAGAGCGCGGTATTCCGGTTTCCCATATCACCTTTGCCAATGAAGGGCACGGCTTCCGTAGTGGAGACAGCATCAAAATGGCCCTGGAGGGAGAGCTGGAATTTTACAGCCGTATTTTCAATTTTCCCCTGGCTGAAGCCGGCCCCGGAATTACCATTGAGAATCTGTAATCAATCATCCCAAACCTTTAGAGGAAGCCATTAATACCATGGGAAGATGGAGACCACCGCGCCCGCGCGGCTCCCGCTATATCACTGCGGAGGGCGCGCAACGTATGCGCGCCGAAGTTAAGCATCTATGGGAGGAGGAGCGCCCCAGAGTCACCCAGGCGGTAAGTGATGCCGCTAAGCTGGGCGATCGCTCGGAAAATGCCGACTATATCTACGGCAAAAAGCGCCTGCGTGAAATAGACAGCCGTGTGCGTTTTTTGACCAAACGCCTGGAGGAAATCACCGTAGTAGATCAAGTGCCTGAAGATCGTGAAAAAGTCTTCTTCGGTGCCTGGGTCACATTGGAAGATGAAGAAGGTGTAGTCATAAGCTACAGAATCGTTGGCCCAGATGAGTTTGACGTAAAAGCCGGCCTGATCTCTATGGATTCTCCCGTAGCTCGTTCATTGCTAGGGCGCAGACTCGACGATGAGATAGATATTCGTCAGGGGGAAAAATGGCAGACTTATTTTATTACTGAAATCCGCTACGAAGAGTAGAAGCCAACTCCTCATAACTCTAAGCATAACAGCAGGAAAAATAGATAGATTTTTTAATTGATAAATAAAAAAGGCTTATTTCCCTCGAAATAAGCCTTTGAATCAATATTGCGTTATCTATTTCTAGAGGCTGTTGTAGTACTGAATTACTCCAACCGCATTGCCACTGGCAAAAGCAGACTGAACTTGATCTGAGCTCATGCCAATTGTCAGATCTGCATCATTTACATTAAGCTCAAGATACAAGCTGCCCGCCTGGGAATAGGCATCATCCCATTCAGTGATCGCATCATTGAGGTCATTGATTACGGCCGAGAAGTTAGCGCCCTCCTCGTCAGAAATGGCTGTCTGAATATCACTAATGGCGCCAGATACATCACTTTCAAGAGTTTGCCACTCTTGCAATACAGCCTGCAAATTATCTTCAACCTGCTGGGTCTCCTCAGCGAGCTGCCCAAAGCTTTGCGACAACATCTGAAGAGTTGATACATCTGCAGTTACCAGATCCATTTTTGCTTGCTTATCCTGGATGCTCTTTTGATCTGCAACAATTTTGGCGGCATCCAAAGCAATAAAGGTACTTGCCACTGCAGCTACTGGCCCCATAACAAACCAGGTCAACAGGCCTTCAGGGAAGGCTACTATAGAAGCGACAGTACCCAAAGAAATAGCGGTAGCATCCGCAATACCAAGAGCAACAATGCTTGCTGTCAGTGATTTGATATCTGCCTGAAGATTCTTGATATCTTTCTTTAAATCAGCAATTTGTTGTTCATCAGCCTGCGCATCCTGAACAGACTTATCGGCAATTGACTGCAATTGAGTCGCCATATCAGGCAATTTATCCTGAAACCCTTGAATTGCCTTAACTGCGCCACTGATAAAGGTCGAAACAATACCCAGCTGAGAGGTGATTGAATCCAGGTCGTTCTTCAATATATTAAGAGCCGATGTATTACCTGGGTCACTATTGAGTGTATTCGCCTGGGTTAAAGCATCCTGCAACAACTGACTGATAATACCGTTGTAACTTTGCACCTCACTGGGCACATCCAGAAGCCTGGCCAGTACATTATTTACCCAATCAAGCGCGTCGGTATTGGCCTGTGTATAGGCCGCTACAAACTCACTCCAATCCGGCGGATTTTGATTTAAGGTAGGCAAGCTTGAGGACAAAACGCTAGTCACCAGAGTGTTTATTGCAACTACATTCTGCTTGTACGTATTCTGAGTTTCGCGAATAGATTGAGCACTATGCTTGAAAGCTTTTGCTAATGAAAGTTTCACCACCACTGGACTGGAACTTTTCTCCGCCACCAAATCTACGTCATCACTTACCTGTGACATATTTATTTCTCTCTTAATGAATATTTAAGATGAAACCTGAGATCTCCAAGAAACACCTTGATTTAGGCGCAGCCCAATATAGCAAGCTTTAACTGTAACCAATATGCCACCCCTTATAATGAATCGGAAATAGAAATATATTTATATTCACATCTCAAATAAAGAGCGCCAAACCCAGCGCAATGAGCACCTCAATAACCAGTGAAAATTGAAATAAGGGATAGATTTCTCAACAGCATGCCTGACGGAAAGCTCATATGCTCAGACCTATAGAACTATAAATACCGCACCCATTTTTCAATCCAATAAAATCGTTGAATTAAAGGGTGTTTAAAATACCCCCTGAAAACCTAAAATTTTAAACTTAATCAGACCGACCTATCTTTATATAAGCCCCAACCCCAAGTAAGCATCAAAGCAAATAAGCCGCCGAAAGTATATCCGCTCAACAATTTACTATGCTTAATAACATGCCAAATAGAAAAGGTTGCAATTCCGCCAATAGTAAATATTGAGCCACCCATCGCATCCAGGAGACACCGATGCCAATGGCCAATGAAAGCCCCTACCCACTCAAAAATGCTTTAAAGCGTGCCCGGTTTGATTTACTCCCTGCCTTTAACAAACAGCCTACTGAATTATTGAAACTCTTTCGCGAGGCCCTGACTCTTCAACAGCCGATATTATCTCACTCATGGAAAGAACTAGACCAACAGGCACGACTCTGCATAGGGTTGGGCTATGGTGAGTACCGCAATCTTCAAGGCCTCTTAGAAAGCACCAACCAATTGCACACTCTGCATCACCGTATGGGTTTAGAGTTTCTGTTTGTGCTGCGTGGCATTGCTATTGGCGAGAGTCGAAACCAATGGGCTGAAAACCTTGAGCGGCGAATTCGCAGCATGGACCCCGAAGATCGGTTAAATAAGATTCTCGTTAAAGCAGAAGAATTAGCTGGTAATAAGCTCTCAGAACAGACTCTCACGCGTTTACGCAAAAAAATTGCAGGCCTGGACGAGAGAATTAACCTGCAGGAATCCATGGCCAGATTAGCTAATGGGGAGATAAAAAATATAGACTTGTTAAAGGCTTATTTTCCAGAAAATACATCTTCAATGGCCCTGAGATTAAACAGTGCCGCTGATGCTGTCATCATGTGCCTAAGTCGAGGGCTACTCGCGCTAACACATGCTCAATTCAATATTGCTCTAGATACTGAAGCAGCTAGTACCGACTTTTCCAAGCGCAATATACATTCCATTAAAACGATTATAAAAGTATTTTCCAACCTACTTAAAAGTGGCCACAAGCGTATTTACAGCGCCCTACTTCTTGGAAAATCAGTGGAGATCAAACAGGCGTGCTTGTTTCTGGCCGGAGATATTGAGAGCAAACTCCCCCAGTTCGCAAGCGCTCAAGCTGTAATACACAACACAATTACCGAAATATTGCGACGTGGTAGTGGCGGCCTGGCGGAGAGGCTTGGCGATCTCGCGGTGGATGCGCACTTTCTCACCCGCATCGCCATCGCTAGCCAGGCTGCCTGTTATCGACTTGCGCTTGGTTGCGAGGGACTTAATTCCGATAGAGAGATCAAAAACCTTCAGAAAAATATCTACACCATGCCTTTTTCGACAACGCTTCCCAACGGTAAAAATATAGAACTGTCGAAGCTAGAAGCCAGTCCAGAGGGAGAGTTTGTTGAAATCAGGGGCTTTGTCGAAGAGATCACCTCCCCACCTCAGGAGGGCCGCATGCTATTAAGCCAACTGATATTGAAAGATCCCTCCAGTAATGCCGAGGCAAATGCCGTGGTGCGCTTTGCTCACCTACCACATGCCGGTATTTGTCCAGGCGCTTTCTGCAGACTCAGTGGCACTTATAGACATCACTCAAGCCTGTTCGATGGTAAACCCGCCGTTGAGGTCGATTCCCTGGCCCTGGCCGAGATTGGTAAGTCCAGCTTCGAAGTGAGCTTTATAAGGCTCGCCAACCGTTGGTTCCAGCCCTGGCGTAGCAACGCCAATCTCTACTGGTCTCTAGGTGCCCACCAAGTTGATGAGCACTCTGAGGCCACCTTGGGGGCCGGAGAGCTACTATTTACGCCCCTAATTCGTCCTTAGGAGGGCTACTATGCCACCAGATGATGGATGCATGACAGAACTGGACAGAGTCCACGACCAGATTGCGGAATTAGATGTACTTCTGGCGATGGCACAGCTGGCAAAAGCGGAGTGGCACGCCGCCAAAGAGGCAGTGCGCAGCGAATGCCTGGAGACAGCGATACCCAGCCTGCCCAACTTACATCAAAAGGATGAAATGGATTTTCCCATAGAGCCAATGGATCACGCAGTATCCGAGTGCATTGAAACTCACCCAGACGTGCTCGCTGCCTGGGACCTGTTCGAACAGATAGCCCTGGAGCTCGAAATTGAGTTGGAAGTAGCCCACGCACTACTCGATGAATACAAAGCCTGCTCCCACGCGCTGATTTGAGGAGACTTTTGCTGGCAAATGACCACCATGCGATTTATCGCCAATTTACGCCGGCAGACACTGGATGCCTTTGCCAACCATATGATTACCGCCGAAGGCTACCTGCTATCTGCCCACCGGATTACCAATCCCAACCTGCAAATGGCGGCAGAAGTACGCCGTAGAGGGTTGCCCCTGTTTGCCGATAACGGCACCAAACAACTGATTGATGCGGTCATCTCGCAGTTCTCTGAAGAAGCCCGACAAGTGACCCTGCGGGTAAAAGCTCTGCGCCGTCAACTGGGTCAACTGCCCCGCGGTAATGAAGTCCCAAAAGATTTGCGCATATTGGCAGATACACTGGCGGAGAGAGTACTTGCCAACTGTAATGAGCGTTCAAATAGCATTGATACCAGTCTCCTGCTGCAGCGCCAGCTGTTAATGCATCCCACCCACCTGATCGCTCAGGAGGACTTCGCCACTACCTGCCTGGTGGCTTTGGACCTGGAGCGGGAAATTACCGGCTGGCGACCAGAGCGTATCGCCGCGCGCAATCGTCAGAGCCTGAGACTATGGGAAAAAATCGCTGAACACCCACTAAGCCAAGGCTTGACTGTTTATGCAGTACTGAGCGCAATGGATTACAACACCGGCCGGGACGCCGGTCGGCTGGCCGCACAAAGCGGGGTGCATTCAGCTGCCATAGGACTGGCCAGTATTTGCGGGGATTTAAATGCGACAGACTTCTTTGTGCTCAACCGAGCCTCTTTCAAGCTGGATAGGCCTGTACCACGCCGTTATGTGCGCTTGGCACAGGTGCTTAAAGGCATTACAGATGGCTTCCAGGATCACAACATACCCTTGCAAAGATTCCACTGCCTCGGACTCGGTGCTCCATCACTGCTGCCGATTGCCGCAGCTGCCCTGCCGGCAAATACCCAGATTACCGCCGATGCCACCAGCCCAATACATGCCGCAGCTAAAGACCGTGTGCTCTACGATCCGGAGAATTTTGGCGACCGGGCAACCACCAGAGAAATCGTTGAGCGAATAGTAAAAGGGGGCAACTGGCCCTTCCTCAGCCCATTCACCCAAACTTTCAAACAACGTTTTGGACACGACCCCGAAGCCGCCCGAGACTGGTGGAAAGCCCAAGGACAACCACCTATTAGCAGGGAGACCTTGCAACAACCCAGCAATCTCAGTACGGCGTTGCCCCTATTCTGTGAGGCAGACCCACAAATTCGGTCTATCGCTCGGGATACCTGGATAGCTCACAATCACTGGGTTCTGGGGGAATTAACTGAGAGTAGAAGCGACCCGCAAAGACACGAACTTGCTTACCGCATTATTGATCACTGGCTGGAGGGGCCATCAACAACGACCAGCCGGGGCTTGAAAGCCGCCAAAAGAATCCTGTTAATGTAGACCGATCAAAAAAGGAAACAAGCGGAATTACTCAGCCCACTTTATGGTGAGCGCGGTAACAATCCCCCAGATCCAATTAAAAAATACTACAAAAATTGGGGTAAGCGCCCCCAGCTCAAGCCCTGCCATACCTTTACCGGCCATCACAGGAAAAACAACAAAAAGCTGGAACGCCGTGGGGAGTAGGCTCAAGATGCTTCCTTTTAACAACAGCCTTGATGGTAGGAAAGGAAGAATAAAAAACAGACCCCAAATACCACCCCATACCACTCTGGGATATAGCCATTCAGCAGACAAGGTAGGGGTGATAGATACCCCGAGAGATGGGGTTATTCCAAAATCCCCAAACAGCCAGACCACAACGCTATTTGCCACAGCACCCAAACAGCCGGCCGCAAAGAAAATTAGTAGTTTTTTCATTTTTTGTCCCAGAATCTTTAGAAGCCTATACCTCTAAACCTTAAACGCTGACTTTAAAGTAGCAAACTTAAATCCGCGCCAAGATTTCACGCCTGAATAAATTAGAGACCTCCAAGCCAAGCTCCTTATCAACAGACTAACACCACTACTACAAATTTTTACGGCAGCAAAAAGTAGCAACCGTTCAACGCCTTTTATTCGCACTCTCCTGCACAGCCCTCAAAAGACTACAAAACCCACCAACCTGTAATAGACCATCTACCCCCTAAGCAAATAGCAAACTTATTTTTAATACCAAACCGTACCAATTAACAAGCACTAAAATTCACTTTTAAGACACAAAAAAATAAACAACCAGACCCAAAAGAAACCTGAGTAAAAATATATTTTAAAAGTGAGAACCAAGGGACCCAACTGATCGAATCGGCAACCTTCAGCGAGAGAAAATACCTATCGTTTAATCCAATAAATTCCTGTAATACACAAGTGGTACATTTATGGTGTTTAACACCAGAAATCAAAATCAATATAGGAACAAGTACTGATGAAAGTACCAGTAGTAGGAATGCTGTACCCGATTTTTTTAGGATTGGCGATACATTCAGCCAGTGTCAATGCGCAGTCTTTTGATGAGGGCGCCTATCAAGATAGGCAGCTGCAATATATTGAGGAGGGCGTTTCTTCCACTAATGATACCGCTGTCGTCTTACAGGCATACACCGGCGATGAGCTCAATTGGGAGGCGCTGAATAAGAATTTGGATGTCCTGCGTAATGGCGGCAAGAAGAATTCAGACTTCACCCTTACCAGACTCATCCGTATCCTGTTTTTCCGCCCAGAAATTAAAGATGAACTCTTTGCTGCTTTGGACGGATACCACTTCTGGTTTAAGGAAGGCGGCACTGGGGATCACGTCTTCGCCTCTGAAAACCATATGATCATGTACACATCTGCCCAGTATCTTCTACAGGAAAAGTACGGTGCATTTGAAGACGACAGAACTTACAAGCGCTTAAAGCGCTACCTGGAAGTAAAAAACCAGTATGGTTTCTATGAGTTTTACTCCCCGGTCTATTACCCCTACACCCTATCTGCGCTACTTAACCTCGTCGATTTTTCTGAAGATGCAGAAATTCGCGAGCTGGCTACGGGCGCTGCGCAACGCTTGCTGCAGGACATACTACTGGTCACTAACGACCAGGGCATCCTTTTCTCAGCCGCAGGCCGCAGTAATGATGGCTACCGCAGGAACGGTTCCGGCGGCAACATCAACCGCATCATTTACCTACTAACGGGTCTCGGTAAGGAATCAGTGAGAACACCGAGCCCCGCAGGTGTAATGCTGGCCACCTCTGGCCTGGAAATTACCGATGACATCTTCAAGTATTTCGGTAAAGATCTGAATATGAATTACTCGGTAGGCCACTCTCTCGGCGATGCCAAAAACGATATTTATGCTGACTTCCCCCGCGAAGAGCGCGTGCCTTTCTATTGGAGTCAAGGGGCTTATTTCCACCCGGATGTAGCTGCCGATACCGCTTGGTTCGTCAGTAAATATCAGCTTGAAGGCTATGAAGGACTGAAAGCTTTCGACCAGTTCCTGGGGCTTTCAGAAGCTGCCGCCCCTGCTGCCGCCAAGGCCGGAGCGGTATTCAGCCGCAGCTCCGTGCTCTCTGGCGCTAACTTTTCCATGTATAAGGATGGCGGTGTGATGATGCACTCCATTCAGAATTACTGGGGTGGTCGCCAGGGCTATCAGCAAACTCCCTGGATCGCTACCACCGGCACCCAATCGGTCTGGGCGAAGGTTGGCGATGGCAACAGCACCATGCAAAACGATCACCACCCTAAGATTAAGCAGGTGAACAATGTTGCCGTAATCCAATACAACCCCTATCCGGCAATTGAACTGTTCCATTCCGGTGGCTCCAACGTGGCATTGCAATGGCCAGAAGGTTTTGAGGAGGAGAAGCGCAGCGGTAACTGGAAATTCGGCAAGGAAGACGACGGCTATATCGCCGTGCGCTATCCCTGCGGTAACGGCGATTCCAATACCGTTAGCTGCGACTGGAACGAACAAACCTGGGTAGTGATTATGGGTAGCGAGGAGCGCTATGGCAGCTTTGAAGCCTTTAGTCAAAAGGTGCTCAATGAGGTCAGCTACGATGCCGACTGGGAGTGGCACGGCTCCTTCTGGAAGGGCACATTGAAATATGTGTATGACTCAGACGTAAAGTTTGATGGAACCGATATCAGCTTAACCTGGTAAGCGCGACTCCTTTCGCTCTTGGGGAGGGGCTCCCCCTCCCCTTTAATCGGCTTTTTAGCTTTCAATACTTTGCGCCCAAAGGCGAAAGTTTCTACAAAGCTCACACAGTAATTTCTCCCTCGACGAAAAGCTTCTTTCGCCCCAAAACAATACCCTTCGATTTAGTTGACACAATCAACCGCCTAAAATAAAGTTGATAATATCAATCAAGTTAACGCGACAACCCTGTGAGCTACTCAGTCAACGAAACCTTGCACCAGCTGATCCACGCTTACAAAAAGCAGCTGCGGATCAGCATTCAGGAGCAAAGAATTGACCTTCCGGTAAATCATATTCGCGTGCTCAAGGGAATTTGCAAGTATCCGCAGAGTACCGCACGGTCAATTGCACTGCGAATGAATCAAGATAAGGCCCAGATTACACGGGTACTTAATGAGTTGGTTCAATCCAAACTTATCAAAAAAACAGACAACCCTAATGACCGCCGCAGTCAGTTCCTTGCTCCCACAGCATCAGGAAAAAAGATTCTTGAAAAAGTGCAAAACCTGGAAACAGAGGTTATCGCTGTAATGACTCAAAACCTGAGCGAAAAAAAACTCAAGGCGTTTGCCCATATCGCCAGCGTTATGATCGAGAACCTGACCGAACACTCTACTTCAGATTAAGGAGCCTCAATACTATGGCTGAAAAACGCACACGAGAGCTGGTCGTTTTGCGCTCCACCAAAGTCTCAGAACACATGTTACGTATCACTCTGGGTGGCGAAGAGTTGGAATCCTTTCCCAGCGACCAGGAAAGCGCCTATATAAAACTGGTTTTCTCCCAGGGTGAAGGTGAACGCCCATTGATGAGAAGCTATACCATCAGGCACCAACGGCAGACAGAAATCGATATCGACTTCGCTTTGCATGAACATGAAGGGCCAGCCTCAAATTGGGCGGCCAATGCACAACCCGGAGACTCTATTTTGATAGGAGGACCAGGCCCCAAGAAGCTGGTTAACCCCGAGACCGACTGGTTTTTACTCGCTGGCGATATGACCGCACTACCCGCCATCAGTGTTAACCTGGCCCAACTACCTGACGAGGCCAGGGGATATGCGGTGATAGAAGTTTCAAGCGAATCGGATATTCAGCCACTGAAACACCCAAAAAAGCTGCAGCTACACTGGATGGTAAATTCCCTCCCTTCCGGCGAACTTCTCCTCCCTAAAATTCAGGCACTGCCCTGGCTTCCAGGCCAAGCCGCCATCTGGGCCGCCTGCGAATTTAGTAGCATGCGGCAGTTACGGAAATTTTTTAAGCAGGATAAAGAAATCCCCAAAACCCATATTTACATTTCCAGTTATTGGAAACTTGGGGACTCTGATGAAGGGCACAAGCTCGCGAAAAAACTGGATAACGAGCAGGCCTAAAGGGGAAAATTTGCAGATTTTAGAGGCCACAAAAGCAGCGGGGGAGTAACCCCCTCCCCTAGGGCCTTTCCGGCACTAACACTAAGTACGCTAACCCCAAGTGCGCTAAACCCAAAACAGTTTGCCCGTATTTCACAGCGACGTTATGTTTTTACATCTCAGTAGCAGAAGCTCTCAATTACTATAAGGCGAAACTACTTTCGCGAAAATTGCTCTTTATCCTGATCGATCCATCCGATACCAATAATTAGCAATATAACCCCGCTCATCTACCTGTAGCGCCTGGCGGGTAATTTCTGGAACGCCATTCTCACAGTGCCATGCATAGATAGTCACCCGCCCAGTTACAACGGCTGGTATAGATTCCGACGCAGGGTTGCTCTTACAGTAAGCGGCAATTGCCTCACTTGGCTCCTTCGAAGTGTCCGCCTTTTCTTCACAGGGAAGATTGGCGCCAACAAAGCACGCATAGACTCCGCCATGCATACAACGCCAAAAAGTACCCCCCGCAACCCAATCCCTCGGCGCACCGGCAGAAATACCAGCCGCCTGGTAAATACCCGATAACACTACCTGCGGTTTTGCCGGGCCGATATAGGGTTCTTCCGGGTTGTCTGCATTGACCACGACTCGGCAATAAGCCACCGGGTCATTAAAGGCCCCGAGATACCTTCCTTTGTTTTGCTCCGTCTCGGCCAGGCTCAAACTCCCACAGAACCCCAGAACCAGGCTCGCCAAGATACATGCAATATGCCGAATCATATTTGACCTCCTCTCCCTGCTAACAAGCCCCAGCCACTGCTCTGGCGTCATTAGCGCCTCAACAGTGCTTCCGCGAACAGGGCTCTCTATAGATTAGCCAGCCCAGCCATACCGAAGACCCACCACAGCAGCGCAAAAAACAATCAAGGAGAGTCTGTCGCCAACACGAATTATCCGGCAGTGACTTCCACGACCTAAGCCGCTGCATCACGCTCAGGATATAAGGGTATAAATGCCCTTGACGCCATCCGGCAGCTGAATCACCATCCCCGACATCTAGGGATCCCGCAATTATTTTACTTTTCTAACTTTTCTTCTATTGGAAGACCATTTCCAAGATGGCACCAACCACCCGTAGGAATCCCCGCCCTTTTAGCGGGGGAGGATATTAAATTACAGACCTTTGCTTTAAGATCGCTTGAAACAACTGATTAGGAGGTTTTTATCAAGCCGAGTGGCCAGTTCTACCCTTCAGTGGACAGAAATATAACCAGCCACAAGGCCTCAATCTCACTTTTTGCAGCAATAGCCGCCATTGAATAGACCGTACCCGGCGAATAGAAAATAAATAAGCCGGCACATGGTAAGTCTTTACTGGAAAGTACTAAGCGTAAATAAAAAACTTATCCTTTCAAAAGGCTACGAATACTTTTCCCTGAAAACTGCCAACAAAAATATTACCAAGGCTCCAGCTGGTTTATTAATTAATTATTCAATGAATTCACTTTAAGTCTTCAGATTTTGGTACCCCGAAGCACTAGAAAGCCCCGATCCAAAAACCCAAAGGAGATTAATCATGGAAATGAACTTTAAAGACAGAGGATTCCTCTCAACGTGGCACTTAAATATGGTCACTTTTGATAGAGAAGATAACCTGTGGTGTGTGGGAACTTCGAATAATATCGGAAAGTGGAATTCAAGAACTTTTGGCCTCGTTGACAAAAAAGAGTACAACCAATCCTGGGATTCCAAAATGATTGCATTTGACAAGTCAAATGCAATGTGGAGCGTTGGAACTAAAGGTAATCTTGCCAAGTGGAATACCACCACTGGAGCATGGGAGGAACCGGACATTGAAAAGCCCTGGGACCTAAAAATGATTGCCTTCGATAACTCCGGAGAAATGTGGTGTGTTGGTGAAAAAGGTAACGTAGGCAAATGGAACCCCATTGACAACAAGTGGGATGATCAGGGTGATCTGGGCGGCTGGAAACTGGACTGGATTGCCTTTAGGCCCGGTGACCCAAGAGGTGATATCTACTGTGTGGGAACCGAAAGCAACCTGGGACTCTACGATCCTAAATTCCCAAATGACACTTTCCATATCGCATCCAACTTTGAATGTAAAAGCCTCTATTTCCACGAAATATTTGGATATTGTGTCGGTACTAAAGACAATATGGGTGTATCAATTTAACAGTCAGTAATTTCAGCTAGTGGATAATATTAATTATTCACTAGCTATTTGGCAGCCCAACCCAAAAAGTGAACCTCTCACATTTTTAGGGTGTGGCGCATTAATAACAAGTTTAATGCTCTAGCCGTGACATTAGTACTCGGAAACTACGCACAGTCACTCACACCAAAGTCTACCCAGCCCCAAAACCACTGGATAGTAGAAACAACAACTTGCCCACTACTTTAAACAAGCCTGCAACCTCACAGGCCTCTAACCTATATCACCTATAACACAAGCTAGTTAGTAGCGGACTGGCAATAGCGCTTTCTCAGTTTCTCAACAGCCCGGAAAAAATTTTATCTCAATAAGAAACAGATTTCCCTTTGGAGATATCTATTATCGTGGAATTGATTACATAGCCGTACCGAAACTACGAAAAGAATACGCAGTGAAGATCCCCGCGCTAGCCATACTATGCAATCAGGATTAAGTTTCTGTCTTACTCCGAAGTCACGAAGCCCGCAATAGAAATCTGAGCCGGGTGTGCTCTCGTAAATACTGCACCAAGAGCTGGCGCCAGTGGACCTTTCATTTTGCTGGTGAAAATTGGCCACTTTCACATAAATCTATCGACCACTTAACTTTCATAGCGTGCAGCCCCGCACAGAACAAAGCGCTGCCGGCAGAAAGTTGGTCCTGGACGACAATGATCTACTGTTGGCCAGCTAACTGTCGCTCCAACAGCTGCTGAAGGTGATCCCGCTACCGTACTCGACTCAACAATAAAACCTATAAGATCGCTGTACGTTACTGGCAGGTATTTGGCACTGTACGGCTACTAGAGCTTATTGCGCAACTTGGCAGCGACGGTGGGTGGCATACATTGGCATACCGCAGATTTTGGCAAGCCCTTGACTATGGTACTACAGGCAAGGGACAAGGCGCTGAGCTTCCAGCCGAATCTCAAATCGAATCACCGGATTACTCATCTTCAGTGCAGACCTGATTGCGCCTATCGATGAAGGCCACCGTAGCAACGAAAACCGTATCCGTACACGCCCACCTTTGTATCCTCATTTAGTAAAAGCACTGCCCCAGAGATTTTACCGCTTACTGAATCTAGTGATGCCCAAGTGGGAAGACACGAAATCAAACTGGATGCTATGGCGAATTTGATTCTGGATGATACCCTGCCCCATTCTTTTAGCCGATACTAATTTCAACTTTCGTATGGAACCTACTGCCACCTCAGGGAAAGATCATATGAGTAACACAGCGTGGGTGACCAGCGCCATCTCCGAAGCCGATACCCTTTGGCAAAATTCGCGTACATCGATCGAAGGCAAGTCATTTAGTGATGTGCAGGACTCTAACGGTCTCCAATATGTCGACCTGGTGATGGAAGGCGGTGGCATGCTAGGGATTGCCCTGGTGGGCTACACCTACATCCTTGAGAAGGCCGGTATTCGCTTTCGCAAGGTTGCAGGCACTTCTGCAGGTGCCATCAATGCACTATTTTTAGCCGCTGCCGGTACGCCGAGCTCACTTAAGAGTGCAAAGTTACTGGATATTATGGCTAAGGCGGACTTTGCCAGCTTTGAAGATGGTGAGCGCTTTGCGCGTGAAACTGTGCAGCGCCTGCTCAAAGGCAAAGGGCTGTTTAGTAGCCTGGCCTTACACCCATTCGACTCCCTGCGTACCTGCAAACAGCTATTGCGAGATAAGGGCCTCAATCCTGGCGACGCTTTTAGCCAATGGTTGCAAGAAGAGTTACGCCAGCTGGGCATTACCAATACCGCGCAACTTAAGCAGCGTATCAACCAGTTTCCCACTCTCCATTATCGGGGAGAACCCGATCATCAGGTGGGCGCTGCAGAAGTGGCGCTGGTAGCAGCAGATATTACCACTGAGACACGAGCTGTTTTTCCGGCAAAGGCCCCCCTCTACTTTAGCAACCCGGATGCGATAAATCCCGCCGAATTCGTACGGGCTTCTATGTCTGTGCCGGGCTTTTTCAAACCCTATACAGTGAAGAATATTCCCCAGCTGGATGAATGCAGTTCAGTGGCCGAGAACTGGCGCAGTATTAAGGGAATTGGTGACCCCAGGCTGTTCTTTAAAAATGGTTTTCCTAAAGAAATTCAGTTTGTGGATGGTGGCCTGGTATCCAACTTCCCCTTTGATATCTTCCACAAGCCAGTCGGTACCCCCAAACTACCCACTTTTGGCATTAAGCTGGAAGTGGACCACTACCAACCCAAGTCTGACAAGATTGGGCGCTTTGCCATGGGGCTAATCAATACCTGCCGTAACATGCTCGACAACCATGTGCGGGCCAGCCTAAATGCGGAATACCACACGCTGGTGAAAGAGATCGCTATAGAACCTATGACCAACGGCGAGCATCCCCACTGGTTGGATTTCGCCATGCCAGGAGAGCACTGCGAACACCTGTTCCTGTCCGGCGTAAGGGCGGCGATCGAGTTCCTCAGCAACGGATTTCAATGGGAGGATTATCTTGTGCTGCGCAGGCCGGAAGTTTTCTACTCTGGGGAGCAGTTGGCTTAAGGAAAGAAAGCCGGGTAAAAAATACCCGGCTTAGATTTATTCAGGGTGATTAGAAGGAACGGCGTCGATAACTGCGATAGTTTGCGTGCCAGAAGTTGCGCTTGAGAGACCTCTCTAACTGCTCGTGGCTCACTTTGGGGGCAACTCCATCGAGCTGTGCCTGGGCAGCTACAGCTCTGGCGATATCAATGCTCACCTCACGAATATCATCCAAGTGCGGCAGCAGCGCGCCCTCCCCCTGCTTCACCACTGGTGCCTGCTCCGCCAGGGCGTTGGAAGCTGCCATCAACATGCCATCGGTAACCCGTGTGGCGTTGGCTGCGATCACCCCAAGACCGATACCAGGAAAGATATACACATTGTTGCACTGAGCAACCGGGTGGTGGCGCCCATCAATTTCCACGGCAGCAAAAGGACTACCGGTAGCCACCAGCGCCTCTCCCTTAGTCCAGGTATATATTTCCGTAGGAGTCGCCTCCGCGCGGGAGGTGGGGTTTGAAAGCGGCATCACCAGTGGGCGCTCATGACCAGCTTGTAACGCCTCAATTACTTGTTGGTTAAACAACCCACCTTGCCCGGATACGCCAATAAGAATACTTGGTTTCACCTTACTGATCAGACTTTGCAGGTCTGACTCTGGCGCCCCATCGAAGATATCCGGTGACTGAGCCAGTGCAGCCTGGAAGTCGTGCAGCCCCTTCATATCCGAGGTGACCAATCCATATCGATCAAACATAAAAATACGCGAGCGCGCATCCGTATCACTGAGCCCCGCCTGTACCATGGCGGACACCACCTGTTCAGCAATTCCGCAACCGGCAGAACCAGCACCCACAATCAAAACCCGCTGGGCTGTTAAGGGCTCCTGCCAGGTTTTACAAGCAGCCAAAATAGTGCCCAGGGTAACAGCGGCGGTACCCTGGATATCGTCATTGAAACAGCAGATTTGATCCCTATAGCGCTGCAGTAACGGCATGGCATTTGTTTGAGCAAAATCTTCAAACTGCACCAAAACCTTGGGCCAGCGACGCTTCACCGCCTCGATAAACTGCTCTAAAAACTCATCGTACTCCTTCTGAGAGATACGCTCATGGCGCCAACCCATATACATAGGATCGCTGAGCAGAGTGCGGTTATTGGTGCCAACATCCAAAGTAACCGGAAGTGTGTAAGCTGGGCTGATACCACCACAGGCGGTGTATAGAGATAATTTACCAATGGGAATCCCCATGCCGCCAATACCCTGGTCGCCAAGACCGAGGATACGCTCACCATCGGTAACGACGATAACCTTGACGTTTTCCTTAGTGGCACTGCGCAAGATATCATCTATATATTCTCGGTCTGGGTAGGAAACAAACAGACCTCGATGGTTGCGATAAATATTAGAGAATTCCTCACAGGCCGCCCCAACGGTAGGCGTATAGATGATCGGCAGCATTTCATCAATATGATGCTCAATCAGGTAAAAGAACAACGTTTCATTATCGTCCTGTATACCACGCAAAAAGATATGCTTATCCAGGCCAGTCTTACACTGTTGGTACTGGTAATAGGCCCGTCGAGCCTGTTCCTCAATAGTCTCTACATTGGTCGGCAAGAGACCCGCCAGATTAAACTCAAGCCTTTCCTCTAGGGTAAATGCACTGCCTTTGTTTAGCAGTGGCATTTCCAGTAGAGAGGGGCCAGCATGCGGGATATATAAGGGACGCTTTTCGTTGTTGCTCATAAACCTGCTTTTTCAATGCGGTGATAGACGAGACATATTGCGCAAAAAGCTTCCAACCTTACTGAATAATGCAAAGGGAGCCACTAATTTGCACAGACCCGCCAGTCCAAGGGGGCTTAAAGACTATCTAGTGTTATGGACTTTAACAAGGCCTACCCTCTGCACCTTGGGATCAGGATAAGTGCCTTTTAATCATGCTAGCTTGCTTTTTACAGATGCTCTCAGGGCTGAGACTAAACGACTCCAGGAACAACGAGAGTAAGAAATAAACAACTGCGAAGCCTGTAAGGAGAAGTGTGCTGCCCACCTGTATTCCCCTCCTAGCCCCATAGTTTCATGGGAATTCTCAAGAGGAAGTTAGGGAAATGTGGTTAGAAAACTTGAGGGAGGAAGAATTGGTACCTGCAAAGACAAAGTATCGAAGAGGTAGGAAATAGGATGTCACCAACCAGCACCTAGTGCACAAGCGAACCGAGACAGCAATAGTAGTACTGTCTATTTTGGCGCTGGGACATGTCCATAGTGACCATGCTGTCTATCTGGGCGTTTTGAAGTTTTGGTAAAGCAGGCGATCATTTTTCAACCATCAGAAAGCCTTTCGGAAAAAGCTCTTTGTAGAAGCGAAGCAAGATAGAGGGACCCTAAACCTGTAGGCACAGTCGTCTTAGGAGCCCCCAAGGACACTATTTGATTGAAATGGCAACTCTTATCTCATTTGGGCTCAGGTAATGTTCAAAGTCTGTGGTGTAGGCTCTTTGATGAGGACAATCCGGTGAAGAAAAGTAATTCCATATCTCACCCCATAAGTCGATAACCGTCTGCGGCATTTCTCCCTGGGCGGAAAACACCAGATACTTTCCCGATTGCACATGTATCGGCTTGAAATCTTCGGACATATCTGTTGAAAGCAGATCTGAGCAAGCATAGATATCAAACAACCCGCTATGGTCTGACTCATAGTTGGTATAAACCCCATAAATCTGGGGAGCTCCCGTAAACTTGGGAGCTGCCTCGGTACTAAACTTCTCCCACAGGGGAGCTATTTGCGCAGTAGAGGCATCCGCCTCATTCTCATTCTTTGTTCTTGCGCAGAGCCCCACCAAATCAAAGCCGGGAATTTGTTCAACGACCATAACTACCTCATTTTTATCAATTATTGATGTTACTTGTATTCCAATACACAGCTAAGTGCATGGATGAACAACTAAAGGGGTTCACCTTAAAGCTAAGGGTAGCTCCTTCCCTGTAGTAATTTCCTTGCTTTGAGCCCCAAACCGAAGAAAAATTCCACAACTACCTCTTGCTGAGTTAATCGAGTTTTTCTGGCCTGTAACGGTTGAGAAATTGAACCGCCTCGTCACGCTGTTCCAAAGAGAAGCACTGGATATCTATATTCCTAAATATCTTATCTTCAGCCTTCACAATCTTTTGTAGCCATTGCTTATCCGTCAGAATGGCTGCCGCAGAGATATTAGAAATACCAACATTAACCAAGTATTTCAATTTTTCTAGCACTGCCGAGAACTCAAGCCCCTTAAATGACTCAATTTCCTCATAGATAGTGATCCTCTTATACTTCTCACCAAGCAACTTTGCTTGAGCCAAAGTCTCAGAAACATCACTTTCTGTAATTGAATCAGATACCCTGAAAGCCAGGGCATTAGGAATAGCGATATCTATCGCTTTGATCATCTCGTTAATCCCATTTCCAATAATCTACAGTCAGAAATTAATAGTATGCTGTGGACAGTACCATCCTATTTATCACATTAAGCTTATTTTAAGCGCAGGATAAAAGTATCAGGAGGAAATACTCTACAACGCTCTACAGGAATCTGCTTTCTTTTTGATTTGCAAGGCAATCTCTTTCGTTAAGATTTGCCCACCTAACGACCAGTTTTCTGCCTCAACCAAGTCTAAAGAAACCCACACATGCTGCCTAAAACTCTCATCTCCGCCGCCTTCGACCTCCACCATAATATCACTGATTTTTTGCAGCAACTCCTTCTTCACACGCTCATCAACTAGCTCTTTAACTGTTGTAATTGTTACATGTGGCATAAAACCCTCCAATTGATACTAAGTGAAATTTAGAAAATCAATAAAATTTAAAACAACTCTGCAGAAGACAAAAAGGCATTAGATAGAACCATCTCTCAATGGAATGCAATAACTGCAGAGCTAAAAGATGCAGGGTAGCAATGACTAAAAATTCATTCTTAAACTCAAACTCTCCACAGGTCAGCACCCCTTCTACTACAAACCTACCAAACACTGTATATAAATACAATAGTGGATCAACAGCAATTAATTTCAACTCAGGATCGGGGATACCTCGCAATCCAGAGACTACGAGGCCGACTTAAGGTACACGCAGAGAGTTGAGTCTTCTATTTTACTTGCTCATTACTATGAAAGAGATCTAGGGTCTTTAGAGAAAGGGCAACCAGATCCACACTGGATTCCAAGTCCACATTCTTTATAACAGTCACTGCCCGCTGGTGTTCAGGACAAAGTATAAGCACACTTGTACTTCCTATACTTAGCCCCGTGTGGTATAGCAAATTAGGGTGTACTTGGAGAATACGCCTTATATCCGCATACTCTTCCGAGTTATATCCAGCTAAGAAATCTTGCCCCCCAAGAAACCAACCAATACCAATATTGGTTTCTGTTCCATCTGAAAGTTTAGAGTTAGTAAATAGCTCAGAAATGGATTCCTCCTGCAGAAAACCAGGCTTCAGATGAGAAAGCGCAAATTTCACCACATCTTTTGGCGTGGATAATATTCCACCGCCAGCATACTTATAGCTACTATTCACCTCTGGAGAATTTATAAGCACACCTGTAAAAAAAGAATAAGCGCCCTGTCTACTTGGGATAATTGGTGCCGCATCATCAAAGGTAGTTCTCTTCAATCCTAGAGGTTCAAAAACTTCAGTACTAACTATCTCCTTAAAGGTTTCCCCTTTTGCTGACTCCATTGCCGCACTCAGTAGAGTCCAATTATAAGTAGAATAACTCTGATCCGAACCGGGAATAAAAAGCAAAGGGTCATTTTTAAAAATATTCAAAGCTTCTAAAGTGTTGTTGTATTGCACATTCGAGAGAAACTCATGCGGAATAATGTAGTCACGAATTCCAGCGGTGTGATTGGTTAACTGGCGCAAGCTTATCGCTGGGTGGGTTTCAGGCCAGTCTGGCACCAAAAGTCTTACCTCTGAATCCAAATTTAAAACTCCCTGCTCTACCAGACGCATCAAAGCAGCCGCAGTAATCACCTTAGAAACGCTTCCAATACGGAGTTTTGTTTTTTTGGTCATAGGAACTTTAGACTCAAGATCTGAATACCCAAATCCTTTAGCCCACTGAGTGCCATTAGTATCGCCAACGGCCACGCTAATACCAGGAACAGTATCTGAGGAAACGGCCTGTTCAAACAAAAGTTTTGCTTGTTGTGGAGCACTATCAGCGCCCTTTGATTGTAAGGGCAACCAAAGAGCCGCTGAAGCGATGAATACTATAAATTTATACATATCACCAAATTCCATTTGTAAATTTCATATACAGAGACGCCGATAAGGCGCCTGAGACACTATACAGGCATATAAAGGAAGTAAGCTAATTTAACTTTTGATCAGGCAGATAAGGTACGATAGAACCGAAACAAGGGGAAAGATAACTTAAAATAACTTTTTAACTTTAAGAGTTGAACACTATTCAAACTTTGGGGAAACGCCTTGTTTTAGATTAAGGCAAAATCATTAGGTTACCTTTAAAACTAAAGCAACTATAATTGACACCCCTAAACCTGAATGACAATTTGTATCAAACCAGAGCGTTGTTAATTACAACAGCTTATTGCTACGCATCAAAGTGCATCCAGGAAAAATCACCTATGTGCTTTACTTGACTTAAAGCGATTACTATAGACCTGAGCTTCCTACCCTCCCTCTCTGTTTAGAGAGTAATTCATCACCTTTTCATGCCCTGTGACCTAATTTAGCGCCCTATGAAAATTCAGTTACTACCCGAAGCTCCAGCCTCTAGCTGTTTTTGTACCTTTTCCAAATTGAAAGAGCCGGGAACTTGACTGGGGGGGTATTCCTTCATGGTGCTCAGGAACTTGGCAGCGAGCTGCTGCATAGGAACCAATACAAATGCACGATCAATAAACCAATCATTATAGGTATTGGAGCTATGTTGTGCTTTTTCGAAAGGATCCTGACGTAAATTAAACAGTAAAGGAATACGCAGTTCAGTAAAAGGTTCGCGCCAGACTTCAAAACCTTTACCACGATTCTCCAGGAAAATGGCTTTCCATGGCTCGTAACGCATAGCGACTATTTGACCATCATCATTAACATATATAAATTCCTTTCGTGGTGACAACTTGGCCTTACCAGAAAAATAATCCAACATGTTATAACCGTCGACATAGTTGCGGTAGCGGCGACCGTTCAATTCCACCCCCTGCTTTAGTTGCTCTTTGATATTAGGGTTTCCGCCGGCGGCAGCCAGTGTTGGCAGCCAGTCTTCATGGGAAACGATGCCCGTCAGGGTAGTGCCAGCTGGGAATTTTCCAGGCCAGCGAACAAAAGCCGGTACCCGATAAGCCCCTTCCCAGTTGGAGTTCTTTTCACTGCGAAAGGGAGTTGTGGCCGCGTCAGGCCAGGTATTGAAGTGTGGTCCATTATCGGTGGAATAAAATACAATCGTATTGTCAGCAATTTTCAGACGATCGAGTAAACTCAGTAATTTTCCCACCAGGATGTCATGCTCTACCATGCCATCCATATACTCGTTGCTGTTCGGTCCAGCCAGATTTTTATGCTCCTCTCGAACATGAGTACGAAAATGCATCCGAGTAGCATTCCACCAGACAAAGAAAGGCTTTCCGGCCTGATGAGCACGCTCTATAAAGTCAATAGCTGCAGCTAGAGTTTCATCATCAATTGTCTCCATGCGTTTTTTAGTGAGCGGGCCTGTGTCCTCAATGGAGCCACCCGCATAAGACTTGATCACTCCGCGTGGGCCAAATTTTTTGCGGAATTCAGGATTTTTGGGGTAATCGCGATTCTCTGGCTCTTCTTCAGCATTGAGATGGTAGAGATTTCCGAAAAACTCATCAAACCCATGGTTAGTGGGCAGATGTTCATTCCGGTCACCCTGGTGATTCTTACCAAACTGACCGGTAACATAACCGAGGCTTTTCATAACCGTGGCAATTGTCGCATCACTCTTTTGCCAGCCTTCCTTGGCTCCTGGGAGCCCTACTTTGGTCATTCCAGTACGCACTGGCACATTACCTGCCAGGAAAGCGGCCCTTCCGGCCGTACAAGATTGCTGGCCGTAGTAATCGGTAAATGACAGCCCCTCAACAGCCAATCGATCAATGTTGGGCGTGGCATAACCCATCATGCCTCGGCTATTAAAACTGATATTCCAAATACCGATATCATCCCCCCAAATCACCAGGATATTGGGCTTTGTAAGCGGGGTGTCCTGAACTTGAAGCTCCGGTGGGGCTTGAGTTTGCCCCTGCTCCTCCAACTGAGGCTGAGGCTGAGGCTGAGGCTGAGGCTGAGGCTGAGGCTGAGGCTGAGGCTGAGGCTGAGGCTGAGGCTGAGGCTGAGGCTGAGGCTGAGCAATAACGTGCCATTGCAAAAAACACAATACAATTGCACCCATGAACAATCGACGGAATACCAGAGTGGATGAAAACATATTGGGTCTCATAAATCATTTAACATCTATAGAGAGTGCATATAGCGACAAATAAACCTCTATTGACAAGAAAAACCTTTTAAAAATTACTGGTGCCAATAGGTGTAAATTCACGCTTTTTAGGAAGGGTAATACAACAAGATTAGACAAACTTGTTTAAAGCGTTCATTAGAGAAGGTTTTGCGGCAATGAATTCAAAGGCATGAAAGATGGATGTTAACCACCATCTTCAACCGGTGTTTCAGATATTTCCTTTTCAGGTGTGGTGACTTTAGACTGAGGAAAAACCACTGCCCAGTCTTTTGCCATATCTACAACCGTCCACCCATAGAGCTTGGCAGCTTTTAGAGCCTTATCCAGGTGCCCTACCTTAGAGCCACTATCATAAGACCACTCCCTCTTACTATCGGTATGGTGAATTAACATGCCAAAACGAGGCCCTTTACCGGAAGTAGACCACTCCAACATCTGTAAATCACCGTCTGAATTTCCAGCAACAAAAATTGGACGGATCCCAATAACCTGGCTTATGCCAATAGCCTTGCCTACACCATCATTCACGAAGTCAAGTTTATCCGTTGTAATGATTTGAGGATGACCATCATCATCTTCATACCGTAATTTAAAACGGCTACCAATTACCTGTTCCGGCGGGATGTCGTAGAAGCTCATTGAGAGTGCCCTAATGAAATCAACTCCACCACCTGAAGATATATAGGTTTTAAAACCATTTGCGCGCAAGTACTCCAGCAATTCATGCATCGGCTGATAAACCATATTTCGATAAGGCTTTCCCGTAAGGGGGTTTTTGGCGGCAGTAAGCCAGGAATTTACAACCCTATTAAATTCCGTATCTGTCATACCTGTTTGAGTAGTACTGATTATTTTTAACCTATCCGCTTTGCCAAGGGTCAATAAGCTATGAAAATCTTCTTTTAGAATGGAGGCAAAAGGTTGCTCCTTCTGCCACTTCGGGTGCTCAGGTGCCAATCGCTTAATCTCATCTATCGCAAAAAGTAACTGAACGTAAGCAGGCTTCTCCGCCCACAAAGTGCCATCGTTATCGAATACAGCAATACGAAGCTCTGGAGGAACAAAGTCGGAACTGCCTTCTCGCGTCACTTTTTTTACAAAACTTATGATGTCAGATTTTGTTGACGTATTATTCCATGATGGAAGATCTGCACTCACACCTGGACTGGATTGGAAAATATTTATCAGAAGCAGCAAGCAAAAAACTGTCAATTTTCTTTGAGAGAAAGCCATTAGGTTAAGAGACTCAAGTAAACATGGATTGCTTGAAGTGGCACACAATGAACTAATCTTGGCTTGTCAAAGCCAGATCAATCCAACAGAAAAGTCAATAAAACTAAATATATGATAAATATAGCTGGAAAAATTCACAGGATTTTTATTGTTCTCGTTCTATTACCACTAGCTGGATGTGGCGGGCATAAGAATGAAAAATCCGAAATGGATAAAACTGATGAAAACGAATCTATCTTAACCACTACCCATCAGATAAGTCATTCGGAGAAAGAACACGCAACATTTATCGGTTCAGCCTCCTGCCAAAACTGTCACCAAAAAGAAAGCACTGCCTGGAAAGACTCCCATCACGCGCAAGCCATGATGCCAGCCAGTGAAGACACTGTTCTCGGCAACTTCGATGGAACCACCTTTGACCACGGCGGAGTAACTACAACCTTTTACAAGCGCAAAGGAAATTTTTTTGTCGAGACCGAAGGAACTGAAGGTGTTCTAGAAAAATTCCCCATTTCATACACTTTTGGGGTAACTCCTCTCCAGCAATACTTGATTCAATTTCCCGGCGGGAGGCTACAGGCGCTCAGTATCGCTTGGGATAACCGCCCAATAGTTGATGGTGGTCAACGCTGGTTCCATTTATACCCGAATGAAAAGATCGAACATACAGACTACCTACACTGGAGTGGTATTAATCAGAACTGGAACTTTATGTGTGCGGATTGCCACTCTACTAATCTACAAAAAAATTACGATCTTCAAACCGATACATTTCAAACCAGTTGGTCTGAGATAAATATTGCTTGTGAATCCTGTCATGGGCCCGCCTCCAAGCATCTTGAATGGGCTCAAAATCAACAACAGAGCCTTCAAAATTTTGGCTTTACTCATGAATTACAGAGGATAAATACAAACCAGTGGAAAATGAACCTTGAAACTGGAATAGCCTCAAGCAAATCAACCAAGGTCGCCAAAGAAATACAAACTTGTGCACAATGCCATTCCAGGCGCGCGACATTCTCACCTGGCGCAACTGCTGGGAGTAAATTTTTGGATCACTATAACCTCGCCCTGCTACAACCACCCCTCTATCATGCGGATGGTCAAATTAACGAAGAGGTCTATGTCTATGGCTCTTTTTTACAAAGTAAAATGTATAGCGCAGGCGTCACCTGTAGCAATTGTCATGAGCCCCATAGTTTACAGTTACGTAGCAGTGGCGACGGGGTTTGTGCCCAGTGCCATCTACCTGAGAAGTTCGCTCAAACCGATCATCATCTTCACCCAATAAACAGCCCCGGATCGCGATGTATCAATTGTCATATGCCAGCAAAGAACTTTATGCAGGTAGATAGCCGCCGCGATCACAGTTTTCGCATCCCCCGTCCAGACCTTTCAGATCAATTAAAAACACCAAATGCCTGTATCAATTGCCATAAGAATCAAAGCAATCAGTGGGCTGCTGAAGTTCTGCGCAAGCGATTTGGCCCAGCAGAGACAAACCACTTTGGCGAGGCTCTACACGCAGGCCTTACAGGAGCATGGGATGCAGAGAAGAAATTAAGTAAATTGATCCTAGACCGAGAACAGCCAGCAATCGCTAGAGCAACCGCTATAACCTTTCTGGCGGAATACCTCAGCCGCGATTCTGTACAATTATTGCAATCCATAGCACAAAGCGATGAACCACTACTCAGTCTGGCACTGGCACAGTCATTAGATAGAATACCGGAGCAATTACGACCTGCCTTGGGAATACCTCTACTCTACGAGCGAGAACGCGTCACCCGCTCTTTGGCCGCCAATGCTCTAGCAACCTTACCCCTGGGAAATTACCCTGCTCAGGTTCGCCAGCAATTTTCTCTGGCACTTCAGGAATATATAACCTCAGAATTGTTTAACAGTGATCGACCAGAATCCTTATCCAACTTGGCGGGGCTACATCAACAGAGAGATAACTCACAGCAAGCAGAAGTATTCTATCATCGAGCTATAAGTAAAGCGCCCTATTACACAGCTGCATACATCAATCTGGCAGACCTTTATCGAATAAAGGGAAAAGAGAAAAGTGCAGAAGAAGTGCTGCGAAATGCCCTGGATAAAGCAGAGAGGAAGGCAGCAATACAACACTCCTTAGGGCTATCATTAATACGACAGAAACGTCACTCAGAGGCTATCGGTTATCTCAAGCAGGCCTCTGAGTCTAAACAGACTGATAGCCGCTATATATATGTCTATGCGATCGCACTACACTCCGCCGGCAACTCTACACAAGCCCTGGCAACGCTTGAGAGGGGGCTTGAGCAATTCCCTTCCTCAATAGATATCCTTCGGGCTTTAATCTCCATTAATCGAGAATCCGGCAACCTGGAGAAGGCTAAAAAATATGAAAACTTCCTTGCTGGAAGCAATCAATAGCCCCAAAAGCCTTCTATTGTTTTAGTTGAAGCTAAACAATTAGTAGATGACTAAAAATCGTAATAAAAACTCAAGCGGAGCAAGTGCTCATTCGGAATTAGACCAAACTCACAACTCTCACAGCCACTAAACACTTGGGCCTGAAGTCGAGTACTGAAATGCTCTGTCCAATTTTGGATTAATTCCAAGTTATGATACTGGCTCTGATCATCAATGTTATATTGAATACTCTGACGATACTGAAACTTACGTTCAATCCGGGTGTTACCCCACATAAAAAACAAATACTCTCGGCGCAACTGTCCCACCGATAACAGCTCATAGCTATCAATCAGGAAATTAAAGGCAGCTGGCGCTTGAACGGACTGTAAACCTTGCTTGGCAAGATCCACTTGTTCGATAACCTGGTCCCACTCTTCTGACTCATACCCATGTTCGTTGTATAGATATTCTGCCGTAATATCCCAGCCGCCTTTAAGGCTCATCTGAGCACCTAGCACTGCTTTTAGGTAGCCGTGATCCTGTAGACCTCCATAGGAGATATCACTAGCCACTGGCAGCTCGCGCTGCTGTTCCCAGGCCCCTTCAAATCGTAGAGTAATATTATCACGTGCCAATGCACTCAAACCCAGGGCCGTATTCAGTTCTCCACCATCCAACTGGTGTACTACTAACCTGGTATCCAGATCCCCCTCCCTATTCAGAACCAATGCATATTGATACTCGTGGTCAGCAAACGGATGGTCCAGCTTCCGATCCAGATTATCTTCCACTTCAGCAATGTAGATACCCGCGTTCCAGTCACCGTAGCGAAGATCCAGATGCGCCATATCCCAACCCTGTTGTTGGGTCAGATCATCTGTATCCAGATTTGGCCGGTCATAGACAGGCTTGAGTAAGTTGGCAGGGGACCAATTGTAACCATTACTCCACTGAGGTTTGATCCTGCCAATATTAATACCCAATCTCCGGTTAGATGTGTACGAAGATAAGTAGCCCTCCAATAGGTAGGCATTGAACTCTTCTGAAGAGGCGCCACCGTCATCCACCTTATAGTCTTGAATAAAGGCTAGGCGAGTAAAAGTAGAAAATTGTGGCCCCGATAAAAACTGACTACTGAAATCCAGTGCTAGCAAAGATTCTCTTTCACTAAATTGTAGATTTCCAGGGTTAAAATACTGGTCTTCCCGCACGCTATTCTGCTGCTGATAGGCAATAGCCGAAATATCATAATTCCAATAATTACCACTTTCCCTATTACTGGATGAAAGATCTTGTGTTTTAGAACTCTCAGAGAGCTCATTAGAGAAAGGATCTTTAAACTCTTGCGCACTAGCTAAAGCAGCTGAGGCAGAGACACTTAAGATTATGGCCAGTTTGCGCTGGGTTAAATTTGGCATCGCCATGGTCTTTCTATATTAATTCAGTTTACCCAATGAGGCCTTCTGGAAAATAGCCTGATCCAATTCCTTGAGACGGTAATCATCGAATTTCATCCAGGTATAGTTTTCCTGCAACAGGGCATCCACGAGAAGGAGCTTATGTAATTTCAATTCATCGCCAAAGGTTTTATATTCTTTGTAAAAAGCTGTTTTCAGTAGGCGATCTGACCGGGAATAGAATTCACTCTTAAAGGGTTGGTTTCCTTCTGTCTTTTCCATCCACACTTTCACTTTTGCATAAGCCACACCGGAAGCCGTTGAAGTTAACTCCAACAACCAGTAATCCTGCCCTTCGAGAGTTTCTTCTCCAATAATTTCTGCACGATAGTCTCTGGAGAAATTAGTCCCAACAACATCTCCATTACTGGTTTCCCCGATCAGCCGCTGAGACGGTGCAATACGAATAACTCGGCGAGTTCCGGGAATATAGAGCCACATATTGTTACCTTCCTTTAACATGGCCCTCCCCTTTTCACGAGCGGGAGATTCAAAGTGAATCAAAGACTTATCGTTAAACACTTTAACACTGAGCGTATTAGTTCGAGGTTCTTTATCTTTCTTATAGCTGATATTAGTAATATTAAAAACAAATCCTTGATCCTTATACCCCCTAACTTCATCTAATCGATTCACCAGGGATTCAGCCGTTACCTCAGCCACTGCTGGCACGACTAGGGAGAATAAAAACCCAACAAAAAAAATAAAACGGCTTCTTTTCATCTTTTTACCCTACACCTATAAACCTATTGCATTACCGTCAAGTGAATCTCAACGCATTCACTACCGGTATTCTGGAAGCCTTTACTGCTGGATAAACACTAGAAATTAAGGAGACCAAAAAACCCAAGGCAAAGGTTTTGATAAGAATTTCATTAACCACAAATACCCTTATCGGGTAATCCTGAGTACTGCCCGGCGGCCGCGGCATCATCCATTCGGCATAAGTAATGCCCTTTGCCGCAAGAATTCCGATAAGCAATCCTAAGAGGCTACCGATAATACCTAAAAACACAGACTCTAAAAGAATTAAGCCAACTACCTGCGTAGGTGTCCCGCCCATGGCTCGAATAGTCCCGATCTCTCGGGTGCGCTCCATCACAGCCATCAACATGGTATTGGATATGCTTAGAGCTACAATCACCAGGACAATTACGGTGATAAAACCAAACACTCCATTAAATAGGCCAACAACCTGATGATAATAAGCCGCCAAGTCCCACCAGCTTCTTAATTCCAGCCCTAGATTCTGTTGCTTAAATGCCTTACGCAAGGCGTCTACAGCCAGATCGGTTAGTTCAGTTTCTTCAAGCAATACAACCAGCCGGGTTAGATCCGAGGTATAAAGTAATTCCTGCGCAAGTGGCAAATTGACTCTGAGTAAGCGATCATCCAATTCCTTCACGCCAGTGGTCACCACACCGGCTATCTGAATGTCTACCGCATTTATTGCTCCATCCTGGGTGCTTGCAAGCAATGTTAGGTAGTCCCCTACCTGAGCGTCCAGGGAGTTGAACAACCCCTCTCCCAAATGCGCAGCAGCAACATCCTCAGGAAATAGATCTTCACCTTCTACAATATGGATTGCAGAGGAAAGTAGTACCTCTTTTTCAGCATCGATACCAATACCCGATATTGCAATTGACTGCTTCCCATCACTCAGAAGACCATTAAAATTCAGTCGCGGTGCAACAACCAAAGCCTGGCTCTTCTCTTCAATTAGCTGGGTAATCTGCTCTAAGCTGGCAGAGGGAATCAGGTACTTTTCTGGCTCGGCTTTACCATATTGGTTGTAGCCATCGGCATAAATCTGGATATGCCCTAGCTGCGAGCGAATCATGCTTTCACGCATGCCATCGTACATGGACTGAACAAAACCACCGAACACAATCAAGCTGGTACAGCCAAAAATAACCGCCGCAAGGGTGATTATACTGCGTCGACCGTTTCTAAGAATATTTAACAGCGCTACCTTCCAACCCAGAGTCATAACTAAAGTTTCTCCAGGGCCAGGCGAGATTTTTTCGCCCACTCGGTTTCTGAAGCTGTCAACCTTGTCCAGAGTTCTCTGGCTTTATCTGCCTGATCATTACGTTCATAGGCCTGTGCAAGGTAGTAGTCGACAAATGCCTGGAACTCATCACCGTACTTATCACCAATTTTTTGTTGAACTAACTCCAGGTCTTCTACTGCATAGCGGGCCCGTTTCAAGAAGGCCGGCATATTTGCGCAGCTGATGCCCCTCTGCAATCTTGCCCCAAGATTGAAAGGGGCCTGCTTTACTGCCCTATCCATCATGCGATTTCCCCGCCTTGAAAATAAGGATAACTTTGCCAATTGATCGAGATAGAAACTAGATCGAAAGGAAATTGCCGATCCTAGAGCGGCACTCAACTCTGGATCATTGTTCTGCGTGCTCTTCAATTTGGTCATTTTTTGTTCCAGGGATTCCACTTGTTCAACTCGTGTATCCCCTGAGGAAGTCAGCAATGCCAATTCGGCCAAATACGCAATTTTCTTTTGTTCTGGTGTGGATTCTTCATTTAAATCTTCAACCAGGCGAACTCTCTCGAGGTTAGAAGAGGGGATCTCTGAAGGGGGTATGTACTCCTCAGCAATCACCTTTGGAAGGCTGACAAACAGAAAAAAGAAAGCTGTAAGTACCTTCAGAAAATCCTGTGTGCTAAGTATTTTCATACCTCAACCCCCGAACTTGTAATACTGGATCTATCATACCCACTGGCCAGAACGTCACCACTAAGGCGATCACTCACTAACTCTCCATCCAAAATAGTAATCACTCTGGATGCCAGGCTAGTTACATAATCGTCATGTGTTGAAATAACAAAGGTTATGCCCTGCTCTCTATTCAACTTCTGTATCAGCGCCATGATCGTTTCTGAGGTTTTCGAGTCCAGATTTGCCGTAGGCTCATCTGCTAATACAATATCAGGCCGTGTGACAATCGCCCTGGCTATAGCTACCCGCTGCATCTGCCCCCCCGATAACTGGGTTGGTCTTTGCCCAGCCTGTTTTTCAAGGCCTACATCTTTCAGTGCCTGCAGAGCCCTTGCTTTGGCATCTTTCACTCCCCTGAGAGTCAGCGGATACATCACATTTTCCAGGGCAGTAAGCACTGGTATCAAATTAAAGGACTGAAATACAATGCCAATGTGCCGGTTTCGGAATTTTGAACGCTTGTGCTCTCCCAATTTACCGATATTGACACCGCCAACCTGAACAGTGCCGGAATCGCACTGATCAAGAGCCGACAAAATATTAAGCAAAGTACTCTTACCACTACCGCTAGGCCCCTTCACAGCGAGAAATTCGCCTTTTCCCAAGGAAAGAGTGATATCTTTTAGGGCGTCTACCCAGATATCACCCATGGCATAGCGTTTAGATACATTGCGCAATTCAACCAACATTAGGCTTCGCCCAAAGTAATAACCATTTGACTCAACTGCTCACAGGCATCCAGCATGGTAGAAGGACATTCAGCCAAACTTTCTGCTTTCTGGTAATAATCCAGAGCTATATTAAGTTCATTACTATTATCCAACCCTTTAATCCTGTAGGCATTAGCGAGAGCCAGATACACAAGTTGTTTGACTTCCCCAGGTAAAGCATCATTATCTTTTTCTATCAGAGCTATGAACCAGTCTTCATCTTCAAACACTCTGTCAAAGTGACCGCTAACTTCACCGACAAAAGAAAAAGTGAGCAGCCGAACCAGTCGCACATTAAAGTCAGAGCTAGCTTGTAGCGCCGCTTCATCCACTTGATTCATCGCTTGACGCAGACGATAAAGTTTATACAACCCCATGGCCGGATCGAACATGGCACCAGCCAACTTACCTTCATTGGAAAAATAGGCTGCTTTAATCAGCATATTTTCAGGATCTTGTTGGTAGGCGGTAGCCAGTAAATTATCCGCTCTGTCTATTTCATTGTGGTAGCTGTACAGCTGCCCAAGTTGCAACATTAATTCAGGGTCAGATTGATTCTGATCCAGCTCAGCTGTCAGAAACTCCAATTGTTCAAATTCAGTTTTGCTATAGTCTATCTTTTTGAAGTCAATGGGAGCAGCCCCTGAAAACCAGGCAATAATGTTACCAATCAGAAGACTACTTATTAATATTGTTAGCATTTTCTTAAACATGGGCTACCCCCTAAAAAAGATTTAAATCTCAGCTGAATTTTCGAGCAACTGTGTATCCATTTCCTTTAGGGTAGTGTGCTCATCAAAAACCAGATTTTCTGGGCTCATCACACCAGGATAAAGCTGTTCACAAATCAATATCACTTCAACAATATTGAGTGAATCCACACCCAACTCAGCAATAGGGGTATCCGCATCAACAGAATCAACATTCAGCATAAGAGCGATCTGCTCACAGAGTTCCTGTACTTTGCTCTCTACGACTGCTGTAGACATACCTAATCTCCAGTTACATTACCAACTTTCAAGGGATAGAATCGCAACAAATAATCTAGGGTCAAAGCATATATACATACATGCTGCTCACCTTCAGAGTATTTCTGTTGCCGCTTAATAATCTTGGCGCTAATCATAGGGGGTATAAAAAACCAGATACGTGAAAGCCATCGGTTTCCGTAAAAAAACACCCTCTGAAAAGACTCATAAACATTAACTATAGGGTTATCATCCAAAGAGAAAATTTGATTCAGACCACCCTTTTCTTTCAAATTACTCTCATCGACAAGCCTGACCTCCTTACCTAACTCTGCAGCCAGAATATTCAGATGAAAAAGAATAAAAGGATGATACAAATACTCTGCCAGGTAGACATCCCTATCCTGTTCCTTACCAGAAGCTTCCCAGCTCGATTCAAGCTGATCATTAATCTCTCTAACATAGTTTTTCAGATCAATACCTTCAACCTTTCTGGACTTGTGCGCCGCTTTAAAGATATCTGACCTTTGACGATTAAACCCAAATTTTCGCGGCAGGCTATTTTTACTAATTTCGCACAAAAGCTCTTCACAAGCTTCTACTTGCTCAAACACTTGAGCAAAGAACACATGATCGAAAGGTGTAAATAATTGTGAAGCCACCATGGGGAGAAGATTGTATAAGGCCTCCCCTCTGCTTTGAGGCTTTACCAAAGCAGCCTTCAAATTAGGTTCTGTAGCAAGAGCATCATCCAGCCAGATTAATGACTCAGCTGTGATCGTCACCTCATCACCCGGAAAAATCATTCTGACATTTTCCAGCAGGCTTTTTCTTTCAGTAGGAAAACCGAAATATTCAAGCTCAACCAAATAGTTCAGATCGACTTTATCTGCACCTACGGCCAAAAATGAGGACAATTTCGCACTGATGAACAGTTGCTCATTCAGGGTAAAGTAATACAGGGGCAAATTGAACAAATCTGCAACTTTAATGTGAAAGCAATTGCGATCACTTCTCTGGATAACACCCTTATGCTTAACCTCTGATGTGCTCAATAATTTTTTATATTTATCGGGGTATAAGTCCAACACAGAGAACTCCGCACCCACTGCTAGTGTTACAGGCTTTACCCCAGAAATATCATAAACCATTTGTTTCACAAAGCAGCCTCCAATCGCCTCTCTACCACCTTATCGAGCCAGCTGGAGATCGGTTTAGCCGAAGCTGAGATAGCTGACATATGGGTAGCATTGGGAATCTCAGTTAAATAGGATTCTACTTTAGGTGAGATATACCAATTCATTACCGTATATAAGGTATGTGCATCGACTACTTCATCGTACTGGCCCACGGTGATATGACACGGGATATCAATACTGGCGAATAGATCGGTATATCTCTTAATAGTGTAAGCACTAAGTAAGTTGAAACTACAATCAAGTACCCTACCCTGATTACCAGCAGCTGAACCTACTGGAGGGAAGCTTAAAACAGGCATCCGCCTGAATGCAGGAATAAGCATCGCCAGCCAATATTTCCAAAGATTTATTTTGGGCAAATTTTGCTGCTCTGGGCCCGCCATTGGTCTGCTGTGTCGCCGTTTACGAAAATAGCGGATAAAGTACTCAAGTCCTGAAGTGGCAATATCATACTTTCGAGTTTCTTCTGCCTGGGTTAGCGGTGGTGCTATAGCAAAAAAACCCACGATGTCCTTGGTACCATATATTCCGAGGTATCTCAGAGAGGCAAGAGAGCCGGCGCTATGCCCACCGAGTACAAAACGGCGAACTCCTCTCTCCTTGAGGTGCGCTATCAGATCCTGCAGATCATCCTGTAATTGGTTCGGATAATCCAGATCTCCAGGACGCCCCTCACTTTTCCCATGCCCTCTCCAATCCGGTAAGCAAATGGACATTCCCTGTTTGTGTAGCATTCGCCCAAACATTAAATACCACTGACTGCTAAAAGTGCTGCCGTGCATACATATGAGCGCGGTCTCTGTATCTTCTGCTGGCAGCCAGCGAAATGCCAGATTCTTACTATCACGCGCTTTGAAAAACTCTTGAATCACACCGCCTCCACTACAGGACTTTCTGAGGCTTGTTGATCCATTCCCATAGCTTTTCTCTGATCAATTACAGAATCCATAATGCTGTCGGGTTGGCTACGTGCAAATGCCAAGAAAACCGGTACCATACCTGGCATCGCAATGTATTCCTGATTTTGAGACCAGAGCGATTTGGCTTTTTTAGCGAGCTTGTCAAGTTCATCTATAGTTAGCTCTCCGGAAGAATCCTTAATTTCCAGTGCTTCCGTATGGAAAGAGTCTTCCGTCACTCTAACTTGAACAGGGCGCTCCGCCTCATCTGAGAGTATTTCTGAGAATTTTTCAGAAATTTTCTCCAGCAACCACCCCTTGTCGGCAGTGCTTAAATTGGGCCTCCCCAATAAATCCGGCAACAATATACTTTGCTGAACTACCATTTTGTTAGCTAGCCCAGGGAAATCCAATTTGGCCTCAATCACCTTGAGAAATATCTCAACCCACAGCTTTACCCTTAAATCAATGCGCCAACCATCCCGACCAGCAGTACCCATCAGGTAGACAAAATACTTGTAATGATCCGCTCCAGACTCAAAAAATCCTTCATCATTCCTACGGTAATAACGACCTTCCGATTTAAGAACTTTCGCGGTATCTATCAACTGCCTCTGCAATATAAGCTCCAATGCCATATAACCCCGGCGCAGGTAACTTTTACGCTGCCAGTACTCCTGATCCAGGTAGCTGCCTGACATATAGTCCCAGGCGATTTCCAGAAAATAAGCAGCAGTGTTATATGCCAACAGAGGTGAGCAGAGCTCAGCAGAATCAATAACCGGGTATACATTGGCCACATGAGCATAGAGGCCTTGATAAAACTCTTTTACGGTCTGATTCGCAATGGCTAGCTCCTGATTCAGTAAATTCTGGGCTTTACCTCTATCAGGTTCAGCGAGATCCATCAGGATATATTTACAGATATGATCATTAAACAAAGCGATCATATCGCCACCACCACTGAACAGCGGATCGAGAAACATAGAGGCAAAACCAGAGGTAGCCCAACGATCGGGGAAAATAAATTCATCCGCACGATAGGCAAGCTGCCCCCAAGCTTCAAAATCCACCAGCTCAGCGCCATCTAACAATTCTGAAATTGCCTGATAATTCATCAGGAATTCCAGGAAGCTTTCACGCTTGGTGGGTGGTTTTTCAAACTTATCCTTTTCACCGACAATTCCGACACTGGTGTAGCCACCACTCAGTGGAATAAACCACACCCAATAGCCATCTCCGGAAAAATGATTGGTAGATAAGAAACGGCCAAAAGCCCGTTTTCTCCAAGATTCATCTCCCATGGAGTCAATATCCCGGATATTCTTGAAGCGTCCCCAGGAAGAGAAGTGCTCGGGTACATTCTCTTGGCGTGTTAACTTTTTATGTTTCTTTGCAAAGCGATTGCGCCCACTACAATCCACTAACCAGCGGGCTGCAATCTCAGTGTTGCAATCAGCCACAGACAGCTGAACGGAATGACGGTTATCCTCAGACTCAATACTGAGGCCCTTGGCTTTCACACCCATCAGAACTTGAATACCATCTTCCCGGTTCATTTCAACCAGGTCCGCCTCCAAGCGAGCTCTGTCCAGCTGGAAAGCTGGATGAGGCGGAATACTAGTAGTTCCGTGCTCACTCATTTCGGTTAGAGACAAGCTGTGATCAGGTTTATCAAAGAAAAAGCGCAAACCGTTTTTCGGAAGGTGGTTCCTATAAAGATAATTAACCAAGCCCAACTGCTTCATAAAGTAATGGCCGGTCATCTCAACAGTAGCTTCCCCCACTTTTGCACGGAAACTATCACTGGCTTCTACAACCAAAATTGAAACATCCTGGCCACCGCGTCTAATTTGCCGAGCCAGAGTCAACCCGGCCCAGCCTCCGCCAATGATGACAACGTCATATTCTTTTTGTATTTGATCGAAAGCATTCATCACAGCGATTCCACCCCAGTGAGAAGAGAATCCCATACGGGAGAGTCAACCTGACAAAATGAATCATGATCCTGAATAATGTCCATCACCATCTTGGTTCTGGGTAATTCATTCCTGATAAAGAATTTAGCGCTAGTGACCTTCGACTCGTAGAAAGCTTTATCCTCCTCTCCTTTACTCAGGCGACTGGATGCACTACAGGCAGCTTCTAGCAACAACCAGGCAAGAGTAATGTCCCCCATCATGTGCAGAATACGAGTACTGTAAGCCGGAATTTTGAACATCTCTTTGGTCCTGACCCACACATGTACGGTTTTCAGGACAGTCTCCAAGTGCTCGAAGGATTCTTGAAGGCGACTAAATTCGGTTTTGAAATTGGGGAAATCACCCGCTCTATTAATAAATGATTCAAACTCACTCTTATAAATTTGAAACAGCTTGCTGGAGTTGCCCAGCCCTAACTTATCTCGGATAAGATCCTGGCTCTGGATATAATTAGTTCCTTCCCAAATGGCGAGTACCTTGATATCCCGAGCATACTGCTCAATACCCAATTCTTTCAGGTAACCCTGGCCACCACAGGTCTGAATGGCCAGTTCACAAATGCGCCATGCCTGATCACTGATATAGGCTTTCACCACGGGAGTCAGTAGGTTTACCAGCCCCTGATGATAGGCAACCTCAGTTTTCTTAGCCTCATCCCCCTCGAATGTCTTAAGTAAGCTTTCAGATAGGGTCAGCTTGGCGATCAAGGCCCTGCAGCCCTCAACCTTGGATTTCATTTCCAGTAACATGCGCTGCACATCTACATGCTCAACAATATTGACCCTGCTTGCCTTAGCGCTGAAGCTTTCATGAAAACGTTTGCCCTGAATGCGTTTACTGGCATAGGCTAGAGCGTTGTAGTAAGCCGAAGAAGCCATTCCCAGGGCATAAACCCCTGTGCTAATTCTTGCCTGATTCATCAGGGTCAAGAACTGCAATAATCCAACATTTTCCCGATCACCTAGTAAATATGCACGGCATTGGCCATTCTTGCCGAAGGTAAGGTGAGTATTGGCACAACCTTTAAAACCCATTTTGTCAGCAAGGGAGATACATTCAACATGATTAAACTCTCCTAGGCTGCCATCTTCTTCAACCCAGTATTTGGGTACGATAAAGCAAGACAAGCCATAGGTTCCCGAGCCACTCTTCTCCCCTCTACCCATCACAAAGTACAAGGTATTATCTGTTAGGTCGTGCATACCAGCACTGATTAGGTACTTTTCACCAGTGAGTAAATAGGTACCGTCTGCTTGCCGCGCGGCCTTGGTATCGACCAGGGAAACATCACTGCCAGCCTGTGGCTCAGTCAAACAAAGGCAAGAAGTCCACTCAGAAGTAGCCAATTTGTCCTTAAATAGTGCTTTTTGAATTTCTGAACCATATTTTTCTACCAGGGTAGAAGATGGCAAACAAAAACCACCATAGGTCATAAAGCTGGGGTTGGCCCCCATAAACATTTCTAACAGCATTTGCATTATAAAGGGCGGAAGATCGGTTACCTGACCGCCACTGCTAGAAGATAAGTCTCCCCATTCCTCTTTAAAACGACTCCACATCTCCGGAAAAGAGGAAGGCAGCTGTACCTTGCCATCAACCAAGTGGCAACTTTGTTCATCAGCCTCTTGATAACCTGGTCCCAATACCTCAGTAGCAAATTTTTTCGCACGCTGCAGAACATCATCTACGATTTCAGCAGAGCAATCACTATAGCGTGGGTGCTCAAATAGTGTTTTGGCCTGATGAAACTGGTCTTCAATAAGAAATTTAAATTCCCGCAAATCAGACTTATAGATATTTCTACCCATGTTTGGCTCCTTGATTTTCCAAGAGTGACCGCCAGCTGCCGGAACCCAGCACCCAGTGAAATATTTGATTATGTCTTCCCCGGTATTTTTTCTGGGGATAAATCATGGCGCCGCGAACATGAGGAAGGTGATCCTGGCCGTATGCATCTTCGAGACATTGTGCTGCATTAAAACCCTGATAAGCCTCTTCAAGAGAAACGGTCTCTGTGTTCACCAGACGGGAAAGCAGCTGTCCATTTGCTTGTGGGGTTCTGTGTACCCGGAGGCAACCAGCCCTACCACCGCCACCAAGAGTGATTATCCAGAGACCTTCAATTTCGTCTCTCAAACAATATTTATCAATCTCCGCAAGAGGCTTAATACTAAGATAGTGAAGCCCATCAAGCTCAACACTAGGCAGCCAATGAGTTTTATCCTCATGAGAAAAGCCTTTCAGCAATCCTTTCGCCCAGCGAGATTGAATATCAAAGGACACTACACGGCAGGAATTGTCCAGATCAGTCGCCATTAATTTCTTGAGGTTTTGCACCAGCTCAGGCGCCCCATTGAGTGATGGCGCTTGCGATAAAATATCACAACTGGAAATTTGGCATAAACTCCGTTCGTGGTAATGCCTACATAACCAGGAAACTGCCACTCCTGTAATCACATCCAAACCGTCCTGCCCAGGCTTTATTCCTATACCCAGGGCATCCAGGCATTCCTGCTGCCGCTCTTTACCCAGCTCTAAATTTATAACCAGGGCGTCTTCTTCATGACGTTTGGAATAACTTAAAAGCGCAGCATGAAAACTGGTACATGCACTACCTACAAATTGAATGTTATGCCCAGCCTCTTCCAGCTGAACTAGAAACTCAACAACCGGCCGCTCCAGTAACACATTAGCCTCGCCGGCTGAAACGACATATACAAGCTCTGGGATATAATCCAATCCCGAAAGGTAATGGTTTAGGGAGTTCAACAGTTGCTCTGTTTCCCCTTTATGATCAACCCAGAGGCTTCTTATATACATTTTATGCGGTTCCTTCCCTGGCCATTTTTTCAATGGCACCAAAACCTAATTCCAATAATTTTTCAGAGTATAAAGAAACTAATTTTTCACAGTTCTCTGTAGCAGATATCCTGATGTGAATACTATTATTGCCTGCTTCCAGAGGGTGTCGTACCAAGTTATCCTCAATAACCAGATACGGTTTGCCCTCCCTTTGTAAGATATATTCCTCAGCCTGAATATCCTGCAACATTAAGACCCGCTCATGTAGAAATACTTTTGGCATTCTTCCACCAGCAGGCATCTGCATTCTCATCAAGATTGTTTCGATCAAAACCCCAGATTGATCCAAGCACTCCAATAGCTCAACCAAGAGTTGATAGTGCTCAGCAAAGCTTAAAAGTACTGGAATTGTACCCACCGGTAACTGAGAAATTGCTAGAAAATCGGATTCACCTTTCAAGGGCAATGTCTGGGCTGCGCAGAGTTTAGGGGTTTGCGGATAGGGATTGCGCAGTAACCTACTGGAAAGCTCTATCACTTTACTCATACCGCCTCCGCCAAGTAAAAAGTGCTACCCTGGTCAACCCTAACTTCAGCCGTACAGTAATAGCCATTGAGAGCAATAGAACATACCAATAGCTTCTCATCCTCTTGGAATCTACCCTCAACTCCGTGGCTAATAATGTTTAACCAGGGATCACTACCAAAACAGTGCCCCCACCTTTCATGAAGATCGGGAAGCTGCTGGAAACTACTGAGTAAACGGGTAAATATTTGTCGTATGTTTTCTGGGAAAAATGGCAAAGATAAAGTTAGATCCTTCCCAGCACTGGCCATCTTTCTGATAATTGTTGCAAACTCTGGTGTTGTGTTATAGGTAACCGCACAACCGGCTGTAATATCTTCCACTCTGAATGAGTCGACTTCCAAGAGCAATGTGCATAAACCAAAGCCGCTCTTGCCCCAATTTTCATTACTCTGCCAAAAGCTTAAATCCAGCACATTGGCATCCAGAATACTGACTAGTACATAACGTACAACTGGATTTTGTCGCAAGTAATAGCGCAGGCTGTAACCCCAGGATGCACACTCATAAGTGTTCACAAAACTGGTCACAGGAATACTTGGTCGATTTTTCAGAGAGTTTAAATCGTCCGTATTAACGGCCCCAGTCGTAAAAGGTAGCTCAATCATGGTTGAACAAAGAAAGTGTCGGTTAATCTCAGCCCTTACCTCCTCTGGAATAACCTCTGTTACACGAGCACTCTGTTCTGATATAATTTCACCGATTTGTGCGAAGGCTTCTTGCAAGCCTCCACTCTCTGCAAAAGTAATATTTTCTATGGGGGTAAATGCCGCTGACTTCAGGTATAAGCTCATAGCCGATGCCCTTTCGCCTTACTATAAATCTCGAAAAAGCAGCGGTAGGAACTTCCTTCCATCTTGGTGAACGCCAGCAAATCCCGCTGGCGAGTTTTGCTTTGTACCTTACCCGAAGATACCAAGTGCAAAAGTAATTCGTTACTGGCAAATTTTGTTGCCAGCACTCTATTCACACTATGCATTGAGAAGATGGTGGCCGAGGTTTGCTCATTACAGAGATAAATCAGATACTCGACAATCTCCTGATCCGCAACAGACAACTCAACCTCCCCTTGATCTCGTAACCAAAGCACAAAGTGCATCAGAGACTTCACAAAACGGGGACGCACAAGTGTCAGGAAGCGATTAACACTCCCTAGACCACCTTTGCTAAGCAGCATCTCTTTAGTAACTGAGACACGACCACGGCAGTTCCCCAGTTGCAGCTTGCCATCCAGGAAGGGCTCACCAACAGATGACTGCTTCAATTCAGCACAGAGTTCAGGAGGCAGCATCAATGTAACTGGGAATGGCCTTGCTGCCTGTTTGGCAACAACCATGGCAAACCCTAGCTTTTGTGCCTCTATACCATGAATTTTATTGATATTAAGCTGCAAAACACCATCATCATCCTGTATCTCAGTCTTCCAGCTCTGCAGGCTTGGGCCACCGGGGTCTGTCATCAAGAAGTGACCAAAAATCCCCTGCTCCACCCAGTTATTCACTTGAGCCAGCTGATCTTCAGTCGCCGTCAGACTCATCATGATGGAACCAAACAGTCCTATCATTTCATGGAAATGGTGGGCCAACCCCTCATCGCGCACCTTGTCAATAATTTGATCAATAACAAAAGTTTGTTCAAATTGTTCTAGTGGCTGCTTGACCGATGGCTCTCGAAGAGGGGCAGGCTCTGTCAGAGGGTCTTCAATGATCATTGAAGCATCGAACAGACGCACACAGGCCTCCTCAAGAAGCCCTTGCAGTGAAGCTGGCACTGGAGAAACGGAAGAAAGCTGATTGATTACAAAGCTGCCGGCAATAGATTGCAGTTCCATAAGTTACTCCATGAGGTAGGATTTAGCAGAAGGTAAACTCAGGAATGGAGCAACGGTATAGCTCGCGTTATAGGCTCCGCAATTGCTGAAAACAGCCAGGTCGCCAGGCTGTACAGGCCCGCCTTTTATTTCACCGATCACATCTTCCTTGTTACAGGAAGTACCTACCAGCAAACAGCTCTCTGTACTGCTCTCAAATTCCAATATTTCATCGCCACGCAATATCAGTGGCTGACTGAAGCGTTTAAAAGTACTTTCCGTTTTCGCTAAAAGAAAGTTCTGCGCCATGCCGCCATCACAGATTCCGTACTGCTGCCCTTCTATCGATTTCACGTAGCGAATCTGAGTTACAAAATATCCCGCACTGGCAACCAGAGCACGCCCACTTTCGTGGGCGATTTTTATGTGAGAGGGAAATTCACCAAGTAATTCCCTATATTGTTCAAAATTAAAATCAATACTTTCCCAATTCAGATCAAAGCCACCGCCAAGGTTAACTAAATCAATGGCATAGCCTAGCTCCCTCTCAAATTTCTCAACTATTTGCAAAGCTGCTTGCGCAGTATTAAAAGCGAGCTTTGCGAAATTATAGGATCCTCGGAACACATGGAATCCAGCAACTTTCAACTCATGTTTTTTACAGAATGCCAAGGCCGTTTCAACATCACTCCAACCAAAGCCAAAGTGGTCTCTTCTCGTGGTTACCGGAGCCTTCTCAAATTGATCCAAGGTACTGGGGTTCAAACGAAGTATCAGCGGATTAATCGGACGCTTCCCCTGAAACTCCTTAACGATTTCTAACTGGGATAGATTATCGATCACCAGTGTGCACTTACTTGCAATTGCCGCTCTGAGGAAACTTTTATCTGCGGAAGGGTTATTGATATAGCGAGGGCTTTCACCTCGAGGGAGAAGATTCAACTCCCCCACAGAGGCAATTTCAACTCCATCTTCAAAAACATGACCACTACGTACGACAAGATCAAGGCAGCTATTCGCCTTTAGGGAATATATGAGAGATGTTCCCAGGCGGCCTTTCAGTTTTTGGTAGTTATCGGCAATATCTTTTAGGGAGTAGACATAGCACGGTGTTGAAAAGTGTTGCCTTTGCTGGCTCAGCTGGGCAACGAGCTTTTCCAATGAAGCTTTCATGATATCACCAGGATAAATTTAAATTCATTCTTATATAGGGCACAAATATTTCAGCCGTATTTACGACTTACCGGTCTAAAATATTATTTATTAATAAGCTAGTACGCTGCCCGCCGACCAAATAGTCTCAGTATTTCCAACTGAGAAAACTCATGCTTGAAGCTCTTGTTCAAGTTTTTTCTTATCAATTTTGCCGTTTGCTGTTAGGTCGATTGATTCAACAAATCGCACTTCCCTCGGAGTGTAATCAGCATCCAGATTCTCTTTCAACCACACTTTGAGGTGCTGTTGATTTTCAGGCGTGTTTTCCTGCAGTTCAACTACACAAACCGCAACCTCATTTTGAAACTTATCTAAAGAACCGAGCACTACACTGAGGTGTACCAACGGGCATGTATCAATTACGGCTTCCAAATCTTTGGGGAAAAGGCAAAAACCTGCTTGCTTGATCAGATCCTTGGAGCGCCCCCTGAAGTAATAGAAACCCTCCTGGTCCCGACTAAATAAATCGCCAGTAGCAAGCCAGTTATCATCCCGGTACAGACCATTAAAGATTTGTGCCCCCCCTTGAGCACAGGGATCGTAATATGCCTGCATAACTCCGGAGCCACGCACGAAAAGCTCACCAATTTCATTGGCCTCGGCCTCTCTATAGGCGTTGGTACCGGCATTCATCAGAAAAATTCGAGCATCTAGGCCGGGAATAGGCTTACCCACAGACCCCATCTTCTGCTCCCAAAGTTCCGGTTCCAGATAAAGGGCCCTTTTACACTCAGTGAGACCATACATTGAGAAAACATCGAGCGCCGGACAATATTCTTTCCAAGTGCGAATGACATACTCAGGTAGGTGCCCACCAGTATTGGTTAAAGCGCGAAGTACAGAAAGATCAGGTTTTACCAGTGTCAAAATTTTCGCCAAGGAAGCCCCCATCGCCGGAACAATGGGTAACACTGAAATTTTCTGATCAGATATTACTTTCAAAGCATGAAGAGGGTTGAACGTTTTATCGTAAAGAATTGTTGAGCACCCCGTTTTGAGGGCAAACAACACCTGGTATAAACCGTAATCAAATGACAATGGTGAAAGGCAGAGTATGCGATCCGTCTCAGCCAAGCGAAGATACTGCGAGAGTGAATCCAGAGAAGTAAGCACATTCTGGTGGGTGAGCATTATGCCCTTTGGCTTACCGGTACTTCCCGAGGTGTAGATAATGAGGGCCAGGTCAACACCTGTCACCCTGACAGGTGTGCTGAGTTCAAATAATCGCTGCTGCGGTCGATAAGTAGCCAGCGAAATAACATTTTCACCTTCCACAATGGCCTTGGCATTGCAGTCGCTTGCTATTGCACTCACTGCGGATTGTGAGGCATCACCCTTGACGGGAACCACCACCAAACCGAGGTGCCAGGCCGCCAACATTGTTGCCACTGTAGGAATATCGTTTTGCGCTCTGATTACCAGCCTGTCTCCATGGACCAACGGAGTATCGGCCAACTGCAAAAGAGACAGAGCCCTCTCACAGCATTGATTTGATAAGTTTTCCCCAGTCAGATTTTCAAGGCTTCCACTCCAGAAGCCACTAATAACCCTATCGAACAGGTCGGCAAGCGAGAACATCATTAGTCCAAATATTTTTTTTAAAAATTATTCTATAGCTCCCGACTTCCCCCCAAAAAAGAAACTGGAGCTACCTAGATGGCACGATCATTTTATAAAGTGAGCTCTCCATAATGACAAGCATTATCTTGAAATCCTGTGATGAAGTTTTCATTCCGGCTCATGCAGTTCAGGAAAGTCATAATTTCCTAAATTTTTTTTATGTTGACTTTTGATTATTATTGAACAGGACATTCAGCAGAAAAATAATTTTATTGGTGAGCAGCAAAGGGAAACTATTTTTTAGTGACACCTTGAATTCCGCAAATCGGTTATTAATGTGCAAATTATTTCCATTATCAATGAGGTTTATCTCTAAAGTACCTCACCACTCTCAATAGTCACATGGCCAACCTAAATTTTTGAAATTGACATTATATCTTTAAGTTGTTGACCTTTTGTTACATTAAACATCTAACAAAAAAATTTTTTACTGTGCTTCTCGGCATTAAATGCATCAAGCACCACGAACTCAGAACCAACACAGCCATTCCAGTGCGCTCTTTGAGGAGTTATTGGCGACACTTCCATCAGGCTAATGGCCAAACCCTTAACAAGAATTGGTGGAAAATTAAGCCAAAAAAGACTTTTAGAAGTAGCGGCTAATATAATCAGACCAACGCTTGGTTTTGATCATGAAGAGTCTTGCGGGATTCACTTGGCTTTTAATTTCATGCGGCACAAATAGTTTCACTGGAAACAATATAGGCAAAGCAGAAGTCGATTTATTGGCTTCCAGCCGCTGCAAAAACCTGAACCATCAGTCACTAAATATTTCCCAGGATGTGCTTGCGTCGATAGTTTTTTGAATCGCATTCCGATCAATGCATCTCGCTACAGAAGTTGTAAACGATAAAGATGATTTATGTGATTTGCAGCCCGAGTTTTTATTGCATCAGTCTTATGAGCTGTCATAGAAAATCAAAGAGGAATTGAGATTGAACAGTTGGCCATTGCCGCTCACCCACCAGCCGCAAAAATCCAACATAACCTCGCGGATGATTTTTCTCACTCCATTAATCCTCATTGCGCTATTGCATCCTAACCTAAGCGCTGATGTGAGTAGGGAGTCTGTAGAATCCATCAGTACACCAGATAAAGTAGAAAGCAGCATTGGGCTGCTCAAGTTTCGCGATGGCGCCCCTTATCCCGATACGGCAGAGAAACTCTACGACTACCTGGATCATATGCGTGCAGTAGATAGCTTCTTAAAAGGCATTCAAGGGGCCTCGGTGCACGGATTAATGAAAGGCGCTCGTGAGCTGGGAGCTAAAGCCGCCAATGAGGTTTTAATCTTTGATCGGCTGATGAATTCTGAATCTCTATTTCTAACCGGAAACACATCGACGATTTACACCCTCGCCTTTCTGGATCTCAAGCGCGATGGCCCCACTGTGCTGCATTCACCACCAGGGGTTTCGGGAGCATTTAATGATGCCTGGTTCCGCTATGTGGAGGACATTGGTCGCTCCGGGCCAGATAAAGGGCGCGGCGGTAAATATCTGGTTCTTCCGCCAGACTACAAAGGCAATCTGCCCTTTGGGTATTTTCCCGTCTACCCTCGCTCTTTTCGAGTATGGGTATTTATGCGCTCACCTGGGGAACAGCCATTGGAAGCCGCCGCCCAAAGTGTCAAAGACCACCTCAGGATTTACCCCCTCTCTAGAAAGGGAACCCCCCCGCCGATGGTGTTCATTAGCGCTTCGGGCAAGGCCTTCAATACCATTCATCCCAACAACTACAAATTTTATAAACACCTCAATGAAGTCATTCAGTACGAATGGATTGGCATGCTGAACCCGGAAACTCGCGGCCTGTTTGCCTCTATTGGTATCGAAAAAGGCAAAGCGTTTAGCCCCGATGAACGCATGACCAAGATCCTTACCGATGCCGTTGCCATCGGCAATGGCATCGCCCGCTCTATCGTCTGGTATCCCCGCACCGACAAATCCCTTGCCGATATCAAGATCTACCCCGGCACCGACAGCGCCTGGGTAATGGCATTTCCCGGCAAGAATATTTTCTTTAATGGCCCCGATGGCAAAACCATCAATAGCGATGCACGGGTCAGCTATTTCTACCCCTACACTGGAGTAAGTCCGGCAATGATTGCCCTTGAGCCCGGCAAGGGCTCTGATTACGCCATCGCCTTTGTCGATGAAAATAAGGAGCCCTTCGATGGTGCCAAGAAGTACAAACTGCACTTACCGCCGGAGGTGCCTGTCAACGCTTTCTGGGCCGTTAATATCTACGACAGCCAGACCCGCTCACAGCTCAAGACAAGCCAGAAATTCCCCTCGGTAAGCAGCCAGAGCAAAGGGATCAAACAAAATTCCGACGGCTCTTACGACATCTACTTTGGTCCCCAAGTCCCCAAGGGCTTCGAACACAACTGGTTGGAGACAGTGCCGGGCAAGGGTTTTTTTGTGATATTGCGACTCTATGGCCCCCTGGGGCCCTGGCTGGAGAAGACCTGGCGCCCAGGAGAGGTTGAGCCCACAGACTATTGATCGGCAGGGGCCAGTCGGCGACGGTAGTTACGCGGCGTATCCGAAAACCACCGCCGACAAGCGCGCTGAAAAGTGCTCTGCTCCGCATATCCCAGCAGCCCGGTAATCTGTCCCAGAGCTAGCCCGGTATTTGCCAAGTACTCCGCAGCCATCTCCCTACGCACCAGGTCCAACAAGGCATCAAAGCGCAGACCCTCACCTGCCAGACGTCTCTGCAGAGTACGTGGGTGCAGGCTTAAGTGGGCCGCGACCACCCCCACCTGATACTGGCCAGTAGGCAGCAATTGCCGCATCAAGTCCCTAACCTGTGTACTCAGAGAGGCATCAGAAGAAACAGACTGCTGCTCTAAATAATTGATGGCCAACCGTTTGGTAACCGGATCGGCACAAGCGAGCGGAGTATCCAGCTGCTCTGCCGGGTACTCCATGGCGCAGTAACCGGAAAGGAATTCCACCGGGCAGGAAAAGTATTCAAAGTAATCGGCGGGATCGGTCAGAGCGGCATGTGGCAACAGGACTCGCTGCGGTGCCACATTCGCGCCCATCAGCATTTGCAACATCACCAGCGCACTCCCCAAGGTTTGCTCATGGATCTGGTGAAAGCACGATAAAGCCGGATCGAGTTGATCGAATACCAGGCGCTCTAAAGTACCACCAGGGACCGATTCAATCCGCAAGTGAATAGCGGGGCTGTGCAATGACATAAACCTAGCCACCGCCAGAATCGCCTCTCTGGCCGAAGTGGAGTTGCAGGCTATCACCGCAATCCCCCCCAATCGATCGACACCCTGTCTTACTGCCAGACGAAGGGCAAAGTCAGCGCACTGTAACCGCTCGGCGGTTAGTTCCAGCAAGCGCGCTACATCCAAGTGTGACAGCAAGCGGCTATCCGATATGACAATATCCTCAGGAAGACTAAATTCCGTAAGAAATGTGCGGGCATCTCCTCCAAGCTCCGATGCCAGTTCGCTATACCCCGTAAGCACACTGGCTCGTATCAAACTACCCATTGCTCCTCCAGGGCGCCAGCTGACGCCTCAAGATAATTTTTTGTCGCAATGTAGCAATAAAAAGGCTCCACATCTACGCAGTCTATTGCGTCTAAAGACACAAGAAGGATGATGATTTTGCAACCACTTCACTTTGATGTGCTAATTATTGGAGCCGGGCTTTCCGGTATCGGAACCGCCTGCCACCTGCGCCGCGAATGCCCCTCCAAGAAAATTGCCATCCTAGAGCGTCGCTCTCAAATCGGAGGCACCTGGGATTTATTCCGCTACCCAGGTATTCGTTCGGATTCAGATATGTTCACCTTTGGCTTCGACTTCCGCCCATGGCCGGGGCTGAAGGTACTGGCTGATGGACCCTCTATCCGCCAATACCTCATTGATACTGCAGACGAGTATGCAGTTAGTAGAGATATTCACTTTAATGTCGACCTCTTCAGCGCCAACTGGGATAGCCAAAAAGAACTATGGATTCTGCAGGGAAGCAATACTCAGAGCGGCAAGCCCTGTTACTACAGCTGCAAGTTTTTAATCTCATGTACCGGGTATTACGATCATTCCCAGGGATATCTCCCCAAAATTCCTGGTGCCGAACAGTTTCAGGGTGACTACATCCACCCCCAGCACTGGCCGGAAGAACTGGATTACCAAAACAAAAAAATTGTTGTGATTGGCAGTGGTGCCACCGCTATTACGCTGGTACCCGCCCTGGCTGATCAAGCCAAGCATGTCACCATGTTACAGCGCTCTCCTAGTTATGTTATTTCCGTACCCGCGTTCGATAAACTCTCGGCACTGTTACTAAAGTTTCTACCAAAATCCTGGGTGTTTAATTTTGCGCGCTGGCGAAATATAAAAATACAACGCTGGCTCTTTAAGGCTTCTAAACGCTGGCCACATTTTATGCGCAAACTGTTCCTGCGGGGTGTTCGCAAAAGCCTACCCAACGACTTTGATATGCGTCACTTCACACCGAGCTACAGCCCCTGGGATCAACGTATTTGCGCAGTGCCCGATGATGATTTCTTTGCAGCAATAAAATCAGGCAAAGCCTCAGTAGAAACCGGGGAGATAAAGGCCATTGACAAACAGGGTATCGAGTTGGAATCAGGGCAACAGATCGATGCGGATATCATTATCACAGCTACCGGATTAAATATCCAAGTGCTCGGAGGCATGCAGCTGAGTATTGATGGCAAGAAAGTACCCATCAGTGAAAAGCTCACTTACAAAGCTGTGCTCTTGGAAGGTGTCCCCAATATGTCTTGGGTGTTTGGATATACTAATGCCCCCTGGACCCTAAAAGCAGATATCTCTGCCCGCTACATCTGCCGTTTAATCAATTATATGGATGAACATCAGTATGAGATTTGTTTGGCGGAAGATAACGAGGCCTGTGCTGAAATCAACTCTGTGATGAGCAGCCTGAGTTCCGGTTATGTCAGAAGAGGAAATCATGCCCTTCCCCGCCAGGGCAATAAATATCCGTGGCGCCTACTGAATAATTACGAACAAGATTGCAAAATTTTACTACAGGAGCCTATTAAGGATGCTTATCTTACCTTTCAATCAAAAAAGGCTTCCGCAAACTTAGAAAAAGAAACAGCTAACACTAGCATAACAGAAGATATGGCCACCCATTAAACAAGAGAGGATCGTTAAGCGATGCCCCAGTATTATGTGGAGTAGCAAGGTTTTTAGTGAAGCTAATAAACGAAGGTTTATACAAAATTCAAGAATGAAAACTTATTCGTCCATTACTTTATTGTAGCCATAAATATCTGTCCCATATACTTGAAAATTGGGTACGTCTGGAAGCTTGTATTCAACTAACCCTTCTGCCGTTGAATACACATCAACTCCTGATGGAGCCACCCTAACATGATTTGGTGTACAGCGAGCCACAACAGAAAACCGTGAATCATCATTACTGGTGTTTGGGTATGAAGCGTGCATATTCAAAGAGGAAAAAATCAGGCATTCACCAGCCTTCATATGGAGGTCAACAACTTTAAACTTATCAAAGTAGTCCTCACCTAACAGCTCAACTGCTGTACGAAAAAGTAGTGTACTCTTAACAAAAATAGTTCCATAGAGTGCTATCTTGAGCAACGCATATAAATGAGAAATAGAAAATGGCAACAATGACAAGTAAAAGATTTGATTGTCCTGAACATAACCATAGAGATAATCCATCCGAGCGTCGCCCATTGACCCCGGCAATATACGCAAACAACCATTTTTCTCCGTGCAGTCTGTAAGCGCCACCCAGGCGTTCAACTGGATAACAGCTGGGTCCATCTTCTGGCTTGGCTGTAACTTGGCATACTTCCCTGTCTCTCGGAAAGTAGCATTTTGATGCCATATCGTCCCCCTTGCACCAGGGAACTTATGAAACATTTGGCTCCGCCAACACATAACTTCATCACCCAACAAGCTAGCTAGGCGCTCTGTTATTTGCGGCCTGCGAAATAGTGCTCTTAGTGACTTTATTCTCAATGCCTGATAAAGTCCGGCCGCCTCTATCGACCACTGATCGTGCCTTTCAGCAATATCTTTAACTTTTTCGCTCATGTAATTTTTCCCATGAAAATCACATGAAAATTCTTCCAGTAGCTCACCCCTAAGTTGCTCTGCCTCACTTTTAGAAATAACCTGAAACGGAGGCAAATAACCATTCTTCTCAAAAAAGTCTAAATCTTTTTCATTGAGAAAGCAGCCCCCCTCCTTTGGCCTATCCAGCTTATCTCGAGAAATAGTTACAGTCAGGTTTTTAAGTGAATCCAGATCATCAAGCAATCGTTTTTTCTTTTTCCCTTGCCATGGCAGAACAAATACTTTATGAAGCATTACTAGTGCCACCATCGCCCATACCCGCAGGGATTGCAGACTTGTTATTTCAAACCCACCAGCAACCTCCTCTATAGAGCCAAATCCTTTAAGCATTTCCGCCAAAGTGCCCTTTTTCATAAGCATTCCGACTTATAGTTACCAACGAAAATGAAACCCCATAATTTCTAATATCAGCCAGAGAAAAATAGTTTACGGCAGTTCCGCTGGAGTATTTATATTCATAGGTTCTGGAGTAACCAGATTCCACCAAAAATCAAACTTATCCATAAGGGAAAGCAATACCTTTAATTGCCCCACATCCCCATCAATTTTCACCGCACCTTCATTCAGTTTTTCCTGTATAGAGGATGCCCCCAGGATAATATCGTTGAGATCATTGCGATTAATAGTAACGAAGCTTTGGGGCTTTTCTATTGGGGGGCCATAGTTGAGCACAGCATTCTCAAGCACAAGAGAGTAAGCTTCCTGTATGTCCGGCAAACTAATATTAATAGCAATCTGCTTCCCGGTGGCCTTGGGCCCATTTAATCGAATTCCCAAATAATCAAAAATAAGCACAGTAGGCATACTGCGAATGGTATCGGCACTGGCAGTTAATGGCACTGGCAATCGCTCTATACCATCACGCAACTCCCTGGCACCACTTAAAAAAAAGTTCCTCCAGGTACCATTCTCTTGTTGGTAACCCATCTGTTCCAGCGCATTCGCCAGCAGGTCACGGGCAGCGCGGTTGTTGGGCTCAGCGGAAACCAGCTTGTCCAGCACTTCCGCCACCCAGCGGTATTCTCCAGCCTCATAATCTTTCTTGGCTTGCTTTATGAGATTGGCCGCACCCCCCATATATTGAACGTATTTTTTTCCCGCAGCCGTGGGTGGCATTGGATAGAGCCGCGCTGGATTTCCATCGAAGAACCCAAGGTAATAATTCCAGACCGCTCGGGTATCGTGATTGACACTGCCATAATATCCACGATTGGCCCAGTATTGGGAAAGCTCTGGGGGTAGCTGCATTAACTCGGCAGTCTGGACCATGTTATAGCCATGATTGGCCAGTCGCAGGGTCTGGTCATTGAGGTACTTATACAGGTCGCGCTGCTTTTTCAAATGGTTGACGACCTTCTCCGGCCCCCAGGTGGGCCAGTGGTGTGGAGCAAAGAGCACCTCCGCCTGCCCCCCCCAACGCTGAAGTGTCTCATTGAGATAGCGAGACCAGGCTCGGGCATTGCGCACCTTGGCGCCGCGCAGGGTGTAAAGGTTGTGCAGTGTGTGAGTGGCATTCTCCGCAGCAGTAAGCGCCTTTAATTCGGGAATATAAAAGTGCATTTCTGCTGGGGCCTCGGAGCCCGGTGCCATCAAAAACTCAAACGTGAGGCCATCAATTTTTCTTGTTTCACCAGTTTTACTGATCGTATCGGTAGGCTCAATCAGAGTGACCGTACCTGTGGACGTTTCCAGCCCCAAGCCCGATCCCAGAGTACCCATTGGGCCTTTGGGTATAAGGTTGCCATACATAAAACTGGCACGGCGCGCCATATGATTACCGGCAAACACATTTTCACTGACCGCCTCAATTAAAAAATCTTTGGGTGCGATCACTTTCACCCTGCCAGATTTTACTTCCTCTTCATTAACAACCCCACGCACACCGCCGTAATGATCGACATGGCTGTGAGTATAAATCACTGCCACTATCGGTTTATGCCCTCGGTGCTCACGATATAAATCCAACCCGGCTTTTGCGGTTTCTGTAGAGATTAAGGGGTCCATAACAATGACCCCAGTATCCCCCTCAATAAAAGTGATATTGGAGAGGTCCGCACTGCGCACCTGGTAAATTCGCGGTATCACTTCATAGAGACCGCCCTGGGAGATTAACTGAAGCTGGCGCCAGAGACTGGGGTTAGCTGTGGCAGGGGCTTGTTGGTCATTGGCGAATTGGAAGGCCTGCAGGTTCCATACCTGATCACCTTTTTCATTTTTGATAATACCGTCATTCAAAAGTGGGGCAATAAATCCCCTTTTTACATTGGCAAAATCCTCCCGATTGGCAAAGGGCAACTCTTTCAGTACCGCCTGATTTGCTTTTTTTGTAATTACGCTGGCAGGCTTTGGCTCGTACGCCAACAGTAAACTGGGAATGAATAACAAAAAAAATAAGATCAGAGCGCCATTTCTAGCAATAGCACCTCGGTTTTTTTTCATTTTTCTCACCCGATATTAAATTGCGCCAAACCCTGTAGTGGATCTGCCGATTAGTAAAAAATAATGGTTGAGAGCAAAGTGGAAGAAGAGGCTCTTCTGTAGAGAATAGGAAGGATTATAGGCTGGCAGAGGAAGGTCGTTAGTCACTAGCCCCGCTATGAAGGGCGGGGCCAGCCAGGGTGTCCTGGCTGGGACACTATAAGGTGCGGCTCCGGGGGCACTGGGCAAGTCGGAAATAGTCCACCTCCCCAGGGCCACAAGTCACTGGCTACATAAATCCATCAACGCACATCGAGTAGATGCCGGGCGATAATCAGGCGTTGTATTTCGCTGGTTCCCTCGTAAATAGTGGTAATGCGTACATCGCGGCTCATACGCTCCAGCGGATACTCGCGGGTATAACCCACCCCACCGTGAATTTGTAGTGCCAGGTAGCAGGCCTCATTGGCTTTTTCACTGGCAAACAGTTTGCCCATAGAGGCCGCAGGGCCAAAGGCCTGGCCGGCATCTTTTTGCCAGGCAGCCTGTAACAGCAGCAAACGGGCGCCTTCCAGCTCGGTATATTTGTCGGCTAATTGCCACTGCAAACCCTGGAATTGCGCCAACTTCTTGCCGAATTGCTCGCGCTCGTGCATGTAACTGCGAGCGCAGTCCAATGCCTCAAGGCCGATGCCCAGCGCTAGTGAGCCGATACCAATGCGCCCACCGGCCAACTCGCCGGCGGCAATGCGGAAACCGCGGTTCTCTGCACCCAACAGATTGGCGGCGGGGATTCTGCAATTGTCGAAGGAGACTTCATTGGTGACAGATGCCTTCTGCCCCATCTTCTCCTCGGCCTTACCGATAATCAGACCCGGTGTGCCAGCCTCCACCAGGAAGCAACTAATGCCTTTGCCTTTGGCCGCCTCGGGATCGGTTACTGCCCAAACTACAAAAATGCCAGCGAACTCAGCACTGCTGATAAACAGTTTGCTGCCACTGAGCACATATTCGTCACCGTCTTTCACGGCGCGGGTGCGCATGGCTGCGGCATCGGAACCTGACCCCGGTTCTGTCAGGCAAAAAGAACCCGCGGCATATTCACCGCTGCAAATCTTGGGTAAATACTTTTGTCGCTGCTCTTCATTGCCGACGGCCTGGATGACCTCGGCCACCATATTGGTAACTGAAGTGGTCGTAGCCGTGGAACTGCAGCCGCGGGCGAGCTCGGTAATCGCCAGGCTGAAAGCTATGGTGCCGGCACCGGTGCCACCGTAGTTGGGATCGATATTGATCCCCATAAAACCCAGTTCAGCCAAGGCTTTCAGCTTGGCCAGCATCAACTCGCGGTTACCGGTTTTATCGAGCTCTGCGGCGATGGGCTTCAGTTCGCTCTCGGCAAACTGACGCGCCGCATCCTGAATCATCTGCTGCTCTTCGCTCAGTGAAAAATCCATACAGTACCTACTTTATCGTTATCGCGGTTGGATGGGCGGCACAGGGCACCGCTCACTCATAATGTTGAGGATAATAAAATCCTGGCAGACATTGGTTGCCAATTCGCCATTTTCCCCTGGGAAATCTGCAATCAATAGAAAGGTTTGCGGTGCTGGGAAGTGTTTAGGTGTGTAGCCCTGCTCGAGCTTATCCCGGAAAGATACCTAAGAGTGCTCTCTCCCCCACCGTCTCGGCAACCTTGTTTGTTTATTATCTGCCAAGTGGTGAGCGTTTCGGCCATCCTTGACCGTTCAAACGCAGGCCTAGCGCCTGGTAGTTTTACCTTTAGGCTCTGGATCAGGTACCGCCACGGCAGTATCTGTTTTTACTTCCTCCATCACCACATAGGTGTGGGTTTCCCGTACACCCGGTACCGAGGCCAGCTTCTCACCAAGAAAACGGCGGTAACCCAGCATATCCTTAATGCGAATCTTCACAAGATAATCAAAGCCGCCGGCCACCATATGACATTCCTGCACTTCCTCAAGGCCTGCCACATGCTGGTTAAAGGCCTCCAGGGCCTCGGTAGCGGTGTTATTCAACGTCACCTGGATGTATACCACCAAGCCGGCATGAACCTTGAGAGGGTCCAGCAACGCCACATAATCACGGATAAAGCCCTCTCGCTCGAGGCGCTTGACCCGCTCCAGGCAGGGGGTGGGACTGAGGTTCACACGGCGCGCCAACTCCACGTTTGGCAGGCGGCCATGCCGTTGAAGAATCCGCAGTATTTGGCGATCGATACGATCCAGATCTTCCAACTGTCGAGACATTACAAAATACCCTACTGGCAATCACGCATTTAGGCGTGATATTTAACCACAACCGTCGCCAAAATGGCGATTAATTCTAAGCACTTTCGCACATAATCCGGTCTTTTATTCTGACCCTAGATATAGAGCTTGGGAGACGATATGTCGACAAACTTCGCCGGAGATCTCCAGAATGCCCGAGAGCGGGCACACGAGTATTTGCACGCCGACGAAAACCAATGTGTTAGCGAGCTCCTGGCCGCCCCCCGCCCCAGTGACGCCCTGCGCAAGAAAATTCTGAACACCTCGCGCGAGCTGGTGCGCCACTCTCGCCAGCAGCGCAGCAAGCGCGGCACACTTGATGCCTTCCTGCAGCAGTTCGGCCTTTCCAATAAAGAAGGCGTGGCACTGATGTGCTTAGCGGAATCCCTCCTCAGGGTTCCCGATGCTGATACTGCCGACAAACTGATTGCCGAGAAAGTGCATTCCGGCAACTGGTCCAGCCATCGTGGCCAGTCAGATTCTCTGTTCGTGAACGCATCTACCTGGGGGCTGATGCTCACCGGCAGCGTGGTCGAGCTGGACCCGGATATTACCGAGCGCCCCTCTCACTGGATGAAGCGCCTGATCAGCCGCATCGGTGAACCCATGGTGCGCACTTCTATGATGCAGGCCATGAAAATTATGGGCGGCCAATATGTATTGGGCCGCACCATTGAAGAAGCCCTGAAGCGCGGCCCCAAGGAAAACCTGCCCGGCACCCGCTTCTCCTTCGATATGCTCGGCGAAGGTGCGCGCACCATGGCCGACGCCCAGCGCTATTACGACGCCTATATGATGGCCATCGAAGCCATCGGCAAAGACAATAGTAAGCGCGATGTTGTCGAGGCCAACGGCATCTCTATCAAACTCTCCGCCCTGCACCCCCGCTACAGCGTATTGCAGCGCGAGCGTGTAATGGACGAACTGCTGCCGCAGGTAAAGCGCCTGTGTGTGGCCGCCGCCAAATACGATATGGGCCTGAATATCGATGCGGAAGAGGCCGAGCGCCTGGATATTTCCCTGGATATTTTTGAAGCCCTGGCCCGCGACCCGGAACTGAAAGATTGGCAGGGCCTCGGCTTTGTTTTGCAGGCCTACCAGAAGCGTGCCCCCCATGTGGCCGACTGGTTGATCGCCCTGGGCCGCGACACCGGCCGCAAGCTGATGGTGCGCCTGGTTAAAGGCGCTTACTGGGATAGCGAAATCAAGCACGCCCAACAAATGGGCTTGAGCGATTACCCGGTGTACACGCGTAAATGCCACACCGACTTGTCCTACCAAGTGTGTGCAAAAAAACTGCTGGACGCGGAAGAAGCGATTTACCCGCAGTTCGCCACCCACAACGCCTATACCGTGGGCCTGATTTTGGAAATGGCCGGCGAGCGCACCAATTTTGAATTCCAACGCCTGCACGGCATGGGTCACCTGCTCTACGCACAGATCGAAGCCGTACACGGCAAGCGTGTACCCGTGCGGGTTTACGCCCCCGTGGGTGCCCACCGCGACCTGCTGCCCTACCTGGTGCGTCGCCTATTGGAGAACGGCGCCAACAGCTCCTTTGTGAACCGCTTTATGGATGAAGACACACCCATTGAAGCACTGGTGCAGGATACCCTCGATTTAAGCGAAGCCTGCAACCCACTCCGCCACCCGCAAATTCCTGTACCGGAGAATATTTATATGGGCGCAGAGGCCCTGCCACGGAAAAATTCACACGGCATAGAACTGACCGACCCACTCGCAGTAGAACCCCTGCTGGAAGAAGTACAAAAACAACAGGGCAAGCACTTCCTCGGTGGCCCTATTGTTGATGGCGTAATGGGCAAGTCTGAAGAGCCGGTTTACAACCCAGCCAGCGGCGAAGTAATCGGCCATACCGCCAATACCGACAAACATTTAATTGAGCGGGCCTACGCCTCCGCCACCGAAGCGCAGATCGACTGGGACCGACAGGGTGGCAACAGCCGCGCTGAGATTCTCGATCGTATCGCCGACTTCTATGAGAAGAAAACCAACGAACTGGCAGCCATTATCTGCCTGGAAGCGGGCCGAACTCTCAACGACGGCATTAGTGAAGTGCGCGAAGCGGTAGACTTCTGCCGCTATTACGCCAATGCCGCGCGCCAACACTTTGCTGAGCCCACCGAGCTGCCCGGCCCTACCGGTGAAAAGAACCAACTGTTCCTTGGCGGCCGCGGCGTATTTGTGGCCATTAGCCCCTGGAACTTCCCCCTGGCCATCTTTACCGGCCAAGTGGTTGCCGCCCTCGCCGCCGGTAATGCCGTACTGGCCAAGCCCGCCGAGCAAACCCCAATCATCGCCGCGCACGCCGTGCGTATCATGCTCGACGCCGGCGTTCCCCCCAAGGTACTGCACCTGATTACCGGTACCGGCGCCGCCGTAGGTAAACTGCTGATCGAAGATCCGCGCCTGGGCGGCGTAGCCTTTACCGGCTCCACCGAAACTGCGCGCCTGATCAACCAACAGTTGGCCGCTAAAGAGGGCCCGATCGTGCCGCTGATCGCCGAAACCGGCGGCCAGAATGTCATGGTCGTAGACTCCACTGCCCTGCCCGAGCAAGTAGTAGACGATGTAATTCAATCCGCCTTCCTGAGTGCCGGCCAACGCTGCTCCGCCCTGCGTATTCTGTGTGTGCAGGACGTGATTGCAGATAACCTGCTCAATATGCTCAAAGGGGCCTGCGAAGAATTGACCCTTGGCGACCCCAGTAAACTGGAAACCGATATCGGCCCAGTAATCGACGAAAAAGCCCTGGGCTTGCTGGAAGCTCATCGCGATCGTATGGCCAAAGAAGCCAAACCGCTATTCGCCTTCGATGAAAACAAGAAGCCCAACACAGGCACCTTCTTCGGCCCGCAAGTGGTAGAAATCGAAGATTTCTCCCTGCTCAAGCGCGAAGTCTTCGGCCCCTTCCTGCACGTGGTGCGCTTTAAAGCCGAAGAACTGGAGGACGTGATCCGCCGTATCAACGCCACCGGCTACGGCCTCACTTTCGGCCTGCACTCCCGCATCGAGGGCCGCGCCGACGCGGTATTCAAGCGTGTGAACGTGGGCAACTGCTACGTAAACCGCGATATGGTAGGCGCAGTGGTAGGTGTAAACCCCTTCGGCGGCCAAGGCCTCTCCGGCACCGGCTTCAAAGCCGGCGGCCCCCACTACCTGTTCCGCTTTGCCACCGAAAAAACCAAAACTATAAATACCGTTGCCACTGGCGGTAATACGCAACTGTTTAGCTTGGGGCAGTAGGCCTTAAGAGCTGAAAGAGCGGGCAAAGCCCGCTCTTTTTTACTTCAAAATCACAGTCACCTACCACCCCCTCCCCAGCGCTCACAGCCCCACCCTATTTAGCCAAACCCAAAATGTCACTGTTAAATGGCAATAATGCTTAAAACAATGTAGCTACGGCGCTGTTCTCTAGATGTATCCAAGATCAAAAGCAGCGGCACATATCCACCGGAGCAACCAGCCAACTCACTGACTTTTAAGGCATTGTCAATAATATCAAAAGCCACGAAATAACAAGATAACTATGCAACTTCTTATATCCACATTCTGACGTTTGTACTAATTATGTCTAAAAGACTGAGTTTTCTGGTTTTTTTCGCTATGCCTGCGGTCTATGATGATGGGATATATGAATGGAGATATAATGCAGCTGCTTTTGAATACGCTGTTAGGTATCAGAGATTGCATGAAGAAAATATCTGGAACAACATTCTATTTTAAGAAGCTTTTCCCAAGTATATGGTTTGGGTTTCTTACATTATTTTTGGTCACCTCTTTAATAGCTGGGGCAACCAAAGAGTCATTGATGTTTTTGGTCATGCCAGTGTTCATGGCTGCCTTTGGCTTTTTCTTCTTCAAAAATCTACTCTGGGATCTAGCTGACGAAGTCTATGATGATGGTGATTCATTACTCTTCCGAAAAGGAGGGAAGGAGCAAAAAGTTCTTCTCAAAGATATTGTTAACATTAGCTACAACCAAATGAGCTCACCAGAAAGGATTATCTTACATGTCCGTTCAGATGGTGCCATAGGCAAAGAGCTGGCGTTTAATCCCCCAATGAGGCTAAACCCATTTTCAAAAAATCCCATTGTAACTGAGTTAATCGAGAGGGTAGATCGTGCCAGAAACACCTAACAAATTGCTGAAATTTGTTCCGGCTGCCGTTTAGCAGGACGTTATGAGTCCGAATGACTGGGTTTCATTGTGAATGAGAAAATAAATATATTTCTATCAAGCTTGTTTATCCTTGTCGTTGTAGTTGGATTGTCAATTTTTGCGGGTGTTGCGTACATCTATACACTTTGCGGTCTATCGGTGTGGGCTGTGATCGGTCACTTGGTCACGCTAGATGATGATATGCCGGGAGAGTGGAGCAACATGGAAGGTTCACCCGAAGTTTGGCGTAGATCAAGAGTAGAGCTTTTAATAAAATCCTTAGTAATGTTTTCTCTCGTTACAACTACGTTCGCTTTTCCAAGCCTGGGAGAATACGGTGCCCACTGAAGTCGCGGAAACTCATAACAATGCCGGGCAGTTTGCTCCGAGCCTGCGGCCCTCCGCGAGACAGCCTACGCTCCGCTTCGGCTGCCCTTGCTGGCAACGTTAACCCATATGACTAAAATGGAAGATATAGAAGTTTACGTGAAAGGAAATGAAACAACGCAAGTGGTTTCATTCCTCAATGAAGAGATTGGTGCGTTGTCTTGCGATTGCGAAATCAATGAGAGATATACTTTATTCACGTGTAATAAGACTGCGGTTCTGATTAATACTGGCATTAAAGATGGTTATATATCAGTTTTTATCAAGGGTGCAGAAAAATGGAACTCTGATGTTGAATTTGCTAGAAGGCTAGTGGAGGCTCTTGGGTTTACTGTTCGCTGTGACCCTGGTGTCGAGTTTCCTGAAATTTCGCCTTACTCAGATATTTTCATTGAAATAAATGAGCAAGGGGAGAGTTTTGTTGAGTGGGGTTAACAAGGCAAAGCACGCGTCAAGCGCGTGTTTGCGACGTTAGGGCAGCATCATGCTAAGAATTGTTGCTGCCATGTGTTTGCTAATTTCTAGCTCAGTTCTAGGAAGTGAAATTTATGGCAAGTATGAAAGCGAATCAACGATAGGCCTAGGCCTATTTGGCGGGCACATCTTAGAAGTAAACAAAGGTGGTTTTATTCACCAAATGACCACCGACATCCTATGCGATAGAAGTGACCCAAATTGTCATCTTAATAACCCGCCATACAGGCCCTATAGAGGTTCATACTCCTTACATGGAAACCAAATCACCTTCCAAAGTGAGTTCATGGATGAAAAATCATACTTTTACGTAAAGTATCGCAACAAAGAATTTCTTCTAACTGAATCAGAGAAGTTCGCATTTGATCAAGCAAGAAGGTTACCCCCGGTGGTATTAATTAAGGTGGCTGATAGTGCCGTGCAAAATCAGCCCTAACATTCACAGGCAGTTTGCGCCGGCCCCTGACAGGGCCTCTGCGGGACGGCCTACGTTACGCTTCGGCCGCCCCTGTTGTGGGCGTTATTGTGGCGGTCTAATTTTTAGATGTTTTGTAGCTGCTGCAAGCATCAATCTCTATCTGAGCACTCTTTTCCTGAGAGTTTTCCTGTAATCTGGTACCGCAGTTTCGCTCCAGTGCCATCGTTTTAAGTCAGCAAGCCCTGCAAGCCAGCTACGCCATCATAGAGTGCGAATCAGATAGTTAACTGGTTGGGAAAGTATGGTATTTTTCCCTGTAAATTTATCGGGCAGTGGCCAGCCAAAGTTGGCTGGCAGAGAGCTAGTAGGTCGTTCAGTGCGCGCCAACTATAACCAGGCCAGGCAAGAATGCCCAGCCGGAGGCTGGGCTGGACAGCCTACGCTCCGCTTCGGCTGCACTTGCTGGCAACGTTATGTTTCGGTAGCAGAAAGCCAAGGAAAGCAAAATGTTCAGCTATAAAAATCTTAGAAGCGAAAATCTGAAGCCGCTACTTGCAGTCCTCAAAATTTTGCATTTCATTTCAACTGCTGTACTTGCTTTAGTCCCGATCTGTATTGTTCCTGGAATGTATTTTGGTGTCTCCGTGCCATATATGCTTTCGTTTGCTGTCTACGCAGCTTTTGGGATTATTTTGGCCGGGTTGCTAGCGTCGCTGGTGGCATTTGAAGAGAGTTATCGTCAAAGAACTGTATATTTAGAGGCTACGCGGCGAGATCAAACATAACAATCATGGGCAGTGAAGCTCCGGCCCTTCGGGCCTCTGCGGGACGGCTTACCTTATGCACGTTTTGCGCGGTCGCTTCGCTCCCATTTTCGCACAAAACGCGCATAAGGCAAGCCGCCCATGCCGTGGGCGTTAGGAGGCCCACAAATGCAGAGAAAGCACAGAATATTCGCCTACTTAACTGTGTGGATTGCTTCATTCTATATAGCTGGGTTCTTCTGTTTATATCCTCTGATGGCCAGATATACAGTTGGTGTAGAACCAGGTTATACAATCGCACGTACCGCTATTTTTCTACATAGTACTTTTTATCAGCCATTAATTTCTTATGCAGGCCCTGAGAGCCGCATCAGTAAATTGTGGTATAAGAATTCTCTTTACTGGTGTAATAGAGTTCATGAGAGAGAGTTTTGCGAATCAAGATCCTAACAAGCGGCTGTAGTCGCCATGCTTTGCATGACTGGAACGGCTTTGAAACCTCCCCCCATGGAATAGACGCCTACCTTTTGAATAGGATAGGAAAAAATGCCGAAAATACTGAGTGAAGAGCGGATTGTTGAATACTCAACAGAGCTCAAAGTTAGAGTGGTAGCTCTCACTAATCAACTGAAAGTAGATACGACTACTATCGCTAACATTATTGGTTTGCATCCAATAATGGTGTATAGATGGCGACAGGAAAGTAGAGAAGGCAAGCTGGTCGAGAAGCCCAGTCGTAGAATAAGTATGACAAAGATAACGAAAACTCAGTCTCAAACTGATGATAAAGAGATAAAACGTCTTAAAAAGCAGGTTGAGAAATTGCAAAAGGAGAATGATCTCCTAAAAAAGTGGGAAATGTACCTGAACGTTCATAGCTCTTAATCGATCAGACTTTGGTGTCAGGTACTTATGTAGAAATTTAAATATTAAACCTCAAGTTTTTTATAAGCGGCTTAACAGTGATGAGAGTACTCCAGACATAGAAAGTAAACGGATTCTAGGGTCTATAGAGGCTATCTACACGCAGCATAATAGTAATTATGGAAGCCCAAGAATTAGCACAGAGCTGAAAGCTAATGGTGAGTGAGCAAATCACAAACACGTTGAGCGCCTTACGCGAGAGACTGAAGTCGTGGGAAAAGCAGGAAAGATCTATCGTCAACGCCCGTCACCTGAAAACCCTTGTATTAAGATTGAAAATATACAACGAGAGCATGGTATGTCGGCGAAACCAGACTCCCATGGGCAAGTGATGTGACCTATCTGAAGATCAATAGGAAATGGCAATATTTAGCCGTAATTATTGACCTTTACTCCCGAAAAGTAGTGGGTTGGGAATTGTTGGATACTCGAACTGTTGAATCGACACTATCAGCGCTAAATAAAGCTTTCCGTCGCAGAAGCAATAAAATCAGATCTAATATTTCACAACGACCGTGAGTCTGAGTACGGTGCCTATGCATACCAAAACCGACTCAAAGAACCAGGTATTGACCCAAGCATGAATCGACCAGGGTTTATGAATAATAATGTGTATGTAGAATCATTTTTCCAGACACTGAAACTGATAGTATCAAAGGCTTTTACTTTGAGTCGGTTAAGGACCTTAGGGCGAACTCATCTTGGTGCCTTGATAAATGCTATAACTTGAAGAGAAGACATAGTTCAATTGGGTTCAAAAGCCCAGATGAATATGAAAGAATAGCCGCATAAGGTGGTGTCTACTTTAAGGGGGGAGGCTTTCTACGCTATGCTTCAGCCGCCCCTAAACCGAACGTTATGCGTTCAGTCCAATTTACAATAAGGATGTAGTTTGAAAATAAGACATTTAGAAGAAATAGACCATAAAGATCTTCATGAAATTTATAGCTTTAGTGAGGTATTAGCGAATACTTCACAGCCTCCATTTTTGAGTTCCTCACAAGTTTCAAATCTGTTCTCGTCATCGGATCAATACACTCTGATTGCAGAAATAGATGGGAAAGTAATTGGACACGCCACTTTATTCCTAACAAATAAAGCACGTGGCAAACACACTGCTTCAGTAGCTATTGCTGTTCACCCTGCTAGTCAAGGTAAAGGTGTAGGGAAATCTCTAATGCAAGAGGCAATTAATCAGGCTGATAACTGGCTGAATTTAGTACGCGTGGAATTAGAAGTGCATGCTGATAACATATCAGCAAAATCTCTATATGAAAAAATTGGATTTGAAACAGAGGGTGTAAAGCGTTTGAGCACGTTTAAAAATGGTCGATACATAGATATGATATTAATGTCAAGAATTAACCCCAACTACAAATTATACACATAAAATAATATTTAATAATGACTTCCAACACTTGACATTTTTCATTCAATCACGGGTTTCGTGTCTAAAGCATAGTGGTTTGAGTTTAGTAATAGCGCTGATCAAAACTTATTGTGGCGATGCTCAGGCAACATATAACTCCAGTATGCTTTAGCACCAAAAGCCTTACAAATTTTTAAAAATCGCTTCATAAAGCGTAACCTATTAAAATAGAATTTATGAAAATAAAAATTACAAAGACTTTGAAATCAATCGTTAATACGATTACTTGGATATGGCTTCTAGTACACGGAGCTTTTTCAGCTCATGCTTTTACTTTTTCTCAAGACACAGAAGATAAAGTATATGTAATTAAAAACCCTTGGTTTTTTGAACTACTTAACCCTATCTCTGGTGATTCTCTAGGGCTTACACTTCCTTTCATCGGTGTTGCTTACATCAACGAAACGGCGGTAAAAAATGCAAAGACATCTATAGACGGAGTAATTAAGCATGAAGCTAAGCATATCGAGCAATATTGGGAGTTGGGCATACAACACTTTCAGGTAGACACATGGAAGTTGGAAGGTGTGGCTGAATATGCTCGCGGAGAATCTACTATCCCTCTTTGCGCTTCTACACTCACTGAAAGTAAAGAGCAACAAAGATACCGGGATTACCATATTGTTGTAAAATATCTTATTGAGAATAAAGGCCTAGATGAAGGTGAGATATACAGATATCAGGGATACCCATTAAGCGAAGCAGACGATTGGGTAAGTACGGAAATTTGCGGGGACGCATAACACGATATCAAAATTATGATTTGAATTGACAGACTTCACTATTCAGCCACATTAACCATAGCTATTCGTAGATTTTTATAAAAACTCGAATTTGGGAAAATTACGAAACAACTAAAATGGTATCAAGCAATGAAATATCAAAGCTTAAGCATTTAAGTATCCGCAAATAGCACGTTACTAAGACCGACCCTTGACAATTAGCCTCTAACGGCTGAGACAACAGTATAGGGCATACTTCATCATAGTTACTGTATGCTACTGATTGTTAGCACAGTATTAAATCATATATAAGCCTAAAATTTTGTGGTCATAAATTTAGCCACCCTACCCTAGTAAATAGTAGATAATATGATTCCATCTATCCTCCACAGAGCCTGTCAGTGCTACACCATCCTATATATTGGATCGCCCAGGACGTAAACACTAAAACTAAGAAGACCATCGAACTACCAAAGATATGGTAATAGGAGACAAGAAATACGAGCTTAATATTCTAGATAATCGACTAACTGCCCATAAAATAATAGATCTTCACACTATATTCGCACAACAAAGATCGCCAAAAATGGATTGGCCTGAATAGCTCAATATGCAAAGGCCTATCTATAGATAGCCTCAAGAAGATCTGGATCACCGACACCAAACAAGAGAATATCTGGACTCAATTAATCTCACATATACAAAACTCAAATATAGCCGCTGTCTCTTTGAAAGATCATATTCGCACTCAGCCTATACCAATTTAAATAGAGAAACTTTCACTACAATTATTCCGGAATTCGCGCGGTGATTGTCCAGTCCATTTTTTGAAGCTTCGAGAGAAACTACTAGTATCACAGAAACCTAGTTTATAGGCAATTAAAGTGATAGGAAGCTCATGTTCTTTAAGGTATTGAACCGCTTGATATTTACGTATTTTATCCAGAATGATCTGATAACTGGAATTTTTTTCTTTGAGTTTTCTATGTAGGCTACGACAACTAATAGCAAGCTCCCTGGCCACTGCCTCTTGTGAAAAATCTCCTGAGGGCATCAGGTCAATAAGCACTCTATTAGTCATACTGACTATGTCACTCTTCCGCAATCGCTCTAAATAACTTATCAAGGCCTGTTCATTAATGCTAACTAACTCATTGTTTCCTGAAGAGAGCTTCCGGTCAACAAACTCTTGCTTAAATCTAATCTCGCAAGAATCAGCCGAAAAATTGATTGGACATCTATACATCCGTTGATGGTATTTAAGAACGGAAGGTCTCGGTCTCTGTAGATTAATGGATATTAAGTGTTGATGGACTTCTGGGCATATCTTGCCAATGGACTTTATAAGCAATGCCATAAAGGCATCTATAGCATGAATACTTGGCTCATAAATAAAGTCATCGACTTTTTTCCAAGATACTATAACTTGCTTCTTTTCATCATGTATATTAATTCTCATTGCGGTGGTGACCACCTCTGAAAATCGTGCTGACCTCAATAAACTTTCTCTAATGGAGCTACTCGACAAGTGCGCATAACTTAGAGCGTGAAGATTTGTATGTTTGACGTACTTAGTAACTTGCAATCCAATACAATCATCACCTGAGATAGCTTCAGCGAATTCCCATAGTTTTTTCATATTATCTAGAGGTATTCTTTGATTTGCATCCTCAATACATTTTGGGTCAATTTCTGCACACCGCAGGATTTCTTGGGCAGAACAATATGGTTTCAATGTTTCAATAATGGGTAATACCCACGTTGCAATGGTCGTGTGTCCATACTCAGCCATTTACACATATGTCCTAATTAGTCAAGAGATTGGCCTTATCGGCAAAGAAACCTATAAGCCAATCGATTAGCATCCACTGACTCATTTCCTTGCCTGTCAAGATTATCCTAACAATCTTGGCATGTTAAGTGAGTCTATGCTTTAAAAAAGATAAACGACTATAACGATTAAAAACATGAAAAGTCTTATTAAAAAAGTTGTGTATCTTACCGGGCTGGTAGTAGTCACTATGCATCATGTAGCTATTGCCAATGAGCCGACTCAGCTTTTTTGGGGAGATATGCACCTTCATACCTCATACTCATTTGATGCCTTCTTAAGCCAAAATTATTCGGCAACCCCGGATACCGCTTACCGCTGGGCAAAGGGGCAACCGGTCATTCACCCTTATACCCATGCAAAAGTACGTATCGATACACCTCTGGATTTTCTAGTGGTATCGGATCACGCTGAAGGATTGGGTGTTATGAGAGCAGTGGTTAATGAAACAGATGAGCTCGATAGCGAGATGTCCTTTTATCAGTCGATGATGCGCTGGTTAGCCAAGCAGCATATTCGCTATAAGGTATCGATCAATGAGGGTATGGATATTTTCAATGAGCTGCTGCCAGCTAAAGCACTAGACTCCGAAACCTACCTTGATCCTGTCCAGGATCCAGCTAACCAGCCCCCGGAACCAGTGCTTGGAGATTTGAATAAAACCCGGACAAGCGCCTGGAACGATATAATCGACGCCGCAGAGCGTCACAATAACCCAGGTACCTTCACCAGCTTTATAGGCTGGGAATGGAGTTCAACACCAACCGGGGCTAATTTACACCGGGTCGTGGTGTCCCCAGATGGTGCAGAAAAGGCTAAGCAGTATCTTCCTTTTGGGTCTGACCAGAGCCAATATCCAGAGGATTTATGGCACTGGTTAGATGAGACTTCTCAACGAACTGGCAGTGAATTTATTGCCATTCCTCATAACTCCAATGTTTCCAAAGGCTACATGTTCGCAGAAACCACACTGCGCGGTGAGCCAATTGATGCACAGTATGCGCGCACACGTATGCGCTGGGAGCCCTTAGTCGAAATAACACAAATTAAGGGGGATTCAGAAACCCATTCAAAACTTTCACCGCGAGATCCCTTCGCCGACTTCGAAAATTATCCATTTTACTTACAAGCTGATCCAGAGGCTTACCGTATTGCTAAAGGTGACTTCATTAGATCCGCCTTGCGTACTGGCCTGGAGATACAGGATAAAATTGGTGCAAACCCTTATAAGTTGGGTTTTATAGGGTCCACGGATTCACATACTGGTATGTCTACTGCAGAGGAGAACAATTTCTGGGGTAAATTTGCCCATGATTCCATACCAACTAGCAAGCGTACCAACACTGTCATTGGCGGGACCAAGGCTACTGGCTGGAATATGTCTGCTTCTGGACTCGCTGCCGCTTGGGCAGAAGAAAATACAAGAGAGAGCCTTTTCGCTGCGTTTAAACGCCGTGAAGTGTATGCCACTACCGGACCTAGAATACAGGTACGTGTCTTTGCCGGCTGGAACTTCCCTAAGCACGCCATAGATGCTGAAAATATCGCCGAATTGGGATACATCCATGGCGTACCTATGGGAGGAGATTTGACCAAACCACAAGAAGCTAACAAACCAATTCAGCTGCTCATACGTGCGGTTAAAGATCCCAAAGGAGCAAATCTGGATAGAATCCAAGTTGTTAAATCCTGGTTAGATACGACAGGAAAAAGCCATGAAAAAATATTCAATGTTGCTTGGTCTGGGGAACGTACTCTTAACAACCAAGGGAAATTAGATTCCGTAGGTGATACAGTAAATCGAGAAACAGGACAATATACCAATAAGATTGGTTCTATTGAATTATCCACTTTATGGCAAGACCCAGATTTTGATGTAAATGCACGCGCTTTTTACTATGTTCGAGTATTGCAGATCCCTACTCCACGCCATTCACTCTACGATGCCGTAGCCTCAAAAGAAGTTAATGATGGAAGTATTCAGATACCACCTGAAGGGCCCGCGGTTCTCCAGGAGCGTGCTTACACTTCTCCTATCTGGTATACCCCCTAATATCTTTAATAAACCCGATAACTAAAGAAGCTTGATGGTTAATTTCGTTAATCCATTCTGATGAAGAATAGAAACTCTCTATAAATATCAATGGAGGACATTAAATGCAGTGGAAGTTTGAAGAACTAAGAAAAGAACCCCTGCTACACTTTTTCATTATCGCATTAATACTATTCATCGCTGCAGAATTTCTAAACAAAGATAATAGATTCAATCAAGAATACACCCTACTTATAAACGAAGACAAGATAATTGAGCACCTCCAATTTCAGAAAAAAACATTCAACCAAACATTTGCTAGACGTTATTGGCAAAGCCTAACTCAAACTGAAAAATTCAACTTGATTGATGATTACATTAGGGAAGAAATACTTTATCGAGAAGCGATCAATCTAGGTTTACAGGAGCATGATCAAATTATACGAAGACGACTTATTCAAAAGCTGGACTACGTAACTGGAGGCTTTTCTAGTAAGATAAGTATTACTGATGAAGATTTGAAAAATTACTTTCAACTTAATCAAGAAAAGTATCGCATCGAAGCATCAATTACTTTCACCCATGTTTTCTTTGATGCGAGGCATTACTCTAAAGAAAATTTAGAGGAGACCGCCAAGCAGACTTTGGATCAACTTTTAAAACAATCAATCCCTTTTGAAAAATCTTCCCTCTATGGGGATAGGTTTCTTTTCCATCGAAACTATGTAGAACGAACTTCTCAACTAGTAGCTAGCCATCTCGGAAATACTTTGGCGCAGAATGTTTTCCGCCTGCCCTTAAACACCTGGTCTGGCCCGCTTGAATCCCCCTATGGTCTACACCTGATATTGGTTAGCGATCACAAAAAAAGTCGCCTACCCAGCCTTAGCGAGGCCTACCCCTTAGTTCTAGAGGATTATCGACGAGAAAAATTGGAAGTGAATAAAAAAATGAAATTTAAAGAATTGCTGGCTGAGTATAGAGTTGAGTGGGACAACTCCTTACCTTATGTGCCTATGGACACAACCTATGCTAAATAGAAGTCTCTACAAGACCATTACAACCATTATAATTTCTTTACTAGGTACAATCTTTAATAATCTAAGCTTTGCTCATGATGGAAGACCGCTTTACATTGAATTAAAAGAGATCTCGGAAAGCAGATACATCCTTCGCTGGAAAACACCGCCAGTTATGCAACCAGGTACTGAGCCTGAAGTAAGTTTGACAGGAAATTTTTGCCAAAGGCACTCAACTACATTAGATTTTTCTGGGCGTCATGTTAAGAGCTATCTATGTCAAGCCTCCCACCTGCATGATTTTAAAGGAGCAGAGAACACCCTTAAATTAAAAATCTCATACCCAATTGCTAACCCTGCCTTATCAAGCTTAATTCAATATAAAAAACTTAAGGGTGATACAATCAACATCTTTAGTGGCCCAAAGATCTTAGTAATAGACTTACCTTACAAATTAACTATTTGGGAGTGTATTAAACAGTATATTGAGGCTGGATTTCTACATATACTAGAGGGCTATGATCACTTGCTTTTTGTATTATGTTTAGTATTTATTGCCCAAGGCCTTAAGAGTATTTTAGTCGCTATTAGTGGATTTACATTAGGACACTCCCTCACATTGGGGCTCGCAAGTTTAAATCTATTCTCCATTAGAATTGATGTTGTGGAAGTTTTGATCCCATTAAGCATTATGTTTCTATCCGCAGAAATTGTATACGCCATTGAGCGGGGTAATAAAAATACTTTGACCTGGCGTTATCCTGCTATTGTAGCTGGTGGATTTGGGTTGTTACATGGGTTCGGGTTTGCCAGTGCATTAACAGAATTAGGTCTTCCACAAAGTCAGAAAATCATCGCTTTGTTTAGCTTTAATATAGGTGTAGAGCTTGGGCAGATACTCTTTGTTTTAGTCACGATTGCTTCAATTTTCCTGACCAAGTGGACCTTTTCAAGGTGGAGCGTTTCATTTTTTTATAAACATATCTTGGCACAGTCAGGGTACATTATTTATCCAGTTGGAGTGGTTAGTGCATATTGGTCAATCGACAGAGCTCTGGGTTTGATTTACTAAGTTAACTAAACCGTTAACTGTAGGTTAAACCGATATTAATCCAATAGAGCATTTCGTACCCTGAAAGATCCAAAAGGCTCAGACTTATCGTATTATTTGTACTATCGCTATGAAAAGAATGCTGCGCTTGCAGTGCTGCAACTCAATGAAACATCGTTCAAATCACACCCTACACGGGTATCAGACCGACATATGATAAGATTCATAAGGTGCCAAACTTTCCATATCTGGTACATTCCACTTCATCATTGCCTCATAAAGAGACTAACTAAAACGTCAGTACAGATATTGAAGTCCCGCTGCAGTGTGCACATTGGTGCCAATTAGGTGTAAGTGTTCATAGCTGGCTCTTTTCAGATTCTTTCATCTCAAGCCAGTAATCCAGCCCTTAAAGTCAGTGTGCCAAGAGGTAATTTGCTTGAGAAGTGAGTATGCTAGTATTCGCTCGGTTTGTAACGGGTAGCTATAGGTAAAGGCATTTGGTATACAGCCTCTTCAAAATATGGTTTATATCAAATTTTACTCACAACCTGTCTAGCTATTCCTATACCTTTTGGTTAAGTAATTTTCTTACGCTTGAAGAACTAATAATAATGAGAAAATACTGAACATTTAATTTCATCAAGGGATTGCATATGACTCCAGATATTTTCACCGACTTAAAAATCCAGCAAATGATTAAATTTTGCTCTACTGGCTATGATGTATGGGGTAAAATTATCAAGAGAGATATCAGCAACAACTACGTTGCTGGCCGCGATCGTTCTATAGAAGGTCAGATATATTGGAATCACCTTAACAGTGAAGTTAGTTGTATTTTGGCTATTCACTCCTTTCTCAGGGAATACTTAACTTCTAAAGTGCCAGCTAGTGAAATCTCACAGCTTGACTCGATGAAAAACAGCTTTTTGTTAACGGTTGTAGATTATCAAAGACTTTGTTCCACAGCACACCTTACAAACAATATTGACAAGAAAATTGAGAAAAATAATGCTCTCAAAAAAGACAGAAAAATTAACCTTGGCATTTCAACTTCTTCTTTAGCCTCATCCATCCATGATATCCCCTCAAAGATCAATGGAATTGTGGCCACTATACTTGCACTTAAAAGTCTAAAACAAAATCTTGGGGCGGTGGATACCAGTTGGAGCGAACACTATAGAGCTGTCCGTCGTGATTTTTTGGCTATTGCTTCAAATATCATTGGTCTTTTTGCACCAACAGCAGTAGGAAATACAATTATTGTCGCGTGGATGTATAGCGATATACGAGACCTTAAAAATTTTAATAAAACCGGTCTAGAATTATCAGAAAACAAGCAAAAACTCTTAGATGCTGCTGGCAAATTCAGTGGCGATACTTCCATAGGCGACTTCTATACTTACGTGCTTGTAACAGCGCTGGCAGAGCATTACGGTTTTTCACCGAACAACGGAATTAAGTATAATCCACAGCATCCGCATCTGAATATGGCGAAAGTTATTATGGGGTAGAATATAACTGTCGGCTATTTTACATCACAAGAAAATATCTATTCAACGCGCAGAAATAGTAATATTGGTCAACCTTAGTATCGAGACAAGCTAGGCACATACATCGTTCTTTGCTACTATTTCTGCTCTTAAAATCAATAGGAAGAGTTATTAACTAATTCTCTTCAACTATTTTATAGGATACATCATTGAGCAAGGTGTTAATATTTGGCAATTCAGCCTCAGGAAAATCCACTCTAGCAAAGCATCTTTCCCAGAAGTTAGGACTTGCACATTTAGATTTAGACACCTTGGCATGGCTGCCAACCTCTCCCCCGCAAAGAATGCCTCTAGATGAATCTCAATTGAAGGTCATTGACTTTCTTGAGAAACATGAAAACTGGGTGGTAGAGGGGTGTTATACAGATTTATTAGAAATTCTGGCTGACCAAGCCACTGAAGTCATATTTATGGATCTTAATATTGAGCAATGTATACACAATGCCAAGTCTAGGCCATGGGAACCGCATAAGTATGACTCTAAAGAAGCTCAAGATTCAAATCTAAATATGCTGATTAATTGGATAAAGGAGTATAAAACAAGGCTAGATACCTTTTCTTACGACTCACATTTGAAATTTTATGAATCCTTCCAAGGAAAGAAATCTATTTACAGTAAAAATCAAACTTATACTTAAAAAGGGTGATTCTACAATGCTACTAAGTATGTTTACTGGGCCTAAATAGTAAATAACTAATCAATGCTCCTACAGCTCCACCAACAAAGGGCATGAATAAATAATCCCAGCTCCAGGCCTTTGTTGCCAAAGCCACAGCCGGGTTTAAAATTCCGTATGAAGCGTTGTGGGATACAATCAACCCTAGCAGTAGTGAGCCACCCACAACAACCCCTGAGGTAGCCTTACTTATATCTTTATTATATGTCGTAGACATAACCCCAAAACTAAAGAAAGCAGTCCCCAATGCTTCACCAATACCGCTAAAAACAGAGGCTTTATGGGAAACCAGCCAACCTTCCTGCCCCAATGGCACATACATGGTTACCATCAGTAACGCCAAAACTCCTCCACAAACTTGAACAATTACATAACCCAGAAAGTCTCTAAAGCTAATCTTCTTGGAGATTAACATGGAAAAAGAAATTGCTGGGTTGATATGACAGCCAGAAATGCCCCCAAGGAGATATACGCATAAGCCCAATGCAAGCCCCGCAGCAATAGGTGTCGCTATGGGAAAAGGGTTGCTTGGGGTTAGTGAGGTTAATACCGCTGCAGCGAGAATGAAAGTACCAATCAATTCTGCAGATAACTTTTGTATAAAAGTATAATTCATAGGCATTCTCTCAACATCAGCAAATTATTCTCAGCATTAATACAATCGACTTGACTGAAAAATTGTTTTTCTATTGGGCACTTAAAAAGTGCCTAGATGATTGTAGACTATTAAACATCATTGAATGGCTTAATTTAGATCTGGTTTTACATGCTTTTTATTTACCAAAGATGTTTCTATTGATTAAATAGTTTTCAATCATTGAAGAGTGATCACTGATAATCTATGGCCTCCCTAATAACTTAAGTTAGAGCACCTTATAAATTCTCTAAAGAGCTTCACAAAATCCCCTCTTCTTCATAATCTACTTTCACATCTTTACCTGTTACAAATAAAACACACACTACAAAGCCTGCCAAGGCAAGGTAGGCATTGACTGTAAAAGCTCTATCAATACCTGTGGGAAGATCTGGAGCCATAGCAACGATGGTGGTATTCATTCCTAATCCTAATGCCCCACCGGCTATTTGATACATATAAAGTATTGCTCCAGCTAGACTTGATCGGGATGGATCGACTACCGTTATCGCCGCAGTCGTTATTGTGGAATAGAAGAGCCCAACCCCCGCACCCAGAATCATCAAGCCGGGAATAAGCACCGGATAGGTGGTATTGGCAGTCATGTGCGAAAGCATAAACATTCCTATACACATACAAATGGTACCGGCAGAAACAATCACTTTAGCTCCAAGCTTTTCATACAAACTGCCAGATATATAGGAAACTATCCCAAATACCGCCATCATTGGTAACAACCCTATTCCAGAAAATGCTGCTGAGTAACCCCTAACCTTGGTCAGAAACTGAGGGATATAGAGCAATGCTGCAAAAAAGACCACAGAGAGTAGTAATGTTGCCATGCCCGCCGCAAAGAACTTATTATTTGTGGCTACATCTTCAGGGATTAAGGCATTCTTGCCAGCATTGCGTTCTACGATGATAAAAAGCCCCAAAAATATCAAGAAAACTGCAAATAAAGAGACTATCCAGGGGCTTTTAAAGCCAAAGTCTACCGCCAAATCCAGCGCAACGAGCAAACCAAACAATGAGATAGAAAGAGTCGTTACTCCTGCATAATCTATTTTTTCATCAACTTTATCCGGACTGTCATCGGCGATCACCTTCCAACAAACTAGGCAAGCCAAAATCGCAATGGGGATGTTAATAAAAAAGATCCAGCGCCAACTAGCTAAATCAGTTAGTATTCCTCCCAACATTGGCCCAATGGCATTGGATGCTCCGCAGACTGTCATAATTAGGCCACCCGCCAAGCCTGAACGATCCTCCGGCATTAATCCATAGATCATCCCCAGAATGGCCGGCCACATCATTGCGCCTCCAATACCCATTAGCGCCCGAGATATTAGGAGCATCCACATGTCTACAGCCAGTCCACCAAGAAGAGAAAAAAAGACAAAAATTGCAGTGCCGATAAAGAAGATACGTCGGCGCCCAAACATATCGGCCAAGCGCCCTCCAGAGATGATTAGAACGCCAAAAACCAGGGTATATCCGTTTATTACCCACTGAGCCGTAGTGATATCAGAGTTAAACTCCTTCTCCATTGCAGGAATCGCTACAGAGAAAGCTGTGAAGTCATTTGCAATAAGAAATACCGCTAGACTGAGTGCTACCAAACCCCAAAATTGGGTTTTTGTCAGGGGAGTCCTAGTTTCTGTCATGGTATCCTTCCCGGCACTTATTTTTACAGCACGAACTAAAAAATCATTCTAGAAAGTTTGGCCTATCTGACCCTTTTAGTATTAATTTTTTGTGAGCGCATTACTTTTAGAAAGTCACTCAACCCAAAGTCTTTAGATGTTATTTATTATGCCCACAGATAGAACTGCTATTTTCGACAGTCATTTTCACATTATTACCCCTGGTTTTCCTCTTTTTTCAAATCAAGGATTTACGCCTGATTTCTTTACCACCAGCGACTATTTGGACAGGGTAAAAAATTACGACCTTCTCGGTGGTGCAGTTATTTCCGGGTCTTTTCAGCGTAATGATCACACCTACCTAATGGATGCCCTAAAAAACCTAGGGAAGAATTTTGTAGGAGTGATCCAGCTTCCGCCAGATACCAGAGATGAAAAGATATTGGCGCTCAATGAACATGGCGTCCGTGCTGTAAGATTCAATCTTAAGCGTGGGGGTTCAATCTCTGCAGCAACTATCAAAGATTTCGCACAAAGAGTCTATGATCTGGTCAATTGGCATGTAGAACTCTATATAGATTCAGCCAATTTGGCCCCTCTAGAAAGCACCTTACTAACCCTACCCAGCGTGTCTATTGATCACCTGGGGTTGAGTCAATCTGGGCTCAAGTTGCTGCTATCTCTTGCCGAAAAAGGTGTACGAGTGAAAGCAACAGGATTTGGGCGCCTGGACTTCAATCCATCTAACGCCATTAAGGATCTTTATCAGGCTAACCCTAGCTGCCTTATGTTCGGTTCAGATTTACCGTCTACTAGAGCACCGCGTCCTTTTCGAGATGAGGATGTCACATTAATTAAAAATACCCTGGATGAAACGGGAGCCAACCAAGTTCTTTGGCAAAATGCTAAAGCATTTTATTTTCACCAGAATGAATAGATAGGAAGTTAATGTGTATTAATCTATCAATCAATATTGCCAACTTCAATGTTTAAGGCTTTGAAATTAATTTTTCAATAACCCAGAGCTCCCTCTTGCACAAAGCAGCTTCTCAAAGTAAATAATGGTTTGTTTAAGTCCATCGTTTAGCTTTACTTTGGGCTCCCAATTAAGTAAAGATTTTGCCTGATCAATAACTGGTTTACGCTGACGAGGATCATCTCTAGGTAATGGTAGGTAGATCAATTTTGAAGATGACCCCGTTAATGAAAGTATACGCTGAGCCAGCTGACTAATAGTAATCTCAGATGGATTTCCCAGATTGATGGGGCCCGTTATGTTTGCTGGAGCCCCCATCAAGCGAATCAATCCCTCAACTAAGTCATCAACGTAGCAAAAGCTTCGTGTTTGTTGGCCAGTACCATATATGGTTATATCATCACCCTTAAGCGCCTGAACGATGAAGTTACTTATTACACGCCCATCATTTGGGTGCATTCTTGGTCCGTATGTATTGAAGATCCTACCTACTTTAATTTGTAATCCATATTGACGGAAGTAACTGAAAAACAGGGTTTCAACACACCGTTTCCCTTCAATATAACATGAACGCATACACACCGGATCTACTTTTCCCCAGTACTGCTCAGACTGAGGATGCACTTCAGGGTCTCCATAGACTTCGCTTGATGAAGCCTGGAGTATTTTGGCGTTAACCCGCTTTGAAAGGTCAAGCATGTTAATTGCGCCATTAATATTAACCTTTAGCGTCTGTACTGGATCAACCTGGTAATGAATTGGCGAAGCTGGGCAAGCCAGATTATAAATTTCATCAACATCAACATATAATGCGTTTGTTACATCATGCTGAATAAAATTGAAACATGAATTCGATAACAGATGTTTTATATTGTGCTTTACCCCCGTGTGTAAATTATCAGCGCAGTAGACATCATGCCCCTCTCCCAATAATTTTTCACATAGATGAGCCCCCAAGAAGCCGGCGCCACCTGCAACCAATATTCGTGACATTATAATTCCACATTTAAAATACCAAACCTATAAATCATAGAATCGAATAACACACACAAGCCATAAAACTTATCAAACACACCATCTTTAAGATAGAGTTAAATATAGCCACTTATTATTTATGCCATAAAGATAGTTGTATCACAACATTTCACGCCACTGTTAAATGGTAAGCCCACAAGGATTCATAATTCAACCCATTACAGTGACCTTTTAAGACTCAGCCAAATTAGCTAAGGAAACACATCACTACTTGAGAGAACCACCCATTAACACTTACAAACCACTATCGATTAGTATTAATAACAACACAATCTTCTAGAATACACCTTATAAATCATTTATTTATATCAACTACTTGGACTTTCTGAAAATGGCATTAGGCACCCTCTTCTGCTTTGCTCACCGAGGTTACCAAGGCTTGTTTAGTGAAAACACGCTACAGGCAATTGGCGAAGCACTGGATTTGAAGGTTGGAGGAGTAGAAATTGATATATGGAATATTGGCGGTCAACTTCTTGTTACTCATGATAGGCGCCTAGGTCGTTTGCAACCTGGGAATACAATTATTACAGACATGCAACCAGAAACTCTTAGAGCTATGCCTTTACCCTGTGGCAGTAAGATTCCAACGCTACAAGAAGTCTTAGACTTAATAGGTGACAAGGCTCAATTAAATATAGAACTCAAAGGCCCTAATTGTGCGGCACTATTGGCACAAGAGATTCGTATATTTGTTACAGATAGGGGAGCTACTTTTGATCAATATATAGTATCTTCATTTGATCAATTACAATTATATGAATGCCTACGCCTAATACCAGAAGTTCGCCGCGGTGTCATAATAGTTGGGGTTCCCCTCGATCTAGCCGCATGTACAGCCCCTTTGAAAGCTTATTCACTACATACTGCCTTGGACTTCCTCCACAAAGATTTACTTAACGATGCCAAATATCGAGGGTTAAAAAACTATATTTTCACTGTAAATAACCCTGACGACTTAGCACTACTTGCCTCACAGGGTGTGGATGGAGTATTTACTGACAGACCACAAATGGTCTTGGATTTCAATAAAAAAATTATGGGCACATAACCAACCAATCAAAAACTTAATCGGCAATTATTTTTGACTTAAAAATAAAAACATTTACGCGAACATTTAGTACCTATCTAAATTGATTCTCATAGCCCTTAACACTTCAAACTTGCAAAGCGGCTCTTTTTACAGACCAGGGTGACAAATCAAACAAAGGTTTCTCATCCAATACTAGACGCTTTAAATTCTCCCCAATCACTGGGGCAAACTTAAAGGCTTGACCTGAACCATGGCTAAAGATAAAAATATTTTTGCTCAAGCGGTCTAATACAAACCCTGCGTCTGCACTCATTGTATAAGGACATAAGTGTACTTCTGAGCGGGACCTAACACCTTCTATATAAGAAAATACAAAATCATCTAGAATTTGCAGTAGCTCTGTAGGAATCGTCATATTCGGAGTGGGAATGTAATCTGACCTTTTTAACTTATCTGGTGTCCAATCAATACCTATTTTGATCAAGCCTATGCCGTTCTTCGTATTCCCCATATAAGGAAACCCATAGTAAAGCCCTTGATCAGGATCATTCTTTGCTTTTTCCTGAAAACAGAACCACTGTGGATAGGTATCCATACGATCTTTTTCAATCGTATAGTACGCCCATAACATTGGCCAAATCTGAAGCTGTACCTGATACCCCAACAGTTCAAGAAAATTCCTAGACCAAGGGCCTGCTGCTATAATACAACGCTTGGATGAAGCTTTAGTACCATCCTCAAGTAGGACATTTACATCAGTACCATCAGAGACCGAAACCACTTTGGTTCCTAATCTAATTTTATGGCCGCAACGAATCACTTCATTTTTCCAAAAATTTAAGGACTCGCCGGATAACACAGCGCCTGCTGCTGGCTCAAATAGCCCTTGCCAGCCGGGCTTGGTGCGCAGTGGCCAGCGCTCACTAATTTCCTTTGCAGTCAACTCTTCAAAAGGTATTGATTGCCTCTGCATGACATGTTTAGCTGCACAGATACTCCCTTCAATGGTTTCCTCTCCCCAGTCTTCACCGTAAAATAACAAGCCATGGGATACTCTAAGTTTTTTACCATAATGTTTTTCCTGAGACTCCCAAAGTACATTAGAATATTTTGCAGCTTGGCAGTAATATGGATTGGAGTACATCGCTCTGAACATTCTCGTACTACCGGAGCTACTACCAAAAGTATTTCCAATCTGGAATTGGTCACAAACTAGAATGGAATCCACAGATTTACGTAGCGCATAAGCCGAACTCAGCCCTGCCATACCCGCACCAATGATTATCACATCATAGTAGCTTGTCATCTTAACGCTCTAACCGTAGCCAACAAACTGTCTTCCTAAATAATTAAGATGGGGGTAACCGGATTCCAATTTTTTAAAGCAGGCTTCAGAAATTTTACTAAATATAAAATGATAGACTTGCCGTGGATTCACAGACCGCCAAACCTCTGGGTTGTAAAACTCAATAGAATCAGCCATCACTGCACCGGCACTAGAAAGTCCTTCATCAAATACTATCGTGCCTTTTTCTTCCAATATTTGTTGAGCTCCAGATACAAAAGGTAAGTTAGCCACACAAACCAATACTCTAGCCTTTAGATTCCTAGCCAAAGCAACATCAATTATCCGAGAGGCTGATGCGAGAACAACAATATCCCAGTCCTGTGAAATCCAATTTTCTATATTTTCAGAATTGACGGCACCTGAAATACTCCCTCGCTCCAAGATATGGTCATAGACAGATACCAGCTCTCCCATTTTTACCAACCTTTTAACGATTCTGCTCCCAACAGCACCTGCACCATGCACTAGAACTCTTGCCCTGGGGATATTGAGTGCGGACTTTCCCGCTGCAATCGCACCTAAAGCACCTGACGCCGTAGCTTCTGCATAATGCACCTTTGAACCTAATGCGGCTAACACATATTGGGTTTTCGCAGCTAGACGCATCACTTGTGTATCTCCAAAGTTAAGGTCTGCACCAGTGAACATATCTCCTTTTCTTTTATTGAGCTCTGATGCTGCTATGTTAATAATTTCATCAAAGGATGCTTGCGATATGCTATTGACATTTGCAACAATTTTTCCACCCCTAAATCCTGTATGATAGGTTTGGTGCTTAACCTGCATTCGCTCTGCTAACTGACAGGCTTCATCAGCAGCATATTCATCCTTCTGATACTCTAATACTCTCAGGCCGCCATTCGCTGGCAGCGAACTTCTTTTAGCGCAAGCGAAATGGAGTGTTCCACATGACATTTCAATCGAAAGTAAATCTACACTCATGATAGATCCACCATATCAGCGACGCTCCAAGCGAATATAGTGATGAACATAATCCATACTATATTGATTGGGACTATTGAAAATACGTTCCTGCAACTCATCATATAACTTTGCAATCGCAGTAGAACTCCCTCCATACTCAACAATTGATGTATGGAATGTTCGCTCACTCCAACTCCGTATAGTTTTCATCAGCCCCTCGGAAAAGGCTGAAGCATTTCCATCCAAATCAAACTGACTGCGATATGGGCATGGTGTCATTTGTATTGACACTTCATGTACGATCCAGTTTTTCTTATGATGAGGCATATTTAGAACCTGCCAAATATCTTCATCTGTGCGATAATAATTTTGAAATACTGCACCTTCAAAGGCACTTTTCGATATTTCCCCAGCTTCATACAGCTGCAACCAAATATCATACAGCGTGTCGAACATATCTTTATCTTTTGCGTTATTACCCAGCAAATGGCCGCTTTCATCCTGAGCCAAATCCACAAGAACAAATTGACCACCCACCTCAAACTCCCAGGCTCTCGCCTCAAGCAGTGAATCAAAATCATTCACGGACTGCGCTCTGAAGGGTTCGCGCCGAAAGCCACTCACCTTGTTTGCGTGTATGTGCTCTAAAAAAGTGTCAGGCATTTTAGATAGCCAGTGCATTGTGGTAGCCGCCAGAGCAATATTGATTGAAGCCTGGGGGGCCACATGACTATAAAAGCTACTGGGTTGTATAAAGACCACTAGATTTTCAAACTTAGCTCTTAATTCGTTTAGATTATCAGCGAGTGTTAACAGATTACTGGATGGTAAATCATTAGCGATATGGCATATCGTTTTATCACCGAGTTTTTTAAATACTCGCCCCCATAACTCCATAGAAGTACCACCATCTGCAGCGCCATAATCGATAGTGTTACAAAATTTTTTATTTGGTATAGAATCCAAGGCGCGCAGAAAAAAAGGCCAACTATTATCGATACAGATCTTAGCTCCCAAGGTTTCCTGGGAGTAATTCTGTAACATCCCTATACTCATAGACTAATCCGCCCTCTGTGTTTCTTGCCACTTCCTGACTAAACAGGAAGCATTTAGAGGAATTATAATGTTGACTGATTACCGCATGGTGGGCGAACTCTTGGTAGTTACAAAGAAAATAATACGGACTAAGATTTAAAATATCCTTAGAAACAAGCTCTAAAATTTAGCAATTTCCCTCCATATCAACCCTTCGTACACTCTCACCCTACACAATCAACTCTATAAAGACTGCTTACCTAAGAGTGATTCCTCCTAGAGACATATTGTCCCCAAAAAAGATTAATGCTGGTGTAAATATCCAGAAAATATTGATTATTAGAAAAAAGGAGTTTTTAGGTTTTCTGATAATAAATGGAGTTACTACCCTTTTAGAAATTTTATTTTGTACTCCCTACCCTACAAGGCTCCCCTTCAATAAACAAAACTGATACCACCAGACCGATGAGTGCTAAGTAGGCATTAATCGTGAAAGCTCGGTCTATACCGGTTGACAGATCTGGGGCTAAGGCAATTATGGTGGTATTCATTCCCAAGCCCAATGCACCGCCGGCAATCTGGAACATATAGATAATCCCACCAGCCAGACTCGATCGGTTGCGGGCAACAATAGTCACTGCAACAGTAGTCGCTGTCGAAAAGAAAAAACCAACCCCGGCACCAAGCACCAATAGGCCTGGTATCAACTCTCGGAAGCTGGTATTTACTTGTATATGTGAGAGCATAAACATTGCTGCACTGATAAATACCGAGCCTATCGCTATGATCACCTTGGCTCCTATTTTTTCGTAAAGCCTACCGGATATATAGGAAACCAAGCCGTAAGCCATCATCATCGGCATCAGCCCAATACCAGCCAATGTTGGGGAATAACCCCGCACTTTGGTGAGAAACTGTGGAATATATACAAGCGCAGAAAAGAAGACTACAGAAAGCAATAAGGTCACCACACATGCCGCAAAGAAACGCCTGTTACTCATAACATCTTTGGGAATTAGTGCATCACTACCGGCATTACGCTCAACAGCAGTAAAGCCCCCTAGAAAAAACACGCTAATGATAAATAAGAGGACAACTATCGGACTTTTAAAGCCCAGCTCTACTACAAGATCCAAGGCCATTAACAAGCTAAACAAAGAAATAGAGAGTGTCGTCACTCCCAAGTAGTCAATATGCTCTTCAATCTTCTCTGGTTTATCATCAGCGACTGTTTTCCAGCACCCTAAACACACTAATGCAGCGACTATAACATCGAGAAGAAATATCCATCGCCAACTCGCAAACTCGGTTAAAAAGCCTCCTAACATTGGGGCAAAGGAGTCAGAGATTCCACACACTCCCATGATCAGGCCGCCGGCTAGGCCCGCGCGCTCTTTTGGTATGAGTTCATAGACCATCCCCAATATTGCCGGCCACATCAGTGCCCCACCAATTCCCATCAAGGCTCTGGACACTAGCAGCATCCAAATATCCATGGATAAAGCGGCAAACAGCGAAAAGAAGGCAAAAAAACCTGCACCTATAAAAAAAATGCGTCGCCGCCCATAAATATCAGCCAAGCGTCCACCCGTGACAATCAGAACACCAAATACGAGGATGTAGCCGTTGATAATCCACTGGGCTCTTGTAATGTCAGAATTAAACTCTTGCTCAATGGTGGGGATGGCGGCGGGGAATATGGTTAGATCATTTGCCACCAAAAATACAGCGAAGCTGAGGCCAATCAGCGCCAACAACCTCTCTTTACTTTTGGAAGTATTGGAATCTGCCATTGATTTCTACCGAGCGCGCTCTTTTATCAGAGCAAAGATCGTTGCTTTGACAGTTTGGCTTATTAGGTTGTAGAGCAACGGACTCGGCGGAAGATTGGCGTGCCTGGAGAACCAGAAGAAATTCAAGAGTGCTTAAGACAGCTCCAGGGGGAGCTGCCAAGATTGATTACTGACTATATTCCTGGATCGGCTGGAAATCAGGGTTAGCGCCACAGGAAGAGCGTACCACCAGTTCGGTTGGCAGCACTGCTGGCTCTGCTGTCTTATCACCGATCAACTGCATCATCTTCTCCACCATCAGCTCACCGCCGCGCTGGATATTCTGTCGCACAGTCGTTAGTGGGGGCGTATAGAAAGGCGCGATGGGGATATCATCAAATCCAACTACTGCAATATCGTCGGGAACCTTGTAACCCTGGCTCTGCAAAGCCTTGATGGCTCCCATTGCAATGCTGTCACTTGCGGCGAAAATCGCATCGAAGCTCAACCCCTCGGTTTTTAGCAAGTCTGCAATGGATTGATAACCGCTTTCACTGGAGAAAGAAACCTGAATTTGACGCTCGCGATTACCCAGCCCCTCTGCGCTAAGCGCGGCCCTATAACCCTCGTAGCGACCGTAAATCTCGGGGTGCGCAGTATCACCAAGAAAGAGGATGTTACAACGGCCCAGCTTGAGTAGGTGCTCGGTGGCCTGGCGCCCTCCCATCTGATTGTCACTACTTACAATGCAGTAATCGAGATCTGGTTTGGTAGTACCTCCCCATACTACCAACGGATCGCCCTGGCGTTGTAGTTCATGCAGGGGGCTGTCGTCCACCCCTTGGCCAATCACGATTACCCCATCGGCGCGGCGAGACCCCATTAAGTAGGCATGCCAATCGTCACTTGTAACGATACGATTTGAAAACAGTAGATCATATCGGTGCTCGGCCAAGCGATCGGCAATCGCGCCAATCATGTCCAACATAAAGGGGTCGGAAAAAGTCTGGCCTCCGGCGCTGCCGGTATTGATGACGACAGAAATGGTATGGCTGCGTTTTAAACGCAGATTGCGTGCACTCTCGTTGATTTTGTAATTCATACTCCGCGCGATTTGCTGAATACGCTCCCGAGTCTTTTCATTGATTAGCGGGTTGTTATTCAGCGCGCGGGAAACAGTGGATTCAGAAACTCCCGCCAGCCGTGCAATATCGGACATGGAGACGGGAGAGGAGGAATCCTTAGGCATGCGTACTTCACCTTGTTCGCGGGAAATACGCCATCTTAGGCGTGCTACAAGAGTTTGTAAAATGAACCCTGATAGCTCAAACCGTCAGCCTGGCTGAGGCCCCAATTTCTCGCCCTTCCACTGCCCTACGGAAAAAGAACAAGCTGACTAGAATTACCGAGATCGGCACCAGTGATAAGTAAAAGGCCACTTGGCCATCAAAGGCTTCAAAAACCGAACCCGTAATCAGGGAACCGGTAGTGCCCCCCAGTGCAGAAAAAATCACTAGTAGCCCGGTCATCGCCGAATGCTGATGGGTCGGTAGTGAACTCAGCATCACCGAGTTGATTGCCGGATAAATGGGAGCCATAAACAGGCCAATCAGAGGCAGAATAAAGGCCGCAATCGGCGCGTTGAACCAGTTGATATCCGGGTTGGCCTGCACATCACTGGATAGCGGAAGAGTCAGTACCACCAGTAATGCCATTGCCAGCAGGCAGACATTCAGCACTGGATACCAGTGTAAACGCCGCATAATGGCCCCTGCCCCTAAGCGGCCCAAGGCGAGCCCTGCGGCAAAAATACTGGCAGCCTGGACGCTCATCGCCGCTGGTAGCTTCAAAATTTCATTGTTAAACGTGGGCAACCAGCTGCCGATACCCTGTTCGATCAACACATAGATAAAAACGGAAATTACATAAATATAAACCAGGGGCTTGGCCATCAGCTTTATCATTGCCCAGAAATCCTGCCGTGGACTGGTGCCCTCAACCCGGGTACCCGACTCATCCATTTTTGTCAGCGACAATAAAATAAAGGCAAACAGACAAATCGCGGCCAGCACCCAATACACACTCAACCAAGCTGTGGAACCTGGATTTGCAGAGTCGATAAAGGCACTAAACAGCCAATACCCACCAAGAACCCCCACCATAAATACCCCCTCCAGGGTATTCACCATACTCGCATGTTCATTTGGACCACGGGTTAACAGGCCCACAGTTGAATAAACCGCGACCTTCACCAAGGCAAATGCGACTCCCACGGAAAGGAACAGTAGCTTTGCTGTCCAGAAACCTGGCAATAGGGGCATGGCAATACAAGCCCCGGTAACAATAGCGAGCCCCATCAGCATGGCGCGCTTAAATCCGAAACGCGGCAGTTGCGAAGCAACCAGAAAAGATACGATGCCGATGGGGATATCCTTAAAGCCCTCCAATACACTGGCTGCAGATTTACTCACGTCGTAAGTATTAATCACCTGCAGTATCACAGTGCCGACACTGTTCAAGAGAATGGCGAATACAAAGTAGATGGCGAATAGGGAAAGCAGTATGCGCTGATTGTTCATAAGGAAATCTTTATCGGTCTATGGCTCAGGCGTACAGCCGTACCAGCCTGTTATTGTACATTTTTTGATCTCTTAGTGTGGGTTGATGACTGTAAATTTTCACGCCCCCAGAACTCAGCAGTATGACTTACCACAAAAGAATTGCAATCGTTTGCAATATTTCAAGCTGCCAAACAGAGACCATTCCGCGATCGCCGGTCAGACAAGCAGGTTACTAGATAACAAAAATGCCAATAAATTCTTTATTATCAATAAGTTAATGGATATTTATACTCACAAATAGCACATAGTTACCGTACAAGGAGATTTTTTACCTCCGAAATGCAATCGATTGCATTTCAATGTGTACAAGCGATAGACTGCAGGCAGTTGCCCAAAGCACTAATTACTTTGGCAAAGCACCTAACCATCAGTTTCTGTGTAAGTGGTATGAAGAAAGAACAACAACATAAGCTTGAAATTCACCCCTGGGGCCTGCTGGAAAGAGAGTTTCAAGCGGATGACTACCCTCTTAACGCCACCCTATTCTCCCTGGGCAATGGTTTTATTGGCCTGAGAGGCACCTTTGAGGAAGGCTTTGATCCCGAGCCCTTTTCTGATGGCTGTTACCTCAATGGGGTCTATGCCAGTGAACCTATTCGCTACGGCGAGGCCGCTTACGGCTACGCCCGCAATAATCAGCGCATGCTAACGGTACCGGACGGCAAGGGTATTCAAATCTGGATTGATGGGGAGCGTTTCAGCCTCGCGGAGGGTGCACTACTTGAGTACGAGCGCCACTTGGATATGGCCAGCGCAACCCTTGCGCGCAGCCTCACCTGGCGTTCGCCTTTTGGGAAAACTCTCAGGCTCAAAACCCAGCGCCAAATCTGCCTAACTGAAAAACACCTAGTGCTCATCCATGTTGAAGTCACTCCACTGGATTTTGATGGGGAAATACGCCTGTTGACGGGGCTGGATGGCAATCTCGATCAAGCCGAGCACAGCGACGATCCACGCCTGGCTTCTCCCATCAATCAGGAGGATATCCAATGGCTGGATAACGTCGCTGATGGTGACTACTTGGCACTACCGCTCTCAGTCAGAAGTAGCGGCTATGAGATTCGCTGCGCAGCCATACACCGCTTGCAGGCTAGTGCGGGCCACACCGTGACCAATCTACGCCATGAAAACCGAGTAGCCACCGAATATCGCTGCAATGCCCAGCGGGGCAAGCCCCTGTGCTTGACAAAATACCTAGCTTACTTCGCAGAGCAAAGGGCTGAGCCGATTGAAGCTGGACCATTGCGCAAATACCTTGAACTCAGCGCCAATAAAAATTTTGCCGAATATGCCAAGGCCCAACGCATCGAGATGGATAAATTCTGGCAAGAATCCGATATCCAGGTGTTTGGCAACGACAGCCTACAGCAAGGTATTCGATTTAATCTTTTCCACCTATTCCAATCCCTTGGCAGGGATGGACGCACGAATATCGCTGCAAAAGGGCTCTCGGGAGATGGTTACGACGGTCATTATTTCTGGGATACAGAAATCTATGTATTGCCGTTTTTTCTCTACACCCAGCCCAATATGGCCCGCCACCTGCTGGAGTATCGCCACTCGATCCTGGATGCGGCCCGTGCCCGTGCCCGAGAGCTGGCGATCAGCAAGGGCGCACTCTTTCCCTGGCGCACCATTGGCGGGGAGGAGTGCTCTGCATACTACCCTGCCGGCACTGCCCAGTTTCATATCAATGCGGATATCGCCTATGCAGTGCGCCACTACAGCCGAGTCACTGGTGATACGGAGTTTCTGCGGGAAAAAGGGGCGGAGCTGGTTATTGAGGGGGCCCGCCTATGGATGGAAATCGGCCACTTCAATCCTCGCCGCAACAACCAATTTTGTATTAATGAAGTCACTGGCCCGGATGAATATACCGCGTTAGTAGATAACAACTTCTATACCAACCTGATGGCCCGTGCGCATTTGGAGTATGCTGCAGAGGTATACCAGTGGCTGCAATCCTTTGATCCAGAAGCGTGCCTGGCCTTGGCCCAACGTATACAACTGGGCCCACAGGAACCCATGCTTTGGGCAAAAGCCGCAAAGGCCATGTACCTCCCCTACGACCAATCCCAAGGTATTCACCCGCAGGATGATGGCTTCCTCGACAAGCCAGTGTGGGACTTTGAGCAAACACCGGCAAATCATTACCCCCTGCTACTGCACTACCATCCACTGGTAATTTATCGACATCAGGTTTGCAAGCAGGCAGATGTAGTCTTGGGACTATTGCTCGAAAGTTCCGAGTTTTCCATTGAACAAAAACGCCGCGACTTCGACTTTTACGAACCGCTCACTACACACGATTCTACCCTATCCGCCTGCATCCACAGCATTATTGCCAGCGAGGTGGGATACCCGGAAAAAGCGCTCGACTACTTCCAGCAAGTAGCACGAATGGACCTGGACAATCACCACAATAATACTCAGCACGGTATCCATACTGCCTGTATGGGCGGCACCTGGATGTGCATGGTGCAGGGCTTTGCCGGTATGCGCCTGCGTGGTACCAAATTGAGCTTCGCCCCGTTTGTACCCGAGGGTATGGAAGGTTATCGCTTCCGCCTGCAATTCCGTGGTCGCACCCTGGAAGTGGACATCAATTACAGTAATGCCAGCTATACCCTGATAACTGGCGAGCCCATCAACCTTCATCACGTCCATAAACCCGTATTTCTCGCAGCAGGCGAAACCCAAACATTTGAGATAGCACCACCAGTGGAGGTAACACAGTGATCTATCGTGCAGCAATTTTTGATCTGGATGGTGTACTCGCTGATACCGCACGACTACACCTGAAAGCCTGGCACCAACTGGCCCAAGAACTCAAACGCCCATGGGCTGAAGATACCAGTGAAAGGCTTAAGGGGCTGGAGCGTATGGCCTCACTGGAAGTGATTCTTGGGGAAGAGAGCGATCAGTTTAGTGAAAAGGAAAAGATCGATCTAGCTAGCAGAAAGAATAGTTATTATCAGAAACTGATTCGCAGCTTATCTCCAAAAGATCTACTGCCCGGTGCTGGGGAGCTTCTCGCTTGGTTAAACGAGAAACAAATCCCCATTGCCCTGGCATCAGCCAGTAAGAATGCGCCGGCCGTTTTGCAAGCATTGGAGATATCACATTACTTCTCAACAATTGCCGATCCAGAACAGTCCGCACCTAAACCCAGCCCGGATATTTTCCTCGCAGCAGCGCAAGGCCTACAAGTTGAACCTGAACTCTGTGTTGCCTTTGAGGATGCTGCTGCCGGGGTCGCTGCGATCAAAGCAGCCAACGGTATGACTGCTGTTGGGGTGGGGAGTGAAAATTCCCTGAGAGAAGCTGATTTTATTGTCGGCAGCCTGTCGGAGTTCGTCCCTAAAGACTTTTTTCTTTCTGCTATCCACGCAGCTTCAATCAGTTAAATGTAAGAGCTGTTGCAAAATCAATATTCAAGCTGAATAGAAAGATTGCTCTCCTTCTATTCAGTGATACTTGCTTTCTAATGTTGTAAAGGAGAAATCACCCTATATCGCATATTTGGAAAATACGTGTACTCGAAGAAATAAAAACCAGAATAAGTATCTGACCTTTCCTAAGAATTCACTGTGTGATTGAGCAAAATTACCAGCCCCATTTCCCCAGACTTATAAACCCCAAACCAACAATCAACCCCCAAATATAGTAAGGAATATATGGCCTACAATGCTATAGATACCCTTTTACCCCTTCATTTTCAGGAGAACAATCACCCATCTAAAACTAAATAAACTTCAACATGTCGGAATTTATGGAGATTAACTTTTTAGCCTCAATCGATTGTGGATCAATCAGACTAAAATCAGCAAATTCAAATCCTGGCCCAACGGAGCAGCCTACCAGTACTGTCTTTCCAATAGGTTCAGCTGCCTGCCAAGTTCCAGCTGGAACAACCTGACAAAACGTATTATTTTTGGATGAAATTTCCATCCTCTGAACATTCTTATCCAAGTCATTCCAAGTATAAAGATAGAGCCCTGCGCCTTGATATAAATTCCACACCTCATCCGATTGCACTTTATGAAATCGGCTTACCTCGCCTTTATCTAATGAAAAGTAAATGTGAGTGAGCGCTGATCTCCTCTGCCCTTTGTTATTGGTCACCACTGCATTGGATCTGAAAACCTCAAGAAATCTCCCCCCTTCAGGGTGTTCAGATAATTTGATAGGCTGCATGACTATTCCTTTAAGACCTATAATGAAATTAACAATAACCTTAAAATTGATCCCAACCAAAGAGGCACCTAATTCTCACGCTTTTCGTTTGACAGATTTTTGGCAAGATCAGCTACCGCCTCCTCCATTGAAACCAAACCATTCAAGTAAGGCATCCAATACTTATCAAGAAGGGATTTATAATTCCAGCGCCCAACATATAAACCGTTCAGTGTTGCGTAATCTGTGAAATTTGGCTCTTCCTCTGAAATAACTCTTCTAACAACTTCACCAACTGTATAAAATTGAATTGGATGCCAAATATGTTTATGAGCCTTTAAGTCATATTTATCAAACTCACTGCTGATTATCCCTTGAAGTTTGCTTTTGCGATTCACACTGTTAGCATGTGTTAACTCATGAAAAAACATTTCTAATGCAAGCCAGCCTGAGTAATCTGAATAGTTACTATTGATAATGGTTTGAGAACTTCTTCCTGAAGTGGTAGCTCCCTGTCGCATACCAGGCTTATAGACAATATTCACTGTATGCGCATTTACTAGCAGTTTTTCACCAAAGAGGTCTTCGAGCCGGCTAGCAATTGGGTCACCATACACATCCAGCTTTTCCCGTAAGCTTAGATACCACCTAAAGTTACTTTCTCTATGCAGACCCCACATTTGCTCATTATAAAGAGTGGAAAGCTCCTGCAAATGAGCATATAAGTTATTGTTAACTGATTCAGAATCGACAGGAGTGCCTGATAAAAGCAGGGCTGTTAGATCTGCCACTTCCCCGCTAGACCGAATAATATTAATATTTTGTTCAGCCCCATGTGTAATATAATCATTGATCGCCCTCTCGAAGAGGTACAACTGATCAGTAACAATGCCTTCCTCCTTCTTTAGAGCCGCATATAGATTTTTATCTCTTGCCAATTCATACAAATATAGATGTAAATTCAATAACGGCTCATTTTTAAAGCTCACCAATCGCCAACTATCTAGCTGGCCAGATGGCTTTTCTTCAGCGAGAACGGGAAAAACTAAAGAGAAAAATATTAGAGCAAGTAGAAATGGACGAAGCATTTGAAAAGCACCAGCGGATTATTCTTATAAGGCAAGGGGGAGAGTGACTCGGATCGATCATCCTCCCAATATGGTAAGAATATAACTTCCAGAAGGAGCCCCTGCAAATCAGTACTGCTGTTCAAGCTAGGGGCAATCATCGGTCACGGGTATAAAATCAATTGCGTACAGCGGAATAAAGCCAGCTTTTTACCCGTACTCTTACAGACTACGGAAGCATCCCATACCTGAGTGGTCCGCCCCTTATGAACAGGTGTTGCAGCACAAAGAACAACCCCATCACGAACTGTTCCCAGATGATTCGACTTCAGTTCAACAGTAGTAAAGCCAGAAGCCTTTTCTGGTAAGTTTGCCAAGCAACCAATGCCACAGGCCGTATCGGCCAAAGAAACGACGCTACCAGCATGCAAGTAGCCATTAGGTGCCAGATGAGACTCCAAAATTCTCATCTCTGCATGGATCTCGCCCTCAGCAACTTTCACAAGCTCAATCCCGAGAAGCCCTGGAAGTTTACCTTCGCAAATCTTGTTGTAATAGTTATGGTCTTTCATATAAATCCTTATTAACAACTAACCGGTCATAATAACAAGCCAATAAAGCAGAGATTTTTCTTTAGTCCCACTAAACATCTTTTTATATCTAGGTTACACAGCAAACTCACAAAGGAGTGTAATTTTTACTGTACATAATAATTATTTTTCCAGAGGCCTTCTCAAATAGAGGGCAGCATTGTAAAGAGCCCTACCCCACCTAGCATCCCTTGCACATTACTATTTCTGATAGAAAATTCTGAAACTACTTGGAAATTACCTTATAGCAGGGAACATACTCTTTACCCGGCAACTTCATTCTCTGTTGTTTCACAAAAGACTCCAGCATAATATCAATGCTGCGCATAATGCTCGAATCACCACGCAGCTCATAAGGTCCATACTCCTCAACCATCCGAATCCCTTCATTTTTCACATTACCAGATACGACGCCAGAGAATGCACGTCGCAGGTTGGCAGCTAATAGATAAGGTTCTTGGCTTTTATGTAAGGCGAGGTTCAGCATACTATCATGAGTTGGTATAAACGGCTGCTGAAATTCGTTAGCGACTTTTAACTTCCAGTTAAAATAATAGGCGTCATCCGTTGCTTTGCGGAAGGACTTGACCTCTTGTATGCCTACCGACATTTGTCTAGCCACTTCCTGTGGGTTATCAATAATAATTTGGTATCTTGAACGAGCTTCCTTACCCAAAGTAGAGGCGATAAATTCATCAATACGAACAAAATATTCCGTTGCACTAGGTGGGCCGGTGAAGATAACAGGGAATGGTTGATCCTTATTTTCTTCGTGTAGGAGTATCCCCAGGAGATAGATGATCTCCTCAGCAGTACCCGCTCCCCCTGGGAAAACTACAATGCCATGGCCTGTGCGTACAAAAGCTTCTAAGCGTTTTTCAATATCTGGGAGAATAACCAGTTGATTGACGATTGCATTTGGTGCTTCTGCAGCGATAATACCGGGTTCGGTAACACCAAGGTACTGTCCATGGCGATCGCGCTGCTTGGCATGTCCAATAGTGGCACCTTTCATTGGCCCCTTCATTGCTCCCGGCCCACAACCGGTACAAATATCAAGGTGGCGCAGAGCCAATTCATAACCGACCTGCTTAGTATAATCGTACTCTTCAGATAAGATTGAGTGCCCTCCCCAGCATACTACTAACCTAGGCGTGCGGACTCTATCGAAGGTACCGGCATTCCTCATAATATGAAAAACCGCATCAGTAATGCCCTGAGAGGATGTTAAGTCATGCAACTTACTGCCGGTGATTTCACTATTTACATAAATAATATCTCTCAGTACCGCAAACAAATGCTCTGCAATACCACTGATAATTTTGCCATCAACAAAAGCACTGGCTGGAGCGTTTTTAAGCTGTAGTTTTATACTGCGCTCTGTGGGGACAACAGAGATATCAAAATTAGCAAAGGTTTCCAGAAGCTCCTTACCATCATCCATAAAACCGCCACTATTTAGCACCGCTAGTGAGCAGTTTCTAAAGGTTTGGTATTGTGAACCACGACTCTCGCTACTAAGCCGATTAATTTCATACTTGGATAGGATCTCAAACTGCCCTGTAGATGAAACCTGTGCATCGATAAGATCAATAGACATGCAACCCTCTTATTGAACTGAAATTGGGATCTTTACAGAAAATAGTGTTCTGGTGCTATAGAAGTGTAATCTAAGTTGATGACTAGGCTTCTTTTTTAATTAAACCGAGGCAATTGGATTTAATAACCAAGAAAAGTTGACGTACAACTAAACCATTCACCTGAGACAGGGAGTGCCAACAGAGGAATACAGGCTTAACTCTTTAGGACTGAGTCGCGATTCACATTATTTTGACCCAGTTTACATCTTGATCACAGGTACTCTTTGGCAGGTCATTGCAAGTGGGCACTACTTATTAAGCCCGCACCATGAAAACCGTCCCACCTATTGGTTCAGGCTTAATTTGACAATTATCCTATTTAGGGGCAACACATTACCAGATCAACCCTGAACACATTTATAAAAATAAAAATTCTCACCAAAATTGAGCCCGGGATTCTTTAATAGCATCAAACTTTAGTTTGATGTCCTACGTTCCTGATATTCTTCAGGGGAAGGCTTAACTTTAGATAAAAGTTGATTCAGCTCTTCAAGTACAATCCACGGATCGGTTTCATCGTACAGATGCGAGGAGTATTTCATAATTACATGTTTGGCGTTATCACTAATCTTGGTGAGTTCAATTTGCGACTGATCCCAAGTCCTGTTGTAAGCATCTACATCTGCATAACTCATTTTAGTCTGACGAATTGCGGTATGTGGCAACCCTCTACTCATTACCGTGATTGGAATCTCTTTCTTTAACTCATAGCGCTCTGGTTTTGATGCAGACTCTGCAAAATCTTCGAAGGAATGCTTTTCCTTTTCCCACGCCATAATCCACTGCATCGTTGCCCAGCCCTCCTTGGATAAAGAAGACTTCAGGTTTCCGTACCAGGATTCATGGGCTGCATCCACAAATAGAAGGGCAGACACACTACTGGGGTTTTCACTTGCAAATGCCCTTGCTACTAAACCACCAAATGAGTGGGCCACAAGAACTATGGAATCCCATTTTTTAAACTCCACGAAGGCCTCAAGCTCAGCAGAAAGCGCATCCATCGATCTAACTTTTGGAACAGCATGCGCACTTTTTCCAGCTCCAGGCCGATCGTAGATACAAAGCATAAAATCATTAGAAGAGAATTTATGAAAGGTATTTTTATAGGTACTATGGGCATCTAACCCCATACCTGAAACCATCAATACTACTTTTTTACCCTCACCCTCCTCTTTACAAAGATAGGATATTGTATTCCCCCCAATGGTAACAAACTCATATTTATGCTCATCTTCCGCCCAAACTGAGCAACAAAGAACACTGAGAAAAAATGCGGTATAAATTTTCATAATCTTCCTTGGAATTTATAGCTTACATAATATCTACGGTGAGTATCGGCACCCAAACCATTGTCAAACCAGTAACTCCTATCCCTCATTCACCTAAATCAAATAACACTATTTACCCGACACAGACGTAGTTCTTAATGCTGCATATTTAACTGAACAATAAACCTGCCGAAAGAACAACTCGTACAACGTACCAATTTATCCAGCAACATCTACAGGCACTATCCCAGAAAACCTTTGCCAGGGAAATCAATATATTATTTACTTTATAAGAGTCTCATTAATTGCTAGGGACAATAATCAATCTTAATAATGCTGAAAATTCGACCAAGTCTGGCATTTTATAGACAATTGGCAAGAAGGCAGGCATAAAAAAGCCGCACAATAGAAATTGTGCGGCAAAGCTCAGAAAACCTGCGGGAGAGGTTTGAGTTAAACTAGAAGTCGTAAGCGATGCTTAACTTGATATTGCGCGGCAGGATATAACGAACATTGGTTGCCTGAGGATCCCTTGGATCTCCCTCGGTAATGCCCTCCTCATCGGTGAGGTTATCCAGTGCAAGCTGAACGGTAATATCGTTTAAGTAAGCCACTGCTCCAAAATCAACCTTGGTATAACCCGGCAGCGTCACCGAGTTTTTACTGTCATTGAAACGATCACCTACTCGGCTTACTCCACCAAACACTGCCATATCAATATTGTTGATCGTGAAATCGTAGTTCTGGCTTAGGCGTACTTGGTACTCGGGCTGGCGCATCACTTGATTGCCTTTAAAGTCACCACTGGTGATTTCTGGCTTCTGCAAAGTTGCATTCAGGCCCAAAGTGAAGTCACCCCAGTGGGCCTTGCCATCCAGCTCAAGACCCAACGCCTCTGTTTCCAGGCGGGCGCATGTGGTGCTACCAATAATGCAATCAGGCATTCCCTGGGTTTCATTGTAGAAAAGGGTGGCAAACAGCGAGTAGTCTTGATCCTGCAGCTTGTAGCCCAGCTCATATTGGTCGATATCGATAATCAGATCGGAACCCGCGCGGAAGCTCTCACCAAACTCGCGATAATTATCAAAGTCCGCAAATTTGAAGCCTGAATTTATACGGAAGAAAGCCCCCATATTCTCAGCGAAGGCCCAATCTACTGCAGCTGTATAGGCAGTACCCTCTTCATCCGCCTTATAGGTGTTAAAAATACCATCACGAACACCTTCATCTACTGAGTAGTTAGCTTCACGATTTGCAGAGCGCACCCCCAAATCAAAAGTGAAATCGCCCAGGTAAAACTCACCTGCAATGTAGAATGCGTTTTCTCGGGCATCACCTATCGCTTCAAGATCATGGCTCCAACAAAGAACTGGGTCGAGTTCTTTATCATCACAAGAAATATCGCCAGCAACTTGCTCACCATCATGACCAAGCACATAGTACGCTTGGTTTCCAAGACTCCACCACTCATCAACTTCCCAACTAGAGGTGTAATAGCCTGCGGTTACCTTAAAGTCATCCCACTCTTTGGCTAAGCTAATATCGTTGGTCGTTGCCTCAATATCTTTTCGTACTACCCAAGCACCGAATTGCTGTAACAAAGTATCATTACTGACCTCAGCCCCAGACACGGTAGTAGCTGAAGTCACGCTGGTACCATCGTCGTATCGCAACTCACTGGGTAATACTGGACGACCATTGGGAACAAAGCCTAAAGTATCGGCATTACCGCTGGTCAAACCAAAACGCTCAGTAAGACTCCAACCATTGCCCAGGTCCAGCTCAAGGTAGGCACCAGCTACGCTGCCGTCCCAACCACGGCCTTCTCCCATATCAAAAGTTTCCCAGCGCGTTTCAGAGCCACCATTTCCGTCGGCCTGGGAAATGGGTACTGAAACTTTGCGATTGCTGGGGCCCACTTGGGTGTAATCAGTTGCCAGGAAGGAAGCATTTGGCAGATACCAGGTGCCAGTATCTTTAGTATCTCGTACGTAGAAACCAGCTTTGCCATTGTCCATCTCTTTAGTCAGGTGCAAGGTAAACTGGTGACCTTCTTCCGCATCAAAACCGGCATCGCGAATACCGGGAGAAGAACTCACATACCCACCCATCATGTAGTACACATCTTCGCTGAGCTTCCCGGTCAGAAGGGCATCAGCCCTTTGAAGATCATAATCCGAAGTGGTGTATTTAAAGCGACCCTCGGTCTCTTCGGTCCCCTCTTTCAAAATGAAATTGGTCGTGAGACCCGGCTGGCCGTTAGAGTAGACCGGGTTAGGGCCACCGCGCAGGCCTTCTACGCGCTGGATAGTCTCATCCACTCGGAATAGAGAAGAGTTTTCCATGAAAGAAAGAGTCGGTGCCGGGTAAAGTGGCAAGCCATTCATAGAGACCGTCACAAACGGCGCGTCACTGCCTCCCGGAAATCCCCGTACATCAATGTTTGCGCCAGATACCCCGCCAGAGCTTTCAACCCAAAGACCTGGGATAGACTTCAGCAAATCTGCAGTACTAGACGGGGAAGCTTTACCGATTTCATCGTCACTCAGGGTTGTGATTGAAAAGCTCGCATCCAGCTTTTTTATACCGGCACCACCTGGGGTTCCCGTGGTGATCACTTCCTCAATCACCCTATCTTCAGACGCCAATGGTGAAGCGGCTTCCTGAGCTGTGGCATAACCCCAGAAGCCCAGCTGCATGGCCCCAAGAGGTATAGCCAGCGCTAGAGGATTCTTCTTCATTAAAACTTCCCTCTCATCGTCATTCTTATTGGATTTTGAGATGTGTCTGGTACACGCCAATGCAAACGATTGCAATTTATGTACCCGTCCTGTGAGACGACACTTTGGAACAACTATAAAGCAGGATTGCAATCGATTGCAATGCGGATGACGGGGTAATTTGTGGCCATTTCCTGTATTTGGTCATATTTGCTAAGGAAGTAAGATTCCGCCAGACATCCTCCCGGTGAAGTGAGCAGACGCTGCCACAGACCCTAAGACGTATTTATTGCTTTGAAAGGGGTCAATGCGTTTCTAAAGTAGAATTATGCGAATGCACGGAAGGAATCCTTGTTGTAGCTGACAAGGATGTATTTAGAAGTTCAGTGCCACCATTGAGGGCTCAAAATGACCAGTTCTTCATGTCATCAGGCGGACAACCACTCCCATAAGCACGGCCCCCACTGCGGGCATGCCGCTATACGGCATGGAGACCATGTTTGTTATTTGCACAATGGCCATCTACACCATCCCCACCATGGCCACTACGATGAGCACGTGCTGGAAGTCAGCAGCAGAAATCCCGCGAGCTGCAATCCTATCACTACCAGCACACACGCCACTCATGCCCATGGGGAAAACTGCGGACACGAACGTATTCCCCATGGAGATCACTTCGATTACCTGGTAGATGGACACCTGCATCATGTACACGGTGATCACTGTGATGATCATGGCCCAGTGGAAATGATACAGGAGCAGTAGGGGCCTACTGAGAAGCAGAGGCGGGGTTGATTGTGCGAAGAGCCAAACAGACTTAAGGTTACACTATCAACCCTTGCCTGCTTTCGAAGAAGGTAAATACCCCTTTACATCCAAGAGATCCACAAATAAATACTCTTAGTAAAGGCTCATTTTCTGACTTAAACCCAAGACTCCGATTATCTCCCCAATAACCCTCCTCTCCAGATAACTACGCTGCATCATCTGAAGCAAAAGTACAATTTGGATTTCCTCATAACATGACATTACTTTTCAGGGGAAGTAGTGACCCCAGGGTTATAATCCCCCAGCTACAAGTCCCCTAGGAGCTTTCTTTGTGCCCGAGATTCATATTTTGACCGCCTTCCTTGGTGCATCTGCCCTATTGGCCATCTCACCAGGTCCAGATTTAGTGTTGATATCGACCTACTCCGCCACAAGAGGTTTTTTAGCTGGATTTTTAATCGGTTTGGGGATTTTCATTGCAGGACTTATTCAAACGCTACTCGTCGCATTTGGCCTCGGCCAAATAATGCAGGCCATGCCATTGGTCGCCATAGTTGTAAAAACTGTCGGAGCCCACTATCTTGCCTGGCTTGGATTTAATCTATTACGTAGCTGGCGCGCCAACCTCTCTGTTCAGAACACTAAACCTGTAACAGAAAGGCTAACTCCTTGGCAGCTCCTCAGTAGAGGCCTGATTAATAATTTAATGAATCCTAAGGCGCTTTTATTTTTTAGCTTATTCTTACCGCAGTTCACCACAAGTACAGAGCCCCTTATGCCCCAAATATTGCTTCTTGGCATTCTGCTCAGTACCACAGCCCTCATAGTCAATACAATATTTTCTCTTTCATTTAGCAGGTTGGGACACGTATTTAAACAGCCCGCCGCATTTACTCGACATTCGGAGGGCATCCTGGGGGCTATTTTCCTCGGCCTTGCCGCTCGTTTAGCAACAGAACGCTAGCCGGGTGAAATTCACCATATTTAAGTTTACATGAAACGTAAAATTGCAAGAGAAGGCATTAATGTAGTTTTTATTCGTATTGGGGCCATCCGAGCCAATGAGGGCGTTTTTTGGCGCTACCCACTCAGTATTCGCTTTTTTCAATAAGTTATAAGCTCGCCTGGCTCGGACATACATAGCTTAAGTTGTATCCGCGCAATTTTAGCGACTAACAGTCGTCAAACAAAAAAGCCGGGGTTTTCCCCGGCTTTTTTCTAGTCGAAGACTAGAGGTGCAAGCTTCTGCCACTAAATATAAAATGACGGCTTGCTTTGATCATATAGATACAGCGAGCTATTAGTAATAACCTGCAATATCATCTACGATCGGGCCAATTGCGCGGTACGCGTTGGAGATATCAACACCATTTCTTCTTTCACCACAAGGTAAACCATCACAGGCTACCCAATCCGGATCTGAGAAAATATCAAACTGGGTTGTAGTACCGAATACATGTGGATAAGCCATAATCGTGGTAAACCTATTTTGTACACCATGGCCATAACCATAGGAGTACACGCCAGGAGTACCCTGCTGAGCAGTAGAGTGACTCAGGCCCATATTGTGGCCAAGCTCATGAACGAAAGTGTTGTAGCCACAGTCTACGGCAGTGATGCTATAAGCTTGATCACGGGTAGAAGCATACATTGTGCCATTGCTACCTTGACCAACCCAGGCGATACCACAAGTGGTATAACGACCATCAGTTTCGGCCATGCCCAACAAAATGATCATGTCCGCTTTTTTTGAAGCACGCCAGTTCTGGTAGCTGCTACTGGCGGTGATAGTATCGATGTCACTTTCTGTAGGGCGGCGATCTGTGGAGGTTCTCGCTGTACCTACCAAGTTTAGCTGAATATCAACAAGGTTATTTTTAAAAGAATTATTGGCATAAGCAATATACTGATCAATTTTTGCAGAAATATCGCCAGTATAAGCTGCCGCTTGATCTGTATATACGATGCCTACATCAACAGTTTCAGCCTGTGCAAAACCGGAAACTGCAGCAGCTGCAACGGCAGCAGCTAAACTTTTTTTGAGACTCATTGTAGTCTTCCTTTTTTATATAATTAATGCATGTACTTTTTTGGCAGCTGCAAAAATTGATCAACTGCCAACATGACATGCTTTTGCACCCTAACCCGCAAAGAAACTATCCTTTTTTTCCAACCTATCGAGAAAATAAACTCTTAATATTTACGGGTTACATATAGACACATCCCTTGTCGACCTAAAGATTTGAAACTATGCATCTCTCATCTTTAGATTCTTTACAGCTCATCTTCAACTAAAAGATCGCCGCCTTCTAACTTCTTACCTTGGGACGATGGCTTTCTACGTAGATCACCGTTTTCTACATGACCCTGAATTAAAGCCCCATTAGGCGCAATCCATGCAAAACCATCTTGTGCCTCCATAGTGTAAGAGCCCGATGGCAGGTTCAGCTGAGCATAAACCACATCCTTTCCTAGCGTTATTGTGGCCCCAAAGAGGCGTGCATGCCCCGGAAAGTTTAATTCCAAGCTTTTGTTTCCACTCGCGTGCTGTTGAATACTTCCCACTTGAGCATCGTAGTCACCTTCCACTCCAGGAAGATCCATATCAACATATTCGCCTATCTCTAAATTCCTTAACATATCCACATTAAGCTCAAGATAAGTTTCACCCTTGAGATCTTTTGGCAGGCGACCATTTTCATGAAGTACCTGCTTAGCTAACTCTGACTCTTCCCAAAGAATATTTTCAACTTCTTCCAGAGGCTCATCCACTGCAGATGCCTCACCTTCAACAACTTCATCCAAAGAGTCTTCTACAGGAAACCTATCAATAGCCAGTTTAGGCTCTGGAATTTTTGCGACCTGTCTTTCAGTATTAGACTGCCCTTTAGACCAAAAATAATATCCAGCCCCTAGCAAGACCACCAAAACAGGAAATATCAACTTCTTCACAGCTCACTACCCCAACATTCATTTATTAAAATAACACTCCCGAAACCCCCAAGCTTCAGAAGAAAATTTTTTCTCGCAATATCAACCAGAAAAGGTTACTTCCAGACATTCTCGCTATCGCCCAGACTCAGACGAAGAATGGTATCAGGACCTCAAAATATTTTTTGAAAACACTTCACAGATAAGAAAAATAAAAAAATGATCGCAACTGAAGCCGACAACAAAATCATAAAAAACTGCAAACCTCATCGCAACCAACAAATATAAGTCCTTAAAAATATTGAGAAGTTCATCCACTTGAGGAGCTTAAATGGTTATAAAGCTATAACCAAAAAAAAGGATGCGATAAATTACACCAAAAGATAAAAAAGACACCTGCAGAACAAGTCAACCCAAAAGTTAAAGAACAAAAAAAGGGAGGGCAAAGCCCTCCCCAAAACAATGGAGTTAACGGTCAATAACTTCTCAATAGATCAAGAGAGTAAAGTAGATTAATAATAGCCAGCTACATCATCAATAATCGGCTCCAATGCTCTATGAGCATCAGCCCGATTTCTCTCGCCACACGGTAACCCGTTGCAGATTTTGCCTGGATCAGAAAATGTATCCAGTCTTTCAGCGCTTCCAAATGCAGATGGATACGCCATAATAGTTGAGAAACTGTTATTTACACCGTAACCAAGTCCCCAACGGTAAACATAACCACTGGTATCACCTTGTTGGCGAGAATGAGTCAGCCCCATGTTGTGGCCCAGCTCATGAATAAATGTAAGATCAGTACCCCCACAATCAACTGCAGTCAAACTATAGGCCAAGCGCTTGGCACTAGGATCCATTACACCGTTACTACCTATTCCGCCCCAGGCTACTCCACAGCGGGTACCAAGAAAGCGTCCATCTTCCCAAACTTCTTCGCCCTTGCCTAACAGAGCAACCATGTCGGCTTCAAAAAGTTGACGCTGCACCCCAACTGGGCCGGGAGCAACTTGCGTAATTTCAGCGTAGGTCGGCGTACTATCCTCGGCAAAGTACTCAGTTAAGCCAGAAAATTCATTGAGGTTGTCTCCATTAATGAGGAGGTCCTCCTTGGAATACTCTCTTGAGTCTACCAATTCCAGCTGAATATCCAGGCCATTATTCTCGTAGATACGGTTAGAAGTACTGATCAGATTATCAACCATTACGGAAATATCACCAGTATACTGAGCCGCAGGGTCGGTATACCAAACCGCAATTTTTATCGTCTCCGCACTTGCCGCCCCAGAGATGGTAAGAGCCGTTATTGCGGCAGCCAAACTGTTTCTTAGCTTCATAGCAGTTCCTTTTATTATTAAATTATTTACCCCAATCTTTGTGATCTAATCAATGAAACCGGTTACATCTTTGGTCAAACTGATCAAATCACAAAATGCACTCGCCTTAACTGGAAAATAGATTACTCCCTACTCTCTTTTCCACCTGTAAAAGCAATCGCTTCTGGCAGTAACAGGCACTTCAAGCAGCACTCCCTTTGCTGCTAGCCAGGTAAGATAACTCCTACCCCAACATTAGATAAATTCTTACTTTAATTTTACCTCTTCCTCCAAGTGACTCCTGGTTAAATCTTTTTTCGAAGCCACCCAGGCATAATTTCCCTGCGCCTCTAGGGAGTATGAGCCTGAAGGCAATGTTAAATTACCATATACCGAGTTTTTGCCAATTGTGAAATTTACAAAATACACGCTACCATAACCAGGCAGGTTCATTTGTACACTTTTATTCCCACTGGCATGCTCCTGGACTTTATCCACCTGAGCATCGTAATTTCCCTTCACCCCAGGCATTTCTATATCAACATAGTCTCCAATAGATAAATTCTTCAGAGCCTCTACATCAATCTCAAGATATGTCTCTCCATTTAAATCAAGCGGCAAGCGTCCTGACTCATGTAAAACCTGCCTTGCGACATCCGATTCTGCCCACATCAAGGCACTATCAGGGTTCGCCTCTTGCTCTTGGGCGGAAGGCATCTCTACCACTTCTTCTGTAGATTTAGTTTCAGTTGGAACAATTTTCTTGGAGGGAGGTGAGACTGGTTTTTCAGTAATCGGTTGTGGGCTATCTGTTTGACTCTTTGCCCAGAAAAAATACCCTCCCGCACAAAGGAGAGCAATCAGTGGAATTATTTTTCTCATTAGCTTCTCACTGCAAAATATTTATGCTAGTTCAGAAAAAATCTCAATGGTGCTGATTACTTAATGAGCTACAGCAAAACCGAGACTTAACCTTTCCTAACATGGACCACTATGCTGAGACGCTTAATGCTAATTTCCACGCAATTAATTTTTCAGAATTATTTCACAAAAATGTCATCCCTGAATGGGTAGCCTGTGAGTGTTCTCTGACTTTACCTGCTGGATACGAAAAAATATCGACAGGTTCCTGAAAAATGACAACAACATTAGCTTAAAATTTTTTCTGCCAAAAAAGAAAAAGCCAGCAACGCTGGTAAGAATTGCTGGCCTTAACTGATCAAAAAGTGACTTTAGGATTGGCTTTTATCGCCACGGGTAACCCCCAATGCCTAGACATGGGTCACTCTCAGCCCTCCCCCCTCAAAAAAGCGCTCAAAAAATACGCTAATAAATCCAGTGATAACAATTGCCAACAGTAATAACCACAAGAAGTCCCGGGGCTTATCCTGAGCTGCGGGCTCTTTTACTTCTTCTAGTTTCTGCCCACTAACTTGCTGAGACGCGGGAGCGCTGGCAGCGACATTATCTACCGTCTGGCCACTCACAAGCGGGGCAAGACCAAATCCAAGGGCCTGCTGATTCACAAAGTCAGTAAATTTCTCATTGTCTGTTGCTACGTCGTGCTGGTTGGCGAGCTCGGTGTAAGTCTCCACCATTTTCCTTAGCGTTTCTGCATCGGCAGGCCAGTAGCCTTTGCGCACAGCCTCCAGCATACGCTCCAGCATTTGTGCCAGGGCTTCCGCATTGTGCTCCTCAAAGAACTCACGCATATCCATTTGGTATTTATCCTCCACGTAGACCTCAAACATCTCCTGCCATTGGTAGTCGCGGATGGTTTCCGGAGTCATCACCTCCCAGCCCCACATGTTGTTCACGCGATCCAAGATTGCCGTTGCGCCGGCATAGCCGGATTCCTGCATCGCCTCAATCCAACGGGGATGGAAATAACGGCTACGCATTTCCTGATTGACAAATTCTCCCAGGGTCTGGGTTTTAATGTTGTCCTTGCGACGCAAGTTGGAGACATACATTTCGGGTGTCTTACCGTCGAGATTGCGCACCGCAAGCCCCATACCACCAAAATACTGGAAAGGGTCGTCATTAGTCATCATTGCGTAGAGATTGGTGGAGCGCGAGAATATCACTCCATCGGTACCGGAAAGCACCTTGCTATAAAGTGCAACATTGCGCTGGTCCTCGCTCCAACGGGACTCATCCTTGCCATAGGCAAACCCCATGCGGCGCATATACAGATCGGCCAGCTTGTCGTCTGTCTCCCAGCTGTCGGAAGCCAGGCTGGCACCATTCAAGCCGGTACCGTAATTGCCACTTTCATTGGAGAAAATGCGTACAGAGGAAAGATAGCGGGCATCTTCTTCGGAACTGCCTTCTTCCTTTAGTTGCTTTAATAAGGCCTGGCTGTGGCGATAAACAAAGTTGTTCTCCTCCTTCATCTGCGCCACTTTATCGATGGCTTCCGCCAGCCACAGCATCACATTAGGGAAAGCATCGCGGTAAAGGCCCGTAGCAGAGATCACCACATCGATACGAGGGCGCTTTAGCTCTGAATAGGGAATCACCTCAGTTCCAGTAACATTGCCCTGCTGATTCCATTTGGGCTTGAGACCCAGCGCATGCAGTATTTGCGCTTCCAACGCACCCTGGTGACGCATCGTCTCCAGGGACCAAAGGGAAAATGCCAGCTTATCCGGGAAACGACCGTGTTTTTCCCGATAGTCGGCAATAGTTTGTTCCATCAGTTGAACGCCGGCCTCATAAGCCTCCTTGGACGGCACCTTGGCAGGGTTGAATCCAATCAGGTTGCGACCGGTAGGCACTGCCTGCGGGTTGCGAATAGGGTCACCCCCATAGCTCACCGGAATGTACTCACCGTCGAGCGCCAGCATCAGGTTTTGTAGCTCAGCGATACCGGCAAAGTTATCGGCATACTCCCGGCCCTGCTGCAGGTAATTTTGCAGCTCTTCAGAAAGTTCTGGCAACTTGCGGCCAGCCAGGTAGGCATTTAACAGCTGATAACCCGGCTGTGCTTCCAAGGCGACTACATTGCGTTCATCCAGCACCTGATCCTGCGGCAAACTCAGGCCCTGCTCGCTCTCATATTGGCCGGCGGCGGAGATAAAGTTTTCACCCAGCATTTGCAGCATGGTGCTGGTGAGATGCTCTGACTTGGGCAGCTGACCAAAACGATGGATACCCAGTGGCTGGCTCATTTCAGCCAGTTGGGCCAAGTGGTCCTGAAAACGACTGAGCTGGCCATCGAAATCAGCCTGCAAGGTTTCAGCGTTGATTTCTAAATCCTTGAGCATATTCAGCTTGTCCGCCAGGGCGATAATACGCTCCTGGGTATTCAGCCGGGTTTGCCCTTCTTCCAGTATCAGGTAATTACCAATCAACTCAGAGAGTTCGGCCACTTCGGCATAAAGACCCGCTTTAGCGAAGCCCGGTGTTAAATGGCTGATCATCGTCGCACGTCCGCGACGCTTGGCCTGCATAGCTTCGCCTACATTATCAATAATGTAGGGATAAAATACCGGGATATTACCCAGAGCCAAATTTGGGGCGTCGTACACAGAGAGTCCACGCTCCTTACCGGTTAGCCACTCCTGGGAACCATGTGTCCCCAAGTGAATATAGGCATCGGCCCCGAAAGTTTTGCGCGCGTAGAGATAAACCGCCAGGTAAGCATGGTTTACCGGCGTTTTCATATCGTGATAGAGGGAGGCGTGATCTTTGGCATTCTCCGCACGCACCCCCTGCGGCAGGACAATCAGGTTACCCAATGTCATACGTGGGATCACAAACGCCCGCTCACCATTATGGTCTGCCAACATGGCATTATCTTCCGGCTTACCCCACCGCTCCACAATGGGATCACGTATAGAGGCCGGCAAACGATTAAACCAATCGACATAGGTGGAAAGTGGCATCCAGTCCGCCAAACCTTTATCAATCAGTGCCACGCTGTCTTCACGGCGATAATAAGGGCGCAGCAATTGGCCCGCCCAGGTAATCAGGGTCTTGGAGTCCTGCTTTTCTATTTGATAGCCACGCTCCGCCATGGCTTTGGCGATAGACTCAATAGAAGAAGGGACATCGAGGAAGGCCGCACCAATATTCTTCTCACCGGGAGGGTAGTTCCAGATAAAGGTAGCCACTTTTTTCTGGTTGTTTTTTTTGTAGCCAAGAGAGGCATGACTCCAGGCGCGTTCCACCAACGCATCGAGCTGGTCTGTCATTACAACCTTATTGCCACCTTCACTTGCGGCAACAATTACCGGATCGATACTACCGGTGTCTTCAGGCATCACCAGGAAGAATGGAGTTAGCGAAGGAGAGACCCCACTATTATCGGCAAGATAATCCGCTTCACTGCCCTCGGTATAGTTCAGGGCATGAATCACCGGGACACCCAACTTTTCGAACTCCGCGCGACGTTTACTCACATAATGGAGAGAGCGGTAATTGATCATCAGATCAACACGTGTTTGCCCCGCTTCGTCTTGCAGTAAATCCGGATAGGAAAGCGGCAGATCCTCACCTTCAAAGAAAAAGGCAAAAGCCTTAGCACCTTTTTCTTCCAGGCCAGTCAAGATGGCATCTACAACCTGCTGCTGCTCGTAATCCACGACTGAGCGATGGATAGCCAAACCTATAACCGGCTGCTCTGCGGATACCTGCAGCCAATTAAAGAAATCCCCTTCGCTGTCAGTCACCAGGCTTGGCAGACGCGGATGATAAAAACCCACTTTAGGCACAATAATTGGGTCGACTACAGGCTGCTCAGAGAGGCCAAAGACTTTGGAGGAGAGGAACTGCATCAAGTGCCGGTAGTTCTGACGCCCAGCATTATTGAAATACGCAGCGATGGATTGGTGCTGTTCAACAGTCAGCCCCTGATTCATGGAGGCGTTATCGGCATCTCCCAGGGAAAGCACAGGCACTTTGGGGAACTGGGTTAGTAGCGGCTGGTATTTCCCAAACATAAATTGGGAGAGTGCCGGATTGATACCGTCAAGCATCACCAGGCTAGAGGAACCCCAGGCCTGCGCTATTTGCTCTTCACTCTTCCCTTTGCTGTTAAATATCTCCAGGGTAAACGGCTGGTCCGCAGCCAAATCAGATAACAGCTCCCCCTTGGCTTTCGCGGTATGGCTGGACATCATCAGCAAAACTTTGGGTTTATCGTTAGCCTGCACCATCATCGTAGTGAAGGCTATTACGACGAAGCATGCCAATTGCATACAAACCTTCTTCAACATGACTATTTACCCCCTACAGCCTTGTCTTTTGCAGACTCTTCTTTTCCTTCCGGTACATAGACCAGGCTGCCGTCTGCCATCTGGTAAGCAACACCAGCGCGAGTGCCCTCTCCGGAACCAATTTCACCAGTGGATTTGTACTGCTTAATTTCTTCCCCATCTTTTACGATGACTTCCATATTGGGCTCACCGGCATTTTTGATGACTGTGACCTTTTCATTGGAAAACACGTTTAGCGGGTTTTGTGCGATAGCGATAAGCAGTGCGGCAATAATCACCAGAAAAACATCAATCAAGTTAACCGCACTCAAAATCGGGTTGAGCTCTTCATCTTCATCCAGGAAGCGCATTAAACAGCCTCCTTCAATTTGCGAATGTTAATTAGCTCAGCAGCAAACCAACGCTTCTTTACCGAGGCCGGCCAGAAGGTCAGGGTAGAAATTGCGAGGCCCCAGATCACAGCAGCAAAAGCGATAATCAGGTTTTCACTGATCCCCTGGATATTGCCATCGGCCAAGGCTCGCAACGCCGGCCCCATCGGGATCATGGTGGCGATCAAGCCCAACATGGGGGCAATGCGTGTAGCCATACGCAGCATCTCCAACTTTTTCAGTGCAAAAACTTCCAACTCGTCATCACATGCCAAAGGGTGTCGCACGTAATAGTTGTGCACCTGAAAGCCTGGCAGCTCCTCTTTCCGACCTTGCTTTAAGGCCAAGCTGTAGGTGCCAGCATTGCGGCGTCGCAGCAGCCATAGAGAGATAAAGCGTCCCGTTGCGTAAAGTGCGTAGATAAAAAGAACCAGAATCGCCAGTAATACTGGGGCCATAAACAAATCAGCCACATCGGCCATCAGGTTCTCAATTATCGAAATATTCATTGCAAGTCTCCTCAGCCCAGCACTTTCGTTCTGTATTAATGGCCGCGGAAACTAACGGAACTCCCTATCAACGTCAAATTTAATCTAATTGATAGTGATTCGCATTTAGCTTTACATTAAGAAAATCATCCCTATAATCCCCCCTCAATCGGCGCCAGTGGTGAGCAACCAACCACTGCCGACCAACAAGAGCAGAAGTACAGAAATTACCTCAAGGACAACACCATGAAACTTCGCCCAATTGCAGCGGCCATACTGGGCCTGGCTTCCGTCGCTAACCTGCATGCCGAAACTTCAGGTTCAGAAGCCAACAGCGACCTGGAACTGATTGTGGTCAGCGGCCGCGCGGAAAAGCCGCTGAAAGATGTCGCAGGAAGTGTTTCTGTTGTCACCAATGAGGACATCGAACAGCTTCAGCTGAACGATATGAATCAGCTGTTCCAATACGAGCCCGGAGTTGAAGTAACCGGCGCCGCCGGCAGTGCACAAAATATCCTGGTACGCGGCATGGGTGGCGACCGGGTACTGATTATCAAAGACGGTATGCGGGTTAACGAAGGCTATGGAGCCAATGGTAAAAATGACATCGTGGGCCGCGGCTTTATTGAAATAGATACCCTGAAACAGGTAGAGGTGGCCAAGGGCGCTGCGTCTTCTTTATACGGTTCTGACGCGCTTGCCGGCATCGTGGTATTCACCACCAAAGATGCCAGCGACTACTTAAAGGACGGAGAGCAATTCGGCGGTGCGATCAAAACCGGATACACCGGTATTACCACTCAATCACACATCTCCCCTACCCTGGCTCTGCGCACCGGCAACTTTGAACAACTACTGCATACCACCTTCCGCGATGGAGAGGAGCAACAAAATTTCGACGAAAGCCAGGCCCCCTTCGAAATTGAGTCAAAGAGCCTGCTTTACAAGGCCAAGTACAACCTTGGTGGTGAGGACTTTGTCAGTTTCAGCATTGATCACTGGAATCAGGAAAGCACCGGCGACAGCGCCGACGGCCTGCTTCACTACTTCCGCGGGCTGGCCGATTACGGCTACAGCGTCGTCAAGGAAAAATCAATCTCCGATAAAGAGGTCCGCGCTTACCAGCTGCGTTACCACAGCGAGACTCCCAGTGCAGTCTATGACCAGCTGAATATTAGCCTGTATAAAAACGAATCCGAACAGCAAGATGAACAGTATGGCCAGCTGGACGTCAATGCCCCAATGTTTGGAGTTTTTGAAATCCGTGATATGTGGGAAACTGGCCTTTATAGCCAAGATACTATTGGCTTCCTCTCCAATGCCAGCAAGACTCTGAGCGAGACCCACACGCTGGGATACGGCCTAGACCTGGAAAAAACCGAAAGCCGCCGTACCCTACTCCAGTACCGCGAAGTGGCTGGTACATCCACAATGAATATCCCAACAGAAAAGTTCCCAGAAAATGCAGTCTCCCGTGCGGGATTATTCCTGAACGATGAAATGACTTTTGCCAATGGACAGCTGATTGTAACCCCAGGGGTACGCTACGATTGGTACGAAATGGACCCCGATGGTGCAGAAAAAGCTGACGGTACTCCTTTTGCCACGATTGAGGAGAGCAACCTCTCCTTCAATCTGGGAGCCCTCTACAAAATCAACTCTCGCTTGTCTGCCTTCATCCAATACGGCCAGGGTTTCAAAGTACCAGCCTACGATCTGGCATATATCGAGCACTATAAACAACCAACTTCTACTTATGCTTACGAGGTATTACCGGCTGATGATCTGTCTCCAGAAACCAGCGACTCTTTCGAACTCGGGCTGCGTGGACACCTGGGCCCCATTGCCTTCAGCGCTGCCGCCTTCACTACCGAGTACGATGACTTCCTCCAAACTGAACTCATAGACAGCGAAACTTTCTTCAACAACGATGGCAGTTTCTCGCACGTGTTTGAGCAATACCAATACCAAAACATAGACTCAGTGACGATCAAAGGAGTGGAGCTGAGCGCAAATTGGTACCTATCTCCAGCGTTCGAGCTATTTGCTAATGCCAGCTATCAACGCGGTGAAAACGATACCACCGGCGAATACCTAACCAGTATCAGCCCGCTTTCCGGTGTCGTTGGTGCCAGCTACACAGGCGCACAACTTTCCAGCCAAGTACTAGTGCGCTGGGCAGACCGCATGGAACATGTCAATGAAGGCGAAACAGGGACTCCAGGCTATGGCTCTGTAGATTGGACTCTGGGCTACCAGCTGATGGAGCAGATGTCTCTCAACCTGGCCGTCAACAACCTGCTCGACAAGGAGTATGTGCCCTACCTAAATGTTGCTGGCTGGGATGAAGACAGTGATATCTACGTAAACTCTGCTCCGGGCCGTACTTTCTCTGCATCCATTAAGTACGATTTCTAAGTTATTAATCCGGCTAATTTGTGGATAGCCGGATTGATACGACGCAAGGAAGCGTCGTCGCTGGTCACGGCCAGCAAAGCCCCTGAAATACAAATCACTCTGCGCTTTTGCGCAATTTCAGAGGCTGAATCAGGTAGGTCACGGACGACCTTTTTTTGACTAGCGGAGAACGCACCCTCCTTTTCTCATACTCTCCTATAAGTCCCTTGCGGCCGCCCCCATGCGGCCTTTTTTTATTCTGCTGCATCAATAGAATATTTATCTGCGGAAAAAATTAACTAAGAGGCTTAATATCAGGCTGACAATAATCATCGAGACAATTGGAAAATAAAAACGAGTGCGGCTAGATTCAATACGAATATCCCCCGGCAACCGGCCAAACCAGTTAAATAGCCAGGGGGCAAAGTGCAGCGCTATACCAACGACTATCAGGACCAATCCAGTAATTATCAACCAGCGTGACATATCTCTCCTCTCACTTTGCTCTATTCAATTGACAAGAAGAATTTGTTTACCCCACTAACCCCCTTGAGCACGCAGGATTAGGCAGCTACCATAAGTGACCAACTGACACTTAGTGAGGCAATGAACGAGAAAGAATTCCTTGCCGCCTACGACAAGGGCAACTTTGAAGCCCCTCTAGTTACCGTAGATGCCGTCTTGTTTACTTATCAAGATAGTCAACTCAAAGTTTTGCTGGTAGAGCGCTCCAATCATCCCGAACAGGGAAAATGGGCGCTGCCGGGAGGTTTCATTTCCGAGAGCGAAGATAAGACCCTAGAGGATACGGTCACCCGAAAGCTCAAGGAGAAAACCGGAGTTGTTCCCCCTTATGTTGAGCAGCTAGCTACCTTTGGTGGCGGCTCCAGAGATCAGCGGGGCTGGTCTGTAACCATATGTTACACGGCTCTGATCGCTCATCAGGCCTGTGAAAGCGAATTAGAAACCATCTCCGATATCGCCTGGCTGCCTATCGAATAGTTAAGAAAATAAACTTGGCCTTTGACCATCTCAAAATTATTAATAGGGCACATGAGCGTCTTATTCAAAAGGCTCTTTACAGTATTATCCCAGCCTACGCGCTGCCCAGAAAATTCACTCTACCCGAGCTTCAACAGGTGCACGAAGTCATTATCGGCAAGCCTCTACAGAAAAAGTCTTTTCGCAGAAGGATTGATCAGGCAGATCTTCTGATAGATACCGGTGAAAAACGTACTGAGCGAGGTCGCCCGGCCGCGTTGTACAGTTTGCGTCCAGGTTCAGGGAAACATACTTTTGTGCGGAATCTGGAGCAATAGCCCTGCCCCATTGTCCCTAATTTTATTTAGCAATCACTCTCAAGCAGGTATAAGAAGGATTTTCTAGGTGAATATTGAAACGCTAGACAAGGTAAAAGGCTGTTTAGTCGGACTCGCATGCAGTGATGCTGTGGGCACCACGTTGGAGTTTAAGTACAAAGGGGAATTCACTCCTTTATCAGACATGGAAGGTGGAGGCCCATTTGGATTAAAAAAGGGGCATGGACCGATGATACCTCCATGGCGCTCTGCCTGGCCCACAGTTTACTCCAGAAAAAAGGCTTCAGTGCGACTGATCAGATGAATCGTTACTGTAACTGGTACCAGTATGGGTATATGAGCTCTACGGGTGAGTGCTTCGATATTGGTTCAACAGTTTTATCCGCATTAAATCGATATCTGCAAACAGGTGATCCTTTTAGTGGTTCAACATCTACACGCTCGTCAGGTAATGGTTCACTCATGCGCTTAGCGCCTATTCCCATATTTTTTTCTTCAACAGCTTCGGATGCCATTTATTTCGCAGGGAAAAGCTCCAGAACCACTCATGGCTCGGACGAATGCATCGAAAGCTGCCGACTCCTCTGTAATCTTATACTTTCCATATTTATTGGCATCAATAAAAATGAGCTTCTCGCTTCTATCGAACAAACTCCAACTAATGAAAAAGTAAAAACCATTGCCAGTGGGCAATTTCTAGACCAGCACTATGAAGAGTTAACCGGAAGTGGTTACGTTATCGAGCCCCTAATATCGGCGCTTTGGTGTTTTTTCAATACCAATAGTTTTCGGGAAGCCATTCTTTTGGCAGCCAATATTGGCAACGATGCTGATACAACAGCAGCCATTTGCGGACAAATAGCCGGAGCTTACTATGGAGTTTCTGGAATACCTGAGGAATGGGCCCAGCAAATCTCTTTGTCGGAAGAAATTCACACCTTGGCAGAAGATCTCTATAAGGTTGGGCTATCAGTCGCCAATGAATGGTAAAGCCGGTATAAGCCGGCTCTTGAACGCGATGTAATAAGAAGAGCTCAGATAGCTGTTGCCAGCATCCCCTCCTGTGTGGGCATTTCTGCCAGTAAGCGGACGGCCTCAAAATCCTGGTCGACCAACAGCTGGCCATCGTGAGCGCTTCCATAAAACTATATTATAAGAGTTTTACCAACCATCGTTGCGACGAAAGAACTATGGATCAATAGAAGACCTACAAAAGGATCTAGACGAATGGCTCGTATATTACAGTAATGATCGAACTCATCAGGGTAAAAAGTGTTGTGGTCGCACACCGATAGCAACCTTTGAAGAGGGTAAAAGTATCTGGAAGGAGGAGCTCGTAAACTGAATTTGACCTGACAGAGCACCTTCTGAAAAACCGGTGACTGTCAGATCAAGTCTGAACTACAACAGATTAATAATTTGATATGTTTATTTATCTGTCAATTTTGAGCGTTACCGTTACCGTTACCGTTACCGTTACCGTTACCGTTACCGCCACGAGGAGGTTCTGAAATTTCAAGTACCGTCCAATTTTTTGCTAGGAGTTGACCTTGTAAAGTTTCATTCTCATTTCTGACGTAGGCAGCGGGCCCAAACCTTAGATGGTCGGGTCCAACTGGATAAGCTATGAGTGCCCCCGTGTTAGCATAGGTGCTTAAAGAAGTGGCCATTTGGTTGTTTATCAATGGCGCATTTCCATTTTGTCCATATCTAGGATCATAACGCCTTCCTTGTTCTGCAGAAAAACGATAGGGCTGAGCATCAGTATTTAGACGATAGCCTTGATCAGCAAGCTCGGCGCTAATTGCACCTCTCAAAGAGGGGTCGTATGTAAGTAGGTTTTGATCACCAATTAATGATAATTGTTTCTGGGCCCCACCATTGGAATAGAGCCTATCATTAACTTCAATAGGTTCTTCAACTGCTATCATCGTGTCGGGAATATTTAAAATTGCAGTTGCAGTATTTTTTGCAGCTGCTCTTATATCCTGAGATTGTGCGCCATGCCTTTCTCCCATTATAAGAAGTGCACACATGTCTCCTTCATGATACATAAGTATCGGAGGTGGCATTTGAAAGTCGGCTCCAGTGTCCGGTATTTGTGCGAAAGCATCGCTCATTGTGGCGACCACATAAATATTGTACTGATCTATTGCACTCCAAATTGCGCGAGCATTAGGTAATTGGCTAAGTTGTGTTACTGGCATCATTAATTCCTATCTTAAAAAATTACAGAGTGTTCAATAAGCTACATTGACATAGCTAACAGAAGTCTAGGGCTAACTAGAAAGGTTTTTTGTCTTTATGTTTCTCCTTTTTGTATACTCTTGGCATTTACTTTGTATCTTAATCCTTAGCTTGATTACATATACATTTATTTCATGGTGAATAGATCAAGCATTGGAGAAGCCGTTAACGATCGGCGTAGAAAAAAAGATTAACCAAGCCATCTATCCAATCAATCGCCGCCATCTAAATTTCTGGAAATTTTTTCTAGAGAACTATAATTATCTCAATATATAAAAATTTAGTTTCTTGTAAGCGACCTTAAATCACAGCCAAATGGCCGAAATGAAATGGCTGGAAGCGGCCGATAAAAACCGCAAAATCATAATCTGGCTGCATTGCAGCAAGCTCCTGCTGCATTTTCTCTCCCCGGTCTCTCCAGGAAACCCCAGGAGTTATTGCCCTCTAGTCACTAAAGGTCAAATAGAGCGCTATATTAACTTTTATCACTCTTTTGATGGACCATTTCAAGAGCATACTGATAAGCTTCTCTGACATCGTCTTTTAGTGAGTTGACACCTATACCACTTAATACTTCCTTATAGCTGGTATTGGATGGATTCTGAAGCCACTTCATCATCACACTATTTTTTAACATGATATTGCTAAGTCTTTCATCCCTTAACGAGTCAGATTTTCCTTGTAAAATGTGAATTCCTTGTAGCTCTACCGCGTTTCTCACAATTTGCTTGGAAATATTACTCACATCCGGCTGAAAAGTATTTTTAGTCTGATTACTCATTATCTTCTCCTTGCCCCTTTATTTGGTCATCCATCTCAAAGCCTGTAGTTGATATATCCGAAAAGGATTTTGTCAATGCATCGTTAACTTCTCGGCAGATAGCCATGATTGACTGCTGTAGTTCTTCACCCAAGTCAACATCAGTGCCTTGACTGCTAATCAGTTTATCCAGCTGCTCTTCAAAATCCGGAGGGAGGTAACTTTCTCTTGTAGGTTTTGTATTAGGCATAAGTTGAAATCCTTAACGCATGAACATCGAAAGCAACAGCATCAAGAAACTCTGAATCACAGCCACGATCAACTGTATATGTGCAACGATGATTATCAGCAGGAAGATGAGGTTGAATGGTTGGGTCAACCATTTCTGAAAAGCTTTCCCGGCAACTGTAGAGGTTTGCAAGGCTGTATCCCTTACATGATCGGCTGCACTTTGAACCAAAAAAGAGGAAGACATACGCTTCCCTTCTTTTGCCGCCCCCCCCTCGTCTTTCATAAAATTACAAATCAACTATTTTATTTAGCTGTTTAGTCATCAACAACATACGCTGGTTGCGCGCATTAACTTGATCTTGCAGCGTAGTTTCCACAGCGCTATTGATGGAACGCTGCAAGTAAGCACTAGACATCACATCAATCAGCCTCCCCTTCCCTGCGGAGAGCTCCCTAAGCGTTGGTGTATCATCATCCTTTGCCATCTGTTCATCCTTTCAGACAGTAAATTAGAAGGTATCTTTAAATGTGCGCGCCCCAACTGCCGACATTTGCAGGATTGAATTTGCTGTTGCCTGCATTTGAGTTGCGCCGGTATGGGTAAATTCACGTACTTGTAGTTTAGATAGTGCAGACAAATCGCGCAGACCATCTAGATGAAGGCTAAGTGCTGAAGAAGTTGCCATCTGATCAACCACTTTAGTCGCCAGGCGATCTCGGAAAGTATCTCTCATAACTTGCTCCTTTTATTAAGGGGTAGCGATAAACCGCTACCCCTTGAAGGTCAAAAACCTTACTTACCGCCATCCATGATGTAATTTACGGCCTTTGCACCTGCCGCCGCCATTTGCGTCATAGCATTGGAGGTTGCTTGCATTTGTGTTGCACCTGTGTGAGTAAACTCACGAACCTGCAGCTTGGAGAGCGCAGACAGGTCACGTAGACCATCCAGATTCAGGCTTTGTGCTGAAGAACTGGTTGTCTGGTCAGAGACTTTAGGGTCAACACGATCGCGATAAGGGGAAGGTTGAATACCGTCTACAGTATTGGTTTCATCAGACATAATTTTTTCCTTTCAATCAGTTAATTAATCAACCCAGTTATTGGGCTATATCACTGTACGGAAAATCCCAATCACTGATAATCGGGAAACTTTTCTCCATCAGCGATTAGATAGCTGTGCAGTATCTTTCTGCCCCTCCCCTTTACTACCATTACCCAAAATAGCATTTACCGCAGTGGCGCCAGCCGCAGCCATTTGTGTCATGGCATTGGATGTGGCCTGCATCTGGGTAGAACTGGTATGAGTAAATTCACGTACCTGTAATTTGGAAAGTGCAGACAGATCGCGCAATCCATCTAGATTTAGGCTTTTCGCAGCACTTGAAGTGGTTTCATCAGATACTTTGGGGTCGAGCCGATCCCGGTAAGGCGAGGGATCAATTCCTTCCAAGTTGCTATCAGTTTCATCAGACATGTTTTTTCCTTCTCTTAGAGGGTTGCTAGGTATGTAGCCCGATCACTCTAAACCGCGATTTATAACCAGTTAATCGGGAATTGCTTCCTCCTTTTGGCTTAGCGAGACATCGATAGGCTCCAAGATTTAAACCAAGTCAAGGAGCTATCATGAAGTCATTCAATAAAAGTTGGATTTTCCTTCTCTCAGCAATGATCCTCTCAGGAGTCATTATCTATGCCTGCAAGATCCCGAAGAATCGACTCAACAGTATCCTAGCAATAGATACGTTAACTGTCGCCACACGAATGGATGGGGTGGGCTGTTATTATCATCGTGGTCAGCCTGCCGGGCTGGAATGCGATTTACTACAAGCCTATGCAGAGCACCTGGGCGTAAATATTGAATTCAAAAAAGTGTCATCGATTAAAAAAATTTTAACTTTAGTGAAAGAAGGAAACGTAGATATAGCAGCTGCAGATCTTACTCACACCCGCAAACGGGAAAAACAAATAACGTTTAGTCACACATTATTTGAAACACGGGAGGTACTCGTACAGCGCAAAAAAAAAGCTTTAGCAGTATTCAAGGATCTAAAAGGAAAAACACTCACTATTCATCAAGATAGCGCCTATCTTGAAGAAATAGAGGAGAAAGCCCTATCTCAAGAAATTCCCCTGACCTATCCCGGAAACGCAAAAAACATGACAGCAATCAGAATTGGTTTTGCGGATAAAGCAGTATCAATTCTTGAACTCATTGATGCCGTTAGCATGGGGGAAATAGATTTCACTATCGCCGATGAACATATCGTGAATGGAAGTAATGGTTACAGAAATAACTTAGATACCTCGCTGGTATTTGGGGAAAATCGAAAGGTTGCTTTTGCTTTAACTAAGGATAATGATACCTCTCTCCTCGACGACCTCAACAGTTGGCTGAAAAGTGCTGAGGCCCAGACAATACTCCAGAAATTTCTGAGCCAACCGAACAAGCTAAGAATAGGCTACCAACAAGAATATATCCTACCCAACAGCACGCTAAGTCCCTGGGACAAGCTCTTTAAACGCTATGCAATTGAACCTTTCGATTGGGTATGGCTCGCCGCACAAGCATCTACAGAATCCAACTTTAGGCCTAATGCCATATCCCGCGCCGGGGCACAGGGGCTAATGCAGTTAATGCCTGAAACTGCCAATGAAATGGGAGTAAAGGATAACTTTAACCCGGCACAAAATATCCAAGGTGGCTCCAAGTACAATCTGAATCAATATCAACGTTGGATGAATTTACCGAAAAGGGATGCCATGGCCTTTACTTTTGCCTCCTATAACGCAGGTGCAGGACACGTCTTAGATGCCCGCCGACTAGCACTGCAGGATGGGGTGAACCCTAACCAATGGTTCTCAACCAGCAACAGCAAAGGAGTTGAAGATTACATCGTACTCTTGCAAAAAGCAGAGTTCTACAATAGTCCAGAGGTAAAATATGGCTATTGCCGCGGCACGGAAACCCGCCATTATGTGCGCAAAATATTTCAGAGAGAAGCCGCTTATCGATCCCAACTTGAGAGCCTTAAGAAAAACAGTGAAGCAATTCCCGATGATAATACATCACCTCGGAACCACACCATATAAGCTCTGACAATCAGATGAGGAAATGCTCATGAGGGATCAAGACTATCTGGATTTTTATTTCAACTTTGATGGTAACGTAACGCGGCGACAGTTCTGGCTGCTTTTTATAATACCGGTGCTCTGCATTCAGTTTATTACTGGGCTAATATTGGAATATGGCAATTTTAATTTCAGCGATGGAATTTGGAAAACTGCAGAAATATTTATGGCGGTAGTCAGTGTCCCGGTTCAGCTAAGCATAATCTGGGTTTCGCTAACAGTATGCAGCAAACGCCTTCGCAGTTCCGGGCTACCCCGTCGTATGTTGATCGTTGCCATACCAGGCATTGGAGCAATATGGGTTTGCGCAGAGTTATTTTTTGCCCCCAATGCAGCCAGGAATTCAAACAGCGAAAAGTTGCTAGAACCTGAAGACACCTTGTACAACAGACCTGACACTCAGTAGGAAAATAGCGCCTGGCCATCCGCTGGGCGCACTTACATCAAACATTACCATACAGTGCCACCTATCATATCCAGACAACCACCCTCCTAATTAAAAATAATTTCAGCCAGTTTAAAAAAACTTATTTAAAAACACTGACTCCTCTAAGAAAAAACTAATAAATTCTTAGAGCAACAACACCCCACAAGCATTATTAAGGTCCTACATGGAGCCAATTTTTAAGATATAAACTCTACACGTCAATGTAATTCACTTACACAGCAAGTGAATTACATCACAATTCAAAAATAAATTTTTATACTCTTACTTTCTATTTACCTCTTTTAATCAAATAAAGACAAATAGAGCATCCTCATAAGCTGTAAAGTAAAGTCTGTACCGCAAAGAAGATAGGGAGCAAAGAAGCCTCAAGCACCTATATAGACTTCTCTTCCCATAGAATGATAGAAGGGCGTGAGGCATGTGTATTCAACTCTTGAATGCCACCCCTCACCCAATAAACTAACCACTATTCTCTAAAGTGAACATTCTCTTTCATCTTTTAGTATCGCCCTACCTATAAATTACAGCTAAAGAGCATAAAGCACCAAAGGATTGACTCCTAGGAGTATGGGCAAACATTACTCCTCTGATAGCTGCATCAACTTGATTTTAAACGGCTACTAACTTTTATCAGCTCCTCTCCCAGACAATCATTTCAAGATAGCTTGCCTCATAGAACGCCCCTTAAAAGAAGAAAAGTTCAAGTAGAGATCAACCAATGATTAATCCCACCCAACCAAGAAGTATTAAATCATTGACATTTATTGAAAATGTCAACATTCATCATTAACAACGAGCCACCGTAGAACGATGAATTAAAGTATTTGGCTATCGGCTAGCAGGTCAATGCCTTTGGGCCCACATATATTTCCTAAATATCTACAAAGATCAAAAAATCAAAATTCAACCCCGGATACTGCAAACTCCGGTGTTACTTTTTCCCACAACTTGTAAATACTACCTTTCCATTCATCATAAAATCTTTTTTCACTTTCATCCATCCCTAAAAAAATCAAAAGAGCACAAAGCCACACCATAACGCATTGGGAACCATTTCACTCTACGCCAGGGTATATCGTTAATCGTACTCTCGTTGCATGTTATATCTGACAAGGATGACAAAATGCAGCAAGGGAACCAAAACCGCTTTTATAGTGTGGAGATTGATCACAAGAAGCTACCAGATCTGATGCAAGAGCTTATCGAGCTAATTGGCTATAGCGATATGCTTATACTGATAGCTTCTTTTGGAGGGCAGGATGTTTATATCCCTAAATATCCAGAGAGAAGCAAGCTGATAGATATACTACCCATCCAATCCTTGCAAACCCTTAGTGACATCTATGGCGGTACCTATCTCACCTTACCCACATCACGACAAATCGACATTCAGGCACGTAATCGTGAGATTTTACAAGCTTTGCACTTTGGTGAATCTCGATCAGCAGTTGCCAAAAGATTCGGGCTTGGGGTAAGGCAAGTGGCAAATATAAAAGCAACTGCTAAACACAATAATCGTCACTAAGACAAAAGTATTAAAATAGTTTTGTTTGAAATAAAAATATAAAGAGCTGCTTAACACGTTATTTCTATCTCAGCAAATAACAACCCGAACCAGTAGATATGGCTTATTATCCTGCGTAAAACTAAATTATTAGTCGCCTGAGTAACAGCTATTCACCAATGAAAGGAAAAGCAACAAGCTTTCTTTAACTCTAGCCTGTGCCGGTAGTCATTTCTCCTTGGTTGATACATGGAGTACATGTATGCTTGCTTTCAAACAGAAGGGAGTTAACTTCTTTGTTTAGCCTCAATGAGGCTGGGGTAGAATCCGCTGAAACATCAGATTTTCTTGAGAAGAACTCTTTAAGAGTTGCTATAGCCTGCTTGACTATTAAGGCCTGTCAATGTAGATCTTAAACCCTAAAATGAAGGCCATAGCATTAACATAGGTATTACATACCACGCTCAATTAAAATACTGCTTAACCATAAAGTCTATAAATTCCAATTACATATCCTGAACAACTACCCCCCTTAGCTATTTTTTTCACCAAAATAGCTGCTATCCCCCCCGTTATCTGCTATTCATTGACACCCATCTACTCCCACAAGTCAAAAGTATTTTGGCGCCACATCAACTAATTTCACTACCATTATCACAATCTCGATATAAGTAGAAAGCGGAAAAACCTAAAAAATCTTGGGTAAACTATTCTCCTACTACTTTTAGCTGATAGGCTGAAACGGTTGATTACTTCACTATTGAATTTTTACAAAATAAAAAATAGTTCAGTATAGACTAGGTACCACTAAGAAAGAGACTCTTCATGCAATGCGTAGTGCTCATTGCACTAGGCAAATCGATATTGTTGTCAATAGCCCTATTGTTATACTGTTCGGCACACCCACCTACCCCAGGGGTCGCCTAAAGTGAGAAGGGTTTCTTTTTATACAACATTATTAGCGTTCACTTGCACAATCATCTCTGGTGTAAGCTCTGCTGATACTTTTCTTTCCCGGGGCGCGATCCCCGTGATAGACAAAATTAAGATTAGTAAGGTGACAGGCCCTATTCCATATCCATGGGGTATAGCCTTGCTCCCTGATGGCACTCTAATCATCACTCAGCGAGATGGTAAGTTACGCACCATAAGCAACAATACCCTTTCCGAAGCTATTGATTTTCCAGCGCAGGTTTTCTTTGAGGGGCAAGGAGGGCTTCTGGATGTAATTGCCAGCCCAAACTTTGACAAAGACCAGCTACTTTATTTTAGTTACGCTAGTGGCAATACTGAAAGTAACCGCCTAACTATTGGTAAAGGAAGGTGGCAAAGTGGCCAGCTGGTGGACTTTCAAGAGATATTCAAGGCAGCTCAGGGTAAAAAGAATAGCTCACATTTTGGTTCGAGATTTGCCTTTCTCCCTGACGGTACCCTTCTGGCCAGTATTGGGGACGGCGGCAATCCCCCACAGGATTTTCTCGACATCTTTGCCCGTGAGCAGGGACAAAATCTACAAACACATTTTGGCTCAATAATCCGTATTAGCCCCGATGGTTCAGTACCTGATGACAACCCCTTTGTAAATACCAAAGGCGCCCTCCCAGAGATTTGGAGTTTTGGCCACCGCAACCCTCAGGGGCTTGCTATCGACCCTGAAAGCCAGGTTGTCTGGTCCTCAGAGCACGGCCCTGCAGCTGGAGACGAATTAAACCAAGTCCAAAAGGGCGCTAACTACGGTTGGCCTAGAGTGACCTTTGGTAGGGATTATCGGGATGGATCCAATATCTCTTTCAAAATTGCCAGCCCGGAATTTACCTCTCCTTTCCTTGCCTGGATTGATACCCATGCCCCCGGCGGCCTCACCATTTATACTGGCACAGCATTTCCACAGTGGCGTGGTCACCTCCTTTCTGCTGGTTTGGTCACCCAAGACCTGAGGGTAATCAATCCGCAAGGGGATCCGCTGAATATTGAGAAAAGAATTGTCATCGGTGAGCGGGTTCGAGACGCTGAAATCGGAGCAGACGGCAATCTCTACATCATCACCGATGGACCCCAGGGCCATTTACTTCGTATAGAACCCGATCAGTAAGAAGCCCCCTACTCCCACACTCATTAACCCAGTGGCCATTTAATCTACTTTTCAGGGGGCATGAAGCCACCATAGAATGGCCAATAACGAAAACAACAAGGCATTCCAATATGCGTCTAGCCCAAACTTTGGCGGCGACACTACTTGCCGCCACTTCTATCAGCTCCCAGGCAGTGACACTCATCCATAACTTTTCAGGATACCAAACCACGGATAAAGCGTTAATTCAGTTCAATGCCATGGCCTTCGACCAGGGCAAGGTGCTGGAGACTGGTAATTTTACTGAGCTGGATGAAAAGTATTCAGATGCTGAACGGATAGATGCCAAGGGCAAGACCTTATTGCCCGGCCTGATTGATGCTCACGGACATATGCTGGGCCTTGGGCAACTTAATGAGTTACTGGATCTGCGCGACCACTCTCTGGAGGATTCCCTTGCGGCGATAAAACACCAAGCCGAAAGACTGGAACCAGGCCAGTGGCTGCTTGGCCGCGGTTGGAACCAAGTCATCTGGCCCGGTAAACAGTTCCCTAGTCGAGAGCAACTGGACGCTCTGGAGATTGATCATCCCATCTGGTTGCGGCGGGTAGATGGCCACGCAGGCTGGGCAAACTCCAAAGCCCTGCATCTTGCCGGAATCGATAAGAGCACGCAGGCCCCTGAGGGCGGAGAGATTCTGCGGGATAGCGAAGGGGAACCCACTGGGATCTTAATTGACAACGCCATGAGCCTGCTACAACAGGCAGTACCTTCCCCCACCCTAGCCCAGGAAAAAAAGTCCCTGCAAAACGCCTTTACTACGGCACTTTCTCTGGGATTGACCAGTGTGCACGATGCGGGTATCAACGAACAAACCCTCACTGCCTACCGAGAATTAGCCAAGGAAAACGCCATTCCTATGCGGGTTTATCCAATGTTATCGGTGGACAGCCACAACTATATCAAGTTGCTGAAGGCTGGCCATATCGGCAGCCCAGAAACGCGACTCTATATGCGCAGCATTAAATTATCTGCCGATGGTGCCCTGGGCAGCCGTGGCGCAGCGCTTCTGGAACCCTATCACGACCGCCCACAGGAGAAGGGGTTGCTGCTCTACCCAGAGAGCAAAATGTTATCGCTACTGAAACTGGCCACGGATAACAATTTCCAGGTGAACGTACATGCGATTGGCGATAGAGCCAATCATATCGTACTCAACCATCTTGAGGCCCTGGATAAAAAGAAAAGCCAGCAAGAGTATCGCCACCGTGTAGAGCACGCACAGGTTATAGAGGTAAAGGATATTCCCCGCTTCGCACAGCTCAACCTGATTGCCTCCATGCAGCCCACCCACGCCACCAGCGACAAAAATATGGCGGGTGACCGCCTTGGTGATAAACGCCTGATCGGCGCCTACGCCTGGCAAACACTTCTCAACCAGGGCACACCAATAGCAGCTGGCTCCGACTTCCCGGTTGAACCCGCCAACCCTTTGTTTGGCCTTCATGCCGCAGCCACCCGCCGCGACCGCCAGGGTAACCCCAGCAAAGGCTGGCGCACCGAAGAAGCAATGACGCTGGAGCAAGCCCTACGCGCATTTACCCTGGATGCAGCCTATGCCGGCCACCAAGAGAAAATGATTGGCAGTCTTGAAGCAGGGAAATTTGCAGACTTTATTTTATTGGATAAAAATATCTTTAAGATTGACCCTCAGGAAATCTGGAAAGTAAAAGTAATGGAGACCTGGGTTGAGGGGGAAAGGGTTTACCAGAATACATTTTTATAGGCTTGTCTACACTTCTCCTGCCCTGAGTGGTCAACGAATACCCACTGCAGGATTCGGATCCGTAAATTTAAAGGCGCGACTCTACAGATATCGTATTAAAGGGCAGATCTTAGTTCATAGTAAATAGTTACAAGGACTTGCTAGCTCCCTATTTACTTTTTCACAAACAGATCGCTCAGACTAGTCTGAGCGATCTAAGTTGTGCATCGATAAGCTGCAAATTTATCAGCTTTTATCTAAAGCAAGGAAAATATGCCTCAACTTTATAGAAGAAATACTTGCACTAAGATTTATTCGATTAAATTGAAGCAACAAGGACCCTCAATCTTATCATTGCAATTAAGAGCGACTCGTTGCCGATCATTTAGAACAGTTAGATGACCCATCAACTAATATTTTTTTAACTACGCCGCTAGAATCCTCAAATACAAGCTTACAGTTTTCGTCTATACGAAGCGCGGTAACACCTTTACCATGTGTCCCCGACCCCCAAACGGGATGATGGAATCCACCCTCTAATGAACCATAAATTACAAGGTGTCCGTCCCCCTGGAAAACCACCCTTGGAGAGTCATTAGTAGGCCTCCAATTGGGAGAAGTCCATACTCTTTTTTCACACACATAGTAATTCAATTCCCCACCACTAAATTCAAGGCGAGCCTTATTAGTGGCTAGCAGAGTTTCACCATTGTAAAAATTTGTATGTTCTGCTGGCAGGCTATCTGATACTGGCAATTCAGATTGGCCGCAAAAAGCCTGTGTGGTAGTAGTGGTAGTAGTGGTAGTAGTGGTAGTTTGATTGTCCCCCACAGTCAATGCTAACCACACTTTTACCGGTGGACGGTAGGGATCGCTAGGCCCCCTCTCAGAAATGGCAAAACTCTTGATTGCATTATCAAAACCATTCGAAATAGTATTATATGTTCCTCCGTAGAAAAATTGTGGAATCCCACCTTGATCTTCTTCAGTCCATGCTGTTATGTAACAGCAACTCGGAACCACCAGAGAGCTTATTCGGTCATGCCAGTCTTCACTCAAATTTATGGTTCCTCCAAAACTACCCTCAACATTGATGACCTTTGACTCGCCAGTCTTATGCTGGTTGTCATAAACAATCAGAGAAGTACTATCGGGAAACAATTCCGTAATTGCATTTATTAATTGCTGATTTTCATAGGCGTTTCTCGGATACGCAAAGTGATATCCCTCATTAAATTCATTCTGACAGGTCGTCTCGCCTGTATTAAATGTGTTCTCCCCAGCTGTAATCCTCCAGGTATTCCCATCTGTACAAGCAAATCGCGCCTTTTCAGATGTATTACCACTGACATTCCAGCCAGAATTGAGGTAAACACCATCAGAAGCAATAGCCCTCAAGTAACTATCACCAGTTGCATTTCCTCTCATTAGCGGATCCCAACTCCAAACCATTGCGGCAAGGTCATTGTACTCTCCACCAATATGGTCAAGATTAACTAGATTAGCTTGGTTACTTCTGTGAATATTTTGGATTTTATCGAAGTCAAAATCCTTAAAACTCTCCCATGGGTTCTGGGGAGGAATAAAATCATTAGCAATTGATTCTGCACTCCTACCAATATGCCCCAAGCCAGTAAACAGCATGTTATTTAATGTACCGTTAACACTAACATCACGATCTTTATAAATAACCACGCGTTTGCCTTGAGCCAAAACATTTTGCGGAGTTAAATTCTTCGGAATACTACCAATGCCATTGCTTTTATAGACATAATCTCCAATCGTATTGTTAATTGTATCCAACAGCTCAGCACTTGCGTTATCACTATAACCTACATTATTATTTCTATCTTCCAAGTAGATAATAACAACTTGATTCTTAAAAGACGGGTTATCAAGAAAATTTTTTACTTCTAAAAGGCCATCGCTCAAACTCTGATCAACAGTCCCACAAACTGCATGGCATAGTCGAATTCCACTCCTTTCGTAACTCAAATCAAGTTCAATGAATTGAGCCCCCATTCGCAACTGATCATATATACTGATACCCTGGTTAGGCCATGGGTAATTATGAGAGTAAGTATTGTAAGTATTGTGCGACCCCCAAAAACTTTGCTGCGAAAATGGAGTCTTTAAATTGAAATCTCTTTGTAATCTCAATTTTTTATAGGTATCTGATACTATAAAAGTATCCACATCAATAGGATCATAGAATTCAGCATTTGCAGCCAGAGAAAGAGCTAGCAAGGGAAAGTAAATTATTTTTTTCATTTTATTCGGCTTTATATTAATCTAAAAAAAAATTTTATTTCAATCACAAAATATTGTCGCCATTTACAAATACTTTTCAACCATGCCAAATAAGAATATGTAAGATCCTCAAAAAATTCACAACATTAGGGAGCTTATTTACATATTCTCGCCCAGCGTGCTAAAATACGATGCGAATAAATACCTTAGTTAGCCACCTTGGAAACATTAATGATGTGTCACGCCACAACATAACAATAAGCGTCAACATTTAACCGCAAGTGACATGCAAGTAAGAAGTGCGATGTAATTATGATGATATCGGACTTAAAATAATGACACGAAAGACCTGAGCTTATTTCCTTTCATCTAACCATGTTGACCTTCAGTGGATCTGAGCGCTCATACTAGCTTTGTGCTGCACTCAAATGGCAAAACAAACTACTAGCCAAGTCAAAAAATTGCCCCTTAGTAACTTTTCCTATATTTAAGATTCATTTTAGCAATCTATTTTCTAAAAAATATTATTTAAGAACAAAATTCTTAGTATCAACTTTGATGCGCAACACTACATACGCAGTATTAAATTATCTACCGATGGTGCCCTGGGCAGGCGTGGCGAGGCGCTTCTGGAATACTATCACGACTACTGATAGGAGAAAGGGTTGCAGCTCTACCCAGAGAGAAAACTGTTATCGCTACTAAAGCTGGCCATTGATAACAATTTTCAGGCAAACGAACATGAAATTGGCTGTAGAGCCAACCACATCGTACTCAAGGTTCTTGAGACCCTGGATAAAAAGAAAAGTCAGTAAGGATATCGCCAGCGCAGGTGGTTGAGGTGGAGATATTATCCGCTTCCTGCAGCTCCCCCTGATTGCCTCCATACAATAGTAACCCGTCTTGACCACCTGAGTACCCCCACTAGAGGCTGGCGTACCATAGAAGTAATGGCTCTGAGACTTTTTCCCCTGAATGCAGCCTATGCCAGCCATCAGGAAGAAATCATAGGCGACCTACCGCCCAGAAAGTTTTCCGATTTTATCTTTCGAGTTATGAATTGTTGAAATTGACTCACAAGAAATCTGGCAGATATAGGTTTTGCAAACTTGGATTGAAGGAGAGAAAGAATCTCAGCAATAATTATAATTAGCTAAGAGTTATATTCTCTGCATAAATCCCCAGATACTTATCTAAACTCATACTAAAAGTATGTGATCTGGAGCTCCAGCGACCCCAATTATATCTATAATGTTCCATTAAAAGTGGATCTATAGCTTTTCAGTAACAAACTCTCCGAACAAAGAGTTTTACACCAAAACAATCTTTAAATGGATGAAAAATGAATATAAGGTCAAGAGATCAACTTATCGACTTCGTAGACAAAGGAAATAAAGTTAAGTATGTCTTTTTTTGGGGGCATCAAGAAATAGATAACCAGATCTCAAAGAGCTGTCTTAGCCAGTGGTATGACACCAAATTCGAGGAAGATGGGTATCATTTTATTACCGCTGAACACTACATGATGTACCACAAGGCCAAACTTTTTAAGGACCACAAGGCCTGTGAAAAGATTCTAACCTCAGATCACCCAGGTAAAGCCAAGGAATTAGGCCGGCAGGTTGTTGGTTTTAACCATGATATCTGGATAAAAAAACGATTTGAGATTGTCGTTAATGGTAACCTTGCTAAGTTTTCCCAAAATAATGACCTGAAGAGATTTCTGCTCAATACAAAGGATAGGATTCTGGTGGAGGCTAGCCCCGTTGATAAAATTTGGGGGGTAGGTCAAGCGCAGGATAGCTCGACAATACAAGACCCAAGAAGCTGGGCAGGCCTTAACCTTATGGGCTTTGCACTTATGGAAGTGAGAGATCAACTGAGCTTTAACCCCTCCTAGGATGAAGCCCTAAGTAGTTTCAACCAATATCGCCAATAAAATATGACCCAACCTTCCCTAAATAGCTTTCACTGAATCAAGCACACACACAAAATATTGCACTTGATCAATTTTTTAAAAGCAAAGCAGGCAATGGGTTGATTTAAATTTAAATCAACCCATCACCCAAAATCAATAAATTACCTAGCCATTAATAATCAACACTTAACCAGAGATTTTCAAAATCAGTGTAGCCATAAACGGTGACATACCAGACACCTGCTTGGGGCGCATTCACATTTATAGACTCATGACTGGTCCAGTTTTCTGAAGTGAAATCCGCGTTGCTCACAGAAGCCTCCTCACCGTACTTTATATACAAATCTGCATCACCAAGAGAAGCGATAAATGAAGTCCCGGTGGCAATAGAGAGTTTGGCTACGCCCTCTGGCACTTGAACTTTAAAAGTAAGCGCATCACCCGCTTTGCCATCCAAGTCGGCGATGGTCTCGCCAGCTACGAGAAACTCTTCTGGGGTAGACGTTTTGAAGGAGCCCATTAAAGTGACTTGCTCAAAATCCGCATAGCCCAATAGCATAATATGCCACACACCCGCTTTCGGATTAGCAATTGAAGCAGTTTCGTCATTACCACTTATATAGGGACGATAGTCGTAGACAGATTCCGTTGGCTTCTCACCAAAACGCACATAGAGATCTGCATCACCACTGCCGCCATTCATGGCAAACTGTAGATCTTTAGCATTTTGGGGAACGTTCATGGTGAAATACAAGGCCTCCCCCTTGCTGGCAGCCAACCCACCTATTTCCTGAAGGTTGACTAGCTGGTTGCCAGGCTCACCTCCCAAATCCAGAGTCGCGGTTAGATCCACGCCTTCAAATGAACGCTCTACCGGTGTGAGCAATACATGCCAACGGCCTGACTGAGGCGAGATGATCTGTATGTTTTCGATATTACCGGCATTTTCAGACTTGTAGTCAAAATCTGTGGTATCGGGTAGGCGGTTATGAGCCACATATACATTCATCTCACCGCCTATTTCCGACTCTTCTGTTTGAATAGTCAGTTTTTGAGCATTTTCAGGGACACCAATGTGAAATAGCTTGCCATCTTTCCCCCGTAAGTCGACCCTTGGTTTGCCAGAAATAAGTGTTCGCTCCGCCTCTTCATCACAAATAAATGTTTCACCACCCTTAACCGGGCTGTATTGGATATTACCGCCCTCGATCACACCATTGATAAAAGTGAGCATTTCACAGGAATAAACATCCAATAAATTATTGGTGAAATCTACCTCTTTTAGGAAAGGCTTATCCATTACCCACTCAAATTGAACGGAATCCAAATGGTTGCCAGAGAAATTCATAGACTCCAAGCGCTTGGGTAGCTCAGGAACCTCGGTTAGATTTTCACTGGCAACAGTAAGATGTTTTAGATATCGAAAAAGATGTATACCTTGCAAAGATTGAATTTCACCGTTTCCAGGGGTATGAATTTCCTCAACCTTCGCCGCCTCTAAACTACTGATTTCACCATTATTATCGGCATCAAAATAAGCAAGCAAATAAGATTTAAATGCCGAATCAGGAATGTTGATATTCACAGTACCATAGTGAGAAGCCGCCCCTACCTGATCACCTGCTCCGAGGTCGACGCGCTGCCCTACAATGCCATCATATTTCTCATAGCCTTTTTTGGGGACAATTGTCGCACTCCCATTAGCACTATATGCGCGGGAGGGATAGTGCATGACTGACAGGAAGTCGTATTCGCTGTAGTTGTGTGATTGGCGAACATCAAAATTGTAGATATACGCTGGCTTTATATTGTCTTCCAGGATCATCACATATTGATCCCGATCAGAACGCTGCTGCTCATGTCTCATGCCGATGGCATGACCCAGCTCATGAACAATAATATATTTCATACTCCAGTCTTTCATACTGAAAAACTGCCCGCCACCAGACATTCCAACCATAGATCGATTTTCACTGCCATTTCGCACGTAGATATAATTGGTTTGGTCTTTGCGCAATTTAAAATGTAAATCTGCGACCTCTTCCCAAACCTTGGTAGCATCAACGAATCGCTGGCGGTTTTCTTCTGTTACGTCTTCATGAAAATCATAATAGACAACACCTTCAGGCCACTTATTTACTGACAACTCAAAGGCTGACATTATACTGACCTGCCCGGATTCCTGTGGAACCAGCTCCAGCATATCCCCAGTTAACTGATAGAGTTTGCCATCAACCATCACCTTCCTTGAGGAGAATTGCTCTTCCAGTTGTGCAAATTCATTCTCGGTAAAGTTTGGAATGCTATTAGCCACTGCCTGGCCTGATGCCAGTGTCAATTGACTTAATATGGCCAAGCTTGTGGTAACCCCCAGCACTGCACCGGTTAACTTTTTCATTTTCATGTTCCTTCTCTGAAAATTCACGGATTTGTAACCTAATCTGGTGTTTAAGATTTTGAAAGGCGACAAAACCAATTGATATAAGTCAAAATAATAAAATATCAATGGGCATGTCGACGCGGGCAAGAATACAGCCGTTGAAATTTAAGGTCGATAGGATATTTATTGCTAATTTATAAGCACAAGGGCAGAAAAAGAGAAGAACACTTCAACAAGCAACCTAATATTTTTAGTTAAATTTTTTTTAACAAATAACAAAACAAAAAAACAACGACCAATCAGAAATGGAACATAAGAACCAGCTATCTGATTCCGCTAAAAATAGAGGGCAGCAGATATAGCTAGGGACTTACTTTTATAAATGAAGACCTTGCCCAGTATTGAAAATTCGTCCTAGAAATAACTTCTGGGTATCTACTTACCAGCCAATGAGGGGATCACGAGACCAATATTGAATAGGAAATTTTTACAATGCAGATTGCATATGCCGCAAACATATGGTTAATAAATTTTTATTCTCGAGCACTTCTTAACTCAAAGACCACTTAAACAAAAAAAGCCGCATCCAAAGATGCGACTTTTTCATGAACAATTTATTAAATCAATAAACTAGTTCTTGGAGGCAACCGTACTCTCTTTCTTCTCCGGGATCGGGAAGCCACGATCGCGCATCAACGCTTCGATATTGGCATCACGACCACGGAAAGCACGATAAGCATCAGCGGGGTCTACAGCATTACGCGGTGCAAACAGGTGTTTCACCAACTTGGCTGCTACCTCTTTGTCGTAGAAGCCACCTTTAGACTCGGAGAAGGCCTCAGAGGCGTCGGAAGTCAGCACGTCGGCCCACATGTAACCGTAGTAGCTAGCTGCATAACCTTCACCAGAGAAGATATGGCCAAAGTGCGGGGTGCGGTGACGCATGACCAGCTCTTTCGGCATGCCCAGCTTATCCAGAGTTTCACGCTCAAACTTATCTGGGTCGATACCCTCGGGATCAGCAGTGTGGAACTTCATATCAATCAGCGCAGAGGCCAGGTACTCAGTGGTGGCAAAACCAGAGTTGAACTTGGCGGCTTTCTTAATCTTCTTCACCAGATCCGCAGGAATAGGCTCACCAGTCTTGTAGTGCACCAGATAGTTATCGATAACCGCATCGGTAGACAACCAACGCTCCAGCAGCTGGGATTGGAACTCGGTGTAGTCGCGAACACCGCTGTTCAGGGTCGGGTAAGTCACGTTAGAAGCAAGGAAGTGCAGTGCGTGGCCAAACTCGTGGAAGAAGGTCTCGGCATCGTCCCAGCTCACCAGCACAGGCTCACCCGGCGCACCCTTGATAAAGTTGGAGTTGTTAGAAGACAGGACGTTCTTCTTGCCATCAAAGGTGGAGTGGTCACGATACATGGTTGCCCAGGCACCGGAACGCTTGCCAGCGCGGGCAAATGGGTCCAGGTACCAGAGGCCGATATGGTCACCACTGGTCTTGTCAGTGACTTCCCAAACTTTAACATCTTCGTGGAATACCGGTACGGAACCTTCTTTCACCGGGGTGAATTTGAAGTTGAACAACTCACCAGCTACGTAGAACATAGCTTCACGCAGGTTATCTAGCTGCAGGTACTGCTTCACTTCATCGGAGTTCAAGTCGTACTTGGCCTTGCGAACCTTCTCGGCGTAGTAACGATAGTCCCAGGGCTCAATAGTGATATTGGCTTTCTCGGCATCCGCCACCGCCTGCATATCAGCTACTTCTTCTTTTACGCGGGCAACTGCTGCGGGCCATACCGCTTCCATCAGGTCCATGGCCCGCTCAGGATTTTTAGCCATACGGTCTTGCAGGCGCCATTCAGCGTAGTTATCGAAGCCCTGCAGGCCTACGCGCTCATCACGCAGCTTCAGGATTTCAGCGATGATGGCGTTGTTATCGTGCTCATCGCCATTGTCCCCACGGCTGTAGTAGTTGGTCCATACTTGCTTGCGCAGCTCGCGATCATCGGAGTAAGTCAGGAATGGATCCATAGAGGAGCGGGAATTGGTTATTGCGTACTTACCCTTCTCGCCCTTCTCTTCCGCCAGTGCTGCCGCCGCTGCAACGAAGGATTCCGGCAGGCCGCTCAACTGATCTTTGCTCAGGAAGATATCGTAGCCTTCCTCATCTGCCAGTACATTGTTGGAGAACTTGGTATAAAGTTCAGCCAGGCGCTTGTTGATTTCCGCATAGCGCTCCTTGGCCTTACCTTCCAGGGTCGCACCATTGGTAGAGAACTGGGTATAGATCAGCTCAACCACACGCTTCTGTTCAGCATCCAGGTCCATCGCGTTGCGCTGGTCGTAGATCGCCTTGATGCGCTTAAACAAGTCTTTGTTCTGATAAATTTTGGACTCGTAATCAGCCCAGATCGGTGCCAGCTCTTGCTGAACTTTGCGGAACTCTGGTGAAGACATATTCGCAGCCCAGATTCCATAGTAAGCCGTTGCGCGGCTTAGCTCGGCGCCACTGCGCTCCATCGGCACAATGGTGTTAGCAAAGGTTGGCTTAGCGGAATCTGAAGCGATCGCACCTAGCTCGGTAAGGCTTATCTCAATACCTTTTTCAATTGCGGGCTTGAGATCTTCCAGCTTCATCTTGTCAAACGCAGGTACACCACCAAAGGGACCAGTCCACTCTGCCAGCAGCATGTTACTGGCGTGCTCTGGAGTTACAGCCATGGACTCTTCGGCTTTCACAGTGTCTTTAGCTACCTCAGCCTGTTTTGCCTTTTCACCACAACCGCCCACAACCGCCAGGGATGCGGCTACGGCTAGTGCGATCATTGTCTGACGCATTTGCTATCTCCTCGTAAAAAAGGGTCTTTTAATAGTTTTAAGAGCGGGATTCTACCCTCTCTTGGCCTATGCCGGCCAATTCTACCGTCTCAGCAGTCTGAAACTGCGGCTAAGTGAGTGATTTGTGCGACAACCTCCCCCTTTGGACTACCGGCGCCACCATGGGCATAAAGAGTATACTTTATCTTGATAACGATTTATTAAGTGATTTCATTTGAACTTATAAATCATTCGAATAATTAGCCAATGTGGCTCATTTAGCCTCTCAATAAAGCAAATTGGGCGATCTCAATACAGATGCTGCTGCCCAAGAAATCTACAGAACACCAAGTAGACAACAGTGGCACGCCCTCTAAAATATTGAGGTATCACTGCTGGAAGAAATATTGTCCGTATAAATACGAAAATTAAGGAATTTAAGACTCAAATTTAATGGCAGGCCTCTTTTCTTAGCCTATTTCTACTGGCTCTATAGCTTAGGACCTTGGTGAACGTCAAAATCTATAAGTCCTTTTTCCAACAAGCCAGCATTGCCATTGGCGGAACACATTCAGAGCTTTCCAAATCTCCACACCAATTACCCACATTCTTCCCGAGTTCAACAAACTTCTTTAGAGATAGATTACTTTCAATTGCCGCCATCAAAATATCTGACAAGGTGTGATGAAAATTATAATTTTCTTTAGCCTGATATTTTCTACCATCCAAATAGCCCAAACCTTGATCATCCTTTTGCGGCTCGCGATTGAAATAAGACATGGCAATGTGTGAGGGATTACCTTCCTCATACATATTTAGAACCGGATGTATTTCTTCCATTAAAAGATAACCACCCGGCTTCAGCAAGGAAGTACAAATTCTCATAAACTGCTTTAGATCCGGCATCCAATTAAGTACGCCAATAGTGATAACCGCAAAGTCAAAACGGCCGATATACTCATCAGGCAGCTCATAGATGTTAGAGCATACGATTTCTACATCCGAACACCTTGAGGCATTTACCAAAAGCCGAGCTTGATCGACAAAAGCTTGGGATCCATCAATCCCCACACAGAGCCCGGCGCCTTTCTTTTTGATGGAGATTAAATCTTTCGCATTATTGCAGCAAATTTGAACCACTGACTTTCCGGAAAGATCAAACCCATCCAACATGCCATCAAAGTCTTGCTCTAAGGCATTAAAATTAGACTCGGAGACTTTCTCAAGTAGCCGCTTGCTGAATTCCCAGTGAACAGGCCCAGCCTCATCCCAGGAGGCCAAGGATTTACTGACAAAAAAATCTGTATTTTCTTTCATGGAATACCTCTTTAGCACCCAGCCTATATTTTAATAAACTTGACTGATCCATTCTGAGACATTACAACGCCCTTACCCTGAAAATGAAATGAAAGATCTCTTTGGAGCGCTCCTAAATGCACCTTATATACCTCCCCAGTTTTTAGCAATGGTCCACTGAGCCCTCCCCAACTAACCATTATTTTATCACCCTCAATATAGAGTTTTTGCTCCGGCCAGCCATTACTATTCACATAGATACCAAGAAAATTTCTTGGGAAATTTTCGGCACTGACAACCAATGCAGGATCTGGCGCTTCCAATAGCTCGCCTCGGACAGACTTCTTCAGCCGCTTAATCTCCTGCTCAAACAGCGTATCTCTATTTGCTTTATTTAAAATTGAGTTATAAGTATAATTAGCTATTACATGGGGTAACATATAAGCCGCATCCTGATTGGTAAATGCAATTACACCTATCTCTCTTTCTGGTATAAATGATACATGGATACTATATCCACCATAATTTCCAAACCGAGTTAAAAGAGTCTCTTCATTATACTCTGCCAGATCCCACCCCAAGGTGTAGCCTGTTCTCTTATAGGTGAAATAGGTTTTTGATTGATCTACCTGCTTTTCATGAAGCTCATCAAAAACATTAATCTTAGATACATTTGACCTTTCTTTGTTTATATTTACCTGAAGCCATGTCGCCAAATCACTTACAGTAGAAACCAAGCCTCCTGAGGGGTGCATCGTTAGATCAGACTTGAAATGTCCTGAAGTAAAGATATTACCATCACTGGAGGTGATAATAGATGGAAGAAAATTATCCATTTTGGACACCTTATTCGTAGTCGAATTCATATCCAGAGGCTCAGTTATATACTTCTCTATAAGCTCTCCCCAAGCTTTTCCAGTGACATTCTCTGCAATCATCGAGGCGACTATCGGGCCCGTATTTGAATACCTAAAGTTGTAATCTGGCGCTATAAGTAGATTCTCACTTAATGAATGTACCAGCTCCTCTGGACCGGAATAACCTAAAAAAGCTGACTTAAAGGTATGTTGAACACTTGTAAATCCAGACGTATGGGTAAGTAAATCCCTAACACTGATTTTATTGATATCAACTTTTCCCTCAAGCCCCAGCTGGAGCTTATAAGATGATATGGGTTTATCTAAATCTAACTTGCCTGAGTTATGCAGGATAGCCATCAAAGTACTGGTAAAAGACTTTGTGTGACTTGCGATTAAGAAAGGCGTGTTCTCTGTAACTTGAGGGCCACCTTCAGAATAGGCATAAAAGAAATCAAGCCCGTTCTTATCAACTACCGCAACAAAATGTGAGCCAATTAAGCGGTTGCTATTAGACAGCTCTTCCAGAGCTGATTTTATTTCTTTTCCAACATTATCATCTATGGCATAACAGTTACTAACGACAATCAAAGCCATTGTGATACTAATGAGAAGCCTTATTATCATATCTAAAATTCTTTTTTAAATGAGCTCAAACCTGGAAAAGTTCACTGGCAACGGATTCAAACACTAATTTCATCTTTGAAACAAGCAGCAACTATGCAAAATACGATAAATAGAATGTATATGTAGGTATTCCGCAAAAAATACAATTAAACCATATCTGCTTTAAAGAACACTCTTGCCCGGGACTCACAGTTGCCCCCCAAGTACAACCACAATTTACGTTACTGCTCATTATTTTCCAAACACCCTTCACAGGCCTAAATTTCTCTTTAAGGCTAAGTATCTAACTTCAGATCCAGGAGTAAAATTTGTATACTTGCTACTATAGATGCAGGATTTAAGACCATGGCTCCGCTGAGTGATCTCCCAAGAAAGAAAAGCGCAGAACCCGATCGCAAGTTTATTGAAGCCCTCGCCAGAGGACTGGATGTTCTGCGGGCATTTCAGCCCGGTGATGGCTTTCTGGGTAACCTTGAAATCGCCCAACGCACAGGCTTGCCTCGCTCCAGTATTTCACGGTTAACCTATACTCTGACAAAATTAGGCTATTTGACCTACTCAGACCGACTGGAAAAGTACCAATTAGGTAGCGGCGTACTAGCGCTGGGTTACTCTTTCGTCTCTAATCTGGCTATTCGGCAGGTTGCCAAACCCCTAATGCAAGACCTTGCAAACTCCACAGGAACTGCTGTAGGGCTGTCTGACCGTGATCGACTCGACATGATATTTGTCGAGTTTTGTGCAGCCGCTAATGTTACGACTTTTCGCTACGAAATAGGTAACCGTGTTTCTTTAGCTACCAGTGGTTCAGGAAGGGCTTTCCTGGCAGCGCTACCTCAAGAGGAGCGCGAGTACTTTTATGGGCACCTGGAGAAAAGAAATAGCGAGCGCTGGCCTAAAATCAAGGTTGGAATTGAGGAAGCGGTAGCAAGCTATAAGCAGCGTGGCTTTTGTAGCTCCTTTGGCGACTGGAACCGCGATGTTAATGGTATTGCTGTCCCCCTACAATTAAGCCAGGGGCGCATTTATACATTTAATGCGGGCGGACCTGCTTACCGCCTGAGTCCAGAATTCCTGGAAGAAGAAGTCGCCCCCTTATTGAAAAATATGGTCGGCAATATAGAGGCCATGCTGATCCGCTACTAGATAGCTTAACCCCAGGTTAGTAGCGCAATGCGACCAACCTGGGGGACAACTCATCACCTCACGGCTGCCTGCCTCGCTAGTGCCCGGCAAATCGGCGAGTATGATAATCTGTACTACCGAAGAAATACTGGATTGTGGTTAAGCGTTTAAAATAATGGCTCACATCCAACTCCTCTGTAACCCCTATACCGCCATGTAACTGAATTGCTTCCTGGCCTACTAACCGGGCAGCTTTTCCAATGCGACTTTTTGCTGCAGAAATTGCCTTAGGGGCAACGCCATTATTCACATCCAACTGTAACGCTGCCATTAATAGAATAGAGCGGGCCTGTTCATATTCGGTAAACATATCCACCATCCGGTGTTGCAAGGCCTGGAACTTACCAATGGGAACGCCAAACTGCTCCCGGGTCTTTGTATATTCCACGGTCTTTCTATAAATTTTCTCCATGGCCCCTACTGCCTCGGCACACAGCGCCAGTGTGGCCCGGTCAATTGTCTGTTCCATTACTGGCAAAGCGGCCCCTTCCTCTCCGACCCGGTTTGCCACAGGAACCATGACGTTATTAAACTTTACCTCAGCCGCACGGTGCCCATCCACAGTGGCATACCCCTGGCGGTGAACACCCTCAGTGTTGGTATCAATCAATAATAAAGTGATACCTTCACAATCATGTTGGCCGCCGCTAGTACGTACTGCCACCAATAGTTTATCTGCGGCTGAACCGTTCAGAACAACGGCTTTGTGGCCATTTACTACGTAGCTGTCTCCGTTCCTTACAGCTTTGGTGGTAATATCAGAAAGATTGAAACGGCTCTGGGGCTCAGCAAATGCAAATGCCAGCTGCAACTGGCCTTCCATCAACAAGCTTATTAGCTCTCGCTTCTGCGCCTCGTTGGCACCGTTTGCTATTAGCCCACCACTTAAAACTGCACTGGCCAGGAAGGGTTCCACCACCAGACCACGACCAAACTCTTCCATCACCACCATCAGATCAACAGCAGAACCACCCAGACCACCGTCTTCTGCACTAAATGGAACCATTAGCCAGCCCAACTCGGCAAATAACTTCCAGTTATCCTCACTAAACCCAGTATCACTGTCTATTAACTTACTGCGACGATCAAAGTCATAATCCTGTTGAATAAATTTGCACACACTGCTTTGCAACATCTGCTGCTCTTCACTATAGGAAAAATCCATCGTTCCAATCCTCATTAAACGTCGCGTTTACAGACCAAGTACCCACTTGCTGATAATATTTTTTTGAATTTCGTTACTGCCACCATAAATCGAGGATTTACGGTTATTTAAGTAACGGGGCACGCTGCTGGTAATAACTCCAGGGCCTACATGCTCGCCATCAAATCCGCTTTTAAATTGCTCTCGGACAAATGGCATTCCGTAGTAACCCGCAGTTTCCATGTAAAGTTCATCAATAAGTTGGGCGATTTCAGTTCCCTTAATTTTTAAAATGGAGGATTCAGGCCCCGGTGCATTACCGGTACTCACTGCCGCGAGTGCTCTTAGCTCAGTAAACTCCAAAGCTAAAAGTTCTATTTCAACTTCTGCGAGCTTTTGCGCAAAGGCTGGATTTTCCAGGAGGCTGGCGTCACCATCACAAGTATCACCTGCCAGTTTTTTTAAAGTCTGTAAACGTTTTTTAGAAGTGGCAACCCGTGCAATGCCTGTGCGTTCATGGGTCAATAGTACCTTGGCATAGGTCCAGCCGTGACCTTCCTCTCCAATACGGTTGGCCACTGGTACCCGTACATTATCAAAATGCACTTCATTCACTTCATGATGGCCGCCCAAAGTCATAATGGGCGATACAGTAATGCCCGGGTGGTTCATTTCAATTAACAGGAAAGTGATTGCGGCCTGGTTTTTGACTTCGGGGCCTCCGGTACGAACCAGGCAGAAAATCCAATCGGCCCAGTGTCCCAGAGTCGTCCAGGTTTTGGTACCATTAACGATATACTCATCGCCATCTCGTACTGCTGTGGTTTTTAACGACGCCAAATCAGAGCCCGCATTTGGCTCCGAATATCCTTGGCACCACCAAACATTACTTGCCAAGATATCCGGCAAAAACCGCTGCTTTTGCTCTTCACTACCATAAGTGAAGATAACCGGTGCAACCATTTTAAAGCCGAAAGGAATTACATCTGGCGCGCCGAAGTTGGCACACTCATTGGCCCATATGTATTTTTGTGTTGGCGTCCAACCGGTACCCCCATATTCAACTGGCCAGTTAGTCGCAGCCCAACCCTGTTCGTACAGGATCTTTTGCCAGCGTTCATAGTCCTCTTTTCCCAGGGGAATTTCATCCAGAGTCCTCTCACTGATATCCGCCGGAAGCTTCTCTTGCAGGAATTGCTTAACTTCCTGCTGAAAAGCTAATTCTTCGGGGGAAAAATCTATATTCATTCGCTTGCTCCTGTTTATATGGGTGCAATTGGCAGAGATTTTTCAGCTAACTTCCTTCACCAACTTGCACAATCAACATGTACTAAATTCGGAAGTTCCCTTATACAAGCGGAATAAATTCACTTTCGATCTGGCTCGGCGAGCTCCACTCTTTGTCTTAATTAAACCTATCTACAAACAATTTCAGGATGATATTGATATCTGAGCATCGTAATTTTGACTTTTTCTGACTCACGCAAGTAGGTCCTCAATTATCGAGCCAACTCTATTGACGCAACTTTCTACTTAGTGGCGTTTATATATAGCTGATGTAAATATTTATCCGCCAATTCCCACCAATTAGCTTTTAAATAACCACTCGACGCACAAAACATTACCATTGAATTCCGCAGAGTGGAATGCTCTTTTCACTTTTGATATTGTCATCAACATAATAACCATAGTGAGAGAAGCCCCCATGTCTATCACGTCCACTTCCACTGGCAGTCCCATGCTGCAATCTCTTGCAGAAATCCAGGAATATGAAAAAGTACCTTTGTTACAACGTTATCCCTGGGAAAACACCTACGATTTAATTCGGCAGGCCGCCCGTCTTTACCAACAAGATGCAGCCATCGAATTTCTTCCCACCGCTGTACCAGATGAAGAAAGTGTGACTGTGAGCTACTCGCAGCTATCCGAAAAAGTTCACCAAACCGCCAATCTACTCCATTCTCTCGGCGTTAATTCGACAGATACCGTTTCATTACTATTACCCAACCTTCCTGAAACGCATTTTGCACTCTGGGGTGGACAAGCCGCGGGAATCGCCAGCCCTATCAATCCGTTGCTGGAACCGGAGCATATCGCCGAGATCATGAATGCCACCAAAGCCAAGGTATTAGTCAGCCTTGGTCAGGATCTCAGTGAGGAGATTTGGGAAAAGGTTGCGCAGGTCATTAAGCAGGTTCCAACCTTGAAGGCACTGCTGCTAATCAGTAAAAAACCGGTTAGCACCCTATCCATACCTTCCGGCATTAAGGTAGAGAATTTTGTATTGGCTATTGCCCAACAGCCAAATGACCATTTAATTAGTGGGAGAACTATTCAAGGCGATGAAATTGCCAGTTACTTCCACACCGGAGGGACAACCGGGCGGCCTAAAATTGCACGCCTGACCCACAGCAATATTGCGTTTGTCGCACAGCTGAGTGTGGACACAACATCCAGTAAGGGGCGATTTGCTACCCTCAGTGGCCTTCCTCTGTTTCACATTTTCGGCACTGTGGTCGCCGGCATTGGCACTCTGCTCGCCGGCCGCACGATTGTTATAATGACCCCCTCAGGTTTTCGCTCCCCCAATGTGCTCCCCAACTGGTGGCATCACGTCGCCCGCTTCCGTGTACAGGGCTTTGGCGCCGTGCCCACTATTCTCGGCATCTTGATGCAAATCCCTGTGGGCGACAATGACATCAGCTGCCTGACAGATGTTGGCTGCGGGGCTTCGCCTTTACCCGCAGCGCTTAAGAGTGCGTTTGAGGAAAAATTCAATGTGACGGTAAGTAACGGCTATGGCATGACAGAGTCCAGCTGCCTGCTGGCCCGCCCCCCAACAGATATGCAAGCACCCGAGGGCAGCGTCGGCCGCCGCCTCCCTTATATGGAAATGAAAATTGCCGAACTGGATGGAAACCGGCTAGTGAGAACCTGTAACACCGGTGAAGTCGGTATTGTACTTGCACGGGGGCCACATATTTTTTCAGGCTATCTCTCCGAAGAGGATAACGCCAAGGCTTGGGTTGACCACAGTTGGTTTAATACTGGCGATATGGGATATGTCGATGGCGATGGCAATCTTTATTTGACCGGGCGAGCCAAGGATTTAATCATTCGTGGCGGCCACAATATAGATCCAGCCTTGATTGAAGAGCCACTAAGCCGTCACCCCGCCGTGGCTATGGCTGTTGCCGTTGGCCAGCCCGATGCCTATGCCGGTGAGGTTCCGGTGGCCTACGTCACTCTATACCCGTCCGAAAATCCACCCACAGAAGAGCAGCTTATCGACTACTGCCGCACCCAGATTTCTGAACGTGCAGCGATACCCAAGCGGGTAGAGATTATTGATGAAATTCCCCTAACCGCAGTAGCCAAGGTATTCAAACCCGCTTTGCGCAATCGCGCTACCGAATATGTTATTGGCCAGGCACTTCAGGAAAAAAATATATCTGCAGAGTTTTCTGCCCGTTTTGATAGTGCCCTGGGCCAGGTTGCAAAAGTTCGTCTGGAAAAACCTTCAGCTAAAACGGTAGCAGAGGAGGCATTGGAAAACATTCCGGTAGCGCTGGAGTTTGATTAAGCGCGGACATTTACTACTGCTCACAAAACAATAATCAATCATTGGGAAAACTGACAATGCCACAAGCTTATATCTATGATGGCGGCCGAAGTGCTTTTGGTCGCCATGGAGGTAGCCTTTCCAGTATCAGGCCTGACAATATGCTCGCGCATGTCATTAAAGCCCTGGTTGAACGTAATAATTTCGATCACAAGCAATTTGAGGATGTGATTGCCGGAAATACCAATCAGGCCGGTGAGGACAGTCGTAATATCGCCCGCTTTGCCGGGCTAATTGCAGGACTGCCAATCTCCACCGGTGGTATTACGGTAAACCGCCTATGTGGTTCAGGCTTATCTGCCGTTGCCGATGCAGCCCGTTGCATCAGAGCCTCGGAAGGTGATTTGTTCATTGCCGGTGGTGTTGAATCCATGAGCCGTGCCCCCTTGGTCCTCTCCAAAGCAAGCAGCCCTTTCGATCGCACCCAGCAATTGGCGGATACCACTTTGGGTCCACGCTTCACCAATCCCGATATTGTTGCAGAATTTGGCAGCCATACCATGCCGCAAACTGCAGACAATATCGCCGCAGACCTCAATATTCAGCGGGAAGAGTGCGATATCTTTGCACTAGCTTCACAAGCAAAATATGAAAGCGCGCGTTTTGATGGCTTTTTTATTGATGAAATTATTCCTATCGAGGTGCCACAGGACCTAAAGCAACCACCCCGCCTTATCGATACTGATGAGCATCCCCGCCCCGATACCAGCCTGGAGCGCCTGCAAACGCTACGCCCGCTATTTGAAGGCGGCGTAGTAACTGCTGGAAATGCTTCTGGAATCAACGATGGTGCCGCAGCACTCATTATTGGCAGCCAGGAGGCCGGGCAGGCCGTAGATCTCAAGCCCCGCGCACGTATTCTCGCCAGTGCTATTGCGGGAGTGGAGCCAAGAGTAATGGGGTTAGGCCCGGTCCCGGCTACCCGTAAGGCATTGGCTCGTGCAGGCTTGAGCCTGGCAGATATGGATGTCATGGAGTTTAACGAGGCTTTTGCTGTACAGGCCATGGGCTGCCTGAAAATGCTCGAGATTGATTACGAGGACTCCAGGGTAAACCCCAATGGTGGTGCAATTGCAGTTGGGCATCCGCTCGGCGCCAGCGGAGCCCGCATTCTACTCACAGCATTACGCCAGCTGGAGCGTAGCGGCGGGCGCTACGGGTTAGCCACCATGTGTATTGGTATTGGCCAGGGAATCGCAGTGATAATAGAGCGTATATAAAAACCGGCGAGACCCTCTAGGAGAAACCATCTAATAGTCATTTAAGATCTGGAGATAACAATGTCTACCGTAAATTATGAACTTATTGGCGATATTGGTGTTATTCGACTTAACAACCCCCCTGTCAACGCGCTTTCCCACGGGCTGCGCGAAGGCATTTGGGGAGCGATCAAGAGTGCCCAGGAAGATGCCTCTCAGGCACTGGTTTTGATATGTGAAGGCCGCACTTTTATTGCTGGTGCAGACATCACAGAATTTAGTAAGCCACCACAGGCACCTGCCTTATCTGAAGTGATTACCGAAATCGAAAACTCTCGTAAACCAGTGATTGCCGCTATTCACGGTACCGCATTGGGCGGGGGCTTTGAGGTGGCACTGGCTTGTCACTATCGCTGTGCCCTGGCATCTGCCAAAGTCGGCCTGCCTGAAGTTAAATTGGGGTTATTGCCTGGGGCCGGTGGTACTCAGCGCACTCCACGTCTGGCCGGCGTTGCGGCTGCATTAGAAATGATCACCAAAGGTGCCCCAATCCCGGCCGCGAAAGCCAAAAGCATGAAGCTGATCGATCACGTGGTTGATGATGATCTATTCGAAGGGGCCCTCGCCTTTGCTCGCGAACTAATTGACCAGAAAGCCCCACCACGCAGAGTCCGGGACATCACAATAGATCCTGCCAGTATTCCAGAGGGCTTGTTCGAGGATTTCCGCCAGCGACTGGAAAAAAGAGCACCTGGTCAACTGGCCCCACAGAATATTGTCTCCTGTGTGGAGGCAGCGGTTAAACTGCCATTCGATAAAGGGCTGGCTAAAGAGCTGGATCTATTTATCGAATGCCTACTCTCAAGTCAGTCCGCCGCCCTGAGGCATATGTTCTTTGCCGAGCGACGTGCGACAAAAGTTCAGGGTCTCTCCAAAGATACCTCTATCAGAGAAATAAACAGTATTGGCATTATTGGCGGCGGCACTATGGGGGGAGGTATCGCCATGAATTTTGCCAATGCCGGTATCCCAGTCAAGCTGCTAGATATCGATCAAGCTGCCGTAGAGCGTGGTCTGGCAGTAATCGACAAAAATTACAATATCAGTATGAAAAAGGGGAAGATTACAGAGCCCCAAAAAGCACACTATCTCTCACTAATCCAGGGCACCACTGACTATTCCGACCTGGTAGAGGTAGACCTCGTTATCGAAGCTGTGTTTGAGAATGTAACGCTTAAAAAGGAAATTTTTTCCAAGCTGGACCAATACTGTAAACCCGGCACCATTCTCGCAACAAACACTTCCTACCAGGATATCGACCAGATCGCCGCTGCTACCAATCGGCCAGAAGATGTTATCGGCTTACACTTTTTCAGCCCTGCCAATGTTATGAAACTTCTAGAAGTCGTTCGTGGCTCAAAGAGCGCCGACGATGTTATTGCTACCGCAATGCGGTTGGCAAAAACTATCAAGAAAGCTCCCGTGCTGGCCGGAAACTGTTATGGGTTTATTGGCAACCGGATGCTACGGCCCTATGCCCGTGAAGCACAACTCTGTTTAATAGAAGGAGCCACCCCAGAGCAAATAGATAGCGTAATGCAATCCTGGGGCATGGCCATGGGGCCCATAGCCGTTGGAGATTTGGCCGGTCTCGATATTGGCCATAAGGCTCGCGAGGGCCTGAGCAAAACAGAAAAAGGCGACCCCAAAACCTACTGCATTGCGGACGCTTTAGTAGAGATGGGGCGCCTGGGCCAAAAGAGTGGAGCCGGTTATTACCGCTATGACCCAGAAACTCGCGCTCGTACTAGTGACCCCGAAGTCCAAGCAATGATAGAGGCTCAAGCCAAAGCGCACGGGATAGAGCGGCGAGAAATCTCTGATAAAGAAATTCTTAATCGCCTTACTTTCGCCTTAATTAATGAGGGAGCCAGGATTCTGGAAGATGGAATAGCCCAACGCCCCAGTGATATTGATGTTGTGTATGTTTATGGCTATGGTTTCCCTCCCCATCGCGGCGGCCCCATGTTTTACGCAGATAGCATTGGCTTGAAAAAGATTTACGATACTATTTGCACATTCCGTGACCAACATGGCGAAGCCAATTGGACTCCCGCACCATTGCTCGTCCAACTGGCAAAAGAAGGTAAAACATTTACGGACTGGGCAGACGATCAGCGATAGTATTCGCTTCTCAAGGGTAACCGGTAAAAGTACCGGTTACCCTTTTTGCCAAAGTTGAGAGATTTTTAGTTGGCAGCACAATGATAAGGCCTGATACGTTAATAGAATCGAAACTACGACCGAGCCAAATGCGTCTTAATGAGCTGCAGCTCGAACAGTCACCAGAACCGCCAGATCACCACAAAGCGATCCAAGCCAAGGTTAAGAGAAACAATTGGAAAGGCATAGGTTACGCACTGGCCACCGCTATGGTTGCCAGTACAGCCGCCGCAGCCAGTAAATGGATATCACCCGCGGTACCAGTACCTTTAATAGTTCTCAGCCAATACAGCATCTGCTTACTATTACTTATTCCCTGGCTGGTGCGCCAGTCACCCCAACAGCTCATAACACAACACTGGAAAACCCATTTACTGCGCGGCTTTGCAGGCTGGCTCTGCTTCTTTTCCTACTTTTATGCACTCAGCCGTATTTCATTGATGGAGGCAGGCTTACTGCGCAATGCCGCCCCTATTTTTGTTCCGCTTGTAGCCTGGCTTTGGGCGCGTGCACAGATTCCCGCCACAAGCTGGCTACCCATTGTGCTTGGGCTACTTGGTATCGCACTGATTCTTCAACCTGATATCCATGGTATCAGTAGTGGCCACGCCTTCGGCTTACTGTCAGGTATTACTCTAGCTGCCTCTATGGTGGGCACACGTATTCTGTCTCGCACTGATAAGCCGAGTCTTATTTTGTTTTACTATGTCCTTATCTCATTTATGTGCAGCCTTCCCCTGGGTATCTACTACTGGCAATCAATACCTAGCTGGACTATTCCCTACCTGGCTTTTAATGGGGTTTCTGTTTTATTAGCGATATGGCTCTACACCAAAGCTTATAGTTATGCAAAACCCAGTGTAGTTTCACCAATCAGCTATTTTGGAGTGGTTATTGCGGGCATTTTTGGCTGGCTGATATGGCAACATCTACCTAACACAATTGCGATGATAGGAATTTGTATAGTGGTCACAGCAGGCCTGCTCACAGTGTATCTCTCCACCCAGCAGGCTGCCCGAACGCACCCTGTTCCTAACTAATTTCCCAAAAGGTAAGTCGAAATGAGCTGGCAAAATAAAAAACAACCACCGTTTAATGATCATTTGGGTGTGAAAATTGATGAGTGGCAGGAAGGCCGTGTAGTGATCAGCGTAACCGTACTTCCTGAGCATTTGAATAGCCACGGAGTACCCCATGGGGGATTTATTACAACGTTAATTGATATTGCCGGTTCCTACTGTGGTCTCTACTGCCCATACCCAAATCGTCGGCGTAAGTCCCTCACGCTTTCATTAACAACCAATTTCACCGGTCGAGCCAAAACCAACCAGTTAACCGCCATAGGTAAGTTGACCAGCTCGGGGCATAAAATCTTTTATTCCTATACCGAAGTTTATGACAGTGTAGGAACCCTGCTTGCAACTGGCCAGATGACAATGCGCTACCAAACTGGTAGTGAAATACTAGAGGGAGAAGCTATTGAAGAGCATCCTGCAAAAACACACCACAGAATTAAAGTGTGAAGCCCTCAACTGACTAACAGCTGTCATAATAAGGGCTTGGGCGTTCAGTAACTAACCCCTAATATGTTAAGCGGCTAAATACTCCCCTTAAACTTAACCAAAATTAGTGGCCAAGTAACTCCGCATTAGTCGGGTACTTTTTAAGGAGTTCAATAAGTTTTTTAGTGCCGTCTACAGTCTTGAGGCTGGCAAGCGTTCTTCGTAAAGCTCTTATAGTTGCAATATCTTTCGAGTTGAACAGGACTTCCTCACGGCGAGTACTGCTTTTAGCAATATCCAAGGCAGGGAAAATTCGCTGTCTCGCAACTTCCTTTGACAATACTACCTCCATATTTCCCGTACCCTTAAACTCCTCAAATATCACCTGGTCCATTCGGCTTCCGGTATCCACGAGTATCGTTGCCAGAATCGTAAGTGATCCACCATCTTCAATCTTTCTCGCAGCGCCAAACAGCTTTCTGGGTATCTCCATAGCCCTGGCATCTATCCCACCTGACATTGTACGTCCCCTACCACTCTGCTGCGCATTATGCACCCGTGATAGCCTTGTCAACGAGTCAACCACAATCATTACATCCTGGCCTTCACCGGCTTCCTTACAGGCCCTATCAAGGAGTTCATTAGCTGCCCGCACATGCTCTTTATAGCTATGATCAGAAGAGGAAGCATAAACTTCCGCCGGTACACTTCGCTTAAAGTCAGTAACCTCCTCTGGCCTTTCATCAATAAGCAAAGCGTACAGCTTTATTTCGGGGTAAGCCTTCCCCACGGCTTGGCAAATATGCTTGAGGATAGTGGTTTTGCCACAGCCCGGTGGAGCCACAATCAAGCCTCGTTGCCCCTTGCCAATTGGCGTAATCAAATCCATCGCCCGTACCGTAAGTTGCTGAGAACCTGACTCAAGGCGAATAGGCTCAGATGGATTAATAGCTACGCCATTTAAGAACCGCTTCTTTAGATCAGAAGTATCCTCTTGCTTTTTATCAACCTTTTTAGGCTCCGTATTTCTTTTTACCTTTAAGGATAATATTTTTCTAGACATAATATGCGCTTTACAAATCATTCCCCATTGGGGAGCACTTTAACTTTTGAAACAAAAATACAGAGAACCAGATTTTCCTGACCCTCTGTGTTTATCGACACGAAACCACTCTAAATACAAGGTAAGTAAAGCAGGGGCTTATATATTATTTATCATTCTCCATGGCAGAAAGAAACTGATCGAGCACCTGATTAAACTCTCTAGGTCTCTCCCAAAACATCATGTGTTTCCCCATATAAACAGCAGTGGCTGATGGTGTATTGGCCTTGATCCATTTATCCGCAACACTTTTAACTTCCTCTCTCACGACATACAGTAGGGGCAATTTACCTTCCAATGCTACAAGATCATCACTATAGTCCAGGTAAAACCCGGTCGCGTTGGTAATTGAAGCGACACTACTAGAGGTCTGATTAGCAATTTGGGTAACCCAGGCAACATTTTCCTTTGAAGGGTTTTCAAGCATCCATTTTACAAATTCACTAATTACATTATCTCGATCTTCTATAATGCCCTCAGTAAATGAGCGTGAATAGCCGTCCGAATCATCATTTAGATACCAAACCCACTCATCACGGCTTGCTCCCGCTATATCTGGTCCAGTATCAATCATGATCATCGCTTTCAGTTTATCGGAACCAAACTGATTCAAATAGGCCAATTGCTCTGTTACGCCATATGACCAACCTGCCAAGATCACGCTGTCTATATCCAATTTCTCTATTAACTTAGCCAGGTCTCTAGCATGTTGTTGATAGGTGTGCCCCTCGACGGGCTTTGATGATCTGCCCTGCCCACGGGGATCATATGCCAGCGCGCGGTACTTTTTAGAATCTTTAAAGTGGGCAAGTTGGTGCTCAAAAACGTCTGCCGACATCATCCAGCCAGCAATAAAAATAATGGCAGTATCACCTCTCCCCGATTGTTCATAATAAATAGTGAGGTCTTTATCTATCTCGACTTCTTCTGCAGCTACATTGACCACAGATAAACCAATCCCGATAATTACCATTCTTAAGAAGTTTCGCATTTTCAACACTCTTCCCCACTCTCAATCACGTTGTTAAATCGTCACCCCAATGAAAATTGGGGCATTAAAGCCTGGTAATTCTCTACCGTCAAATTAACTGACTTACTAAGGTGGTACCACTTCAAACTGGCTTGATTAATTAACAATTCCATTTCTTTCGATGAGTCATTAACTAATCCATGGGTTCCAGCTTTTTATTTAAAATTATACATTCAGCGGAAACTCGTATCTTCTCGCCTTCGATAGTCAAAATGCCTTTAGATTTTAAAATGATATACATCTCCTCAATATCACAATGAGTAAGCTCACCCACAGAGCTAAACCGTGGCATCACAACAGGAATAGCAAAGTTTCATGCTCTATTAAAATCTCTGCATTTAAGGGCTTGATATATTTCTACGCCACCCTCTCCGCCGCGCCTCTCCTGTTCAACTTTTTATTGCACGAATAAAAATCAAGAATCATTTATTTTTCCGATAAAATTGCGTTTCTAAAGATCTCATTTACTCAGTAACTCCTGAATCCCCTATGCCACTCTCGCACCTTTATGTACTTTAATATCAACTAAAGCACGCTAGACACACTCTCTCAACAAGCTTACAACCCAATTATGTAAAGCATCATGATCTGAACGAGGGTGCCATGCGGCTATAACATCAAACTCTACCGGCTTGTTTTTCAGATTAAGAATGGCAAGGTTTGAATCACTCGCTACCCGGTTAGGTAAAAAAGCAAGCATATCTGTTTTCTTGAGATATTGTGGAACCGTGGTAAAACATGGCGTAGACATAACAACATTTCTACGCAAACGGTGCCTTGCAAACCAACCATCAATAACTCCTGCCGTACCAGACTTAAGCGGAGATGCCCTAAGATGCGGCTCAGAAGCTATTTCCTCCAAACCCAGCTTCTTCTTTACCAGAGGCGAACTCTTTGCCGCAACGCAGACATAGTAATCAGTAAATAATGTGATAGAAGAGTACAGCTCAGAATTTACATCCGAATCTGCAACTATTAAATCCACCTTGGCTTCACTCATTAACTCTTCCAGTCTGTCTGTAGCAATATCCCGTATTACCACTTTCAAGTTGGGAGCTAGCGCTCTGAGTTTAGGCAATAAGCTGGGAAGCACCACTTGTTGGGAGTAATCTGTCGCAGCGATGGTATAGGTTTGTGCTATTTTAGATGGCTCAAAAACTGCTGGCTCCAACAATTTATCTAACCCTTGGAGGATCGCATCAACCTTTTTCCCTAAGTTTATTGCTGTCGGCGTTGGAATTAGTCCATTGCTTTTCCGGAGAAAAAGTTCATCACTAAAAATATCTCTCAACTTTTTTAAATGTTCACTAACAGCTTGCTGAGTAAGGCCGACCTGACTTGCGACACGAGATACACTTCTTTCAGATATTAATGCCTGGAATATTCGGAGCTGCTTGACCTCCAATCGATTTATTTGGTTCACACTTGTATCTCTTACAAATAAATACTGTTTAACATTGTATCACAATAAAACTAGCATTCTCCTAGTAATTAAGCAGCATCGCATTGCGGCAAATAGTAAATTCTTCATATAAAACAGGTAGTTAGAGTGAAAAACGTTATCCTTATTGGCGCACAAGGTAAGATGGGACAGGCCGCTTTAACAGGGTTAAGCAGCCACAAGGTTATCACAGCGAGTCGCTCGGGAAAGGGATGTGATCATCAGGTTGATATTACTGATGAAGACTCTATCAGACGACTGTTTAAGACGGTGGGTGACTTCGATGCTGTCGTAAACACCGTTGGCTTCTGTGAATACGCAAACTTTGTCGATATGACTGAGCGACAGTGGATGACAACAGTAATGAGCAAAATGATGGGACAAATCAATCTTGTAAGAGTCGGTCAAGAGTACATCGCCGATAAAGGATCCTTTACGCTAATATCCGGTATTCTAAACATCAAACCGATCCCTATGGCAATTGCGGATGCAACAACCAGTGGAGCAATTGATACCTTTGTCAAATGTGTTGCTTATGAACTCCCCAGGGATATTCGAATCAATGTGGTTAATCCAACGGTATTGGAAGAAGCCTGGGATGTCTACGGTGATATGATGCCAGGCTTTGAGCCCGTGCCGGGGCACCTGGTCGGAAAAGCTTTTGAGCGCTCTGTAGATGGATTTATCACTGGCGAAGTAATCTTCGTCGATGCCTAGCCCGGGGGGGATAACCCCCCTTCCCTGTGTGAAGTAACTAGATATAATCGTGGAGCAGACCTCCTAAAATTTCTTTAGGTGTCCTTAGCGGATTGGTACAGTTTATGCTGCTACGAATCTTCTACTACGGACTTATGGGAACTATAAAAGATATCATTCATTTTCAGATATCTCACATTAGCCTTAATATATTCCCACTTGTCTAGACTCAGGCATTGCTAATTGTTATACCGCCTTGATCCCCAAGAGATAACATCCAATCAATTAGTCTTATACTGAAAAAAGACTTCAACCTAAACCTTAAAAAATCCACATACAAACCCTATAAGTCGTAAAGTATCTGCTCTGGGCAGGAAGGCAAACTCTTTCATCACTTTGGCATAGATATATGCCATATCTCACTCACAGATGGCTGTCATAACCTCCCTATATACGACAGATATTCCATACGAAGAAGCTATTTTCGGCTCCTTGTTTTGTGCCCTGATCAAATCAGCGAGACAAACCAAGATAGCAACTGCTACAAATGTAGCTACGACCTCACCAACTGCTCTTAAGGTATTCCACTACATTTATATATTTAAGCACACGCATATCCCCACCCTAATTCATTGTCAGCTAATGGTTTATACATCAGAACATCAAAAAAGTACTATTCCAATCAACATATACTTGGCAAAATACGACACCCTATTCTATCAACCAGAATAGGCCAATTTAAAAATTAATCGAGAATCTATTGACTAGAATTAAATCAAACATCAAGCGAAATTAAATCTTTCTTTGATTCACTAAGGTGAGGGATAACTTTCTTGTGTAGCGTCACAACTTCACGATACTGGCTTAGCAACCAATTATTCCAATATTTTTGATTATAAAAACTTAAAATTTGTTTTCTGCCAAATCTACCGAGTGCTGCAAGCCTCTCATCATCATTGATAATGGTATTAATATCCTGAAATAACTTACCAGAAATATAATCTTTTTCACCAACACCACCAAAATTTGAATAGGCCCCCCTGTACCAGTTTTCCTCATCTATAATGCCAATATAACCCTTAGAACCGATAGCAATTACTGGCTTACTACTTCCCATACAGTCTAGAGCACTCCTTCCGGGAGCTATAACTAAGTCTGCCGATTGATAAAGGGTGTTTAGCTTATCTTCCGACTGCCATCCTAAAAAGGTTATGCATTGACGATCAAGAATTTTGTTCAAAGTGTTTGCGGCAGATATCAACTCATCTCTCTCCGAGCCATCACCAGCTACTATCCATTGCCAAGAATCCAACTCCTTCTTACCTTGATCCTTCCAGGCATCTATAACGCATTTAATTATAAATTTTTTATCCGGCCCCATACGACACGTAAAAACAATTATTCGATCATCCTTCCTGATTGGGCTAGAAATCAAATTCCTTAAAAGGCCTACTTTATCCTCTCGACTGATATGGTCACAATAAAAAACATCGGTATTTACTGCATTTGGATATACCAATATTTTATGAAGGTTTTCGACTCGCTTCTTTACAAGGTGATCCCTTACACCAAGACTAACGCAGTAAATACGGCTAAAATCCTCACAATCATCTTCCAAAGAATCAGTATACTTACCATGAATTGTAAGTATTATGGGAATATTTAATATTTTAGCAATACGCTGCCCGATCTCCCTAGAAGCAAAGGGATGTGTATGTATAAGATCGAAATCAAAAGTCTCAGCAATTCGATCGGCCGATGCAAAAGGACTTCTAAAATCGTCTTCAATAACTTCTATGCCATTACTGCGACATTGTTGAGCGAAAGGGCCAGGTTTACACAATATAGTACAGCGCCACCCTTCATTGACAATTGCTCTTGCTTGAGCATATACATGAGAATGAAGTCCACCCAGTGGCGCCATAAAGTAGACAGGGATAAGAATATGCACTACCACCCTCCAAATATAATTGAGATTAACCTTTCAACACATACCCATTCTTTATTTGAAACTTTAAATAGAACACTTTATAGCCTTACAATCAAGCAATACTTGATATATGAAGATACATTGATTTCAGCTTCCTCTAATGCTGAAAAAAGTAAAACTATATCTTAAGCAAATAATTTTAGACTTATTTCAAGCCAGTAAAATTAAAATGAAATTTAGGACATACAATAAAACATTGCTTGCGAAATCTAAAACAGCATCCATCTTTTAATAAAAAATGTCAATCTAGTATCTTTGGCGTAGTTCGTGCACTATGAAATCTCTTTTTAAATCCAACCAAATAAATTTTACTAATTTCCCGTCCAGCATCTGAAGCATATATCCCCGCACTCAACACAATAGTTGCACCAATCAGTGTGAGCTCATCTGGCAGTTCGTCAAATAAAATAAAGCCTATTGCTATAGCCCAAAACAACAAGGTATAGCTAAAAGGCTGCAAAGTTGAAGCCGGAGCATAGGCAAGAGCTTTAATCAATAAGTAATGTCCCATTGCACCAAGCAGCCCATTAAGTATTAATAGTTGCCAGCCAATCGACGTCGGCTCTACCCAGTTAAAGGGAGCAAGCCCACCAAATACAATGAGACCTATAAAGGCCGTATAAAAGACTGTTGTAGCAGAACTATCAAATTGGCTGACACGACGAGAAAGGACTTGATAGGACGCCCATAAAATAGCCCCACTGATCGGTATAACAACATACCAGCTCATAACACCCAATCCAGGGCGAATAATAATCAAAGCACCTATAAAGCCAATAGCAACGGCAATCCAGCTTCTTCGGTCTACCTTCTCCCCAAGAAACCATCCAGCCATTAGAATGGCGAACAATGGGGCCATTGCAGCGATAGCATGGACATCAGCTAATGGCATCATGCTAAAGGCAAGTATAAATACCGTAACCTCAACCACAAGTAAAAGCGACCTTAAAACTTGAGTACCCCAAATATTACTTCGAACTTGCTTGAGATCACCTTTGAGAGAAGCAATAAGTATTACAACAACAAAGAAAAATGCAAATCGGACAGCCATAATTTGCACAATAGGATAGGTTTCAACAAGTAGCTTTCCGACTGCATCCATACCAGCTATACAGAGCATAGCTACAATACTGAGGAATATTCCTCGACCACTTTTTATGCTCAACTCCATATTCCCCAGTTGAAAAAATCAAGTAAACATGATACATCGATTGTTTTTCACTATGCAATAGTGCAGCCCCCTCACTAATGCCAGCCATATATAATCTACTTGCAGGAAGGCCACTCAGACAATGCCCCACATACAAATATGCTTTAAAAACTAATCTATAACCAAACCGTGAGCAGATTCATAAAAAATACCAGTACAGGCCAACCTATCTTCGACAAATAAATATATTGCTGCGACTCTAAATATATTGATAACCTTAAATATTGACTCATCAAAGCCGTACATAAACACAAATGGCGAAGCTACCTGAGAAACTAGTGGCATTAAGCTAGACCAAATGGCCTGCCAACCCAATATTTTCGCAATGTTAATCTGTCATTGTTAGAGAAAACCTGGGGCTGAATATGCCAGAATCGTTGATAAAAAGAATGGAGTTAATATCTAGATTTGTTCTTCATATAATTAAGATTTAAGCAATACAGAAAAAATAGTGACTCCTCTTGACGACCAATTGACGGTATCTCCTTATCTATACAAAAATTCGCGCATTTTTTAGGTCGCACATATCTTCTAAGATTTTTGTTATTTTATTTTGGAGGTTTCCTTCCATTCCTACAGTGGGGAATAATCTATAGCTTTGTCGTACACAAAACGTTAATTTTTTTCTTAGGTAAAATCCAATGGTGAATGTAATAAATTTACTTCTGCTAACGAAGTCAAAGCAACCACACATTCTAATTAAATACCATCTCCATCAACCAACACTACCCACTTTACACCCTCGAACCACTTGGTTTTTCTAACCCCTGGATCGCTTTCTTTGCTGAAGCAACGCTGCCACCCGATAAACCTTCCTCCAAGTTAATCAGGGATCTTTAATTGGGTGCTCGAGAGTTTTAGGCCAAGTCTCCAATTAAGACCCCCAACCAGAAAATGAAGGCTTTTTCAACAAATATTCGGATAGAGGTGATATGGATAGAAGTACTCCCACCTCCCTTCTGAACACAAAACGCACAAGATGTTTTCAAAATATGCACGATCATCAATGGGTTTAGGGCAGCTTTTTACATTTAAATTGGAGAAAGCAAGAATTAATCAATTTCCACTGAGAGTAGGTTAATACTGGCTTAAATCTACTCACACTTATTTATCTTATGTCTCCGTAAGACTATACAAATTGTTAATTTAAAATTATAAAACGGCTTCCAATAAAATCATCTTTGGTACGGTAGAATTCACAAGCGTTGAAAATGGCAATCTGTGGTAAATGCGAGCTCTTTAGTAAATAAGCGCTTAAAATAACAGCATCAATAGTTCTCTATAACTCTCCCGCAGTGCAAAGCCCATTGTCTATCTCTTTACTTTCTTCCCAGGCACCATACTCTAGCATACGTTAATTTCTACTTGATGATTTCTATTTTCAAGCAAAATCCACAACCGAACTCAAGAAGTTTTGATAGGTACATTTACAAAAAGGCACCTTTATACCTGTGAAAGTATGCAGAGTGCCCACTAATACCATAAGTCGTTTAGAATTTTTTAAGCTGGAATAAATTACCCATTCCGTATGCTGAATAAATTTCCTGCATTGCCTCTTCGGTAACTTGATTGATCTTTTCTATCGTAGGGTTCAATCCTGTACCATCAACAGTTGTTCGAAACGGTCGACTTGAAGGCTCTGTCTTCAGTAAGTTCAGAACCGCTTCTGCAACCAATTGTGGGCTCGGGGCATTCTCTGATTCATGGCCCTTCTCTGTACCGGCCCACATTTGCTCAGGGGCATCTGCATACTCACCATAACTCGCAGCCACTTCTTTGTCACTTGCTCTTAACAGGTTTGAGCCAAAATCGGTTCCAAATCCGCCTGGTTGAACAATCAAAGATTGAATACCAAATTGCGCCAGCTCAACGCGATAATTCTCTGCCATTCCTTCTACAGCATGTTTGGTGGCATTATAAGAACCAAGGAAAGGTAATACGAACTTACCTAAAATGCTTGATATCTGAATAATAGTTCCACTGCTGCGCTGTTTCATCTGCGGCAACACTGCACGTATTAAACGCTGAACGCCAAAAACATTGATATCAAAAACCTTTTTAAAGTCCTCGATGGTAAAGCTTTCCTGCCACCCGAGCGTACCGACTCCCGCATTATTAATTAATATATCAATTGGGCCGACTTCTTTAGTTGCTTGAGCAATACCCTTGGCGACGCTCTCATCATCGGTTACATCAATATCGACGACAACGATACCTTTAGCAATAAGCTCATTGGCTACAGAAGCATTGCGGCCACTTGGGTCACGCATAGTGCCGATTACTTTGTAGCCATTATTTGCAAGTGTATTGGCTATTAGATAACCAAAACCACTATTTGAACCAGTAATAAGCGCTGTTTGAGTCATGATTGTCTCCTTAAATTTTGCATCACATCAACTGGTGTAAAGATTAAGAATTGCACGTGCATTAATGAAATTGATTTAATGCATATAGCAATGAATAAAAATAATAGCCACAAAACCAGTACGCAAAAGGCTTCATAAGCCACCCCTATTGATCAGACATTCAATCAGGGGGTTTTGAAAAAAATTAAGAGCAAAGGCCTTCAGCACTAAGAGCCGCACTGGTTATCTATCAGATTTTGCATCTAGTTTTTAGTGGAAAAATAGCTAGACACAACGTGCAGAATAAAAAATCATAAGATATTTTGAATAACCAGCCTAAGGAATGAAAACCTTAAAAGCAGTCATCTAGCACCATACAAGTATAGGACTTAAACAATTAAAAAATTGAATTAAATCCTACCCACATACCATTTAGATAACCCTAGTTATATTTCCCACTAGGAAAGTTGTATTCTCATTGTTTACCCATCTCCGCCTCAAATGCCTCACGGTAGTCGGGGTGCCAACGAGAGAGTGGCGGGCGATTGTTAATAATATCCCCTATGGCCCAGCTCATGCGTTTAACATCAGTTTCACGATCTACGTCATTATCCGGGCAAAGAATGTAAAAATCACCACGCTCGACGCTCTCCAGCATAAAATTGACCACTTGATCCGCAGTCCATGCGCCATCTGGTTTACTAGGGCTACCAATCATACCCGTGTAAGTGAAACCAGGAATTAACAAGTGAGATGAGACCTGGCTTCCAGGTGTATTTCGAATAGAGTGCTGTAACGCCTCCGCAGTAGCTTTTACCGCAGCCTTACTGACGTTGTAAGCCGGATTTCCCGGTGGAGTGGTAATTCCCTGCTTAGATCCGGTCGTAACGATAACAGATGGGCTATTTTGACTGATCATTTCGGGGGCAAATGCATGAATACAATGAATCACACCCCAAAGGTTTGTGTTGATAATCTTATTCCAACCATCTAAATTCTCCCAACTTCCATTTTTAACAACAGTTCCTGCGTTATTAAAAAGAAAGTTGATACGACCGAATTCTTGTTTAACTTGATCTTTGAGCGCTAGTACCGAGCTAAAATCACTCACATCGGTTTCTACTATTAAAGTATCATTTGGTAGAGCGCGCTTAGCTTCTTCCAGTTTTTCTTTGTTAACATCTGCTAAACAAATCTTCATCCCTCTTTTTGATAGGGCCTTTGCTGCCGCAAAACCTATTCCGCTGGCACCACCAGTAATAACTGCAACATTATTCGACTGAAAGATAGTAGATGTGCTCATTGGGATTCCTGGATTATCGTCAAAGACATAAATTAGAGTTTGTGGAATACGGTATTAATACTGCTCCTTCAGGCATAGGCTTTTTACCGAAATCATTCTTTACAGCCTTGGGACTCTCAATGGAGTTTTGCCTGAAGAAGCCTGCTACTAAGATAGACGACTATTTCATCAATTTTAGAAGCTCTTGAGCAACAGCAATGGAGGATTTGTTGTTCTGGCCTGTTACCAGTTCACGATCAACAACTACATGCGGCTGCCAATCTTCTTTGCTACGGGAGTAATTACCACCGGCATTGGTGAGTGCATTTTGAGGCCAGTAGAACAGCTCATCACCACCTAAGTAGTATTGAGTAGCTACAGCTTCTTCTGAGTTACTAAAAGAGGTCATTTTGTAACCGTCATATACCCAGCCCTTGGCAGCTTTAGTTTTCTTACCGGCTTTCATTTGGGTTTCAAATTCAGAGCTGTTAGGCAAAGCGGACAACAGCGCAACTGGGCCATGACACACTAAACCGGTAGGCTTGGACTCAGCGTTAAAATGACGTAAGAAACTGCCCAATTGATCATTGGATACCAAGTCACCTAAAGGTGCATGACCCCCAGGTACAAACAGCGCATCAAAATTCTCTATACCGATTTGCTCAATGCGAGCAAAGCTAACTACTGGGCTGTGATCTTTGTCAGTCAGCATTAGCTGGTTGAGTAACGCTTTATGGGCATTGTAGTTTTCTTGACTAGTATCCAAGAAATGGTCAGGCGTGTCTGAAACCGGGTCCAGTGTCGGTGCCAGCCCCATCGGGGTAGCGAATGTTATTGTGTGGCCAGCTTCCATCATCAACTTGACCGGCTCCATAAGCTCATTCAAATAGAAGCCCGTTTTGTAGTCACTACCACCCTTCAGCTTCATTTCTGACACGTCTGACATCACAACCAGAACGTTATCTGCCACCGCCAGTGGGCTGACTAGCAATGCTGCCATCGCAAGCAGTTTCTTCAAGTTCATAATCACTTCCTCGAAATTAGGGTTGAATCAATTGAAGTGGCGACAGAATAGGACCCCAGGCTTCATTACTGAAATTAATTAACCTAATATAGGCATGAGCATAACTAATGGCTGAGACTGGTTAGAATGGGCAATATTTCGGACATTGAGCTGAACCAACTAAGGCTCCTGCAGATTATATTTGAGACCCGAAACCTGACCCGGGCTGGTGAGCGTGCAGGGCTAACGCAGTCTGCGGTAAGCCATACGCTGAAGAAACTCCGCCACAGTTTTGATGACTCGCTAGTCATAAGGCAAGGCAATCAACTGGTACTGACTCCAAGGGCTGAGTCCCTACAAACACCGTTAAGTCGCTGGCTAAGTGATTTTGAGCGGAATATTTTAAATCAAGAAGAATTCAATCCTGAAAGTACGCAGCGCACTTTTTATATCGCGACGAGCGACCTGGTGGAGCAAAGCATCGCTCCCCCCCTAATAGCATTACTGCAAAAAGACGCTCCGAGAGTTCAGGTTATTTTTATAAAGTTAGATAAGCACAGGATCGCCAACCAGATTGAGAGTGGTGAGGCGGATCTTTCTATCAGTGTTATGGAATCAAGTCATCCAAGCCTGATAGTAAAAACCTTGTATAAAGACTCTTTTGTCTCAGCGGTAAGAAATAATCATCCATTTTTGAAAGACAAGAAAAATGTTCATAGTTTTTGTCAATATCCGCATATTATGGCAGGCACGGGGAGAGATAACCGCGGAACAGTTGACAAGGCACTAGAAGAAATTGGCTTATCCAGAAATGTTCAATTTAAAGTAGCGAATTTTTCCAGTGCGCCCTACATCGTAGAATGCAGTGACGGAATCCTCACCGCACCAAGAAAATTTATCCAGTCTATTACCGGCAAATTCAATATTGTGCATTTTACTCCACCTGTCACCCTCCCCCAATACTCTATGAAAGCCTATTGGAACTTAAAAAATAAGGATGATCCGGCAAATAAATGGTTGAGGGAAAAGATCGTGGAAGTTGCTCGTATTGAATACTAGTTTCAAGTAAGTTTAGTTTTAACCATCTTAATTAGTGCATCAAGTATTGATGCTTTATTATGTGTGGTTACAATCAGTGAAACCTCTCAAATCTTTAGTTTATAAATTGATATCGTTATCAAGAGGCCGCCGAGAACCTTTTGGCGGCCTCCACCTTACGCACACATCACCTTCCTCCAGGGTACCTTTCGAATATCACACCTGATTTTAGGGGTCGTTATTTGCTGTCTGCAATTCTCTAATGACCTATCCGGATAGGAATCTCTGCAGTATTCAGCAAGTAACTCACTTGCTTTTTCCGGTCTGGAAAAATAGACAACACCGACTATCAATATCATAACTACCACTACAACTTTCATAAATTAGGTCTTTAGAATATTGAGACTACAAATATTTCCGCTTGTGGATTGATTTTCAAATGCATAAACCAGCTGGAAAATTTGCGCTAGATATCGCTGCCTATGCAGTAATGGGCAATCACCACCACATCGCACTCTATATCGACAACGAGATAGTACTGAATATGTCAGGCACCCAGCCAAGACACTTTGAGATTCGAATCCCATAGTTACTGGTGATTTCTCTCCCAACTAGATCGCCCACCTTTCTTTACTACCTATTGATTTTCCCACTTGGAATTGAACATATCCGAGATTGCTCAAAGTTCTGTATACGTCCTCTCTAGTTGGAGACCATCCAAACAGAGAGGATTCATATCATAATACTTTTTTAAACCTCAAGAGTTGCGTGCTCTCTAAATTTTTCAAGATCCTCGCTCAAAAAAAGGTTCAGTGGAAAATATATTAAGTACTGCACAGAAAAGTAAATAAAGGGAACTAGAATGGCTCCCTAATTTTACTTTTTCAATATTGTGAAGTGGCCCACAAGTTTCCACATTGCATTCGATTTAAATAATGTATCTTCGAGCAGACTATGGATAAGCTATTTAGCAAGAAAGTTTTGGCATTGGCGCTTACTGTTGTATTGGCCTCTTGCAGCGGCGGTGGAGGCTCCTCTTCGGATTCCGACCCAGTCCCACCCACAGGGGGAGATGGTAGTGGCCAGGGCTCAGGAAGCGGCACTGGTGGCAGCGGATCAGGTAGCACTACACCACTTCCAGACAATGAACCCGGCACAGTGACTGTTGGCGATATTGAAACTGCAGACTTGGGATTTGCCCGAATCACTTCTCGGGATATCACCCTACCGAATGGCCAACCCAATGCCCAAGAGGTTCACGGGCTCCCACACTATATTGCCAGAACAGACAGCACCCAGGACGACACCCTAAAGTCGGTCCCCATGCGAAGTTACACAGCTGCCTGCGCAACTGACACCGACAAACCTCGAATGTTTGTTTCCAAGACCCTAAGCGAGGGTAGTGGAGATAATGAAGTCACTTATGGCACTGTTTATGAGCTGCAATATAACCCAGAGACTTCAAGCTTCGATCAAACCGGTAACACAACGATACTAAAACAATGCTACGAGTCGCACGGTATTGCGGCCAGCTCGGATTGCTCCCGTGTTGCGGTCTTGTGCAACACAGAATACCAAGCCAACAATCGTTATGAGGTGCAGGGTGACTTGGTAGAGCAATACGGTAGCGACTGGATGAAAATGGAAGACAATATCGGTCCTATCGATGCCCGAATCGAAAGGGACATCGGCCTGATGATTTCAACCAATCATAGTCAGTACATCGGCTACTTTACTGATCATCCCACCCTAACATTTGAGGACTTCCTCCCTGGGCTTAAAGCTAAATTCCCAGAGACCGATTTTGGTGATTCTCCATCCTTTAAGACCATTAAAGGGAAAGAGATGCAAGAGGAGATGGCTTATATCGTCGATCAGCTCTCTGAAGCCGACTATAACGCGATGGTCGAGTACATTCGTGAGAGAGGTTATAAATATAACGACCAGATCTGGCTCATGGAGTGGGACGATCAACCACTCAGTGAAAAGCCTACGGCCTATGTTGTGAACAAGATGCACGGTGGTGGCCATGCCGGAGCCCAGGAGCTAATCTATGTGGACAATGATAGCCAAGGCCGCACCAGCTATGCCTTCTCCGTAACAGCGCGAGTATTTGACGGCAGCTATGGTGGCTCCCACTACTCTGCAGGAATGACGGTTATTGATCGAGATAACTGGTCCCTAAACATGAGTGGAAGTAATAATAGAGGTTGGTATTGGCTTTGTGGCTATGGCCACGTATTAAACATTCGCGCCTTCTATAATCCAGGTAATGAAAGGTATGGAGCAATTTGTACCAGCGATGGCGGAAAATATAATCAGTCTCGCGGGTTAAACACTATTGCGATCAAAATGGAGGATACTTCCTCTACCAGTAGATTTGAAGGAAGTTACAATTACCTTGTTCCCTCCGACAATGCATTCTTCTCCAATGGCGGTGGGCACACGGTAGTGCCGGTTGATAAAGACACAAATCTATCGCTTATCGTCTCCCCCAAGTATATTGATGACGAGGAAATGAATCGCTTCCTACAAAGTGAATACGGCATTGATACAAGTAGTGGCGGCCCCTTTGATGAGCAGTGTTCAGATAGTACGAATTGCTTCTTCTCCTATATGTCAAGCAACAGCAACCCAACCATCTCCAGGCAGGGCCTACGCGGAGGTGATGCCCTGGACGCCTCTTCTTTAACCCGTATTGGTATCGCCAAAGTCGATGGTAACGGCAGTATCGAGGGGCAAGGCTTTAAATGGCTGGTAGAAGAGCCCGACTGTCAAATCAGTGATCCTCAACTTATTGATTTGAAAAATGGTCGCTACCTGTTTGGCTACGCACAATTTCAGTGTATCTCTGATAACCTATCGTACAACCGAAGTTCAGCGAAGAATGGCGCAATGCGTATGCTAGTCCCCAAGGCCTATTATGTTATGGAGATTGACGCAGACCTCAATGTATTAGAAGGGCCAGTAAAACTAACCAAGTTTGGTTGGGGTGGCCTGGATGAACCCATTTTCCTTGGCAACGGTAAAGTAGCTTGGTCATACATCAAGAACCCCACCTATGATAATTACGGTGGCGGCAAGCAGAATATTTGGCAAGCGATGATTTACCATTCAAACAGTGTCAATTAATCTAGTTATTGAGCGATCATTATCGTGTTAAAAAATGGAGAGCCTTGCTCTCCATTTTTAATGAACAACAACCTAAGTAGTTTCAAAGTAGTTAAGGTTAATACTCCGCAACAGAAGAAAATGCTTGGTACTGACTCAAGAATATACCTCCAGATAATTTCTGCAGAAAACTACTTCTCTCCAGGCAATCCATCACAGGCCCCTTAACTTCCGATAGATGCAGTTGAATTTCTCTGTCCAATAGATTGCTATTAATAGACTCAAGTACCTCCAGGGCACTCCAATCTATTTCATTCACTGCGCTGCACATCAGAATGACATGTTTTACCTGTGAGTTATTGGCAAGGCCGGTATAGATACGGTCTTCCAATACGCCGATATTGGAGAAGATTAAGCGACCATCTACGCGGAAGGTGAGAATCTCGGGAACGGTTTTTACCTGGTGCCGGTGAATATTACGGAAGTGCTCGGTACCCTCCACCAAGCCCACTTCGGCGATATGGGGTTTGGAAGCACGATAGATAAACAATAATAAGGATGCACCAACACCACAAGCTACACCGGGTTCGACGCCCATTAGCAGGGTAACGGCAATTGTTAGGGTAACGGCAATAAAGTCTGCTTTAGCAAAGTGCCAGGTTTTACGCAGGATGGAGAAATCCACCAGGGAGAGAACCGCAACAATAATGGTGGCGGCTAGTGTGGTTTTCGGTAAGTAATATAGAAAAGGAGTTAAAAAGAGTGCAGCCAGGGCGATACCCAATGCGGTAAACAGGCTGGCAAATTGTGTCTGCGCCCCCGCTGCATCATTCACCACCGAGCGGGAGAAACCACCGCTCACCGGGAAACCGCCAGAAATGCCTGAGCTTATATTGGCCATCCCTAGGGCAACCAATTCCTGGTTGCTATCAATTCTTTGCCTGCGCTTGGCGGCCAAGGTTTTGGCCACCGATATAGATTCTACATAGCCAATAATGGCAATCATTAGTGCGGGCACAAATAAAGATTGCAGCAGCGGCAGTGAGAGGTGCGGCAGTGATAGGGGCGGTAACCCAGCAGGAATAGCGCCTACCAAGGCCACTTGATGTGCTTCAAAATTTATGGAGATGGATAAGACGATAGTTACCAGTACACCCACTACTGGGGCCGCCTTGGCAAACAGCTCGGCATTGCTGCTAGACGAGCCCATTTTCTCCAGCCATTTTGCAGCAAGGGCCCTACTCCAGTAGAGAAAAATCAGCACCCCTACTCCGGTGATCAAAGCAAGGCTATTGATACTGTTCAGGTTCTGCCATAGTGATAGCAGCAGCTCCGGTGCGGTATCACCCTGGGCGGCCACCCCCAATAAATGCCGCAACTGGCTGAGGGCTATCAGTAATGCCGAAGCCGTAATAAAACCAGAGATCACCGGGTGGGAGAGAAAGTTCGCCAGCATGCCGAGGCGTAATGTACCCAGCAGAAAAAGTATTCCCCCGGAAAGCAGTGCCAGCGCGGCGGCAGCGCTCAGGTAGTCCACCTCGCCCGTGGCGGTGACCTCTCCCAGGGCGGCGGCGCTCATCAGTGAGATCACCGCGACCGGCCCCACAGACAACGTACTACTGGAACCAAAAATACCGTAAACCACCAGCGGTACCATGCTCGCATAGAGGCCGACTTCCGCCGGCAGGCCCGCCAGCAGGGCATAGGCAAGAGATTGGGGAATCAGTAGCACTGTGACAATTGCGGCGGCGAGCAGATCGCGGTTTAAGGTGCGGCGGTTATAGGATTGAAAAGTAGTGAGGATGGGAAACCATCGGGAGAGTTGCTGCATAACCTTGGTTCACCTTCCACTCTGTTGTTTAACAACGTCGGTATCTCCCGCTTTATCACGGCACATCACGGGCATTTAACTGCGGCACACTTTCACAACTGTGCCGCAATTCTGGGTATGACCTAGCCGGCCATTGAAATGTCTTTATTAGGGCTCAATAGCAACCAGCGCGGCACTGACATCGAAGCCGGCCATCTGCGCTTGGCCGAACAAATGTTTTTTATCTGCGCCCATTAAAACTTTGGCGCCAGCCCACACCTGGCTGGAACGATTGCCGGTACGACAAAATACATGGATTTTTTCGCCGCCCTGCAATACATCACGAAAGACCTCACAGTGTTCCCGCGTCATTCGCCCACGGGTAAAAGGGATCGCAATAAAACGCAAGCCGGCGTCCTGGGCGGCCCGCTCCATAGCTTTGTAACTGGGGTGTACTTCACTCTCCCCCTCCGGGCAATTGCAAACCACCACCCGTACACCACTCTGTGCCAACGGTGCCATTGCCTCACAGGTAATATGTTCAGAAACACTCACCTGTTCATCTAACTTTTTAATATTCATAGTCGTCTCGAAATGACAGCAGTCCTCATTAAAATAGAACTACAGCGCTGGGATTAACTGGTTTTTTACAGCTGATTCAGCGGCACTTTTAAATAAACAGTGCCATTGGATTCCGCCGGGGGAAGTTGCCCTGCACGGATGTTGACCTGCACCGAGGGAATAATCAGCCGCGGCATAGGCAGACTGGCATCGCGCTTTTTACGGATTGCCACAAATTCGCTTTCACTAATGCCGTCGCGCAGGTGGATATTCTCGCGGCGCTGAGCACCCACCGTGGTTTCACACTGATAGTCCCGCTCGTCTTGCGGCGGGTAATCGTGACACATGAACATGCGGGTTTCGTCCGGCAGAGATAATATTTTTTTCACCGACAAATACAACTGCGCGGCATCGCCACCGGGAAAATCACAACGGGCACTGCCCACGTCGGGCATAAACAGGGTGTCCCCCACAAACAGGGCATCGCCGATCAGCCAGGCCATATCCGCCGGCGTGTGGCCGGGGCTATAAATTACCTGCGCCTCTAGTGCCCCCACCTGAAAAGTTTCACCATCTTTGAATAGGTGATCGAACTGACTGCCATCGGCAAGGAACTCCCGCTCCAGATTAAAGACCTCACGAAAAATCTTCTGTACCTGGCAAATCTGCTCACCAATGGCGATGCGCCCACCCAATTGCTCCCGTAGGAAAGGGGCTGCAGAGAGATGGTCGGCATGGGCGTGGGTTTCCAGTATCCATTCCAGGGTGAGGTTCTTTTCGCGGATAAACGACACTACCGCCTGAGCGCCCTTGCTGCTGGTGCGCCCAGATGCCGCGTTAAAGTTAAGCACGGCATCCACCACCGCGGCCGAGCCGCCGTCCCTGTCATACACCACATAGCTCCAGGTTTCGGTCTCCTTGTCTAGGAATGGCTGCACCTGGGTGCCTTGCTCTAACTGCGACATTTTATGCCCTCCAAATTTCACTACCAGAACAATATACATTTTGATAATATATAAAACAATATATTATTGATCTGTAAATTATTGCCAGGCCAAGTTCATGCCCGATACCACAAACCTCGACTTAGACAAGATGCGTGATTCCGCCGGCCAAGCCGCGGCCATGCTGCGCTCCCTGGCCAACCAAGACCGCTTGCTGCTGCTGTGCCAGCTCAGCCAGGAAGAACTAAATGTAGGCGAACTTGAGGAGCGTCTGGGGCTTCGCCAACCCAGTCTTTCCCAACAATTGGGGGTCCTGCGCCGCGAGGGGCTGGTAGATACCCGTCGGGAGGGCAAACACGTCTATTACCGGGTAGCCGACCCACGGGTAATGGCCCTTTTACAAACTCTCTACCAACTCTACTGCGCGGAGTAACCCCATGACCATCGACTGGACTGCTTTCACCCCAGCCACAGCACTCGCCGGCGGCGCTCTTATCGGCCTAGCCAGCATTCTGTTACTGATGTTTAACGGCCGCATCGCCGGTATCTCTGGCGTTTTGGGCGGCCTGCTGGAGGGCAACCCCGGTATCGGCTGGCGCCTGGCTTTTGTTATCGGATTGTTGGCTGCGCCGCTGGCCTGGCAATTATTTTTTGTCCTGCCACCCATAGAAATTGAAGCCGGCTACCCCACCCTAATCGCAGCCGGTCTACTGGTGGGCTTTGGCACTCGCTTGGGCTCCGGCTGCACCAGCGGCCACGGGGTTTGCGGTCTTTCCCGCCTCTCCCAGCGCTCTCTGGTCGCCACGCTGGTATTTATGGCTGCGGGTTTTGTCACTGTTTACGTTGTACGCCACCTGCTGGCCGCTTAAGCGAGGATCGAATTATGAAAACCACTTTTACTGCACTGCTGGCGGGTTTGATCTTTGGCCTCGGGCTACTGTTATCTGGCATGGCCAACCCGGAAAAAGTCCTCGGATTTTTGGATATTGCCGGCGCTTGGGACCCCTCCCTGGCTTTGGTGATGGCTGGTGCCATCGCCGTGAGCCTGCCCGCTTTCCAATTATTTAAAGGCCGCAGCCAATCCCTGTTGAAGCAAACCATACAGCTGCCGACAAATAATCATATTGATCGCCGCCTGCTGCTTGGCGGCCTGATGTTTGGTGCCGGCTGGGGGCTGGCGGGCTTCTGCCCCGGCCCGGCCATTGTGGCGAGTGGTGCCGGGCAGGAAAAAGCTCTGATATTCACCCTGGCTATGCTGGCCGGTATGGGGATTTTCAGACTCAGTGCCGGCAAGATGGTCCCGGCGCAAGGTTAAGGCCAAAGACTGTGGGCGGCGACTGCTACGAATAACCCGCGCCGCCGCAGCGGTCTATCTTGTTGTTTCAGGGCGCTCGCACAGCGGGTGCCGATACCCAAAAGATAAAGGTATGCGTGCGCACCAGCTGATCCCCTCCTGGCTGAAAAACTACCAGCCCAAGTGGCTGATAGGGGATGCCGTGGCCGCAATCCTCGCCAGCATGATGCTGGTTCCCCAGGCCCTGGCCTATGCGGCCCTGGCCGGCCTACCCCCCTACCTGGGCCTCTACGCAGGCCTGTTACCCCTGGTGGGCTATGCCCTGTTTGGCTCCAGCTCGGTACTCTCTGTAGGGCCCGTGGCAATACTGGCCCTGATGACCGCATCCGCCCTCACCCCCATCGCCACACCCGGCAGTGCCGAATATATCAACGGAGCCATACTGCTGGCCCTGCTCAGCGGGATCATGCTGCTGCTAATGGGCTTTCTCGGCCTCGGCAGCCTCTCCAACCTGCTGAGCCTGCCGGTGGTCAACGGCTTCGTCTCTGGCGCCGCGGTGCTGATCATTGCAGGGCAAATAGCTCCCCTGCTCGGCACCAAGAGTGAGGGCCACACGGCCCTGGAGATACTATTGAGCACCATAGACAACAGCCCCATGAGCGACCCGGATGCAGCATTAATGGGGCTGATCGCTCTGTTCAGCCTGGTTATCGCACGCCTCGGGCTCCCCCTGTTACTGCGTACATTGGGCGTTGAGCGCACACGGGCAAAGCTGCTATCGCGCCTGGCGCCCATGCTGGTTGTACTGCTTTCTATCGCCCTTACCGCCATCTTTCACTGGGAGCAGGATTTACCCGTGGTGGGCGAAATTCCCGCGGGCCTGCCGGACTTCACGCTGCCGGTTTTTAACCCCACCATGATTTATCAGCTGCTGCTGCCAGCCCTGATTATCGCCCTGATCGGCTTTGTCGAAAGCCTCTCGGTAGCCCATACCATCGCCCTGCGGCGGGGGGAGAAGCTCGACGCCAATGCAGAGTTACGCGGCCTCGGCACCGCCAATCTCCTCAGCGCTTTTTCCGGTGGGTTTGCGGTAACCGGCAGCTTTGCGCGCACCGCAGTGAACGATGAGGCCGGGGCGAGATCACCACTGAGTGGCGTTATCGCCGCAATATTTATTGCCCTGGTACTGCTTTACGCCACCAAGGTATTCACCGAACTGCCGGTGTGCGTTTTGGCTGCAACGATTATTGTCGCGGCAGCCAATCTGATCGATTTGCGTGCGCTGGCGCACCACTGGCACTACGACCGCACCGATGGTCTGGCCATGGGTGGCACCCTGTTGGGCGTTATATTGTTTGGTGTTGAGGCCGGTATCGGCCTGGGTGTGGGGCTCTCTTTCGCCACCCTAATCTGGCGCGCTAGCCGCCCCCATATCGCCGTGGTGGGGCGCGTTCCCGGCACCGAGCACTTTCGCAATGTGCTGCGTTACACGGTAAAAACCCAACCAGATACCCTTTTCCTGCGCATCGATGAAAACTTGTTTTTCAGCAATATCAGCGCGATTGAAGACCGCCTGTTTGCGGAAGTACAGCGGCAGAAAAGCCTGCACGACCTGGTATTGATCCTTTCTTCGGTCAACCGTATCGACAGCACCGCCATTGAGCGCTTGCAACAAGTCAACCAAGATTTGCTCGAGCGCAATATCCGTCTGCACCTGGCAGAGGTAAAGGGCCCTGTTCTGGACCGGTTGGGGCGCTCCAAGCTGCTACAGGAATTAACCGGCCGGGTTTTTCTCTCCGCCTATATCGCCGAGCTGGCCCTGCGCCATCACAATATCCATGACGACGGCCAAACCAACACACCGCCCTCCCCCGCCGACCCCACTTGATCCATCACCTGGTAAACTTGTCTGCCACCACCAATCACTGGCAAAATATCCAGTATTTGGGCGAAGGACACCATGGCTGGCGATACACTGACACAGGAACAGCAGGCCATTGCGGATCACTCCGGTGGCCATGCCAAAATTATTGCCGTGGCCGGTTCCGGAAAAACCACCGCCCTGCTGCACTACGTAAAGAATCGCCTGGATGCCGGCACGCCTGCCGCCCAGCTGCTGGTATTGATGTACAACCGCAGCGCGCGGGAAGATTTCGAACGCCGTATGGGCCAGCTGGCCAGCAACCATACCCCGGCAGTGCACACCTTTCACAGCATCGGCTACCGCCTCTACCAGCGCATGATTGCCAGCGGCCATATCGCCGCAGCGAATCTCAGCCCCCTGTCACAATCCAGCGTACAGCTACAAATCTGGAAGGCCATCGAGGAGTGTTCTCCCACCCATGAGCTGGAAGAAATTCGCGAACGCAAGCAGTCGGAAATCGAGGCCGCAGAATTTTTTATCGACTACAGTAAAACCCTTCTCTGCGGCGAACACAGCGCGCTCAAGGAACTAAAACTCGGCGACGAATACGGTTATTTTTTACAAGTATTTCGCACCTTTGAAGATTGGCGCCGCAGCCAGGCGGCCGTGACCTACGCCGACTTAATTTACGACCCGGCAAAATTACTCCATGAAAAGCCGGAGCTGGCACAACAATACGGTGGAAATTTTGAAGATATCCTGGTGGACGAGTACCAGGACATCAATGAGATACAGCACTTTCTGTTGCGAGTGCTGCACGGCGGCAATGGCAATGTGATCGCCATTGGCGATCCCGACCAGACCATTTATGAGTGGCGCGGCTCCAAGCCGGAATTCCTGCTCAAATTATTCGACCAGGATTTTCCGCCGTCTCACATTTACCACCTGAGCCGTACTTTTCGTTACGGGCATCAGCTGTCCCTGGCCGCTAACCACTTTATTGAGAACAACCGCGATCGTGCCGAGATTTTTTGTGTTTCCGCCGATGGCGAGCGGCAAACTCCAATTGAACAAATAAACACCGACAAGGAAGGCCACTGGCTGGTAGAACACTTGCGCCGCTGCCAACAGCAGGGCCAATCTTTAGCCGGTATCGCTATATTGGTGCGCCTCTGGTCCATTGCCGCACCACTGGAACTGGCGCTGCTGGCCAACAGCATCCCCTACCATTCCGCCAGCCGCAACACAGTGCTATCGCGCCGTGAACTGCGGCCACTGTTCTGGAGCCTGAATATCGCCTCGGGCCGTTTTAGCGAACTCTCTCCCAAACGGCGCCAGCAAGGATTGTACGAATGGCTCACCGCGCCGCATGTGCGCATCCCGCGCAAAGTACTTGAACCCCTCTGTGCCACCCTCGCCACACAAGAGAAAGGCTGGGGCAAACAGCTGCTTGCGCAACTGCCAGAGACCCTGAGCAAACCGCAGGCCAAGCGCCTGCGCCAAAGAGCGGAGCTTTTGATACAAATAGAGAGCTGGCGTGGCCACGCCGGCGAGCTACTGCGCCGGCATATTGGCGAGCTGGAACTCCTCAGCGGTATTGCCGAAGACGCCTTCACCCGCCAGCAGGGTGAGGAGAGGCAGCAAACTATTCTGGCCTTCTGCCAATATCTGGATACCCTCAAGCAACCTCCGGCAGAAGCCTTGGCGCACCTGCAAGAACTACAACGGCAACACCGCGAGGGCGAGCAGACTGCCGCGGAGGCTATCCAAATTACCACCATGCACCAGGCCAAAGGGCTGGAGTGGGACCAGGTTATTATTCCCACCCTCTCCCAGCACAATATGCCCTACCAGTCCCAGCGGGATTTCAGCACCCCCGCCTCCCTGGAAAGTGAGCGCCGCCTAATGTACGTGGCCATGACGCGGGCAAAGTCCAAACTATTTCTGCTGGCCCCCACCGAGGAGGCCAAACGCAAAGATCCCGAGGCCGCACAGCCCTCGCTGTTTATCGACGAAATGCAGTTGCCCCTCAGCCAGCTGATGGCGCAATGCCTGCGCGGGCGCCCCGAACATATCCATACCGATATCCCGGTCTCCCGCCAGGCCCTGCGCTACCTAGAGGCCTGCGACTACAATCCAACCCTCAGCGCACCCGCCGCCCCCATACGCAAGCCCACCCAAGGCGAAGCCCTGCGCCACAACAAGCTCGGCCAAGGGCGGGTTTTAAAATGGGAGGATCAGCGTGTGGAAGTGCAGTTCAGCGATGGTAAAACACGGCGCTTCGACTGGGACACCCTGGCCCGCTATTTGGTGTAGCGCTTGGCAAGATCAGTATGTATAGGGTAAGACAATGATTTGTAACGATTTTTTTAATAAAACAGTTGACTTGGGTAAAGTGTCTCTATAATATCCGCACCCGTAACGCGCTCGTAGCTCAGCTGGATAGAGTACCTGGCTACGAACCAGGCGGTCGGAGGTTCGAATCCTCCCGAGCGCGCCATACAAAGCAAAGGCTTACGTCACACGGCGTAAGCCTTTTTTTGTTGTGGTGCAAATTAAATAGGGGAATCACTCAAATTTTGTATATTTTGACGGCCCCGTATTCCCCCCTATCTCGACAAGTAACTTAAGCATGAACACTTTGGCCCCGGAAAAGTGCGCGTAACACCTTTAGAGGCAACACAATCTAGGCATCAGTTAGTGAATCAACCACTATAAATACTCTCTCTTTAAAATCGATGCTTAGGGCAAAGCCACTCCGCGGCGCTGGCCACATAAATATGAATAGAGAAATATTTAGAGATAACGATAATGGGGTTTTAGTCGTACTATCTAAAATTTCCGCCGATCATTTTGAACTAAAAATTGACCCTTCCTACAACTTTGCTGTTGCATACCAAAAAACTTCCCACTTAATTCAAATGGACGCATCCGAGTTAAAGAAGTTTTCTGTCGACTTAGAACAAGGAAATAAAGCTACCTATGGAAGTAAATCTTGGCTAGGAGCAGAGACGATTACCATTAAGAAAAAGCTTTCCCCTGTACAGTACAGAGAAATTCGCCTAGTCGATCGTGTACTTGTAATTGGTTTTCATATTGTTCCTGCAACTTTAACAGGTCGGTTGGTGAAGGGCCTCGTAAGTGCTATCAAGTCGGTGTAACAAGTAATCAGGGATTTTCATCTTCGTGACTCAAAGCCAAAAGTTGAACGAAGCACTTACTTATAAAACTAAAACTTTACCAACCCCTCCAGTCACCACCCCAGGCAAGTTCCCCCACCGGGCGATATAGGTAGGCGATGTAAATACCTGCCGCATCTTCCATTTTCTTGATGCCTTCAGCTCCTAGAAACAGCCTCCCGCGACAAAACTTTTTCTTGATCCGGCCCCTCGCCTGCTTGGTCTGCCCTGAGTGATTGCCCTGGGGTGAACAAATCATTCTGGCCGAGCGCACGGGTGATTATCTCGATTAGTCCGACGCCCGCTTCCATAAAGCGGCAGCCTGTGCCGTATAATTCGGCAATGACTTCTCTCACCAGCCGTACGATCACCCACATGTCATCGGTTGGGTATAGGGGCTGCACTTCGGCGCTGCGGCTGTAGTAGCTGGGTTCATGGGGTGAGATATACAGGAATACTTGTATCGACTTTACCTGGGATTTCTGTGCGCGCAGCTTCTCTGTGACCCCTCTGGCCTAGAGGGCGGTGGCTTGCAGTCTGGGCGCTGGCTCACTGAGCTTTTCACCAAAGGAGCGGGTGAAATAGTTCTGCTTCCTCGCCGGGGCTCTTCTTCCAATCCCAGGCAGGGAATCCCGCTCAATTCTTCAATAGTGCACTCAATATTCATATTGATACGGCGGCGCAATATTTTTGGGTTGACCTGGCCAGGTCATAGGCGGTCTCTATGCCGAAATCCGCCAGACGATTGGTGAGACGCCGACCTATGCCCCACGCATCACTGACGGTAGTGCGGCGCTGTATCTACTGCCATTTCTGCGGGGTATCCAGCACACAGACGCCATCGCACTTGGGGGGGGGCTTGGCCCCGCGGTTAGCGAGCTTCTTCAATGTCTTACTGGGGGCGATACCCACTCCCACAGGCATGCGGATATTATGCCAGAGCGTGTTACGGATTTTGTGGCCGTAGCCCTGCCAATCCACTTGCATCCCGTGCAGGTCCATAAACACCTCATCAATGCTGTAGACTTCCACATTCGGGCCGAACTCGCGCAAAGTGGCCATCACCCGCTGGAAAGTACCGCCATACAGTAGATAATTGCTGGAGAAAATCACTACCCGGTGGGCGCGCAGGTCCGGCCGGAATATCTGCACACCGCTGGCATAGCGGCTATCCTGCAGGCCCCATGTCTGGAGGCTTCAGCGACCGCTTTAAGGTGTACAGATTTATGGTTTACATTCTCGCAGGTTAAGCGGTACAAATGGGGCGAATCAATTTATACCTAATAAGGGTGCGCCGCATAACAACCAACAGGGCGACTGATTACCAGGCTGGAGTTTTCGATAGTACTGAAACAGCAGCCAGATTTATTTGCGGTGAAGACTGAGGAGTAACCACTCAGAAGCTGCTGCATCGCATGACTATTTTTAATAATGACTCAGGAGAAATCATGGACGAGCTCGAACTTGGAACAAAGGTCATTCGCACTGCCGTTGTCACGACAACCTTTTTCCTAATTAGCGCTTTTATAGTCTGGCGTGTAATAAAGCCACTAAAAAGCTTAGAAGGCAGAGTTCCTGAGAAAAAAGTCCTTTACGATGAAAAGATGAAGGCATACGAAAATGCCGTACTTTTGATAAGTGGCCTAGAGTCGAAACTAAACCGCCTTCTAGCTGAATTCGAGAAAATAAGTAAAGACGATGGTCCCGGCTGCAAAGCTACAAAATCCAAAAAATCCTTCATCTCGCACCTCAATAAAGTTGATAAAAGGCTGGGGAAACTGGCGCCCCACTTCGAACCAGAAGTACAAACGCTGATTGAAGATCTGAGGAAATCAACTGAGCTTGCCTCGCAGTCGGTTGGAATTTTTGCTCAGGACCATGAAAATTTTAAGCGGCTACAAAAGAAGTTGAACACCCTCACAAAAAGCATCTTTAAAGATGGACATAACCACTTTTCCACTCTGTCGACTAGCGCAACTAACTAAACACCATGTAGAGTTAAAAGCCCGATTTTCGGTTTTGCCAAAACTCCAGTATGCGGCGCCTGCTGGACTTCATTAGGATTTCAATAGAGCGCATCCGCATATTGCTATCAATTTCCAACCTCACCACCTTGGACGGCGGGCCGAAGCGGCGCCAGTCTGTCCTCCTGGGCGCATTGACACACTTGGGAATCTTTGGTGCCCTCCTCCCTCAAGGCAGGACATTAGGCATTGCAAGAGTACCAGTAAAATGCACAAGAAGCCTTCAATGATTTCGCAGTAGGTCATCCCGGCAATGAGTACCAGTGAAATGCTCTCTATGTTATTCACGCCCTCTCAACACAGAGCTTGCGAACTATTAAATCGGGCTTAAATTCGATCCAGATCAAATTATTGCCTGGCATTGTCTGCCTCCTCAATACATGCACGAAACCGAGCAGTTGTTGGTCAATGATTGTATATCTCCCAATTCATTTTTTCGATTAACTACATTACACCGAGGGAAATTTATCGTAATAAATAATTTGTTGAATTAAAGGGCTAGTAAGTGGTCAATATATAGACGTTGAAACCTCTAAAGAAAAGGGAATTGAAGTACACACCGAAACCAATATACTTCAAGAAAGCGACTTCATTCTTAATGAAATCACGGAAGTCGATGGCGCAGACATTGTAACCACTACTTATGAAATCAGAACACCCGTAGGCGTCACCTTCACTCGCAGAAGCAAAGCTGCTGCGCTTACAAAACTTGAAAGCCTTCTGCAAGAGCAAGGTTTTTCAAACTCAGGTATAAGCATGCAACTAAAAAATAGGCCCTACTTATCGGGCCTAATTTCTTTGCGCCACATCAGCCCATACTTACCAGCCACTATCCCAAACTGCCGCTTGTAGATGGCTCTGGTAAGGGGGCCGCTCATCGGGGCCATTATCGCCCTTACTCTGGTTATGGCCCTCTTCCACCAGCCAGAGGTGGCCGGGTCTTTGCCGAAGGCGCGGCGCTGCTCGTAGGCCCAATTGGCACCGCCATACTTATGGACTCAAGCGAGCAGGACTACATGCTCAACATCCAGATCCGAAGCCTTTTGGAAAAACTGGCCGCTATAGGGGGCCACCCATAAGCGTGGCATAACGGTACAGGCCTTTTCATTTCTGAGGTTCACCGGAGTCAAGGAGAGGTGAATCAGCAGCTCTTGGCGAGTGCTCTGACAATCACCATCGGCATTGGACCACTGGGGAAGCCACTACTTGTGATCATAAACCTCGGGCTCAGTTTAGTAGCAGCCGTTTAAAGTGGCTGTTACGGCAAGTAAGAGAAATACACAACAGTGCTTTAACATCGAAAGGCAGTCTAACATCCAAAACTTATTTTGATGACTGAGCCATATATGATTAGAACGGGACAGCTGGGACACAAGAGTATCCCAACTCAGTCGAAAGCTTAGTCAGCACTTTTTGTGAAATGCAGACTGTCTTTCACCCGAATCCCGGTGCTTGGGTCAGCGACATACCAAGTTAGCTCGTAATCTCCAGCCTCAAACCACTCTGGTATCGTTAAATAATTTCGAGTGTAATCCTTCGCCTCAGAATAGTTCAACACAACATCCCGTGATTTATGAATAGGATATTTATCCCCATTGGGAAGAGTAAGCACGCTCCATTGCTCAAGAGTAACCAATGATCGTGAAGAATCTAAATTACGAATACTTGCATCATAATTGACTCTTCCCCCGTAGGAAGGTACTGAAAAATCGGCAGATTCATCAAGCTCAATCGCCAGCTGAATATCAGATAGGTCCCCTTCAACAGCCAGCTTAAAGTCCCAGAATTCAACATAACCACCGGATACGCTGACCGTAAATTTACCTTCCCCATCGAGGAAGTTTCTTTTCAGGAGGCTACCATTAAATCTTCCAGCACAAAAACCGAAACTTATCAGTTCTGAGACAGGATTGGGGTTTTCCTGTGTTGGAAAATCGAAGCTGTATATCATCCCTATTTCATGGGACTCAGAATAACCCAAAATGAAGGACCCGGTAGCAGGTTCACTTTCCAGTTCAAGAAATGCCTTAGAGGCATTTCCACCTTTAACCTCGTTACTGATACAAGCGTTATCAATGCTGTCGAATTGATAGCCAATATCTAAATCCACCTCGTACTCAACTCCATCTTCCATCTTCCATCTTGAAGGGGAACGGCTCACCTAAATCTATTTTTGTACTGATCGTATCTGCCTGAACCAAGGTCGATGCGCAGATTAAAGTGAAACTAGCGATAGAATTCTTCAATACAGCCCTATACTGAGGGTATTTACTTGTGATTTTTTTCAAAACGATATTCCATTACATACATTATGAGGCACAACAATACTTCGGACAGCTTTTTATAACCCAGTCATGAAAAAGCAAAGCCCTTGGTTTGATAAAGGAAGAGCTGGGACACAAGAGCGCCCCAGCTCAGTCGAAAGCTTAAAACTTAGTCAGCACTTTTAGTGAAATACAGACTGTCTTTCACCCGAACCCCGGTGCTTGGGTCAGTGACATACCAAGTTAACTCGTAATCTCCAGCCTCAAACCACCCTGGTATCGTTAGATAATTTCGAGTGTAGTCCTTTGCCTCAGAATAATTCAACACGACATCACGTGATTTATGAATGGGGTAATTATCCCCATTGGGAAGAGTGAGCACGCTCCATTGCTCAAGAGCAACCAATGATTGTGAAGAATCTAAATTGCGAATACTCGCATCGTAATTGACTCTTCCTCCATAGGCAGGAACTGAAAATTCGACAGGTTCGTCAAGCACAATCGCCAACTGAGTATCAGAGACATCCCCATCTACAACCAGCTCAAAGTCCCAGAAATCTACATAACCACCAGATACATTGAACGTAAACTTGCCTTCTCCATCAAGAAAATTTTTTGCTAATACGCTATTTTCTTCCTCGCAGAAATTGATGCTTTCTTGTAGCTGTGGTACAGGGTTAGGATTTTCCGGTGTTGGAAGCTCTATACTCCTAACCAGCATTTGCGCCATCGAATCAATAATTGGGAGAGTGAAAGGCCCTGAAGGTTCACTTTCTGTTATATAAAATGCTGCGTCGGCAGTTCCATTTTTAACCTTAGTATTGATGCAAATTTTCTTAATGTTATCGAATTGATAGCCAACATCTAAATTCACCTCATGTCTAACTCCATCTTCCATCCTAAAGGGAAACGGCTCACCTAGATCTATTTTTGTACTGATTGTATCCGCATGAACCAGTGCCGATGCACAGATAAAAGTGATACCACCGATAGAATTTTTTAACACAGCCCTGTGCAGAGCGGATTCTGTAGCCAGCTTTTTCAAAATTACAACCTATTACATATACCATGAAAAAAATAAATACTTCGGACAGTTTTTTTAATGCCCAACCCTAATAAGGCCTGCAGCTTGATAATCGGCATTAATCGCACTCTTGGACATCTCCAAATTGTGAAAAAATACCTTTACAGAGCTACAACCCTAAAACAGCTAGGCCAAAACTGTCCGAAGTATTTTATTTCATTCTTTCCCCATGCCCCAAAATTTTCACCTCTATATATGTACCAACTAAGCCAACAGTTAAAAGCAGAGTGATCAACTAACCTGGTTGCCCCAGTAAACATTATTTAACGCGGATAACATCTACCCCAGCACCCCAGCCAAATCACTGTTTGCATTCCCTGTGATCTTCGGCAGAGTCCCCCAGCGGTAAGCGATACGCCAGCCGCCACTGCCTTTCATATACAGCAGATTGTCCGCTTTTTTCGGGGCCACTTTTGCCAGACAAAATTTCCTGTAGCCTGACATTGACACATAGCGAGCAAGCTGGCCGAATTTGCCGGCCCAGGCGCCGCTTCCCGAAGCCACTAGGTAACGCTCGCCATTACTGGCAGTGCCCGGCGGATCGTTTTGTATGGCCTGCTCTTCTAGCTGCAGTTGTGCGTCGATAGTGTCCCGGGCTTGACGGCGGGCGCTAGGGTGTCCTCTTGTGCGTAGGCTTTGCCGTTATTGGGTATGTCGCTAAATCTGCTTGATTCCTGCTAATACGCAGATTTGTGCCTTCGGGCCTGGGCTGATGTCTGCGCTCTGGTCATTCACCGATAACCGCTAAAAACTGGCTTTGGTCGTAGACAGCCCAGCCACCTAAGCGCCCTACTCCGAGTAATTGAAATACTAGCTGGCCAACGTCACCGACCCAGACCTGATTTTTGATCTGTTCGACAAGCTGCGGGCAGCTTTACCTTTCTTTCAGCTTTTGATCTTTCAGGTATGCTTCTCACTTTTTAGAAAATCATTAATGTATCGAGCCAGAGCATACTTCAGATAGCTTGTTGCCTGAAAGCTATTTTCTCTAATCAGTTCAGCATTCAAGCTGTGAAAGAACGACTCCATATGAGCATTATCCGTACATTTACCTGCTCTATTTAAGCTATACTTGATACCATATTTTCTCAGCTCTTTTTGATACTCAGCTCCTCTGTACTCTACACATCTGTCCGTGTATAATATTAATCCCGGCTGTGATCCTCTTTCCCTTATAGCATTTATCAGGGTTTTTCGAGTTAATTCTGTTGTTCTCTTCGTATCTAAACTCCAACCGATTATTCGGCGAGAGAACAAATCCATCGCCACTGACAAGTACTACCACTCCCCCTTAGCCTTAAGGTAGGTCACATCAGCATCCCAAACTTGATTCCTGCTTTTAGGCACAGCTCCATCCGGTCTAAGATTCTCCTCGGAGGCTAGGAAACGTTTATGCCTGATGCCCTACGTGTCACTCCCGTAACTATGGCTACGACCCCTAATTCCTGCATCAGCCGGGCTACGCGCTTAGGGCTAACTTCATAGCCCTTAGTCAGCAAGACTTTCCAAATTCTTGGACTACCATAGCGCCCTGCAGAGTCATCGGAAATCTTTTAAATCTGAATCTTGAGACCATCATCTTGGTATTTTCATTCTGATCGCGTCCTATTCAGCCAATCACAATAGCCCCTGCATGATACACTCAGCCACTGACAAGTTCTTTTGATTCCTAGTTCTGATCCGAACCTCTGGACGAATTGAGATCTTGCTGATGTCCCTCCGCAAGAAACCGTTGCCACTTTTTTAGCAAATCAAGCTCCTGCTTTAATTTACGATTCTCCGCCACTAAACGCTTTACTCTAAAAAGTTCCTTTTCTGCTCTAGAGACTACCCCAGTAAGCTTTTTTCGTTTATCAGCCACAATCTTTCCTTCCTGATACTCTTTTCACCATCGTGACAGCATGAAAGAGTGAATATCGAGAGTTTCAGCCACTTCCTTAACTTGAATACCCTCTATCAAGCTAAGCATTACCGCTTTCACTTTGAATTCGTTTGAATACTGCCAAGTCTTTCTAGGTTTGTTGTATTTCGGTATAAGACACCTCGTCTGTTTGACTTTGGTGTCCGTTAAAATGGGGAAAGATCAGAACGCTAGTTGAGCAACTTGTTAGGTCTCGGATGAAACGATGGAATTAAATAATGACACATAATCTTCAGTTGCTGGCGCATAGAAACCTGGTTCGATTGCCCCACACTCACCTGTGTATTTATTGCTCAGTATTACAATTCTAGTTTTGCCTACCTTTATCGGTGATTTCCACTCACCCTCTGTATGGATGGAATAGCAATTACCTTTTGGGGCTACTCACTTTAGTTCTTCAATCATTTCAGTATCTAATTTGTAAGAATAGTGTTGCCCATTTACCGAATGTAGATTCAAACTTTTTACTTTATAGATAATGACACCTTCTGCTCCATCGATGTTTTTTGATAGCATCATGCTTATACTATTCGGGTATTTCTGCTATTACAGATAAAGACCTTCGTACAACTCCAATTACAGATAAAAATATCATGAGTAGAGCACCTAATACCGCGCTCCACGGAAATTTAGAAAATTTAGTAGGTAAATTTTCCGTGGCAGCGCTTTATTAGCAGTGGTTTAATAGTATTTAACGTTGCCCGATGTTCTCAATCTTGGACTGCTTATTGTTCCACAATAATTATCGACTTCTCGCACATCAAAAACCTTGATGGCTCCATCATAGCCTCCATATAGATCATTATTACGGAATTCGTTACCAATAGAGGGGCATTCCCCAGATGGTTTAGTACAGCCATCAGAGTTGCTGTCATCTAGATTCCATCCTCTAACATCCGCATTACAGTACCACCCTTGATAAAAAGCCACTCGCCCAGAAGAGTAAAAGCGATTATCAGCTATGTAATTATAGTTTGATTCATCTCTCACCTTTATTGGGTCTCCATTTATACGCAGAAAACGATTACTTAATACTTCATTATTCGACGAGTAATGAGCGAAGTATATTGCATGAATTGCTGATGCCCCTGCCGGGTTGTTCAATATATCTACGAAGTGTGTATTAGCAATTGAATTATTGCGAGAATTCACAAAGCGAACAGCGGCTGTAGAGTTACCAAAACCAGTATACTTTCCTCCTATCCTATAAAAATACATTCCATACAATTCATTTTCAGAATTCCAATTGCTAACGTGGCTTCTATTGCCTTCAAATGACATGGCTGTGTGATAATTTTGAACTTTAATATATCTAAATTTCAGATTACTTGCTGAACTATTTGACTTTCTCAATGTAAACCAGGTATCCACATTACCACCTCCATCAAAAACAGGCCTGTCCTTTGTGAAATTGATAGGTGTAAATGTAATTGAGTGGCCATTAGTATAGGTCCAGACAACTGATTGACTAAAGTAAGTTCCTTGATTTATATGAATCTCTACTGGCTGGTTGGGTTTGTATAGTTCAAGAACATCTTGAGCTCGCGAGAGGGTTTTTATAGGGTAAGAATTTGTGAGGCCTTCGTTAAAGTCACTCCCCAATGGGGAAATATAAATCTTGAATGAATCCGCAGAATAAGAACAGTTACTCCATAAAACTATAAAAGATAATACTATATATTTCATTATTTCTCCTTTCCTGATCGAGTGTTTTGGTCTTGCCAACATAAAAGGCTGAGCGTCAGCAACGTCGAGCCCAACGTAGTGGAGCGGTTTTTGATGTATTTATTAAATGCTCTTACCATGGAATACCCTTGGAATCTTCATAAAGGGTAACAAGGTTATAGCCTTTATAATATTTCGTATATGTGACCATTTGAAAACTAAAAACCCCAAAAAGGGCATCCAAATTAGTACTGAGAATACTGCCATATACGTAATGATATGCATTCCCTCCTTCCAGGTAAGGCTTATTTGCAATACATATATCCTCGGCCCATCACATGAAAACCAAGTTGGTATGCACATTAACAATGACAACACGATAATAGTTTTTTCAGTAGTGTTGATATGGCTTCTCCATTTGGCATTTAACGTCGCGAGCTGAGGAAAATTGCTGGAGCGAAGCGCAGGTAATTTGTCCCTAGTCTTGCCCTGTTAGTTGTCACTTACTTGCAGCTTTCTTTTTAGTGTGAACTAAGCGCTAAAAGAGCTAGCAGCCCCAATAGAGCATATTATGACCATGCGGCTTATCGTACTCCATTTCTCTTCGGGTGAGTATGGGGCGATGCCATGAGCATGGATTTGATTTAGGCCATGCTGCGACACCAGTGGAACAACTATACCTGCGACTAGAAAAGCGGCGCAGGAAATATATAGCGTATATTTTTTGAAAATTAGCTTAAGTGGAAACAGAAGGATACTAGCGAATAGCAGACCCAATAGCCATACAGAAAAATACCCAACAGTCCCGCAAACAAAAAGGAAAACCCATCCCTGAAGAATATTAGTTCATTCAGTGCAAGATACAGCCCGCCAACAACTCCTGCAGTGAGGGGTGCTATGTATGGTGCACTCGTAGGCTCATTCATGTATTAGCAACTAAACGTCTTGAGCTGAGGCAGGCCGCACGAAGTGCGGGCTGTCCGGTGGAGGTCAGAAGGGCCGGAACAAACAGCATCAACTTGTTATGTGCAAACAGTAATTCTCCCAAAATCTACATCCTATGTTTTAGATTTATATTTCTATTGGCTACGTTTGTTTCGAAAGACACGTTAAAACCTTCCTATGCCTGAAATTTAGGCCAACGTATTCCAAGCAATTAGAGAGAGCCTTTCCTGTAATTTGTTATGTAACTAGCCATCCTTAGCTATATCCTTAATTCTTAATCCTGCAAGTAACGATGATGCAAATATTAGGAAGCCACCAACAAAATATCTTCTATTACCCTCTCACTTCACAAAGAATTCAGCGGATTTACCTTGAGGAAGATCTCCTGTTGCCAATATCATAACCCCAATAAGAAACAAACTTATGCAAAAGCCGAAGAAGCATATCTCATAAAATAATTTCATTGATAACTCAAAATTTTACTCACACATAACGCCCAGTCTGTGTTTTATACACATCATTTAAGTCCATTTAAAGCCTCCGCTGCCTCCATATAATGGAGAATTTTAGTGTACCCCTGCCAAACGGTTTTAACTCCAGGCTCACCATCGCCGCTCCGCCCCAGAAAGCCTCCAAGTCCTGCCAGCATACGAGTTATATCTCTCATACTTGGAGCTTCACTTGGTGGGGAGATTTTAGCCTGCATTATCCATATCATACGCCACTCTTTTTCAGAGTAGACTTTCGTACACGATGTATTAGGAAGCGTTCGTGCTCGTGTTGTCATGGAGTGTAGACGCCACCCAATAATCATATAGATTGCAATACAGTTCAGCATTCGCTGCTCGGTTCTAAAGCGATTACTTTCTATCTGGCATCCGCCTTTCACCACTCTAAAATAGGTTTCAATTTCCCATCGACTTCGATACCACTCAATGATAATCCTTGCTTGCTTAAAGTCCTCAACTGCAAGATCGGTCAGCAGCATCCATTCAATACCTTTCTTGCCTTCTGGTGGGCCTAATTCCTTAGCAAAAACTGCGTAGATAGAAAGAGGTCGTTTTGATTTTCCTTTTCCCTGCAATCTTACTTCTGCAATGGATACACTGACCTTAGCTTCCCTTTCTGGCTCTCCATTTCTTTTGGGGATACCTACTGTGTATTTTCCGATGGACTTCTGTTTGGTCAAATAGTCCCAAAGTAAAGTCGTATCTTCTCCTTCGATCTCTAAACTACGATTAGCCTTGGCTCGAACAATATAGCTTGCACGCCGATGTTCATTTTGATCTTCAGCTAATTGAAACCACTCATGAATATCCCCCTCTCTATCCGCAATGCTCACAATCGTGGTTTCAGGACAGTGCTCTTGTATCTCACAAGCTGATTCATAATGGTCTAGCCAACGTCGACTCTCTTTATCTTGTATCGACTTGGTATAGCGAGAATTAGCACTAGATTCTTTATCTCGCTGCCACATGCTACCCTCAATAATACCCAGATTATCTCTGGATGGTGTTATAGCGATAGACGTATGTAGGAGCTGCTGATTAGTCTCTTTGCGTCGGAGTGTTCCCATTTCTTTGCTTTCTAAATCGGTAGCAAAATTTAGGAAAGTGGTATCCTGAGGGATAAGAACAACTGGTTGAACCTTGATTCTTTCAAGAGTGGCTGATTTATGGCCACTCATAATGGAGTCAAAGTTGACTTTATCATTTTCGATAAATCGATAGGCTGCAAAGGTTTCTGCCCAAGACTTGTTTGCACAGGGAATACTGCTCTTTGGGTCGGAACTTAAATTACTGAGAATATTGGACAACCGCTTATTCAATCGTGCATCACCCATAACCTGATTTTTCACTTCGTCCCTGACCCAGTCCTGCATTATTATCCAGCCAAATCTGTAGCTCCTATACCGTACAAACTGTAACTCATTGATTTTTATAATAAAACTGAAAAAAACTTGTGTATAAACTTAGCGCCAAGCTAAGCGGCGCGCATTAATGCGCGTCCTTGCCTGAGCGCCTGGTTATGCGGATTTTAGTTGCTCCGAGAAAATCTCTTCGATTAACTGACATTGAAATTTTTCCATCGGTGTAGAAGCGTTGGAAAACTCAATGAACCAATCAACCCACTCAAATGCGTCGCTATCTGATTCTATTTTTGGGTACAAAGTAAAAATCAGAGCGCGAAGCAAGCTTTCTTTTTGCTTACCAATTTGTTCTTTGTTTTTGGCAATAAATGTCCAAACACGTTGTTTAGATAGCTCAAGCTCTGTTTCACTAACATTGCCTAAACGAAACTCGTTAGCGATTTCTAGCTCCTGCTTTATTGAGTTAGGCAGTTTGTTTTTAAACCTATTTAAACAACGAATCATAAACGTAAATATTTCATCTTCGAATGAATTAAGATCATACGATTCTTCGATTATATCTAAAAGCTCTCTTGGATGACTCATAGTTTTACTTACGCATAACGCCGCCAGCAGGGGCAGCTTACTTGTGCACATTTTGCGCAAAAATGGGAGCACAGCGACCTGCGCAAAAGGTGCACAAGGTGCACAAGGTGAGATGTCCCGCGGAGGGCCAAAGGCCCGAAGCTTCATTGCCTGGCCTTGTTATGCGCTCTACGTATCGTACTCGCCGCTATCCCATGGCTCAAAAAATGCCATGTAGTTACCGGGTAGTAATTCTACAGCCCAAATATCATCCTCATCTTCAGGCTCACTGACAACTAGCCCGAATTCTGTTTCATTGATCCTTACAGAAAAAGGCTTAACTTCAATTCTTCCTAAACTTACATTTCCGAGGCCTTCTAATTTCGATGAATACTTCGCTTTTGCTTCATCTTCTGAGAAAGAACCTCTACGACCTAAAGCCTCAATATCTGAATCTACTAAATTACCCAACCCGTCAAATTTGAATAACGCGATATATTCAGCGATACCCGGCTCAAAAGGAGTTGTTAGGAAGAATTGCAGCCCTTCTTTGGTAGTTCCGATATGCCGAGCATGATAGTTATCATGATCTATCGCAATTAACTCTGGTTTTCCATTCATGTCTTTGTAGTTCTTTTTACGCATAACGCTTTTAGCAGGCGCGCGTCGCTTGCCTAAATTTGTTAAGTGCTCGTAGCTCAAAAATACGCTTGAGAACATTTTCGCTGTCCTTGCATTGCTGCCATAGTAATTCACGAAGCTCATACCCTCTTTGCGCCTCAACTGGAGGAGCGCCAGTAAAATACAATTCATCACTGAAGCTACACATTCCTCCATATGCACGCAATGAGTGAGAAATACTTGCTTGTGGCTTATTGTTTTCTAGTAGCTCCAAGGATTTAGAGAAATAGGCGAACCAATTCTCTTCATTATATTCTCCGAGAACCAATACTAACTCTTCAAGAATTATCTTATATGCACTGTACTTATCGCTCATAGGCACTTAACGTTGCCAGCAAGGGCAGCCGAAGCAGAGCGTAGGCTGTCCAGCCCAGCCTCCGGCTGGGCGATCTTGCCTGGCCTGGTTATGCATTTGCCACCCCTGTCACTATAAGGTACAAAAAAAATATAGTAGCCGCCAAATATAGAGGCACCCGAATTACCCCCGCAATTCTATTTGGAACCCACTCATTTTTAGATCTTGCAATTACAAACTCTCTGAAAGATAAAAAGAAAAATATACACCCAGATAAAAAAGCTCCCACCCTAGACTTCAAAAATGAAAAATCAAGAATATCCGGACTAAAAAACCTTATTGTTATTAATGCGAGCATGCCAAGGACCGCTATCAAAACAACAACTTCACTAACACCAAAAGCTCTCTTATTCATAATGCATAACGCCGTCAGCAAGGTAAGCAGGGTAAGCTGTCCCGCAGAGGGCCGAAGGCCCGTAGCATACTGCCTGGCATTGTTATGAGCACCTCTCACTGCGACGCAATTCCATTGACCGAACTGATTGAGATTGATTGCTTACAGCCAGGGGACATACCCTCTGAACAGCAGTACTGAACAGTTACCGCCATGTCATAACCCGATGCTGGCATATGAAGCAAAACGCTGGGTTGCTCACTACCAACTTTATAATCCATAGAAGAGCCTGAAATTTCGTTTTTACCGAGTAATAGATAGGTTTGAACTCGACCCGCTAAGCAATTTCCGAGCTTGTTAGCAAACTCAAGCTGATATAGAGAAGTATCAGTGCTTCCAGAATCTATTTTTGCCAACTTGACAGATAGTGACTCAGCGTTTTCCCGTGTTACTTCAGTATTTTCAGGTAGACCACCGGCCATAGATCCACCACAAAACACTAAAAACGAAGATTTTAAAATGTGCTTAAACATAGCTCGTTTTGCTCATAACGCTAAGCTAACCGGCAGCCAGTGCGAAGCACGCTTTTGGCTGTCCGACTCCGGCCGCTTGCGGCCGGAGTGTAGTTGAGCGCCTTGTTAAGCCTGGCACGAAGCTCGCTATTCACCATGAAACTGTTCCCACGCTTCAGATTCAAGATCACCACAATCTGATACTAAATTTCCAGACTCGTCATATACCTTAAATCTATGTTGAGTGCCGCCTATGCTTCCAGAGCCATCAAGCCCCAATAGCAAGGAATAGAAGGTATCAGTAAGAACACCATCTAGGACTGATACCATCAACTTCTGCTGGTTTGGGTTTAGCTCCATATTCTTAATTATGGAAGCCACCTCAGTTTCTTCACTGCCGGAGGTATAAAGTTTCAGGAGATCTTCTTTCTCGATCTTCCAGCGTTTTACAAACTCTTTGGCATCCATACTTTTTCTCTGAGGGCTTAACGACGCCGGCAGGGGCGGCTTACCTTGTGCGCATTTTGCGCAAAAATAGGAGCGTAGCGAGCTGCGCAAAATGTGCACAAGGTAAGCCGTCCCGCGGAGGGCCGAAGGCCCGGAGCAAATTGCCCGGCCTTGTTAAGTTTTTTTCGAAAGCACATATGTAGAATCACTTGCCTCAATGACTATTTTATAGCTCTTAAGTCTTTTACCGTGCGAGCTCAACACAAGTGTGCCATGCAACGTTGCTTCATTGATACAATTTACGTCACTCTCTGGACCAATCCGAACTATAGCCTTTATGAGTAGCGAGCGATTAGATAGACGTTCCAAATGTAAATCCCTGACCCCGTCACACCAGAAGGTATCAGGCTTGGTAACCTGCTTAATTTTCCAGGTTACAAACCACTCGAGATTGTTCTCAATCTGTCTTCGTTGCCATTTAGATTTGGCTAAATTGATAGCGAAGCGGTTCTCCATCTTTCGGATGGTTTTATTTAAAGCTCGTGTGCTCGAATATTCGTCCATGCTCAGCAAACTTAACGCCCGCAACAGGGGCGACCAATGTTGTGCGCCTTTTGCGCAATAATGGGAGCGAAGCGACCGCGCAAAAGGTGCACAGATTTGGGGGTCCCGCGGAGGCCCGAAGGGCCGGAGTATCCTGCTTGCGTTTGTTAAGCATTTGCTAGGACACCGGACATCCAAGTAATACTCATAAACACAGCGAACGCAAAGGATAAGATGAATATGACTTGCACTCGAGAAAGCTTCGTCTCCATTCCAAAGTTGAGAAACGCCTGTATTCTAGGATGGAAATAGGATTTCACCCCAAGGATGGCAGAGACAAAGGCTATGGCCGTATACATTAGTACTACACCCCAGAATTTTTCCGGATTATCTGAAGCATTAATAGTCTCGGATAGTCCAGCTCTCTGATATGCAATCACTTCACCCAAGACAGCAGATGTCGCTGCATAGCCGCCGCTGACAATGGCCAAAACGATAAAAAAGGGCTTATTTCTTTTAGGCATATGTGTCTTGATGCTTAACGCTCAGCACACGGGCGGCCGAAGCGTAGCGTAGGCCGTTCAGCCCGCGCTTTTTGCGGGCGATCGTGCTGCTGCTTGTTAAGTACTTTGCCATTCATAAGAAAAAGGCTGCTCCATGTTTTGTGTCCAAGTTACCAGCTTTTTACCAAGGTTGTTTAGTTCTTGGTTAGATATACTGGAAAAGAAATGTGCAATCGCCGTAGATTCGTCTTTATTTTCGGAGTTGTTATTGGTACGAATTTCTATATTTAGTTCTCCGAGTTTTTTGTAAGTTACTTTGCACAAAACATAAGCGTAGTAATTTGATACCTCTGAACCGTACTCCAGTACAACCTCACCTTTGCCAAGCTTCGGAAAGAAATTTTCAAGCTGCTTTGCGAAGGCAGAAAAGTCATCTGGATAGATATAAAAATCTTGTGTTGTAGCTAGGAGATCATTAGAGGCTGCTAATTCTAGTTGCAACATAGAATCATCATCTTCCCAAACCTTTTTAAATTTTATGAACGCCATACTCTTGTGTACTTAACGCCGCCAACAGCTGCGGCTTTGTAGTTGATTGGTATTGCGCTAGCGTAGCGGAAAGCGCATAAGCCAAGCAACGGAAAAGCCGTCAGATGCTTGGCTTTGTTATGAGTTTTTAATACCGCGTATTGTTTTAACTATATGATGTATTAACCCACCAGCTATGAACAACCATAACCCTATACCCACAAGCATGTTCATCCAATATCCACCAGGATCGTCTGCTAATGTATATTGCTCTCTACCCCCCCTTCCTATACTGCCCATCTCGCCAGAAAAGTACCCATTTGCGAGCATCACTGCGCCCAGCACTAAAACTATCAACATTAGTAATATTGCAGTAATTAACTGCAATATTTTCATTGTTTTTGGTTCTTCCACTCCGTACTACCCATTACTCATAACGTTCGCATTTGCGGCGGCTGGAGCATAGCGTAAGCCGTCCGGCCGCGATAGCGGCGAACAACATGCGCTTGTTATGCATTTCTACTTGCCGCGCCAAACACACCACAAAATTCTTGCTCCATTTTGGGGCTGATTATGCCAGCTTTATACATAGCCCAGGTAAAATGCGCACCTAGCCAACATGCTTTATCCAGAGCATCATCATCCGAATCAGACCTGTACTCATGGACAAGCTCACTATCAAAGTTATTCTCGTGATCAAGCTCTCCTGGTGGCTTTTTAGCATAAACATTTAATAGCGTATTTGAAGCTTCTGCCACATAATGAGCTAACAATCTGGTTTTAGAATCATGAATGTAAAATTGTAAACGGAAGTAAGAATCGTGGCACGAGCTTTCGCCCCACACAATTCCTTCATTTAAGCCAATCAGTTCTATCAATTTTGAGTAGATGATATTCATTCGGCCTTTATGCATAACGACCGCAGCAGGGGCGACCAATGTTGTGCACCTATTGTGCTAAAAAGGAGCGCAGCGACAAGCACAATAGGTGCACAGCGTTGGGCGTCCCGCGCAGGCCCGAAGGGCCGGAGCTATACTGCCTGCGTTTGTTAAAGGGACTTGCCACACCACTGTGTTACTGCCACTTTAGGATCAACCTCAGGCTCATTAACCTTTTCACCAGAGCTAGCCGCGCACTCGTTACTACCACACGTATATCCAACAGCACGATCTACTTCTCCGTACTCTTGAATTAAGCCAACAGCTGCATTGTTACGAAGATAGAAGCGATTCTTATACGTTCCAGTTGGTACTGCGAGCGGAACTGGTACTACGCCAACAAATGCTCCAGCACCAGCCCACGACGTTCCGTCTTTATATATAAGTACTTTGCAATACTCAAATTGATCTACAGAATCAGGTTTTCCCCAACGTTCGATAATTTCAAGTTCTGAGTAAGGCGAATCTCTCTTTTCGAATGAGAATTTATTTCTCTCATTCCCTAGACTGAATTCTGTTCTAGCCCATTCTTTTTTCCCGTAAGTTCCAACAGCAAAACCAACACAACCCGACATTATGCTTAGGGAGACTATTACGAGAACTGCTCTAATCATTGACGTACCTTTAACGTCGCAAGCACAGGCCGGAGCACAAAGTGCGTAGGTCCAGCCAGCTTTACTGGCGATTGTGCCTTGCCTTGTTAACCATTGCTTGGCAGTACCTCCACTACTAGGGGAAAACCTAAAAGCCCCTTGCGCATTTTTACCGTGACCTGCTGACCTATTGTGAAATTTTTGTTTTCAGTTAAGTGCTTTACGACAACATCATTATCAGTAAGCTCTATATATTGAAACTGGTCGTAACGAATGCGACGCTCGCCTTTTTTCGAAACAACGAAGCCTTGTTCATAAGTGGCAAAGACATTAGGTACGTTGTTTAAAAGCGATACGGCAACCATCGTAAACACGATACAAAGCGATAAGATTAGCTCTGTGTGAAATACACCCTTATACCAGGGTAGCTTACCGCTGTAGTCCAGCATGACGTACATTGACTGGGCATTTCTATGCTTTTTGTATAAATAGATAGCCACACCGACTACAAGGCCCAATAAAATCCCTAAAGCAGTTAAGTAGCTACCATAAAGCACTTCTGAATTGAGCAGGAATCCCATTTGGATCGTCACGCCAATTACTACTCCGATTCCTGCGATGGATACTGGTGTTCTCATAGATGGTTAACGTTGCCAGCAAGGGCAGCCGAAGCGAAGCGTAGGCTGTCCAGCCCAGCCTCCGGCTGGGCGATCTTGCCTGGCCTGGTTATAGCTGGCGCGCACTGAACGACCTACTTGCTCTCTGCCAGCCAACTTTGGCTAGCCACTGCCCGATAAATTTACAGGGGAAAATACCATACTTTCCCCAACGGTTAACTAACTGACTGGCACTCCACGATGCGGCAGCTAACTTGCAGAACTTGTTGGCTTAAAACGAAGGCACTTGAACGAAACTGCGGTACCAGTTTGCAGGAGAACTCTCTGCTGAAGTGTGTTCAGGTAGAGATTGTTACTTGCAGCAACTACAAACTATCTAAAAATTGACCGCCACAATAACGTTGCCAGCAAGGGCAGCCGAAGCGAAGCGTAGGCTGTCCAGCCCAGCCTCCGGCTGGGCGATCTTGCCTGGCCTGGTTATAGCTGGCGCGCACTGAACGACCTACTTGCTCTCTGCCAGCCAACTTTGGCTAGCCACTGCCCGATAAATTTACAGGGGAAAATACCATACTTTCCCCAACGGTTAACTAACTGACTGGCACTCCACGATGCGGCAGCTAACTTGCAGAACTTGTTGGCTTAAAACGAAGGCACTTGAACGAAACTGCGGTACCAGTTTGCAGGAGAACTCTCTGCTGAAGTGTGTTCAGGTAGAGATTGTTACTTGCAGCAACTACAAACTATCTAAAAATTGACCGCCACAATAACATTTATATAGTGATCATCACGACCACTATTATCTTGATTACTATTTCAGATGCAAATTCCCGCCATGGCTCTGACTTCCCCTCAAAAATCAACTAGATACAATTAATTGGCACTATCTTCACAAATGGAAAAATGGTCATCATGACCACTATCATAGATTTCTTTCCGCATCCAACCCGTTGATTTCATTAGACTTTCATCACCAACCCACAACTTCTCAAAAATAACGGTCACGACGATCGAAATCTCTGTTCTGTTTTGGTCATGAATTGGAGGTAGGTTTCACATTTGAAATGATTGAGCGCTGGAACTATCAGCTCGCACTTAACCCTCAGCTTTATTTCCAGTAAAGAAAAACCCCTTGCCCAATTAACGATCTCAGAGCAAGGGGTTTTAATGTATTAGTATTTAAATTAAGCCGTTAGGCAATTCGCCCAGCACGCAGCCATTCAGATACGCAGAAAGCCAGCTCCAGCACTTGGTCGGCATTCAGTCTTGGGTCGCATTGGGTGCGATAGCAGCTGGCAAGATCCGCTTCGGAAATTTTCCAGGCGCCACCAGTGCACTCTGTAACATGTTCACCGGTCATTTCCAGGTGGATACCTCCGGGGTGACTGCCTTCGGACCAGTGTACCGAGAAGAAGTCGCGGATCTCTCGTAAAACTTTATCAAAATCGCGGGTTTTGTAGCCATTGCCAGCTTTTACCGTATTGCCATGCATGGGGTCGGTACTCCAGACCACAGAGCGCCCCTCTGCCTGCACTGCACGTACCAGTGAGGGCAGCTTATCGGCGAGGATATCGGCTCCCATACGGGTAATTAAGGTAAGGCGGCCAGCTTCGTTCTCAGGATTGAGCTTATCGATCAAGCGCAGCAGCTCATCAGGCTGCATATTGGGGCCGACTTTTACGCCGATAGGATTGCAAACCCCGGAGAGGAATTCCACATGGGCACCATCCAGCTGGCGAGTTCGCTCACCAATCCAGAGCATATGCGCAGAACAGTCATACCATTTACCGGTGAGGCTATCGGTGCGAGTGAGCGCCTGCTCGTATTCCAGTAATAGTGCTTCGTGCGAGGTGTAAAGCACCGTCTCTCGAATTGCGGGAGTATTTTCTGAGGTAACGCCGCACACCGCCATAAATTCCAGCGCTTCTTGCAGGCGCTCGGCTAAGAGTGCGTATTTTTCACGCTGCGGATTGTTCTTAAGAAAGCTCAGGTTCCAACCATGCACCTGGTGTAAATCAGCCAGGCCGCCCTGGGCGAAAGCGCGCAGCAGGTTGAGAGTCGCCGCCGACTGGTTATAAGCGGTAACCATACGCTGAGGATCTGGCTGGCGAGCTTCCGCAGTAAAGTCGATACCGTTGATAATATCTCCACGGTAACTTGGCAGCTCAACACCATTAATCGTTTCAGTATCGGCAGATCGGGGCTTAGCATACTGGCCGGCCATCCGTGCCACTTTTACTACGGGTAAATTACCTGCAAATGTCAGTACTACAGCCATTTGCAGCAGCACTTTAAATGTATCGCGAATGCGGTTTGCGTTGAAATCGGCAAAAGATTCGGCACAGTCGCCGCCCTGTAACAAAAACGCCTTACCCTCCGCTACCTGGGCCAATTGACGGCGCAGCTCACGCGCTTCGGCAGCAAATACCAAAGGTGGGTGGCCAGCTAACTGTTTGGCAACCTGGGCAACATCATCGGTGGAGGTGTATTTAGGCTGTTGGTGTGCGGTGAAGTTTCGCCAGCTCTGCGGGGTCCAGATTTGGGGGGGGGATTCAGACACTGGGACTCCTAGCTCAACTTCCATCTTTCACTCTTACATCTTTAGGTAAAACTTAAGGGTGAGCAATACGCTCACCCCCAAATGTGCCGAATTTACAGCACGCTGGCAACTGCCTTGCAGAAGTATTCCATATTGTTGGAGCTCAAACCGGCAATACTGATGCGGCTGGAGTCCACCATATAGATGGAATAGTCCTTCTGCAGCTGCTGCACCTGCTCTGGACTAATGCCCAGGAAGGAGAACATGCCTTTCTGCTGACGGATAAAGCCGAAATCACCAGCAGCTTCGGCAGCGGCCAGGCCTTCTACCAAACCGGCGCGTAGCCCGTTGATACGTTCACGCATCTCGGTCAATTCCGCTTCCCAGTTCGCTTTAAGGCCTGCATCTGTAAGGATAGATTCCACAATCGCTGCACCGTGGGAAGGTGGCATGGAATAGTTCCCACGAATGGCACTCAGCATCTGGCTATGGCCTTTATCGGCGCTCTCACCGTTGGCATAGATCACCATCGCCAGGCCTACACGCTCACGGTAGAGGCCGAAGTTTTTAGAACAGGAGGCTGCCACTAACATCTCGGGCACAGATTCAGCCATCAGGCGTAGACCATAGGCATCGTCTTCCAAGCTTTCGCCAAAGCCCTGGTAGGCCATATCAATAAACGGGGTGAAGCCCTGTTTTTGCGCCATTTCTGCCAGTACTTTCCACTGCTCGCGAGAAAGATCCGCACCACAGGGGTTGTGGCAGCAGGCGTGGAACAGAACCACATCACCCTCACCCACGTTCTTTAGGGCCTCCACCATTTTGTCGAACTGCAAGCTGCTGGTAGCGCGGTCGTAATAAGGGTAACTCTTGATGTTGAGGCCAGCGTTACCAAGAAGCGGAACATGGTTCGCCCAGGTAGGATCGCTCACCCAAACCGTGGCCCCAGCCTTGGCGCGATTGATCAGCTCTGCCAGAGCGCGCAGGGCTCCACATCCACCGGGGGTTTGCGCTGAGCGCACTCGGCCTCCAATCATGGCCGGATGGCCAGCGCCCAGGATCAGCTCCTGCATCACCGAATTGAACCCTGGGGTTCCCGCAGGGCCAATATAGGCTTTGGTTTCCTCGCTTTGCAGTAAGCGAGTCTCTGCCTCTTTTACCGCCTGTAAAACGGCAGTGTGGCCGGCCTCATCCTTGTAGACCCCTACCCCAAGGTCAATTTTGCTGGGGTTTTCATCCGCACGGTAGCTGGCCAGCAGGCCGAGAATTGGGTCTGGCGGTAGGCTGCTTAAATGCTCAAACATTTGAAAACTCCTTTATTTATCCTATTTATTGGTCTATCAAGCCGCGCTCGGACCACTCCTTAGCGCGAACCATCAGTTTTTCGATAATGCCATCCAGTTGCTCCCGCTCCTCAGAGGAGAGCGAGGCGATCAAATCATTTTCATACTGCTGCGCGAGCGGCACTATGCGCGCATACACCTCACTCCCCAGCTCAGACAGGTTCAACACCTGACGACGGCGATCCGCAGGGTCTTCACTGCGAGTGATGTAATCGTTCTTCAGTAGAGAGGAAACAGCGCGGCTAATGGCCACTTTATCCATGGCTGTCTGCTCCACCAGCTCAGCGGCGGAAAGATCGGGAAAGCGCCCGAGAATGGCCATCACCCGCCAGGCGGGAATGGTGAGATGGAAGCGCGCACCATACGCTTGAGAGATGGCGTTACTCACGCGGTTCGAGAGCACCGAAAGGCGATATGGCAAGAACTTCTCCAGGCGCAACTCATCCTGCTTTACCGCCGCATCCGGCGAATTGTGGTCATTGGTCATGGCTGCTCTCACACCTGCCTATCTTCGAACCCCGGTTGTACCAGATGTCCAATTTAACTAACATTGGTTTCAATTGTAACCACTGCGCGCACGAATGTTGCGCAGCAACATCCTGGAGCACCGGACAAAATTGGTCGCACAGTATAGGGTTTTCAGCGCCATTTTTGTTACCAGTCTGCCCGTTAAACGCAAAAAACATGCGTGGCAGTCCATCGAGTTGATCAATGTTCCGCCAGCCGCCCTGCGAGCAAGATGCGAGGCCGCCCATGAACAAGTGGATTCGCTTTCCCCGCGTTGAAGGGAAGACCAGCCGACAGGCCCATGCAGATTTCCCGGCCAATACCTTTGAGAGGGAAATGGGCAAGGAGGGCTTTTTTGGCCCCTGTACGCATTTCTACCATAGCCACCCCCCCACAGGCTGGAGCCAATTCACAGGCCCACTGCGACCACACGCCTTCGACAGCACCAAACTACAACATTCAGGCGATAGCCCCTGGGACCAGAAACCCCTTCTGCGCAATGAAAATAGCCTGGTGGGCCTGTGGATTTGCCGGGAACCCATGGACCATTTAATACGCAATGCCGATGGCGACCAACTTCTCTTCGTCCATAACGGCAGTGGAAAGCTGTTCTGTGATTTTGGCCGGCTGAGTATCCGCGATGGTGACTATATACTCCTACCGCGCGGGACCATGTGGAGACTCTCCCCCACCGAAAACGAGCCCCTGGAATTACTGCTGATCGAGGCAAGCGGTGGGCATTTCCAGCTCCCAGAGAAGGGGATTCTCGGCCCCAATGCTATCTTTGACGAGGCAATCCTGGATGTGCCGAGCATCGACGAAGCCTTTCTCGCCCAACAGGGAGACACCCAGTGGCAGGTAGTGGTGAAGGCACGCCAACAACTCTCCAAGATCACTTACCCATTTAACCCTCTAGATGCCACTGGTTGGACCGGTGACAACCTCGCAGTAAGAATCAACTGGAGAGATATTCGCCCAGTAATGAGTCATCGCTACCATCTACCCCCCTCTGCGCACACCACCTTTGTGGGCCCGGGCTTTGTCGTAGCCACTTTTGTGCCGCGCCCCATTGAGAGTGATCCCGGCGCTCTAAAAGTGCCGTTTTTTCACAGTAATGACGATTACGATGAGCTTATCTTTTACCACCGCGGCAATTTTTTCAGCCGGGATAATATTCACCCCGGCATGCTCACATTGCACCCCATGGGATTCACCCACGGGCCCCACCCAAAGGCATTTACCACCGGCGTAAAACATGCTCGCAAGGCAACCGATGAAGTGGCGGTAATGATCGATAGCCGCACCCCATGGGATATACTGCCGGATGCAGAGGCGATAGAGTTTGAAGATTACGTGAACTCCTGGAAAACGCCACAATAACAGGGGAAAGAATTAATAAATTAATCGGCAGCTTTCCCAGCCGCCACCATAATGACTGACAATAAAGGAAAGAGAATGGACCTTTACGGATACTTCCGCTCCTCCGCAAGCTACCGAGTGCGTATTGGGCTTAATTTAAAAGGCCTGAGCTATAACTATCTCCCAGTCAATCTAGTGAAAGGAGATCAACACAGCGAGCAGTATCGCCAGTTAAACCCCCAGGGGCTTCTGCCAACGCTCAATGACGGGGACATCAGCCTCACTCAATCTATGGCTATTTTGGAGTGGTTGGAAGAAACTCACCCAGAGCCAGCGCTCTTGCCCAGAGATGCCGAGGCTCGCGCCCATATTCGAGCCCTGGCACAAAGCATTGCCAGCGATATCCAACCCCTGCAAAACCTCCGCGTGCTCAAATATCTGGTTTCTGAATTCAAAGTGACTGAAGAGCAGAAAATTCAGTGGATTCAGCACTGGATTCACTTGGGATTTGCCGCCCTGGAGAAGCAGCTAGAACCCTCGCCTTTTGCCGCTGGTGACACCCCTGGGCTTTTTGAGTGCTGCTTACTGCCGCAGGTGTATAACGCCGAACGTTTTGGTATGGATATGAATCAGTACCCCAAAATACAAAAGATCACCCAGGCCTGTAACGAATTAGCGGCCTTTATTGATGCTCACCCCGAAAAACAGCCCGATAGCACTGTATAGTCTATTTAAGTAAGCCAGATCCCGGCTTATCCGGGCTCTGGCTTACATGAATATCCAGTCATAAAACTCTTAACAAAACTCAACTGTTATCCCAGCTTTTACACTTGCCCACCATAGCGTGCAGTGGTTAAGATTCTGCACATAGGCAATAAAATATAACCACCGCAGTATCTATCACTGAGATCAAAAAATGCAGCCTGAGCAAGCAACTTCTGCAAGAGAGAAGGAAGCCATCGAGCATGTAAGAAAGCTCAAAGGCTTTTACCAACACCTAATTACTTATTTGATAGTGATTGCTGGACTTTTAATAGCTAATTTAATCCTCACCCCAGAGTACCTTTGGTCTCTCTGGGCAGCCCTTGGTTGGGGCATCGGAATCGCCTCCCACGCTGTGCGAACTTTTAAACCTTTTACATTGTTTGGGCCTGAGTGGGAGAAAAAGCAGGTAGAGAAAAGATTAAAAAAGAAGCCTTAAGTCAAGACACAGCCTTACCGCTTCAAGCCTGGTTACGCTCTCCTCCGTGTACACCTTTATAAAAGATCTACAAACCATTTTAATCAGTGCAGGCGTTCTTTATTTATTAACGCCTCGAGAGAGCAGGCTTGCTAAATTTAACCCACTAGTCGCTGAAAAATCCAAACGCACAGTCTGTGCTCTAGAATAATGTTTTTAAATAAAAATCGAAAAGCATGGTCAATGCCGTGAAAATATAACAACTTATTAGATGTCATATCATTTTCACATACCCATACTAATATTGCCGCCCTATCAATTGGGGCAGCCTTATAATAACAGTCGAAATGGATATCCTTATGCCAAATAAAGTCAGTTTTTCATTTTTATTTTCCCTACTCCTCTTTTTTTGTGCAAACCCACAAGCAAGCATCGCTTCTACACCAAAATTAATAGCGGAGCCCCCTCAAGATGATCACCGTATCGACCAACTCTACTACCTCCAGCCTCACAACAGTTATGAACGCCTTGCAACTGAAGAATCTCTCACGGATTGGCTGGATAAGGGCTTCCGCTCGTTGGAACTGGATGTTGTTGACCATGGTCCCTGGCAGGGTAGTAATCATGGGCCCTATGTAGCCCACGGCCAGAGTGATATCGGCAATCATATGTGTCGTAGTAATGGTGACAATGATCGACTGGTTCATTGCCTTGACGACATCAAGGCATGGCTTGACAACAACGAACTCAATGCACCGCTAATGCTTTATATTGATATGAAGCCAGACAGTAATTGGTTCGCTGCCTGGTATGCCGATGAGATATATGTGTTGGATCAATATATCAAGCAACACTTAGGCGATTTGCAATTCAGCTACCAGGACTTACTAGCACATCTACAGGCAAGCTCCCCCTCCTCCGACTATCGAAACACCCTAAAGAATATAGGTTGGCCTACTTTGGGCGAGCTGCAATCGCAGAATAAGAAAGTCCTGGTCATGTTTACCGGTGGCCAGAGTGGCAACGTCAATAATCGTATGGAATCGGCACTGGATAACTACCCATTACATGCCTTCCTCTGCCCTGATGTAGATACTGCCGATCCTGAAGAGTTTTCTGGCAATGTCGACTCCATGGATTCCAGCAGCTCCCAGAAGATATTTTGCGGTAATGTAAAAGCCGGTGATCACTACCAAATAACAGCCAATGAAGCGGCCAACAGTAAACAATTGATGCATTTATGGAGCAGCTCTGGCGACTTCAGCAATACAGATTTTGGCTATTCCTATATCGCTGTTGCACACGGCGCTAGCGCTATTGGCATGGACCCAAATACCGTCAATGACACGCCCAGCTATACCGGCCAAGCTATTCCCTTTGTCGGTGTGCGAAAAAGCCTACCTGGTTATTTTCGTATCCAGTCCATTCAAAACCCAAATCTCTGTATGAATGTTTCTCAAGGCTATGGCAATGGCTCCAACCTGACTTTGGCCAACTGCAACTCGAGCAACGAACAGCAGTTTGTCTACTCCGCAGAGGGACAGTTAAGACCGAAAGGCAACAATAAATACTGTGTCGACTACAACTCAGGCTCTGCAGACAATGGTGATAAAATGCACCTGTGGGATTGCGATGGTGGCAATTCAGAAAAATGGCAGGTACAGGAAAGCGGTATTATTCAAAATCGCGACAAAGATTGGCAATACTGTATTGATACACCAGGGGTAAGTGCCGACAATGGAGAACAACTTCAAATTTATAGGTGCAACAGTAGTGACTCTGGTCAGAAATTTTCCCTGAATGCTGTGAATGAATGGAAACAAACAAGCTTTTAAATATTACTTTTTATTCGGGCTCTCAGGAGTCAAGTATAAAGAAGAGTATTGTTGCAATTAGTAAAGGCGTCGGTCTTAAGATTGATCAAAGATCGACAGCCTTACCGTATAAATGTCTGTTAACCCGGGTATGCAGAAATCTCTTAACATACCGAATTAAATCAGTAGTTAGTTCAGTTCGCCAGCTTCACACTACCTCCAGTCACCGAAGGTGCCATCACCTGCAGCTATCCAGCTTTCTTCGGTAAAGATAAGCTCCGAAATACCCTTTATGAAAATAGAGAAGTGGAAGCCTTACCTTCCATACCAATACAAGATGTAGTCGGCATTCAAGTTTGGAAATTAAGAAATTCATAAGTTCAGACTAGCTGTCCTCGTATAGGAATTCTTACTCAAGTAAGCCCTCCTATATGAAGGGCTCGTTTAGTTTGAGTGCAAAAATCCAACCCAGAGAGAGATTCTTCATAATCAATTAAGGCACCCCACCACATCAAGTTGAGGTGCCCATTTCGTATTGCTTAATGAATGATCAAGTTATGTACAGTAAACATCTCCCATATGTCAAGATTCTTGCGATTTGCATTTGCACCACCGTTTTCTTCAGCAACAATATAGTTACCATGTCGGACATTGAACAAGGAGATCCGATCACCATCCTCCAAACAGCCTGTTCTGTCCGTATGATTAATTAATTTAAATGTTTCCCAGCTATATCTGGCAGAAACGGCTACATCAAGTGCTCCCCATTCTTGGGCACCATAATAATAACCATCGGTGGTTTGCAGCCACACATCGTCACCGTCGATAAAGCAGCCCTGCTGGTTGCTATTACCGCTGAGAATAATAGTCTCATGGCTTCCGATTGTTGAAGCATTGGCATTGACTGTTTGCCCACTACCACCATTATTAGTTGCGGTCAAATATTTACCATGGTGGCCCCTTAAAGCAATTTTCATTGATTTAACCGCGGGTTTACCAATAGCTATATAACCCACTACGGCTTTCAGATTTTCTCCTTTTTCTTTGTGGGCCTCTTGCACCATTAAACTAATGTCAAAAGAACCTGTTTGTTTATCCTTGATACGAGTACCAATTGTTTCATTCATATTCTTGCCTTGCACTTGGCTCACTAGGAGGTAATCCTGTAAATCAATACCTACGGTTTGAAACTCAGGGGTACCAGTTAGATTATCTTCCAGCAATACAGCATTCACATGAATTTCAGCGCCATTAGCTGTTGTATAAGTGCCCGCTTCCATCACCACATAATGCAGAGTTTCAGGCAAGTGAACACCATCATTCCATGAAAATTCTGCTACCCGAACCTCAAAACTATTGGAGGTTATATTGCGAATTTCAGTCGTAATAGGGTCGGGACCGGCGATACCAATGACAGAAGTGAATACCACAGGGTTGGTATAGCTAAAATCCAGCTGAACTGTGGTCCACTCGTGGTCTACGGCATAGACTTTATCCGCTTCCCCTCCAACAAAACGTCGATTCTGAAAATGCACCACATCGATTTGCTCACCGCCGTGGTCAGTTTCAGTATCCAAAGATTGCTCCTCCACATTCAGCAGAAAGCACTCGCCGTTAGCGTCTTCCGATATTCGTGAAATAATTGGATCAGAACCATGGTAGCTCACATTTTGATGTAGAAGAATATCATTGGAGCTTTCACAGTTACCTTGGCCTGTAGGAGTCAAATTACTAGTTACATCATTTACCTGGTAACCGCGCACAGATGCCGTTTCTATGGTAGATGAGCTATTGGCACCCGCCAGATTCCACATTTCCTGATCGGTTAAATCATCGACATTGGCTTCCCAGCTGTAACCCAGTGTTTTTCCGTCTACCTCAAGAGTAGTTTCCCATACATGTCGCTTTTCTGCCCAACTCCAACGCCACTTGCTCTGGATCTTGGCTTGTGAAACTGTGAATATAAAATTACTAAAATCTCCATGAGTCTGAGTATTACCAACAACTGTTGCCCAAACCTGCTCATCGTCATTGCAGCTGTAAATCTGTATAGTTTTTCCGTGATCTATAAAGGTTTTTGTATCCTGGCAATGACGATAGACAGCTACGTAACCTTCCCCTTCTCTTGCAAATAACCAGTTATTGAAGCTGGATGTTTCATCAAACTTATCAGCTGGCCAAGTTAAATTAACTGATTCCGTAACAAAGTCATCAATCGGTAGAAAATCCGTGGCGTTACCTACGCCCTCCATAAAGCGCAACTCCATAGCCGGCTTGTACAATACCAGAGCCACATTCTTGTTTTGCTTAATATAGGGCAAGTTCGTATTCATCATATTCTGGCCACCAGCTTTCCAACCACCATTTCCCGCTCCTGAACGCGTGGTAACCTGAAGCGTGCCGGTTGTGGCAACCCAAGGCTGTTGTTGCCAACCGGCATTGCCCGCATGGTAATCTTGGTAAGAGCTCAACTGCACTACACCATGGCGATAGAGATCCAAGATTTTTTCTGAAATTACAGAACTGGTAGTAAAAGGCGCACTAGTCTCCGTAAGCAGGACTCCAGACATATCAACCAAATCGTCTGCTAGATTAGATTCCACGATAATATCTTCAAAGAAGAAATTTAATCCGGCAACAGGCGTCAGGTAGTATTCCAACATTTCATCAGCCAGTTCAGGATGAGCATAGGCACCAGCAGATTGGGAAAAAATAATCTTATCTTGCAAATCTAGACCTGCCCATACCGAATCCACCTCAGTGATGGGGTGGCCTGAGTAATAGCTGATATTGACCTCGCCATTTAGTTTTTCCAGACGATTATAAGCAACACTGCTAGCATCAAGGCTAGTCATGGCAAATATATCTATATGGTTACCAGCGGTAAATGCCTGTGGACCTATGCCGGTGACTATAGCCATATACTCTGAGAAGCTATTTTTCATAGTGTTTACTCCTTCATAACTTCCCGCATAGCTCCTTGAATCTGTCGCCGTTGCAGCGCCAAGATTATTTGTCACCATAGCTATATCATTGAGAAATATTAATGCGACCTCCCCGGCTAGCTCCTTAATCTCCTGATCCTTGGCATAGTCGTAAAGATTTAATAGCGCGGATATCGAAAATCCACTATAGGTATTTGAAGTAGACTCATAAACACCATAACGTTTTTTAACTTCTAAATAACGTATAAGGCGCTCTTTGATTTTCTGTGGCCCGCCCCCAATATTCCATCCCTCCATTTCCCATAACAACCAGCTAGTGGAAAGCCACATAAGCACATGATTTTCAGAGGTATACACACGTACTCGCTCGGTGTCTTCGTCCTGCCAATAAGGGAGCTTATTAATTTCATTTAGAATCAAGTCATCGTACTCATCACTCTCCGCCAACACACGAATATATAGAATCAACTGCATGTCTGGATTTTTATAAGCATGCTTACCCGGAGTGAAAAGTTCTGTTAATCGCTGAGCCAATGCTGCCCTATCCAAGGGCAAACCGAGATAAGCCCTGAGAACCATGTGGTCATTATTTGGCTCCTCTCTCGCTGAATCGAAAACTCGCTCTATATAGGCCGCCTGGCTCTCACGGAAGGCTGCTAGATAGGCTGGGTATGATCCAGTATCGTAGTCTGCTAAAGTCCACGGCTGTGCGTCATCTTCAGAGTTTCGGGGCCCCGTGCTAAACCAATCAGATATATCGACATCAAGACCAAAATAGTTTAGTGCGGTAACTGAGTTATCAGCTACCCCAAAGAAAAAATCAAGTGACCCCTCAACTGAATTTGTCAGGCCATCATATAGCCATTCACCAGTGTCTACTAAGAATCCTACAGAGGCAGTTGCGGCATCTTCTACTGTAGTGACTACATCTTCGATAGTTTCTTCAGCACTCTCTTCAACTTTATCCCAGGTTTCAGCAATCCAGCTTGTGAAATTATCCCATATGCCTGCATGAGCGTATGTAGGCATGATTAAGCTAAATAGGAGCATGATATACAGGCCGGCTCTCTTAAAATTCATAACTAAATCCAAAATTTAATTTTTTTGATAAAAGGATATGCCGAGCAAGATCTCCCACCCTTAACACAAAATTAAAATAATCAATGGCAATGTAAATTATCAATAAAGCAATACATTCCCCAACAAATAAACTCTAAACTCAGATGCAAAGGATATAAAAACTAAAGAGACCCTAAATGGCGCAAAAATGATATTAATTTAATACGATCAGCTCAAACCTCACAAACAAAACAGAGAATAAATAATTTCATCCTACCGCTAAAAATAATATTGGTACAAAAGCAACAACATACATAAAAATATAACGGATTTAATCTTTTAAAGTGAGAAACTGGTAATAGATTATTGTTTCCAATTTCACAACAACGTGTTTCTAATTAATGAACAATATATCAACCTATCAGTAATTCATCTACAGACTTGGGCCATTAAATAGAATGGCGCTTATTTAAATCGGCATTAGAAGTATTGTAGGCAAAGAAGGCCCGCACATAATTCCGCAATATCTTTACGAGTCGTAAAGGCTGCAAATGAAAGTTACAGGAATGGTCACAGCCCTTTACAAGATCTGCAAAACAATAGCTGTGGACTTTATAATTCGAACTGCAGGGATAACAAAGTGACTCACTTACTAGGTTTAAAATTTAAGCTTCAATAAAATAACCGAAAGAAATCACTTCTTAGTAACCCGGCAACTTTGAGGCTTTGTAGCTTTTTATAATACTTAAATGGATGATAATGATACGAAAAATTATCTACTTCCGAACAGAAAGAAAATACCAAGCTGCCGTAAATTAATTTCAGGAAATTCCGGCCGGGATGAACTCTCTCTAAAGAAATAATTTTTCCTTGAAATCAGGCAGGCTTGTATGTGACAGACTTATCCCAGAGGACAGGTCTTGAAGGCTACAGTTATTAGGTCTTGCTAAGCAATGTCCACTCACAAGAGTTGCGCTTAACATCTGTAACCTTCAAGTTAAGAAATTACTCAGAAACGTTTTAAAGGAGATCACTCCACTTTAGGTACATCGTGATTCCTCCTATGCTAATGAACTGCGCTTACTGGCTAAGCTACTGCCTTTTTTGCAACTTATAAATAAATTTATCCGCTAGAGAATAAACCGAGGACGGATTCGCTCCAGTGACCAGCTCTCTGTCTTCGATTACTTGTGACATTGAGGGTACACGAAAATTACTTACTTTAAGGCCAGCCTCTCTTACTTTTTCTGCAACGTAATACTCTAGGCGACTGCCTTTTAAATAAAGAAAGTTCTCAAGAATTAACTCTTCAGACTTGTTACCCAGTGTAATGTTGTATCCTTTGTAAATGAAGTTATTTTTTTGTTCTTCACTTAAGGGGATAAATGGATCATAGATACCTTCCATTGCTGTCAACAACACTATCGGAGCATGGCAAATTATAGCAGTCGGCTTTTGGGTTTCATGGAAATATGTTAAGATACTACCCAGCTCCTCACTAAACAGAAGATCTGTTTTGGCGCATGACCTCCCGGGATATAGATTCCATCATATTTTTCTAAAGATTTTGATTGTGTCAATGACTCCAGCGAGAGCAAAGGTTTTTCAGTAAGTTGCTGCTGCTCCATTATGTATTCAACATCATCTAGAAAAGCAGATACTTCGTCATTTGCGTAACGATTAGCAAACTTGAGCCTACCGAAATATTTCATTGCTGTAGCGATATCTTTTAAGCGCTCCTCCTCGGCTTTTATCTTAGGGTTTAAAGCATACTGAGGCCAATTTGATACCACTGATGCTTTATAAAAATACATTTGCAAGCCAAAACCATCAATTACAGGAGTTTTCCCTTTTGGTGTGGCAATATCAAATTCATATCCATTGGCTTCCAGCTGCCTCAAGGTTTCTGATAGCTCACTCACAAAATACCCAGATTCGACTACACCACCATTTCTTAGGGTCAAATGGTCAGCTGCTGAAACGACAACAAGCACTTTTCCATTGCTAGCATAGGCATTTGAACTTAAAAGAACAGCCACGAAGATATATAATATTTTTTTCAAAATAAAATCCAACTATTTATTATTGAGGTTAGAAAACCTATTTATTTTAGGTTGCGCCCCACAAAAGCGCATTGCACCTATCTAGAATAGGCTATTGGCAGTTAGGAAATCCATACCAGGTACTATATTAGCGTGCAAATTTACTAGGGGCAGCCTGTTTGATTATGCTTTATTAGCAGCAGTGTCGATAATGGCTTTTTCGATGGACATATCCGTATTTCCCTTCCATTAACTCATTACTCGTATTTAAAATCTGCTTATAAAGCACCTAATTATTACTTATCGTAACATCAAGGAAGGCGGGTTCTTGGCTTTTTCTACCAGAATGATCCACCGCAATGACTTTATAGCGGTAGTTTTTCCCCAACTCTAAATCTGAATCTGAATCTTTGTATGAAGGTTCTCGTGTTTTTAAAAGCAAGTCGTCATCACGTGATAACTCGTAATGGAGCACACCACCATTTTCAATAGTGTGATTCCAGGAGAGAAACACTTGCATTCCATCTATCCTATATTTAAAGCCACTAACCTTAGCGGGTGGAGGATGATCCCCATACTTGCAAGGTACAATATCTCTGCCTAAGCCATCAGTACACTGATCAATATTTTTGTCGGTTTTACCTGATGCATTCCAATTTTTTGCTATTCCGCCAGTGCACATATTGTCGGCACAAAAGGGCATATCATAATTGAGGCAAGTTCTGCAGTTTTCATACCCAAAATTATCTACAAAAGGCAACACAGACTTATCGACTGCGGGGAAATAATTACAGACTGTGACATGCGCGCCATCGTTATATGCAGGATCATCAACACCATTGATACTGTCACACTCAGCAACCGCACATCCAACATAACGAGTTTCCCCATAGCAGACTTGAGCCCAGTGCCCACAGGTGTCATCGTGACATTGTCCATCCTCCCAATTATATGCGTAACTTTCATCATACCAAGCCTGAACCGCACCAGCCCATTGCTCGGCACCATATTGAGATGCTGGAGGATTGGTAAAATGAATAGCTACATTTTCACCAATTTCAACGTAACCCTCGGGCAACACAAAAGATACTTCACTTTTTACTTTATCAAAAGAATCTCTAATACCTGCAGAGTCGCCTAGATGTCCATAGAAGCAGGCCGATGCCCGCTCCTTCGCCATCTTAGCCAAGGCATCATCCCAAAAAAGAGTTTGCATATTTCCGGCAGTTTTAGGCCCTTCTCCTTCTCCAGATTGACCACTGGCACACCGCTGACGAAAATGATTATGCCTATCGAGCATTGCCCGTTTTTGATCCAGTGAAAGCTCAAAAGAGCCAGACCCATTGGGATCTTTAGTTACTATAGAAAATGTAACAGATTGTTGAGCACCATCTGTTAACTGGAAATTAATAGTATCTTTTACTGAGTCACCACTTTTTATACTATCCGCCTTATCATTAAGGATATATTCCCAATCACCACTACTGGCAATGTTAAAATTACCATAAGTGCTTTCTATATTTTTCTCTGAAAAGCTCGGCGTATTACCATCCACATCATGCAGCGACAAAATGCCATTAGCACTTTCCCTGCTCCCTACAATTAATGTCGCCAGGGGCGAGTCTGGTTCGAAAGTATAGGCATCATCAGCACCTGTTACTTCGATAACAATCACTGTAAAGTTATCTCCAGCTCCCACAGCAATTGAAAACTCATCTGTAGCAAGCTCATTAGCACCTAGTGGATCGGAAAGATTACTATCCAAAGTATATGTCCAGGTGCCATCTGAGAGAACTTGCAGGCGACCGTATTTCCCCCACTCATTAACTTCCTCAAAAATTCTATTTGGGTTTGTACTATCAATCAGTATGCCAGTAGCAGACTTTACATTATCTTCACTAACGTAACCTTCCCCACCACTAATGACCCCATGATTTGGGTCTGGATCTGAGCCTGGACCTGGGTTGGGCCCAGCATTACCACCATTGTTAATTACCTCTGGATTATTGTTTTGGCTGTCACTAGAACCACCACCGCTACAGGCAACTATGAAAACGGACAAAACAGTAACCATAAGAAGCTTAGAGAGCTTGTTCATATTGTTCTCTACAGATTCAATCACACTTATTTTGGAACAAAATTATAAGAACATTCTTTTTCTATTTTGTGAACTAGGTTAAACATTATTGTTTCTATATTGATTACCTGGAGTTTCCAAATTGCGAACAATTGACTTTTTCCTTTTTTAGGCATCATTTATCAACTATTGGGAGCCAAGTAAGGATTTCTTAGTTTTGACTCATTACAAGTAGCCCTACAGTAAGTAGTCCTCGCAACACATATCTTTGCGGGCCGATCAGACTCACTAAAAAACTTAAGTAATTTATCGAGCTTAAACCGGCTTCATTTTTAACATTAAAAATCTATTAGCATTGAATTAAGAGCCTCTAGCAATAGATAAGGACCCGAGCCAGGTTAAGGTAATTATCGAGTAAAGTGGGGATGAGAATTTTTCAAGTACTAATACACAAAATACATAGGATCTCGGCACTGTTTAATTAGGAGGCAGTAAACTAATACCATCTGATCCAGTGTATCCTCTTGATTTATATCAATCACCATCTCATATTAATTGAAAAAATCTCACAAGTGACACGTCAACAATATTCAGCTTACCAACCAAAGAAATTAGTGGGCACTAATTGCATTAATAGATATAGTGCTTAAAAGGACCAAAAAAGGGATAAAGATGTACGAGGTAGTACTTTTTTTGCATTTGCTAGGTGCAACTATTTGGACTGGGGGGCATCTGGTGCTGGCATGTACAATCCTCCCTTCCGCCCTAAGAAGTCAGGATATTGAATTTATCTCAAGGTTCGAAAGCAGCTATGAAAAAATTGGCATCCCTGCCCTTCTTGTACAGATTATTTCTGGCATCTATCTAGCTTTCAATCTCTTGCCCGATATATCCCAGTGGTTTAACTTCTCGAGTCCGGTTTCGAGACTTATTTCATATAAGCTAATCATATTGGGCTGTACATTCCTTCTTGCTATTGACGCAAGACTCAGGATTATTCCGCATCTTTCAACCAGAAACCTAAAAGCTCTCGCTTATCATATAATTCCAGTAACACTTCTCTCCGTTCTATTCGTATACGTAGGAATTTCCTTCAGAACAGGCTGGCTATATTAAACTATCATTTATTGGCTCAGCAACTGACCAACTACCCGGCGTTAGTACAGTTAATCACTTACTTATTGGAACTCCACAGAATAAAAGCTTAACTAGTTAATGAGGGCTGCTTAACAGCAGCCCTCACACTCAATCAATTAGACATGCAAATATTGAATTTTAGATTAATTAAAATCAAGGTAACGAATTAAAAAACTTCTTCCAAATGCCTTAAAAAGGGTACCACGGTTTGATCTCTCACAGCTGGGTACATATCTCGATCAATAGTAATATGATCCAAATTGACCCAACTTTGAGCATACCAACCTAGATTGATATCTTCTGCTGCATAGACAAAAGAGTGCACCCCTGTAAATTCGATAACTTCGTCACCGCCTGCCAGTTGACGGATGTATAAATTGTCTTTATATGGGAACTGAGCATTGAGATCAGTATAGTAGCTCAAATAAGTTGAGTTTTCGGGGTTACGGAAAAAAGAAGAAGTTACTCCCATTTCATTCTGATCCCATTTACAGACTCCATCAAAACTATGAACAATAGTTCGAATGCTACGAAAGTCCGGATCATTACGCAGAGCCTTTGCCAAGCGCATTGCTAAACAACCACCTCTGGATGATCCCGCCAAGTAGATGGTTTCTAGATTTGACACATAAGCTTTTGACTTTAACCAATTAAGGTAGGCACTTTCTATACGAGATTTCTCAACACTATTCACCATATAGTTAAATTGTGCATCAAAAGCTACGGCAAAGAAGGTGTCATCTGCTGGAAAATACTCTGAATCCAAAACCTGCCGGGCAAGAGAGCGGCCATCTATGCTTCTGGAACAGGATTTTTCTGAGATACCACAGTTTCTTTTAAAGTTATCCTCTTGGCCTGTTACCGCACTTTCAGAACCGTATCCCGGAGGCTGTTGTCCAGCTGCAATAAATACCAAATTTCGCACATCTTCTCTTTCTGGCTGCCGTACTCTTGCAATCTGAGTGTATAATTGATATGCATTACTGACACCTTCTTGCTCCCAAGCTAGATACTCAGATTGAGTAGCTTGCTGGGTACACCAAAAGTTTTGACAGTAGCGGACACGCTCCAAGCTCACCGATAAATCTGATTTAGGCTCAAATGCCTTAGCCTGAATAGAGCCCCAAAGGAACACCCAGCAAGCTAAAAGCCTTATTATTTGATTATTCATTTTTCACCATTTTCAATATGATCATTCTTATATTTAGAAGGTAAAACCCTCCATCCAATCAAATAAACCAACCCCTTATCTGACCGCAGATGATTTTAACAGACGAAATGCCACCAAATAGAGAAACCAATAAAAAAACAAATCCAAGACAAAAAATACAACAACAGGAAAGACCTAAACAAAAAATTGATAAGCAGTCAACAGTAACTTCCAACACTTAAAGCGCCCTTAAATCAGCCAAGACAACTAAAAAATCATCGACTTATTTAAGAAAACATGATCGCCGACCAACCCTTCAGAACACCTGAACATCTTAATTGATAGCAAGGTAGTGTAATGGGCGTTAACTCGTACATCATTACTGAAAACTGAATCTAGTTGCACTATGCCCAAGTAACCCCAGCTGGCAACTCATAGCAACTATATTCCAAGTGTATCACTCTGCGACGCCTAGGAATAAAGCTCTATCTGAAGCATGAAGAATATGAGGATACATAATTAGTGCAGAACCGGATTTTGCCTCACAGGCAACTGGATTATGCTCTTTAACATATTGATATATTTCATCTTTCTTTAAAATTCCATGTTGATGGCTGCCAGGAATAAGCTTTAAGCAGCCGTTATTAGCGTCAGTATCATCCAGATGAATACGGATCGTAATCATTTGCTTAAGAACATGTAGTGGAGGCTGCACATGGTGAACGCCATCCTTAACACTCCAGGGGCCCCATCCAGACTTAGTAAATTTTGAAGAGACCGCTACAGTCTTATCCTGATGCCAAGTAACAAGCCAGTTACATTCTTTGTTTTTATCAAATAGGATACTCCTTACCAATCGAGGGCGCTGAATTAAGTACTTCTGCGCTAAATTTACAATCAGGTCCGATGTAGCCAAGGCCGCTATAGAGCTATACTTTTTCTCTAAATTGCGTATGCCTCCCGTCCCTCTAGCGAGCTTTAAATCTGCAAACTCATTTTTAAGAACCTCAAGCAGGCCTTCCGGAAAGATATCATTAATTAAGGAGTAACCTTTTTCCAAATCGATCATTATTTAATAACCACAAAAAAGAGTCCGGATTTTGTGTACAGCGCACCCAACGAGCGAAATATTACCGACCAGAAAGTGTTTTCTAGCTGGAATTTTTATTTCCGGAAACTTTCGTTTAGGCTTTCCCCATTTACGTATAGACACTATCCGTATTTTGTGGTTTAGATTCTTAAGATCATCTTTGTCAGCTCATAATACATGAGGAATTGTTCCACGCTTCATATTACCTACCCAGTAACACACTCCTTAATAGCATATGGCACGGACACTGCTGCACCTAGAACACCAAAGCAACTGCAAGCCAGGTCAGGGCTGGGGAAAAGTGCTCTATGTCACACTTTTAACGTGGAATCCGTGCTAAATTCAGCCCATTCAAGTCGAGGTCAGCTTGATTGATTGCCGAGCCGTTTTACGGTGGCTTTCGCGCTGTAAGGTAGTAACAACTCAATCTATATTGATGTATGCCCAGTAGAACTCAATACCCATCAGCAGATAATAAGCAGTATGCCCTCCACAACAAAAAGTAAATATTTACTTACAAATTACACCTTAATGTAAAAGTAAGAATGTGACGTTATGTCGAGCAATCCCAGCAATTCATCGTCACTAGAATTAGGTAGTAGGACTATTTTTGTACAGTTAAAGGTTGCGGGTTCAGTTTTGTAAATTGCTTGGTGTGCTCACTGTTGTCATGCTCCCATACTGGACTAAATTAATTTTCTAGCCTGGCACAAACCGCCTGTGAAAAAGTTGAAGCTACTAAGAGACGGTATGAAAAATCTACCAGAGATTTATGTACAGGTGAAACCATAAGTACGTAAATTTTCTTGCTGAATGAATTTTTATTCAGCCAAATTCTCCAATGCCAAGAGCATGGATAATAGATAAAGATGGTTTAATAGTAGAAAATATTTGCGTAATGATATCCATGTTTCTGTGAAAAAATGAACATATATCTTTTGCCATCGAGAGATTACGGTTCCCGCATTGAGCTTTCGTAATTTTTCGACTCAATGTATTACCTGGCTTACGGATAAGACCTCAGCCGAGGGCCTGGCTACAAGAGTTTTAACGCTGACTTTTTCCATAACGAAGAGATTTATTTAGATGAGCACTGACAAAAGTAATGACTCCACACCTTTTCTAGCAGGCATGAGCGCTGGTGAACAGCAATCATCTCTCTCGAATTCAGGCGCCAAATCAGTGCTTGGTGAGGGTATCAATTTTCGCGGTGAGTTGATTGGCACCGAAGATCTTCATGTAGAAGGCACCGTAGACGGTACAGTAATTATGGTTGGTCACAACCTTTCTGTTGGTACCGGCGGCGCAGTAACTGCAAACATCCATGCAAAAAATATTGTTGTTGAAGGCACATTGGACGGCGACGCACTTGCCGATGAGTTAATTGAGATCAGAAATACTGCCCAGGTAAACGGCAACCTGATTGCCCCTCGAATCAAACTCGACGACGGTGGTAAGTTCCGTGGCTCTATGGATATGGTAGATACCGACTCCGAAATGAAAGAACGCCACAAGGAATTCTCAGACCGATTGGTGCACCCAGATCTGCCGGCAACGGAAGACAAGCCAGCAAACCGCTCCCAGAACAACGCCTCCTACACTTCTAGCAGCTCAACTGCGAGTGATTCATCCCGTCTATCCGATACCAGCGACTATCTGTTCGGTACCAAGGAGACTGAAGAGGAAACAGTGGAGAGCTGAGTTAACTTCCTCAGTTAATCCTCCATACGAGCCCCGGCTATTGCCGGGGCTCTAGCTTTTGGTGTGAAAGTATGTTGCAGCATCATTCGTTTGGTATTGCCGCCTTGGTGGACGAGGTGGTTCAACCAGGTGGTAAAGTATTGGATTTGGGGTGCCTCTCATTTGGCACTACACAAACCTTTTTGGAACTGTCCTGCCAGACATTTATTGAGGATTTACGTAGCCTGCTACTTGAAATCCACTCATTTGACCTGCAGACACGAACTATAAAGTTAACTGAACACCTGACCAGAAAGCCGCAACGGGTAAAACTTGATGTCGTGCTCTGCTGGGACCTGTTCAACTTTATGGAACCCGAGCTTATTGCCCAATTAATTGAGGAAATCCGACCTCACTTAAAAGCTGGCACTGTCTTCCACACAATGCTGTACACCGGCACAATGCCTAAAGCCCCCGCTGACTTCAAGCGTTTGTCCGGCTTCACTTTTAACTCAGCCCCCCTAGCACTGCCGGAGCCATTACCTACATACCGATACTCTTCGCTCAATCTGATGAAAACCATGGGTAACTTTTCTCTGCGCTCCTCTCTCCTGCATAGAAAAGGCATGCGTAAAGACCTTATTGAGCTGATGTTTGAATACGGTAATGTAAAGTCACAAAACGCTATACGTGCGGGGGGAACCTCAGCTGCAATTTCCGCTTTTAGACAAACAAGCCTTACCGAAATCCCTTTGACAGCACTTGATAAAGCATTAATGCACGCCAAGCGCTCTCCCGTCAGTAAAGCTCTGGATGTAGGGAAAAAAGCTGGAAGGAATATGCAGCACCTCCAGCGAGAAGTGGGCGAACTATTTATTTCCGATCTCTATTCTGCAATTCTCTGGCAATGTAGCCGCAAGGTACCCTTTGATAGCGCGGTACAGGCAGCATTACGACAGGCCACCCTGCCTGAAAACCTGGATTGTATTTTACTCTGGGATCTTCTGAATTTCTTTTCCACTGAACAAATTCAGTTAATCACGCATGCGCTATATCAGTATCTCAGCAATGGCGCTGTGATGCATTTTCTGTTGTTCAAGCAAGAGCGACTTCCGGTTAATTGTGGTGTTTTCGAGATTCAGCCATCAGGCCTTGTTGGAACCTATATCCAAGCAGCTGGAAATAAGCAGGCAAAGTTCCGCACTATTACCGATGTAGTGAAAGCACTACCACAAATGAAAGTTCTAAGTCAGGGCACTGGAAGAATACCCAACGGGCCCTTTTATCATGAAATAACAATGCAGAAAGTTGTAAAGGATCAATAATGACCCAGTTTTTCTACCACTGGTTGACTAAGTTATCTCCTGAGCAGGTAACAGACACCTTTCTTATAGTTATGCTTGCCCTTGGCACTATAGCCTTGACCCTTTACCCATTTGGCAAGTTTCCACGCTTCGTAAAAGAAACGCCTTCTCTACTGACCGCTCTTGGTATTCTGGGTACCTTTATCGGTATTATTCTTGGTATCTATGGTTTTGACCTTGCTGATATCGACACCTCAATTTCAGAACTTATGCAAGGTCTGGAAACCGCCTTTATGACTAGCATCTTGGGCCTTTTCCTCTCATTGGTCTTGCGCACTATCTTCCAAATATTCACCAAGGATCAGCCAGCCAAAGCCACTGCAGATGATATTTTGCAAGCGATCAATCACCAGCGCCAGGATTTGGCAAAGTTTCAACACAGTATTAGTGAAGAGGTTCTGCAGTCACTAACTTCAGTTGTGGAGAAGTTTAATCAGGGGCTGAACGCACAAATGGGTGATAACTTACAGCAGTTTATTCAGCAGCTGGAGGCCGTATCCCCTGCCTTGCAAGCATTAATCGATCAGCATGAGCAACACGCCGAGCTTGCTGCAATCTACCGTGAGCAAACTACATCTCTACTGATTGAAATTAACGGTGCGCAGGAGAATCTTCTGCAGTTACATCAACGTATTACTGAATTACCGAAAATCTTTAACGTTATTCCTTCGCTGGTTGAACAGCAGCGCACTCACTCCGAACAAATCTCTGTCATGCTTAATGAACAGCAGGCATCCATTGAAATACTACAAAAATCTATTCCGGATATCGCGCCCAAGTTTGAGTCGATTACCCAGGGAATCGAAAAAGCGAATCAGCAGTTAGGCACTCAAGTTCAACATCTAATCTCCCTGAGTGAAACCCAGGCGAAAGTCTTTGAACAGAGGACGAATAAGGTCGTTGCTCTTGCCGATGTCCTGAATAATATCGACCCCAACCACTTTTCCAACATTATACAAGAGACTGCAAACAGCCATCGTGAATCAATGGTTGAGCTTGCGCAGCTTATTGCCAAGACCCATCAACAGATGATTACTGAATTATCCCAAGTGATCACTCGTGATTTGACCAATGCAGACGTAAGCATCAAGCGCCAGTATGAGTTACTGGATCAACGCTTACATAGCGAAGTTGAGAGTGTAATGGCTGCGATGGGTGATGCCCTAGGTACCTTGAGCGGTGAGTTTTCACGGGATTTTCGCCAGTTAATCCAGCAAATGAAAAGAATTGACAATCAAGTGAAGCAGGCCGCCGGAGAGGAGCATGTTTGAGAACGCTCACTCCAACAGTGAATCCAGTGAAAGCCAATGGATCAGCCTATCTGACATGATGGCCGGCCTAATGATGGTCTTTCTCTGTATTGCCGTCTTCGTGATGCGTTCCCTAATAGATGAACGAGCCAAAATTCGAGAACTTGCCGAGTCCTATCGCGATACACAGCTGGCGATTTATCAAACTTTGCAACAGGAATTCTCCCGCGACCTTACTCGCTGGGGAGCCTCTCTGGATAAACAGACCCTAGCTATCTCTTTTAACAATAGCGATGCGCTGTTCAAGACTGGGGATTTTACTTTGAGTGACAATGCGCGTGAAATTATGTCCTCATTTGTGCCCCGCTATATTGCTGCACTGACCCCCTATATGGATTCCATTGCTGCAATACAAATTGAAGGTCACACAAGTTCTGAGTGGGGTGAGCAGTCGGCGCCAGAGGATGGGTATTTTCATAACTTACGTCTTTCTCAGCAGCGGTCACGGGCGGTAATGCAATATGCCCACTCGCTACTACCCCCAAATCAAGCCGTTTTAGTACGTGCAAAAGTTGCAGCCGTAGGTTATTCATCCGCCCGCCCGGTCCTTAATAACAATGGTATTGAGGATCCAAATCGCTCTCGTCGCGTTGCATTCCGAGTAGTGCGAGACTCTGAAAGCCACATTTTGCAGATTCTTGAGGAGGCCCTGTGAAACTAACCGACTTGCGGCCTATTCATAAGCGTCAAAGGCAAAGCTCTCAAAATCTTCTCAATCCCGAACAGAAGCCTTTAACTATTTGCAAGCCGAGTCGAAATAGCTTGGCAAGCGCCATTCGTTTAGGTATTCAGCTGGACTATTCAGACCTCGATATACTTTCCTGCGGATGGCGCTACCGGGGCATCCCAGTATTTGTATTTGGTCTTGAGTATTCACCCTCAACACAGGAAGATTCCTTTGGGCAGGTCCATATTTCTCCCAAATGCCCTTCGGTAAGTAATTACCAAGGGCCCCTCTGGGCGAGCAGCGACTTCTCAGCCGTACATAAATCCTTTCCGCGAGACAACCTAAAGCCCTGTCCGCACTGCTTGCGCCACCTTTATAGTTTGGATATTCCAGATTTACTGCACAAAGACCGCTTTGGTAATGTTACCGCTATCGATTGGTTAATTTACGCACGATACTTTGCCGGTACAATTTTTGAAAAATACCCACTCTTCTGGCGCAACGGTGAACGCCCACAAAAAGTGACTGCACTATTCACCACTGAACCCCCGAGGTATTCCTGCTCAATTTGTCAGTGCCATATTAATGCCAACGGCTGGGCGATTAACCCTAAGCTGGCTGAACTCAGCAGTCTCCCCAGAGAAATTTGCCTTCTTTGCGCCGAGCGGAGAGCTCGCACTGTATTAGTGGCACCCCCTCAAGCAGCGCTGCGTGCAGCAACCCTGCGCTACGAATCCCTTACCAAACAGTTGGGTAGTGAACCCCAAGCATCCTGGGCAATCGCCGAGCAAGTAGTTCCCGCCTCTTGGCTTCCGCTGATCCAGAAACTGAAAACTCTGATGGGGCCGCCCAAGGTCTTTCAGGTGATCGCTCCGAAAATTTTAGCCGTCTTATCCTGGCCCAGTATGAAACGTGCCATCATTGCTGATAACACCAAAGAAGCAAAACTGCCTACTCACTATTCCGTTTGGCGCAAAGCCCAAATTGAGCAAGAACTGGGCTTAGGCTGAGCAATTACTTCATTGTGCTGCCTTCGGGCAGCTGGCTTTTACAAACATCCGGCTTTCTCACTCTCAAAATCTATCAATAAGAAAAATTCTAGAAGATTCTTAAAGTTGTACGCAGGTATTTCCTACTGCGGCTTATCTGATTTAGATATAGCAGACCATCAACAACTTACTATTTCCAATAATTTTATAAACGCATGACTTAAATAAATTATTTGATATTCTTTTTAAAAGACACTCTATCAAATTCTTTTTATCCTATTTATACTCTCAACCTCTTTTACAAGCTTTGCACAAGCAGCTTCTTGGTATTGGAAGGTTATAAATATCATGATTACGGTTTAAATTACCGCCAATAATTTTCTGCATAGGATTTCCCCCTCACAATTACATGCTTTTTAGGAACTTAAACAAAACGATCCAGTCGGAAATCGAAGTAGTACGCCAATAACCTCGAAATTTCGTACCACTTTTAGCGGTAACTAAGATCTGACTCAGTTTTCATGTTACTTTTAATACAGGCTTATCATGATGCATAGTCGGCACACAAAAATTCTGTCAAAGATTTTTCTTACAATTGCACTCTTAGCAGTAACCGTTGCTGTACGTGCGGACGAAGCGTTGCAGACATTTCTCGAACAGACACTTACCACAGCACGTGACAAAAACGATCTTCCAGCCGTCGCCGCGCTGATTCAAATCGATGGCAAGACCGCTGCTATAGCTGCAGACGGTTTTCGTGCGCATGGTCATATGGAACCAGCCACTATCGACGATCGTTGGCATATTGGATCGAATACCAAGGCGCTAACTGCAACAATGATCGCACGCTTAGTTGAGCAAGGTGTCATGCGATTTGAGGATACACTCGCTGATTCTTTTCCCGCTTTCGCAAAAAATATGGACCCCGCTTACCGCAATATTACGATCACGCAATTGCTCAGTCATACCGCAGGCTTACCACCTCTGACCGACGATAATGAACTTCCTCAATTTGAAGACTTAATCGAGTCAGTACCCAGTATTCGGGCGCAACGTATTGCGGTTGCACGCAGTTACCTTGCAATGCCACCTACATCCGCAACTGGTTCATTTAAATACTCCAATCTCGGTTACATTATCGCGGGTGCTATCGCCGAGGCACGAACAGGCAAGACTTGGGAGGATCTCATCAAGGAACAGATCTTTACTCCGCTCGGCATAAAAAATGCAGGATTTGCAGCGCCCGGATCCTCCGGCAAGTTGGACCAACCGCGTGGTCATAAAAAAAACTGGTGGGGCAAGCTCGTACCACTCGATCCCGCTGACATACAAAGTGATAACCCTCAAGCGCTCGGCCCCGCTGGCACAGTCAATATTTCTCTTAAAGATTGGATTCTCTTCGCAGAGGACCAACTCAATGGCGTACATGGCCGCGGTAAATTATTGAAGTCCGAAACTTATCGCAAACTACACTCACCCGTAAATGGTCATTACGCACTGGGCTGGGGGGCATTGGTCGATCCAGAGTTATTGCTGCTTACACACACGGGTAGTAACGGCTATTGGCTCACCGATGCACTTATCATGCCAAAGCACAACATAATTTTTCTAATCGCGATGAACTCTGCTGGTGATACTGCAGAAAAATCAATGAAAGATATCCGCAAGCTTCTTATGGAGCGCCTAAAACCATTTGAGTGAACCTAAAAAGCGGACTTGTCTTGACAAGTCCGCAATCCAGCGGCTACTGGAATATATACTTGATAATTAATTAAAGTCAGCAGCGCGAATCGGATAGTTATCAGAGCCAGCCTCCAAGATCCAAGCCCATGGCTCTGCGAATAAAGCGAGTCAATTATATTCCTGACAGAATAATCTCACGGAAAACGCATACCGTCACCCGCCACAAGAATCCTATTTATCATACATAGTACTGAGCAATTTATTTAAATATAAAGACTCAGAAATACACTGCAACTTGATGAAGCTATAGCTTTCAATAGAGAGAATTCTTAAAGATGTAATCTAGAATTTCCATTCAGAGAAAAATCATAGCTTTCGCTTGCCGCCTTTAAAGAGCCACAAGTTCCAACCTAATTCATCCATGCCAGCCAACATAAAATTTAAGAAAAAATGGCCAGTAAAGCCTATGGAGAGCTTTGATGAATGGCAGCCACCCTTTAAGGCTCCATCACTGTTTGAATTAGAAGAATTAAATATTACCGCAGGGCGTTAAACAGGCTTTGCCCACTGCCATATTAAGTGTGGTGGCACTCTTCTCGATGGCAAGGAAGTTCGTGATACTGTTCGAGAGACTTTCTGCTTTATCAAATTGGAAAAATCGTGACATGTGGTGCACCGCCATATCTCCACACCAGCCAATCAAGGTGCTTAGAAAATATAGCGTTCAAGTCAACTCAATGCTGAATGCATTAGCGCTGCTCAGTAAATCGGGGCATTAAGTTATAAAAGACATCGGGCTTTTGAAGAGATGATTCTCCAAGCCCATAGCAGCCCGGGGGTATAAGATATAATAGTCCGCCTCTAATGCATCATTAGAGGCGGCACAGATTTTGTGTAGTGTGCTTCCCCGCTACAAGATGATCAGCGACGAGCGGCAAAGATACCGCCGGCCATCACTACCAGCGAGGAAAGCATTCCCACACCAACCAAACTATAAAGACTGATAGACTGGCGAGCGGCTTCGTTAAGCACTTCGCCAAAAGGAAATTGCCAGGCAACAATACCCGAAGCCGCCAGCACAGCGATGTATTGAACACGACTGGCGCGACGTTCGTTCTTCTTGGAGGGCATTGGCAATTTTGCCATGACGCTCTCGCAGAAACCGTCATCGTCCAGGTAGGGCTCATCGAACTGCAGCTGCTCTGCCAGCCAAGCATCAAATTGTGGGTCTTTGCCCTCTATAGTTAAATCGCCCAAGGCGCCACCCTTTGTGTTGCGCTGTTCAAAGTTAACCATTGACCACCTCCTCGCGCCACGGCTGCAACAAGCTCTGTAGCTTTGCTCGCGCGCGGTTGACATGGGATTTTACCGTACCTAGCGGCAACTTCATAATACTTGCCGCTTCCTCATGGGAGAAGCCCCGCTGCATGCACAAGTGTATCGCCTGGCGTTGGGCATCGCTTAAAGAGTCCATTGCGGAGTTCAGGTCCCGAGCCATCCCCAGGCGCTGAGACTCTTCAACCGACTCTTCCGCCTGGGCCCGATCGACCGCCTCCTGATCCACTTCTGGGGCGTTCTTGCGTTTGTGGCTCATGACGAGATTGTAGGCGATCCGGTACAACCAGGTGCTAAAGCGGGCATCTCCCCGAAATGCCGGCAACGCCTTATAGGCCTTAATAAAGGCCTCTTGCGCCATATCATCGGCCAGGCCCTGATCGCCATCACACAGCTTGCGGAGCGAGAATCGCAGCTGGGATTGATAGCGACGCACCAGCTGGGCATATGCCCGCTGGTCCCCGTCTTTGACGGTGCGCCTGATCAAATCCTCATCATTGAGGTCCATATTTCGGTCCCTACGCCTGCTTAGTATCGAGCTTCCAGTTGATAAAGCGGGCCAGGCCGATAAACAGTGGGATCAAGCCCAGACTACCTACCCCAAATCCTGCAAGGGAAGTGAGCCAGATAAACACTGCAGCACCCACTGCGATTAGAGTAATCCCTCTGTCCCCAGTATTCTTAGGGCTGCTATCTTCCAGCATATCCAACATCTCAGGCGGCACATCCCGACCATCGGCCACCATGTTATTGATATTTTCCATCACCAGCTGTTTCTTCCTGTAGCTATTGCGAGTTACCAGCCACACGATCAACACCGGCATACCGAACACACAAAGTAAGGCCAGAATTGGTAAAGTCACCACTTGGTGGAAACCAGAATCTGATTGAGACTCTTCCCAACCCTCATGTGAAGAGCCATATTTTTTTGACAGGCCAATCTGCACATTGTCTGGCACACTATCTAGCGCCTCTTCAGCCACCTGTCCCCGCTCATCGAGAATCCCCTTGCGCTCCAGTTTCTCGATAATGCGCTGGCTCAGAGGGCCTCCGAACTCAGCTCCCAAGTCCACCTGGACCTCACTGCGCTCGCCGTCCTCTCCCTGGGTTTTAATGGTGAGCACACCCTCCTCATCACGCATGATGCGTACACGCGTATCTGGCTTAGATGCCTCACTTTCCATTGCCGGCGGCTTTGGCGGGTTGGGTATTGTGCTGCTGTCATCCTGTGCCCAGCTGCCCATCGCGGCAAAAGTAGCTGCCAGCGCCGCCAACCAGTAGGTAGCTACCCGCAGGGATTGTGAATTTCTCGCTCTCATTAGTTACTCTCTAATCGTTGTCTTTCTTGTACTGTTTAACCGTCGGCCCGGGGAAGCCCTGCACGCTACATCACTGTTATGCGGCCTCGGCTGTAAGGTCCGGGGGTGGCGCCTTGGGGAGCCCTCTCCTCCGCAATCCGCACCGGGTAGGGAAGCCCGCTGCCTTCAACCTCACTGCCTGACTTACATTCATTGAGCTTTTGCATAAAGTGCTGGTCTGTTTTCTCAGTGAGCTGACGATGAATATCATCCACCGAGAATCCCAGCTCCGCCGCTCCGGCCTGCATGCCGCCAAGCGCCAAAATCAGTACGGCGCAAAATTGTACCTTCTTAAATGATCCCGCAGTAAACATTGTGACCTCCAGATCGCTTTTCCTTGTACACCTCTATGACGGAGCCAGAATTGATTTTGGATGCAGGCGCAAAAATATTTTTTTAAACATTTTGTGAGAGGACTTCTTCCTATAGCTACTGGACCAATAAGTACAAAAGTCGCAATAATCGGCCTGTAACCATTGGGGAACTCGTAGATGACCGGTATTAAGGAAATACTGATCTTTTGGTTTGGTGATCCCGCTTTAAATTACCGCCCTACACCTGAACGGCAGAAGCGGTGGTTTTCGGCAGACCCAAAGCTGGACAAGCAAATGGCTGAAGACTTTACCGAGATCACCAATATGGCCCTTGAGGGAAAGCTGGATCACTGGCGTCAAAGTCTGGAGGGCGAGCTGGCCCTGTTACTGTTATGCGATCAATTCGCCCGCAATATCCACCGCGGTAACTCTCTGGCCTTTAAGGGGGACCCACTGGCTCTCGATATCACCGAGTCGATTCTACAGAGGGCAGATGAGCAAAAACTTGGGCTGTTTCAGCAGATTTTTGTCGGCATGCCTCTTGAGCACAGTGAAAACTCCGCTATCCAACAGCGCTCCGTGGCATACTTCGCCCAGTTGCAGAAGCAGTACGGGGATGATGAGTCCATCGCCCCTTATCTCGCCACCCACTATCGATACGCCCTGGCCCACCAGGCGATTATCGAGCAGTTTGGCCGCTATCCGCATCGCAATGCGGCCTTAGGCCGCAATTCCACTGAAGAAGAAAAGCACTGGCTGGCACAAGGGGGCGGCTTTAAATAATGGATTTACTCGGATGGTTATCACTTGCAGGTATCTGTGCCCTAGGCGCAATGTCACCAGGCCCTAGCCTGCTTATCGTAATGCGCTGTTCCGCCTCAGGTCTTCAGCAAGGCCTCGCCAGCGCCATTGCGCACGGCGCCGGCGTTGCCGTTTACGCTGCGCTGACAGCCTTTGGCCTCGCAGTACTGATTACCAGCTCTCCACTACTATTCAGTATTCTGCAATGGGCCGGTGCAGCCATGTTGGTATACCTGGGCTGGAAGGCCTTCCGAGCCCCGGCTCCCGGCTCGGGAACAACCCAGTTGGAAGCCCCCCACATGAGTGTTCGCCGCTCGATCGTACAAGGTTTCGGGGTGGCCTTCTTTAATCCCAAGATCGCGGTATTCTTTACTGCCCTATTTAGCCAGTTCGTATCTGAGCAGCAGGCTCTCACCACCAAGCTCGGAATGGCTGCCATGGTTTCAGGAGTCGATACACTCTGGTATTGCATCGTTGCCCTGGCAGTTCATGCCAGCCGCAAACGTCAACTGGTTAGCAAGCACCTCGGCCACCGCATCCAGCAGCTGTTTGGTCTGCTCCTGATTGGCTTGGCCGCACGTTTGGTATTCACTATTTAGTGGGTAGGACCTAAGCACCACCTCCGTAGAGGCGTGCCAAAATCGAAACTTTCCCCCGTAAGAATGATGATTAGGCACTCCAAAAAAACAGGCCCGCAAACGGGCCTGCTCAGTGCGGAGGTTGCAGCCTGGATGCCTGGGGGGAGTACATCCGGCTGCAGTGGCGCATTATGACAGTTACGACAGCTTCCTAAAGACGAATTATCGCAATAGCCACTCTCTTGAGCGCAACGAAACAGCCGCCACTTCAGTTCCAACCACCATTGACACTGAATATTTATACAGTTACCGTATAGCCATACAAGCAAACTGGAATGTCTTAAAGGCAATTGGGAGGCATATCATGGCCGTAGTAGCTGTTTGGAAATGCGATCGAGACGGAGCAATGTTCGACAACAAAAAAGATGCTGAAGAACACGATAAGATGCTGGAGCTTGCAGCCAACATTACCACGCTCATTGAGCGCAGTATTGAAGGTATTGATGAGCAGGTGAGCGAAGAGATCGGCCTGTTGCTGGCCAAGCGTCGCGATGCCCTGGCCAAAGCCTGCAAAGGCAAACCAGAAGTTCTGCTGGAGGAAGATGAGAGCGGTGAAGAGTCCTCCGACGAGACCGTTACTCCCTTTGCTGCAAACCAGTAAAACTACCTGAAGAAAGTTTCTGGTAGTAGTTTAAAGTTTCATCCCTGTACTCTGCCCGGTTCAACCGGGCTTTTTTGCTGGGCTTCAGTATTTAGCTGAAGCCTCCCACCGCATAAAGATCGTTAATCGTTCCAGATCGCCTAAAAAATTCTTTACTGCTACAAGCGCTTTTACAGAGATCTTATCGATAGCACAATATTGATCACTGCGAGTATTAGTATCACCAGCCAACTGATTAATGTGCCCCAAAAGCGTCCGGCATGGGTACCTCCCTTACCCGCTGTCAGGCCATAAGCGTGGAAAATGCGGGATAGAAAAAAAGCGATTCCAAAGACATGCAACCACAGTGCAGATAAGCCCCCTAGCTCCGCAAGCAACAAGAGCAGTAATGCGATGGGGGTATATTCAACCGCATTCGCGTGCACGCGCACACGAATCTCATTATGACGATCCTCGCCAGTGCCAATACCTACTCGCTTAGTGCGACGAAATTGAACGACCCGGCCTGCCAAGTAGATAATGAGGATTGCACAGAGGCTGGCATACAGCGCTGTAATATTTACCATGGCATTTTCCTTTTTCTTATTAATACGAGATGTAAATATATCCCTATCACCACACAGCCCACCACACCAATGCTAAACAAGTGGCTGGACCTTTTTGTTCATTTTTCGTCACACAAAAAAAGAGCGGGCTTTGCCCGCTCTTCATCTGCTCACAAACTAAGCACTAGTTAATTGCGATAGCCAAAGTCGTGCCCCTTGCTCGGCTTAAGATGACGATCGCGCAGGCGGGTTGAACGAGTAACCAAAGATTGGGGCTCTCCCTCAATCAGTACCTGTTCAGGGTAGCTGGTTACTTCCAGTGGATCACCGCTCCAAACTACAATATCAGCATCGGCCCCTTTCTCCAGGGTACCGCCACTAAGGCTAAAGATATCTGCCACATTTGTACTGATAGACTTCAGAGCCTCCTCGTAGGACAACCCGTGGGCAACAGCATTACCAGCAGACTGACGTGAGAGGTATACATTGTGGGTAGAAGCGTAGTCGGGACCACTAATGGCAACTTTCACACCAGCTTTGGTTAACAAAGCAGCATTATCCAGGCGAGCGCCAAGGCTGGAGAAAGAAATGGGCAGGTTGTTAATCGCATCAATCACGACAGGCACCTGAGCTTGGGCCAGCTGCTCCGCCACCGTCCAACCTTCAGCCGCCCCAAGCAGCACCAGCTTTACATTGTAAGCCTTAGCCAACTCAATAGCCGCAAGGATATCGCTGGCACGATTAGCTGTAATTAATAGCGGTTCCGTTCCATTAATCACCGGCTGTAAGGCCTCGAGATCCGCAAGACTATAATTCAGCTCTCGCCACTCTCCCAGACGAATCGCTGCACGATTGTCCCGGTACTCCTTAGCCTCATTCAAGGCATTCTCAATTTTCGCATAGGCGTTTGCACGGCTACCACCGGCCAGTTGAGCACCGGCCTCACCCAAATAAGCCTTCTGGGCAACATCTTCCGCCTCGACACTATCGAACTCACCACTGAGTTTGATGGCAAAGCCGCGTCCGGCAAACACTCTCTGGGCCTCTACCGCAGCGCTATCCCAAGTACTGATAGCTGGAAACACCACGGCGCTGGTAACACCACCAGCCCGGTTAAAAGGGATCAATGTAGATTTGGGGTTGTATGCGGGTACAGGATTGAAGGCGCTGCCGATACTCTCACCAGTTACCGCATGGTCGTTGGTGCCACTGGCTGCGCTGATCTCCACCAGCCCCAATTCAGAAATGGGTGCAATAACTCCAGGAGTCACCACCTTGCCTTTCGCATCAATTACCCGATCGGCAGGTATATTCAGCGAGGGAGCCACCTGCTCCACTTTACCGTCCACTACCAGCACATCGGCAGATTCCAGTGTACCCATATCAGCCAGGGTGTGTACCTTACCGCCCTTAATCAGGATACTTTGCGCCTGAGCCCCTGCTGTCAAAACCCCCAGGGCCAGCGCATAGAATACAGCTATTTTTTTCACAGTCGCTCTCCCTCTGCATTGAGAATACCAAGCTCAAAATCACTGCGCGGTTGGCGCTTTTTATCGGAGCGATCGTACATCAACTCCCCATCGATAAAGACCTGATCAACATGAGTATAAACACTGAACGGGTTGCCAGACCAAATAACAACATCGGCCATCTTACCCTTCTCAAGGCTGCCGGTTTGCTTATCGATACCCAGTGCCTTAGCGGGGTTCATGGTCATCCAGGTCACAGCATCCTTTGGCTGAATATCGAAACCAGCGCGCTGACCTGCAGTCATCGCTTTAGCAACTTCTTCATTCAGGTGCTGAACGCCCACACCGGAATCCGAGTGAATCATTGCACAGGCCTTGGCCTGATCGACGATAGCAATATTTGCCTCTGTCATATCGAAGGCTTCGTGCTTAAAGCCCCACCAGTCAGCCCACATCGCAGCACATACATTGTTCTCCGCCAGCAGGTCGGCGACTTTGTATGCTTCTACTGCGTGGTGGAACGTAGAGATCTGGAAATCGAACTCCTTGGCGACATCCATCATCACCGCCATTTCCTCTCCGCGATAGCAGTGATTGTGTACCAGGATATCGCCGTTCAGAACGCCCGCCAGGGTCTCTAGGCCCAGGTCTCGCTCTGGTTCATCTCCACCCTTCTCTACATATTCCTCCCACTTCTTCTTATAATTGCTGGCCTCAATCCAGGCGTTGCGGTAGCCAGCTACATTACCCATACGGGTTGAGGGGGAAGTACCTTTACCACCATAAACACGCTTCGGATTCTCGCCACAGGCCATCTTCAAACCGTAGGGCGCACCGGGAAATTTCATGTCCTGTACGCTGCGACCCGGTACATTTTTGAGGGTTACACTGCGGCCACCGAACAAGTTGGCAGAGCCCGGTAGGATCTGCAATGTGGTCACACCGCCAGCCAGGGCTAAGGGGAACTGGGGATCCTGTGTCCATACAGAGTGTTCCGCCCATACCTGCGCGGTGTTGGGGGATGTCATCTCATTGCCATCCTGAGAGGACTCAATAGAGGGGGCAGGATAATCTCCCAGGTGAGAGTGTACATCGATAATTCCGGGGGTCACCCACTTACCTTTGCCATCGACCACCAGGGCGTCCTTGGGAGCCTCAAGATCTTGACCGATCTTTGCAATCTTTCCGCCTTTCAATAAAAGGTCTGTGTTCTCTAATTGCTCCCCAGTCCCAGTAAGCAAAGTGGCATCCTGAATCAGCACTGGTCGGGACTGAGTAACAGAATAAGTTGAAGGGAAAGCATCCAGGCGAGCAAAATCCAGAGATCTCTGCTCACTCCCGGCTTTCTTCTCTCCGCAGGCAGACACCAACAGCGAGGCACAAAGCAAAGCCGCGATGCCGCGCCCGAAAACTCGAGAATGCAGCTGCATAGTTATTCATCCAATGGTTTTGAAGATGGCGGTGAATGCTATCAGTTTGTCTGACCTTAGCCACTACTTAGAGAAGAAAAGTTCGCTTCTGAGAAGAAAAGCCCCAAAGAATTACCGAGAAACTCGTCTGCTCTGCAAGTGGATACCCATCACATTTGAATAAACACACAATTACAAAAGGGTTTATAAATGTCGGCATGTCAGCAAAGACTGCAAACCAGCTCTTAAAAGGCCCCGGGTTCCCTATATACTTTTTTGTTTCCACATGATGCAGTTTCTGGTGAAAAAATACTCAATAATTATTCCGGAGGAGAATAGGTGATCAAGGAAAACAGCCTGCCGGTATTCCCCACATCCACTTATGTCACCAGTAGCCAAAGCCGGGATTCCCAGCAAGTCTATGAGGCTTTACGTAAAAGTGAAGAGCGCTATCGCGAACTGGTTGAGCATGCGAATTCGATCATTATGCGCTGCGACAGGCACGGGCGAATCACCTCTTTTAATGAGTATGCTCAACAACTTTTTGGCTACTCTGAAGCCGAAATTATTGGGCGGCATCTGATCGGCACCATAGTGCCCGCCTGCGAGTCCAGCGGCCGGGATCTACGTCAACTCATTCAACATGTTTGCGATAATCCACAAGAACATCGCTACAACATTAACGAGAATATCACCAAGTCTGGCAAGAGGGTTTGGATTGCCTGGACTAATAAAATCCTTTCAGATGAAAGTGGCTGCCCAACAGGCATACTCAGTATTGGAACCGATATCACCAAACAGCGCCTGCTGGAGGAGGAGTTGCGTCAAGCGCAAAAAATGCAGGCTATTGGCGAGCTAGCCGGCGGCATCGCACATGACTTCAACAATATGATTCATGGAATCAGTGGTTATGCCGAGGTTATCCAGCAGATAGCGGAAGATCCCCGTATCAGCGAATACACTAATCATATACTCACTACTGCCCGCCATGCCGCTGAGCTGACTAAGCAGCTGCTTACCTTTGCTCGCAAAGGTAACTATCAACTGAAAGATTGCAATACCCATGAAATCACCCGCGATGTCTGTGCCATGCTTGAGCGCACCATTGATCGGCGTATTCGCGTTGAACAGCAACTAGAAGCTGGCCGGCCTCATGTAGTCGGCGATCCCGCCCAGTTGAAAAGTGCATTATTAAATATCGGCATCAACGCCAAGGATGCCATGCCGAGTGGAGGCACTCTGCGTTTTAGTAGTAGCAATATTACCTTTGAAAAAATTACTACTATCGCAGATTTTGAAGTGCAACCTGGTCATTACCTGTTAATCACCATTCGCGATAATGGTACAGGTATGCCCCCTGAAGTGCGCCGCAGAATTTTTGAGCCTTTCTTCACCACTAAGGAATGCGGCCGGGGTGCCGGACTGGGTCTCGCCGCAGTGCATGGCACCATCCATTTGCATAAGGGGGCCATACAATGCCATAGCATTGAGGGAGAGGGCAGCACCTTTAATTTGTACCTGCCGATTGCCGAAGCAAAAGTAAGTAGACAGCAAAAACAAACTGTACCGCAATCTGCCAAACGCCAACTTCGTATTATGGTGGTGGACGATGAAGCCATTGTCCGCAGCTATTCGAAAACACTCTTTGAAATGAATGGTCACAGCGTAACCACTTTCGCTTCGGCGGAACAGGCGATCACCTATTACCGACAGCATTACGATCAGGTAGACCTGGTGATTCTCGATATGATTATGCCCGGAATGGATGGCCAGGAACTATTCGCCTTTCTGCAGCGCATCAACCCGGAGGTGAAAGCATTGCTTTCAACCGGGTTTAGTGTCGATAGCAAAGTCCAGGAAGTTATCAAAGATGGGGTTCTCGACTGTATCCAAAAACCTTTTACTTACGATAGGCTCAGCAACAAAATTGAGGAATTGATTTTAAGCGGGCAACTGATAACAACAGCGTTTTGAATATCTAAAATGACTTGTGTCTTAAAGCAAAAAGCCACTTACTTTAAGAAAGTGGCACACTTACACGAATACTTGCCAGAGAAATTACTCTGGCAAGTATTTTAAAGGATAATATGCGGAAGGTAGCGACTCATATCCTGAGTTATAAGATTACTATCCTCGCGAATTGAAATACCCGCAGCCATATCATCCACTAGCCAGCTACCCACCAGGGTAAAACTCTGACCAAACTTCGGCAGTGGATGCATAGCCTGATAGATAAAGCCCTCTTCTCCATAGGGCCCATCCGAAAGCGATTGCACATTTTCTCCGCGTACTACTGAAATATTGGCTCCCTCACGGGAGAAAATGGGCTTCTTAACCAGCTCCGAATAGCCCTCAGCTTTATCCAGCTCATCTTCGAAAAATGAAGGTAGTAAGTTGGGGTGCCCGGGAAACAACTTCCACAACATGGGCAGGAGTGCTTTATTGGATAATATCGCCTTCCAGGGTGGTTCCAACCAACGTACGTTATCGCCCCCCAACAGAGAGCCAAATTCCTCGCGGAACATAAACTCCCAAGGATACAGCTTGAACATCCAGGTAATTACCTGATCGTCTAAATCGGTAAAATCTCCCTGCGCATCACAACCAATATCTTCGATAAATACAAAATGATTGGTGATGCCGGCTTCACTGGCACAATCTTGCAAATATTGAACCGTACCTCGGTCTTCTACCGTATCTTTGCAACAGGCAAAATGTAGTTCTCGACCAGGGGTCAGGAACTGTACATCGCGAAAGCGATTAACCAGCTTTTCCTGCAGGCTGTTAAATTGATCAGACTGTAGGGGAAGTGCCCTCCTATCTACATTATCCTGCAACCAAAGCCACTGCCAAAATCCCGTTTCATATAGGCTGGTAGGCGTGTCGGCGTTATTCTCATAAAGTTTGGCCGGACCCTGCCCCGAATAGGCAAAATCCAAGCGAGAATAAAGGCTGGGGTCACCATTTTTCCAGGAATCGCGGACAAAATCCCAGTGCTGCTCCGGTATGCGGAAGCGCCTTAACAACGCCTCATCCTCAAGCACCTTAGCGACAACATCCAGGCACATTGCATGGATTTCTTCGGTGGGATCCTCAATATCCTGCTCTATCTGTTCCAAAGTGAACTGATAGTAAGCAGTTTCATCCCAGTATGGCTCCCCATACATGGTGTGAAAATGAAAACCAAACTCTTGCGCCCGCTCTTTCCAGCGCGGGCGCTCACCGATCGGCAACCTCAGCACCAATCAGCCCCCCCAGCTTCGGGAGCGACTGCTACTAGAGCGTCCGCCACCCCAGTTAGATTTGGCTGAAGCGACTGCACCAAAGCCCCCGCGTGAAACCGTCTTGGTAACTTTGGGCTTGGGATCCATCGCAGTCTTATCTACGGTATAGGAGTTTTTACCGTAGCGACCGATAACCTGACCATCAGCGGTCATCAGGCGATCATAATAGCGGGAGCCGGAGGCAGAATAACGGTATACCGGGTTGTAATGACCGTAGGAGTGATAGCGCCGGTCATTATCATTCAATATGGAGGCGACCATAAAACCGGTCATCAGTGGCATCCAAAAACCGCTGCTACTCTCGCGACAACTACCGAATTCCGTCTCGCACTGGGACAAATTGGCATATTTGGGCCCAGTCCGCTCAGCTTCCGCGAGGGCCTTCTGGTAGGCCGCCTCACATTGGGCTTCATCGAGCTGTGTATTATTCACACAGTCCTCGACAGAGGACACCACCTTAACCTCTTCATCGGAGGAGCAGCCCACAAGAGCCACGGTGATACCCATAGCCAGGGGGCGTAAAACAAAACTTGCCCCCCTGCCCTTGCGCATCCGCGCAAGATTAATATTTTTACTACGCTTCATCCTCACCTCCGCTTAATAGCTCATGCAAGCCGCGTTGAGGACACCAACAGAAATAGTGGTAGCTGCCAGCATAATACCCGCGCTAACTTCACCGTCTTCAATACGCTCAACAATACGTGGCATAAAGCCAAAACGAATAATCGCAAAGGCAATAAGCTGAGCGATTAGAGCAACCACTGCCCAAGTGGCAAAGTCAATAATGGAAACAGAGTTACTGGCAGCGCCGCCAACAGCAATGGCAAAACCCATCACCGCACCACCAAATCCAATGGCAGCGGCTGCGTTTTTGTCTTCACGGATCAACTTCCATTCGTCATGGGGTGTCACTAGTGCATAAAGAAATTTAAACGCGATTAAAAATACCAGTGACAGACCAAAATAGGCCGCAAAATGGAGGATACCAGTCATCAAATCGTAGGGCTGGTCCATTAATACATCTCCTTATTATCCGTGAATAGTCAGCTGTGATGGTGTCAAAGTTATACCGGTACTAATCACCAGGCTGCGACTCAGGTAACCAGCGTCCTCCTCTTTCTCTTCCGCTGAAAGGAACAGGGATTCGGTACGCTGATCGGACAAATCGCGTTCAAAAAGCATGGTGAATTGGTCGGTGAGGGAATAGTCCCCATCGGCGTCATAGGTCTTCTCGGCCATATGCACCGGGTTGTGATAATCACCTGTAGCAGTCCAGACTCTCTGATAGTTACGGTCCTGCAATTGGTAATTAGCTGCACCGATTTCCTGCTTTAGAAGCCTGTCCCAAACCTGCTGATTGGCGACATCGAGGGTATCGTAAAAGTGAAACAGCTTTACGTCTACTACATGCTCATCACTTTGACCGCCTTCTGCCACAACCTGTAGCCAGGCATCGTCATCAGTATAAAACCGATAAACCCAGGCTCCATCGAGCTCTACAATTCCGGCGGCTTTGATAATCTGCGTTGGAGAACAGGATTCAATCGTGAGTTCATCCAGTATCAGGCGAATAGCCAATGGGTCCAGTTCAAAACTTGCGCCGAGTCGCAATCCCATAATTTCCGGGGTTTTCACCTTTGGAATATCTTTACCTTTGAGTTTGTCAATCAGCTTGGTAAACACGTACCTGTCCCCTCTCCTTCATTCATTTTTATATCGAAGCAGCGCTTTTCTGTAAGCCGCTTAGCAGAAATGTAATAGAGCATATCCCCCCTGTTCACCTCATCGGTCAACGCGGGGTTTACATCAATTTTAACTATTCCCTGACGACGTACCGCAATCAAGGTTGCGGACAAATTCTTTTTAAAATGATCAAACAGAGCAGAAAATAACAATGGCCGTTCACCCTGATACTCAATACTGTACTGAGTCATTCCATAAGTGCTATCCAGAAGCTGCCGGTGTAATCTGGCAGAACCGGGGTCCAGGGAGGATTTAGCCAGTAATTCCACCGCTACTGAGGGGATGCATTCAATATTCGGGCAGTGTGAGCGCAATAGCTCACCGACATTTTCATCCTGGAAATAGGCTGTTTTATGGCTATTGGGACTGAGTTTGTCACAGAACAAAGCTGTGGTGAGCGTGACATCATCCAGGGGATTATCGATAATGATTCGCGCGGCATCGACAAGTGCGGCGCGCTGCATGCTCTCAATATGGGAAAAGGATTCAACCCGGACAAAATCAATTTTACCCGGCATGGGATTCTCGATGTCGGCCTCGACACAAAGCACGATATCTGTTGCTGTACCATTGGTTTTCGATAACAGCAGCTCTATCAAACGAAGGGTTCGCGTTCCATTCCAGCCAATTATAACCGTATGATTTACATGGTTTGTCATGCGCAACCCTCTCTTTCCTCTATGCACAAACTCTGAAATTACAAAGCCCACCTTGGTAAGCACCAAAGCGAATAGACTCAATCCAAAGGGGATCACCCAGGTTGCCACAACCACTTTACCTGCGGGCGTTACCGGCGAGAAATCGCCATAGCCTACTGTGGAAGCAGTCACTATCAGCCAATATATAAAGTTGGCGGGGTCAACAATCTCATGCTCCCCTGCAGCACTGAGTAATAGGTAACTCCCCATTACATAACCCAGCACGCCGACAAGAATGGTTAGTATATTGGCCTTAACAAAAAGCGACGCCAGAAGGCGCCGCACTCGATAAAGTAGCACTGGATCAGGCCTTTTGGCGGCTCGCCAGTAGCTGGGCCAGCTTGTCGCTGCCGCTGACCTGGCCACCGGGCTTAATGCCCGCCGCCTTCAGCTTGGCGTCCAGACCAGAGCCACTTTCCTCTGTTGCCAGCTCTTCAGCAGCTTCCAGCTCCGCAGCACGCTCCTGTTGCTTGGTCTTGATACGATCAAGGCTGTCCAGGGCCGTTTTGATTTTGCTGTTAGCCCCCATATGGCGGGAGGAAACGGCTACTTGGGCCTTTTGTACAGATTCGGTGGCCTTGATCTGGTCAATCTGCTGCTCCATACGGCGGACATTAATTTTCGCCTTGGAGATATTCCCTTTCAGGGTACGCTCAGAGTTGATGAAGCCATCCAAGAGGCTCTGTTCCGTTTCGAGTTGAGCTTCCAGCTCAGTAACACGCTCGGCACACTCCAAAGCCAGGCTATCATCACCTTTCTCGCTGGCACTGATTGCGTGGTTGCTGTAAGTCTCAATATCGGCTTTTAGAGACTCTACCTTACTTTCTGCCAGCTTGCGCTTGGCCATGATTTTAGTCAGGTTCTCATCACAAGCTTTCAATTCGGCCTTTGCCTCCCGCAGTTCTTGATCGAGGATACGAATAGACTGGCTGTCCGCAACGGCTTCAGTTCCTTCATTGACCGCGCCTTTCAAGGCAGTCCAAATTTTTCTCAGGCTCATGCTACACCCTCCATTTCAAAATGATCAGCATATAAATCCAGGAAGTCACCCACATTGGAGAACAGGGTTTCAACTTCTTCAATTACCACTTCGTCCTTACTGGACACAGACAAAGCGCCAAAAGCGACATAGTAACGCTCACCGCCAATCATGGTGATGGCGATCGACGTCAGGGGAACCAGTTGATGAGTCTGGAGAATCAACTCATTAAGGGCGACCACGTCGGCTACCTGGCTGACCGGGAACAAGATGCTCTCGACAACGATCTGCTTCTCACCGACATAAACGAATGCATCGACTCCTTCGTCATTGGAAATACTGAGGCACTCTCCCTCAGATTCCACCACCCATCCGGTGTGGCTTTCCGCCAAATGGCGTAGATTCTCATGGTTCCAGGTCATCTCGACTCCCTCGCTGTGGAATATTAGTCACAAATATAGCATCAAAAAAAAGGCGGTCAATAACTTATTTCAAACTTATGTTGCAAATAATACACACAAAGATAATATTTACCACATAAGTGACATCAACTGTAACGGAGTCGAGCCCATGGACCACAAGCAAAGCCTCAGTAACCAGCAAGCACTGGCTCCGTACAAACAGGCTATCGCCCGCTATGTGCGCGCATCTATGGCTTTGCGGGGTATGCGTTACGGGGATCTCGCCCAGGCCCTGGCCGAAAGAGGGATTTCAATGACCACGGAAAACCTGCGCAGCAAGGTGAGCAAATGCATGTTTTCTGCAGATCTACTGGCAGCCATCATTGATGCCTTATCGGTGGAAGACAGCGCCATGCCTGAAATCCTTAAGCAAGCGCGAGAACTGCAAGATCAAGGACTCAATACCGAACAATAGAGAAGCTAACATGCTCTATCACGCAGTACCAATAGGAAGTAAATCGCTAAACTCGAAGACAGAGCATGCTATAAAATCTAGCAACCAGGCCCGCTGAATAGCTAGTAGTGATGGAGCTTATAAACCGGCTCACCGTTACCACACTTACCGACAACCTCTGGTTCAGAGAGTTTGGCTCCTGCCGGTATTATTTTATTGGTTGGCCACCATACAAAACAGGCATAGCGAAAATTGACTGCCCAGTTACAGTAAAGGCGGCCGTCATCCTCCTCATAGAATCGCGCCTGACAAAAGCTTAAGGTCGGGCTTCGCACCCCCTGTTGCTGCTGGGCATCCACAAATATCACATCCACAGCTGCTACGGCAGTCACCCAAAAGCAGGGTATTAATAACCACAATTTCATAGGCGTACTCGGCTAAACTGCAAGCTGAACTCCTATAAAGCCTAGCAGCCCCGGCGCAACTTTCATTTTGTGTATCCACTTCTAAGAGTGAGCCCCCCCACTACCCTAAAGGTGATCCCTCTTCAAAACCGCAAGAATACGCCTAAGGCAGTTCTCTGGGTCACGCTTCCAGCTGGCATAGGGTAATGGCAAAACAGTAACCCCCGCCCTGTGCAACACTTTATAAGTCTGAGTAGTAAAGTGATACCGATACTCCCCAGGAAAACCGATCAAATCCACCCCCAGGACCCGACCGTGGTATTCACAGACCACATCAACACGCTGGCCGGCGATAGGGAATGCTACCCAATGTCTGACCTCCGCCATCCGCAGGCTCGCGCTCACCTCTTCGGCAAACTCACAGGGAAAAACTTTTTGTGGAGCACTTAGGCCCGCCTCATGATCAAAATCAACATAGCGGCGCAGCAAGTGCTCAGGTGACAGGGATTCCGGGCTGATGGAATAAGCCACCAACTGCCTCTCTTTAGCCCGGGTCACAGCAACATTAAACATGTCGGCACGATTAAGATAAGTCGCTGCACGCAGGGACTGATTGTCTACAGAAAAAGACAGGAGCATCAGGTCCCGCTCCTCTCCCTGAAATCCGTAAGGGGTTGCAACCAAGACGGAGAAACTGCGCAGCACATCTGCCGGGAAGGCCTTATCCACTTCGGATGCCAGATAATCCGCCTGCTCCCTGAAAGGAGAAAGAATTCCAACCGTTGGCTTGAGTGGTGAGTCGGCATAGCGATGAATATGTTCACGCAGCTGCTCAAGTATCCAATCCTTTTCCAGCCGATTTCTGCCATTTTTTGCTCGCTTTCCCTCCAAGTAATGCAGAGTTAAAGTCCTCTCACTGGAGGCTACCGGTCTAGCCTGCATCACCTTGAGTCGATCTGTATAAAAAGCGTTATTGCTAAAAGCTATTAACTCCGGCTGACTACGATAGTGTTCATCCAGTAAGGTAACGGCCTGCTGACTACCCAGGGAGTCAGAGACAATATCCAACAAGGACTGGTCCCGGTAACTCAACTTCATAGGTAATTCTTCAGGGCTGCCTAGGTCTTCCCACAACTGTTGTTGTTGCGCCACAGATAAAAAGGATACGTGACGCAGCTGCTTGCCATCTCCGACGACAACCGCACGTTTTGCTCGGTGTAATGCTGGTAGGGCGCTGGCGATATCACACTGGGTGGACTCATCGAAGATAACGAGATCAAAGAGCTCGCGGGAGAGAGGCAATACTTCATTTAGCTCATCCAGGCTCACAAGCCAAATTGGGTACGCCTGTAAAACAACCTGCATATTCGTTTGAGCAAAACGCTCTGCTTGCGTTTTGGAGGTTCTTGCCCTGAGAGCCTGATTGAAAGCCGATAAATGCCTTCTCTCATGCTTTAAAAGATTTAGAAGGGCCTCTTTTCGATAAGCATTAATAAATCGAGACGCATGCCGCTCAAAATTTTTACGCAAGGTCCCGATTACCTCCTGGAATTCCCACAGTGATTCCGTATCCAGTTGCCGACCTAAAATACGCAATCTCAATGCCACCAACCAAGCACCAAAACCATCGGAACCGAGTTTCTGAGCAGCTCTTAACGCCCCATTAAAGCGGCGCTCAGCTTTACGCATTGATTTGAGTGTTACTTTAAGACCACGCTTTAGGTTGGCAGCGCTCACCTCGGGAGCTTCAACCCCTTCTTTGAGCAAAGAATCCAAATGAAATTTCAGGCTGGGTATAAACCCCTTTTCACCCGCATGTACATACCCTTCCTGTAAGTCATAGGCCTCACGCAACTTCTGCCGTACAACATCTATGGCCTGGGGGGTTTTAGAAACTACCAAAACAGTATTGCCATGCAGCATTTGGTCAATCGCCATTGCGGCAATGGTAAAACTCTTACCAGTGCCTGGCGGGCCGGAAACCAGACTCAAGGGCATCTTCGCAGCATTTTGCAATGTCCTTTCCTGAGCCTCACTCAAAAGTCCCGGCAGCATCTCCGGCTCACTGCCACTTTGCAGGAAATCAACAACCTCCTCCCCGAGGGCCAAATTTAATGGAGCAGAAAAGTTTCGTTCTCGGCCTAGAAGTTTCAGCTCATGAAGGACACCTCGCGATCCCCGCGACCTATCAGCCAGAATGAGGGCGCAAGCACTACTTATTGCCAGAGCTGGAGCCCTGCCCAACTCATCACAATCAACCGCCTGTAGATTCGGCCAGCGGCTAATCTCTTCAATACCGGTTAACCGACTGTTTTGTTCCAGCCAGCGCCCCATGGCTGCCACCTGGGGACTATTCAGCGGAAAGCTCGGTATAGGGAAGCTATCTGTTACCCTTGAGTCTATATCCGGCTTAAGGATCAAGCGCAGCAGTGGAAGGTTGATATGGAGATCAGCCGAGTTGACCTCTACAAAATACTCTTCGTCAGAACAAAGACGGGCAGGAAAATACAGTAGCGGGGCACACAATTGACGCTTGGAACTAAGCCCCAGCTGGCTCGGGAGTTCACCAGAGATAAAGAACACCGAATAGATTAAACTGCGCTCTTTTCGGTAAGCATCCGTTAGCTCTACGAGCTTAGTAGCCGAGGTCCCCACCAATGGCACTCTGGGCAACTCTCCACTGGCTAAAAAGTCCCGCTCTCTGAAAAATACCCGGCGATTACCCGAAAGCCGGGCAATATTACTCAGTGATAAATCATGACTATCCGCCTGATAGCAGCGTCTGAAATATTCGACCAACAACTTGGAGGAGTCCCGCATAACCATCCATGCTTCCAATTAGAGGCAAAGTCCTGCCCGAAATTGTACCACCGGGACGACACTCCCCACTCAATGTGCCAGTTGGCATTTAGACTGGCTAGCCCTCACTCGCTATTGTGCGTAGTTTGCGAGATTCATCTCGACTCAAGCTCAGTCCATATTTCTCTACGATAGAAATAAATCGCTGAACATATATTTTACCGACGGGCGCATAGGGTGGCATCCACTCATCAGGCCCTTTGTGCCCTTTACTTTGATTGCGGCCATCATCCACCAACCAGAGATTATCGATATCCTCAGCAAAGCGCCTTTTCTTTGCACGGCTCCACCCAGCTCCTCCGTGATCATGGGCCCACTTAAGGGGCACAATATGCTCCACATCCAGATCAGAAGCTTTGCTGTAAAAATTGCCGGTATAAGGATCTAGCCACAACCCAGTATCCACCTTACAGCCGTTGGCGCGAGTATAAGTAACTGGCGAAAGGGAGTACCGTATCAACAACTCATGTCGGGTATCTTGGCAATCCCTATCTGTGTCAGACCACTTGGGTAACCACTCTGATCTCTCATAACTAATCGCCAGAGCAGAAAAGCTGAAAGAAAATAAAAAGAAGCACACACAAAATCTTGAAATTGACCGAACACTCATACATCAACTACCAATCAAATCAGATCTTTAGATTACTAGAAAACTGATCGGGATTGTATGTACCGGTTCAAGCTGAGGTAAAACGAAACCATTAATTACCTACAAACAGCGAAAGGAAAAGATAAGTGTATGAACCGGCGCTACGGAGGCAGTTAGAAACCACGAGTACCAGGGAAAGGAAGGATGATCCCACGCAATACTCAAAAAGGCATTGCGCAGGATCTCGAATTACCCACGATCAACGCAGGCTCATCGCACTATACAGAGACAATCTCTTTAGCAGGGGCTGGCTGCGACTTTAAATTCACCTCATCTAGATTACCTTCCACCTCATTAGGCTTAACCTTGTGGAAGACCGCGTAGAAAACAGGGATAGCAATCAGCGTAAGCACAGTGGCAAAACCTAGCCCCCCCATAATGGTTACGGCCATATCCGCAAAGAAAGCATCAAATAGCAGTGGCGACATTCCTAAAATAGTGGTCACAGCTGCAAGGAAGACCGGACGCAAGCGACTTACGCTAGCACGCTGAATAGCAGTGAGTCTGGGCAGGCCCGCATGTGTTTGCACTTCGATCTCATCGACCAAAACCACAGCGTTTTTAATCAGCATTCCGGATAAACTCAATACACCAAGAAGTGACATAAATCCGAAAGGCAGCCCCGTCGCCAACAAGCCTACAACTACGCCCACCAAACACATGGGAACTACCAGCCAGATAATTACGGGCTCACGTACAGTACCGAACAACAAGATCGATACCAGGATCATGATTAGGAAGCCAAGTGGCAAGCCTTTACCCAGAGACTTCTGTGCATCGGTAGAGCTTTCATACTCACCACCAAATTCCACTTTAAAGCCTGGTGGTAACTGCATACTTTCTACCCAGGGGCGAATTCTCCCAAACGCGGCCATAGCAGTAACGCCTTCCGGAGCATCGGCACTGATAGTGATGGTCGGAACCCTATCGCGCCTTTGGATCAGGCCCTCGTCTGCAGTAACCTCAAAATCCGTGATCAACTGTCCCGCCGGAATATACCCTTGCTCGTTAGGGCTCCAGACCAAACGATCCTCAAGGGAACCCACTTGATTCCTATCCCCTTCCGGCATTCGCGCAATAATAGGGATAATACGATCGCCGCTCTCAAAATCACCCACGGTATAACCGGCAGAGGCAAATTGAATCATCCGGCTAATATCGGTATTCGTGACACCAGCTACGCGAGCACGCTCATCATCAAGGTGGGCATGGATAGTCGGCTCTCTACTGCGCCAATCATGGCGAATATCTTCCAGGCCCTTCTCACGAAACTGTTGCTCAACATCTACGGCAAGCGCACGCAAGGTCTGAAAATCCTGACCAGAAATTCGCACTTCCACATCGGCACCACCACCAGGGCCAAACACCAGGCGCTTAAAGGTAATCAATGCTTCAGGCTGCTCTTCACGTAACTGCGCCTTTGCCCTCTCTATCAGTTGAGCGATCTGCTCGCGATTCTCAGTGCGAACAATTAGCTGACCATAGGAAGCATTGGGCGGTTCAGGAGCATAAGTGAGCATAAAGCGATCGGCTCCCCGACCAGCTACAGCCGTTACCGAAACCACCTCATCCTGCTCTTTAAAATACTTTGTTGCCTGTTGAAGAGCCTTATCAGTACGGTTAATGTCACTGCCCTGTGGCAAGAAGTAATTCACATAAAACAGCGGTGCATTGGAGTTGGGGAAGAATCCCTGCTTTACAAACCCAAAAGCAAAATAGCTTACTAATGTAACGGCAACGAGTAAGCCGATGGTGAGGCCACGATGCCTTAATGCTCCTGCTAAGGCTCCGGAATACATGTTGTAAAAACGACCATTATAGGGGTCTTCAGAATCTGAATTCTTACCGGGTTTGAACAGGTGATACCCCAAATAGGGCGTTACAGTTACAGCGAGAATCCAGCTGAGCAGCAATGAAATCCCAATCACAGCAAACAGAGAGAAAAGGAATTCACCGGTGGCATCATCAGACAGTCCAATACCAGAGAAAGCCATAATACCAATTACAGTGGCCCCCAAAAGCGGCCAGAATGTTTGGCGCACTACCCGGCTGGCAGCACTCTTGGGCTCCTCATTTCGTTGAACCCCCATCAACATGCCTTCTGCAACTACGATAGCATTATCAACCAACATACCCATGGCAATAATGAGGGCACCAAGAGAAATCCTCTGCAGGTTCAAACCAAACAAATTCATGATTAATACGGTACCCAGAACCGTAAGACCAAGCACGGTACCCACCACCACGCCAGAACGCCAGCCCATAAATACACAGAGTACGAGGGTAACGATCACAACTGAAGAGACTAGATTAAACAGAAAGCCATCGACACTCTCTTCTACCACTTGGTGCTGGGCATAAACCGGGTGAATTTCCACCCCCAGCGGCAGTGCCTGTTTTATCTCCTCAAGCTTGGCCTCTACAGCCTTACCAACATTAACAATATTGGTATTTTCAGCTCCCGCTATACCAAGTAATACCGCCTGATTTCCATCATAACGGGCGATAAAGCTAGGGCTTTCATCGTAACCTAGGGAGATATCTGCGATATCTCTGATGGCCAACATTGCCGTTGAACCAGGTACACCCACAAGAATATTACGGATTGCTTCCAAGTCACTTGCAGGATTATCCACTACGATACGGGTGCGCAAATCCTGACCACCGATTTCTCCAACTTTCTGTGTGGAGCTCTCCGATTGCAGAACCTGGGCTAGATCATCGAGAGAGAAACCAAACTGAGCGAGTCGGGACTCATCAATATCCAAATAGGCGACTTCATCAATGATTCCAGAACGGGAAACTTTCGCCACCCCCTCAACACCGAGCAGTTCACGACGAATCGCTTTGGTGATTTCACGCATTTCGGTCAGGGAGAAACCCTCGCCGGTAATCGCATAATAAATACCGTAGACTTCACCGAAGTCATCATTGACCACCGAGGGATATGCCCCACTAGGAAGGTCACTTTGGGCATCATTAACTTTGCGACGCAGCTCATCCCATACCTGAGCCAGTTCTGCGGAGGCGTATTGATCCTTAATCTCTACACGGATTTCTGACATTCCCGGACTAGAGGTAGAGGAAACCTTATCCAACTGTCCCATTTGCTGGATAGCGACCTCAAGCTTTTCCGTAACCTCTTCTTCCACCCTTTGTGCACTGGCACCGGGATAGAAGGTATACACTCGCGCTTCTTTAATGGTAAAGGCAGGGTCTTCAAGGCGGCCAATATCCGAAAGCCCCCAGAGTCCGCCGATCAGGCAAATCAACATTAGTAGCCAGCTATAAACCGGCTTTTCGATAAATGTGTCAGAAATCTTCACAACATTTCCCCCCTGTTTACAGGGCCAGAGATCTCAAGCAAAAAATTAGTGCTGTACATAATTGCGAACTTTTGCACCGTCATAGAGATGCTGACCGCCCGCGGCTACCAACTTCATCGCTGCTGACAAGCCCTTAGTGATCTGTACGGCTTCACCATTGGTACGGCCAAGTGCCACCTGAACCCTGGAAACCGATTGATCTTCATTAATTTGCCAGACATAGGGTTTCCCCTCACTATTACTCTGCACCGCCGCCAGAGGAATCCAAAAATCTCCGCTGCTCTCTTTCATTTTGACCGTCACTCGGGCAGTCATACCAGGAAGGATCTGAACATTCTGCGGTCGCGGCATCCCCAGTTCCACCGCGTAGGTCTGGGTTACACTGTCGGCTTCCGCTTGGTGTTCACGGTATTGCAAAGCAAACTGCTCACCCGGAAGAAACTCAAACTCCGCTAACACTGAGCTTATTTGCTCTTCGTTGACAGTAGCCAACATTTTTTCCGGCACAGAAATTTGTATACGCACCTCAGAAATATTCTGTAAGCGCACAATGGGCTGGCCTGGCTGAACGTTAGTGTAATTCTCGACAAGCTGCCGTGTTGCCAACGCATCAAAGGGAACCGTCAGCTTGGTATAAGCTAAATCCTGTTCCGCTCTTTCCAGGGTTACTTTGGCAAGGTCAAAGTTACTCTCGGTTTCATCGAGCTGCTGCTGGGAAATCACTTTCGAACTTGCCAGTGAGCGCTGTCGATTCAATGTTTTCTCCAGAAGCTCTACATTTACCCGGGCTTCCTTTACCCGGCGCCGGTAATCGCGATCGTCAAGCTCGGCAATCAAAGTGCCTTTAGGAATGATTTCGCCCTCTCGAAGATTTAGCTTATCGAGCTTACCGCCAACCTGAAAAGAAAGGTCCACGCTCTGCACAGCTTTTACCCTGCCTGCAAATTGGCGATCTGCCACTTTATTGGTGCTCTGAACGGTGGCCACTTTCACCGGCCACAACCGCTCAGCACGTTGCTCTTCTTTCTCCGAGCCGGAGCAACCCGCAAGAATGACCACCGCTGCCATAAGCAGGGCTAGTGGGGCACGAGAACTTACCGACAATTTCATATTCGTCATCCAAAAAGCGTGTTTAAGAAAAAAATCAGGTGAGATCTGCAGAAAGCATCAACAAACGTTCGCGTAAACGGGTGAGCATCGGATCTTCTGGCTCCACCACACCCAACACACGCCCAAAGAACATACCTTGGGCTGCGAGAATCAACAGCTGTGCAAACTCGGGGTCTTTGTAGGTTTGGGAGATTTCACTGCGCAATTCAGCCTCCTTAACCTTAACTGGTTCCAGGAGCGCCGGATCTTCGGCTACTGCTGCAATCAATGAACGGGGCAAGCCTTCATCATCTTCCATTAGTTCAAAAATGGAACTCAGCCGAGAGGTCAACAAGTCACCGCCAGCTTTGGTGCAAGCTTCAGCACTGGCATCTTCCCTGGCAATCGCTGCCTCCAACATCGCTTTGAGAAGAGACTGTTTGGTTCTGAAGTGATGAATTAAACCACCCTTACTTAACCCGCACTGGGTAGCCACTGCATCGAGAGTGAGCTTGCGTGCCCCCTTCTCTCGCACCACCTCTTCGGCAGCACGGACAATGGCAGATTTATCGACTCTGGACACATGACCTCCCGGGATTACCCAACAAACCAACCGGCTGGTCGGTATCTTAACGCTCCTCAGCAAAAGATCAAGCTATGCTACCCTCTGTCACCGTCAAGCAAGGTTAAAAAGTGTTTACGAAACGCGCTGACCTAACCAGTGAAAGTCAGCGCCCCCGATTACGGAGTTACTTATGACGGATCACGCCTGCCCCTGCGGCTCAGGTAAGAAATTTCAGAGCTGTTGCAACCTCTTCCTCTCTGGGCAAGCCTATCCCAATACTGCAGAGAACCTGATGCGCAGCCGTTATTGCGCTTATGCGATGGGAAACCTGGCCTATCTGCGCAAAACTTGGCATCCAGACACCTATCCAGATCTTCGCCAGGAGGACCTGGAGACCCAGTGGACGAGACTGGAGGTTATTAAAAGCAAAGCTGGCCTGAAGAGATCGGTGGTAGAGTTTAAGGCGTGGTATTCAGAAAATGAGCAGGAACATGTAATTCATGAAGTATCCCTGTTCAAACTCTACAAAAAAAAGTGGGTGTATCTGGAAGCGCTCCCCGGATGGCCTGAAGAAGGCAGAACCTAAAAACCGGCAAGAGTCAGTGGCAAAATAAAACGAACTGCAACTACAAGAGAGTAAGTATCGCGGGAGCCCCTCCACTCCCGCACCTCCTTCCTCATTTTTTGTTTATTTAAAAAACGTTTTCCTGACTTTGCTTTAACGTGCGCACCACCCTTCCCCATAAGTGGATTACGCGCGATATAATTGCGAAATTTCCCACTCCCCTTAGGTGGATTTTTTTTCATATACATTCTCCTTTGTCGAAAATTTTGGCAGCTAAGTGCCAACAGCTAAGGTATTTTCCTGCTAGTCTCAGCCAAGTAACCGGCTTATGCCACATCAAATAACTCCTTTTCAAAACTGCTACAAACTAGAAGTCTACCCCTTAATACATATTACCTGACGCAGGGTATGCTCCACTTCGACAAGGTCTGACTGATTATCCATAACTTGATCTATATCTTTATAGGCCGCCGGAATTTCATCAATCACTCCCTTATCTTTACGGCATTGAACACCCCTAGTCTGCTCTTCAAGATCCTGCCTGGTAAACCTCTGGCGCGCTGCGCTACGACTCATTTTGCGGCCAGCTCCATGAGCGCATGAGTGGAATGATTCGGCAATACCACGTCCACGCACAATATAGGACTTGGCTCCCATTGAGCCTGGAATAATTCCCAGCTGATCTTTTTTCGCACTGATCGCCCCTTTACGGGTAATAAAAACATCCTGCTCAAAATGGCGTTCGCGCACTACATAATTGTGATGACAATTGATTGCCTCACTGGTGAGCGTAAATTTTGGCAGATGATTTTTGAGACAATTCAAAACCAACCTCATCATTTCTTCCCGATTAACTCTAGCGTACTCCTGGGCCCAGCTTACCGCCTCGATGTAATCATCAAGATGGTGGTTACCTTCGGAAAAGTAAGCCAAATCTTTATCTGGCAGATTACGTATATGTCCTGCCATATCCTTTCGAGCCAACTGGATAAAGTGCTGTCCAATAGCATTGCCAACACCTCGACTGCCTGAGTGCAGCATCACCCAAACCGCATTATTTTCATCCAGACAAATTTCAATAAAATGATTGCCGCCACCCAGGGTCCCCATCTGGGTAACCCAAGTTTTCTGTGGCTGATGCAGCCTTTTTAGTAGCCCAGGATGTTTTTCAAACAACCTATCCACACCGGGAGCTAAAAGTTTGCAGGCAGATTCCCTGGCACTGATCATCTTGTGACGACCCTGTCCAATGGGTACTTTCACCTCAATGGCCTCCCGCAATGCTTTCAGGTTGTCAGGCAACTGATGGGCATGTAACGAAGTTCGCACTGCATTCATTCCGCAGCCAATATCCACCCCTACCGCTGATGGGATTACCGCATCTACTGTTGGGATCACAGAACCAACGGTTGCCCCTTTTCCTAAATGTACATCCGGCATTGCCGCAACATGGGAGTGTACGATTGGTAACTGAGCAATATTTTTTAGCTGCTGCAAGGCCTGCGGCTCGATTTCATCGGTATATATTTTTACCGGCACACTACCTTGCTGTGCATTTTTATTTAGCACAATTTTTACAGGCATATAGAGTCCTTGGATTGATCCAATAAATCATTAAAAGCTCTCCAAAGCCCCAAACAAAAAAGCCCCGGCAAATGCCAGGGCTCTAGAGAATTCTGGCTTGAAAAGCTCAATCACTTTTCAAGCAGATACACATGAAAAGCGATCAAAAAAACAGGTTGTTAATATCTACATTTCGCATTTCATGGCTCCTTCGTGGCTGCGTTCCACGTCAATCAAGAAATAACTAATAAAAAATGCCAGCTTTAAGCAACTCATGCCGACAACAAACTATGTGACAAATTTTATTGCCTAGCCGTAATAAGTCAACCTAAATTTAAACTACTTTTTAGTATTTTTTCTCAACAAGTTACTATCAGGTATTAATAACCAATTAACTGAGGCATTTTTTATATGCAATCACTACGTTTCGGCAATACACTAAGCAGCCGACATATGAGCCTGTATCAGATCAAACCATGAGTTGTGAACCAGAGATTATCTATGAGGACGAACACCTGCTTGCCGCTTATAAGCCTGAAGGCTGGCTCGTTCACCGCTCCGAGATAGACCGTCACGAGACACGTATCCTCCTGCAGCACCTCCGCAATCTAAGTGGTTATCATTTATACCCAGTTCACAGACTAGATAAGCCTACATCTGGAGTTATTATTTTTGGCAAAAGCAGTGCGGTCGCCGCTCAGCTCCAACATCAACTGGAAGGTAAGGGCTCCCTAAAGAAATATCTTGCTGTTTGCCGCGGATACTGCCCCGAACAGGAGACCATTGATTACCCACTCCCACCGGTAGCAGACTTTAAACACCAGAGGAAGCGCCCCAAGTCAGAGCTTCCCCGCCAGGAGGCCATCACCCTCTTTCAGCGGCTCGCCACCATAGAACTACCTTATGAGGTGGATCGCTATCCCACCAGCCGATATTCACTGGTAGAAATTCAGCTGAAAACTGGTCGCCGACATCAAATCCGCAGACACTTCAAGCATATTCACCACCCCTTAATTGGTTGCCCCAAATATGGAAAATCTTCCCACAACCATTTTTTTTCTCAGCAGTTTAATTGTGGGAGACTGCTACTACATGCCGTAAAATTAGAATTACAGCACCCAGCTAGTCAAAAATTATTAGTATTACAGGCCGAACCACGAGGAAAGTTCATGAAGCTTCTGCAGACATTTGGCTGGTCTGATGCACTCAACCACTGAAGCAAAGGGAATAAAATTAGAAAACCAAGAAACACTGTGTTCGAGCGAGATCTCCTAAATAGAAATCACACTTAATTCAAATCGTTAGCAGGCAGTCCAAATTACGACGAAACATCTCCCTGCCCAAGCTGATCCTCGATACTCTTTTTACGTGAACCAAAGAGGCCTCTTCGCTCCACCTCAAGTTTGGGCTGAGGCCTCAAGAAATAGCGCAATTTATCTTTCTCCCACATTGCATCCTGGTAGCCAAGCTCAATCAACTCCTCAATATAAGGCCGTTCAAAAAGCAAGTAACTTGCCGCGGAGACTCCGCCTCCAGACCGCGTCGCACCTGTGGAGCGAAATAACCAACGCAACGCCGGCGGTAGATACTTTAATTTTCTCCCTCCCAATCTGGCGAGACTCTGCGATGGTTCAATAACCACGGATTCTACTGGCCGAAGAGGAGAGAGATCGGCAAATTTATCTTCTTCCACAGAATCCAGTAAGGTATTAACCCTATCCAAATGTTCCAAATCCCCTTCCAAGCTATCAATAAAAGCAGCATTGAACCACTGAGCAGTAATCTGGGCCATTGAAGGAGAATGGACCTGATTATTGCTACGCCGACTACCCCAGTGAACTGGAGAGCGGTTATCGGAAACACCTACGATAAAGACACGCTTAGCTCCAAGGTGTAAGGCCGGGCTGATGGGAGCCATTTGACGAATTGCACCATCGCAGTAGTAAATATCGTCGATTTTTACTGCAGGAAAAATTGCGGGGATTGCAGATGAGGCGAGCAGGTGATCCACCGTCAAGCGGGTGGAAACTCCAAACCGGCGAAAGCGCTGCCAACCTCTCACACCATCCGCAGCTTGATAAAAGCTCACCGACTCGCCCTCACTATATGAAAGCGCATTAATGCAAGTTGCGTGTAGATGGCCTGCGTCGATATTTTTTTGGATATTATCGAAATTAATTACATCCAGTAAAAGCTGACGCAAGGGGGAATTATCGAGAAGAGCAAGAGGTTTTTCTCGCCCAACACCCTGATTAAACAGCGAACGGCTAATAGACAATAAATTACTAATTAAGCTAAACCAGCTAGTGCGGTACACCCGCTCCACACTCAGGTTCATCCACACCGAGCACATACTCTCGATCGCTTCTTTAAATGTACCTGGGTGAGCGGCCAGCATCATGGCATTCATAGCGCCAGCAGATGTGCCGCAAATAATTTTAAAAGGGCGCGGGTTATCTTCAGGCACAACTTCTGCTAGGGCTTTGAGAACCCCGGCCTGATAAGCAGCACGGGCGCCACCACCCGAGAGCACTAACGCGCTGTTCTGCACCGGAATCAGGGACTTTTCGTTACCTTGAGACACTGTCATCTTCCAACAGAAACAGGCTATAAATCACGCTACTGGCTATAAGGCTATTGAAAAGCACAGACACAGACAAACACCATTACTTATATAAAGAGGCAGATGACTGTCATTCGCCTGTTCAGCTGTAATTTTTTCTCCAAATAAACTCTGAAATACTCAAGAAATCTAAAGTGCCATATTAACGACATAGCGGCCGATTCCATGGCCTCGGTGTAACCGTGCCAGAAATTCCGGTGCCTGTTCAAGTGATATATCTTCCGCAATAAGTTTTAGCTTATCGCCGATATACCATGGGCCAGCTAGCTTTTGCCAAACCGCGGCTTTCTTTTCTACTGGCAGCTCTACACTATCAACGCCCAGCAGACTGATACCTCGCAAAATAAAAGGGAATACATTTGCATGAAACTGTGCGCCCGAAGCCATACCACATGCCGCTACACCACCACCGTATGCTAGGGATTTAACCACATTAAAAAGGGTTTCCCCGCCTACTGTATCTACAGCCCAAGCCCATAAGGGCTTAGCCATGGCCTTGTTGGCAAATGGCGCTAAAGTATCTCGGTCAAGTACCTTCCAAGCACCCAATTCAGCGAGAAAGTCTGCCGCTTCAAGTTTCCCGGTCACCGCAGCTACTCGAAAGCCCAACTTTGCCAGCAGCGCCACCGCAATTGACCCGACTCCGCCAGTAGCACCGCTGACCAATACTTCACCATCTTCTGGCATGGCTCCAGCCTCCAGTAGCCGGTCCACACAGAGGGCAGCGGTTAACCCAGCAGTACCAAGCGCCATAGATTCCCTGGCGCTGAGCCCCTCTGGAAGCGGTAGAGCCCACTCAGAGGGAACAGCAGTAACCTCCGCCAAGCCGCCTGGGGTATTCATGCCTAAATCATAACCTGTGACTAAGAGTTCAGTTCCTGGCCTGAATTTACCACTTTGGTCTTCGAGCACTGAGCCTACGGCATCAATCCCTGGAGTGTGCGGGTACTCTCTGGTAATACTGCGGTTTCCAAATGCAGACATAGCATCCTTGTAGTTCAGAGAGGAATAGGAAACTCTAAGCAACAAGGGGTTATTGGGCAAATCTCGGAGATGTCGCTTCACCAGTAGTTGATCAAATTTTCCAGCGGCCACCTCTTCCACCCTAATGGCCCGAAACTCCCTTTCCTGAGAACTATTCATGCCTGCTTTATCCTAATGACAAACTTCCCAATAAATTGCCCTAGTCGACATCTCTTACTGGGCGTGATGACGCCATGCGCTCAATCTTGAGAATAGACGTGTCAGGGCCGACTCTACCCCGGCCTCAGCAGCCAACCCCATTTTCTTGGCGATATTTTTCTTCTCTTTGTATTCCACCTGAAACAGGTCAGCATGTTTAGCACAATCTGTCAGGTACTCATCAGATGTTTTCAGCTCATCCACAAGGCCCATTGTCAGAGCCTTTTGCCCAAACCAAACTTCTCCTGTCGCAACCTTGGCAACATCCAAGTTGGGGCGGTACTCACTGATAAAGTGCTGGAAAAGGACATGTATTTCCTCCAGATCACTCTGGAACTTCTCACGCCCTTCTTCAGTATTTTCTCCGAACATGGTTACTGTGCGCTTGAACTCACCCGCAGTGAAAAGCTCATAATCCACATCGTGACGCTTTAGCAAGCGATTAAAGTTAGGTAGCTGCGCCAAAACACCGATAGAGCCCAACATTGCGAAAGGTGCAGCAAGAATTCTGTCTGCCACGCAGGCCATCATATAACCGCCACTTGCCGCCACTTTATCCACTGCAATAGTGAGCTGAATGCCCGCACTACGTACACGTGCCAACTGGCTTGCGGCCAGGCCATAGTTGGCCACCATTCCCCCGGGGCTTTCCAAGCAGAGCAGTACCTCATCACCAGCCTCTGCAACTTGAAGAATTGCAGTAATTTCCTCCCGCAAACGCGAAAGCTCACTGGCTTTGATGTCGCCATTAAAGTGGGTGACAAAAATACGCTTGCGCTCATCTGTCGAATCCGAGATTTTCTCTGCCTCACGGGCATCAGCTTGTGGCTCTTTCGTCTCACCCCCTAGATTGCCTTCTTTGGAGGTTTTCTCTTTGGCCGCCGCTTTATGCTTTTTAGCCAGGGCTTTTTCCTCAGCTTTCTTATCCTTTGCTAGCTGCTTTTTACGTTGATTAAACTCATGTTTTTCCATAACGGCTTCGAGCAGAGTTTCTTTAAACTGCTCGTAGCGGTCATTCAATCGAGTAACACTGATGTGTCCCTGCACCCTCTCTTTAAGCTGCTCTCGATTAGCAAAAATAAAACCTATCAACACCATCAGAGCAACGATAACAGTTACTATTTTTGCCAAGAACAGGCCGTATTCAATTAAAAATTCCACTTATACTCCAGATTGCTGCCATGCAAATTAAAAATTATTTAGCCGCCCTACTGCCAACCATCCAAGGCAGTGGTCGCCTGCTGATTTAATGGTCGCGCCAACAAGCCGCTGTGACTGATACGCACCTCATAAACTGCACCATCCTCCATGGGCAAAAAGGTTGCGCTCCCGTAGACGGCATCAACGAAAGGAAGATTTTTATCAAACCCTCGTACAAACTGCCAAATATCAACCCCATAATTTGTGCCATCAATTTGATGCACAGAGCGTTCGCGTACTCTTTCATCTTGCAAGGTAAGATAACGACCGCTCAGGCGATCCAGGCGATAAGCTGGCTCGATACCCCAACGTATCAATGGGCCTTGCCACTTCAGCATACGGGCATCCAATTGCCACTGATCTCCATACAGCTCAAATTTTTGTGAAATACCATCGGCATCAGAAAACTTCACTTCAAACTGCTGCTCCGCGATCTTTTTAAATGACACAACGCCAACGCTATGCTCATTACCTAGATTTCGATAACTGTATACATCCGCAGCAACCAAAACGATCCAAAGGGCCAAACCAAAGAAAACCAGCCCTAAAGAGCCGCGTAAAAAACCCATCACCCAAGAGCCACTCAATAGTACCCTCGCTCCCCAAAAGACGAGGAACAGAGCCACTACCGCTATTAGGAAGGTGATCACGATATACATGATGATACTTAACTCCTCTCTGCCAATTCCTTAAAAACGGAAGGTCTACAGCTTCAATCCGCCTGCCAATAAATTGGAAAACGTATGAATCAACTGTCCAGATAAAGTTTGCACTGGCGGAATAGCTGGCAGCGAACGATAGTGGAACCACTGAGCCTCCTCAATCTCATTTGGATCGGGGCATAGCTCCCCCCCCTGCCACTCTGCCAGATATCCCAACATCAACTGCCCCGGAAAAGGCCAGGGTTGGCTACCGACGTACCTGAGTTTTCCCACCTCAAGTCCAACTTCCTCTCGGACTTCTCGCCTTAAAGCTTGCTCTGCACTTTCACCTGGTTCAATAAATCCAGCCAGCGCGGTATAGGTGATATTTCTTCGATTGGCATGGCGAGCGAGTAGGCACTCCTCCCCACGGGTAACCAACATGATTACGCAAGGAGAAATTCTTGGGTAAACCGTCAACTGACAATTTGGGCAGGTCCTGGCCCGGTCTAGAGAATGGTAATGGGTTTCTGTGCCGCAGCGGCCGCAAAAGCGGTGATCTCGATCCCAATAAGCCACCTGCAGAGCTCGGCCAGCTAAAGCAAATAGATACTCCTCTGTCGAAGTAAGCAGACTACGCAGGTTACGCCAGTCATGCCCATGAATCTCAAACTGAGCTGAAAGTACTCTAACACCGCAACTGCGACCTCCCAGCTCACCGAGATAGTGGCTTGAGATAGCAGTAGTAGGTGGCAATTGATCCACCTCGTGAATGAACCGGTCTCCACTACAGAGAACCAGGCCCTCCGCTACAATAATTTGCTGGGAGAACTCAGGAGCCTCCCAAACATTTGCGGCAGGCTCAAAGCGATCAACCAAAAAGTGACTCCTTTCTCAAGTTAGGCCGTTTCAACAGGACAACCTAGCGCTGCCAAGCTCTCCACTGCGAGATTCAGAGATTGAACATCTGCCTGTCGATGTAGCTTTACTTCGCCTAGGTAGTATTCCAGGCTAATAATCGCATCGGCAAAAATATCCAGCAGCTGCTCCACCTCAGGAGCCGCATCATGCCTATCCACCGAGCTTTCAACAAAGTTCAGCAAACCTTCAACCACAGCTGCGGCACGGCGGAGGTTGAGCACAATCAGCCCCCCTCGAACGGAATTTAAAGTGGTGGAGACATTGCGGATATGCCCGTGATCAAAACCAGAGTCTGCATAGGCCGCCAGCGCTCGCTTGATGAGGGCAAGGCCCGCTTCCGCCTCTTTAAGTACTGCCACCTCGGCCTCGGCCAACTGGCTGCACTCAAATGCAATATCCGCATGACCGTACTCATCAAGATCAATACTGGTGCTTTGCTTGAGCGCCCGCACAGTACTATCTACCATTAGCACTTGGCCTGTGAGCTTTTGCAACGCTGCATCCGCAACGGAGCCACCAGCACCTGCTGCGCTCTGGTATTCAGCTATGGCATTACGCAGGCTCTCCCCAATCCGCCTGAAATTAAGCATTTGTAAGGTGCCGGCAACCTTTTGCAGAGTAGTAGTCAGGCCATCATCTTCATCAATACCCGATCCACCGATCATCTCGATATCATCGAGCATTCTCCGCACACTAGACAATTCTTCATCAAGGGCACCCGCAACTGCAGCAATAGCCGTTGCACCAGGGCCGCCGAGGCTTGCGCGCTCTCTTTCCAGTTCATCCTCAGTGTATTCGAGTTCCTCCGCAGAAAAAGCTTCAAGCAGTTTCTCTCCGCTTTTATCAGGGCGTGAAAGAGCCAGCCAATAGATACATTCTTTTAAAAGAATTGGCGGAGCCGGTTGATCCAGGGCCGTATCACACTCTTTCTGTAATGCACGCAGCCAGCGGTCAAACATACTGAAAACCATCACCCGCGAACGGCTGATCCGCATTTCAGCCGCAGCCATGCCGCCAAGTGCCGCTCCAGCCACCAGCCACAGGCGCCCATTGGGGCGGCCTGTGGTAATACTGGCAATACGCTCTAGCGCTCGCGCCATCATCGTGAAAGCGGGCCCCCTAGGCTTTCCACGCAACAGCGCCAATAAACCAACTTGGTACATATGACGAAATCTGCGCACAAAACTGCGAAGGTCTTCGGACATTACCGCCGAAGCCCCCAGGCCAGGTATCGAAGCACTTAGATTACAGCTAAAAAAGTGACTCTCTGGCACAGGAGGCTCGGAACGCGCCGCACGTAAATTGTTAATAAAAGGTATTAACAGCTCTGGGCGCGCAATCGCTCGGTTTTGCACGAAGTCAAGATAACGACCCAGCACATAAAAACCCGTACCCAAGGCTTCCATCAGCTCTTCTGTGGGCTGTTGGCGCCCCTCCAGCACCTCGGTCAAAGCGGCGATCTTTTCCTGCGCTAGCAATTCACCCGCATGGAGTTGCACCATTTGCAGCACTCCACTCACTTGCCTAAGAACAGCGACACACTGCTCCAAAGACTGTTTCTGGGTGGTATCTGCTGCAAATTTATCCAGGTGAGCGGCGGCATTGTCTATTGCAACAACCAGCTCGTCCTTGACTACATTGACAGAAGTGATGTTGATCTTGCGCAATTCACTTTTTGCCTGCACCACTACATTCTTCCTGTAACCGAACAAAAAACAACCAACTCCTGTGGAGTAGGCCTAATAAACGGCAATTTATACCAATAGCGAAAAGAGTCCACCTTTCCGCAGACAAATTCCACCGAATATTCGACAAAACCCCCGGCAATAAGGCAGACAGCCCTAAATTACTTGAATTTTCCGGAAAACCCAGTAGCGTTTGCTATTTTGATATTTGCGTCTGTACGCATTTTGTTCTTGCGCACAAAAAACAACCAGTACAAAAATTAACAGCTTTGCCGCAAGGGGAAGAGACAGGGGAGTAGGCACATCACTGCTATTCGCCAATCAATTCCAACACTCCAATTTGGCCCTTAACTGGGTAAACCATGGAAGTAAATGATGAACACCTACAACAATGCAATTACCGCGTCTGGAAGCGGTTTTGGCCGGGCTTTTGCAGATAATTTTCTCGGTGAGGCTCCGGACTGGTACAAATTAACCATCGCCGCCTTCCTACTTTTAAACCCTCTCCTACTCTATGTCAGCGGCCCCTTCATCACCGGCTGGGTGCTAATCGGGGAATTTATTTTTACCCTGGCCATGGCTTTAAAATGCTACCCATTGCAACCAGGCGGACTGCTTGCAATCGAAGCCGTGTTGATGGGCATGACCAGTACTGATGCGGTTTACCACGAGGTAGTAGAGAATATAGAAGTTATCTTGTTGCTAATGTTTATGGTGGCAGGCATCTACTTTATGAAGAGCCTGTTACTATTTGTCTTTACCAAGATCCTTATTCATGTAAATTCTAAAAGCCTATTGTCACTATTATTCTGTGCAGTGGCAGCTGTGCTTTCCGCCTTTTTGGATGCACTTACCGTAACAGCTGTTTTGATTGCCGTTGCTGTTGGCTTTTATTCGGTATACCACCGGGTTGCATCACAACAACCCCATCACCACCACAGTCACGATCACTCCAACGATGAGCATGTGGTCGAGTATCACCGTGAGGATTTAGATCAGTTCCGGGCCTACTTGCGCAGCCTGATCATGCACGGCGCTGTCGGTACCGCACTCGGCGGAGTGTGTACCTTAGTGGGCGAGCCGCAAAATCTCCTCATTGCCGAGAAAGCCGGATGGGAATTTGTGCAGTTTTTCCTACAAATGGCTCCAGTGACCATCCCCACCCTGTTTGCCGGACTAATAACTTGCGTAGTCTTGGAAAAAACCAAGGTATTCGGTTACGGTGTACAGCTTCCCCTAGCGGTTAGGGAAGTTTTAGTAAACTTCTCCAAGGAAGAAGAAAGCAAACGTACCAGCGCCCAGGTTGCTGAGCTCTGGATACAGGGTATTGTTGCACTAGTTCTAGTATTCGCCCTGGCCTTCCACGTTGCAGAAGTTGGCATGATTGGCCTGATGATTATTGTATTGCTAACGGCCTTTAATGGGGTGGTTCAAGAAGCTCGTATCGGCCATGCCTTTGAAGAAGCGCTGCCTTTTACTGCACTTTTAGTTGTGTTCTTCGCGATTGTTGCAGTCATTCATCAACAACATCTATTTGAACCCGTGACTCACTTCGTACTATCGCAAAAGCCTGAACAACAACCGGCTTTACTGTTTGTTGCCAACGGTATTCTATCCATGATCAGTGATAACGTGTTTGTCGCCACCGTATATATCAATGAAGTTAAATCGGCTCTCGTTGCTGGCGATATAACTCGGGAGCACTTCGACAAACTAGCAATTGCCATCAATACCGGCACCAACTTACCGAGTGTTGCCACACCTAATGGCCAGGCGGCATTCCTATTTCTTCTGACGTCGGCCCTTGCGCCCCTCATCCGCCTATCCTACGGCCGCATGGTGATTATGGCCCTACCCTATACATTAGTACTCAGTGCTGTGGCCCTGTTTTGTGTGGTTTACACTCTCTAGAGAATAATTCGCCGGCAAATACCCAGTATTAGCCGGAAGCCCCAAAGCTATGGCCCAATGATAAGAAGAGTAACCAACAATAAAAAAGCCCGCTTAGCGGGCTTTTTTATTGTTTACCAGAAGTGCTTCCCAGCAGATTTCTGCAACAGTTCAAGCATAGACAGGTGCGCTTCCTGCTCATGTCCCGAAGCCTGGATTACCCTGAGAGAGGGCCGATTCTGCGGAAGCCTGCGAATTACCGATGATACACTCTCCCCCTTTGCCTGCTCACTCTCCTCAGAGCTTTGCCCATCGCCCCCCTGAGCCAACCCCAAATCGGTTTGGCCTCCAGTCATCATCAGGTAGACGTCAGCAAGTATCTCCGCATCTAGCAGAGCGCCATGCAGATCTCGCTGTGAATTATCGACGAAATAACGTTTACACAACGCATCCAGGTTGTTCTTTTGACCAGGGTGCTTTTCTCGCGCAAGGGCCAGAGTATCCAACACACTGCAATGAGCATTCACATGCTGCCAGCGTGGACTGCCCAACAACTTTAGCTCGGCATTAATAAAGCCAACATCAAACGGGGCGTTGTGAATAACGAGCTCAGCGCCCTCGCAGAAAGCCATAAATTCGTCGGCGATCTGCGCAAAAACGGGCTTATCCGCAAGGAACTCGTTGGTGATACCGTGAACTTCAATCGCCCCATCATCAACCTGCCGCTGAGGGTTTATATATTGATGATAATGACGCCCTGTAAGCTTACGGTTTTCAAGCTCCACACAGCCTATTTCAATAATTCGGTGGCCATTCTTGGGGTCTAGGCCGGTAGTTTCGGTGTCCAGTACAACCTGGCGCATAACTCACTCCCCGTCAGAATTACAGCTCATCTATACCACGATTGGCTAACTGGTCAGCCCGCTCATTTCCAGGGTGGCCAGCATGGCCCTTCACCCAGTGCCACTCGACCTGGTGCCTGGCAACACCCTCATCCAACTGACGCCAGAGATCGGCATTTTTTACTGGCTTTTTACTCGCCGTCTTCCAACCATTCTTTTTCCAGTTATTGATCCAACCAGTGATCCCCTGCCTTAGATATTGGGAATCGGTATGTAATTCAACTTCACAGGGTTGCTTCAGGGCTTCCAATGCCTTGATCGCAGCCATCAGCTCCATACGGTTATTGGTGGTATGGGACTCCCCTCCACATAACTCTTTTTCATGCTCGCCATAAACCAGTAGAGCTCCCCAGCCACCTGGACCCGGGTTGCCACGACAGGCGCCATCTGTGTAGATAGTAATTTGTTTCAAAATCAGTGCCAGAAATAGGAGTAAATCAGCTTCTGGAGACTACCCCAGAGCTATCGCTTCTGATGTTTTCCCCGTGCAGCGACACGGGGACTTGTAGGTGTTGCTACCAGGGCAGGCTTCCGCTCAGTGCGCCAATCTATCTTGATTGTCCGCACCCGCGCCACTTCTTTGCGCGCGACTATGATGTAAAAGCCACCCCAAGGCAAGCGCAGGCGGTTAGCGAGCCTCTCCATCCAGGCCGACTTAGCGAGTAGCTCACGTTGCTGTAAAGGCAGGCGGAAGAAGCCTCGATGCATCTGTTCAGCCTGGAGATCCAGTAGGTTCATCCAGTCAGCAATCCTGGCTGCCCTCAATTGATTGCCTTTTTGATAGGCTCCACGTGAAAATAACAGGCGTGATAGACCCAACAAAGAAAAGGGATTGAATCCCATTAGCAGCATGTGACCGCCAGGTATCAGTACTCGCGCCGCTTCACGCAAAATTTGATGGGGATGAGTGGAAAAGTCCAGCAAATGATGTAAAAGGACCACATCAATTGACTCAGAGGGGAGTGGCAGGTGTTCCATCTCTACAATAGCCGCCCCTTGCTGCTCCGGGCAAACCGCCAAGCGAAAGCAATGATTAATACGGCTAGAAGCGGCAAAATCTACGGCATCAGTAACCCCCGCCTGCAATAGATGATAACCAAAGAATCCTTCAACCAAAGGCTGGGTCAGCGCCAATTGCTGAGAAAGAATCTCCTGCCCTAGACTGCTTGAAAACCAGTGAGAAAGGGCCGGACTGGCTTTGCGCAATAGCGATGACTCTATCGACTCACGAGAACTGGACTTATCAGTCATTCACTCTCCTTAAGAACCAGGCAGAAATCAAATTGATTATCCTGCACTCCCGTAGCCATCCTTTATGGTGGTTAGCTCTAAATGCTATGCAGTTTAACATCATGTCGATCATTCATTTACGAGACACTATAGAAAGCTTGCTGCTAGGTAAGCACCCTCCTCTACACCTTTCGGTTAATATCCATGATATCGTTCCGGCATTGAGTTGGCAGGCAGAACAAATATGCTCTCCGTAACCCCCATTCCCGCATTGAATGACAACTATATCTGGCATCTTGAGAAGGATGGTGAGCACTGGGTCGTCGATCCCGGTGAAGCCGAGCCGGTAATCAAGACCTTAGGGGAAGCCCCCCTAAGTGGCATTTTAATTACTCATCATCATTATGATCATACAGGCGGCATCAAAACACTGCACAAGCATTATGAATGCCCAGTGTTCGGCCCCGAATCCATCAAAGGAGTAACCAATCCAATTGCCGACGGGGATACATTTTTACTGCTAGGACTACCAGCTGAAGTCTGGGGTATTCCCGGCCACACCCTGGACCACTTAGCGATAATTCTGAAAGAGGAATCTGCCAGCGGCAGTCAGCAGCCTCATCTATTTTGTGGCGATACACTTTTTGCCGCCGGCTGTGGCCGCATATTTGAGGGAACCCCAGAGCAGATGCTCAATTCCCTACAAATGCTAACCAAACTACCAAAACATACCCTTGTTTACTGTGCCCATGAATACACGCTCGGCAACCTTCGGTTTGCCCATACTGTAGAGCCTGGAAATACTGCGGTTAGTGAACGACTAGCCCACACCCAAACCTTGCGGCAATCCGGCGAGCCGACCCTGCCTACCAGCATTTCCGAGGAACTGGCAACAAACCCTTTCTTGCGCTGCCAATTTCCAGAGGTTGCTCAAAGTGGTGCCCATCATCTGGGGCGGGAAACTTCCGAAGAGCTCAGTGAAGTTGAAATATTTTCCAGCCTTCGCGACTGGAAAGACCATTTCTAATAGAGGTGGCCATAACCCCATAAGTCACGACCAGCAGCTTAGCGCCCTCAAATACTGTCTGTTTTTTATCCATCTACATTGACCGAAACTATTCCCACTAATTAGAATCAGAAGGCTATGATCCAATGCTCAGTGTTAGCAAAAAATAAGCGCCTTCGCGCGAGCTGAGTGGGAATTAAAAGAATTACTCGCGGATATCAAACATGGTTCATAAGAATTTTGCCGCAGCATTGCTGGCCGCTACGGTTGGAGCTTGCTCGCAAATACCTGAGACTGGCTCATCTCCCGATAGCGAAAGTCAGCAGACGCAAGAAACCAGCCCTGCAAATAACCTTGAGATATCTTCCCCTATTTCCACGGAAGCAACCCCGCCCCCTACAGATATCTGGGAGCGCCTGCGCCGGGGATTTCGCCTCAATCACCGCACCGAAGATCCGAAGGTGCGGGATTACATTGCTTATTTCTCTCGTAATGAAGGCTATATGTCGCGGGTTACAGAGAGGTCTCGCCGCTATATCTTTCATGTTGCAGAGGAGTTAGAGCAGGCAAATATGCCTCTTGAGCTCGCCTTATTGCCTATAGTGGAGAGCGCCTACGATCCCTTTGCTTACTCTCATGCACAAGCCTCCGGAATGTGGCAATTTATCCCCGCAACCGGTCGCTCTTTCGGCCTCCAGCAAAATTGGTGGTATGACGGACGCCGAGATGTACATGAATCGACTCGCGCAGCCGTAAAATACTTCAAATACTTATTCGAGCGTTTTGATGGCGACTGGGAGCTTACTCTAGCAGCTTACAATGCTGGGGAAGGAACTGTGCGTCGCGCAATAGAGCGCAACCGCCGCAGAGGACAAGGAACTTCTTTCTGGGAAATCAAGCTACCGCGCGAAACAAAACGCTATGTACCACAGCTCCTAGCACTTGCTGAGGTAGTATCCCGCCCAGAGCATTACAAGGTACCTCTACACGAAGTCGCTAACGAACCCTACTATGCCCGCGTCAACGTTGGCAGCCAGATAGATCTTTCCCAAGCCGCAGAGCTTGCTCAAATCGAGCTGGATGAGCTTTATCTACTCAACCCCGGGTTTAACCGATGGGCCACTGACCCCAATGGCAATCACCACCTGCTTATTCCAGTAGAAAGCCTAGAGCGCTTTGAGTCGGCCTTGGAAGAACTGCCCGTAGAGCAACGCGTGACCTGGGAACGCTATACTATCGCCCGGGGAGATACACTTTCTACCATCGCGCGGCGCTATCAGACAACCATCTCAGCCATTCGTGAAGCCAACAAGCTGCGAAACAACAATATTCGCGCGGGTAAAACCCTACTTATCCCTAGCGCCTCTGGTCCAGAGGGCCAGTATGCGTATACCGTAGACCAGAGAGTGAAACAGCGCCAAGCTACTGGCCAAGGGCAGAGGTCGAGCTACACAGTACAACCCGGTGACAGCCTTTGGGCGATCTCGCGCAAACTGAAAGTGAGCGTCAAGAAGCTCGCTCATTGGAATAGCATGGCGCCAGGGGACACCCTTCGCCCAGGCCGGACACTGGTTGCCTACAATGGGGATTCAGGTAGCAGCAACCGTACCACTCGCAAACTCTCATACAAGGTAAGAAGCGGAGACTCCCTCTACCGAATTGCCAATAAGTTCAGTATCAAAATCGACGATATTTTGCGATGGAACAAAATTCCCAAGTCAAAATATCTACAACCCGGCCAGCGTTTAACTCTCTTCGTCGATAGTGCACATAACAGCTAATCTTTTTTCCAAGCGGTATTAACCCCAATAAAAAACCCGGCAAAAGCCGGGTTTTTTATTGGCCAAATTGACCGGCCTATACAGGCTTACCTGCTATTCGCCTGTAGAACTAAGCTCCACTTTGGCCTGATCAGACAGGTAACGGCGAATTGCAGCCAATTCTGCACCACCATTCACTGATGCTAACTGCTGCATCAAGGCTCGGCGCTGCTCCTTACTCTGCTGGGAGAGGTCGCCTGGACGCACATCACGCAATGCCAAAACAATCTGGTTGCCGTTGCTCACTGCAAAAACAGCCAACTCATCAGAACCTGCCGTAGGCACAGGCATAGAGAAAGCTTTGCTATTGATCTCAGCGCGCTCACCGAAACCACCTCGACGAGTCTTATCACTAGCCTCCAGTGTCAAGCCCTGCTCCTGGGCCAGCTCAGCAAAATCACCGCCAGCTGCCAAACTTTCTTTCAAGTTTTCCGCCTTTTGGGCAAGCTGAGCGCTCGCCTTGTCACGCTTCAGAACGTCAACAATCTGCTGGCGCACCTCTTCCAGCGGGTAAATACCTGCAGGCTTGGAGTCAGTCACTCGCAAAACGACAGAATGCTCATTATTGAGATTCAGCACATCAGAGGTATTGCCGTCCTCCATCACCTCTGGAGAAAAAGCAGCCTCTACTACCTGGCCATTAGCCAGTACCCCACTACCATTTGAGCGAGAGAAAAGACCGCTAGTTTGTAAGGATACCCCTAATTCCTCAGCCGGGCCTGCCAAGCTTTCAGCATTGTAGGCCAGATCTGCCAAGCGACTCAGAGCATCCAGAAACTCTCTTTCCGCTGCCGCAGTACGCAACTGATTTTCAATAGCGCTCTTACGCTCTTCAAAGACCGGCGGCTCACTCTCTTCCACTTCTAAGAGCTTAATAAAATGAGTGCCACTATCAGTGGTAACTGGAGCAGAAACCTGACCAACTTCCAGAGAAGCAAGGGCCTCTTCAAAAGCTTGCGGGAATACATCGCCAGTAGTGAAGCCGAGGTCTCCCCCTTCATCACGGGAACCAATATCCTCCGAGTAACTTTTGGCCAGTTCAGCAAAATCTTCACCGGCGTCGAGTTTCACCTGAATTTCATTCAATTTTTCCTGATCTGCATCTTCCAAAAGAATATGCGCTGCACGACGGCGAAGATCAGAACCAAAATTAGCAAGCTCCAGGTCATATTGAGCGCGAACATCCTCTTCAGAGATATCAATGTTGGAGGCAAAAACCTCCGGAGTCAGCTCAATATACTCAACCGCTACCTGCTCAGGCCGCTGGTATTGACTCTGGTTGGCTTGGTAATACTGCTCAACTTCAGCATCACTAACGTCTGTAGAGGCCAATAACTCCTGCACAGGCAACACAACGTAGGAAAAGTCGCGCTCTTCCATAGAGGCTGCAACTATCTGCTCAGCGTCTTCCTTGGTGGTAAAGGCACTGGCAGTAACGCTATCCGCATATTGTTGCAAAGACAGATCGCCCTCAACAATTTGCGGGAAACTAGCTGTGCTATACCCCATACGGCGTAAGGCATCACGATATAGCTGGGTGTTAAAGGTACCGTTGACCTGGAAGGCCGGAATATCGGTAATCGCCTTATTAACCGCAGCGGTACTCATCACCATACCACTCTCCTGAGCAGCCTGGCGCATGACTGAAGTGGAAATCAATTGGCGTAAAACCGGTTCACGCAGCTGCTCATCACTGATCAAGTCCGCCGGAACATCCTCTCCGTATTGGCTCATGATCATACTGCGGCGGTTTTGTATGGCCCGCTGCAAATCCATATTAGTGATTTTTTCACCATTGACCTCGGCGACCGCGTCGGTGGCACCACCACTGGCACCGGTAAAAAAATCGATTCCCCCAATGACCATAATGAACCCAAAGAATGCCGCAACAATAATGGCTGCCGTTCCCTTCAGGTTATCGCGCATGGACTGAAGCATGCTCAGCTCCGAATTTTCACTCTAATTGTTCAACTGTTAGCAGATACAAAAAAGGCGTATCGAAATTGACACGCCTCTTTGCACTTCGACTTTTACAAGGTTTCGAAGTTCACCGAAACTTAGTTTACGGCGTCTTTCAGGGCTTTACCGGCCTTGAAGTTAGGAATTTTTGCCGCTGCAATTTCAATCGGGTCGCCAGTGCGTGGGTTGCGGCCAGTGCGGGCTGCACGCTCTTTTACTGCAAAAGTACCAAAGCCCACCAAGGCAACCTGATCGCCTTTTTTAAGCGCATCAGTAATGCTGTCAACCATTGCGTCCAAAGCACGGCCAGCTGCAGCTTTAGGAATATCTGCAGACTCAGCAATAGCTTCAATCAGTTCGGACTTATTCACGCTTAATCCCTCTGTTCTTTTAAATATGTTTAGGGCATGCCCTCAGGCAAGGCATCCCTACTCGTAACTTTCTAACCACCGGCAATTTTAGCGCCGGCCAAATAAGGCCCGTTTTATACCAACTGCCCGGTAGCGGGTCAAGGAACCATGCGGGTTTCCGGCCGGTAAGACAAACCTCAGGCAACAAAAATCAATTTTGTGGTTAGATTTTGGTCTTGTAAATTGTTACGGGGTGACAGTTGTCACCCCGAATGCGATTAATGGGTTTGAACGGATCTCTGTGAGCGCTCTTCAGCCTGCTTTTGCAAAGCAGAATATTCCTCATCAGTAAGAGACTCGGGTTTGTGCTCAAGCGCCAACTCAAGAACCTGATCAATCCATTTAACCGGTTTTACCACCAGATCCTGAAGAATATTGTCGGGAATATCCTTCAAGTCTCGCTCGTTATCCGCAGGAATCAGCACAGTTTTTATACCGCCCCGATGCGCTGCCAATAACTTTTCCTTCAGACCTCCAATTCGTAAAACTTCTCCCCTCAGGGTGATTTCTCCGGTCATTGCCACATCCGAACGAACTGGAATATTGGTCAGTACGGAAACCAGCGCCGTGCACATGGCGATACCCGCAGAGGGCCCATCTTTTGGCGTTGCACCTTCCGGAACATGAATATGGATATCCCTTGTTTCATGGAAATCAGGGCCAATACCGAGCGCCTGGGAGCGCGAGCGCACCACTGTCAAGGCAGCTTGAATAGACTCCTGCATCACATCGCCGAGAGAACCGGTCTTGATCATGCGCCCTTTACCCGGAACAGCAGAGGCCTCAATATTGAGAAGCTCACCGCCCACCTCTGTCCAGGCTAGGCCGGTAACAATCCCGATCTTGTTCTCTTCCTCGGCGCGTCCAAAGTCAAACTTGCGCACACCCAACAACTCTTCCAGTTCCTCAGGCTGCACTATCGCTTTTTTGTCCGAAGGATTACGGACATGCTCCGTTACAATCTTGCGGCAAACTTTGGCAATTTCCCGGTCGAGCCCCCGCACACCCGCTTCACGAGTGTAGTAACGAACGATATCCCGGATTGACTGGTCAGAAAGCTCCAGCTCATCCTCTTTCAACCCATTGGCTTTACGCTGCTTGGGTACCAGGTAGCGCTGGGCAATGTTGAGCTTCTCATCCTCGGTATAACCGGGGATACGAATAACCTCCATGCGATCCAGCAAGGGACCGGGGATGTTCATGGAGTTTGAGGTGCACACAAACATCACATCGGAAAGGTCGTAATCCACTTCCAGGTAATGGTCGTTAAATGTCTTGTTTTGCTCTGGATCAAGTACTTCGAGCAGGGCCGACGCGGGGTCACCACGCTGATCCATACCCATTTTGTCGACCTCATCGAGCAGGAAAAGCGGATTCTTAACGCCGACTTTGGATATTTTCTGTACCAGCTTACCTGGTAGAGAACCTATGTAAGTGCGTCTATGTCCGCGGATTTCTGCTTCATCACGAACGCCACCAAGGGCCATACGCACATACTGGCGGTTAGTCGCACGAGCGATAGACTGCCCGAGTGAGGTCTTACCAACCCCGGGAGGCCCAACCAGACAAAGGATCGGCCCCTTCACTTTCTTGACACGTTTTTGCACAGCAAGATATTCGAGGATACGCTCTTTCACCTCTTCTAGGCCATAGTGCTCCTTCTCGAGAATCTCTTCGGCTTTCTTCAAGTCATGCCGTACGCGGCTAGCTTTTTTCCAAGGAAGGCTCAACATCCAATCAATGTAGCTACGCAATACCGATGCTTCTGCCGACATGGGCGACATCATTTTCAGCTTGGCCAGTTCGGCACGGGTTTTCTTTTCCGCCTCTGCAGACATTCCTGAATCTGCAATCTTGTTTTCCAGCTCCTCAATTTCATTGGGCTCTTCGGTAATTTCGCCCAATTCTTTTTGAATCGCCTTCATCTGCTCATTGAGGTAGTACTCACGCTGGCTCTTTTCCATCTGCTTCTTAACACGGCCGCGAATACGCTTCTCCACCTGTATCAGGTCGATCTCGGAATCCATCAAACCGAGCAAATGCTCCAGCCGCTCTTTGACATTGGAGGTTTCCAGCAGCTCTTGTTTCTGAGCCAGCTCGAGGGACATGTGCGCGGAGATGGTATCCGCCAAGCGCCCCGGCTCATCAATGCCAGACAGCGAGGTAATAACCTCATTGGGGACCTTCTTACTGATGGAGACATACTGCTCGAACTGAGACATAACCGAGCGCACCAAGGCTTCAGCCTCTCCCTCGGACAGCTCAGTAGTTTCTATAGGCTCGACAGTAGCCTCAAAGTGATTATCGTGCTCGGCAACATCGAGGATATTGACCCTCTCCCCCCCTTCCACAAGCACTTTCACAGTGCCATCTGGAAGCTTGAGAAGCTGCAGAACACTGGCAATAGTACCAACGCGATAGATGTCCTCGGCGCCAGGGTCATCTTCCGATGCTCTCCTCTGGGCTACGAGTAGCACTTGCTTATCCCTGCGCATGGCCTCTTCCAGAGCCTCAATGGATTTTTCCCTGCCGACGAACAGCGGAATCACCATGTGGGGGTAAACAACAACATCGCGCAATGGCAATAACGGATATTCAAGCTTGGTGTCGGATGACTGATCCATAGAACTCCTCTCGGCCCTATCACTGGGTATTTGGCGCGGCATCATGCTGCTGTTGAAATTGACAGCTTAATTTGGGCCACCGCCCGTCAGTTGCTAGAGATGGGGGGGGAGAGCCCGGAATACAAGTCTAATCTCGCGACCAATTTGTGCCGAATTCAACTGAATACTGGCTGGCCGCTGGTAGTTAAGCATGTCAAACAGGTAGAAAAGATAGATTTGAATAACAATTGGCTATAAAAAAAGCCCCACAAGTGGGGCTTTTTAATATGGGGAGTTATTCCTCTGGCGCCGCCTTTTGCGGCTGGCTTTCACTTTCGTAAACCAACAGCGGTGCCGACTCCCCCTTTATCACCGCCTCATCGATAACGACCTTAGCGACATCATCAGAAGATGGAATATCATACATAGTTTCCAGTAACACCGACTCCATGATAGAGCGAAGTCCCCGGGCACCAGTTTTGCGCTCCATAGCCTTAGTAGCCACAGCATCCAAGGCGTCTGGACGGAAGTCCAGCTCTACATCTTCCATTTCGAAGAGTTTTGCATACTGCTTGGTCAGAGCATTGCGCGGCTCAGTGAGAATTTGCACCAAAGCCTCGCGATCGAGCTCCTCCAGGGTCGCGGTAACCGGCAGGCGCCCAACAAACTCTGGTATAAGACCATAGCGAACCAGGTCTTCTGGTTCGAGGTCACGCAGAATTTCACCAAAGTTACTGGTTCCATCCTTAGACTTCACTTCAGCGCTAAACCCAATCCCCCCCTTCTCTGAGCGATCGCGAATCACCTTGTCTAGGCCCGCAAAGGCACCGCCACAGATGAACAGGATGTTAGAGGTATCCACTTGCAGGAATTCCTGCTGCGGGTGCTTACGACCGCCCTGAGGGGGAACGGAAGCCACAGTACCTTCAATCAGTTTTAGCAGTGCCTGCTGCACACCCTCACCAGAGACGTCCCGGGTGATGGATGGGTTATCGGATTTACGTGAAATTTTGTCAATTTCATCGATATAGACAATTCCCTGCTGGGCCTTCTCAACATCGTAATCACACTTTTGCAGCAGCTTTTGGATGATATTTTCTACATCCTCACCGACATAGCCAGCCTCAGTAAGAGTGGTGGCATCGGCGATGGTAAACGGCACGTTCAGCAGCCGCGCAAGGGTTTCAGCCAACAGGGTTTTACCGCTACCAGTTGGACCCACCAGAAGAATGTTGGACTTGCTCAGCTCAACATCATCTTTGCCTTTAACGCCAGTTTTACTACGCAGGCGCTTATAGTGGTTGTAAACCGCAACCGCCAGGACACGCTTGGCCCTCTCCTGGCCAATCACGTACTGATCCAAAATCTCGGTGATTTCACGCGGCGTGGGTAGGCGCCCCTCCGGGCCCTCCGCAGTCTCCTGGACCTCTTCGCGAATGATATCGGTGCAGAGCTCGACACACTCATCGCAGATAAAGACTGACGGCCCAGCAATCAGCTTCCGCACCTCCTGCTGGCTTTTGCCACAGAAGGAGCAGTACAGCAATTTGCCGCTATCTTCTCCGCTGCTTTTGTCGGTCATCAAAATACTCCGTGGTCACTGGCCTACCAGGGCCTTTAATTCAGCTATTACAGCAAGATGCTGTCTCTTGGCGTTTTTTTCAAGCCCCCTCTGCCTGAGAAATGACTTTGAAAGAACTCAGGTTCTCTCTTCACGCCTTTAGCAAAATATTTTTGTTGATAGTGTTACTTTTCAAGAGCCTGACGGCGGGAAAGTACATCATCCACTAGACCATACTCCTTCGCCTCATCGGCACTCAGGAAGTGGTCACGCTCAGTATCTCTCTCAATATCACTGACCGGACGGCCAGAATGGTGGGCCATCAACTCATTTAAGCGATGACGAATTTTGAGGATTTCCTGAGCATGAATATGAATATCGCTAGCCTGTCCTTGAGCGCCACCACTGGGCTGATGGATCATCACCCGGGAGTTAGGGGTGGCAAACCGCTTACCTGGCGCTCCCGCCGTCAACAGGAAGGCTCCCATGCTGCAAGCCTGACCAATACACATGGTGCTCACATCCGGCTTGATAAACTGCATGGTGTCATAAATGGACATACCTGCAGTTACAGATCCACCGGGGGAGTTGATATACAGATGAATGTCTTTATCAGGATTTTCTGCTTCGAGAAACAGTAACTGGGCAACTACCAGATTAGCCATGTGGTCTTCCACAGGGCCAACCAAGAAAATAACCCTTTCCTTCAATAGACGTGAGTAGATATCAAAGGAACGCTCACCCCTGGCAGTTTGTTCTACCACCATGGGCACCAAACCAGTTGCTAAGGGGTCAATTGAGGCTTGGGGATAATCGATTCGTGCCATAGGTACCATTGCTTCCTTTTGTGGCGTGTTCGGCAGGCCAGCATGCAAGCGCTAGGCGCCCGTGCTGAAAATTAGGTTTTCAGAGCTTAACCGGTCAGGCAGGATAAAGCCAGCCGGTAAAAAGGAAGGAGATGCAACGACGCCCGACTGAAGCGGGCGCCAATGCATTCGGAGATAAAGGGATAATTAACCCTGCTTCTGCGGCTTGATCACGTCGTCATAAGTACTTTTAACTTCTTCGACTTTTGCAGACTTCAGTACAAAATCTACAACCTGATCTTCCAGAACTACCGATTCAACTCCAGAGAGTAGCTCGCGGTTATTGTAGTAGTATTCAACCACTTCTTCCGGTTGCTGGTAGGTAGAAGCCAGCTCCTCAACCTTAGCTTTCACCAGGTCAGCATCTACAGACAGTTCGTTTTTCTTAACGATCTCACCAACAACAAGACCTAGAACTACACGACGCTTGGCCTGTTCTTCGAACATAGTGTCCGGCAACATACGCTCAGCATCTTCAGCTTTGATCTGGCCACCAAACTGCTGAACCATTTGTCCACGCAGAGTGCTAACCTCACCTGCGACCAGTGCAGAAGGCAATTCGACCGGGTGCTGTTCAAACAACTGGTCCATCACCTGAGTTTTAACCTTGTTCAGCGCTGCGTTTTTCAGCTCACGCTCCATGTTACCGCGAACTTCTTCGCGGAACTTCTCTTCTCCACCCTCCTGAACACCATATGCAGCGAAGAATTCTTCATTCAGCTCGGGCAGCTCAGGCTTTTCAGAAGAGGTAACTTTAATATTGAAGGTTACCGCAGCACCACGTAGCTCTTCAGCTTGGTAGTCTTCAGGGAAGGTCAGGTCCAGATCTTTCTCTTCACCGGGCTTCATGCCGAGGATACCTTCCTCAAAACCGGGGATCATCTGGCCGGAGCCCAGTACCAACTGGTGACCTTCGGCCTTACCGCCTTCAAACTCTTCGCCATCTTTACGGCCCAAGAAGTTGATCACAACACGATCACCTTTTTGTGCCTTGCGCTTGGTATCCTTCCAGGAAGACTGCTGTTTGCGCAGCACATCAACCATATTGTTAACATCCGCATCAGTTACTTCTGCAACTGGACGCTCAACGCTAACCTCAGCCAAATCGGCCAATTCTACTTCTGGATAAACTTCAAAAGTGGCGACGTATTCCAGATTCTCGCCAGCTGCAGTTTGCTTTGCCTCAATGCTTGGCTGACCGGCAGGCTTAACTTCTTCCTGCTGAACCGCATCGTAGAAGGAACGGCTCATAACCTCGCCGAGCACTTCCTGGCGAACGCCGGCACCAAAGCGCTGACGCACAACTTTCATCGGCACCTTGCCTTTGCGGAAACCGTTTATACGAACAGTCTTAGCCGCCTGCTGAAGGCGCTTGTCCACTTCTTTATCGACGACTTCCGCCGGCAAGTTGACCGTTAAGCGACGCTCCAGACCGGAAGTAGTTTCGATGGAAACCTGCATGTTTATCCTCGTGAGACTATCTCTTTAATCGCGCCGCAGCGCCAACGAATACCGGGTCACCGAGACTTAGTCAGCAACCTCATGGGGAAACATCAAAACAATATTTTGAGCTTCCGCCAAATACACAAGAAGCCCGCACCCACCCCTCCAGGGTAAGTCACACGGACTTCAAGGTTTTTGATTTGGTGGGGACGGGGAGACTCGAACTCCCACACCTTTCGGCACCAGAACCTAAATCTGGCGTGTCTACCAATTTCACCACGTCCCCGAAACTCTCTTACCGCTAACCCATTGATATATATAGGGTTTCGATCTTTTTTAAGACCTCATCGCGACAAGGGGTGCAGATTGTGCCACAGCATTTTAAAGGCATCAACACTTTACTGAAAAAAAATAAAAAAGGCGCCAGAAAGGCGCCTTTTGTGGGGTGAGGGAGATTAAACTCGCTCAACAATCGTGGTGATTCCCTGCCCCAAGCCGATACACATGGTGGATACACCAAGGTTTCCACCCTCGTTTTGCATAACACTCAACAAGGTACCGGTAATGCGAACGCCTGAGCAACCGAAGGGGTGGCCAAGAGCGATAGCGCCACCGTACAGGTTGACCTTCTCATCCATCTGCTCGAGCAGATCCAGGTCCTTCAGCACCGGCAGCGCCTGCGCTGCAAATGCCTCATTCAGCTCAAACTTGTCGATATCGCCGACAGTTAGACCCGCTCTCTTGAGCGCCTTCTTGGTGGAAGGCACCGGGCCATAACCCATAATGGACGGATCAACACCGGCCAGCGCCATTTCCTTCACGCGAGCAATAGGGGTCATACCCAAAGCCTGAGCACGCTCAGCGGACATTACCAGCATCACAGAAGCACCGTCGGTGATCTGAGAGGAGGTGCCAGCTGTTACCTGGCCGTGCTTCGGGTCGAATGCCGGCTTCAGTTGAGCCAGACCTTCCACGGTGGTGTCAGGACGGATGGTTTGGTCCGTCTCAACCAGGAAAGGTACGCCGTCATCGTCATGGCCTTCAATAGCGATAATTTCGCGATTGAATTTGCCAGCCTTGGTAGCCTCAGCGGCACGATGGTGAGAGCGTGCGCCGAACTCATCCATCTGCTGACGCTGGATACCGTGCATCATCGCCAGGTATTCAGCCGTCATACCCATGGAGCCGGCAGCTTTAGCCATATAGCGACCCAGCATTGGGTTGGGGCTAACATGCTCCATCATGTTCAGATGACCCATGTGCTCAACACCACCCACAACGTACACATCGCCAACGCCAGCCTGGATGTTGGCAGCTGCAGTATGCAGGGAGGACATAGAGGAGCCGCACAGGCGGTTGACGGTTTGCGCCGGGATAGTGTGTGGCAGACCTGCGCGCAGCAGGATAAAGCGAGCGACGTTAAAGCCCTGCTCATCGCGCTGCATAACACAGCCCCAGATCAGGTCATCGATCTCGGCAGGATCGAGCTTGTCATTGCGCTGCATGAACTTTTTCAGCAGTTCAGCGGACATATCATCGGCGCGAACATGGCGATATACACCATTCTTCGAGCGACCCATGGCCGTACGCGCGTAGTCGACGATTACGGCATCTCTAGGATTTAAACTCATCGCTATTCTCCTTACTTGTCGCCGTAGTAGGTTTTGCCACTTGCGGCCATTTCACGCATGCGATCGGTCGGCTTGTACAGCTCACCCAGATCGGCGTACTTATCGGCAATCTTCACGAACTCATCCAGACCAATACTGTCCAGCCACGCGAAGATTCCACCGCGGAATGGAGGGAAGCCAATGCCGTAGATCAGCGCCATATCGGCTTCAGCCGGGGAATCAACGATACCCTCTTCCAAGCAGCGAGCCAGCTCGGTGGCCATAGGCACCATCATGCGCTCGATAATTTCGTCTTTTTCAAACTCGCGACGCTCAGCCACGTGCGGCTTAAGCAGCGCGTAGGACTCTTCGGTAGCCACTTTCTTCGGGCGACCTTTTTTGTCCTGCTCGTAGTTGTAGAAGCCTTTGTTGTTCTTCTGGCCGTAACGACCCGCTTCATACATAACGTCGGAAGCAGCGGTAAAGGTTTTACCCATGCGATCGGGGAAGCCTTCAGCCATTACGCTTTCCGCGTGAACACCGGTATCGATTCCGACAACATCCATCAGGTAAGCGGGCCCCATCGGCCAACCCCAGCGCTCCATCACCTTGTCAACGGCCTGGAAGTCAGCGCCATCGCGCACCAGCATGGAGAAACCGGCAAAGTAAGGGAAGAGAACGCGGTTAACCAGGAATCCCGGACAGTCGCGTACAACAATAGCTTTCTTGCCCATCTTGTTTGCGTAGGCAACAACGCGAGCTACAGCTGTGTCGGAAGTTTTCTCTCCGCGAATCACCTCAACCAGCGGCATTTTGTGCACTGGGTTGAAAAAGTGCATGCCGAGGAAGTTTTCCGGGCGGGAGAGCGGCTCAGCCAGCTGGTTAATAGAAATAGTGGAGGTGTTAGAAGCGATTACAGTGTCTTCGCTTACTTTGGTTTCCACTTCTTTCAATACTGCGTGCTTCACCTTGGGATTTTCAACCACGGCTTCCACAACAACATCGATATCGTTGAAGCCGTCGTAGCTCAAGGTAGGCTCGATACGGTTGAGCACTTCACCCATTTTAACGGGGGTCAGGCGCTTGCGATCAACCAGCTTGGACAGCAGCTTGTTCGCCTCATTCAGACCAAGGTCGATACCCTTCTGGTCGATATCCTTCATCTTGATCGGAGTGCCCTTGTAGGCAGACTGGTAAGCGATACCGCCACCCATAATGCCAGCACCCAATACTGCCGCACGCTCAATCGGCTTATCGGCTTTCTTCTCCCAACCTTTGGCAACCTTGCTGATTGCCTGGTCAGCCAGGAACAGCCCTACCAAAGATTTCGCAGTACCAGTCTGCGCGCAGAAAATAAACTTCTCTTGCTCGATTTTCAGCGCTTCATCGCGAGTCAGCTTGTAGCCCTGCTCGATTGACTCAACCGCAGCTACAGGAGAAGGGTAGTTTTTGCCCGCCTGCTGACCCACAAATGCCTTGGTGGTAAAGAAGGCCATCAGCGCTTCGGTGTCATTCAAGGGAATCGGAGATTTCTTGAGTTCGCGAATGGCTTTGTAGTCCAGCTCGCCATTGATAGCGCGCTCAAGCAGCTTGACCGCTGCATCTTTGAGTTTGTCAGTGGGGATCACCGCATCAACAGCGTGAGCCTCCAGAGCGGCAGCCGGCTTCTGTTCTTTACCTGCTGCAATCCACTCAGCAGCGACATCAACACCCACTACACGCGGCAGGCGAACGGTGCCGCCCCAGCCCGGGATCAAGCCCAGTTTAACTTCCGGAAGGCCAACTTTGGCCTCTTCGCCCATCAGGCGGAAGTCACAGCCAAGACACACTTCAAAACCACCACCGAGCGCGTAGCCATTAATTGCCACCGCAGTCGGTACCGGCAGATCTTCCAGACGGTTGATATTTTCGTTGTTCTGATTCATCAGATCAGCAACGCCCTCTGCGCCTGCAGAAAAAGCACCGCCAAACTCAGTGATATCAGCACCGACAATAAAGACGCTCTTGCCACTGGTCAGCAGCACACCTTTGATGCCATCTGCTGCTTCAATTGCATCCAGAGCCTGAGAGAATTCGGAAACCGTTTGGCGGTTGAACTTGTTGACGGATTCGCCTTGCAGGTCGAATTTAAGCTCGGCGATGCCGTTATCCAGCATCTGAACCGTGAGCGCTTTGCCACTAAATAACATTGATTGACCTCTTTTATTCTGGGCCGCAATCCTGGACCCGGGGTCGGAATTTTTTTGCAACCAAGGGCCGCCCCGCAGGGTGCGGTGACACTTTGGCCCAATATGGTCAGCCGTAGTATAGCCAGATTCAAACGATTGTTTGAATACTATTTCTTACAAAAGAACTGGCACCAAGAGCGCCAAAGTACAGAAAACAACCAGCCATATCTCACAGGCTGGTTACACAGGCGGAGTCAGTCTATCGCGGATCAATCCACCTTTTCAGCACGGTGGCGTAAATCACCCTTTATAGAAAGACTCGTTTGGACGGGAAGCGCAGGGAATATTCGATGAGGGAGTGGCAGCCACGGCACTGAAAACCACACAGTCAATACTTCCGGGGTTGCGGAAGCGATGTGGGCGCCGTGCATTTAAGTAATAACCATCCCCCTCCTCTAGCAGGGCAAACTCTGATCCTGCTGTAACCTCCAGCTCTCCAGCAATAACAATCCCCCCCACCTCCCCATTGAGTAGCAATTGGCCTGAACCGGTATCCTGCCCAGCGGGAAACACTTTACGGAGGATTGTCATGGCGCGAACCTGGCGGGAGCCGCCGAGCAAATGACAGAAAACCCGACCATTACCAATATCGGGCATTTCATTGGCGCGAAAAAAAATTTGTTCTGGCTCGGCAAGTTCCAGGGAGAAAAACTCAGCCAGAGACATGGGCACACTATTCAATATCTTCTCAAGCGATCCCACAGATGGGCTAACCCGACCCTGCTCTATAAAAGACACAGTGGCATTGGTAACGCCCGCTTGCCGCGCAAGTTGTCGCTGGGAAATCCCATAAATTTTTCGCACCAGCTTCAGCCGGGCACCAAGATCCCCGGCATCACTAACTTCATTACAAACATCCATGTCTGACATTGAATCTCTCACTCCGCCAACTGCCAAAGGAGGTTTCCCCCTTAATTAGCAGGAAAAATTTTAAGCATCATACATTACCGATGCACGGGCCTTTTAAACCATATCGGTAAAGGGGTTATCAACATCGAGCTCTACAGGAGGAAACCCTGGAAATGAGACCTTATCAACAGAAAGACCTATTTGAGCATCATCTACCAGCCCCTCTCCAAAACGGTAGATAGTTTGTAAATCTCCTCTGCTTGCTTTTTCATCGTACGCTACAGCATGCTCCACGACAGACTCATTTTTTCTATGATGAGCAAGCATCTTTTTTGACCCATAGCGTTTTTCCAGCATTGAGCGGGTCAAGTGAGGAGAGAGTACAGCCGCAGTCGCATTATTCCCCCCAAAACCTTTAGAATTCAGGAAAGCGAGATCCAGTGAAGCGGGATCCCTCTCCACATGCTCACAAGAGATCTGCAGGTTATTCTGGTGAACATCATCTGCCACTCTGTCAATCGTGACGATACCCGGTAAAATTCCCCTATCAAAAACTCCCAGGGTCGAAATTAACTGGTCACCACTCGCCACCGCTATCGTGTGCCCAAGATAAGCTTTAACAGCACAAACCGGCCATTCCTGCACACCAAAAACGGAAGCCAAGCGATCGAGAATCGCAGACTCTGTTACGCGATTTTGCGGTGTGCTAGATCCATGGGCCTGAACAAAACTGCGCTTCTTCAGACTTTCATCCCCGACAATAGCTTTCGACTCCGCCATCGCCCTGGCCATCGTTAGATAATTACCTGGCCCCGGTGCGGAAATCGACTTTTTGAAGCCATCAGCGTTGATATACACCCCTGTAACCGCACCGTGGACACTCGCCCCTAGTTCAACGGCCAAAGCGTCATCCATTAAGATGGCCCACTGGGTACCCTCCCCCAAAGTAAAACCGCAATTCTCCCCAAACGGGCGACTAGTGCGGCGGAAGTCCACTTCGCCCGAAGAAATCTTTCGCAGATTTTCAGTGGTAGCAAGCGCGCCCATGGTTGAGTAACCATCAACAATCTCGGGAACCAATGGCGCTTCAGTAGCACCAACAACGGCCACCCTGGCCCGACCACTGCGAATATCCTCTACCCCTGCGCGCAAATTGTATAAATAGCTCGCACAAGCTCCGGTAACCGCCCCAGTAGATCCAACATTACCCAGCACATAGGCGTTCACAAAGTCTGCCGGCATACTATTCAGCCCAAGCGCCAACTGCTTGGAGCTAACCCTGGAACCGCGCAAGCGGGACTGCATCAAGCCTCCGTTTCCATAAGGGTCGAGTTGACTCATCGCTGAGGAGGCGTAAACAGAAATATTACCGGGACCAGCTGCAGCAACAACATCCTGCCAATCCACCCCCATAGAGAGAACAGCATCAGATGCACCCAACACTGCCAACTGCAATCCCCTCGGGTGGAATCGGGAATTGTAAAGCTCACCAGGCTCAAAGCCTGTGGGCAGCTGTCCTGCCGCCCCCACTGGGATCTCGCGAAAGCTATCCAGCATGACTGACAAACTTGATGTAGCCACACGAACCCTACCACTACCAATAGTCTCCACTTGCCATCCTTCTGGCAGTGGATGGGGCAGTTGGCGGGTAGAAATCTCAAAAGAAATACCAGCGGGATTTGAAAGATTCGCCGCCTGGTGAAAATGACACCTGTGATAATCGTAGATTCGCGCTTCCAATTCTCGCACCAAGGTGCCCTTGAGAACCTTTTCCTCCAGCGCTGACTCGAGGGGGCCTTTGGCCTCGACGCCTGTACGCAACCCCATCAATGCGGCGAGATCAGAAAGCGTATCAGTCCGCTCCCTCTGTCCGAGTTTGTCGAGCACCATGCGGGCATAGCCCCGGTGAAAGGAGCTGCGTCCTGCAGGGTTAAAACCACCGAACGCGGTAATTACGGGAAGGCGCTGCATCCTGACCTCCAGCCAAGCTAAACACTACAAATTTGATATTTGGGAGTGTAGGGGCTGGCGATTCCGTCCAGTTATGGGCATACTGGCCAGCAAAATTGAGTGTTTTGGCCAATGGCGCAACCCCGCCTGAGTATGTAATGCGAACGGTTACCTTTCTTCTGATTGATCAAATGCTGGCCACCGGCACAGTTCTGCCCTTAGAAATGCTGCGCGGTGCCGAAAGCCGCGCCCGAGTGGAAAGGCTGGCAGAGCCCTTGCGCCTAGTAACAGCCAGCATAGATGGACAAGCGGTAAAAACCCGCTGCGGCTTTACCTTTCAACCTGACGTGTCTTTGGAAGAGGCACCAGACAGCGACTTGATCTACATTCCTGCGCTTTGGCGCAATCCCCGCCCAGCCCTGAAGCGCAGTGGAAAGCTTTTAAGATGGCTACGGAGCCAGGCCGAAGGTGGAGCTGCGATCAACGCCGTGGGTACTGGAGTTTGCTTTCTAGCCGAGGCAGGCCTCCTTGATGGCAAACCCGCCACTACACACTGGCACTATTTCGACCAGTTCAGCGCGGACTACCCAAAAGTTAAATTGAAGCGCCAGTATTTTATCACTCAGGCTGACAAACTTTTTTGTGCCGCCAGCGTAAATGCCCTGGCAGATGTCACGGTTCATATGATTCGCCAGCTCTATGGAGCCGCTGTAGCCAGTCATGTGGAGCGTAACTTCTCCCATGAAATTCGCCGACCGTTTGAGGAAATTGCTTACTCAGAGGGTTCGGTGCATCTACATCCAGACGAGGATATTGTACAGGCCCAGGCATGGCTAAAAGAGCACTGTAATACCGAGGTGCGCCTCAGTGAGGTAGCACAAATGTTCGACATGAGTGTGCGCTCCTTCAACCGCCGCTTTAAATTAGCTACAGGACAGACACCGCTGCAATATTTGCAAAATGTTCGTGTAGATATGGCTCGGGAACTGCTGCAATCCAGTAATCTATCCGTGAATGAAATTGCCGAAAAAGTTGGCTACCAGGATATGGGGCACTTCACTGCACTGTTCAAAAAATTCCTTGCCACTACACCAAGCGAATATCGGACCACCGTCAGAGCCAAGCTATTCCGGGTCAATACCTGACTTCTTCAGGAAGATAACATCACTATCTGCAAAGTGTAGTTCCGCACCTAATTTTCGCGACAGCCATTGAAAGGTTTCAACACAAAAGAAGGAAATATGTGTTGGGTCGCGAATATAATGCCAGCTGGCAAAGCGTTCTCGAGAAATAACCAGCTTGGTCATCAGTGCCAGCACACCGCCAACTCGTAATCGTGTCCACAAAGCCGACAACTCATCGCCAGGCGCGCTCAAGTGCTCCACCACTTCTGTCGCCACTATGAAGTCGTAGCTTTTTTCCTGCACCCGACGCTCAGGGAAGTAATAACGGTCGAACAACTCAACTTTATGACCCTGCTCCTCTAAAATTCGCGCCAATAATGGCGCTGGTCCACAGCCAAAATCCAACCCCACACTAGTAACAGAGAGCTCTTTCAATAAGGGCTTGGCACAACGGCTTAGGAAACGGCGATACCCTTCATCCTCCATAGAATTTTCATGCAGATTGTAATAGGCATGCTCTTCAACTGGAGTCAAATGATATTCTGCGGGTACAAACACCAATTCGCAGTTATTACATTGGTAATAACTGCGAAATTTATCTCGATAATAGAGTTGTGCCGCGCGATGGCGGCACAGGGGGCAAGAAAGTGTCAACTTATGCAGCTACCGTTTCAGGCTTTTTTTTCGTCGTGACGTTTTCAGCCTGCTCATGATTCAGTAAAGCGCCTTCACTGATCTGGATTTTTCGAGGCTTCATCGCTTCAGGTATTTCTCTAACCAGCTCTATATGAAGCAGGCCGTTGGCAAGCTTCGCATCAGTCACTTTGACGTGATCTGCCAGCTGGAAGCGTCGCTCAAAATTTCTCGCAGCAATTCCTCGATGGAGAAAGTTTCTTTGTGCAATATCTTCTGGTTTTTTACCACTCACACTTAAGCGATTTTGCTCAACCTGAATATCGAGTTCAGATTGCTCAAACCCAGCCACAGCCATAGTAATTCTATAGCTATCTTCACCAGTAAGTTCTATATCATAGGGAGGGTATGAGGGTTGTTTTTGCTCACTGGAGCTCATTGCATCCAGCAGACTGGCCATACGATCAAAACCAATTGCAGATCGATACAGAGGGGAAAAATCAAAATTACGCATAGTTATATCCTCAATTCAGAGCAATATTCAATTTTGCTCGCCAATAAGCACGAGCATTGCTAACGGGGCACTCTCACACTCAAAGCTACCAGCCGTACTCAATAGGTATGGGCCACAAGTTTTATTTCAAGGTCCCAAAGGGAAAAAATGCAAAGAGAAGAAAATTTGTCAGATCAATCCACTAGCAGGTTATTTATTGGTATTAAACCTGATGTGGCATCACAAGCATTCCTAGACGAGATAACCACTCAGTGCCAAAAGCAGCTAAAAGACACAACTACCAACCATATACGCTGGACAACCCCCAATAACTGGCACCTGACCTTGGCTTTTCTTGGGAGCACTCCGAAAGAAAAAATCCCCCTGCTTAAGCAGGGACTTATTGAGCTTGCCCACTGCAAAAGAAGTTTTCAAAGTAGGGTTTGTTCTTTAACCCCTTTCCCAAAACAGCACTCCAAAATTCTTGCGGTAGAATTAGCCCTAAATCCTAATTTAACTGAACTCCATGAGGAATGCCGGCAATTTATTGGCGAGCTTGGAATGGAACCAGAAAGTCAGGAATATCGACCCCATATCACCTTAGCGCGCAGTCGCAATAAAGAGGGGTTTCGGCATATTGCACCGCGCAACCTAAACTCATCCGTGTTAGTCGAAAATGTCATTCTTTATGAGAGTGTTCCCCTGGCAGGAAAAAGCCACTACCACTCCTTACTCAAAGTACCCTTACTAAAACAGAATAAAAAAAGCCCGAACTGAGCGGGCTTTTTGTATCCTCCTGAGAGGCTGGAGCTTCCTATTTGAGAGCGTCTAAGGCATATTCTGGATACATCACCAAACGGGGACGTGAAAGGCGCCGAGCATCAAAAATAAAAACATAGCGCTCGCCATCATCTTCTGCGGGTATAGTGCGACGGAACTTCCAAGTATTGATTTTGTACGTCTGCCTACCCGCCTCAACTGTTGCCACCAAACGATATTGGTTTTTCCCCAGGAACTCAAAAGGTTGGCGATCCCCACTTGACGGCTTCAGAAGCAAACTGCGGAAAGTCTGTTTGTTTTCCCCATCTTTGTCGGATAGTAATTCACTCAGACGCTTCTGTTCCCGCTCGACATAGGCAAGCAACTCGGGATCAATATCTCTCTTAACAGTCGGAACCGGCTCAGGTTGCACCTGCCGTTTCTGGGGTTTCTCAATTGCCGCTGTCTTCAGCTTAGGAGGCTTTTGCTTTGCTGCTTCAGCTTTAGCACTTCTTGCCAAAGCGGCGCGCCTCTCAGAAGCCTCTGCCTTGGCCAGCATAGAATCCACCACCTGGCTAATCTTATCCTGCTGGGCAGAAACCTTGGCCTTGGTCTCGGCAATGCCTTTTTTCTCTTCGTCGAGCCTAGCCAAAAGCTCTTGGTGGTTCACCTTGATAAACTCTAAGCGTCGGCTGCGGCTATCCACCCCTCGCTCGGCCATTGCAAAGCCGTGCTTGGCTTTGGTCAGGCGACGCTCAGAATCTGAGGTGCCATTGGATTCATGGAGCCTACGCGCCTCCTCGAGCTCGACACGGCTCGCCTCATACTCTTTGCGAAGCTCGTTGAGAGATTCCTGCGCACGCTCGAGCTTATACTCATAAGAAAGCAGTTCATTCTCAATATCTTCCAGCTCAACCTGCCTGTTTTCCAGGGACTGCTCCAGGCGCGCCAGTCGGTTTTTTTCCACAGTGAGGTTTGACTGCGCCTGCGCTGCCATTCCGCTAAAAACTACTAAGCCCGCCAAGAAGAGCGAGCAATACCGCTTTACCGCCATTGTCCAGAACCTGTTTCTCGATTTTTCGACACTCGTAAGATAAAAGCGCAGAGGTTAAATTTTGTTCAAAACTTTATGTACTCTGTCGCAGCACTGTCAATTTTACGCAGGCCTGAGCTCGCGAGCAATGACCTCTCGTCCACCCCTTGCCCCCATTTGATGAATAATCCCCTTAAACCTAAGTGCTAAAGTCGTCTTAATGACGCTTCGCCGAATTTTATGTGACATTTTCAAGCGATAGCGCTTGATTTTTTTTTTAGCGGAAGCATTATGGGTAACAGGGAGACGATCGCTGAACACAGCGGAAACCCGACCCGGACGTAAAACACCCAGAGCTGCTCAGACAGCAATTATTCGTTGCGCTACCGGCGACTCGGCGATTCAACTGCGGACTCGACCCCTCCCATTAGGGCGCCCTACCTTCTTTGAATAGCAAACCGCACAAGCGGCCTGCATGGTTTCCTATAACCGGAGGTATTTATCCATGAAATCAGCGCCTAACGATAACATTGTGTTCCGCGATATCGACAAATCTGCTGCCCTGTCAAATACGGTATCTAAAAAGTTACACAAACTGGAACGTTATTGTGGCGACATCATACATAGTCGTGTAGTTCTGGAAGCTCCCCACCAACACAAAAGCAAAGGCAAGCAATACAAAGCCTCCCTTGAACTTGCCATTAGTGGCAATCCCGTGACCATCAGTAATGAAAATGAGTCTATCCACCGAGCGGTGAATGACACATTTGCCTCCGCAGAACGCTGCCTAAAAGAGCGTAGCGAGCGCAAAAAAGCGCAGCGTCATCAGGCGCTTTATGAAGTCGAAGAAGAATCCTAGAAGAGAGCAAAAACGGCGCACCAGCGCCGTTTTTGCATTAAACCCCGCTTTAAAAGCGGGGGGATTTTAAGATTTTTCTTTAGCAGCCCTCAATTTTAGAGCTAAATACTCAAGAGGCGCCTCGAGGATAGTCACCACAAATTATATCCACTACCAGCCTTACTGTACTGGTGTACGCATAGTGACGAACTCTTCTGCTGCCGTTGGGTGAATTCCGATGGTTTCATCAAAGACTTTCTTGGTCGCCCCCGCTTTCAAAGCAACAGCCAAGCCCTGGATAATCTCACCAGCATCATCACCAACCATATGAACACCAATCACCTTATCAGTATCGGCATCGACCACTAACTTCATTAGGGTGCGCTCGGTATTCCCACTTACTGTATGACGCATTGGTCTGAATTCTGACTTGTAAATGGTAACTCTAACTCCGGAGTCCCTGGCCTCTTCTTCTGACAACCCTACAGTTCCAATATTGGGCTGACAAAATACTGCGGTGGGAATGTTGTTATAATCAATCTCCGCAGTTGTTCCTGTGCGCCAGTGCTTTACTAGAGCCATCGCCTCCGCAAGGGCCACAGGCGTCAACTGTGGCTCACCGGTAACATCCCCAAGGGCATAGATAGAATGGACATTCGTGCGGAAATTGTCATCCACTGAGATTGTGCCATCACGATGCAACACGACCCCTTGCTCCTGCAAACCGAGTCCTTCAGTATTGGCAACTCTGCCTGTTGCATAGAGGACCATATCCACATTTAAACTGGAGCCGTCCTCGACATGTACTAAAAAACTACCATCTTGCAACTTTTCAATGGCACTCACTTGATGGTTAAACTTCAAATCAATATTCTTTTTTACCATCTCATCACGGACAAAATGGCGAATATCGCGATCAAAGCCACGTAGGAATAAATCACGCCGGTAAGAGAGGTGTGTCTCAGCACCTAAACCAGCAAATATCCCAGCAAACTCAACGGCAATATACCCCCCACCAACAACCAGTACTCTATTGGGGAAGGCTTCCATGGAAAACACCTCATTGGAGGTCAGGATGAATTCTTTCCCAGGAATATCTGGGACAAAGGGCCAACCTCCTGTTGCTACCAGAATTCTCTGTGCCGTGTATTCGCGACCATTCACCATCACCTTATTGGCGCCAGTAATTTTGGCACGGCCGTCAATGACCGTCACATCTGAGTTTGCTAATAGGTTTCGATAAATATCGTTGAGGCGGGACACTTCACGTGCATTATTTTCACGCAATGTTGGCCAGTGAAATTCAGCCGGCGAACTGTTCCAACCATAGGCTCTAGCATCGGTGAAGTCCTCATTAAATCCACTGGCATAGACGAATAATTTTTTGGGAACGCACCCGACGTTTACGCAGGTCCCCCCCATGTAGCGATCTTCAGCCACCGCCACCTTCATTCCCTGGGCGGCAGCCATACGCGAAGCTCGTACACCACCAGAGCCCGCCCCAATCACAAATAGATCAAATTCATATTCAGCCAAAGCAAACCTCTGTCTTTAATTTATTACCTAACTTACAACGCAAGGGATACTTCCCCACAACACACCTTTCGCGCCAGAGCTGTCACTCCGCACTTAATAACCGTTGACACCTATTTGTCGCTTCTATATTCATGTGACAACTATCACAAAAAATACTTCGCTAAACAAAGTGTTAGAACAACTGAGCAGGTTTGGCGGATAGAATAACAGCCACTAGAAAGAGTAACCCATGGGCAAGACAATGAACTCTCCTTCTTTAGCCATCCTTCGAACCTTGGGGCTTTTGTCTTTGCTGATTTCAAGCTCCCTTAGCAATGCCAATACCCATCCTAGTTATCTCACAAAAGAATACTGCAGCAGTGTGGTAGAGCAGTTTGTCGGGGCAGGCATGCGCAGCCTAGACAAATATGTAAACGAGCACTTCAACCCAGAATATAAAGGCGGTATCCGCAATACAATTCGATTTCTAGAGCAGCGGCTTGAGTGGCTAAATGAATGTAACGCCTACTTGGTGGATACCAATAACGCTTACGTTTTCCATAGCCAGGACGATACTCAAAATATTTTTTCGGCGATAAACGAGTTAACTCGAGAACTGCAACATGTCCGCTCAGGCGTTGAATATCGGGACGATGCTGGAAATAACAACCCCGCCCCCTTTATCAAACGACGCTTTGCCACCCTGGCAGAATTGGTGGATCGCCACCACACACGCCTGCTGATGAAAAAGCAGTTCCAGTAGGGCCGTCACTACATCCTGAAAACATTCGGCCCGCAGTATCTTGCGGGCCTTGTCGCAGCGACGAAATCAGCTTTTTCTGGTGAACTTCGTCGCGGGCTTAGCGGGGGAGCTGCCAGCCCGACTGCCAAGCCCGACCATAGAAAAAACATCCGGCATCCGCTCTTTCAACCCGATTCCAATGCGTTTAACCAATGCGCCCAGGCGCGGGCGCTGTTTTTCAGTAAAAGGGATGGGTCTGCAGCTCTGCATCGCAGAAAGTCCAATACGCGCCACAAAAAAACTTGCGCCCACACCTTGCCCCAAACGAGTAGAAACTGTACTAACAACACTGTCGCCGACCAAATCTGGCCATATCTCGCTGATCGCATATTCACTGGCACCGCTATAAGCCACCAGCGCAAGTACTTTCTTGAAAAGGCGCCAACGCACTACAAGCGAAGGTTGAATGCCATAAATTTGTGCAACATCATCAATCATTCGTAACGATTGGCGCAGGGCAACAAGGATGTCAATACTGGCAAAAGGACTGAGACCTACCAATGCCCCAGTTGCTGTCGCGTGACGAACTACGCGGCGTTGTGCCTCCTGGTCGAGTGCATCGAGAAAAGTCACTTCCAAGTGCTGCAGTAACTCACTACTGTCATAATAATCCGGCGCCTCATCCAGTACCCGGTTGAGCAGTATACCCTGAGGTTTTCCTGAAAAATGCAGCTGCAACTGTCTACGGAGAGATTCCGCTTCTTCATGGCTGCGGCACTCTCGCATGTCGGCCGCCATTGCCTGTGTTTTTTGCAGCTTGCGCAGTGGCCGACCAGCACGGAAAAATTCCCACAGGGAACTGGCTATTGCCGCTGCAAGGCTCGCTATCACCACTCCTGCGAGAATACCAAGGCTCCAGTGCTTATCTGCCGCCCAGGTATACATCTGGCGTAATTCCCAAGCGAGTACAGCCACTATTAGTGCTACGCTTGAAAGCAGTGCCGGCTTTAACCATTTCAGGCGAAAAACAGGCAGGCGCAACTCAGAAAAGGCAATCCTATCGGGTAGTGATTCTCCCGTGGTAATAGATCTCGGAATGTCCTCCCCTTCCTCTTGCAGGGTTTCTACACGCGTAGTATCCCGGTGAGGGGCTTCACTTTCTGGTTCCTGCAGGGACTCTATCCGCGTTACCCGGCGAGGAGCCTGTTTATTCTCATCACCCATCAAACTTTATCTCCAAGCAACAAATTCAAAAGCGCATCGACGCGGATATGAGGAATGGAACCTGAGTCCATACCTTGCGGGGGGCGCAACTGGGGTGGAGCAGCCCCGGTATAATGACCCCAGCCACTCTCTTCACTGGGCAGGCGCGAGAATATCTCGGCATTCTCAAAACCCAGATAGCGACCATCCAGGTCATATCCAACCAGCATACGCCGCCCATTACGCTGATCCTCGCGGGAACAACGCACAGCAGCAATGGCTTCACTAAAGATCGGCAAGCCACGGTGGCGCGCTCCGGTAAAAGTTTGCTGCAGTTGCTGGCCAAGCAGCTGACGCAAGGCATCGTGATCAGCCGCAAGCACCTGATCAACCTTAGTCGCGGCAAAGAGCAAGCGATTCACCTTAGGACGCCATAACTTACTCAGGACCCCAGACTCTCCATAGCGGAAAGTATCGGCAATATGAGTAAAAGCCAGACGCATATCCTCCAAAGCCTGCTCACCCGCAAACAAGGTGCCGATCATATCCACCAGGACCAGCTGCCGATCGAGGTGTTTAAAATGGCTCTCGAGAAAAGGGGCCACCTTCCCCTCCACATAAGCCTCATAAAGGCGACGCAGAACCTGATAATTACTACCGTCAGGCAACTGTTTCAATTGATCGGCACTAAAGCCTCTGAGATCCAGCAGAGGTAATAGCTGATAATCCTCGTCATCCAACAATGCTCGTCCCGGCTGCAGATAGCTGAGTTTTCGCTTTTCGCGGCAGTCCAATAGAAATTGACGATATTCCCGCCACAATGACTGCAGCTCTGACTCCTTTGCCTCAGCCTCGGGGGAGAGCGCTGCCAAGCGTGTTAGCAGCCCCGGGGCCAACCCAGCGCGCGTATCGCTCGCAATAATATGGGCTTGATGGCGACACCAGTCGCGAAAATCCATTCTCAGCATCGGCAAGTCCATCAACCACTCACCTGGGTAGTCCCGCAGCTCCAGGATCAAGGTTTTATGATCGCCCCGCCCTAAACGACGATGCCGTCGCAAGTGAATGTGCAATTCCATTGCCGATACATCTCGGGTACTTTGTGGCCATCTCGGTGGATGGGACATCAAAGCACTCAAGCAGCCTTCATAGTCAAAGACTGGCAGGCCAGAATCGAGAGCAGGCTTTAACTCTGCCCCCAAAAGGTCTCCATTTAACGCTGGGGCAAAGCCCGGTAGTTGTGCTTTCTGCGGGTGACTCAACTGGTAGATAAGGCTGGTCAGCAGAGTCGATTTACCAGCCCCACTCAAACCTGTCACTCCAACACAGACACGGCGGTCCATAAGGCGCTCTGCCAACCAATGAGATTTTTCCTGCGCACCCCGCCCCCAGTGACGCAACTTTTCCTTGAGACGCTTACTGCGTTTGTCTACTTGATCTGAAGGGTACTCCAGGCTCACTTGCCCGGACCCTGTCGCCTGCGATTCCATGGGGAGTTCACTTCCAAAATAGAAAACTGGGCCGAAGAAGGTTTGGCCCTAATGAGGAGGGCACTGCGCTGTGGCAGTGCCTACTATGCAGATCAATAGAGCAGTTAGTCTACCAGTGCAACATCACCAGACCCCATAACGGAAAAAGAATCACTTTGCGGGCGTTTAAGAACGATATCCCCTGATCCCATGACCGCGCCACTGGCATTATCTGCGCGCAGGCTGCGGCCGACAAAGTCACCAGATCCCATGATACGAATATTGACATCTGCTACACGGCCACCGACTCGCATATCACCGGAGCCCCTGATTTCCGCTGAGAGCTTCTCTCCAGTGATGCCTCCGAGGAAAATATCGCCGGAACCGCTGATAGCAATCTCGCTGTTGACCGATAGTGCCTTATCGAGAATCAGGTCCCCAGAGCCTGTCACGTAAGCACTGAGATTTTCTGCCGCAGCTTTGGCAACACGCACAGTACCAGAACCCGTGACTCCGAGGTCAATGGTTTCACTTTCTAAGGTTTCTGCCACGGCCTGCCCGGAACCAGCTACCTCCAATGCCTCAACCTTTGGCATGGTGACCGTGAAGTGCACCTTCTGGTCCCTATCACGGGTAATGGTAATCACACCGAACCAGTGTTGAGTGTTGTCATCCACATACAGCTCCAGAGTGTTGCCCTTCACCTCCGCTTTGACATGGGGCATAACTTCAGCCGGACCACTGGCATTCACGGCAAAATGATCCCCCTGAATCACTTCAACGTGAGAACTGCCTCGTAGAGAAACCCGGGTAAAGCCATTGACATCGAAACTTTTAGTTTCTTTTTTATCTCCCTCAGCCTGGGCGCTGCTGAGGACAAAAAGGGCCAGCAGAGCAAACAGCGGGGCTAAAAAAGCTTTTTTCATGGTTGCCATTGCAAAATTCTCGTAATTATCACTGTTACGTATTACTTGACTACCCGAGTATACGAATTGGATGCAGTGCCTCCAGAAAATTTATGAAGGCACAAAGTGGGTGACCAAATAGTCTCTAAATTGCGTTCAGAAATTAACCTCTGACACACTCTGCCTCTGAACAGCCCTGCTGAACGAGTGCGCTACGAATTTTCTCAGCCTCAATAGCCAACTGCTCAGATGTTGCACTCTTTTGCAGGGAAAAATCAAAATCTGTCAATTCATCGACAGGAATCAGGTGAATATGGGTGTGCGGTACCTCCAGCCCTGCAATCATCACACCTACACGCTTGGGTGAATACACAGCCTTTAGTCCCTTGGCGACTTTTTGTGCAACCAACATTAAGTGTGCCGCAAGCTCGGCTGGCACATCATCCCAGTGGTTAATTTCTTCAACCGGGATTACCAGGCAATGCCCCGGCTTAATGGGGGAAATGGTCATGATTGCAATCGCTTTTTCATCCCTCCAGATAAAGTGGCCCGGTAAGTCCCCATTCAAAATTTGAGTAAAAATGCTTGCCATAATTTAATCCAATCAGTTGCAAATTTTTTATTTAGTTCAAGCGTGCAGTCTAACATCTACGCTAAAAAACTCAGAATAAAGGGATAAAAAACACTATCTTAAAAGCAATTTTTTATTTGGCGTAGATAAAGGCAAACTGGACTACTACCTGTCGAACAAAATGACAATTTTCTTAAAGCACGTTGGCAGTCCGAGAGAATATGACTTACGCTGCTGAGCAATTAATGTTGTACCGTTAATGAGCCAGTGCATCCTGTGCATTTTTTCTATCACAATATTTTGGGCTCTGCGGAATTTTATATTTCAGTACCAACTGCTCACCGGGGGGAGAGATATGAACAGCCTGTTAGAACAGGTCGGTGGTGCTAAATTTGTCTGTCATACAGTCAATGAATTTTACGAAACCATAGGCCGCCACCTTTCCAGTTACGAAACCTGTGATCATCGCAAACAACAAAGCCGCCAAGCACAATTCCTAAACCACGCCTTTTCTGAACAGCCCGAGCCTGATCGCAGTAGTCGCGCCAGTTTCCTGGCTCGCGGTCTGAATCCAGCTCTGTTTGACGCCCTGCTCGAATATCTGGAAGCGCGCTTGGAAGAGCTGGGGTTTCCATGGCAGCTTAGTACAAGTCTTATACAAACAGCGAGTAGCCTTTACGGTGGCTGCGAGCAAGACCTTTCCATCGCTTGTTAACCCCCACTTGCGCCGCACAAGTTGCGGCGTATGTAACCTCTCAATACAATTGCATCCTCACAGCCTTTACCTCCCGTTTTCCAGCGCAGCGGTAAGCGCTAATTCACTCACTCTTCAATCAGAGACTATCCATGAAGATTGCCAACCACACAGTTGTGGAAATCAACTACACCCTGAAAGATGCTGACGGAACGGTCATCGACTCCTCCGCAAATGGGGAGCCGCTTAAGTACTTACAGGGCGTGGGCAATATTATTCCTGGCCTTGAGCGGGAAATGCTGGAAAAAGCACCAGGAGACAAGTTCACTGCGGTGATCTCTCCTGAGGAAGGTTACGGCGTGCAAAACCCAGAGCTGATCCAAACAATGCCCCGCAGCGCCTTTTCCGGTGTAGAAGAGCTCGAAGTTGGCATGGCTTTCCACGCCCAGAGCACCGATGGCCACCCCATTGAAGTCGAAATTATCGATATTGATGGCGATGAAGTTACTATTAACGGCAACCACCCTCTGGCCGGAGTGGAGCTGCACTTTGAGATCGAAGTTATCTCAGTGCGCGACGCAACCGCGGAAGAAATCGATCACGGTCACGTTCACTAAAGATATTGGCGGCCTCCGGGCCGCTATTTTCCCCCATGCCCCCCTCTCCTCCTGAAAAAATCGTCCTCTTCGACAGCCAGTGTAACCTTTGTAACGGCTGGAGCCATCTGCTCATAAAGTACGACCCTCATTGTCGCTTCACGCTCTGCAGAGTACAGTCCCAGGCTGGCCAGCACTACTTGAGGAAGCTTGGGCTACCCCTGAAAACCTATGAGAGCGTGATTCTATTAGAGCGACAGGGAGATTGCTTCCAGCAATACCATAAGAGTGAGGCGGCCCTTCGTATCTCAGCCAACCTTGATGGCTACTGGCGTTATCTTGTGGTTTTGCGCTACATTCCGCGCTCAGTGCGGGATTGGCTCTACGATTTGGTAGCGCGCAATCGCTACCGCTGGTTTGGCCGGCGCAGTAGTTGTTTACTGCCCTCTGCAGTAGACAAGCACCGCTTTCTGGAAGAAGTATCGGAAAAGAGCCCCAATGAGTCTGTCTGAACAATACCTACAACGCTTTGGCGGTATCGGCCGCCTGTATGGTAACCATGCCCTGGAGATATTGAATCGGGCCCATATATTAGTTATCGGCATCGGCGGTGTGGGTACCTGGATCGCTGAGGCACTTGCCCGAAGTGGTGTAGGCGCCCTGACACTAATTGATCTCGACGATATATGTATCACCAACACTAATCGCCAGTGCCATGCCCTCTCCTCAACGGTTGGACACATGAAGATCGAGGTCATGGCCGACCGACTCAGGCAGATCAACCCGGAGATTCAGGTCACCGCTATCGATGACTTTATCGCCACAGACAATCTGGCCGAGCTGATCGACCCCGATAGAGATTCTCTGGATATTGTTATTGACGCCATCGATAATGCGCGAGTTAAAGCTTCGCTGGTTGCCTACTGCAAAGCGCGAAAATTGCGTCTGATCACCGTTGGCTCCGCCGGTGGTAAGCGCTCCCCACAGGCCATTGAGTGTGCGGATCTCGGTCGCACCATCAACGACCCCATGCTGGCCAAGGTGCGTCAGCATCTCTATCGTTTTCACAATTTCCAAAAGAGCAGCAAACGGCAGTTCGGTGTGGACGCCATTTTCTCCCGCGAGTCGATGGTTTACCCGAAACCCGATGGTGACGTTTGCCAGCAGAAAAGCGCCATGCAGAATGGGGTTAAATTAGATTGCAGTGGTGGCTTTGGTGCAGCCACCATGGTTACCGGCACTTTTGGCTTTGTGGCAGCTTCCCGAGCTATAGAAAGGCTTCTTCAGGCAAAAAGCACAAGCTAAGCCGACCTCAACTGAGTCCTGAGCAGATCCCTGTAGCGACGACTTACAGGGATTTGTTGGCCACCTTTTAAGCAAATACGCGCATCCCCACTTTCAAGGGGAACTATCTCGGCAATGGAATCCAAACGCACAATATAAGAGCGGTGCACCCGCACAAAGTCATCTGGGTCTAAACGTTCCAGTAACTTTGCCATGGTATCGCGAAGGGGATAAATTCTTTCTCCCAAATGCAAATTTACATAATTCCCAGCGGCTTCCACCCACTCGATATCTTTTACATTCACCAGAAATTCTTTACCCAGCTTCTTTATTAAAAGGCGCTCCGGGCGCTCAATAGAGTCTTTAGGTCGCCCTTCATCCGGGGGTTCTAGTGACTCACCTTGTATGCAGCGTAGGAGAAAACGATATAAATAAACAGCCCCCAGTAGAAAGCCATAAGTACGAAAATCTTTCAGGTACTCATAGAAAAATTCAATTCCCCAGTGTCCAAAATTGTAGGAGCCACCTTCGAGGTAGTAGATCGCCGTACGCAGTGCCACCATAGCAACAACATGTAAAAGCGACCAAGGCAGGGTCAGCAGTAGATGTATAAATAAATGTCGAGCAAGTGTTTCCTTACTTAGGGGAAAGCGACGATCCCAGATCAGAATCAATGGGAACAACAGCCCCACAACCAGAATACTGGTGCCCTCCCAAACCAAAAACTCCCAAGGCTTGAATCTGGAATCCGCTCCGAGATGCTCCAGGTACACTACTGTAAATTGCACCAGCCATAGTACGAATAAGAACAGAATGCAGAGCCCTATTTCAAATTGCCGCCTGCGCGCCAGGTACATTTGTACCGTCATTTATTCCAATCCCCATGCATTTTTGCCGGTAGCATAGCTTCAACTCATCCCTGAAAACCACCATTCACACCTTTAGCAATGCATCTCACGTCCTTTGCATAGCAGACAGGGTATTTTCCCAAGGAACATAGCGAAACTTGTTTCAAATCCAAATGAAGGACGCCATGCAAAAAAACATTCATCGCCGCCATGACATTGATGCCCTGCGCGTGCTCGCTTTTGCCCTACTCATTTTGTATCACCTGGGGATGGCCTATGTGGCTGAATGGGGCTGGCATGTAAAGAGCACTTACCAGAGTGAACCTTTGCAGATCCTGATGCTGGCAGTTAACCAGTGGCGAATGCCATTGCTGTTCCTGATCTCTGGGGCCGCAACATACTTTCTGCTGGCTAAGCTTGGGAGCGCTCGGTTTCTGCTGAGGCGATTGCGACAGCTACTTATCCCACTTCTCTTCGGCATACTGGTTATAGTGCCACCACAAGCTTACTATGAGGCGCTCTCCAACGGCGTCATAGAGCCAGGTTACCTAAGTTTCCTCTGGCAATACTGTACGTTTCAACCCTGGCCGGCCGAGAGCTTTGCAGGTAGCCATGTTGGCTTCACCTGGAATCACCTCTGGTATTTACCCTACCTGCTCTGCTACACGCTAGCCATTATTCCAGTATCTTATTTTCTGCAAACCTACGGGCCAGGACTAGGAAACTGGCTATCTCGCTTTAGAGCCTGGCAGCTTCTATTCATGCCGCTGCTACCCCTCACTTTATACGGCCTCTATCTCTTCCCGCTTTTTGGTGGAATTAACTACGCCGTTGTTGGTGATTGGTATACCCATGCACAATTTTTCACTTTCTTTCTATTCGGCTACCTGCTTGTCAGCAATGAGGCTCCATGGAAACTGCTAGTGCGCCTGCGCTTCTTCCTGCTGATTGCAGCTCCGCTTTGTTTTTGCCTATTCCTGCTGTTCGATCGGGTATTGGAAGAGGATATAATTCCTGGGCAGTCTTTAATTCAACTGATAGTGATTTATGCCAATCGTTGGTTCTGGCTACTTACAGTATTAGCTTGGGGACACTACTGCCTCAACCGCCCGTTTACATGGCTGCCCTATGCCACAGAGGCAGTTTACCCCTGGTACATCCTGCACCAGACAATTACCGTTGCGGCGCTCTTTAAGTTGAAAGCGTTTTCCTTGGGGCCGGTTATCGAGCCCCTACTGGTCTTTTTAATAACGGTGATAGGGTGCCTCGCTATTCATGAATTTATCATTCGGCGGGTGCCATTGCTGCGATTACTGTTCGGCCTGAAAGCTAAAACGCCCGGTAGAGTCCCAAGCCTCAGCCCTGCCAACCAAGGTGTATAACTTTATCAAGACCGCTCTGCGCCGCTCTCTATCTGATGTAATGCGCGGCGCATCAAAGCATAGAACCCATTACTGCGAGACTGACTCAAGTGCTTACTCAGCCCCAATTCATTAAATAGTTGGGGCAGGTCCAATGCTTGGACCTCATCCGCAGTGCAACCATCTATCTGAGAAAGCAACAGTGCCCCGAGCCCCTTCACAACCCGGCTATCGCTGTCGAGTCCAAAGAAGTGACGTCCATCTATTTCCCTGTGTACTAACCAGGCCTCAGATTCACAGCCACGAACGAGATTCTCCGGATTGCGGATCTCGGGCTTACGGGTAACCACTTTACTCCACTGCAATAGCTCACGATAACGCCCCTGCCAATTTTGATGAGAGGCCAGACACTCAAGTTGCAACAGGGAAAAATCATCTCTTACCCAGCTTTTGGAGTGAACCTCTACCCCAGATGTGACCAGCTGTTGGACCTCGCAATAGTCCTCTAACGCCTGCAGAAATGCCCTGATATCATCGTCGGTGTTATAAGCCGCTACAGAGGCGCGCACCGTAACCTGATTGCCACTGGTTCGCCCCAGTATTTGCGCACAGTGATGCCCCACCCGCACGGCAATATCCCGCTCATCCAGCCAGTGCATTAAATCCGTAGCACTGCCTTCGAGCGGCACAAATGAAATTATTCCGAGGTTGTGACTAGCTTGACTGATCAAACGAAAGTTTGGGGATGCATTTAGTTCCCGGTGCAGCCAGTGTGTCAGTCTTTGTTCATGTTCGGCCATAGCGGTACGATCCTGTCGGGAGAGGAAATCCAGTGACGCCCCCAGCCCGGCTATTGCAGCCAGTGGTGATGTGCCCGCCTCAAATTTATGAGGTAATTCGGCGTAGTGGCTCTGCTGGAATTCCACTTCCGCGATCATCTCACCCCCACCGTGCCAAGGAGGCATTGACTCCAAAAGGGTTTCGCGCCCGTAGAGAAAACCGATCCCACTGGGGCCGTAAAACTTATGTGCGGAACAAACAAAGAAATCACAACCAATTTTTTGTACATCAATTTCTTCATGAGCGGCCAACTGAGCGCCATCCACGATCCACTTAAGTTGCCAAGGTCTTAACAATTTTCGAATTAATGAGAGATCTGGACGCAAACCTATTGAGTTGGAACCACCGGTCAGAGAAACCACTCGTGTACGATCGTTCAACACCTCTCCCAGTCGATCAAACTGGGGAATTCCTGCAGAGTGGGGCACATAGCGCAGAATCAGATTATGGCGCTTGGCCATCATCTGCCAGGGTACGATATTCGCGTGATGTTCAGCGGTGGAAATAACTATCTCATCGCCAGGCTGTAATTCACTACAAAGACAATGGGCGAGCAGATTCAGGGCCTCAGTTGCACCGCGACAAAAAATGATTTCTTTGGTACTAGCGGCATTCACAAACTGCTTGGTTTCATAGCGCACCTGCTCGACTATTTCAGTAGACTTGCGCGCTAATCGATGACTAGATCTATGAGTGTTGGCACTACTGTGAATATAGTAATCCCGCATCGCATTAATAACGGATAGCGGTTTTTGCGTGGTAGCTGCATTATCCAGGTAGACTAATCCTGCATTTTCCTCCTGGGCAAAAAGTGGAAACTGCTTCTTGAATTGCTCTGCAGAAAAACTCATAGGGCAAATAATATCTCAGTATTTTTTCGTGTTGCGCTGGCAATTTCTTGTAAAGAAATACCGCGTAGCGCCGCTAATTCGGCGGCTATTAATGGCAGATTTTCAGGGCTATTTCGCTGCCCCTGCCGCCCTGACAGTGGCATATCGGGTGCATCGGATTCCAGTATCAGGCTCTCTAACGGCATACGTGTAACGGTCTTGCGGGTTTTGGCCGCGCGACTGTAAGTGATAGTGCCACCAACGCCCAAATAAAAGCCCATTTTCCAGTAGTCCATAGCCATCTGCTCACTACCACTAAATGCATGTACCACTCCTCCCCTTGGTAGAGGGTATTGCTTCAATAGCTTAAGTACTTCGTTGTGCGCCCGATGCACATGTAAAATCAGTGGCAGCTGTAAGTCGCTGGCAACTTCCAGCTGTGTTTTAAATACAGTAATTTGTTTTTCCAACGGAGTTGCTATAGCGGCATCCAGGCCACACTCTCCGACAGCAATACAGCGATACTGCTGCAAATGCTCGGCTAGTGCACTGTTCAGTTGCACCTCATTGATGCACTCTTCATCTTCCTGGCAGTTTTTTGACACCCACCAAGGATGGACTCCAGCAGCCGCATGCCAATGGGGCTGACCGTCAACCAATAGCGCAAGCTTTTGCCACTGGGGTTTACAAACACCGGGGATAATCAGTTGACTGATCCCCTTGGCGACACAGCGCTGCCAGACCTGAGCCCGATCGTTCTCGAAAATTTGAAAATCTAAATGACAATGGCTGTCGATCAATTTCACTTGTGCTTCTCTGGTTTTGCCTGCATCTTAGCATGATGCCCACAATGGACCCTGAGGCCCCCTTGATAGAAACGCTGTTACCCATTGCCCTTTTTGTCTTTTCCACCAGTATCACCCCTGGCCCCAATAACTTAATGATCATGTCCTCTGGATTAAATCACGGCGCCAGCCGCTCCTTACCACACCTGCTGGGTATCTGGCTTGGGTTTCCCGCAATGGTCATTGCTGTAGGGTTGGGCCTCGGCTCGGTCTTCAGCCAATTTCCAGTACTTCACGAGATTATCCGCTGGGTAGGCATTGGCTATCTGCTATATCTGGCCTGGCTGATCGCTTCAACACGCGAGATAGACTCCGCCAGCGATCGCCACCCCTTTTCATTTTTTCAGGCCATCGCCTTTCAGTGGGTCAACCCCAAAGGCTGGATTATGGCCATAGGTGCCCTAGCAGCATTCACAAGCCCAAATGGCGAAGTGTGGAAAGACATATTGCAGATCGCCCTAGCCTTTATAGCCATAGGCGGTCCCTGTGTCGCTGTTTGGCTGTTCTTTGGTATAGGGCTAAAGCGCTTTCTGACCAAACCCAACCACCTGAGACTGTTTAATATCACCATGGGCCTTTTACTGGCAGCCAGCGTGGTTCCTTTGGCGCTAGAAGGTCTGTATTGAACCAGCGCTCATTGAGACGCAGGAAAAAGGGACTACAAGTGCCAACTTGTAGTCCCCATAAATGAAGGAAAGAAAGCGAAAAAATTTAGCGCGATGCGGTCTGGGTGGCAGTTGCAGCCCGCAAGGCTGCGGAATCCTCTAGCCAAACGATATCACTGGCATCGATCTGGCTTTCGGTGACATCAGATAAGGTTTTCCCCAGGCTTTGCAGGGTCTTCTCTTGCGAGGTGAAAGTTTCTATCGGCATCTCAAGCCAGGCCTGCCCCTCTTCGTCGATTACCTGACGCACTTCGCCTCCATCCAGGCTACTGACGTGACGGTCGATTACAGAGCTACTCCCCGGCGGTAAATAAATGGTGCCATTGGTGATATCTACCGCAAAAGCCACAATACCGGGGATGATGCCAAATAACAGTGCGGCCCCATCTAGTATCAATACAGCCGGGTCAACCCGTCCACCACTCTGCCCTTTGCGCTCCGGATACAGGAAGTAACCACAAGCACTCATATTGATCACCACGGTCAGCAAACCGCTGAATACAATGCCACGCTTTAGATTTCTATTCATGGCCTACCTCTATTATTAACTTTGATAATATTGTCCAGGCGGATACTTCCCCTGTAATGGGCTCCGCCAAGCTTTCGTGTTTCTCCCCTACAGCTCTCAATCAACTCATTATCGACGGGGTGAAAGATAAGCAAATTTACGCCTATCTGCACCAACGTACAACAATTGCCCAATCGAACTGCCTAAACTTTAACCAGCACTTGTTGCGGGATGTTAAGGAGATGTAGTCGATTTCTGACAGTGTGGATTGACGCACTTGTGATCAGGCCGGGCAGTGAGCAGTCGCCAGGGGTCCGACACCGGAAATTTCAGGGAGCAGTAGTCGTAGCGGGTGCCGCCATGGAATGGCTAAAGCACGGTATCGAATTCGGTACCGTGCTTTTTTAATTTCAGAAAGCGCAAAATTGCACCCTCAAGTGGCGAAATCCCCCACTCTCCCCCTGAAAAAATCCCTCCAGAGCTGTATCCTGCGCCCAACAACAAGAGTGGAGCTCACTACATGTACATAACCAGTGCCTTTGACAGCGGCAATATCGAAGTGATCAACGCTGAAAGCAGCCCTATTCAGCTGGCTATACGCCAGGATAATAACTCCGATTTCTACCAGTGGTTTCACTTTCGACTAGAAGGTGAGGTGGGCGCAAGCTATCCACTGAGTATTGTCAATGCAGGTAAATCCGCCTACCCGGAAGGCTGGGAAAACTATCGGGTGTGCGCTTCCTATGACCGTCAGAATTGGTTCCGCATCGGCGCCAATTACGATGGCAAGACTCTCGACTTTACCGTAACCCTGGATGAGCCCAGTATTTACCTGGCTTACTTCGCACCTTACTCCTGGGAGCGCCACCTGGATCTGCTGGCCTGGGCTCAGAGCAATGAGCGGGTAAAAATCCAAACCCTTGGCAAAACCCTCGACCAACGCGATATGACCATGCTCACTATCGGAGATGCCGAAACCGCCAAGCATCGGGTATGGATGATTGCACGCCAGCACCCCGGAGAAACCATGGCGGAGTGGTTTGTAGAGGGCTTCCTTGAGGCTCTACTGGATGATGCCAACCCTCAGGCCCAGAAACTGCTGGCAGATACCGTTTTCTACATAGTCCCCAATATGAACCCCGACGGCAGCGTTCGCGGCCACCTGCGCACCAATGCCGCTGGTGCCAACCTGAATCGCGAGTGGCTCAATCCAACCATGGATCGCAGCCCGGAAGTATTCCTCGTTCGGGAAAAGATGTTGGAAATCGGCGGGGATATCTTCTTAGATATTCATGGAGACGAAGCACTTCCCTATAACTTCGTTGCCGCCTGTGAAGGTATTCCCGGCTATGACGAGCGCCACGCAAAACTGGAAGAAACCTTTAAACAGGCCTACGAGGCTATCAGCCCCGACTTTCAAACCGAGCACGGTTATGAGCTGGACAAACCTGGCGAAGCCAACCTTACCATTGGCACCGCCTGGGCCGGTCATCAGTTCCGCACTCTGGCATTGACCCTGGAAATGCCATTTAAGGATAACGACAACCTGCCTGACCCTGTAGAGGGGTGGTCCCCAGCCCGCAGCCAGCAATTGGCCCGCGATATTTTGTTCCCAATACGCGAGACCCTAAAAATCCTGAAGTAATTTCAAATCAGCTTGAGCCCCGGCCCAATAAGCCGGGGCATTCTCCCAATTGAAACTGAGCCTATCAGCAATTCACTTTACAGGTCGCTCAACAAACCAGGCCAGCCCCATCTGGCTGCGCCGTTGACGAGAGATCTGCCCGCTGTGTAAATCCTCCCAAATTAAATCAAGCTCACCTGCAGTACTAACTTTAGCCCCCCAAAGAACCTTACTATTTGCATATTGGTTAATACTGGAATCCAGGAAATGCTTTGGAAGAAAAGTTTGCGGTAATTGCGCAATGACTTCTCCCTCAGGTGAAATTTGCACTGAGATAGGTACCAGTTCCGCTACTTTGTTTGTAGCAATTTCTTTTTCTAATTTTTCCTTTGTCAAATCTAGCCTACCAAGCCGTATCGCCCACCCTCCTTCCACAGCATCCACTAACTGGGACTTTTCACCTTCGATAGTGTTACCGGCGCGATCATGTTGAAACACCATTTGCCAGGTTTTACGAGTGGGCTCGGTAAAGCACCAGATTGAATGGACGCGATCTTCATTTATTCTTTTGGAGTGCTCAAAACGCCCGAGTAGAATCCCACGACTATCCAGCAGACCATGCCACTGCCCAAAATCTGTGGAAAGCTCAATTTTTCCATCCTCAAGTCTGGGAATTTGTCGGTGTACAGACTGGACCTTGGTCGCCACCTCTCCCGATACCACACTAGTAAATTGTGCATCTGACCAATGCGTGAGATCTGATTGTTTATCTCCATCGAAATCCAAATCCCAGCCCACCCGCATCGGTTCCCCACTGAGGGCAACATTCACTAGTCTCTGCTTGGAACCAGCAATCACAACTCCATCAAAATCTATTTCCAGAATGGGATTGGCACAATACGCTGACTGATACGCATTGGCAGCAACAGAAAAACCAAAGAATAAACTTATCAACAAACACTTTATTTTTATCATTTTTAGCACCGGCATATATTAAAAAGACAAGCCACTTAACTACTTTTATAAACCACTAGAAAACGCATTATTTACATCCTCCCTTTAACCTTCGATTGAAGAACAACAACGAAACCCAGAAAATCCAGGCCGAACCGAAAGCAAAAGAAATACGTTATTGGAATTATAAAAAAGTAATACTCCACATCATCATGATTTTTTCAACAAAAAAGCAATAGCTACTAGCAGCAGGAAGATAAAAACTACCAACCCCCACATTACTGACTGAAAAGCACTGGCAAACGCCTGATCAAATAGAACTACCATTCGGTCATGCACATCACTAGGCACCCCAAACGCACTGTGATCCACTCGCTCAGGATTCATCAACAGGGATCAAATGTAGTCCTCCATGCTTTGAGTTATAGTAAATCCCTCTTGCTTTATCAGGAACAGTAGATTTTTCTTCTCCAAAATCCGGAAAACAGTACCAGTCATAGCCAGGCCGAGCGCTGCACCGATATTCTGAATACCCCACAACATGCCCGTAGCTATACCTGCACTATTCTCAGGCAAAGCACTAATAGCAATGGGGGCAGTGGCGCTAAAGACAAAGCCCCAGGCAACCCCAAAGGGAATAAAAGCCAATAGCAAAGTGACAAACTTGGTATTAATCGAAAACTGCGTCATGACAATAGCAGCAATCAAGATACAAACCACCCCAATTAGTATCGGAACTGCAGGCAATGAACTTGCTGCCATCCTACCCGCAAGAGGGGAAATCAATGCCATCACCAAAGTAATTGGCAACAGTATCAATCCAGACATCACTGTTGTATCTTGACGAACAATGTGCAGATAAAATGGCAGCAAGAAAAATGCAGAGATCAAAAACACCAACAAACCAAAATTTGTCAGGACGCAGGCGGAGAAAAGTGTATTTTTGAAATATGAAAAGTGGATCAAAGGCTGCTCAAGCCTCTTCTCCACCCGATACAGCAACCAAAAGCTTAAAACAGACCCCGTCAATAAAAATAGCGAAGGCCAACTCATCCAGCCAATTTGCGGCCCTTCCACCACAAGCAACACCAATGACCCAACACTTACCGCGAGCAAAACCATACCAGCCCAATCAATATAGCTTTTTTCTTTATCCAGGTTTTGCGGGCTCTTCATCATAAAGACCCCCACCAATGCACTAGCCAATACAAAAGGAATATTGATAAAAAAAATGGAACGCCAAGAAAAAATTTCACACATAACCCCGCCCAATACAGGGCCAAGTGCAAAACCTATAGCTAAAACTGACATCCACCAACCCATTGCAAAACCCGCCTCCTTCTCTGTAAAGCTGTGAGAAAGCAGTGCGATATTATTTGGCACAATAATAGCTATAGCGACACCCTGTAATCCACGCCAAACAATCAACCACAGCGGATCACTTGCTAGACCGGCCAGCAGGGACGCCAACACAAGTAATAGCCAACCAATATTGAGTATCTTTAATGAGCCGACAATATCTCCCAAACGCCCCATACTTGCCATCAAGACACATAACATTAGCGTGAAGATATTCATAACCCATTGAGTCTGGACAAATGTAGCCCCAAGACTCTGCTGAATTGTGGGAAGTGCAATGCTGACAATGGTATAGTCAAGACCCAAAATAAAGGTCGCTGGAAAAGAGCCCAACAAAATAACCCACTTATTGAGTAGCTTCATCGTTCAACACTCCTTTGTTTCTCACCTGTATAATCCCCAATGACACCTACTCAGCATTCAAGAATTCCATCAGCGCACCAACAAGTGTAGGACTTATTTTTATACAGACTCCAAGCTTAACCCACGCCAAAAATCCAATATTTAACCCATCTAAACCAGCAACTATAACGCCAAAGCCTTCCAATGTTCTGACATCAACCCCTACACTCAAGTAACATCCAAATAAATTAAATAAAGAAAAACCCCTTATCAACCATTTGAAAGTATTAAATTAACAAAATGCAGAATAGCCAGTCATAGTAATTAGAAAATTTATATTGGAACTTTCCAGTCAAACAATCCCAACCAACATCTCAAAAGCTGATAAATCACTTCACTTCATCTAGACAGAAAAACCTGCACATAGTAAAAAAATAAAACCCTAAAAGGGTACCAATGAAGATCCCGTAAATTTTGAGTAACAAAGATCAATAAACTATTTCTTTATCTTAAAACCCCAAACGAACGAAAAGGCTATCCATCCAGAAAGCCCCCGGAGAATAATAATGAAACTCAATATCATGCAATCAATCCAGATTACAGCCGTTTTGTCGCTGCTTATCTGTTCACCACTATGGGCAGACACAGTTTCCGACTTTCAAAATAGCTGGACAGGCAGAGCCCTGGACCTGCAACGTAAAATCGATAACCACACCCCAATGAGTGAGAATAATATTCTCGGTACCCACAACACCTACAACTCAGAGGTCTATCGAGCCTGTAATTTCTCCGTTGGTTGCCGCTATCTCGACCCCCAGCAGGAATACTCCATTAAGGATCAACTGCGAATGGGAGCAAGATTTATTGAACTGGACGTCCACTGGACGGCAAAAATGGAGAACCTCTTCTCCTACCCCAAACGCCTGCTGCTTTGCCATGGATTGTGCAGCCTGAACGACAAGTATGCTACCGAGGGCTTTAATGAGGTGAAAGCCTGGCTTGAGGACAGCGCCAATCAGGATGAGGTTATTATCCTATACATCGAAGACCACTCCGACGGACGCCACCAGGATCTTTACGACCAGATTACCAGCCGCTTTGGCAACAGAATCTACTACAGCGGCGGCTGCCAGAGTATTCCAAGCACCTTGACCAAGAATCAGGTGCTGGCTGCCGGAAAACAGGTTGTCGTATGGAAAGATGGCGGATGCTCGGGTAATAGCAGCATGAAAAATATGGCATTTACCGGCCTCGGTGAGATTGGTCGCGTCTGGGAAGACAGCACCACTATCGGCACCATTGGAGAAATCTTCAATGGCGGTATTGAGAGGATCACCGCTAACGATGTACGCAATGGCTTTGCCCAGGGTCATAACATTATCAACCTGGACAATATGAATACTAGTGACGGCCGTATCGCCGCCGCAATCTGGTCCTGGGATCAGAACGAACCCAATAACCTCAACAATGAAGACTGTGCAATGCAGTGGGGTAACGGACGTTGGAATGATGCCAACTGCAGCAGTCAATACAGCTTCGCCTGCAAGAATGTAACCGACGGTAGCTGGGTCGCCACTGCCTCTACCGGACCCTGGGCTTACGGTAGCGCCAACTGCCAAGCCCTTGGCAGCCAATACATCTTTGAGGTACCCACCAACAGCAAAGAGAACCAAGCCCTAAAAGCAGCGAAGGAAGCCACGGGCTACGACAAGGTCTGGATTAACTATCAAGACCAATCCACTGAAGGCCAGTGGCTGCGCAGCGAGTAATCCCAGCCCAACTCTTCACTTACAAACATCCTTTAGAGCCCGCGTTAGTATGCGCGGGCTCTCCCTTTTCTCTTCCAGCGGTACCAGCCTGCTTGACTAGCCGACTACCGAAGAATTGTCGTTAGTTTGCTCTATATCGTGCATAATCCGTGTCTGAGCAAGACTCACAGGACATAATTATGCGAATCCCTACTCTTTGGCGTCGCCTCGGTTTGACCATTGCCGTCGGCAGCGCACTAACCGCTTGTGGCAAAAGTACCACTGAAGCGGCCAAGCCGGAGGCTGATCACAACGCAGCCCATGCTGAACACCACCATGCTGACGGTGCCAAGTTATCTCTCGGTGAAGCCGAACAGGCTCAGGTCGATGCCATAGCTGCAGACCTACACAAACACATTGCGATCCTTGCTTCCGACAAGTTTGAAGGGCGCGCTCCCGCTACCAAGGGTGAAGAACTCACCGTGAATTACCTGGCAGAGCAATTCAAGGCGCTGGGCCTGGAGCCTGGGGCAATGGATGCGGCCGGCAAACCCAGCTGGTTCCAGCAAGTCCCTATCGTGGAAATGGAAATTGAAACCACTCCCCTGACATTCAAGGGCGATGGTTTCGAGCAAAACCTGCAACCAATAGACGATATGGTGGCCTTCTCCCAAAGACAGACCGCAGGCTCCTCCCTGGAGAACAGCGAGTTGGTATTTGTGGGCTACGGCATTGTCGCTCCAGAGAATAACTGGAACGATTACGCCGGATTGGATATGAAAGGCAAGACTGCGGTTATTTTGGTGAATGACCCCGGTTACGCGACCCAGGACAAGGCCTTGTTCAATGGCAATGCCATGACGTATTACGGCCGTTGGAGCTACAAGTTCGAGGAAGCCGCCCGCCAAGGAGCTGACGGTGCGATTATCATTCATGAGACCGGTGCTGCGGGCTATCCATGGGAAGTGGTTAGTGGCTCCTGGTCCGGTGCGCAAGTCAGCCTCGAAGCCGAAAATAAGAATGCAGACCGGGTTGCTATTGAAGCTTGGATGACCAATCAAGCCGCCAATACGCTATTCCGCTCCGCCGGCCTCGATCTGCAAAAGGAAATGGACGCAGCCAAAACTCAGAGCTTCAAACCCAAGGCTCTGGGGATAACCGCCAGCGTACAACTGAAAAACAGCCTGAAGAAGTCTAATTCTCGCAACGTGGTTGCCAAGCTTTCGGGCAACAAGCACCCCGACGAGGTGATTGTCTACACCGCGCACTGGGACCACTTGGGCGTTAACAAAAATGCAGATGGTGAGGACCAGATCTTTAACGGTGCCGTCGATAATGCCACCGGTACCGCTGGCTTAATCGCTATGGCCGCTGAGGCGGTGAAGCTGGATCGCCCAGAGCGCTCACTGCTGTTCGTTGCCGTAACGGCAGAAGAGTCAGGCCTGCTCGGCTCCAAGTACTACGCCGAAAAACCTGTCGCTCCTTTGGAGAAAACCGTTGCTGGTATTAACTTTGATGCCATGAACGTATTGGGCCCAGCCCGCGACATTACTGTAATTGGTTATGGCAGCAGTGAGCTGGAGCAAATGCTGGAGGTATCCGCCAAAGGACAAGGCCGCTATTTAGCCCCGGAAGAGCACCCGGAGCGCGGCTACTTCTATCGTTCAGATCATTTCAGCCTGGCGAAGAAAGGCGTGCCCATGCTGTATTTCGACTCCGGCAGCGACAACTTTGAGCATGGCCGCGAGTGGGCCCAGGCAAAGGGTGCTGAGTATGTTAGCCAGCATTACCACAAGCCTGGCGATGAATACGACCCCTCTTGGAACCTGAAGGGTTCGGCAATGGACCTGCAGCTTGGCCTAAAACTAGGTCTGAAACTGGCCAACAGCCGCGATTGGCCCAACTGGTATGAGGGCAACGAGTTCCGCGCAATTCGCGATGCGAGTGCCGAAGCCCGTAAATAATCCCCTCTCCAGCCACTCTGCGGCAGTGATACCATCGGTACTACTGCCGTAGAGTCCATATCCTTCTCATCGACCTTGCCACCACTGTAAACTCCTTGGAAATTGATTCATCCAGTTTTGCAGCACCTGCCGTCACTTTAATCGCGAGGCATGGCAATCGGACAAAAGCTAAACTCCCCCTACACAAGATAAAAATATCCAAGCAAATCCTAGATAATTGTCACGCGTTATAGAGAGCCCCTTCCATTAGACCTGTGTACATCGGGGTGAGGGCAGCCTACTAATAAATGGTCACTTTAACATCAATGGGCTACCCCAAAATATCCCAAAAAAAAGATAAGGAAATTAACAATAAAAAAAGTTGGCCACGAAAGTATTAACAGCGGAAAGATCCGAGCACTTTTTCAAAGTGCACTTAAGTGTTCTAGTCGCAACTGAAGATATATTGAAACAGTTGAGACCAGCGGAGAATGGCAGATTTAAACAGGCTTACTAGGGGGCGGGATTTAGGAAACGGCTATCGTTGGCGACACATCCTTGTGTCGCAGTTATCCGCCAATTAATTGCCGGATAAACTTATAACTAAGCGCCGATAGCATCCTTTTTCTTCAGTTCTTCATCGCGCAGTTCACGACGCAGGATTTTACCGACATTAGTCTTTGGCAAATCTTCACGGAACTCGACCTTTCTCGGCACCTTGTATGCCGTCATATTCTCTCGACAGAAAGCGATAACTTCTTTCTCAGTCAAAGACGGGTCAGCCTTAATAACAAAAAGCTTCACCTGTTCACCACTTTTCTCATCGGGAATACCAATTGCAGCGGCTTCGGTCACTTTTGGATGGGTACTGACGATATCTTCAATTTCGTTGGGATATACGTTGAAGCCAGACACAATAATCATGTCCTTCTTGCGATCCACAATCTTGATGTATCCATCATCCTGGATCACCGCCATATCACCGGTGTTCAACCAACCTTCACTATCGAGGGTATCGGCAGTGGCTTCTGGGCGCTGCCAGTATCCCTTCATTACCTGGGGACCACGCACACAGAGCTCACCGGGAGAATTATTCGGCAGATCGTTGCCATTTTCATCCACGACTTTAACTTCAGTTCCCGGAACCGGGATACCCACAGTACCCAGCTGTACACCCTCGGTGGGGTTAAAAGAAACAACCGGAGAAGTCTCGGTCATACCGTAGCCTTCCATAACCACACAGCCGGTCATATCTTCCCAGCGCTTGGCAGTGTCTCTGGTCAGAGCCATACCACCAGAAGCCGTGGAGTGCAGTTTGCTGAAATCCAATTCGGCAAAATCTTTATTCAGCATCAAGCCGTTAAACAGGGTGTTCAGGCCAACAAAGCCGGTAAAGCGCTGCCCTTTCAGGGTTTTCACAAAGCCGGGAATATCGCGCGGGTTTGGAATCAGCAGAGAGTGGTTGCCGGTGGAGAACAGGCACATGCAATGGATGGTGAAAGCGTAAATATGGTAGAGCGGCAGCGGCGCAATATAGAATTCCTCCCCCTCTTTCATACCACTACCAAACGCTTCAAGAACCTGCTGCATATTGGCAACCAGGTTGCGGTTGGTCAGCATCGCACCCTTGGCAACACCGGTGGTGCCACCGGTGTATTGCAACACGGCGATATCTTCTGGTGCGCGCTCAACATCCTCACTGCCCTTCTGTGCACCGAGAGCCAGTACCTCACGGAAATTTACCTGCTGGGCAAAAGAGAATTCCGGCACCATTTTTTTGATGTGCTTGGCAACGCCGTTGATCAGAACCCGCTTTAAAGGGCTGTGCAGGTCTGCGATCTCAGTAACGATCACTTTCTCAACACTAGTTTCAGCAACAACAGCCGAAGCGGTATCAGCAATATTCGCCAGTACAACCAATGCTTTGGCACCGGAGTCATTCAACTGGTGCTTTAATTCACGCTGGGTATACAGCGGATTGGTATTGACGACCACAAGTCCAGCTCGCAAAGCACCAAATACAACTACAGGGTACTGCAGTACATTGGGCAGCTGGATAGCGATGCGATCACCGGGCTTCAAATTGGTGTGATTTTGCAAATAAGATGCGAACTTCGCGCTCAAGGTGTCGATATCACCGACAGTCAGAGTTCGCCCCAGGCAGGTGAAAGCCGGTCGGTCACCAAATTTGGCGCAAGCGCCTTTAAATACATCGAGAATGCCGCGATCAATGTCCAACTCTCTTCTCCCATTCCTGATTGTTGTTATCGCTTGCTCACATCTCTCGCCCTTATAGACGAAACCTGCCATTTTTCGGAGCCAGCGAGAATTTATTTATTGTTTGTAGTATGTTGCGAGACAATAAAAAAGAGGCTTATTCATGCCTCTCCAAACCCATCGTCCTCTTTACCCTGCGCAGGAAACAAACCTGCCAGCGCAGCGGCCAATTCTCTATCTCCAGAGTATTGGACATCTCCCAACAAAAAAGCATGTCTAGCGTTTAAATGGCCAGCCAAAATCGCATTCAAAGTGTGATTAGCCATTTCCAATATTAGCGCCGGTTCTTCCGTTTGCCCGAACTCAGAAACCACTTCGAGATCATTCGGAGCTCCTTTTACGTAAACATAAAAGTCACAGGCATCCGGCAGGCGGAACTGTACCCGAGCAAGTGGGTGCAAACAAGCTATGCGCCGCAGGCGCTCCTGAACTGAATCCGGCAATTGCATCGGAATGTCTCCGTCATTGGCCACTTCGGCGCCGGTAAAAAAAACCGCCGGTGAAGACCGACGGTTTTTTATTGAGGTTGGATTTAGAACGCGAAATGTTCTGCGTCCAGATCCATCAGGTTGGCCGCACCGCTCAGCATGGTTTCAGCATGGCTGGAGGTACGCGGAAGGATGCGCTCGAAATAGAAACGAGCAGTCTTCAGCTTGGCTTGATAGAAATCTACTTCAGCAGTGCCTTCAGCTAACTTGTCGTTAGCTACTTTAGCAGCACGCGCCCACAGGTAACCCAGCACTGTGTAGCCGGAGAACATCAGGTAATCCACGGAAGCCGCACCAACTTCATCCGCATTCTCCATGGCCTTACCGCCTACGTGCAGAGTCAGGTCGCCCCACTGCTTGTTCAGCTCTTGCAGCTTGGTAACAAAAGGCGCAAGCGCTTCATTATCAATTTCCGCCTGGCAGAACTTGTGCACTTTCTTGGTGAAGTGGCGCAGCAGCTCACCCTGACTCATCAATACCTTACGGCCCAGCAGGTCGAGTGCTTGAACGCCAGTGGTGCCTTCGTAGATGGTGGAGATACGCGCATCGCGTACATTCTGCTCCATGCCCCACTCGGCGATGTAGCCGTGGCCACCGAAGCACTGCAGGCCCAGGTTGGCAGACTCAAGACCGGCTTCGGTAATGAATGCTTTAGCGATCGGCGTTAGGAATGCCAGCAGATCTTCCGCTTCTTTCTTCGCTTCCTCATCACCTTTATGAGTGATGTCAACCAGTTGCGCACAGGTAATAACCAACATACGGCTGCCTTCAGAGATGGCCTTTTGGGTCATCAGCATGCGACGTACATCAGGGTGCACGATAATTGGGTCAGCGGGACCCTCTGGGTTCTTAACGCCAGACAGGGAGCGCATTTGCAGGCGATCTTTAGCGTAAGCCAAGGACTTCTGGAAGCCGATCTCGGAGTGGGCAAGGCCCTGCAAAGCGGTACCCAGACGCGCAGTATTCATAAAGGTGAACATGTAGTTCAGACCTTTGTTGGGCTCGCCAATCAGGAAGCCTTTAGCACCGTCAAAGTTCAGTACTGCGGTGGCATTACCGTGAATACCCATCTTGTGTTCCAGAGAACCACATACAACACCGTTGCGCTCACCGATAGAGCCATCAGCGTTAGGCATAAACTTGGGCACGATGAACAGGGAGATCCCCTTGGTGCCAGCCGGCGCATCTGGGAGGCGTGCCAGCACGATATGCACGATATTATCGGTCATGTCGTGCTCACCGGCGGAGATAAAGATCTTGGTACCGGTAATCGCGTAAGAACCGTCGTCGTTGGGCTCAGCCTTGGTGCGCAGGATACCCAGGTCGGTACCACAGTGAGGCTCGGTCAGACACATGGTGCCGGTCCAGCTGCCTTCAACCAGCTTGGTCAGATATACCGCCTTCTGTTCGTCGGTACCGTGCTCTTCCAGGGTGTTCATGGCACCGTGGGAAAGGCCCGGGTACATACCCCAAGACCAGTTAGCAATACCCACCATTTCGCTCATGATGGTGCCCAGAGAGGGCGGCAGGCCCTGACCGCCGTATTCGGGATCGTGGGGCAGCGCCGGCCAGCCGGCTTCTACAAACTGCTGATAGGCCTCTTTAAAGCCTTCTGGAGTGGTGACTTCACCGTCTTTCCAGGTACAGCCCTGCTGGTCGCCGATCTGATTCAGCGGAGCCAGTACGTTTTCACAGAACTTAGCACCCTCTTCCAGGATGGCATCCACGACATCAGGAGTGGCCTCCTCAAAACCCAGAGACTCGTAATGCTTATCTGAGTCCAGCATCTCGCGCATTACGAAACGCATTTCACGCAGTGGCACTTTGATATCGGTCATCCTGATACCCTCAATTCGGTTATGTTAAGACCAGCCAGAAACTGCCCGGTCATATTTGTGACTAATTAATAAGATTGGTTCATCATAGTAGTAAGGCTACAGCCCTCTCTATGGCGAAATCCGTCCAAAGCGGTGACAAATCGAGGCGGGAATTCGAAAAAATGTGACCAGGCCAGTCAAATATCCAGGCCAGCAGCGGCTCGACCCCCGCGGCGGTATTCGCCTGGCGTGATCCCAGTCCACTTCTTAAAGGCGCGGAAAAAAGCACTGGATTCATCAAACCCGAGCATCTCGGCAATCTGTCCATTGGAGAGATCCGGGCAACTCAGGTAGTGGAATGCCGCTTCCATACGGCACTCATCTTTCAGTTTCTGGTAAGAAGTGCCCTCTTGCTGCAGGCGGCGGCGCAAAGTTGTCACCGACATATTGAGCCGCTCTGCCACAGCTTCGGCGGCGGGCATGGACTCGCTGACATCCCTGTTGAGGATGGTTTTAACCTTGGTTTTGATGCTGTTGGCGCTGCCGTCGCTAATCACCAGATGATAAGGCGCGGTGCGGATAAAATCCTCCACCATCTGGGGGCTCTGCACCACCGGGTAATCGAGATAACGTGCATCGTACTCGAGGGCATTGAATGGCTGCTCAAAAGACAGTTCGCCCGCTTCGCTCTGAGCCAAGCTGCGAAACTCTTCCGGACAGGAGAAAGAAAAATGCAAACGTGCCAGCGGGATTTCACGCCCTGCCAACCAGCAGTAGAAACGGTGCCAAACTGCCAAGGTAGTGCGCACCACACTGGGGCTAGTGGCGGCCAACAGCCGATCAAACTCCCCTTTTTCCAGGGAGCTGATACCGTGGATTTCTACCCGCACGCGGCCATTTTCTCCATCCTGCAGCTCCGGCTTCACCTTAAAGCCGCGACAGATCTCCATAAACTCGGCACAGAGCGTAATTGCCTGGCGCAGAGTGGCACAATTGACCACCGCCATACACAGCAAACGGAAAGAGCCCGAACGCACTCGCCCGCCACTGAGCATGCCAAACCATTCATTTTGGGCCAGCCACATAACCCGCTGGTAAAGACGGCCGTATTTTATCGCGGAAAATGCCGCCACACCCTCCAGCTCATGCTCATCAATACCGACCGACTCGAGCAGTTCGGCTTTGTCGCAGCCGTGGCGTATCGCCTCCTCTAGCAATCGCTCCAGGTAGGCAATGGGTATACGAATATCCTCTTCTGATGCCGCCATCTGTCTACTTTCGCCTGCGTAACCAGCTCAATACGGCCCCAAAACCCAACGCAGCTGCAATAATGACAAACAGCGCTAACAGCAAAAGGACCAGGTAATAAAGGACATCCTTGACAGGCAGGTCCCAGCTAAAGATCGCCGCCGCAACAAATGCGACACAGGCGAGCACGCTGGTAATAAAGGAGCGGCGACTTTTATTGGCCATGGTGATCTGGATACATTGATTTTTAAAACAGGTGAGATAGCCACTTCTTGTGGCGCTACCATTGTATTGTCGGCACCTAAGAGCCTGTAAAAAGCCCCCATGAAACATTGTGAAATTAATCAAATGTTCCCCAGCTACCGACGCGGCGTCGAATCGTGAGGGATCGGCAGGTATCTGTCAACGCTGCAGGAGGCGCAAATGCCCAGAAGAATGCTGGAACCCGAAGATCAGGCTACCCTGCTGCGTCTCTTCCGCTGGATGATACTTATGACACTGATTGTCACCCTGATAATGCTGGGCATCGCGGTCTTCGCCTAACCCCCCCTATTTAAAGAGTCGCTACTCCCCCACCAACCCTCCCTTCGCCAGATGTGCCGGATCCAGCAGTCCCTCAAGAGTTTTGCGATCCAAATCGGTCATCTCCAGCGCCACATCCATCACCGGACGACCACTTTTATAGGCCGCTTTAGCAATTTCAGCGGCCTTCAGATACCCGATGACCGGATTCAGGGCGGTAACCAAGATAGGGTTCCGCCCCAGGGTTTCGTCAATATGGGCGCGATTCACGGTAAAGCTTGCGATAGCCCGATCCGCCAGCAACTGCGCGGCATTGGCGAGCAAGTGAACGCTCTCCAACAATGTGCTGGCCACCAGGGGCAGCATTACATTTAACTGGAAATTGCCACTTTGTCCGGCCACTGTGATGGTTGCGTCGTTACCCATCACCCTTGCCGCCACCATTGCGGCAGACTCAGCAATTACCGGGTTCACCTTGCCGGGCATAATACTACTGCCCGGCTGCAGGGCTTTGAGCTCAATCTCCTTGAGACCTGCCAAGGGACCACTGTTCATCCAACGCAAGTCATTGGCAATCTTCATCATGGATACAGCCAAAACCTTGAGCTGCCCAGACAGCTCCACTGAAGTATCCTGGCTGGAAATCGCCTCAAAAAAATTCTCCGCTGGGCGGAATTGCTGAGAAGTGTGTGCACTCAACTTTTGCGCAAAAAGCTCGGCAAAGTCAGCGTGGGCATTAAGGCCAGTACCCACCGCCGTGCCGCCTTGGGCCAACTGTGCCAGGCGCGGCATACAGCCACGGATGCGCTCTCGACCAGCTTCCACCTGTGCCGCCCAACCACTCAGCTCCTGCGCCATAGTGATAGGAACAGCATCCATCAGATGGGTTCGGCCTGTCTTGACCACGCTCTCCAGCTCGACGCTCTTATTGCATATTCCGGTATGAAGATTACGCAACGCCGGCAGCAGCTTGTCGCGCACTGCCAGCAGAGCCGATACATGTATCGCCGTGGGAATCACGTCATTACTGCTTTGACTCATATTGACATGATCATTGGGGCTAATAGACAAGCCATTGCCCTCTGCAGCGAGGTGCGCCAACACCTCGTTCACATTCATATTTGAACTGGTGCCGGAACCAGTTTGGTAAATATCCACAGGAAAATGGCGCGCAAACTCCTCATCGCCAAGTCGATCACAAGCGTCGATAATCGCTTTCGCCCTCGCCTTATCCAGTAAGCCCAGATCCCTGTTGGCCTCGGCAGCAGACTTTTTAATCAGCACTATGGCCCGGAGAAATTCAGCGGGTAGGGGCTTGCCACTGACAGGGAAGTTCTCTACGGCACGCTGGGTCTGTGCTCCGTAAAGCGCCTCCTGTGGCACTTGGATCTCGCCGAGACTGTCCTTTTCAATGCGGAATTTATCGCCCATTTGTGTCCCTCAAGGTGCACTTATGTGCACCGTTCAGAAATGTGGAATTGCCCGGGATCTACTCGACTACAACGGTAATTTTTTTCGATACCACCGGATTCTTGTGGGGCACATGCATATAGTTGCCCAGCACCAGTTGTAGCGTATGTTTACCGGGCGGCAAGGTGACTTGTGTCTCTGTCTGACCACCACCAAAGTGAATGATATTTTCAGTCGCGGGCAGGGGTTTACTCAGGTCCGGCATATCATCCACATCAATCAGCAGGTGGTGGTGGCCGGTATTTTCACGCTCTACACCCGCCGGAGCCACACCCATGCCAGACAGGCCAAATTTTACAGTGAAAGTCTGTGGCACCTTCTCGCCATCTTTCGGGGAGATAATATAGAGCTTGGTTTGCTGCGGGGCCTTTTCCGCAGCTTCGGTCTTGCTGCCGTGTTCCGCAGCTTGTAACAGCGGCGACAACATCAAGGCACTGGCGAAAAGTAGAGAGTTCACTTTGATCATAATCTTTGCTTCCTGATAAGGCGCCTACGGCGCCAATTCTTATCATCTGGCTGAACAGCCCACCAACCCCACATTCTGCGGCGGGGTGGCAAACAGCACTTTACCAGACCAAAGTCCCACTGAAAGGGGGTTCCAGGGAATATAGTTGCCGAACCGAAGGGAAGCGCCAAAATCTGTGACTGACGCCTCGCGAAAAGCCTTAGGCAGAGGAAGTCTCTGAAAGAAGGAAGTATTAAGAGCTAAAAGAAAAGACCCAGGATACCGGGGGTTGAGGCGCAGAGTGAGCTTGCCAAGTTAGACACTCACCCGCCCCTCCTGAGTCCATTCACAACGTACCTGCATGTCACCACTTCCGGGTTCATGATAGAGGCCAGCAGCCTCCCAACTAAAGGAATGCACTCCAGAAAGCTCGGTTTCCAAGTGTACAGTGGCGGACACCCAGTACATGCTTCTCAACAATTCCTCAAACTTCTGAATCCACATATCCCATTCATACTCTACCGCACGATAGGAGGCACCAAAGTGGATCACATCCGTTTGGTATTGGGATTGCTTCATTTTAATGGTGGGAATAGAAAACATATCGCGACAGAGAAAGGGCCACTCGTCGGCACTGGGCAGAGCGAGTACCGCATTGCGGTTAATACGACGGCGTTCGCTACCTCCGGCAAGGCTATTGCTGTCTTTGATACAACCGTAGACTATGGATTCCTGATCGCCCTGAAGCATTAATTCCTTTCCTTACCACAGCGCCACCGGACATCAGGTACCCAGGGCAAAAAAGATCTAGGAGATGCACTTTAACGGCGAAGCGACCAGAAAGCCATAACTCCACAGGTGATCATTGGCATTACCATAGTCATCGCCGATTTATTTATAAATAATTTGTGAGATTTAACGGGAGGCGCGAGCACCAATTCACAGTGCCCGCAGCGACAGATTAAATTTCAAATCCCCGTTGGCGCAACATATCCATCAGACCCTCTTCATCCATCACCGGAATGTCCAACTCCCGTGCCTTGTTCAATTTTGAACCGGCACCGGGGCCTGCCACTACATGGTGCGTTTTTGCAGAGACACTACCAGCCACCTTGGCACCAAGACGTTGCAGGTAATCCTTGGCCTCGCTGCGTGACAGCGTTTCCAATTTTCCAGTCAGCACCCAGGTCTGGCCCGCTAGGGGTTGCTCCTCGGCTGCGACTTCTTCCACCACCCAGTGCACACCCGCCTGGCGCAAGGCTTCGATCTCTTCCTGTGCGTGGGATTGCTGGAAGAACTCGGCAACAAAATGGGCAACAACAGGTCCCACATCTTCCACCTCCTGTAGTGCCTCTTCACTGGCCGCCATCAATACCTCCAAGGAGCCGAAATGACGAGCTAGGTTGCGCGCAGTCGCCTCTCCCACCTCGCGAATACCCAGGGCATAAAGGAATTTGGGCAGGGTTGTATCTTTGCTGCGCTCCAAGGCATCGAGTAGATTTTGTGCAGATTTCTGTCCCATGCGCTCGAGCCCGGCAACCTGCTCGAGGTCGAGGTGGTAGAGGCCGGAAACCGAGTGCAGCAGCCCCTCATCCACCAACTGCTCTACTAATTTGTCCCCCAGGCCATCGATATCCATCGCTTTGCGCGAAGCGAAGTGTTTGATCGCCTGCTTACGCTGAGCGCTACAAATCAAACCACCACTGCAACGGGCAACGGCTTCCCCGGGAGTGGATTCCACCGGCGAATCACACACTGGGCAGTGCGCTGGAAATTCAATTACACGGGCATCTTTCGGGCGCATACTCTCCACAACCGAAACCACCTGGGGAATCACATCCCCAGCACGGCGAATTACCACGGTATCGCCGATCATCACACCGAGGCGCTGGATTTCATCGCGATTGTGCAAAGTCGCATTGGAGACGGTTACCCCACCCACAAACACCGGCTTAAGGCGCGCCACTGGGGTAACCGCCCCAGTGCGCCCCACCTGAAACTCCACATCCAAAAGCTCGGTCATTTCTTCCTGAGCGGGAAATTTATAGGCCATAGCCCAGCGCGGCGCCCTGGCAACAAAACCCAAACGGCGCTGCAGGGGAATACTATTGACCTTAAACACAATGCCATCGATATCGTAGGGTAAGCCCTCGCGTTTATCGCCGAGCTCGCGGTGGTATTCGATGCAAGCCTGAATATCCGCCGCCAAACGCATTTCGCTATTCACCCGAAACCCCCACTGCCTCAGCAACTCGAGCGTTGCCAGATGCTCTTCCGGCAGAGAGGCCCCCTCGACCAGCCCAGTACCATAGACACAAAGCTCAAGCGGGCGCTGCGCGGTAATGCGAGAATCGAGCTGTCTAAGACTGCCCGCCGCCGCATTGCGAGGATTGACGAACAGCTTCTCGCCCGCGGCGGCAGCCTTGCGATTTAACTCGGCAAAGCCCGCCTTGGGCATATAGATTTCACCGCGCACCTCCAGCACTGTCGGATACGCAGTGACCCCCTTTTCTCGACGCAGACGCAGTGGCACCGAGCCCACAGTGCGTACATTCTGCGTTATATCTTCGCCAGTGGTGCCATCACCACGGGTCGCCGCACGCTCCAAAATGCCATCGCGGTAGAGCAGACTGATAGCGATACCATCCAACTTGGGCTCACAGGCATATTCGATTGCGCCCTTGCTATTTAGGCGGTCTCTCACCCGACGATCAAATTCCAGCAGCTCCTCATCGCTAAAGGCATTATCCAGAGAAAGCATGGGTACTTCGTGGCGCACTTCAGAAAAGGAGGATAGCGGCTCTGCGCCGACCCGCTGGGTAGGCGAATCCGGGCTCAGCAACTCTGGGTATTGTTGCTCTATATCCTGCAACTCTCTTAGGCGGCGATCGTACTCCACATCCGGTAATTCCGGATTATCCAGCACATAATATTGATAATTAGCTTTTAGGAGCAGCTCGTGCAAAGCCTCTACTCGCTCGCGTATTGACTGGGGTATGGATTGTTTGGTCATCGACTGTTCGAGTGAAAATAAATCAAAAAAATTAAACTCAAATGCAACAACGGCCCCAGCTCGCGGAAAAGCCCTCAGGCTCAACCGCGGCCTGGGGCCGCGTTGTTACAAAGCAAGAATTGTAAAACTATGCGAACAAATAGTGTTGCAGGTTATCAGCCTTGCGCCTTACTCAGGGCCCGGCGACGCTGATACTCCACGACACGCTGACGATAGTGCTCAGCAGTCTGGGCAGTGAAAACACTGCGATTTTCATCTTTCAACTCGCCCCCGAGCAACTCGGCAATTTTGTAAGCGGTAGAAAGCATTTGATTGAATGCCTGGATCGCCTCGCCCTCAACCGGTAACGCCAGGAACATACTGACCCCCGGGGTGGCAAACTCTTCCATTTGTGCCAGGTCAAAAACACCCGGCACCACAATATTGGCCAGGCTAAATATCACCGCACCATCGGCACCGCCTCCCTCGTGGTAATGGAAGATATTCATCTCTCCAAAACGCATACCAGAGGCCACCATTACCCGCAGAAGATCGTTGCCCTCAAAGTAATCGCCTTCGGGTGCCATCACATTAATAACCAGCACTTCATCGCGGACCGAGCTTTTTTCTACAGCGGATTCTTTGCTTGGCGACACAACCGCATCGGCTTCGCGGGCTTGGGGCTCACCCCGCGGGGATATGGGCTCTATCCGCTCTTCGGTGAGCGCATTGAAGCTATCAGACTCATCCAGCGCCGGCTCAAAGCGCTGCTCCTCGCCCACAGAATCCATCAAGGTGGGCACCTGCTCCTCCAGGTCCAGCACCCCCTGCTCATGCGAGTTGCGCTGCGGTGCACTGCCTGCGAGGGGCTTGCGCGAGGAAATAAAGCTCTCCTGCACTTGGCGGTTCACATGCAGTGCATCTTCCATAGCACGCCTCTGCACAACACGCACCTGACCTGGCAATTCACTGGTTGCCGGTCGCGGCTTTGTCTCTTCCTGGGAATCTCCGGGGGTCCCACTTGTTTCAGGCGGGCGAGCCGGTTCCTGCACAAGGGGGTCCGCATCACCCCCCACTTCGGATTGCATCGCTTTGGACAGATTCCGCGATACTTTCACCGCGGCTTTCTGCCGTAAAATTGCGCGGCGTACGCCGTCCAGCACCACTACAAGCAGCACTACCACGAGGATCGTAACCAGCCAGTTATCCATTTAAGCGCTCCTCCTTTTACGCCTTATGCAGAAGCCAGCTCAGCTGCTTCTTCTACATTCACCGATACCAGGCGAGAGACACCCGGCTCATGCATGGTCACACCTAACAGCTGATCCGCCATCTCCATCGCAATCTTGTTGTGGGTAATATAGATGAACTGAACGTGTTCTGACATTTCTTTAACCATTCGTGCGTAGCGACCTACGTTAGCGTCATCGAGAGGAGCATCTACTTCATCCAGCATACAGAAAGGTGCTGGATTCAAGCGGAAAATAGAGAATACCAGGGCGATTGCCGTCAGCGCTTTTTCCCCACCGGAGAGTAAGTGAATCGTGCTGTTGCGCTTGCCCGGCGGGCGCGCCATGATCGCGATCCCAGTATCGAGCAGGTCCTCGCCAGTCAGCTCCAGATAGGCGTTACCGCCCCCAAAAACTTTCGGGAAGAGTTCCTGCAAGCCCGCATTGACCTGATCGAAGGTCTCCTTAAAGCGGCTTCTCGTCTCTTTGTCGATTTTCTTAATTGCATTTTCCAGAGTCTCCAGCGCCTCCATCAGGTCACCATACTGGCGATCCAAATAATGTTTACGCTCAGACTCCTGTTTGTATTCATCAATAGCGGCGAGGTTGATCGGGCCCAAGCGTGAGATACGCGCGGCTACCAACTCCAGATCTTCCTGCACCTGGGGAATCGTCAAGTCCCCGGGTAACTGTTCGAGCAGCTGATCCAAATCCTGCTCGTCTTCGCGCAGCTGTTCTGCCAGGCCGTTGCGCTGCACTTCGAGGGTTTGTGCGGAGAGGCGCTCTTGCTCCAACTGGGCGCGCACCCCTTGTAAAGCCGCCTCAACTTTGTGCCGCTCCTGTTCCTGTTCACGCAGCCCCGTCTCCACCTCTTCGAGTTTTTTACGGGCTTCAGCCAGCTCCGTTTCCACCTCAATACGCTCACCCAGCTTCTCCTCCAGCTCCATTTGGAAATCCTGGGAGGGGTCCTGGGTTTCAGCCATCTGCTCCTGCAGCTGGGCCCGGCGGCTACGCAAGCGCTCCAGCTGCTCACTCATCACTTGCAATGTGCGCTCCAGAGAAACCATCTGAGTGCGCACCGACTGTTCGCGCATAGCTAGCTCGTGGGCGCGATCCTTGTCCTCGCGCGCACGCTGTCTGGCGGCATCCAGAGCTTCGCGCAGGGCTTCGCGCCGCTCCATCAGCATTTCGCGACGATCAGTGTCATCGCTCATGGCCTCCACGGCTTCCTGTAGCATCAGGCGCGCCTCGGAAAGCGACTCACCTTCGATTTCCTGCTGCTCACGCACCTCGGCAATTTCCTGTTCGATGCGATTGCGGCGCTCACTCATCTGCTCGGCGCGAGCGTGGCGGGCAGAGAGTTGGCTGCGCAATTCGGCTTCGCGCCGCCCGAGTTGCTCCGAGTCGTTGCGGGCTTGCTCAATCGCCCGCTCAACACCGGTCACTTGTTCGCGCAGAGATTCACGCTGCTCACTGCACTGCTTAATCTGCTCTTCGCACAGGGATATCTCTGCTGACAGTGTTTCCAGATCCTGCTTGCGAGCAAGCACCCCAGTCTCGGCATCGCTGGCACGGCTCACTCGCAACCAGTTAGGACCCAGCCAGAGCCCATCCCGCGTCACAATAGACTCATGGGGTTGCAGGCCAGTGCGCTGTGCCAGCGCTTCATTGAGAGTGTCCACGGTATAGATGCCGGCGAGCAGACCGGTAAGAGAGGATGGCCCCTGTACAACGCTTGCCAACGTGGGCAGCTGCCCAACGGTCGCTGCTCCCACCACGGTGCTATCGATAAAGACAGCCTGGCCATTTTGCAGCTGCTCCAAGCTCTCAGTCAGGCTTTCCAACTGCTCGACGCAGACCGCCTGTAACTGTTGACCGAGAACGGTTTCCACCGCTGTTTCCCAGCCCGCTTGTGCCTGGATTTGGTCAGCCAGGCGTGGGCGATCGCTCAGGGATTGCTGCTGCAGCCAATTTTCCACCGCTTTGCCCTGCCCCAACGCAGCCTGTTGCAGCGCCTCAAGAGAAGCTTGGCGGCCCCGGCAGGTTTGCAACTGCAGGCGCAGCTGGTCCAGCTCTGTCGCCAGCTCCCGCTCGCGATTGCGCAGTTCCTGCAGGGATTCTACCCGCTCGGCAGCATCCTCGCGACGCTCCTGTACCTGCATTTCCAGCTCGGCAAGCTGTTCATTTAACTGTTGGGTTTCCTCATCATCTTCGGAAACCTGAAGGCCGGACTGCTCTGCGGTGAGCTTGTTAATCCGCTCCAGTAGTCGCTGCCCCGAAGTCTCCAGATGCTGGATGCGAGACTGCTGCACCTCTGCTTTCTGGCGAGAGCCAGAAGCCCCCTGATTAAATTGATCCCACTCGTTTTGCCAGTTGCGCATCTGCTCTTCGGCTTCGAGTAGCCCGGTGGTGGAATCCTCCTCTGCGGCGAGCACCATTTCCAGATCTGGAACAATTACTTCTAGCTCTTCCTCAAACTGGGCTGCCTTCTCGCGATCTACTTCCAGGTTGGTCTCCGCTTCGCGGAACTCCTGCTCGGTCTGGGCCAAATCGGAATGCAGGCGAGTGGAGCGCTCGCGGGCATGGGCGATACTCTGCTCCAGGCGGGCAATGTCCGCACCCACCGCATAGAAGCGTCCCTGCACTTCATTAAAACCATCGGATAACTCGTGATAGCCAACGCGCTTTTGCTCAATGCCGGTATCACAGTTCACCTGCCGGGTTACCAATTCCTCAACGGTAAGCTCCAGTTCGCCAATCTGTTGCTGCTTGGCGACAGCCTGCTCATTGAGTTCGCGGTATTTTAGGGCTTGCAAATTTGCCTTATGGCTGCGCTCTTCCTCTTTAAAGCGGCTGTATTTTTCTGCCGCGGCGGACTGTCGCTCCAAGCGAGACAATTGCCGATCCAGTTCATCGCGAATGTCGGTGAGACGCTCCAGGTTTTCAGAAGTACGGCGCATACGGTTTTCCGTATCCCGCCGCCGTTCCTTGTATTTGGATATACCTGCAGCCTCTTCGATATAGACCCTGAGTTCCTCGGGCTTGGCCTCAATCAACTTGGAAATCATGCCCTGTTCGATAATCGCATAACTACGCGGACCGAGACCGGTCCCCAGGAACAGATCAGTTACATCGCGGCGACGGCACTTCTCCCCATTTAGGTAATAGTTATTCTGGCCTTCGCGCGTGACCTTACGTTTTACCGAAACTTCGGAGAATGCGGCGTAGGCGCCAGTTAATTTACCGGCAGAATTATCAAATACCAGTTCAATAGAGGCCTGACCTACAGGTTTACGACCACTGGAGCCATTAAAGATAACGTCTGTCATAGAGTCGCCGCGCAGATTTTTTGCGGACGACTCACCCATTACCCAGCGCACAGCATCGATCGTATTCGATTTACCACAGCCGTTAGGGCCAACCACCGAGTTGAGGTTTGTCGGGAAATAAACAGTGGTGGGGTCAACAAAGGATTTGAAACCCGCAAGCTTGATGCACTTCAGACGCATGTATTCTTAAACTCGGTATTTTTATCTTTGCCGGCCCGATCACCAAGCACTCAATTGTACATGGCGCCACCGGGGCTTTCAGCGCGGCTTTTCACAGTATCTTTTCACGCGGATTATCGGCCGGAATGGCCAGTGGTCAAGTCAAGATCGCGCAATGGCTTTAACTGGTACCCAATGCCAACATTTCAAGCGGCACAAAATCATCACCAATGGCAAAACAAAATCTATTTCTACCAGTGCGGCTGTGACCGCCCAGGCGCCAAATAGTTCTCAGGCCGCAGCACTCTCCTGAACACTGCAGCCTGCCAACGCGATACTTGAATAGGGCCTAAAGCTCCCGGTCAATAACGATAGACTGCGACTCACTCCAGCTGGATTTAGGTAGGGTCTTGATAGAGCCCTGCCAATCGCCCGCCGCGGGGCGCGCGTCACCACGCAAAGCCAAGCGTGCGACCAATTGCACCGTATCTACGGTTGAAATGGAGCGCCCTGGCATCATAGCCTGGGATTCATCCAACACCACTTCGGCTGGTAACTGGCCAGCGGTTAGCCGAACAATCGCCAAAGGCATTGGGCTATCAGTGCTGCGGGCATAAATGAACACCGGCGTTGACGGATCTGCTTTAACCTGGTCACCCAAGCTCACTTGCACTCGAATTTCCGCTGCGGCCTCACCCTCAACTCCAGCATTTTCCTCTACAGCGGCTTGAACTATCTCAACCGCACCATCTTTACCATCTTCGCCCAGGGCCTTTTCGGCGCGGGCAACACCCGCCGCCAATGCCTCTGCCGCCGCAGACCCTGGAGCCAGCTGCGCAAGGGCACCCTGCCAATGATCACGCGCCTTGCGGTAATCCTTGTCCTCATAGGCTGCAATTCCCGCCAAGCCTAATGCTGTCCCATTGCTGGGCTGGGCCTCTAGCACCTGATCGACCAGAGTGCGAATTTCATCCGTTATTTTAGAGCCGCCCGCAAAAAATAACGCTTGCGCCAGCTCGGCCTTAACCATAACTGCCTCGGGTTCGCGTGCCAGCACATAGCGATAGGCCTCTACCGCTCCGGCGATATCACCAGTGACCAGAAGCCGTTGAGCCAGAACAAAGCGACTACTCAAATCCTCAGGGTGAGTTTCTGCCCGCTGCTTTAACTGCTGAGTGATGCGCTCTTCAGCTGAGGAGTCTGTTTGCCCCTGCTGACTGGCCAACATTTCACGGTACAGAGATACTTCCTGGGGGCGCTCAGAAAAGACATAGGCCCCCACTGCAATCGCAGGCACAAGAACGGCCAGACCAATCAGCAACCCGGAGCCTTTACTCGAGGGGGTTACGGCATTCACTTCTTCTTTGGCACTCAATAATTCGCGTGCCATCTCCGCTTCCAGATGGGCAAATTGCCGCTCATCCATAGCGCCACTTTGCACCGCTGCGCGAAGCTCTCGCGTGCGCTCTCGATACAGCTGCGCCAGGGCTTCACGCTTATCTCCACCGGAACGCCGGGCACCGGCTCCACGCAATCCCGGTAAAAGGAAGATAAATGCCAACAGCAATAACAGGATCGCTAAACCAAACCAAATATCAGTCATTTGCTCTTCTTCCCAGGGTCAGTCAAATCGTCCAGGTCATCACCTAGCAGTTTTTTCAGACGGCGCCTCTCTTCTGAAGTCAATTCTCCAGAGTCATCGTCCTGACTGGCACCAGTGCCACTGCGAGAACGCACCACAATCACAATCAAAGCCAGTAGACCCACCAAGGCAAAGATGCCGGGAGCCAGCCAAAGTGCCAGAGTATTGCGCTGTACAGGGGGCCTGTAGAGAACAAAGTCCCCATAGCGGGCCACCATGTAGTCGGTAATTTCTTTGTCTGTAAAACCCTCTTCCAGTAGCCGGCGAATTTCCCGCCGCAAATCTGCGGAAATCGACGCATCCGAGTCTGCCAGGTTCTGGTTCTGGCATTTTGGACAACGCATTTCTTCGATCAGCACCCGGTAGCGCGCCTCCAGTTCCGGAGAGGACAACTTCTCCGTCTCCACCACCGCCTGCGCCACTACGGATAGGCACAAGAGGCCAAACGCAAGTAGAAATTGCCCCAACCAGCTCATCTGTTTCACGGCTTACTCCACGCTCACACCCTGGAAATTTACGCGATTATAACAGTGTCGCCACTTGCCGGACACGCCCACCATCTCGTTCTTAAACGCCTTAACTCATTGAAAGACAAAAAAAAATTCAAAAAAGGCGTTGACGCCGCAAAGAATATCATTAAGATACGCAGCTCCTGACACGGGGTGGTTAGCTCAGTTGGGAGAGCGACGGCCTTACAAGCCGTAGGTCACAGGTTCGACCCCTGTACCACCCACCACTTCTCTTACTCTTGCCAGGCAAGAGCCACCAAGAGAAGCAGGAATGCGGACCGGTAGTTCAGTTGGTTAGAATGCCGGCCTGTCACGCCGGAGGTCGCGGGTTCGAGTCCCGTCCGGTCCGCCACATACAAAAAAGCCCTGCTCGCAAGAGCAGGGCTTTTTTGTATGTACAGACATTAACATCCTGTAAAACTCCTTCCCCAAACTCCTGCGCCACACCCAACACCCACCTGCAGCAACACAAGCAATTAACAACAATACACGGCAGTAAAAAATCCCCCCCGCACAACCATTATTACCAGCCTCACGTGCACACAATTTTAATCGCCAATAACAAGGCAACCAGCAATTCCCAACCAGAAACGGGTTTCTTTCACTACCATTTAATTATCAGCAGGATAAAAAACCAGCAAGTTATTTTTAAGTAAAATAAATTCAGCGGATAAAACTCTGAAAGAAAATCCACCACCTAACTGATGTTTTTTATCCTAAATCAAGTTTTTAGAATTTTTTTGCCATAGTTGTTGACCGCTAAAAAAATATCATTAAGATACGCAGCTCCTGACACGGGGTGGTTAGCTCAGTTGGGAGAGCGACGGCCTTACAAGCCGTAGGTCACAGGTTCGACCCCTGTACCACCCACCACTTCTCTTACTCTTGCCAGGCAAGAGCAACCAAGAGAAGCAGGAATGCGGACCGGTAGTTCAGTTGGTTAGAATGCCGGCCTGTCACGCCGGAGGTCGCGGGTTCGAGTCCCGTCCGGTCCGCCATATACAAAGAAGCCCTGCTCGCAAGAGCGGGGCTTTTTTGTATATGCTCCGACCCCATAAGAAGCTCAAAGAAATTTTTGTTAAAAAAAATAATTAAATTTCGAAACTATATCCGGCAACCCGTTAAAGGGATGGCGCAAGTCTGAGTGATCGCCAGCCTGCTACAAAAAACCTCATCGAAGTAAATTCTTACCAAAAGCTTCCTTTGTGGACCACACAAATCAATCACTTCACCCGATGAAATAATCTGCCAGTCCACACCGAAATATTCTTTAGATTTATTTTTTACTGACGACCAGCAAAGACAGAACAGCTCTTTATCTGCCGGAAAAACATTCAGCTAAAAGGTAAATTAAAAAAAATAATTGAGAATTGATGATTTTTCGATCTAAATAAATTTTTATTTAATTTTTTTTGTTAAAGCTATTTACCACAGATAAAAAATCATTAAGATACGCAGCTCCTGACACGGGGTGGTTAGCTCAGTTGGGAGAGCGACGGCCTTACAAGCCGTAGGTCACAGGTTCGACCCCTGTACCACCCACCACTTCTCTTACTCTTGCCAGGCAAGAGCCATCAAGAGAAGCAGGAATGCGGACCGGTAGTTCAGTTGGTTAGAATGCCGGCCTGTCACGCCGGAGGTCGCGGGTTCGAGTCCCGTCCGGTCCGCCATATACAAAAAAGCCCTGCTCGCAAGAGCGGGGCTTTTTTGTATGCGCCAATAATCAACAGAGATTGAGGAAAGTAGAATTGCCTAATGGCTTTTTAGAGTTTGCTGCGCCTCAACTTTCCAGTAACTCACCCTCTTCTCTTTCGATCACTTCGTGCAGCAGTCTACTCAGCTCATCCATTTCAGGCGTCTCCGCAAAATGCTCGGCCTGACCACCAATCTCATCCCAGTACGCTTTAGAATCAACGTGTAAGTGGGCCATCACCTTGCCGCGAAACTCTCCGTCTAGGAGTCCAGCCGGCACCCAAAAGTGCGTGGTATTACTCATCAGGTGAGGAACAGAGCTGCCGCATTCACTACAAAAGTCAGAACGGAAACCGGTAGGTTTTCGATAAGAGGAAATTTTGTCCAATCCACGCACCCAGCGAAACTGTTCACGACTGATGAATAATGCGGTATCTGATGCGGAACCACTTAACTTGCGGCAGAGTGAGCAGTGGCATTGATAGAGACCGGGCAGCGGCTCTTCCAGCTGAAACTCAACAGCGCCGCAGAGGCACTTTCCGTTCATTATCTACTCCTTTACCTTAAGTTTGTTATTCAAAATTTTGCTTGGAATCCCACGAGTCACAGAACCATTCTCCTTATAGCCCTACAACTCATCCCATCACGGCAAGAAGGGGCAACTTAATGAGCCGGAGCCAGGCAACCCTTCTAGCCGGCAGAAACACTATGAAAATTCAAAGGTTCCTTAGGTTAGCAACATTCTCCCCCCTTCACACAAGACTCCTACAGGTCAAAGAAGAAGTAAATGCCAATACTGGGCAAACTCCAGTGAAGCCTCCAGCCAACACGCCCCCAGCCTCACTGGTATACATGCAGCTGCCACCCTAGCGGTGAGCACCCGCAGCCCGTTACGGGCTGTCAGGTCCTATTGGCGGCAACTTATCCCCTGAATTTCTCAGGAAGCTTCGACCCAGCTCACTGCCAACCAGATACCCCTTCTCCAGCAACTCAACCTCCTGAGTAAAACGCTTAACGGGAAAGTCTGCAGGAGGCGCTATCACTGACACCCGGCAATCCGGTGGTGGCGCCTGGATAAAGTCTAAAGCGCGGTTGTAGCGCTCTCCGCGCTCCAAGACCGCTTCAAACAGGCGGGCGTGATCGTGGAAAAACTGCTTGATGAACTTAGGAGCTGAACCCACTGGTTTTCTATAACCCAATGGGCGAGACAGAATCACAGTAATATCCCGCGCCCCCTGCTCGTATGCTCGAATAACCGGGATTGAGTCAGCCAAGCCACCGTCGGTCATTGGTTCCCCAGCAACAGGAGGGAACTCCCGGTAAGCCATAGGGATAGCGCAGGATGCAGGGAACACTTCATGCATATTCTCGGGCGTGACGCATACGTAATGGGGCTGCCCGCTGTTGATGCTAGTTGTCACCGCATAGAGAGGCACGCCATTTTTCGTATAGCGCTCAATATTCAGAGGGACATCATTGTAAGAGGCATGCCATAACCAACTGATATCGCAGAAGTGCCCCCCTCGCAAATAGCGCCGCCAGTCAATAAAGTCCGCGCGCGTGGCATGGTCAAGTAAAATCTGGCGGCTGCGGCCATGGTCTCCCGCCAGGTAGCCAATCAGGTTGGTTGACCCCGCAGAAACACCAATAGCGAAGTCAAAGGGGCAAAAATCCACCTCGATAAAAGCATCTAAGACTCCGGCTGCAAAAATTCCGCGCATAGCGCCACCCTCTACCACAAGGGCTGACGTGCTATCTCGCTCTTCAATCCGATTCGCCATAGTTAATCCATTGTGAAAATCGATGTTGCTCAAAATCTATTTTTGAAAACCTAAGCCGCGCTAAATCTATTTAGCCTCTCCTTTTATAAAGGGCCAATTACATAGACTGCGACTTTGCCAAGCCGATTCCATCAGCACTATGATTGAGACATTCAAACTGTCCACTACTTATTGAGTAATTTATGCCTCTTGTTGTTTTTCAAGCCCCCTGGAGCCGCCAACTGAAAATAATCAGCGTACTGAGTGCTTTTCTACTTTTGGCAATCCCCTTCGTGCTGATAGCAAAATCCCAGCAAAGCCCTTCCCTCCTCTATAGCGTTGCTATTGCCCTGCCACCGGTCATTTTGCTACTAGGTGCCGTGTTTGCCATCCGTGGTTATACCCTCGCCAACGACTGCCTGCAGATACTAAGGCCAGGCTGGAGAACCTCCATCTCCCTAGAAGGCTTGCAGGAGGTCAAAGTCGACCCAACAGCCATGCAAGGATCGGTCCGCATCTTTGGCAACTCCGGCCTCTTTGGCTACATCGGGCTCTTCCAAAACCAGCAACTGGGTCGTTATCGGGCCTTCGTCACGGATCAAGAGAAAGCTGTTGTTTTATATTTCCCCGGTAAAACTCTGGTCATCACCCCGGACAAACCCGAACGCATGGCCGAATTACTGCGCCAACGTATTAGATGACTAAGCGGTACCCATTCAATGATGCTCCCCTCCCCACTGAGAGAGCATCTTGGATTTTTACAGGCCCCGCAGCATACTGCAGCCACGAGAGCCACTGCTGAAAGAAAATCAATGAAGAAGTTTTTTCTCATCCTATCGCTATGCCTTGGGTCTGCATTCGTAGGCGCAGCGTCAGTAAACGCCCACTCGGCCTGTGTAATATTGCTGCACGGCCTGGCCAAATCGGATAGTTCCATGACAAAGCTGGAGCAAGCGATCAGTGCCGCCGGCTACAAGACCGTCAATGTGGATTACCCCTCTACCCGCTTCCCCATTGAGGAGCTGGCCGGCAGGGCCATAGCCCCGGCACTGGATCATTGCGCAGGACAGACTGAAATCAATTTTGTTACCCACTCCATGGGGGGCATATTGGTTCGCCAGTATCTGAGCCAGGTTAAGATTGAGAACCTCAACCGAGTGGTTATGCTGGGCCCTCCCAATAAGGGCAGTGAGGTGGTGGATAAGCTCGGTAGTTTCCCAGGGTTTGAATTTGCCTTTGGAGATGCCGGCCTACAACTAGGTACAGGCGAGCTGAGCATCCCCAATAAACTAGGCAGCGCTAATTTTGATGTGGGTATTATTGCGGGTACTCGCAGTATCAACCTGATACTGTCACGACTAATCCCTGAGACTGATGACGGAAAAGTCTCGGTTGCCAGTACCAAGCTGGAAGGCATGAATGATCACTTGGAAATGCCAGTCACCCATGTCTTCATGATGAAGGACAAAAAGGTTATTGCGCAGGTACTCCATTATCTCGAGCACGGCTCCTTTGCAAGGGGTACTCAGGAAACCCCTCTCAATTAAAATAGCATCCAGCCACTGGGCCTTTGTGAAAAAAATCAGAGGCCCACTACATACTGACTTTTTTTACCCTACTTGCCGGTTTAATATCCAATCTACTCCTAATAAAAAATACAAACCCAGTAAACCAAGAGGCAATACAAGTGCAGTGGCAATGGTGTAGCTTTCAACAACTCTCTATCGATCAGCTTTATGAAATCTTGCGGGCACGCCAGGAGGTTTTTACGGTAGAGCAGGATTGCCCTTATCAAGATGCAGATGGCAAAGATCAAGAAGCCTGGCACCTAATCTGCTGGGACAAGGAAAGCCAATCCCCACGATTAATGGCTTACCTACGAGTGGTATTTCCAGGCAAAAAATATTCCGAGCCCTCAATAGGCCGTGTGCTTACCGCAGAGTCTAGCCGTGGCACAGGGCTGGGCAAAGAACTGATCCGCCGCGCGGTAGAACAAACCTTGAATGAATATCCAGGTTTGGGGATTCGTATTTCCGCCCAAGAGCACCTACGTAAGTTTTATGGGGATTTTGGCTTTGAGCAGGTCTCCACCCCTTACGAGGAAGACGGTATACCTCATATCGAAATGTTGCGCCCGGCATCGGAGTAGATACCGGGCTATGCCAGCTTAGTTACTTCCAACTGCCCCACCAACAGTGGAAGCAAAGGCGCCATCCCGGTGGCGCACCCAGGTATAGAGGCAGGAGGCCGCGATACCTGCAGCAACCAGCAGCCACACAGCATTGGCAACCAGTGAGGCCCTCACAAAGGAATCCGCTCCATACAGGGAAGCGTGCACAACCACAGCCAGAATACAGGCTGCGGTGGTAGCTCCGCGGAGCAACATAGACCAACCGGCAACAGTCCCCACAAAAGCAGCTATCACACTTAAAACGATTGTGGTCAGCCAGAATACCTGAGCAGCAGGTATAGCAAAGGCCAGGTAAGTCACACCACTGAATGCAATAGCAAAAGGGATTCCCCAGACCTGAGCCATCCAAATACGCTCAAGGCGCACCGCTGGCTGACCCCGCTGGCGCTTGCGCACCAACCAGATATTAATACCTGAAACCACCAGCACACACATGCCAATGCCCAGTAAGAAATAGGCAATTTTTACTGGGAAACCGGAGAAATGCCCGAAGTGCAGACGGAATGTGGAGAGGTATACTTGCTTGGCCGCATCACCTTCAGACCACCCCTCTTTTTCTATCAGGCTGCCATCCCCATTAAAGTGGTAGCGCTCTCCCCAAACCAGCTTTTCGGGAACCCGCGTCCAAACCTCCACTACCTGCCCCTCGCGGCCAGGGAAGGCAACCTCTAGCTTAGTACGTTCCTCACCCGGTGCGATCTGCTCCATTTGCGCAAGAATCGCAGCAAAATCTGGAAGAGGCACCTGTGCGGCATTCTCTTTCATCACCGGGTGCTCGCGATACAACATATGCTCAACTTTCTCGGTATCCCCAGCAAAGAAAACACCAGCAATTGCAAAAGCCGCAACCTGTGAAAGTCCAATAAAAGCGCCGGTAATAGCAATCGCCAAGTGAAATGGTGCAGCCCAGACGCCCAGTCGATTGTGCAAGTCCACTTGCTGCAAACGCTTTGAACCCGCCAGGCGCAGAGAGAAGGCATCCTTAATGATTTTCGGGTGTGCCAATAATCCAGAGATAATCAGTGCGGTCATCAATACACCGATCAAGCCTACAAGAGGAACCCCCAACCCCAAGGGCAGATTTAGTGCAAAATGCAAATAGGCGAGAAAGTGCGTCCACTCGTGCTGAACCCCACCCAATAAAGAACCATCCTCGTCGACATAACGCTCAATATCACCCACTTCCACAGTCAACCTGGGCATATCTGAGTTGGGGATGGTAAATTTTACTGATTCAAATTCTTCGTTTTGCTCTTTCGCCAGGGCAACCGCCTGTTCAGTAGCAAGCTGATATACAGAGGGACTGACATCGAGGTTTTCCAGCTCTGAAGCCTGCTCCCAGCGTTCAAATTCATTGTAAAAAACCGCAAGTGTTCCACTGACACAAACGATATAGAGCAAAGTGGAGATGGCCAGACCGAGAACTGAATGTCCGTCAGTCATATCACGCACAAAAGCAGGGGTTGGCTTTAGAGAAAATTTCACGTTGAATTCCTAGTGAGGTCTCTTTGATCTCAAAATCATTATTAGCTTACGCCGCTGGCATTACGGCAAAGCCACTCGCCAGTGAAAAAACTACTAGCGCTGCACTGGGGCGCAGCAATTTCTTATCCGCACTACACCAAACCATCGCCAGGGTCCAAACAATAACGGCAACAAAAGCGCCCCCTACAAGACGGGCACTCTCACCAAACCCGGTGAAGCCAAAATAAAGAAGGCCGGCCAAAAGACCACTGGCTGTTGGTAACAATGCGATAGCCAGGAAACGTAAAACACCTCGCAGCCATAATTGCAGCAAGGCCTCATTGGATGCCGCCCCGCCCGATCTCTGTTTTTCCTGCCGAGGGGGGCCGCTCGGCCAATCACCTTTTAATGCGAGCAAGGTCAGGGCGGCCAGCATAGCCAGGAGAGTGGCAATACTCACACCATATTCCACCCCCACCACTGCACTCCAAGCGAATGCCGATAACAACAGCAGGCCCCAGCCACTCCAGCGGCGCAACGGCTGGGAGCCGCTACGCAGCCAGGCTGAATAGAGACTAAAAATACCGGCAATGGCAAAAATAGTGGCCAGTCCGGCAATCAAATAGAAGGAACTCGGCATAAATATCACACTGGGAGATTTCGGCTCCCGCCCGATAGTGAAACGCAAAAAAGGGAGCTTGCCCACAGACTCCCCCTGCGGACAAACTCCCAGTCTACTCTAACTTAGAAAGTGTAACGTGCCTCAGCAGTCACGTAACGACGCTCGCCGTAGAAGCAATCACCACGGCTCAAACAAGAGGTGGTGTGAACCTCATCGGTCAGGTTTTTCACATTCAACTGGAATTTCCAACTTTCCAGGGTGTAACCGATGGTTGCGTCATATAAGGTGTAAGATGGATTCTCTGTGGGGAAATCCGCGAAAATACTATCGTAATAAGCAACTAGAGCAGGATTACTAGCTATGAGTGGATGTGCCACTGTCGTTGCATGAACCTTATCTATTCCGGTATAGCTTTCACCTACATAGCGTGCACCTACACCAAACGTAAGCCCCGGAATCCACTCCCCAAAATCATAGTCGCCCCAAACGGAAAACTGCCTCTCTGGTACACCTTCGATATCAGTGCCCAACTCAAACGGATTACTGCTCCCTGAATTATCACTACCTATCTGACTGTAATTAGCGACTAAAGTAAGGTTACCCCACTTCCCACTAGCTTCAAGCTCTAAACCTTGAATCTCTACTTCACCAACTTGAGTGAACAGACCATCATCACCATATGTTAAGCGGTTCTTCTGTTCGATATCAAAGACAGAAGCCGTCATTAAGATATTTGTGCCTTCTGGCTGGTATTTAACTCCGACTTCAACTTGCTCACCCTCAACAGGCTTAAATGAACGCCCCAATCCATCGGGATCTGACACGACGGGCTCAAACGATTCTGAATAGCTAATATAAGGTGAAATACCACTCTCAAATGCATACATCAAACCAAAACGCTTGGTGATGGCATCTTCTTTGTGGGGGCGCTGATCAACCCAAATTGCATTACTGTCGGCTTCACTACGAGTTTTATCTTTGCGAATTCCTGTATTAAAAATAAAGTTACCTAGAGTGATTTGGTCCTGAAAATAAAAGCCAAGTTGTTCAGTATCCGTTATAGTTTTTGTTCTATCTAGATCTTCCAACCCTTCTGGCACGTAGCCATAGACCGGATCGAAAATATCAATTTTTCCACCGAGGCCCCTAACCCTAATAATGCTATCTTTAATTCGAGCATCTTGACTGTCTAAACCAAAGGAGATCTGGTGTTCAAATGGGCCTGTTGTAATTTCGCCAGAAAGGCGTAGATCAAAAATCAAAAGATCGCTTTTCGCATCTTTCATATAGACCGTCCGCGACACTTCACGGATATCTTTCTGTAAACGAAGCTCAGAAGTAAAGTCTGCATACATGGTGTTGTAATCAACTTTACCCTCAGAATAACGAAGACCAGCGTTCACTCCCCAGTTATCGCTGAAGCGGTGATCAACCCACAGGCTATAAGCTGTTTGAGTAGTATCATATTTATCCCAACCTGGTTCACTCAAAAAAACATCGGTTGGGATTTCACCGTTTACGTTATCGACGATAGTACCGCCCCAAGGTAAGAAGGCTGCGGTAGTACCTGTTTCGTCTTCTTGATGATTAACGAGGAAAGTAATTTCAGTATCCGCATTGGGGCGCCAGGATATAGAAGGCATAAACAGGGTGCTGTTGTCATCGACATGATCAACCTGGGCATCCGCATCGCGGGCATAACCCACTACACGATAGAGCCACTCCCCATCATTATCTAGCGCTCCAGTAACGTCGCCAGCAATTACCTTACGATCATAGTCACCGCCCTGCACCATCAGTTCGCCACCAAACTCCTCTTTGGGACGCTTGGAAACCAAGTTGATGATGCCACCTGTAGAACTTTGTCCGTATAGAACAGAAGAAGGCCCTTTCAGTATCTCTACACGCTCAAAGGCAAAGAGGTTTGCCCTCGAACTTGTGTAGCTTCCAAAAATTGACTGAAGACCATCTACAAACATGATCGGCTCTACTGCACGAACGGTGGACCAATCACCACGGGCATCAACACCAAATAAACCACCATTCACGCCGGCAGAATACTGCAAGATATCTTGCACAGACTTGGAGCCTGTAGCATCAAAGAAGTCTTTGTCACGAAGAGAAATAGAGTAAGGCGTCTCGTCAACCGGAATATCCAATTTGCCAATAGAGGTCTGGCGGGACAGGTTCAACTCGCCGGTTACGTTAACCTCTTCAAGAATTTCATTTTTATCTTCGGCAGCAAAAGCTGCTGAACTGACTGCAGCAACAGCCAGCGCCAACAGAGAACGGCTAAGGCCGGAGATAACAGGAGAGGAGTTTTGGCGTAAACCTTGGAAACGAGCGGTGCCCATGGGGATCCCTCAACAATCATTGGAAGATTTTTGTTGCCACAGCTTCTGCTGCCGACATTTGATGACGCGGATCTTAATAGGAATCGTTATCACTTACAACATTATTAGAACATTTTTTTACTAGTGCAACTCGCCAAATAGACAAAGGCTCGTAAACAGACAGGACTAAACCGGGGTAGAAACTTAACTGACACCCCAAAAATGATAAGTTGAGAACCCTAGGCACGATGGCACTAACTAATACAGCCAATCTGTAAGAGCAGAAATTAGCCAATATTTTTATATTTTGGCGGGAGCGTGCAGAGCAGGCTGGCAGGTGTTCGGTTAATTTTCAACCGGCACTTCACGGGAGGTGAGGCGCCCTGAGTCTCGGGCACCTCTGAAGGCAAAATAATTTTATGCTCCAGCGCGGATTAACCCTCACCGGAGCCAACTGCTAAGGCGTTGGATAGGTATAGCTGGCCTGCAGACCCAAAGGCATACCCAGGTTCCAGTAAAGAACGAGGAACAGGGTCCAGCAGATCAGGAACACTACCGAGTAAGGCAGCATAATAGATACCAGAGTACCTATACCTGTGCCCTTCACATAGCGCTGACAATACACCACTACCAGCGGGAAGTAAGGCATCAATGGCGTAATGATATTAGTGGAGGAGTCACCAACCCGGTAAGCCGCCTGAGTCAGATCCGGAGAGAATCCAATCTGCATCAGCATGGGCACAAAAATCGGGGAGAGCAACGCCCACTTGGCGGAGGCAGACCCCACAAACAGATTGATGAACGCCACCAATACAATAATCCCCATCAGGGTGATCGGGCCCGGCAGGTTCATAGCCGCCAGTAGACCACCCCCCTCAATCGACAACAGAGTACCTAGGCCTGAGCGGGCAAATTCGGAAATAAACAACGCACAGAAAAAGGCCATCACGATGTAATAGGCCATGGAACCCATGGTCTTGGACATCGCATCAATTACATCCTTACTCTTATGGAAAGTCCCAGCGGCAAAGCCAAAAACGACTCCCGGGATAATGAACAACAGGAAGATCAGCGGCACAATAGACTTCATCACCGGCGCAGCAAAGGAGGCGAGCTGCCCCTGGGAATCGCGCAATGCAGAGGTCTCCGGCAACATCCAGGCGATAAGGCCCACAATACCGGCAACCATTACGGTAACTGCCAGGTACATCGCCTTCTTCTCGCGGGCGCCCAGCTCCTGCATTACCGGCATATCTTCTTTATCGCCATCAATGGCAACATTCTTCAAGCGGGGTTCGATCACCTTATCGGTCAGCCACCAGCCCAACATGGTGACCACCAGGCAGGACGCAGAGGTGAAGAACCAGTTGTTAAGCGGGTTGACCTGCATCTCCGGATCAACGATCTGTGCCGCGGTTTGAGTAAAGCCCTGGAGTAAGGGATCAATTGCCGAGGGCACAAAGTTCGCCGAGAAACCACCTGACACGCCGGCAAAAGCGGCGGCAATTCCCGCCAGTGGATGACGACCGGCCGCATAGAAAATCACACCACCTAAGGGAATCACCAGCACATAGCCGGCATCCACTGCGGTGTGACTGACAATCGCCACCAGAATCAACATGGGGGTAAGCAGCATCTGTGGCGTTATCGCCAGCAGCTTTTTCAGCACTGCATTGATAAAGCCACTCTGTTCCGCGACACCCACACCCAACATAGCCACCAACACGACGCCGAGAGGCGCAAAGCCAGTAAAGGTTGTCACCATACTAGAGAGAAAGCGGGCCAGCTCACTACTGGAGAGAAGATTGGTTACCTGAATCGCTTCTCCCGTGGCTGGGTGTAAAGTATCGAAACTCACACCAGATAACAGCCAGGACAGCACCCAAATGGCCACCATCAATACCAGGAAGAGCACCGCCGGGTCGGGCAGTTTATTACCCACAACCTCAATAAAATTCAGTGCCCGGTTGATCCAACCATTTTTGTTATTGGCATCATCGCCCCCAGTGGGACCTGCCTGAACATTTTCCATATTGAAACCCTGTACTTTCGTTATTTGTTATTAGAGTGAAAGGCGTGGGAAAAACTTCTTAACCGTAGCTCCCCACGTTGTAAAAATGACTACTGGCCAATCTTGCGAATACCCACCGCGTGACGCAATTTCTCGATAAAAGGTGCCGAGTAGGCACGGGCCTTGGCTGCACCTTTCTCCAGCTCCTCTTCAATTTGGGAGGGGTTCTCAAGCAGAGCGTTATAGCGTTCACGCGCCTCGCCAATCTGGCCATTGACCAGTTCGAATAGCTGCTTCTTGGCCTCGCCCCAGGCAATGCCCTCTGCAAAAGCTTTGCGCATTTCGGCGGTTTGCTCCTGAGTAGCGAATGCCTGCCAAATTTGAAAAACCGTGGAAGTGTCCGGGTCTTTAGGCTCGCCCGGCTCCAGGAGATTGGTCTTGATCTTGTTGATATGCTTTTTCAGTTTTTTCTCAGGCAGGAATAAGGGGATGGTATTGCCGTAGCTCTTGCTCATCTTGCGGCCATCGAGCCCCTGGAGAACAGCCACGTGGTCATCCACTACCGCCTCGGGTAGGGCAAAATGCTCACCATAGTGATGATTGAAGCGCTGAGCGATATCGCGAGCCATCTCAATATGCTGCACCTGGTCTTTACCCACCGGCACCTTATTGGCATTGAACATCAAGATGTCTGCGGCCATTAGGATCGGGTAGCTATAGAGCCCCATAGTGACGCCAAAATCGGAGTCTTCGCCATCTGCACGGTTGGCATCCACGGCGGCCTTATAGGCATGGGCGCGATTCATCAAGCCTTTACCAGTCATACAGGTAAGCAGCCAGGTCAACTCGGGGATTTCATGGATATCCGATTGACGATAGAAAACCACATTATCTGTATTCAATCCCAGCGCCAGCCAGGTTGCCGCAATCTCCAAGGTGGACTGATGCACCTGTTCCGGGTCCTGGCACTTAATCAACGCGTGATAATCCGCCAGGAAATAAAAAGACTGGTTGTTCTCGTCCTGGCTTGCGGCGATGGCCGGGCGAATCGCACCAACATAGTTACCCAGATGGGGAGTACCGGTGGTCGTGATACCGGTCAATACGCGCTGTTTGCTCATAAATCCTTCGTTTTCCGTACTGAGTTCAGGCAATAAAGGAGGAATCATAACCTGTTCGCGCCCGAGGTTGTATCAGCCGAAGGCATCCACTTCCAGGCCTTGCTCCAGCCATACCGGAGTACGTATATCGCTGTCCCTAACGCCAAAACACCAGAGAACCCGACTTCAGCAGAAAACTTCCCGCGGTACTGACTGGCTGAAACCCAGAAGGCTCTGCGAAAGTGGTGCAACTTTCAAAACCGACCAGCTGGGCTGATAACTCACCGACTCCAGCGCCTTTCTATGTAGGACACCCCAATTCAACCTGTGCAACCTCACTATGTGCCAATATGTCTACGTGTAAAGTCTCCCCCTTTCCTGTCATGCTGGTCTCCACTCCTAATAACCAAATTCCTTGCACGTTCCGACTAAACCACAAAGAAAACGTCATTGGCGCAAAGTTAGCGCTAATTGGCCTTCAGGCCAATCGCAGCGGATAGCAATTATGAGGATACTATTCCTCAGGCAGTAATATTGATCAGATATCGTCCGGCGATGATGGAAGCCAAAAACCGCTGTCCAACCATGTCTCCAACACCAAAACTACATATAGAGGAAGCTTATGTATCAATTGTTTATTGGAAATAAAAACTACTCCTCCTGGTCTCTTAGACCTTGGTTGTTGATGCACCATTTGGAGATACCTTTTAATGAAAAGCTGGTTACCTTTGAGGAAGGCGGCAGTTGGGAAAAATTTCACGGCTTCTCTCCAACCGGACAAGTGCCCTGCCTGAAAACAGAAGACGTGACGATTTGGGATTCCCTAGCGATTACTGAGTACATTGCCGAAGACTTCCCGCAGGTCTGGCCGAGTGAGCGAGTAACTCGTGCCTGGTCACGCAGCGCTTCCGCAGAAATGCATTCTGGTTTTTCTGCGCTGAGAAATATCTGCCCAATGAACTGCGGCCTAAGCGTTGAGCTGCATGAAATTTCAGAGCCCCTGCAAAAAGATATCAAGCGGATTGATGAGTTATGGAATGAAGGTATCCAGAGATTCGGCGGACCATTTTTGGCTGGCGAGGAATTTACCACTGTCGACGCCTTCTTTGCTCCAGTAACAATTAGGGCCAAAAACTATCATTTACCTGTTAGCAAAACCGCGAAGCAGTATATTGAGCTGATTCACAATCTTCCTTCAATGCAAAAGTGGATAGCGGATGCGATTCAAGAACCCTGGAGGGAGACCGCTCATGAGGAGGAAGCCCGGAGTTTTGGAACGATTGTGGCAGATTTACGCCAAAAATAGCCCTTACTGGCTTTTTTAATTAGATGCATCCGGCTCCCATAAAAATTACTGATTTTTAGTTCTGGAGCATAGTCATTCATACAACATGCCCCGGTGCAGCCAAGTACAGCTGCATCGGCAACTGCTCTATGGCAGAATGTCTTACAAAAATTTACTTTGTAAAACTCACTCTACAAGCAGGTAGAGGCAGCAGCCACAAGCACCAATAGCCGTAATGTTACACACCAAGCAAGAAGCACCTTTAAACTATAAATTTGGATTTATTACAGATGCTTCACCCATTAAACCCCTGAATTTTTCAGGCCTGGTACTGGAATGCCAATTCGACCAGGACAATTATCAGGATGATTTGTTTTCAAAGCTGGGTATCCAATTCCCATCTGAAATCACCCACGCTTATAAAAAACGCAAAGCCGAATTCCTTGCAGGCAGGTATTGTGCGCACCTTGCACTAAGTTATTTTGGGCTTATGAACATACCTATACCCATTGGCCCCAACCGAAGCCCTCTATGGCCAGCAGATATCTCAGGCTCTATCACCCATGCGGATAACCTTGCCATATGTGCCATAAACAATAAGCCACAGGCCCTAGGCATTGATTATGAGCCGACAATCGCTATAAACACTGCGAATGAAATAAAAAGCCATATAATCAACCGAGCAGAGGAAGCCCTCCTTAGTAAAAGCGGGTTACCCTTCCGACAGTGGATAACCATTGCCTTCTCTACTAAAGAGAGCTTATTTAAGGCACTCTACCCTACTGTTAAGCAATACTTCGATTTTCTCGATGCCGAAATAGTGCATATTGACTGCAAAAACCGCAAATTAGTATTAACTATCAATCGCGATCTGTGTACCGCTGTCAGTAAAGGGCAGCTGTTTTCAGGAACCTATAGGTCCCACAGGGAGGGCATTATTACACTGGTTGAACATCAGGAATTCTTGTAGGCGCTCTTGGACAAGAATCTGGAGCTTCTCGATTGTATCGAAGTTAATATCCAGCCCTTTCATAGGGCCCAAGATTGCGTCGATAGATCAATAGCTTACGCTCAAAAGAACACACACAGGCACCATGTTGGTTGAGAGCACGGGAACTAACATGTAGTAAACCTTGATCGGGGCGTGATTTGGATTTTCGCTTACCCAATACTTCCGACTCCAAATATAAAGTATCTCCAGCGTAAACCGCATCCACTTTGCAATTTACCATGCTCAAGTTGGCAACCACTTTACCAAATGTCCGGGTTGTCAAAGCCATTGCACTCAAAACAAAGGTCTCAGGCACTCTAACTCTGTCACCATAAACTCTACGAGCATAGCGTTGGTCAGAATATCCAGGGCTCAAATCAAAAGAGTGGCGTGCATAGCGTAAGCAGCTAGCCTCAGAGAAAGTATGACCTGGCCGATGCTCGAATACCTGCCCTTCTTCGAAATCTTCAAAGTCAACGCCACAGGTTTCGATATAGGTATTTGGCTCAACCTCCCTGAGAAAATGCAACGAATCCTTCACAACTTTCTCCCAAGCAAAATAGTAATCAATAATTTTTTGCGGAAAATGGCAGATGTTCTCGCTTGTAAACCAGCATGGTACAACGTATCTCACAAGTTTTTTGTTGTTTTTGATTGGAGCCGCTCAGTAAAATCTCAATCAGGCCAGACTCCGAATCTTTCAGATTGGCACCGACAAACAGCACTTCACTCTCGGCATATAAAGTATCACCTCCAAATACCGGAGCCAGCATATCAATACTACCCCACTCAACAATTCTCTTGCGACGGTAGTAAGTTTTCCAAATCATACCCATTAAACGCTGAACGATCAGAGTTGTATTAATGAGAGGTGTTTTAAATTCGGTGTGTTCGGCATAGTACTCATCAAAATGAATCATCGCCTGGTTAAAAGTATTCACACACTCTTCGACATTATCTTGCTGACTGATAGTCACCCCCGGTCGGTGACGAAAAACCTGCCCCACCTTAAAATCCTCGAAATCCAAACCATAACGCTCCCGGTAGCGATTATTGCCAAGAAAAATATACGCGGGGAAACGATATCGATCCATAAGAGCCCTCTGCTTTAGGCATTAATACCAGTAGTCCTGCTTGAATTACTGCCTATCTACCAAGGCAACCAATTTTCTCGCCCGTTCTACCACTGGTAGATCCACCATGCGCCCATCAACCACCACTACACCACTGGGGTTCTCTTTAAACGCCTGCACGATTTTTCGCGCTCTTTGCACAGTTTCTTCTGTGGGGGAAAGCCCTTGGTGAACAGGGTCGATTTGCCTTGGATGCAAAACTATTTTTCCACGAAAACCTAATGCGGCTACATTTTGGGTTTCCCGTAACAAACCCTCAATATCCTCTAGATCCAGATATGGGCCATCCACAGCATCTATATTCGCGTATGCCGCAGCCTGTAGAATACGCCCCCTAGCGTAACGTAAAGATTCCCAGCTTATATCTGCCCCCACTTCTGCACAAAAGTCTGCAAAACCAAAACCAATGGCCAGTACATTATCGGAACTGGCGATATCCAAACTGTTCTGCAGGCCTTTTGCTGATTCAACCAGCGGCAAAAGCCCGATTGATTGCTCAACTGGCGCCAACAAGTCATTAAACCAACTGATTTCTTCGGCAGATTCCACTTTGGGGAGAATTACAATATCTGGTTTTGACCCCATCCCCAACAGTAACAAAACATCCCTTAACCCTGCCTCTGATGACAATTGATTGATACGTAGCGCTCTCAAGGACGATTGAGTGTCTGGAGGTGGAAAAAATTCTGCTACATTCTGTCGCGCCGCCTTTTTAAACTCAGGGGCGACGGCATCCTCTAAATCTACGCAGGCTATATCTGCGCCACTCGTGAAAGCTTTTTGATACCTATCCGGTCGACTGGCAGGCACAAATAAAATGCTGCGACAAAGAAAGCTCTTCTTTATATGCATGGCAGTAGTATTCACTTATTGGACCCATTCCCCGACCGTTCAAGTACCCATGCATAGTAGCAGCCGACCTCCGCCTTAAAATAAAAGGTACATTAGATTTAGCAATAACCTTGCCTATACAAAGAACCTTCCCGCTATACGCTTTATATCTAACCTAAACTTGCACTCACCAATATAGAAATCATCGGGAATGTCACTCTATGCTCCCCCTGAAAGACGTACGCGTGATTGCTGTAGAGCAATATGGTGCCGGTCCTTTTGGCACACTCTATTTGGCCAATTTAGGTGCGGAAATCATCAAGGTGGAAGATGTCTCTCTGGGTGGTGATGTAGGCCGGACAGTTGGCCCTTACTTTGTAAAAGGCGAAGAGGAGGAGGAGGAAAATAAGGATAACAGCAGTTTGTTTTTCCAAGGGTTTAATCACAACAAAAAAAGCCTGTCACTCAATCTCAGAACCGAGGAGGGACAGCAGATACTGCAAAAACTTATTGCCACTGCCGATGGAGTTAGCTGTAACCTTCGCGGCGATGTCCCAAAAAAGCTAGGCATCACCTACCAAGCCTTAAGAAAAATTAATCCACGAATTGTGTGTGCCCACCTTACGGCCTATGGCAGAAGTGGAAGCAGGGCAACCTGGCCCGGTTATGATTACCCCATGCAAGCAGAGGCGGGATATTTCAAATTAACAGGAGAACCCGACAGCCCCCCCACACGCTGTGGGCTCTCTTTGGTGGACTTATCTACGGGAGTGGCTATGGCTCTGGCCCTGGTATCCGGTATCCTCAGTGCCCGGGAAACGGGTCGCGGCCGCGATATAGATGTCAGTTTATTTGATAACGCGCTGTATAACCTCTGTTACGTCGCCATGTGGCAATTAAATGCCGGTCACAATCAACAGAGACCGCCTCGCTCTGCACACTTTTCCCTAACCCCCTGCCAGCTATACACCACCAAAGATGACTGGATTTACTTGATGTGTAACAAGGAAAAATTCTGGGTTGAGCTGTGCAATGCCGTAGGGCACCCAGAACTGTGCCAGGACCCAAGATTTGTTGACTTTAAAGCGCGCTTAAAACACCGCGACAGCCTAACGGCTGAGCTGGACAAAATTTTCTCAAAAAAAACTACAACAGAGTGGCTCACTATACTAACCGGCCGGGTGCCTGCAGCTCCTATTTATGATGTTGAGCAAGCCCTGAATAATCCTTTTGTTACGGAAACCGGCAGAATTCGCTCCATGACTAGCGATGCGGGCAACGAGATCAAAATCCTGGCGCCATCAATACACTGTGGAGATGAAACGGTAGAATTCCGGCGAGCTCCACATATGGGGGAAGATAACGAGTCTATCTTACAAGAATTGGGTTACTCAGCCGAAGAGATCGGAAAATTCGCTAAACAAGGTATCATCTAGCCCAAATAGCTCAGCTTCTACGAGATTATTTAAACACCTCGAGCAAGCTGGAAAAATTAGTCCTGAAACTCAAATGCCTCCGCTAGCAGCAGCTCTCGTAGGGACTGCCATTGATCTTGCGGTAAAGAAATAGACACTGTTACCTTGCTGGCATAATCCGCCTGGCCGCAACTACCCTGATGACGGGCCACCAGAAAACGCAAGCGGGATTCCTGGGCAAAATCACAACATACAGAAGCCTGCTGTAACGGCACAAAGCTCTCCAAAGGCATAGCCTGTAAAGCAGCCCCCACCGATCCCCGATAGGCACGCATCAGGCCGCCAACCCCTAATTTGGTTCCACCAAAATAGCGGGTCACTATAGCGCCCACATTGCCAACACCCTGCTTGAGGAGCAGCTCCAGCATTGGGCGCCCTGCACTGCCGCCGGGCTCACCATCATCATCGGCTTGCATCATAGTGGGGTTGGCGGGATTGCCGATAATCAACGCCGTGCAGTGGTGACTGGCATCCGGGTACTGCTGGCGAATTTCTTGGAGTTGATGCTGAAAGGCCGTTTTATCCGTTACTGGTCCCAACCAACAGATAAAACGGCTTTTCTTCTCTTCAGTCTCACTGACAACGGGAGATGAGGGAATCTGATAGGTCACCGGCAAATGCGTCCCAGTGCTGGCTTTTTAGTTTTTCGTAAAGTGGCTGTAGTTTAGTTTGCCACACCTTATCGTCCACGATGCCAACGTGTTTACAACGGATAGTGCCCTCGGCATCCACCAGGAAGGTTTCTGGAGCACCAAAGACGCCCAGGTCCAGGGCCAGTCGCCCGTCCCTGTCGGCAACGCTAAAGAGATAGGGGTTGTGAAATTTATCCAGCCATTTTATGGCCGCTGAATCATCGTCCTTGAGGTTAACACCAATAATAGGTACGCCCTGCTCTGCAAGGGCGTTGAGGTAGGGGTGCTCAACACGGCAGGCCACACACCAGGTGGCCCAAACATTAAGAAGGTGCGGCCCCTTGGGCAGGTCGCCTTTTTGCATGACTTGCTTGTTATCAGCAACCTTTTCCAGGGAAAACTCCGGCACTGGCTTATTCAACAATGCCGAAGGCATTTCCTGAGGATTCAAAAACAAACCACGCCAAAACAAAAGCGCCAGGGCCACAAAAATTATCAGGGGTAAAAAGAGTTTTAATCTCGACATTTAATTCTTCCCGAAACTTAGGCCGCCGCCAAATTACCGCTGAGAGATGCCTCACGCGCAGCCTTAGCTTTGCGATAACGCTTATCCGCCACGGCAATGCCACCACCAATAGCCATTAGCAGGGCACCCAACCAAATCCACACCACAAAGGCCTTGTACTGCAGGCGCACGGCCCAATCCCCACTGGGATTACTGCGGTCCAATGGCTCGCCGAGGGCAACGTAAATATCACGGAATAAGCCAGTATCAATTGCCGCTTCGGTCATCGTGTTGCCGCCAGAGAAATAATTGCGCTTCTGCGGATACAACTCTGCAACCGGCTTGCCATTCTTGCTAACGTGAATCACGCCCTCGAAAGCACGGTAATTTGGGCCTTGTGCCAGGCGTACTCCACCGAAATCAAAGTCGTAGCCAGCCACCTGGTGGCTATCGCCAGCACCCATACGCAAATCTTCTTCCACGCTGTATACGGTCGTTAACACTACCCCCAGCACAGCCACTGCCAAGCCTATATGGGCAAGATGCATCCCGTAGTAACTGGCGCGCTGACGCTTAAGGCCGGCGACAAAAGATTTGGCATTGCGGGTTTTGGAAACGATATCTGCAAGGCTCGCGCAAAATACCCAGGCGCCAATAAAGAGGCCGAGTACCGCACCCCAGTGGTAATGGTCAAAGGCCAGAGGCCAAACCAGAGCCACCACCAGGGCTGCCAGGAATGGCAGGCGCCAGGCGCTGAGAAGCTTGTCCCAGCGGCTGTCTTTCCAGTTCGCACGCACCCCCATCCCCAGCAGCAGGCAAAGCACCACCATCAGGGGCACAAAGAACAGGTTGAAGAAGGGAGGACCAACACTGATTTTGCCCAGGTTCAAGGCATCTGCCACCAGCGGATATAAAGTGCCAGTCAGCACCATCGCCATAATCAAGATCAGCAGGATATTGTTACCGAGCAGGAAGGTCTCCAATGAGCGGAAGGAAAATACACTGCGAGCACTCACTGCTGGCGCACGCAGCGCAAACAACAGCAAGGAGATTCCCACAACCACCGCCAGAAATCCGAGGATAAAGCTACCGCGTAACGGGTCAGTGGCGAAAGCATGCACGGAAGTAATCACCCCGGAGCGCACCAGGAAGGTGCCCAACAAGCTCAAACTGAATGCAAAAATTGCCAGCAGAATAGTCCAGCTTTTAAACAAGCCGCGCTTTTCCGTGACTGCCAATGAGTGCATTAGTGCGGTACCCACCAACCAGGGCATCAGCGAGGCATTCTCCACGGGGTCCCAGAACCACCAACCGCCCCAGCCCAATTCGTAATAGGCCCACCAGCTACCCAGAGCGATTCCAAGAGTGAGGAAAGCCCAAGCGACTACCGTCCAGGGTCTGGCCCAACGAGCCCAAACCGCATCCAAATGCCCGCCCAAGAGCGCAGCAATGGCGAAAGCGAAGGCGACAGAGAATCCCACGTAGCCCATATACAATAGAGGCGGATGGAAAATCATCCCTGGATCCTGCAGCAGCGGATTCAGGTCGGAACCCTCCATCGGCGGGAATGGCAAAGTGCGATCGAAGGGATTAGACGTCAATATAATAAAGAGGAAAAAGCCGATCAGTACCATACCCAGCACTGAAAGCACTCGCGCTAACAGCTCCGGCGGCAACTGGCGGCCAAATAGCGCCACAGCCGCAGCCCAGCCTGCCTGGATCAACAGCCACAGCAGAATAGAGCCCTCATGACCACCCCACACCGCGGTGACCTTATAGTAAATCGGGAGAATACTGTTGGAGTTCTGCGCTACATAGTTAACGGTGAAGTCGCTCTGGATAAAAGCGACCGTCAGGCAGACATAAGCGATAAAAACAAACGCAAAGACGCCCAAGGCCAGTGGCCTCGCGGCCTCCATCCACAGGGGACGCGCACTATAACTGCCTGCTATTGGCAATATCGAAAGCGCAAGAGACAGCAGCAAGCCGACTATCAGCGCAAAATGGCCCAGTTCAGGGATCATATCTTCGCTCCATCGGTGCAGCCTTCGTGGGAAACCATGCTTTCCGCAACTTCAGGAGGCGTGTAGTTTTCATCGTGCTTGGCTAGTACCTGATCGGCACGCAAGACGCCACTGGGCATCAGCTGCCCGCTAATCACTGCAGCTTCACCTTCTGCAAATAGGTCCGGCAGAATCTTATCGAACACGACCGCCAATTCCGCCTCACCATCGGTAATAACAAACTGAACATCCAGGCTGTCTTCCGCGCGTTGAACACTGCCCGGTACGACACAACCACCGGCGCGGATGCGCTTCTCAAAAGGCACCTCACCTGCGGCAAATGCGCTGGGAGCATAGAAATAATCCATATTTTCTCGCATCGCATAGGTGACAAAACCTACGGCGGCACTGGAAAGGGCGACCAGAACAAGTACCAGGATCAGACGTTGCTTGCGTACGGGATGCATTGTTTAGGTGAACTCCATAAGTTTTTGATCTTATCTGCCCGGCCACAGTAGCCACCGGGCGAAAAACCCTATCGATTACCAGCTAGGCTGGCTCTTCCATATCTGCCTGCTGCGCCTTAGCCTTGCGCCGGCGCTGTGCAATGCGCTGCTGCTTAAGCAACTCCCGCTGTAGACGCCGCCGCGCCAACTGTGGGTAGAGTACTAAGGCTGCGAGAGCCGCAAAAGTAACAGCAAAGGAAATCCACACATAAATGCCGTGGCCATCCATCGCCAGAAAGTCTGCAAAATTGGCAAATTGAAACTGCACTTTACTTCTCCCCAGCTAATTCCTGCTGTACCCATTGGGTTTTCATCTCGCGGCGTAGTATCAACGCGCGAGTATGCATAAGCAGGGTCCAGGCATAGGTACAATAGAAACCGATAATCATTACCAGCAGCGGGTAAAACATACTGGGATCGATACTGCTGGATTCTGTCAGGCGGATAGTTGCCGGCTGATGGAGGGTAAACCACCAGTCTACCGACTTGTAAATAATTGGGATATTCACCGTCCCGACCAGGGCTAATAGCGCACTGGCCTTGTCGGCCACCTGCTCGCGACTAACCGCTTGGGACAGCGCCATCACACCGATATAAAGAAACAGCAGGATCAACATTGAGGTAATCCTGGCATCCCAAACCCAGTAGGTGCCCCAGGTGGGCTTTCCCCAGACCGCGCCAGTAAAAAGGGATATAAAAGTGAGTACCGCGCCGATTGGAGCCGCTGCGCGCATCACCGCAAAGGAGAGTTTCATCTTCCAGATAAGGCCTATGGCGCCGCTGATCGCCATAATGTAATAGCCTGCCAGGGCCAGGAAAGCCGCCGGCACATGGATAAAGATAATACGGTAGCTATTGCCCTGCTTGGCATCCTCAGGGGCAAACCCCAGACCCCATACCGAACCCGTCACCAACAAAACAACGCTGGCCAATGCCAGCCAGGGCAACCAGCCACTGGTTTTTTGATAGAACCAACGCGGTGAACCCAAACGGTGAAACCATTGCCAAGCCAAGAAGACCTCCGAATCAATTATCCAGGCTGATACGTATTGCCCCCGCTGCCGCCAGTGGTGCCAGGGCTGCGGCAGCAGCCAACAGTGCGGCCAGAATCGCCAGCTGCGCGCTGTAGGCATAGCCATCTATTGCCGCCTGCACCGCGCCGGTGCCGAAGATTAGCACGGGCACATAGAGTGGCATAACAATTAACGCCAGCAACAACCCGGGGCGGCGCAGAGCCACAGTGAGCGCCGCACCTATGGCGCCGATCAGACTGAGGCTCGCGGTCCCCAAAAACAGCGACACAAACAAACACAAATACCCTTCAGAGGGCAAATTCAACATCAACGCCAGGAGCGGAGATAAAAGTGCCAGTGGCAGGCCCGTTGCGACCCAGTGCACCAGGGATTTAGCCAATACGGCAAAATATAGGGGCTGGGGCAACAGTGCTAACTGCTCCAAAGTGCCATCTTCAAAGTCCCCACGGAACAAACTCTCTTGAGAGAGCATGGTGGCAAGCAGCGCCATCACCCAAATCATTCCCGGCGCCATTTTCGCCAATAGTTCGGGCTCTGGTCCCACTCCCAATGGTAAGAGAGCGAGAACCGTTACAAAAAATAATAGTGGGTTGGCAATATCTGCTCGCTTGCGCAGTGCCAGGAGCATTTCAATTTTAAAGAGCGCCACAAAACCTGGGGTAGCGCGTGCTCCAACAGACTTTTGTTGGACATCAGTTAAAGACATGCTCTCCCCCCATTTCGTTAAAAGATTCCTCAACTGCATAGTCAGACAAATCGACAAAGTCCAAGCCAGGCAGGTTGAGAGGCTGGTGGGAGGTCAGAAGGAGAGAGCCGCCACATGCAAGATGGTCAGCCATTTGTTTTTCCAGTGCCGCAACACCGGTGACATCCAGAGCAGTCAGGGGCTCATCGAGAATCCACAAACAGGGCGACAGGGGAAGAAAGAGTCGCGCCAGCGCCACTCGGCGATTCTGGCCCGCCGATAAGCTGCTGCAAAGAGCACCCTCAAAGCCGAATAGATCAACCCTGTCCAGAGCCTCCATCGCCGAGGTCTCTGTAGCCCCATACCAAGTAAGGTTTTCCAGAGGCGTAAGACCTCCCCGAACCCCACCACGGTGGCCGATATACAAAAGGGACTCACGCATAGCGCGCAGTCCCTTGGGAAAGGGGCTATTGCGCCAGAGAATCTCCCCATTGAAATCACTGGTGCTGCCGATCAAGGTACGTAACAGTGTGGTCTTACCGGCACCATTACTTCCCTTGATCTGGATTGCCCCACCGGCATCCAGGGAGAAATCAAGACCCTCAAACAAGCGCCGGCCATCTCGCTCACAGGCGAGATCGCGCACTTGCAATACAGCTGGGGACTTGGGAGTCACAGACATTGCTTGGATAAAACCGCTCTGACGAAAATCTGAACGGCATTATACCGGCACTTGTGCTAATTGCATGATATTCAACACCCCTGACCTCATTAACTTGATCTCAAACAAGAATCCTTAGGAATTCAGCGGGTTTTTTTACGCCAGTATTGGCCCCATGCCCAAGCTCTGATATTTTCCTGAGGGTTGTGAGTTGGTACCCAGTACCACCCCTCATAGGAATTCGAGGGAGACTCAGTAGTCAACATCAATAGAAACTTTTGATGTAACCCGGTGCTGAATAAAAGCACCGGACCAGCCTGTAAGGACACACAATAATGACTAGCCTAGCTGTGGATGCCAAACGCTGGCTTGATACCAGCGCCATAAGCGGTGACGATATCCTTCTCAATCGCCAACCCTTCCCATTTTTTGTTGCCCGTGATGTTTTAACCAAGGAGATGATGCCCTCCTTCCTGAAGGACTTTCCACACCTTAAGGGGGCCGGTTACCTCCCCTACGAGAAGCATGAATGTGGAGATTCCATCAATACCCTGATTGAGGAATTTACCCATCCAGAATTCGCCGATACGATCGGGAATAATCTAGGAATAGAAAAACTCTCCCAGTATCCAACCTATGTATCTATCAGCCGCACCCTGAAAAAGCGTCATGGCAGAATTCACACCGATGGCAAATCGAAAATTGCCACGGCCTTACTCTACCTCAATCCTGAATGGACGCTGGATGGCAACGGCTGCTTACGCTTTCTAAAGCGCATTGACGACTTCGAAGATACCGTCGCCCCAGAAGTTCCCCCTTCTTACGGGACACTTGCTGCTTTTAAGCGCGCCGAGAATTCCTTCCATGGCCACCTCCCCTTTGAGGGACAGCGCCTGGTTATTCAAGTTGCCTGGCTGGTAAGCGCTGCCGATAAAGAACGCAAAGCCAAGCGAGGAAAGTTTTCTTACAAACTCAAGCAGCTGATGGGCTGGTTTGGCGGCAAGAAAAAAGAAGACAAGGAAGATACGGTTACACAAATGTAAATTGTTCTGACCATTCATGCTTCACAGAGGGTTCTGGCCTATGGCCGGCACCCCCTTCCTACCCAATCCCAAAATTAATTCCCATTTTAGAAATCAGCACCAGAGATGGTTTAAAAATTCCAAAAACCGTCAACGTAAAGCTCAATGACAGGTTGTTGGCCGCTTGATTTTTATCAATTGAAATAGTCGAAAGAAGATAGGCGAGATACTTATTACGTAGATCCAGCTGGCTTCGATTAGCTGGTACTAATGCAAACCAAGCATTAACAAGAAAGAGTGCAAAGGCGAAAAATTTAATTGTGCGGTGAACCCTGTTAACGCTCTTATATCACCTACATCAACTCGGCAGGCACCGCACTATCCTAAGACTATTGGTTAATTGTTTTTTAACTAGGCATCAAAGTCGTAATCCATTAATTCTCGACTTAAGCGTCTTTCCTCCAGTTTATCCTCAACCATGCGACGAGCATCCCGTGGCGGCTGAGATGTAGCTTGCCTTAGTACTTCATTTGCAATTTGTGGAATATCCACATCATCAAAAACCATGTGCTTTTCGTTTACGTTAACACCCATACGAAACTCCATAATCTTGATCCGTGAAAGCAGAAACATCCTTATCGCACTTTACGGTGCATTGGCAGATTAGCGATGCCAAACAATCCTGGTCAAGCAGAAATTTACAAGACAACTATGACAGGTTTACTTCAGAATATTTTAAAATTCCGTCATGCAAAATCATCCGCGAATTAACCCATTAAATGTTACAAAGCTAACAAGATAAGTTGAGAAAATTACCAAGAATTGCCGAAAGTGAAAGAGAAGAGATACGGCGGGAAGTGCAGTAACCCTGTCGCCATCATGTTACTTCAAGTGACAAGGTTCAAATTTTTAGCGGTTTCTGGAAAAGTAAGGGGACACTCTCAGATAGACAGAGAAGATAAACACGACATGACATTTGTCCTCGTAGCAGATAGAATGGCCGCCCTTCGCAACCAACTGCGATCTGCCCCCGTCGGTTAACAGGATAAACCACGGACCTCCTAAGTCCGGACTGGTGGTTCGAGTCCACCCGGGGGCGCCATTAATCACTCCCCCGCAACGCATCAGCTTTACTTCAGCACTTCTGTCAGCTTATGAAACCAGTGCTTTAGCTGAATGCATAAAAAGCGCCAGAAAAAGCCCCGCCAGAAGAAGGCCACCCCAAAACATCCTAGCAGAGCGGTTTATATTCCTGCCTCGCTTCGCCTCTTCCCTCGCCGTCTTCGTCATAACTCAACTCCCTTTGTTACGCACTATCGGGCAACAATAGCAGCTCCTCCTTAAAACAGCACGCTTAGAGGCCTCCCCAAGCCCCTCTCCCAAACAAGCAGAGCCCGGGCTGAGCCGGGCTTGTATCACCTTAGTTAGCTGATAGGCGCTACTGTTTCTGCTTTTGCTTCTGCATATTATTGTTACCGCTGCCATCATTAGTGCCATTGGGGGTTGTGCCTGGATTCGTAGTGCCATTCGGGCTGGTACCTGTATTATTAGTACCGCTACCATCCTGCATATTCATCATCTTATTATCAGACTTGTCCTTGCCGTGATGACGCCCCATTTTATGCCATTCATCCTTAAACTTGGCCCAAAAGGACTCCTTCGGCGCCTTGGTACAAGCCGTAATAATCATCGGTGTCACCTTTTCAGTGCCATCGATATCCAACATGTCACCCTCTTCCTTACCACGCTTTGAGTAAGCTGAAGCCCAGTACACCGCCTTTGGCTTAAATTCATCATCAATAGCCAGGAAGTCGGCACAGGTCCAGTCCTTTGCTGGCTTCTTGGGGTGTTTGTCTGCCAGGGCAGCAGAAGCAGCAAGACTGGCAATTACCAAGGGAAGGATGTAATGCGTGCTTTTCACAATAAAATCTCCAAGGTTTTCAGGGGCATTACCCCGTGAATTGACAGCAGGTAATATGCAATCCGCTCGCTTCCCAGGAGCAGACCAAGCCGATACCGGCTGGTCACTTTGGGCTGTGCGCAATATAGCGAGTTACTACCTTACAGGCCTCACTCCAGCTCCATAACAGCGGAAACACTAGCCAAGGCACCTCGTGAAAGACTACCTGACCCAATGAAAGGATAGACGCTTTTTTCATTTTTTGGCGTGCCATTCATAAAACCGTCGGAAAATTCTCTTGATCTCTCAGCTACCTATTAACTATCTCTGCTCCCTCCCAATCATTTCCCTCTTGCTCTTTCCCAAGTAGGGAAATTCCAATCCAGATAAACCAGACGATCTGACTTACGCCAAATATTTCCTGAAAAATTTCCTCTGGATAAATAGTGGCAACACCTGCAGTACCAACGAGCAGGCCAACTAGATTCAGGTATCTTGAAAACACTCCCGCTCGCAAAGCGACTGAACTTATTATGAGTACCCAGAGGCCACCCACCAACTCATTGCCACCCCCCAGGCTTTCAACCATCAGGTAAATCACACCCCAAGCTTCAAAGGCCTTATCCGGGCTGAGCTCCATCAATCCAATGGCATAGGCAAGCCCAATATTGGCAATCATACCGCTAGCAATCACCAATCCCACCCAGATTGCCCCAAACAGCGACGCCAAAATGGTGAGTCCAGCATTTTTATTTTTTAACTCTTCATATAAACCTACTACCAAACACCCCAACAAGACAGCAAAGACTAAATACATCAATGTGTATACAATATTAAAAAGTAATTGGTTCTCCTCCAAAAATCTCATCTTTTCAGCAGGGCTTCCGGCGGACGGGAAAGCCCAAAATAAACCAAAAAATATAAAAGCAGCGATATAGATTAGCCCCATACCTATGGCCGAAACTCCTGCAATTCTATTCATGCCTCCTCCAACTGGAAACTGATTTAAGGAATTACTTTACCAACTTATGATCCCTAACGGACCAAGAATATCTTCAATTATGCAGCCTTCAATAACCACTACCACAATCCCCAACGCACTAGAAGTTCAAGTGATCGCAGAACCTAGCCTTTAAGCCAAAGGTAGAAGGTGTCCCTTATCACTAGACTGACATTAATGTCAGAATTCTTTAAGAACCCCAAAGAGATTTCTATTGATGTCCGCAATTCAGATACAACAACCAGCTACCAGTAAATAAATTAGCCAGCCAAGAAAGTAAAATGGGATATTGGAAATTCAAAAAAGAAGAGGAAGGATCGATAACAGAATTAGTAGCCTTGAAACAATATAATTTGATTGCAAATGATTACACGCAATGTAAGAGATCACTTTATAGCAAGCCAGTAATAAGTGGCTTGCTATGGGGTGTACTTCTCAATTTTTTACTGAGCGAGCCTGTACTTTCTGGCAATAGCTCTAAACTGCTGTATATAAATAGTACGAGCGGGCTGATAAGGAGGTAACCACTTATCAGGCCCTCGGCCATTCCGGCTCAGGCCATGCCCCTTGCCAATCAACCAGGTATTGGCCGGGTCTTCAGCAAAGACCCTACGTTGCTTGCTACTCCAGCCCCTCCCGCCATGACGAAGAGCCCACGACTCAGGAACAACTGGCTCAACATCCAGATCGGAAGCCTGTTGAATAAACTTACCGCTATAGGGGTCCATCCACAAACCTGAGACTACCTTGCAGCCATCTTCTCCGCCCAGTGTGACTGGAGCCAGGGAAAGGCGGACTAACAACTTATACCGATTGCTTTCACAACCCTCTGAAGCCTCCCCTTCTATAGGCCCCGCCAAACCGGATGGCGATTGCAATGTACCCTCATTGCAACCAACAATTACAAATATCAACACCATGCATATAATACGTAGGAACATCAAAAAACAACCCGAAAAAGTAACAACACTTCTAAACGCTTATCCTGATAAGTATACAATTTTCTGATAAGCCAACCTACCAACAAAACCTACAATTGTAATTAAAATATTCCACCACCTTCTAATAATCCACCAGAAACACCCTTGATGTAGTTAATCCTTCCGCCAAACTTAATTACCTCAACTTCCCTATCAGATAAGTCATTCCTTAACCATATCGTTTTATTGCGGCTAAGATTCTTAAGCTCCAAATACGTATTATCACCAGTGAGACTCGCAAGATCAAAAAACTGAAGCCTATCTCCCTCACCAAAAAACTGATAATCACTCTCATTCCCCATAGTCAATATCAATACTCCGTGATCAATAAGGTTTTTCCTATAGGGCAAAGTAACACTTTTAGCGATGACGCAACGAATACCTAAATAGCGCAAAGTAATTGCCGCATGTTCTCGTCCAGATCCATACCCCAAATTGTGCCCCGCTACAAGAAATAGATCCTCTTCAATTTCTCTCGCTCGCTCATAAAAGGAGTTATCAATTCTGGAAAAGGTGTGGCGACTCAATTCTGGGATATTTGACCACATTGGCAATACCTCTGCACCAGCGGGAATAATGTCATCCGTAGTGACATTATCCTCTACTTTCAAAATAACCGGCCCATCAATCACGCTAAGCATCTTCTCCATAACTGGCAGCTTTTTAATATTGGGCCCTTTTTTTAACTCCACTTTTACAGGAATTTCTTGCGGGGCCCCCATCAGCGGTCGCATATCCAACAAGGTTTCCGGCTCTTCATAAACGGGATATTCCATATCCATTTCTCTTGGGTCTGTAATTTTCCCAGTGAGCGCACTCACAGTAGCGGTTTCTGGGCTGCACAAATAAACCTGGTCCTCTTTGGTCCCTGAGCGGCCAGGGAAGTTGCGCGGTACCGTTCTGAGGCTATTATGACCACTCGCTGGGGCCTGCCCCATCCCAATACAACCGCCGCAACCGGTATCATGTAAGCTAGCACCCGCCCCTATTAACCTCTCGAGATCACCGCTCTGGATCAGACCATGTAGCACTTGGCGTGAGGAGGGGTTTATATCGAAAGACATATTATCTGGCACATGACGACCACTCACTATTAATGCCGGTATAGAGAAGTCACGTAATCCGGGATTTGCAGAAGACCCAATATAGCTCTGGGAGACTGGTCTGCCGCTAACTTCTTTAACTTTCACCACCTTATCTGGTCGCGAAGGGCAAGCAATCATTGGCTCGAGCTCGGACAGATCAATAAAGGCCTCTTCATCATAAGTAGCACCTTCATCAGCGCTCAGCTCCGTAAAATCTTCCTCTCTAGACTGCTGGCGAAGAAAAAACCTAACTTGATCATCAGCCGGGAAAACACTGGTTATAGCCCCCATCTCATGCCCCATATTGGCAATAACATGCCGATCCATAGCGGTTAGGTTTTTTAATCCGGGTCCGTGATATTCAACAATCTTATTCCAACAGCCACTAGCGGTGTATCTACGTAAAAGCTCCAAAATAATATCTTTTGCACTTACCCATGACTGCAGATTACCCTCCAAATACACCCCTAAAACTTTCGGCATGACCAAGGTGAGTGGACACCCTATCATCGCCAAAGCAATCTCAATTCCCCCTGCGCCCATTGCCAGCATGGAAAGTGAACCTGCAGCACAGGTATGACTATCAGCTCCAAGCATTGTTTTGCCAGGAATTCCAAAACAAGACATATGTACAGGGTGACTAATTCCGTTTCCGGGGCGCGAATACCAAAGTCCAAATTTTCGACAGGCGCTCTCCAGGAAAACATGATCATCCCCATTTCTGTGGTCTGCCTTCAGAAGGTTATGATCTACATACTGCGCACAAAGCTCAGCTTTTACAGATCTAGCCCCCAGAGCCTCAAGCTCTAGCATGACCAATGTACCCGTGGCATCTTCACTGAGAACCTGATCAATTTTGAGCTGCAAAACCTCCCCTGGAACCATTTTCCCACTAATCAAATGACTCTCAATCAACTTTTCAGCAAGATTTAACCTGCTCAAACCACCACCCGCTTTCGAGAAGACTAATTGGAAATAACAAAAGCGCTTTAATTAGATATTAATCTGCTTGAATAGAAATTAGCAGTTTTGGAGAAAATTAAGTAAAAGGCGAACCTCTAATGATATTTAAAAGATAAGCCATGTGAAATTTCTTAAATTAAAATCACAAATATAACAACCTATTCAGCAGCTATTACCTAGAACCAAAATCCAATAAATGGGCATTACAAGCACAAAAAACCAATGTGCAGCTTCACCCAATTAAAATAATCAGCATTCATCAACGAAATCAGAAATAGAAAACCTTAGCAATACCGTCCTTAAATATTTAAAGCCATAAATTTATAAAAAAAGTCTCAACAAACCTCCACTTCCTAACTTAAGAAAAAGATCATTATTCTATTTAACCTTAAGAAGAAGGCTTATAAAGAACCAAACCCCAAGAAGAACAAGCGTTCAACTGCTGGCCAATAATCAGTTGGCAAGAGCCTGAAAATCAATATCATAAAAAAAACTTTAGATAGGCTGACCAGACAGCCAGTAAAGGGCAAAAAGAAAGAATCCAACACAATCTCAGCACCCAAATCAAGAGTCAAGTGCAACCCCTACATGCTCATCGAACATACAACCACTATTGCATACTTAGTCATACACAAGACATTCCTCTAACAGAAGTAGATTGCCGTTCATCCAGCCACTAAATGGTATCTGGATACACTTCTGCTACTATTGGCTGGAATAGTACAAAACTATCATTTTATGATCATAAGAAACTTCTTCACCCTAGATTTCCACACACATTTAACCAGTGTCTCAATTTTTAACTTAACGAGGATTTTTATATTGAAATATTTGCAGCTTACTAGCTTTACTCTGATGCTACTTTTAATGGGATGTTCTTCAGAAAATTCTGGAGATCCTAGCCCTGGTGTAGGCTCAGATAAGGATAAACATGGATGTATAGCTTCAGCTGGCTACCTTTGGTGCGCAAAAACAAACGCGTGTGAACGCCCATGGGAGCTGGCAGAGAAGGCTGATTTTCCAAACACCTCAGATGATTTTGAAGAGTATTGTGGTAAGTAAGAGTGACAGTAAAATATTCGCTGACCCTCAATGCCACGCCAAGACTTATTTCTTTAACCCCTCAAGCTACCAACCAAGACAAATACCTCTGCTGATGTAAGCAGGTGAGGTAACAAACCTGCTGTAGCCTCAAACATCTATTGGGAGTTTCACACTCACAGGGAATCGGCTTGTACTATTTACCAGCCTGCTCATTCTGGAACTGAGCCACCCAATGAATGATTGTGAGGCCAGACTAAACAAGCTGTAGCGTCTGGAGGGTAGCACTCTGTATATTCCTGAATGATAGAATTGCTGTTGTACTGCATGTTCTTTACGGTCTCATAGCTATAATTCGAAAGAGGCTCTCCGCTAGTTGGCATCAGCTAAATTCTTACCCTTTTTTTGACTCAAAAAGTTCGGGATGCTTATTCTTCCAATTGTTGATTGTTTGCTGTGTTGCCTCAAAGAATTGGCCTAGCTCTTTGTCAGCCAGAACCAATTCAATGAGCTTTGTGGCCTGCTCAATCAACCGCTCCAACTTGCTATCAATGCGCTGGAGCCTGGTTTGAATGTCGCCCTTAAACTCAACCATGTGTTTTTGCCCCAGAACGTGCATAGCTGATTCATGCTGAATTGCCTGGGTGTTGGCGGTTATCCCTTTCTCAACATAAGAACCCTACATGAAAAAACCAGCCACCAATAAGATAATGCTGGCAATTTGGGTAATAATTATGCTTTTGCTAAGATGCCAACATTCTGCTGCTTGGGTCATAGGATTTACCAAGCAGAATTAATTTTCTACGAAATTTGATTGATAGAAGGTTTGCTTTGAGGGCAAAAGGGACTTCGATTATAGTCCTTTAAGTGCCCATATTTCGACATCCCTCGCTTTAAAAAAGGTCCAAAATCTAAAAATTTATGTCCAAAACTTAAAACCAGCCAAGCGATATCCAAGTAGATTGTTCATGTTAGAGCAAGGTTATTTAGTTAGTATAAAAGTCTACTCATGCCACCTAGTGGTGCTTTTACAAGGAGAGTCACTATGCCATTCGCTGAACCATGGAGAAGATACTGTTCTGGAGACTTTTTTTATGGGTTTTCGGGAAGTAGAGCGAGGCTAATTCAACAGCTAACGCAAAGAACCATGCAGGATTTTGCCAGCAAAAACACGGTCGCATGGCTTGATCAATTACTAACCGGCACTGCTGTACACGATTGTAATTACTTAAATGAAGACTTTAATAATTTCTGTCGTAGTAAAGAAAAATATAAATGTGTTGTATCAGATGATTCCAGTACAGAGCCACCCCAAACAGGGGAGGAATCTGAAGACAACAAAAGGTTCAGAAGAAAGAGTAAAGCTGGAATCGAGTTCTTAGTAAAACACCATCACTTCATACATTTTGCAATAGACTATGATATGGATTGGAATGCCGTAATTACCAAACCAGGACAAGGTGAAGGTTTAGTAGAAGCAAAATTTCCATTTGAAAGAAAAACAATGTATCAGTATGACTTCGGTAATGGTTTAAAAAACCGTGTAATTACATATGCAGAAATTAGATTTATCTATAGAAACAGGAATGACGCAGATTTCATGAAACGAATACAGTTTTGGTATCAAGATGCCGCTAACTCTGATAGCGCGTTCAGTCCTGAAGCTCCTCCTTGGGAAAGATACCCTGAAATCTGGGAAAACTATAAACCCAAAAGTGAAGCTTGATTAACTGACAACCCTTAAAAATCACTATTTATAGTTTGTCCGTCTGAGTACCATGCGTTTTATCATATGAACGCATGGCACCCATTCCGAGCATGGCCGCTATCATCGAGAACAGCGCACCAGTTTCTAGCACTAGCGGTGGAGTCACCCCTGTAAGTATTGAACCCTTAGCACTGTAGAGGGCCCAGACCCAACACAGCAATGGATATAAAACAAACTGATAAGCGAAGGCCAAGCCCCCAACCCATCCAATCCAGGGACGCCAGCCAGCGACAAATATGCTTTTATGCTGGGCCTCGGCTTTGTTGACCTCCAGCTGTCCGAGAAGCAATTGAATTTGAATATTTAGCTCTACCAAGCTGTCCCTTTGCTTGAGCTCCTTCAGCTTCTGTACTTCCCCAGCACATTTAACCGGGTCAGGCCAACTGCGCTCAATAGCCATTGTGCCTGCATCAAAAATTGCTGTTAGCGGATCGTAACTCCACTCTGTGAGGCAGGTGCGCTCGCCTGGCATAGATTCAAGGTCATCCAGGTGAAGGAATCGTCCTTTTAAATGCTCCCTTCTACTTTAACCCTATACCGGTGAAGTCTTCCTGTTGGGTTATTTGGATTAACCGGTAGGCTCTTCCTAAAGCCACCTGCACATCGACAACCTGCCCGGTAGCATGAGTCATGGTGGCATTAACACGGGCATTATGTGCTGGGCAGCAGAAACCGGAATTAATGACTATTGGCTTGCCATGGCACTCCCTGACTTTAATCAGGCGATTGAGCGTTTCATCTTTGAAATGGTTTTTGCCACAACAACAGGCGAACTCCGGCTCTGTGAAGTAGTCTTTTTGGGACATTGGCAGTCTCAAATTTTAGACATAAAAAAACCGGCTGGGGGGCCGGCTTAAGAAAGGATGAACGGTCGCTGCATGAAAACCAGAGCAGCTATGGGTATAGTAACCCCCGCCCTCACACACTGTCAATATATACAACTGTATATTTATACAACCATATACACTGACTTAAATTTCAACTCGCCAAACTGGCACAAAAAATCCCGCATTCAGGGAATTTATGGACATTTAGCAAAGGAATTTCGTACTTATCCCAGCATGGGGCTTCTATATAGTTCTGACAAAGAGAAAGCCAAAGGTTTTCTACTTGCCAATATGGCACCACATTAACTTTTATTGCTTATTAAACTGCCAGCATAGGTTTACCGCTTGACATATTAACTTCGCCTCACATTAAATTTTACATCGCCGCCTAATCAAAAAATGGAGAGGACCAATGAGGACCTACCCGATAATTTTTACATTAATAATTAACTTATTTTCTTCAAGTAATACATTCGCCAATAAAAGCATGGATAACATATTAGAGGATTCGAATTATAATTCGCTAAAATCCGTATCCGAACGTTCAATAGCCAATAAAGATATTTCTCGCTCAGACTTAGTTCAACTCACAAATAGAGCGCAGTTTCAAGTAGAAGAATCTAACGCATCCATACAGGCAGATTTATCTGTTGATGGTCAATCAGTAAGATTTATTACAGAAAAATCTCAGAGTAACCCAGACTTTCTTAACATAACCATCAGGGTTGCTAGCGCGAACTACAATATAGAGTTAGATCTCGAAAACTCCGAGTATGTAGTGTCTGGTTATGGCTCAAAACTTGGTATTGAAGGAAAACTACTTATTGCCGCTATAGCTTGGAAAATGGAAGAGAATAACTGGCATAAATCCGAAAACTTATACAAATCCAAATCATATAGGATCGCCAACTGGTTCTCTGAAATGCCAGCAGGAATGATAATGCATACTATTGATTCAAGAACCAAGCCAGAGAAGGGCGAACCAGACTCTAATAATAGACAATCCATTGTACCCCAAATATAAGTTTTAGCCCTTTGACCTTACCTCCCAACTTCAGGGAAAGCAGCTGAATCCTCACAACTGCCACCTTTAAGTCCGACAATACCTCTATACGAACTTGGTGATTCCCCAGCTATTCTTTAATCGCCAGGGTGATAACAAAAAACTGCTGCTTCTGGATTATCACTGCAGTGCGGGTGTAGATTTTGAACGCTATATCAGTTGCATTTCACAGGCCTTCCAGCGTGGAAGTATTCAGGATGGGCACCGACTTCTTGCTCCTGGCCTGCCACTAAGAGAACTCGCTTAAGCTCTTAGGCGGACTGTATAAGCGGGACCTTCTTTGATTTGTGGATCTCTACCAAATAAACCCTTTCAGCCTCTATATGAATGTTCAGTGCTATCTTCCGGCGTAACTCGTAGAGCGGTTTCTATTACTTTTCCATGTGCTCTACCTTTATTGCTTGACAACCTACATTGCCTAGCATGTCAGCGATTGGTATGCCACGAGAACAACAATTGCCCAAATACTTGGCACCTTCGCTTGCTGCCCCAATGCGCAATATACAGAGGGAATTACATTTATTTGTGGCATGAGCAATAAAAATTACTATGGTGAGGGATATGTAATGGCATCAACCTTAATATCTAGAAAATCTCGCAGCATACCTCGCAGACATAAAGTCGAAGGACCTACAGGTTATAAGCGCAACAGCATTTACCGAATGATTAAAGAGGGCAGCTATCCTCATCAGCGACAAATAGACCCAGAAGCCGTGGGCTGCAAAAGCCAGGAAATCAAGATTTAATAGCAGAACATAATGCTAGGTCGAAGCCGAGCTGCTCTCTATCTACGGCCATCATTGAATAATTGCCTGTTAAAGAGCAAAGCGGAGGCCTGACAGGAGACTGAAGATTCTTGAAACGAAAAAGCCCGGCATCAGCCGGGCTTTAAAATATGGCGGTGAGGGAGGGATTCGAACCCTCGATGCCTTTCGACATACACACTTTCCAGGCGTGCTCCTTCGGCCACTCGGACACCTCACCAAATTGTCACCCTCTGCGAGGGCAATCCTCTTTTCAGAGGAGCTCCCTCTTTAGCAAAATCTTCAAGGAAATCAGGAAGATAGCTGCTGTCTCATCGAGAGAGCGCGCACTTTACCCAAATGTTTCCGGTTGTGCAAGTACTAATTTGCTTTCCACTGTGAAAAAAAATCATCCACTTGTAAATCCGGTGCCTGGCGTGCCGCTTTATCGGGGGTTCCACAGTAGATAAACCCATCAATTCGCTCATTTTCAGCCAAACCCAAACCTTGGGCAACCTGGGGATTATGGGCTAATGGTCCGGTGCGCCAGTAAACACCCACCCCTTCGGCATAGGCGGCTGTGAGCATTGCCTGCACCGCCCCTGCTGTGGACATATGTTGCTCCAGGTGGGGAACCTTGGGGTGTTCCTGTAACCGTGTAATTGCCACAATAATCAAGGGGGCGCGCAGGGGCATCGCCAAGGTACGTTGACGCTGAGCTTCAGTTAGGGGATCACCTTCAGACTGCTCAGCCGCTTTTAGAAATATTTCCCCAAGGCGCTCGCGCTCTTGGCCCTCTACCATTAGAAACCGCCAGGGGCGTAGGCAGGCGTGATCCGCTGCTCGCAGTGCTGCGCGAAAGATATTTTGCCGCTGCTGCTCATTGGGTGCAGGCTCGACCAGCTTGCCCGTTGAAACTCTATTATGCAGGGCGGTCAGGGCATCCATCGTTCTCTCCATTTACTGACTGAGCGCTGAGTGTACCCTAACCCATCTGCGCAGCGCATACGTACGCCCTACATAAAAACCCTGTACAGGCATCGGTTTTTTAGCAATCTGGCTTTTGTAGGAGTACACTTCGCCCAGTAAATCACTGCGCAACCACTTGCTCCCAGAACTTTCCGGGACCAATCTGTGGCCTGCCTGCGGTTTGTTTATTACTGCTTAACGGACAAAAAGATAACCACAAATGCAGGACCAGCTTGAGGGGAACAAAGGGCGAAATATCAGCCCTCATTACTCGACTTATTTTCGCTGCCTAATTCTTTTTGCGGCTGCGGGAACCCTGGTAACTGCAATCGAGTGGTCATCTTCTTGGCAACCGGACAAACTGCTCAATGTTGGTGCAGCGGCTTTTATGCTGGCTTATTGCACTTTTGCTCAATTCATACTCTACAGATCCCGCGATAAGAAGGCTTATAAAACCCGTCGCATCCTGAGATTTTCCGATACCGTATTGGTAGGCATTACCGTTGCCCTGGCTAATTTCAGCATGCTGCCATCTCTGTTATTCATTACGATGGTTCAACTCAATGCGCTTTCCCTGGGAGGGGGGCGCCAGTGGTTTGAGCACAACACCGGCCTTTTAGTCGGCGTGGTACTGGGTTACCTGATGCACAGGCCGGCATTATTGATTAACGCCGACCTCACCATAAGCACCATGAGCCTGATTGGTATCCTGGTCTACCTCTGTGCCTATGCCTTTTTTACTCACCGCCAGATTGGCAAGCTCAAGGAAGCCAACCACGCCCTGGCAACAGAGCAGCGCGTAAGCAAGGTGCGCTCTTACAAACTCTCCAAGTATTTGCCACAACGCCTGTGGCGCTCCGTAACCACCGGCGATGAAGAAGCACTGACTACCCAGCGCAAGCTGCTTACGGTGTTCTTTTCCGATATCAAAGATTTCAGCCAGTTGACCGAAGAGCTCGAAGCGGAAACCTTTACCCTCCTACTCAACAACTACCTCTCGGAGATGGCCCGAATCGCAGGCCAGTATGGGGGCACCATCGACAAATTTATCGGCGATGCGGTGATGGTGGTCTTTGGGGATGATGAAAGTAAGGGCCCCAAATCCGACGCCCTACGCTGTGTGGCTATGGCTTTGGCGATGCGCAAGCGGGTGCGGGAAATGAAGCAGGAGTGGTACAACAAAGGGATCTCACGCCCTTTGCAGGTGCGCATGGGCATTAACACTGGCTATTGCACCGTGGGTATCTTCGGCACAGCCAACTACCAGTCTTACACCGTAATGGGCACCCACGTGAACCTGGCTTCCCGCCTGGAAGGCGCAGCACAGCCGGGGGAAATCCTGATTAGCCATGAGACCTGGGCAATGATCAAGCACACTGTTATGTGCCGAGACAAAGGGCATATTACGGTGAAGGGCATCAGCACCCCGGTTAAAGTCTACCAAGTCACCGACTTGCGCAAGAATCTCGGCGGACAGCAGAGTTACCTGGAGGAGCACGCCCCAGGCTTTTCTATGCACCTAGACCTGGATAAGATTCGCAACTACGACAAGGTCAAGGTACTGCAATCCCTGGAAAAAGCCACAACCAGCCTTAAAAGCAAAGTGATTATCTGAGCTTAGGGACCCGTCACATTGTGGTATGCATTCTCATTGCCAGGTTCCCCATGATCCAGGCAGTCCCCAAGACAATAATCAGTAAAATCAGCGTTGAAAAAAGGATCAGAGCCAGGTTATCCCGCCCTTCCTTTTGCGTTGTAACATTCAAGAAGCATTTGAGCTGTACCGCCAATTGGGCTACCCCAAGCAAACCTACCAATATAAGTACACTCTTGTATTCCTTACCCAGAGCCAGTACCGCCCAGAATGCAGCCAACGTAAACACAACCGACAGCACATACCCGGTAAGATAGGTGCGCAAATGTGCGGAAAAACCGGATTTTTCAGCCATAGACCCAGCCACCAAAATAAACTACTGAGAAAATCCCAATCCAAATCAAATCCAGGAAATGCCAGAACAGCGCCAACCGTAAAAAGCGCAACTTCACCAAATCAGTCATGCCCACTGTAAGTACCTGTGCGATCATGACCAGCATCCACAGGCAGCCAAAGCTGACATGTAAACCATGTAGGGGCACCAAACCAAAGAAGGCTGATAGATATCCGCTGCGCTGGGGCGTCCCTCCCTTGGCTGCCATTTCAGAGAAATCGAGCAACTCAAGAGTTAAGAAGCCCAGCCCCAACAGTAAAGTCACCACCACCCAAAACAGGAAACTGCCCTGGCTGCGCTGGTGCTTCATGGTGATAGTGGCTATCCCCACAGTGAGACTGCTGGTGAGTAGCAACATGGTCTGCGCAAAAAGACTGCCGAAATCAAATAGCTCTCTGGGACCAGGGCCGCCTGCGGTCGCACCAATCATGGTGATATAGATAGCGAAAACGACCCCGAAAAAAATCAGGTCGCTCATCATAAAAACCCAGAATCCAAAGATCACCATATCCGGGTCTTTATGAATGGCTCCAGGGCTCTCTCTCATCCCCTTATTTAGCGCTGATGAATTCCCGTTCATCGGTAACTAATGCTCCAACTTAGCGTAGCCATGGTTTTGCGGAGTATTTTCCAGATCCCTGCCCACCGGTTCGGTATTTTTCACTAGCGTCAGCCATTTCTCCGTATCCTGCTGTACCTGGCTCGCCGGAATAATTTGCTCACTGTCCCAGCGGAAGGTAGAGGCGATCACCACAATGATAATGGCCAGAACAGAAATCAGGGCCAACCACCACATGTACCAGACCAATGCAAACATCAGGATGCCGCTCAGAGCGCATAGAATAAATCCCAAAGGGTTATTCTTGGGCATCTCTATATCCCGATAGACTTTTGGCGGTAAATAAGCACGCCCCTGCTCCTTAGCCTCATTAAATTCATCCCGGTCCGTTACCCTCGGCAGTTCCGCAAAATTGTAGGAAGGTGCAGGGGCTGGGATCGACCATTCCAGAGAGCGCCCATCCCAAGGGTCCCCCACAGGAACACGATTTTTCTTGCGATCCCGTAAACTGACCAGCAACTGCAATACCAGGCTGATCAATGCGCATAACACCACCATGGCCCCGATAAAAGCCACCACCATGTAGGGCTTGAAAGTCAGATCCATATAGCTGAATGAGCGCCTTGGCATCCCCAGTAATCCTGCACCATAAAGGGGAAAGAAAGTGAGCATAAACCCGGCTACCCAAAGATATGCCGACCACTTACCCAAGCGCTCATCCAGGCGAAAACCAAACGCCTTGGGGAACCAGTAGTTATATCCGGCCAGCAAACCAAATAGCACTCCTGGAATTAGCACATTATGGAAGTGCGCCACCAAAAACAGGGTATTGTGTACTTGGAAATCTACCGTGGGGTTCGCCAGAATCACTCCAGACAATCCACCGATCACGAATAAAATCAAAAATCCGATGGCGTAAATCATTGGAGTGGTAAAACGAATTCGCCCGCGATACATCGTCGCCATCCAATCGTAGACTTTGACCCCGGTTGGCACCGCGATCAGCATGGTGGCGATACCAAATACAATATTGATGGTGGGACTCTGCCCCATGGTAAAGAAGTGATGAAGCCACACGGTAAAGCTCAATACGGCAATAGACATGGTGGCAATTACCAATGACTTGTAGCCATATAGGCGCTTGGCGGAGTAAGTGGAGAACACCTCAGAAAAAATACCGTATGCCGGCAGTACCAACAAATAGACCTCCGGGTGTCCGAACAGCCAAAATAAATTGGCATAGTTCATCATATTGCCACCGAGATCATTGGTGAAAAAGTGAAAATCCAAATAGCGGTCGAAACCAAGCATTAACGCCGCAACACTGAGTGGCGGCATAGCAAAAATCATCAAGATGGAGGAACACAATACCGTCCAGCAAAACATGGGCATACGGAAAAATTTCATGCCCGCAGCACGGCATTTTAAAATGGTGACGGTAAAGTTAATCCCCGTAAGAGTGGTACCGGCCCCGGAAAATACAATCGCCCACACCCAGTAGTCTGGTCCCACGCCGGGATTAAAGTCCGCCCCCGTATAAGGCGGGTAAGCAGACCAGCCCCCAGTAGAGAATTCCCCCACCACCAGCGAGACCATCAACAGAATCCCAGAAGACACGGTGACCGCCAGGCTAATCTGGTTAAGTACTGGGAAAGCAACATCGCGAGCACCAATCTGTAATGGCATTACAAAGTTGACCAGACCCACAACAAAAGGCACGGCAACAAAGAAAATCATAATAGTGCCGTGGGTGCTAAATAGCTGAGCGAAGTGATCTGCGTAGAGGAAACCATCTGGGGCAGCAGCCTGCTGTGCCCGCATCACCATGCCTTCCAGCAGTCCTCTGGTCATCATCACCAGGGCAAAGACTATGTACATGATGCCAATTCTTTTATGGTCTGTGCTGGTCAGCCATTCAGACCACAAAGTGCCCCATACGCGAAACCAGGTCAGTAGAGCGAGGATGGCGATGGTGGCAAAAACAACAATGGCACCAGCTGTACTGGCCACCACTTCACTCACCGAAAAATCGGTAAACAGCTTACTGAAAACGATAGAATCCCAGCCCAGCTTTCCCAGCCAGCCATAGTCGGTAATATTCATGGCTGCGCACCCTCTGTTTTATCCTCACCCTGACCAAACTTCACCGTGCCGGGCTGCTCTTCCATACTAAGGGGCTTGCCCGAGTGATATCGCATAACAATGCCTTGAAATAGCTCGGGATCGGCAATGGTAAAATAGAGGGCATTGCTGGGCATTTGAGGCGTGGCCAACTGCTTCTGCATCTCTTTGCGGGTACTTCTTTCAGCCAGGCGATTATAGGTCTGAGCATCCAGCTCAATCCCCCTGGCGCGGACCTGCGCCACCCAGGCCTGAAAATCCTCTTCACTTTTAATCAATACATCAAATTTCTGCTCGGTAAATCCCTTGCCGGTATATTGGGTGTTTTCACCCTGGGTTTTACCATTCTTAGTCGCAATAAAATTGAGTCGTGTGGTCATGCCCGGCATCACATAGATCTGCCCCGCTAACGCCGCAATCCAAAAAGACTGCATCACGGTATCGCTGGTTAAAACCATGGAGACCGGAGTGTGTACAGGAACAACCAGTTCACCTACTGTGGCAATTTTTAAGTCTGGGTAGATAAACAACCACTTCCAGTCCAGTCCCACCACTTGCACTTGGACAGGAGGAAATACGCCTTCTATTTCCTCATAGGGGTCCAGAGCAATGGTTGCGCGCCAAAGCATAAAAGAGAGAACAAAAATCACCATAAAGGGAACACCCCACATGACGACTTCCAAAGGGCCGTAAGATTCCCACTTGGGCGCATAAATACCTTTTCCCTTCTTACGGCGATATTTAAAGAGAATAACTGGCACCAGAATAAACACGGGCAGCACCGCTACCATGGTAAGTGCTGTCGCCCAGAAAAAATGGGTTTTCTGTTCATGGGCAACGGGCCCCAAAGGCATCAGAAAACTTTCAGTGGCAGAGCTTGAAGAGGGAATCAAAAAAAGAAAAAGAAATGCGAAAAGAAGGAATACTAACCAGAAGGATCGGTGCTCAATACATCCCCAGTAGCGAACCCAGTATTGCACAAACCTGACAGGGGCCACGGTATTCCAATCCATTGCAATGCCTACCGACCTTAGGATTCAGCAGGCATTCCTATCAGATTACCCGCCACAAAAAATTCACCGTACACATAAACCACATCAGGTGCTCAGCACACTCTTCCGTACGGCTCTTCTCACCAGAATAGCTGAACAAATTATGTTTTAACTTCACCTACCCCGCAGTAGGAAATGGTTTGTGGTGACCAACTCCATGAAACGATGGCATCAGCGCCTAGAAAACACCATCCTTCATCATTTGTTGAATCACTGTTTCCACATATTCCAGGGCATCTCCCTCCCTAGGACGGCGAATTTCCCCCATCATATAGTTCGCCAGGAAACTTTCAGATTCCAGGGACCAATACACCTCTTCCGATGGCGCAAAATATAAACGGGTTTCGACAATGGCCACTTGAGAGTTTGAAACATTCCTGTTCAGTTGTTTAAAGCTGATCAACTGTGTCACCAATAGCGTGTCAAATTGATATTCAGCCAGGACATCAGCCAGCTCCCCCATCGTGGGAACCTTGCCATCGGCCGCAAAATCACTCCATGAGAGGGCATTCACGCCATAGCGGCCCAACTGCTCCACCCAAATACTCTCCACATAGATACCAACTATTGGGCGAGGAACCAAGGTAAAGGCCAGGACCAAAGTTTTTCCCAGCGAGCGCTCTGCAACCAGCGGCGAATGCCAAGTGTCAGTCACCACTGTTCTCGGTGAATTACAGGAGGTTAAAAAACCGCATAGCAAAATAAAGCGCAACATTATTGATATCGCACATTTGAAACCACTAGAACGAGATGCGGCTGGTGAACTGGGTCCGCCAGACTGAACCATAGGCTCCATCTTTGTCCTCCCTGGTTCCATAAAGGGCCTCAACGCCAAACAGCCAATGCGGCGTCGGGGTCCAGGTCAGATTAATACTGCTGTATTGGGTTTGATAAAATGAGGAGCCCGGCTGGAAATCCAGGTTGTCCTGATGTACCAGCCCATAGGTTGCCACGGTATAGAGGCACGGGCTCCACCAGTGTTGATAAGCCAGATACCAACCCAGAGTTGGAATTGCCTCCAGCCGATTATTGACGAAGTCATAGCTCGCGTCGGGGGGCTCATCATCCAGAAGGCTTCCATAGCCATAGCCATAGCTAAAGGAGTAGGAGGCAAAATCCGGCGCAAGCCTACCGGGCATATCAATCACGCCACTTATATTGATACCCCATCCGGTATCCGAAACGGCAGACTGTGGTTCCCCACTGCCACGCAGGTCCCGCAGGATAAAACTGCCCTGAAAGTTAATGCGGTCTGTTTGGGAAATAACCGCTACCACAAAGTCCGGCCAGCGAGACACTTCCAGTGCATTCTGAAAAACCCGATCGGTTGGCGCATCCAGGGAGACCTGCAGGGTGAGAGTTGGATCATATTTACGGCTCCAACGTGCAACCGGACGCATGAGCGCTAACAGAGAGTTGGGGCCTTCGTAATCCAGGGTGTTTGGTGAGGCGGTTAAATTACTGAACGTGGACCAGTCGAGGCCCAGCCGTAAATCTCCGCCCAGCAAAATATCACTGACCTGGCCGTATGCTTTGCGCAGACGCAGCAAAGGCTCACTGACTGTCGGATCGCGAAGGAAATCCATAGAAAATTCATTTTCGATTAAACGACCGCCCCAGGGCGTTCTTGACTTGAGCACTAGTCTCGATACCTGAACGGAAACATTGGTCTGACCATCCTCACCCTCCGCTGCGGTTCTATTGCTGGTGACAATAGCACTGGTCGTGAACTCAGCCGGGCTGACAATGGCGCCGGTGTCATAGTTAGCATCCAGCTCGGCGAAGCCATTAATTTTTATTCGAGTGCGACTGCCGAGCACAGGGATAGACCCCGGCCAGTCGGTCGGTACACTGGAAATGATTTCTTCGATATCTGTCTGTTCCGGATGCTTTGGGTCTCCCCTGGCCCGAGGGGGCGGTAGGGAGCCAGGCGGGATATCTTTGCGTATGAGCTCTAATTGATCGCGCAAATCATCGAGCGCAACGCTATCCACAGGCTCACTGTATTCTCTCGATGGAGGAACTGACGGCATTGGTACTGCCGGAACTGGCACAGCCGGGGAATTTTCTGGGGGCCTCGCCCTGCGCAGCTCCTCCACCTGTTGCCGCAAAGCCTCTAGATCAGCCTTTTGCTGTCGGATTTGCGCTTCCTGTGCCTCGAGTTGGCGCTGCTGCGCTTCGATCACCTTCATCAATTGATCGGCTTCAACATAAACCTGGGCATTGGCGGGAGTGGAGGAAATAATTTGGATGAAAACCACAAGCACAGCGGGTAGCGCTGGAGACTGTGTTTGGATTTCCATATCTAGGGGGCCTATGGATCTGTGTAAATCATTGGCGATACACCAATTGCAGCTTATTTACTTTTTATCGAGCCAAGAAAAGTGAATAGCCACTAATGTAACTGTACAGGCCCATTGATAGGCTACATCCAATACACCTGCACCCAAAAAGCTATCCAGGAAAGCTTAGCCCAAGAGGGAACAACGCCACGTGTGACACAAGATTTAAGGCCGGAGTGTTTTAATGCTGTGGGATTTGACGATATTGGCCACAGAAATACCTGAGACCAATATCACCTGTATTAGCAATAATTTACTGACGGGCGAAGCGCGGCGGTAGAGGCTTCTCAATACGGGTGGAGCGCAGCGGGTTGATATCCAGCCCTCCCCTGCGGGTATAGCGGGCACAAACTGTTAACTCGGAAAAGTCCGCAAGGTTTTGCAGATCGCAAAAAATCCGCTCCACGCAGTGTTCATGAAAATCCTGATGCTCACGGAAGGAAATAATATAGGCCAATAGCGCTTCGCGCTGCAGCATCGGCCCCTTGTATTCCACCATTACCGTCGCCCAATCCGGCTGGCCGGTAACCGGGCAATTACTGCGCAGCAAGTGGCTGTAGAGAGTTTCAGTAACCTCCACACCACTCTCTTCCAGCGCCAGCAGTGTCGAGTCCGGCTGGTATTGCTCTACGGCAATATCCAGCTGGTCGAGACAGAACCCTTGCGGCCTCTGCACATCCAGGGAGATATCTTCCACCTCCAGCAGGGTCACTTCCACAGCCATACCCACCGCAGCGCTTAGATCTCGCACCAGGGTATCCTGAACCAGCTGCCAGGAATCAAAGCGGCTTTGGTTAAAGGAGTTTAAGTACAATTTGAAGGACTTGGACTCCACCATACAGGGGCTTTCCGCGGGAAAGCTGAAGCGCGCCACCGCCACTTGGGGTTTGCCCCTGGTATTGAGCCAGGAGAGCTCAAATCCCCACCACTCATCTTCCCCAAAAAATGGCAGGGCGCCAACGGACAGCCCCAGTTGGGCTCGGGAAATGGATCGCTGAATCGGGTGCAGTAGCTCTGGGTTATAGCTGGATTCGTAAACGGTTTCCCGACCCAGCGGGAGGTTCTGCCAATCTTCTCTGCTCATACTCAACCTCAGTGCCTCAATCGCTTGCCGTGACTCATCAGGTAAAGTCCCCAGCTGGCGAGAAGCGCAATAAAAACCAAGACCCCAACAAATGCCCAGGCCACATTAATGTCGGAAACGCCCAGGATTCCATAGCGAAAGGAGTTCACCATATAGAGAATCGGGTTCAATTTCGACAATCCTTGCCAAAAGGGTGACAACAGATCGATGGAGTAGAAAACACCACCCAGATAGGTAAGCGGGGTCAAAACAAAAGTGGGAATAATCGATATGGCGTCAAAGCTGTTGGCATAAATCGCATTGATAAAACCCGCCAGGGAGAATAGCGCCGATGCGAGAAACACAATAGCGATGGTGACTCCCAGGTGTTCGACTCTGAGAGAAGTAAAAAACATCGCTACTAGAGTGACAATCAGGCCTACAACCAAGCCACGCGCAACACCGCCCAGTACATAGCCAGCCATCACCGCCCAATTTGGCGTGGGCGATACCAGCAGCTCCTCAACACTGCGCTGAAACTTAGCACTGTAAAAAGAGGACACGACATTGCCATAGGAGTTGGTGATCACTGACATCATAATCAGCCCAGGTACCACAAACTCCATATAAGGGTATCCACCCATTTCCCCGATACGGCTGCCAATAAGAGAGCCGAAGATCACAAAGTACAACGTCATGGTGATCACCGGCGGCACCAGGGTCTGTGGCCAGATGCGCATAAAGCGGCGCACCTCCCGGCGGAAAATGGTGCTGAAGGATATCCAGGTCAACTTACCGCTCACGAATCCAACCCCTCTTCTTTTTCCTCGGACAACATGGAAATAAACAATTCTTCCAGGCGGTTGGCACGGTTGCGCATACTGGTCACGGTAACGCCCTGGGCCTTGAGCTCGACAAAGACCTCTGTCAGTGACTGCCCTTTTTCTACAGTGATTTCCAGGGAATGATTATCCAACAGGCAGCATTTAAACCCCGTAAGCTCCGGAGCCTTACTTAGGTATTCGCTGCAGTCGAGAATAAATGTCTCGCGGTTGAGAGTCTTCAGCAGGGACTTGATAGAGGTATTCTCAACGATAACGCCCTTATCGATAATGGCGATATTGCGGCACAGGCTCTCCGCCTCCTCCAGGTAATGGGTAGTGAGGATAATGGTGGTACCCCGAGCGTTAATTTCCTCCAGGAAGCTCCACATGGAGCGACGCAGCTCGATATCCACCCCAGCAGTAGGCTCATCCAGAATCAGTAGTTTTGGCTCGTGAATCAGTGCCCGTGCAATCATCAGGCGGCGCTTCATCCCCCCAGACAGCATACGCGCCTGGGTGTGTCGCTTATCCCAAAGTCCCAACTGCTTCAGATATTGCTCTGTGCGCTCCTCTGCCAACTTGCGCGGCATTCCATAGAATCCCCCCTGAGTAGCCACAATATCGAAGACTTTTTCAAACTGACTGAAATTGAACTCCTGCGGCACCACGCCTAAAAGACGCTTGGCAGCGGCAAAATCACTGTCGATATCGACACCAAAAATCGACACGCTACCGGCAGTCTTGCGCACCAATGAGCAGATAATGCCAATAGTAGTGGACTTACCTGCACCATTGGGGCCCAGCAGAGCAAAGAAGTCCCCCGGCTGCACTTCGAAGCTGATCCCTTTCAGGGCCTGGAAGCCGCCTTCGTAGGTTTTTTGCAGGTTATGGATAGATAACGCGGCGGTCATTGTGAATTCCTATGCTGAAGGCGCCATTCAACGTGCTTGCCCGAATAATTTCAACCGGCGGAAACACAGGGAAGCCCAAAGCCGCGGAGGCGGAATTCCAGGCGCACAGTCGCACTCCGGCAATACCAGTGCAAGTAATAAACTTAGAAGCAATATATCGGAAAATAAAAAAGCCGCTCGATTGAGCGGCTTTTTTATTTTGGAGCGGGAAACCGGGTTCGAACCGGCGACCTCAACCTTGGCAAGGTTGCGCTCTACCAACTGAGCTATTCCCGCGTTTTGTGTTGGCCCGGCAGCATTGCTGCCGGGCCGTATTGGCATCCCCAAGGGGAGTCGAACCCCTGTTACCGCCGTGAAAGGGCGGTGTCCTAGGCCTCTAGACGATGGGGACAGAAACTTTGCACTACAACCTCTTCGGTCCCGTGCTGCCACGCTGTCCATGGCTTTGCCACCTCGCGGTGACTTTACTTTTGAATGGGGCCAAAGATCCATCCAAAAATAAAATTGGAGCGGGAAACCGGGTTCGAACCGGCGACCTCAACCTTGGCAAGGTTGCGCTCTACCAACTGAGCTATTCCCGCAATTTGACCCGGTAGCATTGCTACCGGGTCGTATTGGCATCCCCAAGGGGAGTCGAACCCCTGTTACCGCCGTGAAAGGGCGGTGTCCTAGGCCTCTAGACGATGGGGACAGAAACTTGCACTTCGACCTTATGGTCCGGTGCTGCCATGCTGCCCATGGCAATGCCACTGATTTCTCGGTGGCGTGCTTTGTGAGCTGACTAGAGATCATCTCGCAAAGCGGAAACTTGGAGCGGGAAACCGGGTTCGAACCGGCGACCTCAACCTTGGCAAGGTTGCGCTCTACCAACTGAGCTATTCCCGCGTGGCATCCCCAAGGGGAGTCGAACCCCTGTTACCGCCGTGAAAGGGCGGTGTCCTAGGCCTCTAGACGATGGGGACCCAGAAACCTTCTGTCGTTTCGCTGCGTTTTAAAGTGTAGCTCTGCGTCAGAAGTGGGGCGCATTCTATGTACCGTTCGGGATACTGTCAACACCCGAATTGAATTTTTTTTCTTTTATTGTCAGATACTTACCTAACACTGCCGGTTGCGGGAAGATAATTTAGGCGTCAGAGGGCTCTCCGTACTGCTCGCTGAGTACACGCAGGTGCAGCTCCTCAATAAACTCACGGATACGCTTTGCGTTGGCCCCTAGGTCACTGACTCCCACACGGGAACTGGAACGCACGTCCACCCGCGAGCCACCATCATCTTCCGGCCGTACTCGCACCACTATGTCGTCGGTAAAGCCTAACAACAGGGTTCGGTCGGTTGCCTCGAAATGCCCCTTCTCCGGTTCGTAAGACACAATCTTCCAGCCCAGCTTCTTGGCAACCTCCGCCGCCAGCTCAGTGGTGCGGGCTACAGACATATGGACATGCAGTGGATAGATGTCGGAATAGATATCGGTTTCACGCTGCTGGCTCGCCACAGGCTCGCCGCCGTATGCGGCACTATTGTCCCAAGGCTTACGCAAGTCGAGGACTGCTTGGTATGCCGGGGGGTTGCGGGTATCGGTAGTGATATCGTGGATTTTTGGCGCATTGAAATTATCTTTGCCCACCGTAATGAGGGGCACAGCTACTGGCAGCAGTCCCAGCAACGCAGCCCAGAGGGCATTGCTGCGCGCCTGGGGCCTGTGATTGCGCGACCCCCAGACAAACACCAATAAACTCACCAGTGCGACAGTCAGTGCCGCCCCACCCGCGTAGGTAAATATCATGAAGACCAATTCGAAGCGCAGCAATCCGAACCGCAGTGCCAAGCCTGCGAGCACAATAATCCCGAGTAGCCCCCACTGCACCCTGAGTAGCCAGCGACTCCAGTGTACTCTCCTCACTTGCCCTCCTCTTCGCCGTCTTCTTCGTTGAACTCCTGATCCAGCCTCACCGACAAGGAATTAACGCAATAGCGCAGGCCGGTTTCAGTAGGCCCATCATCGAACACATGCCCTAGATGACTGTCGCATTGACTGCAGCGAATCTCGATACGTTCCATACCAAAACTATTATCGGCTAGCTCTCGAATAATCCCCACGCTAAATTCCTCATCGAAGCTGGGCCAGCCACAGTAGCTCTGGAATTTTGCTCCCGCATCAAACAAAACCTCGCCACAACAGCGGCAGCGGTAGAGACCTTTGTCAAAAACATCCCAATATTCCCCGCTAAATGGCGCTTCTGTCCCCCCTTTGCGACAGACCTCAAACTCCTCATCTGTCAGCTGATCTCGCCAGTAGTTATCGTCTTTTGCTTTTGCCATACTGTCTCGTTCCGTTTTAATCGTTCTCGCAGGAGCGGTAACCGCCGCCAGTGGACATCCCGCCTATCGCGCAGCTCGCTCGCGGCTGAGGCTGCTCCTGCCAAGCTACAGGGCTGCCGCACCAACATGAAGGACATCCATAAATCTGAAAAACTGCACGGCGTCTGCTATGAGATTCGCGGCCCGGTGATGGAGCAAGCCCATCGCATGGAGGAGGAAGGCCACCGTATCCTCAAGCTGAATATCGGCAACCCCGCCCCCTTCGGCTTTAACGCCCCCGATGAAATCATCCAGGACGTCATCCACAATCTCTCCCAGGCCCAGGGCTATGTGGAGTCCAAGGGACTATTCGCCGCGCGCAAAGCTATTATGCAGGAGTGCCAGACCCTGGGTATCCAGGGAGTTGAAATTGATGACATCTATCTGGGCAACGGTGTCTCCGAGTTAATCTCCATGGCCACCCAGGCACTGCTCAACAATGGCGATGAGCTGCTGCTGCCCATGCCCAACTACCCCCTGTGGATGGCCGCTACCAATCTCGCTGGTGCCAACCCGGTACTCTACCGCTGTGACGAGGAATCCGGCTGGCTGCCCGATATTGAGGACATAAAAGAAAAAATCACGCCTCGCACCCGCGGCATTGTCGTGATCAACCCCAACAACCCCACCGGGGCTATTTATCCCAAGGCTTTGCTGGAAGAGATTGTAGAGGTGGCGCGCAGCCACAATCTGGTGATTTTTGCCGATGAAATCTATAGCAAGATCCTCTATGACGACGCCGAGTTCACCCCCATGGCCAAACTGGCCCCGGATGTGCTCTGCCTGAGCTTCAATGGCTTGTCCAAATCGTACCGCTTGGCCGGCTTCCGCTCCGGGTGGATGATCATCAGTGGAATCAAGCATCGCGCCAGAGGCTTTATTGAAGGGATGGAAATACTCGCCTCTATGCGCCTGTGCGGCAATGTACCGGCCATGTATGCCGTGCAAACCGCACTGGGGGGCTATCAGAGTATTAACGACTTGATACTGCCCGGCGGCCGCTTGCGCCAGCAACGCGATCTGGCCTACCGCATGCTCAACGACATTCCCGGTGTCAGCTGTGTCAAACCTAGTGGTGCCATCTACCTGTTCCCCAGGCTGCACCTGGACCACCACAAAATCGATAGTGATGAACAGCTGGTATTGGAATTCCTGCGCCAGGAAAAAATCCTGTTGGTACAGGGCAGCGCTTTCCATTGGGACGCGCCCGATCACCTGCGTATTGTCTTTCTGCCCCGCGCCGACGACCTTTCCCACGCAATTGAGCGGTTGGGTTACTTTTTGGAGCGATATACCCGCTGATGTTGGACGATTTACATATCCACGACTTTTATCGTGATGCCGGCAGAATTCTGCTGGCACTGTTTGGCCAGTTCCCCCTGCCCTCCACCATTTACATAGAGGACATTGCCGGGGCAGACACCCCCGACGAATTCGGCCTGCACTCACCACGGCACCTGGCCTGTCTGGGTGCCCTCAGCTGGTTAAAACAGAGCGGTTACATTCACTTCTCCCAGCTGGTGCGCCAGGAAGCTGCGGAGGAAGTGGTACTGAGCCACCGGGGATTTCTGCTGTTGATCAACAAGGAAGAAAATTCTGGCCAGAGTAACGCACAGCTGCTCAACAGCGCCGTGCGCGATGGTTCCTCTGCAAAGTTACAGGCGCTGGTGGAGCGCCTAATGCGGGAGTTTGCCGCACTGTAAATAGAGTGGTTTGGGCATCACCGCTATTTAGTATCGCTAACTCTGACGACGATATTTAACGTGCAGCATTTTTAGGGCGGCATCCGGGTCCCGATCGGGGAAATCCGGGTTTTGCGCTAGCCGCTCTACCACTTCATAGCCGCTATCGGCACCGAGTATCAACTCGCGAAAGTGCGCTTCGCTGTGGCGCGGGGAGTTGATCACCATCAGCAGGTCTGCCTCATCCGCGAGGCAGGCAGGCAGTTGTTGCAGCAGTTTTTCGTAGTTGTGACTCACATCGAAGCGGCCTTTCTGGCGTGTGGGTGGGTCTACGATAGCGAGATCAAAGGGCCCCCGGCGATCGAAGCGCTTGAACTGGCGCAGCGCATCGAATTGTAAAAATTGAATGCCCCGCAGGGACAGGCCATTCACCTCGTGGTTTTCTCGGCCGCGATTCAAAACGCCCCGGTTCACATCCACATTGACGATCTCAATATCCCCAGCGGCTCGAGCCACAGCAGAAAAAGCACAGGTAAACGCGAACAAATTCAGCATCTTCACCGATGCGCGCTCCGAGCGCTCCCGCACCTGCGCTTCAAGCCAGGCACGACCGGGTTCGATATCCAGAAAGAAGCCAACATTCTGGCGATCAAAGGTCAGTGGAAACTGCAGACCGTTGCGCTGCGCCACTGGTGCGGCAACCGATTCGCCACACAACCACTCCAATGGTGCACCGGGGAGATAGCGACGCTGCGCGGCCACCCCCTGATAACCGTATGATTCGGCCATCTGCCAGAGCTTCTCGCACAACTCCCCTTCCCCCTCGTACTCCTCAAAAAAAGTAACCAGTAATGCAGGGGAAAAACTATCGACACAAACCTGCTCCAGGCCTGTAAAACAGCGACCACGCCCGTGAAACAAACGCCGGCTGTCACCGCCGCCCTGAACTAACTTGGGCTCTACTTGCTGCAGCAACACTTGCCAATCGGTAGACACTCAGACTTCTCCATTGCTTAGGGGGTAGAGGATCGCATCGCGGTAGCCGGTTACCACACGGATAAAGCCGCTCCACTGCCGATCCAGTTCGGGGTCACCACTATCCACTAACAGGGGGCGCCCGCCGAGTTCGGTTATTTTGGTTTTGGTGGCGACAACCACCAGGTTTTCACGACCCACTTGGCTTAGGACTCTGGGGGAGAATTGCTGGTTACCGCGGCCGATCAGATGGCCCTGGCCTCCGATGGCAGTGAGAATAATTTTTACCTGACCATTTTTTTTCACACTCTTGTGTGCGGCAATCGCTGCCTCAATCTGCGGCGCGCTCACATCTTTTTGCAAGAGGGCGCCATCACAGAGCAGATCCACCCCCAGCAGGGTGCCGTCACACCCCAATTCACTCAAGACAGCTAAGGTAGTTGAACCGGGACCGACGATATACAAGGTATCCGGCTCTAGTTCCTCGACAATCTCCGCGGCGATATCCGCCACAGCCAGCTCTTCCACCTCGCGCCCGGCGTTCTTTACTGCCTGCAGGAAGTGGCCCTCCTGGGGCACCAGCAGCTCGCCGTAGTGGCGAGTGCTCACCCGCCCCTGGCGGAAGCTATTTTCATCGATATCACGCACCTCGCGCTCACACAAATCCACCAGCTCACCGGCCAGTAATTTACGCAAAACTTCTCCACCGGCCTTGGGGGAAATCGCGAAACAAGCGGAGTGCATTTTGACACCGGCGGGAATACCCAGTACTGGAAAGTGATCACCCAGGACGTTGGTCATATTGCGCGCAGTGCCGTCACCGCCAATAAAGACGATCAGGTCGGCACCGGCGTCGCGGATCGCCATTGCCGCTCTCTCGGTGTCCTCGGGGGTTGACGGGGTGGACTCGGCTGCACCCACCTCACGCACGGCAAAGCCCAGTGCACTAGCCGTATCCGCCCCCATATCACCGGCAAAACACAAAAACTCCAGCTGCTGCCGAAACGGTAGCAAGGCCTCCAGGGCAATCGCGGCACGCTTGTGGGATTGCGGCTCAATACCAGCCGTCAGGGCCTGCGCCACTGTCTCAGCTCCATCGCTGCCCTTAAGCCCCGCTGGGCCGCCAACACCGGCCCAAGGATTGATAATCAAACCCAGTTTCTTAACTTGTTTTTCTAATCGCACATGAGCCCCAGTACTGCCAACTCTTCTCTCTCTTTTTTACCCAGGGCCTGCGCTGCGGCGCGGTAATGGGAAAACTCCAAACGCTCGGGATATTCACGGCGCAGGCGGTCGAAAGCCTTGGCCATAGGTTCTATCCCTCGAGCAGCTTCGCGCAGGCGCGCATCATCTTCGCGTGGGTCATACATTTGCAATAACAAATTCGCTATTGGCGCCGCCCCACTAATCACCGGCTCAAGTTGCCTTCTAGAGACTTCAGCTTGCGTATCGCAGGTGACGCCAGTGTTTTCTGGCTGGGCCAGATCCAGCGCATTGGAGAGCGCCTCACGAATTATGCGGGTGCCTGTGAGCTTGCCATCCAGGCTATAGCCGGCAATATGCGGGCTACCCAGGTCCACCAACTCCAACAGCTCAGTGTTGATTCCCGGCTCCCCCTCCCAGACATCCAGTACCGTCTTAAAACGCTTTGCCCGCTGTAACACCTGTAATAACGCGCGATTGTCCACCACCGCACCGCGACCGGCACTAATCAAAACAGCGCCGTCGCGAATCTGTGCCAAATGCTCAGCACCGATCATATGCAAACTGGGGAAGGGCCCATCTTTAACCAGGGGGGCGTGCAGGCACACAATGTCCTGACTCAGTACTTGCTCAAGGGGGGCAAAGTCGGGGTTATCTGGCAGCCAGGGGTCGTAGACAGCACAGCTCGCACCCAGGGCATGCAAGCGCTTCTGCAGCAGCCCTCCCACATTGCCACAACCGACAATGCCAAAGCTGCGCCCGCGCCAGTCCACGTCTAGGGCGGCCAAAGTACAAAATACATATTCAACCACGGAGTTGGCATTGCAGCCCGGCGCGGCGCTCCAGTAAATACCATTGCGCTCCATCCAATCGGTATCCAGATGATCGGTGCCGATGGTACAGCTACCCACGAAACGTACCGGCGTGCCTTCCAGCAGGCTCTGATTCACTCGTGTGACGGAGCGCACCAGTAGGATATCGGCATCAATCAATTGCTCGCGCGTCAGTGTGCGGCCCGGATAGCGTACCAGCTTACCCAGATCGCCAAAATATTGCTCCAGTGCCGGTATATTCTCATCGGCAACAATCTTGAGGCCAACGCCCTGTGCGTGGCTTTCACTCATGTAGATTCTCCTTCAGCGCTCACCAGTGTGCGCTCTATTTTTCCTGCCAGCCCGCCGATCCCGAACTCCTTGGCCAGAGCCGTGGCCAATTCAACATCCACAGGTTGCGGACGCAAATCACTCACCTTAATGCCAAGGGGGATATCCTCCACCAGGCTTGCCAGGCGTTTTGCCAAGCGCAGCTGGTCGGAGTATTCCTCCAGCCGCTGGGCGAGCCCTTTCGCACCCCGAATGGGCAGTGTTGTCACTCTCTCTTGCTGTGCCAACAGCGCTTCGACATCATCAAACTCGCCCAGTAATCGCGCCGCAGTCTTGGCACCAATGCCGGGTACTCCGGGAATATCGTCACTGCTATCCCCCACCAGCGCCAGGTAGTCGGCAATCTGCGCGGGTTTTACCCCAAACTTCTGCTCAATGGCCACGCTGTCCATATGCTGGTTTGCGGCAAAATCCCAAAGACTGGAGGCTCCACGAGCCAGTAACTGCCCCAAATCTTTATCCCGACTCACAATGATTGGGGCATGATTGCGCAGTTTTCGCGTCAAGCTGGCGAGAATATCGTCCGCCTCATAACGCTCACTGGAGAAACTGGCGATACCCAGGGCTTCCGCCATCTCCCGGCAGGCCGCCAACTGAAAGGCCAGGGCTTCATCTGGCAATGCGCGACTGCATTTATAGTCCGGGTAAAGCGTGTTGCGGAAGCAACTGCCGAGAGATTCATCGAAAGCGCAGGCGATATGACGTGGATTTCTCGCCAAAAGATCCAGCAGGAAGTTGGTGAAGCCGTAGACCGCTTCTGTGTCGTAACCACTGCGACTCTGCCAGTTGGGTGGCAAAGCGAAGTAATAGCGAAAGATATAGACAGAAGAGTCGACCAGAAAACTGCTCACGACAGCTCCCGCAGCTGATAGTCATCGCCGCTCAATGGATCTGGCTGAGTAAACGCCCCTGCGAGCGCAAGAGCGAAAGTGCGCGCCCGCTCATTGGGCCCCTCCGCACAATAGCGCTGAACCTGGCGCCAAATAGCCTCTTTGAAACTGGTGCTGGGACCAAGGCCACTCTCCAAGTTGTCCGCACTGACACGGAAACGGAGGCCACAGGCACGGGCGAAAATCCATTCCAGCGCCTGGGGTTTGACCTCCACCAACTCGAATTCTGCTTGTTGCTCGGCACTGCGCCCATCTGGAGCATACCAATAGCCATAGTCGGGCAACTGCCGGCGGGCCTCACCGGCCACACACCAATGGGCCACCTCGTGCAGTGCGCTGGCCGCATAGTCGAGAGTGAACTCGACCTGATGATGGCCCTGCTGGCCCCCGGCGGGCCGATAGTAAGGTTCGGAAAAACCGCCGCAAAGTCGGGTATTTAGCCCTTTTGGACTGGAAAAACAGCGATTGAAGACCGCCACAATACGCTCGGCAGTGGATCTGGCTGCTAGGGGAGTATTAGAAACTGGAGCCATTTCTAAGTGAGTGACGGGCAAGATATTCTCCGGGATACCGCAAAGGCGGGGACTATATCAACGGGAGCGCCTCGATCAAAGCCGCGCCGTTTCTGCAGGCGTTAGCGGGCCGGTTGTATTTCCGGAAATCAACATATACCTTTACTCACAGGGAGGCCGCTGAACACCTGCCTTTTCAGCGTATTCCCCGAGGAGGGGTCTAATGCAGTCAAATACCCTCCTGCCCCGGTCTTCTTTCAGAGATAGGGCCTTGGCAGTCGCACCTTGATCTGATCGGAGACGGTATATAACCGGCCCTGCCAGGAGGTGTTCCATGACAGACCACAGCATCAACAATGTGGTTGACCTCTTCACCGGCGAGCCGATCGAAACTTCTGCGGACAGGCGCTTTATTCGCCTTTCGCCGGAGCTAGACGGCTTGGAAATGCTCTACTCCAACAACTCCAGCGGTACAGACCTATACAGCTTAAAAATACTCTGCTGGGGGCTTAAAGCGAATGGCGAGGTCGTTGGCCTCGTTCCCTGGTTAAACACCATAGTGGCCTGTCCAGATATCAAGGACCCTTTGGACGGACGCTTCGAAGGCTACTACGATCCCGGTATTGAAGACATCTTCCACCATCCCCCAATCCACAAAGTCGTCGAGTTGGAGACTGCGGCGGAATACTTTGAGTTTGAGAGCAGCAAACCCGAGGAAGTTCTGCAGGAGATTCCCGATACCATCGGCACCCATGCGGTGTTTATGGATAAGGACAGGGAGAACCTGACACTGATCGAGGTCATCAGCTGGAGGCTGCACGCCGACGGCGTTATTCACGGTATGCTGATCGATCACGATGTCGTTGAGACCACTCCGGTACTACCGGGAGATCACTGTCTATACCCAGCACAGGAGAGTGAAGGCTTTCGCTACTTCTTCCAACATCATATCGCCAACAAGATCAAATCTGAGGACCCTGAGGCACTAGCCGCGATCGCCGCTCTAGTAACGGCGCCATAAGAGTTAACAGGCCATAGAGTCAGTACAAAACTTATTCGGGAGTGTGCCCCCGGTGCCGTCGAAGCGGGACCGGGGCGCTATCTGACCAACTATTCCGCTTTCTTGATCCAATACACGAACTCGTCGTTCTCCTCTGCGTGCTGCACCAGCTCATAGCCGAGAAACTGGCAGAACTTGGGCACATCCCGCTGCGTCGAGGGATCGGTGGCCATCATTTTCAATACTTCCCCATCGGCAACATTTCTCACCGCTGAGTGCAGCATCATTACGGGTTCCGGGCACAACAGGCCGCGGGCATCGAGGGTGTGATCAAACTTCATAGTATTTATTGTGCGCAATTTAGCGCACTTCGTCATCTAGAAACTGGCTGCCGACTCTTCCGCTGACAGCCGCGCTAAAATCCATTTAGGCCCTATCGCATTGTGGGGAGATGATGATCTATGTATTGATTGAGCGGGAAATTGCCGCCGAGATGCAGAGCAGCTACGAGGAGGCCGCACGAAGAGTCCTTACCTGTGCCTACCGCACCGTCGGTTTTATCGAGGGACAAACCTATATCGAAAAGGGCAATCCATTGCGCCGCTTTACCCTGTCTAAATGGCAGTCAGAACTGCATTGGCAACACTGGTACACCAGCGAGGAGCGACGCGCCCAAATGGCCCAGCTGGCCCCACTGCTAGTGGGGGAAGAACGCGTCACGATCCTGGAAACCGCTGCATAAACCCCGCCACTTTATCCACCGCAATCTGCCAGTGTTGGGCTTGGGTAAATCCACTCGCGCGACGGGGCTTAAAATCGTGGTCACCATCGGCCAGCCACTCAATCTCAATAGCCTCTGCCAATCCATAAGTATTCACCTCTGCAAGGCTGCCAAGTGGATCGCGATCTCCCTGCACAATCAAAGTGGGGCAGGCAAAATCTAGCAGGTGCTCAGTGCGGAGCTTCTCCGGCTTGCCCTGGGGGTGAAATGGATACCCCAGGCAGATAAGTCCGGCAACCACCCCCTGCGCATAGCTGTCATTGGCCAGGAGGCTCGCTACCCGCCCTCCCATCGACTTGCCCCCAATAAACAGGGGTAAATCACCGGCAAACTGCTCAATCTGGGCGTTAAAGTTCTCCTGTAACTGCGACATAGTGTTAGGCGGCCGCTTGCCACCTCCGCTGCGGCGCTGGGCCATATAGGGAAACTCGAAACGCACCACTTCGATACCCTGCTCACACAACCCAGTGGCCAACGTCTGCATAAATTCACTGTCCATGGGCGCACCGGCACCATGGGCAAACAGAAAGCGCGCTTGAGGTGCTTGGGGCACATCAATGAGGTATTCAGACATCGGTAGGCAGATCCTCGGCCAGCACCAGATTGACTGTCTCCTCTCCGGGATCGAACCAAATTACCACGTCACCGGACTGCAACTGACGGCGCAGGCTAGCCACCTTCTCCGGTAGTTCCACCTCGCGCTCACCATACTCGGTGCCCTCACGGGTAGCATACTCTTCCAATAGGTTCTGCAAAGTGTTGGGATCCAACTGCGCAAAGGGAATGATCATACAACTTTCATATCCGGGTGAGATGGGAGCGACGAACGCCGCTCCCGGTGTTTACCTGTATTGGTAAATGGTTGTTAAAACTTAGGATTTTGGCTTGCGGAAACGTAGAGTCATGCGGTCACTCTCGCCGATGGCCAGGTACTTGTCTTTGTCCTCATCGCCCAAGCGGAGAGAGGGTGGCAAAGTCCAGACACCTTTCGGGTGCTTGGCGCTATCTTTCGGGTTGGCGTTGACCTCACTGCTCTCTTCCAACTCAAAACCAGCCTTCTTGGCTGCTTCGATAACATACTCCTGAGTCACATAACCGCTCTTGACCATATCCTCTTTACTGGTACCAGGCTTGGCGCGATGCTCAACCACACCGAGTACACCGCCGGGTTTCAGAGCGCTGTAAAAGCTGGCAAAAGCCTTATCTTCATAACCGCGGTACATCCAGTTGTGTACGTTGCGGAAAGTCACCACCGCATCGGCACTGCCTGCTGGCGCTATCTCACGGCCGGTTTGCGGTGAAAACTCGGTCACTACGACATTCTTATAGGCCTTCTTGTCGGCAGCTAGCTTGTCTTTAAAGCTTTTCAAAGAACGTTGATAGTAAGAAGACTCGCTATCCTCGGGGAAGTGCGCTGCATAGAGCTTGCCCTTCTTGCCCAGGTAGGGCCCTAGGATTTCGGTGTACCAGCCGCCGCCAGGAGTAACCTCCACTACCGTCATATCTGGCTTAATGCCCAAAAATTCCAGGGTTTCTGCCGGGTTACGGTACTGGTCTCGCGCAACGTACTCTTTGCTGCGGTGATCCCCCTGAATGACAGAATTCAAGTCGGCAGCCTGGGCGCCACCAGCCAGGGCCAGAGCGCCAGCCATAGCGAGCAGAGATTTCTTGATATTGATCGTCATAATCGTTCCTGTGTTGTTATCGTTAATCCAGCTTCGATCGCACACTGTCGATCTTATCCTGTAATGACTGTTCCCGGTCTATACGGGTTCCCAATTTCAGACTGGTAGTGATCCGATCGGCGCCCATTGCGTGTACTCGCTCATGGCAGGTTTTTACCGCAGACATCACCGTATCCCAGTCCCCTTCTATGTTGGTGCCATAGGCATGTAGATGGTGTGTCAGTCCGGCTTCCACCAGTACTTTTTCACACTCCGCAACATACCTACTGACAGACACCCCCACACCCATGGGTATCACGCACAAATCGGCAATGACCTTCATTGACAGTCCCTCGCTAAGTTACCTGTTGCCGGGAAAAGAAAAATGGCTTTGAGATTGGACGATAGAGTTATCCGACGAGATCCTATTACAATGCAATTGATACGTCTCCACTGAAGCAAAGGAACACTATATGCAACAGCATCTCGTTATCTCCATGATCTGCAACGATAAGCCCGGTGTTGTGGAAAAGCTTTCTGCAGTCATTGCGGATAACGGTGGCAACTGGGAAGACAGCCATATGGCCCATTTTGCCGGAAAATTTGCCGGTATATTGCGCGTTGCTGTTCCCGGTGACAAAACCCAAAGCTTAAAAGTCGCTCTCACTAGCCTCGCCCAGGATGGCTATAACCTGATCGTTGAAGACGCGATCGCCGTTTCCACTAAGCCTCAACAGACACTGACATTGAAGCTGGTAGGCAACGACCGCCCCGGTATTGTGCGGGAAATATCCCGCGCACTCAGCGCCCACCATATCAATATGGATCAGTTGGAAACTACTTACAGTAGTACTCCGTGGAGTGGCGAGCCTCTGTTTACTGCCGAGTGCAAGATCAATGTGGATGAAGATATGGATCTCGATGGCCTGCGCGACGAACTCGACCAGATCGCCAATGAGCTGGGGGTGGAGATCGACTGCGAGGAGATCGCCACTCCCCTCTAATTGTGGAATAATCCGCTGCCATGCGGAGCCGGGCCCACCGCCCGGCTCAAATCATTCAAGCTAGATAGTACCGCTCCAGGGCATCCGCCAAGTAATGTTCAAAATTGTTCTATTCCAACCGGAAATTGCCCCGAACACAGGCAATATTATTCGACTTTGCGCCAATACTGGCGCCGAGCTACACCTAATCGAACCCCTTGGCTTCGATATGGACGACAAACGCCTGCGCCGCGCCGGGCTTGATTACAGTGAATACAGCCGCGTGGTTCGACACCCAGACTGGCAGGCTTTTGTCGATAGTGAGAAACCTTCGCGGGTGTTGGCCCTTTCCACTAAAGGCAGCCACAGCCATACCTCGGTGGAATACCAAGACGGCGATGCGATTGTGTTTGGCCCCGAAACTCGCGGCCTGCCGGCGGAGTTTCTACAAATGGTGGGTCCAGAGAACACCCTGCGCATTCCTATGCGCGCAGAGAGCCGCAGTATCAACCTGTCCAACGCCGCCGCCATTGTGATCTATGAAGCCTGGCGACAGCTCGACTTCAACGGCGCCATAGACCAGCAGTAAGAATTTTTTGTTATGCCAAGCTCCCAAGCTCCAATAGGCCTGTTTTACGGTTCCAGCACCTGCTACACCGAAATGGCTGCAGAAAAAATCCGCCAATACATTGGCCCCCAGTGGATCGACCTACACAACGTAGCCGAAGCGGATATTGCCCTGGCCGAAAGCTACGATTTCCTACTATTTGGCATTCCCACCTGGGATTACGGTGAACTGCAGGAAGACTGGGAGAATATCTGGGACGACCTGGCCGAGCTCCATCTGAGCGGTAAGACTTTTGCTCTGTTTGGGCTCGGGGACCAGGAAGGCTATCCACAGTGGTTCCAGGATGCCCTGGGCTATTTGCATTCCCAACTGCTCGCCTGCGGCGCCCGCGCCGTAGGTTACTGGCCTGCCGAGGGCTATGAATTTGAGGAATCCAAAGGACTGACCGAAGATGGCAGCCAATTTGTTGGCCTCGCCCTCGATGAAGAGAATGAATTTGATCTCAGTGAAGAGCGTATTGGCCGCTGGTGTGACCAGGTAATGCATGAATTCGGCCTTAAGGACGGAGCCTGAGGATAGTAGTGAAGTGAGCAAATCCGGCAAACACGCGGACATCCAATGGCGCGAAGACGGTCAACCCCTGTCCCTCGCCTATGACGATATCTATTTCTCCACAGCTTCCGGTCTGGAGGAAACTCGCTACGTCTTCCTGCAACAAAATGCCCTGGCGAAACGCTGGGCGACCCTGCCCGAGAATGCCACTTTTACTATCGGCGAAACCGGCTTTGGCACCGGCTTAAACTTTCTCGCCGCCTGGGAGCTATGGCAGAAAACCGCTCCAAAAAGTGCACAGCTGCACTTTGTTAGTGTGGAGAAATTCCCCCTGCACCCCCAGGATTTGCAGCGTGCCCTGGCACTGTGGCCACAACTGCAGGCCTACTCCCAGCTACTGATTGAAGCCTACCCGCCATTATTGGCCGAAGGTGTTCACCGCCTGCAGTTCGGTCCAGTAAAACTGACCCTGATTATTGGGGAGGCCAGCCAGGCTTTAGAAAGCCTGCGCTTAGGAAAAGAGAACCGCGATCGGTACGTCGATGCCTGGTTTCTGGATGGTTTTGCGCCGGCCAAAAACCCGGACATGTGGACAGAAGAGCTGTTCACCAATATGTCCCACCTGAGCTGCCCCGGTGCTACCTTCGCCACCTTTACCTGCGCAGGGCTGGTTAAGCGTGGACTGCGAGAGGCGGGCTTCGCCCTGCGCAAAGTAGCGGGATTTGGCAGCAAGCGGGAAATGCTGTGCGGCACCCTGGAGCAGTTACACGGCTGCCAGCAGCAAAGCACCCCCTGGCACCTACCCAGCACCGAAGCACAGCATCCACAATCTGCCACAGTGATCGGCGGCGGTATTTCCGGCGCCACCATTGCCAGGACACTAGCAGAGCGCGGCGTGCAGGTACAAATTATTGAGCGCGGACCTGCCCCCGGCAGCGGCGGCTCCGGCAACGACCAGGGCATACTCTACGGCAAGCTCTCCCCCAAACCGGGCCCCAATGGAGACTTCAACCTGCATGCCCTGATGTTCGCCCAGCGCTTTTACAAACAGCACTGCCCACGGCTCGCACATTTTAACGGCCTCTTGCAACTGGCTCAGAGTGATAGGGAAAAGCTGCTACAGGAACAGATCGCCGCTAGCCTGGCAGAACAACAAGGGCAAAACCTGGCCAGAATAGTTACTCGTGAGGAGGCCTGTCAGCTCGCCGGCGTAGATCTTCCTTTTGACGGGCTCTACTTCCCCAATGCAGGCTGGCTGGAACCCCAAAAGGTATGTGCTGCGCTACTGGAGCACCAAAATATCTCCCGATACCAGGGCACAGAAGTGGAAACACTGACTCGCCAATATGGCAAGTGGTTCCTGCGTATCGAAGACAAAGAAATAGAAACTGAAGCGGTCATTCTCTGTGGGGCCAATGATATCCGCAGCTTTGCACCGACTGCAGCTCTACCCCTGCGACCAATACGCGGTCAGGTATCGCGCGTGCACGCCACTGAGGTCTCCGCAAAGTTAAAAATTGCCCTCTGTGGTGAAGGCTATATCACTCCGGCCCACGAGGGGCGCCAGAGTTTCGGGGCCACCTTCAAGCTCAAGGAAACCGCCACAGAGTTACGGGAAAGTGAACACAAGGAGAACCTTCAAACACTGGCAGAACTGCTGCCACACTTTGCCGAGGAATTCTCCAGCCAGGATTTCAATGGCCGCGCCGCACTGCGCGCCGCTACACCGGATTATTTACCAGTTGCCGGACCAATTCCCGACTGGGAATCCATGGACAACACCTACGCAAGTTTGCGTAAAAACCGAAAATTATTCATCCCCGAGCACTCAGATTATCAGGCGGGACTCTATGTAATGGGCGGCCTGGGCTCCCGCGGTTTTACCTACGCACCGCTAACCGCCGAAGTACTCTCCAGCTGGATTATGGGCGGGCCTCTACCTGTTAGCGCAGATCTGGCGAAAGCCCTGCATCCAGCGCGCTTTGCCATCCGCAACCTGGGTAAAAATCGCTAGTCGAGTGGGGCTTAGGCTCCTCTTATCGCAAAGCTTTTAAACGCCCCCTCCCTAAGCTTTCTCTGCCTGAGGCCTCCCCGGTGGGGCCAACAGACTAGCACTACCGGCGCCACAGGCCACGATGGTTTTCATGGCAGCCTCAACGCTAACACCGGGCAGTATTTCCACACACTCCGCCGGCACATGGAAAACAAAACCCGAAGTGGGTACTGGAGCCGTTGGCACGTAAACCGTCATCTCACCATTGGCATGCTGAGAAGTCACAATCGCCGTTACCGCAAGCGGATTATCTGCACCGTGGATGCGCACCCGAGCCACAGGCCCGGAAAGTACCCCCTCACCACCACCGCCAATAAATTGCACAACCAAGTCTTTAATAGTGCTATACCCAGGTGCCAGGCGACCGAGCCAGTGGTCAACATGGCGATGTAGCCAGTTACCAATGCTGGTCTTTACCAATAGACCAATCAAGAAACAGCCCCCAAGAATCAGTGCTATCACCACAAGTCTGGCGAGGGTATCCTTAAACTCCGTATGGGCTTCCAGCCAAGTAACGGCGGGGGCGACAATTTCACTGACCTGGCCAAACAGCCACTGGAATAAAAGTACTAAGATTGCGATGGGCAGCACTACCGCCAACCCCCCCAAAAGGGTCAAGGTGACAAAGGTTTTTACTCTGGTCATAGATAATTGATGTACCGACTTACTATCCGCAGCTTCATACTGCTGCTCTTGTCCTGCCTGCTGCCAATAGCAGCACAAGCACAATTAAAGGCAACCCCCTTCTCCATTCTGGAGGAGCGTCAACGTGGTGGGAATCATTTCACCCAGGGGCTTTATTTCGATGGCCAGCGCTGGTGGGAAAGCAGTGGCCTTTACCGTCGTTCCTGGCTTGCCGAGTATACCGACCCCAGTGAAAAACCTGTAAGGCGAAAGTGGTTGCCGGGCAGACTATTTGCCGAAGGTCTTACTGTTCTGGGCGAAAAGCTCTACCTACTGACTTATAAAGCCGGTGAGCTGCATATTTACAATGCCAGCAACCTACAACATTTGGAGGTTAAGCAATACAGCGGAGAGGGTTGGGGCCTTACCAGTGACGGTGAGTCCCTGATTATGAGTAACGGTAGTAATAAACTGACCTACCGCGATCCAGATACTTTTGAAGTCAAGCGCCAGGTCAAAGTGCATGGCGCCGGGGAGGTCTGGTCGAATCTGAATGAGCTGGAATTCGCCGAGGGCCTGATCTGGGCCAATATCTGGCAAGACAGCCGCATCATCGCCATAGACCCCATAAGCGGAGAAGTGCGCGGTGCTGTTGACCTGAATCGGTTAAATCCCGATGTCCGTAAACACCCTGACACGGTTGCCAATGGGATCGCCTGGGATAAGAAGCGAAATGGGCTCTGGGTAACAGGAAAATTTTGGAAACAACTCTACCTAATCCGGCCTGAAGGGCTGGGGTTTAGAAAAAGCACAGTCCAATAAAGTTAGCGCCTGCGGTCTATCACCGTCAGCACACCACCATTGCGCAAGTAGTCCATAGAGGAGAGCTGCAACTGCAGCCGAAAGCCATGATCGCGACTCTGCAAGCTGACGCCATCAAGCCCGGCTTGCCCATCGTAAAGCATGGTGGATTCCCCCTCTTCACCCTGCCATTGAATCCCCTCCACATTGCGCATCCCGGGGAGCTCCAAAGTTACCAGAGTAAATTGCTCCGGTAACGGCTGCAGCTCGACCTGCGCGACACCGGAAACTGTCGCCAGGGAGAAAACTAACTGATTCTCCGGTGCTGGCCGCCAGCCCAGATGAGTATCCGCTACAACAGATTGCGCAAAACTACGCGGAGCACTAGAGGAACAGCCAGAAAGCCCGGCCAGAACTGTCAACCACAACACAAAAAGCACGATCAATGTGCGCATAGACCTATCCTTAGGCGATCGCTGTGATGAGATGCGGGGTGAGATGTGATTATAACCCGTGAATTCAGTCACAACTCCTAAGCTGCCATTGCACGGTATTTCAAGGCAACCCCATCCTAAAACCCACCGCACAAAGTCGCTACGCGGGGTATACTCCGCCGCCATGAATTCCCCACAAAATATTCTCGAACACGTCTTCGGCTATACCCACTTCCGCGATCCTCAGGAAACGGTAATCAATACACTAATGGCCGGCGATGACGCCCTGGTACTTATGCCCACCGGAGGCGGCAAATCTCTGTGCTACCAGATTCCTGCCTTGGCCAGGCCCGGCTGCGGCGTGGTGATCTCTCCATTAATCGCCCTGATGCAGGATCAGGTGGAAGCCCTGCAGGAAGCCGGTATTCGAGCCGCCTACCTCAACTCCTCCATCTCCTATGACGAGGCCCAGGCCATTGAGAGCCAGTTGCTCTACGGCGAACTCGACTTGCTCTATTTAGCCCCGGAGCGCCTGCTACAACCCAGAACCTTGGCTCTTCTCCAGAGAGTAGAACTCTCATTGTTTGCCATTGATGAGGCTCACTGTGTCTCCCAATGGGGCCATGACTTCCGCGCTGATTACCTGCAACTCAGCTGTTTACACGAGCAGTTTCCCAGAGTACCGCGCATAGCGCTGACTGCTACGGCGGACAAACGCACCCGCGCGGAGATTGCCCTGCGCCTCGATTTGGAAAGCGCCCGGCACTTTGTGAGCAGTTTCGACCGGCCGAATATCCAATACCGGATCGAGCCCAAGGACAACCAGCGACGGCAGCTCCTGCAATTTCTAAAAAATAGACAGGAAGGCCAAGCAGGCGTCGTGTACTGCTTGTCCCGCGCCAAAGTGGAAAATACTGCCGAATGGCTCAGCCAGCAGGGCTATACCGCCCTGCCTTATCATGCGGGCCTGCCGGCGGAAACCCGCGCAGAACATCAGCGTCGCTTTTTACGCGAGGAAGGGGTAATCGTAGTCGCAACCATTGCTTTCGGTATGGGTATCGACAAGCCGGATGTGCGCTTCGTTGTGCATCTAGACCTGCCCAAAAGCGTCGAGGCCTACTATCAGGAAACCGGGCGAGCGGGACGCGATGGAGAAGCCTCTATAGCATTACTGCTCTATGGCCTGGAAGATGTAGTCAAACTCGGACAAATGGTGGAATCTTCCGAAGGTAGTGAAGAGCACAAACGCCATGAACGCACACGCCTCAATGCCATGCTAGGGCTATGCGAAATGACCAGCTGCAGACGTCAGGCACTATTGCATTATTTTGCTGAAACTCTCGAGCAACCCTGTGGCAACTGTGATATCTGCCTGGAACCACCCGCTACCTGGGATGGCAGCGAAGCCGCTATCAAGTTGATTTCCTGCGTTTACCGCACAGGACAACGCTTTGGTGCCAGTCATGTCATTGACGTACTGCGGGGCTCAGATAATGAAAAGGTTCGCAAGTTCAACCACGACCAGCTCACTACCCACGGTATTGGCAAGGATTTCAGCGGCAGTGAGTGGAAGGCTGTGGTGCGCCAATTGATTGTAAGAGGCTATTTGGAAGTTGAAGGTGAATTCCAGGGGCTCAAACTCACAGAAAACTGCCGCCCATTACTACGCGGAGAGGAAAAACTGCAACTGCGCAAACTCCCCAAGAAAGTCCCTCGCGCGCAAACCCGAAATACGGCAGTTCTGGAAGATCTAGAGCCAGAAGAGGAGCCCCTCTGGCTAGCACTTCGCAGCTGCCGTAAACAACTGGCCGAAGAGCGCGGGGTGCCGCCTTATGTCGTCTTTCACGATGCCACCTTGCGCGGAATGGTTAAAGCACACCCGCAAACCCACAGTGAACTCCTGGCCGTCTCCGGTGTTGGCGATAGCAAATTGGAACGTTTCGGCGATGCTTTTCTCGCCGTACTTAGGGGCTTCCCCAAACATGATTAAGGACCAAAAACTCATTAAATTAGTAAGAAATTAAAGTGGTACAAGAGGTCCATTCTATTTCGGGCTGCAACAACTGATGAATTTTCCTACCTGGGGTTACCTGTGTTACAAAGGCACAAAGAGGTAAAAAATAACGTATAAATCCCCAACGAGAGGAAACCATGAAAGTTATTGGTCACCTGATTAATGGCAAGCCATCTGCCAGCGACGATTCAGCCCAGCACCCTCGCCTACAAGACCTAACCAATCCCTCAACTAATGAAATAATCGGCAAGGTAGCGCTGGCCAGCAAAGCTACCGTTGAAGAGGCTATCTCTGCCGCAGAAGCTGCCTACCCCGCCTGGCGCAACCTACCCACAGCAAAGCGCGTACGCATCATGTACCGCTTGCGCGACCTGCTGGAAGAAAATGCGGAGAAGATCTGCGAGCTGATCACTCTGGAGCACGGCAAAGTACTTAATGATGCCATGGGTGAACTGCAGCGGGGCATCGAGAACATTGAATATGTCTGCTCTGCCCCAGAGATGCTCAAAGGGGAGCATAGTAAGAATGTAGGCCCGGCTATTGACTCCTGGAGTGAATTCCAGCCTCTGGGCGTCTGTGCGGGAATCACCCCATTTAACTTTCCCGCCATGGTGCCTCTATGGATGTGGCCAATGGCGATTGCCTGCGGCAATACCTTTATCTTAAAGCCTTCTGAACGCACCCCCTCTTGCGCCTTATTTATTGCCGAGCTGGGTATCGAAGCTGGCATCCCAGCTGGGGTTTTAAATATCGTCAACGGCGACAAAGAGGCAGTAGATACACTGCTGACAGACAAGCGTATTCAAGCGGTCAGTTTTGTTGGCTCAACCCCTATTGCGGAATATGTCTACACCACGGGGACTGCCCACGGCAAAAGAGTTCAGGCCTTCGGTGGCGCAAAAAATCACGCCATCATAATGCCGGATGCTGACCTGGACAATGCGGTAGCTGCGTTAATGGGCGCAGCCTATGGCTCCTGTGGCGAGCGCTGTATGGCAATTTCCGTAGCCGTCGCAGTAGGCGACGATACAGCCAATACTTTAGTAGCAAAGCTTAAAGAGCAAATTGCCCAACTAAAGATTGGCGATGGCATGAACAACCAAAACGATATGGGACCTTTGGTTACCCAAGCACACCTAAACAAGGTGGAAGGCTTAATCAGTGCCGGTATCGAAGAAGGCGCGGAGCTGGTAGTAGATGGCCGCAATATGAAGGTTCCAGGCTACGAAAGTGGCAATTATCTGGGAGCCTGCCTATTTGATCGTGTTACCGAGGAGATGGCGATACACCACAGTGAAATTTTTGGTCCCGTCCTCTGCGTAATGCGTGTAGATACCATGCAGGAAGCGATGAATATTATTGATGCTCACGAGTACGGTAACGGTACTTGTTTATTTACTCGGGATGGGGAAGCAGCCCGTTACTTTAGTGACAACATTAAAGTAGGCATGGTCGGCATCAATGTGCCTTTACCAGTACCTGTTGCACACCACAGCTTCGGCGGCTGGAAGCGCTCCTTATTTGGAGACCTTCACGCTTATGGACCTGATTCTGTAAGGTTCTATACCAAGCGTAAGACCATCACCCAGCGCTGGCCGGCAAGTGGGGTGAGAGAGGGTGCACAATACAGTTTCCCTAGCAATGGCTAATTATTAAAGTTAAGGGCGGATACCCGCCCTTTAACCGTTTAAGCACTCCTTCCCCACCTAAACAATCAAGCCTCCCTTGATGTATCGGCAATAACATAAGCCCAGCAATCTTAGGAGATAGATATGTTTCAAAGAACCCATAAAAAAACAAAAATAAAAGTATTTTCAGCCTTACCTTTTTTCTTGCTTACGCTCTCTACATCTTCTATAACTCTAGCCCAGAGTGCGACGCTGAAACAGTGCCAAAGCTGGAGCAATAAAATTGAGCACTACCAGGAAAAAAGGAAAAAGGGCGGATCAGGTAAAAAAATGGATGAATGGAAAGGAAAAATTCGAAAATACCGAGACAAATTTAGAAAAAATAAATGCAGCAGGTACGGAAGAAGGTTAGGTTAAAGTCGCTAAACACAACTCAGAATAACCTCAACTTCACCCTCCAAATATTTATAAAACCATTAAAAAAGGGCGCAACGCGCCCCTTTTCAAAGGATAAGAGTGATTACCAGTTGAAATCAAACTTATAGCCTACACCGATTTGGAACACCCAGGGATCAAACTCGTAGTCGCCACCGAATCTGTGCTCCCAAAAGCGACCGAAGTCATCATCATCATCACGGAAGTTGCGATAGAAGGTATCAACTTCAACATCGGTAGTCACATCATAGTAAATAGCCGCCAGATTGATCAGCCAGCTACTATCGTGACCAAAGGTGAAATCAACACCAATTTGCCATGTATAACCCCAGCTATCGCCAAAATTCACACGGCCATCCCAGTCACGGAAAACCAGATTATTGTCATCATCACGATGCCAGAAGCCCCAGTGTCTTAGGCGCTCATCACTAAAGTCGGTATAGTTAATACCGATGCCCATATAAGGTTGCACCAAACAGCTGGGATCCAGTGGATACCAATTCAGATATGCAGCAGTCGTTTGGGGCTTCCAACGAGCAAAATCACCGCGACGACGACGATCAAATAATATATCGTCATCCCAGTCATCATGCCAAAAACGATAAAGCCAGGGGTCACGACTACCACCAGTATGGCGATCGCCTTGCTGGAAACTCAGTGAAACACTCCAGTGATCGGTAGGCTTCCATTCAGCATTAATAAACCAACCCCACTCGCCATCTGGATCAAGATTGGTTCGGAAGGCACCCCAATCACGGAAACGATGATAGTCATCGTCATCATCATCATAAAAATCAAGCCACCGATCAGCAAAGGTTACATTGTCTGAGTTTGGTGACCAGTATGAACCGCCAATCCGTATCTTAAACTCCTGGGTAGGAGGAGGGGGTGGTGGGGCATAGCCAGCAGGTCCTGCCGAAGCGACACTAGAGATTGCTAAGGCGAGGGGCGTCATAACGGGGATCAGAATACGCGTCATCTTCATTTGTGGTAACTCCATTGATATTCAGCAGATCAAACAGCAATCAGCCCAATCAATGGTCAGTCTAGTCGCACGAAATCACAGATGTAGAAAAAACAAACAAATGTTGGCGCTCAAATATAATTCTACGTTTTTATGGCACACAAAATATCTTTTGTCGTTGAAATTTACATATTGGTATTGCTTCCAAAAGAAAACCAACGACACCCATTATTACTGCACTGCAAATTTGGACAACATCCACTGCTTCAAATTCCACAACCTATTTTGAACAGGAGCTGAAATATTCTCACTCAAAGAAAAAGACAAAGACGCCGGAAAGCGTAAGTTATGATATTTCGGGAGAAGTAAAATCCAACTGGACGCACACAGAGGTTAATTAGCCGGTAAAAGGTAAATAAGAAACAACAAACAGATACACAGGGAAATTGTGACTTTACTGGTGAAAGTGATTCAGGCTATTCAATCCAGTGGAACTCCAGCCAACTTTTTGATCTCAAACGCCCCAACCCATAGTGTACTTCTGAGGAAGGAGCGTCACTAAAACCTGCAAGAAATAGCAGGTTAAATTCGCAAAAAAACTCTATAGTTTGCTAGCTAAACTCTGCTGCTACTTACCCTTTCTTGCTGCCACCCTGGCATTCAGGGCTTTGTGGAGCATCACCATCCCACTCATCCGGCGCATAAGTATGAAGAGCAAGGGCGTGGATCGGGCCAGCCATTTCACTCGCAAGCGTCGCATAAACCTTTTGATGACGCTGGACTTTTCGAACGGAATCAAAAACCTCACTCACAAGCACCACGCGAAAGTGCATTTCAGATCCTGCCGGGACATTATGTAAATGACTTTCGCATTGAACCTCAATAAATTGGGGATGGAAATTGGCAGTTAACTTTTCTTCAATTTGCTTTGCAAGACTCATAAACTCTCTTCGCAGTGTTCCAGATAATAATGCAGGGTTTTAGATTCAAAAATTGAGCTTAAACAATCAACCTATGTAATATCTAGCCAGAGCAAACCGCTAAATTACCAACAGATTATCCAGCTGCTTGGCAAGCTCTAATACGCTAATGTCACGTCAAGATTAACTGACAACTTTTGCCTTACTCTTTCGTGCATCAACAATCGCCTCATACGCAACGGTGATACTCTTCATCTGATCTTCAGCGTGACGCATAAACTCCTCTGGAAGCCCCTTGGAAGCGATCTTATCAGGGTGATACTCAGCAGCCTTGCGGCGATAGGCCAGCTTTAAATCCTTATCGCTAGTTTCCTCAGTGCAACCAAGCACTGCGTAATGCTGCTGAAGATCGGAAGCACTGCCTCCCCTCCCATGCCCAAATTGATTTTGCATGGCATCAAAAAGCGATTCATGTAAACCAAGATCCGCGGTAATTTTCCTGAGAATTACCTCTTCAGAAGCATGTAATTCACCATCGGCATACGCCACTGCAAATAGAAGGCGATAAACCATTTCCCGCATCGCCTGATTCTGCACCAACATCCGATACTGTTTGGCGTAATCGTAAATGCTGTACTTATCCGTTTTCGCATTCTCAAAAATCTTGATGGCATGCTTGCGATCCTCAGCGCCCAGACGAAGATTATTCTGAATAAAATCCTCAATCAGCTGAACTTCTGCTTTGGATACTTGGCCATCCGCCTTAGCCATCTTCGCCAGCATGGAAAACAGGGTAACGATAAAAACTTTCTGGGCCCCTTCCCTATTTAGAACCGCTGCGGCATTACCCAGGCGTTTGAGGCCAGAACCAAAGGAGCTACCTATCCAGGCACCCAAGGCCGCACCAATAGGGCCCCCAAACATAAAACCAAATCCGGCACCGATACCCGCCCCTAACCAGGACATATTCTCTCCTCTGAGCGCCGAATAGCGCTCCACTGTCATCTAAATCAAACATTTATATCCGGCCTATCTTACCACGTGTAAGAGAGCGTCAACGGATAGGCGTGACCAGAAGGTCAAATGAGCCTCACATTAAGCCGTCACTTCGATCACTGCCAGGTACATTTAGTTGCCTAACAGTCCCCCGCTATCTGCCACAATGATGTACAGGGCATTCTCATAGGAAATGAGGAACAGCTAAATGAAACTGCGGCAAGAGGTAGACTTATTGCGCCACATAACAATAAGTCTTCTTTTATTACTGGTATTTACAGGATGTGGAAACCGACAGGACACTACCGGTCAGGATAGCCAGTCACAAACTTCCCAGGTTGATAATACTGGCCATCAAGACTGGGAGACGATTGTCGAAGTTCTCCTGCACCCCCGCTGCTTAAACTGTCACCAGCTGGAATTGCCACTTATCAATCAGGGCTCCCCCCATGTACCCCGGGTTGAGCGAGGACCCGAAAATATGGGGATGGGGACAATGCGCTGCAGTAACTGTCACTCTGACCAGAACAATCCCGTGACAGGCGCACCCGGTGCACCCGGTTGGGCCATGGCTCCAATAACCCTTAATTGGTCTCGTATGTCCTCGGCCCAAATCTGTGCGCTGTTAACCACTCCCCAGGACAATGGCGGTCGCTCCCCAGAGCAATTGATGCTGTTTATGAGTGAGAACCCCCTAGCTTTATGGGGATGGAACCCTGGGGGTAAACGAGAACCCGTCAATATCCCCCACGGCAAGCTAGTTGAGGCATTGAAAGGCTGGATAGCCGCGGGAACGCCCTGCCCACCCCAGGCACCTTCTAGTTAACCCCTAAAAGTTAACCCCTGGTAAAGCCAAATAAGAGGGGCGCTAATTGAGCCCCTCAATTCCTGAGAGGGCCTGAGCCAAATCCTCTAACCAGCCATCACTTACCCCTCGCCAAGCAATAAAAATCTCTTCTCTGGGCTCAGTAAAGTTGCCAGCAACATCGATTTTTGCCCCACCGATATCCTCTGCCAGCCCCTCTGGCAATAAGGCAAGAAACTGTCCTGTTTTTACCAGGCCGCACAATACACCGTAATCATTTACCACAACCTGGACCTTACGTACAGGTAGGTTATCCCCCCACCCATCACTGCCAATACCCCTTTCCTCGCCACAGAAAGGAGAGATTCTAGGGGCCGCAAAGGGATACTGCTGGACAACTTCGATTGGCACTTCCGCATTTGCCCACTCCCCAGAAACCAATCGGTGGCCGGGGCCCGCGACAACACACAAGCTTTCTGTACCCAGCTTACGCGTTGCTATCTGGGCGGGGACCTGCCCCAACAGCGCACCGGTAATCATGGCCAAATCCACCTCTCCCCTAACCAACATTCTCAGGGCCAAGGATTCATAGGCGGAAGTTAATGAAAGGCAGGCTTTTGGGTGGACCTCTGCCAGCTTGCTTTGAATAAAAGCAGCCCAAGTCAATTGCAAGACTGCTGGAGCTGCTATCCGACACTCCGAAAACTTTCCTAGCTCACCCAGTTCAAAGTGCACCTGGCGTGCAATGGAAGTGATTTCAGCCGCTTTATCTTGCAGCCGGCGACCAGCATCATTGAGTCGGATTTGCTTACCTACCCGATCGAACACACGAGTATTCAGCGCCGTCTCCAGGCGACGTAAAACCTTACTTAAGGCCCCTGGCGTTGTATCTAAACGGTCTGCCGAGCGCTGCAGGTTTTCTGTCGCGGCAATAACAAGGAATTTTTCAAGATCTTCTATTTCCATATTGGAATCAAAAGCCACCCAAAATGAATCGATTCGTAACTAATGTACGTCTAGAATCGCTTGCTGCCAAGTACGCAGAGGTTTAATAGCAAACCCTGCCGCTAACCCGTAAAGATCAGGAGCTGAATAATTTATGATCACGCTTAATAGGCTCTGGAGTATTACCATCACAGCTGTCTTAGCCATGATCTCCACAATCAGTTATGCAGACGATTCCATTGGCACTCACGGAATGGCGTTATTTTCAGTTAACGGGCAACTTATTGCATCGCATATGCCTCTTCACGGTAAACGCCACGGCCATCAGCTTATTCTTGCTTTGGAATCTAAAAATAAGAAAGAAATGATGAATCTGACCCAGAACACGCCGCTTATCTCTCTCAAGCCTGAAGTTTTCTCTTTAAACCATTTGCGCAACGGTAAGTTAGGCCTCTTTAGCGGCGAAGTATTTAATGGCCACTTTGAGCGAAAAGGCAAAATTCTGCTTAGCTCGATAGAATTCACGGTAACCGACAAGCTATTAGACCTACCCCTTTCCCGTAAAAAGAATGGTCATTACCGCCTGGTGCATCTGGGCGACACGAGTCTACTTATTCATGAAATAGCCTCCCCGCCAAGTTTTGACCAAATCGTCGAAGTTACAGCAAAAGCAACTGTATCCAAATCCATAGATACCGGCAGCAAACTTCCTATATCAGAAAAAAATTGGCCTGAAGCTCTCAAAGAAGCAGGTATTGCTTTTCGTCGACAAGTTTATTTGGAAACACGGGACTTCCAATAAAATGCAAGAGCCAATTCTTATTATCCAGCATGAAGAACATGAAGGGCCTGGATATATTGCAGATTGGGCGAGTCAACGCCAGATTCCGACAATTCTTATCAACCCACAGATCTCAACATTACCCAATACGGGCTTTAGAGGAGTGATTATTTTAGGAGGTATGATGAACGTAAAAGATCACATCTCTCTACCTTGGCTTGCCGATGGAATACACTGGGTAAAAAGTATTATTAATCGGCAAGTCCCCATTGTGGGCATTTGTCTTGGCGCACAAATTCTTGCTCATGCACTGGGTGCCGATATCAAACCAATGAAGCAGGAAGAACTAGGTTGGCACCCAATCCACTGGACAACACTTGAAGCCCTAACCTTAAACAAAGTATTCCAAGCACACAGCTATTTTTTTGACATCCCTAAAAGCGCCAAACACTTGGCCAGTTCTGCGCTCTGCCCGAATCAGGCATTTCTATATGGAGAAAACGTACTCGGTTTACAATTCCACTTGGAGTGGTCACAACAACAGGTCGTACGGCTTTTCCCAGAGCACTTCCAGAAACACGGTTCCAGCGTGAACAATCACAGCGCCAGTCGCAAGGCGCTCTTTAAGCTACTAAACCAGCACTTTATTAAAGAACTGTCAAATAAATGACTCTTAAATAGATTACAGCCTAAATTATATCTGGCGATTTCTTAGAATAAGAAATTTTTCCTATAAACTAGTTAACCCTTCCCACCTGATTGCCACCACAACCAAACCAAGACCAACGTTATTAAAATGGCTAACAACCATATTTAAAAAGTAGGAAAACACTCTCAACCACTAGTAAATACTTCCCTATTTATTTCTAAAAGCACAACCAAAACACCACCTTTTTATTTTTTATGGCTATCATTTTCTAGCCAAAGCACCCTGACTATATCTCTTTCGCAAACTGCTTTGGCACTTTGATATAAGTGTTATTGTTTTTTACAAGGAAGTTACAAATGAAGATTTTCACCCCCAAACTATTGGCCTCTATAGCCGCCGCTGGGATAGCGCTTGGCTCCTCCTCAACGGCATTATCCCAAGCCACAGACTTCGAAATCAGCATGATCACGCTGACCTTTATGGAAACAATTGATATTGCTTTTGTTGACCCTGTCACCATTGCAGACCCCGTAGCCCCGAACCCAGCAGTAGGTGTAGATTTCTTCTGTGTTGCCGGCACTGGATTTAACAACTTTACTATTGAGTTTTTCAACCCATCCACCACTGGCCCAGACTTTAGACTGGAAAGCGCCAATGCAACTGGGCCAATTTTTTACAACGTGTTTTTTAAAAATGATCTGAGCCCTGGCTTTGGAATACCCGTCACACCCAATATGCCCATCCCAGGGAACATGCTACAAGCAAGTGTCTGCGCAAACCCAGGCGTGGATGACAATGCGAAATTTGATATTGAAATTCCCTTTTTTGAATGGGATTTAAGACAGGGAGACGGTCCATTTACTGGCATGCTGCAGTTAACGGTAACTGCAGAATAATTTTCGTTTTTTGCTGTTGGTTGCGCCAGGACTCATTTCTGGTGCAGCCATTGACCATAAGGAAAGATTGGATTAGACCCGCATGAAAAATATTAATAACACCACCTACATTTATCAAAAAACTCAAAAGCACCATTTAAAAACACCCCACTCAAAACTCTCTAAAAGTAACCACCAAAAGCTTTAGATACACATTATTGGCCGAACCCTGTGCTTATTCATCATTAACCGTCAATATAACAGAGACGCCACTGCTCTTACTAAAGGGAATTCTCAATGAGCTTCTATACCCTAAAAAAATCCATGCTAGCAATTTTATTTTTTTTCACAGCCACCTCATCCCCATATTCACTATCACAGGCACAGGGTAGCGGACAAAGTATAATCTCTTTCACAATCAATGAATTCATTACAATAGAAGATGTAGACAATATAAACCTCAACCCAACTCCTGGAGCCCCCGCCCAGGGCACAGATTTATTCTGTGTTGCCGGCGATGGATTCCCAGCCTTCAGTATTATATTTACAGGTTTAGGCACAGGCCCTGGAACACCATTTACCCTGCGAGGTAGGCAAGGAGCAGAACTAAACTACCAAGTATCCTTTCTAAATGCCACCTCGGGAGGCGCTCCAATTGAAGCAACACCTGGCGTACCTATCACCAACAATACGCTCCAAGCAAACAACTGCATGAATAACAATGCGCTTTTCAACGTTTTAGTACCTGCTTCGGAGTGGGAACCTGTGGCAGGCATGGCTCCATTTAGGGGCAGATTATTGATCACTGTGGAATCGGAATAAATCCGATAGTTATTTGGCACAGCGAAGTAGGATATAAACCTAAACAAACGTTTTTCAAGCAGAAAGAAACCAATCTCAAACTCAACCTATAAATTATTCCAAACATGAATACAAAATAATACTGCACCACCCCTGGTGCAGTATCACCTTGAAAAATCACCAAAAAAAACAACGGCCTCTAACGACTAACAATCATCATCCTCACCTTTTAAAACCGCCCCTTTCCAATTCACACGCCAGGATTAGCAGCTATTATTTTTAAACCAAGACCTCCTCACCAAGCTTCTAGGCTTGTCATGTGTTTTGGTTTTCCTCAACAGAAGTGTTGCTGTTTTTTACGCAAGGAAGTATCTGATGAACCTCTTCACCTCCAAGACATTTTTATCGACCGCTTTATTTAGCCTGACGCTCTGTTCAGCGACATCTGCACTATCTCAAACCACAGCCAGTGCGCAAAGCATGATCACACTGTCTTATATGAACGCCATTCAAATAGACAACGTAGATAATGTGCCTATCCAAGCGCCACCTGCAGGATCAGGAGATAATGCGTTTGGCTCGGATACATTTTGTGTTGCTGGAACTGGCGGTTTTAATATGTTCGGCATCAGGTTTGAACAACCTGGTAGTGATCCAAACTTTTTGCTCCAATCCAGCGTTGCCGGTGCAAACCCAATGTCATATGAGGTCGGATTTGTAAATAGCACTCAAGGGCAGAGCCAAATGGTTCAGGCCGGACAAACCGTGTCAGGAAACATCCTCCAAGCAAACAATTGTGCAGATGATAATGCAAGGTTTGATATTACCATCCCTCCCGCCCAGTGGGAGGGTAGAGCAGCTGAGGGCCCATTTATGGGCGCGCTGCTAATTACAGTTATGGCTGAATAAATTTTTCAGCATAAAAATATATGCCTATTGAGCGGCCCTCTACCGTTGGCTAGGATTTAGCGTTCATTAAATCTTAGGCAATCAGTAAGGGCCGCATCATTTTCAAATAGCGGGCAAGAAATTTTTGCTACATAGATTCCGCCCAAAAAATCAGGCATTAAAACCCTTCAAATGGCCTACCGAAAGCTTTCCTCTATTTAATGACTTACCACAAGTAATGACTAGCCAACTATTGCCTTGGCCACCTCGCCTCCCCAATCTAGCCTTAAACCAGGCAATTAATCTGACACGTTTTAACACAATCTTTTTAAGCATTGCGACACTTTAATAAACGAGGGAAAAGTGGCAGGGATTGATCAAGTGGGAAATGCATTTACGGCGGCCGCGGCAAGATCGCCTGGCAGCCCTTTTGTTTTAAAATAGGTAAGACAGAAAGAACTGCTTGAAAAGAAAGTGTTGGTGAGAATTATCGCCACTGGCATCTACCACACCGACGCAATTGCCCGCGATCAAGACTATTTGGTAGCACATCCTACTGTATTGGGGTATGAGTTGGCGGGAATTGTAGAAGCGGTTGAAGACTGGATAATCAAAGTGACTCCGGAGGATCATGCCGTCCTTATTTTTCTTTTATACAGTAGTTGCAGGGAGTGTATTTCTGGTCATCCGGCCTGCTATATAATTTTCTCGATCGGAACTTTTATAGACATCGGACCGGTGGTTGCTATGCGTTTTCCGACCAGCGGGGAAGGACGCCAAACGACCGCTCCCTTGGGCAATCGTCCTTTAGTAAGTACGCCGTAGCCAATGAACAAAATGTGGTTAAAGTACGTAAAAAGGAATTAACATTAAAACCGGCGGTAAGATTTTCCTGGCGCTTGCACCTAAAGGCCCCCAGAAACAGGCAACATCAGCCGAAACTTATCACGCAACTGGAGATCACTACAGCATGGATGAAGCGCCTCAGGTCACAATAAATATCGAACATATCCTCGCATTTGTTGCAGGCTTTGCGGAAGCAATCTGCGTTTTGGGTCTATTTACCAGCTTTACTACCTTTATTACTGGCACAATTGTGCTATCGATTACCGACTTTGCCATCAACAACCCCAATTACATTATTAAACTCTTTATTCTTTCAGCTTTTATTGTACTGCAAATTTTCTGGATCTATCTGATTAAGAGATTAAATTTCCAAAAAAAGAACACAGCAACTATTATGCTCTTTATAGAGAGCGGCCTGATATTTCTCTTCTTTGTTATTGGCAGCTATGCAGGAAGACTTACCTCGCCATACGCCGCAAACACTTTCCTTGTTTCTTTTTTTGCAATTGCCGCTATGTCTCTTCACAGCACTATATTTTTCAGGGTCCTCAACAAGAAGGCACCCACGCACTTTATGACAGGGAACGCCACTAATTTCTTCGCTGCGGCTTTTGAAATACTGGATAACTACCGAACAAAAAGACAGTCGGAGGATACACCCTATCCTCAGGCATTCACCAAAGCCAAATATTATTCCGGGGTGATATTCAGCTTTATCTCCGGTGTCACTCTCGGCACTATCGGCTATCAGTTATGGGGATTTCCCTCTCTGGTATTACCAGTATTGCTGATTTTATTAGCGACGCTATTAAGCAGGGGATATGATAGGTCGCCTAAAGCCAACTCATAAGGTAGTGAGCCAGTGATCTTTTTCCAATAAGATTGAAGAGGCGGTATTGTGGAACTCCATTGCGCACAACCCCCTTTCCGCCCCCTTAAACTGAAGTTAATCCAATACTACTCAGCTGAACAGGTAATTCTATTTTCAAAACAAACACCGCCCCGTGTAGAACAGGTTTCCAGTAGTTTGCCTTTGGCCTCTACCTCAGAAAACCCTTTGGAGTGCATACCGCCAGCCCGCATATCTTTCATATAGCAGGCCCATCTGGGGCGTTCCTTTACTGGATGGAGAACAACATCTGGTTGGGCATTGTTAGATTGACCTTCTACCAGGGCCTGTAGGTCCACAATCAGATCCTGCATGGAGCGAATATCTTTGCGCAACCTGACAACCTCTTTCTTGAGTTTGCGCATTTCATCCGCCTCTTGATTTTCATCCTTCAGGGCATGTACTTCTTTGCGAAGTTTTACCATCTCTCTTTTAATCTCGTGCAGATCTTCAGCGGTGCGATGATTGTCGTGGGCCAGTACAGGAGAGGAAAACAGAGCAAGGGAAATTAAAAGCGGCAAACTACGCATGGTCTTACTTCCAGTAAAATTTCTTATTACAAGCCAAAATCGGGAAGGAATATAGCGCAAAAAACCTTAACTCAAAATGAATCGTATCGAGCACCCATTAATACTACCTACGCAGCTCTTGAGAGAATATGTAGTAAGAAGCCATTTAAAAGTATTCAGGGATCTAGGGAGCCGTATTTTGTTTGCCTATCCATCGAAAATCAAACAGGTAAATAGATATTCCTGACAAATACCTTGCAAATACAGCCATATTCCACTTTAAATTTTATCAAAGAAAAAGGCGAACCGAAGTTCGCCTTGTCAGGAATCGCTTTTGTGGGATAAGTCAGCTGCCGGTTAAACTGCGTACCATGCTGATCATGACTCCCGCAGCAACCGCAGAGCCAATAACCCCAGCCACATTCGGGCCCATAGCGTGCATCAGCAGGAAGTTGTGCGGATTGGATTCGAGCCCCACTTTATTGGATACCCGTGCAGCCATGGGCACGGCAGATACACCGGCAGAACCGATCAGTGGGTTTACCTTGTGCTTACTGAATACATTGAGCAGCTTGGCCATCAATACCCCTGCGGCAGTACCGATCGCAAAGGCCACGATACCCAGGGCGAGGATTCCCAGAGTTTTTGGGTCAAGGAATTTATCTGCGGCCAGTTTCGAGCCGACCGAGAGACCTAGGAAAATCGTGGTGATATTGATCAACGCATTCTGAGCAGTATCCGAAAGGCGAGACACCACACCACACTCACGCATCAGATTACCGAAGCAGAACATACCCAACAGAGGGGCTGCAGCGGGGAGAAACAGGGCAACCAGAATCAACAGCAACAGCGGAAAGGTAATTTTCTCGCGCTTGCTTACATGACGCAGCTGCACCATCTCAATTTTGCGCTCCTGCTCTGTAGTGAGTGCGCGCATAATCGGTGGCTGAATCATGGGCACCAATGCCATATAGGAATAGGCTGCTACCGCAATCGCACCCAGCAAATCAGGGGCCAAAATGCTGGAAACGTAGATTGCTGTGGGGCCATCTGCACCGCCAATAATACCGATAGCCGCGGCATCGGCGATGGAGAAGTCCATAATCCCCGCAACTGAGAGTCCGACAGCACCCAGTACAGTGGCAAAGATACCGAACTGTGCCGCCGCCCCCAGGAACAGGGTACGCGGATTAGCGAGCAGCGGGCCAAAATCGGTCATGGCCCCCACCCCCATAAAAATCACCAACGGCGCGACACCCGAAGCAATAGCCACAGAATAAAAGTTATACAGCATGCCGTTGCTGAAACCGGCATCGCTGGCAAACTCTGCGGCCTGTAGCTGCACCGCAGCCGGGGCAGCACCCAGGGCAGCTTTTAAATCCTCGAGACTGGCAACAGTATCCAACCCCAAGATCTGGGCCATTTGGGCAAGAACTGCTGCATTTCCCTGGGCCAATGCGGTCTCTGCTGCAGAGAGTGCCAGATCTGCTCCGGGAATATTGGCCAGGATACCGCCGAAGCCAATTGGCACCAGCAACAGTGGCTCAAAGTTTTTGCGAATAGCCAGAAACAGCAGCCCCAATCCAACAAAGATCATGACCAGCTGCCCCGGCATCATTTGTGCGATGCCGGAGGACTGCCAAAGCGTGAGTAAATTATCCACTTGCGACTCCTACCCCAATCTATGCGATAGACAGCAGGGCATCACCCACCGCCACGGAATCGCCCTCTTTTACCGCTACGCTGGCAACATTGCCACTGCGCGGCGCACTCACTACGGTTTCCATCTTCATGGCTTCGAGCACAATAATGGCCTGGCCCTCGCTGACCTTGTCACCAGGCATCACCATCACCTTAAAGATATTGCCCGCTAGGGGCGCATTGACCGGCTCACCTCCAGTGGCTGGAACCGAACTGGCTGAACTGGCTGCAGGGGCGGCCGCACCTACCGGGGCAATATTGGTCAGATCGCCACCATCGGCCACTGTCACGGTGTAGCTCTGGCCTTCCACAGTGACCGTATACACCTCTTCCCCTTTGTCATTTTTCACTGCGGCGTTTTCATTGCCAGTAGGCACTGGCTCAAAGGCATCGGCGTTGCCGCGATTTTTCAGGAACTTGAGGCCGATTTGTGGGAAGAGTGAATAAGTGAGCACATCGTCAATCTCACCTTCGCCATTGGTCAGGGCAATGTCCTCTGCCCCGGCTTTTTCCTGTAACTCCAAGGTGAGCCTGTCCAACTCTGCAGCGATCAAATCCGCAGGGCGACAGGTCACTGGCGCTGCGCCTTCCAATACCTTCACCTGCAGCTCCTGATTCACTTCGGCAGGGGTCGCGCCATATTCCCCTTTCAAAACGGCTGCCGTTTCTTTAGAAACAGATTTATAGCGCTCACCGGTCAGCACATTTAATACTGCCTGGGTGCCTACAATTTGTGAGGTGGGCGTTACCAGGGGGATATAACCAAGATCCTGGCGTACGCGGGGAATCTCTTCGAGTACCTCATCCAGTCGCTCACCGGCACCCTGCTCGCGCAGTTGGTTTTCCATATTGGTCAACATGCCACCGGGCACTTGGGCCACCAAAATACGCGAGTCCACGCCTTTAAGGGAACCTTCAAATTTCGCGTACTTTTTACGCACCTCGCGGAAATATGCGGCAATTTCTTCGAGCAGATTAATATCCAGACCGGTATCCCGCTCAGTGCCTTCAAGCATGGCAACCAGTGTTTCCGTGGGGCTGTGGCCATAGGTCATGGACATGGAGCTGATGGCTGCGTCCACATTGTCGACGCCCGCCTCGATACATTTGAGCGCGGTGGCAATAGAAAGACCCGTGGTCGCATGGCAATGCAGATGGATGGGAATATCCACCGCCGTTTTAAGGCGCTTTACCAACTCGTAGCCTTCGTAGGGGCGCAATAGGCCGGCCATATCCTTAATGGCAATGGAGTCCGCCCCCATATCCTCAATCTGGCGCCCCAGCTCTACCCACAAGTCCATGGTGTGTACCGGGCTCACGGTATAGGAGATAGTGCCCTGAGCGTGCTTATCTTGTTTTTTTACCGCTGCCAGGGCCGTCTTCAGGTTGCGCATATCGTTCATGGCATCGAATACACGGAAGACATCCACCCCGTTGACTGCGGCGCGCTCAACAAATTTTTCTACGACATCATCGGCGTAGTGGCGATATCCCAGAATATTTTGCCCACGGAACAACATTTGCTGCGGGGTGTTGGGCATGGCTTTTTTTAATTCGCGAATCCGCTCCCAAGGGTCTTCGCCGAGATAGCGAATACAGGCATCGAAGGTGGCGCCCCCCCAGGATTCCAGCGACCAAAAGCCGACTTGATCGAGCTTTTCTGCAATCGGCAGCATATCGTCCAGTCGCAGGCGGGTGGCGAATAGTGACTGGTGGGCGTCACGCAGGACTACATCGGTAATCCCCAATGGCTTTTTAACCTCAGTCATGGGTTATCTCTCTCGGCAGAAATTATTGGATGTTGTAATGAAGCGAAATTTGGCGATTAACGTTTTTTTCGATGTTGTTCGATGGCCGCCTTGATAATGGCGTGCAAGCGGGCATTGTCATCGTTACCGCTAGCAGGCGGAGTGGCGACTGGCTCCGCTTCGGGAAAGTGGCGAGTAATAATTCGGGACATGATACCGGTGCCTATCACCAGTAACAGCAGGAAGGTAAAAACAATTCCCATACCGAACAGGGTAATGTCCAACCCCTGTTGAAGTAGCGTATCTTGCACTCTGTATCCCCCTAAGCCTTCGGATAATAAAAGGTTAATATCCGGGCGTTTATTCTTCGGCCTATGGCCGTTTAATGTTAAGCAGCCACTTTGCTTGGGCGCCTATAAAAACTGCCAAACAGCTCCGCTTAACTTCCGCACAATTCCCAGCTTGACCAACACCAAGCCACCCCAACTGCAATCCCCAAAATTCTGCGACTGAGCGCAGTGATCTAATTGGTAACCTGCCTGACTGGCAACCCATTTACGCCCGGCAATCTAGTCTTCAAGTAGGGCAAATACAACCTCGTTGGCGGCTCCACCCCGACAAGTAACCATACTATCTACTGCCAGAGGGTTCTTCTGCAGCATGGAAGTGCAGTCAATTTTCTATTATCAATACAAGTTGCTTTTAAAATCAAACACTTAATGGTTTCAGTGGCAACGGTGGCACATGGTTCATTGCGCCCTTTATTGGTGCAAACACACTCGAATTTGAGTTCAAATCTCCTATTAAAACTACCAGCCGAATGATCATTGTTACGGAATAGCGATCACTTGCTGATAGAATATGCGCCAACCATCACACCAATTTTTCCTATTTCCAACTTTATGACCGATAAGACAATTTCCCTGCAGCCGAAGATTTACCAGGCCCCCATGGAAGGTGTTATCGACCACCATGTGCGCAGACTGCTTTCAACGATTGGCGGAGTCGATATCTGTGTAACCGAATTTGTGCGTGTTACAGATACCCGCCTACCCCGCAGGGTTTTTACTCGTCTGTGTCCGGAGCTCTTGGAGGGCGCCAAAACGGCCAATGATGTCCCGGTACGCTTGCAACTACTGGGCGGCAATCCTGAGGCCATGGGCATCAATGCCGCCAAAGCGGTTGCCGTGGGGGCAAAGGCGATCGATCTGAATTTTGGTTGCCCAGCCAAGTCGGTCAATAACAGCGATGGGGGCGCCTGCCTACTGCAAAGCCCACATCGGGTAGAGGCGATTGTCGGCGCTGTGCGCCGGGCCGTACCGGATCACATCCCTGTCACCGCGAAAATCCGCCTGGGGTTCAACGACCGCTCTACCTATATGGATAATGCCCTGGCCGCAGCCGTCGGTGGAGCCAATGAGTTGGCGGTTCACGCTCGCTCTAAAGTCGATGGCTACAAGCCCCCGGCCTACTGGGAATATATCGGTGAGATTCGGGAAAAACTGCAGATTCCAGTAGTCGCCAATGGCGATATCTGGACACTGGCGGAATTTCAGCGCTGCCACGAGCAAACCGGTTGCCAAGCCTTTATGTTTGGCCGCAGCCTGTTGGCAAGGCCTGATTTGGGGCTGCAGATCAAGGCCTTCTGCGCCGGAGTAGAATATCAGCCGATGGCATGGCCGCAGATTGTCGAGTTACTCTGGGGTTACTATCAAATTACCCGGGAAGTCTACCCGGCCAAGTATCTGGGTAACCGGATCAAGCAGTGGCTCGCCTATCTCAAGCTCGCGTTTCCAGAGGCCCAGGTATTTTTTGAGAAACTTAAACGCCTGCGCGAGGCTGAGGCTATTGAGGCCATTTTTTCCCAGGAATTGGAGTCACCCCAGGAAATCATTAACCAGAAAGCTATTGCAGCCGCTTAATAGCGGCTGCAAAGTTCGTTAAAGCTCAGCGGTTGACTGGCGACTTAGGTAAGCCGGGTTGTAATACTTTTCCGGCAAATCATGGGCCTGGACACTCTCATAAATAACCCGTGTCTCTGTGCCAGTATTGATCGTATCCTGCAGCCGCATTTCCGCCACTACCTGCCGCCCCTCTCTTTGCCCAGAGATAAAGTGCGCAACCTTAGCCAACTTGCCGGATTTCAGGTAAAGCTCGGCTTTTACCGGAAAATTACTTTTGCTATCCACCCACAAGTTAATACGCTGATAACTGGCCCCTTTGGTTTTAGCGGTAAGGCTCAAACGGTTTACCAGCTGATCCTGTAATGTCTCCTGCCCGGCATAAACGCCCTGATAATCCTCACTCCAGGTAAGTGTGGCCACATCCCCCACCGATGCCCCCCCCAACAATTTTTGCATGGGTGTAATCCGTATAGGGCGGCGGCTACGCGGCATTAGCATCCAATAGTTATCCTGCAGCATTAACATTTTGGTGCCCTCCTCTCCCTTGCCTTTGAATACCACTAGAGATTTGCGCTGTGGGCGGGTGTACACATGGTAATTATCCATACTGTCCAGCTCGCCATTTTTGTAGACCTGCACCTCAGTGACTACTCGCGCGGAATTTTCTTGCAGACGGTAAAAATCGGCTTTGGCAAGCATGCCCTCCACTTGCTGCGTGGTGTAGATAATCTCGTTGCTGGCCCCACTATTGGTATTGAGTGAATTGGCCAATGCCATTGGAGCCATTGCTATTACCAGAGCGCTGCCCAAAACTTTCCAAGCAGTTTTTAATTTCGCTAACTTATACATGTACCAATGCCTCTGTTATCGGTTTGTTTACACCTTTGCGCGCTGCTATAAAGGAAGACAGAACACAGATTGCCGCTACTGCTAACGAGATCATCCAAGCAAGATTCATTGAGAAATACACCACCAGGGGATAGCTCTCGGTTTTACCGGGAGGGGGCGGCATGGTGACTTCAAACACCATCAAACCCATACTCACCGCAGCTGATAGCAAGATGCCCACGATCGCTCCTACCAGGGACAACACCAATGCCTCCAACACAAAGCCCAGCAATAATTCGGCGCGGGACGTACCCAATGCGGAAAGAGTGCCGATCTCACGGGTTCTTTCTGTAACCGACATCGCCAAGGTGTTGAAGAGAGAAACAAAAATCACCATCGCCATGATCACGCCCATCAGACCAAAAATTCGGTCGTAAAGACTTTTCACCCCTTGGTAAAAGAAGGCGCGATCCTCCCAGGTGGTAATTTCCAACTCGGGAGCCTGCTCAGCCAGACGCGCCTTTAATACTTCGGTGTCTTCCAGCTCATAGCCGTACAGGTGCATGGTGCTGACTTTTTCACTATCGAGAATAAACTGGGCAGAATTTATCGAGAGATACACCTGACGCTTATCCATATCAGGAACACCAGTTCCAAAAATTCCCTGCACTTTAAAATCCAGTGCGTTAAGAGCCCCATCTACAGTAGTCGACATCAGGGTGATATAGTCCCCTGTTTTTACATTCAGATTTCTTGCCAGATCCTTGGCCAGCATAATCTGCGGATCGGTAGGATCTTCATTCTTACTCAGAATGCCACCTTCGGTCATATTTAAGAAAGGCCCTTTTACCCGAAACTCGCTCGGCAAAATCCCCTGCCCCAAAAATATGGTCGACTTATCGCCATTGGAGATCAAGCCATTCAAATAGATACGTGGTTGTACCGCCTTAACCTCGCTATCGGTCAATAAGCGCTTTCTCAATTCATCGGCATTTTCCAAGCCATTTTGTAATGGATACTCTTCATCGCTATTGAAATATCCCGGCTGGGTAAACACCAGATGCCCCTGACTGCGCGCCGCGCCTTCTTTCAGGGATTTATAAGTGTATAGACCAAAACCCCCGGAAGTCATCAGAGCCATCACTACAATAGCGACAATTGCGACGGTCAAAAGGCTGCGGCGGCGGTTGCGTAATAAATTCAAAACTGCCAGTTTTAAGCGACGCATGGGGCTTCCTCCTGCAAAATCACACCGTCTTGTAAATTGATCACTCTGTCACAGTGCTGAGTCATACGATCATCGTGGCTGGCCACAATAAAGGCTGTTTTCTGTTCCCTGCCAAGGTGTTTCATTAATTCAATAATCTGCTGAGCCGTTACACTATCCAAGCTAGCGGTGGGCTCATCAGCTATCACCAATTTGGGCTTGTGCACCAGTGCTCGAGCTATCGCCACCCGTTGTTGTTGGCCGCCGGAGAGGCGGTCGGGGCGATATCGGGCAAACTCGGCCAAACCCACATAATCCAACATCTGCATTACCCGCTGTTTTACCTCTGCAGAATCCACACCATTGAGCTGTAATGGGTAGGCGACATTTTCAAAGGCACTCATCACCGGAACCAAATTAAATTTCTGAAAAATAAACCCCATCTGAGTGCGACGTATCTTCATTGCCTGCTGGTAGTCCCTGGTCATTAATTCACCGGCAAAATGCACCACACCGGAATAATCTTGGTCCAATAAGCCACAGATATTTAGCATGGTACTTTTACCGGAGCCTGAAGGCCCACAGAGGGCCACCATAGTACCGGGGCGAATGGCCAGGTTGACATCTCGCAAAGCCTGGTGCTTTATTTCACCTGTCGTATAGGTCTTTTCTATATGTGTCAGCTGCAACATCGGTCTTTCTCCAATCCCAATTACTACTCAGTATCCAGCTTACAAAGTGCCTGAGCCCCTCTTGTATTGACCTTTGCCTGCCACTCACTTTTCTGATCTGACTTTTCACCCAAATCCGCAGCCTCCAGGGCACCACAGTAGATCCAACTCACTGCCTGTACCGGCATGTGCGACAGACGCGGATCATTCATCAGCTCCCCATAGAGCTCAAATCCTCGATCAAAAGCATTGAAGAAAGCGGGTACCTTGGTAAAAGTGGTGGCTGCAATCCCCTTAAAAAGTAAATCCCGGGGCACCCCCCTAGCCGAGCGGCCAGGATTTTCAAGCTCCTCCAACATCAATAGGGCTTTGTCCATACGGGCGATCCCATTTTCTGCATAGCTCACCTTCTTCCAAGGCAACCAACTCTCCTTGGCCATCAGAGTCTCACTGGCACCCAGGTAGAATAGGGCTGCAGGGTCTGTGGGATCTTGCTGCTGGGCAACTTTGAAAGCCTCGTAAGAAACTTCAATGGCATCCCCACCCTGCTGCGCCGCCTTGTTATATAGCCCTTCTAACTGCGCATCCACTGCGGCAAAAGCGGAAGTAGACATACCCAGTTGAATCAGTGCCGCTGCAATAATCTTCTTCATGATTTCTCTCCTTGCGTTTAGGTTGGGAGCAGATTAGCGCTGGTTATGGAGGGGGTCTTGATCGTGCGACAAAAGGGGAAGGAGAGGGATAAACGGGGAATCTTTGGGCTGAATGGAGTTAGAAGCCACAGATAAGTGGTAAATGGCGAGGCGTAAACTATTTTGGCAAGTTACTTCCTAGTAGGTGGTACAGCAGAACCAGTTAATTGATATTGTCCCTAAGCGACCTCTCAAATCAGCTCGAACACATATATAAAAATTAGGTCCAACATATTTAGAGGGTAAGCCCAAACTCACCCATCTGTAAGAAAACCTTAGTATTGAAAAATTGATTATTAGGTACTGTCAGCTACCAACTTGCTAATAAATTTTAAAGCAGAGAAGCCAGGGGTGTTTAATTTTTCTAAATTTTTAACCATTGCTGACGGTAGATAAGGCTTGGCTGCAAACAGAAATTGAGCCGCCCCGGCCGGTGATTCAGTTGAAATCTTAGAAGAATAGAGATTCCATAATTCATAAATGGAAATAGAGCCCTGCTCTTTCAGGTATGTATCTATCGCATTTATAATCAGAAGACCGCAATTATAGTGAATGCGTGGATTCTTACGTGACGCATCCAGATAAACCGGATTTTCCCCCAGGCTGGCAAGGCATTTCTGCTCTGCTTGCTTTATCTTCTGTGACAGATAACCCTTAGAAAGGATACTCTCGAACGCCAAACCGGCAAAATAATCAGCCGCTCCCTCATGAAGCCAGGAGTCAGCTGTATCTATAACATCTGCGCCCTCTCTCTGATATAAATGGGCAACTTCATGGGAAAAAAGCCAAAACAATTCATCGACATCAATTGCCTCAACAACAGACTTCTTACCATACCAATGCATAAATATCTGGCCTGGCAGAGTTCCACCTTGATGACCATGTCGACCATCGTCTGTAGAACTAAAAGAAGCAAACAACGCGGGCCTATAGCCAAGTGTGCCCATTTTATCAGCAAAGAAATCCATCAACTCAGGCAACTGAGTGCTCATCTGATGTTGCAGCTTCTCTGGTAGAAGTTCATCGATCACACTTACAAAGTGATCACTCTGTATCGGTTCTCCATGACCAATATAGACCTTGCTGCCTTCATCGAAAGCCGCCCACTCAATACTTCCCTGATAGATCCTGCCATGCAGGATAATATTGTCAGACTCGGGAGCAACAATCGTCAAATACCACTTCTTTAGGCTAGGTTCGCAAGAATCTGCGCAGGCAAAAAATCTCCCCGTATGCAATAAATAACTTCCATCCGAAAACGGGGAGAAAGGGGCATATTCCTTGGGGAGGGCCGTATAAGTAGGGGTAAGATGAAAAGTAGCTTCTGTAAAGGCACTACCGTCCTCACGCACTAAACTCTCTACCTCATCAACAAACTCAAACTGATACCCGTTAGAAGTAGGAGCCCAACGCTTGCTTCTTGAGTTATCCGGAGAGCTTTTAAAGGCGAGCTTCTTTATTGGCTTTTCTGACACAAAGGTAACAAACCAGTTGCCATTTCCCTTCTTTTCCAGCTTGGTGCTAATAGTATTTGCAACTGCTATAGAGCTGAATCCTAAACAGCTACATACCACAGCCATAGTAATTGCAAGGGCTATTGTACGAAACGATTTTTTTATTATCATTCTCAACCTTAATCACAAAAAGCTTGTACTCTGAGCGTTTGAATAAGCACTTAATATTTTTTTAGCATTATATCCGTGAATTACCTCTCCATTGATAAGCAAGACAGGAACACCTTTACCACCTAGGCGATCATACTGAGACCTGCCCTCCTGGGACTTCTCAATATCATACTCATAAAATGGTATATTGTACTCTCCCAGCAATTCACGTGACTTCTGGCAGTAGCCGCACCATTCGGTAGCGTAAAGAATAACCTTACCCGGCCGCAGAGAGGCGTAATCCGGAAGCGGATTGAAATACAGCTCTATCTTATCCCACTTTTGAAAAATCAACAGAACTACAGCCAAAATCAACACATTCCTCATGCAAAGCCCCTAAAACTCAAAGAATCAGGCAAATAACCTCTTAGCAGCTCAACAGCTAGAAAGCAAATGAGAGGTCCGCAATATGTACCAACTTAGGTGGTTCAGTATTTTATCTATAAGGCTTACTAGGGTGGTTATGCAAGATGTTTACCTTCAACTTTCCATCCTCACTCATAACATCCTTACAAATATCAGCCCTTGAGCCATTCTTTTTTATTACATCCTCTTAACGCCCCCACCGACACACTATCAGGCGCACCAAGGGTTTCGTCTTTAATGTAGTGTTGAGCTGATGCTTTTGTTGTAACTAAGGTGATCACTCTAAGAGAATGAATTTGTCATTAAAAATTAGCTCTTAGTTAATACAGAGGGAAGGGGAACCTGTAATTTTTCAGCCCAGGGCTGAAGATCCTTGATAATAGAGGGATATAACTCTACCCCATCACGCAATTGCCGTGTTCGATTCGCCCAAGCACGCTGGCCAGGGACTCTTACAGGCTCATCGCTATCACTGCGGTTTTGCTCCCAGAGGTTACTTAAAGCAATGGTTTGACGAAGAAAGTCTGCTTTTGCCCCAAAAGCCTGGGGATCAATTATCTGTAAGAAAACCGAGTTGGCCTCTTTATCGCGCTTGGCTGAATCATCACCACGGCCATAGCCTCCAAGTGCCATCGACAACACCTCCAACATCGCACTTAGTGCCGCCCCCTTGTAACCGTGATCAGCACCACCAATCGGTAAAATACTGCCACCATTTTTGAACGCCGAGGGATCATCGGAAATCTTGCCATTATGATCTTTAAGGCAAGCTGAAGGCATTTTCCTACCCTCTCGCTTTGCACGTGACACATAGGCACCTGCTGTGATAGACATACTCACATCAAACAACAGAGGGTAATCTCCGGCCGGAGCCGCAAATGCCAGGGGATTCGCAGAGAACAATGGATCAATTCCCCCTTGAGGCGATACAGTATTTTCTCCCGGAGTTGAACAGGTTAGGATCGCCACATAACCCGCTTCGATTACCTGAGGTAAATAGGCAGCTAGGCAGGCAATATGCTGGCTGCGGCGAATAGTAGCGGTAACGACACCCTGTTCAGATACTCGTGACAATGCCTGTTCTATGGCTTTGCTAAGCACCCAGGGACCAGGTAAAAATTGTGCATCCCAGTTAAAGCAGTTTCTCCTATCGGACAACACTTTGGGTTCACCACTAAGCTTGGACTCACCACTTTGTAACCACTCTAAATTGCTCACAACCCGGTGCAAGCCATGGGTGGTAAAACCGAGCAAGTCTGCCTGCAAGAATACATTAGCGATTATGTCGGCCCTGTCCTTAGCGAGCCCCACACGCTGGAATAAAGCACTGGCAAAATCTCTTAATTCTGTGGAAGAGTAATAATCTTGCATCCTGACTCCATGTCATTCTTAGTAAGGACAATAAAGAACCGGCGCTTACTGTGAACCGGTTATAATTAATCCGCCTTACCACCTTAAATTTATTCTCTCTATGTAACAAACAAAAAATACATTCACATAGATTTAAACATTGCTGCGGCCCTACGGCTCACAGAAAACTTTTGCCCATCATCCATAATTACCGTAGCTGAGCCCGTCAGCCCTCGGTTAATCTTATCGATTCGCTTAATACAAACAATCGTTGATCGGTGTATCTGCCAAAAAAGATCAGGCTCCAACTGCGTCATCAATTCCTTAAGCGGTGTGCGTATAATATGCTGGCCCTGGTCTGAGTAAACAGTGATGTACTTGTCCTCAGCGACAAAAGCCGAAATTTCATCACAGGAGATTAGGTGTACATCCTCTCCCTTACTAGCCCTGATCCAGCGTAGATATTCCGGCTTACCGACATTGAGTTGCTGCAATAAAGCCGCAATATTCGAACTCACTTGCGCCTGCTCTTCCGCTCTACTTTCCAGACGCTTCTTGATACGTTCACAAGCTAGCTGAAGTCGCTCATCATCAATGGGCTTCAACAAATAATCTACGGCTTCCTGCTCAAAAGCATTTACTGCATATTCATCATAGGCAGTAATAAAGACCACTACGGGTTTGATTTCCAGCTTGTTAAGCGCGGAAGCAACCGCAATACCGTCCAAACCCGGCATACGGATATCGAGAAAAATGACATCAGGCTGTTCTTGCTGGCAAAGGGTTAATGCCTCCTGACCATCAGCTGCTTTACCAACTACCACCAGTTCCGGAAAAACATCAGCCAACATTTTATCCAGATGATGACGCAACAAGGGTTCATCATCGGCAATTATTGCGCGCATGGAAACTCCAATCTAGCGGTAACCCCGCCCAGTTGATTACTACTTATCTGCAGCTTGCCTTTTTCCTGGTATAGAGTGGCAAGACGCTCTTTGATATTATTTAAAGCCAAACCATTGTGCTTGTTTGACGCTGACTTATTGGTTGCAGCCTGCAACCCAATTCCACTGTCCTCCACTTCTATGATCCACTGACTAGCTTTCGTAGCCACCCTGAGACAGACCAGCCCTCCTTTCTGTGAAGGTTCAATACCATGGAAAATGGCATTTTCCACCAATGGCTGTATTAATAGGGGCGGAACTTCCGTTGAAGGGTTAACGGTTTCTGCCAGTTCGACCCTATACTGCAAGCGCTCACCCAGTCGGATTTGCTGAATAGCCAGATAGCTTTCAAGACTGCGAAGTTCATCTTTCAGGGACACATAGTCAGAACGCGATTTATTCAAACTAAAGCGCAAGAGATCGCTAAAATTGTCCAGTAATAGCTCTGCCTTCTGTGGATCGTGCCTAATCAGCATCTTAAGATTGGCCAGTGTATTAAACAGAAAGTGAGGTTCTATTTGACTTTGTAATACTTTCAGCTGGCTTTGCACCAGAGTTTTTTGTTGCTGGGCCTGTAGTAACTCTGCTTCCTTGCGCTCAGTCTCCAGTTTGTGGGACTGCTCACGATTAAGATAAAACTGGTAGAGTAAAGTCGTCAAAAAGATAGCCAGAATTAGTGAGTAAATCAGGGCATTAACCGCAGGAAAAACTCCAAAGCCAGAGACCCACCACCAAACATTAATAGAACCCAGCACCGTCGTTGCCGAAATGGTTACTGCATACTTGAGCACATGTGGCCAATTGGGTTTTAGATGGAGCATAAGCTTGCGCGTAGAAAAAGCAACAAAGCCATAGGTTAGAGAAATACCAAAATTGAGAGAGTAACTCCCTCCCCACACTTGTTTAGTGATAAGAGCCACAACAATACAAAGAATCAATATACGTAAATATTCACTGAGTAACTTCACCATGATTCCTTTTATATCTTCATGTTCGCAGTCAAAGTAACAAGGGTTTCATTAGGCAATTGTGTAAAATATGATTTTTTAGCGCCGCCAAAATACCTTATTGATGCGCCAAGAGTCCAATCGCCCTTCATTTCATGGTTAATACCAGCAGTCAAAACCATGCCTCTATCGCCAGGGGAATATAAAATATCCAATTTGGGATTGTAATTGTGATTAGATAAGCTCCAGTGCATCATCAGGCTATGGCGATTGCGTGCTTCGCTTAAAAAAGCTGCAGCAGAAGCATATCTGTTAGCATCCCATCCTTCCCCCTGTTCACTGTACCAGCTGGCATTGTCTGCAAGCCTTTGCCAATCGCGAGTATGCCACGCCCTGCTATCAAACCAGTATTCAGCGATGATTGTATGCCCTGCGTTATGGGTCCAGGTCATGCCCAACAGAGCCTGCCAGCCATCGCTCTGTTCTCCCTCTCGGGGTAAAGTGCCAGTTCTTGGAGAACCAGGCTTTAGCCATTGACGATAACGCTGCTGGTAACGGCCTTCGCTATGTAACTCCCAAGACTCCCCATAGGTCGTAACCCAGCTGGCGCCGATATTCAAACCACGCTGATCATCCAGGTAACCGAGCAGTTGCCATTCACTCACACCTTTCAGCTGGTACCAACGTGCAGCCAAACCTCTCGGAAGCTCTTCATTAATCAGTTGACTAGCATTAGCATCAACCAACATCAGGCTCAGCTCTCCACTTGCTGTGAAGCGGCTGGCTGATACGACGGCAACGCCCTCATCAGCCCGCAGAGATACCGGGTTGCGCTCCATAGGCAGGAATAGATCCAAAGGTCTGTGAGCGTAGCTAACACCAAAATCCAGGCGACGCTTACCTGCAAGCAGGTCCCACCCGAACCTATCCCCCTGCCAAAATAACTCCTCCACAACAAGTTCTGATTCCTCACCAGCGCCACTACCTGCCTCATGCAGCATGGAAACCTGTCCTTCCCAGTCCGATACCTGCAGCGCACCTTGTAATTTAACTTGGCGCTCATAACCTGACCCAGAATCGAAGAGGGCACTTTTCGATTGATTCTTAGCGCTAACAGCCATTGCCAACTCCCACTGCTGAGAGAGTGACTGAGCATTGAGCTCACCCACCAGAGACATCATCAACAGCAGCCAAAAAGTATTCCTTTTCATCATCACCTCCAACTTGATAGAAGCAATTTAGCAACACGAGTTGTTGTCTCCAGCCCAAGTGATGAGTGGTCTCCATGATGGACAGGCCGTAGATGGTTGGGATAAATGGTGGATAGCGGCTAGTGCAGGCCAGCGAGTGACGAATAAAGCTGGCCAATTCACAGATCAGTAGTGAGGCCACCATCATCAATTCTGAACAGCAACCAAAGTGATCGGTGGGCCATAACGCTCTATATCTAAACGCTCTGTCACCCAGTGCAAAAGGTCTCTCACTTCAGGCTATCAGAAGTGTTCCTCTTGGAACCCTCCTGTGCTCACCAAACCACAAAACAGGCACATAAGAAGTGAAAATTTTTAGCTTCCCGCGACGAAATCAATAAAAAATACTCTTTAAATCACAATTGGTGGAACCGTACCAGTTGATAGGAGTCCATCTTTTAACTCATTAAACACCGGCTATGACCTTATAGAGATAAATTGGGGGAACAATGCCTGGTCCACTTAAAACGTTTAGCGCTCTCACATTAACCGTAATTCTGGCCGCTTGTAGCGGAGGCTCTGGAGGCAGTAATAATTCTGATAATAATCAGCCTAATAATGAAACAAATGGCGGATCTAACACCGGCACAGATGCCGATAACAACAATGATAATGATGCGGGCAACACCGATACTGGCGACTACAGATTCAATCCTAGCACTCCGCTAAGTACATTAGTGATAGGAACTAGTGAATATGCCCAGGGTACACTGCAATTAGAGGATACCGATAGTACCAGCCCCACCTTTCAGTCTGGGACTTATGTCGGAAAGTATGGTGACTTCAAACTATATGACAGCGGCAATTGGGAATACCAACTGAACAACAATGCCAACGATTTAAACAGCGGCGCCTCGGTAGAAGATACTATCGTTTTTTCTCTCAGTAACGGAGATCAGCTAAACATAACTTTTGCGATCCAAACGATTGAAGCCACCCAAAATAGTATCGTTTTTATATTGGTTAATTTTTCCGATGCCGCCGTAACGGATGATGTCAGCATCTCCCAGCTTGCGGATATGACATTCAACGCTACCGACTCCCTCGATAACACTTACAAAGAAAACTCACTGGGCCAGCTAAAGTTCCAGCGCCATCTCAGCAGCAATAATTCTCTAGCACAATATTGCTATGGTGAGGACAATAAAGAAGAAAGCTCTATTGACTGCTTTATATACAGCATCCCCGACAATCAAAACGGAGGGATTTTAAGTGTTCAAAATGCTCAGAACCGTGCCACAAGCTCTCAGGATGGGCAATATTCCGATGGAGGTTATACTTGGAGAGATAACGCAAGCCGCTGGGTAGAAAGCAATTTTGTCGATGCCAATAATCGCCCAGTAGACCTCAACGCATGGCGCCATCGAGTATTTATATTCCCAACCGCCGCTTACAATGCCGGGTTAGTTGGTACAGGGGTCGCGGCGGTCAATGGCCGCTGGAGTATCGTTACTGCAGATAGCGATCAACTAATTATGGGGCATGAACTGGGTCATAACATTGGTTTAGGCCATGCAGGCAATGATAACAACAACGATGGGGATACCAGCGACCGAGGGGAAAGTGAATATGGCGCTGCCGCAGCCTTCATGGGCAATAGCTGGCAGTCACGCTTATTTGGCAGCGCTCATAGGGACTTTATGGGTTGGTACAACAGCTTCCCTGGCTATTCCAAATCTGTTTCTAAAAGTATGGGGAATGCTTCAGAGGTTCAAATTCAGGCTATCGAACTTACCGCCGGCGAATTAAATAAAACAATGCCACAGATTATAAAGGTGGAGAGTAACGGTAGCAGCAATCGAGAAAATCACTATTTCGTGGAATATCATATTTCCCACCCCATCCTAAACCCTCGTTCACAGCAAGATAAGGCCGTAACTGTACATTATCTGAAAGATGACACCGCCAACCAAGTGGCCACTCTTGAAGAGCCCGGCAGCAGCTTCACGGATTCGGCTGCTGGAGTCACCATAGAGTTTAAATCCAGAAGTGATGAAATGAATACCGCCACCATTTCAGTAAGCTATACAAATTAAAGAGAGAAATAGCAATGAGATACTTACTCACAATAATTTCGACCTTACTGTTAATTCCCACCGCCTCTGGTCAGGAAACTATAACGGGAGTACTGGAAGAAGAGGTTTCAGAAAATTTTAAAACAGGAAAAATTGATCATCGCTTTTCCATCAAAGATGAAAACACAGGGCAGTATTATTTTATAGATGCCAAGGAGATCAAAAAAAAGGGCATGAGATCTGGTGAACGAGTCAGAATACGAGGAGAAAAACAAGAGCGTCGTCGGCTTCATATCAAGGAAACCGAGAGAATCATTTACGAAGAATAAGCACGTAATATCCAGCTGCTCATAAATCTACGCCAGGGCATATACTTCATCAAGATAGCCCTGGCGACGTAAAAACCTACCGGATAGCACAACGCAATAAGCCGCCCTGTTTTTGCTATTATTTCACTGGTTATGTCTAGGAATTTGCCAACCCCTTTTGTTGGCGATACACATGCCAGGGAGTAACGGATGAAAATAGTTGTATCAATCGTTCTGGGTATCGCTCTATTTCAATCACTTTCAGCAAGTGCCGCCTGGACTGAACAGGCGCGCATTGACTATCTCAAAGTTCACAGCCAAGGAGTAGACGTTCGATTAAAAGGATTTGAAAATACCAGTGCTGAAGTGGCATGCTCTGACACTAGGACATTTGTACTAGTGAATGATGAATCTCAAATCTATGACACCAAAGTCTCTTTTTTATTGTCTGCTTTTATGTCAAAGACCCCAGTAAATCTGAGTTACTATGGATGCTATGAAGATAGAATCCGCTTGTATTCCGTCATAATCAGGGACTGAAGCGCCATCAAGCGATGTTTGGAATAACAATATTTTATCTGGAAGGATACATGGATGTATCCACTCAACTCTTAAAGAAGTATTTCACCAAATTCAATGTATAAGACCCGCATAATATTTAAGCGGATCTTATACAGGCCACTCTGACCTTCATTATAAACCTACGGCGCTTAAATCACGGGATCAGAGATTATCGTGACATTTTCCAGGCCATAATACTCTACAACCCAAGAATAACTTTCATACACTTCATAGCGGTCTGGGAAAGCTTTACCCACCACATCCCAGCGTTTACGAGATTTAGAATAACTTGATCCTTTGATCACACCAGTGAAATTGAATTCGTCACCGTTATGGGGATTAGTCACAGTAGTGGTATAAGGGATTTCAACCTCGCTATTTTCTACCATCATACGTGCCACCAGTAGGCTATAAGCGGGTACACTCGCGGGCATCGCTTCCTTAACGGTTCTCTGATTACTAACCGTCGAAGTTTCTCCAACCGTAGTTGAGGCTGAAAAAGTTTCAGAAAAATTGAACGTGATCGAGCCACTATTTTCAACGGTACCCGGAACTCCAACCTTGTAAGCCTCAGTCAAGCTCACGCCGGCAGTCACCGAGATGCCGAGTGTATTGGTCCAGGTATCAGTTTCGCTCTTGCCATCCGTATACCAAACTTCAGTACTATCACTCTGAGTTACGCTAGAAAAATTCTCTAACAGCCTCTCACCAAAGAAGGTTTTTGTATTTTCAGGGGTTTCTACAATTTGATCCCAGTGTATTTCAACCCCGCTCTCAACCAGATCAAAACGGTCAGCCACACAAGGGTAAATACTCCAAATCTTGCTATCTCCTGCGGTACCAGCAAAACCCACAACTGAACGGGTACCAATACTTAGCTGATACTCTTGCCACTTATGCCAACCATTACTACTGCCAAAAGTTATCTCTCTAGTAGAGTTATTTGACATATCTTTTAAGTAAACACGGATACGAGAAATATTGCCATCGCGTTTCTTATAAAAACGCCAACCCTGGATATATTCCATATCTCCAAGGAGTTTGCGGAATCCTGAACCAGTCGTTTTACCCACCTCGTCATCATCAGCGTATAGATATTCAAGCTTCAAGCCTTTGATACGCTCATCTCCGCTATAACTGGTAATAGCAGCTATTTTATCTCCCGGCACACGCTTGGTGGAATAGCTATCACACATGTCAAAGTCACTGCCATTACCACTCTTACCATAGGAGAATATTTCATCATATCGTAAGGTTCCGCCTTTATCTGCGGTATTAAAATAGAGATCCAATATATTGGTAGTTGCTAAAACTGGGGCAGAAAGAAAAAACCCGATCACCACTGTAAAGATATACCTCATGGCATTACCCTTTTATTAATTGTGCTATCAGTCCGTCATTGTTAGTTACCTCATTACCTCTACCACCTGAGTATTTTCTCTTTTCGCACCTCCTTTAATTGCTTATTAGGGGCTCCATCCTGTGTGAGATTCTTTTAAATCAGTGAATAGCTTTTATCGGTTATATTCATTGGAACACAAACTCAACAATCACCAGAAACTGCCCACCACCAGGGCAGTAGTAATCAGCAGTAATACTGAAAGTACACGATAATTGCGCCAAAGGGGCTCACTGCGCAGCGCCTCGGTTTCCGTATCAAAGTCTTTGCGAGACCAAACAAACTGCCTGGCTTCCTCACTAATCTTTGCCGGGCTTATCAAGCTGGAAGCCACCAACACCATGGAGCAGAAAACAAAGAGGATTGGCGCTATATAAAGGAAATGTAAATTAGTCCAACCCAGCACCTCATTAGCGAGGAATAGAGTTACTCCTCCGGCAGTGCCCAAAACCAAAGTGGTCATTGCGCCCTTGGAGGTCGCTCCCTGCCAAAAAAAGCCAATTAGGAATAGAGCCAAAACAGGGGGTACGGCATAGGAAAGTACTTTTTGCAGATATTGGAACAGAGAACCAAAATTCTCTATCTGCGGCGCCCACAGCACAGCCAGAACCATAAAGATGAAGGTGACCAGTTGCCCCACGCGCATCAGCTGATGCTGGTTCAAAGAGGGAAAACGCTGTCGCACGAAATCCATCGTCACCAATGTAGATGCAGAGTTCAGCGTGGAGTCAATCTGAGACATAAGGGCTGCAACAAAACCAGCCAAGACCAATCCCAAAATGCCCACAGGTAACAATTCAAACAGCAAGGTTGGATAAACCATGTCTGCCCGTTCTAGCTCGGGGAATAGGACAATCGCCATAGTGCCGGGCAGGACCATAATAAACAGCACCGGCAATTTCAGAAGGCCGGCAAACAACGCTCCCCAGCGCCCATGGTTAATATCTTTGGCGCTCAGCACCCGCTGTACCATGAATTGGTTGGTACACCAGAAATAGAAACCCAGTAGGGCCACTCCAGTGACCAGCCCCAGCCAAGGCACACTGGAATCTCCGATTGGACGGATCAAACTCAATTGATGGGCGGATACCTGGGAAACCACATTCTCCCAGCCACCAGCGCGATCCAGAGCGAAGATACTGATCAGAATTGAACCAAAAATTAGCAATAGAGCCTGGATAGTATCGGTGTAAATTACCGCAGCCAAACCGCCGGCAATCGTGTAAATACCTGCGATCACCGCCAAAATCGAAATGGTCACTGACATCGGCATTTCAGGAAAAATCAGCTTCATCACTAAGCCTCCGGCATAAAGGCTGCCGGCGGTATCCACCACGATATTCAGGAAAATTGTCAGACCGGAAAAGTAAGTCCTGGCGGTGCGATTAAAGCGCCGCTCCAGCATCTCGGGCATGGTGTAGATGCGGGAGCGAAGTATTGTCGGCAGATAAAAAATCGCGAAAAAAACCAGGATGACAGCAGCCATCCACTCATAGTTGAAGACTGCTATGCCAGTGCTATAGGCATCGCCTGCCAAACCAATCAGAGTGGTGCTGGAGATATTGGAAGCGAACAGGGAAAGCCCTATCAGCGGCCAAACCATCTTTCGCCCAGCAAGGAAGTAGTCTTCAGCGGTGTCGTGGCGACGACTGAGATAGAGCCCCAGGCCAATTGTGAAAACGAAATAGACGACCAAAATGATCGCATCGATGGGGTGGAGACCAAAATCGACCGACATAACTTCCTCGTTCACCGCTAGTTGCGTATTTTTTATGGTTTGCGGAACTTGCAAAAAATTAAATCACAGTGGTTTAATTAAGTAAAGCAAACCACCAAAATATAAATAAATCCTTTAAAATCAATAAATTATGAAAACAACCGTTTATCTCACTTTCATTGCTTACGCTAGGTAAACGCAATAAAATCCTATATGGACCTATTTGTCACAAATAGTCTCAGATCAAACTCTCGGATACGCGTTTTCTACAAAAGGGGCACAGAGATGGGTAAGGGAAGTAATTCCAGCGGCCTGCGTCGCTATAACGAACGGGTTTTGCTAACCGCGCTAAGGAAAACAGGTACCGCGTCCAAGTCCGACCTGGCGCGCCTCACCAACCTTACCCCCCAGGCCGTTACACGCATCGTGGATGAATTGGAGAGTACTGGCATGGTTATGCGTGAGGGGCGCAGGCTTGGCGGCAAAGGCCAGCCCTCCATCATGTACACCATCAACCCCACCGGTGCTTACTCCATAGGCATTAAAGTCGGGCGGCGTAATGTTGAATTATTGTTAATGGATTTTGGCGGCAATATTTTGAAGAAAATATGCCAGGAATTTGAATGCCCTGAGCCCGACTTTCTTCTCAGAAATATAGAATCGGGTATCGAAAATTTAAGTGCAGAATTAGTCAAAAAAGACCAATCCAAGCTCGTCGGCGTTGGTATCGCCATGCCCTGGTTTATCGGTGCCTGGACAAAAGAATTGGAAATGAGCGATACCCTGGCGAACGAATGGCGAGAAATTAACTTCGCAGAAGAGGTTTCCAAAGGCACCCACCTACCCGTCTTCTTTGAAAATGACTGCTCTGCTGCAGCAGTCGCCGAGCTGCAATTCGGTAAAGGCACTGAAGTTTCCGATTTTCTTTATATCTTCGTTGGCACTTTTATCGGCGGCGGCCTGGTGCTTAATAGCAGCCTGGAGACTGGTGTACATGGCAACTCAGGCAACCTGGCCACCATGCCAGTCCCTGCCTCCAAGCTCAGTAGCACCCCAGAACCCGAAGGGGTCTTCGAGACCTTACTTAATCGAGCCTCACTATTTGGCTTGCGCCGACACCTGCGCGCCAACCAAATTAATATCAATGACTCTGCTGATTTATTGTCGGTGATGGATCAGGCCCGCCCACTCATACAGGAATGGCTGGACGACTGCGCTGATGCCCTGGTTTACGCCATTCTCTCCGCAGTCAGCGTACTGGACCTTGAGGCCGTTATTATCGATGCGCACCTCCCGCGATTCCTGCTGGAGGAGCTGGTGGAAATCATCTCCAGGCGAATGCAGCAAGCCGCCCCGTCCGGAGTTTTCAAGCCCCAGATAATGAGCGGTAAGATCGGTATTGATGCCATCGCGATTGGCGGTGCCATCCTGCCCTTTTACTCCAATTTTGCACCAGATAAGACCGTGCTATTGAAGGGTGGAGTTCCTGAGCGGGTTCCGGTTTAACCTGAAATATAGCGGAAAATCAAGGCTCAACTAATTAGACATTAAAACCGTATTGGTTCGTTTTACATAATCATAACAGTGAGGTGACCAGCGAGATGGCATTTAACCTAAAAGACAAATGGGTTTGGGATTTTTGGTTCGCCGTTGATGGCGATCAATACCATATGTTTTATCTACAAGCGGATAAATCCCTCGGCGATCCAGAGCTACGTCATTGGCATGTCTCGATCGGTCACGCCATTTCCACCGACCTGATTCATTGGACCCCAACGCAAGACGCGATAAAACCCTCCCAATATCAAGAGGGTGACATCGATGAGGCTGCAGACTCCTACACAACCTGGACCGGCTGCGTACATAAAGAGGGCGACACCTGGTACATGTTTTACACGGGTACCAAACACACAGAAAAAGGGCTTATTCAGCGGGTCTGCCTGGCTACCTCCAAAGATCTTTTAAACTGGCAAAAATGTCCGGAAAATCCTCTGGTGGAGTTAGACCCCAAGTTTTATGACGGTCTAAACCTGGAATACTGGCATGATGCCTCCTGGCGCGACCCTTGGATTGTCAAAGATCCCGATCAAGCCCTTTATCATATGTATGTCACTGCCCGTTGTAATCAAGGCAGTCCCGACGGGCGCGGCGCAGTGGGTTATGCCAGCTCCACCGATCTCCTGCACTGGAAAGTTGGAGAACCCATACTGGCACCGGGCTGGTATGGAGAAATGGAAGTCCCGCAGATTGAAAAAATCCAGGGCCGCTACTATCTCTTCTGCTCTGTCTCCACTCAGTTTCACAGCCAAGCCCACCGCCATTCTATGAGCGGAAAACCACTTACCGGCACCAAGTATTTGGTCTCCGATGCCCTAAATGGGCCATACACCGTTATTGGTGATGGATTCCTCAGTGCTGACGAGCAGGGCAGCCTATATTCCGGTCGGGTGATACAGGGGCCAGACCAACACTGGTATCTGCTCGCCTTTAACCGCAACGATGCACAAGGCAATTTTATCGGCGGGATTTGCGATCCCAAGAAGATCAAACTCCTTGCGGATGGGCAACTCACATTGGCAGAGTAACGATAGATGGCCAACGGCACTTGCGAAAGTACCGGTGCCGTGCCGCATGCCAAATATCCACCAGGGCCGAAGACTTCACCTAACCTGTAAGCAATCAATAGCTGAAAACTTCCCACTGATTGCAGTTTCTTTAGATATTTATCCCCAAGATCCCAGTAAAAACCCTTCCCTTTGCCCCCCCCACAATCCAAGCAAATTTTCTTCAGCACCCAAGCAGTACCCGGGCTCCCTCCACTGAAAAATAAATCTCACTGATTGATTTAGTTACATATTTAAAATAAAACTCCAAATTTATAACATAATTCTATTGCCCACATTAAATCACAGTGGTTTAATAAATAAAGAATGGCCATCCCACCATGCGAATCAAGAAAAAAGAAGAGCCCAACCTAAGTGGGCCGCCAGCAAAAACTAATAACCATAAGTGATGATTGAGGAGAGCGTCGTGAAGGCAGAAGACTTTCAAGCCGATTGCAAATGGGTCAGAGGTTTTAAACCAAGTTCAATCGCCCTGGCGATAGCGGTGGCATCCAGTGTTAGCACTGCGGTAACCGCCCAAGAGCAGCTGGAGATTGAGGAAGTCATCATTACCGCTACGGCACGCCCCGTAACGAAAATGGAATCCAGCATTTCCGTCAGCGCCCTAGATACCGAAGAATTGTCTCACTACGCCCCCCGCTCAACCGCAGAAGTTTTTCGCAGCCTGCCAGGTATACGCGCGGAATCTTCTGGTGGCGGTGGCAATGCCAATATCACTGTAAGGGGAATTCCGCTTGCCACTGGTGGCTCCAAGTACATGCAGATCCACGAGGATGGGCTGCCAGTACTCGAATACGGCGATATCAATTTCGGCAATACCGACAACTTTATTCGAACCGATTCTTCCCTATCCCGCATTGAAAGTGTACGCGGCGGCTCCGCTTCCACCTTTGCCAGCAACTCCCCCGGCGGTGTGATCAATATGATCAGCAAGACTGGAGAAGAAGAAGGCGGGAATATAGGCCTCTCTTTTGGTGCAGATTACGATGAAACCCGCCTGAACTTCGGCTACGGGCACCACCTCAGCGATACCCTGCGGTTTTATGTAGGCGGCTTCCTGCGCGAGGGGGAAGGTGTTCGTGAAACCGGCTTTGATGGCGATTCCGGTGGCCAATTAAAGGCCAATCTCACCAAAGATTTTGACAACGGTTATGTGCGCCTTTACTACAAACACCTGGACGATCGGGTGACTACTTACCTACCCGGCCCGGTAACTTATAAAGGCAATGGAGAGTTCGGCACTGTAGCCAACTTCGATGCCAGCAGCCAGACCCTGCACTCCGAAAATTACCGCAATATCTCCACTTTCGATGCCTATGGCAACCCGGTAAATCGGGATCTCAGCGACGGTATTGAATCCCTGGTAGAAGCCTATGGATTTGAGAGTCAATTTGAATTTGAGAATGGCTGGACCATTACTGACAAGTTCAGAATTTCTGATATAAGCGGTAGCTTTATCTCTCCATTTACTGACACCTTTGGCAATTACGGCCCACAATCCGCACAAGGTATGGCAGACCTGATCTGTGCCAATGCCGTTAGCGGAGAGGATTCTGCAGTGGACTGTAGTGCAGGAACCACTGTGACCTACGCCAATGGCGAAGAAGTCGATGAATTAGCCTATCTGAACTTATTGTTCGATACAGAAATCCATGACCTGGGCTTGATCGTCAACGATTTCAAAGTCGACAAGCTCATTAATGACAATATTGTTGTTTCCGCAGGCTTTTACTATTCCAAGCAAAATATTAAAACCAGCTGGAATAGTTGGAATGCCCTAATCCAAAGCGTGGATGGCAGTGACTCCCAGAATCTAACTATCACAGCGAATGCCAACGGGGACCTACTAGTCGATGATGGCCTCTGGTCGGCAAGCTTCCTGTCCTATGCCTGGGATCTGGAATACGAGACCTACGCTCCTTATATGAACGTGTCTTTCGATGTTGGGGACTTCACCTTCGACGTCAGTGCACGCCACGATATAGTCAATGCAAAGGGCTCTCTGGTTTCCAGTTGCTGTGGTGGCGATACCGATTACGATATCAACGGAGATGGCATTATCAGCGATGTGGAAGATGCGAGCGCATCAGATGCCTTTGGTTTTACCGGTGGCATTATCACTCTGGCTAGCGGTAATACTCAGCTAGTCGACTATGATGCAGATAACACCTCCTTCTCCCTTGGCGGCAACTATGCAATCAATGACAGCATGGCTGTTTTTGCTCGTTACAGTGAAGGGGGCCGCGCAATTGCCGATCGCCTACTGCAAATTAGCGGCGCTTTAAATAGTGATGGCAGCCTCAGCAACACCACCGATGGCTTTGATTCTGTTGACCAGCTGGAGATCGGTTACAAGTTTAGCGCTGGTGACTTTGATATTTTTGCCACCTATTTCAATACCATCACCGAAGAGACCAATGCGGAAATCACCAGCGGCCTAACTTTCGTACGCGAGTATGAAGCACAAGGTATAGAGCTGGAAGGCTCCTATATTTATGGCGATTTCTCGGTTAACGGCAACCTGACCTGGACGGATGCCGAAATCAGCAAAGATGCGAATAACCCATCGGTAGTGGGCAATACTCCCCGCCGTCAGGCAGATATTATTTACACCATTACCCCTCAGTATAATTTTGGTGACAGCCTAACCTTCGGCGCCAGCCTGCAGGGCTCCACTGAGTACTACGTTTCAGATTCCAACAAGCTGAAACAAGATGGTTATGTGTTGGTAAATCTGTTCGGCTCTTATTATGTCACTGAGGATCTCACCGTCTCCTTTAATGTAAACAACCTTACTGATGAGTTTGTTGTAACTGAGGTTGAAGAGTCTTACGCAGAAGCTGGAGATATTGTTCGCGGCAGGACCATCAGCGGCCGCTCCACCAGTGTCAGCTTCAATTACGCTTTTTGATCGTTGTCCTCCCTACTCCAGTAAGTCGTTTGCAGCCCGCTTAGGGCCGCTTGCAAACACCGGGTGTCCAGCCTCCCCGTTGGCACCCGGCCTTTTTCTTTGACGAGAAACTTACTGCAGTCACTCCTCCAGTGGAGTAGCCTGTTAAAATTAACCGACCAAATATTTCTTTAAATAGAATACCCAGCCAGTGGAGCAAATTAGGATGGAAGTGCAAGGCAACGCAGTAAATACCTTGCTTGGAGGCATAGAAGCCGGCGGCACAAAATTTAATTGTGCAATTGCCGCAAATCCCGATGATGTCTGGGAGAGGGCTAGCTTCCCAACCACCACACCGGAAGAAACCCTCGGTCAGGTCATTGAATTTTTCCAGGCCGGCGCCCAACGCCATGGCCCTATTTCCACACTGGGTGTCGCAAGTTTCGGTCCGGTAGATTTGAACCCGCAATCGAGCCAGTACGGGTTTATCACTAACACCCCTAAAAATGGATGGTCCAATACCAACCTGGCCGGTCAGTTACAGGGGGCACTCTCTATTCCTGTAGCTTTCGACACTGATGTCAATGGCGCAGCGCTAGGAGAACACCTGTGCGGCGCCGCTGTAGGTGTAAAGAATTTTGTCTACGTCACCATCGGCACCGGTATCGGCGCCGGGGTAATGGTAGATAGCAAACTGGTAAACGGCGCCATGCACCCGGAAATCGGCCATATGTTGATGCCGCAGGATCGACGAAGAGACCCCTACCCAGGCCACTGCCCATTCCATGGCAATTGTCTGGAAGGCCTTGCCTGCGGCCCCGCTATTGAAGACCGCTGGGGCCTGCGCGGCCAGAGTATGGACAGTGACCATCCAGCCTGGGATCTACAGGCGGAATACCTAGCCACCATGTGTATAAACCTGACCAGCTGCTACTCACCGGAACGAATTATTCTCGGTGGCGGCGTTATGGAACAAACACACCTGTTCCCACGCATTCGCCACAAGTTTCTCGACCTGGCAGGTGGTTATTTCCCCCAGGTATCCCAAGGCAACATCCGCTCTTTTATAGTCCCACCAAAACTCGCCGGCCGCTCCGGAGAGGTGGGTTCTCTGCGTATGGCCCAGGCACTTTGCTCCAGCTATTAGATAACCAAATCCTCCCTCACAGGATGTGGAAGCGCCAGGGGAATATTCCTGGCGCCACTCCACCCGCCAAACTGCGCCCCACAACTCCCTTTCCAACTTATATACTCATCTTTGCGACTGTTGGCACAGCGCAAGGTAGCTAGTCTCGTATCCGATCTGATAGGCTTGTCAGTCTTGACCGCCTTAGGACGCGGCTGAGCACACTAAAGCGTGGCTCATTAAGGGATAAAGATGAAAATAATTAAAATATTGTTTACAGGCTTAATGGTTCTGGCCACTCAGTTTGTGCAAGCCGGCACCGCCGAACCCACAACATTTACCCGCCAGGGCATTCTCTCTTACAACTTTCATTCCGACTTACTGGGGCGTGGATTTGTAATTGATGTGCTACTGCCGCTCTCCTTTAACCCGGAAGACAATACCCGGTATCCGGTCATTTATATGACCGACGGGTATATGAATTTCCCTATGGTGGCACCGAACCTGATCCACGAACAGGTACCCGATGAGCAAGGCAATACCAAGCTACCACCAGTGATTTTGGTGGGCATCTCACACCCCCTGGACAGTTCCAACTTCACCTTGCGGTTAACGGATTTTACTCCAGTACCTGGAGAGATTAGGGGGAATACTCTGGGTGGTGGCGCCAACCAATTTCTGGCGTTTTTGGAGAACGAGCTCAAGCCTTTTATCAATAATTCTTTCAAGGGAGATGAAAGTGACGAAACACTGGCTGGCCACTCCCTCGGCGGGCTCTTAGCCCTGCACGCCCTCTTCAATCACACCGATAACTTCGACCGCTATGTGATCGGCAGCCCCAGCATCTGGTGGGCCGATAAGCAAATTCTAGAAAGTGAACTCGCTTACGCCGAACGCCAGACTGACTTACCGAAAAGCGTGTATATGTTTATTGGTGGGGAGGAAATCTGCTTAGAAGAAGGGGAAGTTTGCGGCGTTCAAGATTTTAGGGACCTAGCCCAGCGACTCAAGTCCCGAGATTATGAAAATTTGACTCTACGCAAGCGAGTCATCAAGGGTGAAAACCACGATACCGTAGTTAATCCAGGTTACGATAAAGGGATAGAACAGGTTTTTAAAAGCAAAGTGCTACCACGAAAGTATTCGTTTTAACCGAACCTGCCGGCCCTCTAGCAGAGAAACGCTATAGGGCCCTAACTACTCCTCAGGCTTGCTATCCATTACTCATACGCGTCACTAATACACTCCTCGGCCTCCCAAAAGACCAACATAGTCTTCTCCAGACTTTCTGCTGCATCCATAAAAGGCAAGTGATGGCTATCTTTTAGTACCGAGAAACATTTACTCCCTTTATACCTTTTATAATCTGCCTTTACCTGTAAAGGCGTGGTAATGGAATCATTCTCACCGACAACGAATACCGCTGGTATCTATAAATGATCGATAGCTCCATTAACGCTCATCGCTTGAAGCTCATCGTTCATCTTGTCGGCTAAGCTTCCACGCCGCTCCCGCCACCCAGGAAATCTCTCACTAATCTTTTCGGCTGCTAGAAAACCTCGAATATCAACCCCTTTTGCGATACCACCATTCGCTCGACTCGCCCACATGGATAGCAGCAAATAATGCTCAGAGGGAGAGTCTTGATATTTCTTCAACTCCTGTATGGCTAATTGGTTGCCTTCCCTTTCCACCCATTTCAGAGTTGCTTCTAAGCTGGTTTCTGCCTGCTTCTGCGCATCCTGGAAGGAAGAGATAAACACCAACCTCTCCAATGTCTCAGGATGCTCACTCGCATAGAGAGCTGCAAGCCCCCCGCCCCAAGAGTGACCAACTAAGGTAACCTTATCTTTCTTATGGTGCATTTTTAAAAAAGAAATCACATTGTGCACATCTTGAATATTGTTCTTTATCGTTAATGTGTCTTCGCTCACCTCAAGAGACTTGCCGGCCTCTCTTTGATGAAGATAAGCCACTAAATACCTTTCTTCGAGCGCCCGCCCAACAGTTACCTGAAATGGGACTAACCCAAGCTCTACATCCCCCGACCGCCATGCAGAAAAAGGATTAAAGGTTTAGATAAGTTTAGACCAGATACCTCAAGGTGCAATTTTGCACTACCACTTAGCACCTCCCCTTTAAAATTTACTTGATTAGCAAACACCCCACCAGAAAAAAAATAAAACTGGCAAGGAAAAATCTTAACCATAATGGATTTAACATATACTCACCGATTTAAGATATAAAATGTTAATAAGATGCCTCTTTTTTATCAAACACAAAGGTCCAATAAAATTCATAGAAAGCCAACGGAATTCAAACTTAAAGGAGCTTATATTACAAACACACCAAAAAGTACAAACCTTGAGACAAGATGGGGTAAGACAGGGCAAAGTAACATTCGAATAGGAATTCTTCGTTTCACATATAAGAAGAGCGCCATTTCTCTTTACCAATCTTAACCTTCTCACTGTATCGCGACACCTCATGAGAAGTACTCACGAAGTCAGGATATTACGACTCAACTGAAGGCAGAGGAAGAATTTACACAATTGGGCACCAGCAAAAGGACTATTTGTGGAGTAGGGATAATCCAATATAAGGGGGGATAAGAGAACTGAAAAAGTGTTTTGAGCCAAGAAACTAGAAGTTACTCTACCTATCACACAATCATTTTAAAAGGCCGCATAATAAATACAGCCACCTAATACAAGCTACTTACATCGCAAAGCGGGCAAACGCGCCCCTAAGAGCAGCTACTTACCAATGTTGTACCAAGCAAAAGTGGGGCTGCTCTAGCTAGAGGACATCACCAGTTTTCAAACTACAAAAACCTTTACAGAACACGCAATGAAATAATCTCACAGGTCTTAAAGGCGCGGCTTCCACTCCAAAGGCTGTCAGCATCCCCAACAATCCGCACTGTAGATTTGGCATGGAGTGGCGCCAGGGTGGAAGACTCTGAGTTTTTTTGGCCTACACTCTCTTTCGACTTTATCCAATACTGATGACAACTCTCAGTTTCAGCGTCCAACTTCACGACCACTTCGCCATCTCTTGAGGAGGCACTCGAAAACACCTCTATATAGCGAACTGTGGATTCGTTAGCCTCCCCTAGAGCCAGCACATCACCCGATAAGAGCATCATAAAAAAGCCTAAGCTTTTAAAAGGTTCATTATCACCTCGAAAAATTAGTAATTCATAACAGCTGGCCAGCAACCTGCTAATTTAATATTCCTATCAAATATCGTACACGTGGGCAATCAACGCTGTTATCTCTGAGCTTCCAGGTCAATTATTAACCACCTTGCTCTGAATGCGGCTAGTAAGTTGCTAAAATTAAAACAATGTCTCGCGCAAAAGCCGCCCCTTTAACACAGCCCCTTACCTAACCTTATCCTTTAAATTAAAAAATTACGTAAAGACTGGAAAAAATAAGAGATATCCAGCCCTAGAAGACATTCATATAAAAAATAAATATTTTACTGAGGTAGTAAGTGTAGTATAATCCTAAAGATTATATTGCGAAGAAAATCACTCTCAGACAACGATCACGAGCCTTCAAGATGAAAAAACTATTAGCAATACTGCTTATTGCCTTACCCACTTCATGCCTAGCCGAATTTGTCTTTACAGGAAAGTTAAGTCAAATTCATACTGGCCCACAGTATCAAGGTAAAATTTTTGTTAAAGTTCAGGGAATACCTTCAGGGGAGGTTTCCTGCTCAACCAACACAAGCTATAGCTTTGCGTTTGATGGGAAAGAAGAAGAAAGCAAAATATACCTCAGTTTACTTTTAAGTGCTCTCACCACTCAGCAAACTGTTACTTTGAAGAGTAGCGATAACTGTACAACCTATCAAAATGTTGCAGACTTAAGAAACCTGTCTGTTATGCCATAGAAAATATATAGCTATCGATTTACCTTAATTCTTATTAAAGCCGACCGAACTTAAAGCAATATATTCTTTCTGCGCAATAAACCGGCATTCTATTCGATCACCCTCTATTTTGAATGCTGGTTTATATATGCAAAGGGGGGGGCGAAACTCACAAAAGATAAATCACCCCACTCTACCAACTCTAAACCGTAGCCGTTAACAAACTCAGAATTATTAGGTCCCATTATATCTTGAGCCTAACAAATATATTAGAGAACCCGATAGCATCATTACTTTTATTCTATTCAGGAAGCACAACTGAAGACAACAACACTTTGGAGCCACTGCCAGTGCAATCATAGTAACTAAATCTCACGGGCTCCTTTGCCATATACGTAGACAGTAAAAAGTGCGCCTTGCATCAAGTAGCTTTGAATTTTAATAAAAATATCCAAGGAGACATAAGTCTAAGGAGCCTATGAATAACTCTGCAATATCTCTGCGGATCTTGAGGACTACAGATGTTAGGCCCAGCTTACCGCGACCCAGCTCTTTACAAGAGCTGCAACGCAGCAGATGAGGCCCTCAACGGATTTTCAGAGTAATTAAGGGAATTATTCAGAGGCTTCCAAGATGCCTACACCGCAAAGCATCTAAGCTCTCCCCCTGAGAACAGCTACTTACCAATATTGCGCCAAGCAAAAGTGGGGTAGCTGCCATAGCAGCTATCTAAAAGGTTGAACTGAACTTTCTTACCTGCAAAATGCGCGGCTGTTAACAGGTACAGCACTTCCTTCCCGCTGACATTATCATTCTTGTTCCAGCGAAGAGTAGCCTTATCACACTCTGCAGGGCCAACACTTTCATTTACATAAACGTAACAGTTAGTATCATTTAGATGGCAATCTATTTTTTCAACTTCCAAATAACCTATTGTCGTTGTAGCAGAAGCAAAAGAGGGCAGCTATAAAAATAAAGACAAAAGAGAAATATTTCATAAGAACTCCAGGATTATTTCTTGGAGAAAATACTGTAAAATATTGACATGCGAACACAAAATTTTAAACAACTCCCTCAACCCCAAACTCCTTTTTATTTTTTAGATCCTCTCAAGCCAAACTTCTGAGTCAAATAAGCTTCCCTTGAGGAAACCTTAAACCCAACCCTGGCGCCCAGCCTCACCAAAACCCCACCCATCAATCACCCTCATAAAAACTACTTAGCTAATTACACAGCCCTACACTTTCAGCCATATCTATCCAGTTTAAAGTCATGTATTTTGAGTATCCTCCCTTCTGGAGGTCTACTAATGCACAAATTGCCTTAGCGTGCTTATTAATTGCTGCTTTTTCCAAATATTGAATAGATAAGGAAGGGGATTGCTCATAGCTAAATGCTCCCTCCAACATGTAATTAGCCACTATATATTGCGCCTCTGAATACCCACCATCAGCACTTCTTATATACCATTTTTTAGATTGAATATAATCTCTCTCTACCCCCCTACCCCAAAAGAAAGCTTGCCCTAATAAATATTGTGCTTCGTGATCACCTTTCTTTGAAGCCAAAAAAATATCATTAACTCTTGAATAATCGCCACTTCGAAAAAGAAATTTTGCGATCTCACCTTCATCTCCACCCGCTGCTGAGATTTGACTAAAGCACAAAATAGCAAGAAACATGAAAGAAAAAATCAGCTTATTGGGCATCACGGTATTTTTCCAAAATTGGTTTATGAAGACCTTCATACATATTCTTCAAAGCTGAAGTAACAGGGAAGGGGTTTGGCACCAAAACGGGAATACTGTAATTTTGAAACCTAGGATCCTGCTTTTGAGTCGCCCCATAAGGGCCTTGTTCGTTATCCCAGGAATACGAAGTGCCATATCCTTTTTTTCCTGGGGCATAAACTTCTATATCCACAGGGTCAGTCCAAGAACCATCATTTTTTTGATAGGTAACTGAGCATTGATAGTAACAATGCTTCCTTCCCATTTTGGCCCCTGCGGGTTTACCTTCAAGATTATATTGCTCATAACTACAAGCTTTTGTATCGATAACTTCACATTGAGCAGCGAACGATTTAGCAGGAATCTTATCTTCCGCAACTAAATCTACACTCTTAATTGTAGTATTACCGTTAAACATTTGAGCAAATCCAGCGGTAATTGCCCCATTTGCAAACTTCCCTCCAGTCACAGCAGAGATGGTTCCACCAACAACCGCTGCACTTATAGCTCTTACAGAATCTGCAAAATTACTTCCATCCGTAGGCATAATTCGATTTATATTCGCAAGCTTTGATAAACCTGCACTCAAAAAACCATGCCCAAATTTTCCACCCTGTAAATCACTCATTACGCCACCCATTACTCCATGAGCAAGGAATTTTCCACTTGCTCCTAAAGATGAGCCTCCAATAACCCGGAACATACCACCTGAAATAGCTCCATAAAATGCTCCACTAACCCCAGCTTTTAATGCCTCTGCGGGGCTCGCCCCACTAAACGCGGCTGCCGAGACCCCAGCTGCAAATCCGGCAGCAGCGCCACCAACTGCACCTATAACAAACGAGGAGGCTGTTATAGAACACCCAATCGAAGTGCCAACTAATGCGCCAGCCGCCCAAGCTGTTGCCGCTCCATAAGTAACGATGGATAAAGCAACAACGGCCACTATTTTCAAGGCGTCTTTGAGACTGAAATACCCACTGGGATCCGTTGCATTCAGCGGATTATTTCGCACATAGCTGTAGCGGTTATACATCTGCGTATCCGCTGCAGCCTGGATAAAGGGATCCGCCTGCATAAAGCGCCCCAGGCGCGGGTCGTAGATGCGGCCATTCATATGGATCAGGCCCACTTCATCCAGCATTTCGTGGCCGGTGTAACCACGGGTGGTGCGGCTGTGATCGAAGTTGGACAGCGCGCTGAGAGAGAGCGCATTCCAGTTGGCCGTATTTCTGCGCTGACCCCAGGCGTCAAAGGACATTTCCTGTTTGACATTACCGGCTTTGTCGGTAATCAGGTCCATAGAGCCCAGGTGGTCCTTATACAGGAACAGTTTGTCGGTGGACTGTACGGCATAGGCCAGGTCGGTCTTGACCGTATATACGGCGGTGCCCAGTTGACGCTTCCATTCGATTTCGTTGGGGGCGCTGGATTTCTGGATACGCTCAATGCCGCCGATATACCAGGTTTCCGTGACTTCGCCATTGCTGCTGTTGGTGTCCTTGCGGTAATAGCGGCTGTGGCTGGGCCCGTAAAGGAATTCAGTCGTGTGATTACCTTTCTTGATCCAGGAGGCTTTATCGAAGGTGGTATAGCGAATAGTGCGGCCACCGTTAAAGCCATCCGAGGTCATATTGCCATTGGCGTCGTAGTTGTAGCGCACGCCGCCGGCAGTGGTCACTGCGTGGGGACCGGCTCCATTCTCGCCGTACACATAGGATCCAACCCCGGCTTTATAGGTGATATTGCCGATGGCGTTATAACGCACATCCTGGTTGGCACTACTGAGACTACTGCAGTTGTAGTTGCTGCTGCCGATATGGGTTTTGATCAGGCGATTGAGGCTGTCGTAACAGAAACTCTCGCGCAGATTCTTGCTACCACTTTGGTTGTGGCGGCTACTGAGGTTGCCGAGGGTATCCCATTGGTAGGTAATATTCTGGATACCAAAGGTGCCCAGTACGCTGGAGGTCTGGTTGAGCAGGCGACCAGTACTCCCTTCGTAGCTGTAACTGGTGGTGGCGCCGTTCCCCAATAGTTGCTCTTTCAGCTGGCCGCGGGCGGTCTGGGCTTTGACTTCCTGGATCAGGTCTCCAGTCGCAAGATCGACCACTTTGTACAGGTAGCCATTGCCATTGTAGTAGTTGCGCACACCTGATTGCCCGGTGCTTAGCAGACTGTCGAGGGCGTCGTAACTGCGCTCTACCCGGCCGTAATCATCAAATAGCGTGGTGGTAACGTAGGCGGGCTGAGGGCCGGCTCCATCGAAGTCTACCGCTTGGGCATGGTTGCGACCCAGCTGGTCGTACTGGTACACGGCTTGGTAGCCGGTGACGCTGTCGCTGATCATTTCCAGCTGGCCGAGGCCATTTTGGGCGGTATCGTAGAGCCAGGTTACGTTGCTGGTGAGGCTGCTGCCTCCGGCTTTTTCCATACGCGTCAGCTTGCGACCCAGCTTGTCGTAGGTGAAGGCGACGGTGTGACCATTGGCATTGGTCTGCTTTTTCAGCTCGCCATAGCCCGTGTATTCATAGCTCCAGGCGCCCTTATCGGGGTCATCCATATTTTCCTTACGACCCAGATGGTCGTAGTTGATGGTGACGACGATGGGGTAGCTGAGGCCGTCGCCTTCATCAATATGGCTGCCGGAGGCATTGGTCTTGCCCCAGGATTTCGCTTTGTGCAGGTTGCCCTGGCTATCATACTCGTAGGTGAGGCGACCATTCATTGCGTCGATCACTTCCACCAACTCACCGGCGACATTTTTGACTTCGGTCTTAGGCTGCCCCTTGTCGTTGGTGGTGATGGTCTTCAGACCGGCGTAAGTGATCGTTGCGTCCGAGTTGTCGGGGGCGATGACCCGGATAGGACGGCCGAGCAGATCGTACTGGGTCTCGGTCCACATACGAGTGTCCCCAGAGAAATAGGGCTCGCTGACAAATTTCACCCGGCCGAGGTTATCGTACTCTTTATCTGCATAGACTTTATTGTGCAGCCCTTGGGTTTCGGTGCGCATGGAACGGCCGAGGGCATCGAAGTATTCCCTGCCCCAGCTGCCGGTACTGCTGCTGGTGGTCACTCTGTACTTGGCGCCACTGGGACAGCCACTGGTACAGCGTTCATATAGAGTCTTCTTATCCGCACCGGCGTTGTTCCAGCTGTAGCCTTCACGGCCAAAGGCGTCGTAGGAGGCATAGCTGATCAGACCATTCAGGCCCTCCACTATCAGGGGGGAACCAAAGTGGTTACGGGAGACGACCTTCTCAGTCAGGTGCCCTAGGGCGTTATAGCTCTCGGAGACATAGCGACCGGAGGGGTCGTACACCGTTCTGGCGCTGCGGCTTGTCTCGCCAGCGGCAGAGAGTGCTTTCTTGCTGACATTGCCGAAGCCGTCGTACTCGTAGCTGGTGACCTGCTTAAATTCCGACTTATTCGGTTCGATGATCTCGGTTTTCAGCAGCCCTTTGTGGGCTCCAGAGGTGTAGTAGGTAAAGGCCGATTCACGCACATGGCTGGGCATCCCTGGGCGGGTGCTAGTAACCTTGGTATGGCTCAGGCGGCCCTTCTCTTTTTCCCAGGTAGTACTGCCATACACATTCTCGGTTTTTTTGACGAACTGCTGGCCGGATGCTCCATCCTTTGTCACCACGTTAATAGTGAGAGCGTTACCGTAGCCATCATAGCTGTTAGTAGTACTAACCGTTTGCAGCAGCTCTCCAGCACTATTGCCGTTATCTTTTAAGTCATAGGTTTCTTCGACCGCATTGTAGATATAGGGTTTGTACGGCCTAGAAGGTGTGCCACTGCCACCCCACCCCTGCAGGCGCCAGCTGTTGGATGCCCTATTCAGAAGTGCCCCCTTGGAAGTACGGGTTTCTGTGTAAAGCGGCATACCGATAAAGGGGAAGTCCTGGCGATAGGTGGTTTCTGTCACCACGCCAGTCTGGTTATCGGTGGTGCTCACCTTTTGGAAACCTAACATACCGCGGCCGGCGGCCTGTAACTTCATCTGGTGATAGTGGTAGGACACCGAGCTGGTGGCAGATCGATTGACCGCTCCCGGGTTGACACCCGCAGCCGGCGCGGAACTCTCCACCTTGGAAACCAGGAACATGGGGGAGAGGATATCTAATACTGGCTTGTCTTTGCCTAATGTGTGGCTTCCTGAAGGCAAAACCCAGCTGCCATTGAGGGCACTGTAAAGAGAGGCTGGATTGCCTACCGTCACTGGGTAGCAGATCGTCTCGCGGTTAACATTCACAGAGGATCGCGCATCCAGGCGCTCTAAATCCTCGATATGAGTTACACATTTCTGCGTGGTGCTGGTGGACATTTCAAGACGGGAGTAAACACCGTCATTCACCATATTCTCAAAGGTGACTTCCGTTATATTGCCAATGCCATTATCAATGCGATGAATAACATTGTGAGGTTTATTTCTTTCCTCTGGATAATTGTCATTGGCAATATAGGTATACACCTTACCGCTGGACTGATCATACTTATGATAATCAACCTGACCGTCACCATTGGTATCGGCAAACCAGGGGAAGTCCTTTTTATCCTTGCCGATGTACTTCCAATTTATGGCGTTGCTGACAAAAGTGCCACTATTCTGATCGAAATAACGCACCTTGATATAGCCAGTATTAAAGTCCGGCCATACCAGATCTGGATAACCATCGTTATTTAGATCGGCAAAATTTGCTTTTTCACCGCCTGCAAAAAAACCAAGGCTGGTAAAGCCGTTACCGGTACTTAGCTTGATGACCAGACTATCAGTGCCGGTAACATAAGCAACATCAGTAAGCCCATCACTATTGATATCTACTGCAATCGGCGTTTTCGAATCGTTACTTGAGGATAACAGCTCCAGAGAGTTAAAAGATTCTGTCTGCTTATCAAATACAGCTACTCGATAGCCATCGAAATAGGTGCCCAAAAAGCGCCATTGTTGATTTACTCCACAGCTGTCTGGGCCGCCTAGCAATTGCCTTGGCAAGAATGGCTCGTGCCTGGGGGGATCATTGCCACCGCCAGTACCGGTCGTGACACAACCATACCTCTGTGAGTAGGTTGCCACCAGCAGGTCAATAGAACCATCGCCATTGAAGTCGCCGAGAGTATCCGGGACTCGCTTATCCGGATCGCCAATAGTAGCTCCGCTCACATTAAGCGGATAGGTTTTTTCTGTACTGCTAAATTTATAGTAGTGATCAGAAGATACCGAGGCACCATATGGTTGCAATAGGCGAACCTTGACTTTGCCATCGGTGGCAGCGGAAATATAATCCGCGAGTCCATCACCATTGAAATCGGCAAAGATCGCATCTTTATCACCCAGCCCAGTGCTAATCCCTTCTGAGTCTAATCGCCAGGCGCCATTAATATAACGGCTGGGAAATATATGCCATTTTCCACCAGTATAGTTATAAGCTCCACGCTCATTAAAAATTGCTAAATCCTGACGACCATCAGCATTATAATCGAGAACTCGGATCGCAAAGTCCTTACCGACATTAGTGCCGGTAAAGTAAATACCATGATTGTTTTTGTGGTTAAATCGAGTGCCCGCAAATTTTTGCAGGGTGAATTTTACACCATTAGAAATAGCGTATTTAACCCGTGTATCGGTGTCATCCCCGTCCGCATCCCCTTCAATCCAAACGATATCTTGTTTGCCGTCACCATTAATATCGGCATATTTATAGTCAACCAGGAATCGCGAAGAGGCCGGAGAAAAATCAATGGTTTCATGGCCACTACCATTGTGCTTCAAAGAAACTTGCAGCCATTCGAAATTTATTGCAGGAAGACAGCTGGAACCAACACATTCTTGCAAGGTGGACAGAAGTGAAGTTCTGTCCATATACTTTTGACCCGAGCCGAAAGGCAGGACAGGTTGGTATCCAAGAGTATACTCGCGGATTACAGAGCCATTGGATTTGGAAACAACTTTTTGTAAACGCTTCGTTGTCTTAAATTCGTAGCCGGCCGTATAACTTTTCAAGTAATCGGGACGACCATCATATTTAAATTCAATTTCAGCATCGTAACCGCCAGAACCATAGGCAAAGCGAATTTCCTGGATACGGTGGCCTGAACTCGCATCCCCTTCATAGTGGAACTCGATAGGGTTACCGACACTATCTTCAAAACGTCCCAGAGCCCAAACTAATGTATGACCGCCGGCTAGTAATTTTGCATCGCCTCTATTGCCATAATAACTTACCGAACCATCCTTGCGCTCAACCTTAAAATAATCTGGTTTACCAAGGCTACCACCAATGGAAACAACCTTGGCAAAGGAATCCATCTCAGTCTTATAAGTAGCGCCAACCGCCCCATACTGTGAGCCACTTGTTTTTAATAGTCGCTGTCCATCCAAGCAAAACCGGTCAGACTCTGTCCATTTAATCGGGGCCATACTTCCATCAATAGACAGGGTCTGACGACAGCGAGATATTCCTGATAAACCACCAATGGACCAGCCCTTACCTAAAAGACCATTGCCACCATTACTTGTATAATTGAGAGATATTTCCGGGGCAACGCCGGCGGTACCAGTTGCCACAGCAAGTGGTACTGAGTAGGTCACTGCACCAGACTCATTAACCCGGAACTGCCCTCCTGTCACACCAGCCATATTGGGGCTGCCGGTTACTACGGGGGCACCATAACTATCAAACTTACCAGAGCTATTTGCTAGTAAAGAAGCGTCAATAGCACCCTCAACTAAAATATCATCACGTCCATCGCCATCAATATCTTCAATCCTGACATAGTTCGGATTGGCACTAGATAGGATGACAGCCACCTCTGAAGTGTTGCTTCCAATGGGAAAAGACTGAGCCAGGCTAGGAAGACCATTGCCATTTGCATGCAAAATTAGCGGCGTAGATGAGAGCACCAAAAGGTCAGATGCACCATCACCATTAAAATCGCCGGTTAGGGAAATATTGCCGGCCAGTAATTCTAAAGCGTTAACTGCAGAATCACTCAATGTGGTGGCAACTGGAGAGGTGTAATTATGCCCCCCCCCAATAAGTGCTCCATACATCACAAAACTTGGAAGTTCAGGCATTGCTACCGGGGTAATCACTTCACCATGCAGCATAATAATGGGACGGTGGTACTCAAAATAAAGATCATTAAAACCATCTTTATTAATGTCACCACTATAGATTTTATACCCCTTATCCATGACGCCAGTAGAGGCAACTGTAACTACAGGAAATACCCCACCAATAATCAAACACAGAAAAGCAAGAATGAGACGCATAGAGAAAGATCCCAGGAAAGGCAAGCCCCAAATTAATTATTTACTTAACAACTCCAACACTTCCAGAAGGAAGGTGACAGCAATCTACATTTACAACTGCATACTTACAAGGCAATTTTTAATATAACCGCAAAAAACAACACAAACATGAACACACTTCAAAGATAAGCTTAAATTTACACAAACAACAAAACAATAGTACCAAAATTAAACAACCTAAAGTTGCACTTTAATTTCACGGAAAGCATTACCACCCTTTACAACCCCACACCATAAAAAAAGACCACATAAAACCCCTCAGCAGCAACCAAGCCTTAAGGTACACGCTAAAAATTTATTCACATCGTCAAAATAAACTTTGATCGGAAATAAAACCAACACAAAAAACCCCCTTAACTTATCAGTGACACAGAACACATAAAAGCAATAAGCCTTACAACACTTGCATCCAGAGTCCACTAAAAGCAAAATCTCAATCAGCGCAACCGCCCCTCCTTGACATACACCAAAAAGTACTGCGGGAATCCAAGTTTGACAGGAACATGTATAACATTAAAACTTTAAATACCTCCCTTTAAGCTGAAAGGGTTATATTTTATAAAAAATATGGATTCGCTTGAAAACAAAAAGCTGATTTACAATGTTTCTAGGAGATATACTACTAATCACTATCGCTTTCACAGAAAACCTCCATTAATATAAGGGTGAGAATCTAAACTTATTACAAGAATAAGAATCGAGAGCGTCAGATTCAGGGTGGCAGGCATCGAAAATACTCCAATGATAGGTTTTAAGGGAAACACCTATTCAATTGAGAATAATCAAAAATTCTCCATACTACTAGCGGCCTATATAGTAGGAAAAAATAGAGCTTGAATTTGATGCTAGCGGCTAACACTCTGATGACCATATCGACATTAAAATTCGATATGTTAAGCTAGATCCGAATTTATAGAATAAAAGTAAAACTGGGACCCAGGACAGCAATAGTAAAGGATAAGTCCACCCTAAAGCAGCACCACTCAACTATAAAAACTCGACTCCAGGCCCAAAATATTTCAAACTTCTTAAAAAAAACGGGCTAACTGTTTATCAATTAGCCCGCAGCCCCTCTTGACATTTATCAATGTATAATAATCAAGAAATTATCTTGTTATCCATCTACTTCTCATACATACCAATAACTTTACAGGAGGTCTCATCAATATTTACCGAAACACTTACCCCCCGAGCTTTTGCAGACAATAAAAAAGCATATTCCTGCTCAAAAGTCTTACGAGTTCTATCTAGACAATTCCTAGTGGGCCATGCTGGGTAACAGGTACAATTACTTCTCGAAATACCAACCTGGGAAAAGGTTACTGTTTCCCCATCATAAGCCACCCCAACATACTCCAGCTCACCATGATGCCAATCAGCCAGCGGAACCTAGAATAAAAAATAAGGCTAAAATATATCTCATCATTCCACCCAAATAAAACATAATACTTATGCAAGTTAGCAGTCGCAATGACCTTAACAAAGAAAAGAAAACCTCCAGACATAACCTTCACACCAACAAAATTTAATTTTTTGGATGAGGGGCATAAGCTTTCCGTGATGAATTAAATGGCTAAAGCCAGGATTCACGATATATTATTTGCGAAGAATGTCTATTCGGTAAGCAACAGGAATGGTATTTGATCCATTCCAAACTTTACAGCGACCTTCACCGTAAACACCAAAGGCGACTTGATTCCCACTCAAATAGGCCGCCAATAAGGCACTATACATCTCCCGACCCTCTTCGGTTCCGAACTCTATAGCGATATATCTACCAGCACCCCAATCCTTATAAGTCGCCGTACACCCATTAGGATTGGGCCCCTCATTTGTTAGCGTAGCAACAGCATATGTCTTGTAGGTACGAAGGTACTCTATAGGGCTATTATCCACACCATAAGAAAAAGATTTCCCACTAAAAAAAACAAAAAATATCAATAAATATCTGGTCACACCCAATGACTTCCCGATCACAATAGAACTCCCTAGAAATATAATCAATAAAAATAGAACTACAAACTAAAATCAAAATATACCAAAGATGGCGATCTTCAATCTACAAAATTATCCACCCCCTATAAATTTTTGAGAAAATTCTCTCTCAAGTTCTCACATGACCCCTAAACTTTTTAGTGAGAGCAGCCTTAAGATAAGATTTCATCAACAAGGCCAACACTAAAGTAGATAGATAATTGAAACTGTCGACCAAAGTTATCAAAGGATCTCAGGCAATAGCAATGTCAATGTCAATGTCAATGTCAATGTCAATGTCAACATCTTGCCCTCAAGAGACCTAGAGTGCTGACCCACACAATTTCGCATACAAGACATAAACTCTCTCACCCTTTGATAATTACCTTACACATACAACTGCAAAGTATGCAAGGCGTACTAACTCCAGAAACCTTGATGAACAACCAACCATTGTCAGCAGAAAGGAGCAACTACATCAATCATCGTCACTCTATTAGGGACCACCAATATAAACTCTTCCTCAACAACAAAGAAGGGCGCGGTTGATCATATTTTTTACTAGGGATAACCAAATTTAAAAAAGTCTGACAGAGTAATGGAAAAATCAAGGATACACACATCATTAGAAGATAAGTATATTTTACATGAATTAGAGATTACCACCAGGTACTTCATAAGTAGCACCGTAATTCATTTCACCAACTAGAACTCCCAAACCTGGAAACTTACAAATAAACCAAAGGATCCATGAAAAACCCACATGAAAATTATAATTATTCATCACATAGTTGGTGTCAATTCGAATTTTCATTACACAAAGAGATACTGGCTTTGAAAAGCTTCTCAACCCTTATGGCTAGGTGGCGTCGAAATAAAATTGAAAGACAAATCTATAGAAACCTTATTGAGTAACTGATGATAAATCCTATTGGCTATGTGCAGCCGCAGGCCGTGTAAGAGGGAACACTCTATAATAGCTATCACAAAGAGAAACTATTCAGATTACCGGTACAGGTGTTGAACTTCTGAACAGCTAAGGGGCACCCCCTCCTGAATCATACAGAGTGAACCGATTTTTACCAGATGCCAGCCATCGCAGCCCTTCCTCCAGCAGAATTGTCCGGCATTTCCTTATAAGGCTACAGACATCTTTCCCTCCCCCCGCCATCCTAGCAAGCACTCCTCAAGAATTTATGTAAATTGATGGTATTGCTTCAGCTTAAGCAGCTATACATCACAACTTCCACTTAAAAATTTAGCCAACTAACCGCTTTGTCCAGAGGTATGGTGAGAGTGAGGCTCAGTAATTTCCTGAGGCCGTGGTCACAGCTTATCCACTCAATTTTTTGCTAGCCACCTTATAACCCTTCAGGTATTTTTTGGGAGCAGCTTTAATACGGGAGTTCACTGCGATCCAGGCCATCAATAGATAAGCCAGGTAACGGATTACTAGTACCGTAGGTGTCTACGCTTACCAGCCTGCCATCACAATAGAAGCGACAAGGCCACCCATCTCTACATCATTTTACTTGCAAATATTTACTGCCAATATATCGCCCACCAATAATACAGGGAATATATACTATTAATGCATAAACAATGGCCCACCCAGAAGAATTCATAAAAGCAATAAAGGTAACCAGCAAATAGGGGGCCGCCGCAACAGCCAATACAATTTTGGCATTCATTGAGGCAGTATCCTCACTTGTACGCGCAGCCAAAACACCACCCAATAACAATATCAAGGGTAATGAGATAATACTCACCTGTAAGTACAGGGAATAGAAAGGAATAGCAGATAATAGATACAACCAAGAGGCCAAACCGGCAGTAATGGTAAAGAATGCTATACCACATGCCGCCGGGCTTTGTGGTATATTCTTACTGGTTGCTGCACGGTAAAGTGCAACCAATATAGCAACAGCCCCAATTATTAACAAAACATTCATATTAAACCTAAAATCTGCTATCTACAGCCGCACAAAAAAAGCCTAGAAAAGAAAACTCACCAAAAATTACATATCAAAAAAATAACAACCCACCACAAAAGTGAACTCCCCCAGCCTTACAACTAATTTTCAAGAAAAATAATCCAAAACCTTGCCAATAAGCTCTAGTTCTTGATAACCCTCAGGATCAATTTCTTTGCGAAGCACCCGTTTTATATAATCCGTATCTCCAAGCAATCCACGCACAATACAATAGTATGTAGCCCAGATACCACACGTTTCTTCAGGGACACTTAGGTAAAACGATTCTTTACTGTCTAGACAATATTGCTTTCTTAAGTACGCCCGCCCAAACTCGATTATATTATCCAGATCACGCATAACTTGCGCCACAGCCTCCTCCCGACTTTCGAAATCATCGGCATAAACTGTTCGACTAAAAGGTTTCTTCAGGTCAGATATTTTAATTCTTCTTGAAAAAGTAGCAGTTTGACTCAGAGGAAGACCTGAAAGTTGAGAAAAAATATCTTCCACCTCTTTGATGTATACACCTGCATCAGGCTGGGTTGTTACCCAAGCAGGAGAGCCACTAAAATTCCAGAAAGGAGCTATTAATAGATCACAAAATTTTGTTGGGCGATATCGATACCGTTTAGATACAAACTTCCAATCTTCAAGTTCTTCCGCCTTCATCTTGGCTGCCGCAAGAACATCTGCTTTAAATGTCATATCACCTCTAAAAAAAACAAAACCATCTGAAAATAAACAGGCAGCAAATCCAATTTTTATTGCACTAATACATTAGCTCTACAACTCCACCCGATCCCCATGGCTAGGCGGTGTTGAGGTAACGGTTAAAATCAAGTCTACATCAGCCTTATTGAACAACTGATGAGGAATTCCTGCGGCTATATGCAAACCCTGGACGGGAGTGAGGGTATGCTCTTCGCCACCACATTCAATCGTGGCCGTGCCCTTTAGTACAAAGAAAAACTGCTCAGATTGCCGGTGCAGGTGTCGAACTTCTGAGCAACCAGGAGGCACTCTCTCCTGAATCACACTGAGAGAATCGGTTCGTACCAAGTGCCAGCCATCGCAGCCCTCTCCCCAGGAGTAGTGCGCAGCATTTTCTTTTGAGACTACTGGCATCACTCCTCCCCCCGCAATCTACGCAAATACTCCTCGCGGGATTTACGCATATTGATGACATGGCTTGAGCTGAGGCGGTCGTGCATCAGGTTTCCGCCTAAGAAGCAGTTAATCAACCAACCGATCTTTCCCAGAGGTAGGGTGAGAGTGAAGCTCAGTAGGCGCCAAAGGCCGTGGCCATAGCCTATTCGCTCAAATTTTTTGTTGGTGACTTTGTAGCCCATCAAATATTTACCCGGCGTCGCCTGAAAGCGGGAGCTCTCTGCAATCCAGGCCATCAGTAGATAGGCCAGGCAACAGATCCCCAGCGCCATGGTTGTGGCGGCGCCTTCTGGCATATCATATACCTTCATCATCACAATCGAGGCGATAAAGCCAACCACGACGTACAACAACAATAAATCCAGTAAGACAGCAACGCCCCGGGCCAGCAAGTGGCCAAAGTAGTATTGATCATAGGTTTCTTCCGGCTGGGTGATTTTCTGCCGGATCAGCTTGCGCCCACCTCTAAGCCCTTGGGCGGGGTCTACAGTTACTTCTTCGCTGTGCAGCGAATTAAAAATGCAATCACAAAGGGACTCTTCCAAGGCGCCGTATAAATAGGAGGCATTACCATTCCAGTCGAACAAGCTATTGCAGTACTGAAGAATATTGTTAGAAATCTGAGCTTGTTTTTTACCTTTTGAGGTAGCTTCACTGGCCTGCAAATTTATTCTGGCAAAACGTTCGAAGATTGAGAGGCCCAGATTCCAATTATATTCCTCATCGAGCATATAAGGTGTATCGGTGAGAAAACGCCAATTTTCTTTTACATTGAAGTTACTGGGTTCTTGCAGCAGCCTATCCACTTGCTCCAACACCCGATGGTACTCGCCAATTCGCAATGTTCGCTGTGGGTCTTGTTCAGTGTCATCCTCTTCAATAGGATTTTCTTGCACATTATCTTCTTGTGCATTCTTACCTTCAGAATGCTGCTCTTCAGCATTTTTCTCTGTAGAGGTCTCCTGTTGTCTCTCACCCCCAGCTTCCTGGTCCTGGACTTGGTTCAGGTCAAGAGAGACTTTTGATTGAGCTTGCTCAATAGCTTCTGATGAGACTGGGGAGTGGTCTTGATGATTCGGCTCACTATTTTGTTGCACCTGGGGCTCTGCCTGTCCCTGTAATTGCACGGCCTCAGGGGAAAGTGCAGCCCCCTCAGCACTAGCAACTTCCGCAAGCACCTCAGTACTTTGTGGTTCCTCACTTTCCTTTTTCTCTTCTTTAAGCTCCTCGGCGGCTTTCAGGGCCCATTTATAGGCGCTGTGTAACTGCTGAAACTCTTCGGGCTTTTCATCCGGGCGAGTTAGCTTCAGTTTTTTTGCATAGGCACGCTTGATGGCTCGCGCATCATCACAGGGCGCTAGCTCGAGTATCTCCCAAGGACTCATTAAATCCAGTCCTCACCGTCGAGCTTATCGAAGATTTCAGTGAGTTCGGCACGCGCCTTGCCAATCTCCACCAGGTTTTGTTTATCCAAAACCCGATCAAAGCTGGCGAGCAATTTAGCTATATAATCGCGCTGCTCGCCGAGGCTCGCTTCATACAAGCGTTCACCACGGGCGAGCAGCGCCCGGTTTTCCTCATCTTCACGGGGATGAAATTTGAGCTTGGCCAGTTTTTCCAACGCTTGGGCTTTATCCTGTTCATTCAGGGCGCCCGGCGTAAATTCCACTAACTTATTAAATGTTTTACCGGTGGAAATGACAGTGACATCCACTTCCAGCAAACCGTTCATATCATAGCTATAGCGCACTTCCACCACTTCCTCGCCCCGGGGTTTCTTGGGTACCGGCACCGTGAGTTCGCCCAGATAAACATTTTTCTTTACCAGGCGATTTTCCCCCTGGTAAATATCGATACAGACCTCCTCCTGATCATCTCGGGCAGTGCAGACGCTGCGCACGATACTCACAGGTACCACGGTGTTGCGCTCAATAATCGGCAGGAAGTAATTGCCCAGCTGCGGGCTGTCTTCGTTCACTATGCCGGTACCCAGGGTGTAGGGGCATACATCGGTGAGGACGATATCATCCAGCGCGGAGTTTTTTTCCTTGAGACCGGCTTGAATAGCCGCTCCCATGGCGACAACAGTATCTGGGTCCAGGTGGCAGGAGGGTAAGCGGCCAAACATACGCCCCACCATAGAGCGGAACAGGGCCAGGCGGGTGGAGCCACCCACCAATACCACTTCGTCAATTTTAGCGGGTGGCAAATCGGCATCGCGCATGGTGCGCTCAATCGGGCGCTTGGCTCGCAGCAGCAACGGAGTGCTGAGTTTCTCAAACCACTCGGGAGTCGCTTTCCATTCGAGTTCACGTCCACCGAGGTTTAATTTAAGTAACTGCTCTGCCTGCTGGCTGATACGGCGCTTGGCCGTTTCCATCTGCATATATAGATTCTGCAGTTCGCGCGGTTTCAGGGAAGATTTTTTCAACTGCAATTCTTCCAGAACGCTGTCGATCATTGCCTCAACAAAATCCTCACCGCCCAGGTAGTTATCCCCAGCACTGGCATGTACTTCCATAATGCCATCGAAGAATTCCAGGATGGAGACATCGAAGGTACCACCGCCCAGGTCTAGCACCAGGAAATTCCCCTCCCGCTTATCGTGCAGGCCGTAGGCAATTGCCGCAGCGGTAGGCTCGTTGATCAGGCGCTCTACCTTGAGGCCTGCCAGCTCTCCAGCCAATTTTGTCGCCTGGCGCTGGTTATCGTTAAAGTAGGCGGGCACACTGATTACCGCCTCGCTGACCTCTTCCCCCAGGAAAGCCTCTGCATCCTCTTTGAGAGAGCGCAGTACCAAGGCGGAGAGTTCGGTAGCGGTAAATTGCTGGCGGCCCAGTTTGACTTTATGGTCGGTGCCCATCAGGCGCTTAAAGGCGGCAACGGTGGTATCACTGTGATTGATGAGGCGCTCTTTTGCGGTTTTTCCAACTACCAGCTTGCCAGTGTCATCCAGACCGACCACCGATGGGGTCAAGGCCTCTCCAAGGCGATTGGGAATCAGCTTCACGCCATCTTCCGTTAAAACCCCACAGGCGCTATTGGTGGTACCCAGGTCAATACCAATAATGGCCATAAATCCCCCTACCTATTTTTCTTAAAACTTGATCAAGCACAGTCGTACCAACGGGTTTTTATACGGTATTTCCCGCAATCTGGTTGGCGCGATATTCTAAGCGTCCCTGCACAAAAATAGCCAGAGAGTGCAAGCACACGAAAGGCAAGTGCTGAAAACCACACAAATAGACTGGCCGTAGAACAACCCTCCTTCTGGCAGTTCCACATAACTGCCATATCCTTAGAGTCATTCGAAACTCACGAAGAGGCGCGGCCTTGTTGACGGGTAGATTTGAAGGAGTGAACCTCAAAGGGGATCTCTTTGGTGGAGTTACCACAGCCGTGGTTTCGCTACCCATGGCACTGGCGTTTGGGGTTGCTTCCGGGGCAGGAGCCAGTGCAGGGCTGTGGGGGGCCATTCTGATCGGGCTATTTGCCTCCTTGTTTGGGGGTACCCGAACCTTAATCTCTGAGCCTACCGGTGCCATGACAGTAGTAATGGCTGCGGTGATCACCACCATGATGGCAGAGCACCCAGACCAGGGACTGGCAATGGCCTTTACCGTGGTCATCATGGCGGGCATTTTTCAAATTGCTTTGGGGGCGTTAAAGCTTGGCAAATATATTGTCTTGATGCCCTACAGCGTGGTCTCAGGATTTATGTCCGGGGTGGGTATTATTCTGGTAATTTTGCAGATTGGTCCGTTACTCGGCCAACCCACGCCCCCTGGCGGGCCGATGGAAACCGTACAGGAATTGCCGGAGCTAGTCAGAAATACCCACTATGGGGAACTCTTCCTCGGTTTGCTCACCCTCGGAATGCTGTTTTTTTTACCAAAGAAACTCAAACAGCTGGTTCCCCCCCAACTGGTGGCACTAGTCACCATTACCTTGCTTTCCATGGTGTTGTTCGACAACGAAGAGATCCGGCGCATCGGCGAAATTCCCAGTGGCTTGCCCTCCCTGGTTTTACCCGACATCACTTTTGATATGTTGTCCACCATGCTGATTGAAGCGTTGGTGCTCGGCACTCTGGGCTGTCTCGATACCCTGTTAACTGCGGTGATAGCGGACAGCCTGACGCGCAGGGAGCACAACCCCAGCCGGGAATTGATCGGCCAGGGCATCGCCAACACCGTATCCGGTTTGTTTGGCGGGCTGCCCGGCGCGGGTTCCACCATGGGGACCGTGGTGAATATTCAGGTAGGGGCGCGCTCTCCTCTGGCCGGTATAGTGCGTGCGCTGATTCTACTGCTGGTGGTGCTCTGGTTTGCCCCCCTAACGCAGCCGATTCCTATGGCGGTATTAGCCGGTATCGCGGTGTTCGTCGGCATTAATATTCTCGACTGGAGTTATATCCGACGCGTTCACCATCACCAGGTGGCAATATTCCCAACCTTTATTATGTACAGCGTTCTGTTGATGACCGTGTTTGTGGGCCTGATTTACGCCGTGGCCATTGGTGTATTCCTTGTTAATATCATCACCATTGAGCGGCTCAGCCGTATTCAGGAAAAAAGTGTTAAAGCGATTTCCGGTATCGAGGAAGGCGACCCTCTCAATCGGCGGGAACGGGAGATGCTGCGGCAGTCAAAAGGACAGATCCTGTTTTTCTTTTTATCGGGCCCAATGTTGTTTGGGGTATCCAAGGCCATTACCCGACAGCAAGCCGCAGTGGGTAAATTTAAAGTCATCATTATGGATTTAAGTACAGTACCCATGATTGATACAACAGCGGCATTGGCACTGGAAAATACCATGCGTGATGCCATTAGTTTAGGCTGCAAAGTCTATCTGTACTGCCCCAATGAGCCAACACTGGACAGGTTGGAGAAATTACATATCCGGGATTGGATGGACGAGGATTGTTTTGTAGAAAGCCGGGTTGAGGCCCTCATCAAAGGCTTGGACTTTCTCAATCGCGAAGGCGAAAAAAAGGCCTGACCCGCCCTACTAATAAATGCAGTATTTATAGAATAAAACATCTATTTAACCTGCAGCCTTAAAATGACATTTTAATGGGTACGCTTTTTTAATTTGGCAAATATTCATTACCCTTTTCTATTTTGCCTGAATGTAAAATGATAAAAATCAAAGCAAAAAGCGGAGTCATAACCCCGCTCAAATTTTCCACGCCACACTTTAGCTAAAATTCTGCAGCCATTAGGGAGACAAACGATCCAGCGTCCACAAACCGCTATCATCGGCGCGATAAATAAAGCGGTCGTGCAGGCGATTGGCACCACCCTGCCAAAATTCCACCGAGTGTGGCACTACCCGATAACCGCCCCAAAAATCTGGCAGCGGCACTTGTCCATCTGCAAAGCGCGCCTTTTCTTGGTCAAACTGTTTTTGCAGTTCCTCACGGGATGACAGTGGCTGGCTCTGGCGCGAGGCCCAGGAGGCCAGCTGGCTTTCCAGTGGGCGGGACTGGAAATACTGCTCGGCATCCTCACGCGTCACCGACTCCACATTGCCGCTAACAATGACCTGGCGCTCCAGGCTGTGCCAGGGGAACAGCAGGGATACCTGCGGGTTCTTCTCCATATCATGCGCTTTTTTACTCTGCAGGTTTGTGTAAAAAACAAAGCCGCGCTCGTCAAAACCTTTTAGCAATACAATGCGCTGGGAGGGCTGGCCGCTGCTATCGGCCGTGGCCAGACACATGGCACTAGGGTCAGAAAGTTTGGCCGCCAGAGCCTCCTCAAGCCATTCGCGAAACTGCTCCACCGGGGTGGCTTTTAACTCCGAACGGCGCAAACCGCCAAGCAGGTATTCACGACGCCATTGATCGATTTCCATGGTGCTACTTCCTAAGTTATTCAAGCTCAAAATATATCCAGCCAGCTGAAGCAAAGCGATTTTTATTCCAGCTACGCGACAAATCCTCTTGTATCGCAACTCCCTTTACACAAGGAATCTTACGGCTCGGGGGCCAAGTTTCCTGTCGCGATACGGGACGAATCTCAATTTTCCTGCGTATTTCCCCTCGCAGGTGCAGACTCTGCGGGCGCTTGCGTGCTTTTTAGTGGGCCGCTAGGCTCACGGCATTTTTACACAAATAAGGAAAATGGTGGCTATGTCCTCTGCGCCCACATGCGCCCAGGTGCTCATGCGCCTGCTGCGCGACTACCAGGTGGAAAAAGTCTTCGGCATCCCCGGTGTCCACACCATCGAACTGTACCGAGGTCTGCCCGGCAGTGACCTGATGCATATCACTCCGCGCCACGAACAGGGTGCCGCCTTTATGGCGGATGGCTATGCCCGTGCCAGTGGCAAGATTGGTGTCTGCTTCCTGATCACCGGCCCCGGTCTCACCAACGCCGCCACCGCCATGGCGCAAGCCTATTCCGATTCGATTCCCATGCTGGTGATCTCCGCAATCAATCGCCGCGAAGACCTGGGCATGGGCCGCGGTCGCCTACATGAACTGCCGCAACAGAGTGATGCCAGCCGCGGCTTCTGTATCTGGCAGCACACGCTCAGCCAGGCAGAGCAATTACCAGAGGTGATGGCACGGGCATTCCAGCTGCTGCAGTCCAGCCGCCCGGGGCCTGTGCATATCGAAATCCCCATCGACCTGTTCCCGGCTCCCATGCCCGGCCAACTGGAAGACTACAAAGCTGCACCAGCCGCTATGGCCCCGGCGGCAAATAGCGCTGCTATCGCCACGGCCGCCGAATGGCTGCAATCCGCCCAGCGCCCGGTCATCCTCCTCGGCGGCGGTGCCCAGAGCGCCGGCGAAGCGGCTACCCAAATTGCTGAAAAAATTGCGGCCCCGGTATTTCTGTCTCTGGCAGCCAAGGGCGTTGTAGATGAACGCCATCCACTGTGTGGCGGTGCCAACCTGAGTTTCGATTGTGTACGCAACCGCGTGGAGAATGCGGATGTGGTTCTGGCCGTGGGCACCGAACTCTCTGAAACCGATCGCAACCTGGTGCGGGACGATTACGCCTTCTCCGGCAAACTGATTCGTATCGATATAGATGCTGCACAGCTGGTATGCAACGCCCAACCGGATCTGGCGATCTGTGCTGACGCCAAAGAGAGCCTGCAACAATTGGAAGCCGCCCTGATCCAACGCGATGCAACAGCAGGCGAACATTCTGAAAAAGAGGTTTCCCAGTTACTGAAAGACTGCCGCAAAGAATGGTGGGATGGCTCAGAACAACGCTTCCCCTGGGTTGAGGCCCTGCGCGAAGCCCTGCCGGAAAACGGTATCCTGGTGACAGACTCCACCCAGCTGGCCTATAACACTAACCACGCCCTGCCCCTATATCATCCGCGTAGCCATGTGACCTGTACTACCGGTTATGGCACCCTGGGCTTCGCCCTGCCTGCGGCAGTTGGCGCCAAGCTCTCTAGCGAGCGGGATGTAATCGCCCTGATCGGCGATGGCGGCCTGATGTTTACCCTGGGCGAATTGGCAGTGGCTGTTGAGCAACGTTTACCTCTGCCTATCCTGGTATGGAATAACGCCGGCTACGGAGAAATCCGCGACTTTATGGATGCGGCGGAAGTGCCGCAGGAAGGTGTAAACCTGCGCACCCCGGATTTTGTTGCCCTGGCCAAGGCCTTTGGTGCCGAGGGCTGTCGTATCGACCAGCCCGGCCAATTGGCGCAAGCAGTAGCCGATGCCCTGGGCCGCCAGACCCCAACCCTGATCGAAATCAGCGCGCCTTCAGGCGCAGAACAAATGGAAGCGTGACATGACAGATCTCAGCAAACTGCCCACGGGCAAGCTGTTTATTAACGGCGAATGGCGCGAGCCTCTGGGTACCGGGACTCACCCGGTGATCAACCCGGCCACCGAAGAATTCATCTGCCAAGTGGCCGAAGGCTCGGCCGAAGATGTGGATCTCGCCGTGGAAGCCGCGCGCCAAGCCTTCCACAGCTGGCGCAACAGCACCGCACAGATGCGCCGCGAACTGCTCAACGCCATTGCCGACGGTATGGAAAAACGCAAGGAAGATCTGGTTCAGGCCGTGTCCCAGACACTCGGCTGCCCCGAACATATCACCCGCTGGTTGCATGTGGATGGCCCTATCTATGCCATGCGCTACTACGCCGAGCGCACCGCGGAAATGGAAAAAACAGAGAAGGCCGGCCATTCCGTTCTATTCCGCGAGCCCGTGGGCGTGTGCGGTTTTATCACTCCCTGGAACTACCCTCTGCACCAGTTTGTGGGCAAAGTGGCTCCGGCCCTGGCCGCCGGCTGCACCATGATCACTAAACCCGCTGAAATCACGCCGCTGCAGGATTTTGTGATGGCGGAAATTATTGAAGAGGCCGGTGTCCCCGCCGGCGTCTTCAACTTGGTACCCGGTGCTGGCTCCGAAGTGGGTGCGGCGCTCTCTGCCCATCCCGGTATCGATATGGTCTCCTTCACCGGTTCCACTCGCGCCGGTGTGGAAGTGGCCAAGGCCGCTGCGCCCACGGTGAAGCGCGTAACCCAGGAATTAGGTGGTAAGTCCCCTCTGATTATCACCCCCGATGCAGATCTGGAAGCCGCCGTACGCTGGGGCTGCGAAGATGTGTTTATCAACAGTGGCCAAACCTGTACCGCCCTCACCCGTATGCTGGTACCTGCCGAACGCTATGACGAAGCGGTAGAAATCGCCCGCCAGGTCGCCGAAGACATCGCCATGGGCACCAATGAAAATGCCTTTATGGGCCCACTCTCTTCCGCGCGCCAGCGCGAGATAGTGCGCGGCTATATCCAGAAGGGTATCGACGAGGGTGCACGCCTGGTCACTGGCGGCGCCGAGGTGCCCTCTGGGCTGGAGAAGGGCTTTTATGTGAAGCCCACAGTATTTGCCGATGTACACAACGATATGAGCATCGCCCGCGAAGAGATCTTTGGCCCTGTGACCTGCCTGATCCCTTACAAGGATATGGATGAGGCAATTACCATCGCCAATGACACCGAATACGGCTTATCCAGCGGTGTTTGGGCAAAGGATGCAGAGAGCGCCATGCCTCTGGTGCGCCGCATCGAGGCAGGCCTATGTTTCGTCAATGGCGGCGAGTTTAATTACGACGCACCCTTTGGCGGCTACAAGCGCTCTGGCAACGGGCGCGAATTTGGCGAGGCCGGCCTCGGCGAGTTTATAGAACTGAAATCTGTGCAACTGCCGGCATAAACTTCTGCACCGCCTGCAATCGTGGGCGGTGCAGTTGACTGCCAATCCCCTCCCCGCTATCTTTGCTCGCACATCACGAGAGTGGCTGACGCCAACGCCAACCTGCCGACCGGGGCAAGGTGGTTCTCTCTCTGCTGGCACACCAAAGCCTGCGGGGAGGATGGGGCTCTACAAGAGCAATCCAACCGGATTAGCGAATACCCTTTCGCCGCTTCCACGTCAGCCCTCCAAAGTTTTACCCTTGGAGGGACCATGTCCGAATCACCGTTATCCAGTAAAGACGTTATAGAAATTCAAATTGCCAACCAACGCAGCCGCACCGCGGTAAGAGCCGTGAGACGGGCCGATCGGCAATTGTTGTGGCAACTACTGTTCGACACCGCGGAAGAAGCTTTAAAATTCGCCACCAGCTGCCGTGCCAGCGAGCAGCCAATCACTGCCCACAAGGCCTGCGAGCTGGCGGGATAAACGAGAATCCAGTGGCGCCATTTTGATTCGCGCCAGATACCTAGTGCCACGAGCACCCGACAGGAGCTAAAAACAATATCATGTCCAAGCCAGAACAATTCTTTGAGCACCTGCGCAACGAGCTAAAACAAATCGAAGCCGACGGCCTCTATAAGCGGGAGCGGATCATTACCTCCCAGCAGGCCGCCGAGATACAGGTGAACAACGACACCCAGGTACTGAACTTCTGTGCCAATAACTACCTGGGCCTGGCCGATCACCCGGACCTGATCAAAGCCGCCAAAGAAGGCCTGGACCAGTACGGTTTCGGTATGGCCTCAGTGCGCTTTATCTGTGGTACCCAGGACATCCACAAGGCACTGGAATCGCGCCTGTCAGAATTCCTACACACCGAAGACACCATCCTCTACACCTCCTGTTTTGATGCCAATGGTGGCCTTTTCGAAACCCTGCTGGGTCCAGAGGATGCAATAATCTCCGATGCCCTGAACCACGCTTCAATTATTGACGGCGTTCGTCTGTGTAAGGCCAAGCGCTACCGCTACGCCAACAACAATATGGCGGAGTTGGAGAAACAGCTACAGGCAGCTGACGCCGAAGGCGCCAAAACCAAGCTGATCGCCACCGATGGTGTCTTCTCCATGGATGGTGTGATCGCCGACCTAAAAGCGATTTGCGATCTGGCTGACCGCTACAATGCCCTGGTGATGGTCGACGACTCCCACGCGGTAGGCTTCCTCGGTGAACACGGCCGCGGCACCCACGAATACTGTGATGTCATCAATCGTATCGATATTATTACTGGCACTCTGGGCAAGGCCCTGGGCGGTGCTTCCGGCGGTTTCACCTCTGGCCGCAAGGAAATTATCGATCTGCTGCGCCAGCGCTCTCGCCCCTACCTGTTCTCCAACTCAGTAGCCCCAGCTATTGTCACTGCCTCCCTGAAAGTGCTCGATATGCTAATGGAAGGTGGCGAACTGCGGGAGCAGTTACGCGAAAACTCTGCGTATTTCCGCAAGCGCATGTCCGAAGCTGGCTTCACCCTGGCCGGTGCCGACCATCCAATTATTCCGGTCATGATCGGCGATGCCGCTCTGGCTCAGAAAATGGCAGACAAGATGCTGGAGCGCGGCATTTATGTAGTGGGCTTCTTCTACCCTGTAGTACCTAAAGGCCAAGCCCGTATTCGCACCCAGATGTCTGCGGCACACACTCACGAGCAGCTCGATCAGTGCATTGATGCCTTCATTGAAGTGGGCCGCGAGCTGAAAATTATTTAATTCCCAAATAATCGCCGCGCTGTCTAACAACGGATCAATCCTATTGCCAGATGGTGCTGCGCCTTTCTTTTTGTAGTTTTAATGACAATGAAAGCACTTTCTAAACTGAAGTCTGAAGTGGGTATTTGGCTTACCGATGTGGAAATCCCCGAGCCGGGCCATAACGACCTGCTGATCAAAATTCACAAAACCGCCATCTGCGGCACCGACATGCATATTTATAACTGGGATGAGTGGTCGCAAAAGACCATCCCAGTGCCCATGGTAGTGGGACACGAATATGTGGGTGAAGTCGTTGGTATGGGTCAGGAAGTTGCCGGTTTTGAAGTGGGCGACCGCGTTTCCGGCGAAGGGCATATCACCTGTGGCCACTGTCGCAACTGCCGCGCAGGCCGCCGCCACCTTTGCCGCAACACTTACGGTGTTGGTGTAGACCGCCAGGGCGCTTTTGCCGAATACTTGGTTATTCCGGCATTAAACGCTTTTAAAATTCCAGACAATATTTCTGATGAGCTGGCCTCCATTTTTGACCCCCTCGGTAACGCCGTACACACCGCCCTCTCTTTCGATCTGGTGGGCGAAGATGTATTGATCACCGGCGCCGGTCCTATCGGCATTATGGCCGCAGCAGTCGCCAAACATGTTGGCGCACGCCATGTGGTCATCACTGATATCAACGAATATCGCCTGGATCTGGCCCGCAAGATGGGGGCCACCCGTGCCGTGAATGTCTCCAAGGAAAACCTTAAAGATGTGATGACAGAATTGGGCATGAGCGAAGGCTTCGATGTGGGCTTGGAAATGTCCGGGGTTCCCGTTGCCTTCCGCGATATGCTCGAGGCAATGAACCACGGTGGCAAGATCGCCATGCTCGGTATTCCCGCCGGCGAAATGGCTATTGACTGGAGCCAGGTCATCTTCAAAGGTTTGATCATAAAAGGGATCTACGGCCGCGAAATGTTCGAGACCTGGTACAAGATGGCCAGCCTGATTCAATCCGGTCTGGACCTGACCCCGATTATTACCCACCAGTTCCCTATCGACGATTTCCAGAAAGGCTTCGACACCATGGGCTCTGGTGAGTCCGGCAAAGTGATCCTCAACTGGCAATAACTATTGCTCTTGGCCGTGGATAACTCCACGGCCTTACCTCCCACTTTCCCCTCTACTGAAAAGATTCTTTGCCCAGCTCTTCCTCTTTTTGTATCTTGTAATGCTCGCTGCTGAAACAGCTGTATTGATAAATAAGAACTGATGAATTAGACCTATAGATGCAAAAGGAATTTTCGGCGATTTGGCGTAGCCCAAAACACAGTGGCATAGAACTATTTCATGCACACTTTCGCAGTTTTGCCTTTAATAAACATTGGCACGATGAATTAGCCATTGGCATTATCCAGGCAGGCGCGGAGAAATTAGATTATCGCGGGCAAAGTAATATCATCCCCCAGGGGAACATTGTCGCCATTAACCCCGGTGAAATACATACAGGTTACAGCGGTAGCGAGCAAGGCTGGCATTACCGGATGTTTTATTTTGATACAAAGCTGGTTACACAAATATTGCGGCAACATAGTAGCCCTGGTAAAACTCCGATGCCTTTCCTTAAGGGCCCTATTATTCATGATCCTGAGCTTTTCAAGCTACTCTTTCAACTTCACTGTAGCCTGAATGGTACTCACTTACCGCTTGCCGTAGATAGCCTTTTAACGTTGGCGCTTACCAAGCTATTCGCCAATCATGGCGACCAGAACCTCAGCCCTCGAAATACAAAAGATATCTCAGCCGCAATAAAAATCCGCAACTATTTGTGTGATCACTGGCAATACAACGTAACGCTTGAGCAACTATGTCAGCTCACGGAAATGAGCCAATACCAATTAATCCGCTGCTTTAGCAAGCACTATGGTATAGCTCCCCATCAATTTTTGGTCCTTTACAAAATTCATCAGGCCCGCCTTTTGCTACAACAAGGACTAAATGCTGCCACAGTAGCATCCGAGTGTGGTTTCTTTGATCAAAGCCATATGAGTAGAAACTTCAAAAAGACTTTTGGTATTACTCCTGGGCGTTATCTAAAATCGATATAGCGCAATTTTATACAAGATAGTAATAGCTTCTCTCTATAGACTCATCCCTCACCGCCAGTAAAGCTGTTTCCACAACCCTCAACTGGTAACTTCTGAATGTTTGGCATAGGTACGTCTTATGAGTATGAAATTTGTTCTCGCGTGGATGGCTGTTATGTTTCCGCTCATCTTTAGCCCTGGTCCTGCCAATATCACCTTCGCTGCAGCCGGTGCAAGCTTGGGTATCCGCAGGTCATTGCCACTAATGGCCGGAATAGATTTTATTTTTATTGTGAAAGGGTTCTTAGTTGGCTTTGGCTTAATGACTTGGTTAACCAACTACCCTGTTGCCTTAAGAGTACTTCAGGCTGGCGGTGTTATCTATTTAATCTATCTCGCTTATCATTTCGCCAAACCTAAGTCACCACTGAGCCAGGGTGAAGCGCCGAAGATTTCAATATGGAATGGAATGTTGATTCAAATTCTAAACGTTAAAGGCTGGATTATAACATTTACCATGTTTTCTATCTTTGCGCCCAACCTTCAGCACGAACCCACCACAACCATCCTATTACTAATCGCACTAATGACTATCCTTAATCTATCAACACACCTCTGCTGGATTGTATTCGGAAGTGCACTCGCAAAATTCGCTACTAATGATAGAAGCCAAAGAGTACAGGGAATGCTATTTTCTTTGAGCTTGCTCTCAGTGGCGTTATGGATAGCATTAGACAATCCAATTATGTTGATCTAAAAAATAGTGATTGGCAATTAAATACTTTAGACACGAAAAACAACACTGGCTGGCATTGGCAACCTAGCAATATGCTCATAACATATCTAGTGAACCCGGCATCCTTTCTCTGCAAGTTAGCAGAAATTCAACATCTTCTCTTGAGGAAATATTATGTGCCAAAATAGGTCCATATCATACATTCCAATTTGATAGCCTTTACAGCCCTGTTAGTATTGAAGGATTATACAAACTTCAAACAACTAAATCGTTGACTCAAAATTTCTAACCAATGTGGATATCAATCAAATGGGCTGGTCAATGAATGATCAATATCCTACTGAGCAACATCGATTTTTCAGTTAAGTAATTATAATCACTACAACCAATACAATGAATTTAACTTCCATTACCCATACACTTTTCACGCTTGGAACTTTTGCTGAAAGAAAAATATCGGGCCTAAAGCTCAAAAAAATTGAAATTGAAGAGGGGGAAATTAGTTACTTGCAGGGTGGGTCAGGCACACCGCTCGTTCTCTTACATGGTTTCGGGGCTGACAAAGATAACTGGGTTCGCTTAGCCAGATATTTAACCCCACACTTTCAGATCATTGCTCCCGATTTACCTGGATTTGGAGAGAGCTTTAAAGATCCAGATTTAAACTATGATGTCCTACCCCAAACTCAACGCCTGAACAGCTTTGTGAATGCAATGGGTTTAGAGCACTTTCACCTTGCGGGCAATTCAATGGGTGGATACATAGCTGGAAACTATGCTGTAGAGTTTCCAGAAAAGATAAATAGCTTATGGCTTTTAAACCCTCTTGGAGTGGAAAGTTCACCCAGCAGTCCAATGTTTGAGCAAATTTTACGCGATGAATTACCTGTTATTCTGTCCAAGAACAGAGAGGAGTATGAATCGCTATTAGATAATGTTTTCCACAAAAGACCTTTTATACCAGGCTTTGCAATATCAGAGCTATCAAAAATAGCTGAAAATAACTTTTCACTGTACCAAAAGATATTTAAAGACATTCATCAGATAAAAGATGGAAGTATCAAATTTTCATCTCCACTAGAGGGAAGATTAAAGGGCTTTTCCAAGCCTACTTTAATTACCTGGGGCGATAAGGATAGGATACTTCATCCTAGCGCAGGCACAATCCTATCAAGAGAAATTATTAACTCCCAACTACAGCTGATCAAAGACATTGGGCATTTACCAATGCTTGAATCTCCGAAAACTACAGCCGACCAGTTTATCTCATTCAAATCATCCCTGCCTGAAGCAGACTCTTACTAAAAGCCGCCATAACATAAATAGAAAAGCACAACAGCAAATGATAAACCTCAAATCACGACACAATTAAGCAGAAATATCATCAATATCTCTCAAACTTTTTCCCAGATTACTCCTGCCTGAAAATCGGACAGAAAACATCCAGTAGTTAAGCTTTAGATATCCAGCTTTCTGATTAAACGCCCGCTGGTAGTTCCTTGCACTAGCAAGGAAAAAAGTACTACACCAAAAACCATAGATTGGATAGTCCACCAGTAGGGCAATTCAACGGGAAGAGAAAGTACCAGGGCTACAGCAATCACTCCACGCAACCCTCCCCAACTCATCAGCAGTCGCCAAGACTTTGGAATTGGCGGACCTACGAAGCGCGTTAATGGTGCTACCAGCACCACCGACAGGGCCCGAGCGCCCAGTGCTGCGGCCGTGGCAATTAACATCGCCAACCATTGATGGGTAAACATTTCGAAAGTAATGACCAACCCCATGATCACAAAGATAATTGAAGTAAAGAGAAGCCCCAACCACTCCCAAGTGGTTTCTGCATCTACCAGATAGGTTTTCCTTTGTTTTCGCAAGCAGGCTCTAGCCACTATGGCACAGGTCATAACAGAAATAATACCAGATACATGCAAAATGCTTTCCGCAAGGTAAAAGCTACCAAAAGCCACAATCACTAGAGTCATTAATGCTGCACTTGGTGTTCGTAGGAACAAAATAACCAGTGTTGTCAGCAACCCCAAGATCAAGCCTACAGCAACGCCACCAAAGAATATCATGCAGAAATACAGCGTTACTGAACTAACACTCAGCGATGGAGCCTCAGCGCTTACACCTGTCCCCTGTACAATTGAGTAAGTGGCCAGCCCTAGGACCAGAGAATAAAGGACTACTGCTGCGGCATCATTAAATAAGCTTTCCCCTTCAATAAGAGAAAGTAAATCTTCCCCAGTTTTTTCTTGTCGCAACTTATTCACTACCGCTACAGGATCGGTAGCCGCCAGAATAGCACCAGTCAACAATGCCGCTATCCAGGGAAATCCCGCCGGATGGCCAATTCCATAATAGGTAATTGCTGCGATCAGGAAGGCACAAATGACTAGCCCTAGAGTCGAAAATAATAGAATCGGACCAATCCAGCGCTTTAAAATCCTTGGCTCAAGCTGCCAAGCAGACTCAAAAATTAGAACGGGCAAAATCACAAAAAAAACCAATTCCCTTAAGCTGGTTGCCCTCAACCCTGTATCATAATCGATTACCGGTAACAGAAAAGCAGCCAATACACCAGCCAATAAGCATCCTAGTGTATTATCAATTCTTAATATCCGGGAAATACCCAAACCAATGATTGCTGCCACAGCCAAATAGAGCCCTTGCCCTACAATGACAACCACATCATTCACAAGTTTACTCTCCAGTGGAATGTACTATCACCCATCTCTTCAGAAGGATACAACCTTGTGCCATCATCTGTATAAAGCACTATGAAATTAACTCTTTCCCGCCAGCTAATTAATAAACTCCTAAATAACCACAAGGCCTTAGCTACATATGATTTGATGACTTTGATCAATTTGTAAAAATTCCTAGCAATCACAATTTATTAGGGTCGATAACTCATCAAAAATGCCGATAAAGTTCATGACTAATATTCATCCAACCGAACCACATCACAAGGATCTCTCACCCTGTCGGACAATATTACTCAATAGAAAGTCAGCACTAGTACTGCTCAGAGGTTTGATGCTCCCCCGCTTAGAAAGTGAAATTTGGCCCCCAAAATCCGACCCGACAGTCACCCTCTTAGAGTTAGTATCTTGGGAATGCCGCTCGAGAAAAAATGGCTCTAAGTGCATGTTTGAGCCCTACATTGGTGGAAGTTGTCGTATAGAAAGGCTACACAATCAGTATTCAGTATAGGAGAAAGGGGGGAAATGAACGGCAATATATCAATTTAAAAATTGAACAAACAAGGGTTCATCAGTTCAGACCTCATGAGGAACAAACAAGCTCTTGCAATAACTCCATATACTGATCAGCCATAGCTTTCGCACTATTTTTACTAATAAGTGGCTCACAATACCCAAAAACAAATACCCCATTTTGATTGGTAGTATAGGCAATCACCATCATAGGGTAGTGACCATGATTTTGAACAAGCATACCAGCAGCTATATCAAAATATTTCAATTCACCACACAATCCTCTCATACTGCCTAAATTGGAAACACAAATGCCCGCTGGAAATGACTCTCTTTTATGGGAGTATTCATTTGCAGCTTGCATGATATCTTTTAGCCTGCAACTAGACTCAAAAATCAAGCCTTTCAACTCGCTGGGGTTAAATCTTTCATTCAAATTATTTTGTATTTCTATGGCCAAGTCCAAAACTCCCACACCAGAATTGTGCGGTGAAACTTCCACAGTTGTTATCGCGGTAAAGGCCCCAATAACATTTAAACCTATCTTTGGTTTACACAGACCACGTACATCCATTGGCAATACGATCTCTGTCCATGGACGATGATTGGCCAACTGCTGAGATGAAACAACTGCCAAAGCACTGAACAGCGCAGTAAAACTTATTTTTTTCTCTTTGATTATTAAGGCTAATTTTTCTACATCATCGAAACATAAAGTACGCAGGATTGCTCTACTTTGACGCCTGGCCAAGTCTGCGGTTTGCTCGACCGGCCATGCAAGATAGTCCTTACCTGGTAGAAGCAGATGATCACCACCACTGTACCCCGCTTCCTTGAGATATTCCTCTATAGGCTTATATAATGGCAGCGGCTCTAGCTCTAGGTTTCCACCTTTATTCAAATATAAATCTAGATAAAAGAACAAGACCATTATTGATCTACCGTCAATAGCCGCATGATTTGCAACTAAGGAAATCCATTCCACACACTGGTTATTACCAATGTAAAGTGTAATCATATAAGTATACTTTTCTATATCTATAATTTTTTTAGACTGCCTCACATACTCCAACTCAAAATTGAAACCATGATCAAGAACATAAATTTCTAAAGGGATTGAGCTAAAGTCCACATTACAATGCCATTCGAAATTCGCCCCCAATTTAACCCTTGCTCTCAACATAGGATGCAAATGGTGCACCCAGGCCAGCCCGTCTTGCAAAGTCTTCACATTTAATGGTTGAAGTACCTTAATAAAGGAGACAATTTGAGTCCCCCCATGACACTCCCTGGCAAACTCGACCATCAAGGCCTCGACCGCACCTAACTCTCGTGAATATGGCTCTGATTGCATAGCTTCAATCCTGCACAGATGTAAATCACAAGTTAAGATGACTATTCAATTAGTATAGAAAAAGTAAATAGATTACTTAATATCGACACACCAAAACGTATTTTCATTTAAAATTCTTTAAACAAAAAGAGACCGATATCCAAGGTGCAGTCAATATACCTGTAAACCCTTAAATCTATTCATCTACAATCAATAGCCTATCTAACCTCTACTGTCGGCAATCACCGCAAACTTGAGAAACCTTATACTCTGGAAACAACTCAAATGAGAGTGAAAAACTGGGGGATTCAGGAATGCATCTATTAACTATAAACTTAGGAAGAACTGCTATACTTTTAAAGCAGCTTTATTCAACAGCATAACCATTGGAAAAATCGGTAATTAATTCCATGTAAGTTTTCACATATTTAAGGGCACTACCACTACTAACAAGCGGCTCGCAATAGCCAAAAACAAAAAACTCCTGCTCATTTAGTGTATAGGTAACCAGCATTATGGGATGTGCTCCATGATTCTGAACCGTCATAACTAGGCCAAAATCGAAGAACTTCAGTGGACCTGTGATCTCATGCACATCCCCCATATTAGAAACACAAATTCCTGAAGAGAAGTGATTTTTTGGGGAGGCAGCACTTTTGGCCAGGTTTTCGATTTCACTGGGGATGAAATTAGGCTCTATTGGCGACTCATAAAAAATTCCACTTTTTAATTGAAAAAAGACTTTTTTTTGAATCAAGCGCGCAAGGCTAAGCAGATCAAGGCTGGTATCCTCTGGGGATAAAGATAAAGTTATCGTAGTTGTACACTCACCCACAACCTCTTTATCTATAAGAGGTTTACATAATTGTTGAGCGTTTATAGGTAACATCAATTCCACCTTGGGCTGGAAGCTTGGAAGTGAGCGTGCAGCCAGAATAGCAACAGCACTATAGATCGATGTAGCCTGAATGTTTTTCTGCCGAAAAAGTAGATGCAAGCGGTCATAATTTTTTTTGGGAAGAACTTGATAAACAGAACATCCTCTTCGATATGTGGCCGCTACTGCTTTCTCTACTGGCCATTTTAGGGGCGCGCAATCATTAATTCTTTCAGTCAGCTGTGATCTTTTAATATTTTTCCTTGAGTAAACATATTCCACCACTGATTTGTCCATTATGGAAGCAGAAGTTTTATTTCTTTCATGCCCTCTCAAGTACCTATCCAGATCACGAATCAAGATCAATACTGAACGCCCATCAATAGCTGCATGACTTACAATGAAAGCAACCCAAATTACATTATCATTTTTGTCAAGGTAAACGTTCAAACGATAGCTATACTTATCTAATTCAATTTTTTTTATTGCCAAGCGCTTAAACTCTACTTGATAACATATAGAGGGTGTATTTTTATGAATCTCAATAGGAATATCTTCAAAATCCACATCACAAAACCAATGCGCATAAGCCATTTTTTCTATACGAGAACGCAGCATAGGGTGCAGGTTATGTAAGTACTTCATCCCCTTTAATAGCCTTTCAACGCCTAAGGGCTTACAAGCCCTAAAGAAGACAAGCAGCTGTACCGCACCATTAGACTTTTCGGCCAACTCCATGAAAAGTGATTCTTGAGCCCCAAGCTTACGAAAAGGTTTTGTTTTTTTCATAGCAGTCTCGCCCCTAAAGGGAGGTTACTGCCAATTAGTATAGAAAAGAAATAATATAAGGCTTAATCATAAATCAATATCCCATCCCGGCTTCCCTATGTCATTGCGAGCATCAATCTCACAGGGTTAGAAACCACAATCAATGAATATATGTAACGATATGGTCGCAAGAGATCCGGCTCACCAGTCAAGCCAAGCACCTTAGCTGTAAGGCGCTATTTTTCAAGAAATTGACTGTATAGTAGATAGATTGCGGAAGTTGCTAACAATGCCCCCATCACTCTATTAAATATTTTAATTCTCACTTCAGTCCCTAACACCAGCCTGATTCTATCCCCCATAAGAGCCCAGGCGGTTAACGACAAATAACAGACAAAAAAATAAATCCCCACAAAATAAAATAAACTGTTACTCTGAGGGCTTGAAAACAAGGCAACACCAGATACACAGGCAATCCATGCCTTTGGATTTAACCATTGCAGAAGAAACCCCTCATGGAAGCGCGGCAGGGTACGTTCAGCAACAGCTATCTCTTCCGTGGGCCCGCTGGCAACCTTGTACCCTAGATAGATGACATAGAGTGATCCAGCGATAGCAAGATACTGCAACACCTGTGGATAACGCTCCAGTACCTGGTAAAGTCCAAAGCCGATCATGGCAAGCAGTAAGGTAAATCCTATTGTCGCCCCAGATACAAATGGAATGGTACGAGCAAAACCATACTGCACTCCAGATGAGACGATTACCATGTTTACAGGCCCTGGCGTAATCGACATAGTGAGCGAAAACCCAAACATCGCTAAGAACAAGGACATATTTACACTCGAATATTATTTAATTTATCATCTTAAAAGAATGATTGTTATTGGGACGCAATCAAGATAAATAAGCGCTACTGAGAATGGCGAACCCTAAGAGAGTTACCCCAACTTAACTAAAGGAAATCAAGTTGAAAAGAATTATTCTCCTAGCAATCTTGCTCATGTGTACCAGCTTTCAATCACTCGCAGAGCCCACAGTCGAAGAACATATCACAGGCTTCATTAATGAATTTTCTTCGAACAACATAAAAGGCTCCGCATCTCACTTCTTCACAGAATCACCTCACTTTATCTTTGGCCCACACATTTTAACCCCACAAGATTCAGCACAAGTAGAAGAAGTACTATCTAAAATACGTGATGGTCTAGCCAAGCGAGGTTATAAAAATTCTGAGATCCTTGAGTTTAAGTCTTTCTTTCAGAATGAGAATATGTCAGTTACAACAATACTGCTTAAACGCTACAGCTCAGAAAGACAGGTTCTGGATCATCAATGCAGCACTTATACATTGGCCAAGACTGAAGAAGGGTGGAAAATCTTATCCTGGCTCCCTTCCGAGCCAGAAAGTAATACAAAATGTTTTACAGGTAAAAGTTAAACAATAAAACAGTAGTAGCCCCTAAAAAACCTAGAGGGATTTAGAAATGAGATCTCATAGTGAAATCAGAGTGCTTCTTACAGAATTGTATCAAGTGATTTCTGGCCCAGAAGGATTCAAGCGCGACTGGAAAAAACAATTATCGCTATTCACACCTTACGCTAAAGTCATTCGAACCTCTTTAGATGGTGAAGGTAATCCCCAGGCGCTGGTCATGAATATCCAGGATTACCCTGAAAATTTTCAGAGGGTGGTTGGAGATGCCGCTTTTTATGAGGTAGAAATTCACAATATTATTGAGTCTTTCGGCAATATCGCTCACGCATTCAGTAGTTACGAAGCCTGGAGAGATAGTGATAAAACCCAGTTTATCAAGCGGGGGATAAACAGCATTCAGCTTTATCACGATGGGCATTCATGGAAAATAGTCAATATGATTTGGGATGATGAGCGGCCCGGACTAACCATGCCACCTAAATATAACCCCGAGACCGAAAGTGTCTCGTAATCCCAAATTGGCCCCAGAATAATTGATATCTCGGAAATAAGATTCATTAAGCTCAATAAAACCCTTACGCATTGGAGACGGAACAAATAATCTATAGCCAATTAGTAGAGAAATTCTAACAATTTCTGATATGGCCAGGTTATGCCAGTTTCTGTCTGCGTAACACTGAGGCTCTTATCAATGGATGAGAACTTTATGGGGGGCCGGCTCTCGCCTTGAAGGGTGAGGGCTATCTTAATGGGGAGAAGTTACCAGCTTCTACTGCAAGCTTCTCTTCCAGGCCCTTATTTCCTCGACATATAATTCGGGCTGTTCAAAAGCCGAAAAGTGCCCTCCTCGTTTCAAATGATTCCAATAACAAATGTTCTTATAACGCCCCTCAGCCCAAGAGCGGGGTATTCTTACCATCTCTCCAGGATAAATACTGACTCCAGTGGGCAATTGCACTACCTTTTCCTGATCGGGGCCATAGGGGGCATCGAAGCTTTCCCAAAATAGTCGCGCAGAAGAGGCCGCTGTATTTGTCAGCCAATAAAGCATGATATTGTCTAGTAATTCATTCCTGGTAAAAATACTCTCCAAAGTTCCCTGGCAATTGCTCCATAAATGAAACTTCTCTAATATCCAGGCAGCCTGTCCTATGGGAGAATCCGCAAGACTATACCCCAGTGTTTGAGGGCGGGTACTCTGTTCCTTGGCAAAACCGGAATCCCAACAATTGAAGAATCGTATTCCGGCCAGGGCCTCTTTCTCTTCCTCGCTGGGCCACTGCAAGGCTTCAGCGGCTGGCTCTTCCTTGGGATTATTGATATGAATAGCCCTGCACGCGCCCAGATTCTGTATGCCAATTTCAGTGGTCACCGACCGGCCCCAATCTCCCCCTTGAGCCAAGTACGATTGATACCCCAGGCGATGCATTAGGGTATCCCAGGCAGCGGCAATTCTTGGGATACCCCACCCCGTCGTTACAGGCTTACCCGAAAAAGCGAAACCAGGGAGCGATGGGCATACCACATGGAAAGCCTCCTCAGCACTCCCCCCATATTGAGTCGGCTCAGTCAGGGGCCCTATCACTTTGAGAAATTCCACAAAAGAACTGGGCCAACCATGGGTTATTACGATTGGCGTGGCGCTTCTATGACTGCTTTTGACATGAATTAGATGAATTTCCAGGTCGTGAATGGTTGTTATGAACTGGTCATATTGATTCAGCCTCTGCTGAGTGGCATACCAGTCATAGTCATTTAGCCAATAATCACAGAAATCCTTAAGATAATTCAAAGGGATTCCCTGCGCCCATCCATCTACGGTTTCTGCCTCAGGCCAACGTGCCTCCCGTATCCTTCGGTGCATATCAGCCAGCTGAGATTCTTGTATATCAATCCTGAAAGGTTGGACCTGAGCCATTCGTAGATTCCATCTCCTGAGTGAGCTGACTAAGTAGCCGCGGATAGACAATTACAAAGATTGATTGGCCATTGCTTTGTACTGAACCAAAACCGTAAACTGTACAAACATACAGCACCCTAGTTCCGATGAAAAAGATAGAATCAAACAATCCTCAGCCCTTACATAAAGGGCGCGGAGCCGCCAGTAATATCAATGGTCGTTTTGCCGAGCACATCAGTACACGGGAAAGCGATGGTTGGCAAACCGAGGCTGAGCCTCTGGAGCGACTACTGACTACCGCCATTGAAGAGAAGGCCAAGTCGATTATCGCCACCAATCAATCGCCCGACATCCCCTTTACTCAGTCTATCAATCCTTACCGTGGCTGTGAGCATGGTTGTGTCTATTGCTACGCGAGACCAGCTCATGCCTATATGGATCTTTCCCCAGGGCTCGACTTCGAAAGCAAGATCTTTTTTAAGGCTAACGCGCCCGTATTGTTGGAGCAGACGCTGCGCAAACCAAGCTACACCTGTAGTCCCATAGCACTAGGCGCGAATACAGACCCATATCAGCCTCTAGAGAAAGAGAAAGGCATAACCCAGGCATTGCTTACAGTAATGCAGGAGTTTCGACAACCGGTCACCATTGTCACCAAGAGCCAGCTGATTTTACGGGATCTTCCCATCTTGGCTGAGATGGCACAGGACAACCTTGCTCAGGTGGCAATTAGTGTGACTACTCTGGAGAGGGATTTAAAAAGGAAATTGGAACCTCGCACAGCGGGGCCTTCTGCCCGCCTGTGTACTATCGAACAATTGAGCAAGGCTGGGATACCCACGGCCGTACTTGCAGCTCCAATGATCCCCGCACTTAATGACTGTGAGCTGGAAGCTATTTTGAAGGCCGGGCGGGATTCAGGTGCCGAGAGGGCGGCCTATATCCTCCTGCGGCTACCCCATGAGGTGGCGCCACTTTTCCGTGAGTGGCTATCACTACATTACCCACAAAGGGCCGACCATGTAATGAGTCTGATACAACAGAGCCGCGGTGGGCGGGACTATCAAAGTGACTTTTCCCAACGCAGAACCGGTACAGGGGTTTTCGCTCAGTTACTGCGGCAGCGGTTTATTGTCGCCATTAGGAAATTGGGGTTAAATCACCGGCGCCTATCCCTGGATAGCAGCCAATTTAATGCACCACCCCTAGCCGGCGAGCAGCAGTCTCTTTTTTAACTGAGCTATGCGTTTTAACCTACAAGAAACTGAGAAAAATCCCTTGCGGACAAGATTTTAATGGATGCCTGGTTTTTGTATTTAATCCGCACTTCCAGCGGTACCCTCTATACGGGGATAACTAAAGATATTCAACGACGCTTTGCCGAGCACTGTGGTGGCGGGGCCAAAGCGGCCAAGGCCCTTCGCGGTAAAGGGCCTCTCACACTTGAATATCAGGTAAAAACTCAGGATAAATCTTCTGCACTGAAATTGGAAATCGCCATCAAGAGGTGGCCCAAGCATAAAAAAGAAGCGCTTATTGCCGGCACAATGGCATTGCCTGATTTACCCAGCTAACCATCATTGTGCCCTCGTGAGCCCTAAGCGACTAGCGCCTGGTAAGCAGCCAAGCCACTTCCCTCGCTGGTACCAGCCCTTTTAAGCCACCTGGCACATCCCTGGAGGCCAGCATCTTCAGGTGGTAATCCGCATTGTAACGCTCAAAAATCTCCTGAGAGCTGATGGAGAAGGGGGGACCCGCTAACTCAGACTGCTCATACTCAAAAGATATCAGTAATTGAGGGGCCACTTTTGTCATCGCCATCAGGTGCTGGGCATACCCTGGGCGAATGTCTTGTGGCAACGCCACCAAGGCGGCACGATCATAGATACCATCAACTTCCTGTAGTATTTCCTTATCCAGGTCGAAAATATCCCCTACATAAATATCAATATTACTGGCCTTATAGCGCTTAAGGTTGGCAATTTGCTCGACTTCTGGGGTTTTATCCATCTCTTGAAATAGTTGCTCTACCGCCATTTCACTCAGCTCGGCACCAACGACTCGATAACCTCCAGAAAGCAACCAGGCGATATCACGGGTTTTGCCACATAGTGGAACAAATACTCTATCGCCTTTGGAGAGAGAAAGCTGTGAAAAGAACTCCGACAGTAAGGAATTACCAGAGGCTTCGTGGAAAGCTATATTATTTTTCTTCCACTTCTCATGCCAATATGTCGCTTCCATGTTGCACCCCCATGTGCATTCTAACGGTTATTTCTGATAACTCTGACGGATAATTCAGAGATCCTTCACACTCACTAAACCTAATATAAAAGGTATTCCAGTTCAGACTCTACTTCAGGACCGGAATCCTCGGGCTCAGTGAAAGCCAGTGCAGTTAAAAAAACAAAGGCTCCTGTAAATAGGATGCTCTTCAACATTACCGATACCTCAGAACAATTCTTTCACAGATTTAGTGGGAGTCCGGAGTACTCTCTCTTTCTTCAACAGCCACAAGTTATTTGCTTTTCGTCGATCCAGAGATAAAGAGTTTTCCCGGCCAAATAAAATCAACCAACCCCGCGACTATCGCGCCAAGTACAGCAGCAGTAATAAGCAGGAAATAACCATCTAAAGAGATCGGTTGCTGAGCTGTGAAAGCGATCAAGATACCAATCCCATAACTAATAATATTGCCAACCCCAGTAACCAAACCCATTGCCCAGGCCCCAATGGCCGATAATAATAAGGCCATAGGTAAAGCTAACCATGGTTGTTCCAGTTGCCACCCTGCAGTTCCCACAATTGCGGCCAATCCTAGCCCAAGCCCTGTAACTGCACAGGCCAGGTTATAGCCACCGGAACGCAAACTGCCGCCTCTGGCAAAATAGGTAACAGCACCCAGGGCCGACACCCAGCTGGGCACACCAACAAGCTGGGCTGCCACAATCGCCAAAGAGGCACTCAGAAAAATCAGCAACCCAGTAAAAAGACGTTCCTGAGATTGCCCGTTACTATGTTCGAGACTTTCAGTTACGCTATTCATTACTTCCTCTCAATCTCCACTGCACGCATTAATGACTGGTAATTCCTTGCCTAAATGCTTTCTACGCCACGCTGACTACTGATAACAATAAGTGGAGGAGCTATAGTCATCCCTCCATTAAGTGTATTTTCTCGCGTCTTTTGAATTTGCGGGTAGCAGACTTCTTCCGCATCCTTGCCCAATCTTGCAATCGGTACAAACATGCGGCAAATTCAAGGAGTGGTTCTACCTACCCAAAGGGCGTTTTCTTAGTAGGTGATCAACAGAGGCCAATTGAGGAGATATGGGGATTACCAGGGGATTTCACTGCCATCATAATTATAAAATCGTCCACTCTTACCCTGACCCGCTTGCGTAAGCAGTTTCTTCAGTGCAGCCACACTTTGTGCCGTTGAAATCAGGGCACCGGGACCTCCCATCGCAGTTTTCACCCAGCCCGGGTGCAGGGCCATAACTGTGATTCCGCGATCATGGAGATCAATCGACAAGCTTTTAACGATCTGGTTGAGTGCTGTTTTGGAGCTTCGATAAATATAACCACCCCCAGAGCGGTTATCGGCGATACTGCCCACCTTGCTGCTCATCATGGCTATCAGCTTGTAGTCGCTGGCCGCTACGTTATCGCAAAAAGTTTCCGCCATCATATATGGCGCAATGGTGTTGGACTCCAATACGCGGCGCCATTCTTCCCGGTCCACTTTGCCAAAACCAGTGCCTTTTGGGCCGTAATATCCCGCATTATTGAGCAAGATATCGATAGGCTCCCCTTTCAAGGCCTTACCGAGAGCAATCATTTGCTCATAGTCGGTTACATCCAACTGGATGGGCTCTATCAGTGGGTATTTAGCCTGTAAGGCGTTGAGTTCATCGGCCTTTTTCAGATCTCTACAACAGGCGAATACACGCCATCCATCCTTGGCAAACTGGGCAGTCAACTCCAGGCCTATGCCTCTATTACAGCCGGTGATCATTATGGTGCCAGACATCGCCTCTCCTTCAGTGTTATTCTTGCGGATCGCGATCATAGCAACTGTAGAACAATGTACTACTCACCCGACAATCTACTTTGGTTATTACTATTAGCTTCCGTGGCTTGGTATATCTGGGCCAATATGGCAGCAAAAGAACATGTCAGGCGCGCTGCGGCCAATCACTGCAAACAACTGGGAGTGCAACTTCTCGACGATACGGTTGTGCTGGTACGCATCCGCTTAAAACGTGACCGTCGAGGCCAGATCAGCCTGCAACGCAGTTATGAGTTTGAATTTACTTCCACTGGAGAGCACCGCTATTCCGGTGTGGCAATTCTCCACGGCCGCCGAATTGAGCAGCTACAGCTGTCTCCACACCATTTGAGTTAACTTGGTATTTGTTGATGAAACCCGGCCTTTATCGCCACTACAAAGGAAATCTTTACGAAGTCCTACACACAGCTATCCATAGCGAAACAGAAGAGCTCCTGGTGATCTATCGCGCGCTCTACGGAAACTATATTGTTTCGGCTAGGCCCTACGCTATGTTTAGCGACACAGTCTCAGAGGATGGAAAAACATTCCCCCGCTTTAAACTCGAAAAAGCCTTCGAAATGATGGATAACACCCACGTAAAAAAAGCGCCAGAATAAATAAATCCAATCAGTCTCCAATCCCTGTCTTGCGCCATTTAATGCCAGAGGGATAACCTCTCGTGTCAGACAGAAGCCAATATTAATCGATAAAATTTGGCGCCCGACAAACAAGCTTGATCCTCTCGGACAACCCGCTCTCGAACCCACAAGGAAAACCGGTGAACAACAAGAATATTATGATCTATGGCGCCTATGGTTACACTGGTGAGCTGATTGCCCGCCAAGCTGTAGCGCTGGGTTATCGCCCCATTCTAGCTGGTCGCAATGCTCAAAAATTACAGCCTCTGGCAGAAGCCCTTACTCTCCCGGCCATGGCCATCGACTTGGCTAATACGGAAGTCTTGGAACGCAGCTTGCGGGACGTTTATCTGGTTATCCACTGCGCCGGTCCATTTTCTGCTACCGCTGAATCCATGATGAGGGCCTGCCTCAACACCCGTACCCACTACCAGGATATCACTGGTGAAATTTCCGTTTATGAGACCGCACACCGTCTTGATGATGAAGCCAAAGCCAAGGGAGTCGTACTTTGCCCCGGTGCGGGATTCGATGTCATTCCTACTGATTGCCTCGCTGCCGCATTACACAAGGCTCTGCCGTCAGCCACGCACCTGGCGCTTGGCTTCGACTCGGAGTCGAGTTTAAGCCCCGGTACAGCCAAGACCTCTATCGAAAGCCTCGGAATGGGAGGCGCCATTCGGCGCAATGGCAAAATCGAAACCATTGGCCATGGGCAGCTTACCCGCACCATCGATTTTGGCCGAGGTGAAAAGTTTGCTGTCGCAATTCCCTGGGGCGATATCTCCACTGCCTTCCACTCAACCGGTATTCAAAACATTGAGGCCTACATCCCCATGAGCCCTGCAAGGGCAAAGAAGCTAAAGCGCCTGAATGGATTTCGTTGGCTGCTTCGTACCCAGTGGCTACAAAACTGGCTGAAAGCAAAAGTGAGCAAGTCTGTTCGAGGCCCCAGTGAAGAGCGTCGTGCCGGCCAGAAAACCTGGGTTTGGGGAGAAGTGCGCAATGACCGTCGCGGTGAGCGTAAAGTTGGCCGACTCACCACCGCCAACGGCTACGATGTTACCGTCTCTGGTTCCCTGGCAATCATGCAATATCTTCTCGACTATCAGAGCGAAGGGGGCTATTTCACGCCATCAAAACTCTGCGGCCATAAGCTGGTGGAGAATCTACACGGCTCTGGAACGATCGAAATCAAATCGGCCTAGCCACTGTTCTCAAAACCTTTCTGCTTTTTTCTAAGGGCAAATCATGGAGCCGCGGACAGCTGCTCCGACTCTCTTTCCAGCCATTCCTTTCTTAGCGCCTTGTTCACCTATCCTGGATCAATTTTCTGCCACGCTTTTAAAAGCGGTATGTAGGCGTAAATAACATCTATTTTGAGATTTCACTATTACGACATCATTTGGTCAACTCCGTGCAATAATCAATTTTTAAGTTTGCGGCATGCGAGACTTATCCATGAATTTGAAGAGTATTGATGTGTCCCTGGTTCTGTATCTCACGGAACGGGCGTCACGTCCCACTTCACGCAGACGGTACCTTTGGCTATCCAAATCTGGAGATGGCTGGCTCACCGTCGCCGTACTCCTCAGTTATATTATTTCCAACGCCGCCACTCAGCTTTTTATTGCCGCATGCTCTGGCTTGGCGGTAGAGCGCTCTCTCTATTGGACAATCAAAAATACGACCCGCCGCAGGCGTCCACCTCAGGCTATCCCCGGTATGCGCCCGATTATTATCGCCCATGACCGTTTCAGCCTGCCCTCGGGACATACCTCTGCAGCCTTTCTTTTTATTACATTTATGACTCAACAAGTCAGCCCAATGTGGGGACTAGGTTATATCTGGGCGACCGGGGTAGGCGCCGCCCGTGTAGGCCTGGGGGTACATTTCCCTTCTGATATTTTCGCCGGTGCCCTTCTCGGTTCATGTGTCGCATTAGCCACTGGCGCCGTTCTTTTATGAAAATACTCTATGGCGTACAGGCCACCGGCAATGGACATATTGCCCGTTCACGCACATTGGCAAAGGCATTGCAACAATATCCAGAACTTGAAATCCAATGGCTGTTTTCAGGTCGACCAAAGGAAAACCTGTTTGGCATGGAATTGTTTGGCGATTATTGGTGGCGGGAGGGAATGACCATTGTCCACAGTGAGGGGCGCCTCAGAAGCTTGGCCACGGTTGCCCAGGCTAAATTGCGCCAATTAATCCAGGATGTCCGCAAACTGCCAGTTAGCGAATACGACCTAATCATCAGTGACTATGAACCTGTCACCGCCTGGGCGGCGAAAATGCGCAAAAAGCCCAGTGTGGGTATCGGTCACCAATACGCTTTTTTACACTCGATTCCCATGCCCAGGTATAACTGGCCTTTTCATACCGTTTTACGTATCTTTGCTCCCACAAAAAAAAGCCTGGGTTTGCACTGGCATCACTTTGGCAACCCCATATTACCGCCCATAGTCCCCCCTCAACCCAAACCCGTGAGTGACACAGAAGATTACATTCTGGTCTACCTGCCCTTTGAACACCCAATACCCATGCTGGAGGAACTGGCCAAAGTAGAACGGCAATTTATTGTTTACGGTGTGCCAGAAAATCTGCCCACGGCAAACAATATCCAGATAAAGTCGCCTTCCACACTAGGATTCCAACAGGACTTGGTCAATGCCCGTGCAGTAATCTGTAACAGTGGTTTTGAATTACTGGCAGAGACCCTGGCTCAAGGCAAACCCATCCTAAGCCGACCACTGGCCTATCAATTTGAACAGGAAGCCAATGCCCAAGCACTGGAACAACTAAAGCTGGCGAAAATCGTACGCTCCATAGATGCCAATAGTATTCACACCTGGTTGCAGGAGGGGCCAAAATCTGTACGTATCCAATGGCCAGATGTCGCACAAGCTATTGCTGCCTGGATAGCACAGGGCTGCAAGCGAGACCCCGCAGATCTCGCCCGCAGTTTATGGCGACAAGTGACCCCCCGCCCCACCGAAGGGTCTGCACCCACCTACCAGAACGCTACCGACTAACCCTTCTTTTTTTGCGCTATCCGCAGTTGTAAAGACCATTGCCAGTCTATGGCCCACGACCTTCTACCACCATATCGCCAAGCGCATTCACACAAAAAGTCATTGCCCAATTTTGAGCCTCAGCGTTTACTTATCTGCCATTCAGTGGCCAACTAGACATTTATTTATCCAGCACTCAAAAAAAATATTTGATCAGCACGGCACGAGAGTCTATCTCCAGCAATAGTGCAGTGGATTTGAAATTTTTGTAGTCGGACTAATATGTACATTTGCTCCATAAAAAAAATAATGAGGTAAGCATGACTAATTCATTGCTCAACGACCGTGATACCGAATTTCTACTCTATGAATTTCTCGATACCGAAGCGCTGCTACAGCGACCACGTTACAAGGAGCATTCCAGGGAAGTTTTCGATGCAACACTGAAAACCGCACGCACTATTGCCGAAAAATTTTTCGCCAATCACAATGCCAAGGGCGATGCCAATGAGCCCAACTTTGACGGCGAAAAAATACAGATGATCGCAGAGACCAAGCAATCTTGGGATGCCTTCTCGGAGGCCGGTTTTCTCGCGGGGCACTGTAATTTTGATGAAGGCGGTATGCAGCTGCCCAAAGCGATAATCAGCACGGCCCTTGGCTATGTTAGTGCCGCAAATATTGCCAGCGCTTGCTACCCCTTCCTGACTATTGCCGCCGCCAACCTACTGCGCTCTTTTGCCAGTGATAGCCTAAAGGCACAGTTTTTGCCGCAGATGCTCGATGGCCGCTTCGCCGGCACTATGGCCCTCACAGAGCCCGATCAGGGCTCAGCTCTGGCCGATATCCGCACCAGTGCCGAACAGGCTGAAGATGGCAGCTACCGTATTCGCGGACAAAAGATGTATATCTCCGGCGGCGACCAGTCTCTGACAGAAAATATCGTTCATCTGGTATTGGCAAAAATCAAGGGTGCTCCCGCCGGCGTTAAGGGAATATCCCTATTTTTAGTACCTAAAATGCTCCTTGATGAAAACGGCCAGGTAGCCCAGCCCAACGATGTAAAACTGGCGGGATTACTGCATAAAATGGGCTTTCGCAACACGACCTCTACAGTATTGAGTTTTGGTGAGGATCAGGGCGCAGTGGGCTACCTGATCGGTGAGCCTCATCAGGGGCTCAAATATATGTTCCAGATGATGAATGAGGCTCGGATCAGTGTCGGCGCAGGGGCCTCTATTCTGGGTTATCAGGGCTATGCCTACTCCTTGCAGTATGCCAAGGACCGCCCCCAGGGACGCCTGCCTTCCAACCAGGACCCCAGCGCCAAGCAAGTACCCATTATTCAACATGCAGACATTCGCCGTATGCTGCTGATGCAAAAGGCCTATGCCGAGGGTGGCCTGGGCTTAAGTATGTACGCCACTTCTCTTTATGAAGACCAGCACAGCGCACCCACGGAAGAAGAGAGCCAGCTGGCAGCCACTCTGTTAGACCTAATTACTCCGGTAGTGAAATCCTGGCCCTCCAAATACTGCCTGAAAGCCAATGAACTGGCCATCCAGGTACTCGGCGGCGCCGGTTATATTCGGGAATTCCCCCTGGAACAGCTTTATCGGGACAATCGCCTGAACGCCATTCACGAGGGCACTGAAGGTATCCACGCCCTCGATCTACTCGCGCGCAAAGTGCCCAGCAAAAATTTCCAGGCCTACCAGCTGTTACAAACAGAAATCCGTAAAACGGTATTGGAAGCACGGCAGAAAGAGAGCTTGATTAGCATGGCCGATACCCTGGAGGAATCCCTGCAAAAGCTCGACGAAACGGGCATGGCCCTGTTTACGCAATTACAGGAGGATGTGGATCGCGGGCTCAGTAATGCCACTCTCTATCTGGATGTTTTCGGCTGCATTATGGTGGCCTGGATCTGGCTGCGACAGGCGGTTATCGCCGCGAATGCCCTGGAAGGAACTACCAGCGAGGAAGATGGCAATTTTTACCGTGGCAAGTTGCACACCGCCCTCTTTTATTTTGAATGGGAACTACCCAATATCCAGCCGCAAATAAGCCTGCTGCAAAGTGGCAATAACCTGCCGTTCGATATGCGAGTCGATTGGTTTTAGCGAGTGACGATCAGGAGGGGCCACGTAGCAACTACAGCAGTACAGTAATTTCCGTGCCCCCCTCGGGAAGAGATTCAGCGCTGATTTGCCCCTGGTAACTCTCAACAATGTCCACCACAACAGCCAGGCCAATACCCTGGCCAGGCTGCTGCTGGTCGGCACGTACTCCGCGCTGGGTTACTTCGCGCCATTTATCGCTATCTAGGCCGGGCCCATTATCAGCGACCTGGATAGAGAGCTTACGCCCCTCCTCGGGGTTCTCAATAACAACTCGAACCTGGCCGGCACCGTACTTGTAAGCATTATCGAGCAGGTTGCCAAGCAGCTCCATCAAATCGCCCTCATCCCCATAGAACAGAGCGTTCTCAGTACACTCCCTTCGCACTTCACAGGGCCTGCTGCGATAGACTTTTTCCAGGGCATCCAGGATCTTTTCCAGAAGTGGCGCCACGGCAATACCGCGCAGGATAGACTTGGGAGAGCTGGCAACCGCGCGCTGAAGTTGGTAGCTAATAATACTGTCCATACGCTGTACTTGATCCGCAAGGGTTTTTCCGGCGGCATCGGGGTCCTTTTCCAGGCTCAACCCTTTGAGTACCGCCAGTGGCGTTTTCAGACTGTGGGCCAGGTCCGCCAAGGTATGGCGGGTCTTCTCACGCTGACGCCGCTCATTTTCAATCAACAGGTTCAGGTTGTCGGTAAGCGGGCGCAACTCCAGCGGGAAGTTTCCCTCCAGGCGATCGCTGCCACCCTGCTGCATATCGCGCAGGGCCTGCGCCAGTGCGCTTAACGGCGCAAATCCCCAGCGCAATACCAGCCATTGAGCCAAGACCAGCAACAGCGCCGCCACCCCCAGCCACTGCCAGATGGTCGAACGGAACTGCCCGACCTGTGCCTGTAGCGGCGCCGCATCCTCCAGCACCACAAAGGTAAAAGGGTGCTCATTTTCCAGACCCCAAGCCACTCCCTGGCGGAAGCTGCTGTAATTGGCATCGCCACCTGGCAGGGAAATACGCATAAAAGACTGCTGCCCTTGCGGCAGCGGGGAAAATTCCACCTCTGGCATTGCCAGGGCCGATTCAGAACGCCAAATTACCCGCCCTTGCCCATCCAAAACTGCGCCAATCAGGCCGGAATCTGGCTGGTTGAAGCGCTGTTCGGGCAGTTCGGGCGGCAGCACCAGACTCTCGCCTTCAGGTTCCGCCAGTGCCAGCAGGGTGTAGATATAAAGCTGCAGCTCGCGCTGTTTGGCCTCATTCAAAGAGGTGCGATAAGCGTGCTCCAGCACCCCGGAAATCAACAGCACAAATGCCACCAGCACCAGGCTGGTAACCAGTGCCAGGCGGCCTTTTAGGGAATTCAGCCAAAAGGAAAACAGTCGCATTACAAATCAGGGTCAACTGGGAGCCATAAAGCGGTATCCGCGGCCACGCAGGGTTTCGATGGGCTTAAGCTGTGCCGCCGCATCAAATTTCTTGCGCAGGCGCCCGATAAACACTTCGATCACATTGCTATCCCGGTCGCAGTCCTGTTCATAGATATGTTCGGTGAGGGTGGTCTTGGAGACTACTTCATCCGGGTGCAGCATCAGGTATTCGAGCACCTTGTATTCGAAAGAGGTCAACTCCAGCTCGGTGTCGTTGACTGTGACCCGCTGAGAGCTGGTATCCAGCAATATCGGGCCCGCTTTGATCGTGGGTGAAGAAAACCCGGCGGAGCGCCGAACCAGCGCATTCAATCTCGCCAGTAACTCCTCGGTGTGGAAGGGCTTTACCAGATAGTCGTCACCACCAGCTTCCAAGCCGGCCACACGCTCCTGCCAGTGGCCGCGAGCGGTGAGAATCAGGATAGGGAAATGCTTGTCTTCGCCACGCAGTGTCTGAATAACCTGAATGCCATCCATTTTTGGCAGCCCCAGATCCATAACCGCGACATCGTAAGGATATTCACGCCCCAGGTAGAGCGCCTCTTCTCCATCCGGCGCCTCATCTACGGTATAGCCAGCGCCGCGCAGTGATTCTGCCAGCTGCTGGCGCAGTAAAACTTCATCTTCGACTAATAGTGCGCGCATATTCTTTCCCTTGTACTGCGAGTCTGTGGTAGCGGGTGATTAACGGGAGATCCTGCCGCTCTTCTTGTCCACAAAAACTACATAGACCTGACTCTTATCGGACAGCCCCTTTACCCGGTAGACCACCTGGCCCTGTTTGCGGGTTTCAGAGACCGATAATATTTTGCCGCCAAAACGCCGTTTCACAATCGAAGCGGCCTTTTCCCGGGAAACACCCCCGTCCTGTACCCAGCGGAACTCATGCCGGAAGTTTTCCCTCTGCGGAGCCGGCCCACCCTGCCAGGAGGCAGCACATAGACCGGGAAACAAAACGATAAGGAAAAGAAAATGCCGAATAAAAGTGCGGCTCGATTTCACTGTGCGGCTCCTGTGGATGTCCTGGTTTTCCACCTTTTACTATTTCGACCGCCTTCCGCCGGCTCAAGGCGCCGGCGAGACTGCGACACGAACCCGGATTCTCTCGCCCGGGTGGTAATCTGTACGAGTCAGATAAACCTGACCATTATACCGATAGCGCACATCGTATCCGACTAATTCCCGCTGTGTACTGAACTCGTCGACAACCTGGCAACGAGATTCCGTGGCGTAATAAGTTGGGGCGTTGGCCCGACTGATCTGGTTACCCACCAGCGCTCCCACTAGTGCGCCCGCAACAGTGGCACCAGCCCGTTGGCCGTGATGGTGGTGATAGCGACCGTGATGACCGCCACGTCCCAAGCTGTTGCCAACAGCGGCACCGATCAGCCCGCCAACCACAGTACCCGCCGGAGAAGCGGGCTCCCGGTAGGCCACCTGCTCATCCCGGCAGTAAGTGCGCGGGTTACGGACCTGAATATCGGTGTAAACGGGAGTAACCTCGGTGACGCGGGCAAAGTCGTAGCTATCCGCACCGTAGGGGTCTGTATAACCATTGGGGCCCGCTTTGGCGGTAGCACTCAAGGCCACCAGCGCGGCGACTGCCGCGCCAGCGATAAACTGCTTGAAGAGTTGCACAATCGATCTCCCGTTATTCATCAACGGGAGCCAGAGTAGTCAAATTCATCTGAATAGACGCTGAATTACACCTGAGGTGGTAAGAAATATCAGGTTCTCTCCGTTTCCTCTCGCCTCTGCTGCCGCCGCTCCTGTCTCTCCCTGCGGCGCCGTTCCCGCTGGTTCCGCCTTTCCCGATTCTCCGCACGGCCGCGTTTATCCTTCTCCCATTGTTCCCGCAACTGTTTACGCTGCTGGGGAGGCATCTGACGGAAGCGCTTGCGCGCCTCGCGAATACGCTGACGCTCCTCCTCTGGTAGGTCCATAAAGCGGCGATAAGAGTCCCGCAACTGGGTGCGCCGCTCCCTGGGTATATCCTGCCAGCGCTTATACTGTTGACGCGCTTCTTGGCGCTGCTCGGGGTTCATTTCACTCCAACGCCTGGCCCCGCGTAACAATTGTTCCCGTCGATCTTGACTCAATTGTGACCAGCGCGTCTCAAAATTCTGTAAAAGTCGGCGCTCACTGTCACTGAGACTCTGCCAATCCTGTGCCTGAGAAACATTCACAAAGAGCGATAAATACACGGCGGCCAGCCAACCAATCAATATGGTTCTTCGCTCACTCATCGCTCAGCTCCTCGTGGGTCTCCCCTCCCCCGGTATTTGGTCTGCCTGTTATGGCTGGTTTTTCCGGCTTGGGTAACAACATCTCCAGCGCTTCCGGCGCTTGTATATCTCCCTGCTCATCGGCCCACTCCCCGACAAACATCAGGAAGTCCTCATCCAGTGGCTGCAGATCCTGCGCCGGTAGCGGGGCTGCAAAAAAGAGCACCGTATAGAAAAGGCCTTTAGCGATACTTTTCTTAGGAAAAAGGACTTTTTCATCACTAGGAGGATTGCCCATTCAACTCTTCCGCCAACCACTGGTAGAACTCCATATCCTCAACCATTTCGACATCCATTTCCTCATATAAATACCAGTCAGTGGCACTCAGCAATTCGGTAGCGGCCTGCTCGCTGGATACAGGCCAAAACAGCAATAACAACAATGATGCACAAGCGCCAGTGAAAACTAGCCAGCCGGGAGAGTCACGATAATACGATTTCTTTGCTGCCACTGCGCGTTGTCTGGCTGCAGCAAGCCGCGACAGAGTCTCTGTATCAATATCACGCTCCCGCCGGACAACTGCATGCTGCGCAGCTTTCTTTAATGAATCACTCTGCACGACTGGATTTTCTTGCCGACTATTCATTGCGTTGCCTCTAGTTGGAATGCCTCTAGATGGTTGCGCAAACTGCGCATAGCTCTTGATAAATGGGTCTTAACACTCCCCTGACTGCAGGACATTGCCCGCGCAGTTTCGGCAACATCGAATTCCTCGACACAGCGCAGCAGGAAGGCCTGCTGTTGGCGCAGGGGCAACTTGGCCACAGCACTATCGATGGCTTCCAATAGGCGTTCGCCAGCAAGGACCTTATCCGGGGTGGGATTATGGCTATCGACCCATTCCAGCGGCGCTGGATCTAGCTCATCGCTGTTTGCCGGTAGCTTTTCCCGAAATAGTTGCCAGCGGGATAGCTTATTGTTACGCCGGTGCCAATCGGTAATCCGGTTATTGAGAATAGTGAAAAACAACGGCCGCCACTCGGCCCGATCGCGGCCACTATATTTCCTCACCAACGCCAACATGGAATCCTGCACGATATCCAGTGCATCATCCCGATTGCCAACAGCGTAATTCGCCATGGTGAATGCCCGTTTCTCCACCTGGGCGAGGAACTGATTCATAGAAACCGGCTGAAGTCCTTGCGCAAAGAATACTCTTCCAGATTCTTTTTATTGATTTTGAAGTCGTCATACAAAGACTTCGCCCGCACTTTTTTATTTATGCCACCCCAGTTCTCGAGATCATCCCTCTTCACGCTTGCGAGCCTTGGCACGTCGATCCATACGGCGATCTGTGCGTTCTCCTTTTTTGTCTAGCCGGTTATTGATTTTTGCACCCTTGTTATCCAAGCGTTCGTTAATTCGCTCGCCTTTCTGGTCAAGCCGGTTGTCGATACGATCCCCTTTGCGGTCCAGTCGCTCAGCCAATTTATCATTGCCATTAGCAGCAGCCTGCTCAGCTCTTTGATCCAAGCGTTCATTGATGCGATCACCCTTGTTATCGAGGCGCTCTTCAATGTGATCTCCCTTTTGATCCAATCTCGCCTCTATGCGATCGCCTTTTTGATCGAGACGATCTTCAACATGGTCACCGTGGTCATGCGGTTCGCTCTCATCACTCTGTGCATAAAGGGAGTAAGGAAAAGCCAGGCCAATAGTCAACAGCGAGAGTCCAATCAGTTTTTTCATAAATCACTCCATTTCCATTTGAGGAAAACCAATAAGGTTTAAACTGCAATGATTAGAACGCTCTACTGGACCAGAGGTTGACAAGAAATTTTATTTTTTCAGGTGCTTATTCCATAGGCCTGCGACTCTTACTTATCCTTCTACGACCTCTGGACCGGGCACCTCATCCCCAAGCCAGCGCTGGGTCAAGGTACCCGCCGTCATAGCGCCATTCACGTTGAGAGCAGTTCGCGCCATATCAATCAGCGGCTCCACAGAAATCAATAGCGCCGCGATGGTAACTGGCAAACCCATTGCCGGCAGCACCACCAGTGCGGCAAAAGTTGCCCCACCACCCACTCCGGCAATACCGAAGGAGCTGATGACCACCACTACCAACAGGGTGCCCAACCACATTGGGTCCCACACGTTAATACCCATCGGCACCGCCACCATGGTGGCAAGCATCGCAGGATAAATTCCCGCGCAACCATTTTGACCAATAGTGGCACCGAAGGATGCAGAGAAGTTGGCAATAGCCGGTGAATTGCGCAGTTCATCTACCTGGGTTTCCACATTCAGGGGAATGGTGGCGGCACTGGAACGGGAGCTAAAGGCAAACACCAGCACCGGCCAGACCTTGGTGAAGTAGTGCAGTGGATTCACTCCATTTACCAACAGCAATAAACCATGCACCAAAAACATTAGGCCTATCGCACAGAAAGAAGCCACGACAAAACCAAACAGATTGGCAATATCCGCCCAGCTGGATTTGGCAATCAGTCCAGCAACCAGCGCCATAACTCCGTAGGGCGTGAATGCCATAACCAAACGCACCAACTTCATAATCCAGACTTGTGCGACATGCACAAAGCGCTCGATAGCGGCACCTTCCTGCGGAAACTCACGGCGTACAGCCAGGGCCGCAAGCCCCAATAGCACAGCAAAAATAACCACTGAAATTACAGAGGTGGAGCGGGCCCCGGTCAAATCCAGGAAAATATTGCGCGGAATAAAAGAGGTGATAATTTCGGGAATCGAGAGATCGCTGACCCGCCCAATTCGCTCATTGAGCACTTCAACCCTTGCCGCCTCACGGGTTCCTTCGACAAGACCCGCAGCAGAGAGCCCAAACAAATCGGCCATGGCCACACCTATCAGGGCGGCAATTGCAGTAGTGCCGAGTAAAACCCCCAGCACCGACACACTAATTTTACCCAGCGCCTGGGTGTGACTCACTTTTACCACTGCCACCAGAATAGAAGTGAGTACGAGTGGCATAACCAACATATACAATAGGTTTACATAGCTATCGCCCAACATCTCAATCCAGGGCAGAACCTCACCCGGAGCAACACCCCAGTTACGCGATAGCTGTAGAAGCGCCCCAAAAGCCACACCCAGTAACAGCCCAGCAAACACACCAGGGGCAAGGGTGTCCCTGCCACGCTGCCAGCGGTACAAGCCAAACATTAAAACCACAAAACCGAGAAGCAGAACAAAAGCGCCGATGTGCATGGTATGAGAATCCCACCCTGGGCAAACTAAAAAAGTGGCGGCATGCTATCAGCGATATGCCAATGCCCTATAGTTACCTTGGTTATAGATACTTTGGTTATAGTTATATTGATTAATTTTTTTTAATTATCTTAGAGAGACAACTTTACTGGAGAGCCACCTTTAAGTCCTCAGCAGTCTGAGGGCCAACCAGTGTTTTTATCCAGCGACCATCTTCACCAATCACTAAAGTTGTAGGCAGTACTTCAGGCCAGGGTTGCCCCCAGCGGCCATCTGGCTCTTGGGCCAACAGCGGAAATTCTATGCCCAGTTTCTGCGCCTGCTCAATTGCTGCAGGTGTGGGCAAACCATCAAAATTAACCCCCACCACTACCACATCACTATTGGTTTGCGCCAACTCATTAAGTACCGGCACTTCTTCCCGACAGGGTTTGCACCACTCCGCCCAATAGTTGACCAGGACTATTTTCCCCTCGGTAACAACCGGCGCACCACTCACGGAGTGCAAACGCCTGTCACTCTCACAAGCGCCGATTACGCTTACCAAGAATAGAGAGGTTACTACCAGAGTTTTCTTCATTTTTTTTATTATCAGCAACATCATCCTGACCCTCCGCTTCCATAATTTCATTTTCTAAGTGTTTTGGTATTTCCGTTTCACTGGCTTCGGCCTGCTCCTTTTCCAAGGCTGCGGTAAAAAGAGATCCAATTGTGATTCCCAGCTGTTCCCCGGCAGTCCCGCGCGCCTTGGCAAAACGACTCTCCACTTCGCTATACCACTCGAACCCTTGTAAATCGCTTGGATTACCACTGGGAATCCACTGAGGATTCAACCAACCGGAAAGCTCCATGAGCGATACTGCATTAAGATCGCGCAGTAGGACATAATCACTCCCATCGGTCTGGGCAATCACCCGATGTGCTTGTAAGACGTCCCGCAAGCGACGCCACTGGCCAAATTTAATTCCCAACAAAGAAATATCACGCTCGCGCAAAGGTTTGCCATGCCACCCACCTTTAAACATTTGCCAGAGGACAATCAAAGTGGCGACCAGGTCTGAATGCTGACGGCCTTGGGTTGCAGCGCGATACACAGAAAGGGTTCGCACCAGTACACAGCCTGCCAGCACCAACATCCACATCATATAAATCCACAACAGGAACAAAGGCACAAAGGCAAAGGCCCCATAAATAGCCTGTACAGAACTGCGCGCAACGATGGCACCAAACAGGTATTTCATGATTTCAAAGGCAATTGAAGTGACCACCCCTCCCTCAATACCATGGCGCAGGGACACATAGCAGTTAGGCACAGCGACAAAAAGCAGGGTGAAAACAATCGTGGTGAAAATAAAAGGCAGCACCCGCAGCACCACAGCCATCATGCCGATACCCTCTTCCCCGCCTAAAAACAGCTTCTGTGAGAGCAAGAAAGTACTGGCAGCAAGCCCTGCCCCTAATAAGATGGGCCCAAGACTGAGAATGGCCCAGTACAATAGAAAGCTCGAAACCCCACTGCGCCCACGGGATACATCCCAGATAGAATTAAAGGTGCCCTCAATGCTGCGCAGTGTAAGTCCCGAAGTTACCACCAGCATGGCAATACCCAGCCCGGTAAGCCGCTGCGCCTGGGCAGAAAAACTGCTGATATATTCCTGAACCTCACGCCCACTTTGCGGCACAAAGTGGGAAAAAAGCTGTTCCTGCAAGCGAGTTTGCAGGCCGGCAAAGTCCGGGAACAGCGACAACATCGCAAAACTCACTGTCACTAGCGGCACTATGGCGAACAGAGTCATATAAGTGAGAGCCGCCGCACTTTTTTGGCAGTTTTTCTCCACAAATAAAGACCACAAAGAGGTCGCAAAGCGCCGCCATTGAACGAGCCAGTCTTTCACGCTTGATTTCAATTTCATTCCCTGTGTGCGACCTCCGCCAAATGCAGCGAGTACTCGACTTGCGCCTTAGAATTCCGCTACGGTATTCGGTTAGAATACGCCAAACAGTAACAGGATACCGACATAATGTGGACGATCTACCACAACCCGCGCTGCTCAAAATCCCGTCAAACCCTGCAATTGCTGCAGGACAACGGTGTGGAACCGGAAGTGATTCTCTACCTGCAAAACCCTCCTTCTGCTGAAGAGCTAAACCAGGTACTGCAAAAACTCGGCATCCCTGCACGCGACCTGTTGCGCACCGGAGAGGAGCCGTATAAGCAACTCAACCTGAAAGACGGGGACCTTGACGAAGCTCAGCTAATCAAGGCCATGGTAGAAAATCCCATCCTGATCCAGCGCCCGATCGTAGTAAGAGACGACAAAGCCACGATCGGCCGCCCACCAGAAAATGCGCTGGAGCTGCTCTAAATGTCGCCCGAAAGCGAAGCCTATGTGCTGATTCTCTATTACAGCCGCAGCGGCGCCACTGCGCGCATGGCTGCTGAGCTAGCACGGGGGGTGGAAGCCAGCGGTATCGCCGCGCGACTGCGCACCGTACCCGCAGTGTCTCCCGACTCCGAGGCCAGTCTGGCCCCTGTGCCAAGTGAGGGCGCGCCCTACTGCACCCTCGACGACCTGCGTCAGTGTGCAGGCCTGTTGATGGGCAGCCCCACCCGCTTTGGCAATATGGCATCACCGCTGCGCTATTTTCTCGACCAGACCAGCGACATTTGGCTGGATGGCAGCCTCACTGGCAAACCGGCTGCGGTCTTTACCGCCACCGGCAGCCTACACGGTGGGCAAGAGACCACACTTACCTCAATGATGCTGCCACTTCTGCATCACGGCATGTTGATTGCTGGCATCCCCTACTCCGAAGCGGCCCTCATGCGGACCAGTACCGGCGGTACGCCCTACGGCGCTTCTCACTGGAATAAAGGGCATACCAGCGACCTGAGCGAAGATGAAATCACCCTGTGCAGGGCGCTCGGTACACGTGTCGGCCAACTGGCCCAGACCCTAGCGGTTCCAGCTGCCAAATAAAGGATTCAACGTGAACGACACTATTCAGCGCAAACTACACATTGCGCTCCGTATCAATTGGTTTTGCTATATCGGCCTGTTGGTGCTGTTTGTGGTGCGGAACCTGTTTATCGAGGGGGGCTCTCTCTCCCTTTGGCTGATTCAGACGGTACCGTTACTGCTGGTGCTGCCGGGCCTGATAAAGCAACGTTATCGCAGTTATCTCTGGCTCTGTTTTATTCTGCTTTTGTACATTACCACCAGCATTGTCGACGTAATGATGCCTACACGAGGCTGGGAGGATGGCGTAATGATGGTTTTGAGCCTTATCCTATTCTTTTCTGCAATGATGAGCAGTCGCTGGCATCGCATGCAGTAACCCCATGACGGAATTTCCGCCAATGGTTCCAGACACAAAGGCGTGGAAACATGCGCTTTCCACGCACTGAGGAGTTTTGAGGTTTGACTGATTCACCCCAGAAAAAAGGGTTTGCCCGAGGCTTTTTAGCTGCGATTGGCGGCTCCATCACTTGGTTACGACGAGTATTCACCAATATCGTCTTCCTGCTGATTTTGCTGTTTCTAGGTATCGCCATTTTCAGCAAGGACGAGCGTTTAGTGGTTCCACAGGGCGCGGCCCTGCGCGTAGCGCCCCATGGCTTTCTTGTGGATGAACTGGCCCAGCCCGCCACTTTACCGATTTTCCTGGGCGGCAACCGCGGCCCCGCAGAGGTGCGCGTCAAAGATCTGGTAGACGCTATCGACAATGCCGCCACGGATAAACGTATCTCCTCACTGGTGCTAGAGCTAGACCACATGGTAGGTGGCAGTCTCAGCAAGCTCGATGAAATAGGCGCGGCTCTACAACGCTTTAAAGCTGCGGACAAACCTATTTACGCTGTGGGTGACAACTTCACCCAACCTCAGTACTTCCTCGCCAGCCACGCAGATAAGGTGTACCTCAATCCTATGGGCTCAGTGATGCTCACCGGCTTCGGTGTTTATCGCAACTATTACAAGAGCGCCCTGGAGAAACTCAAAGTCAACTTCCATGTGTTCCGCGTGGGCGATTACAAAGACTTTATCGAGCCCTACACCCGTGACGATATGTCCCCCGCCTCGCGTGAAAACAACCAGCGCTGGCTGAATGAACTCTGGGGAGAATACAGCGAGCAGGTAACCGGCCTGCGCAACCTGCCCGCCGAGAGCATCGACCTGTTTATCAATGAATTGCCGCAAAAACTGCAACAGCATCAGGGCAGTTGGGCCGAAGCCGCACTGGCCAATAAACTCGTGGACCAGCTCGCCAGCCGCATTGAGGCAATGGAGGAGCTGAAAAAGACCATCGGCGAAGATGATAGTAAAAAGCGCGAGTACAAGTTTATTGACGCCCTCGCCTACTTGCGCAGCCATAAACTTGCCGAGGCGGCCAAACCTATCCGGGAGTCCAAGAAAATTGGTCTGATCACCGCCAGTGGTTCTATTGTCGACGGCCAGGCACCTGCCGGTCGCATCGGCAGTGAAAGTCTCGGCAAATTAATCCAACGCGCCCGAGAAAAAGAAGTGGATGCCCTGGTACTGCGTATCGATAGCGGCGGCGGCTCCGCCTTTGCTTCCGAGGCCATTCGCCAGGAGTTGCTGGCTACCCGTGCAGCAAAAATTCCAGTGGTGATTTCCATGGGCAGTCTCGCTGCTTCCGGTGGCTACTGGATCGCCACTGGCGGCGATCGCATCTGGGCCTCCCCGGCCACGCTCACTGGCTCTATCGGTGTATTTGGCGCCTTCCCAACGTTTGAGAACTCCCTCGAGCATATCGGTGTTTACACCGATGGCGTAGGTACCTCGGACCTGGCCGGCAGTATGCGCCTGGATCGCGCCCTGTCGCCAGCAGCAGCCAGCATTCTGCAGCAAGGGGTGGATAACACCTATGCACGCTTCCTGCGTATTGTCGCCGAAGCCCGCGGCAGCACTCCCAAAGAGGTGCACAAGATTGCCCAGGGGCAGGTATGGACCGGTCGCGCCGCCAAGAAATTAGGATTGGTAGACGATCTCGGCAATCTCAGCGACGCCATCGCCGACGCCGCGCAGCTTGCTGAAATCGAAGAATACGACGTAGTAGAGATCCAGCGTGAACTGAGCCCCGGCGAAAAATTCCTGCGCGCTTTGAGCGACAATGTAGACGCGAAAATTGCCGCGAGCCTTGAAGCCAATCTGCCACTCGGCGCCTGGCTAAACAGCGTGCAGCCGGTATTGGCGCCAATCGCCGAGCTGCAGAGCTATCGCGACCCGCGCGCCCTCTATGTGCGCTGCCTGCCCTGCCAAGCGCCCTAAAGTTTTTCATCTCAACACCACATTCCGCCGCCGGCTCAATGCCGGCGCGGACGCCCGTAAAGCCCGCGCAATTCTTCCTTGGCCTTTTCCAGTAGCCGCCGCCTTTTCGCCGGCAGCCTCTGTCCCGCCCGGTTGATATAGAACGTCAGCATAGACATAGCGGAGCGATAGGGGTCAGACTTGCGCCGCTGGCTGGATTCCGCAGCCGCTTTCAATCCCTGTGCGATCGCTTTAGGGTCCTCCAGGCTAAAGAGGCCCTCACTCAAATCCAGGGCATGGCTGTGGCGCGTGACCTCTTCCGACCAATTGGCCTTTTTGGCGGGACTCACCAACACCTCCACTCATTGGCTGACCCACCTAACTATATGGTGGCGGCGTCTATGTTGGTCGCACGAAGCAACTCAGACCTCGCTGTCAGTGATTTTGACCCGGCGCAGGGCACCACTTAAAGCCACCAGGGCAAAGGCGAACAGACTTAAAATCCCCGCCCACAGCAAGGTGGTCAGGGGGGCAGCGTATTCACTCAAGACTCCAGCGGCCAGTGCCCCAAGAGCGGCGGAGCCAAACAGCGCAAACTGATAAATGGAGATGATGCGGCTGCGGTATTCCGCTGGGGCGAGCAACTGTACGATGCCGCGACCGAGGCCAGCGGAAGCCGCCGCCACCGCCCCCCAACACAGACAAAGCAGGATTAGGCCAAACTTCGTAGGACCGAGGCTGATGGCAATCAACAGCGCTGCGCTATAGAGCAGGCACATAAGAATACCGCGCCCAGGTTCAGCCCCCTGGCCACGGCGCAACATAGTCACCGTAGCAATTACGGTACCAGCTACGAAGGCCAGTTGCAGCGTGGCGTAATAACCGGCGCCGCGACCGTAATCCTCCGCCAGCAGCGGCAGTACCACCAGAAAAACACCGATATGCACAAACCCATTAAAGGCCATCAACGCGGTCAACTCACGCAATACTGGGTGCCGCCAGGCCTGGGATAAGCCATCGAGAATCAGGCTGTGGGTGATTTTTTCCTTAGTCATGCGGCTGGCCCCACTCGCGCGCAGACTAATCAAGGCTGTGGCCGCCAACAGCAATACCCCTATCTGTACTAACAGCAGGGCTTGCAGCCCCCAGTGTTCGAAGCGGCTCGCCAGCAACATCCCCACAGCCTGACCACCGTATTGGGCCAACATCATCCAGGTCACAGTTTTCTGCACCCGTCGCTCGGAGGTTTGCCCACCGCCTTGGCGTGCACTGCGCTGTACCAGATTGTCCCGCGCCGGTTGCAGGAAAGCGCTACAAATCCCAAGGCAAATACCGTAGAGCATCAATATCAGCAGGGAGATCATGGACAGGAGGTAAACCAGCAGCAGAGTTGTGTGGCAGAGGACCAGACCAATGCAAGCCAGTGCGGAGACAGTGGCCGGATCACGGCGGTCGGCCAGAGCACCGCCGAACAGCAGGAACACCAGATTGGGCAAAAGCACCGAAGCCTGCACCCAGCCCAGTTGCAGAGCCGGCAAATCCACCACGGTGAGCGCAATCCAGGGCAGGAGAATCACCTGCAGCCCGGTAGCCAGGGAAGTGCCGCTGTAGCCCAGCAGAAATTTTTGCAGCCTATGAGGCATCTTACGCGATAGACTTTCCAAGAGTTAATGACCCATCAGCCGGTTTTTACGTGCCGACACCCTAAAAGAGAGCCCCAAGCGCCAGCGTAGTAGTCGGCGCAGCTCATTCAATGCTTCTTTATCCCCGCCATAAGCGGCACGCTCAAAGGCGTCTGTCGCACGCCCGGAAAACTCTGCCAATGGGGGACTCTCCAGTGCGATACGTTCGGCGAAGTCCCGCGGTGCCTCGCCGGGTCGCCGTGTGATACCTGCCCGAGCCATGCGCTTACAGAAAACCGCATAGAGGCGCTCTACCACAGGCTGTTTTCGTCCACGCCCAGTAAAACGGGTCCACAGAAGAATGCCAAATAGTACAACCGCCACCGGTGTGGCAAAAAAAAGGGCCATCCGCAGGGGGGAAAGCTCTCCCACCAGGCGCTGCAAGGTGTCCCGCTGCTTCTCACTATCAAAACTAATCACGGTCTGATACCAGCGGTAATTGATCATGTCCCACTGCAGGCGCAGCTTCACCAGAATATCGAAGCGGTGCACCGGCAGTAGCGAATCCCGCATAAACTCCTCCCCTGCAGCGCTCTCCAGACCATCCCGGACCCGCTCCGGGGCAACCGCAGCAGTGGGGTCCACCCTCTGCCAGCCGCGTCCATCGAGCCAGATCTCGGCCCACGCATGGGCGTCGTACTCGCGCACCAGCAGGTACTCCTCACCACTCACCCACTCGCCACCCTGGTAACCCGCTACCACCCGTGCCGGCACTCCGGCGGCGCGCATGGCAAAAACATAGCTGCCGGCAAAGTGCTCACAGAATCCCTTTTGGCTGTCAAACAGGAATTCATCCACACTGTCTCTGCCGAGTGCCGGTGGGCTCAAGGTATAAGTGAATTCGCGATTGTAGAGGGTCAGTAACTGTGACGAGATCTCCTCACCGCTCAACCCCCGGCGGCGCAGGCGCTCCACCCAGTCTCGGATGCGCAAGTTTCCATCTGCCGGTAGCTGCAGATTGCGACGGCGCTCGGCACCGCTGAGTGTGGACTGAATAACCTGGGAGTCTCGGGGCCAGGAACGTACCTCATAGGCAAAGCGACTATATACCGGGGAACGTTTTACCAACCGGTCGTCCGTGGTTTCTCCCACTCCCGCACTGTCCGAGGCGGGTCTTGCCAGGGCGAACAACCAAGGGCTGCGGCTCGCCTCCTGGATCACCTGGTAGCGGTAGCGTGGACCGACTTGTGGCAGTGGACGCTCGCCACTATTCCAGTACACCCGGCCACCATTGCGCGGGTCCACACCAAAACCCTGCCGCCAGGTACGCCCATCGAATTCGGAGTACACCAGCCCTCGCCAATAACGTTGCTCCGGCGGCGGTATGGGTCCATCGAAAGAGATACGCAGTGCCGGCTTGGCGGATTTGGATAAACGGGTGAAATCACCCGGTGCCATAGAGTCACTCACACCAGTGCGGCCGGCAGAAGTATCCTGGGGCACATTCCACAGAGGGCCCAGGCGCGGCATAACCACAAACAGCAGCAGCATCAAGGGCGTAGCCTGCGCCAACAATCTCAAGGAGAGCCCCAAGGCCCGACGCGGCCGCGCACTGAAGCTTCCCAGCTGTGCTGCCAATGCAGCGGTAATCACCAGGGTCGCGATCAATCCGTAGAGGGCATAGGGAATCGATTGCTCACGCACAAACAGGGTCGCGGCAACAAAATAGGCCAGCAACAAACTGACAAAGGCATCGCGGCGGCTGACTAATTCCAGGTTTTTCAGGGTAAAGGACAGAGCCAGCAGCGCCACCATCGGCTCCAGTGCAAACCAACGCTGGTAGGTTTGCGCCAAACCCGCCACTGTAAGCGCAATCACCAATAGTTTAAGGGCGCGCCCCGGCAGATCACGGCGCCCGCGAAAGACCTCCAAGCGCCAATAGACCGCAAACGCCCAGGCAAAACCAATCCACAGTGGCAACTGGCTCAGCTGTGGTAGCAGGGCGACAAACTGCGCAGCGAAAATCCACAGTAGGCTTTCGCGCGGCAATAGATCCCGGTTGCTCGCCATCAGCCACCCCACTTGGGAAACAGGGCCAGCGCTGACAACACTCGCTGCTGGTGCTCGGTGCCGAGAGAGGGCGGCAAAGTAGTGCCGGGGATGCGCAGGCCATAGGCAATTCCCTGCTTCTCCGCCTGCAAGACCCAATCACACAGGTTGCTCAGGCGGGTCTCTACATCGCGCCCATCCAACAACTCCCAGTCGAGCCAGAGACGGGTATCGGTGCGGCTCTCATACTCCTTGCTATAGAGATCGCGACCGGCGGCATATTGCTTCCAAGCCAAATGGCGCAAGGAATCACCGGGCTGGTAGGGTTTGAGAGAGGCATAATCATCCCCGCCGCGACGTACCTGGCCGGATGTACCCTCTGCCTGGGCCTCTCCCAACGGCAGGGGGCCAGCGGCGAGTGGTCGCGGATACACCAGGAATTCAACATCCAGGTCGATGCGGCTCCAGCAGCGAAATAGCCCCAGTGGAAAGCGGCTCTCAACTTTTAAGCGCGGCGCCTGAATTCGCCCCCGCTGCAGGGCTGGCAGCGCAATACGGAAGTCCGCCGAGGGCTCCTCACAGAGATCCACATATGCGCCCTCTTCCGGTGGCCAACAAATTTGTATCCACTCCCGTTGGCGTTTGTCCGCTCGGCTCAGATTAATTTGTGCCTCGGCGAAATCGCCGGCAAAGGCCGCTTCAGTGCCCAGCAATTGCAGGCGCAGTCCACTCAAATTGGCGAAGGTATGCACAGGCAAGATAACGAAGACACTGATCAGCAAAAAGGTCAGGGCAAAAACCAGATTGTTCTCGTAATTGGTGGCCAGCAGCCAAAGCAAAGCGGTTATCAATAAATAACCAAGCCCCGCGCGGGTGGGCAGGATAAATAGGCGGCTGTGATTTAGGGTGATGTCCCGTGAGCGAGGCGCTCGTCGGCTGAGCCAGCGCTCACCCAGCCTGCGAAAAAAATTGCGCGAGCTTGTACTGGAAGCCTGTCGGGGAAGGTCGCGGATCACACTCATCTGTTTAGGCCGCGATAATATCCACCTGGCGCATAAGGCGCTCTACCAGCTGATCGCCATTGCCGCCATCACTCTGCAAACGGTGCCCAGCCACCGAGGGCAGCACCGCCTGGATATCTTCCGGCAGGACATGGCCGCGATTATGAATCAGCGCCCAGGCCTTGGCAGCACGCAGCAGCGCCAATGCCCCTCGGGGCGATAAACCCACCGCACAATCTGAGCTCTGGCGGGTATGCAGCACCAAACGCTCTAAATAATCGAGCAGACTGTCAGAAGCCTTCACCTGCCCCACCAGACTTTGCATTTTTTTCAGAGTAGCGAGGTCGATACGCGGCTTTAGCTTGGCCAGCTGTTGGCGGGGATCAGCGCCTAAATACAGGGCCCGCTCAGCTTCGCGGTTGGGGTAACCGAGGCTGATGCGCATCAGGAATCGGTCCAGTTGTGACTCCGGCAGGGCAAAAGTACCGGACTGCTGCAATGGGTTCTGGGTGGCAATCACAAAGAAAGGCTGTGGCAACGCGCGGGTTTCGCCGTCGACACTGACCTGGCGCTCCTCCATTGCCTCAAGCAAAGCACTCTGAGTTTTGGGAGAGGAACGATTGATCTCATCGGCCAGCAGTAGCTGGCTGAAAACCGGCCCCTCATGAAAATGAAACTGCCCGGATTCCCGCTCAAAAATTGATACACCGAGAATATCCGCCGGCAGCATATCGCTGGTAAATTGCACGCGTTTATAGGAGAGACCGAACACCTGCGCCAGAGCATGGGCCAGTGTGGTCTTGCCCATACCTGGCAGGTCTTCAATCAACAGGTGACCTTTTGACAAAAGGCAGGCCAAGGCCAACTTCACCTGACGCTCTTTTCCCAGCAAAACACTGCCAATATCGGAAACGATGGCGGAAACTATTTTTTGCACGGCAAATCCATTACTGCTCATTTTTTTCTCAGGCCAAGGAGCGGCCCGGTGTAAGCACCCGCCAACGCTGTGGGGCGGGTGCTATGGTGCCAAACTCGCAAAAATCGAATTTGGCACCCGCTATTAATCATAGGAAGACAGGGAGTGCCCTGGTTTAAGCAAAGGCCCTGCAAAGCGCCTACAACAAAGACAGCCCCCGCATCAGATCGCGCTTCAGGTCTTCTGCATTCTCCAATCCGACGGAAATACGAATCAGGTTTTCGGTGATGCCCGCGCGGGCTTTGTCCTCATCACTGAGACGCCCGTGGGTGGTAGTAGCCGGGTGTACGATAGTGCTCTTGGCATCGCCGAGGTTGGCGGTGCAAGACAGGATTTTACAGTTGTCGATCACCTTCCAGGCTTCCTCGCGACCACCGCGCACGGAAAAGCTCAACACCGCACCAAAGGCATCCTGTTGTTCGCGGGCCAAGCGGTGCTGGGGGTGTTTGGGCAGGCCGGTGTAGTTGACCTTTTCCACCATCTCCTGTTCATCAAGCCACCAGGCCAGGTCCAGGGCGTTGGTGCAGTGGGCCTGCATACGCAGCTTGAGCGTTTCCAAGCCTTTAAGGAAAACCCAGGCGTTAAACGGGCTCATACTGGGGCCGGCAGTACGCAGGAACACCACCAGCTCATCCATAACCTCTTTGCGCCCCACGGCGACACCGCCCAGGGCGCGCCCCTGGCCATCGAGGAATTTGGTTGCGGAGTGCACCACGATATCGGCGCCAAGCGCCAGTGGGCGCTGCAGGGCCGGAGTACAGAAACAGTTATCCACCACCAATAGAGCGCCGGCGCTGTGGGCCACCTCCGCCAGCGCGCGGATATCCGCCACTTCACACAGGGGGTTGGACGGGGTTTCCATAAACAGCAGCTTGGTGGAGCCATCCACCGCCTGCTTCCAGGCATCCATATCGGTGAGATCCACATAGCTCACACGCACGCCGAATTTTTCCATATAGCGGCCAAACAGCGCGGTGGTGGTACCAAACACACTGCGAGAGCAAATCACCCGGTCGCCACTTTTCAGCAGCGCCATACAAATACTGAGGATCGCGGCCATACCACTGGCCGTGGCTACCGCAGCCTCGCCACCTTCGAGCGCGGCGATGCGCTGCTCGAACATACGAACGGTGGGGTTGGTGTAGCGAGAGTAAACGTTGCCGACACTCTCGCCGGTAAAGCGCGCAGCGGCTTCTGCAGCAGAGGGGAATACGTAACTGGAGGTGAGATAGAGGGCTTCGGAGTGCTCGCCCTCTTCCGAGCGGACCTGCCCGGCGCGAACGGCCAGAGTTTCCAGAGCGTAACCGTCGTCTTCAAACATATACCGCTTCCTAGTCAGTATTTTTTGGAAGCGGTCATATTAACCGAAACGGTCGTGCATGGCGCCCTCTTCTGCCGTGAACAGAGCGCCGCCGGAGATAACTTACAGGGTGCTAGTATCGGCCTTCTTGTGCTTGGCCTCATCGTTGCGCGCCGCGTGAAGGCTATCGAGGTAATCTTCGTCAACATCGCCGGTAATATAGTTACCGTCGAAAACGGAGCAGTCGAACTGATCGATTTTCTGCTTACCTCCGCTGGAACTTACGACCAAGTCTTCCAAGTCTTGGTAAATCAACCAGTCTGCACCGATTTCTTCACAGATCTCTTCAGTCGTGCGGTCATGCGCCACCAGCTCACTGGCAGACGGCATATCAATACCATACACATTGGGGTACTTCACAGCTGGCGCCGCACTGGCGAAATAGACTTTCGCGGCACCCGCATCGCGAGCCATCTGAATGATCTGCTTACAAGTGGTACCGCGCACAATGGAGTCATCCACTAACAGCACATTCTTACCGCGGAATTCCAGCTCGATGGCATTCAGCTTTTGGCGCACTGATTTCTTACGCTGTTTCTGCCCAGGCATGATAAAGGTACGGCCGATATAGCGGTTCTTCACCATCCCCTCACGGAATTTCACCCCCAGCCGGTGTGCCACAGTCTGGCCGGCGGTGCGGGCGGAATCGGGAATGGGAATCACTACATCGATATCGTGGTCGGGGCGTAAGCGCAGAATCTTGTCTGCCAGGTGCTCACCCTGACGCAAACGCGCCTTGTGTACGGAAACGCCATCCATAATGGAATCCGGGCGGGCGAAGTACACATGCTCAAAAATGCAGGGTGTCAGGGTCGGGTTTTCCGCGCACTGCTCAGAGTGCACAGTACCGTCCAGCTCGATATACAGCGCTTCACCGGGGGCCACATCGCGCACCAGGGTGTAACCCAGTACATCCAGGGCGACAGACTCAGAGGCCACCATATACTCGGTGCCTTTCTCGGTCTCACGCTTACCGTAAACCAGCGGGCGAATACCGTTGGGATCGCGGAAGGCGACGATACCGTAACCCACAATCAGGGCCACACAGGCATAGGCGCCGCGCACACGTTTGTGCACACCGCGCATGGCGGTAAAGATATCTTCAGCCTTAGGCTGCAGCTTATGTAACTTATGCAGCTCATGGGCGAATACATTGAGCAGTACTTCGGAGTCGGAATCCGTATTAATGTGGCGCAGATCCTGCTGGAAGATCTCTTCAACCACATCCCGCACATTGGTGAGATTGCCATTGTGTGCCATGGCAATGCCATAGGGAGAGTTCACATAGAAAGGCTGCGCCAGGGCGGGACCGGAACTGCCCGCAGTGGGGTAGCGCACATGGCCGATACCAAAGTTACCTTTCAGGCGCTCCATATGGCGCGCGCGGAACACATCGCGCACCAGACCGTTGGCTTTTTGCTGGTTCAGGCGATCATCGTCACAGGTCACGATGCCCGCAGCATCCTGCCCCCTGTGCTGCAACAGAGTGAGCCCATCATAGAGCTGCAGATTGACATCACTCTTACCGACGATACCGACGATACCACACATATATTTGACCCTATTGATCGAAAAAGCGGCGCTAGCGCCCGATTAAAATAACTCTACGAAATAGTCCTTCACAGACTTGGCCAGCTCCCGCGCACTGCCCTCAAATTCGAGGAAATGGGGGATTAACACCGACTCACTCCACCAACTATCCTGCTCCACCGGCACCAGTGCCGGGGCCAGAATCAGCAGTGCCATCACCACAATGGCCCCACGCGCCAGACCAAACACCATACCCAGTACCCTGTCGGTACCCGATAAGCCAGTGGCCTCAACAAAAGCGGAGAGCATCATATTCAAAAGCGCCCCAGCCAGGAGCGTTCCGAAGAACAGAATGGCGAAGGCGGCAATCGCCTGGAGGGATGGGGTGTCGACAAGGTTTGAAAGCAGTGGCGCCAGCTGTTCGCGAAACATCATCGCGACCACAAAAGCGGCAATCCAGGTGAGCAGTGACAGGGTTTCGCGCACGAAACCTCGACTAAGGCCGATAAGTGTGGAGATACCCACAATAGCCAGAATGGTCCAGTCAGCCCAATTCATTCAACCCTACCTGCGTGGCGGCTGCTGCCGCGAAGAGCGCGCATTCTAACTTAAGGGGCTAAGCGCGTGAAGCCGTAGACGAATCGATTGGAATTTCCTTTCCAAACTGCAAAACTCCGTAGATTAATCACCTTACGGCAGTGGATTTATGCCGAAAAAAGCGCAGATGAATTGCCCTTTAGGCGTACCTCTGCGTGAGGATAGCCACAGGGCAAACAGGCGATATACCAGAGCAAGAAGTGAAAGAAGCCCGGCCAATATCCCAGCCATCCGCGAAATACTGGCACAAGCTGGATAGGTTGCCGCTACTTTGGTGACCAGACCGGCCCACCCTCTTTACCGAAGTGCCAGCCCGCCGCAAGCCACAGAAACCTCAAGCTTTGAAGCGAAGCACCAGGGTTTGCGCCTGCAGTAGTGCGTCCAGCTCCCGCTTAATAGTCTGTGCGTCGGCTTTATTCACTTTCGGCCCTACAAAGACCCGCACAAAGCGCCCCTTATCGGTTTCCACAGCACGGGTGTACGCGCGATACCCCTCATCCATCAAGCGCATGCGCAGCTGCTGTGCACGGGAATCATCTTTGTAGGAGGCCACCTGAACCACCCAGGCCATCGGTTGCCCCTGATCATCAACCAATGGCGATGCCGCCTGTTTGGCAGTATCAACTTCCACTGATGAAGTCGAATCATTTGTATCTTTTCCCTTCCCCGGCTGTGTATCGGAGACAGCAAATTTTGCCGCACCCTCTGCGGGGTTAGAGAACTTCTCGGGTACTTCCGGCTGAAAAATTTCCCCGGCCGCCGGTGCTGGCGCCACACCGGCAACAGGCTCCGGCTGAGCAATCTCAATAGGGCTGATATCCGGCTCTGCCGGGATCTGGCTTACCTCGCTGATATGCCCCTTTGACTCCCGGTCCAGTAGACTTGGCAGGAAAATCACGGCGAGCGCAATCAGCACCAGCGCACCGACAATACGCTGTTTAAAGCCGTCGTTCAGCCGCCCTCTGCGGGAGGCCTTATCCTCGCAATTCTCCATTACCCTCGTCTCGCATCTGCTGCAGAACTTCCGCCACAGTAAAGAAGGATCCATATACAAGCAACCTATCCTGTGGATTGAGGGTTGGCAGCAGTTGCCGCAACCCTTCAGCCACTGTTGGACAGCGACGATCCACATTCGTCTCATCTACCCCAGCTTCCAGGAGGCCGGTGCAGAGTGCCTCACCCTCTGCGGCACGACCATTTTCCGGCAGCAAGGCCGGGTGCCAGCGATCTACCAACTTGCGCAGAGGAGCGAATAGACCGACGAGATCTTTATCTTCCATCGCCGCAACCAAGGCGTGGGTCTTCCCCTCCACCGGATTGGCCTTCAACCAAGTAGCCAAGTGTTCAGCCGCCGCCGGATTATGCCCCACATCCAACAGCAGATTTCGCTCACGCCAGTAGACTTGCTGGCAGCGCCCAGGCAGGGCTATTTGGGCCAAGGCTACCTCTATTCCCTCCTGGGGTAGCGCATCCAGAAGCGTCAGCGCGGTAAGCGCAGCAGCAATACTGGGGCGCGGCAAAGTGATATCCGGTATTGACAGAACCAAATCGCCAAAGTGATAAATCTCACTCTCACCACTCGAAGTGATACTGAAATCCTGGCCGATAAAATAACTGGAACTGGCCTGCTTTTCTGACGCAGACAGCACAGATTGGGGTGGAGAGCTATCTGCACAGACAAAAGGAGCCCCGGGACGCAGAATGCCCGCTTTCTCGCGGCCGATGACTTCCCGATCGCTACCAAGCCAATCCTCGTGATCTACTGCCACGCTGGTAATAACCGCCAAGTCGGCATCCACCAAGTTGACTGCATCCAACCGACCACCGAGACCGACTTCTAGCAAAGCATATTGCACCCCCGCGCGCTGGTATAACCACAGTGCAGCCAGGGTAGTGAACTCAAAATAGGTAAGGCTGGTCGCCCCGCGAGCAGCCTCCACCGCGACAAAGGACTCCACCAACTGCTGATCGGATACCTCCTCGCCATTGATGCGTATCCGCTCATTAAAACGCAATAGGTGTGGAGAACTATAAGCGCCGACGGAGTAGCCGGCGCGGCACAAGAGTGCCTCCATAGTCGCTACGCAGGAGCCCTTGCCATTGGTTCCAGCCACGGTAATCATCGTAGGGGCGGGGTTTTTTACCCCCAGGGCAGCTGCAACCGAAGAGACACGCTCAAGACCGAGTTCGATTTCAGAGGGGTGCAACCGCTCCAGGCGGGTGAGCCAATCTTGTAGTGAGGACATAATTGGATAGATCGCTGGTGGGAGGCAGCAGCCAGATGTTCTTACCGACTGCTCTTAAGGACCTCCGGGGAATTGGGGAATAGTTAATTACCGCTCAGTTTACCCAATAAGCGCGAGACGGTGGTACGCATATCCTTGCGTGGAATAATCATATCGATGGCGCCATGTTCCAGTAGAAATTCACTGCGCTGGAAGCCCTTGGGCAACTTCTGGCGGATGGTCTGCTCGATAATATTGGGGCCGGCAAATCCGGCACGCGCACCTGGCTCGGCCGCATTGATATCGCCCAGCAGGGCCAAAGAGGCTGAAACGCCGCCGTACACAGGGTCGGTCATAATGGAGATATAGGGTACTCCCGCCATCTTCATTTTTTCCAACACCGCCGAGGTCTTGGCCATCTGCATCAAAGAGATCAGGGCCTCCTGCATACGCGCCCCACCGGTGGCAGAAAAGCACACCAGCGGAATACGCTGTTCCAAAGCGCGTTGGGCCGCGCGGGTAAAGCGTTCACCCACCACATAGCCCATGGAGCCGCCGTGGAAGGCAAATTCGAAGGCCACCGCTACCAAGGGCTCTCCATTCAGGGTGCCTTGCATGGCGATCAGTGCATCTTTTTCGCCAGTGGATTTTTGTGCTTGCAAAAGACGGTCTTTGTACTTTTTGACGTCTTTAAACTTCAGGCGGTCCACTGGCAACACATCGGTAGCCAGCTCTTCGCGTCCATCTTCATCGAGGAATATATCCAGGCGACGGCGGGCGCCGATGCGCAAATGGTGGTCGCACTTGGGGCACACATCCAGGTTGCGCTCCAGCTCCGGGCGGTAAAGCATGGCGTCACATTTGACACACTTCTTCCATACCCCCTCTGGGACCTTGCTGCTGCCGGCACGTCGCTCGGTGCGAATTACCGCGGGAACAATTTTTTCTAACCAGCTCATCTCGTTTCCAAATCCGGATGCTTTCTGTAGGCCGGTGCATTTTACCGACCGGTGAGTTTCAGGCTACGAATTAAAACACTAAGCTGAACATCAAACCGAGCCAGATCAGCCGCTATTTTTGGTGATCTGGCCAGTTTTTCGCTTAAACTTGGGTGAAAGCCTAACGGTCCAGTGCCTGGCGCATCTCGCTGACGATTTCCCCCAGCCTCGCCTTGGCTGCGACTAGGTCCGCAGCTTCATCCACCGCGGACACCAGTACACTGCCCACTACCGCCCCATCGCCATGGGCACTGACTGAGCGCGCCGAGCTGCCATCTTTGATACCGAAACCCACACACAAGGGCAGATCGGTGAAACGGCGAATATGTTCGAGGTTATCGCGCACAGAATCCAGGTCCAAATGGCCAGCACCGGTGACCCCTTTCAGGGAGACGTAATACACAAAACCGCTGGCCAGGCCGGTAATCTCGCGAATACGCTCTTCGGTGGTGGTGGGCGTCAGCAGGAAGATATTGCGCAGGTTGCGCTCCGCCAAGAGCTTGTTGAGCGGACCCGACTCTTCCGCAGGTAAATCCACCGTAAGGGCACCATCAACACCGGCCTCTAGCGCCGCATCGGCAAACTCGCGCTCGCCCATACGCTGGATCGGATTGGCATATCCCATCAGGATAACCGGGGTTTCCGCATCCACCTGGCGGAACTCTTTCACCAACGCCAAGCACTTGCGCAGCGAGGCGCCATTGGCCAGGGCGCGTTCATGCCCCTTTTGGATTACCGGCCCCTCAGCCATGGGATCGGAGAAAGGCACACCCAACTCAATAATATCCGCCCCATTGGCCACCAGCTGGTGCATCAACGGCACGGTATTATCGAGGCCGCCATCGCCGGCGACGATATAAGTTACCAGGGCCTTACGGCCCTCACCGCGCAGTCTCGCAAAGCGGCGATCAATTCTATTTTGTTCTGTCACTGTGTATTCCCTGAGCTACTTCTGGCCTAGTGCCAGCTCACTTGGTCACGATTATTTCGATACGCCCACCCGGGCAGGTGGGCAGAACGCCGCTAAACCTCAATGCCATCGATAGCGGCAACGGTGAAAATATCTTTGTCCCCCCGGCCGGAGAGGTTCACCACGATATTTTGCTCAGGCGCCATTTCAGCTGCGAGCTTCATCGCATAAGCAACCGCGTGGCTAGACTCCAACGCCGGCAGAATACCCTCGGTGCGGGTTAGGCGACGGAAGGCATCGAGCGCTTCTTTATCATCGGCGGTGACATACTCTACACGGCCGATATCTTTGAGCCAGGCGTGCTCAGGGCCAACACCGGGGTAATCGAGGCCCGCAGAAACGGAGTGGGTTTCGATAATCTGGCCGTCCTCATCTTCCATCAGGTAAGTGCGGTTGCCGTGCAGAACACCGGGAATACCATCGTTGAGTGGCGCCGCGTGCTTACCGGAGGCCAGGCCTTCACCGCCAGCTTCAACGCCAAACATCTTCACCTCTGAATCATTGAGGAATGGGTGGAACAGACCAATAGCATTGGAACCACCGCCGACACAGGCCACCAGGGCGTCGGGCAACTGACCAAAGCGCTCCAGACTCTGACGGCGCGCTTCGCGACCGATAATAGAATTGAAATCCCGCACCAATTGCGGATAGGGATGAGGGCCAGCCACTGTACCAATAATGTAAAAAGTATTATCGACATTCGTTACCCAGTCACGCATGGCCTCATTCATGGCGTCTTTGAGGGTCTTGGAGCCGGACTCCACCGGTACGACTTCGGCACCCAACAACTTCATGCGGTAGACATTGGGGGACTGGCGTTTGACATCTTCAGCGCCCATATAAACGGTGCACTGCAATCCCAAACGCGCGGCCACAGTAGCCGTGGCCACACCGTGCTGGCCTGCGCCGGTTTCGGCAATAACACGACTCTTACCACTGTGCTTTGCCAGCAACGCCTGGCCCACGGTGTTATTTACTTTGTGTGCACCGGTGTGATTAAGATCTTCGCGCTTAAGCCAGATTCGCGCACCGCCCGCCTGCTCAGTCAGTCGCTCAGCAAGATACAGCGGCGATGGCCTGCCTACGTAGTGCGCCAGATCGTGATCAAAGGCAGCGACAAAATCCGGATCATCTTTCAGGCGGCTATACATGGCCTGAAGCTCATCCAGTGCGCTGATCAGCGTCTCCGATACAAAGCGACCGCCGTAGGGACCAAAATGTCCGCTCGCATCCGGGAAGGTGGAAAAATCGATAGCACCTGGCTTACTCACACTCATACTCCGTGGGTCACGTGGTTTTTAAACTATTTGCCTATTTATTAATGCTTGAATAGTTCCTCCTGAACTATTCAAGCATCGCCAGAAAATACTGCCGCAGATGCGTGAATCTGCTGGTACTTACTGGCTCGCGCCGGCAATGCCGGCGGCGGCACTTCCCTGTGCCGCTTTCATCCTATGTAGCGATAGTTCCTCCTGAACTATTCAAGCATCGCCAGAAAATACTGGTGCAGATGCGTGGATCTGCTGGTATTTACTGGCTCGCGCCGATATTGCCGGCAGCGACACATTCTTGTGGCGCTAAAATATTCTGTCTCGCCAGCTAGTTGTTCTTGGCTGCACGAATAAAAGCACTCACTTTTTGCCGATCCTTGATACCCGGCGCCTGCTCTACGCCGCCGCTGACATCCACGCCCAGAGGCCGCGCTGCCGATATTGCTGCAGCAACATTATCCGCTGTCAGTCCACCGGCAAGCACTATGGACCGGCCGCTTTCCTGAGGAACCCTATCCCAGTCAAAAGTCTCACCGGTACCACCGGGAACACCAGGGCGATAGGCATCCAGTAAAAACCCGCGCGCTTTGGGGTGCTCCTGCATTGCTGCGACAACATCCAAGCCCTCCTTCATACGCAGGGCCTTGATATAGGGCCGGCGAAACTGTTCGCAGTAACGGGCAGCTTCCTCACCGTGAAATTGCAATAAATTAAGAGGAACCAACCCCAAAGTCAGGTCCACTTCACTCTGGGCAGCATCCACAAACAGGCCGGTCAGGGTAACAAAGGGAGGAACCGCCTCGGCAATCACTGCCGCAACCTGCGGATCGATATAGCGGGGACTCGCCTTGTAGAAAACCAATCCCAGTGCATCCGCACCGGCATCAATCGCCATCAGGGCATCTTCTACACGGGTGATGCCGCAAATTTTCACTTGCATCGCTTAACCTGGAGCCAGCCGAGCGGCCAACAAAAATGAGGGAACGCTGGATACTAGCAGATTGACACCGGGGGCGAAACGCGTGCTATTCAAGTGGCGTAGCAGCCTCACGGCTGCATGGGAAGCAAAAGCTAGCTGTTAAGGCTGTGCAAGTGAGCCGAGAGGCAGAGGCACCAGCAGAGGACCCGGATCACAGCTAGGCAACTGAAACTCCTTCGGGTATTGCACATCTACCAGATACAAACCAAATGGCGGCGCGGTAACTCCACCCGCGGAGCGGTCGCGCTTCTCCAGCACTTCTCCCACCCAACTCGAGCTGCGCTCACCCCGGCCCACCGCCATCAGCACACCGGTAATATTGCGCACCATATGATGCAAGAACGCATTGGCGCTCACTTCCAGCACGATCAGCTGGCCAACACGGGCAATATCCAAGCGGGTAATTTCCCGCACAGGGCTTTTAGCCTGACACTGGGAAGCGCGGAAACTGGTGAAATCCTGGCGGCCAATCAAGTGCTTCGCCCCCTCGCGCATGGCATCCAGATCCAGTGGATGCTGGGTCCAGGTCACCTCTGACGAGCTGTGCGCCGAGCGGGTCGGGGCGCTGTGAATCAGATAGCGATAAGTCCGCGCATGGGCGGAAAAACGCGCATGAAATTGCGCCGGCATCTCACGAGCCCAGCGCACACGCACAGAATCCGGTAACTTGGTATTCACCCCTTGAACCCAGGCGCGCTCCGGGCGCTGGGCATGGGTATCGAAATGAATCACCTGATTGGTGGCATGCACGCCGGCATCAGTGCGCCCAGCACAGACCAGGGTGACCGGCTCTGCCGCTATATTTGACAGGGCACGCTCCAGGTGGGCCTGCACAGTTTCCGCCGCTGACTTCTGCTTTTGAAAACCGTGTAACCGCGCACCGCAGTACTCAACTCCCAGCGCAATACGACGCAACCCCTCGGGCAGTTGCTCACCAGGGGGAACTTCGCCATTGGCCTTGTAAATATATTCGCGTTCAATTGCCTGCGTCATAACGGCAAAATTACTCTATTGATGCCACCTCAAAGTCGAGGAGAGCGTAAAAAAGCAAAATCCAACTATCTGGATACAAACCGGGGGAAACCGGGAATTCTCTGACAAAATAAAAAAACCTCGCATCCAGTGCGAGGTTTTTTCAGACGGAGTTGCGAAGCGCTTAAACCATGCGCTCCAACAACTCCTCAGCGCGACTCTTATGCTCGCCGCCGCCATCTTGGGCCACTTCTTTGAGAATATCCTTGGCGCCCTCTTTGTCACCCATATCCATATAGGCCTGGGCCAACTCCAGCTTGGTGCCCATCTCATCGCCGCCTTCGAGTAGGCTCAGTTCGGAGTTGAGATCATTCTCCAAATTGAAATCCAAGCCGGCAAATTCAGACTCGGTCTCCTGCTGCTGAGTGGCAACAGCCTCATCCGCTTGCTGCTGGGACTCTTGCTCAGGGAGTCCCTGCGCTTGGTCTGCCATAGCCTCCAACCCCAAGTCACTTTCGAGGTCCAGACCGGAAGACAGATCCCCATCGGTGGACTCGTCAATCAGGGCCAGCTCCTCCTCGAGAGAAAACTCTTCTTCCACTGAAGCCTCATCGAGAGACAGCTCCTCTCCAGTCGCTTCCAGAGAGGCCATATCAAAATCGAGATCCTCTTCCTGGGGCAGGCTATTGGGCACAGTCGTATCCGCTACAGCGGCGCCATCTTCACTCTGCAGAGACTCAGTAGAGGCAAGGTCCCCGGCAATATCATCGAGATTAATACTATCGAGGTCCAGTTCCCCATCGAGCTCTGAACCAATCATATCCAGGTCACTCTCGGAGAAAGTCTCCAGTGAGAGCTCATCTTCGCTACCCGCGCTGGACGTAATATCGAGATCAGCCTCCAGAGAGTCCAGCTCCTGGGTCTCAAGGCTCTCCTCAATTGCCAGGGCCTCATCGGCTTGGGGCTCTTGCGCGGCCTCTTCCATCATGGAGAGATCCAACTCGAAGTCCAGACCACCAATGGAACCACCGGACTTCGCCTTGTCAGCCGCCACTGCAGCCTCTTCAGGCTCCGCTACCAGCTCGTCGGCACCCACCTCATGGCTCTCAGCGCTATCCAGCGCCAGGGAATCAAGATCTAATTCTGAGGTATCGAAATCAATTGGCGCCAAGTCTGACGCATTCTCGGCGGCAACTTCCTCTACTGGCGAGTCTTGCAATGCCAATTCCGAAGTTTCACCTGTATTCAGATCGCCGAGATCCAACTCACCAAGATCGAGGTCGTCGAGGTTTAGTTCTTCATTATTGTTGGACGCCAGCTGGGAACCATCCTGCTCGCTGTCAAAAGCACCATCGAGATCCAAGTCATCAAGGTTGAACTCATTGTCCAGATCGAGGGATTCACCCGCCTCCAGCGCAGGTTCTGTAAAACTATCCTCCAAATCGAGAGACAGTTCTTCAGAGGCTAATTCGCCATCTGCTTTCTCACTATCCAGCTTCTCACCGTCCAAGGAGAGATCCAAGGTGAGGTCGTCAAGCAGTGAATTGTCGCCATTAAAATCGTCTATAGAGGACTGAGCCGGTTCTGCTGCGGAGAAATCCTGATCCAGTGCAGCACCGATATCATCCAGTTGCGCCGCTTCCAGAGACTCGCTGGAAAAATCCATCGCCGGGGCTTCAAAGTCTGGAGCATCTGCAATAGTTTCACGCAGGCGCGCGGCGCGGTCGGCCGCAGGGCCATCGCTGATAGCTAGCAATTGGATGTAGTGATCGTCGAACTTCTCAACGTCCTGATTGTGGGCGTAAACTTCCATCAGCATCAGGCGTGCATCTACCACCTGGGGATCTTTTTCCAGGCCCAGCAGCAATTTACTTTCTGCCTCTTCGTACTGCCCAAGGGACAGGTGAATCTCGGCCTCGGAGATGGGGTCATCGGTGCCCACATCACCTAGATCACCGAGGTCAAAAGCGTTATCGGCTTCCATGCTTTCTACGGCAGCCAATGTCTCATCAGCTTCAGCGGTCTCTTCCGGCATCACCTGCAGAGATTCCTCTGCGGCCAACTGCTGCTCCAGTTGCTGCTCTGCTTCCTGCTCAGCCTGGCGACGACGCCAAGTAAAGAAGCCAAACAGGCCCACCAGCAAACCCGCGGCACCGATGCCAATCAATTGCGCATTGTCGCCAAGCTTCTCCATCAGGCTGGGCTCGGGCTGGGTCTGAACAGACACTACGCGATTGCGCGACTGCGGTTCAGTTTCAGCGACTTGCGTATCATTCTGTTCTGTTGCGTCATCCAGAGACTCAGCGGCGAGGGACTCATCCAGCTGCGTCTCGTCACTTTCCAGCGTATTATCTGCCAGCTCAGTACTGTCAATATCACTGGTATCAAGGAGCGGATCAGACAATTCGGCTGCGGCTTGCACCGCAAGCATCTCCTCATTGGAAACCTCTACCAAGGCCTCCATGGTATCGATCTGCTCATCGAGTTCGGCGATACGCTCGCGCAGCTCGGTATTTTCCAGCTGCGATTTATCCAGCTCTTCCTCGGCCACGGTCAGATTGCCTTCCAGCGCCTCGCTGTCTTCTGCACCGCTTCCGGAACCCGAAATTACAGACTCATTGTCGCCGGGCGCAGTCAGGCTGACACGCCCCTCAACCTCATTGCTGACAATGCGTTCTTCCTCCACCGGGCGCGCATCCAGCGGCGCACCCGTGGCGACTTCCTCAACACTGCTGCGTTGGCGCCAGGAGTCATTCTGTTGGGCGACCTCTGAGATTGCCTCGGTGAGGCTCAGGCTGCGCAAATCATCACTGTTTGGCAGACGCAGCACAGCACCTTTTTTCAACAGGTTAATATTGCCGTTGATAAAAGCTTCCGGGTTCAGGCGCTGAATCGCCAACATAGTTTGCTGAACGGAAAAATCACGACTCACACGATTTTCCAGGGCGATCTCCCACAGGGTATCGGCAGAGGAAACCGGACCGTAAACTTGGCTGCTGTCGCTGCTATCTGTGGCAGCGCGCTGCGGCTGACGGCGCACAGGCTCGGGCTGTTGCGCCGCTGGTGTTTCTGCGGGCTGCTCCACTTCAGGCTGGGCAACCGGTTGCTGGGCAGGCTGTACCGGGCGCGGCGCGGGCCTCTGCACCTGGGTGTCGCGGCGTACCTGCTGGCGCTCGCGCTCAGCGGCGCGCACCGGCTGTTGGGCGCTGTTTGGTGAAAACGCCGGCAGGTCCATTAAAAGGGTGTATTCACGCAATAAGCGGCCACTGGGCCAGCGGGTTTCCACCAGGAAATTCAGGAAAGGCTCGCGGATTGGCTCGCGGCTGGTAATACGGACCACCGGCTTGCCACCAGAGTAATCCACATCAAAACGCAGTGAAGTGAGTAGGTAAGAGCGTTCCACACCTGCGCGGTCAAATTCATCCGGCCCCGCGAGGCGCACTTTGATCTCAGCATCGTCCAGGCCGCGGATTTGCAACAGGCCAATTTCCGCATCGAGTGGCTGATTAAGGGTGGAGTTGAGTTTGATCTCCCCCAGTCCGAGCGCCAGAGCCGCATTGCTTCCCAGTGCACCGACTAGACCAACTGCAAGTGCCAACTTACGCACACGCATATCCGATTCCCTTTATTGTTAGAATCTTCCCAGGGCATCTGAAAAGCGCGCCTTCAGAAAATCCCCATTACTGAACAGTAATCGTTCGACTATTTGACCGCCGTGCAGGCGGCCACCAACCTTGGCGATTATTTCGCCATTTGCAGCCGGACCAAAGTTAAGATAACACCTTCACTATGGCGGCTAAGTATTAAGTATCAGTAGTTTTTTAGCAACAAGTGAGCAATTTGTGCACAGTTCATTGCAACGTCTTTGCGCAGATTATCCGACACCGCACAAAGATTTATCTGACGCTTGCCCAAAAGGCTTTGGCGCAGGCGACCGATGATTGTCACGTCACTGCCCACAGCGTTTTCCGCCGAGGGTTGCTCTGCCAACTGAAGGCGCACACCATTGGCTAACAATGCGCGTATTTTTTCCAGGTCCACGTCTTCGCGTAAAACGATACCCAAATTGGCCAGTTGTCCGTGAAACACAGAAACGGTGTTAATGCTGGCATCCACCGCGACGTTATCGCCGAGCAAACGGCGCAAATCGTGTATCAACGTCAGTTCGCCGAGCGTGTGGCCACTGGCGAGCAGGGCTTCACTGGCACTGAGCTGATTAAACGCGAGGCGGTGCCCAATGGCCGAGTCGACTTCCGCTTCCTGACCACTGAACATACGCGCTGTCTGCGCCGCTGTGGCATCGATGGCGGCTTTACCCAGTGCGGAAACAGGCTGATTGAGTTGCACCTGTACACCCTGCAATTGTTCTGCCAGTGGAAATAGCGCTTCGGCTACCATGGCCGCACCGGCGCTGGGCAATGCCACCAGACGGCGCTCTGCGTTAGCCAGTTCCGCCGCATTGAATGCCGGATGGATCAGGGCAACGCTCTCATCGCCGCGGGTATTGTTGGCCGCATCCACCACCCAGGCGCCACTGTTTTCAGCGCTGGTCATCGCCGCGTTAATGGCATCGCTGGAGTCCAGCAAAATCACCACCTGCCCCTCGGCAAAAGCGAATTTTTCCAGGGCTTGTACAGAGATACTGCGATTGGCGAACACCTGCGGGTCCACTTCGCGCTCCTCGCTCTCCAGCAAACACAGCTGCTCGGCGGTAATAATTTCCCGCTCCTCCAGGATTTCAAGCAGAGGGGCAAAGGCGGCGTTATCAACACCGACGATGACCAATTCGCGGGCGGCTTCGGACATGGCTATTCACTTCGTTGAGTTGGAAAGGAAAAATGAGGGGGCGATTATACCCGTGGGGAAAAATCGAAAAAGCCGCTATGACAACCAGTAGCGGCTTTTTACTTGATGGGGTTCACAGCTTGGCAAAATGTCCTCTATTAACAAGTGCTGCAATAAGCGCCTCCAGATAACTTATACCAAACTGTACCAGTTACAGCTTACCCAGCAAAATCAGCAATATACGGCGCAGCGGTTCTGCCGCCCCCCAGAGTAATTGATCGCCCACAGTAAAGGCATTCAGGTACTCTGGGCCCATGCTTAACTTGCGCAGGCGCCCCACCGGAATATCCAGCTTGCCGGTAACCGCCGTAGGCGTCAGTTGTTGCAAAGTGGCTTCACGCTCATTGGGTACTACATTGACCCAATCGTTAGCACTGTCCAGCAACTGCTCGATTTCTACCAGCGGCAAATCCTTTTTCAGCTTCACGGTAAAGGCCTGGCTATGGCAGCGCATTGCGCCGATACGCACACAGGTGCCATCTACTGGAATTGGGCTCTGGGTTTGCAGAATCTTGTTGGCTTCCACCTGGGCCTTCCACTCCTCACGGCTCTGGCCATTCTCCAACTGAGTATCAATCCAGGGCAACAGGCTGCCGGCCAGAGGCGCGCCAAATTGCGCAGTGGGGAAATCTGCCGAACGCATGTCCGCAACCACCTTGCGATCGATATCCAAAATGGCGCTGGCAGGGTTTTCCAGCTCTGCTGCCACGCCGTCGCGGATCGCACCCATCTGTGTAATCAGCTCACGCATATTCTTGGCGCCGGCACCGCTGGCGGCCTGGTAGGTCATGGCACTCACCCACTCCACCAGACCGGCCTTGAACAGTCCGCCCAGAGCCATCAGCATCAGACTGACAGTGCAGTTGCCGCCGATAAAATTCTTCTGCCCGACAGCAATTGCGCGGTCGATCACATCGCGGTTGACCGGGTCCAGTACGATTACCGCGTCTTCCTGCATACGCAAGCTGGATGCCGCATCGATCCAATAGCCCTGCCAGCCGGCCTCGCGCAGGCGAGGGAAAACCTCTTTGGTGTAATCACCGCCCTGGCAACTGACAATGGCATCCAGCCCTGCCAGCGCATCAATATCGTAGGCATCTCCAAGTGGCGGCAGATCGCGGCCAATATCCGGCGCCTTGCCGCCAGCATTAGAGGTGGAGAAGAAAATCGGTTCAGCGATATGCGCAAAGTCGTCCTCGGCGCTCATGCGTTCCAGTAATGCCGAGCCGACCATTCCACGCCAGCCGATAAAACCTATTTTCTGCATTGCTTTGTCCTGTTAGTGATGTGATCAGCGTGCGCCACCGAGAAAGCGGCGCGATAGTAAAAAAGGTAAATGTGTGACGCCACGCGCTTACAGCGCGGCGACAACAGCGGCACCCATCTCCGCCGTGGAAACATTACGGCAACCTTCTGTGTAAATATCAGCAGTGCGCAGCCCCTGTTCCAGTACCTCACTTACCGCAGCCTCAATGGCATCCGCCGCCTCCCCCATATTCAGGGAATAACGCAACATCATCGCCGCAGACAGGATAGTGGCCAGGGGGTTGGCAATGCCCTGCCCGGCAATATCCGGGGCGGAGCCATGACAGGGCTCATACAGACCAAAACCATTTTCGTTCAGAGAGGCAGACGGCAGCATCCCGATAGAACCGGTGAGCATGGCAGCGGCATCGGAGAGGATATCGCCGAACATATTGCCGGTTACCATCACATCGAACTGCTTGGGAGCACGCACCAACTGCATCGCGGCGTTGTCAACGTACATATGCGACAGCTCCACATCCGGATACTCCGGCGCCAGGCGGTCCAGCACTTCGCGCCAGAGCACGGTGACTTCCAATACATTCGCTTTATCGACGGAGCAGAGCTTGCCATTGCGCTTTTGCGCCGCTTCAAATGCGGAGCGCGCGATACGCTCGATTTCCGATTCGCTGTACACGTAGGTGTTGTAACCCTGGCGCTCACCATTTTCCAGGGTGCGAATTCCGCGGGGTTCACCAAAATAAATTCCACCGGTGAGTTCGCGCACAATCAGAATATCCAGCCCAGCCACCACTTCGGGCTTGAGCGAAGAGGCGTCGGCCAGTTGCGGATAGAGAATGGCCGGGCGCAGATTGGCATAGAGGCCGAGCCCGCTGCGAATTTTCAGCAACCCCTTTTCCGGACGAATTTCACGCGCCAGGGTATCCCACTGGGGCCCACCGACAGCGCCGAGCAATACCGCATCACATTCGCCTGCGGCCTTGAGCGTTTCGTCGGTTAGGGGCTCGCCATGCGCATCGATGGAGGCACCACCAATCAGACCCTGCTCAAAACTAAGGCCCAAATGGTATTTACCGGATACGACCTCCAGCACTGCCATGGCCTGTTCAACAATTTCCGGGCCAATGCCGTCACCCGGCAAAATCATCACTTTCTTTGTCACAGGAGTTTCCTTTAATTATTGAACCGCATCGAAAAGCCACGGGGCTTTTTCACGTCGGGCCGACTCATAAGAGCGGATATCATCAGCGTGCTCCAGGGTCAGGCCGATATGATCGAGGCCATTGATCAGGCAGTGCTTGTGGAAGGCATCTACCTCAAAGGCAATCGCCTCACCACAGGGCTTATGTATATGCTGCTGCTCAAGATCGACCGTAAGCGTGTAACCTTCCTGCGCGTGAGTTTCCTCGAACAGGCGGTGCACGACTTCTTCTGGCAAAACGATTGGCAGCAACCCATTTTTAAAGCAGTTGTTAAAGAAAATATCGGCAAAACTGGGTGCAATGATTGCACGAAAACCGTGGTCTTCCAGCGCCCAGGGGGCGTGCTCACGGCTGGAGCCGCAGCCAAAATTTTCCCGCGCCAGCAGCACCGAGCCACCCTCATAACGGGGGAAGTTCAGGGGGAAATCCGGGTTGATCGGGCGGTTCGAGCAGTCCTGGCCGGGAAAACCTTCATCCAGATAGCGCAATTCATCAAACAGATTGGGGCCAAAGCCAGTGCGCTTGATGGACTTCAGAAACTGCTTGGGAATAATCAGATCTGTATCGACATTGGCGCGATCCATAGGCACCACGATGCCCTGGTGCTGGGTAAATGCTCTCATCAGGCCATCTCCTCTTGCGCTTGCACTGGTGCCATCTCACGCACATCAACAAAGTGTCCGGCAATCGCCGCCGCAGCTGCCATCGCTGGGCTAACCAGATGCGTGCGACCGCCGTAACCCTGACGCCCTTCAAAGTTGCGGTTGGAAGTGGAGGCGCAGTGCTCTCCAGCTCCTAATTTGTCCGCATTCATTGCCAGACACATAGAACAGGAGGGCTCGCGCCACTCGAAACCGGCTTCGACAAAAATTTCGTGCAGCCCCTCGCGCTCCGCCTGGGCCTTGACCGCCTGGGAGCCCGGTACAATCAATACCTGCTTAACACTGTCGGCCTTGCTGCGGCCCTTGGCTACAGCGGCTGCTGCGCGCAGGTCTTCAATACGGGAATTGGTACAGGAGCCGATAAAGACGCGGTCGAGGCGAATATCACTGATCTTCTGCCCGGCACTCAGCCCCATATACTCTAAAGCTCTCAGCATGCCGGTACTCTTGGTGGCATCGGTTTCGGCGGCGGGGTCCGGCACACTGGCGCTGATGGGCACAACCATTTCCGGCGAAGTCCCCCAGCTCACCTGGGGCTCAATTTCCTCACCTTGTAGTACTACAACCTGATCAAAATCCGCATCGTCATCGGAGTGCAGATGACGCCAGGCCTCAACTGCCCGATTCCACTGTTCGCCTTTTGGCGCGTAGGGCTTGCCTTTCACGTAATCGAGGGTGATCTGGTCTACCGCCACCATGCCCGCGCGGGCACCGGCTTCGATAGCCATATTGCACACGGTCATGCGACCTTCCATGGACATCTTGCGGATGACTTCGCCACCGAACTCAATGGCATAGCCGGTACCACCGGCAGTACCGATCTTGCCGATAATTGCCAGTACCACATCTTTGGCAGTAACACCGGGAAGCAGAGTCCCATCCACACGCACCAGCATATTCTTCATCTTGCGCTGGATCAGGCACTGGGTGGCCATTACATGCTCCACCTCTGAGGTGCCAATACCGTGGGCCAAAGCCCCCAGAGCACCATGGGTGGAGGTGTGGGAATCACCGCATACAACCGTCATTCCCGGTAGAGTGGCGCCGGTTTCCGGGCCAATCACATGCACAATACCCTGCCCCGGCTCGTTAATACCGAACTGCACCACGTCGAAATCCCGGCAGTTCTCATCCAGGGTCTGCACCTGAATACGGGAGATATCATCGCGGATACCACTGACACCGGCGGCGCGTTCAGCGCTTTCGGATGGCACATTGTGATCAGGAGTAGCGACCAGGGAGTCCCTGCGCCAGGGTTTGCGGCCAGCCAGACGCAGCCCTTCAAAGGCCTGGGGGGAAGTCACCTCATGAATCAGATGACGGTCGATATATATCAGTGCGGAGCCATCGTCACGGGTCTTGATCAGGTGGTCCTGCCAGAGTTTGTCGTAGAGTGTTTGCCCTGCCACAGCCGTTCCTCTCAATAATTGTGACCCCGAGTCTAACTAGGCCTGGAAAATAACACCAATTTATATTTATTATTCAATCTATTCCTTTATGGAATTTGAACTTTACTCTGAGGCGCTTCCGTGGCCAGAGTTCCCTTATTAGGAGGTATACCCATTGGAAATTCAGTGGTTGAGGGCATTTCTGGCAATTGCCGAGCAGGGCTCGGTATCCGGGGCTGCAGAACAGCTGCACCTGACCCAGCCCGCGGCTAGTAAGCGCCTCGCAGCCCTGGAGCAGCAGTTGCAGGCCCCGCTGTTTGACCGCATCGGCCGGCGCCTGCAACTAACCGATGCCGGGCGCGCCCTACTGCCCCGCGCTCGCCATATCCTCAACGAAATCAGCGATACCGAGCAGGAGTTGCGCGCCCTTGGCAATAATGTCAGCGGCAGCCTGCGTATCGCCACCAGCCACCATGTGGGCCTGCACCATCTGCCGCCAGTGCTGAAGGAATTCAGCAATCGCTACCCACAGGTTGCCCTGGATATCGACTTTGTAGATTCTGAGCAGGCCTACGAAGCCCTAATGGCCGCCAAGTACGAACTGGCCGTAGTTACCCTGGCCCTCAAGGATTACCCCCACCTAAACGCACAAGTCATCTGGCCAGACCCTTGTGTGGTAGTGGCTGCACCCGGCCACCCACTCACCAGAATCCCTGAGCTGGAACTGGCTGACCTAGCCAACTACCCCGCGATCTTGCCGGATCTCAACACCTATACCGGGCGGCTGATCAAGCGGGAGTTCGACGCCTTGGGCTTAAAGCTCACCGCCAAGCTCGCCACCAATTTTTTGGAGACGATCAAAATGATGGCCTGTGTCGGACTGGGCTGGAGCGTTTTACCCCAAACCTTGGTGGATGAGAGTTTGGCGGTATTACCGGTAAAAAAATTGCAGGTCCTGCGTAACCTCGGCGTAATCAGCCATCGTGGCCGCACGCTCAGCAATGCTGCCAGCGCACTGCAGCAGATGCTTTTTGAAGCAAACCCGTGAATTTCTATTTGGCAATTGGTTGATCGAGATTCCTTCTAAATTCATGCCACTTTTCTGACATGACTTCACACTTTTTCAAGGAAACAGAAACATCTTATAAACGTCAGTTCGCTCTATTGGCCGACAAATTTGTAAAAATGTGCAACTTACAGCAACAGAAAAAAAATAACCCTGTACACTCCGCGACAAATTTATCACGGAGAGAAGCTCATGAAGAAATCTGCTATTGCACTGTGCGCCCTTCTCGGCAGCGCTACCGCCAACGCGGATACAGTTCTCGGTTTTGATGCCAGCATCGGTGCCTGGCTGCCAAATTACAACGGGGATATTGGTAAAGATGATTTCAATGTAGATGAGCTTTCCCTCAGCGAGGACCACATCACCTTTATCCAGGCCGCACTGGAGCACCCGATCCCCTTAGTACCCAATATCATGCTTGCACACAGCAATATTGATACCGATGGCAGCGCTGAACTGCAAAGCACTGTGACTTTCGACGATGAAACCTTCCAGATCGGCGCAACCATCAACACCGATCTCGACCTCACCCATACCGACGCCACCTTCTACTACGAAATTCTGGATAACTGGGTAAATCTGGACTTGGGAATTACCGCGCGTAAGTATGACGGTGAGTTTACCGCCATTAGTGAAGACCGCGCCGAAAATATCCAGCTAACTGGCTACCTGCCAATGGCTTACGGAATGGCCCGGTTTGACTTGCCATTTAGCGGCTGGTCCATTATTGCTCAGGGCAATGGCACAGCTTATCGCGGCGATACTCTCACAGATTTCACTGCAAAAGTTCGCTGGGATTTCGTACCTGCTGTGGACCTGGCGATTGAAGCCGGCTACCGCGTAATGACCTTAAATCTGGATGAGCTGGATGATCTGCAAAGCGATATTGAAATCAAAGGGGCCTATATTGGTCTCAACCTGCACCTGTAAGCCCAAGCCCTGAATCATTCACATCGATTCGCAAATTACTTCCGGCACGCTATAGCTAGCGCGCCGGAATTCCCCTAAGGTGGGTTCATCATTTCGCCCCTTGAGATACCGCAATGCGAAGCACGAACCTCTCTCAACATCACCGCTTAATATCCCGCTAGGTATTCCTGAGGGCCGCAGAAACACAGTAAACTCTCCAGAGTTTCCTTTGAGCATGAACAGCGAGGCGAGCGGGCAGTGCAACCTTTTCTGCAAACACTAGGAATTTCCCACCCCATTCTTCAAGCACCAATGGCCGGTGTATCTACCCCTGAATTGGCTGCGGCCGTCTCCAATGCGGGCGGACTCGGCGCCATCGGGCTCGGCCCCTACTCCCCGCAAAAAGCCGCCGAAAAAATCCAACAAACCCGTGCACTTACTCAGCACCCTTTCAACGTCAACGTCTTTTGTCATCAACCTGCAGTTGCAGATGCCCAACGCGAGGACACCTGGCTCAATTTCCTGGCTCCGTATTTCTCAGAATTAGAGACAACACCTCCACAAACATTACACGAGCCCTACCCAAGCTTTCTTGGCAACCGCGAGATGCTTGAGATGCTCCTGCAGGAAAAGCCCGCCGTGGTAAGCTTTCATTTCGGATTACCCGATCAAGCCACAATCAATGCTTTAAAAAATGCTGGTATCATCCTGATTGCCACCGTTACAACCCCAGAGGAAGCAATATCCGCAGAAGAAGCGGGAATGGATGCCTTAATTGCTCAAGGTATAGAAGCCGGTGGCCATAGAGGGGTGTTTGTACCTGAGGAAGACCGGGAAATAGGTACACTCGCTTTGGTTCGCCTGCTTTGCTGCCAAAGCAACCTGCCTATTATTGCTGCAGGAGGCATTATGGATGGAGCCGGAATACATGCGGCTCTTTCCCTGGGCGCCAGTGCTGTGCAAATGGGAACCGCATTTATACTTTGCCCAGAGTCCGCCGCTGACGAAAACTACCGAAAAGCACTTAAAAGTGAGCACGCCCATAACACTGCTGTTACTGCGAATATCTCTGGGCGCCCTGCTCGCGGTATCTCCAACCGCTTTTACACTGATCTAAACCACAACGCCCCGACAAGACCTGACTACCCAATCTGCTACAGTGCTGGCAAAGCGCTCGCCAACGCTTCAAGTACAGCAGACAGTGATAGCTTTGCCGTGCAATGGGCCGGCCAGGGAGCCCCTCTATGCCGGGCACTACCCGCAGCAGAGCTGATTACTACCCTGGTGGCCGAACTGGAAGCCACAAAATAAGCTGAAGGGCATCAGCGGGAAAAGATCGCTATCTTATTTCCATCCAGATCGTGGAAATAAGCCCCTCAAAAGACTCCAGGGTCTCTATGGCCAAGTTCACCTTCGCTCACAGCACCCAAGCTAAGAGCCATAAAATACGATCAACCTCCTTTTTATTTTCGGCTTTAAGAGCAACCATAGTGCCATCACCAAAGTTGGCAGACTCATTATTGAGCGGCACAGTGAGCGCGAGTTTCGTAGAGGCGTTGAGAAATTCCCAAAAGACCACTCTACCAGACGCATAAATTTCCTTACCCCCAAGTAAGCTAATTAACCGACCATAAAAACTGCGAGCCTGCTCCAGGTTATTGGCACCAAGTGAAATATGTGAAATCACTACAATCACTCCTGTTTAGGGTAATTGACGTAAGATATTGTTTTTAGGAGCAGCGAATCAAAATATAGCCGGGCTATTACCCGGCAACATTTGGTTTATTGTTGGTCATCTGAGGCTATCACCCGAAAGTTACATAACAATCGAGGTCAGCGGGAGAGAATTGCCCCAACCGCAGTTTGAACCTCATTATCACTGGCATTGATACCGAGGCAGAAAGACCGATATTCATCACCGCTCCCGCCAAATCTACGGTCAATCTCGGCCAGGCAATGCACCATTTCACCATCCAAAATAAATGAAAGCTCTATTTCCTTCGCCCCGAAGAAGCCACCACCCTTAAATTCAATTTCTTGGTAGCACCCAGATTTAGAAGAAAAAGCGCCGCCATTCAAATAGCCCTTTTCAACATCTGTCTTCACCAAATCAAAGCCTTCGCCCTCAATCATTGCAATAATAGACTGCACCACCGGCAAGGGCTTTATTTCCAGATAATCTCGATCCTTAGGATCAATGGCAAAATCAATATCCAATGCCGTTTCCAACCAAACCCGACACTGATTCTTTCTCGCCACCAATGCAGTGATGGGTGTCTCATCGTTTAGTTTGAATTCAAAGGGAATCTCTCTACCCTCACCGGCACCAATGGTAAATGGCTCCATAATTCTTACAGCGCTCAAAATCATGTTGACATAGCTAGTACCATTGTCATTTTCAACTTTCACTTCGGTACAAAGCTTTAAGTTAATAGCTTCAATCGCCTGTTCAGTATCACCCCCCTGAACATGGACATTCCCCGTGATTAGCCCTCCCTGAAATACACTCGCGCTTTCCAGTACCGTATCAACCTTAGCCGCACCAATTCCCAGAGAGGCCTTTAACTTCTGCAACATAATTTCTACCAACAATTAAAACTCATCAACCAATACTAAACACAGTACCTACGATAAAACAAGCAGGATCACACAGGTGGAGCACAGCGGCAGAAAAAGTCTTCCTTATCCTAATAAGGATTACTCTGCATATTCACTTAAATAAATAACCTTTCAAATAAGAATAGAAACCAATGAAAAACTATCATCTACGAATAAAACCGATCATCAGATAAAATAAACTATCAACAACTATCACAACCAAGAAAACGAAAAAGCCATATAAAAATGACCGCCCCCAAGATAAATCAAACTGCAGACGCAACATAAATAAGGGCACGATAAAATACAAAAGCGCTAGCGGAATCAAAAAACGCTTGTCAACTCCAATTATTCCAGCTCCAATATTGGCCAATAAGATCAGTAGTGCTGGCACAAGAACAAAAGCTATAGATGCAAACCCATCCAACCCTCGATTTTTACCCCGCTCAAGGAACTTTAACAAGATAAAAACCACACCTGCCGATATTAATGCTTGAAGCATAAACTTCTCCACCTATGTATTTGAAAGCAGCATATTGATTGGCTCTTAGCCCACCACAATAAACCCCAATATACATTCGAAAAAATCACTACGGACAATAAAAGCGCAGGTAAATCTTTCACATATATGGACAGTGTATTGAGTTCACATTAACCCCACAAACAGTAGCATTTAGTCCGCAGAAGATACACGGATAACATGACCATCAGGATCCTTAACCAAGAAGGTCTCACCAAAGACATCTGTATATAAGTCTTTATATATATTTATCCCAGCATCAGCCTTCCACTCTTTATAAAGCTCTTTCACTTCGTTATCAGTCTCAAGATTAATACCAATCTCTGCAAATCTTGGTGACTCATGCTCTGGAGACTCGCCACCTGACCAAATAGCAAAATCCGCAACCCCATCAACCTTAAAAACTACATATCTAGGGCTTACAAAGTAGGGTTCAAAATTAAATAAATTCTGATAGAATTCAGTGGAGTGCTGTATATCCGAAACATAAATTAGCTGTAAATTGGGCTTCCTGATCTTTATCATGAATACACACCTTTAGTTGTGATTTCAAAACATCCGAAATAAACATGTGGCAGACAATTCTGTATTAAGCGTACTATAAATACAATGTATACTCTATCTGGAATTATATAGAAATCACATAAAAAAGGGCTCGTTAAATCAACATTTATAAAACATAAGTTAAGATTCAGAAAATCCAAGCAATCGTTTTCATTAATTTTATAGGTTTCATCACTTTAAAATTCGAAAACTGATAAATGAATACTCTCACTGACAACCTCAGGCCTACCCACAGATGTCGCTTCAAACTCAACCAGAAGCCTACTGAAGGAAAAAATTTTTGATACTTTCAGAGAATCCGGATATAGATATTTTTGTACCACATTACTAAATGTGATTTATTGCACATTTTTCTCAACGAAGCTATTCAACTCAGAAATCGATCGAATAACATACAACTTTTTATTTTCCGATAGTTTTTTCAACCCTTGTAAAAATCTATCATTCCAAAATTTTGGACAGAACCTTAATATTTTGTAACTCTCAAGCGTTCCCTTTAAAATGGAACTCCCATTAGGCCAGCCTTCTGGTTTCTTAAACAATCCTGTAAAGAGCCGCTTCGTCACTAACCAATAGGTAACAAAGTAAGGTAAATCTATATAGATAAGCGTATCGGCTTCGCTTAAGCGCCTATAAAAAGAATCCAGTGAGCTTATTGGCCCAAAGCCTTCAATAATCCACTCTTCTGAAGCGAGAATATTCACGTGAGTATCTTCATAGCTATGAAGATCTACCTCTTGACCACTCTGCTGATATAAAATGGAATCCAAAGCATACAATTTTATACCGGTTACTGACGCTAGCTTTTTACCTAAAGTAGATTTCCCATTAGCTGGCTTACCAAAGATTGCTATTTTTTTCATTCCAGTTCCTTCATCTAGTGCAACCCCCAGAGGCAGAAACGAAAAACCCGCCTCTTTGGCGGGTTTGATAAATTAGTAACACATCAACAATCCCACCATTCTTATGGAATGATAAGAATAATTCGAGCAGTTGGTTGCGTTGAAATTGTATTCATTTACTCATCTTGATTTAAGCATCACTCAATGTCAACCGCTTACTTGACAAAAAATTCAAATATATAAAACCCATAAGATGGAAGGGAGCTAATGGTTACGTGTCACAACCTCGGCAGAACACTCTAGTATCGCAATTTATCCGGCAGTGCTCGAAGAGGAAGACCCTTAACTAAACAATCGTACCTTTATTAAGGTACGTAGTGACTTCACTGGACTGCTCATTGGTCACCTCGCCTCTAAGCATTGGAGATGCCTACCCATAAACTGAAAGAAAAACAATCGATACAAGCAGCGCTAGTGATTTCATAGCTTATATAGAGCTTATAAAAAACTACTCAACAAAACCCTTAACCAATCAGTTATCTTCCTTCTACAATCCAAGTAAAAAGCTCAGATCATCTCACTGGATCAAATTTGAGTATTCAAAGCTCGTACCACACCTATCAAACAGGTGAAACGTAAAATCAAAGACTTAAGATTGTAATCTACCCTTCGAAGTTGATCGTAACTATGAAAGCTTGACTTCAATAAAAGTTTTAGTTTCAAGTTAGGCATGTAGAAGATATAGAATCCCCAATTTACCAAAGAAAACTATCCATTAATAGATTTCTACAGCTTTAATCCTAAAGCACCTACGTCAAAACCTGAATGAAACAAAAATTTTGATGTCGAGTACCTTTACCTATTATGCCCTCTCGCTAAACACTAATTTTAGGGCAAGTGCAGTAAATCCTCCCGCAAACACTTTCTGAAAAACTAAACTTACCTTTTCGGAACACACTATAAGCGCACTAAAAACACTAGAAGCTGTTTCATAACTTCTAATGAAAATTACCCAACGAAAAACTCTTGTCAGCGTTTGAAATCCAAGACATGACTGATTGTAGGTCCCCTTCATCAATCGCCTTTGTAAATTGCTGCTTTATGAACTCATTGCTTGACCTAACAGACCTAGAAGATGACTCAATCGTATCAATGCACACAGTAACTACTTGAGACTCATGATAATGATACAAGGCAAAAGTATAGATATTTAATTCTCTAGCCTTGGCCTTCCGAAGCCCTTCGAAAATCACTTCATTAAACTCTTCTTTCACAGATTACCTACTGACTTAGAAAAGCATAACACCTTAATCAGCCGCCATCGGAGTTGTGTCGCTTAGTGCTTTCTTCATGCCATAAGACACCTCCATACCAGTTAGGTGGAGGTATGTGTAAAAGCGGGTTAGATTCCGAACCAAATAGAATCATTTGTTATATCCCCCCTTCATCACCGCCCACTTTAAAAAATTAATCACGGAAAATTTTTTAACAGATATTAATCACTAATAAGAGGTATTTATAAAGGGAAACCAAGCTCAGCGCAGAAACAAAAAACTATTCTATTTACCAGCGCCAAGTCACCGCCAGATAGGGTCCATGCTGGGTAATATCATAGGCAAAGCGACCATCAGAAAGTCGATCGGAATAATTAATACTGTAATATTGGTAGCCCAGGCGCAATGAGGCGGTTTTCCAGGCGCGCCAGTCTAATCCTGCCAATAGATTCCACTGCAAATCATCACCGCCAGCTCCAAAACCGCCGATTTCGGTACGCGCCCCCAGGGTCAGGCAGTCATTCACAGCAAAACCCATACGGGTACCAATAGTCGGCTCCCACCAACTTTTGCGGCCGCCCAAACGATTTTGGATTTCTGGCATTCTGCCGATATCAATACCCACGCGGGCTTTCACTTCCTGCCTCAGGCGATTCCAACGTACACCCACGCCTATATCCCAAAAATAGCGCCGCTCGCTTTCGCCAAAATGGCCTTGCAGTACCCGGTAAGCGCCAAATGCAGCCACCCACGCCTGATGAACATCCACATTCACATCGATATCAACATCTATATCCAACTGGGGGTTTCGGGGTGGCGCAATCGTTGTGCCCTCATTTAAATTGAGGTGTACATAATAGAGGTCCGAAACCAGGCCAAAGCGTCCTCTCCAAGCTTCCAGACGTACAGAAAAAGCCGCATTCAGGAGCTCTAGGGTTTTTCTTAAGTTCAGATCTACATCCACAGTGGTATCCGCCACTGTGGCCTTTCCTTTGGTGCGAAGTGGCAGAAAAATGTAGGGGGTGGCCGCAAAGCGCCAGTCATCTACGGTTGTCGCAGGGGGGCGGCTCTGAGGCGCATATTGGGCTGAAATTGCATACGAAAAAAAAAGCGCTATTAACCCAGAAATAATTGCCACCGCCCTTATTACTGACAAGAGCATCTCCATTTAATGGTTTTACCGAGGTTCAATCTCAATAAGCATCCATTAAGAATAGATAGCGATAGCCAGGCGGGGAATTGACCGAAGGGAAAGCACCGCGCCGGAAATGGCGCGGTGGCTGTAGGCACTTGGGATAGTGCGCAGGGTTTACGTTTTTGCTCGCTTAGTCGTTCACTTCAGGGCGCATATGCGGGAACAGCAGTACGTCGCGGATCGATGGAGAGTTGGTAAACAGCATTACCAGACGGTCGATACCGATGCCCTCACCAGCGGTGGGCGGCAGGCCGTATTCCAGCGCGCGGATATAGTCGGCGTCGTAGTGCATGGCTTCGTCGTCACCGGCATCTTTCTCCGCAACCTGGGCTTTGAAGCGTTCAGCCTGATCTTCCGCGTCGTTCAACTCGGAGAAACCATTGGCAATCTCGCGGCCGCCAACGAAGAATTCAAAGCGGTCGGTGACAAACGGATTGTCATCGTTGCGACGAGCCAACGGAGACACTTCGGTTGGGTACTCAGTGATAAAGGTCGGCTGGTCGAGACGGTGCTCTACAGTCTTCTCGAAGATCTCGATCTGTACCTTACCCAGGCCCCAGCTATCTTTCAGCGGGATTTCCAGCTTCTCGGCTACCGCGCGGGCGGATTCGATATTGTCGATATCAGCCGCAGTCAGTTCCGGGTTGTAGTGCAGGATGGAGTCGAACACAGACAACCGCGCGAACGGCTTGGAGAAGTCGTAGCTGCTGTCCTGGTATTCCACAGTGGTGGAGCCCAGTACATCTTCACAGATACCGCGCAGCATCTTCTCGGTGAGATCCATCAGGTCATTGTAGTCCGCGTACGCCTGGTAAAACTCAAGCATGGTGAATTCGGGGTTGTGGCGCGTGGACAGACCCTCGTTGCGGAAGTTGCGGTTGATCTCGTAAACCCGCTCAAAACCACCCACAACCAGACGCTTCAGGTACAGCTCCGGGGCAATACGCAGGTACATATCGATATCCAGCGCATTGTGGTGGGTAACGAACGGACGCGCGCTGGCACCACCGGGAATAACTTGCAGCATGGGTGTTTCCACTTCCATAAACTGCTGGGCGTTGAGGAAGTCGCGGATGTACTCAATCACTTTAGAGCGCACTCGGAACACTTCGCGGGCTTCCGGCGTGGCGATCAGGTCCACGTAGCGCTGGCGATAACGCATTTCCTGGTCGGCGATGCCGTGGAATTTTTCCGGCAGCGGGCGCAGCGCTTTGGTTAGCAGGCTGTACTCTTCACAGTTGACGTAGAGATCGCCCTTGCCGGATTTGTGCAGTGTGCCTTTTACGCCGACGATATCGCCGATATCCCAGGCACCGAAGCGCTCTTTAATATCTTTTTGTGCCGCTTTATCGGCATAGAGCTGGATGCGATCAGATACATCCTGGATCACCATAAAGGGTCCGCGTTTAGCCAGGATTCGCCCCGCTACGCACGCCCGTTTACCCAGTTCTTCCAGCTCCTCTTTCTGTTTATCGCCGAACTCAGTTTGCAGGTCGGCAGCGAGGTTCTCGCGGCGAAAACTGTTGGGGAAAGCATTGCCCTTCTCGCGTAGAGCGGAAAGCTTGGTGCGGCGCTCGGCGATCAGTTTGTTTTCGTCTTGCTGGATATCAGTCATGGTGATCTATCAGTTTTGTGAGTGATATTACCCCTCGTCCCATTAGTGAGAGACGAGGGGCGCGGTGAGAGTGGAGTCTTTAAATCAGAGGCCGGCTTTGAGGCTGGCTTCGATAAACTGGTCCAGGTCTCCATCCAGTACTGCCTGGCAGTTGCTGGTCTGGACACTGGTGCGCAGGTCCTTGATACGCTGGTCGTCCAACACGTAGGAGCGGATCTGGCTGCCCCAACCGATGTCGGCCTTGCTGTCTTCCATGGCCTGCTTCTCTGCGTTGCGCTTGAGCATTTCCTGCTCGTACATTTTTGCGCGCAGCATTTTCCAGGCTTTATCGCGGTTCTGGTGCTGGGAGCGCTCGCTCTGGCACTGCACGACGATACCGGATTCTGTGTGGGTCAAACGCACCGCAGAATCGGTTTTGTTCACGTGCTGACCACCGGCGCCGGACGCGCGATAGGTGTCTTCACGCACCTGGGATTTGTCGATTTCAATCTCGATATTGTCATCGATTTCCGGTGACACAAATACCGAGCTGAAAGAAGTGTGACGGCGGTTGCCGGAATCAAACGGCGATTTGCGCACCAGGCGATGTACACCGGTTTCTGTGCGCAGCCATCCGAACGCGTGGTCGCCGGCGAAATGCACAGTGGCACTTTTGATACCGGCCACTTCCCCCGCGGAGACCTCTTCCAGGGTGGTCTTGAAGCCGTGGGCTTCACCCCAGCGCAGGTACATACGCAGGATCATTTCCGCCCAGTCCTGGGCCTCGGTACCGCCGGAGCCAGCCTGAATATCCAGGTAGGCATTGTTCTCGTCATTCTCTCCGGAGAACATACGGCGGAATTCCAGAATCCCCAGCTGCTGCTGGAGACCTTCGATCTCAGTGGAGACCTCCCCTACGGAGTCCTCATCATTTTCCTCGACTGCCATTTCCAACAGTTCGCGGCAATCGGCAATGCCGGAGTCGAGGTTTTCGATGGTATTAACCACCGTTTCCAGGGAAGAGCGCTCGCGCCCCAGTTCCTGTGCGCGGTTGGGGTCGTCCCAAACGCTTGGCTCAGCCAGCTCCAGCTCTACTTCGGTGAGACGTTCTTTCTTGCTGGCGTAGTCAAAGATACCCCCTAAGAACGTCAGTGCGCTCTTCGAGGTCTTTTAATTGATTGAGGAGGGGATTGATTTCCATGAACTTTCGGTGTCCGGACAAAATAAAAAGCGGCGCGCATTCTACCGCAGCGCGCGGGGGTCCTTCCAGTCAGCCAGCCGCTGTAAATTGCGCAAAATCCCTATTTGCAGAACTGACCGGATAACTTCTGCAAAATCGCGCAGTCCGGTGAGTCATCACCGGCACAACTGTCGATAAACGAATGTAGGGTTTCACGCATTGCCAACATATCGCGCAACTGGGTTTCTAGCATGGAGAGTTTTTCGTGCACCAACTGCTTGGTTTCACGGCTGTGTCGCTCGGGATTACCCTTAAGCCCCAACAGAGTGCGTACCTCCTCTATGGAGAAGCCGCAGGCGCGAGCGCGCTGGATAAAGCGCAAGGTCTCCAGATTGTCCTCGGTGTAATGGCGGTAGCCATTGGCCTTGCGCGCGGGAGTCACCAAACCGATCGATTCATAGTGGCGCAGGGCCTTACTACTGAGCCCCGAATGCTGTGCCGCCTGAGAAATATTCACTGCCAACTCCCAACCTATTGACCACTAGAGTTTACCCTTAAGCGCTGTTATCCCGGCACTGGGAAAATTGATACTGCATCTTTTCGGCAGGGTCGTAACCCAGCTCCAGGGCGGCATCCAGAGCGTCCATACTGATCAAGTGCAACAATATATCCCCTGTGGGCGCACCACAGACAGCCGGAAACATTCGATCTGTGCGCACACCGCAGCGGGATTCCTGCACCATCAAACCATTTTCCCGTAACTTGGCCTGACTCTGCTGTAAAGTCATGCCACCGCCCTCGCACTGCTTGCGGCCACTCTTGCGATAGACCCAAACCAGTTCACCCGACCTAGTTGCGGGAGGGTTGGACGTCACCTCTGGCTGACTGGAGCCCGGGGTATTCTCTACCTGATTTTCCATAGCCTTTTCCTCCTTGGCTCCACCGCAGGCCGCCATAGCCAGTAAAGTCAGCACCAGCAAAGCAGACAATTTTATTTTCACCATCACACTTCCTCCATAAAGCAATGGCCACCCAGCTTAAGACAGCGCCAGCCAGGCTCCCACCAGTAACATCAAAGTACCGGAAATACGGTTAATTAAACGTACATTTTCAGCGCGTTCCAGCAGGCGACTGAGGGCCTGACCACCCCCAGCGTAAATCAGCAAACACAAGGTTTCCAGCAACAGTATGGTGGCGATCAACATAGAAAGCTGCGGTGCCAAGGGCTTGCTTTGGTTGATAAAGGGCGGCAACAGAGCAATAAAGAAGGCCCACCCCTTAGGATTTGCAACCGCAGTAATAAACCCCTGAACCATCAGCGCTTTTGCGGAGGGCCGGGCGCGCCCCTGTGCCGCATCAAGAGAAGCCAGCTGCCCCCGGGAACGCCACATCTGTATGCCCATCCAGGCGAGGTAGGCACCGCCGCAGTATTTAAATAGCTGAAATACAGTGGGATACTGCACCATTACCACCGCCGCACCGAGCACCGTAGCCAAGGCCACTAGCGCTACTCCTACCAGCTCGCCAACCATCATCCACAGGGTGTGGCGCACCCCCACCGTAATACCAAGGCTTAGGGCCAGCATCATGCACAGTCCCGGGGTTACCGAGGCAAAAAAGCTGGCGGGGACAAAAAGCGCGAGTACAGACAATTCCATTGTATTTTCCTAGTGATGGGTACCACTGTGGTTCCCATAATGGCTTACCAGCATCCCAGCCAGCATCAGGCCACAGCCAATCAATTCTGTGGTGTTAAGCATCTCATTAAGGAATAACCAGCCTGCCGCTAGAGCAAACACCGCCTCCAGGCTCATAATCACCGTGGCGTGGGATGGTGCCGCATGGCGCTGAGCCAACAACTGGAAAGTAAATGCCAGCGCAGTGGAGAAAATCATCATGTAGGCGATCGGCCAGGCCGCATCCACAGCGGACTGTATCGTTGCCTGCTCGGTGAAGAGGGATGCCAGGGCCGACAACAGACCACAGACCAGAAACTGAATACAGGCCAGACGCAGTGCATCGTAGCGTTTCACCAAGCGATCCGCAGAGAGCACCTGGATGGCGAAGACAAAAGCACTGGCAAACACCATCAGGTCGCCAACTAACTGAGATTCTTCACTGAAGTCCGCCAGCCAGTAGAGGCCAAATAAAGCCAGACCAATACCGCCCCAAGTCCAGCGATTGGTTTTATGCCCGAGGGACAAACCGATAACCGGCACCAACAGGAGGTAAAACCCGGTGATAAAACCAGCGCGGCCAGCAGTGGTGTAGAGCAGGCTGATCTGTTGCAGCGCCGCACCTAGGAACAACCAAAAACCGAGTAGAGCACCGCCGGGTAAACAGGCTCTCCAGCGGTGGCTAACGGTATGTCCGTTCGCCTCGCCAGGTTGGGCATCTCTGCGCGAAGATAGCCAATAAACGATGGGCACTAAAATAAGGCCGCCGAGGATAAAGCGCCAGGCATTGAACGCCAACGGCTCAATATCTGCCATGGCGATCTTTTGTGGCACAAAGGCGACGCCCCAGAAAAGAGCGGCTAATAACAGCAGGACTTCGGCCTGGACTTGTTTACGTTTCACTACTTTTTACTTCCAACCACTTTTTATTACTGTTGTGAACAAGCTCCAAGCAATTCACAACTTTCCGAAAGGTGCTCCTATATAGCCTCCAGCAGGCTCACCATTAATTGCAGGGATTCGCGCCCACGAAATTCATTGACGTCTAACTTGTAAGCCAGGCGCACTCGCTCGGTGGGCTGCGGCCACTGGTCTGTATCTATATTAAAAGCAATGGCATCAAGGGCCAGCTGTGGCGCCTGCAGCGGAGCGACCACCATTTTCAGGTGCCGCTCGCCGACAATGCGTTGCTGAAGCAATAGAAACTCGCCATCGAAGACCGGCTCGGGAAACGCCTGCCCCCAGGGGGCACAGGCACGCAACAGGGCCGCGGTTTGCAGGGTGTAGTCTGCAATATCCAATTCACCATCGGAATCGATCACGGCCTGCAATTGATTCTCATCCAGGCGCTTGCGCACCACTCGTTCAAACTCCGCCCGGAAAGCATCGAGGTTTTGTGCAGGCAGACTCAACCCTGCGGCCATGGCATGACCGCCGAATTTACTGATCAGCTCAGGATTGGCTGCGGCCACATCGCTCAGGGCATCGCGGATATGCAAGCCGGGTATGGAACGCGCCGAGCCTTTTACCAGGTCGTTATCCCCTTCGGCAAAGGCAATTACCGGGCGGTGGAATTTCTCCTTGATACGACTGGCAAGAATACCCACCACCCCTTGATGCCAATTGGCATCGTAGAGACACAGGCTCCAGGGAATTTCCCCCTCCAGCTGCAGTTCTTCCAACGCCGCTAGAGCTTCCCGCTGCATACCCTGCTCTATGGCCTTGCGGTCCCGGTTGAGCCTATCCAGCTCCCCCGCCAACTCACGAGCTTCACTGGGATCGCGGGTCAGGAGGCAGCGGATGCCTGTGCCAATATCATCCAGGCGCCCGGCCGCATTGATACGTGGCCCCAGGATAAAACCAATATCGGTGGTGGAAAGCCTGCGTTGGTCTCGCCCGGCCACCTCAAATAAAGCGGAAATACCGGGTCGGCAGCGCCCGGAACGAATACGGGCGATACCCTGGTGCACCAGAATGCGGTTGTTGTGATCCAGCGGCACCAGGTCAGCGACAGTGCCGAGCGCCACCAAATCGAGATATTCAGCCATATTCGGCGGAGCGATACCGCTCTGCGCAAACCAACCGCATTCCTGCAGGGCACTGCGTAGGCGACTCAACAGGTAAAAGATAACTCCCACACCGGCGAGATTCTTACTGGGGAAATCACAGTTCGGCTGGTTCGGGTTCACAATGGCATCGGCATCCGGCAGCTCACTGCCGGGCAGGTGGTGATCGGTTACGATCACTGTCATGCCTGCGGCCTTGGCCGCCGCCACCCCATCAATGCTGCTGATGCCGTTATCCACGGTGATCAGCATATCCGGGGCGTAATCCTTGGCCACCTCTACGATTTCCGGGGTGAGGCCGTAACCAAAATCAAAGCGGTTCGGCACCAGGAAGTCCACGCCCGGCGCACCCATGGCCCCCAGTGCCAGCACGGCGAGCGTGCTGCTGGTGGCACCATCGGCATCGAAGTCACCGACGATCAAGATCATCTGTTGCGCCCGCACGGCTTCCACCAGCAGTGTCACCGCTGTATCCAGCCCCCGCATCGACTGTGGTTGTTGCAGCTTGGCGAGGCTGTGGTCCAGGGCTTCCTCGCTGACGATACCGCGACCAAGCAGTACCCTCTGCAAAATTTTGGGGGTTTCAGAAGCAAAACGGCCAGTGGAAAAATCCACTGGCCGCCGCTGAATTGTTGTATTCATTCTCTCTCAGCTATTTTTAATCCGGCCGCCAAATCCCTCGCTGCGCCAGCTAGTGCCCTTCGGACAGCATGGTCGCCATATAGTCGTGCACCTGGGACAAGTCGTTGGGCAGCACCTTGAATCGCTCTTCGCGTTGCCAGAGGTCCTGCATATGGGCCGGCAGGGGAATTTCGGTTTGTGGCAGTGCCTGCGCCACAGCATCGGGGAATTTTGCCGGGTGTGCGGTGGATAAGCAAACCATTGGCTGCTCGGCGGAGCGGCGCACTCTTCTTGCGGCCTCGACACCAATAGCGGTATGGGGATCGAGCAGATAACCGGTCGCCAGGTACTGTTCACGAATCACCTCAATAGTACGCGCATCGTCGACCCTATAGCTGGAAAATATCTTTTGGGCCTGCGCCAGGGCCGATTCGCTCAAGTGCATAGGTACACTGCGATCTGCCAGCAACTCCGCCACTGCGGCACCATCGCGGCCGTAGAGATCAAACAGCAGGCGCTCAAAATTGCTCGACACCATGATATCCATGCTGGGCGACAGGCTGTGTATCAGCGGCTTGGGCGTGTGGTCGTTATCGCTGATGCAGCGGTGCAGGATATCGTTGGCGTTGGTAGCGATCACCAATTGGTCGATTGGCAAACCCATCTGCTTCGCCAGGTAACCGGCAAAAATATCGCCAAAATTGCCGGTGGGCACGGAGAAATTTACCGTCTTATCTGGTGCGCCCAGGCGCAAGGCCGCGTAAAAGTAGTAGACAATCTGCGCCATAATGCGCGCCCAATTAATGGAGTTCACCGCCACTAAACGGCGCCCATCGGGTAAAAATGACTGGTTGGCGAAGCTGGCCTTCACCATATTCTGGCAATCGTCGAAATTACCTTCCATGGCAATATTGAACACATTGTCTGACAACACTGTGGTCATCTGCCGGCGCTGTACTTCTGAGACCCGATTGTGGGGATGCAAAATAAAAATATCGATATTGTCGCAGTGGCGGCAGCCTTCAATTGCCGCCGAACCGGTATCCCCGGAAGTCGCCCCCATCACCACCACGCGCTCACCACGCTTTTTCAGCAGGTGGTCGAACAACTGACCGAGAAACTGCAGGGCAAAATCTTTAAAGGCCAAAGTCGGGCCGTGGAAAAGCTCAAGAATCCACTCATTGGTATCGGTCTGTACCAAAGGCGCTACCGCCCTGTGACGAAACTGACCCTGCCCCAAACCATAGGAGCGCCCGATAATATCCCGCAGCTCCCGCTTACTGAGATCCTCTCCCACAAACGGCCGGATAATTTCAAAAGCCAACTGCTGGTAATCCATACCCGCCATAGCCGCAATATCCACTCGGGAAAATTGCGGCAGTGACTCGGGCACATAGAGACCGCCATCGCTGGCGAGCCCGGTGAGGACGGTATCGGCAAAAGAGAGAGACGGCGCGCGGCCGCGGGTGCTGACAAATTTCACGATGTTATTTCGCTCTTGGATCTCGTGGGCAATAGTGAAAACTGGCACCGACTCCTATGGAACGGCGCCATGTAGCAAAGGGAGTAAGGATCAGCCGAGGCTCTCCACGCGAATGCGCACCACTTCCCCCTCGACTGTATCCAGGGCCTCAATTTGCGCGACCGCCTCGCGCAGGCAGGCCTCCCTGGCACGGCTGGTGAGAATCACCACTGGGACCAACTCTTCCCCATCGACCGGCTCGTGCTGAATCAGGGCCTCAATGCTGATGCCCTGATCGCTACAAATAGTTGCCACCTTGGACATAACACCCGGCTTATCATGAGCGGAAATACGCAGGTAATAGCTGGTGACCACTTCTTCCTCCGGCAACACCAGGGTATCGCCCTGCTCTGCCAAGGCCACCCCGGCAGCCGGTACCCGCTGATCCGGCTTGGCATCCAGGGTGCGCGCCACATCGACAATATCGGCAATCACTGCCGAGGCTGTAGCTTCGGCACCGGCGCCTGCGCCGTAATACAGCGTTGGCCCCACCGCATCGCCGTTGACCAGCACCGCATTCATCACACCATTTACATTGGCGATCAGGCGACGCTGGGGAATCAAGGTTGGATGTACCCTCAGTTCCACCCCCTGCTCTGTGCGGCGCGCGATGCCCAGATGTTTAATGCGATAGCCGAGTTCATCGGCATAGCGGATATCTTCCGGACAAATGCGGCTGATACCCTCGGTATAAGCCTTGTCGAAGGCAAGCGGGATAGTGAAAGCCAAGGAAGCCATAATTACCAGCTTGTGCGCAGCATCGATGCCTTCTACATCGAAGGTCGGGTCTGCTTCTGCATATCCCAAAGCCTGCGCCTGAACCAGAGCCTCATCAAAGCTGCGACCCTTCTCGCGCATTTCAGTGAGGATATAATTTCCTGTGCCATTAATAATACCGGCGAGCCATTCGATGCGGTTGCCCACCAGGCCCTCGCGCAGAGATTTAATAATAGGGATGCCACCGGCCACGGCCGCTTCATAGGCAATGGTGACCCCCTTTTGTGCGGCCAGTTCAAACAGCTCATTACCGTGCTCGGCGATCAGTGCCTTGTTCGCGGTCACCACATGCTTGCCGTTTTCAATTGCCACCAGGACCAGCTCGCGCGCTACCGTGGTGCCGCCAATCAGCTCCACCAAAATATCAACATTGGGGTTGTTGGCGACATCGAAGATATCGCGGGTAACATCCAGCTCGCTGGTATCGCAATCGGGGTTGTCGCGGCGGGCCCCGACCTGCTCAATCACTACCGAGCGGCCACAACGCGCGGCCACTTCGTTTCCATTGCGCGCCAGGACATTGATTGTTCCGCTGCCCACCGTGCCCAAACCGCAAACACCGATACGCACTGCACGCTGCGGCTCTACCGCAGGCATCTGATCCGCCGCCTCTGCGACGTCTTCAATTGTTGCGCTCACAAATTCCCTCCGCGCGTAGGCCCCCGGCAATGCACCCCAACCTAAAATGCCACACCAGGAGAAGACGCAATAAAAACAAATAAAATTAACAAAATATCGACAACCTTACCGAGCTGAAAGCAAAAAAGTCAATAAAATTGCGCCAGCCAGACTCCACCCTCAACGATGGGGTAAACGAAACTTTTGTCACCCAAAAGAACTCCTTGAAATAGGAGCCATCCTCAGTAGATGCTATAAGTGCATCTACTAGCATCAGGTACCAGCAACCTGCGAAATTGCATCCACCGCGCCTTTTCCAAAAAATGGGCGCACTGAAAAACGGACTCAGATAGCGGTCGAGTGATGAAAAAAACCCTTATCCTTTATACTGGCGGAACCCTGGGAATGCGCCGCAGTGAATCCGGCTATGTGCCGGACGCCGATCTTGAAGGTGCCCTGCAGCGCCTGCTACAGGATGTGATCGGCCAACTACCGAGCTATGACTTCCAGGCCCTCGACCCGCTCCTCGACAGCGCCAATATGCAACCCCAGGACTGGTACCGCATCGCCGCCCTGATACGCGACAACTATAGCCACTACACAGGCTTCGTTGTGCTGCACGGCACCGATACTATGGCTTATACCGCCTCCGCGCTGTCCTTCGCCCTGCAGGGACTGGCCAAACCGGTAGTGGTAACCGGCTCTCAGATCCCCTTGCGGGAAATGCGCAGCGACGCTTATAACAATTTAATCGCCGCCTTGCTGTTGAGCGGTTCAGATAGTATCGGTGAGGTCTGCCTCTACTTTAACGGCAAGCTGCTCCGCGGCAACCGTGCGGTAAAAGTCAGCTCCGGCTCACTGGATGCCTTCTCCAGCCCCAATTATCCAAGCCTCGGCGAAGTGGGCATCCAGGTGCATATCGATCCTAATGCTTTATTGATGCACGGAGACACACCGCAGTTTGAAATCCCCAACAACGCCGATGGCAGCGTTGTATTGGTGAAATTATTCCCCGGAATTACTCCGCTGTTTCTCAGTAAAGTTATTGAAGCACGCCCACGCGGTATAGTGATTGAAACCTACGGTACCGGCAATGCCCCCACCGACAATCAGGCATTTACCGAGCAGCTTACCAGAGCTACAGAGCTGGGAATTATTTGTGTGGCGGTATCACAATGCCTGGAAAACCATGTGGATCTCGGCAAGTACGCTGCCGGCTCGGCACTATTGCACGCCGGGGTGATCGGTGGCCTGGATATGACCAGCGAAGCCTGCTATGCCAAATTGAATCATCTGTTAGCCATGAACTTCACAAACAGTGAAGTTAAAGACTTAATGGAAACTCCGCTATGCGGGGAATGCACCCCCTAACAAAATCAAACGGGATTTATTGAGCAATACGCAGAAAAAATTCTGCCAGCTTATCGTTGCAGATATAAATCCCGACGGCTTTTTATCGGGCGACCAAATGTGGCCAGGTATTAGTTTAGAGGAAAATACTGGGCACTTAGACCAGAAGCAGATACTCCTTGATGAGCAATAATTTTTCACAAAACTTGCGCCTGTTGTGCAGTTTCTATCGCTCCATCGCCGAGGTGTGTCGGCGCATGGGTGTGAACCGAGCACAATTTAATAAATACCTCAGCGGTAATACACAGCCCTCACAGTACACTCTCAGTAAAATCTGCCACTTCTTTGGTGTTGAACCCCATGAAATTCTGATGCCCGCCGAACAGTTTGAGCAAATTGTTCGGGTACGCCGCACCGCTACGACTGTCGAATCCTCCCGCCCCTACTCTATGGATATTGACTTGCTAATGCGGGAGTCACAGGGGCGCGCTGATAAATACCTGGGCTTTTACTTTGAATATCACTACTCGATGACTTTTCCCGATCATATTATTCGCAGCCTGCTGCATATCGAGTCCGATGGGGAAGGATATTATTTCCAGCGCTTCGAGCGCATGCGCTATCCAGATAGGGAGGAGTGGTACAAATCCCGCTACAAAGGCATGCTGCTTTTTCTCTCGGAGCGTATATTTTTGATTGGCTATGAAGCGCTGACACGCAACGAAATCGCCCAGACAATCCTCTATCCCACCTATAAAAGCCGAGTGAGTTATTTATCCGGCCTCAAGCTGGGCGCCTCTGCCAGTGACCGGCGCGAACCCGTATGTACAAAAGTATTGCTGGAATCTCTCGGACGTAATATCAGCATCAAAAACGCATTAAAACTGTGCGGGGTATTTGGCCCGGATTCCGATGAGATCAATCGCAGTATTCGCGAAAATATCCGAGCCTCAAACACTGAAGGTCCACAGAGTTTTTTTGCCACTCCACTTTAAGCATGAATTTCTATTAAGGCCCAACCAAGAGGCCCAAATGATAACAACCACGGGCACCCCGTAACCCAGGTTAATCCTGGTTATTGGTGCACTTGCCCCTATGCAGATGAAGAGAAAGCAGAAGTACCATGACAAACGATTTCCACACCCTAAAACCCATGCCGGTATTCACTACCAGTAGTGAATACCGCATCGAAAAAGATTTGCTCGGAGAGCGCGAAGTACCGGCCGATGTCTATTTTGGCATTCAAACCCTGCGCGCCCTGGAAAACTTCCAAATTACTGGTATCACCCTCAACCACTTCCCTAACTTGGTCAAAGCGCTGGCCATGGTGAAGAAGGCTGCGGCTCATGCCAACTGCGAACTCGGCTACTTAGAAAAGAACCTGGAAGTGGCAATTGCCAAAGCCTGCGATGAAATTATTGAAGGCAAGCTGCACGATCAATTCCTGGTGGACATGATTCAAGGCGGTGCCGGCACCTCCACCAATATGAACGCCAATGAAGTAATTGCCAATCGCGCGCTGGAATTGCTCGGCCACAATAAGGGTGAATACAAAAACGCTCACCCCAACAACCATGTAAACCTATCGCAATCCACCAACGATGTTTACCCCTCCTCCATCAACCTAGCAGTCCTGCTCAGCTACAACGACCTGGTGCAGTCTATGGAGGAGCTGTGTATCGAATTTGATGGCAAAGCCAAGGAATTTGCACAGGTTATTAAAATGGGCCGCACCCAGCTACAGGATGCAGTACCCATGACCCTGGGGCAGGAGTTTGCCGCTTTTGCTGCAACCATTCGTGAAGATGCCGCTCGGGTTAAAGAGCTAGTAGCCCTGTTTAAAGAAATCAATATGGGCGGCACCGCAATCGGTACAGGTATTAATACCGACCCGCAATATCGTCAACTGGTTGTATCGGCACTGTCTGAAATTTCCAGCATCGACTTTGTCTGCGCGGAAAATCTAGTAGAGGCCACTTCTGATATGGGTGCCTTCGTCATGTTTTCCGGGGTAATGAAACGTATCGCAGTAAAAATTTCAAAGATCTGCAGCGACCTACGCCTTCTCTCCAGCGGCCCTCGCGCAGGTCTCAATGAAATCAATCTGCCACCGATGCAGCCAGGCTCCTCCATTATGCCTGGTAAGGTAAATCCAGTAATTCCCGAGGTGGTCAACCAGGTGGCCTACCAAGTAATCGGTAACGACCTGACAATCACCTTGGCAGCGGAATCGGGCCAGCTGCAGTTAAATGTCATGGAACCAGTTATCGCCTTCAACTTGCTACAGTCTATGCGCTTAATGACCCAAGCCATGCATACCTTGGCTCAACGCTGTGTCAATGGCATCAGCGCGAATGAAGAGCATTGCCGGCAGTTGGTAGAAAACAGTATCGGCCTGATCACCGCGGTAAATCCGTTTATCGGCTACGAAAATGCCACTCGTATTGCCCAGCAAGCATTGATGACGGGCGCGAGCGTCAAGCAGTTGATTTTGGATGAGGGGTTACTAAGTGAGGAGGAGTTAAATGATATTCTCGCTCCAGAGAATATGACTCAGCCACGTAAAGTAGCATTGAAGAGCCCGACTTAGATAAAAAAGCGGCCGCTTTAGAGAGGCCGCTTTCTTCCGCTGATCTTAAATACCCAGCTCTTTAATTAGAGTGGCTGGAGGCAGATAACCGGGCACAACCCTGCCATCCTCCATCACAATAGTGGGCGTGCCGCGTACATCGATCACCTCGTTACCCAATTTATATTGGGCGGCAACCGGGTTGTTATTGCAGACCTGCAAAGGCACGTTTTCGCGGTTCTTCAATGCGGTGAGCGTTTTATTGGTGTCATCGGCACACCAGGCAGTAGCGAGCTTGCGATAACCCAGAGATTGCAGGCCGCCGCGCGGGAATGCCAAATATCTTACTTCGATCCCGCGCTTGTTCAGCTCAGGAACATCCTGGTGCAACTTGCGGCAATAGCCACAGTCGACATCGGTGAAAACATAGATACGCGCTTTGGTCTCGCCTTTGGGCGAGAAGACGATCATATCGTCGATGCTTTGGGTTTCCATCACCTTGGCCCGGCGAGTTGCCCGGCGCCCCTCAGAGAGGTTCGCAAAACCTCCGCCAGTCTTAGCCTGGAACAGGTCCCCCAGAATAAAATGGTTGCCATCGGCTGAGACAAACAGAGTACTGCTACCACCGTCAAGCTCTACTTCGTAGAGCCCCTCGATCGGGGTCTCACGCACTTCACCATAAGTAGGCTTGGGGTTACTTGCCTCAAGGCGGGCTTTGATTGTCTTCGCAACGTTTGCGTCGACCTCTGCAAGGGCCGCTGGGCCAAGCAGACCGAGCAGCACTCCAGCGAGCGCCAGCGGCTTCTTGATAAGCATCATTACCGATTGCTCCTTAAATTCTCAATGAGGTTCGACTCAAACGTCGGCCTTCAGTTCCAGCCAGTATGGCAGCTATATGCCATTTCAGATCCACATGGCGCGTTTTAACATATTCAGGCACTGGACACTACGTACAAACTCCCAAGTTGTGCGCTGATCTAAAGGATACAGGGGTAGATAGCGTAACTGTCGGGGACAAAGGGAGAAGCGTGATGCCAGAAGTTCAAATGCACTTCCATGAGCGATTCAGCCTTTCGGGCTTGGCACATGACTGGCCATAAAGGGAAGACTACGGATACAAAAAAGCCGGAGAATAACCCCGGCTTTTCTGCGAGCTGTATGAGAGGTGCTTAGTTAAGCTTCTCTTTAATACGTGCGGCTTTACCAGTCAGGCTGCGCAGGTAGTAGAGTTTAGCCTGGCGTACGTCACCACGACGCTTAACCTTGATGCTGTCAACCAGCGGGCTGTGAGTCTGGAAAGTACGCTCAACACCAACACCGTGGGAGATTTTACGCACGGTAAAGGAGGAGTTCAGGCCGCGGTTGCGCTTGCCGATTACCACACCTTCGAACGCCTGCAGACGCTCGCGGTTACCTTCTTTTACTTTCACTTGAACGATTACAGTGTCGCCCGGCGCGAAGGGAGGTACTTCGCTCTTCAGCTGTTCCTGCTCCAGCTGCTGGATAATTTTGTTAGTCATTTGGATTTGCTCCCAAATAGAGTTTATGTAGCTTCTCAGCTAGTTCACCGAACTACTCCCGCCTCCCGGCGAATCCGGCATCAAGTTTTATCGGATTTCCACTCCTGTCGAATTTCTTCCAACAGTTGCTTCTGCTCCTTGTTCAGCTCCAGCCCATCCAAAAGGTCGGGTCGACGCTGCTGTGTGCGCGCCAGTGCCTGCTTCAGGCGCCAGCGGCGTATTCTTTCGTGGTTGCCCGAGAGCAACACTTCCGGTACCGCCACACCCCGGTACTGTTCGGGCCGGGTATAGTGGGGACAGTCGAGCAAACCCGAGGAGAATGAATCCTCAACCGCCGACTGGTCGTGCCCTAGCGCGCCGGGAATCAGCCGTGTAATGGTATCCACCAACACCATAGCAGCCAGTTCACCACCACTTAGGACATAGTCACCAATGGACCACTCCTCGTCGATCATTGATTCGACGATACGCTCATCTACCCCTTCGTAACGCCCGGCCAACAAAACCAGATTGCCAGCGCCAGAGAGGTTTTCGACCCCGCGCTGATCCAGTTGCTGTCCCTGCGGAGACAGGTAGATAGTGCGTACAGCTTCGCCCTCTTCCCCAGCCCAGGCGCGCGCGGCCTGCAGGGACTGATAAAGGGGTTCAGCCATCATCACCATTCCGGGACCACCGCCATAAGGGCGATCATCCACAGTGCGATGCTTGTCACTGGTGAAATCCCGAGGGTTCCAGCAGCGCACTTCCAACAGGCCATCTTTGACGGCCCGACCGCTGACACCATACTCGGTCAATGCAGCAAACATCTCCGGAAAAATGCTTACCAGAGCGATTTTTTTAGTCATCGCTCAGCGCCTTAAAAAGCTGGGTCCCAGTCGACGGTTATTACACCGGCTTCCAGATCAATATTGGTTATAAACTGATCCGGCAGATAGGGAATCAAGCGCTCGCGCTTATCCGCTCCACCGCGCACCACCATTACATCGTTGGCGCCAGTTTCCATCATGCGAGCGACGATACCAAAGTCGTGATCTTCGCCATCGAAATGGCTGACAACCTTTAATCCCTCGAGCTGGTGCCAGTAATACTCACCCCGCTCAAGCTCAGGCATCAGTTCACGAGCTACAGCTATATCGCGCTGGCAAAGTCGAGCCGCCAAATCGCGGTCATCAATGCCTTTCACATGTACTATTAAGCCCTTACCGTGACGCTTACCAGCGTCAATTTCGAGAGCTTCCCAACCTTTCGGCCCCTGCAAGCGCCAATTAGGGAACTGCAGGATGTTGTCCATCGGCTCGGTATAGGAGTGAACCTTGACCCAGCCGCGCACACCATAAACGGTAGTAACGCGCCCAACCGTGACCAACTCTTCGGAAGGTTTTCCGTTATCTGTCACAGGAGCACCACTTACGCGCAAATTAAGCAGATTCTTTCAGCAGCTTGCTGACGCGATCAGAAACCTGAGCACCGTGACCCAGCCAGTAGTCAACACGCTCACGATCAATGCGCAGACGCTCTTCCTGGCCACGGGCAACCGGGTTGAAGAAGCCAACACGCTCAATGAATCGACCGTCGCGAGACTTGCGGCTGTCGGTTACGGTCAGGTGATAGAACGGGCGTTTTTTAGCACCGCCACGAGCCAAACGAATGGTTACCATGTAACTTTCCTGTATTTTTTAACACTTGGCGACAGCAATAAGCTGTCACCCAAACATCTCTGCCGGCAGCTCACCCGGCTGAAAGGCGGCGTATTCTAATGTACCGCCAGAGATTTGTATAGCGATTCCTAGGGCCCTCAGAGCCCCGAAAACCCTTACTTTTTCTTGAATCCGGGGGGCAGGCCACCGGGCATACCGCCCATTCCGCCGAGACCTCCGGGCAGACCACCACCCCCGGTCATTCCACCGAGGCCGCGCATCATCTTGCCCATACCGCCGCCCTTGAGCTTTTTCATCATCTTGCCCATCTGCTTATGCTGTTTAAGCAAGCGATTGAGGTCTTGCAGCTGGGTGCCGGAGCCGGCGACGATACGGCGCTTGCGCGAACCGTTAAGAAGGTCAGGATTGCGGCGTTCGGCCGGCGTCATGGAGGAAATCAGGGCGTCCATACGCTTAAATTCTTTACCCATGTCGGCCTGTTGTGCGGCCTGCGCCACACCACCCATGCCGGGCATTTTCTCCAACAGGGAGCCAAAGCCACCCATGTTTTGCATTTGCTGCAACTGGTCGCGCAAGTCTTCCAGGTCAAAGCCTTTACCTTTCTGGACCTTCTTAACCAGCTTTTCGGCTTTCTCTTTATCGATCTTCTGCTCTGCTTCTTCAATCAGAGACAGAATGTCGCCCATACCCAGGATACGGGAGGCGATACGGTCCGGGTGGAAGGTTTCCAGGGCGTCGGTCTTTTCACCAACACCGATAAACTTGATCGGCTTGCCAGTAACATGGCGCACAGAGAGTGCCGCACCACCGCGTGCATCACCATCTGCCTTAGTCAGAATAACCCCGGTCAGTGGCAGGGCCTCATTGAAGGCGCTGGCGGTATTTACCGCATCCTGACCGATCATTGCGTCGATAACAAACAGGGTTTCTGCGGGATCCAACTCACTGTGCAGCTCGCGGATTTCATCCATCAGCTGACTGTCAATATGCAGACGACCCGCGGTATCGACAATCAGTACATCGGCAAATTGCTTTCGCGCCGCATCCACTGCACCCTTGGCAATATCCAGGGGCTTCTGATCAGGAGTTGAAGCATGGAACAGTGCGCCCACTTCACCTGCCAGAGTTTCCAGCTGCTTGATGGCTGCGGGGCGATACACGTCCGCACTCACCACCATAACTTTCTTCTTTTCCCGCTCCTGCAGGTATTTGGCTAGCTTGGCAACACTGGTGGTTTTACCGGCCCCCTGAAGGCCCGCCATCAAAATCACAGCGGGGGGCTGAACTGCAAGGTTGAGCGGCTCTGCAGCAGCACCCATCACCTTAACCAGCTCATCCTGAACAATCTTGACGAACTGCTGCCCTGGGTTCAGGGCCTTGCTAACCTTCTGCCCAACAGCGGCTGTGCGCACTTGCTGTACAAAGGCCTTCACGACTGGCAGAGCGACATCCGCCTCAAGCAGCGCTTTGCGCACTTCACGCAGGGTATCGCGGATATTGTCATCGGTCAGACGGGCCTTGCCGGTGACTTTTTTTAGGGCCGCCGATAAGCGGTCACTCAGGTTATCGAACATAAATTCGTCTCGATTTCTCCGATTGCGGACAGGACCCCGGTGCGGAGGGCCGCGAAATTTTTTTGGGGAGTATCTCCAAACTCCCACTCTGAGGCGCGGCAGTATAGCTCAGGTCCCGTCACAGCCGAAATATCACCAGATCTTCCCTGTTAAAGCGTGCTGTGACACACTCCTCCTCCACTGCTTAGAAGATACGGATCTAACCAATGGCGGCATTCGCCCACTGGACGGCCATCGCGCTATATATAGCTACCACCATTGTCGCGGCCAGGGCCCTTGCCCGCGCCCAACAGCCCGATCGTAAACTGCTCCTGGGCCTGCTCGCCGGAGCCCTGGCCACCCACGCAATATCCCTTGCGCAGACACTGTTTTCCTCAGCAGGCTATCGCTTTGATCTGTTAGCAATGCTGTCATTAATCACCTGGGTGGTGAACTTATTGTTGCTTATCCTAGCGGTGAATCGACCACTAACCTTGTTGATACTGATTTTTGCCCCGTTAGGAGCACTCACCGAACTGACCGCGTCCCACACCTGGGGAGGCGTTGCACCACACCAACAGTTATCTTCTGGGATTGCCATACACGCGCTGCTATCAATCTCCGCCTACTCCCTACTTACTCTTGCAACCCTACAGGCCATCTACCTTTATTACCTGAACCAGCAGCTACACAACCATCGGCCAGTGGGTGCCATGCGCCTGCTCCCCCCCCTGCAAAGCATGGAGTCATTACTCTTTGGGTTAATTGCTTTCGGCCAATTACTGTTAACTGCCTCCCTGATTACCGGATTTATCTTTGTGGGTAACCTTTTTGAGCAGGGCCCCCTACACAAGACAGTGCTCTCCCTGCTCGCCTGGGTGCTTTACAGTATTCTTCTTTGGGGGCATTGGCAGTGGGGTTGGCGCGGTAACACTGCCGTGCGTTGGACTCTGTGTGCCTTTGCTGCACTAATGCTGGCCTACTTTGGTAGTAAGTTGGTTATTGAGGTTATCCTTCAGCGCGGCTAAGAATACTAAAGAGGAGCCGTTTAAAGTCGAGTATAAGCAAACGGCACTGACATTCGCTCACAGGTGCCATTTTCAGGGAGGAGACCAAACACCCCTTGATCTCCTCAACCGCCCCTATAGCCTTTACCGGGTTTATTTAGGTTTATAAGTGACCGGAAAACTTGCGGAGGTAGCCGTTCTGTTTCAATATCTCCGCTCAGAAATAAAAAGAGTTCTCCCTTGAACGAGATGCCCCCGGGCCTGCTGTTTAGCCTGCTTGCCCTGCTGATTGTGATATCGGCTTTCTTTTCCAGCTCCGAAACCAGCATGATGGCGCTGAACCGCTACCGCCTGCGCCACCAGGCCAAGAGCGGTCACCGCGGCGCCAAGCGGGCCATGGAACTGCTTGCCCGACCGGACAAGCTGATCGGCGTTATCCTGATTGGCAATAATCTGGTCAATATCCTGGCCTCAGTAATTGCCGGTGCTGTCTTTACTCAACTGTACGGCGATGCCGGCCTCTTCTACGCTACCGGCGCTCTCACAATCGTTATTCTTATTTTTGCGGAAGTCACCCCAAAAACCATTGCCGCTCTTCACCCGGAGAGAGTGGCATTTCCTGCATCGCTAATTTTACGCCCACTGCAATGGCTTCTGACACCGTTTGTATTACTCGTCGGCAGCATATCCAATGGACTTGCGCGCCTGGTAGGCGTTGAAGCAACTGCTGGCAACGAGGCAGAACACCTAGCGCCCGAGGAACTTAGAACAGTGGTGTTCGAATCTGGCGCCCTGCTTCCCAGCAAGCACAAAGGCATGCTTCTCAATGTGCTGGACCTGGACCAGGCCACAGTGGAAGACATTATGATCCCGCGCAACGAGGTCATGGGAATCGACCTGGAAAACAGCGCCGATCAGATTCTCCAACAACTGGCAGAGAGTACTTACACCCGCCTGCCGGTATACCGGGGAGATATCAATCAGGTAGTGGGTATTTTGCACCTGCGTCGCGCCGCACAGATACTGCGAGACGGCCCAGACAAACTCACAGCTGAACGTCTCAAGTCCTTTACCGATGAACCTTACTTTGTACCCGAGGCCACCCCACTGCCCACCCTGCTAATGAACTTCCAGAAAACCAAGCGCCGCATGGGCTTGGTTGTGGATGAATATGGGGAGGTGATGGGGATAGTAACTCTAGAAGATCTACTGGAGGAAATTGTCGGCGACTTCACCGCGAGCCCAGTTCCCAGCGACGATGAGGAAATTGTCGCCATGGAAAGCGGCTGGTATATGATCGAGGGTGGAACCTCTATCCGGGATATCAACCGCACGCTAAATTGGGACCTGACCACCGACGGCCCAAAGACCTTCAACGGTCTCCTTATGGAGCACCTTGAAAGCATCCCAGATGGTAATATCAGTTTATTTATCCTCAATAATTACCAAGTGGAAATTGAAGAAGTTTCCGACAAAATGATTATCAGAGCCAGGATCAAAAAAATTGAGCGCTAGTCAAGCGCTCTACAACCTTGAGCTTAAGCAATATCCTCTAAGAGTTTCCTTACCGGGGCAAAACTCACCCGGTGCAGTGGGCTGGGGCCCAATTCTTCCAGGGCCTGCATATGAGCTTTAGTTGGATAACCTTTGTGGCCGGCCAGTCCATAACCTGGATAGCGTGCATCCAACTCCACCATCTCTCGATCACGGGTCACTTTGGCCAAAATTGAGGCCGCAGCAATGGCGGCAACGCGACCATCCCCCTTAATCACAGTATCGCAGGGATAAGACCAGTCCGGTCTTTTATTACCATCTACTAACACAAACTCAGGCTGTAGTGGCAACTGCTCCACTGCACGGCGCATTGCCAATAAACTCGCCTGCAGAATATTGATCTGATCAATTTCTTCGACGGTTGCACGGGCAATAGAAAAACTCAACGCACGCTCACAAATTTCCTCAAAGAGCGACTCTCGTTTTTTCTCACTAAGTTTTTTGGAGTCGGCCAGCCCCAAAATGGGCTCTGCTGGATCGAGAATTACTGCAGCCGCCACTACATCTCCAGCCAGTGGGCCACGGCCAACTTCATCGACTCCAGCGAGAAGATCACCTTTATAAGGACAGATGTACGGAGGTAATTCTTTTTTAACACTCATGGTTTATAAAACCCGATTACTTCAAAAGAGCACAGATAGCATCGGCTGCCCGCTCAGAGGCATTCCGACGCAATTGCTGGTGAAGATCATCAAATTCGCGCTGCAGCTGATCACCCAGTAGTGGATCTTCAAAATAGCGCATCAACGCCGCTCCGAGATTCTCCGGGGTCGCATCACTCTGCAGGATTTCCGGCACCAACTCCCTTTGTGCCAGCAAGTTGGGCAGAGAAACCCAGGGAGTGTGCAGCATACGAGAGACGATAGCGTAAGTAATTTTGCCCAGTTTATAGGCAACCACCATAGGCTTTTTCAGTAGCATGGTTTCTAACGTTGCCGTTCCTGAAGCTATTAACACAGCATCCGACACACTGAGCGCCTTGTGTGAATCTCCCTCCAATATCGTGACAGGCAGTTCCGGAAAATCCTTTAGCTGCTCCCGCAATTCGGCTAAACGCTGCTCATTTGCTGCCGGCAATACAAATTTGAGATCGGGATGGCGCTGGTAACACCAGCGAGCCGTCTGCAAAAATAGTGGCCCAAGCAAACGCACTTCCCCACCTCGGCTACCTGGTAACAGCGCAATAACACGGTCATCAACTGTGAGACCCAGCTCTTTACGCTCTGCAACACTGCTAACCTGCAAAGGAATATCATCCGCTAACGGATGCCCCACAAAAGTCACCGGCACGTGGTTTTCACGATAAAAAGCAGCCTCAAAAGGCAGCAAGGTGAGCATATGGTCAATAGCACGAGCAATCTTTTTTATTCGCCCCTGCCGCCACGCCCACACTGAAGGGCTGACATAATGCACAGTGCGAACCCCTTCGGCCTTGAGGGACTCCTCCAGAGACAAGTTAAAATCTGGTGAATCGATACCGATAAAAAGGTCCGGCGGATTTTCAGTGAAGTGCTCGCGCAGAGTGCGGCGAATTTTTAATAATTCTGGCAGTCGTTTTAGCGGCTCAACCAACCCCATCACCGATAGGCGCTCCATTGGAAAAAGGGATTTCGCCCCCAAAGCCTGCATACGCGGACCGGCAATCCCTTCAAACTGAATTCCCGGGAGGCGCTTTTGCAGGGAGTCAATAAGACCTGCACCGAGGATATCTCCAGAGGCCTCACCGACAACAATACCAATACGAACCGGCTTATTATTTTCTGACACGCCTAACAATTCCCCCAGAGTGGAAATGGCTCAATTTTCATAGATACCGATTAAGATATGAAAAGACTAAATCAGGAAGTGCACAATAACAGCACTTCCCGCAAATGGTTGTGCTTAGCGGACAATTCCGCGAGAGGAGGTCTGCAGGGAATCAATCCAAGGCTGAATTACAGGGGACTGCTCTCGCAGTTCCGTAAGGGCCTGGACAGCCTCTTGCAGAGTAAGGCCACGCCGGTAAACCGTTTTGTATGCCTTGTTGATTAAAGAGATGTCCTCGCGGGAAAAACCTCTACGACGCAACCCCTCCGCATTAATAGTCTTGGCCTCTGCCGGATTCCCAGCCACCATGACATAAGCCGGCACATCTTTGCCGATCGCTGCGCCCATCCCCAGGAAAGCGTGCTCACCAATGGTGCAATGCTGATGTACAAGACTATACCCGCTGAGGATTGCCCAATCTTTTACTATTACGTGGCCGGCGAGCCCCACATTATTAACGAGAATGGTGTGATTACCGACAACACTATCATGACCGATATGGGCATAGGCCATAATCAGGTTATCACTGCCGATAGTGGTTTCCCCACGATCCTGCACAGTGCCCCGGTGGATGGTTACGCCCTCACGAATAACATTGTTATCGCCAATTACCAGGGTGGTCTGCTCACCTTGATATTTTTTGTCCGGCGTATCTTGACCTATCGAGGCAAACTGGTAAATACGGTTATTTTTTCCGAGCTTAGTGGGCCCACTCAATACAACATGTGAAGCAATTTCACAGCCATCACCGAGTTCCACATCGGCGCCAACTATGGAATAGGCTCCGATACTCACCCCGGAACCGATAACCGCCGTCGGATCGATAATAGCTGTGGGGTGGATATTTGTCTGCATTCTGGAATCTACTCCTCAGGTAGCGACACTTCGGACACTACAACTTCAAATAAACAACAACTGGAAGAGTTATCAAAAGCACCTTAGCAGCCACGTCAAGTGACGAATAAGCGCATTAAACCTGCTTCACCGCACACAGAAGATCTGCAGAGGCCGCAAGCTCACCATCGACACTCGCTTTACAGGAAAACTTCCAGATATTACGGCGCACTGAAACTGCTTCGGACATCAGGTCCAGCCTGTCCCCAGGGACCACCTGACGCTTAAAACGCGCCTTGTCGACACCGCCAAACAGGTACAGGTAGCCATCCTCGGGCTTCTTGCCAAATGTTTTGAAGCCAAGAATTCCTGAAACCTGGGCCATAGCCTCAACGATCATAACACCGGGGAAAATCGGCATCTGTGGAAAGTGACCGTTAAACAGCTCCTCATTAATAGAGATATTTTTATACCCCTTAATAAACTTCCCTTCCTCGAGTTCAACGACACGATCGACCAATAAAAACGGATAGCGATGTGGCAGGTACTCGCGAATCTCAGTTACATCCATCATTCCAAATGCCCCCAGAAACCACTTCGGGGCGTTAAACGCCCCGAAAACATCAAATCAAAATTGTTTTTCTTAAAGCAGCTGTGAGCTATTTATCCCGATCGAGGGACAGGGCTTTAAGTTGCTTCTCCAAATCTTTCACCCTTCGTGCCACCTTATCCAACTGCCCGAAGCGCACCGCGTTGCGACGCCAGGACTGACTATCGGCAAAGGGTAAAGCGCCGGAGTAAATTCCCGGCTTGTCGATGGATTTGGTCACAAAAGTATTAGCGGTAACTTGGCAGCCATCGGCAATGGTTACATGCCCGGCAATACGGGAGCTGCCACCCAAAGCACAGTGCTTACCGATTACTGCGCTGCCCGCAATTCCTGTGCATGCAGCAATGGCTGAGTAGTCACCAATCTGCACATTGTGCGCGATTTGGACCAAATTGTCGATCTTGACACCACGACCAATCACAGTGTCACCAAGTGCCCCACGATCCACACAAGTATTGGCGCCTATTTCAACCTCATCGCCAACCTGCACGCCACCCAGCTGGTAAATCTTAATCCATTCACGCTGATGCAGCGCAAAACCAAAGCCGTCTGCACCAATAACCGCATGACTGTGGATGATAACATCGCGCCCGACCTGACAACCGTGATGCAGTATTGCACCCGCATAAAGGCAGCTCCCTTCTCCAAGGGTGCTGCCCTCTCCCACAAAGCAGTTGGCGCCAACCGATGCCTGAGGTCCAATTTTCGCAAACGCCTCTATCACCGCACCAGCTGCAATAGAGGCACTAGAGGCCACTTCTGCGTCCGGATGAACTACAGCGCTCGGGTGAATACCCGCCTCAATCGTTGGAGCCGTATTGAACAAAGCACTCGCCCTGGCAAAAGCCAAGTAAGGGTTATCCACACAAAGTGCGCTAACAGGTGTCTCCTCAACAAACTCGGCAGTCACCAATACAGCGCCCGCTGACGTGGTCTTGAGGAAGCGGCGATAATTAGGGTTTGCCAGGAAGGTCAACTGCTCGGGCCCAGCATCTTGCAAAGTGCTAAGACCAGAAATTACATAGTCTGCGTCTACCCCGGGGGCCAGACGCAGCTCAGCACCCAGAGCATTCGCAAGCTGGGTTAACGACAAATTGTCACTCATACAGGCTATCGATTACTTATCAGCATTCATACGCTTTACGACAGCCTCAGTCAGATTGACCGAAGGATTTGCAAAGTAAGCAGTAGAAGCATCCAACACTAAGTCCAGGTTTTGCTCTTTAATGATCGCTTCCAGCGCTGTTTTAGCCTTGGGCCCCAGAGAAGTTTGAATTTCCTGGCCTACCTGAGCCTCCATTGCGCGCAGTTTTTTAACGGTAGTTTCAAAGTCTGAACGCTTGAAGTTCATCTTACGCTGATATTCTGTTTTCTTCTCATCGGACCAGGTAACGCTGTTTTTCTGCGCATCTTCTGCCATTTTTTGCAATTCTGAACGAATAGACTCGGCACTACTTTGCAGCTTGGAGTACTCGGAACTGGTCTTCAATGAATTGACCTTGGTCTTGGCCACATCGGTGCTCATAATCGCAGCCTGCAGGTTAAATACCGCAACCTTGGTCTGCGCCAGCGTGGCGCCAGACAGGGTTATGCCAGCCAGCAGGATTGCGAAAATCTTTACATTCTTAAGCACTTTAGTCTCTCCAATTGGTTTTATTTTTTATGCGCAGCAGCTGCACTCAATCCATTTATATTCGATAAAGTTAAAAGCTATTACCCAGGGTAAACTGGAACACTTCCGTCTCATCATCCTCGTTTTCCTTCAAGGCTTTAGCCAAACTGAAAGTCAATGGTCCAAAACCGGTAACCCATGTCAAGCCAATGCCCGCGGAAACATTCATTTTACCGAAGTCCACATCGTAACAGTTGATCTGGGTTTCATCACAACTGGTATCAAAGACGTTACCTGCATCAACAAAGAAGGCAGACTGCAGAGAGCGCTGATCTTTGATAAACGGCAACGGGAAAATAACCTCGGCACTACCCTCGACTAGGATGTTTCCACCAAATGGATCGGCATCACCGTTCTGACGGATATCCAGGTTCCCATTCTCATCTATCTGATAGCAGTTTTTTGTAATGCTTTCACCATCGGTTGCACAAGGAAGTTGAGTATAAAACTCTGCAGGAGTGGAACGGGGGCCCAGTGTATTACGCTTGAAACCGCGCACAGAGCCAAAACCACCGGCATAGAAATTTTCAAAGAAAGGCAGTTGATCGAGATCACCGTAGCCATCCCCGTAACCCAGGCGCGTACGCAGACGTAGCGTCAAACTCTTCGTTAGGGGGCGGAAATACTGACCAGTATAAATAAATTTGTAGTATTCAAGATCACTGCCGGGCACGGTAAATTCTGCGGAGAAATTCTGGGATGCCCCGCGAGTCGCCAATATACCGCGGTTCAAAGTGGAGCGGGCATAAGAAGCTGTCAAAGCCAAGTTATTAAACGCATCACCGTAACGATCGATAAAACCATCTGCCGAAGTATTAAACTGGTTCTGATCAATCATCATTGCAAGATCATTGGCCACGTCATTATTGAGATCTGCAACAATCGTCTCGGCATCAATGAGTGTCACCCCCTCACGAGCGGTGTCATCCAAAAGAGATGGGCTGGATTGGATTTCCTGTACAGAACCACTCGAGGCCGAGAGCTCCAAATGACTGAAATTAACATTCAGTCCCACACGGGAAATTTCTGAAACCGGGTAGCCAAAGCTAACACCACCACCATAACTAGTCGTGTTGTAGTCCGACAGGTTAACCTCAGAGTAGTCATTTTCCCTATAAAAAACGTTAAACCCGCGGCTCACACCGTCAGGGGTAAAGTAAGGGTCAAGATAGGAAAAGTTCAGTGCGGTCTGGTAGGTAGACACGTTTAAACCTATACCTACCTGCTTGCCGGTACCCAGCCAGTTATTTTCCTGGATATTACCGCCGAGTACCAAACCGCTACTCTGTGCCCAGCCGATAGTGCCACCAATAGAGCCTGAAGGTTGCTCCTCTACGGTATATTCCACATCGATCTGGTCGGAAGTACCAGGTACCTCTGCAGTTTCTACTTCCACCTCTTTAAAGTAACCGAGGCGTTCCAGGCGCACCTTGGATTGCTCAATTCTTGCGGAGGAGGCCGAGGCAGATTCCATCTGACGCATTTCACGGCGCAACACCTCATCGGCAGTACGGGTGTTACCACGGAAATTGATTCGGCGCACATAGGCGCGCTTACCCGGGTTGATAAAGAAGGTAATTTTTACCGTATTCTCTTCTTTATTGGGTTCGGGAATGCCATTCACCTCGGCAAAGGTATAACCTTCATTGCCCAGACGCTTAGTAATATAGTCAGACGTGGTGGTCATCCGAATCTGGGAGAAAGTCTGCCCTTCACGCACCAACAGTAAGCGCTTGATTTCCTCTTCCGAAACCACCGGGTCGCCGGCGAGATCCACCTCACTGACGGTGTAAACATTCCCCTCTCTCACATTGACTGTGATAAAAACACTCTGCTTGTCTGGGCTCAGGGAAACCTGAGTGGATTCTATTTGAAAATCCAGATAGCCGCGGTCGAGATAGTAGGACTCTAGGCGCTCCAGGTCACCAGTGAGTTTCTCACGGGAATATTTGTCATCGCTGCGCAGCCAGGACAACCAACCTGTGGTCTGCAGCTCGAAAATTTCTGCCAATTCTTCGTCGGAAAATGCCTCGTTACCCACAACATTGATGTGCTTGATAGCCGCAACCGAGCCCTCGTCGACGATAACCCGCAGCTCGACCTGGTTGCGTGGCAATTCTTTCACTTCGGTCTTAACACTTGCACCATAGCGCCCCTGTGCCACATATTGGCGCTCAAGCTCCTGGGCGAGCCCCTCCAGAGTTGCACGTTTAAAGATCTGCCCCTCGGATAAACCGTTATCCTTCATACCCTTGAGCAAATCTTCGGTGGCGATGGCCTTATTACCGCTGATCTCAATCTTGGAAATTGCTGGACGCTCGCGAACAGTGACCACCAGAACACCATTTTCACGGCCGATTTGGATATCTTCAAAGTAGCCGGTGCGGAACAGTGCCCGGGTAGCGCTCTGGATTTCCACGGATTCAATTTCATCACCCACTCGCACGGGAAGGGCAGAGAAGACTGTACCGGCAGAGACGCGTTGCAATCCTTCCACGCGAATATCATTGACCACGAACGACTGCGCTATTGCACTTAAAGGCAACATCAGGCCGAGGGAGGCCGCTTTGAGGAAATCTTTCATCTACTAATTCCGAGTGTTTTTATTCGCAATCCAGGAGTTACAGCGCTTTATTCAGCGCCCAGCTCCCCCGGAACCTGAGGGTTGCCCCTCTACCTTGTAATCGACATCAACCCGTTCTGAGTTCCCGGGTACCTTGACCGTTTCAACTTTCACCACCTTCAAGTAACCAAGTCGCTCAAGGCGAACTTTAGATTGCTCAATAAGAGCCGAAGAAGCTAAAGCGGACTCCATTTGGCGCAACTCTCGCCGCAAGACTTCATCTGCCGTGCGAGTGTTTCCACGAAAAGTAATACGCCTAACGTAGGTGCGCTTGCCAGGGTCAATAAAGAAAGTGATTTTTACCGTGTTCTCTTCTTTATTGGCTTCTGGAATACCGTTTACTTCGGCAAAAGCGTAACCCTTATTGCCCAAACGCTTGGAAATATAGTCTGAAGTCGTTGTCATCCTGACCTGGGAGAACGTCTGCCCTTCACGCACTAGCAGCAAGCGCTTAATTTCTTCCTCTGGAACGACTGGGTCTCCAGCAAGTTCTACTTCACTAACAGTGTAAACATCACCCTCAATCACGTTAACAGTGATGAAAACACTCTTCTTGTCCGGCCCAAGAGATACTTGGGTAGAGTCGATCTGGAAGTCGAGATATCCGCGATCGAGATAATAAGATTCAAGACGCTCCAGGTCACCAGTGAGCTTCTCACGGGAGTACTTATCATCACTCCGCAACCAAGAGAGCCAGCCAGTGGTTTTAAGCTCAAAAATTTCTCCGAGCTCTTGATCTGAAAAGACGCGATTCCCTACGATGTTGATATGTTTAATCGCAGCAACGGTCCCTTCCTCGACAATAACCTTCAATTCAACCTGATTGCGTGGTAACTCTTTAACTTCTGCTTGGACGCTAGCGCCATAGCGCCCCTGTGTCACATACTGGCGCTCAAACTCCCGGGTCAACCCTTTGAGGGTCGAGCGCTTTAAAATCTGTCCCTCGGCCAGACCGTAATCCTTCAGCGCCTTTAGCAGATCTTCCGAGGCAATCGCCTTGTTTCCTGATATATCTATCTTAGATATGGCTGGCCGCTCTCTCACGTTAACAACTAAAACGCTACTTTCACGACCGATCTGAATATCCTCAAAATAACCGGTTTGAAACAGTTCTCGGGTCGCCCCCTGAATATCCGCAAGCTCAATTTCATCGCCAACACGCACCGGAAGAGCTGAAAAAACGGTGCCTGCAGAAACACGCTGCAAACCTTCTACACGAATATCGCTGAGAACGAATGACTGAGCTAAAGCGCTGAGAGGCAGCACCAAGCCCAGGGATATCGCTAACAGCCAATATTTCATACTAATTCCGAACCGCTTCTGATAAGAGCAGAGGTTCCCAAGGTAACCGGCACCATGCTCACTCTAAAAATCTATTCACTCCAAACGCCATAGGAAAATGCACTCCAGGAGGCTACAAACGTAAAATATCGTTATAAAGAGCCAACCCCATAATACAAAGCACTAAGGCCATACCTACTTGTAAACCGATCACCTGCACTCTATCAGACACAGGAGAACCCTTGACCGCCTCAATACCGTAGTAGAGAAGGTGACCACCATCGAGTACCGGAATGGGTAACAGATTGAGTACACCGAGACTGATACTAAGCAGAGCTAAAAGCGACAGGAAAGACTGCCACCCCCTCTCTGCGGAAGTACCCGCCACTTTAGCAATGGTGATGGGGCCACTCAAGTTTTTGGTCGAAAGTTGACCAAAAATCAATTTCTTCAAGCTGTTCAGAGTGAACAGTGTTTTGTCCCAAGTCTCTTGCACCCCCTGAGAAAGAGCGCCAGCTACACCGTAGTGGAAAACTCGTACGCGATCCTCGGGCCAGCGCTCGGTGACGGGCTGTACGCCGATCTGGCCGACACGCTCACCACTGTCGAGCGTCACCTGCGCCGGCGTAACCGGCAGGGTCAACCGTTGCCCCTGTCGTTCAACTTCCACCTGAAGGGGCTCGCCTGCACGAGCGCGCACATACTGACTCCACTCTTCCCAGCCGGAAAAAATTCGCCCGTCGGTAGCCACAATCTTATCGCCCGCACGCAGCCCCGCTGCACTAGCAGCGCTACCCTCCACAACCTTATGCAACGTCATACTAATGGGCGGCGTCCAGAGGCCGAGGCCAATCTCCCCCAATGGGTCAGGGACTTCCTGCCCTGCGAGCCAACGGTCGATATCAGCCGCCATATGATATTCGAGGTTAGAGTCCGGGTAGCGCACTGAGAATTCTATAGAGCCACTGTCCCCCAAACGGTTAGCCAAGCGCCAGTTGAGGGCTTGCCAAGTGGGTGTAGCTTCGCCATCCACCGCGATAATTTCCTGCCCGGACTCCAATCCCGCAGCTTCAGCAATACTTCCAGGCTTGACGGAATCTACGACAGGCACCGGACCCGCCGTGCCCCCCATAAAGACAATCCAAAACAGTACAATTGCCAACAGGAAGTTAGCTGCGGGACCCGCTGCAGCAATCGCCATACGCGCCCAAACACTCTTTCGGTTAAATGCCTGATTCAGCTCGTGAGCGGCGACAGGCCCCTCCCGCTCATCTAGCATTTTGACATAGCCACCAAGGGGAATTGCTGAGATAGCAAACTCAGTGCCGTGCCGGTCATAGCGAGAGAAAAGGCGGCGGCCAAAGCCGACAGAAAAGCGCAGCACCTTGACCCCACAGAGCCGTGCTACGAGAAAGTGTCCAAACTCGTGGAAGGAAACCAGTATACCGAGGGCTACCAAGGCCCAGATTACCGTCTGAATCAGATCCATACTCAGTTACAGTCTCTTTTCATGCGCAAACACCGGCATTATATGCCCAGCAGCAAAATTAAAGGGCCCCAACAGCTTGTTGGGCCAGCTCCCGCGCATTGAGATCAATGGCTTCGACTACGTCCAGCCCTGTCAGTTCAACGGTGGGAGTGCTATTCATTACTTTTTCTATAGCCGCAGCAATACTAGTAAATGCCAACCGTCCTTGTAAAAACGCCTCTACAGCCACCTCATTGGCCGCATTCAATACCGTGGGAGCACTGCCGCCGGCATTCATAGCTTCGCGTGCCAGACGCAGGCAGGGGAATCGCTGATAATTTGGCGCTTCAAAATCCAGGCGGCCCTGCGCTATCAGGTCGAGTGCAGGAACCCCAGCATCTATGCGGGTGGGAAAGGCCAGTGCGTGAGCGATGGGGGTGCGCATATCTGGATTACCCATCTGTGCCAACAGGGAGCCATCCCGATATTGCACCATGGAATGCACAATACTCTGTGGGTGCACGACCACTTCTATTTGCTCTGGGCTGGCGCTGAACAAATAACAGGCCTCAATAAACTCCAACCCCTTATTCATCATGGTGGCCGAATCTACTGAAATTTTCCGTCCCATCGACCAATTGGGGTGTGCGCAAGCTTCCTCGGGGGTCACTCGATGTAAATCACCGGCTAGGCGTGTGCGGAAAGGGCCGCCGGAACCGGTTAGCAAGATTTTTTCCACTCCCGCCCCCTCCAAGCTGCCAAACGGCTGGGGCAGGCACTGGAAAATGGCATTGTGCTCACTGTCAATGGGCAGTAATTGGGCACCTCCTGCACGCAAAGCTTGCAGGAAAACTGGGCCGGCCATCACCAGAGCCTCTTTATTCGCAAGCAACACTTTCTTCCCAGCTTCAACTGCTGCTAAAGTTGGACGCAGCCCAGCTGCACCGACAATTGCCGCCATAACCACATCCACTTCATTCGCAGAGGCAACTTGGCATAGCCCTTCCAAACCCCAAAGGACTTCAGTAGAAACTTCCTCCCCCAGCATACTGCGCAATTGATCGGCCCCCTCTTCACCAGTCACCACCGCAAAGCGAGGGTTATATTGACGACACTGCTGGGCCAGCTCAGCGATACGCTCGCGGGCTGTCAGGGCATAGATGGTATAGCGCTGGGGGTGGCGGGAAAGCACATCGAGTGTGCTTACACCAATAGAGCCCGTAGAACCTAGGACAGTGACGACTTGTGGAGATTGCCTTTGCATAAGTGCTCGACTTACCTACGAAACTTCTTGTAACTCGACCAAAGCACCGACAGACAATGGCGGCGCAGGTCACAAGTACTGGATATAAATTGAAGTGTGGCGTACCCGTTATAAGTACTTAGGCAGCTCACTAGCGAGGGCCGCCATGGTGAAAACCGGTAAAGCCGCAGTGAGACTATCCAGCCGATCCATAACACCGCCATGCCCTGGCAGAATATGACTACTGTCTTTGATACCCCGGTGCCGCTTGAACATACTCTCCAGCAGGTCGCCAATGACTGAGGCAAGCGCAGTTACCAGTACACCAAAAGAGAACAGCACAGTATTTTTCAGAGGAAGATCAAACAGATAGGAAGTAACCAGTGCGAGTATCAAGCAGGCTCCCAAACCGCCAAAAAAACCCTCCCAGGATTTGCCGGGACTCACTTCGCGGGCCAACTTGCGCTTTCCGAACTTGCGCCCGACAAAATAAGCGCCCACATCGGCAGCGACAACAATAGCGACGACATACAATACCAGCCAGGCCCCGTGATCGAGCCCACGCAAAACCACCAGCGACAACCAGCTGGGCACCAGAACCACTAGCCCAATCAGTCCACGTACCCAACGATTGCCCCACAGCGAGGCACTGGCGGGGTAGCTCTGGACCCAGTGAAAAGCGAGCGCCCACCAACCGCAGGCTACTGCCAGGATTTGACGGGCCCGATCAATATCCGGGGATCCGAAATCCATGGAAAAAACATATTCCGCGGTGAATACCAGGGTTCCGCCCAGTGCGGCGAGAAAGACAAAACGCAGTGCGCGATTGAGGTTGGAAAGATTGGCCCACTCCCAACCACCGAGCAAAATCACGGCTACGAAAATCAGTGTGTACCATTGAATTGGTAGCAGGAACAAAACTCCAGCGAAAAGTACCAGCAATACCAGCGCAGTAATTATTCTTTGTTTAAGCACCGAAAACCCCTTTCATCTGGACCTACACTCAGCCTACTATCGCACAGCAAGCCTGAACGCCCCGGTGTAATATTCCTAAAAATTATTCGCGGACAAAAAAATGGCCGCGCATTTGGCCCGATCCCCGTCAGGCCTGCACAGCCGTGCCATCACCTTCAGCGCGCCCACCGAATCGCCGGTCGCGCTGTTGAAATGCTTTTATCGCCTCATCAAGGGCGCTTTCATCAAAATCCGGCCAGAGCGTATCGGTAAAAAATAACTCGCTATAGGCGGCCTGCCAGAGAATAAAGTTACTAATACGCTGCTCGCCACTGGATCTTATCAATAGATCCACCGATGGCAAATCCGCGAGCTGTATATGGCTTTCAACCGCATCCTCATCAATGGAGTCGAGGGACCGCTGGCCATTGACCACCTCTTCGGCAAGCTGCTTTGCCGCCTGGGCAATATCCCAGCGACCGCCATAGTCCGCAGCAATAACCAGGTCGCCCTGGGTACAGCCTCGGGTAATCTCTTCCGCTTCCGCAATGGCGCGCTGCAAGCGAGGCGAAAAACGATCCCTGCGCCCTACCACTCTCAGGCGCACGCCTTCATCACGCATACGCCTAGCTTCTTTGCGCAGATAGGAGTGAAACAGCGTCATTAGCAGCTCCACTTCCTTAGGAGGGCGCTGCCAATTTTCGCTGGAAAAAGCGAACAATGTCAGCACCTCTACACCGCGACTCCTACACGCAGACAGGAGATCGCGTATGCGCTCAACTCCAGCCTTGTGCCCAGCCGAGGGCGAGAGCCCTCTGCGGGCGGCCCAGCGCCCATTACCATCCATAATAATGGCGATATGTCGGGGGACTGGGGAGCTCAAGCTGGTACCACTATTACCCATTAAATTTCCATCAGATCTTTTTCTTTAGCTGTGAGCGCCTTATCGACATCCGCTACAAACTGATCTGTAATTTTCTGAACATCATCACCTGCACGACGCTCATCGTCCTCGGAGATCTCCTTGTCCTTGACCAAAGATTTCACCTCAGCCAGCGCATCGCGACGAATATTTCGGATGGACACACGCGCAGTCTCAGCCTCACCGCGAGCCTGGCGAATAAAGTTCTTGCGAGTCTCTTCGGTCAGCATAGGCATCGGTATACGAATAACCGCACCCGCTGTGCTTGGGTTGAGGCCCAGATCCGATTTCATAATCGCCTTTTCGATGTCTGGAACCAGGTTTTTCTCCCAGGGAGTCACCGATAAGGTGCGCGCATCCTCAACTGTGACATTGGCAACCTGAGATAGTGGAGTATCTGAACCGTAATAGGAAACATGAATACCGTCGAGAATACTCGGATGCGCACGGCCGGTGCGAATTTTATTGAAATTATTGGCCAGTGCGTCGAGCGCCTTGCTCATGCGAGTCTTAGCGTCTTTTTTGATATCTTCAATCACGATTTCACTTCCTCTTCGATTAGCGTGCCTTCCTCGCCGCCCACGACAATATTGAGCAGCGCACCGGTTTTATCCATACGGAACACCCGAACGGGCATATTGTGCTCGCGGCAGAGGCAGATCGCAGTCAAATCCATCACGCCAAGTTTTTTATCGAGCACTTCGTCATAAGTCAGCTGGTCATAGCGGGTTGCGGTAGGGTCCAGTACCGGATCAGCCGAGTAAACACCGTCTACCTTGGTGGCTTTTAGCACCAACTCAGCCTCAATTTCAATACCGCGCAGGCAGGCTGCAGAATCTGTGGTAAAAAATGGGTTGCCGGTACCCGCGGCAAAAATCAGTACCTCACCGCGCTCCAAGTAGCGAATGGCCGCGCGGCGGTCATAGTGGTCCACAATTCCGCTCATCTGAATAGAGGACATGACCCGCGAGGAGATATTGGACCTTTCCAGCGCATCTCGCAGGGCCAGGGCATTCATTACCGTAGCCAGCATTCCCATATGATCGCCGGTCACGCGATCGAGTCCGGCTGCACTCAGGGCCGCGCCGCGAAACAAATTGCCGCCGCCCACAACTAATCCAACCTGAACGCCGATACCTACCAGCTGGCCAATCTCCAGGGCCATTTTGTCCAGCACTTTAGGGCTGATACCAAAACCCTGATCACCCATCAGCTCTTCGCCGCTGAGTTTCAACAGAATTCTTTTATATTTGCGGTCTTTAATACCGGGCATTCTTCGGTCCTCTCAAATGTACCTGTTTAGTGGCCAAGTATTGCCGCCGAACATTACAACACTTTCAGTCATTTACACAGAGGGGTGCCCCGCTGTAAGCACATAGGCTCCAGCGAAGGCACCCCACCGCGAGTGAGCGCACAGGGCACCCACTATTATCAATTAAGAAGAGGACTTAACCTGTGCAGCCACTTCTGCAGCGAAGTCCACCTCTTCTTTCTCGATACCTTCGCCCACTTCAAAACGAACGAAAGAAGCTACGTCAGCGCCGGCATCTTTAACCAGCTTGCCAATGCTCACGTCAGGATTCTTAACGAAAGGCTGCTCGACCAAGCTGTTCTCTTTCAGGAACTTCTTGATACGGCCACCCATCATTTTCTCAACGATCTCAGCGGGCTTGCCTTCCATATCCGGCTGCGCCTTGATGATGTCCTTCTCTTTTTCCAGAACATCAGCAGGCATATCTTCAGGCTTATTCACCTGGGGATTTACCGCGGTTACGTGCATAGCAACGTCTTTCGCCAGCTCAACCTCACCAGCGCTCAGAGCTACCAGGGCGGCGATACGATTATTGGAGTGTACGTAGGCACCTACAACCGGAGCCTCAACCAGCTGGATTCGACGCACACCGATGTTCTCACCGATTTTCTGAACCAGTGCTTCGCGAGCAGTTTCCAGATCACCTTCCATCAGGGCTGCTACGTCCTGCTGACGCTCAGCAAATGCCTTATCGACCACCTTGGCAACAAAAGCCTGGAAGTTTTCATCGCGGGCAACGAAGTCAGTCTCAGAATTCACTTCAACCAACACACCGTAGCTGCCGTCCTCGGCTACTTTTGCAGCGACAACGCCGTCTGCAGCGGTGCGGCCAGCTTTTTTAGCAGCCTTCAGGCCGGAGGCTTTGCGCAGGTCTTCGATCGCTTTCTCGATATCGCCATCCGCTGCGGTAAGTGCTTTCTTACACTCCATCATCGGCAGGCCAGTACGCTCGCGCAGTTCTTTTACCATTGACGCGGTAATCGCCATGATTTTTTCCTCGGGGTTCTGTCACTAAAAATTAGAAAAAAGGGGCCGTAATTCGGGCCCCTTTTTAAGTTCGCAATGTAACGCTACTCCGTTACACCACTTAGCCCTGCAAATTACTCTGCAGCAGCTTCGTCATCGCTAGCTTCGACGTACTCGTCTTTGTTCACCGCGCTGCCAGCTTCCGCTGCACCGGCGAGCACCGCGTCAGCTGCAACAGTGGTGTACAGCTTGATTGCACGGATAGCGTCGTCGTTACCGGGAATTACATAGTCAACACCAGCGGGATCGCTATTGGTATCGACAACACCGATTACCGGAATACCAAGCTTGTTAGCTTCCTGGATGGCGATGCGCTCGTGCTCAACGTCGATTACGAAAATCGCGTCGGGCAGGCCGCCCATGTCTTTGATACCACCGATGGAGCGGTCAAGCTTTTCCATCATACGGGTGCGCATCAGAGCTTCTTTTTTGGTCAGCTTTTCGAAAGTGCCATCTTGAGACTGGGCTTCCAGCTCACGGAAACGCTTGATGGACGCGCGGATGGTTTTGTAGTTGGTGAGCATACCGCCCAGCCAGCGGTTGCTGACGAAGGGCTGGCCACAGCGCTCAGCCTGCTCTTTGATAGATTTCTGTGCAGCACGCTTGGTGCCAACGAACAGAATCTTTTTCTTTTGAGCAGCCATCCCCTTGATCACCTGCAGGGCTTCGTTGAAGGCCGGTACAGTGTGCTCCAGGTTGATGATGTGAATCTTGTTGCGGGCACCAAAGATGAATTGACCCATCTTCGGGTTCCAGTAGCGGGTCTGGTGACCAAAGTGAACACCAGCCTGCAGCATATCGCGCATGCTTACTTGCGGCATAATAAACCTCTATATATACGGGTTAGTCCTCCACACATCCCATGCGTCAACCCCTATCGAGGCACCCAGACACATGTGTCGATGCGTGTGCGGCATTTTCACCCCGGAAGCATTCCGGAGCGGCGCGCTTTATACCACAATCGCACAGCTGAGTGAAGGACGAGGACAAATATGGTGCGAATGAGTGCGCCGATTCGCTCGCTGAATAGTGTCAAGCCCTGACGCTATGCCCCACCACCGGCAATCCGCTACAATGCCCGCCTTCACAGATAGACTTAAGGACACGCATGACCTCAGCCATAAAGACGCCGGAACAAATTGCCAAAATGCGCACCGCGGGCCGCCTCGCCGCAGAGGTCCTGGAAATGATTGGCGAATATGTGGTCCCTGGTGTCACAACGGAAGAACTGGACCGCCGCTGCCACGACCATATTGTCAATGTGCAGAAAGCCATTCCCGCTTGCCTCGGCTATCGAGGCTTCCCAAAGTCCATTTGCACCTCGGTCAATGAAGTGGTCTGCCACGGAATACCCTCTGAAAGCAAAGTCCTCAAAAAGGGCGACATCATTAATATTGACGTCACCGTGATCAAGGATGGATGGTACGGCGACACCAGCAAGATGTTCTTTGTCGGCAAGCCCGCTGCACACGCCGAGCGACTGGTGCGCGTAACCCAAGAATGCATGTACAAGGCTATTGAGATAGTGCGCCCGGGTACCAGCCTCGGTGATATTGGCCATGTGATCCAGCAGCATGCCGAAAAGAATTACTACTCCGTCGTACGCGACTTCTGCGGTCACGGTATCGGCGATGTCTTCCACGAAGAACCTCAGATATTGCACTACGGCCAGCCCGGAACTGGCGAAGTTTTGCAGGAGGGCATGACCTTCACTATTGAGCCGATGATCAATGCCGGCAAAGCCGCAACCCGCGTTCTCGGCGACGGCTGGACGGCAGTCACCAAGGACCGCCGCCTATCGGCGCAGTGGGAGCACACCATGGTGGTCACCAGCAACGGGGTTGAGGTACTGACCGCACGCGGTGAGGAAAAGTTTTAATCGCAAACTCTCCCCGCTCCAATTAAAGATGCACAGTCCCGCTGCCGCGCGGCGGGACACTGCCAAACGGACTTCAGTCATGCAGCCGGCCAATATCCCTTACTTCGAGCGCCCCCTGTTCTTCTTCGATCAAACCCGCTTTCGCCGGGACTTGGCTTCCCGTGAAAAACCGCCCTTGCAAGTATTTAAAGATGCGATTGGCGCTGCCGAGCACCAGATGGCTGAACGTTTTCGCGAGGGGGAAGATGTGGCCACCCTCGTGCATGAGCGCGCCTTATTCATCGACTGCCTGTTGCACTACGCCTGGCATCAGTACAGCTGGAGACCGGGCGCCAGCTTGCTGGCCGTCGGAGGCTATGGGCGCGGGGAGCTACACCCCCATTCCGATATCGACCTGTTGATCCTCACCGAAGAACGGGCCGATAATGAAACAGTCGACAACATAGAGCGCCTTATTACTTTCCTCTGGGATTTGGGCTTGGAGATCGGTCACTCAGTGCGCAACGTAAAAGAGTGCCTGGCGCTGGCCGCCGAGGACATCACCGTCATCACCAATCTCACCGAGTCCCGTACTGTAGTGGGTGATAGCAAACCCGGCGAACGGCTTGCGGCCGGGATGGAGGGTGGCAAACTTTGGTCCACCGAGGACTTCTTCAAAGCCAAGCTGGCGGAACAGGATGAGCGCCACAACCGCCAGCAGGCAGCGGAATATATTCTCGAGCCCAATATCAAAAACGCACCCGGCGGGCTGCGCGATATCCAGACTATCTCTTGGGTAGCGAAGTACTTTTTTCGGGTGCGCACGCTCAGACAACTGCAGGGCAAGGCCTTTTTCACTGAGGAAGAATTCGCCATCCTGCAGTCCGGCGAAAGCTTCCTCTGGCGTGTGCGCTACGGCCTTCACCTGCTTGCCGGACGCGCCGAGGAGCGACTACTGTTCGACTACCAGAGGGAGCTAGCCAAACAATTTGGCTATGAAGACAGCGACACCCAGCTGGCAGTTGAGCAATTTATGCACAACTACTATCGCATCGTAATGGCCCTACGCGAGCTTAACGATGTATTGCTGCAGTATTTAGGCGAGGTGATCCAACAAGGGGGTGAGCAGGCTATCACCCCCATCAATGAGCGCTTCCAACTGCGCGGCGGCGCGATTGAAGCCGCCTATCCGCAGGTGTTTAATCAGCACCCCTCTGCGCTATTGGAAATCTTTGTGTTGATGGCCAGGCACCCGCAGATTACCCGGGTGCGTGCCTCAACTATCCGCCTGATCCGGGAGCACCGCCACTTGATCGATGAGCGCTTTCGCGCGGACTCCGCCAACAGCGAGCTGTTTATGGAACTGCTGCGTTCTGCGCGCGGACTCTCCACACAGCTGTCGCGCATGACCCGCTACGGTATTCTCGGGCGCTACCTGCCAGAATTCGGCCGCGTTACCGGGCAAATGCAGCACGATCTCTTCCATATCTACACTGTGGACGCTCACACCTTGCAGGTGGTGCGCAATATGCGCAGTTTTCGCGGCCCCGAAGCACGCGAGAAATTCCCGATCGCCGCGGAGATCCTCGAGCGGTTGCGCCAGCCCGAGCTGCTGTATATTGCCGGTCTCTACCACGATATCGCCAAGGGTCGCGGCGGCGACCACTCAAAGCTGGGCGTGGTGGACGCCGCCGAATTCTGCCAGCGCCACCAACTGCCAGCACGCGACCGCCGCCTGGTGTGCTGGCTGGTGGAAAAGCATCTATTGATGAGCCAGGTATCCCAAAAACAGGACATCAGCGACCCGGAGGTGGTGCATGCCTTCGCCCGCGAGGTGGGCGACCGCGAACACCTGGATTACCTCTACGCCCTCACAGTAGCCGATATCAACGCCACCAACCCAGAGCTTTGGAACAGCTGGCGCGCCAGCCTGATGCGCCAACTCTACCAGGCCACCCAACACGCCCTGCGCCGTGGTTTGGAGAATCCCGTCGATCGGGAGGAAATCATCGAGGAGACCCGCAGCCTGGCACTGGAAAAGCTGAGCGCCCTCGGTCTGCCAGAGGCCTCCATAGAAAATATCTGGGCGCAAATGGGCGAGGACTACTTTGTGCGCGAGAGCGCCGACAACATCGTTTGGCACACAGCAGCCATCCATGAGCTGCACAGCAACAGCCCGCTGCTGCCGAGCGACACCCTGGTACTAACGCGCAACTCGGGCCCCGGTGAGCACGATGGCGCCACCCAGGTTTTCGTCTATACCCCCGACCGCGCCAATGTGTTCGCCGCCGCAGTCACCGGACTCGATATGCTCAACCTGAACGTGCACGACGCGCGCCTTTACAGTTCGGCCTCAGGTTACACCCTAGACACTTTTTATGTACTGGATGAATCTGGACAACCCCTGCTCGACGAACCCCAGCGCCTGCAGCAAATTCGCGAAACCCTACAAGAGGAGCTGCAACTGGTGGAGGATTACTCCAAGGTGATCCAACGGCGCACCCCGAGGCGCCTAAAGATGTTTTCACTGGAGAGCCGCGCGCACCTATCCACAGAACCGGGAGATCAGTACAGCACGCTGGAAATCACCAGTGCTGATAGACCGGGCCTGCTGGCCCTGATTGCACGCACCTTTGTCACACACGATCTGCGCCTGCACAATGCCAAGATCTCCACTCTCGGGGAGCGGGTGGAGGATATTTTCCATATCACCGACGCCGAGGGGCGCGCGCTCTGCAATGCCGAGACCAACCGCGCTCTGGAGCAGGCCATTTGCCGGGAGCTGGATGACCACACAGCGCCGTAATATCACCAATGACGAGCGGATAAGAACGCCATGAATCCAAACCTGGACAAGCTGCAGCCCTACCCTTTTTCCAAGTTACAGGCACTGAAAGCGGGCCTGCAGCCGGCGAACAAACCCCATATCGCCCTCTCCATCGGCGAACCGAAACACGAGCCGCCCAAATTCGTACAGAGAGCGCTAGTCGCGTACCTGGATAAAATCTCCGCCTACCCGCTCACCATAGGCCTTGAACCCCTGCGCCAGGCAATTGCCGACTGGCTGGGCGCCCGCTTCCAACTCAAACAGGTGAGTGCCGATTCCCAGGTGCTGCCAGTAAACGGCACCCGCGAAGCGTTATTCGCCTTCGCACAGGCCACAGTCACGCCGGGCAGTAAAGTACTGATGCCCAACCCCTTCTACCAGATTTACGAGGGGGCGGCCCTGCTCGCCGGCGCCGAGCCGCACTTTATCAACTGTCTCGCCGACAATAGTTTTAACCCAGACTTCAGCTCGGTGTCCGAATCGGTGTGGCAGCAGTGTGAACTGCTCTACCTGTGCTCACCGGGCAATCCCACAGGCGCCCTGCTAGGGATCGACGATTTGCAATCACTCATCAAGCTTGCAGACCGCTTCAACTTCACCATCGCCTCAGATGAGTGCTACTCGGAACTCTATTTCGATGAGAGTGCGCCGCCGGCCGGGCTGCTGCAAGCCTGCGAGCAAATGGGCCGCAGCAACTATCACCGCTGTGTGGTTTTTCACAGCCTGTCGAAGCGCTCCAATTTGGCTGGGCTGCGCTCCGGGTTTGTTGCCGGCGACGCTCAGCTGCTGGAGAAATTCCTCCTCTATCGCACCTACCACGGCTGCGCAATGCCGCTACCCAACCAATACGCCTCTATTGCCGCCTGGCAGGATGAAGAGCACGTACGCGAAAATCGCGCACTCTACCGACAAAAGTTCGACGCGGTGCTCGATATTCTCGACGGCTGCTTAGAAGTACAAAAACCACAGGCCAGCTTTTACCTGTGGCCGCGAGTCGGCAACGGGGAGGAGTTCGCCAGAGAGCTATACCGCCAGCAAAACATCACGGTTTTGCCGGGCTCTTTCCTCGCCCGCAATAGCGAGGGAGTAAATCCAGGCCGCGAGTATGTACGCATGGCCCTGGTGGCCACATTGGAAGAATGCATAGAGGCTGCAGAGCGCATCAAGGAATTTTGCCGGCAAACCTGACAGGCGAACTAATCCAACAGACACCGTAACCCAGGAGCCCCACCCAGGCACAGACGAGAATGGCAGTAAAAAATTTACTCAAGCAAGAGCGCGTGGATTTTATTCTACAGCGCCTGGAAGAACTCTATCCGCAGACCCCAATTCCGCTCGATCACAAAGACTCCTACACCTTGTTAGTCGCCGTACTACTCTCGGCGCAGTGTACCGATGAGCGCGTAAACCAGATCACCCCCGCCCTCTGGCAGTTGGCCGACAACCCGGAGGATATGGCTCTAGTACCCGTGGAGGATATTCAAGCGGTTATCCGCCCCTGCGGTTTATCACCGCAAAAATCCAAAGCCATCAGCAAGCTGTCACAAATTCTCGTCAACGAATACCACAGTAAAGTGCCGGAAAATATGGCCGCCCTGGAAACCCTGCCCGGCGTCGGCCACAAGACCGCAAGTGTGGTAATGTCCCAGGCATTTGGTCACCCGGCCTTCCCTGTGGACACCCATATTCACCGCCTGGCGCAGCGCTGGGGACTCACCAGCGGTAAAAATGTCACCCAGACCGAGAAAGATCTAAAAAGGCTATTCCCCAGAGAAAAGTGGAATAAATTGCACCTGCAGATTATTTTTTATGGCCGCGAGTACTGCTCGGCACGCGGCTGCGACGGCACAGTCTGCGAAATCTGCACCACCTGCTATCCCAACCGCAAAAACCCCAAGAAAACCAAAAAGGCGTAACTGTGATTACTCTGTACGGCATTAAAAACTGCGACACCGTAAAAAAAGCCCGCAAATGGCTGGAAAAGAATGGGGTCGACTATCAGTTTCACGATTTCCGTGAAGACGGCATGGACAATGTGCCCCTAAAAGCCTGGCTAAATAAATTTGGCTGGCAGGAAGTGCTGAATCGCCGCTCCACCAGTTGGCGCGCCCTGAGCGAAGCACAGAAAAACGCAATGGACAACGCCAGCGCTTTGACCCTGGCCATCGAGACCCCCACCCTGATCAAGCGTCCAGTGACCACCTCAGACGGCACTACTCGCTTTGGCTTTAAAGAGCAAGAATTCGCCGCGCTTACCGGCCAAGCTAACTAGGAGAAAAATATGAGCGATATCTACAGCATTGGATTCGGCGTTGGCACCTGTAATAGCAAGGGCGACTGGCTTGAAGTCTTCTATCCAAAACCGCTGTTCAAACCCAGTGCAGAAATAGCCAAAGCGGTGACCGAGACCCTACATATCGAAAGCGGCAACCACAGCCTGCCTCTCGACGCGACCCTGCTCCACAGCCTCACTGAAAAACTGCACAGTGCCGGGGCGGGCGAACAGGCGGAGATCCTACAGCAGTTCGCCAACAGCCACCGACCTCTGGTAGTGGCCGTACTTTCCAGCGACGAGGCGCCACAGACAGTACCTGAAGCCTATTTAAAATTACATTTGCTTTCCCACCGGCTGGTGAAACCTCACGAAACGAATCTCGAAGGTATCTTCGGCAAACTGGTCAATGTGGCCTGGACCAATCAGGGCGCGATCGACCTGGAAGAACTGCCACAGCGCCAACTGGAAGCGCGCCTGAACGGGGAGCACTTGGAAGTTGCCTGTGTCGACAAATTTCCCAAGATGACCAACTACGTGGTGCCCACGGGCGTGCGTATCGCCCACACCGCGCGTGTGCGTCTCGGCGCCTATCTCGGTGAGGGCACCACGATCATGCATGAGGGCTTCGTCAACTTTAACGCGGGCACCGAGGGACCGGGCATGATCGAAGGCCGCATCTCGGCCGGCGTTTTTGTCGGTGCTGGCTCCGATCTGGGTGGCAGCAGCTCCACCATGGGTACTCTCTCCGGCGGCGGAAACATAGTGATTTCCGTGGGCGACAACTGCCTGCTGGGTGCCAACGCCGGTATCGGCATCCCCCTGGGGGATCGCTGCACCGTGGAAGCGGGTTTATATATCACCGCTGGGACCAAAGTGGCCCTACTGGACGACAGCGGCAAACTGGTCGAATACATCAAAGCACGCGAATTGGCCGGAAAGTCCGACCTCCTGTTCCGCAGAAATTCCACCAATGGCGCCGTTGAATGTTTAACGAATAAGAGTGCCATTGAGTTGAATGCAGCTCTGCACAGCAATTAAAACCTGACCCTGCGGGGCCCCGGCCCCGCCCGCTCTCCATCTGCATAAATTCCGATAACAACGCACCTGATCAACTAAAAGGATTATTCCGTGACCCCCACACTGCAACTGGCCTTTGAGCTTATCCGCCGTCGCTCCGTAACCCCCGAGGACGCAGGCTGTATGGATCAGATGATTGAGCGGCTGGAAAAAATTGGGTTCAAGGTGACAAAGTTGCGCCGTGGCGATACCGATAATTTTTGGGCGGTGCGCAACGGGCAAAGCAAAGGCCCTCTACTTGCCTTTGCCGGTCACACCGATGTCGTGCCGAGCGGGCCGGAGGAAAACTGGAGCAGCCCACCCTTCGAACCCGAAATCCGCGATGGCTTTCTGTATGGTCGCGGCGCGGCCGATATGAAGGGTTCACTGGCAGCAATGGTGGTGGCCTGCGAGGAGTTTATCCAGCAACACTCCGATCACAGAGGTCGCATCGCCTTTTTGATCACCAGCGACGAAGAGGGGCCGGCAATCAACGGCACAGTCAAAGTCATTGAGTGGCTTGAGGAGCAGGGAGAAAAAATAGACTGCTGTATTGTCGGTGAGCCCTCCAGCAACAGGCGCGTCGGCGATATTATCAAGAATGGAAGACGCGGCTCCCTGGGCCTTGAATTAAAAGTCTTCGGTGTGCAGGGACATGTGGCCTATCCACATCTGGCGGAAAACCCAATTCACAATTTGGCCCCAGCTCTCGCTGAACTGGCCGCAGAAGAGTGGGATCAGGGCAACCAATTTTTCCCAGCCACCAGCTTCCAAGTTTCCAACATCAACGGAGGTACAGGAGCAACCAATGTGATTCCCGGTGAGATGGATCTGCTCTGTAACTGGCGCTTTTCTACAGAATCCACCGCCGAAGAACTGGAGGCCCGTGCCCGAGCAATCCTGGATAAGTACAACTTAAAATATGAAGCAAACTTTAATTTGTCCGGGCACCCCTTCCTCACTGCCGAGGGTCCACTGGTCCACGCTGCAGAGCAAGCGATTCAAAAAATCACAGGAAAGGAAACAGAATTATCGACGGCCGGGGGCACTTCCGATGGCCGTTTTATCGCTCCAACAGGAGCGCAGGTAGTGGAACTGGGGCCGGTCAATGCCACTATTCACAAAGTTAATGAGAGAGTCAAAGCCGACGATTTGGATATACTTCAGGAAATCTATCGGGAAGTACTTAGGGAGCTTCTAACCTGAGCTTACTGCCTCAGACGATAATTATTTATTAATTGCACGGACTATCCCACTAAATACACGGATCGGCTTATTCGCCTCCTAACCAACTGCCTCTGCGGTATGCTCCTTCCGATAACAAAATGGAGGAGCCCGCAGATCATGAACAGACTATTGAAAATAGCCGCGGCGATATTAATCGCCAGTCCTGCCCTCGCTGAAGAGCAACCCACTAACTTCAGCTATGAGGATGTATTCAATCTCGAGTATGCCAGCGACCCTCAGTTCAGTAACGACGGAAAGAGTATTTACTACGTCCGCAACTCCATGAACAAAATGGCGGACAACAAGCGGGCAAACCTATGGCGCATCAGTGCCGACGGCAAGGACCACCGCCCACTGACCTCAGGAGATTACTCGGATTATTCGCCACGCCTATCCCCGGACGGTAAAACAATTGCCTTTATCAGTTCCCGCAGCGGCAGCCCCCAGATACACCTAATGTGGCTCGACAACGGCCAAAATCTGCAGATCTCCCACCTGCCAAAATCCCCTTCAAATATTCAGTGGTCACGAGACGGCAAACAAATTGCCTTCACCATGTTTGTGCCAGAAAGCAAACCGCTCCCGGTTGAACTACCCGGTGCCCCCGAGGGCGCAGAGTGGGCAAAACCACCTCAGTTTATCGACCGCAGTATTTATCGTGCGGACGGCATGGGTTATCTCAAGCAGGGGCACACCCAGGTATTTGTCATCCCCCGTGAGGGCGGCACGCCGCGTCAGCTTACCAGCGGTGAGTTCGATCACGGCAGTAGTCTCGCCTGGAGTAAAAACAACGACGCTATTTACTTTTCTGCAAACCGCCACCCCGATCACGAGATCGAATTGATGAACTCTGAAATTTATAGAGTAAATCTCAAGGATGGCAAAATCGAGCAGATCACCGAAAGATTCGGGCCCGATCACCATCCGCAGATTTCCCCCGATGGTAAAAAGCTCGCCTACCTGGGATTCGAGGATCAACGGCTCGGGTACCAACAACACAGCCTGCGCATCATCGATCTCGACAGCGGCAAGTCCCGCAAAGTCCAAACCGCTAAAGACCGCAGCATCTCAAGCTTCGACTGGCTCGGCGACAGCAAACGTATCGCGTACAGCTACGACGATCAGGGCTCCACAAAAATTGCCATTAAAAAAATTGGTGGCAGTGACACCGTAGTCGCCAGTGATGCTGGCGGTCTATCGCTGGGGCGGCCCTACTCGGGCACTCACTTTGCCACATCCAAACGCGGAGCTATTGCTTACACGAAAACTAATCCGCAACATCCGGCAGAGCTGGCTTTGGCCCACAACGGCAAAGTAAAAGCGCTGACCAGCCTCAATAACGATGTGATGCCGTTGCGCAATATGGCCCGCGTGGAGGAGATCAATTACAAGTCCAGTTTTGATGGCCGCGATATACAAGGCTGGGTCGCCTACCCGCCCAATTTCGACCCGAAGAAAAAATATCCCCTGCTGTTGGAAATTCACGGCGGGCCCTTCTCTAACTATGGCCCCCGGTTTGCCGCCGAGGTGCAGCTTTTTGCCGCCGCCGGCTATGTAGTTCTCTACACAAACCCACGGGGCTCCACCAGCTACGGGCATGAATTTGCCAACCTGATTCATCACAATTACCCGAGCCAGGATTACGACGATTTAATGGCCGGCGTCGATGCAGTAATCGACCAGGGTTATATCGATGAGGGGCAATTATTCGTTACCGGCGGCAGCGGCGGCGGCACCCTAACAGCCTGGATTATCGGTAAAACTGACCGATTCCGTGCAGCAGTAGTTGCCAAACCGGTAATCAACTGGGAGAGCTTCGTTTTAACTGCAGATTACTCCAGGTTCTTTACCAAATACTGGTTCTCGGGTATGCCCTGGGAAAAACCGGAGGAGTATCGCCGCCGCTCACCGCTGACTTATGTGGGCAATGTCACTACGCCAACTATGCTGCTTACCGGAGAGGAGGACTACCGCACACCCATGTCTGAAACAGAGCAGTTTTACCAGGCACTGAAGTTGAACGATGTGGAAGCTGCAATGGTACGAATTCCAGGCGCCTCTCACAGTATTGCCGCAAGACCCAGCCAGATGATTGCGAAAGTGGCTTCTATTTTGTACTGGTTTGATCAGCATAAGTCGGATAGAGAAAGAGTAAATGAGAACTTAGCTAGTAAATAGCCAATATTCTTAAACTAAAAGTGTGGGCTAAAAGCCCACACTTTTCCTACCAATGCATCTAATACAAAATTAAGGGTGAATCAAAGTTGCCTATTAGCCACCCCTGAGTCTACAATTTTATTCCCCTCTGCATAAAGGCGGCATTTTCCATAAACCTTATAACGCTGCCGAGATTTCTCGCAGAGATTAAGGGCATCATCATTTGCAGATTCCTGATTAACATTCTTCTCAGAAAAGCCCACAACAAAAGCCCCCCTAAAATCTAAAGCCAACGCGAAGGCTTTTTCCCCTGACATACCCTGGTATTTAGTAATGCCTTCTCCCAGACCTTCTTTCACAGGTTTAGCGGATAAACGAGGGCTGCTAACATTTTCAATTTCCCTGCGCATTGAACTTAGGCGAGCCTCCCTTTCCAAATTGGATAGCTGTACCATTAGGGGGCTGACAACCTGAGAGAAATATTCTTTCTCACGGCTAATATAAAGCTCATGGGCATACCACCATGCTATACCTGTGTGCCTTGGCGCACGTAAATAAGCCTGCTCCAGCATTTCTAGATAACTTTCTCTTGGATACCCTAGTACCTGCATTGCAATTGCAAGTTCATACCAATAAACAGGCACATCATCATGGGAATTAACAAGCTTAATATACTCATCTCGTATATCGGCTACTACGCTTAAATTGAGACCCTCTGCTTTCGAGAGTTCTTCAGCTAGCCTTATGCGTGTCTGAACTTCCAGGAACCATTTTTCATCGTGAAATTCAGCGGGAATAGAGCTTAACCACTCTCTTGCCCGAAGATAATCTCCACTCTGAAACTCTGCAGAAGCCATCGCTGAATTTAACTGATAACTATGAACACCCTGCTCTTTGGCATAATCAATGAATTCTTTTAATTTGTTAGACTTCTGCCCTGAAACCGCCATAAATTGCGCAATCTCTAAAATTGCATCTTCTTGGGAAAGCTGCCTTACGCTCTTAGCAAAATTAGCCATATTCATTTTAGGCATGCGCATTGTATAGTATCCAAAATCAGACTTTGATAATCGAAGATATTGGGATTCTAACTCTTCAAAACTCATACCCAACTCATCCCAAAGTGGTCGCGCCTCATCTGAGCTCTTACTATATCCTTCTAAATACCGCTGCAAAGCTTTAACACGATGCGGATCAAAAAGCAGCCAATGCGCCAGCATCCAACCGTTAGCATATAAGGCTTCTCTCTCATTATTACTTAAAGAGCCATTCTTTGCTGTAAGGAGTTCCTTTAAAGATAACTCATCCAAATGACTTAAAGTAATTGCTCGACTTACTGGTATCATCCCCAGCTCATATTCTTCCCCATGAAAACTAACAGTTGAAAAGACTTCCGCCACACCCTCACTAAACCAATAAGGAAGATTCGATGAGTTACGCCCATAAGTAAGGAAATGTATATATTCGTGAAATAAAATCTGGCGTGCCGGGTTACCAGGGTAATATTGGTTTCCAGATAGGTTCACTAAAGCAAAGCTACCATGAGAGGTATTTTGAAATAAACCTACAACTCTCTGGGTATCATCCCTACCAGTAACTCCTTTAAAACTCAATCTATCTGAAAGAGCATATACAGTTAACTTTTGCTGATCTGGAATAAAATTAATATGCTTTGTAGCTGCTACTCTAAGTCTTTCAAGATCATCAGCCAACTTCTCTACCTTGTCCGGCTTCCCATTGGTGACAATGCGAAAATGCTCGGTCTCCACCTCATACCAATTCGAGCTTATTAATTTTTGAGAAGCAGAACACCCTCCAAAAAAGAAAACAAGAAAGAAAAGAAATACAGGGAAAGGTTTAAAAAATAAGAACTTGTGAAATATTTTGGCGCTCATTTAGATCCCTTAAAGGCCTTATTAAAGTTAAATAAAATTTAAAATTACCCATTAGACGACCCACAAAGAAGCAACCTCAAGAGGTCGGGGGTCTCGAATAAACTGGAAGAATCACTCTCCGATTTAAACTTGGTACCACTTGAGAGAAAAGAAAAGCTAGAAAAACCTTATTTCCGCTTATGATAACAAGGCCATAGCTTTTACATTGAGGAGAAGAATATGAAATCTTATACAGATCTTTTAGCCTTTATTGATAAGCATATCGGTGTTGGGTCAGTAGAAAAACAGCCGGCTGTAAACTAGTAGTAAGCTAATACCACCCCGGACTTTCCAGCACCAGTTGAGCTATCAACTGGTGCTTTCACAAAGAAACGACCTTTTAGTGGAGCTGTCCTGAAGCCTGGGAGGGCTCCTCGACGGGACTCACTGGCTCGTCTAAGCCATGTGACAGTACAAAATAATAAATCACCTGCATCTGCCCATGGATTTCTGTCATCAGGTCGAAGTTATACTCTCCCCTTTCCCCTGGGCCCACCTGTACAGAAGCAATATGTGAGGGCTCAATAAAGAACTCCGCTACCGGGCGTTTGCCGCGCATCACTTGTACAAGCAGTGTGCGGGTATCCTCCTCTGCAAAGCGCCAGTAGTAGTCATCATCATCGTAAACAACGCTCTCTGGAGTACCGGCCCGGAGAATGCAGTTGGGATGCTCGGCCAGCCAGGGCCAGAAATCTTTAAAGGGGATCGTCTGTGGCATGAAGATTTAGTCATCCAGCTCGACGACACTGGCGGCACCGCCAGCGAGAGTGAACTCATCAGCGATTTGTTTGCACCAGAGGTTGAGACGCTCAGCAGTCATCTCTTCCTGTTGGTCTTCATCAATAGCGAGCCCCATAAATTTGCCCTCGCCCTCGATCTCCGCTTTGGAGGCCTCAAACTCATAGCCTTCGATCGACCACAAACCGACAATGGCCGCTCCCCGACCGACAATCACATCGTGCAACATGCCCATAGCGTCTAAGAAATAATCGCCATAACCAAACTGGTCGCCCAGGCCAAACAGGGCCACCGTCTTGCCGCTGAAGTCGATTTCCTGCACATCCTCCCAGAACTCCTCCCAGTCGGATTGGATCTGGCCGAAATCCCAGGTGGGAATACCAAAAATCAGCTGCTCGTAGTTGGCAATGTCCAACTGTGTGACATCGGCTATATCAAACAGGTCTACCCGCTCCTCACCCAGGCGGGCACGGATGCGCAGGGCTATAGATTCAGTATTGCCTTCGTCACTGCCATAAAACAAGCCGATTTTGCTCACAGTCATTCCTCTTCGCCCAATCCGGGCCACACTAGATACCTATTGGCGGGGCGGCGTATTCTCCCAGCAAAGGCGGGGCACGGCAAGCTGACCAAGGCTGTACCTCGGCACAAAAAAGCCCCCATAATTGTGGGGGCAAAGGGTTATGAACCGACCGGGCCTCTGGGGAAGGGTGCGCCCGGTGGATCGCACAAGGAGTCTGCGATTTGGGGATATCAGCTCTCGGTAGCGCGGCGCTCAAGGCGCTCTTCACGCCACTTCATGCGGCGCTCTTTGCGCTGCTCTTTCAACTCTTCAAATTTTGCTTTCTGCTCATCTGTGAGTAACGCCTCGAACTGCTGGCGCAGTTGGAAGTGGCTCTGCATTTTTTGCACCTGCAACTTGCCTAATTCTGCCCCGAGCTGGTCTAGGGTGGCTTGGTCTGCACCAGTCTCCAGAGCCGTATGGATTTGCTTGCGCAGCTCTTGTAACTGCTGCCGCTGGGCATTCCTGCTTTCGCTATTGCTATCTCTGTTAGCCTTCAACTGCGCTTTCTGGCCCTCAGTCAGTTCCAGCTTGCGCGCCATATACTCAAATCCGCGCTTGTGATGGCCGTCCTCAGCGCCAAACGCCATAGTAGCTACAGGGGCAGCCATTACTCCGGCCAAGGCCAGGCTACTCAGCACCAGCTTCCAGTTTTTCATCACTCCGTCCTCACGTTTGTATTCAGTGATTTCATAGTAAGTCGGGCCTGTGTAAACAGGGGCAAACCCCGGTAAACATTTGTTAAGAACGGTAAAAAGGCCGCAGAGCTGTGATAACTAGCGCCAACGCTTTGCATATAATGGCCCCACAGCAATTGAGAGAACATCATGAGCCGCATCCTTCTAATCGACGACGACACAGAATTAACTGATCTGCTGAGGGAGTACCTCACCGGAGAGGGCTTTGATGTAACTGCCGCCAACGACGGTGGCCGCGGATTGGAATTGGCCCAAAGCCAGCACTTTGATGCCCTGGTGTTAGATGTGATGCTACCGGTGCACAATGGCTTTGATGTACTGCGCAAGCTGCGCGAGGAGGCCTCTCCCACCAGCCGCTCCCTGCCGGTTATTATGCTGACCGCCAAAGGGGACACCGTAGACCGAATCGTGGGCCTGGAAATGGGTGCCGACGACTACTTACCCAAACCCTGTAATCCCCGCGAGTTGGCAGCGCGCCTGCGCGCAATCTTGCGTCGCGGTCGGGTTGAGGTAGAAAATAACGACGACAGCCTTAGCAGCGGCCCGTTGCGCCTGCTACCAACCGAGCATCAGGCCTATTGGAGTGACCAAGCCCTATCCCTGACAGGGGCCGAATTTTCTGTGCTCAAGGTGTTAGTGCAAAGTGCTGGGGATGTAGTGGGCAAAGAGGTACTCACCGAGAATGCCCTGGGGCGTAAACTGATGCCCTACGACCGCTCCATTGATGTACATGTCAGCAACATTCGCAAGAAGCTCGCGGACAAAGGCGCCAGCCGTGATCTGATTATCAATATACGCGGCGCCGGTTATATGCTCACCCAGGCCAAGCAGTAGGTAGTATCAAAATGCGCAGCCTCTTCTGGAAAATGTTTTTTGGCGCATGGATCACCGCCATGGTGATGGTGGTTGCCGCCATTTACATTACCCATTTTGGCGAGTTTGGTGACCCCCGCCAGGAAGAGCGCTGGGAGGGGCCCGCACTGTTTCGAGAGGTCATGCGCAATATGCGTATCGCCCGCCGCCATGGGCCCGAGCAGTTTCAGCACTGGCTGGAGCGCGCACCCAAAAAGGTCAAGCGGCGGGTGTACGCAATAGATAGCGAAGGCAACGACCTGCTGGGGAGACCACTGCCACAGAACATGGCACCGCTGATCAATAGCCTCGACTACCGCAATCGCGAGGCCCATATGCTAGTGGATAACAAACCTACCGTTGGCTTCTTCCTGCCACTGCGCACAGGAGACCCTCTGCGTATTGCCCTGGTTGCCGGAGATAGTAAAGAGGGGCTGCTACTGCGATTCCTTTGGCGCAACTTCTGGCCCATGCTGCTGCTCTCTATGATTGCCTCGGGCGTCGCCTGTTACTGGCTGGCCAGCTACCTGAGCCGCCCTTTAGAACAACTGCGCGCCGCCACCAAGCGTGTCGCCGCCGGAGGATTGGATTACCGGGTCGCCCCCAGCCTGCGCACCCGTAACGATGAATTGACCGACTTGGCACTGGACTTCGACTCCATGACCGCCCAGCTTCAGGAGTCCATGTCCGAACAACGTCGCCTGATTAAAGATGTGTCCCACGAATTGCGCTCGCCCCTGGCACGACTGCAGGTAGCCCTCGCGATCGCCCGCCAGAAGCAAGTTGTAGAGCTCGATACTGAACTGGATAAAATCGGCAAAGCCGCGGACTATCTCGAAGATATTATCGCCGACGTTCTCTCCTTGCCGGTCAGCAACCAGGAGCAGCGCCCACTGGATGACGTAGTAGAGCTCAACAGTTTGCTCTCAGCGCTGATCGACGACCTGCAGATCGAAGCGACGGATAAACATCTCGGCTTTGATATGAGCGCCAGTGGTGAAGAGCTGCTTGTCGCTACTCGCGGCAGCTCCCTGACCGCAGCGCTGGAGAATATCTTGCGCAATGCGATCAAATACAGCCCCAGCCACGGACTGGTGCGGGTACTGGTGCAGGAGTCCACAGACAGCTGCAGTATCTCTGTAATCGACTCTGGCTCCGGTGTGGAAGAATCCGACCTAGAAGCCATATTCCGCCCCTTCTACCGCACGGACAGCGCCCGCACTCGCGAGAGTGGTGGTTTTGGCCTGGGACTGGCTATCGCCCAGCGCACGATATTGCACCACGGTGGCAGCATTACCGCGCGCAATCACCCCGGTGCCGGCCTCTGTGTCGAGATCAAGCTGCCACTTATCCATCTCAGCGACGATTAAACCGCAGAGGAACTGCTATAACCTTGACTAGTGCCGGCTATTCGCCGGCAATCGGGGTCAGCGATCCCGAAAATAGCAAAGGGCCCCGCTATGCGCTGGATACTCTATATCTTCGTATTTCTGATACTACTGCTCCTAGCCGGTTATCTGTTTCCCCGTGAAGTCTCCTTGGAGCGCAGTATCTACATCGACAAACCACCCCAAACCATATTCCCCTACGTCAACGACTATCGAAAATTCAACAGCTGGTCCCCCTGGCGGCATATAGATCCCGCCATGGAATATAAATACAGCGGTCCAGAAACGGGGGTGGGGGCAACCATGAGTTGGCATGGCGAAAACTCCAATGAGGGCAGCGGAACCCAGACCATCATCGCCAGCACGCCGGACTCAACAGTACTCAACAAGCTTAATTTTGGTGACGGCAGTGAAGCCTCCGCGGAATTCAGGTTAATGCCCCAAAACGGCGGCACCCAGGTTGTCTGGAGCTTTAATACCGATACCGGTGGCGGCCCAAGGGAGCGCTGGATGGGGCTGGCCATCAAAAAAATGGTGGGGGAGTCCTACGAACAAGGACTGGCAAAGCTCAAGCAACTGATGGAGTCCAGTACCAAAACCGAGGGAGCCAATAAGGAGGAGACTAATGACACCAGTAATTCGGTGTCCGATATTCCCTCCGATGTCGACGACGCCATGGGTGGTGGCCCGCAGGGCGTACAGTCTGAGATGCAGAATCAACAGCAAGAAGAGGCTGGAGAAACTCCTGAAAATGAAGAGCAAAAGGAGAACCAGCTGTAGGCTAAAGCTAGCACCCAAGCACGAAAAAGCCCGCAGAATGCGGGCTTTTTCGTAAAAAAACGTAACCGTATCAGGACTTATTACGACGCTGCGCCGGTACCGGTGACTTACGCAGTTTGCGCCTCTGGCGTTCCAGGTTCTGTTTTTCCCCCTGGGTTAGCGGTCGCTGGCCCAGCTTGGGCAGACCGGCGGTGATACACAGGTCGTCAATTTCCCTGGGCTCCATCTCAATCCACTGGCCCACGCGCACGTGGGATGGAATAAATACACTGCCATAGCGCACCCGCTTCAGGCGGCTCACGCGCACCCCCTGGGACTCCCACAAACGGCGCACCTCGCGATTGCGTCCCTCCATCACCACGCAGTAAAACCAGCGGTTTCTACCCTCGCCGCCGCTTTCGACAATATCGGTAAAGCGCGCGGAGCCGTCATCCAATAGCACCCCTTTAAGCAGGCGTCGCTTCATCTCCTCATCCACATCTCCCTGGATGCGCACAAGGTATTCGCGATCGATCACCGATGAGGGATGCATCAACTTGTTGGCCAGCTCGCCACTATTGGTAAACAGCAGCAGACCACTGGTGTTGAAATCCAGGCGGCCAACGGATATCCAGCGGCCGGTTTTCAGCCGGGGCAGGCGGTCGTAAACCGTGGGGCGCCCTTCCGGATCGTGGCGCGAGCAGATTTCGCCGACAGGTTTGTTGTATAGGATTACCCGGCAGCGGTTTTCCCCGCTGGAGGGCAAGCCCTGGCCATCAAATTCAATATGATCCGCACTGGTCACCCGTTCTCCGAGTTCCGCTACTTTTCCGTTAACGGTCACGCGACCCGCATCGATCGCGCGCTCCATCTCACGCCGCGACCCCAGGCCGCTGCGCGCTAATACTTTTTGCAATTTTTCGCCTGCTGGCGAGGTGCCATCACTCATGGGGTGGTGTTTTCCGCTTGCACTACTTCTTGGGAATCTTCATCGACATCGCTACTTCCCGGCTCCTCTTGATCGGTTGCAGCCTCAGTGTCGATATCACCAAACAGGCTGCTTTTGGGCAGTGTTGCCGCGATAGGGGCTTGTGGCTCCCCAGCGTCGTCGTCCTGTTCAATTTCGCTTTCATGTTCTTTTTCCGGAGTTGACCCCTCCTCGGCGTCAACACTCAAAGGCTCAGAAGCCTCTGGGCTTTCAGACTGCGTCTGCGCCAACTCCCATTCATCTTCCGGCGCCTCATCCTTGATCTCTTCTTGCGCCTCTGTGGATAACTCAGCTACTGCCACATCATCACTTTCGGCAGCTTCGGTCTCTATCTCGGGCTGCTCGCCATCGGTCTCTAGCTGTATATTGGCCTCCGCAGCGATTTCCTCAAGCGCTGCAGCGACCCGGGCATCCTCCTCAGCATCGGTATCCGTTTCCGCATCTTCAGATTCCTGCTGCTCTTCACTTTCCAGTGCGCCGGCCTCCTCTTCCGTTTTCACACTCACCTGCTCGCCCTCTGAAAGTTCCTCTCCCTCAGCGGCGAGTGCAGCCGCGATTTCCTCGGGGGGGAGCCCCTCTGATTCGAGAATCTTATTCAAGCTCTCGATATCACGGATTTCAGCCAAAGTGGGCAAGTCATCCAGGGAGGACAGATTGAAATAATCTAGGAAATCCCTGGTGGTCGCGTAGAGGGAGGGCTTACCGGGCACATCTCGGTGACCAACCACCTTGATCCAACCTCTATCCAACAGGGTTCTCACTATCTGGGAGCTGACCGCAACCCCGCGGATCTCCTCAATATCCCCACGGGTGACCGGCTGACGGTAGGCAATAATCGCCAATGTTTCCAGAGTTGCGCGGGAATACCTTTGCGCTTTTTCCTCCCATAGGCGGTTCACCCAGGGGGCCAGATCTTCCGGCACCTGGAAGCGCCAACCACTGGCAACTTTTTTCAGCTCAAAACCGCGCCCAGCATAACTCTCGGCAATCTCACCGAGCACATCCCGCAGGGTTGTGGCGGAGGGGCGCTCCTCCTCGTCCAACAAGGACAACAATTTTTCCTCACTGAGGGGCTGAGCCGAAGCTAACAAGGCACCCTCCAGGATTCTGCGCAGTAATTCCGGAGCGATTGTCATCTTATTGTTCCAACTCTTCTTCTCTGGGCTCCACCTGCCCTTCAGAATGTGACTCCTGATCACTCAAGTCTTGACTCAAGGCACTCTCGGCATCGGAAAACTGGGGTGCTTCCCCCGGCTCTCCTGCGTAGGAGTCATCTGTACTTTCGTCAAGTTCATCATCACCGGCTACATTACCCTGGCTAGCTGCGCGCACATGAATGGGCCCAAAAGCTTCATTTTGCACCAGCTCGACCAGGGACTCCTTGACCAGCTCCATCACCGCTAGGAAAGTCACCACCACGCCAAGGCGCCCCTCTTCTGCGGTGAACAGACTCACAAACGGCACAAACTGACCGTGGCGGATCTGATCTAGCACCTGAGTCATACGTTCGCGGGTAGAGAGCTTTTCGCGTTCCACTTGGTGGCTCTCAAACATATCGGCGCGGCGCAACACATCCGCCAGCGCAACCAATACCTCCTTGAGATCCACCTCTGGGTCGGGCCGGGTAATATTACGGTCCGGTCCTTCGGCACTGGCCTGATGGATATCGCGGCCCATGCGCGGTATTTCATCGAGATCCTCGGCCGCAGTTTTGAAGCGCTCGTATTCCTGCAGACGGCGAATCAGTGCAGCGCGAGGGTCCTCACCCTCTTCTTCTTCCGCTGCTGGCGGGCGCGGCAACAGCATGCGCGACTTGATCTCGGCGAGCATTGCCGCCATCACCAAGTATTCCGCCGCCAACTCAAAACGCATCGACGTCATCATCTCCACATAAGCCATATACTGGCGGGTGATGTCCGAGACGTTAATTTCCAAAATATCCAGGTTCTGGCGGCGGATTAAGTAAAGCAGCAGATCCAGTGGGCCTTCGAAGGCTTCCAGGATAACTTCCAGAGCATCTGGTGGAATAAAGAGATCTGGGGGCAGGTCGGTAAATGCCTCCCCCAACACGAGTGCGAGAGGGCCTTCGCTCTCCTCGGAGAGCGGGTTTTCCGTGGGCGAATCAGCAGGGGCGGCAGATTCGGTAGCTGCAACATCGGCGAGCACCTGTTCCTCCACCTCGGCTATTAGTTCTTCACTGGACACCCTGCCCCACCCTCAAAATCGCAAACGGCCGATTATACACCAGTGAGGCACTAATCAGCCCAGTATTTCATCTGTGGCGCCACAGCCCTGGCGAATTAGCTCGGGCTCATCGCCTGTCAGGTCAATTACCGTAGTCGCTTCCATTCCACAAAAGCCACCATCGATCACCAGCTCCACCTGGTGCTCAAGGGTGTCGCGAATATCATAGGGGTCGGTCAGCGGCTGCGTATCGCCAGGCATAATCAGGCTGCAGCTCATCAACGGCTCACCCACCGCCTCAATCAACTCCAAAGCAATGGGGTTGTCGGGCACGCGAATGCCAATGGTTTTGCGCTTGGGGTGGATTAGACGGCGAGGCACCTCTGCGGTGGCCGGCATAATAAAGGTATAGGAGCCCGGGGTGTGGTTCTTTAGCAGGCGGAACATCTGGTTATCCACCTTGGCGTAAGTGGCTAACTCGGAAAGATCACGACACATCAGGGTAAAGTTGTGATTTTTATCCAGCTGACGCAGAGCGCGAATCCGCTCAACCGCTAGCTTCTCCCCTAATCGGCAGCCTATCGCGTAGGCAGAATCAGTGGGATAAACAATCACCCCACCACTAGTCACTATATCTGCGGCCTGACTGATCAGCCGCCCTTGAGGATTGTCCGGATGAATTTGAAAGAACTGCGCCACAAAGCCCCCAAGCTTTAATCAATTGAAACCTCTTGCGGCGGGCTCTGATACCCGCCGGGGATTAGGGTTCGACCAATGCCGACTCCCCCTCTGGTGTGATGTGAAAATTCACACCGTCAGGCAGATACTGCTTCCCCGGGTCGATCCCGGTGCAGAGTGTGCCACAGATTCCACACCGGCTCGACGTCTTCGGGTAAACGCACACAGCCCAGTTCCCTCCAGGGCTGCTCCGGCTGGTGGAAATCACTCCCCAAAGAGCTCAACAATGGAGCTTTGCAGGAATCGCCAACGGCCAACGCCATGAGGGTGCGCAGTTCTCTGGTCTGCGTGGGGTTCTGCCGGCCACAGAGCAGCTCTATAGCATTCCCGCCACTGCGGTAGAACTCTGTCAGCAGACGCAGTAATTGGGTTCGAGTGAGACTGTACTTGAGAGGGTGTGCCAACACTGCCGCACCACCAGCAGACTGTATAGTTTCTACAGTCTCTTGCAATTGTGGCCACTCCACGCGCACATCGCCGATCTTGCCGGCGCCCAGATAACGTTTGAATGCCCGCGCTGTGTCCTCAACGTGCCCGGCTTGCACCAGCCAACGGGCGAAGTGCGGCCGCCCCAGTACGGAATCACCGGCAATCGCACGCCCCCCCTGCAAAGCGCCCTGAAAACCGCGCTTCTCTAGACGTTCGGCAATCCGCTCGGCGCGCTCTTGGCGCAATCGCTCGCGCAGGGCAATTGCCTGCCGCAAGCACTCGGCTGCCGGGTCAACATTCAATCCAACTACATGGACGGAGCGTCGCCCCCAAAGGCTGGAGAATTCGATCCCCGTCATCACGGTGATGCCTAATTGGTCACCAACCGCCTGTGCCTCAGCTACACCATCCACCGTATCGTGGTCAGTGAGTGCCATCAGTGTCACACCTTGAGATTTCGCCCTCGACACCAGCTCAGCAGGACTTAAAATACCGTCGGAAGCGGTACTGTGGCAGTGAAGGTCTACAAGATCTGTATTCAGATCTTCTGGCAGGAAACTCAACAGCAGGCTCTCACTCTCTCTAGGGGTTAAAAGTCGCAGTATCTATTATTTGGAACAATCATCCGGTGGCGCTGTCCTACTCGCAACCGGTGTTTTCAAGGATAGGGCCCGGACCATAGGTCTCCCTTGGCGGCCACGAGGAACCGGAGTCTGACAGCAGTATTGTCAGTGGGGAAGCGATTTTCTTTGAGAGCCATTGCAATATGACCTCTCAACCAGCTTCCCGCGGGCATTATCACCGGAATTGAGTATGACCGAAACGAATTCGACCACCCCAGTAGCCCAACAGAAGCCCAAGAAGAAAGAGGGCCTTCTCGGCAATCTGCTTCTCAACATCGTTATCCCCACCCTGGTCCTGACCAAACTCTCCGGGGACGACTGGCTTGGCACCAAATGGGCCCTAGTGGTCGCACTGGCTTTCCCCCTCGGCTACGGACTGCGCGACCTCATTCGCTCTGGCAAGGTCAACTTCTTCTCCGCCCTGGGAACTATCAGCATCCTGCTCACCGGTGGCATCAGCCTGCTGGAGTTGGATCCGCAGTATATCGCCATTAAAGAAGCCGCCATTCCAGGCCTGCTGGGTATCGCCACCGTTGCCTCCCTCTACACCCGCTGGCCACTGGTAAAGACGCTTTTGTACAACGACCAGATACTGGATACCGCCAAGATTGCCCAAAGTCTCGCCAACAAAGGCAACCAGGGTGCCTTTGAGCGCACCTTGCAACAGGCATCCTGGATGATCGCCGCCTCTTTTTTCCTCTCCTCAGTACTCAACTACGTACTGGCGAAAGTTATTTTACAGAGCCCTCCGGGTACGGAAGCCTTCAATGAGGAACTGGGTAAAATGACCGCACTCAGCTATCCGGTGATCGCCCTGCCGGCCACCATTATTTTAATGCTGGTTCTCTTTTTCCTCTTTTCCCGTATCGGCAAGCTTACCGGGCTGAAGCTGGAAGAAGTCATGGTTGCCCAATAACAAAATTTCCTGATCAACTAACAAGAGCAAAATTCACAATGTGGTACGCAATCATCAGTGAAGATGTTAGCGATAGTCTCCCTTTGCGTAAAAAAGCGCGTCCAGACCATTTAGCCCGACTCAACCGTCTTAAAGACGAGGGGCGCCTGCTGGTTGCAGGCCCACACCCCGCCGTTGATAGCGAAGAACCCGGTGAGGCTGGCTTTAGCGGCAGCCTAGTGGTTGCCGAATTTCCCTCGCTTGAGGAGGCTCAGGCCTGGGCCGACGGCGACCCCTATGTGGCTGCTGGTGTCTACGCTTCAACTTCTGTCAAGCCATTCAAATTAGTACTGCCCTAATAACAACAAGCACAAGCTGTATCGCAATGAAGAAATTATTGTGCGGCCTGATCGCCGCCACACTGCTCAACGCAGTCCCGGCAACTGCCGCCGCCGAAACTCGCTATATCACCGACCAGCTACATGTGCCCATGCGCGCCGGTAAAGGCAATGGATTTCGTATCCTGCACCGCGGCTTGCCCAGCGGCACCCAGCTCAGTGTTCTCGAAGATGCCCCGCAAGAGGGTTGGACCCGCGTGCGCACCCAGGGTGGCACAGAGGGGTGGGTGAGGCGCCAATACCTGGTCTCCGACCCAGTGGCCAAACTCAAGCTGGAACAAGCGGAAGCGAACCTGGCACGCTTTGAGAAAATGGAAGGCAACCTCGGTGGGGAAGTCCGCCGCCTGGAGGAAGAAAATAGCAAGCTGAGTAGCTCCCTGGAGTCCGCCCAGCAACAGAGCCAGACGCTCGCAGCCGAGCTGAAAACCCTAAAGGCGTTATCAGCAGATGCCCTGGCACTCAATGAGCGCCACCAGAAGCTCCTGCACCAGCACGAACTACTCAAGCAGGAGAAGACCATGGCAGAAGCGGAAATTCAGCGCTTATCCGGCAGTGAAAGCCACAAGTGGTATATGTATGGCGCTCTGTCTGTACTACTGGGCGCCCTCCTTGCAATGATTGCCCCGCACCTACGCCCGCGCAAGCGCCACTCAGAGTGGGCGAACTGATTTCGCCCACTCTCGTCGAAATCGCATACTATTGAGCCCCGGGGGAAGTGATATCCCCCCAGGCCCTACATCCAACTCAAAAGCGGCTGTGTCGAAACACTGCCGTAAAACCTAAAGGACTTAGGATGATGCGTAAACTATTTGCAATGCTACTCTGTGCAACCCTTGCCCTTCCCGCATTGGCCAAAAACCCGCGCGTGGAACTTAAAACCGACTTGGGCATTATTCAGATCGAACTCTTCGCCAAAGAAGCTCCGGTCACCGTACAGAACTTCCTTACTTATACCGATAACGGCTTTTACAATGGGATCATCTTCCACCGGATAGTACCGGGCTTCGTTGTTCAGGGCGGCGGATTTACTTTCGATTTCCAGAGAAAGGAAACCCAAGACCCCATCATCAACGAATCCGCCAACGGCCTGCAAAACCTGCGCGGCACCCTCTCTATGGCAAGAACCAACGACCCAGACAGCGCTACCTCTCAGTTTTTTATCAATCTGGTCGATAACACCAGGCTCGACGCCCAAGAAGACAAGCCCGGCTACGCCGTTTTTGGCCGGGTGATTGCCGGCATGGATATTGTGGAAAAGATGGTAGAGCAGCCAAGGGGCCTCTATCGACAGCACCCAAGTGCCCCCAACACGCCCATCCGCATCCTTGAGGCCAAACGTATAGACACCGGTGACAACGCCGTCGCCACCAACAGCAAGGGAGAATAAGCTGTGATCGCTCTCAGTGTTAATCTCAACAAGATCGCCCTGATCCGCAATTCCCGCGAGGGTAACTTCCCCGATGTCACTGCCCACGGTCGGATATGCCTAGACGCTGGTGCGCAGGGTATCACCGTACACCCACGCCCAGATCAGCGCCATATCCGCCCCAATGACGTACGCGAATTGGCTGCACTGTGCCGCGATCGCCAGGGTATTGAGTTCAATATTGAGGGCAATCCCTTTGCCCTGCACCAGGGGGACTATCCCGGCCTGATGCCGTTAGTACTGGAAACCCAACCAGACCAGTGCACCCTGGTCCCCGACAGCAACGACCAGCTAACCTCCGATCACGGCTTCAACCTCAAACTCGATGGCCCGCGCCTGGTCCCCCTGATCGCCAGACTCAAGGACGCCGGTGTCCGAGTTAGCTTGTTTATGGATCCGGATCTAGAGCAGATCAGCCTGGCCAAGGATGTGGGTGCTGATCGCATTGAGCTGTATACAGGCCCCTATGCAGAAGCAGCCGCAAAACAGAGTGCGGAACTGGAAGATATCTTCAGCGCTCACTGCGCCGCCGCCGAGCATGCTCGCCAATTGGGGCTGGGGGTAAATGCGGGCCACGACCTGAACCTGGTCAACCTGCCCCGCTACCGCACCCTGCCAGGATTACAGGAAGTCTCAATCGGCCACGCCCTCACCGTAGACGCCATCGGTATGGGGCTGGAGAATGCTGTTAAAGCTTACCTGGACTGCCTCGCCGGCAACTAATGAAGACACTCAACATTATTGGTGCCGGGCGCCTGGGGAAAACTCTCGGGCGCTTGTGGCAACAGACCGGTTTTTTTCAAGTTCAATCGATTTTTAACCGCAGTCTGGAAAGCGCACAGGCTGCCGCCGAGTTTATCGGCGCCGGGCACGCAGTAGCCGCGCTGGAATTGATGAAGCCCGCAGACTTCTGGCTAATCGCTTGCAGCGATAGCGAGATTGCCGCAACAGTTGAACGCCTCGCCAACCACCTTGGCGAACGCGAAAACATAGCAGCCTTCCACTGCAGTGGCGCCCTGAGCTCACAAGTGCTCGAAGTGCTGCGCCCTGCCGCTATCGCCAGCGCCCACCCGGTGCACAGCTTTGCCGACCCGCTGCGCTCCCTCGACAGTTTCGCCGGCTGTAGCGTCGCCCTAGAGGGCGAAAGCTCTGCAACAAAGGCTTTAGCAGAAGCTTTCACTACCATAGGCTGTGAAATACTCAACATCGAAGCCCAGCACAAGTCTCTATACCATGCCGGTTCGGTGATCGCGTGCAACTATCTCACCGTACTCATAGATCTCAGCCTGAGCAGTTTCGCTGCGGCGGGTATCGACCGCGATAGTGCCCTCAAGTTACTGGAGCCAATTGTTCTGCAGACCGCACAGAATAATATGGCTCTTGGACCGGAGAATTCTCTCACCGGCCCGATCGCCCGGGGCGACCTGGAAACAGTAGCCAACCAGCTGAAAGACTTAACCTCCACAGCCCCGGAACTCGCGCACCACTATCGCCAACTGGGCCTCGCCTGTGTAGAGTTGGCGCGGCGGGGCCAGCTATCCGATGAGAGCGCGGCCAAATTGATCGAACTACTGAGCGAGCCAATGCGGTGAAAGACTCCTCTGAATACCTAAAAAAAAGGGCCTTTTTCGACAGCCTACTAACTATTTATGGGCGCAAGCCGGTGCTCGAAGCACTGGAAGACCCAGAACTTCCGGTACACAAGCTGCACCTGGCTAGCAGCAACCGACGCGACCAGCTGATCAGTCGAATGGAGTCTCTGGCCGAGGAGCGCCAGATAGAAATCTCCTACTTGGATCGGAAAGAACTCTCCCGCATCTCGAAAAATTCTCGCCAGGACCAGGGTGTAGCGCTGGATCTGGCCCTACCCAACTACGGCAACTACAAAGCCTTCCTGCCCAAGAATGAGGCTAAGACCTACGAACTTTTAGCGCTGGACGGTATTACCAATCCACAAAATCTCGGCATGATTATCCGATCAGCCTGTGCCGGCGGTGTGGATGGTATTCTCCTGCCGAGAAAGGGCTGCGCACAGATTGACCCACTGGTGATCAAAGCCAGCACCGGCACTCTGTTTAAAACCCAGATACTACGGTGCGACACCCTGGCCGATGCACTAAGCGATTTTCGCGATTCCGGCGCACGTATCTGTGGCCTGTCCTCCCATGCCTCAATGACCCTTGCAGAGGTTCCCGGTAACAAACCAACTATTTTTATTCTGGGCAATGAAACCCGCGGGGTTAGCGATGCGGTCACCAAGCAGTGTAACGAGCTAGTGCGTATCCCCATGCAAAATGGTGTGGAGAGCCTCAACGTAGCGGTTACTGCGGCACTGATCAGCTTCCGGCGCCAACTTTAATCCGCCCAGGGCATCTCTGTGCAAAAGGTGCCCCTTCTTTCTCTTTCAACCCCCTAATTACCAACTGCACCCCTCTCGAAGATTGGCTACCCACAGATTCTGTGGATATCTCTGAGGATAACTATTCTTTCCCTGTCGCAAAGGCCCATGGTTGCGCCAATGTGACAATCTGAAGAAAAAATGACCAGCTTTTGAAACGCCCAAAAAATCAACGAGTTACAGTGAATTACAAGATAAAAGCAAGAGACGTGCGCACCAGTTAAGCGCCATTTGAAGTAAAGGGCTCAGCTGTGGAAAGTGGCACGCTTGGCGGGGAAAATAGAGAAATGGGGCGCCAAGCGCCCCATTAAAGAATTGAGATTAAGCGCTTACTCCCACTCGATGGTAGCCGGTGGCTTGCTCGATACGTCGTAAGCCACACGGGAGATATGCTCTATCTCATTAATAATGCGGTTGGAGACTTTCTCAATCAACTCGTAGGGCAAATGCGCCCAACGCGCCGTCATAAAGTCCACGGTTTCCACGGCTCGAAGCGCCACTACATATTCATAGCGGCGGCCATCGCCCACCACACCAACCGATTTCACCGGCAGGAATACCACAAATGCCTGACTGGTTTTGTGGTACCAATCAGCCTTGTGCAACTCCTCGATAAAGATGGCGTCTGCCTCGCGTAAGATATCGGCGTACTCTCTCTTTACCTCGCCGAGAATGCGAACGCCCAGGCCCGGTCCCGGGAAGGGGTGGCGGTAAACCATATCGTAAGGCAGGCCCAACTCCAGGCCGATTTTGCGCACTTCATCTTTAAACAGCTCACGCAGTGGTTCCACCAGTTCAAACTGCATATCTTCCGGCAAGCCGCCCACGTTGTGGTGAGACTTGATTACATGGGCTTTGCCCGTTTTGGCGGCGGCAGATTCGATCACATCTGGATAAATAGTACCCTGAGCCAGGAACCTCACATCCTGCAATTTGGACGCTTCTCGATCGAAAATCTCGATAAAGGTATTGCCGATAATTTTGCGCTTGGCTTCAGGCTCATCCACACCTGCCAGACGTGAGAGGAAATCCTCTTCCGCATCGGCGCGAACAACCCGCACGCCCATATTGTCGGCAAACATTTGCATCACCTGATCGCCCTCATTTTTGCGCAACAGGCCGTTGTCCACAAAAACACAGGTCAGCTGATCGCCAATAGCCTTGTGCAGCAGTGCCGCCACCACAGAGCTGTCGACACCACCGGAGAGACCCAGCAATACCTTGCCATCACCCACCTGTTCGCGCACTTTGGCAATGGAGTCCTCGATAATATTGGCCGGGGTCCAGAGCTTTTCACAACCGCAGATGTCGATGACAAAGTGTTCATAGATGCGCATACCCTGCAGGGTATGTGTCACTTCCGGGTGGAACTGTACCCCAAAGAAGTTCTTGTCAGCGGAGTACATACCAGCAATGGGGCAGGAATCGGTGGAGGCCATCAGCTCAAAGCCTTCTGGCATTTGCACGACTTTGTCGCCGTGGCTCATCCATACATCCAGCAGCGCCTCACCTTCATCGTTGAGGTGGTCTTTGATATCGCGCAGCAGATTAGAAGTGCCCTCAACTTTTACCTGAGCGTAGCCAAACTCACGGATGTTACTTCCCTGCACGGCACCACCGAGTTGATGTGCCATGGTCTGCATGCCATAGCAGATGCCCAATACCGGCACGCCCAAATTGAAAACTGCTTCTGGCGCACGGGGAGAACCCTCTTCCGGTACGGACTCAGGCCCGCCGGCCAGGATAATACCTTTCGGGTTATATTCGCGGATCTCTTCTTCGCTCATGTCGAAGGCGCGAATTTCGGAAAAAACACCCAGCTCGCGCACACGGCGGGCGATCAACTGGGTGTACTGGGACCCAAAGTCGAGGATCAGAATTCGGCTGGAGTGGATATCTTGGCTCATGATTGACTCATTAACAGAATAAATAACGGCAAACGGACCTGAAAGGTCCGTTTGCGGCTTGGTACTGAAAGTTGTTCACCGAGAGGCTTAGCGTCCGCCCACCGGGTAGTTGGGCGCCTCTTTGGTAATCTGCACATCGTGTACATGGGACTCACCCATGCCGGCGGCAGTTACCCGCACAAATTCTGGACGGGTGCGCATGGTTTCAATATCCACACTACCGGTATACCCCATAGCAGAGCGCAGGCCACCGAGCATCTGGTGCACAATGGCAGACAGAGGGCCTTTATAAGGGACGCGCCCTTCAATACCTTCCGGGACCAGTTTTTCAGCGCCCTTGCTGGCATCCTGGAAGTAGCGATCGGAGGAACCCTGAGTACGCGCCATGGCACCGAGGGAGCCCATACCGCGATAGGACTTGTAAGTACGCCCTTGGTATAGCTCCACCTCACCCGGCGCCTCTTCGGTACCGGCAAACATAGAGCCCATCATTACGGAAGAAGCACCCGCAACAATTGCCTTGGAAATATCACCGGAATAGCGGATGCCACCATCGGCGATCATAGGTACCCCAGTTCCTTTAAGCGCAGTGGAAACCTCTGCAATTGCCGTTACCTGGGGCACACCGATACCCGTTACGATTCGGGTGGTGCAAATAGAGCCGGGGCCAATACCCACCTTCACCGCATCCGCACCAGCTTCAACCAATGCGCGCGCGGCGTCGCCAGTGGCAATATTGCCGCCAATTACATCCACCTGAGGATGCATTTCCTTAATGCGACGCACGCGATCAATTACGTTGCGGGAATGGCCGTGGGCAGTATCCACAACCAACACATCCACACCGGCCTCTACCAGAGCCGCTACGCGATCATCGGTGTCAGGACTAGTGCCCACTGATGCGCCAACACGCAGGCGGCCATCGGAATCTTTACAGGAGTTCGGGTACTGCTCTGCCTTATTAAAGTCTTTAACGGTTATCAGGCCGCGCAACTCAAAATCATCGTTCACAACGAGTACTTTCTCGATGCGGTGCTTGTGCAGCAATTCGCGCACATGATCAGAAGAGGCATCTTCGTGTGCAGTTACCAGGCGCTCCTTTGGCGTCATGACACTGGCAACACTCACATCCAGATCGGTAAGGAAGCGAACATCGCGGCTGGTAACAATACCCACCAGATCTCCTTTATCCATTACCGGAACACCGGAAATATTGTGATGGGTTGTCAGGGCGATCAATTCACGCACGGTGGCATCCGACTCGATCGTAATCGGGTCTTTTACCACACCGGCTTCAAATTTCTTCACCGCACGCACCGCAAGAGCCTGCTCTTCAATGGACATACTCTTGTGGATAATGCCGATACCACCTTCCTGCGCCAGGGCAATTGCCAGGCGCGCTTCCGTTACTGTATCCATAGCAGCGGAGACAATGGGAATATTCAGGGTGATATTGCGGGACAGCTGGGTTTTAAGGCTGACATCCTTGGCGGTCACCTCGGAATAACCGGGCACAAGTAGGACGTCGTCGAAAGTGAGGGCTTCGCGCGCGATGCGCAGATTGGATTCAGACATTGTTGACACTCAAACCTCGAATAGGCGGGATTGGGTATCGGCGCGATTATACCTCTCAGGAATAAAAGCGCAAATGGCATTTCATAGAAAATCGGATTTAACGAGTAAAGCACTTTACCTATAAAGGGGATACTGCAATATTGCTCCGCCAGTTTTCACTTGAGAGGCACAGATGCAATCCAGCCCAGCAACTCCCAACAGCAAACGCAGTGTCCTGTCGGTAAGCGATTTGAACCGGGAGGTGAAACAGCTGCTGGAGGGCAGCATTCCACTACTGTGGATCAGCGGGGAAATCTCCAATTTTACTGTGCCCAGCTCCGGCCACTGGTATTTTAGTTTGAAAGATGCCCGCGCTCAGGTGCGCTGTGCCATGTTTCGCGGGCGCAACCGCAGTGTGGCTTTTCACCCACAAAACGGCCGAGAAGTGCTGATCCGCGCACGGGTTAGCCTCTATGAGGGCCGCGGTGAATTCCAGTTGATCGTGGAACATATGGAGGAAGCCGGCTTCGGTGCCCTGATGCGCCAACTGGAACAACTCAAAGCCAAATTACAGGCCGAAGGGCTATTCGACAGCGCCCGAAAACGCGCGCTGCCCTATTTGCCCACCAATATTGGCATTATCACTTCCCCGACTGGTGCCGCGATTCGCGATATGATCCATGTATTGGGTCGACGCCACCCTGGAGCGCGAATTGAACTCTGGCCAGTGGCTGTACAAGGCCAGGGAGCGGCGCAACAAATCGCCGGCGCTATTGAAAAAGCTGGCCGCAGCGGTCGCCACGACCTACTTATCGTGGGGCGTGGCGGCGGCTCTTTGGAGGATCTCTGGCCTTTCAATGAGGAGGTTGTTGCGCGAGCCTTGGCCACCTGCCCCATTCCCACAATTTCTGCGGTAGGCCACGAAACAGACACGACCGTTTCCGATCTGGCTGCCGATCTACGCGCACCCACCCCCTCAGCAGCAGCGGAAATTGCCAGTGCAAATGCCGCTGAGTTATATCAACAGCTGGAAAATAGCAGGCTTCGATTATATAGGGCCATACAGCAGCAGGTTCGCCACTTACAGCAGAAAATTATGTTGAGCCGTAATCGTTTACGCCACCCGCGCGAACAACTGCAAAACCGCTCGCAACGCCTGGACCACCTGGAGATGCGCCTATTGGCCGCAGGCCAGCAGCAAATTCAGCAGCGCCGCAACCAATTGGCAGCAGCTCAGCGGGCCTTTACCCACTACCAACCCCAGAGGCAATTACAGAAAAAAGGAGAACAGCTGAAATTTGTGCAAAGCACTTTGCAACGCGCGGCTGAGCGCCTTTTGCAGCAAAAAGCGGACAGGCTCAACCACCAAGCACAGTTACTTCACAATGTGAGCCCACTGGCTGTTTTACAGCGCGGCTATGCTATTGCCAAGGATTCCCAAGGTAAACCTCTAAAAGACAGCCACACGCTCGAAATAAACCAGGAAATTGAAGTTCAATTGGCCCGGGGTCACTTTTCCGCCAAGGTAGAGAACATCAGTCACTAAAACCAGAAAATGGGCTGAAGAGGCACGACACTATAATCCACACATAGAGAGCTTTTGGAGCTATCTATGAGGTGCCGTTATAAAGCTATCAGCCCCTATTGCTGGATTTTTTTATACTTTTTTATACTAATTCTCGCACTTGCCGGATGCTCCCCAAAAGTACCCGAAGATTCAGAGAAGTCAGGTACTTTACAACCTACGGCCTCTTCAGAAAGTAGCCCTCAGGCTAATACCCCAACCAAGGAGAAAAAAAGTCCTACTGTTATTCCTGCAAAAGAACAACAGGTCAATTACATTGAAACCGGAGACCTCAAGGAAATAAAAAAACACGGCACCATCCGCTTCGTGAACTTGACCGGAGCAGCGGAAAACCTATTACCTAGAGACGGAGTAGTCAGCCTACGTCACTTCGAGCTGGGAAATAAACTCGCCGACCAATTAAAGCTGGAGGCCAAGTGGATTAAGGCCCCAACCCCCGACAAAGCAGTAGAAATGCTAATTGCAGGTGAAGCTGATGTCATTGCCTATAACCTAACAGTGACCGATGCGCGCAAGAAAATCATTGATTTCAGCGTCCCCATGCGTCAATCCCGCCTGCAGCTAGTTACAGGCCCTTCCGGACCAGATATTAGCGACCCGAGCAAACTTAACGATGTTGAATTAATTGTTCCGCAGGGCTCTGCCAATATAGAAGCTGCGCAGCAATTAATTGCCAAATATCCTGATGCAAAACTTTCTGTGCGTGAATTTGTTATTCACGGTAATCGCGATGGTTTGATTGATGTGCTCAATATGAAAAATAATCGGGTCGCGATTCTCGAAAACTTTTCTGCGGAGGATTTACGCAACTACAGAGACGACTTACGCCTAGGGGCTTATGTTAGCGAGATGCAGAATATCGCCTGGGGAATGCGCAAAGACACTAAGCGACTCAACTCCACCGTGGATAACTTTATTACTCGAAATCTGGTGAAGGCCCAGGAAGAGCGCATCACCGACTGGAAGGGCATTAAAAAATCTGGCGTTATTCGCTTGCTTACTTATAACGGCCCCACGACCTACTTTATTTGGAAAGGTCTGTTAATGGGGTTTGACTATGAGTTGGCAAAAGCCTTCGCAGACAAACACAAACTGCAGTTACAAATTATTGTGGTGCCGTATGAAGAGAGCTTAGCGGACTGGCTCAGGGCCGGACGCGGGGATTTTGCCGGATCGGAACTCAATATCACCCCATCCTATGAGCCACAAGGGATGGTATTCACCAAGCCCTATGTAGAGTCGGCAGAGCAAATCATAAGTAGCAAAAATAAACCCCCAATCGAAAAAATTCAGGACCTGAGCGGCCGAAAACTCACTCTACGTGCCTACTCTTCTTTTATTGACACAGCTAAAACTCTGCGAGACGCAGGTATTGACGTAGAAGTTCAGGTTGCACCGCCGGATATGTCCCAATCACAAATTTTCTCTTTGATCTCGGACGGTCTAATCGATGCCACCATTTCAAATTCTGGGCGCGCAAAAATTGAGGCTTCAGTACAGCCCAATTTGGTACTAGGTACGTTACTCGGAGACCCCCAGCCCCAAGGCTGGCTGGTTCTACGCCAGAACTGGCATCTACTGAAGAACCTCAATAAATTTATCGAGGGCTATAGAAAAACTGCGAAGTATAAAAAACAGTATGCGGCCTACTTTGAGCCCAACAAACGCTTTATGCAGAGGGTTAGCACCCGAATAATACCAGGGGAAAACCTCTCCCCTTATGATGACCTGGTAAAAGAATCGGCTTATAAATATGATTTTGACTGGCGCATGATCGTTGCACAAATGTGGCAGGAAAGTAATTTCAATCCGAAAGCGGTTTCACCGGTTGGTGCGCAAGGTTTGATGCAGGTAATGCCGGCAACCGCAGAGGAAATGGGCTTTCCACCCCCGCTGTTTGAACCTGAGCGCGCCATTAAAGCCGGTGTAAAATATATGGACTGGGTCAGAGACCGGTTTAACCCCTCCCTGCCCACGGTAAACAAGCTCTGGTTCACTCTAGCCTCATACAACGCTGGTTATGGCCACCTTCTCGATGCACAGCGCCTCGCCAAACAGTTGGGCCTAGACCCCAACGTCTGGTTCGACAATGTAGAAGTAGCGATGTTAAAGCTGGCCCAGCCCCAGTATTTTAAGCGTGCGCGTTATGGCTATGTACGGGGATCGGAGCCCGTGCAATATGTGCGTAACATCAGCAATCTCTACAAGGCCTATGTAGAAATGATGAGCGACGATGCCAGTGTAGCTGTGCCCCTACAGAAAGCACCGGGTATCAGCTATTGCTCACCACTCCACACCCCAGAGGGGGTTATCCAGCAGATACCCAATTACTCCGCTCCATAAGCTGATAACGTAGATTCTCCAAAGATCACAAGGTGAGCACAATTTTCCCAACGATCTTGCCAGACTCAAGAAGCCGATGTGCTTCGGCAACCTCCTCCAAAGGGAAGCGCGCAGCAATCTGAGGGTGAATTTTACCAGTTTCTATTAATGGCCAAACTTGTGATTCCAAAGAGTGTGCAATACTGGCCTTAACCTGTGTGGATCTTGGCCTTAAGGTTGAGCCGGTAAGGGAAAGCCGCTTCAACATCACCGGTAACATATTCACTTCGACTCTGGCTCCCTGCAGATAGGCGATATTCACGATACGGCCATCATTCGCAGCCACTTGAATATTACGATCAATGTAGCTGCCACCCACCATATCCAGAATCACATCCGCTCCATGTCCTGAAGTAGCTTCTTTTACTGCCTGCACAAAATCTTCTTCCCGGTAATTTATTGCTTGCTCGGCGCCGAGTTGCACACAAGCCACACATTTTTCTGCGGAACCGGCTGTGGCGAAAACCCTGGCCCCCAGCTGGTGTGCCAACTGAATAGCGGTGGTGCCAATACCCGAGCTACCACCATGTACCAAGAAGATCTCTCCACTTTGCAAACGAGCCCGATCAAATACATTGGCCCAAACCGTAAAGAAAGTCTCCGGTAATGTCGCAGCCTCCACCATAGATAAAGAACCGGGTATTGGTAGGCACTGCCCTTCTGGAACCGCCACAAAATCCGCATATCCGCCCCCATTAGTTAGGGCACAGATCTTATCGCCAACTTGCCAGCGTTCAACGCCTTCACCCACTGCGGCCACCAGACCGGAAACTTCAAGCCCAAGAATAGGAGAGGCACCTGGAGGCGGTGGGTAATGACCATTGCGCTGAACAATATCGGGACGATTGACACCAGCGGCAGCTACCTCAACCAACACTTCACCTGGGGCGACCTCCGGTCTGGGCAGGTCCGCCAACTGCATGACCTCGGGGCCTCCATATTCCGGTAGATCAATAGCACGCATTATTCGCTCCTTTATCCTTTAAATTCTTCACAACCCGATTCAGTGATGGCGACAAACCCTGAAACCATCAGAGAGATATTGAGCACTACTGTACCGCTAATAGGAGGGAATTACAGGAGGGTAAAAGCAATGTGGCCGGGAACACTTGCACAAATCACCGAAAGATCCTGTAAGCAAGTGGCCCGGCCAAGAAATGCATTAACTGAGAGCCAATATCTCAATTAATTCAAATGGTAAGTCCCGCAATTAGAGCTCGTATAGGAACTCCACTCCCATTACACGCCCTTTATTCAGTGGTGTGAAACTGGCACCCACTCCACCCATTTTGTAAGGCAACTGGGTATTGTTACCCTCCGCCATTTCATCCAGCATATTTTTGCCGAATAATGAAACGGTGTAGCTACCATTGTCCGGGGTATAGCCGATGCTGAAATCCAGCATATCCACTTCTGACAACATACCGCGGTTATCATCGGTGTAAGGGGCTTCGTCTCGATGATTAAAATTCATACGAGAAGTCAGGGTGCCGTAGGCGCCTAACTGCAAGTCGTGGATAAAGCCCACACCGTAGGTCCAGGGGGCCAGACGGGGAATCTCTAGACCGAGATCGGTACTATCTACAAGGCCATCGCCATTCAGATCACCCAGCACCTTATCGTAGTCACCGTCAACATAGCCAACATTAAAGGTAAACAGCAGATTTTCACTAAGGGCCGCCATAGCCTCCAACTCGGCCCCGCGGATGGTTGCATCGGCGGTATTGCGAATTATCTGCGCAACACCACTGAATGGATCAGGAAGATTTTCCTCGCGCTGCATGTCATCAATAGTGTTGTGGAAAACCGCCATATTGGTGCGTAGACGCCCATCCAGCCAATCCACTTTTGCGCCAATCTCGAAGCTGCTCTGCTCCTCTTGATCGGTAGCCTGTGGAGGGTAGGGTTTTCCAGTTAAAGGATTAATACCAGCATTGCGGAAGTTATACCCACCACTACGGAAGCCCTTGGTCCAGAAGGTATACAACTGGGTATCATCAGAGACACTCCACTGAAGACCTATTTTGGGTGTAAAGGCATTCCAACTCTCGCTATCTATACCGTCCTCGTCATAAGATGAGCAACCACTGAGGGTGCAGGTATTTAGAGGAATAGAGGCTATCTTGGCATCTTTCTTCTCACTGGAATAGCGTCCCCCCAGGGTCAAAACCCAAGCCTCATTTAGGTCGATATCCGCCTGGGCAAATACGCCATAAGTACTGTGGTCCTGCTTACCGCCCCCAGTCCAATCGAATAAGCCCTGAAACAGAAGTCGATTTTCCAAATAGGTGACGTCTTGGCTAAACCAGTAAACACCGGTGGTCAATGCGGTGCGACCAAAACGGCCGGAGTAACGCAGCTCATTACTGAGCTGGCTCTGGTCCACACTGGAATCAGCATGGAACAGCGTGACCGGTAGAGAGTCGATATCACCCAGCCCGTGAGCCTCATACTCACGCCAGGCGAGAATATTGGTAATGGTGCCATCACCAAAAGCGACATCCTTATTGAACTCGGTAATGATCTGGCTCCATTCATCTTTCTGGTAACCTTCCTCATTTTGGGCCACCTCAAAAGAGTCCTTGCCATTATCCCAGTCATCAATGCCTAATGAGGCGGCTATCTGAGTCGGACTCCCCCAAGGGACAACCCCATCGTCGGTTATTTCGAAATAGGGCTCAGAACCGCGGTTCTGCGCCACCACACCATCTGAATCCATACGGCCGTGCTCCATACGCACCAATAGCTCCGCTGTGTCGTTCAGCTGGATACTAAAACTCGGCCGAATAAACCAGCTGTCGGAAGCGCCGGCATTGTCGTTGTTAGTGGCAACGTTTTCGAACCATCCGCGGTCGTCGTTGTAATAAACCGTTAAACGGCCGTTGACCGTATCGGAAATGGCGCCGTTAATGGAACCGGCTGCGACTGTATCGAGATTGTCGGTGGTGGATATTTTAAAGCGTGTAGAAAATTCATCTGTGGGGCGGGCAGTCTTTATGACCACTGCACCACCAGTTACATTGCGGCCAAACAGCAGGCCCTGTGGACCCCGCAAGACCTCAACACCTTCCAGGTCGAACAGGTCGGTCACCACACCGGCGTTCACACCCAGATACATACCGTCCACAAACACACCGACGGTAGGATCAATAGAGGGAATAGAACTATTGATACCCAGGCCGCGTACCGTGAAGTTTGCGGTATTTTTTACCGTGCCCACATCTTCCAATTGAACATTGGGCATTTTGAAGGAAAGGCTTTGCAGATCCTTGGTGTGCAGTGCCTCTAACTGATCGCCAGAATAGGCGGTGGCCGCTACGGGAACCTCCTGCAGGATTTCTGCATCGGCGCGTTTGCGGGCGGTGACTTGCACTTCCTCCATTAGAGTACCTACCGAACCCTCAGCGGCAAAGCTGGGGGTCGCACCACTGGCCAACCAAAGAGTCGCTACAGAACAGGCGGAAAGCAGAGCGGAGTGCTGCTTAAGTTTTGACGGACTTCCCATGTTTTCTCTCCATTGTTTTATTGTTTTTATCTACAACAACGGACTTATCGCAATCGGTACTGCCTTATCCCGCCGCTCTACTCTCTCTGTGGAGATTCCGACTTTGCGGGATTCCGATCCAAGACCGCGCTGATAAAGAGGCACAGAATTCGCATGTTTTCTGTGACTCAAACAGATTACAGGCTAGCCACGTCCGGTGGAAGTCTATTTATCGCGGATAACGATAAAAATAACTCAATTAGTCTGGAAAGTTCGTTGGAAGAGGGAAAACTAAATCCTGACTAAAAAAAATAGAGCTAAACATGCACTATTTAAGTGCGAGCTTTTTACTCACCCACACCCAAAATCCCCCTTAAAAAGTCAGGAATCAAAATTTATTTTTGTTAAAAGCAGCCAAGACGTGAGTTAAATCTAGCTTAATGAATTTAAAAAATGCAGTAACGGCGAAATACAGATTCAAACCTCTCTATCTTCAACATAAAAGACCTAGCAGTCAGCAAAATTACTCGGTTAATAGACTAGATTTTTCTGGGTGTGGATACAGAGAAATGGTACTTATGAATATTCTGTTAAAAAGGTGTAACACTAATTACAAATTTCTCTACTTGATACAAAAAAAGATTTGACCATTAAGTCCAGCCACTCTATTGCCAGAAGTAACAAATTATTTTCACCTTATTAGTACATCGCAAACGACCCACTGGTAAGCTGGCCAGCAATGCCTTATCAATTCGTCAACTGCAAATTCAGCGCTAGGATGCATCCAGTCCCTTACCCGCTTGCAGATCAAGAGTCTGCTTTGCCCCCAAGTGTGATTACTTGATGCATCTCAGAAGCATCGAGGGTTTCTTTTTCTAGTAGCGCTTGTGCCAGGGCATCGAGCTCCTTGCGATGGCCCTGTAGAAGATTCTGGACTTCCGCCTCTATTGCGCTGACCAGGGCGATGACTTCGTCATCAATAATCTCAGAAGTATGCTCACTGAAATCTTTTTGCTGCGCCATTTCCTTACCAAGAAAGATATGCTCCTCCCCGCGCCGAAAGGCCACGGGTCCAAGTTTCTGACTCATACCCCAGTGCGTTACCATATGCTGGGCCAAGCGGGTGGCCTGCTTCAAATCGGACTCTGCCCCACTGCTGACTTCATTAAACACGACCTGCTCAGCCACCCTACCCCCCAACATCACACCGATGCGATCACGCAGGTAGCTCACTTTCATGTTGTGGTGATTTTCTAGTGGAATCTGTTCTGTTGCCCCGAGGCTGTGTCCCCTGGGAATAATAGTGGCTTTCTCCAACGGATCGGCATGGGGTAGTAGCATCGCAGTGAGGGCGTGGCCAGCCTCGTGATAGGCAACCGTCTTTCGATCTTCCTCCCCCATTATCACTTCCCGTTCGCCACCAAGTACTACTTTGTCCCTGGCCTGTAGCAGACAATCCATATCCACGGCTGTCCTATTTTGCCTTCCCGCCAACAACGCGGCTTCATTAATCAGGTTTTCCAAGTCCGCCCCGGCGAAACCCGCCGTTAAGGCAGCCAAGCGCTCCAGGTCGACCTCCCCATGTAGTGGGACATTCTTAGTATGAATACTTAGGATGTCCCTTCGAGCAGGCCTATCCGGTAAATCCAGGGTGATCTTGCGATCAAAGCGTCCAGGGCGAAGCAGTGCCGCATCCAACACATCGGGACGGTTGGTTGCCGCTATCACAACCACCGCCTCCTGGGGATCAAAGCCGTCCATCTCGCCGAGAATCTGATTCAGGGTTTGCTCACGTTCATCGTGTCCCCCTCCCAGACCCGTGCCGCGCGCCCGCCCTACTGAATCAATTTCATCGATAAAAATGATTGCGGGAGCCTCTTTCTTGGCTTCAGCAAACATATCCCGCACCCGCGATGCCCCGACACCGACAAACATCTCTATAAACTCCGAACCACTGATACTGAAGAAGGGAGCATCACTCTCTCCTGCCAAAGCCTTGGCCATCAATGTTTTGCCTGTACCTGGGGGGCCCATCAGCAGAATACCGCGAGGAATCTTTGCCCCGAGTTTACGGTAGTGTTCAGGGTCTTTTAGGTATCCGGCTATTTCTTGCAAGTCCCTCTTGGCATTGGCAAGGCCAGCCACATCAGCAAAAGTCACTTCGGATTCACTGCGTTCATAGCGTTTGGCCGGTGACCGGGCAAAACTGAATGGATTGCCTGGGGTCATGGCGCCCATTCGGGCCTGCATCCGGCGCCCCAACCAAACCAGCAAGGCAATTATCAAAACCCACGGCAACAGCAAGATCGCCATCCTTTGCCAAAATCCGCCCTGGGATGATTCCGCTTCAATTATTACCTGCTGCTTTTCCAGTAAGGGCATTAACTCTGGGTCCTGCACCGGGGGTATGGTCGTCTCAAAGCGTTTTTCTTCTGGCTTCTGGGCTTTATCTTTAGTCTCACTCTTTCCCTCGGGCTGCTTACTGGCTACTTGTTTGAAGACTCCAGTGATACGCTGTCCTTCAAAAAGTACACTGGCAATTTCCCCCTTGCTTAGCGCACTCTTAAAGTCACTGTAAGATAAAACCTCTCTTTCTGAACCAAACTGACCATTCGAACAGTATTGAAGAGTGAGGATCACCAGGAAAAGGAGTACGACATACTGCAGCCAACCAAGTGGACTCTGCTGAGACTGGCCAGAGAGAGGGGAACCTGGCTCCTCGGCAGGTAACTTCTTCCCTTTCTCATCTTCATCCGCCATTGCCATAAGATCTCACTGATATTGGGGTAGCCTACTATCCAAAAATTGAAGCGCAGTCCCTTTATGCTGGAACAATCAGTATAGTTCTCCGCCAACTATGCTGAGCCGGCATATGTATAGGCCCATAAAGCCTCGGGCTAACGAATGAGGGCGGCGCTCAGCGGTCTCAATCAACCCCTCCTAAAGGCCTGTAACAACTATTGTTAAAAAGAACTTGCAAACTCTCGTTCCACGCGGCAAAATTCGCGCCCTGTCGAACTCTCTGGCCCTGCGCCAAGGGGCGAAAAAGTTCGATAAGTTGCGGATTTTTAAAGGATTTTCCTTAAAAGCAGTTGACTTAAGCAAATCAACTGACTATAGTTCGCACCCATAACGCGCTCGTAGCTCAGCTGGATAGAGTACCTGGCTACGAACCAGGCGGTCGGAGGTTCGAATCCTCCCGAGCGCGCCATACAAAAAGGGCCTGTAACGCAAGAAGTTACAGGCCCTTTTTATTTTTCTGACTTTTTACCTACCTTATAGCTAACAACCTTCAGCTAAGTTAGCTGGCAAGATAGCCGAGCTTGGCTAGTCCCTGAAAAATTGAAAGAGCCTTGATAACAACCGAGGCCCCTTCACTCGCCGTACAATACGGAGATTCTCACACCTGCTTACTTGCAGATGTTCTCCTTCTGTACAACATCATATTTCTTCAACAACTCCTGATAGCGGCCACTGCTGCACAGCTTGGCAAGCCCACTATTGAAATCATCGCGCACCTTCTGATCACGGAACCCTACACGGAAATCGGTCATTGGAACGAAGATCGGGAAAAGATTAACCTGATCCATTTTATGTCCCATTTTATTACTCAAATGCTTAAACAGCTCCATATCTACAACCGCCACCACGTCTTTCATTTTCCAAAATTGAGCGACAAGATCGGGGGCTGTTGGAGCCTGAATAATATTCTGGCGCTGCGTACCATTGGGTCCATACATCTTTTCAAATTCCGGCCCTAAATCCATAGGCCCTCCCTGCCAAGTAATCACCTTCTTACCGGCCAAATCAGCAATGCTATCAATTTTCATTTTATCGGTAGCTTTGGTAATCGCGTAATTGGCAAAACTGATCATGTTATTAGAGTAAAAAAGACCATCATCTTTCTTCATCACATTAACAGCTGCCTGTACTTTACCCTGCTCAAGGGCTGGGGCTGTCTCTGCAAAACCCATCTGTTCAAACTGCACCGAATACCCAGGCAGCGCTTCCCGTACAATATCGACCTCCAAGCCACTGGTAGCATTGTTGATCACATAGGGGGGAGCATCGCCAGCTATTGCCACCTTTAAGGGTGTGCCGCCCGATTGGGCAACCGCCTGAACAAGAACACCGAACATCAACCCGAGAAAAACAACAACGGAGCGCATACGCATAACCATCTCCAAAGCGACAGAAAAATCACCCAGACGCCCTAAGTGTTGACACCGAGTAGCTATTTATCAAGTCGCATCTTTCCACCATAGAAACAGACTCATACTCAGCCACCCCCTATGCCAGACATATTTTCTAGCCAAAGAACTTGAAAACGGCACGTAATCCCCCCAACTCAGAAAATAGTAAAGCGGTATGGCTATAGACCCCTATTGAAAAACTCTCAACATCAATCTTTTTCCTGAGAACTGCAAAGTCAAACTTGTATTTTGCTCAACCAGGTTTATACCCCCCGCTAGAATCCCAAAGAGACTGAAGCAAAGGCCAGCCAGTATGGTATCGATTCAGAAACAACTCACTAAATATAAAAGAACTCTACACAATACAGATAATCGCAATAATCTGACAATCCTAGACTCACTATTGAACATTGAGTTTCGAGAAGTAAGAAAGTCTGGTCGCAGCTTTAATGTTAAATCGATAGCCTCAATGGTACAGATGGAGAAAAACTGCAAGTGGATAGCTCACAGTCAAGATCATAAATACATAACACTCTCCGACCCCCTTCGGTTACGTCTTTATCGGACCGATCGGCAGGAAAATTTCTATGAGTTCTGCAAGCCACCCTCTATTTGGGTATTCAATAAACGGCAGAAACAAATAAAGTACCACCAAGGTACGACCTGTGAAACTTTTTCTATAGACGAGAATAATTCAGCCAGACAGCAGGCACATAATCTATGAGCGCTTTTATTGCAATTATCCTGCTCGCCCTGGCAATTTGGTTAATACCGATTCTTTATCGCCGCTGGCGCATCAACTATCGACGTGCACAAGTACTGACTCAGGAGCAGTTACAGCTTCTCAAGGAAGCACTTCCTCTATATCACTATCTAAATAGTGGCCAGCAGAAAGAACTACGTGGAAATATCGCACTTTTTCTTCATGACAAAGAATTTGTCGGCTGCGACGGCTTACAAGTGAATGAAAAAATGAGAGTCACGATCGCCGCCCATGCATGCCTTCTACTACTGGGTCGTAAAAACGAGTGTTACCCCAACCTCTACACCTTACTACTCTATCCGGACACTTACGTTGCCCAGGAAACTCACAGAGAGGGTTATATAGAGACCCACAAGCACAGCGCACGGGAAGGCGAGGCACACTATCGCGGCCCCGTAGTGCTCTCCTGGGGTGATTTGGAGGAAGATTTAGAGTTCCCTCAGCGAGGACACAATGTCGCTTTACATGAATTTGCCCATAAAGTAGATGAGGAAGATGGCTACTTTGATGGCCGCCCACTCTTTGAGAAGTCCAACGATGGCGACAACTGGGCTGCAGTAATGAGCCAGGAATTCCATCGTTTGCGCCAAAAAGCTGAATTTGGCCAGCTCCCCGGTGACAGTCCTTCCGTGCTGGATTTATATGGAGCCCAATCGCCCGCTGAATTTTTTGCTGTAGCCACTGAGAGCTTTTACACCATCTCCATTGCTATGCGCTCCCTACATCCAGAGCTCTACAGGGAACTGAGCCGCTTCTATCGACTGGACCCAGCAACACTGGTCGGAGGAAAAGCAGATAGTTCTCCAGGGCTATAACTCTTTCTCGTTAAATTCAACATAGAAATACAATAAGCTAGTGGCAGCTTATAAAAGAAAAATGATATCGAGCATAATTCCAGAAAACTAATACCAGGAAGTATCAATGGAAGCAATTGAGAAAGCGCTTAGCTTTATTATCGAAATAGAGAAGCTCAAAGACGTTCAACGGAAAACAAAACCAGTTGGATTGAATCGCTTCGAAAACTCCGCAGAGCACAGCTGGCATGTCTGTCTATGCGCGCTAATTTTGAAAGATTATTCAAATGACCCAATTGATATAAACCGGGTTTTAAAAATGCTACTAATACATGATCTTGGGGAAATTGATACAGGGGATACCATAATCTACTCAAGGGAAACAAACGAGACAAAGACTAAAGAAAAGAAAGGGTTAGAACGACTATTATCATTATTACCTGGAAGTATGAATATAGAATTGATGAAATTATGGGAGGAATTCGAGTCTGGAGAAACGGCTGACGCCCGATTTGCCAAGGCCATTGACCGAATCCCTCCCCTACTACATAACATTTATGGTGAGGGACACAGTTGGAAACAATACGGCATCACCAAGGATCAAATATTTTCTTTAAACGCACGTATTGGAAAGGGTAGTGAAAAACTTTGGTCTGAGATTAGTAGCATGCTAGAGGGGGCAATCAAAGATGGCATCCTCAAGTAAGGGCCTACCTGAATAGGATCAAGCATATAAATTTGAGCCATGGGCTTCCCACAGGGTAATGCTCAACTACCTTAGCCTGTTCTACAATCAATACCATTCTTGTATAGCTTCCCCTGATTGCTACCAATATCTGAATAGTTTCCAACTCCTTCTGGAATATAAATCGTGCCAAAAGTAGCCCTGCCAATCCTCGGAGCCTTTATTCTTTTTTTGCTCCACACCGCATCAGCCAATTCGCCTATTAACTGCCAACCCTTATTTAACCATCAGGATGATAAGGTTGCTCAATACAATAGGTGCACCCAAATTGACTTCCAACCCAGTAGTATCGACGGATCGGCAACGATCATAATGCGGCGCAATAGCAAGGGGGCTTGTGCCTATACCACAGCTGTCCAATGTGGCAATAAAAACATACAGATGGAGGAAATTGCTGCGATAGATTTCAAGATCTCTATTCCTGCGGGCAAATGTAACCCAACCGAGTGGATTGCTGTATACATGTTCCCCTGGTGTGGAGAATCAGGGGGATGTTGGAGCGGCGGGGAACGAGAAGTGGACTTTGTAGAAACAATGGGCCCCAATGGCCCCGGTGACCTAGCCTCCAATTGGGGAGGTCGCCCCAAGCAGGCAGAGTGGATCAACCAACATGGCGCCATCAGAGTCGATAGTGGCACTAGCCAGCATATCACTTTTACTTCCAGCCAAGTTCTCTCAGGACCCAAAAGCGGCACTTATCAATGGGACATTCGAGTGTGTGCCCCTTCAGCGACAAAGTGTGAAAACACTAATCAACTCTGGCATGCTTACCGCGAGAAAGGCCCGACTATTTTTGATAAGTCGATGATGATCGTTATTGACAACTGGGGAGTTAATCACCCACCAAGAGAGGGCTGCACTTTAGAGGTTACAAATATGCTAATCACTAAACACTTGAGGCCTTCTAAAGAGTAGGCTCAACTCTGAACATCCCTTACCACTCCCCATAAAAAAGCAAAAAGAAAGTAATTCAGCCATTTATATATAGTCTTTGAGAATATCAAAATCTCAAAAAACCGATAAAATAATTGAATCATTCTATGATCCAGCCAAAAGTTCTTTTTACGAAAAGACTTAAATAAAGCGAGTTATCAGCCGCCAAGTCGAAAGCAAGCCCTTTCATTCTTATTGATAACTTTTAATAATTGTAAATTAATAATCCTTCTTCCATTGCAATTCCACACTACCGGAGCCACTATCGCCCTCGTCCGCTGTTTTAAACTCCAGATTAAGGTCTTCGCCTATCTCTATCTGCATTTCTGCCTGCCAGGGGCTTAGGGGATCAGTACTACGTTGCAACTCTACATAGATACGGTTGGTAATATATTTTCCCAGGCTCAGAGCATACTCATCCCCCTCATCACCTTCCTCTTGCTCAATATTCAGAGTATCCAGCCGCAACAATTCCCGGGTTTTGGCTACCGGGTCTAACACAGCACGTCCGGTTTGCAAGCTGCGAACCACACTCACTAAACGCACCGCCTGCAGCGGAGAAATATCTGACAAGGACTTACCAAACAACAGCTGAGCTAAGATTTCATCCTGGGAAGCTGAGGGATCAGAGCTGAAAGTAATATCCATATCTGTTGCAGAACCAGAAATATTTGCTGTGATTTCACCGTCGCTATATTTGTAAACGCCTTCGACAAATACAGCCACTTCGTTATTTTCAAAGCGTATCTCCCCTTCCTGCAAATTAAATTTCTTACCTAGTAGATCAAAGCTACCTCTCACAATGGTCAGCTTTCCTGAAGCCTCGGGTTTGGCCGCAGTTCCACGAATATCCACCTGACCACGCAGTTGGGAATTGAGCCCCAGACCACGCACATAAGATTGCTGGTCTAAAACCACTTCCACTCCCAAACTAATCTTACTGAGTAGCGGTGGAGCGCGCTCCACTTGTGGGCCATCCACCTGGACTTCTACCACCTGGATTTCCGGAACACTGCTACCGATCCACTGTTCAATCTGTACCGCTAATGGACGTAAAGTAAAGCGCCCGGTAATTTCCGCATCCTGGCTGGAGCCGGACAGAATTGCCTCTCCCGAGATGGCACCGCGCACCCCCGGAGTATTTAACAAGTGTGCTCTATTCAGGTTTAAATTGAGGCTCATCTGTGGTGGTGACTGCTCAGGGAAGAACACCGCTCCTCCCAGGTTAATCGTACCGCCATCCACAACAGTGGCACTGCCACGCTCAATACGCCATTCCTCTGGTGTAAGGCGCATATAAAAATCGATATCGGCAATGCGCGTGTGACTGGGCCGGTGCTCATAGCTGGCCCCGCTGAGTTCTATCGCACCATTGAGCCGGGGCGCGCCAAGCGTGCCTGCACCATCAGCAGAGAAACTCAACAGGCCCCGCATAACATTTACCCTGGGGTCCATAAACTCCGCAACCACAGACAAGTCTGCAGTACCATCACTGACTAACTGCAGGGGAACATCACTTATAGGTCCAGATGGGTTATCTGCGAACAATCGCTCCATGATGGGTGTAATAAGCAGGCTAGCGCTGCTATCTACTGCGCGTCGATTGCCATGATCAGCTACCAGAGACACTTGCAACTCAGCGCCCTCGGTATACCACTCCAGGGCCATAGAGAGCGGCTGTACCTGAACCCGCCCTTTTTCCCTGCCTGGCATATAGCCGCTGAGACGCAGATCGCCCTCAAGCTGTGGCTGACGTGGGCTACCGGTAATACTCACATGCAGGGAGATATCCCCTTGATCGGGGATATTAAATGCTACCTCACGGGAGAGATCTTCCAGAGAAGCCCTACCTAAAACTTGCAGGTCCAGACGTTGTTCATTGAGGCTGCCATGGACCGACAATTGGTTACGTCCCGCCCACAAAAACTCCAGCCCCTCAACAATCAAACTCTTATCGGCATAATCCAGAGCGCCCTGCAGCACCCAGGGCTCATAGCGGTAACCGCCCTGCGCTAGCACACTGGCCCTTACCTCCGGGTTAGTAAGCGCCCCTCTAATTTCTCCATCCAGACTCAGCTCACCCTCCATAGTACTGGGCAATACTGCTCCAAACACTTCCACCAAGCTCAAGGGTAAGTTACGCACATTCACTCCCACCTGGAGCTGGTCCTGTTTAGGCTCAATTACTCCCTGCGCCTCCACCAATACGACGCCCTGCTTCCCCAGACGCTGTGCTTCCTCGGCCAGGGCTGTCAGGCGACTCGCGCTCTGCTCAGGCTGTACCGCGCCCTTGGCGATACCGGGGATAATCACTGGCGATTGCGGGCCCTGAAACTGTCGTGAACCAAAGTAGTTCATAGTGCCGTTGGCAAAGAGTTCCAGTCGCAAGCCTTGCAGGTCAATTTTTTCCAGGTTTCCGCTGGCATCACCTTTCAGGTTATAGCGGTATTCTTGAACCAGACCATCGGATTCCAGGCTGGCATTCAAGTAGGGATTAGACCAAGGGCCCTCGACACCCAGCAGCCCCTTTAAACCCAGGCTAACCCCCTGTGCAGAGACAAATCCGAGATCTTCGTAAGGGCTGAGGTTGCGAATATCCAAATGCAGCTGCAAATTCAGTATTTTTGCCTCGATATCCACCGAGCCGCCACCGAATACATTCAGCTTTTCCCCCACCAAGCTCAGATCAGTAATTGTCAGCCCCTGTAAATTACCCTTCACCTTGCCCGTCAACTCATTTTGTAGGCCTCGGTAAGCGGTAACAGCACTCACATCCCCATCAAAAACCGGTTTATCCCAGGGCCCTTTTATCTGTAGCTGAAGTTGATGCAGGGTCCCAGAGAAGTCATCGGGGATTTTTAGTGCTTCTGTTTGCGGTAAAGCAGATAGCAATCGACGAATCTCTTCAACCCCCAGCTCTTGCGCCGCTACATTGATGTCCAGGGACTTGTTGTCGGTATCAATAGCGCCCGCCGTACGAATTTGCGCACCGGCAAACGCCAGTCGAAGGGACTCCAACAGAATAACCCCCTGATCAGTATTCACCTCACCCAGCAGACTCAGTGGCTGCTCCCGATAGTGACTATTCAGCTCAATCTGACCAGAGATACTGGGTAGTGGCAGTGTACCGGATAGGGTTAAATCAGCACTAAACCAGCCACTGGGTAATAGCTCTTGCCAAGGGCGGGAGAGGGTAATTGGCAGGCGGTTGAGGTGAAGCTCAGCACTGATCTCATTTGCACCAATACTGCCTGAAACAGTGCTGCGCCGCCCATCCACCTGCAACCAAATACCTTCGGAGTGAATGCGCCAGGGAAAAAGGTCAATTAGCAGGCTACCGGTCAATGCCAATTGATGCTGGGAAAGTGGAATGGAAATAGACTCTATATCGATCTGTACCTGCTCATCGCGACGGCGCAGAGCAATTGTGCCACGTGTATCCAATGCCTGCCCTTTCGGCAGGTGTAGCTGGCGACCCACAAAGCCCTGAGCTGTTTCACTGGCCGAAAAGTCCAGAACAAACCGCCCCGGCTGCTGCTCCCGCCCCTCGGCAATAAACTGCAGATCACCGCCTTTTAACTCGCGAACTTCCAGCTGCAACTGAGTGGGCTGCCCCTCCCAGCGATACAGGCTATTAGCGGATACAGAGAGCGCTGGAATATCGCTGACTTTGCTGCTAATTAACTGCAATCGCTCAAGCTTTAACTCTCCTAAGCGAAAACTCGGCAACAGGGCTTCCCAGCTGGAGGTTTTTACTGTGTCCGCCTCATCCTCTACTACTTGTGCAGTTTCTTGCTCTGCTTCAGTCAAGGATTTAAGTAATTCATCCAGCACATCGAGATTCAGCAGAATATCTTTGGCGGCGATACGCTCAATATTGACTGGATTACTGGAAAAACTCTGTAGCTGAAACTCCAGCTGGCTTCCCTCTGCCAGGGTATTGTTCTCAAAATCGACCCGAAGACGTTCAAAAAACCAGGCCCCGAGGCGCTCGCTGCCAATCCCTTCAGCCTCAATCGTAAGGCCGTTGATTACCTGTTCTGCACCGTAAAAAGCCGTGCGGGTCAAATTAACCCGCCCCTGCTCTGTGCCTAGAAAGTAAATTAATGAAAGCAGAATAAATAGCACCAGACCCGTGATCAGGTAGCCCCCGGCTCCGAGGGAACGCCACAACCCCCGCAAAAAGCCTCGCAAAAAACCTAGCAGTGCGCCAGCAAAGCACAGAGCCAATACACTCCATCTGGACATCAAAATGCCTGCCCCAGGCTGACATAGACCTGGTAGTGATCATCTACTCCGTCGCGCCTATCCAGAGGAAAGGCTAAGTCAAAGCGGATAGGAGCGAAGGAGGTATTGTAGCGAACACCAAATCCCGCCCCCCAGAAGAGGTTAGAGAAGTTAGGGCGTGGATTCTCATAGGCATTTCCTCCATCGAGAAACAGGACTCCGCCCCAAGTTTCACTAAAGCGGAAACGCCCTTCAATTGAAATTTCGCTGAGGCCGCGCCCACCGATCGCATCGGACAGGGATTCCTGGCCGTCCTCATTAATTTCAACAATACGTGGACCCAACTCCTGGTACCCATAGCCTCGTACTGAACCACCCCCACCTGCATAAAAGCGTTCATCCGCCGGCAGTTCCAAATTGGGTGCGCCAGTAATGGCGCCGGCCTTGATACGCAATGCTAAAGTTGGTTCGTAGCGCGCCGATAGCGCCGTTTTATAAGCGGTTAACTGCAGGATATTTTTGACAAAAGAAGTACTGTTATTTTTGAGATCCACATAGGGCTTAATCTCCAGTGCTGTGGTGGCGCCACGACGGGCATCCAGAGGCTTATCTGTTGTGTTTAACTTAAAACCCAACGGGAACGCCAATAAATGATAATTTTCATCCGGGTCCCCATCCTCCACAGCACCATCTACTTTTTCATCCACACGGCTGAATTTCAGTTCAGCCCCACCACTGATGGTACGGTGCTTACTCAGCTTGCGCGATACCAGCCCCTTAAGGGTCAAGGCCTTGGAACTGTAGGAGTCTACATCCTCACCGGTTAAGGCCACACTCGCAGTAAAGCGCTGTTTATCCCTAAAAAAACGCGGTATGGTCAACTTACTCTCTAGAGTTTGCTTGACCTTGTTCACTTTACTCTCCACTTCCAGCTTTTCGCCACGGTGAAAAATATTGCGATGTTCCCAGCTGGCAGATACACCGGGGCCCTCATCAGAGGTGTACCCCACCCCCAAAGTAATAGTGCGGTGGTTGCGCTCCTGCACAATAAAGATGACATCAACCAGACCGTTATAGGGCTCTGATATCTGGTGAGTTACATTGGAAATTAAATTAGTGCGCAATAAACGCAATTGAGCCGCATCCAGCTTACTGCGACTGAAACAATCCCCAGGGTTAATATTCAACTTACTGCGCAAATAGTCATCTTCAACAGAAGTGGCACCAAGGATTTCTACCTCACCCACCAACACCTCTGGACTGGGTGCCACACGGTACACCAAACGTGCAGCAGCCTCCTGGTGAATCACTGTAGCTTGATAGGTAACATCGACATTGAGCAGACAGGCATTATCATTAAGGTATCTGGTGATGGTCTGCACACCTTCGAGTACCTCATCTGCCTGTAATGGATCGCCGATAGAAATAGGCAAGCCGGGAAAGCCCGCCCGCAGATTCGCGGGCATTTCAATATCCAGGCTCTTTATCAAATACTGAGGACCGGGAATTACTTGGTAAATAATTTCACTACCCTGCACCGATTCCCGTACAGTAGCATCGTAATACCCCTCAGCGCGCAGTAATTTTTCCAGATTTCCACGCTCATAATGAGCGATATCCCGCAGGTTTTCATAACTCTCAAGGGCGCTACTATTCTTACGCAACTCATTGAGCTCTTTAGTCAATTTTTCCTGCAATTGCGGGTCGCCCTGCACAAACAGTGAAAAAGCGGGAAGTTTGGAAAAAAAAGGAATGGCTACTGCCTGCTGGAAGGGCAGTAATACAAAACCGATAAGCAGGAAGGCAAAGAGAACTCGCAAAATATTAATCCGTTGACTACGGCGGCTAGTCCGCATACTCCCGGGTATCCATCCCTTCACACCTGATAATGACCCGGTACAGATATTGCCCGGGTAGAGTTTGCCGACGAGAGACGATATAGCTAATAGTCCCGTTTTAATCGCCGGCGGAGAGAAAGCAAATGGTTTATGGCTGGCTGCTAGTGCTCGGGCTGCCAAGTAACGGATTACAGTCTTTGATAATCACCCGCCCCTCGAGAATATTGCCCTTGGAGTATTCAGTAAAAATACATTGATTGGTTTTGGGGTCGTAGTTCTCGATCCAGAGGTTATCCTCTTTCCAGGTGGCGCCAATATGCCGGTAACCGTCAGGTACAGAAATACGCATCACACCACCGAAGCGTTTTACAAAGACCTGTTCATAGTGGAAGTAATAAGCCAGCCAGCCTGCAAAGAAGAAAACTGCAGCCACAATGGCGCCAATTTTCAAGCTGCCCATGCGGCTGCCAGCAAAGAGGGAGAGAATAACCAGAGCGATAACCGCTGCCCAGTAGAGATAGGTAACCATACTTGCTCTTCTGCCTTGAATTTATTGGTATTACTACAGGGCAAGGGTAGCGCAGAACCGAGTCAAACAAAATGACGCCCGTCTACGCGCCCTCCCCCCTTAATCTCTTTAGTCTTCCGCCAAGGCTGGCAAATTTTCATAGAGTGCCAGAGCCTCTGGGTTGGCGAGGGCTTCTATATTCTTAACCGCCTTACCATGCACGACATTGCGAACCGCCAACTCAACAATTTTTCCACTAATAGTACGCGGAACATCGGCCACCTGAATCACCTTGGCGGGTACGTGGCGCGGGGTCGTATTAGCGCGAATGGTGGAGCGGATTCTCTGCACTAGATCATCATTCAGCTCTACGCCCTCGCGCAACACCACAAACAGTACAACCCGTACATCGTCTTGCCACTGCTGACCGATACAGATGCTATCAAGCACCTCCTCAACTTTCTCTACCTGGCGATAGATCTCGGCAGTACCAATACGCACGCCACCGGGATTCAGTACCGCATCGGAACGACCGTAAATAATCACTCCTCCATGGGTAGTAATTTCTGCATAGTCGCCGTGAGCCCAAACTCCCGGCCAATTTTCGAAGTAGGCGCTGTTATATTTCGCCCCATCGGGATCATTCCAGAAACCGATCGGCATACAAGGGAAAGATTTGGCACACACGAGCTCCCCCTTCTCTGAAGTTACCGGCTTGCCATCGTCATTCCAGACTTCCACAGCCATGCCCAATCCTCGACACTGAAGTTCTCCCGCATAAACTGGCAACGCAGGGTTACCCAAGGCAAAGCAGGAAATAATATCCGTGCCTCCAGAAATAGAAGACAGGCACAGATCCTCCTTTATATCTCGGTAGACATATAGAAAGCCTTCATGAGCCAGTGGCGAGCCTGTAGACAGTACCGCGCGCAGCTTCTCCAATTTGTGGCTTTCGCGGGGCTTACAGCCGCTCTTTTCCAAGGCGGCGATATACTTGGCACTGGTGCCAAATACGCTGATGCCCTCCTCATCCGCCAAATCCCACAAGCTCCTAGCCTCTGGATAGAAGGGAGAGCCATCGAACAGCACCAGGGTTGCACCACAAGCCAAGCCACTTACCAGCCAGTTCCACATCATCCAGCCGCAAGTAGTGAAGTAGAATAAGGAATCCTCACGACGCAAGTCGCAATGCAGGCGATGCTCCTTCAGGTGTTGAAGCAAGGTGCCACCCACCCCGTGCACTATGCACTTCGGCACCCCAGTAGTTCCTGAGGAATACATGATGTATAGGGGGTGATCGAAAGCGGTCTGAACAAAGGTAAGCTCGCGCTCCGGCGCTGTGGCTTCGAACTCTTGTAGCAACACCGCTTTATCCAGCGGCTCTGCTGCTAGTACTTGAGCTGCTTTCTCCTGCGAGCGGGCAACTGGCACCACCACCAGCTTCTCGATGGAGTCGATACGGGCCACTATCTCGCGCAATCGCGGCAGGGAATCGATCACTTTGCCATTGTAGAAGTAACCTTCGCAGGCGATCAGCACCTTCGGTTCCACCTGGCCGAAACGATCAAACACGCCATTGATACCAAAATCCGGCGAACAGGAAGTCCATATAGCGCCAAGACTGGTGGTTGCCAGCATGGCCACCACGGTATCGATCACATTCGGCATAAAGCCAGCTACACGATCCCCTTCGGATATGCCCTGATTGGCCAGGGCTGAAGCCAAGCGTTCTACCCGACCATATAGCTGCGCGTAGCTGAGCTGGCGACGGCTGCCATTCTCCAGGCGCTCAACCAAAGCCGTCTTATCGTCGCGGTAGCGCAGCAGGTTTTCGGCAAAATTGAGTCGTGCATCGGGGAACCACTCAGCACCCGGCATGTTGTCGTAGCCCAAGATCTCTGCTCCACGCGCACTGGCCTGCACTTCACAGAAATCCCATAAGTCGCTCCAGAAGACCTCACGCTCTTCTACAGACCACTGGTAAAGCGCACTGTAGTCTTCAAGCTGCAGCTGGTGTTTCACATTAACCAGGCGACGAAACTCATCCATTTGGGTGGCGGCTACGGCCTTGGGGCTCGGTTGCCAAAGGGCTTGTGCGTTGTCCTTCATCTCAGCAGACCTTGTAGATTCATTATTCTTGGTGATTGTTTGACCTTCGCCAGGGCGAAAGCGGCAATCATGCCTTGCCCAACGACTTTAAACTATTTTAATCTTTCGATGGTTTCTTTAATAAAATTTAACATTCCCTGAAGTATCTGGAGCCCCAGTGAGCGCTACTATTAAACAACTTCGTGCCTTCGTTGTCGTAGCGCGCAGCCGCAGCTTGGCGCAGGCCAGTGCCCAGTTACACTCTTCCCAGCCGGCGCTCTCTATAGCCATCCGTAATCTGGAAGAAGCCACCGGAGGCCCCCTATTCAGTCGCGATGGTCGCCAACTGGTCTTGACCCCAGAAGGACGCGAGTTCCTGGTTCGTGCGGAACAACTGCTTAATAGCTGGGACCAATCACTGGATGCTATACAGCAGCGCTTCCGCCTGGAACGCGGCCAGCTACGGCTGGCGGTTATCCCCGCTTTTGCCTTAAACCGGGTACCCTCTCTATTGGCTGACTTCCACCAGAAGTTTCCCCAAATCAATATTGTGCTGGAAGATGTGGTTATGGAACGGGTTGTAGAGGCGGTGCAGGAGGGACGCGCGGAATTGGGTATCAGTTTTCGCCCGGATGAACTGCGCGGAATGGAGTTTGTGCCCTTTGAACGCGATCGTTTTATCGCAGTAGTGCCCAAAGAGCACATATTGGCGGAAAAAAAGACAATACGCTGGCGCGACTTGGCCACTCACCCTTTTATATCGATGAACCGTGGATCAGCGGTAAGGCGCTGGACGGATACTGCCTTTAACCAGTGTGGGAAAGCCGCTCAATATGTTTGTGAAGCCAACCAACTAAGCACTATCGGGCAGCTGGTCAGGACAGGCTTGGGAGTCAGTGCCGTACCAAGTCTTTGTGAGGCACAAATGCGAGAGCATGGTTTAACCTGTCTGCCTCTCTCCGCTCCGGCGGTGACACAGGAAGTTGGCACGCTGCTCAAAAGCCGCGGCAACCTCTCTGCACCCGCCGGTGCTTTCCTGGAGTTACTCACCGAGCAGTAAGCACCGCAGGAACAGTAACTTGCCCAGAGGGCCAGTCACTACTTGCTGCTGGTGGCGCGCAGCATCCAGGCAGTTTTTTCATGGACACTCATACGATCGGATACCAGGGCAATAGTCGATTCATCCTCTCCCTTTTGCGCAGCTTTTAATACATCGCGGCAAGTTTTAATCACTTGCTCATGGCCCTTGGTGAGAATTTTCACCATATCCTCGGCTGCGGGAATTTCCACAACTTCTTTAATAGAGCTCAACTGCCCAAAAGCCTGGTAGGTGCCTGGCGCAGAAACCCCCAAGGTGCGAATCCGCTCGGCAATATCATCTACCGCGGTGGCCAGCTCGTTATACTGCTCTTCAAACATCAGGTGCAGTTCACGAAAAAATGGCCCGGTAACATTCCAATGGAAGTTGTGCGTTTGCAGGTACAGAGTGTAACTATCCGCCAGCAAGTGCTTGAGACCACCAGCGATCTTTTCCCTATCTTTTTCGCTAATACCAATATCGATTTTTTTCATTAAACAAATCCTTCTTCCAATACTTTTGTCACCGAAGTGGTTGTGATGCCATTCTGATAGCTTTAAAGATTTCTCACAAGCTATCGGGTTGATAGCTTATCTATATAGCCGAGCCAAGTTTATAAGACACTAAAAAGGCAAACATATTTATCCAGGCAACTAACTCGAAATATACCTTGAGTCTGGCGGAACCCTGCTCTAGAGCAACTGTAGGTCTAAAGTAAAAAGATAATTATTACGCCAAAAAAGGAGCAAAAATAAAGCATATTGGCTATGCATACGCTCATATTGCCAGCCCTGTATAAATCTACTGAAAGAAAAATTTAAGAGGAAACAAAGTTGCTAGGTATTACAAACCGGGCAATTACTATGGCTCGGCAGCTGCAAAGTTTGCAGAGCTAAGCTTTCCGTCTCGATTAAGTGCAATTTATTCAAGCTCGATACCGGCAACCCTACCAAGTACTTCATGGCCTCCAGAGCCTGCATACTGCCAACGACCCCCAATGCAGGACCGATCACCCCTGCTGTAGCGCAGTTCTGGACTTCAGCCTGCTCCTGGGGCGGAAACAGGCAGGCATAACAGGGGCCGTTTCCTTCAGAAAAATCAAAACTAATCAGCTGGCCGGAAAACCCCTGCACCGATGCCATTACCACCGGACACCCTGCCTGATAACAAACCCGGTTGATCGTATGGCGGATTTCCAGGTTATCGGTGCAGTCCAACACCAGATCCACCTGTTTTACCTGCTCACGCAGCCAGGATTCATTCGCCATTTGGCTGTGGGGGTGAATGCGAATAGTTGGATTGGCTGCAGCCAATTGTTGTGCAGCCACTATGGCTTTGGATTTTCCCTGGTGATTGGTTTTGTACAAAACCTGGCGCTGTAAATTGGAGAGGTCGATATGATCACCGTCTACCAGGTGCAGCTCTCCAATACCGGCTGCGGCCAGATACATCGCTGCCGGGCTGCCGAGCCCACCTAAACCAACAATCATAATTCGCGCAGAAGACAGCTTTTTCTGTCCCTCTTCACCCACTTGGGGCAACATTATCTGGCGACTGTAACGCTGTAATTCCTTACTACTTAACATGGCTCTACTTCCGCATGCTTTCCTTTCAACAGGACATTAAAATCGGCAACCGCCTGCTTGTAATCTTCCGCTTTAGTAATAGCGCTGACCACGGCGATACTGCCAACACCGCTAGCGATAACCTCACTGGCCCGTTGCATATTAATACCACCAATTGCCACGAGTGGATAATCGGGCAATAGTGCTGCCATTCGCGCAAGTTTCTGCACGCCCTGCAACTGATCCGACATATCCTTGGTGTTGGTCGCATAAATTGCACCAATCGCTAAGTAGCTGGGGCGATAACGATAGGCCAACAGTAATTCATAGAAGCCGTGGGTACTGATACCCAGTTTTAATCCTGCCGCTTGAATTGCCCTCAGATCAGCAGATTGCAAATCCTCCTGGCCCAAATGCACACCGTAGGCGCCGCACTCAATCGCCAACTGCCAGTAATCATTGATAAACAGGCGCAGGTTATACGTCCTGCCAATAGCCACTGCACGCTCAATCTGTGCGCACAGGTCCCCACCCGGATTCTTTATTCGCAACTGTAAAGTACGCACCCCCAGCTCAGCCAGACGCTGCAACCACTCCACCGTATCCACAACCGGATATAAGCCCAATGCTTGAGTATCTGTTTCAGCAAACCCTCGAACAAGAGGTCGGACAGTATCAAAGCCATAATCCAGAGCACGCTCTTCTCCCGGCACCAAAATCTCCGGAAAGTCGATTAAATCCAGGGGCCAGCCACAGTGGCCTACAGGTCCAGCACCAGCGCCGATATGTGCATTATTTCCCCGGCGCAAGCCCCGCTGTACATAGGCTTTACCCACAACGCAGGCATCTCGCAACGGATAGCCCAAAGCGCGACAAGCGGCAATAGCGGAGGACAGGGTGCAGCCAGTGCCATGTGTGCCTGTACTGGACACTTCCCGGCCAATAAACCAATCGGCTTTTTCACCATCCAACAGTAAGTCGGTAACTTCTCCCGCACGCAATTGCGTATGGCCGCCGGTAACTAAAATTGCGGTACCGCCGTGAGCGTGTAACTGACGCGCAGCCTGCACAATAGATTCCGCACCCGTGACACTGGCTCCGGTAAGCCATTCCAATTCATGTAAATTGGGAGTGACCAGATCACACTGTGGCATCAACTGAGCCAACACCGTTGCGGTAATATCCCCTTCGGTGAGCCCGGCTCCGTTGGTAGCAACAGCAACCGGGTCGTAAATAACCGGAACCGGCTGCACCGCTTTCAGCTGGCGCAAGAAATCTGTCACCGCAACAACTTGTTCAGCATTCGCTAGCAGACCGATTTTAATTGCGGCAGGAAATAGATCCCACTGTAAGGCCCGCAATTGTGAAGCCAAGACCTCTAGGGAAACTGTATTAATTGCAGTTACTTCCACCGTATTCTGTGCGGTATTGGCCGTGATAACACTGCAACCATGGCAGCCTAGATCGGCAAAAGTCAGCAGGTCCGCCTGAATGCCGGCGCCACCGCCGGAGTCACTGCCGGCAATGGTCCAGACAATTGGCTTTTTCAATTGGAGTTGATCGCGCATAAAAAATACTAATCCTGCAATATGCTCTCTGCCTGCTGCCAGAAAGGCATATCCAGGGTGGGGGTGCTGGGGCTGGCAGTTTGACGCCTGAGCATCAAGCCGGCATTAAAGGCGGCGCGCCCAGATTCCACAGCCAGTTTAAAAGCATTAGCCATCAGCACCGGATCCTGGGCTTTTGCAATCGCGGTATTCAATAACACCGCATCAAAGCCCATCTCCAGTGCTTCTGCCGCCTGTGATGGCGCACCGATTCCGGCGTCAATAATAAGCGGGACATCACTCAGGCGCTCGCGCAGTGTTTGCAGGTTATATTTATTGAGCAGCCCCTGCCCGGTACCGATGGGAGCCCCCCAGGGCATTAATACCTCGCAACCCACATCCAAGAGTTTTCGACACAGCACCAGGTCATCCGTGCAATAAGGCAAAACCTTGAAGCCTAGCTGAATTAATTCCCGCGCAGCTTCTACCAAACCAAAGGGGTCTGGCTGCAAATTGTAATCATCGCCAATCACCTCCAGCTTGAGCCAATCGGTCTGGAAAATTTCCTGGGACATTTTTGCCAGCTCCACCGCTTCTCGCGGCGATTTACAACCGGCAGTATTGGGCAACAGCTGACAGCCGGACTCGCGAATATAATCCCAAAATCGATTGTCCTGCTGCTGTGCCGGATTTTGCCGGCGCAAAGACAAAGTAATAATTTCTGAAGCTGAAGCTTGCACGGATTCGCGCATAATCGCTGGGGAGGGATACAGGGCGGTGCCCACCAAAAGTCGGCTGTTAAATGTTTTTCCGTAAAGTGTTAATAGATCGCTCACCTTTACCCCCCCACTACCGGAGCAACAATATCCAGGCTATCGCCGTTATTTATCTGTGTACTGCTATATTCCGTACGGGGAATAAATCCACCGTTGATCGCAACGGCAAACGTTTCTCCGCGATAGCCGAGCTGCTGTAAAAGCACAGAGAGTTTTAGCGGGGATTCAAGGCTCTGTGTTTCCCCATTAATTAGTACCTGCATCAAACCCCCTGTAACAGTTGTTGTGCCACTTGATTCTCCACTTGCTCCACTACTGCCGGCGCTAAAAGATAACCGTGACGGTAGAGACCATTCACTCGAATCAGCCCATACTCGCCGTGGATATAAGGCATATTATCCATAGTGGCGGGGCGACAATTTACGCGGGTCTCAACAATACGAGCCTCGGCAAAAGCCGGGTTGAGGGAGTAAAGCGCGGAAGAGAGTTCCATACTGGAGCGCACGGAAATGGGCGACAGATCTTCGCTCTCAATTTCTGTGGCGCCGATTACAGTGCGTCCATCGCTACGGGGTACAGCGTAGAGCTTATAGCGTGGGTGGAGCAGGCGCACTGGACGCTGCAAAACCACTTCCCGGGATTCCACCACCATCACCTCACCACGGACGCCGCGCAAGCCTTCAATCTGTCCCTTGGCACCGAGACCACGGCAGTCGATCACGCAATCAAATTGTTCGCGCTCCGAGTTCACAGAGATATACCCGGCTTCGCAATTTACCTTGCTGTGCTCTCGCAGAGTGACAGCACCTCGGTGCAACACCCTGAGTAATGCAGGCAATAGGCGGTGATTATTGATATCCGCCTCACCCCGCAGGTAAAGCCCCTGCTCAAAGCCATGTAAGGATGGCTCTAATTTCGCTAAAGTATTGCTATCGAGTGGCTCCAGCTGCTCCCTGGCAGACTCGCCCAACTTGCCCTGTAGCTCCCGCAGGAATTGCAGCAGCTCGCTTTTATCCTTGCCATGAGCAACCAGCACTGAGCCCGCTCGGCGGTATTCCACGTCCTGCCCGCTCTGCTCCTCTAGCTGCCGGACCCACTCAGACCAAAGCTCAAGGCTTTTTAACCCCAGGCTATAAATGTGTTTATTACTATGTACCAGCTCCGATAAAGGCGAGATCATTCCCGCAGCTGTCCAACAGGCTCCACCTTTTGATTCCGATAAGTTACCGGCCTCAAACAGGGTGATATCTACATCAAGCTGACAGAGCCTCCAGGCGAGTAATCGCCCCAACAGGCCGCCACCGGCAATAGCCACTTTGGCTTTGGTTTCGTTTGACACAGCTTACCTATCTTCACAATTCCAATTGGATACCAGCGATAGCAAGCTCCTTTTACATCACTGTATTTCTAATATGCTGGGGGAGTTACCCTCCCCCAACACCCGATCAGCCCTTGTGATAAATCTCGCTGCCCATATCCTTAAATTTAACTGCCATCTCTTCCATCCCGCGTTCCGCCTCCTGTTTGGCTGCGTAATCACGCACGTCCTGAGTAATCTTCATAGAACAGAATTTAGGCCCACACATGGAGCAGAAATGCGCTACCTTGCCGGATTCCTTCGGCAGGGTTTCATCGTGATAAGAGCGCGCGCGCTCCGGGTCCAGACCAAGGTTGAATTGGTCTTCCCAACGAAATTCAAAGCGGGCTTTTGACAGAGCGTCATCGCGCTTCTGTGCCCATGGATGCCCCTTAGCCAGGTCTGCGGCATGGGCCGCAATCTTATAGGCCATCAGACCTTCTTTAACATCCTCTTTATTGGGTAGGCCCAGGTGCTCTTTCGGTGTCACATAGCAGAGCATGGCACAACCATAAGTGCCGATAAGTGCTGCACCGATGCCGGAAGTGATGTGGTCGTAACCGGGAGCAATATCTGTCGTTAATGGGCCAAGAGTATAGAAGGGGGCACCGTGGCAGTGCTTCAACTGCTCATCCATATTTTCTTTGATCTTATGGATAGCCACATGGCCAGGGCCTTCAATCATGGTCTGTATATCGTGCTTCCAGGCAACTTCGGTTAATTCACCCAGCGTATGCAGCTCACCGAACTGAGCTTCATCATTGGCATCGGCGATGGAGCCCGGACGCAGGCCATCACCAAGACTAAAGCTCACATCATAAGCTTTCATAATCTCGCAGATTTCCTCAAAGTGGGTATAGAGGAAATTCTCCTTGTGATGAGCGAGACACCATTTCGCCATGATGGAACCACCACGAGACACTATCCCGGTCATTCTTTTGGCTGTGAGTGGTACATAGCGCAAGAGCACGCCGGCATGAATAGTGAAATAATCCACTCCCTGTTCCGCTTGCTCAATCAAGGTATCTCGGAAAACATCCCAGTTGAGGTCTTCAGCAATTCCATTTACTTTTTCCAATGCTTGGTAAATGGGTACGGTACCAATGGGGACTGGTGAGTTGCGCAGAATCCACTCGCGAGTTTCGTGGATATTGGCTCCGGTAGACAGATCCATTACCGTATCTGCCCCCCACTTGGTAGACCAAACCAGTTTTTCCACTTCCTCTTCAATGGAAGAGGTCACAGCGGAATTGCCGATATTTGCATTCACCTTACACAGAAAGTTGCGCCCGATAATCATCGGCTCCACTTCCGGGTGATTAATATTCGCTGGGATAATTGCGCGTCCTTCTGCAACTTCCCTACGAACAAATTCCGGCGTGATTTGTTCCGGGATGTAAATACCATCACGTGCTTTTTGGTATTCACTCTCACTCATCTCCGCCGCTAACTTTACGCGTCCCATATTTTCGCGGACTGCGACAAACTCCATCTCCGGCGTGATAACGCCACGGCGGGCATAGTGCATTTGCGATACATTACTTCCCGGCTTAGCTCGGCGCGGACTGGGAAGCTTTTCGAAGCGAATGTGGTCCAGCCCCTGGGCCGCCATACGCTGCTGACTATAGGCCGCCTGACGGGAGTCCAGCTGCTCAGTATCTCCTCGTGCCTCTATCCAGCCTTTGCGTAGCTTGGGCAGACCTTGGCGTACATCGACTTTAAAATTGGGCTCTGAATATGGCCCGGAGGTATCGTATACGGTGAGAGGCACGTTGGGTTCTAAAATAGGGTTATCGGCATCCCCACCTACCACACTATCCCCAAGACAAATCTGGCGAGCGCCAACCTGGATACCAGGGGTTTCACTAGGCAAAAACACCTTGCGCGAATTGGGAAAAGACTGAACCGTGAGATTCTCAAGAAATTCTTTAGCGGAATCGCGACTGGCAGCGCGGGAGGACTTTCCGGCTTTACCGGATTGTTCAATGATCTCAGACATGCGTAACCTTAAAACTTGGGAATTTAAAGGTCGCAGCATCCAGGGCAGTTACAAAGAGAAAAGACGCCAAAATGTAAAAAACAGGCGACTTCAGATCTTGTTCCCTACGCGGGGGTTACCCCGATCAGGTTCAACGGATCTCGCAACAGCGATCTCAGCCCACAGGCACTCCGACAAGTAATGCGCAGTATAGAGGAAGCCATCGAATATGAATAGGTGGTCTATCAAAGAGCCGTATCTAGGTCTAACAACAACCATCATTTGAAGTGAAACCAAAATCACTTAATGTTCTCGACGACAGAATTTCAACATGCTTCAACTTATTAAAATCTGACCAACTAGTCTAGCGCATTCACAGTAGCACCTCTCACCCACCAACCTAAACTCCTCAGGTTCACCGATATAGCTTTAAAACAATAACTATCTACGACGAGAGTCGGTGTGGGAGAAATCACAATGTGGAAAAGATACGGAGTTATAGCAGTCTTTTTTTTAAGTGTTATGTCGCTGCCATCAGTGATGGCAGCCCCGTCAAAATCTGTCGCTGCAGGAGACAGCATTACCATGGCATTCGGTGCAGACTGTACACGCAATAAGTATTTTTGGGACCTATTTTGCCTCCTGGGTGGAGATCAACCGGAACACTCTTGGTTTGATGGTGACAATAATTCTGTAGAAAGTATTTACGATAGATATAAAATTATTTCGCCCAATATCGCTGCAAATAAAAAAGCGGCTGAATCCGGTGCCGAGATGCGTGGAGGTAATAAGAATTTTGCAGTGCAGGCCGATCGCATTTTGGCTCAAACCAATGTGGCAGATCATGTTGAAATCGTTCTTGGCGGGAATGACATCTGCAACCGAGATTGTGCCGATCCAGCCAACTGTAATAACCCACTATATACCGACAATGAATGGCGCTCAGCTGTTCAAGCCGGCTTGGATAAACTCGTCGACGGCCTTCCCAATGGCTCCACCATTCTGCTCGGATCTGTACCTAGGGTACAGGATCTTCGTGGAGCAGGCCTGGAAAAGCAGGCGGAAAACTCCCGAGTAGACTGTGAAAACGTTTGGTCAACATTTGGTATCTGCCGAATTGCAACCAACGGCGGTATCATGAACGGAGAGGACTTCACCACCCGCTATAATGCGATTACTGCAGCCCAGCGGCGTTACAACGAGATTCTTGCCGAGGAAGCCGAAAGTTACAATGGTGTTAATGGTGTTGAGGTTATAGCGGAATACACTGGTGAAGATGAGGTAAATGCTGGGACTTTCCAGTTTGGAAAGGACGATGTGGGTGGTGGAGACTGTTTCCATCCCAGTGTACAAGGCCAAAATATCGTTGCCGATATCTTTTGGCAGGGTAATCCCGATAAGTAAATAACTTCCCTAATCGGTGAACATTGGGCTCTCTGACTAGAGCTTTCATGAGAGCCCAAGTTTATCTCACAGCCTAAACTATTCTCTTTCTGTGTTTGAATTTTTCTCAAAGTAGCTAAACTCTTCAACTACATACTGTATACGTTGTGGTAGTCCCTTTCTCATAAAGACCACATCAATAAGCTGGCCACTAGAAAGCGCATCCCACAATTTATTTTGACCGCTATGTACCCAACTATCATTCACTCTCAGTAATACATCATTTTCTTGAAAACCCAAGGCAGTGAAGAACTCATTATCTGCGACACCTTCAAGTCGCATCAAATGGTGTCCCTCAACTTCCAATTCGGCCTTGGTAAACTTAGCCTCCAAAGCCTGTCGCTGCTCCAAGTGACGACTTAACCAAGCCTGCCCTAGAGTCAGCACACCAGAAGAGGCTATCAACTTGCGGGTTCCAGGGCCCAATGGCTGCTCTATACGTCGCTTCAACTCCTCACTTTGTCCATGAATGTAGGTGAGTAAAACCTCAGCGCCCTCTCTCCCCTTTAAGGGTAACTTTTCCAGTCCGCCTCTACTCTCTATCACTGCGAAATTAGAGTGGATGCGCAACAATAAAATATTGTCTGAAATTTTTTGCCCTGCACTGAAATACTCCGCAGTAGCTTCCTTTACTGCAATCAAAGCTTTCGACTTACCTTCTACAGTTGATTCGCTAACCCCCAGTAACATTAGTGGCAATCTGGTAGCCGGTAGATTTCTATCATCAATCGTTTCGCTATCCTTCCATCTATACTTTTCTTTTGATTTTATCCCCATAGATTGCAGTTCTTTATCCACCCAAAAAGCATACTGCTCAAAGTTACGCACCCCTTTCAGATACAACCCATTAATAAAAATGACCGGTACATTTTTAAGACCAAGATCTAGTGCACGATCCCGGGACCCTACTACGGAATCTTTTGGGCTATCACTGGATAAGCAATCTTCAAAAAGATGAATATCTAATTGCAATTGCTTGGCCAACTGAAGGTAAGTATCACTATCAAACTCAGGAGTTAGAACATACAAGGCATCGTGATACTCCCAAAATTTATTCTGCACCGCCGCACAACGCGCTGCAGATGCAGCTTGAATTCCTTCACGATGAAATTTAAGCGGAAAATCAAAGTGCGTTTGACGAACCCAACCCTTATAAACCTCTAGTAGACGGCGTATTACAGGCTGTATCGTTTTGCAATGTGGAGACTGGTAAGAACAATACATCTCCAAGGTGACTGGAGCATCCTGATTACCCCTAATAAATTTAGAACTCTCGGGCAATTGAATTCGTGGCGGCTCGGGCAACTTCAGATAAATCTCTATATCATCCCTCTTCGAACTAAAATTAGCTTTTTCATTCACCAAGGCATCCAGCCTAGCCAAACGCAAATTATATTTTTGCTCTGCAATATCATAAAAAAACAGCTGTAAATCATTATCCAACTCCTGCAATGTAATATTATTACTGCCAATACGCGCCACCACTTCAGAGCCAACACCTGGTTTAGGACTCCGCAAGCCCTCTTTTCCTTCTTCTGTACACGAAGAAACAACACAGGTAAAAATAACCAATATAATCAGCCGAAATCTCAGCTTAAAATTTTTCATTATAATCCCCCTGTCTTCCATGCCGATCCTAACAAGCTCACGACCTGCGACCTAACAATTACAAAATAAGCGCCAAAATCACCCTAAAATTGGGATCCTTGTTCATTTACCTGTCAGAAATTTCTTTATGGATCTACATCTATCTGGACAGATGTGTTTAGCGCCATCACTGATAATACCTTCGGCTAACACCTGCAAAACTGATCGACATTTAATGAGAAACTGGCCAGCTTCCCAGATTAAAAATTTATCTTATTTAAACCTTGGCTGAAAAATTATCTATGAATAAGATTCATATAAGTGTTTCAGAACATATAACTTCCTATTTTTAAAATGAAGGGATTAAATTTATATTTGGAATCCCCTCAGAAAAAATATACGCTTTATCGATGTAAAAAATAGCTCCCTCTTACGATTTGTTTTCGTTTATCAGAACAAACCGTTTTATTTATGACAGTTATGTATGGCCTGGCAACTGGGAACGCCGGTGCCTGCTATGGAACACTTGGACCAGAAACCACTAATATGCTAGTGGAAATCGCGGATACGTAAGCGGATAGCACGCCTCTCGTGCCCATCAGTGCTCAAGCTGGTATCGAGGGGCTTTATAAAGAAACGTCTCAATATATTGCTCTAGTAAAGATGCTTGAGCTCATCACCAAGTCATCAAAAATGATTATAAATCCAGAATTCACTTCCGAGCTGGTACGTGCAGCTTTCTAAACCTCATAGGAGGATCAGCCAGGAGCCTGTTATCTATGTGCTCCCGAAGACATTTTTCCCTTGTGTCATGGCACGGTTTGAGCCAATACCCAAGGTGCCTTGATTCAATTCACTAAGGCTCAAAAATGGATAGAGCTGTGTATAACTCAGGGATATCCACGCTCAGGCCCCTGTTTCCGCGGAGGCCTTTTCAACGGGTAAAAAAACACCAGCCATTTATCCACTTTCCAGCGCTTGGCGTTATTAACAGAAAGTCTGGATAGACTTGTGCATAACTGCGGTATATCCGCGCCAGGCCCCGTGGTTGCACAGGTTCATTAAAACGTGCAAAAAATCACCGGTATTTTCATTGGTATTTCTGCGCCGTTTTTTTCAACGCAATAATTTTTCTAGGCTAAAGAGCACTTTTTAATTTCAGGTATTTTTTTGGTGGTGCCTGAGGTGCAGATTAAATAAAGCGCGTTATTTTTTTGTATTTCCACTTTCTCCTTACAGAAAAAATTTAAGAAAGCGCTTTATTTATAGGAGGGAAGGCTCCTCGGAGCTTTTTAGAGCCTGCGCTTTTTTCATTGGCTTTTACCGAGTTGGATTTTTCAGCGGGAGTGTTGCGAGTAAAAATTCGATTGAGCTTTTTATTTTTTGATGTATTCAATATTTTTTTGCACATAAAAAAAGGCCACCCTATTGGGTGGCCCTTTCGGATTAGAAGCCTGACGATGACCTACTCTCACATGGGGAAGCCCCACACTACCATCGGCGATGTTGCGTTTCACTTCTGAGTTCGGCAAGGGATCAGGTGGTTCCACAACTCTATTGTCGTCAGGCAAACTGGCTTGGGTTGGCGTTGGTCTTATAAGCAATTTTGCTTGGCCTGCCGTGTTATCGCTGTTTGCCTCGGTCTGCTGACCGGCGATAACCCCAAATAAGTCGGTAAAACAATCTGTAGTAATACACCGCAAGCGATCATTGTGTGTCTTTCATTCCACAATCCGCTAGCTTAGCTAGCCGTTAGTAACCATCTCTGTTGTATGGTCAAGCCGCACGGGCAATTAGTACTGGTTAGCTCAACGCCTCACAACGCTTCCACACCCAGCCTATCAACGTGGTAGTCTTCCACGGCCCTTTAGGACTCTCAAGGAGTCAGGGAAATCTAATCTTGAAGGAGGCTTCCCGCTTAGATGCTTTCAGCGGTTATCCCGTCCGAACATAGCTACCGGGCAATGCCACTGGCGTGACAACCCGAACACCAGAGGTTCGTTCACTCCGGTCCTCTCGTACTAGGAGCAACTCTTCTCAAATTTCCAACGCCCACGGCAGATAGGGACCGAACTGTCTCACGACGTTCTAAACCCAGCTCGCGTACCACTTTAAATGGCGAACAGCCATACCCTTGGGACCGGCTTCAGCCCCAGGATGTGATGAGCCGACATCGAGGTGCCAAACACCGCCGTCGATGTGAACTCTTGGGCGGTATCAGCCTGTTATCCCCGGAGTACCTTTTATCCGTTGAGCGATGGCCCTTCCATACAGAACCACCGGATCACTATGACCTACTTTCGTACCTGCTCGACATGTCTGTCTCGCAGTCAAGCGCACTTATACCATTATGCTCATTGCATGATTTCCGACCATGCTGAGTGCACCTTCGTACTCCTCCGTTACTCTTTGGGAGGAGACCGCCCCAGTCAAACTACCCACCATACACTGTCCTCGATCCGGATAACGGACCAGAGTTAGAACCTCAAACATACCAGGGTGGTATTTCAAGGACGGCTCCACAGTAACTAGCGTTACTGCTTCAAAGCCTCCCACCTATCCTACACAAGTAGGCTCAAAGTTCAGTGCAAAGCTGTAGTAAAGGTTCACGGGGTCTTTCCGTCTAGCCGCGGGTACACTGCATCTTAACAGCGATTTCAATTTCACTGAGTCTCTGGTGGAGACAGCGTGGCCATCGTTACGCCATTCGTGCAGGTCGGAACTTACCCGACAAGGAATTTCGCTACCTTAGGACCGTTATAGTTACGGCCGCCGTTTACCGGGGCTTCGATCAAGAGCTTCGCCGAAGCTAACCCCATCAATTAACCTTCCGGCACCGGGCAGGCGTCACACCCTATACGTCCTCTTACGAGTTTGCAGAGTGCTATGTTTTTAATAAACAGTCGCAGCCACCTGGTCACTTCGACCGGCCTCAGCTTAGGGAGCAAGTCCCATCACCAAAACCGGCGTACCTTCTCCCGAAGTTACGGTACCATTTTGCCTAGTTCCTTCACCAGAGTTCTCTCAAGCGCCTTGGTATTCTCTACCTGACCACCTGTGTCGGTTTAGAGTACGATTCACTATTGCCTGAAGCTTAGAAGTTTTTCCTGGAAGCAGGGCATCAACCACTTCACCCACTAAGTGGGCTTCGTCATCAGTTCTCAGCCTTAGGGACCCGGATTTGCCTAAGTCCCCAGCCTACAACCTTAAACATGGACAACCAATCGCCATGCTGGCCTAGCCTTCTCCGTCACTCCGTCGCAGCAATAGCGAGTACAGGAATATTAACCTGTTTCCCATCGACTACGGCTTTCGCCCTCGCCTTAGGGGTCGACTAACCCTGTCCCGATTAGCGTTGGACAGGAACCCTTGGTCTTCCGGCGGGGAGGTTTTTCACCTCCCTTGTCGTTACTCATGTCAGCATTCGCACTTGTGATACCTCCAGCAGACCTCCCGATCCACCTTCGACGGCTTACACAACGCTCCTCTACCATGCTCCTAAGAGCATCCGCAGCTTCGGTTACCAGTTTTAGCCCCGGTATATCTTCCGCGCAGGCCGACTCGACTAGTGAGCTATTACGCTTTCTTTAAAGGATGGCTGCTTCTAAGCCAACCTCCTAGCTGTCTGGGCCTTCCCACATCGTTTCCCACTTAACTGGTATTTGGGACCTTAGCTGGCGGTCTGGGTTGTTTCCCTTTCCACGACGGACGTTAGCACCCGCCGTGTGTCTCCCGCGATTGCACTCCTCGGTATTCGGAGTTTGCATGGGGTTGGTAAGTCGGGATGACCCCCTAGCCCAAACAGTGCTCTACCCCCGAGGGTGAGACGCGAGGCGCTACCTAAATAGCTTTCGAGGAGAACCAGCTATCTCCCGGCTTGATTAGCCTTTCACTCCGATCCACAGGTCATCCCCTAATTTTTCAACATTAGTGGGTTCGGTCCTCCAGTTGATGTTACTCAACCTTCAACCTGCCCATGGATAGATCGCCGGGTTTCGGGTCTATTGCCTGCAACTAAACGCCCTATTAAGACTCGATTTCTCTACGGCTCCCCTAAGCGGTTAACCTTGCTACAGACAATAAGTCGCTGACCCATTATACAAAAGGTACGCAGTCACCCCGAAGGGCTCCTACTGCTTGTACGTATACGGTTTCAGGTTCTATTTCACTCCCCTCTCCGGGGTTCTTTTCGCCTTTCCCTCACGGTACTGGTTCACTATCGGTCAGCTGGGAGTATTTAGCCTTGGAGGATGGTCCCCCCATATTCAGTCAAGATAACACGTGTCCCGACCTACTCGATTTCACTCTAAATGCCTTTTCGTGTACGGGGCTATCACCCTGTATCGCGGTACTTTCCAGAACCTTCCACTAAAACATAAAGAGCTTAAGGGCTAATCCCCTTTCGCTCGCCGCTACTCAGGGAATCTCGGTTGATTTCTTTTCCTCCGGGTACTTAGATGTTTCAGTTCCCCGGGT